>NZ_JAUHPV010000001.1 GCF_030418315.1 Demequina zhanjiangensis
CCCACCCCGACCCGGCGGCTGTCGCGGCCACTACCCCCGTTGACCGCGGCAGCCGCCACCTCGTTCTCCCCAGCCCCCCGACATCTCTGGAGCATCATGCGCACGTCACTTGTCGCCACAGCTCTCGCGACGATCGTCGTGCTCGCTGGCTGTTCGGCGGGCGATGCCTCCGAACCGGAGCTGGACGTCTCGACTCTCCCGGTCGCAGCTGCGGAGGAGCCGACCGTTCCCGAGATCACCGCCCCCGTGATCACGGGCCCGATCGCCGTCTCCGGCTCCTCGCCCGAGGAGGCGATGCCCGAGCCCGAGGTCGCCCCGACAGGCCTCAGCGTCCCTGGACTCGGCCTTGGCATGCGCATCGTGCCCGTGGGGGTCGATTCGGACGGCGAGATGGAGGTGCCCGAGTCAGCCGACATCGCGGGCTGGTACAGGTTCGGGCCCGGCGCGACCGCTGGGGAGGGTCACGTGGTGCTCGCCGCCCACGTGGACGACCCCTCCGGGCTGGGCCCCTTCGCGAGGCTTCGAGACATCGACGAGGGCGAGCGGATCGTCATCGCGGCCGACGGGGTCCGACGCGAGTATCGAGTGTCCCGCATCGAGCAGACTGACAAGCAGGACGTGGACCTCGACGCCGTGTTCTCCCGTGCCGGCGAGGAGCGGCTGGTGCTCGTCACCTGCGGAGGCTCGTTCGACTGGGATGCTCGCAGCTACTCGGACAATGTCATAGTGTGGGCAGAGCCGATGGAGGACGCCTCATGAGCCTCGCGGTCCGACTCGACACCGACGGGGGTGAGCCGATGGTCGCCGACCTTGCCGTCGACCCTGCTCCCGATCCCCGCGAACTCGCGCGCCGCTTCTCTGCCGGAGACGACACTGCGCTCGAGGAGCTCTACCGCGACGTGTCGGCCCTGATCCATACCCTTGCACTCCGGGCGCTGCGGAACGCCGCGGACGCGGAGGACGTGACGCAGGCGACGTTCGTCTCGGCCTGGAGAGGCCGAGACGGCTTCGACCCTGATCGCGGGGACCTCCGAGGCTGGATCGTCGGGATCGCGAAGCGGCGCATCGCCGACGCGCTCGATGCGCGGAGTCGCGAGTCGCGTCGCCTCGCGGCGGTGAAGGACGTCGCGGAGCCGGCGGTGTCCGACAGGGAGGCCGACGCCGTCGAGATCGCCTACGACATCGAGGCGCTTGGCGATCCACGACGCACCATCGTGTCGCTCGCGTTCTACGAAGGCGCCACGCATCAGCAGATCTCCGAACGGCTCGACATGCCGCTCGGAACCGTGAAGAGTCATCTGCGCAGGAGTCTCATGACCCTGCGGGAACGATGGGAGGTGAACGATGCCCAGGCATCCTGAGGAGGAGGCGCTCGCCGCGCTCGCGCTGGGCGACGGCACCCCCGACGACGCCGTCCACGTCGACGGCTGCTCGACCTGCCGAGCCGAGGTCGACGCCTACGTGGACGCGATGGCCCGCGCCGTGGGCGCAGGTCCCGTGACCCTCGTCGCGCCGCCCGCGCGCGTGTGGGAGGCGATCCAGGACGAGCTCTCGGAGGATCAGGGGTCGCCCGGCGCATCGCCGCAGACCGTCTCTGCGACCGTCGGCGCTGCGCCGACCCTTGAAGGCTCGGGCTCGGGCTCGGGCTCGGGTGCAGGAGCGGCAGACGAGCTCGCCGCCCGCCGCGCGCGCCGTATGCCCCGCTGGGCCTTCGCAGCGACCGCGGCTGCGGCCGGCGTCGTGGTCGGCGCATTCGGCGTCTCGCTGCTCGGCGGCGCGGAGCCCGGCCTGCAGGGCACCGTGGTGGCCACGGCTCCGCTCGCGGCGCTCGCGGACGACGCGCCCGCCGGGACAGCGGAGGTCGTGCAGCGCGAGGACGGTACCGAGGTGCTCGTGATCGACACCGACACGGCGTCCGTCACCGACGCCTATCTCGAGGTGTGGCTGATCGACACGTCTGTCGAGGGGATGATCAGCCTGGGCCCGCTCACGGGCGGCCACGCGGAGCTGGAGATCCCCGCAGGCTTCGACGTCGCATCGTTCCCGATCGTGGACATCTCCGTGGAGCCGCTCGACGGCGTGCCGACCCATTCGGGCGACTCTGTCACGAGGGGGGTGCTCGGCGCGCAGGCCTGAGCCGAGCGGCCCGTGTGCCGAGCGCTGAACCTTTCGCCGAGCGGTCAGCCTGCGCTGAGCGGGCCGGTCGAGAGCGAGTCCGTGGTGCGGTCGATCAGTGTCCGCAGCGCCAGGTAGGAGGTCACGATGGCGACCGCCGAGAACGTGAGCCCCATCGTCGCGAGAGCCGTGCTCGCGAAGAGCGACGCCTGGAACCACATGACGTTGGAGAGCACGAAGCCCGCCCACCAGCGCGCGCGCACCTGACGGAGCTCTTCCACGTGCGACGTGAGAGCGCGCATCGCGAGGAAGGGCCCGAACCATGCGTAGATCGGGATCAGCCACGGCACCCAGATCTTCCACGTCTCAGGCACCGCCGCACCCCGCGCCGCGAGGACGTCGCGCACCGCGATCATCCACGCGCACAAGAGGATCCACCCGCCGACCGCGGTCACGAGCGTCAGCGCGTCCAGCACGATCGCCTCCGCGCCGAGCGACACCAGGCCTGACGTCGACGCGATCAGCGCGAGCGCACTCAGCACGATCGCGCCGGTGTGCGCGCCCGTCCAGGCCTTCGCGAGACCTGCGGCGCGGAGCACCGTGGCGGCGAGTTCGGGGTGAGGCTGCGCGGGGACGGCGCCGTCGTGGCCCTGAGCGGGGTCGGAGGAGGTGTTCTCTGAAGAGTTCATGTGCGTCCCTGGTGCGGCGCGACGTCGTTGCCACGCGGTGTCAACCGACAGTAGCGCACGATTTCGGGGAGGCCTGCCTACCCTGGGGATATGGAGATCCTGCGAGATCGAGCCGACGCGGGACGGGCGGTCGCGCGGCTCCTGGAGCCGCTGCTCGCGGGCGACGACGCGCTCGTGCTCGGCATCCCGCGCGGCGGAGCGGTGGTGGCCCGGTCGGTGGCCGATGCGCTCGATCTCGAGCTCGACGTGCTGGTGGTGCGCAAGCTCGGCGTCCCGGGTCATGAGGAGTTCGGCTTCGGTGCGATCGGAGAGGACGACGCGCAGGTGCTCGATCAGGCGACGCTTGCGATGCTCGGCATGGGTGAGACCGTGATCGAGACGGTGATCGCGCGCGAACGTGCCGAGCTGGAGCGCCGCGTCGCGACCTACCGCGGGGGCCGTCCCGCGCCGCGGGTGCGCGGTCGCACGGTCGTCCTCGTCGACGACGGGATCGCGACCGGCGGCACCGTGCGCGCCGCGATCGCCGTCTGCCGCGAGAGGGGCGCCGCCCGGGTGATCGTCGCGGCAGGGGTCGCACCGCCTGAGGTCATCGAGTCGCTCTCGCATGAGGCCGACGCGGCGATCGCCGTGCTCGTGCCGCGCAGGTTCGAGGCCGTGGGGCAGTGGTTCGAGGACTTCAGGCAGACCACCGACGACGAGGTGGTCGAGGCGCTCCTGCGCGTGTGACGGCTGAACCAGCTCAGGACGACGGCGGGGTGGGGGCGCTCGGGGCGTCGGCCTGTGAAGGCGCTGTGGCCTCTGAGTCGGGTGCACTCGCCGTCGCGGGAACCGGGGCCGGCTGTGCAGGCGCGGGAGGCGCCGAGGGGCGGCGCGACCTGCGCGAGCGGACGATGCCGACGACGATCAGCACGATGATGGTGCCGACCGCGACCCAGGGGAGCAGGACGCCGACGACCACCAGCCCGACCGAGACGGCACCGACCAGTGCCTCCCAGCCGTCGACCAGGCCCTCCCAGAAGTTCGACGGGGTGTCGTCGTCCACGACGACGACCACGGGCTCGGTGGTGAGCGAGAGGTAGATCGTGGACAGCGACACCTGGTCGTTCAGGCCGCGCTGCTGCGCCTCGAGGCTCTGGAGCTGCGCCTGACGGCTCGACAGCTCGTCCTCGAGGTCGATGATGTCGCTGATGTCCTCCGCCTCGGCAAGGAGGCCCTCGATGCGCTCGGTCGACGCGCGCAGCGTGGAGATCCTCGCGTCGAGGTCGGTCACCTCGGTGCTCACGTCCACGCTGTCGGTGCTGAGCTCGTCGATGGTGCCGAGCGTGCGGAACCTCTC
The DNA here is from genome assembly GCF_030418315.1 of Demequina zhanjiangensis. Lineage (GTDB taxonomy): Bacteria > Actinomycetota > Actinomycetes > Actinomycetales > Demequinaceae > Demequina > Demequina zhanjiangensis. The sequence goes on from NZ_JAUHPV010000001.1 coordinate 4,141, forward strand.
GATGATCGCGTCCAGCTGGTCGGCAGGGATCCGGAGCGTGAGGGTGGCCTGGCCGCCGAAGTCCTCGTCCGGGGCCACCTCGCTGCGTCCGTCGACGCGTCCGCCGGAGGACTCGACGATCATCACGACCTGGTCGGCCGCGGCGACCGGCTCGTCGACCGTCATGTAGATCGAGCCCGTGACGATGACGGACCTGTCGGCGCTCGGCGCCTCGGCCGCGTCGTCGGCCATCGCCTCCTCGCCGGCGTAGTCCTCGGCCACGGCCGCGGCGTCCACAGAGTCGGCACCGCCGTCGTACCCCATCGACTCATCCGCGGAGGACGAGCAGCCGGCCAACACCGTCGCGGCCGCGATCAGCACTGCGATGACGCCGGCGCCACGCGCCCTGCGTCGCATTCCCCCCGGAAGTGCGCTCATAGTCCTCATGCTAGGGAGACGCTCAGCCCGGCAGAAGCGTTGGGCGGTCACGATACGGGCGCGTTTAGATCACGGAATCATCGCTGATACGGCGGATGATCGCCTGCAGCGCGAGCCACGAGACGACGATCGCGATGGTCTCGACGACGAGGGTGGAGGCGTCGTGCTCCGCATGGCCGCGAAACGAGAGCTGATTCGCCACCAGCCAGGGAAGCCACCACGCGAGCAGCAGCCCGATACGCACCGGGCGCAGGAGCTCCAGCTTCGAGATCGTCTTCGCGGGGGAGAAGAGGGAGACGACAGGGATGAGCCAGGCGAACCAGATCCACGCGTTGCTCGGCAGCCTGGTGCCTCTCTCGCGCCGTGCCTCAGCGACCCTGCATGTCCACTCCGACAGGGCGATCCATGAGACGACGCCGGCGACCATCGAGAGGAGGTACGGGTTGTCCGAAGGCCTCTGTCCGGCGATCAGGTAGTAGCCGTTCGTGCCGGCCCAGAGGAACGCGTAGGCGGCCGTGGCCCAGATCGCGAGGGTGCCCTTCTCCGCCCTCTGCCGCACAGGTGCGGCGACAGGCGTACCGGGCTGCTTTCGCGCAGCGTCGTCCCCCATGGTCATGCGTTCCCCCTGGTGATGCCGTCCCCAGGGCCACTCTACGCGTGCCGCTAGGGCCGCTGCGAGAACCTCTCGAGCACGTCCGAGTCGCCACCGACCACCAGGATGCAGTCGGGCGTGATGAGGGTGTCGCGGCCGCCGTACTCGAAGTCCTCGCCGGGCACCTTCACGCCGATGACCTGCAGGTCCCACTTGCTGCGAAGGTCCAGCTCCTCGAGCCGGAAGTTGTGGGTCTCTCGCGGGGGTCTCATCTTCACGATCGCGAAGCCGTCCTCGACCTCGATGTAATCGAGCATCTTGCCGCCCACGGAGTGCGCGACGCGGGTGCCCGACTCGGATTCGGGGAGGACGACGCGGTGGGCGCCGATGCGCAGGAGGATGCGCTTGTGCTCGTTCGAGATGGCCTTGGCCCAGATCTCGGGGATGCCGACGTCGACGAGGTTTCCGGTGATGAGCACGGAGGCCTCGAGCGACGTGCCGACGCCCACGACGGCGGCCCCGAAGTCCGAGGCGCCGATCTGCTCCATCGTGCGCGGATCCGTCGCGTCGGCCTCCACCACGGGGAGGCGCTTGGACCAGCGTTCGACGAGGTCGGCGTCGCGCTCGACCGCGAGGACCTCGACGTCCATGTTGTCCAGCTCGTCGGCGAGCGCGGATCCGAAACGTCCCAGGCCGAAGACGAGGACGCCCGACGAGGTGGTGTCGTTGCTAGCCAATGAGGGGCCTTTCTGACGGGTAGCGGATCACTCTGCGCTGCTTGTTCAGCGCGAGCGCCGCCGCGATCGTGACGGAGCCGAGACGCCCCGCGAACATGAGCACGGATGTGAGGTGCTTGACCGCGTCGGGCATCTCGGCGATCTCGTCGCCCGAGAGCACGGAGAGTCCGCACGTCGCATATGCCGAGACTACTTGGAACAGGACCTTGTCGAGCGTCCAGCCCAGGTGAGCGGTCCATGCGAGCATCAGGCCGGCGCCGATCAGCACGAACGTGAGGCCCACGAGCGTGACCGCGACGGCGAGGCGCAGGGTCTCGGTACCGATGCGCTTGCCGAAGGCCTCGATGTCGCGGCGTCCGCGCGCCTCCGCGGCGACCGCCAGCACGAGCACGGCGAGCGTGGTGACGCGGATGCCTCCTGCGGTGCCGCCGGAGCCGCCGCCGATGAACATCAGCACCTCCTCCAGCAGCCACGTGTGCTCATACATGCCTTCATGGCTGATGGCCGCGAACCCGCCGGAGCGCTGGTTGATGCTGCCGAAGAAGACGGTGATGAGCTTGGTGCCGAGGTTCTCCGGGCCGAGCGAGTTCGGGTTGTTCCACTCGAACAACGCCAGCAGGCCCGCGGACACGAAGCTGAGGATGACCACCATGACGAGCGTCAGCTTGGTGTGGAGGCTCCACATGCGCGGCGTCTTCCACGCCCTGATCAGGTTCAGGTAGACGGGGAAGCCGAGCGCGCCGATGAAGACGCCGATCGCGATCGGCCCGCTCACCCACGGGTCGCCCGCGTACTCGACGATCCCCGTGGGGTTGGGCACGAAGCCCGCGTTGTTGAACGCGGACACCGCGTAGAAGACCGCGTGCCACGCAGACGTGAGGATCGGCAGCCCGTCGATCACGAAGCGCGGGAAGAGGATCAGCGCGATGATCACCTCGACTCCCGTCGAGACGATGATGATCGTGCGCAGCAGCTGCTTCACGTCGCCCAGACCGCCCGCGCGTGCCTCGTCGGCGGCGAGCATGCGCTGCGTGAGGCCCAGGCGACGCGACACCGCGAGGCCGAGGATCGACGCGAGCGTCATGATGCCGAGGCCACCCACCTTGATGCCCAGCAGGATGACGACCCTGCCGAAGTCCGACCAGTAGACGCCCGTGTCCACCGTGGTGAGTCCCGTCACGCAGACGGCGGACGTCGCCGTGAAGAGCGCGTCGGCGAAGTCCGCCCGTTCTCCCGAGGCGGTGGCCCAGGGCAGGGACAGCAGACCGGTGAAGATCAGGATGACGGTGGCGAACACGCTCATCGCGAGCCGGGCAGGCGACCGCAGGGCGACATCGTCGATCCAGTCGCCGAGGGCCTCGCGAAAATCGCCCAGCCTGCTCATCCACGTCCCCTCGCGCGCTCGCGGGCGCGCATGCTCTGCGGTGCGGGCCCCGCAGACGCAGAGCCGTGGGCCATCGTAGCGACGGTCCTCACCCCACTATCGGCACTTTCGTTCGCCTTCACAACTGTCACATCAGCCCCTACAGTGGAGGGAGCATTCAGCCGATATCTGCGCTGGATGAGCTGAAGGAGACACCTGGACATGGCCGACGAGAACGCGCCGCGCACCACCTTCCTGACCGTCGCCGAGGTTGCGGACATGCTTCGCGTCTCGCGGATGACGGTCTACCGGTGGGTCCACGCGGGAGACATGCCCGCAGTGCGCTTCGGCCGATCCTTCCGAGTGCCCCAGGCGGCGGTCGACGAGTTCATGCAGCAGGCCCAGCTCACGGGCGGCATCCAGACCGAAGATGACGACAGGTCCGCAGGCGCGGTAGGCTAGTCCACTGTCTGTCGCGTCCTGCGCGCAGGACGCCCGTCAGTTAGCCGATCTCGAGGGAGGGACCCATGGGTTCCGTCATCAAGAAGCGCCGCAAGCGCATGTCGAAGAAGAAGCACCGCAAGCTCCTTCGCAAGACGCGCCACCAGCGCCGCAACAAGAAGTAGTCGCAGCAGAGCGTCGCGCCCACGCGCGTCGCGCCTGACGACCGGAAGCCCGCATCGCCTCACGGCGGTGCGGGCTTCGTGCTTCTCGCCGCGTGGAGCTTCTCGGGGCTGCGCGCAGGGCAGGGTGGCCGTGGCGCGGCGCGACGAGCGCCGCCGGGAGCTGGCGCGAGGAGGCTACGACTCGTCGGCCTGCTGGCCGCGCCCACGCGTGAACGGCGCGCATGCGGCGCGCTTGATCCCGCGCAGCACCGCCATGAGCGCCCATACGGATCCGGTGAGCGAGGCGCGCACGATGCCGCGTCGGCCCTCCTTGTTGCGTCCGCGGAAGTCCTTGACGGGCCACTTGCTGCGCTTGGCGTGGACACGCAGCCGCCGGTCGGGGTTGATGGCGCACGGGTGGCCGACGACCTCGAGCATGTGGGAGTCGTTCATGGAGTCGCCGTACGCGAAGCAGCGGTCGAGCGCGAGCCCGCGCTCGTCGGCGAGGCCCTTGACCGCGTCGGCCTTGTGGTTGCCGTGCAGCATCGACCCGACGAGCACTCCCGTGTAGTAGCCGCCCTTGTGCTCCGCGATGGTGCCGAGCGCGCCCGTCGCGCCGAGTCGTCGTGCGATCAGGCGGCCGATCTCGACGGGGGAGGCCGTGACGAGCCACACCTCGTGCCCTTGGGCACGGTGCTCGTCGATGATCGCCTTGGTACCGGGGAAGATCCGCAGGGCGAGGACCTCGTCGTAGACCTCCTCGCCGATCGCGTTCATCTCCGCGACCGACCATCCCTTGACGATCGACAGCGCCTCCTGGCGGACGGACGCCATCTGCTCCTTGGACTCGCCGAAGATGTTGTACTTGAACTGCTCCCAGGCGAAATGGATCAGATCCCGGTTGCCGAAGTAGCCGCGCTGCTTCAGCCCCCGCGCGATGTGGAAGGCACTGGCACCGCGGATGATCGTGTTGTCGACGTCGAAGAACGCCGCGATCCGCGTGCCAGGCTCGGGGGCGGGCTGACGGGCAGTCACCCGACCCACTCTAGCGAGACGCGGGCACCCCTCAAGGACCCGTGTGCGAAGCAGCACTCCCTCTTGCGCACGAGGACCTCGGGGCCAGGACATCCTCGCGAGGGGAACCTATCCTGGGCGCATGAGCGAGCGAGTCGTCCTCTACAGCCGTCAGGGCTGCCACCTCTGCGATGAGGGCAGGGGGGTGGTGCAGGCCGTCTGCGCCGAGCTCGACGTGCTCTGGACGGAGGTCGACATCGACGCCGATCCGGAGCTCAAGGAGCGCTACGGAGACGAGGTTCCCGTGGTCGCGGTCGACGGCGAGACGGTGGCCTTCTGGCGCATCGAGCCGACGCTGCTCGCCTCCGCGCTGGCCAAGCACGACGCCGACTGACCCTCGCTCGGCGGCCCGCACACCCCGGCGGGTACCGAAGAGCCTCGCGCGCGGGTGACAATGGGCACCATGCCCGTCGTCCATCTGCTGCGCCACGGCCACGTCCACAACCCCGAGAAGGTGCTCTACGGGCGCCTGCCCGGATTCAGGCTCTCGGACACGGGCCAGGCGATGGCCCGTGCCGTCGCCGACGATCTGAGGGCTCGCGGCGTCGACATCCGGCGTGTGGTCGCCTCCCCGCTGCAGCGCGCGCAGGAGACGGCGCGTCCGATCGCCGAGGCGTATGGCCTCGAGATCGACACTGAGCCGCGGATCATCGAGGCGGGCAACATCTGGGAGGGCTCGCCCCTGCCGTCGGGCCCCAAGGACCTCCTCAGCCTCAAGTCCCTGTGGCGCCTGCGCAACCCGTTCCGGCCGTCGTGGGGCGAGCCGTACAAGGAGCAGACGGCACGCATGTGGGCCGCGCTGCGCGACGCGGCCGCCACGACCCCGGACGGCGAGACGATCATGGTGAGCCACCAGCTGCCGATCTGGGTGGCGCGCTCCACGTTCGAGCACCGCTCGCTGGTGCACGACCCGCGCTCGCGTGAGTGCGGGCTGGCGTCACTCACCTCGTTCACCTTCGCCGACGGCGAGGCGGTCTCCATGGAGTACCGCGAGCCTGCCGCCCACATCGAGGTGCCTCGATGAAGCGAGGGTCCCGCCTGATCATCCTCGCCGCGATCGTCCTCGCGATCGTGCTCGCGCTCACCGCCTGCGCGCCCGAGGATGCGCCGCAGTCGCCCGGCTACGTGAGCGGCGACGGCACCGTCACGATCTTCTCGGACGACGACCGCGCCGACCTGCCGTTGACGGGCACCGCCTTCGATGGCACGGAGATCGACGTCGCCGACTGGCGTGGCGAGGTGGTGGTCATCAACACCTGGTACGCGGCCTGCCCGCCGTGCCGTGCCGAGGCGCCCGATCTCGCCGCTCTGGATGCCGAGGACGGCGTGCAGCTCGTCGGGGTGAACTCGCGTGACGGCGCCGAGACGGCCGACGCCTTCGACCGCACCTTCGGGATCGAGTACCCGAGCATCGACGACAACGATGGCGGCGCGACCGCGCAGCTCCAGGGCGTCATCGCGATCAACGCCGTGCCGACCACGCTCGTCCTCGACCCTGAGGGCCGCCTCTACGCCCGCGCCGTCGGACGCATCGAGCCCTCGACGCTGCGCTCGCTCGTCGAGGAGGCCGCGGCGGCCACCGGGCTCGAGCTGTCGCTGACCGACGTCCCGAGCGCCTCGCCCGCGGCCCAGGAGACCGCGTGAGCGTCGCCGCCTCGCTCGGCGGGGACCTCGCGCAGCAGATCCTCACCGGATCGCTGCTCGTCGGCATCCCCATCGCGATGCTCGCCGGCCTGGTCAGCTTCGCCTCGCCCTGCGTCGTCCCGCTCGTGCCCGGGTACCTGGGCTACGTGTCCGGCATGGCCGGCGCCGGCGTCGGCGCGAACGGCGGCCGGACCGCGGCCTCGCGCCCGCGACTGATCCTGGGCGCCCTGCTCTTCGTGCTCGGCTTCTCCGTCGTCTTCGTCGGCCTCGGCTTCCTCGCCTCGTCGGCGGGCGCGCAGCTTCAAGCCCAGATGGACGTGCTCACCAGGGTGCTGGGCGTGGTGATCATCGTCATGGGCTTCGCCTTCATGGGCGCCATGCCGTTCCTCCAGGCGGAGCGGCGCATCCATGTGAGCCCGCGCGCGGGACTCGCCGGCGCCCCGCTGCTCGGTGCCGCGTTCGGGCTCGGCTGGACCCCGTGCATCGGTCCGACGCTGTCCGCGGTGCTCACGCTCGGCCTCAACGAGGCGTCGCAGACGCAAGGCGCGATCCTCGCGTTCGCCTACTGCCTGGGACTGGGCCTGCCCTTCGTGATCCTCGCCGTCTGGTTCGAGCGCTCGGGCAAGGTGCTGGGCTGGCTGCGGCGCCACAGGCTCGCCCTGATGCGCGTGGGCGGCGCCCTGCTGATCGTGCTCGGCGTCGCGCTCGTCACCGGGCTGTGGGATCGCTTCACCGGGCTCCTGCAGGGCTGGATCGACGGCTTCTGGGTGGCGATCTGATGGCCCGGATGAAGATCGACAACTATGCGATCGCCGACGCGCCCCGGCTGGGAGTCAAGGGCTGGGGGCGGTGGATGTGGCGGCAGGTCACGTCCATGCGTGTCGCACTGATCCTCCTGCTGCTGCTCGCGCTCGCGTCGATCCCCGGGTCGGTGCTGCCGCAGTGGCCGCAGAACGCCGCGAACACGCGTGCCTTCATCGAGCAGAACGGGTGGTGGGGGCGCTTCCTCGACGCCACCGGCTTCCTGGACGTCTTCGGCTCGGCCTGGTTCACGGCGATCTACGTGCTGCTGTTCGCGTCGCTGATCGGCTGCATCCTGCCGCGCGTGCGCGTCTACTGGCGCAACCTGCGCTCGCCGGTGCCGCCCGTGCCCGCGCGGCTCGACCGCTACGAGAACCGCGACGAGGCCGAGACCGCGGACGTCGCCGCCGCCTTCGAGTCCGCCAGGTCCCACCTCATCCGTCGGCCTGCGAGCTCGCTGCTCGGCTGGCGGGTGCGCGTGGACGAGCGGCCATCGCGGCAGGAGGGTGTCGAGACGGAGCTCGCCCTGTCGGCCAACGGCGAGGGCCTGCGCGAGCTCGGCAACCTGATCTTCCACCTGTCGCTCGTGGGCATCCTCGCGGCCGTCGCCGTCGGATCGCTCCTCACCTACCGTGGCCAGGCGATCATCGTCGAAGGCGACTCGTTCACGAACTCCGTGGTCGACTACGACTCGTTCAGCTCCGGCAACCTCTTCCGCGAGTCCAGCCTCGAGCCGTTCCGCCTGACGCTCGACGAGCTGGACGCCGCCTTCAACGTCCAAGGCCTCGCCGAGGACTTCACCGCGCACGTCACCCTGCAGGAGCCCGAGACGGATCCGGTCTCCACGCAGATCCAGGTCAACCGGCCGCTGCAGGTCGACGGCGGGAAGATCTACCTCCAGGGCAACGGCTACGCCCCTGAGATCACCGTGGTGGACTCCGACGGCAACGTCGCCTTCTCCGACGCCGTGCCCTACCTGCCTCAGGACGGGGTCTACACGTCGACCGGCGTCGTCAAGGTGCCCGACGTCACCTCCGGAGAGCAGCTCGGCTTCCTCGCCACGCTGCTGCCGACCGCCGCGGACAACGGCGAGACGCTCGTGTCCGCCCACCCCGACCTCGCGAACCCGATGATGCTGCTGCGCGGCTACTCCGGCGACCTGGGCCTCGACACAGGCATCCCGCAGAACGTGTACGTCCTCGACGAGTCGCAGCTCAGCCCGATGCGTGACGAGGCGGGGAACGTGTGGTCCGTCGCGCTCGTCCCCGGGCAGACGGTCGAGCTGCCCGACGGCCTCGGAACGTTCACCTGGAACGACACCCCCCGCTATGGCGCCTTCGACCTTCGCGCCGACCCGTCCCTGCCGTGGCTCCTCGCCGCGTCCATCGGGGCGCTCGTGGGGCTCGCCCTCAGCCTGTTCGCTCCCCGGCGCAGGCTGTGGCTGGTCGCCCCTCTCACGCCCGCTGCGGGCGGGGAGACTACAGTGGTGCGCGCGGCCATCATGGCGCCCGCCCACGACGCCGGGGCCGTAGACGAGATGCGTCGGGTCCTCGACGCGGCCACCGGCCGCGTCCGGCGCGTCGAGGAGGAATGATGTCCCCCCAGCTCCTGTCCCTCGTGACGCTCTGGGCCGCGGCGGCGCTCTACGCCATCGCGATGGTCGCCTGGTCGATCCGCCTGTCCCGCGTCGCCGACGAGCGCATCCAGGCGCGTCAGGGCGCCGGCGCCGCGTCGTCGACCACCGCTGAGGCCGCCGCTCCCGCGAAGGAGCGTGTCGCCGTCGGTGGAGGAGACGACGCCGCAGTGGCCGCCATGGCCTCCGGCGCCACCTCATTCGTCGTGGACGACGGCGACGAGACGGATCTTCCGCGTCGCTCGGGGGCCGACCGCGCCCTCGGTGCCGCACGCGCCGCCATGTACTCCGGCCTCCTCCTGCACCTCGTCGGGCTGATCGCGCGGGGTCTCGACTCCGGGCACGTGCCGTGGTCGAACATGTACGAGTACACGATCACGGGCTCGTTCGTCGCCGTCGCCGTGTTCGGCATCGTGCAGGCGCGCCGCGACTGGACGTTCCTGGGCGCCGGCGTGACGGGCTTCGCCACGATCGCGCTCGGCATCGGCCTCACGGTCCTGTACGCCGAGTCGACAGGTCTGAGGCCTGCGCTGCAGAGCTTCTGGCTCGTCATCCACGTCGCGATCGCGATCATCTCCACCGGAGTGTTCATCGTCGCTGCCGTCGCGACCACGCTGCAGCTCCTGCAGTACGAGCGCACCGACGGCGAGCGCGAGCTGACCGGGGGAGCGATCCGCCGGCTCGGGATCCGCGTCCGCAACGGCCTCGCCCGCTGGACCCAGCGCGCCACCTGGTTCGAGGCGATCCCCTCCGCGCAGAAGCTCGAGGCGGTCGCGTTCCGCCTCAACGCGGTCGGCTTCGTGCTGTGGACCTTCACCGTCATGGCAGGTGCCGTGTGGGCCGAGCACGCGTGGGGCCGCTACTGGGGCTGGGACCCCAAGGAGGTCTGGTCGTTCGTGATCTGGGTGCTGTACGCGGCCTACCTGCACGCGCGCACCACCCAGGGCTGGCTGGGCCGACGCTCGGCCTGGCTGTCGATCGCCGCGTTCGTCGCGCTCATCATGAACTTCACGGTGGTCAACCTGTTCTTCCAGGGCCTGCACACCTACGCGTGACCGCGGCGGGCCTGAGACCGGGCCCCGACGCTCCCGTTAGGCTCGACGCGTGAAGATCGCGTTCGTGCTCGACGACAGCATCGCCAGGCCCGACGGGGTTCAGCAGTACGTCACCGCCCTCGGCGCAGCCCTGCAGGGAGCCGGCCATGACGTCGTGTACGCGTGCTCGGGCGACGTGCGCGACGACCTTCCCGCCGTCTCCCTCACCGCCAACATCGGTGTCACGTTCAACGGCAACGGCCTGCGCACTCCGAGGCCCGCGTCACGTCGCCTGCTGCGCGAGTGGCTCGAGCAGGAGCGGCCCGACGTGATCCACGTCCAGATGCCGCACTCACCCGTCTTCGCAGGACGGGTCGTGCAGGAGGCTCGACGCGTGCTCGGCGACAACGTCCGGATCGTCGGCACGTTCCACATCCTCCCCGACGGCAAGGTGAGCGAGCTCGGCACGGCCCTCCTGGGCAGGATCCTCCGGCGCAACCTCCAGCTGTTCGACGCCTTCTCCGCCGTCTCCGAGCCCGCGGTCGGGTTCGCCAAGCAGGCGTTCGGCATCGACTGCACGCTCGTGAGCTGCCTGGTGGACGTGGACGCGTTCCGTGCCGAGGCAGCCCGCCCGCGGCCCGTCGACGATGGCTCGCGGCCTCTCACGGTGTCGTTCCTGGGCCGCTTCGTGGAGCGCAAGGGGGTCCGGGAGCTGATCGAGGCGGTGTCCGCGCTTCCGCCCGAGTCCCGTGATCGGATCCACGTGCGCATGGGCGGACGCGGGCCGCTGCTCGGCTCCGTCGAGGCGCTCGTCGCGGAGGAGGGCCTCGAGAGGGAGATCTCTCTCGAGGGCTTCGTCGCGGAGGAGGACAAGGCACAGTTCTACGCCGACGCGGACATCGCCGTCTTCCCGGCGACAGGCGGCGAGAGCTTCGGGATCGTCCTCATCGAGGCGATGGCAGCGGGCGCGGGGGTCGTCGTCGGCGGCGACAATCCGGGCTACAGGTTCGTGCTTCAGGACGACGGGGTGCTCGTCGACGCGCGCGACACCCGCGCGTTCTCGCTCCTCCTGGAGCTGCTGATCTCCGATCCCGAGCGCCGCGCGGCGATCCACGCGTCGCAGCAGCGCCGTGTCCGCGACTTCGACGTGCCTGTCACCCTCGCCGCAGCGCTCGAGCTGTACGGCGCCTGAGAGGCCGTACGCCGCCCCTCACCTGAGGCGTTCGGCGACGGCGCGCGACGTCCACGCGCGGCCTCAGCCCTTGTCGCCCTCCTCGAGGCGGCGACGGCGCTCCTGCTCGCGCAGCCAGATCAGGTACTCGGGATCGTCGTCGGGCGCGACCGCCCTCGGCGCGGGCCTGCGTGCCGAGGAGCCGCCGTTCACGAACTTGAGGAACAGCCACGTGCCCGCACCGATGTACGGGAACAGCAGGATGATCACGATCCAGGCCCATCGCGGAAGGCGGTACGGCTCAGAGTCGGGGTGCTGGATGGCGTCGGCAAGGCAGTACACGACCAGCGCGATGTACGCCAGGAACAGGATGACCCGCATGGAGCGTCACTCTAGACCCCGGCAGCCACCCGCGCGCGGGAACGAAGGGCCTGGTGTGGACTACTTCGGCGCGCCGCCCTTGCCGTCGCCCTTGCGACGCTTGGTGCGCTCCTCGAGCCACTTGAGGTAGGCGGTGTCGTCGTCGGGAGCGCGAGGGCCAGGCTCCGGCTCCACGGGGTCCTCGCCGAACGGGTCCACGAACCTCATGAACAGCCAGGCGGCAGGACCAAGGAAGGGCAGGAGCACCACGATGAGGATCCACGCCCACTTGGGGAGCCGGTGAGGGCGCGAGTCGGAATGCTGGACGATCTCGACGATGCAGTAGACCGCCAGAGCCACCGCTGCGAGGTAGGGGAGCGCACGCATGATCTGGACACTCTAACCCGCGGGTATCGTGTGGCCGCATGAGAGTCCTCGCCTACTGGGCTGCACGGACCGGCATCTTCCTCGCGGTCGCCGGCGTCCTGTGGCTTCTGAACGTCCTCGACGTGGTCACGCTCCTCATGGCGATGCTCATCGCCTGGGCGATCGGCTACGTCGCGCTGCCCGGCATGCGCGTGCGCGCGCAGGCGCAGATGGAGGGCTGGGTCAACCGTTCCGAGAGGGGCCTGCGCGAGCTCGACGCGGAGGAGGACGACGAGGCCGAGGGGCGGTAGCCGCCGGCTTCATCGAATCTTCACAGGAACCCTCTGAAGGCTCCACCTGCGCCTGATGTCCTGAGGATGTCAGGAAAGGAGCTCATCATGAGGAACAGGACGATCGGGGCGGTGCTTGGAGGCATCGGCCTGGTGCTGGTCCCTGCCGCGGCCTTCGGGATCGACGCGATGTCCGCGTCGGAGGCCGGCCAGGGTGACACGGATCGGTTGACCCTCGCAGACCAGACACGGGACCGAGACCAGGACTGCGACGGCACATGCGACGGCGATGGCGACGGCGACGGCTACCGCGGTCGGGGCGGGATGATGTCCCGACCCGGCGACGGCACGGCGGCGCTCGACCTGGTCGACGGGGACCTGAGCGACGAGGATGCCGAGGCGCTCGCGTTCATGGTCGAGGAGGAGAAGCTCGCGCACGACCTGTATGTCGCGTTCGGCGACGAGTGGGATCTGCGGGTGTTCGACATGATCGCCTCCGCGGAGGCCCATCACCAGGAGGCGGTCGCGTCGCTGCTCGACGCCTACGGGCTCGACGACCCGACCGAGGGCAACGACGTCGGTGAGTTCGACGACGACGGACTGCAGGACCTGTACGACACGCTGCTCGCCCAGGGCCTCGGCTCGGAGGTGGAGGCGCTCACCGTGGGCGCGCTTGTCGAGGAGACCGACATCGCGGATCTGCGGGAGAGGGCGACCGACGAGGAGTCGATCGATCTGCTGTTCTCCCGGCTGGAGACGGCGAGCGCGAACCACCTCGACGCCTTCGTGGTGAACCTGGATCGCCTGGACGTCGCCTACGAGCCGGAGGTGCTGACCGACGACGACCTCGCCGATCTGGCCGACGGGACGCGTGGCGGCGGCCGTATGGGCGGACACCACCGCGCGGGCGACTGCCTGCAGGACTCCTAGATCGCGAGTCCGATCGCGAGCAGGACGCCGTAGCCCATGCCGACGGCGCTGGTCGCGGCGAAGATCGGTGCGAGGGCTCTTCCTTCGAAGGGTCCTCGCACCGCGAGTCCCACCAGGAGTGAGGGCAGGGCGGTGATGGTCGCGAGCAGCGCCCACGGGTGCGCGAACGAGACGATCACGGCGCACAGCACCGGCGCCATCATCACGCCCAGGAACGCATGACGTGCCCGCTGGGGTCCGAGCCTCACGGCGAGCGTCCGCTTGCCGGTGAGCGAGTCCGTCTCGATGTCCCTGATGTTGTTCACCATGAGCATCGCGACGGAGGTGAAGCCCACTCCTGCAGCCGCGACGACGGCCCACCACGTGATCTGCCCGGCCTGCGCGACCATCGTTCCGAGCACGGCCACGAGCCCGAAGAACACGAACACGGAGACCTCGCCCCAGCCGTCGTACCCGTAGGGGCGTGACGAGCCTGTGTAGGTCCATGCGGCGATGATCGCGAGCGCGCCGACGATCAGCCACCACCACTGCCCGGCGACGGCCACGAGCCAGAGGCCGAGCAGGGCGCCGACGGCGAACATCAGGAAGGCCGCGCGCTTGACCGCAGACGGGGTGGCGCGGCCGGTCGCGACGAGCCGGTCGGGTCCCACGCGGTCCATGTCGGTGCCGCGCACTCCGTCGGAGTAGTCGTTGGCGTAGTTGGACGCGATCTGCAGTGACAGCGCGACGCCGAGCGCGAGCAGCGCGATGAGCAGACGGAAACCGTCCACGGCGATCGCGGCGGCGCTGCCGACCGCCACGGGTGTCACGGCGGTCCACAGGGTGCGCGGTCGCGCACCGGCGACCCAGTCGGACATGGTGGTCATGCGTCTCCGTTCGGGGCTTGGAGCAGTCGTCGTGCCTGCTGCCTGTCGATCTTCCCACTGTCCAGGCGTGGCAGGTGAGCGACGGTGAGGATTCGCCGAGGCAGCTCGGCCCTGCTGAGGCCTCCGGAACCCTGGGCGGCGCTGTGGGCGAGTGCCTCCTGCAGCTCGGCGAGCGCGGGTGCGCTCGCGCCGTCGGCGAGCGTCACGAGCGCGGCGATCCTCTCGCCCCACTCGACGTCCGGAAGGCCGACCACGACGGCGTCGTCGATCTGGGGGAGGGCCACGAGCGCACGCTCGACCCGCAGCGGGTGCACGTTGACGCCTCCGCTGATCAGCACGTCGTCCGCGCGCCCGAGCACGCGGAGCCGGCCGTCGGTGAGCTCGCCCAGATCCCGGGTGCGCAGCCAGGTCTCGCCGTCCCGCGTCGGCCACTCCTCGGGGTTCCGCGCCGGTCGCCCCTCGCCGTCGGCATAGCCGTCCGCGAGCATCGGTCCGGTGAGCAGCACCCGGCCTTCCTCGTCGAGCGCCACTCGTGCGATGTCCAGCGGCACCCCGTCGTAGACGCACCCGCCGGCCGTCTCCGTCATCCCGTAGGTCGTGACCACGGAGGGCGGCACGTCGTCCCGCTGGAGCGCGGCGCCGCCGACCAGGACGGCGTCGAACGCCGCGAGCGCGTCGCGTCCGACAGGGGAGTCGAGCAGCCTTCCCACCTGGGTCGGGACCAGCGAGACGTAGCGACGCGGCGCTCCACCGTCGGAGGCGACGAGGTCATCGACCCCGCGGGCGAAGAGCTCGGGTGTGAAGGAGCCCGGGGCCAACGGCTGCACGTGCCCACCCGCGAGCGTGGCCCGTGCGAGCACCATCGCTCCTGCGATCCGATCGGTCGGCATCGCGAGCAGCCACGAGCCGGGCCCTCCGAGGCGACGATCCGTGGCCTCCGCGCCCGCGCGCATCGCGTCGCCGGAGACGAGGACCTGTCGCGGTGCCCCCGTCGATCCCGACGTGGGTGCGCTGATCCCCGCGGCGGAGCCGTCGAGGGCTGCCGCGACGGCCCGGGCCGGACCTGCGGCGAGCGGCGCGTAGTTCATCGGCTCAAGCCTAGGGCGCGCCTATGCTGGCGGCGTGACAAGCATGCGCGTGCGAGGAGGAGCCGCCGTCGCGGCGGCGATGGCGATCCTGCTGGCGGCCTGCGCGCCGGCGGTCGAGACCTCGCCTGCGGTCGACCTGACGTATGGGGCGCAGGAGGTGAGGGGCGTCGCGCCTTCGCCTCCCGAGGACCCGCGGCCGGCCGTCGCCTGGCCGCTCACCGGTACCGACGCCGCAGGCGTCTCCGAGGCCGACCTGAACAACCCCGCGATCTCCGTGAAGATCGAGAACTCGGCTGAGGCACGGCCTCAGGAGAACCTCCAGTTCGCCGACGTCGTCTACGAGGAGTACGTCGAGGCGGGCATCTCCCGCCTCGTGGCCGTGTACCACTCGCAGATGCCCGACACCGTGGGGCCGATCCGCTCGATGCGGCCGATGGACAAGAACATCATGGGCTCCTATCAGGGCCCGCTCGTGTTCTCCGGCGCGCAGGGCGGCTTCATCCAGCAGAACGCGAACGCGGGGCTGGTGCAGATCACCCAGGACCGTGGCGACTACGGCTTCTACCGCACCTCGGACAAGCGCGCCCCGCACAACCTGCATGGGCGTATGGCCGACTTCCTCGAGCAGGCGGGCGACTCCCCGGCGCCTCCCGCGCAGTGGGACTTCGCCTATCCGGACGAGTACGCGACCGCTCAGGTGGGCGGCGAGACGGTCAGCAGCATCAGGATCATCATGTCCGGCTGGGCGCACCCGAGCTGGGACTGGGATGCCGAGTCGGGTACGTGGCTGCGCTCCGAGTGGGACAGCCCGCACGTCACGACGGACGGCACCAGGCTCTCGGCGACGAACGTCGTGATCCTGCGCGTGAGGATCGTGACGAACGGCACCGGCGGCGGGTCGGGCGTCCCTGAGACCCTCCTCGCGGGCGAGTCCGGTGAGGGGCAGCTCATCTCAGGGGACAAGGCGATCGACATCACCTGGGCCAAGGGCGGCATGCGCGACCCGATCGTCATGAAGGCCGACGGCCAGGAGGTCTCCCTCATGCCGGGTCAGACGTGGGTCGAGCTGATCCCGATCGCGAGCTCGGTCACCGTCTCCTGACACACCCTCGAGCGGGTCACTCACCGCCGCTTTCAGCGCCGTTTCGTGACGACCGGGTCATCCACCGTCGCCGGCAACGCCGGGACGTGGCCACCGGGTCACTCGCCGTCGGCCCGCCGGCGCGCACCCCTGCTCGGAGCGTCAGTAGGCGTACGGGAACCTCGTCCAGTCGGGTGCTCGATGCTCGAGGAACGCGTCGCGTCCCTCCTGGGCCTCGTCCGTCATGTACGCCATGCGGGTCGCCTCGCCCGCGAAGACCTGCTGTCCCGCGAGGCCGTCGTCCGCGAGGTTGAACGCGAACTTCAGCATGCGGATCGCCTGGGGTGACTTGGTGGCGATCAGCTTCGCGTACTCGAGCGCCGTCGCCTCGAGCTGCTCGTGCGGCACCGCCTCGTTGACGGCGCCCCAGCGCTCGGCGTCCTCAGCCGAGTACTCGCGTGCCAGGAAGAAGATCTCCCGCGCGCGCTTGTCGCCCACCTGCCGTGCCAGCAGCGCGGAGCCGTAGCCCGCGTCGAACGAGCCGACGTTCGCGTCCGTCTGCTTGAAGCGTGCGTGCTCGCGGCTCGCGATGGACAGGTCCGAGACGACGTGCAGCGAATGCCCGCCGCCCGCGGCCCAGCCGTTGACCGCCGCGATCGTCACCTTGGGCGAGGTGCGCATGAGGCGCTGCACCTCGAGGATGTGGAGCCGCCCGCCGTACGCGGGGGCGTCGGCCGCTGAGCCCTCGTACAGGTAGCCGTCGCGACCGCGGATCCGCTGGTCGCCGCCCGAGCAGAACGCGTGCACGCCGTCGGCGGCAGGGCCGTTGCCAGTGAGGATGATCGCGGCCACGTCGATGGTCTGACGGGCGTGGTCGACGGCCCGGTACAGCTCGTCCACCGTCTGCGGGCGGAATGCGTTGCGCACCTCGGGGCGGTTGAAGCCGATGCGCACCGCCGGCAGATCCTTCTCGCCGTCGGGCCCGCGCGACACCCACCGGTGATAGGTGATGTCCGAGTCGGGGAAGCCGTCGATCGCGCGCCACTGCGCGGGGTCCATCAGGTCCGACACCTGGCTGGGGATCTCGCTCATGCCGCCAGGGTAGCCGGGGCCGCGATCGGGGGAGGTGCGGCGGCGAGAGGCGCCGCCCCAACCGTTCCCGTGCGTCGTGACGTGGATGGGGTAGACATGGCATCCGAGGGGGACCGATGAAGGACGACCCAGTGCTCGAGGACCTGCTCGAGCATCGTTACGCGTCGCTGGTGGGGTACGCGACGCTCGTGTCCGGCGCGCGCCAGGACGCGGAGGACCTGGTGCACGACGCGATCGTCACCGTGTTCTCCAAGCGTCGTCGGTTCACGTCGCTCGAGCATGCGCACGCCTACGTGCTGCGCGCCATCGCCTCCCGCCACGTCGATGCGCGTCGCAGCTGGGCGCGGCGGGCGAGCCGTGAGGAGCGGGCGACGTCGCTCGCCCCGCGGTTCACTCCTGGACCTGAGGACTCCGTCGGCATGGACGACGCTGTGGTCACGGCGCTCGCGGCCCTCAGCCCGCGCGAGAGGGCGTGCGTCGTGATGCGCCACCTGGCCGATCAGTCCGTGGCGGACACCGCGCACGCGCTCGGCATCAGCGAGGGCGCGGTCAAGAGGTACACGTCCGACGGGCTGGCCGCCCTGGTCGCGTCGGGCCTCCTCACGGAGGCGGCGGCGCAGGAGGCGGGAACCGAGCAGGTGGACGTCAGGATCGGGGGAGCACGATGAGCGAGCTGAACGACATGCTCCACGCGGCGCGCGACGCCGCTGGACGAGGGGTGTCGGTGGACACAGGCGACCGCGCCGACCTCATGCGCCGCGTGGGCAAGGGTCGGCGTCGCCGCACGATGGGCTCCGTGGCGGCCGGCCTGGCGGGTCTCCTCGTGGTCGGGGCGGCGACTGTCGGCCTCGCCTACAGCTCCCCGGACGGATCGGAGTCGGGTCCGGCCGCACCGTCGACCGACGTGTCGCCCTCGTCCCCTGCGCCTTCGGGGCCGGTGAGCGTCGCTGCCTCGGCTCCTGAGGGTCCGGCGTACGAGATGGACGTGGCCGGTGGCGGCACGGTGCAGTTCGCCACGTGGAGCGACGACCAGCTCGCGCCCTACCTCGGTGAGGGCCCGCGTCTCGGGCCGTTGATCGAGCCGGTTCCTGCACGCGAGCTCGAAGGCTACGGGGCAGGCTGGGCCTTCCTCACCGATGCGGACGTCGGTTACTCGGGCGTGCCGCAGGAGTCCCTGCTGCTGCTCGCACGCCCGGACGGCACCGCTGTCGAGGTCGCCGACCTCACTGCACTCGCCGAGCCGCTGTCCCTCGGGCGCAGCGTCGCGGTGGCGGACGTGAGGGGCTCGGTCGATGCGCCTCGCGTGATGGTCGCCTTGGCGGGAAGCAACGGCGCCGCGGTGGTCTGGCTCGATCTCGAGTCCGGCGTGACGTGGGTGATGCTGGAGGCCGGAGGCCTGGGCCACATGTCGTTGTCGTGGCGCGGTGGTGACACGTGGCTGGCTTGGAGCATGGTGGACGCGGTTCCGCTTGGCGTGTCCATGACGGCCGACGAGGGTGGAGCGTCGGCTGGCGGCGGCGCCTGGGTGCCGTGGTCGTCCGATCCGTCGAGCATCGCCGGTGTCTACGCCGCTGGGGGCGTGGCAGTCGCCTTCGGAGAGCACCCGGGAGGTGTGCTCCTGGTCGACCGCGCGGACGTGGTCGTCCCGCTCGAGCGGGAAGGGGACGCGATCCTTGGTCGGAGAGGCGACTGCTACCTGCTTGACGACGGGGAAGGTGGGATCCGTTGCCTGTCGGCGACGACCGGCGAGGCCTCCCGAGTGGAGGGTCTGTCGGAACCGCAACGGTCGGCCGCCTCGCGCGCGGTGCTCGGCGACGGCTACCTCGAAGGGCCCTCGTACGAGACCGAGCAGAGTACAGCGATCTGGCATCGTCCCGGCGGTGACCTTGAGATCGAGGTTCCGGTCGGCAGCGAACTCGGCGCCTTGGGCGACGGCGATGGCGTGTGGCTCATCACTGCGGCCGGAGCGATCGCCACGGAGGCGCACGCAGGCGTCATCGGGACGGACGGCGCCTTCCACGAGGTCGATCTGCCCCTCAGCGAGGCGGGCGCCGCGGAGCAGGTGTACGTCTTCCCGGTCGGCTGAACGGTCGGCAGCGGACCGTCGCCCGCGGGTGGAGCGGTGAATGCGCCGTCCGCAAGCGGCGTGGCTCCCGCCTAGGCTGGGGCCATGGAGTTCCGCGCGTTCCGTGTGCCGCTCGCGACGCGTTTTCGTGGGGTGACGGAGCGTTCCGGCGTCCTGATCCGGGGCACCGCGCCCGACGGGTCGGACGCGTGGGGCGAGTACTCGCCGTTCCCCGACTACACGCCTGAGCGTGCGTCCCGGTGGTGGGAGGCGGCGATGGAGGCGGCCCACGGCCTGTGGCCGGAACCGGTGAGGGACGTCGTGCCGGTCAACAGCATCGTCCCGGAGCTGCCGTCCGGCCGCGCCGCGCAACTGGCCGTGGAGAACGGCTGCACCACCGCGAAGGTGAAGGTCGCAGGCACTGTCTCGCTCAAGGACGACGTGCGCCGCGTGGAGGCCGTCGCCCGGGCGCTGGGGCCGACGGGCAAGGTGCGCGTGGACGCGAACGGCGCGTGGGACGTCGAGACGGCGGTGCGATCCCTCAGAGAGCTCGACGCGGCCGCGAAGGCGGGCGGAGCGGAGGGCCTCGAGTACGTCGAGCAGCCGTGCCGCACGGCCGGCGAGCTCGCCGAGGTGAGGCGCCAGACGTCCGTGCTCGTCGCCGCCGACGAGTCGGTCCGCATCCCCGGCGACGCCGACGAGGTGATGCGCCTCGGCGCCGCCGACATCCTGGTCCTCAAGGCGGCCCCCATGGGCGGCGTGCGGAACTGCCTCGACGTCGTGGACCGCTGGGACGTGCCGATCGTCGTCTCGAGCGCGATGGAGTCCTCGGTGGGGCTCGCAGCGGGCCTCGCCCTCGCGCTCGCGGTCCCCGAGCTGCCGTACGCCTGCGGGCTCGGCACGAGCGCCCTGCTCGCAGCAGACACCGTCGCCGCACCGTTGATCCCTGTGGAGGGGACGATGCGGCTGACGCCGATGGAGGTGATCGTGTGACCGGCACCCATCCGTCGGCCGCATTCTCGCGGGAGCTCATCGCGGGGCTCGCGCTGTACGGCGTGAAGGACTTCGTGCTGTGCCCTGGCTCCCGTTCGGGTCCGCTCGCGCACGCGCTCGCGGCCGCCGCGAGCCCTGGCCGTCCCGCGAATGCGCCTGAGATCGAGCTGCACGTCCGGATCGACGAGCGGTCTGCCGCTTTCCTCGCGCTCGGCATCGCTCGCGCGCGTGCGGCGGCGGGGGAGCCCGCGCCCGTGGCCATCGTCACGACCTCAGGCACCGCGGTCGGCAACCTGCTCCCCGCAGTGATGGAGGCCCACCACGAGGGTGTGCCGCTGCTGCTCCTCACTGCTGACCGCCCCGGAGAGCTCAAGGGCGTCGGCGCGAACCAGACCACCGATCAGGTGGGCATCTTCGACGAGTTCGTGCGCTGGTCGACGGAGTCGGCCGCGCCGACCGAGCGTGAGGGCAACGGTCGGGCCGCCCGCCTCGCCGCCCGGGCCGTCGACGCGGCGCTGGGCCGGTGCGACGAGCACGACAGCCTTCCCTGCGTGGGCCCGGTGCACCTGAACCTCGACTTCCGGGCGCCGCTCCAGGACGACGGCGGGGAGTGGCCGATCGTCACCAAGGAGCCGCCTGCACGCGCCAAGCGCCGCTCGGGCGGGCTGATGGAGGCCATCAAGGGCGGCCCCGCCACCCTGCCGGACCGCAAGCGCGGGATCGTGATCGCGGGCGACGGTGCGGGGGACGACGCGCGTCGCCTCGCCGAGGTGCACCGCTGGCCGCTGCTCGCGGAGCCGACGTCGGGAGCCCGCACGGGCGACTGCTGCATCCCCGGGTACGTGGACTTCCTGCGCACCGAGCGGGGCAGGACCGTCGCAGGCGAGACATCGATCGTCGTCGTCGTCGGCCGCCCGACCCTGACCCGTGAGGTGCAGGAGCTCATCGGCAAGGCGAAGGACCTTCGGGTCGCGGGCCACGGCGCGCGCTGGAAGGAGGCGCCGCGTCACGCGCAGAAGGTGATGGCGCGGGTTCCCGAGGAGTGGTTCTCGCGTGAGCCCGGCACCGCGCAGCACGACGACGAATGGCTCGGCTACTGGCGTGAGGCGTCGGCCCCGCAGGTGGAGCAGTGGGGTGCCGATGCCGTGGCCGCCGAGGTGGCCGCCTCCCTGGGCGAGGGCGACGTCTGCGTCGTCGGCTCGTCGGGGCCCATCCGCGCGCTCGACCGCGTCGCTCCCGCATGGGAGCCCGGCAAGGCCCCCACCGTGATCGCGAACCGTGGTCTCGCGGGCATCGACGGCACGATCTCCACCGCCATGGGCGCCGCGCTCGCCTCGGACCGCCCGGCGACCGCCTTCATGGGCGACGTGACCTTCCTCCACGACGTCGGCGGGCTGCTCGTCGGCCCGCGCGAGAGGCGTCCCGACCTGCGCATCGTCGTCGTCAACGACGGGGGCGGCACGATCTTCGGCAGGCTCGAGCACGCGGGTGCCGACCCGTCGGTCGTGGAGCGCGTCTTCACGACCCCGCATGGCGTCCAGCTCGGCCCGATCGCCGCGGCCTATGGCGCCGCGCACACCGTCGTGACCGACGCTGCGGCCCTGCGGCAGGCGCTGGTGTCGCCGCCGTCGGGCGTCGAGATCGTCGAGGTCCCGCTCGGGGCGACCGCGGAAGGCGCGTAGTGCGGCCGATCCGCGGGCCGCGGTTCTGGATCGGCCTCACCGTCGTCCTGTCCGTCGGCGTGATTGCGGGCCTGTGGGCGCTCACGGTGCCCTTCGCCGGGTCCGGCGGCGGGTCCACGACGGCGACGGACAGCGCGGAGCCGACGAGCTCCGAGAGCCCGAGCGGATCCTCCACTCCCACCGGGCCGACAGCGCCTGTGCTCGATTCCGGTGTGCTCGGTGCCATAGGCGAGGGATGGACGCTGACCTCAGCCGTCGACTCCTCGGGCGCCGTCACCGTGATCGCGATCGACCCGAGCGGCGGCGTCTACCCGGGAGCCTCGCTGTCTGCCGGCGCCGAGCTTCTCGCGTGGCTCGCGGACGGCCGTGCGATCGTGCACGACCCGGTGAGCGGCGAGCTGCGCGCGGAGGTCGTCTCCGTCGACGGCGGCGCGCCCCTCTCGCTCGGCTCCGGGTGGGTCGACCCCGAGGTCGCGATTCCGGCCGACGGTGCCGTCGAGTCGATCATGGTCGCCTCCGGTCCCGTCACAGCCCGGACGATCGACGCCGTGAGCACCGCGACCGGTGCCGCCACACGGCTCGCGGACACGGAGGCCCGCACCGGCCTCGTG
Organism: Demequina zhanjiangensis; assembly: GCF_030418315.1. Taxonomy (GTDB): domain Bacteria; phylum Actinomycetota; class Actinomycetes; order Actinomycetales; family Demequinaceae; genus Demequina; species Demequina zhanjiangensis. The sequence goes on from NZ_JAUHPV010000001.1 coordinate 26,636, forward strand.
GCGAGCGCGGACGGCTCCCAGGCGCTGACCGCCGTCGGGGGCACGCCTACGGACATCGTGCTGTCGACCTCCTCCGGCGACTCGTCCGCGGGAACGCCATTCGGCGCCTCGGCGTGCGAGCCCGCGGCGTGGGATGCCGGGCGGCAGGCGATCATCGTGTGCGCCGACGACCAGACGACGGTGTGGGCGCTCGAGCCGAGCACCGCGACGTACGCGTCGGCCGCGACACTCCCGGCAGCGGGGGAGCGGGCGTTCGCCGCGTCAGGCTCCCGGCTCCTGGTCGAGGGAGGCGTCTACGGGGTGGACGGCACGCTTCGCTGGGAGCTCCCGGAGGAGACTGCCGACGCGACGCAGGCCGCATTCTCCGGTGCCTCGCTGGCGCTGTGGTCTCCGAGCAGCGACGGCCTTGCGAGCCAGGTCGCGCTCGTGCGAGCCGACGGGCGCCTGGCCGCTCTCGTCGACGCGCCTGACGGCTACGACGGCTTCGCGCAGGTGGTGGGCTTCGGCCCCGTTCAGCTGAGGCCGAGCGCGTGGCGCATCGGCTCGAGCTTCGCCTCCGACTCGGCCCACTCGGAATCGGGCTCGGAGGCGGCGACGATCCCGCAGCCCGCGAAGACCCTGACCTTGCGCGGGTCGTCCGCGTCGATCTCTGCTGAGCGCAGACCGATGCACCACTCGCCGTCGCCCGCCGAGTCGATCCAGCCGACGGGTCCCGCATAGCGGGCGCGGTCCATTCCCTCGAGCGCGTCGATCATCCGCGCGGCGGCGAGCGTGGGGGTGCCGCACACCGCGGCGCTCGGGTGCAGCTCGCGCACCAGCTCGAGCACGGATGCGGCGTGGTCCAGCGAGCCGGTGATGTCGGTCGCGAGGTGCATGACGTTCGGAAGGTGCAGCACGAAGGGCTCGTCGGGCACGTTCACCGAGGCGCAGTGCGAGGCGAGCACCTGCGTCACCGAGCGGACAGCGAAGCCGTGCTCCTCCCTGTCCTTCGACGAGTGGGCGAGCGAGGCCGCATGCGCGAGGTCGGCCGTCTCGTCGCCCGTGCGGCGGATCGTTCCGGCCAGCACGCGTGAGGTGACGAGACCGTGATCGACGCGGGCGAGCAGCTCGGGCGTCGCGCCCACCAGGCCGTCCACGTGGAACGTCCAGCAGCCGTCGTACTCCTGCGCGAGGCCCGGCATCAGCGAGCGAGGGTCGACGGGGGACTCGGCCAGGGCGCGCACCGCGCGGGCGAGCACCACCTTGTCCACCTCGCCTGCCTTGATGCGCGCGACCGCCGACTCGACGGCCGCGTTCCAGGCCAGGCGGTCGCCCTCCTCCTGGGTGAGGGCAGGCAGGGGAGCAGCCGGCGCCACGGGCCCCAGCGCCGACGCGAGGTCGGGGGCGTGCCCATGCGTGCCGTCGGTCGTGATCTCCGTGAGGAAGCCGCGCCCCTCCCGTACCCCGAGCACGTAGCGAGGCACGATCAGGGTGCCGCCGCTCGCCGACGCGTCCGCGAAGGAGAATGATCCGAAGGCGACGAGGCCCGAGCCGCGCACCTGCACGTCGTCCCGCACCACCGCATGGCGGGTGACCCGACGCCACCATGTCGCTGCATCGTCGATCCGCGACGAACCGCGCGAGTCGAAGCGGGCCACCTCGCCCCAGCCGATCATCCCGTCGCCTCGACGCACCCATGCCATCCCGCCCGGCGGGGCCAGGGCGAGCAGATCGTCAGGGGCGTCGACCGCGACGGTGCGGGCGGCGAGCGTCGGCATCGAAGGAAGCTGCAGGGTCACGCCCTCAGCCTAGGACCGGCGACAGAAGCCCCGCGCGCGCCGGACCCGCACCCCTCACGTGCCCCTGCGCAGGCTTCGTGTGCCTGAGCACCCTTCCGGGACGTTTAACCTAGGACGGTGAAGACTGAGGCGGAGGTCATCGTCGTCGGCGCCGGACCGGGAGGCGCGGCGGCTGCCCGCTACCTGGCGGTCGAAGGCTTCGACGTGATCGCGCTCGAGAAGTCGCACTACCCGCGCGAGAAGGTCTGCGGAGACGGCCTCACGCCCCGCGCCGTCAAGGAGCTCCAGCTGATCGGGCTCGAGACGCCTCGCGACGAGGGCTGGATCCCCAACCACGGACTGCGCATGGTCGGCGGAGGACACCGTCTCGAGTTCCCGTGGCACGACCTTGAGTCCTTCCCGAACTTCGGGCTGAGCCTCCCGCGCGCCCAGTTCGACCACCGCCTCGCCCAGCACGCTCGCGCCGCCGGCGCCGACGTCCGCGAGGGCTGGCACGTCGACGCCCTGATCATCCGTGACGCCGACGGCGAGTTCGTCGTCGACAAGGACAAGGCCGAGCGCGCCGCTGCCGTCCGTCCCGGGGGAGAGGCCCGCGTCGTCGGCGTCGTCGCCCGTGAGACCGACGAGAAGGGCCGCAAGGTCGGCGACCCCGTCGAGTATCGCGCGCCCCTCATCATCTCCGCCGACGGTGTGAGCGGACGGCTCGCGCTCGGGCTCGGCATCGAGCGCAAGGTCAACCGCCCCATGGGCGTCGCGGTCCGCACCTACATCGAGACCCCCCGCCACGCGGAGGAGTGGATGGAGGGCCACCTCGAGATCTGGGACGGCGAGCGCGGCAACTCGAAGCTGCTGCCCGGCTACGGCTGGATCTTCCCGCTCGGCGACGGCACCGCCAACGTCGGCCTCGGCACCCTGTCCGCCAAGGGCACCCCCTCCGGGCTCGACCACCGTGGCCTCATGCGCGACTGGCTGGACCACTCCGCGCAGGACTGGGAGTTCGGCGAGCAGGTCGGGCCCATCAAGGGCGCCGCGATCCCCATGGCGTTCAACCGTCAGCCGCACTACGTGCCCGGCATGATGCTCGTCGGCGACTCCGGCGGCATGGTCAACCCCTTCAACGGCGAGGGCATCGCCTACGCGATGCAGGCCGCACGCCGCGCCACCGAGGCCGCCGTGGGCGCCCGTGAGGCCGGGGACGACGCCGTCGCAGCTGAGAAGGCGCTCGCGGCATATGCCCGAATGATGAAGGACGACCTCGGCGGGTACTACTCGCTCGGACGGGTCTTCGCGACCCTGATCGAGCATCCGACGGTCATGAGCATCTGTACAAAGTATGGGTTGCCGCGTCCACTAGTGATGGATTTTGTCTCTAGACTGCTGGCAGACGTCTACGAGCCCCGGGGCGGAGCATGGTCCGACAAGCTTCTGTCGGCCCTGATCCGAGTCTCACCGGCGGCCTGACTCGACAATGACAGTCGCAACCAGGGAGGGAGAGCGCGCGTGAACCCCTACGTGCCGATCCTGGTGATGGTCGCGATCGCCGCATTGATGGCGATCGGTGGCCTCGCCGCCAGCCGTGTCCTCGGACCCCACCGCGACAACGCGGCGAAGCTCGACAGATACGAGTCGGGCCTCGAGCCCACCCCGCTCGCCAAGGGCGGCGGACGCATCCCGGTGAAGTACTACCTCACCGCCATGACGTTCATCATCTTCGACATCGAGGTCGTGTTCCTCTACCCGTGGGCCGTGGCGCACGACGCGCTCGGCTGGTTCGGGCTCATCGCGATCATGACCTTCCTCGCCCTCATCACGATCCCCTTCGTGTACGAGTGGCGCCGCGGCGGATTCGACTGGGAGTGACCTATGGGTATTGAAGAGAGCGCACCTCCGTTCATGCTCGGCACGGTCGAGTCCTTCGTGGGCTGGGCGCGTGCCGGCTCCATGTGGCCCGCGACGTTCGGCCTCGCGTGCTGCGCGATCGAGATGATGGGCACCGGCACCTCGCGGTTCGACATCTCCCGCATCGGTTCCGAGGTCTTCCGTGGATCCCCGCGCCAGGCCGACGTGATGATCGTCGCCGGCCGCGTCTCCAACAAGATGGCCCCGATCGTCCGCCAGGTCTACGACCAGATGGCCGACCCCAAGTGGGTGCTGTCCATGGGCGTCTGCGCCTCCTCGGGCGGCATGTTCAACAACTACGCGATCGTCCAGGGCGTGGACCACATCGTCCCCGTGGACATCTACCTCCCGGGCTGCCCGCCCCGCCCCGAGATGCTCATCAACGCGCTGCTCGAGCTGCAGGAGCAGGTCAAGAGCACCCCGATGGGTCGCAACCGCCGCGAGATCGCCGCCGCCGCCGAGGCCGCCGCGCTCGAGGCCACGCCCACCTCCGACATGAAGGGACTGCTCCGTTGAGCGAGACCCAGGACCTGTCCGGCGCCGGCGACGCCCAGGGCGGCGCGCACGTGCGCCCCGAGGGCCGCACCCTCATCAACGTCCGCCAGGGACAGTTCGGCGGACCCGGAGGCGACACCTCGGGCTACGGCGGCCTGCGCCGGGTCGTCGAGATGCCCGGCGCGACCGAGCGCCCCTTCGGCGAGTGGTTCGACGGCGTCGTCGACGTCCTCGAGGAGCTGCTCGGAGACAAGGCCGACGAGGCCATCCAGTACGTGGTCGTCGACCGCGGCGAGCTCACGCTCCACATCGCGCGCGAGCACCTGCTCGAGGTCGCCCAGCACCTGCGCGACGACCAGGACCTCCGCTTCGAGATGTGCCTGGGCGTCAACGGTGTGCACTACCCGGCCGACGAGGGGCGCGAGCTCCACGCCTGCTACCCGATGCAGTCGATCACCCACAGCCGCCGCCTGCGCGTCGAGGTGTCGGTGTCCGAGGACGACCCGCACATTCCGTCGATCACCGGGATCTACCCGATGAACAACTGGCACGAGCGCGAGACGTACGACTTCTTCGGCATCATCTTCGACGGCCACCCCTCGCTCGCGCGCATCGAGATGCCCGACGACTGGGTAGGCCACCCGCAGCTCAAGGACTACCCGCTCGGCGGCATCCCCGTCGAGTACAAGGGCGCCGAGGTCCCGTCCCCCGACCAGCGGAGGCAGTACCGATGACCACGGACCAGACCACCCCGCAGGCCACCGGCCCCATCTTCGAGGACCCGGACGCCCCCGAGTTCACCGCCTACGGCGGCGACTGGAGCGAGATCGCCGACGAGGCCACGCGCCTCGGCCAGCAGCGCGTCGTCATCAACATGGGCCCCCAGCACCCGTCCACCCACGGCGTGCTGCGCGTCATGCTCGAGATCGAGGGCGAGACCGTCACCGAGTCCCGTGCCGGCATCGGCTACCTCCACACGGGCATCGAGAAGAACATGGAGTTCCGGACGTGGACGCAGGGCGTCACGTTCGCGACCCGCATGGACTACGTCGCCTCCATGTTCAACGAGGCCGTCTACTGCCTCGGCGTGGAGAAGCTGCTCGGCATCACTGACGACATCCCCGAGCGCGCGAACGTGCTCCGCGTGCTCATGATGGAGCTCACCCGCATCGGCTCCCACCTGGTCGCGATCGGCACCGGTGGAAACGAGATGGGCGCCACCACGGTCATGACGACCGCGTTCGTCGGCCGTGAGGACACGTTCCGCGTCATCGAGATGCTCTCCGGACTGCGCACCAACAACGCGTACATCCGTCCCGGCGGCGTCGCACAGGACACCCCCGAGGGCTTCGTCGACTACGTGCGCGAGATGATCCCCAAGGTGAAGCAGCGCCTCGACGAGCTCGCCGACATCCAGCTGAAGAACCCCATCTTCATCGGCCGCCTCAAGGACGTCGCCGTGCTGGACCTCGCGCCCGCGATGTCGCTCGGCATCACCGGCCCCATGCTCCGCTCCGCAGGCATCCCCTACGACGTGCGCAAGGCCGACCCGTACTGCGGGTACGATACCTACGACTTCCAGGTGCCCACCTCGAACGACCGCGACGCCTACTCGCGCGTGATCCTGCGCCTTGAGGAGTGCTACGAGTCGCTCAAGATCATCGCGCAGTGCGCCGACCGCCTCGAGGCGACCGAGGGCCAGCCCGTCATGGTCGCCGACAAGAAGATCGCGTGGCCCGCCCAGCTCTCGCTCGGCACCGACGGCCAGGGCAACTCGCCCGAGCACATCAAGCACATCATGGGCGAGTCCATGGAGGCGCTGATCCACCACTTCAAGCTGGTGACCGAGGGCTTCAAGGTGCCGGCCGGCCAGGCCTACGCGCTCGTGGAGAACCCCAAGGGTGCGCTCGGCTGCCACGTCGTCTCCGACGGCGGCACCAAGCCGTGGCGCGCGCACTTCCGCGACCCCGGCTTCAACAACCTGCAGGCGCTGTCGATCCTCACCGAAGGCGGCCAGGTCGCCGACGTGGTGGTCGCCATCGCGACGATCGACATGGTCCTGGGAGGCGTCGACCGATGACCTACGACGAGTCCACCCTGAAGCAGCTGCTCGCCGACGCGGAGGAGATCCGCGGCCGGTACCCGGTGGAGCGTTCCGCGCTGCTGCCGATGCTGCACCTGGTCCAGTCGGTCGACGGCTACGTGTCCCCGGACGGCATCCAGTTCTGCGCCGAGCAGCTGGGCCTCACCGCGGCCGAGGTCAGCGCCGTCGCGACGTTCTACACGCAGTACAAGCGCCGTCCCAACGGTGAGTTCCAGGTGGGCGTCTGCACCAACACGCTCTGCGCGGTCATGGGCGGCGACGAGATCTGGAAGCGCGTCTCCGAGCGCTGCGGCGTCGGTCACGACGAGACCACCGCCGACGGCAAGATCTCGCTCGAGCGCCTCGAGTGCAACGCGGCCTGCGACTTCGCGCCCGTGATGATGGTCAACTGGGAGTTCTTCGACAACATGACGCCTGAGACGGCGCTCCAGCTTGTCGACGACATCCTCGACGGCAAGCCCGTCAAGCCCAGCCGCGGCCCCGACGCGGTGCCCACGTTCAAGGAGGTGTCGCGCGTGCTCGCGGGCTTCGAGGACGGGCGCGCCGACCAGGGCCCCGCTGCGGGAGAGCCGACGCTCGCCGGCCTCCAGTCCGCCAAGGATCAGGGCTGGAAGCCCGCCAAGGGAGGCGCGAAGTGACCGAGCTCGCACCAGTCCTCAGCGCGATCTGGGACCAGGACAAGTCCTGGAAGCGCGACACGTACGTCAAGAGCGGCGGCTACTCGGCGCTCAAGAAGGCGCTCGGCATGGAGCCGAACGACCTGGTCCAGATGGTCAAGGACTCCGGGCTCCGCGGCCGCGGAGGCGCAGGCTTCCCCACGGGCATGAAGTGGGGCTTCCTGCCCCCGGACGACGGCGGACCCCGCTACCTGGTGGTCAACGCCGACGAGTCCGAGCCGGGCACCTGCAAGGACATCCCGCTCATGATGGCCAACCCCAACGTCCTCATCGAGGGCGTCGCCATCACGTCCTACGCGATCGGCTGCAACCACGCCTTCATCTACCTGCGCGGCGAGGTGGTCCACGTGTACCGCCGCCTGCTGCAGGCCGTGCGCGAGGCCTACGAGGCCGGAGACCTGGGCAAGAACATCCACGGCTCCGGCTTCGACCTCGACGTGACCGTCCACGCCGGCGCGGGCGCCTACATCTGCGGTGAGGAGACCGCGCTCCTCGACTCGCTCGAGGGCCGCCGCGGCCAGCCGCGCCTCAAGCCTCCGTTCCCCGCCGTGGCCGGTCTCTACGCCCGACCCACTGTGGTGAACAACGTCGAATCCGTGGCCTCCGTTCCCGCGATCGTGAACAACGGCGTCGACTGGTTCACCGACATGGGCACCGAGCGCTCGAAGGGACACGGACTGTTCTCGCTGTCCGGCCACGTGGAGCGCCCCGGCCAGTACGAGGCGCCGCTCGGCATCACGCTGCGCGAGCTCCTGGAGATGGCCGGCGGCATGCGCGGAGGCAAGAAGCTGAAGTTCTGGACGCCCGGCGGGTCGTCCACCCCGATCTTCACCGACGAGCACCTCGACACCCCGCTCGACTACGAGTCCGTGGGCGCCGCAGGCTCCATGCTCGGCACCCGTGCCCTGCAGATCTTCGACGAGACCACGTGCGTGGTCCGCGCCGTCACCCGCTGGACCGAGTTCTACAAGCACGAGTCCTGCGGCAAGTGCACCCCCTGCCGCGAGGGCACCTTCTGGCTCACCCAGATCCTCAAGCGCCTCGAGGCGGGCAAGGGCACCGACGCCGACATCCAGCAGCTGCTCGACACCTGCGACTCCATCGCCGGCCGCTCCTTCTGCGCGCTCGGCGATGGCGCCACGTCGTCGATCGTCAGCTCCGTCAAGCTGTTCCGCGAGGAGTACGAGCGCCACGTGACAGAAGGGGCCTGTCCCTTCGACCACGCCGCCTCGGCGCTGTTCGACTACTCCTCCGAGCCGACCACCGAGGAGGCGCACGCATGACCGCGACCGCGGACAAGGCCGCCGTCGAGACCGTCACGCTCACCATCGACGGCCAGGAGGTGACGGTCCCCAAGGGCACCCTCATCATCCGCGCCGCGGAGCAGATCGGTGTCGAGATCCCCCGCTTCTGCGACCACCCCGCGCTCAAGCCTGCCGGCGCCTGCCGTCAGTGCCTGGTCGATGTGGCGAGCCCCGGCCCCGACGGGAACCTGCGTGCGTTCCCCAAGCCGCAGGCGTCGTGCACCATGGCCGTCACCGAGGGCATGGTCGTGAACACGCAGCACACCTCCGAGGAGGCCGACCGCGCTCAGAAGGGCGTGATGGAGCTGCTGCTCATCAACCACCCGCTCGACTGCCCGGTGTGCGACAAGGGCGGCGAGTGCCCCCTGCAGAACCAGGCGATGAGCCACGGCCACTCCGAGACCCGCTTCGTCGACGTGAAGCGCATCTTCGAGAAGCCGCTGCCGCTCAGCTCCGAGATCCTGCTGGACCGTGAGCGCTGCGTCCTCTGCCAGCGCTGCACCCGCTTCTCCAAGGAGATCGCGGGCGATGCGTTCATCGACCTGCAGAACCGCGGGGCGATGCAGCAGATCGGCACGTTCAACGAGAACGTCCTGGACTTCGACGGCTACACTCCGGCAGCCCCCGCGGCTGAGGACGAGTCCGGCCGCGCGTTCAGCTCGTACTACTCGGGCAACACCGTCCAGATCTGCCCCGTCGGCGCCCTGACCTCAGCCGCGTACCGCTTCCGGTCGCGCCCCTTCGACCTGGTCAGCTCGCCCGGCATCTCGGAGCACGACAGCTCGGGCTCCGCGATCCGCACCGACCACCGCCGCGGCAAGATCCTCCGCCGCCTGGCCGACAACGACCCGGTCGTCAACGAGGACTGGATCACCGACAAGGACCGCTTCGCGTTCTCGTGGCAGAACCTGTCCGACCGCCTCGAGCGCCCGCTCGTGCGCAAGGACGGCGAGCTGGTCGAGGCCTCGTGGCCCGAGGCGATCGCCGCAGCCGCCGCAGGCCTCAAGGCCGCGCGCGATGGCAAGGGCGTCGGCGTGCTCCCCGGCGGTCGGGTGACTCTCGAGGACGCCTACGCGTACGGCAAGTTCGCCCGCGTCGCGCTCGGCACGAACGACATCGACCACCGCACGCGCCTCGCCTCCGCCGAGGAGCAGGCGTTCCTCGGCTCGACCGTCGCCGCGTCGGGCCTCGGCGTCACCTTCGCCGACCTGGAGAAGGCCCCGTCGGTCCTCATGGTCGGCTTCGAGCCCGAGGACGAGGGCGGCGTCGTGTTCCTGCGCCTGCGCAAGTCGCTCGGCAAGCAGAAGGTGTTCACCGCCGCGCCGTTCCTCTCGCGCGGTGCCGAGAAGCTCGCCGCGAGCCTGCTGCCCGTCGCCCCCGGCGGCGAGGCGGCGCTGCTCGACGGCCTCGACGGAGACGCCGTCGAGGCGCTGTCCGCTGAGGGCGCAGTCATCATCGTCGGAGAGCGCCTGGCCGCCACGCCCGGCGCGCTCACCGCCGCCGCGTCGCTCGCGACCCGGACCGGCGCACGCCTCGCCTGGATCCCGCGCCGCGCGGGTGAGCGCGGCGCCGTCGAGGCAGGCACGCTCCCCGGCCTCCTGCCGGGCGGACGCGCCGCCACCGACGCCACCGCCCGCGCCGGCGTCGCCGAGGCCTGGGGCGTCGACTCGCTGCCCTCGACCGAGGGACGCGACGCCGCCGCGATCATCGCCGCAGCCTCCGCAGGCGACCTCGACGCGCTCGTCGTCGGCGGAGTCACCGCCTCCGACGTGACCGGCCTGGCCGACGCTGTCGCCAACGCGGGCTTCGTCGTCAGCCTCGAGGTGCGTCGCTCCGACGTCGCCGAGCAGGCCGACGTGGTCCTGCCCGTCGCCCCGCCGTCGGAGAAGGCCGGCACGTTCGTGAACTGGGAGGGGCGCCTGCGCTCCTTCGCGACCGCGATCGCGACCGACGCCCTGTCCGACTACCGCGTGCTCGACATCCTGGCCCGCGAGCTCGGCGCCGACCTCCACGCAGGGACCATCGCCGAGATCAACGGCGAGCTCGCCGCTCTCGGCGCAGCCCCCGCACCGCAGCGTCCCGCCGTCCCCGCCGCCAAGGCGCCCAAGGCACCCAAGAAGGGCGACGTCGTCCTCGCCAGCTGGCACCAGCTGATCGACGAAGGCGCGCTCCAGGACGGCGAGCCGTACCTCGCGGGCACCGGCCGCGCCACCGTCGCGCGCGTCTCCAAGGCCACCGCGAAGGCGGCAGGCTTCTCCGAGGGCGCGATCACCGTCACCGGCGCCACGGGCGAGAGCATCAGCGTGCCCGCCGTCATCACCGACATGGTCGACGGCGTCGTATGGCTCCCCACCAAGTCTCCCGGCAGCTGGGTGGCGCAGGAGCTCGGCGTCGCGCCGGGCACCGTCGTGACCGTGAAGGGCGGTGCGTGATGTCCCTCCTGACCGGCCTGGTGCCGTTCGCGACCGACGACATGGCGAACTCCCACTGCGGGGTCACCGATGCGTCGGCCCTCACCGAGGCGCAGCAGACATGCCTCCAGGACTGGGGCACGCTCGCAGGCGACCCCGTGTGGCTCGTCATCGTCAAGGCCGTGCTGATCGTGGTCTTCCTGCTGCTGTCCGTGCTGTTCGCCGTCTGGTTCGAGCGCCGCGTCATCGGCCGCCTCCAGTCGCGCCCCGGACCGAACATGCACGGCCCGTTCGGACTGCTTCAGTCCGTGATGGACGCGATGAAGCTCCTGTTCAAGGAGGACATCACCGTCCGCGCGTCGGAGAAGATCCTCTACATCCTCGCGCCGATGATCTCCGTGTTCTCGGCGCTGCTGATCTTCGCGGTCATCCCGTTCGGTCCCGCCACGCACATCCCCGGCACCGACATCGTGACGCCCCTGCAGCTGACCGACTTCCCGGTCGCCGTGCTCTACATCCTCGCCTGCGCGGCGCTCGGCGTGTACGGCATCGTGCTCGGTGGTTGGGCCTCCGGCTCGATCTACCCGCTGATGGGCGCCGTGCGCTCCACGGCGCAGATCATCTCGTACGAGCTCGCGATGGGCCTGTCGCTCGTGACGGTATTCATGCTGTCGGGCTCCATGAGCACCTCGCAGATCGTCGAGGCGCAGGCAGACCGCTGGTGGGTCTGGCCGCTGCTGCCCGCCTTCGTGCTCTACGTGATCTCCATGGTCGGCGAGACCAACCGCCTGCCCTTCGACCTCCCCGAGGCAGAGGGCGAGCTGGTCGCGGGCTTCATGACCGAGTACTCGTCCATGAAGTTCGCCTGGTACTTCCTCGCCGAGTACATGAACATGATCAACGTCTCGGCCGTCGCCGCGACGCTGTTCCTCGGCGGATGGCACGCCCCATGGCCCGCCTCGTGGCCCGGCGCCGACTTCCTGAACTCCGGTGTCTTCCCGCCGATCTGGCTCATCATCAAGATCTGGCTCCTCATGTTCGTGTTCGTGTGGATCCGCGGCACGCTGCTGCGCTTCCGCTACGACCAGTTCATGAAGCTCGGCTGGAAGGTCCTGATCCCCGTCGGCCTCGGCTGGCTCGTGTTCTTCGCCGTCGGCCGCCAGTTCATGGACTTCTACGAGCGCGACCTTAACCTGTACGACGCGGTCGCCTGGCTCGTCGCCATCCTGCTGGTCTACGCGGTGTGGGGCTTCGTCAAGGACTCCCGCAACGAGAAGAAGGCCAAGGACCTCGAGTCCGAGAAGACCGATGAGGACGAGGAGTTCGACGCCTTCGCCGGCGGCTACCCCGTCCCGCCCATGCCCCACCAGACCCTGCCCCCGTCGCCCCGCTCGGGACGCACGGTCGAGGCCACGCTGAAGACCGAGGAGGGAGGCGCCGATGAGTGACGCCGACGAGACCTGGGAGGTCAACCGCGCCCGCGACGGCAAGGACGAGACCTTCGAGTCCAACCTGCCGAAGAAGGGCCCGCTGGGCCAGGCGTTCGCACCCGTCGCCGGATTCGGCATCACGCTGCGCAACTTCTTCAAGCCCACCGTGACCGAGCAGTACCCGCGGGTCAAGACCCCGCCGATGCCGCGCTACCACGGTCGCCACCAGCTCAACCGCTACGCGGACGGGCTCGAGAAGTGCATCGGCTGCGAGCTGTGCGCCTGGGCCTGCCCCGCCGACGCGATCTACGTCGAGGCCGACTCGAACACCCCTGACAACCAGGTCAGCCCCGGTGAGCGCTACGGCCGCGTCTACCAGATCAACTATCTGCGCTGCATCTTCTGCGGGCTGTGCATCGAGGCGTGCCCCACCCGCGCGCTCACGATGACGAACGAGTACGAGCTCGCCGGACCCACCCGCGAGGGCCTCATCTACGAGAAGCAGGACCTGCTCGCCCCCCTCGAGGAGGGCATGCTCCAGGCCCCGCACCCCATGGTTCCCGGGACCACCGACGGCGACTACTACCGCGGCGACGTCACCGAGGTCGTCAAGGAGCAGCTCGAGTGGGTTCGCACGAACCGTCCCGACGAGCCGACGCTCCCTGAGAACGCGGCCCTCGCAGCCGAGGAGGCACGATGATCAGCCCCGTGCTGTTCTGGTCGGTCGCGATCCTCACCGTGATCCCGGCGCTGTCGCTGCTGTTCGCCAAGAAGGCCGTCCACGTCGCGATGAGCATCGTCGCAGTCATGGTCGGACTCGCGGTCGCCTACGTCGGGCTCGGAGCGCCGTTCCTCGGCGCCGTGCAGATCGTCGTCTACACCGGCGCTGTCATGATGCTGTTCCTCTTCGTGCTCATGCTCGTCGGAGTCGACCAGCGCGAGTCGATGAAGGAGACCCTCGTCGGTCAGCGCTGGATCGCGCTGTTCGGCGCCGGCGGCGTCGCCGTCCTCCTGATCTCCGCCGTCGGCCAGCTCGCCTACGAGCCCGCGGAGGAGATGACCGAGGGCGACCCAGAGGCCATCGCCCAGCTCCTCTTCACCGACTACGTGGTCGTCATGGAGATCCTCGGAGCGCTGCTGATCACCGCCGCCGTCGGAGCGCTCGTCCTCACGCACACGCCGCGCCTCACGCCGCGCCGCGGCCAGGCCGAGCGCCAGCGCGCACGCGTCCTCGCCGGAGCCAACCCGGTCAACAGGCCCATGCCCGGCGTCTACGCGCGCCACAACGCGCTCGACGTGCCCGCGCTCGACCCCGAGGGCAAGCCGATCGAGGAGTCCGTGTCCCGCGTGCTCGAGATCCGCCACCAGATGGACACGTCCACGCAGTACGAGGCGCACCTCAGCGATCCCTCCAAGCGCGGCACCGACAAGCCCGACCACGAGTCGCTCGCGAAGTCGGACGACGCCGAGACCGGCGAGGCCGAGAACGGCAAGGAGGACGAGAAGTGAACCCGATCGCCTTCGTCTACCTCGCGACGGTGCTGTTCGGCATCGGCGCCGCGGCGGTGCTGCTGCGACGCAACGCGATCATCGCCTTCATGGGCGTCGAGCTCATGCTCAACGCCGCGAACCTCGCCCTCGTCGCCTTCTCCCGCATCCACGGTGAGATCGACGGACAGGTGATGGCCTTCTTCGTGATGGTCGTCGCCGCTGCCGAGGTCGTGGTCGGACTCGCGATCATCATCGCGCTGTTCCGCGCCCGCCAGACCATCTCGCTCGACGAGCCTGCAGAACTGAAGGGTTGATCGATGCTTGACCTGACCTGGCTCCTCATCGCCGTGCCCCTGGCGAGCAGCCTCGTGCTGATCCTCCTGGGCAAGCGCGCGGACGCATGGGGACACTGGATGGGGCTCGCCGCCTCCACGGCGGCCTTCGTCGTCGGCGCCGGCGCCTTCCTCCAGATGCTCGGCCTCGACGCCGAGTCCCGCGAGCACGCGGTGCACCTGTTCACGTGGATCTCCGGCGGCGAGCTGACCGTCGACGCGGGGCTGCTCGTCGACCCGCTGTCGATCACGTTCGTCCTGCTGGTCACGTTCGTGGGCACGCTCATCCACCTGTACTCGGTGGGCTACATGGAGCACGACCCGCGCCGCCGCATCTTCTTCGCGTACCTCAACCTGTTCGTCGCCGCGATGCTCCTGCTGGTGCTCGCCGACTCGTACCTCCTGCTGTTCGTCGGCTGGGAGGGCGTGGGTCTCGCGTCGTACCTGCTGATCGGCTTCTGGAACCACAAGCCCGAGTACGCCACCGCCGCGAACAAGGCGTTCGTCGTCAACCGCGTCGGCGACGTCGGCCTCATCGTCGCGATGGGCCTCATGTTCGCCGCCTTCGGCTCGCTCAGCTTCGAGACCGTGTTCGCGCACGTCGGCGACGTCTCCACGGGCCAGCTCACCGCGATCGGGCTCGCGCTGCTCGTGGCCGCCACCGGAAAGTCCGCACAGTTCCCGCTGCAGTCCTGGCTCGGCGACGCGATGGCCGGCCCCACGCCGGTGTCGGCCCTCATCCACGCCGCGACGATGGTGACCGCGGGCGTCTACCTCATCGTCCGTTCCGCCGCGATCTTCGACCTGACCGAGACCGCACGCCTCGTCGTCGCAGCCGTCGGTGCGATCACACTCCTCATGGGAGCGATCATCGGTATGGCGAAGGACGACATCAAGAAGGCGCTCGCCGCGTCGACCATGTCGCAGATCGGCTACATGATGCTCGCCGCGGGGCTCGGCCCCATCGGCTATGCGTTCGCGATCTTCCACCTGCTCACGCACGGCTTCTTCAAGGCGGGTATGTTCCTGGGCGCCGGCTCGGTCATGCACGGCATGAACGACCAGGTGGACATGCGACGCTTCGGTGCGCTGCGCACCGCGATGGTCGTCACCTGGGTCACGTTCGGACTCGGCTGGCTCGCGATCCTCGGCGTCCCGCCGTTCTCCGGCTTCTGGTCGAAGGACAAGATCATCGAGTCCGCGTTCGTCGGCGAAGGCTGGCAGCCGTGGGTCTTCGGACTCGCCGCCCTCATCGGTGCAGGCCTCACCGCGTACTACATGTCGCGACTGTTCTTCATGACGTTCCACGGCAAGGCCCGCTGGACCGACGACGCGCACCCGCACGAGTCGCCCTGGACGATGACCGTCCCGATGATCGTCCTGTCCGTCGGCTCCGGCCTGCTCGGCTGGTTCCTCGCGACCGGAGACAGGTTCACCACCTGGCTCGAGCCCGTCACCGGCCACGCGGAGCACCACGAGCCGGTGCTCGCCGTGCCCGTCATCATGGCGCTCACCCTCGTGCTCGTCGCCATCGGCGCTGGCCTCGCCTGGTTCCAGTACGGACGCGCCGAGGTTCCGACCACGGCCCCCGCGCCGTCGCTCGGCACCATGGTCGCGCGCAACGACTTCTACCAGGACTCGGTCAACCGGGCGGTCTTCCAGCGCCCCGGCACCCACGCCACGCGCACCCTGGTCTACGCCGACGCCGCGCTCGTCGACGGCGCAGTGAACGGCACCGGGTCCGGCCTGCTGAAGCTCGGTGAGTTCCTACGTCGATTCCAGTCCGGACAGGTGCGCAGCTACGCCGCACTGATCCTGATCGCTGTCGCCGGCCTCATCGCCGCCGTCGTCCTGGGGGTGCTGTAGATGTTCCCGTTCCTGACCATCCTCGTGCTGCTGCCGCTGGCAGGAGCCGCACTCGTGCGCGCCCTGCCCGACGGGGCACGCGGCCGGGTTCGAGAGGTCGCCCTCGGCGTCACCCTGCTCGAGGCCCTGATCGGACTGGTGATGCTCACCCAGTTCGACCTCGGCGACGCAGGCACCCAGCAGTTCACCGAGACCTACGAGTGGATCCCGCAGATCGGCACCAGCTGGGCGCTCGGCGTCAACGGCTTCGGGCTGTCGATGATCGTGCTCGCGCTGATCCTCACCCCGCTCGTGATCCTCGCCGAATGGCGCAAGGACAAGAAGGACCCGGCTCGCACCGCCCGCTACCTCGCGCTGATCCTCGTGCTGCAGGCGTTCATGGTCGCGATCTTCGCGGCCCGCGACGTCTTCCTGTTCTACGTGATCTTCGAGGCGATGCTCATCCCGCTGTACTTCCTCATCGGAGGCTTCGGGGGAGAGCAGCGCCGCTACGCCGCCGTGAAGTTCCTGCTGTACTCGCTCGCAGGTGGACTGATCATGCTGGTCGCCGTCGTCGCGCTCTACTTCGTGGGACCCGGCGGTGAGCAGGCCTACCTGATCGACAACCTCGCGGGCTACGACTTCGGCACCACGCCCGAGCGCCTCATGTTCCTCGCGTTCTTCCTCGCCTTCGCGATCAAGGCGCCCATGGTGCCCGTGCACACGTGGCTGCCGACCGTCGCCGAGACCGCGCGACCCGGCACCACCGCGCTGCTCGTCGCCGTGCTCGACAAGATCGGCACGTTCGGCATGATCACGCTCGGCCTGGTGATCTTCCCCGAGGCCTCGCAGTGGGCGGCCCCCGTCATCATCGTCTTCGCAGTGATCTCCGTGATCTACGGCGCCATCGCCGCGATCGGGCAGACCGACATGCTGCGCCTGGTGTCGTTCACCTCGGTGAGCCACTTCGGAATCATGGTGCTCGGCATCTACGCCTTCCAGCAGACCTCCGTCGAGGGCGCCGCGCTGTACATGTTCAACCACGGACTCTCCACCGGTGCGCTGTTCCTAGTGGTCGCCTTCCTCATCGACCGCAAGGGCTCGCCCTACGTCGGCGACTACGGAGGCCTCCAGAAGGTCGTGCCGGTCTTCGCCGGCACCTTCCTCATCGTGGGCCTCAGCGCGCTGGCGCTGCCCGGACTGTCGCCCTTCGTCTCCGAGATCATGGTGCTCGTCGGTGCGTTCGAGGTCGCGAAGATCGCCGTCATCGTGTCCGCGACCGGCGTCATCCTCGCCGCGCTCTACGTGCTCCTGACCTACCAGAAGGTCTTCACCGGACCCACGAAGAAGGGGCTGGAGAAGACGCGCGAGCTCACGCTCCGCGAGCGGCTCGTCCTGTGGCCGCTGATCGGGCTGATGCTGGTGCTCGGGTTCTTCCCGAGCCTCGCGATCGACTACCTGCGTGAGCCCGCCGCCGCGGTCCTCACGACCATCAACGCGGAGGTTTCCGAGTGATGTTCACCGCGCCCGACCTCTCGTACATGGCGTTCGCGCCGATCATCATCGTCCTCCTGGCCGGTGCGATCGGTGTGCTCGTCGAGGCGATCGTCCGCGATGCCGCCACCCGGCGTGCCGCCCAGCTCACCCTCACGCTCGTCGCCACCCTCGGCGCGCTGATCGTCGCCGCAGTGCAGTGGGCGACCACCACTGAGGCAGGCGTCGTCGCTCAGGCCGGCTTCTTCGTGATGGACAAGCAGGCGCTCGCCTGGCAGTGCATGCTGCTCGTCTTCGCCGCGCTCGGCGCGCTTCTGTTCGCCGCCCGCACCCGTGCCGGCGAGGAGGCTTTCACGCCGCTCGGCTCGGCCGCTCCCGGCTCCCCCGAGGAGGCTGAGGCGCTGCGCCGCAAGCTCGAGGTGACCGAGGTCTTCCCGCTGCTGCTCTTCGCGGTCGGCGGCATGATGACCTTCGCGTCCACCACTGACTACCTGGCGCTCTTCGTCGCGCTCGAGGTCTTCTCGCTGCCGCTGTACATCATGGTGGCGTTGGCCCGCCGCAAGCGCCTGCTCTCCGAGGAGGGCGCGCTGAAGTACTTCCTGCTCGGCGCCTTCTCCTCCGCCATCTACCTGTTCGGTGTCGCGCTGCTGTACGGCGCTGCGGCCACCACCTCCTACGCGGGCGTGCTCGGCGCGATCCTCGCCTCTCCTGGCGATCTCGCGCTGTTCGTGCCCGGCGCGATCCTCGTGCTCGTGGGCATCCTGTTCAAGCTGGGCGCCGTCCCGTTCCACACGTGGTCGCCCGACGCCTACCAGGCCGCCCCCACGCCGGTCACCGCGTTCATGGCTGCAGCCACCAAGGCCGCGGCGGCCGCGGCGCTCGTCCGCATCGTGTTCAGCTCGCTCTACCCGCTCGAGTGGGAGCTCAGCTGGATGATCTGGACCGTCGCGATCGTCACGATGGTCGTCGGTACCGTGGTCGCACTCGTGCAGACCGACATCAAGCGCATGCTCGCCTACTCGTCGGTCGCGCACGCGGGCTTCATCCTCGTCGCCTTCGCGGGCTTCTCGCCTGAGGCGCTCTCGGCGGTGCCCTTCTACCTGCTCACGTACGGTCTCGCGACGATCGGCGCCTTCGCCGTCATCACGCAGGTGCGCGAGAAGGCGGACGACGGCACGGTCGGGGGAGAGGCCACCCGCCTCGGTCAGTGGGCAGGGCTCGGACGACGCGACCCGCTGCTCGCCGGCGCGATGGCACTCTTCCTCCTGTCCTTCGCAGGCATCCCGCTCACCGCGGGCTTCATCGGCAAGTTCCAGGTGTTCGCCGCCGCGATCGACGGTGGCGGCTGGCCGCTCGTGCTCGTTGCAGTCCTCGCGTCTGCCGCGGCCGCGTTCTTCTACGTGCGCCTGATCGTGCTGATGTTCCTCACGGATGTGCCGGAGGACCAGCAGGAGGCTGTCGAGGTCGACTACCACCCGTACACCCGCGTGGTGGTGTGGATCACGGTGATCGCCACGGTGTTCCTGGGCGTCATGCCCGTGTGGGCGCTCCAGGCGGCCTCCGACGCAGGCGTGCTGCTCACCGGACTGTAGGCTCGACGGCATGTCAGTCCCCGTCGGCAACGACCGGCTTCAGGAGTCTCTGGCCCCACGCATGGAGCTGGTCGAGGAGCGGCTTCGCGACGCCGTCGCGCAGTCGGACCGCCTCGCGCACACGACCTCGAGGCACCTTGTCGATGCGGGAGGCAAGCGCCTCCGGCCCTTGCTGACACTGCTCACCGCGCAGCTCGGCGACGGCACGCGCCCCGAGGTGATCGACGCGGGCGTCGTGGTCGAGCTCACGCACCTCGCGACGCTGTACCACGACGACGTCATGGACTCGGCGCCCACGCGTCGCGGCGCCCCGTCGGCGCACGAGGTGTGGGGCAACTCGGTCGCCATCCTCACGGGTGACCTGCTGTTCGCGCGCGCGTCCGTCGTCGTCGCAGGGCTCGGTCCTGAGGCGGTGCGTCTCCAGGCGACCACCTTCGAGCGGCTGTGCCTCGGCCAGCTGCACGAGACCGTCGGCCCCGCGGAGGACGACGACCCGATCGACCACTACATCCAGGTGCTCGCGGACAAGACCGGCTCGCTCGTCGCGATGTCGGCACGCTTCGGCGCGATGCTCGCGGGCTGCAAGCCGTCGGTCGTCAAGCAGGTCACCGAGTACGGAGAGCTCGCAGGCGTCGCCTTCCAACTGGCGGACGACGTGCTGGACATCCGCTCCGACACCGAGGTGTCAGGCAAGACCCCCGGCACGGACCTGCGCGAAGGTGTCGCCACGATGCCCGTGCTGCTCCTGCGCCGCCGCGTCGCCGCAGGCCCGGTGGACGGCGTCACTCCGGAGCAGCACGCCGAGGATCTGGCCCTGCTTGCCGACATCGACGGCGACCTTGCCTCCGATGAGGCTCTCGCGTCCGTCGTTGCTCGGCTTCGTATGCACCCCGTGGTCGACGAGACTGCGGCGCTTGCGCACGAGTGGGTCGCCCGCGCCCGCGACGCGATCTCCGCTCTCCCCGAGGGTGAGGTGAAGGAGGCGCTGCACTCCTTCGCGGACGCCCTGGTGGCGCGCGCGGCCTGAAGCGCCGCCTCGCGCAGACTCGTCACGCGCTCAGTTGTGCGTGCCCTCGGCGCAGCGCTCCGGATGACGGGCTCGCAGAGCCCGCCCGCCCGGACACTGCGAACCAATCCGACACGCGACGCCCCGCCGACACGCCGTCACGGCAACCGACTCGCCTGCGTGTCGGCGCCGACTCTGGTTCGTACTGTCTGGCGCACGGGTTCCAGAGCACCCGCGTGCCCAGGTCATCGGCACGCGGCCCCCAACGTTTCCGGACCCTGCTGCGTGTGACAGGGTGAGGACCGAGAAGGGGAGAGCATGGGGGACTGGCAGGCGCTCGTCGAGCGGCTGATGAGAGAGCGCGGCTCACGTTTGACGGCGTACGCCGCGATGCTCGTGGGCCGCGACGGCGACGCGGAGGATCTGCTTCACGACGCGATCGTCAAGGTGTTCTCGCGAGGCCGCACCCTCTCCGATCTGGATCACGCCGAGGCGTACGTCCGGCGCACGATGCCGACGCTCGCGATCGACCGGGCACGCCGTCGCGGCGCGAAGGACCGGGCGATCGTGCGCAGCTTCGAGCGCGACGCCGCCTCACCCGACCTTGAAGCCGGTCTGGACGTGCGTCGCGCACTCCGCACGCTCTCGCCCCGAGAGCAGGCGTGCCTCGTGATGCGCTACTACGACGATCTCACCGTCCCGCAGATCGCTGACGCCCTTCACCTGGCTCAGGGCTCCGTGAAGAGGTACCTGCATGACGGCACAGCACGTCTCGCCCCGCTGCTGGGAGTGGAGGATCCGGGCCCCGAGCCCGAGGTGGTGGAGCTGACGACCCCGAGGAGGCGGCGATGAGCGATCTCGGAGACCTGATCAAGGGCGCAGGCGACGCGCACGCGGCCGCGCTCGACGCACGGCGCGATGATCGCGGGAACCGTGACGACGTGGCCACCAGCGTGGTTGTCAGCATCCGGAGGAGGCGCGCGTTCCGCGCGGGTGCGACAGGCCTCGTCGCGGCGGTCGGCGTGGGAGCCCTGGCGGTGACTGCGGTGGCAGCGCTCGGCCCTGACGAGCAGATCCCCGCCGTCCCGGCGATCACTGGCGCGGGCGACCGCTGCGACCTGGACACCTACCCGATCCCCAACCTCGCCGCCATCCCCGAGTCGGGGTTCAAGGGGCGTCTCTACGCGGACTTCGACACCGATACCTACATGTACCGCACGGCCGAAGGCTCGTTGCGGCAGTTGGAGGAGGACGAGGACGGACGTTGGCGCGATCCCGAGACTGGCATCCCGTTCGACGATCTCGAGGAGTACGGCCCGGAGGGATTCTTCGAGATCGGCATCGACCGGCTGGTCTTCGACGTGCGCTCCGGGGGCATGAACCTTCAGGCCGACCCGACGGAACAGTACTTTGAATGGACCACGGTCGTGCCGCCAGAGGCGCCCGAGGGTGTCTCGATGTACCAGCTCGTTCAGGCTCACGAAGCTCCCCTCCTTCACGGAGGCATGGGCATCTCCCCGACTCTTGCGGGAGACGACGCCGTGGTCGAGCAGATCGTGACCAGAACAGATGGATCGCAGGAGACTGAGCGCGTGCTGTTCGGCCACGTTCCCCGGGGCTTCGCGGATCCGGAGTCGGTGGCGAGCTTCGCGACCCGGGTCACCCTCCCGTCGGGCGAGTCGGTGGCGGTGACCACGACGCGTGATCCAGCTCAGGTCTTCGACGCATTCTGCGGCGAGAACACCTCGCGGTGGCAGAACGAGCTCGAGGAGCAGCAGGCTGCGGCGCGGGCCTCGTTCGAGGCTCAGCCTGAGCGTGGGTTCCTCGACGGACTGGAGTCCGATGTCTTCGCGTGCGGAGCACCGCTCGACCCCGCTCTCGAGGGAGAGGTCGTCTCGCGCGAGCGTCGCGTGGGCATCGTGTGGAACGAGGAGGATCAGTACCAGACCGACTACGGCCAGGGCGCGACGGTGCTCGGCATCGCGGGACTCGCACAACGGTGGAACGAGTTCGAGGCCTATGACGGCTACCTCAGCGCGGGCTGGGGCGGGAGCTGGTCGGAGGACGACGACGGCACCGTCACGAACGGTTCGCACGACTTCCTGCTGCCGGCGTTCATCGATGACGACGGGGTGATCGTCGGCTATGCGGATCCGCGGTCGGAGCAGGGCACGTTCTACGTGCACGGCGCCTGGGGCAGCGTGCCGACCAGGGTGTTCGTGTACGACGAGGCGGAGCGGTTCGCGTGCGCGGACGTGCCGGTTCGCGATCTGGAGGAGGCGATGCCCGTGGTGCTCACGGGGATCGGTCCGACGGTCGACGACATGGACTGGGCGTGGTTCCGGGTCGAGGGCTAGCGAGGCTGGCTTCCGCGCGGAGAGCGGGCGTGGCGAGGCGCACGGATCGGCGAGTGATCGTGGCTCGCGTCCGTGGTGACGCCTCCGGTCAGACCGGCTCCGCCGGCTCCACCTCGGCCTCGCGGGGGTCGCGGCCGCGTTGCCGTGAGGCGCGGAAGCTGTCGACCGTGAGGACGATGAGCGCGACCCACACGAGCAGGAACCCGATCCAGCGGCCCGGCGACATGGGCTCGCCGAAGTGCCAGACGGCGAGCATGAACATGATCGTGGGGGCGAGGTACTGAAGCAGGCCGACGACGTTGAGCGGAAGACGCTGGGCGCCGGCGGTGAACAGCAGGAGCGCACCGACGGTGGCGACGCCGGTGGAGGCGAGCAGCAGGTCGTGGCTCAGCCCGAGCCCCTCGGCGCCCCGCGTACCGAACGTCGCCTCGCCGGTGCGCGAGAGCCACCAGACGCCGACGGCTGCGAACGGCGCGAGCACCAGCGTCTCGACCGTCAGGCTCGTCACCGGGTCCACGTTGACGCGCTTCTTGATGAGGCCGTAGAGCCCGAAGGAGAAGGCGAGCGCGAGCGAGATCCAGGGCAGCCCGCCCATCTCGACGCCGATGACGCCGACGGCGATCGCGGCGATCGCGACCGCGACGATCTGCATGCGACGCAGCCGCTCGCCGAGCACGAGCACGCCGAGCCCCACGAGCACGAGCGGATTGATGTAGTACCCGAGCGAGGCGTGGTTGACGCGGTCGGTGACCACAGAGAACACGTAGATCAGCCAGTTCGTCACGATCAGCGCGGCGGCGAGCGCGAGGATGCCGACGGTGCGCAGGTCGCTCAGCGCAGCCTTGAGCCGCGACCAGCCGCGCACGACCGCGACGATGATCGCGCAGACCAGCAGGGACCAGAGGGCGCGCTGAGCGGTGATCTCGAGGGCCGACGCCGGCTCGAGCGCGTGCATGAGCAGGGGGAACATGCCCCAGATCAGGTACGCGCCGATGCCGAGGCCGAGCCCCCTACGGTCGAGGGAGTCGGTCACCGGTCCAGTGTGTCGCCGTGCGGGGGTGCCACGCCAGCGCCGGGTGGCGTCAAGCGGTGACGAGCAAACGCGGCGTCACGCGTCCAGGGGCAGGCGGGCATCGCCCGAGACTGGCTGCGAGGGCTGCTCCCCGCGTCGCGCGATGCCCGGCGCCCAGGCCGTCGTCACCTCGGCGGCAGGAGCGCCCGGAAGTAGGCGGCCCTGTAGCGGTCCTCCTCGGAGACGCCGAAGGACTCGGTGACGATCTCCAGCAACGCGTCGAACGCCTCGTCGGTCCTGCCTTGCATGTGGAGCTCGACGGCATCGAAGACTGCGCGCGCGGGAGGCCCTGCGAAGCGGCTGCGGGCCTCCTCGAGCAGGCTCTGCGCGGCTTCCGACTCGCCTAGCTCGTGGAGCACGGCGCCGTAGCGGAGCAGGCAGCGGCGCAGCGCCTCGCCGTGGAGGCCTGCCGAGAGCGCCTCGTCGTAGAAGTGCCGGGCGCGTTCTCCGTCGCGGAGCATCCCGTGGGTGTTGCCGAGCTCGTACAGGCTGCGGGCGTGGCGGGGATGCTCCTCGAGGAGGGTCTCGAGCGCTGAGATCGTGGCCTGGACCGCGTAAGGGTCACGGGTGGCGACGATCGCGTCGAGCCTGTCGTCCACTGACTGATGCACAGGGGTGACAGTACCGAGCGTGGACGCGCCCGCGCGAACTCGCCCCTCGTCGTGCCGCCGTGGCTGACCAGGGAAGGCGTGGTGCCGTCCTGGGTCGACGGGGTCGGCGCTCACAGGCCGATCCGATGCACGAAGCTGCTCAGCATGTCACCGACGCCGGCCATGATCCCGGAGTCCGCCAGATTGAGCGTCGACAGGACGGGCGTGCCTGGGGCGACGAGTCCGTGGACCGTGCCCCAGTCGAGCTCGGTCGACGAGATGGTGGCGGTCACGAGCGAGTCGGGTCCGGCCTGCTCGACGTCGAACGTCTCGAGCATGCCGGTGACGACGGTCGCGTCAGGGAGGGTGATCTCGACGTACTCGACGTCGGGGATGCGACCGAAGTCGAGCCGGTTCACCAGGAAGTCGGAGGTGACGAAGAGGGTGTCGGTCTCGGAGATGGTCGCGACGGGCGCGCCCTGCCAGGCGTAGCTTCCGGATGCGACGCCCACCTCGGTGACGATGCCGTCGACGCTGGCGAGGACGGTGAGCGTTCCCTCCGGGGTGACGTCGCCGTCGGACGCGTCGATCAGCCCGTCGGCGATGTCGCGCTCGAGCGAGGTGGAGGAGATGGTCATGAGGGGATCGCCGACCTCGACCTCGTCTCCGAGCGACACGAACACTGCGGTGACGAGTCCGGCGTAGTCGGTGCCGATCGGGTGCTCGACGGCCTGGATCATGCCGGCGATGCTGTCGATCCTGTGCTCACGTTGGTTGAAGACCACGGTGGCGGCGGCGCCGATGAGAACCACGGCGAGCAGGCCGAGTCCGAAGCGGAGCTTGTTCATCCACGACATCTGGAGAGTTCCTTAGGGGAGGGGACGTGCAGAGGGCTGGTGGGGGCGGGGCGCCGACGGGAGGGTCATCCCTGGCCGGGTGCGGGGGCTGCGCCGCCGGGGTGGGGAGGGTAGCCGCCCGTGTGAGGCGCTCCGGGTGCCGACGGGTGGGGGACGGCAGGGTTCGGGCCGTAGCCGGGGTAGTTGTGGGTCTCGGGGTAGCCGCTGGGTGCCGGCGGGTAGCCCTGGTTCGACCCGGGGTAGGCGGGTCCGGCCGGATAGCCCGTGCCGACGGGGTAGCCCGGTCCGCCGGGATCGCCGACGCCTGCGGGGTAGCCAGCTCCCGGCGCGGAGGGCTGGGAAGGTGCGCCGGACCAGCCGCCGCCGAAGCCGACGGCCTCGGGGTAGGCGTATGCGTCCGTGCTCGGGTAGCCCTGCGACGCGGGGGTCTGCTGCGGGGGCAGAGGCTGGCCCGTGTACGGGTCGTATCCCTGCGGCATGGGGGGTGAGTAGGGCGCATACCGCGGGTCCTGCGGTGCTCCGTAGTGACCGGCCTGCGGGTAGGGGTAGGCGCCGGGCTGCGCCGGATAGCCGGGTGCGGGCGCCTGCCCGTACGGCGCGCCTCCGTAGGGCGAAGGCTGGTGGGGCGCCTGCCCGTACGCGTGCGCGGGTGACTGCTGGTGCGTCGCCTGCCCTTGCCCGGGGGTGCCTCCGGCGGGTTGACCGTAGGGGGTGGCCGCGTGCGGCGCCGAGCCGTAGTTGCCGCCAGGGCCGTAGTTGCCGGGGTTGCCGGCCATGTCGCCGGGAACGCTGCCGGGCCCGCCCGGGTACGACGCTGCGGGCTGGTACGGCTGCTGCGCGGGCGGTGTCTGTCCCGGCCACGCGGTGTACGGGGACGCCTGCGAGGGCGCCCCGGGATACGAGCCCACGATGGGCGTGTGGGGTGCAGGCGCGCGCGAGGGCGTCGCGGCGTGGGGTGCAGGCCCGGCCTCGGCCTGGTGCCACTGCCAGCCGGGGCGATCGGCATCAGTGTTTGTTGCGCCGCCGGTCGCTGTGTCGTCACCGGCTGTGTCGTCATCGGCCGCGCCATTCTCAGCGCCGGCGGCTTCGGTGGCGGTGGCGGTGGCGTCGCCTGCGTCCTCGCGGGAGGGCGTCTCGGGATCGACGGCGGTGTCACGCTCGCGCTCTGCCGAGTGGTCGCGCACGGTGCCGGCATCGATTTCGGACCCGGCTCCAACGTCGGACCCGACACCGGCGTCGGGCTCAGCACCAGCGTCGGACCCGACACCAGCGCCGGACCCGGCGCCAGTGTCAGGCGCGGGGACCGGCATGAGCGCGGGCCGCTGCCCGGCGACGACCGAGGCCTCACCCGCGAGCACCGACCGTGCCGTCATCGTCGCGGCGCGCACGGCGGCGGCGCTCGCGGCCTGGCTCGCGGTCACGGGGTCGAGGGCGGGCTGGACCGGGGGCTGGAAGTACTGGACCTGGCCTGACGCCAAGGCGGTCTCCGGCGCGGGCGTCCGCGCGGCGCGTGCCTTCGCCGCGATGCGCTCGCGGGCGCCCACGGGCATCGCGCTCGGCGCGATCTCGCCCTCGAGCTCGAGCAGCGCGGCGATCTCGTTGTCCAGGTCGTCGGCCTGCGGGGTGACGGGAAGCTCGGTGCTCTTGGCGGCCTTCTTGCTGGCGCGCGGCTTGAGGTTCATGCCGGCGGAGACGACGAAGACGCCCAGGATCGCGGTGTTGAGGATGTTCCACACGGTGGCGAGCGTGAGGAAGCCGTTGCCGAAGTCCCGCCACAGCGCGACGACGGACGCGATCAGCAGGAACGCGAAGAACAGCATCTGCGGGATCATGTAGTTGAACGCGGAGCTCTGCTTGAGGGTGCCGGTGGCCTGCCAGCCGACGTCCTTGCCGCGGAGCACGTTGAACAGCGCCTTCGTGTAGACGGGGAAGGACACCGTGGCGAGCGTCAGGGTCTGCCACTTGTAGGTGCCGAGCGCGAACCAGGCGAGCAGGATCTGCATCACATAGAAGCCGGCGTAGAACAGCGCCCATTCGCCGACCGTGATCGACAGGGAGACGGGTCGCAGGTCGAAGAAGATCTCGAGCGGCGGCACCAGCAGCAGGGGCAGAGGCGCGATGCCGGTGAGGTAGAACGACGCGGTCGTCAGGTACTGGATGCGCTGCTCGAGCGAGAGCTTGGAGCGGCGGCTGAACAGCGGGTGGGTGAAGAGGATCTCGAAGCCGCCCGTCGCCCAGCGGAGCTGCTGCTTGGAGAACGCCTCCACGTTGTCGGGGGCGTCGCCGACGGCGAGGACCTCGGGGATGAAGATCGACTTCCAGCCGCGCTCGTGCATCATGAGCGAGGTCCACACGTCCTCGGACTTGGAGTCGGTGTAGATCCCGCCCACGTCCAGCACCGCCTCACGGCGGAACATCACGTTGGTGCCCACGCAGAACGCGGCGTTGAAGCGGTTCTTGCCGGGCTGCACGAACCGGTAGAAGACGGTCTGCATGTAGGCGGCGCCCTTGGAGATGACGCTCTCGTTCTCGTTGCCGTAGCTCTGCGGCGTCTGCACGAACGCGACCTTGTGGTCGATGAAGAACGGCAGGGTCTGCTCGATGAACTCGGGCTTGGGCACGAAGTCGGCGTCGAAGATCGCGAACACCTCGCCCTTGGCGAGCGTGAGCGCGTGGTTCACGTTGCCGGCCTTGGCGCCGTGCGAGGTGAGGCGCCGCACGTATCGCACCCCGAGCTGGGCCGCGAGCTCCTTGACGTCGTCGGAGCGGCCGTCGTCCAGGATCCACGTGCGGTGCTGGCCCCGCATGTCGCGGGCGGCGACGGCGGTGCGCTCGATCACGTCGAGCGGCTCTCCGTAGACGGTGATGAGGATGTCTACGGTGATGGGCCGGCCGCCGAGCATGACGGGCCAGTTCCTGGGGTCTCCGTGGTGGTGGGCGTAGAGCACGCTGCGCGCGTGGTGCACGGCGTACGTGCGGGGGTTCTGGCCGCCCGCGAGGATCGTCCAGCTGGTCATGAGCGCATGCATGACGAGGACGAGCTCGGCGCCGAGCACCATGAGGTAGGGCACCAGGTCGCCGCGGTTCGCGGGGTTCAGCAGGAAGCCGGTGTACGCGAGCACTCCGATGGTCGCGATCAGCACGAGCGTGATCATCACGGGCGACTGCTCGGAGCCCATGAAGTGGTGCTGGTCGGGACGCGCGGGCGCGTCAGGGGTCGGTCGGCTCATGTCACACTCCGGGGGGTCGACAGCGTGGGGGACTCCGCTCCTTGGGGGAACGGTGGCGCCATTGCCTCGGTGCGAGCACCTCCGGGGCGGGCTGTTCATGGCCGGTTTGCCATCGCGACCGAGAACAGCCAGGTAGATCGCCGGGGGTGTGACCTGGGCCACACCCTTCCGAATAGGTGACGCAGTGTCACAAGTTTGTGACGAACCTCACATCGGCATTCGCCTTGAAAACCTGAACCCCCGACCGATAGGTCGTCTAGGAGGCTCCTGGCCTCGGCCGGGCATCGCCCGTGCTGCGCCGCAGCGTCTGCGTGTCCGCCGTCAGCCGGCGGCTGCGATGAACGCCAGCATGTAGGCGCGCGTCATCCCGTCGTCGATCGCCGAGTCGGGCAGCGCGAGCGCGATGGACCAGGCTGCCGACTGCTGCTTGGGGCCTGCGAGCGCGGAGTACATCGTGATCAGGTCGGTGAACTGGTCCGCCGTGCCGGTGGGCATGGCCTCGGTGATGGAGGAGAGCACGCGGCTCGTCTCGGTCTCATCGGTCGGCGCGAGGATCTCCGCCTGGGTGGGGGCGAGCGGGATCAGCTGGATGCCGAGCATCGCTGCGGGGTCGGGTGAGAACCAGGTGGCCCAGTCGCGCTTGCCGCCCCATTGGATGCCGACGACCTGGTGCAGGTACTCCGGGGCGAACGACGTGTCGGGCCGGACGTAGAGCGCGATCGCGGAGTGTGCCTCGGCGGACAGCATCCAGGTGGCGCGCTCGGCCGCTCCTGCGTCGCCGCGCAGCTCGGCCCATGCGGCGACGGCCGTCCATGCGAGCACCGCCTCGGAGCTCGACTCCTGGTTGTTGCCGTCGGCGAACGGGGAGATCCCGGAGGCCCACGAGTGTCCGGCCCACGGATCGAACGGCCGCAGGGCGGGCACCTGGTCGGTGCCGGTGGATGCGATGTCGGCGACGAGCGCGTCCACGACGGGTGCGACGTCGTCCTCCTCGAGCAGCCCCGTCTCCACGGCGATGGCCGCGGCGTAGATCAGGTAGCCGTAGTGGAAGTGGTGGTCGTTGAACTCCTGCGAGTCGAACGACGGTTCGAGGCCCACGACCCCGCCCCAGTTCTCGTCGTAGACGAAGCAACGGCTCGACCGCAGCTCGCAGCCGTCGGCCTGGGTCCATTGGGTGAGCGCGGCGGAGAGCCGCTGGCCGATGCGAGCGGCCGAGTCCTCGTCGCCGAGCGCATCGGCGATCGCGTACGCCTGTGCGTCGCGGTAGAGGGCCTTGGAGCCGAAGTAGGTGTCCGACGGGTAGTCGGCGACGTCGGCGTCGGCGAGCGCTGCGGTGACCGCCTCCTGCTCCTCGGCGGAGAGGTTCGAGACGTCGAGAGTGAGCTCTGGGCGGATGGTGTCCACGTGCCAGGTGAGGTCGTTGCCGACGCACGCGACGGTCGGGCCGTCGATCGTGGCGAAGGTGCCCGCGTCGCACGTGCCTTCGGTGACGGTCCCGTCGACTGCGGCGGAGGGGACGACGACGGTGGGGCCGCCGTCGAGCGTCTCGTATGTGAGCGTCGTGCTGGTGTTGTCCTCGCCGACCGCCCACTGCGGGGTCACCGCGACGACCGGGGAGGACATGAGTGCGGCGTACTCGCTCGGGTCGGCGCCGGCCGGCACGGGGAAGGCCTGCAACCAGCCGCCGTCGCGAAGCGTCACGTCGGCTCCGTCCACCTCGGCGTCGGCCGTGCTGACCGCGTAGGTGGTGCCGGCGAGGTCCACGATGCCGACGCCGTCCTCGCCCCACGTGGGCGCTGCCGAGAGCGACAGCGTCACGTCGGCAGTCGCGACGAAGCCGATCGCCGGCCAGCCCTGGGCGACGGTCGCGGTCGCGAGCCTCGCGTCGTCCTCTGCCCCCGGGTCGGAGAACGCGAGCGTGGTGTAGGCGGGCTCGTTGACGAGGGCCTTCGGGCGTGAGTCGGCGCCTTCCACCGTGACCGTGAGGAAGTCGGCGGTCTGCGCGGCGATCAGGGCATCCGACGCCGCGATGGTGGGCAGCGCGACCCCGAGCGAACCTGCGTCGACCTGCACGGCGACGGGCGTCGCGAAGGACTTGGCGGGAAGGTCGGCATAGACGAGGCCTGAGTACCACCGGTTGGTGGGAGCAAGCACGCCGTCGGCGACGCCCTCCATCGACGGGGGCTCAGCGATCGCCTCCACGGGCAGGGTCTGGGCCAGGGTCGACGCGGCGGCGTCCACGACGCCCACCTCCCCGTCGGCGGTGGGAGCCATCGTCTCGGCCATGGGGCTCCCGTCTGGCTCGGCGTCGCCGGTGCACCCGGCGAGCACCACGAGGGCCGAGGCGAGCCCGGCCGCGGTCAGGAGACGAAGGGGCTGCGCACGCGTCACAGACCGATCCTATGGGCGAACTCGGCGAGCATGTCGGACACCCCGGCGAGCGGCCCGTCGTCCCTCAGGTACAGGGTCGCCTCCACGGGTGTGCCAGGCTCGATGAGCCCGGAGCCGTCGCCCCAGACGAGGTCGTCGGACTCCACGCGGATCGTGACGAGCGCGTCGCCGTCGACCGTCTCCACATCCAGCCTGTCCACCACGCCGGTGAGCATGCTGCGGTCCGGCAGCACGAAGTCGACGGTCGCGCCGTCCTCGATGCGCCCGAAGTCGGCGGGGGAGAGTCGGAACTGGGCCTCGACGAACAAGGTGTCCCTCTCGTCGATCTCGGCGACCACGTCGCCCGCCTGCACGTACGACCCGACCTGCATGCCAAGGTCCGCCACGTTCCCGTCGACGGCGGCGTACATCGTGTACCGACCACCGGCACCGACGCCCTGCTCGCCCACGTCGACGAGGCCTTCAGCAACCATGAGCTGGAGCTGCTCGGACTCGAGGGTCGCGAGCGGATCGCCTGCGGACACCTCCTCGTCCTCCTCCACATACGAGGTGGTGACGAGGCCGCCGTGCTCGGCTCCGACGGCGATCGTCGCCGACTCGATCGCCGCGGACTCGGAGTCGACCCGCAGCTCTCTCTGGTTGAACACGAGCGTGCCGGCGGCCACGATCGCGAGCACGAGGATCAGTCCGAACAGGAACTTCATGCGGCTTGCCCAGGTCATCGCGCGACCCCCGTCCTGGTCTCGGTGCTGGTGTCAGTGCGGAACACGTCGGAGCCTCGTCTTCCCTCGCGGGCCGAGCGGGCGGCGACGAATGCCGCCGCCGTCGCGTTGGCCGAGGCGCGTGCGGCGAGCGAGGCGTGGTCGACGTCGTCGGCATCCTGGACACCCACTACCGGGTCCTCGTCGACGGCGGTGAGGGTCTCGGTCCGGTTCGCCGCCCTCGCCGCGCCCGGGCGGTCCGGCAGGGGGGCGCTCGACTCGCCACGGTCCAGCGCGGTCATCGAGGGCTCCCACGGGGTCGCGTCGGTCGCGGTGGCGGCGACCTGCACGAGCTCGGGCTCGGGCGAGAGGTCAGGAGCGGTGGCGCGCGCCCGTCGCGTCGGGGCTGCATGGGCGGGGCCCGTGCTCCTTGCGGCGCGCCGCTCAGCTCGCCGCACCGCACGCAGAGCCTTGTCCTCACGGGCGGCGGCGAGCATGAAGGCGCCGAGCACGACAGTGTTGATGAGGTTCCAGCCGGTGGCGAGCGAGGGGATGCCGTGGATCCAGTCGCGCCAGATCGCGAGCACCGAGGTGAGACCCAGGAACACGAAGAACAGCATCTGCGGCACCATGAAGTTGAACGGCGAACGGGTCTGCACCGCGCCGGTGGCGGACCAGCCGACGTCCTTGCCGCGCAGCACGTTGAACAGGGCTTTCGTGTAGATGGGGAACGACACCGTCGCGAGGGTCAGCGTCTCCCAGCGGAAGGTGCCGAGCGTGAACCACATCAGGATGATCTGCATCACGTAGAAGCCGCCGTAGAACAGCAGCCACTGGCCCGCGGAGATGTCGAGCGACATGGGTCGCAGATCCAGGTACACCTCGAGGGGCGGCACGAGCAGCAGCAGTAGCGGGGCGATGCCGGTGAGGTAGAAGGTCGCGGTCACGAAGTACTGGAGCCGCTGGTCGATCGTGAGGCGGCTGCGCCGCGACCACAGCGGATGGGTGAAGAGGATCTCGAAGCCGCCCGTCGCCCAACGCAGCTGCTGCTTCGAGTACGCCTCGACCGACTCGGGAGCGTCGCCGACGGCGAGCACCTCAGGCAGGAAGACCGAGCGCCAGCCGTTCTCGTGCATCATCAGCGAGGTCCACACGTCCTCAGACTTCGAGTCGGTGTAGATGCCTCCCACATCGATCACAGCGGCGCGGCGGAAGACGACGTTGGTGCCCACGCAGAACGCGGCGTTGAAGCGGTTCCTGCCCGGCTGCACGAAGCGGTAGAACATCGTCTGGAGGTAGGTGGCGCCCTTGGCGATGGTGCTGGTCGTCTCGTTGCCGTAGCTCTGCGGGGTCTGCACGAAGGCGAGCTTGTCGTCCACGAAGAAGGGCAGCGTGCGCTCGAGCATCTCCTCGTCCGGCGCGAAGTCCGCGTCGAGGACGAGGAAGTACTCGCCCTTGGCGATCGACAGCGCGTGGTTGATGTTGCCTGCTTTGGCGCCGCCCGAGCTGAGCCGCCTCACGTACCGTGCGCCTCGCGCGGCCACGGCGTCTCGAAGCTCGTCGCTGTCGCCGTCGTCCAGCACCCAGGTGCGATGGCGGCCGCGCATCCGCAGCGCCGCGTCGAGCGTGCGCGTGATGGTCTCGACGGGCTCGCCGTACGCCGTGATGAACACCTCGACCGTGACGGAGCGACCGTGGAGCATCAGGGGCCAGTCGGTCGGGTCGTCGCCGGTCGTGTGGGCGTACAGGCGCTCGCGGGCGTGATGGACCGCGAACGTGCGCGGATCCTCCTTGGCCGCGAGGATCGTCCACATCGACACGATCGCGTGGAAGGCGAGGATCGACTCGGCGGCGATCACGAGCGAGTACGGCAGCAGGTCGCCGCGGTTCGCGGGGTTCAGCAGGAAGATGCTGTACGCGAGGATTCCGAGGGTCGCGATCAGCACCAGCAGCGTCATCACGGGTGAGCGCTCGGCGGGCTCGGTGCGGCGAGTCGGGGTGTCCTTCGCGGTGGCGCTCGGAAGCTGGACGAGAGTCATGGCTGGGCTCCGGGTGCGTGGAGGCACGCGCACGCCTCCGGCGTGCACGCGTCGACGGGTGCGGTGGGTGCGGGGGACTGGTCGCGGATGCGACGGCGCCATTGCCTTGAGGGGAGCATGCGAGGGGGACTCGCTCTCCCGCGGGACTCGGGCCTGTGGGCCCTTCACTCCACTGTCTGCGGAACCATCCGGCGTGGCCGGGGAGGCCGCGTCGATGTGTCCCAGCATGGCGCGCACGCCGGCCTTTGTCTAGTTCGTCACACTTTGCGCACGGCCGCGGCGGCATCCGGTCCGCCGCGGCCTCGCCTGTTCTCAGATGTGGATGCCGCACTCCGTCTTGTCGGTCCCTGCCCAGCGCCCAGAACGAGGGTCCTCGCCCGGGGCGACCCGCTTGGTGCAGGGGCCGCAACCGATGCTCGGGTAGCCCTGGTCGAGCAGGGGGTTGCGGGGGAGGCGGTGGCCGATCTGATAGCCCTCGACGCGCGCGTCGTCCCACAGCGCGATGGGGTTGACCTTCACCAGCCCGTGCTTCTTGTCCCACGACACGACGGGCAGGTCCGCGCGTGCGGCGCTCTCGGAGCGGCGTGCACCGGTCGCCCAGGCGCGGTAGCCCTTGAGGGTGCGCGTGAGCGGCTCGACCTTGCGCAGTGCGCAGCACAGGTTCGGATCCCGGTCGTGAAGCTTCGGGCCGTGCTCGGCGTCCTGCTCCTCGACCGTCTGGCGCGGGGTCGCGTTGACAACCGTGATCGGCAGGCGTCGGGCCGCGTCGTCACGCGTGGCGAGCGTCTCGGGGAAGTGGTAGCCGGTGTCGAGGAACACGACGTCGATCCCTTCGAGCCGCGAGCCGAACAGGTGCGCCACGACGGTGTCCTGCATGGACGACGCGACGGCCAGGTCCTTGCCGAACGTCGCGACCGCCCAGTCCACGATGTGCTGCGCCGACGCGTGCTCGAGGCGGGCGTTCACCTCGGCGCACGTCTGCTCGTTCCACTCCGACGGGTTGAGCAGCGTCAGCGCCGTGACGTCGAACAGTCCTGGCACGACGGCCGACTGTGGCGCCTGCCCGGCCGGCTGAGGTGCCTGCGCGGCCGGCGCGGTGTCCGTGGCAGCGACGCTCGCTGGGCCGCTGTGCGTGCCGCCGCTCATCGGATCAGCTCCTCGTCGATCCTGAAGGCCCAGTCCGCGAAGGCTTCGCCCTGCTCGCGGGTCTCCAGGTAGTTGCGGGTGACGCGGTCCACGTAGGCGGGCATGCCGTCGGCCGTGACCTTGTGGCCGCGGATCTTGCGACCGAAGTCGTTGTCCTCGCCGCGGCCGAGCCTGCCGCCCAGGTGGACCTGGAAGCCGGGCACCTGGCCGCCGGACTCCTCGTCGTGGACCAGCTGGCCCTTGAAGCCGATGTCGGCGACCTGGATGCGGGCGCACGAGTTGGGGCAGCCGTTCACATGGACGGAGATGGGTGCGTCGAGGTCGGGGAACTTCTCGTCGAGGACCTTGACCACCTCGCGTGCGGTGGCCTTGGTCTCCACGATGGCGAGCTTGCAGTACTCGATGCCGGTGCAGGCCATGACGTTGCGGTGGAACTCGCCGGGCTGCGCCTCGAGCTCGAGGGCGCGCAGGCCGTTGACGACGTCGCTCACCTTCTCCTGGGGCACATCCAGGATGAGCAGCTTCTGGAGCGGGGTGAGGCGGATGCGGTCGGAGCCGGCGGCCTCGGCGATGTCCGCGATCGCCTCGAGCTTGGCGCCGGAGATGCGTCCGGCGACGGGGGCGGCGCCGATGTACCAGCGGCCGTCCTTCTGCTCGTGGATGCCGACGTGGTCGCCGCGGTCACCGGGGGACGCCTCGACGGGCGCGGGGCCGTCGGGAAGCTCCCAGCCCAGGTAGTCGTCCTGGAGGACCTGACGGAACTTCTCGGCACCCCAGGCCTTGACGAGGAACTTGAGGCGCGCGCGGGTGCGCAGGCGGCGGTAGCCGTGGTCGCGGAAGATGCCGATCACGCCGGCCCACACCTCGGCGACCTTGTCGGGCTCGACGAAGGCGCCCAGGCGCTGACCCAGGTGAGGGTTGATCGACAGGCCGCCGCCCACCCACAGGTCGTAGCCGAGCCCCAGCTCGGGGTGCTCGACTGCGACGAAGGCGATGTCCTGCACCTCGTGCACGATGTCGGGCACTCGGGTGCCGGAGATCGCGGACTTGAACTTGCGGGGCAGGTTGGAGAACTCGGGGCTGCCGATGCCGCGCTCGATGATCGCCTGGATCTGCGGCGTAGGGTCGAGCAGCTCGTCCTTGGCGACGCCCGCGACGGGGGAGCCGAGGATGACACGGGGGCTGTCGCCGCACGCCTCCGTGGTGAACAGGCCGACGGCCTCGATGCGGCGGAAGATCTCGGGGACGTCCTCGATGCGGATCCAGTGGAGCTGGATGTTCTGCCGGTCCGAGATGTCGGCGGTGTCGCGGCCGAACTCCTGGGAGATGCGGGCGATCTCGCGTGCCTGGGCGACCGAGAGCTGGCCGCCGTCGGAGCGGACGCGGAGCATGAAGTACTCGTCGTCGAGCTGATGCGGCTCGAGCAGGGCGGTGCGGCCGCCGTCGATCCCGGGCTTGCGCTGCGTGTAGAGGCCCCACCAGCGGAACCGGCCGCGCAGGTCGCTGGGCGGGATGGACCAGAAGCCCCAGCGGGCGTACATCGTCTCGATGCGGTGGCGCACCTCGAGCGGGTCGGAGGCGGCCTTGAACTCCTCGTTGGGATTCAGGGGGGTGCGGTCGCCGGAGGCCCACTGGCCGTCCTTCGCGGCGGTGCCCCTGCGGGCGGCGGCGTCGCGCGTGCGGATGAGGCGGGCCTCCTCACGCTGGCGCTGGCGCGCGTCGGCGTCGGTGGCCGAGGCGGCGGGCTTGCCGCTGGTTGACGTGGCGCTCGCGCCGGCGTCGCTCGGGGCGGTGCGCGCGGTGGCGTCAGCCGGGCTGGGCGCGCTGGCGTCACCCGCAGGGGAGGCGGGGGGAGGGGTGGTGGTGTCCGGGTTCACCGTGGCTCCTGGGTCTTGGCGGGAGCTCGGCTTTCGCGGGCGTACGGAGAGGTTGCGCCCGGTTCAGCCGAGCGCCCTGGGTACGGGTGGGGTGTATCCGAGGGCGACTCAGGCCGAGGGACACATGACGCAGCACATCATCGCGCGCATGGTGCGCAGCGAGGGGAGTGCCGAGTTCGTCATGCGGAGAGTGTGACACATCAACTAACGCCTGGCTACCCTCGTACCAGGGGTTATCCCTGTGGGGGTATCGGTACCAGGAGAGTTGCGGCGATGCCGTGAGGTATCCAACGTTCGTGGCACGCCTCTGCGGCTACTCGTGCGCCCTGGTGGCGTGAGCCGTCCTGATTGGTCGCGTGCCACTGCGCCTACGCGGCGACGTCGATGCGTGTGCGTCCTCCGAGGGTGGGTGTGTGGGTGGGGTCGACGTGTGGGGGTGGGGTGATCCAGATCTGTGCGTCTTGTGCGTGGATGTTCCAGCCGTGTTGGTGGATGTCGTGGTGGCATCTGACGCAGAGCATGACTCCGTTGGCGAGGTCGGTGCGGCCTGAGTCTCGTTGCCACCATTGGATGTGGTGGGCGTCGCACCAGTCCGGTGGGGCGTGGCATTTGGCGCAGCCGGCGTCTCTTTCGATGAGGGCGAGTCGTTGTGCCCGGGTGAAGAGTCTGCGGGTGCGTCCCCAGTCGAGGATCTCGCTGTCTCCTCCCAGGATGGCGGGGATGATCTCGGCGTCGGCGGCGAGCTGTCGGGCTGCCGAGATGGAGATGGGGGTGTGGGTGCCGTCGATCTCGGCGACGCCGTCGCCGGCTTGCAGGTCTTCGAGTGACAGTCGCACGACGACGGTGGTCTTGACTCCCGCATGCGAGTCTTCGCAGCCGGTGGCGTGGCGGGCGAGCCATGCCAGTGCGTCGGCGCGCAGCTGCGCGGCGGAAGGCGCGGTGTTCGCGGGCGTGGATGCGGTGGCTCCTGCGTGCACGGCTGCAGGGTTGGCTGCCTCGCCGGTGGTGCCATTCGTGCCGTCGCCGTCATTGCCGCGGTCGCGATCGTTGGCGGTCTCCTTGGCTGCGTCGCGGCGTGCTTGGAAGGCTTGGCGGACGTAGCCGTCGATCATGGCGCGCACGGGGGCGGCGGAGACCGGGTCGAGTCGTGCGGTCAGCAGCATCGATCCGTCGGGCTGGGGGCGCATGGTCGCGAAGCGTTCGTGGAAGGCCCGCTCTTCACGCTCCTTGAGCGCTTGGGGTGTGATGCGTGCCTCGGCGAAGGACACCATCCGTCGCACCTGGAGCAGCGGCAGGCCGATCGCCTTGGCCACGACGCGGCTTTCCCAGTCGGCCACAGCGGGAGCGTCGAGCACGTCGGCGACGCGTTCGAGCGCGCCTGCCAGGACTGCGCCTGCCTCGACCGACAGCCTCCCGCCCGACAGGGCTGCGGCAAGCACGGGGAAGACGGGTGCGGTAGCGCTGGTGGTGGTCTCGTGGGGCGAGTCAGCGTCGTCTCCGCCTGGGCTGTTCAGGCCGACACGATTCCCGCCGGCGTCGGCCAGCTGCGCGCGTGCCGCGTCGGCCATGACCTTGCCCACCCGTGCAAGCCGGCCCGCCTCACCCGTGGTCCCGCCAGACACGGACGCGACCAACGCCTGCGGCGACTGGAACCCCTCCCGCCGCGACAAGCCCACCGCACCCGGCGCCGGCTCCGAACGGCGCGTCACCTCCGCCGCGAGCCGAGCAGTCACGACGTCCCACTCACGCTTGACCTCGAACACCTCACGCTGCAGAGCCAACAGCTCGCCGCGCGGCATCGACTCCACCCCGGCGACGAGAGCACGCACCGCCGCCATCGCGGCCCGCACCTCACCCGTCGTCGTCATGACACCAGTCAACCAGCAGGGTCTGACAAATAGGGCAAAAGGGATGAGGCGGTGGAGGTGGCACGGGGCCGGGGTCGTGCGCGGCCGAGGGGCGGCGAGGGATGAGCATGGCAGGGGGCTGGGGTCACCCGAGGCCGAGACGCGGCGAGGCCGAAGCGGCCGGTGGGCGAAACGCCGCAAAGCTGAAACGCCCCAAGGCCGAAATGGCCCGCAGGCGACGCGCCAGCCCGACTACGCCGCAGTCGTGCAGGCCACCTCGCGGGCATGGAACTCGAGGATCTGGTCGACAGTCCCGGGGTTGCGCGTCTCGATCGCGATCTCGCGCGTGCCGAGCCGTACGCCGCCCTCCACGAAGTTGTGCGAGCCGGTGATGGCCACGCGCTCGCCGTTGTCCTTGAAGAACACCATCGCCTTCGCGTGCAGGTAGCGGTCCTGCGCGTAGAGCGAGCGGTTGCGCGTCCACAGCATCGAGGAGGCGATGAGCGCACGGTTGACGGGGCTCGCGTTGCGTGGCGGGTTGAACCACAGCTCGTGGGGGCGTTCCCCGATCAGACGGCCGAGCTCGCCCGTGGGGCAGTACTGCGACATCAGGAGGATGTGGTCCGCGCCCCGTGCGTGCTCCAACGCGCGTCGGTAGATTATCGAATCACCCGGGACACCGCCGTCGATGAGGACACGGTCGGGGCCGTACTGCAGCTCGACCGAGTCGTGGCCCCGCTCGTGCAGGTTCATGTGCTGAATCTGGTGGTACTCGGTCTCGAGGTCGTCGGCCAGCCGAGCGTCGTCGAAGCGCAGCATGAAGTCGGCGTTCTCCACGCCCTTGCGGTCGAGGTTGACGCCGCCGAAGGCGTACGCGGAGTCGTCGACCACGCAGAACTTGGTGTGCGTGCGGCCGCGCCACGGGAGGCCCTTCTCACGACCCAGCCAGGAGAAGTCCACTCCCTCCCGGATGAGCTTGGTGGCGAGCCGGTTCGAGGTGCGCCACGACGCGGTGCGGTAGCCGGTGGGGAGGAAGGTGCCTGCGGCGTCGGCGTAGGTGAAGACGTCGGCAGCCACGGAGACTCGCACGCCGCGTCGGGCGGCCCAGACGAGCGCATCCAGCAGGTCGTCGGTGCGGTGATCGTCAGCGATCGTGAGGGTGGTCAGCAGCACCCGGTGCTTCGCGTCGTGGACGCGGCGGGTGGCGTCGGCGACGTAGTCGACGCCGGGAAGGAGGTGTGCCGGCGCGAGAGGCCCGCGGCGATCGTGGGGGGACTCGTCGCGTGCGGGGGCAGCTGCACTGGACATGGTTCTACGCTTTCTCGACTGCCTCCCATTCTACGGAGGGGCGGCTCCGCTGGCCCGCTCGGGTGATGCGAATCACTCCTGGCGTGGGCCGACGTGGGGGGGTGGTCTAAGAACGGCCGACGGAGGCTTGCTGCTCCCGCATGGCGCTTGCCCGGCTCGGGCGTCGGCCTGGCTACTGCTCTCGAGGCAGCACATCCCCGCGCACGTGCCGCGCGTGGAAGTCGAGGATCTGGTCGATCGTCCCAGCGTCCCGCGTCTCGAGCGCGATCTCGCGCGTGCCCAGCTTCACCCCGCCTGCCACGAAGTTGTGGGAGCCGGTGATGGCGATGCGCGCACCGGACGCGCGGAAGAACACCATCGCCTTGGCGTGCAGGTAGCGCCTCTGCGTGTAGCGCGTGCGGTAGCCGGTCCACAGCATCGAGGAGGCGATGAGCATCCGGTTGGCGGCGCCGGCGTTGCGCGGTGGGTTGAACCACAGCTCGTGGCTGCGCTCCCGCACCGTCCGGCCCAGCTCGCCAGTGGGGCAGTACTGGGAGATCAGCAGGACCCTCTCCGCCCGCCGCGCATGCTCGAGGGCCCGCCGATAGATGATCGAGTCGCCGGGGATGCCGCCGTCGACCAGCACCCGGTCCGCCCCGTAACGGAACTCGAGAGACCTGTGCCCACGTTCCGAGAGGTTCATCCGCTGGATGCGTCCGTACACACCTTCGAGGTCGTCGGCCAGGCGTGGGTCGTCGATGCGCAGCATGAAGTCGGTGTTCTCCACGCCCTGCTGGTCCAGGTTCACGCCGCCGAACGCGTACGCCACGTCGTCGACCACGCAGAACTTCGTGTGCGTCCTGCCGCGCCAGATCAGCCCCTTCTCCCGTCCGAGCCATGAGAACGCGACGCCTTCACGGGCGAGCTTCGAGGCGAGCCGGCTCGATGCCCTCCATCGGGCGTTCCTGTATCCGGTGGGGAGGAAGGTGCCTGCGGCGTCGGCGTAGGTGAAGACGTCCGCGGCGACGGAGACTCGGACACCGCGGCGAGAGGCCCACACGAGCGCGTCGATCAGCTCGTCGGTGCGATGGTCGTCGGCGATCGTCAGCGTCGTCAGCAGCACCCGCGTCTTCGCCGCATGGATCTGGTGGGTCGCGTCGGCGATGTAGTCCTCGGAGGCGAGCAGCGTGGGGCGCGCTAGAGGCCCGCGTCGGCCGTCTGAGGAGGTGGCGCGGGGACGGGGCGGGGCGGTGGCCACAGGATGAGGCTCGCATGACGTCGGACCGGTTCACCCGGATGCGGCCTGACCTTCACCGAAGGTTCACCGGCATAGACTCGAAGGACGGCATAGCCCCCGCGAAGAGATGCCGTGCCAGCCATGAAGGGCTTCCGCGATGGATGGATCGCGCCCCGCGTCGGGCACCTATGACGTCCAGGCGATGCTGCACGGGTTGGACCGTGTGCTCGCGGAGAAGGACGGCCCCTCGGCGGTGCCCTACCTTGACGACGCGCTCGCCGAGGCACGCGCGCTCGGGGACGAGGGGGCGGCGCTCACGATCCTCAACGAGATCATGGGTCTGCACCGGTCTCTTGGCAGCCACGAGAGGTCGCTGCAGGCGGCCGACGACGCCCTCGCCCTGGTCTCCAGGCTCGGGGCCGACGGCACCGACGCCCACGCGACGACGCTGATCAACGCCGCTACCGCGCGCCGCGCCGCAGGTGATCTCGACGCCGCGCGTGACACCTACGCGAAGGCGCTCGCGATCTCCCACCGCACGATGCCGCCGGGCGACCGCCGCCTCGCCGCGCTGCACAACAACCTGTCCATGCTCCACAGCGAGGCCGGCGATCCGTCCGCCGCGCACGACGAGCTGGTGAAGGCGCTCGCGATCATCGAGCAGGCGTCGGTGGACCCCGGTCGGGACATCGACGTCGCGGGGACGCTGACCAACCTGTCGCTCGTCTGTCACGACCTGGGCCGCACCGACGAGGCGGAGGCGTACGCCCGCCGGTCGCTCGCGATCTTCAAGGCGGGCGGCCACGATGACGAGCCGCACCTGGCCGCCGCGCTCGCGGGCCTCGCCGAGGTGTGCTTCCGCACCGGTCGCCACGCCGACGCCGTCGACCTGTACCGGCGGGCGCTCGCGATCATCGACGTGCACTACGGCGCGCAGAGCGACCAGCACGCCGTCACGGCCGAGAACCTCGCGGAGGCGGAGAAGGCTGCGGCCGCCGAGCCTGGTCCGCGGCTCGAGCGTGACGACACCCCCACCGAGGCGCTGCCCGCCCCCGCGCGCACGGCTCCCGCCATGTCCGGTCTGGCCTTGGCTCGCGCGTACTGGGAGGAGCACGGCCGTCCGATGCTCGACCGCTACCCGGAGCATCGCGGCCGCATCGCCGCCGGACTCGTGGGCCACGGCTCGGAGTGCTACGGCTTCGACGACGAGCTCTCGCGCGACCACGACTTCGGCCCCGGCTTCTGCCTCTGGCTCAACGAGGCGGACCACGCGGCGATCGGCCGTCAGCTCCAGGCCGACTACGAAGCCCTGCCTGACACGTTCCTCGGTCACGGGCCCCGCGTCACGACGACGCGCGCCAGGGGAGAGGGCCGGCGGACCGGCGTCTTCGAGATCGCCGACTTCTTCCAGGGCCTGACCGGGCTTCCGTCCGCGCCTCCTGCCGATCAGCCGCACCTGTGGGTCACGTTGGACGAGGCGACGCTCGCCGCCGCCACCAACGGCGAGGTGTTCGCCGACCCCTACGGTGCGTTCAGCTCGGTCCGTGGGGGCTTCCTCCGCATGCCGGACGACGCACGGCTCGCCCGCATCGGCCAGCGGCTGGGGATGATCGCGCAGGCGGGGCAGTACAACGTGCCGCGGATGCTCGCGCGCGGAGACGGCGAGGCCGCCTGGCTGGCGGTGTCCGAGTTCGTGAAGGCCGCCGCGTCGCTCGTGTTCCTGCTCAACAGGCCCACCGCCGTCGGCTATCTGCCCTACTACAAGTGGCAGAGCGCCGCGCTGCGCGAGCTCGCGAAGCGTCCGGTCTCGCGTCTTCCCGGCGTCTACTCGCAGCTGGCCGACGCGCAACGCCTCGCCTCGGCCGCCTGCTTCGGCGGTGCCGGGTTCGGGGAGGGCGGCGCAGGCGCCGGTCCCGCGCAGCGGGGTCTTCAGGCCGCGATCGACGATGTCTGCACCCAGGTGGTGACCGAGCTGCGCCTCCAACGCCTCAGCACCTCCGAGTCCACGTTCCTCGAGGCGCACCGCGACGAGGTGCGGGCCCGTATCGGCGACCCGTGGCTGAGGGCGCTGTGAGGAGGGACGCATGACCGAGACGAGGGAGGAGCGCGCGGCGAGGCTCGAGCGCGCTCGCGAGGTGGTCGCCCACGAGTGGGAGCAGTTCCAGCTGGTGCGCGGGGACGACGGCCGTGCCGCCTGCCAGGACAACCCTGCCGAGTTCGAGGTGCAGAGGCTCGGCCAGTTCATGACCTGGCCCATGCCGCTGCTCGACTCTTACAAGGCGGACCTCGAGGCGGCCGACGCGGCGGGACGCAACCTCCTCACCGAGAAGTACGCCCGGATGATGGAGCCGACGGAGCCGGAGCGGTACGCCAGGGAGCTGTCCCCCCATCTGCCGCCGCTGACCGCGGAGCGGGTTGCCGCGCAGGAGGAGATCGTCGCGGTACAGGTGGCCTGGGCGCGCGACTTCCACCGCCAGTACCCCGGCCTTGGCGCGGCGATGCGCGTCCTCACCACAGCTGAGGACACTCTCCAGTCGACGTCCTTCGAGACCTACCTGCGCGGCGAGCTCGGCACCTACTCCGACGCGACCCTCGCGCTCTACCGTCGCCTGATCGACGACACCGTCGCCGCAGGTCAGAACCTCACCTGGCGCACCCTCGCGTATACGAGCATCTTCGCCGGCTACCCCGACATCGACGCCGCAGAGGCA
The DNA here is from genome assembly GCF_030418315.1 of Demequina zhanjiangensis. GTDB lineage: Bacteria > Actinomycetota > Actinomycetes > Actinomycetales > Demequinaceae > Demequina > Demequina zhanjiangensis. Next base: position 69,836 of record NZ_JAUHPV010000001.1, read on the forward strand.
GCCCAAGGCCCCTGACCGTCGGCCGTGACGCCTGGGAGGAACGGCGCCGACGTGCGTCGTCCCGTTGCCCCGGGCGTCCGTGACCCGAGTCCTCACGCACTATCCCCCCGGGGGGATTCAGTCGTCAGACGAGGCATTTTCGCTACGCCGACATGCCTATACTCTGGTGGCATTGCGCCGGTGAACCACCCCCGGCCGAAGCCCTCCCCGATCGAAACGAGCACATCGTGACCGCCAACCGCCCCCTGCGCGTGGCCATCATCGGCGCCGGCCCCGCCGGCACCTACGCCGCGGACATCCTGAGCAAGACCGACCTCAACGTGTCGATCGACATCATCGAGCGGCTTCCCGCACCCTTCGGCCTGGTCCGCTACGGCGTCGCTCCCGATCACCCGCGCATCAAGCAGATCATCGTGGCGCTCGCGAACGTGCTCGGCCGCGGCGACATCCGCCTGCTCGCCAACGTGAACGTCGGCACCGACCTCACGCTCGACGACCTTCGCGAGCACTACGACGCCGTCATCTTCGCCACCGGCTCCTTCGAGGACGCCGACCTCGACATCCCCGGCATCGACCTCGAGGGCTCCTTCGGCGCTGCCGACTTCGTGTCCTGGTACGACGGCCACCCCGACGTGCCCCGCACGTGGCCGCTCGAGGCCAAGGAGGTCGCCGTGCTCGGAGTGGGCAACGTCGCGCTCGACGTGGCACGCATCCTCGCGAAGCACGTGCCGGACCTCATGTCCACCGAGATCCCCAAGAACGTGCAGGAGGGCCTCGAGGCCTCGCCGTGCACCGACGTGCACGTCTTCGGACGTCGCGGCCCCGCGCAGGTGAAGTTCAGCCCGCTCGAGCTGCGCGAGCTCGGTCAGGTCCCGAACGTCGATGTCATCGTCTACCCGGAGGACTACGACTTCGACGAGGCGTCCATGGAGGCCGCAGAGAACAACAAGCAGACCAAGCAGGTCGTCAAGACCCTCACGGACTGGACGCTGAAGGAGCCGAAGGGCTACGACCACCGCATCCACCTCCACCTGCTCCAGTCGCCGCACGAGATCCTGGGCGAGGACGGCAAGGTCGTGGGCATCCGCATGGAGCGCACCGAGCTCCAGGGCGATGGCAACGTCAAGGGCACCGGCGAGTTCATCGACTACCCCGTGCAGGCCGTCTACCGCGCCGTCGGCTACTGGGGCACCGAGATCGAGGGCGTGCCCTTCGACTCCGCCAAGGGCGTCATCCGCAACGAGGCCGGCCGCGTCATGGACGAGGCCGGCGCCCAGGTGCCCGGCTTCTACACGACCGGCTGGATCAAGCGCGGCCCCGTGGGTCTCATCGGCCACACCAAGTCCGACGCGCAGGAGACGATCGCGAACATCGTCGCCGACGCCGACGCGCTGTACGAGCAGTCGCAGGCGGGCGCCGAGCAGCTGAGCCCCGACAACGTCCTCACGCTCCTCAAGAACCGTGACGTGCCCGTGGTCCAGTGGCACGACTGGGAGCTTCTCGACGCGCACGAGCGTGAGCTCGGCGAGGCCGAGGGTCGCGAGCGCGTCAAGGTCGTCCCGCGCGACGAGATGACCGACATCGCGCTCGGCCGCGGCTGACACGACTCGCATCTGACCGGGGATCGGCCCGGGCGGGTGAGAGAATCTGCGCGTCAAGGGGAACCGTCGCGCAGCCATGCCCGTTCTCCTGAATGACAGATCGACATCGGGAGCAGAGGAACTGTGAGCACAGGTAAGCACTTCAACGGACTGAAGACCTTCGGGCTGTTCGTCGTGATGTGGGTGCTGCTGCTCCTCCTCGGCACCTTCATCGCGAACGGCGCCTATCTCTGGCTGTTCGCGGGGCTCGGCCTGTTCGGCACGTTCTACGGCTACTGGAACTCGGACAAGCTCGCGATCCGTGCGATGCATGCGCGCCCCGTCACCGAGGTGGAGCAGCCCGCGATGTACCGGATCGTGCGGGAGCTGAGCCGTGAGGCCAACCAGCCGATGCCGCGTCTCTACATCTCACCCACCGATGCGCCGAATGCCTTCGCGACCGGCCGCAACCCCCAGAACTCAGCGGTGTGCTGCACCACGGGCATCCTCCAGCTGCTCGACGAGCGCGAGCTGCGCGGCGTGCTGGGACATGAGCTCATGCACGTCTACAACAGGGACGTGCTGATCGGGTCGGTCGCCGCCGCCTTCGCCGGCATGATCACGGCGATCGCGCAGTGGATGTTCTTCCTCGGCGGTGGCTCGAACTCGCGCGACAACCCGCTTGGCATCGTCGGCATGCTCGCCATGATGTTCCTTGCTCCGATCGCCGCGACGCTGATCCGCATGGCGATCTCGCGCACGCGTGAGTACGACGCGGACCAGGATGGCGCGACCCTCACGGGTGACCCGCTGGCCCTCGCGTCGGCCCTGAAGAAGCTCGAGGGCGGGGTGCAGCGTCGGCCGCTGCCGCAGGACTCGAAGTTCGAGAACGTCAGCCACCTCTTCATCGCCAACCCCTTCTCGGGCGCGGGCATGGCGAAGCTCTTCTCGACCCACCCCCCGATGGATGAGCGGATCGCTCGTCTCGAGGACATGGCGCGCGACGGCGGCTACGGCATGCCCGGTGGGGACATGGGCGGCGGCTACCGCCTCAACTGACCCCGGCGCTCACGACGTCGCGACGGCTCGTCGGAGTCCGGCGCGGGCGAGTGTGAGGGCGATGATGAGCGCCGTCACCTGGAAGAAGCCTCCGAGGTGGACTGCGTCGCCGAACAGCAGGCCGATCGTCTCGATGACGACGAGCTTGCTTCCCGGCAGGACCAGCACGAGGGTGGTCGCGTTGAGAAGCTCCGCCCGCTTTGACCCTGCATTCCTCACGCGCCCGAGCGCGACCTTCTTCGCCCACAGCACCGCCTCCAGCATGATCTTGAGGACGGCAGCGGTGAGCACGGCCATGAGGAACGACTCGCTGATGACCTGGGGGAAGAGCTGGATGAACGCGCCGAGCACGATCAGGTAGGCGAGCACGTCGACGAGGTCGATCGGTCGGATCCGCACTCTCGGAATCTAGCGTCCTCGCCGTTGGGCCGCGCGGCGGGGATGAGGGAATACCTTCTACTCGACACCTGTTTAAGTATGCGTACGCATACAAATAGGCCGCATCGATGCGGCGAGGAAGAAGGAAGTGGTCACTATGGCCAGGTTCGAAGGCAAGGTCGCGATCGTCACCGGCGGCGGAAGCGGAATCGGAGCCGAGATCTCACGCGAGCTCGCCGCCGAGGGTGCGAGCGTCGTCGTCACCGACATCAAGCAGGAGGCGGCTCAGGCGGTCGTGGACCAGATCGAGGCCGCGGGCGGCAAGGCTGCCGCGTTCGCCCAGAACACCGCCAAGTGGGCGGACTCGCAGGCCGCAGTCGAGTTCGCCAAGACGACCTTCGGCGGGCTGCACCTCGCCGTCAACAACGCCGGCATCGGCGCCGCGCCCATGAACATCGGCGACTACGACATCGAGGCCTGGGACCGTGTCCGCGCGGTCGACCTTGACGGCGTGTTCTACGGGCTCCGCTTCCAGCTCCCCGCGATGGTCGAGTCCGGCGGCGGCGCGATCGTGAACATGGCCTCCGTCCTCGGGTCGGTCGGCATCGCGCAGAACGCTGCCTACGTGACGAGCAAGCACGCCCTCACCGGCCTCACCAAGGTCGCCGCGCTCGAGTACACCTCGCAAGGCGTCCGCACCAACGCCGTCGGCCCCGGCTTCATCGACACCCCGCTCGTGCGCGCGAGCCTCTCATCAGAGGCGCTCGACGCCCTCGAGCAGCAGCACGCCTCGCGCCGCCTCGGCACAGACAAGGAGGTCGCCGCGCTCACGCTGTTCCTGCTCAGCGACGAGGCCTCGTTCATCTCCGGCAGCTACCACCTCGTGGACGGCGGCTACTCCGCGCAGTGACCCGCGCTCTCGGAGCGATACCGATGGCCCCTGGGGGATCTCCCCTGGGGGCCATCGGCCTTCCTCGGCCTCGTGAGTTGCTGGGCGAGTCGAGAAGTTTCTCGCCGCCAACGCTGTCAGGATGCTTCTCCTGGCCGATGAGGGTCGAGAAGCGAGGGGAACGATGGATACCGAGGAACTGGCGCTGGACGCCAAGCCGCAGGATGACGCACGCGAGCCTGGACGGCTGATGACCTGGGCGCAGAACGCTCACCTGCGGGCCAGTGGGCTCGCAGTGCTGGGACTGCTCTCGTTCTTCGTCGGTGCCAGGCTCGCCGCCGCCCCGACATTCGTCAACGGTGTGCGGGAGTCGCTCGACTCTCAGGAGGCCACGGTGGCGACCATGGCCGCGTCGTCCACGGCGCTCTCAGCGGCGCTCAGTGCGATCCCCACGGACGCGTTGATGCCGCTCGCTCAGCGGCTCGCGGACCTCTCCGGGTGGTTCATGGTGATCCTCGCCTCGATCATCCTGCAGAAGATCCTCTTCACGGCGGCTGGCTTCCTCTCGTTCAAGATCGTGTTCCCGATCGCGTGCGCGCTCGGGATCGCATCGGTCTACGGCAGGAGCGTCGCGGCGCGTGCGATCGCGCAGCGGCTTGCGGTGCTGGGAGTGGTGCTGTTCGCGGCCGTGCCGGGCGCGATCTGGTTCAGTGGGCAGCTCACCGCCAACTACACGGAGACGGTGGAGGCGGCGGCCGTGGCTCAAGCGCAGGCCGAAGCGCTCGCAGAAGCGGAGGCCGAGGCAGCGGCCGCCGCGGAGGAGGCTGCTGCCAGCGGGTCCGAGGACGATGCGGGCTTCCTCGATCGCGTGCAGGACTGGGCTTCAGGTGCTGCAGACACCGTCGGCGGCTGGGTCGAGAGTGCAACCGGTCAGATCGCCGAGCTCCGCGACGAGGCCGTCGACGCACTCAACGGGTATATCGAGCAGATCGCGCTGCTTCTCATCACCACCTGCGTGATGCCGCTCCTGGTCTTCCTGCTGTTCAGCTGGGTCATCAGGCTCCTGTTCAACGTCGACCTCGGCGGGTGGGGCACCATTCGGCGCGCGCAGTCGCAGACGTCGCGCGGTGTGCAGAGTCTCGGGCGGCGACGCGAGTAGTCAGGCAGGTCGCGGCCCGTCACAGTCGTCGGGTGCGGCTTCCGCGTGACCGGCCATTCACATCTGACCGAGCCTGACGTACCTTGGCTCGGGTGAGGCGCGACCACTGGCGCAGGGCGAACGAGCGGCTCGATCCCGGCGAGGACTTCGTCGAGATCTACCGCAACCTGGTCATGCACGAGTTCCCGTGGGACATGAACCAGGCGCTGAGCTTCGCGCTCTTCCGCACCTACGCGGTGCCGGGCATCGGTTCGCTGCTCGACCGGACAGGCGAGTTCACGCAGCGCACCCAGAAGCGTTACGACGACACGGCGCTGCTGCTCGAGGTGCCGACGCGGACGGGCTTCTCGGATCCTGAGGCGCGGTCGGCGATCCGGCGCATCAACCAGATGCACCGCGCCTACGACATCCCCGACCACGAGTTCCGCTACGTGCTGTCGACCTTCGTCGTCGTGCCGAAGCGCTGGATCGACGCGTACGGCAAGCGACCTCTCTCGGATGGCGAGGTGCTCGCGTCGGTCCATTACTACCGAGAGCTCGGCAGGCACATGGGCATCCCCGACGTGCCGGAGACGTATGACGGCTTCGCGCGGCTCATGGACTCGTACGAGGCAGAGCACTTCGCGTTCGACGAAGGCGGCCGACGGGTGGCGGACGCGACGATGGCCCTGCTCCTCACCTTCAGGCCCGCAGTACCCAAGCCGCTCATGGAGATCCTCAGCCGTGCGCTCATGGATGAGGCGCTTCTCGACGCCTTCCGCTACGACAGACCAGCTCGACCCGTCGCGGCCGCACTTCGCGCGAGCGTCCGGCTTCGCGGAAGGATTGCAGGGCTGCTCCCGGCACGCGCGAAGGCGACCCGGATCGAGGACCTGCCGTGGATCCGCAGCTACCCCGAGGGCTACCGCATCGACGACCTGGGCACGTTCCCGCCGGGCTGTCCGGTCCCCCACGATCGGGACTGACGGCCGACAGTTCAGCCGAGGTCCGATGACCGATTTGTCACAATTCGTCCACAGGGTGCGCGTGCCTGCCGCGTGTGCCGCGGGTGCGGTGACATGCTTCCTCCCGGGGAGGTTGCATGTCGACGTTGCTGTTCTGGCTCATGCTCGTGAGCCTGGTCTCGGTGGGGATCGTCTCGCCGCGGTGGCGTGAGTTCCCGCTCGCGGCAGTCGCCCTCACCTCCGGGCTGCTGATGTATGTCGACGAGAGCACGGACATGCCGCTGTGGGTGCGTACGGTGCTTTGGCTGGTGGTGTCGCTGGCCTACACGGCCGCGCAGTGGCAGCTGAGAGTGGGCGAGGAAGGGTCAGGCCTCGCGGAGCCGAGCGAGCTCTTTGGGCCGGTCGGCCACACCGCTGCGGACGAAGCAGAGCCCTTGGAGGCCTCGCTGCCGACGGTCGGCGCGGCCTGACCCGTACGCGTCGTGGCGGAGGCCGCTCCGCGCGTGACAGAGCGGACCGGGGAACCGCTCACCCTCAAGCGCGGGCGGCCGATGGATGAGCGGGCACGGCTGGCGTGCCGCGAACCCCGGAGGTCTTCATGCGTGCGTCGTCCCTGCGAGCGGTGTGGGCGGTACTCACCGCCACCCTGGCTGTCCTGCTCACGCCCGTCGCGGCGTCGGCCGAGACTGTCGGCGGATCGACGCCCGGATCCGCGACGCCGCTCCCGATCGGTGACTTCGACTCGTCGTTCGTCGCGTCGAACGTGGGAATCACCAGCGCCGGCTCGCGGAACGAGTCCGTGCAGCCCTACTGGAACAACGTCGCCTGGTACTCCGTCACCCCTGCAGAGACCACGACCGTCTACATCCGCGCGACCTCCAACTCCCCGACCGGGTGGGACAACGCGCTCGAGGTGTGGACTGCCGGAGGGGCCTTCGTTGCGCAGAACGACGACTCGTATGTCCGTGACGCGGCACTCACCGTGACCTTGGTCGCCGGCACGGAGTACGTGATCGGTCTCGGCGCGTATCGCACCACTGACAGCGGGCAGGTGGCCAACGGCACCGCGACGCTCACGTTCGCCAGTCGTCCGCCGAGCGCCCCAGGGACGCCCATCGCCACGGCTGGCAACGGTGCGGCCTCGGTGACATGGTCGGCTCCGACCGACGAGGCAGGCGGCGTGACCGGCTACCGGGTGCTGTGCACTCCAGCGGGCGGGCCGGAGATCGAGTGCGCCACCCTCACAGGTACGCCTCCGGCCGTATCGACGACGGTGTCTGGGCTTGTCAACGGCACCGCCTACACGTTCCGCGTCGAGGCGAGGAACATGATCGGCTACGGCAGTCCGTCGGCTGCGTCAGCGGCTGTGACGCCTCGCGCCGCGTCCACCGTGTCCTTGAGCACGCAGCCGACGAGCCCCGTGAGCGGTCAGGAGCTCTCCGTCGTGGCGACCGTCACCTCGGGCGGAGCAGCCGCCAGCGGCACCGTGGACTTCACCGTCAACGGGGTCTCGACGACTGGCGTCGTGCTCGTCGATGGGCAGGCGATCCTCTCTGGTGTCACTCTCGCGGCGGGCACCTACTCGGTCGAAGCGGCCTACTCAGGATCGACCGCCGTCGCGACGTCGTCCGCGACGACCTCCGTCACGGTGGCCAAGCGCTCCCAGTCCGTGACAATCGACGCGCTCCCTGACTCGCTCGTGTTCGGCGGCGCCGCGGTGCCGGTCTCGGGAGCCTCCTCGGAGGACCTCCCGGTGTCCTTCGCGGCCAGCGGCGCGTGCGGGCTCGCGGATGGCGCGCTCCAGTTGACGGGCGTAGGCGCATGCACGATCACCGCGACCCAGGAAGGTACCTCGGAGGTGTCAAGCGCTGTCGCCACACTGGAGACGACCATCGGAAAGCGGCCACAGAGCGTGACGTTCGAGGGCGTCCCGACTCTCACGTGGGGCATGGAGCCCTTCACGCCCACGGCGAGCTCGGAGTTCGGGCTGCCCGTCACCCTGACCGCCGCGGGCGCATGCACGATCGCCGACGGCGAGCTCACCGTGGTCAGCATCGGCACCTGCACTGTGAGTGCGCATTCCGAGGGCGACGGGGTGACCCTCCCGGCCAGCGCGACGCTGACCCGTCTGATCGCGGCCCCTGAGTCCGACGTGGACGTGACCCTCGACGCCGCGCTCGGCGATGCTGCCACAGCGGCGCGCGTGAGCGCGACGGGAGCGGGGCTGCTGCCAGGCTCTGAGCTCGTGCTCGAGGTGCACTCGACTCCTCAGCGGATCGGCGTCGCGACGGTCGGCGCGGACGGGACCGCGACGGTGTTCGGGGTGCTGCCCGCACTCGAGGCCGGCGACCACGAGCTCGTGGCGATCGGCACGGCCATCGACGGCTCCGAGAAGCAGTTCGTCTCGACCTTCACCGTGTCACCGAACGGTGTGCTGGTGACCATCGAGGACCGGAATCTGGCGGCGACCACCGGTCTTGCGGCCACCGGCGCTGAGGCCGGCGATTCTGCGGCGTTGGCGGGGCTCGCCCTTGCGTGCGGCGTGGTCCTGCTGGTTGTCAGGCGGAGGATCTCAGCAACGCGACCCTGATGTCATCGCCCGCGTGCCGCGTGCATGACAGAGGGGGCGGGCCCGCACGGGCCCGCCCCCTCTGCTGCAGGACCTGTCAGCGGTAGTTGACGAACTGCAGCGCCGTGTCGACGTCGGCGCCCTTGAGCAGAGCGATGGCCGCCTGAAGGTCGTCGCGAGACTTGGAGCTCACGCGCAGCTCGTCGCCCTGGATCTGCGCCTTCACGGACTTGGGGCCCTCGTCGCGGATCAGCTTGGTGAGCTTCTTCGCGACGTCCTGAGCGATGCCCTCCTTGAGGGAGGCTCCGATGCGGAACTCCTTGCCGGAGGCCTGCGGCTCGCCGGCATCGATCGCCTTCAGCGAGATGCCGCGCTTGACGAGCTTGGACTGGAAGACGTCGAGCACCGCCTTGACGCGCTCGTCGCTGTTCGCCTTCATCAGGATCGCCTCGCCTGACCACTCGATCGATGCGTCGACGCCCTTGAAGTCGTAGCGCTGCGAGATCTCCTTGGCGGCCTGGTTGAGGGCGTTGTCGACCTCCTGGTGGTCGACCTTGCTGACGACGTCGAAGCTGCTGTCTGCCATGGGTGCTCCTCACTGTGCGTGGTGGGGGTGCGGGCCGCGTCCGCGGGTTCGCGTCGGGTCCCGATTCCCTGCTATCCTTCCATGCGCGCCGCTTGCGGCGCACGGCAGGTTGCCCGAGCGGCCAAAGGGAGCTGACTGTAAATCAGCCGTCATCGACTTCGGGGGTTCGAATCCCTCACCTGCCACTCTCACAGAGGCCCCTCCGGTTCGCCGGAGGGGCCTCTGTTCTTTTGCTCATCTCGAAGCATCAGGGGCGGTGTGGTGCCCGAGCACGGCGGGCATGCGACGCGCATCTTGGACACCTTCGTTCGTTCTTCCAACAAAGCCCGTTCCCTGCGTGAAACGTGCCTGATCCCGGTGGTTTCTTGCAAGATTGTGACCTTCGTCATCCCGGCGTGTCTCGCGCATGACACGACACCCCCGAGGGTGTACGGTCTGAATCAGCGCGCAACCCCCCCCTCGCGCGCGAGATGGCTCCCGCACGACCCCCCCTTTTTGTTGCGGGAACCACGACAGGGTGCGTCGACCCCCTCGATGCACCGCACGGCCCCAGGCGCCGGCTATGCCGCGCCGGGGCCGTGGTTCGTTCTCGGGGTGCTCAGCGTGAGGCGCCCGGGGCGGAGACCTTGCCCATGTCCTCGAGCTCGATGCCCTTGGTCTCCGGGACCTTCGTGAGCACGAACCAGAACGAAAGCGCCGCCATGAGCGTGTAGAAGCCGTAGGCGATCTGAAGGCCCCATCCAGCCATCACAGGGAACGTGAGCGTGATCGCGAAGTTCGCGGTCCACTGGGCGGCGGCGGCGACGGCGAGGGCGGCGGCGCGCAGTCGGTTGGGGAACATCTCGCCCAGGAGCACCCAGACGACGGGTCCCCAGCTGACCGCGAAGAAGACGACGAAGAGGTTGGCTGCGACGAGCGCGATGCCGGCCCATGGTGCATCCAGTTGGGCGTCGCCCGCGGAGTCCAGCGTGGACTGACTGAAGGCGATCGCCATCGCGAGGAGCGACACGGTCATGCCGATCGAGCCTGTCAGCAGCAGGCTGCGGCGCCCCACCTTGTCGACCAGCGCAATTGCGACGAGCGTCATCACGATGTTCGTCACGGAGGTGATGGTCGACGTGGTGAAGGCGTCTGACTCGTCGAACCCCACCGACTGCCACAGCGCTGTCGAGTAGTAGAAGATCACGTTGATGCCGACCGCCTGCTGGAGCACCGACAGGAGGATGCCGACCCAGACGATCGGTTGCAGCCCGAACCGCGGGCCGCGCAGGTCGCTGAGCGTCAGCTCCTCGTCCCCACCGAGAGACTCCTTGATGAGGCCGATGCGGTGCTCGGGATCTGGCTCGCCTGTGTAGTCGGCGAGCACCGCGGCCGCCTCCTTCTCGCGGCGACGCTCGACGAGATAGCGAGGGGACTCGGGGAGGGTCAGCGCGACGCCTCCGTAGATCAGCGCGGGGATCACTGCTGTCAGGAACATCCATCGCCACGCCTCGAGCCCGAGCCACAGCTCGTTCGAGGCGCCACCGGCGGCCCCGGCGAGCACCTCGTCGGACAGCAGGGAGGCGAAGATGCCGAGCACGATCGCCATCTGCTGCAGCGACCCGAGTCGACCGCGGAACGCGGCGGGTGCGACCTCGGCGATATAGGCGGGCGCGATCACCGACGCCGCGCCGATCGCAAGCCCTCCCACCACGCGCCAGCCGATCAGGTCCCACACGCCGAACGCGAAGCCCGAGCCGACCGCGGACAGCAGGAACACCACCGCGGAAGCGACCATGACTCGGATGCGTCCGAGCTTGTCCGCGAGTCCTCCGGCGAACCAGGCGCCCACCGCACAGCCGAGCAGCGCCGAGGCGACGGCGAAGCCCGTGGCGGTGTCGGACAGCGCGAACTCGCCGGCGATCGAGTCCACAGCGCCGTTGATGACGGACGAGTCGAATCCGAACAGGAACCCGCCGAGCGCGGCCCCGATGCTGATCGCGATGACCTTGCCGTGGATGCCTCGTGGCGTCGACGCCGGCGCGGGATCAGTGGACGACATCGCCCCCTCCTTCATGCGTCGCGCCCCCTCGCCGAGGCGGTTCCCCGTGGTTGCGACCGCTACTCCCGACAGTAGCGGGGAGAGTGTGGTTTCGCCCGAGGTGCGAGGTATGACCGCAACGCGGTCAATGTCCTCCGAGCAGGGGTGACATCGCCTTCGCGACGACGCTGGGCCGGCCCGTGATCCGCTCCTCCGCATCGGCGGCGGACATCGCCCGCAGGCCCGCGTTGACGCCGAGCCAGCGCAACGGTTCCACCTCCCAGCGTCGCGACCTGTGGCCCACCCACGGCAGTGCCGTGAGGTCGGTGTCGTGGCCCAGCAGGAGGTCCCTCAGCGTCCGGCCCGCGAGGTTCGTGGTGGTGACCCCGTCGCCCACGTAGCCGCCCGCCCATGCGATCCCGGTCTCCTTGTCCAGTCCGACGGAGGCGTGCCAGTCGCGAGCCACCCCCAGGGCGCCTCCCCACGCGTGGGTGAACCGGACGTCGGCGACCTGCGGCAGCATGCTGACGAGCTCGGCACGCAGGCTCGCGTGCACCTTCGCGTGGCTCCGGTGCTCGGGCGCCACCTGGGATCCCAGATGGTAGGGCGCCCCGCGCCCGCCGAAGACGAGGCGGCCGTCGGCCGTGCGCTGGCCGTAGATCAGCAGGTGACGGTGGTCGGAGAAGGTCTCGCGTGAGGCCAGCCCGATCTCGTCCCACAGAGACGGGGGCAACGGCTCCGTGGCGACGACGAGCGAGTGGACCGGGACGATGTCGCGCCGCATGCCCGCGAGGCTCGGGGTGTAGCCCTCGGTCGCGCGCACCACCAGGTCGGCGGTCACAGTGCCCCGTTCCGTGACGACGCGATGGGGCGCGATCTCCGTGACCCGGGTGTCCTCGTGGAGAGCCACGCCCTGCTGGCGGGCCACGTCTGCCAGGCCCCGCACGAGTCGTCCCGGGTGGATCGCTGCGCAGTCCGGTGTGTAGGTCGCGCCCCGCACGTCCGTCGCAGCGAGACGGGCGCGTGCGTCGTCAGCGTCGAGCCAGACGAGCTCGTCCGGGCCTCGGCCCCAGCGTCGTGCCTCCTCCACCTCGGCGCGAGCAGACGCCTCCTGCGCCTCGCTGCGCGCGAGCACGACCGTGCCGCCCTTGGCCAGGCCGGCGTCGATGCCTGCCGCAATGGACGCCCTGATCACCTCGTCGACCGACGCCCGCATCGCCGCGTGCTGCGCGAGCGCAGCGTCCCGGCCCGCGTCTTTCGCGAGCGTTGACAGCGAGGAGGGGAGCAGGGCCGACGCCCACCCGCCGTTGCGGCCCGAGGCGCCGAAGCCCGCGAGGTCCTTCTCGAGCACGACGATGCGCAGGTCGGGTCGTGCCTGCGCCAGGTAGTGCGCGGTCCACAGGCCGGTGAAGCCTGCGCCGACGATGGCGACGTCAGCCTCCGTGTCGCCCTTCAGGGGCTCGGGAGACGTCGGCTCCGATGCGAGGGTGTCCCACCACAGCGACTGCGGCAGGGGCCTCACCGCACCCCCCACGAGTACGTCTGCTTGCGCAGCGACAGGTACATGAAGATCTCGGTGGACAGCACGCCGGGGATCGTGCGGATCGTGGAGCTGACGAGCTCCATCAGGTGGTGATCGGACTCACTCACGACCTCGACCAGGATGTCGAAGCTGCCAGCAGTGACGACCAGGTAGTCGACCTCGTCGAGCTGCTCCAGCGCTGCCGCGACAGGTTCGAGCGGGCCCGACACCTTGACGCCGACCATCGCCTGCCGCGCGAAGCCCAGCTCCATCGGGTTGGTGACGCCGATGATCTGCAGCACACCCGCGTCGAGCAGGCGCTGCACGCGTGCGCGCACCGCCGCCTCGGACAGGTTCACCACCTTGCCGATGGCGGCGTACGAGGTACGTCCGTCCTGCTGGAGCTCGGAGATGATGACCTTGTTGATCGGATCGAGCGAGACGGGGGCTTTGGGATTCTCGGCTGCGGTCATGTCACGCAGTGTGGTGGCCCGCGACACTCAAGGTCAACCCCAAAACGCGGCTCAGGCTACGGTTTCGTTACGCAGATGTTAATTCTTCCGCTGGAACCGTTGCGAAATGGTCTCTAGACCACGTAAACAGTCGCCGCGGCGACGAATCCGTGCCAGTATCGCCTGCAACGTCCTGCCGCAGCAGGATTCCCCACGCGGAGGTGGCGCCGGAACCGAGGCCCGGTGTCATCACCCCCGAGCACAGAGGATGGCGACATGTCTGAGGTCCCGCAGGAGGAAGAGCAGAAGAAGGGCGTCTCGCGACGCGGACTCATCATCGGAGGTGGAGTCGCAGCGGCAGGCGTCGCAGGCTTCGCGCTCCTGAACCGCGGCGGCGGGGGCAACGCCGCCGGTGACTGCGTCACCACCGACCTGTCCGACACCGAGGCGACCCTCAACATGTCGAACTGGCCCGAGTACGTCGACGAGGACGACGGCGACTACGTCTCCACGCTCACGACGTTCGAGCAGGAGACCGGCATCGACGTCACCTACACGCCCGACGTCAACGACAACGTCGAGTTCTTCGCCAAGGTGCGCAACCAGCTCGGCGCCTGCCAGCCCACCGGACGCGACATGTTCGTGCTCACCGACTGGATGGCCGCCCGCATGATCGACGCAGGCTGGATCCAGAAGCTCGACAAGGCGAACATCCCCAACGTCGACAAGAACCTCATCTCCTCGCTCCAGGGCGTCGGCTGGGACCCCAACCGCGAGTACTCCGCGCCGTGGCAGTCCGGCTTCACCGGCATCGCGTACAACAAGTCGCTCGTCGGCGAGGTCGCCACGATGGACGAGCTGCTCACCCGCTCGGACCTCAAGGGCAAGATCACGCTGCTCACCGAGATGCGCGACACGATGGGCCTCATGCTGCTCGCCGAGGGCGCAGACCCCGCGAACTTCACCTCAGACCAGTGGGGCAACGCGCTCGAGAAGCTCTCCAAGGCCCGCACCGACGGTCAGGTCCGCGCGTTCACCGGCAACGAGTACGTCAACGACCTCGCCGCCGGCAACATCGCCGCCTGCGTCGCATGGTCCGGTGACGTCGCCGCGGCGGAGGACGAGAACCTCGTCTTCCTCCCGCCGGAGGAGGGCATGATGATCTGGTCCGACAACATGATCGTTCCGGTCCAGGGCATGCACAAGACCAACGCCGAGAAGCTCATCGACTTCTACTACGACCCGGTCCAGGCCGCGAAGCTCGCCGCCTACGTCTGGTACGTCTGCCCGGTCGAGGGTGCGCAGGCCGAGATGGAGAAGATCGACCCGTCGCTCGTCGACAACCCGCTGATCTTCCCGACCGCGGACTTCCTCGCCTCCACGCACAACTTCATGGCACTGTCCGAGGCTGACGCCGCAAAGTACGAGCAGGAGTTCGCGGATGTCATTGGCTGACGGTGTGCGCGGAGACCTCAAGCTCACCGGTCTCCACAAGCGCTACCCCAACGGCTTCGTCGCAGTACAGTCGCTCGACCTGGTGATCCCCCAGGGGTCGTTCTTCGCGCTGCTCGGCCCGTCCGGGTGCGGCAAGACGACCACGCTGCGCATGGTCGCTGGCCTCGAGGACGTCACCAAGGGCAGCATCCATATCGGCGAGCAGGACATCACCACCGCGAAGCCGTACAAGCGGCCCGTGAACACCGTGTTCCAGAACTATGCGCTGTTCCCGCACCTCACGATCGCGGAGAACGTCGCGTTCGGTCCCAAGCGTCGCGGCGTGAAGGACCCGAAGGGCTCGGTCAAGGAGATCCTCGCGCTCACCGAGCTGACCGAGCAGGCGAACAAGAAGCCTGCGCAGCTCTCCGGCGGTCAGCAGCAGCGCGTCGCCCTTGCACGCGCGCTGATCAACCGTCCCGACGTGCTGCTTCTCGATGAGCCGCTCGGCGCGCTCGACCTCAAGCTGCGTCGCGCGATGCAGATCGAGCTCAAGCGCATCCAGGAGGAGGTGGGCCTCACCTTCGTGCACGTCACGCACGACCAGGAGGAGGCCATGACGATGGCCGACACGGTCGCCGTCATGAACGAGGGGCGCATCGAGCAGCTCGGTGCCCCCTACGAGCTCTACACGAACCCGCACACCACGTTCGTGGCGAACTTCCTGGGCCGCACCAACCTCATCAAGGGCACCGTCCTCGGCCGCGAGGGCTCCGGCGCCGACGAGGTCGTCAAGGTCGACATGCACGGCACCGTCGCCTCGATCAAGGCCAGTCGCGTCCACACCGACGCGAAGGAGGGCTGGGTCGGCATCCGTCCCGAGAAGGTGCTCATCCAGCCCGAGGGCCAGGCGATCGACGCCCCTGGCGCTGCACTGTCCGGCGCTGTGGTCGTGGACGTCAGCTACATCGGCGTCTCCACCGACTACGTGCTGCGCATGCCGTGGGGTCAGGAGATCACCTGCTTCGAGCAGAACACCGGCCGTCGCGGCGGGCTCATCCCCGTCGGCACGAAGGTCGACGTCTCCTGGCGCCCCGAGTTCGCGTTCCTCCTCGACTCCGCCCAGGACGCCGAGGCGGGAATCGTCGAGGAGGACTGACGTGGCGAGCCTCCAGAGGGTGTTCGGCAAGAACTCCGCCTACTGGCTGATCGGGCCCGCCGCGGTATGGCTGGCCATCTTCTTCCTCTTCCCGATGCTGTCGCTGCTGACGACGTCGCTGTCCGACCCGGCGGGATCGCCGATCTACGGCTACGACCTCACATGGCGGCTGCAGAACTACTTCGAGGCGATCAGCGACTACTGGCCGTACATGGTGCGTTCGCTCATCTACGCGGGCATCGCCACGCTGCTGTGCCTCGTGCTGGGCTACGTGCTCGCTTACGCGATCGCCTTCAAGGCGGGCCGTTGGAAGAACGTCATGCTCGTGCTCGTCATCGCGCCGTTCTTCACGTCGTTCCTGGTGCGCACGCTGTCATGGAAGCTGATCCTGGCGGACAACGGGTGGCTCGTGGAGTCCCTGCAGTGGCTGCACATCCTTGGCGAGGACGGACGCCTGCTCGCCACGCCGTTCGCGGTCGTCATGGGTCTGACCTACAACTTCCTGCCCTTCATGATCCTTCCGCTGTACACGAGCCTCGAGAAGATCGACCCGCGCCTCAACGAGGCCGCAGCCGACCTCTACTCGAGCCCGTGGCAGCGCTTCACGAAGGTGATCTGGCCGCTGTCCATCCCGGGCGTCGTCGGCGGAACCCTGCTCACGTTCATCCCCGCCTCTGGTGACTACATCAACTCCGATCTGCTCGGTAATCCGAACACGCAGATGGTCGGAAACAAGATCCAGACGCTCTTCACGGACGCGAGCGACTATCCGCACGCGGCAGCCCTGTCGGTGATCCTGATGGTGCTGATCGTCGGCATGGTCCTGTTCTACGTCCGCCGCGCAGGAACGGAGGACCTGCTGTGATCACCCGACTCGGAAGCTGGATCGGCAAGCACCTGATGCTGACGCTGGGCATCCTGGTGCTGATCTACATGTACGTCCCGAACATGATCGTGGCGCTCATGTCGTTCAACGACTCCTCGCAGTCGCGCAACCTGTACACGTTCCAGGCGTTCACGTGGGACAACTGGCTGAACCCGTGCGAGCCGCAGGGCATGTGCGAGGCGCTCCAGGTGAGCATCAGCATCGGACTGCTGTCCACGATCGTGGCGACCACGATCGGCACGCTCGCCGCATTCGCGCTGGTGCGTCACCGCTTCGAGGGCCGCTCCACGATGAACCTCATGCTGTTCCTGCCGATGGCGACGCCTGAGATCGTCATGGGCTCCTCGCTGCTCGCGCTGTTCGTCGCCGCGGGCTTCGGCGGCCAGCTCGGCTTCTGGACCATCCTCATCGCCCACATCATGTTCAACATCTCGTTCGTGGTGGTGACGGTGCGGTCGCGTCTCGCGGGCCTCGACTCCAACCTGGAGAAGGCGGCATCGGACCTCTACGCCAACGAGTGGCAGACGTTCTGGCGGGTCACGTTCCCGCTGGTGTTCCCCGGCATCCTGGCCGCGGCGCTGCTCGCCTTCTCCCTGTCGTTCGACGACTTCATCATCACGAACCTCAACTCGGGCACCACGGTGACCTTCCCGATGTTCGTGTGGGGTGCCGCCCAGCGGGCCATCCCGATGCAGGTCAACGTGATCGGCACGCTCATGTTCATCATCGCGCTCGCGATCGTCATCGCCGGAGAGGTGATGTCGCGCCGCCGCGCGAAGGGCAAGGCCGCGGCCTTCTAGTCCGCTTGCGCGGGCCGGACGGTCCGGCTCGACACGCTCCACGAGGGGGACGGTGCTTCGGCATCGTCCCCCTCGTCGCGTCTGTGCGGGAGCGCGCGGCCGTCGTGCTGCCGCCCCGTCCGGCTCCCGCCCCCGCGCGGCGTCCACCCCGCTGGGCGCCCGCGCGGCGTCCACCCCGCGCTCGCCTCGCCCGGCCCGCTCGCCCCCGCGCGGCGCCCGCCCCGCCGGGCCGGACACTCTGAACCAATCTCAGGCGCGACACCCCGGCGGGTCGGGGCTCGGCGCGGCGTGTCGCCAGGGTGTCGCCACTCGGAGTGGTTCGCACTGTCGGGCTGGGGCGACGTGTGCGCTGGACACCCGGGGCCAAGGCGCGCGAAAGGGGGCGGCGCCTTCCGGCACCGCCCCCTCCGTTCAGCCGCGTGCTGCTACAGGAGCGCCTGCGCGCGCGTGATGACGTCGCGCAGGATCGACTCCATCTCGTCGAACTCCTTCTGGCCGATGATGAGCGGCGGCGACAGCTGGATGACAGGGTCGCCACGGTCGTCGGCCCGGCAGTAGAGGCCGGCCTCGTACAGGGCGGGGGAGAGGAAGCCGTAGAGGATCCGCTCGCACTCCTCGTCGGACAGCGACGTGCGGGACTCCCGATCCTTCACCAGCTCGATGCCGTAGAAGTAGCCTGCGCCGCGGACGTCGCCCACCATCGGCAGATCCAGGAGCTTCTCGAGCGTCGCGCGGAACGCGGCCTCGTTGCGCTGCACGTTCCCGAGCAGGTCCTCGCGCTCGAACAGGTCCAGGTTGGCGAGCGCGACGGCGGAGCCGACAGGGTGCCCGCCCCAGGTGTAGCCGTGCGCGAACATCTCGCCCTTGTCGAGGAACGGCTGCATGAGGCGGTCGGAGGCGATCATCGCGCCCATCGGCGCGTAGCCCGAGGTGAGGCCCTTCGCGGACGTGATGATGTCCGGCACGTAGTCGTAGCGGGTGGCGCCGTACATCTCGCCCAGGCGGCCGTACGCGCAGATCACCTCGTCCGAGACGAGCAGGACGTCGTAGCGATCGCAGATCTCCCGCACGCGCTGCCAGTAGCCGGGGGGCGGCGGGAAGCATCCGCCCGCGTTCTGCACGGGCTCGAGGAACACGGCGGCCACCGTGTCGGCGCCCTCGTTGAGGATCGCGACCTCGATCTGGTCCGCAGCCCAGCGGCCGAAGGCCTCCGGGTCGGAGCCATCGAGCAGTCCGCCGGTGATCTCGGGCGCGCGGTAGATGTTCGTGTTCGGCACGCGGAACGTGGACGGCACGAGCGGCTCGAACTGCGCCTTCAGGCCCGGCAGGCCGGTGATCGACAGCGCGCCCTGCGTCGTGCCGTGGTAGGCCACGGCGCGGCTGATGACCTTGTGCTTCATCGGCTTGCCGACGAGCTTGAAGTAGTTCTTCGCGAGCTTCCACGCCGACTCGACAGCCTCGCCGCCGCCTGAGGTGAAGAAGACGCGGTTGAGATCCCCGGGAGCGTGACCGGCGAGGCGCTCGGCGAGCTCGATCGCGCGGGGATGTGCGTAGGACCAGAGCGGGTGGAAGGCGAGCTCCTTCGCCTGCGCGGCGGCGGCCTCGGCCAGCTCGGTGCGACCGTGGCCCGCCTGGCTCACGAACAGGCCGGCGAGACCATCGAGGTACCGCTTGCCCTTGTCGTCGTAGATGTAGGCGCCCTCGCCGCGCACGATGATCGGGATGTCAGCGTCGGCGTAGCGCGTGTGGTCCGTGAAGTGCATCCAGAGATGCCGCTTCGCGGACGTCTGCATTGCGGTGTGATCCATGGGTCAATGGTCCGGGATTCCGCCACTGATCGCAACTGTCGAAACGGCGATTTAACATCGAAATCGCAATTGAGAAGGTGTCTGAGCCGCGATAAGCGCGGTCGAGGGGCCTTCTGGCAATGCAATTCGTATCCCCGGCTGGAGGGCGGGCTCCTCACCGGCGGTGGTCCAGGGAATACTGCACAGCCATGCGCCCTTGCATCGACGGCGCCAGGAGGCAAGGAGCTCGCACGCATGGTCACCACTTCACGAACCGTCGACGCGCGCACGTCGCGCGGCACCGCCCTGGGGCTTGCCGCGGCGTCGTACGTCCTGGCGGTGGTGATGATGGGCACGACGATGCCGACGCCGCTGTACCCGCTCTACGAGGACAGGTTCGGCTTCGGGAGCGCGACGACCACCGTCCTCTACGCGATCTATGCGGCAGGGGTCATCGCGTCGCTCGTCCTGTTCGGCACCCTGTCGGAGGCGCTGGGGAGGCGTCCGCTGCTCCTTGCGGGACTGGTCCTCTCGCTCGCGTCCGCGGCGGTGTTCTTCGCTGCGGGTTCGCTCTGGCTTCTCTTCCTGGGCCGGGTGCTCTCCGGCCTCGCCGCAGGCATCCTCACGGCGACCGGCACGGTGGTCGTCCTCGAGAATGCGCCAGCGGGCAAGGAACGGCTCGCGGCGTCGCTCGCGACCGCCTCCAACGTCGGTGGCCTGGGGCTGGGCATGCTCATGGCGGGCGTCGTCGCCCAGCTGGCCGCGGCCCCGCTGCGCGCGCCGTTCGAGGTCCACGCCGGCCTGCTCGCGCTCGGCGTCGTCGCCCTGTGGCGGATCAGCGATCGGGGCGGCCGAGACGATGCGCCGCGGGGTCTGGCACGACCACGCCTGCATCCTGATGCGCGACGCGTGTTCGTCGCCGCAGCGATCGGGTCGGTCGCCGGCTTCGCGATCTCGGGACTCTTCGCCGCGCTCGCGCCCAACTTCATGAGTGCCGCGCTCGGTGAGACGTCGCCCGCGGTGATGGGTCTCGGCACCTTCCTGTTCTTCGGTGCGTCGGCGACGGCCCAGCTGTCCCTGAAGCGACTGCCCGACCTCACCCTTGCGCGCGCGGGCGCCGCCAGCCTGATCGCGAGCATGGGACTCCTCGCGGGCGCCCTGTCCGCAGCGCTGCTGCCTCTGATGCTCGTCTCGTCGATCCTGGGCGGCGTCGGTATGGGGCTTCTCTTCATGGCCGGGATGCGCGCGCTGACGGCCGTGACCCCACCGCCGATGCGCACGCAGGCCACGACGGCCTACTTCCTTGTCGCCTACCTCTCCATCTCAGTGCCGGTCATGTCGGCCGGTGCGCTGACGCTCGCAGTCGGACTCACCGCCACGGGGATCGTCTTCTCCGGCCTCCTCGCCGCGGTCGCTATCGCCGCGTTCGCCGTGGCAGGGCGGCTTCGTCGCGCGGAACCGTCCTGAGGGGACGACGCTCGCGAAGGGCGGCGCCCCTCACGTCAGGCTTGGGTTCGCTGCACTGTCTCAGCGGGTGGCGGCTGTCGACGCGAGAGCGGGCGCAAGGTTCCCCCGCGGCGCGATCCGCACCTCGTCGAGCCCGAGCCAGCCCGCCATCACGGCAAGCTCCTGATCGAGCGCGACGGCGATCTCCTCGTCGCTCCGACGCCGTGCGCCGCGCACCGTCTGCTCCTCGCGCCAGGCCGCCTGCACGAGCAGCGCTCCCGCCTTGCGGTCGGCCTTGAGGTCCACGCGGCCCACCATCTGATCGCCGAGCAGGAAGGGGAGGCAGTAGTAGCCGTACACGCGCTTGTGCTCGGGCGTGTAGATCTCGATCCGGTAGTCCATCCCGAACATCCGAAGCAGACGGGGCCGGAACCAGGCGACAGGGTCGAACGGGCTGAGCAGCGCGGCGCCTGTCGCCCGCCCCGGATCTGAGGCGGCGCGATGCCAGGCGGGGGCGTCAGCACCATCGACGGCGAGCAGTGCGGGCTCCTGCCAGCCGTCCACATGGACCCAGCGCGCGAGGCCTCGCTCGACCGCCGATGCGGCCCAGGCCTGGCCGCCCGCCACGTCGGGCTCGCGCGAGCCGGCCTGATAGGGCAGGCGGAAGTGGTCGCACAGATCCTTGACCGTGCCGATGCCGGTCGCGGCGAGCGCCCTGTCGAAGAGAAGTTGACGTGCCTCCGCCTGGCCCAGCCCCCACGCGGCGTCGTCCTCGCGGTGCTCCCGGTCGATCCCGCCGGCGGGGGGCAGGTCCCACGCGCGCAAGGGGGAGTCGTAGGTGCGGGTGAAGTGGCGGCCACGCGACGCGGCGACGGTGCCCGTGATGAACAGGTACTCGAGCGCGACCTTCACATGGGTCGCATCCCACCATGCGCCGCGTGGTCCCTCCTTCGGCGCGAGGTGCTCGAGGTCTCCTGCGGTGACGGGGCCTGACTCCTCGACGGCGTCCCGTACCTGCGCGAGGAGGCCTGGACGCTCATGCTCGAGCCGCTGGAACGTGCTGGCCTTCCACGACGAGCCGCCACGCATGCGGTGGTGCATGGCGGGCAGCAGGTCCCGCGGCATGACGGACGCCTCGTGTCCCCAGTGCTCGAACGTGTGGGCGCCGTGGCCGTCGGGGACCCCCCAGAGGTAGGCGTCGAGCGCGTCCTGCGTGTACGGGCCTAGCCGCGAGAACAGCGGCATGTAGTGCGCCCGTGCGAGCACGTTCACGGTGTCGAGCTGGAGCACCCCCTGCGTGTCGAGGTAGGCCTTGAAGTCGGCGTCGCGGGGCCTGCGGGAAGGGCGGCGGCGAGCCAGCCCCTGAGCGTGGAGGAAGGTCCTGCGTGCCTCCGCGGCGGTCATCGACTCGGTCACGTCTGACACTCTAGAGAAGGGGTGCGACACGTGCCCGGAGCCGCTCGTGCCGTGCGGTCCCACCGGGCGTGAGAGGGCTCCTTCCGGGGCCTTCAGGCACGATTTCGCATTCTGGCCCCGTGGCGTGTAACCTATTCCGGCTGGCCCCGATAGCTCAGTCGGCAGAGCGTTTCCATGGTAAGGAAAAGGTCCAGGGTTCGATTCCCTGTCGGGGCTCTCAGTTCGACGTCTCTCGCGAGCGTCGGACCGTGGCGGGGTAGCTCAGCTGGTTAGAGCGCACGACTCATAATCGTGAGGTCGCGGGTTCGAGCCCCGCCCTCGCTACTGAGGCCCGGAATTCTTCCGGGCCTTCGCGCTGTAGAGCGCGTCCTCAAAGGCTGGGAGAGACAGCATGGCTAAGAACGACGTTCGTCCGAAGATCACGCTCGCGTGCACGGAGTGCAAGAACCGTAACTACATCACGCGCAAGAACCGTCGCAACAACCCCGACCGTGTGGAGCTCTCCAAGTTCTGCCCGAAGTGCGGCAAGCACACGGCGCACCGCGAGACGCGCTAACTGCTTCGCAGCCGTCAGGCTGCTGAACCGACGCCCCCGACCTGTCCACAGGCCGGGGGCGTCGTCGTTCCCGGGCATGCCGCGCGTGTCACAATCGCGACATGGACCAGGGGGAACAGCCATCCGAGCGCGCCGATGCGAAGACTGAACGGCCGCGCACCGAGCGGGCCCCGGACCTCGTCCTCGCGGTCGCCGCGCTCGCGCTGATGGTGCCGTGGCTCGCTCGGCTCACGGGCTACGAGCCCGGACCACTCACCTACCTCGTGGCTCTCACACCCTGGTTCACGCTCGCATGGCTGGTGCTCGCCCTGGTCGCGGGCCTGACCCGGCGCTGGACGATGCTGGGGACCGTCGCCTTGCCCACCGTCGTCTCCATCGGATGGGCTTCCACGATGTTCATCGGGGCCTCGGTCGATCCGGCCGAGCATGAGACCGTCACCGTCGCGACCGTCAATGCGACGTTCGGGCGGGTCGATGCCGACGCCGTGGTCGCACTCGTCGAGGAGTACGACGTGGACGTGCTCGCCGTCCAGGAGCTCACGCCGGACGTCTTCGAGGCGCTCGAGGCCGCGGGCCTGAGCGCTCGCCTGCCGGAGGTGAACGCATGGCCTGCCGACGGCTTCGACGGCACCGGTCTCTGGACGAGGCTTCCCGTCGCCGAACCCATGCGTGTCGACGGGTTCGTGTCCAAGGCGGTTCACAGCACCGTCACGATAGGCGGGGACGACATCACGATCCTCGCCGCGCACCCGGCGGCGCCCGGCGTGCAGACCCACCGGGATTGGGACGCGGATCTCGCGCTCCTCGAGACCGTGGCGAGCTCGATCGAGGGGCCCGCCATGATCGTCGGCGACCTCAACGCGACCCGCGACCACCCGGGCTTCCGTCGGCTCGAGGACGCAGGCTTCCGCGACGCCGCCGACGATGCGGGTGCCGGCTTCGTCCCCACGTTCCCAGAAGGGCGGCTTCCGTTCCCCGTCGTCGCGATCGATCACGTGATGGCGAGGGACGTCGACTGGGCCGCGGCCTCCGTCGAGACCGTCTCGCTCTCGGGCGCCGACCACCGCGCGCTCGTGGTGACCTACGCGATCGACTGAGCCCCACGTCGGCCCGTTTCGCTAGGCTGAAGGCGTGCCAGTGAACCCCGATGCCCAGGGCCGCAGCTACGGCCCGCACGAGCCCTATGAGGTCTCGCGCGCCAAGATCCGCGAGTTCGCCGATGCCGTGGACGCCCGCTCGTTCGCGCACCGCGACGTCGATGCCGCGAACGCCGAGGGCTATGCCGACCTCGTCGCGCCCACCACGTTCGCCGTGACCATCGCGCAGCGCGCCGAGTTCCACGTGGTGCAGGACCCGGAGGTCGGAGTCGACTTCTCCAAGGTCGTGCACGCCGACGAGCGCTTCACGCACCACAGGCCGATCGTGGCAGGTGACGAGATCTCCACGACCATCCACATCGACAGGATCGTGAGCCGCGGGGGAGTGTCCACCGTGACCACCCGCGCCGAGCTCGCGGACCTCGACGGTGCGCCCGTCGCGACCGTGATCTCCACGCTCGCCGTGAGGGAGGACGCATGAGCGACCAGGACGCGCCCTCCTACGAGGGCCTCGAGAAGGGGCAGATCGTCGCCACGCGGGAGGTCGCCTTCACCCGCGACACCCTCGTCCGCTACGCGGGCGCCTCGGGCGACTTCAACCCGATCCACTACAACGACGTGTTCGCGGAGTCCGTCGGCCTTCCCGGCGTGATCGCGCACGGCATGCTCACCATGGGCACCGCCGCATCGGTCGTCGAGGAATGGGCCGGTCCAGGCAACGTCGTCGATCTCCAATGCCGCTTCGCGCGCCCCATCCCGGTGCCGAACCCGGGCGAGGCCGTCGTGTCCTTCTCGGCCGCCGTCGGCAACCTGGACGACGAGACCCGCACCGCCCGCATCGACGTCACCGTGGAGTTCGAGGGCCAGAAGGTGCTGATGAAGGCGCAGGCGCTCGTCAACTGCGTATGACCTTCCGCGACGCACCTCCGCTCGTTCCCGAGCTTGCCGTCACCGACCTGACCGCGAGCCTCGGCTTCTGGTGCGGACCATGCGGGTTCGCGCCCGACCCGCGCCGAGCGGCGCCAGGCTTCGCCTACCTGACCCGTGGCGAGGCGCACGTGATGCTCGAGCAGGGGGAGCCCGAGCGCGACTGGTTCGGGAGCGAGCTTGCGCGCCCGTTCGGCCGGGGCTCGCATCTGCGGGTGCTCGTCGACGACCTCGAGCCCGTGCTGGCGGGCATGCGCTCACACGGCATCGCGCTCCTGCATGGCCCCGCGGAGGCGCACTACGGCGTCCCGGGGCACGAGGTGCACGTCCGGCAGATCGTCGTCGCGGACCCTGACGGCTACGTGGTCAGGTTCCAGGAGATGCTCGACGACGCGTCCGAGGCGGGCACCACCGGCGCCTAGGCGCCTGCAGGATCCTGGGACTCCGTCAGCGCGCGTCTAGGACCTCGCGCTGGCACCATGTCTGCCATGACCTCCACCACCCAGGACACCGGCGTCCTCGCGCGCCTCGACGCCTACTTCGGCATCACCGCCCGCGGCTCCTCCTTCAGTCAGGAGATCCGAGGCGGTTTCACCACCTTCTTCACGATGGCGTACATCGTGGTGCTCAACCCCCTGATCCTCGGCTTCGTCCAGGACAAGGAAGGCAACTTCCTCGGGGGCGGCGCTGAGCCGAACCTCGGCATGATCGCCGCCGCGACGGCGCTCGTCGCGGGCGTGCTCACGATCCTGATGGGCGCATATGCGCGCTTCCCGATCGCGATCGCTGCGGGCCTGGGCATCAACGCCTTCGTCGCGTACGGCCTCGTCGGCTCCGGGATGTTCACGTGGCCCGAGGCGATGGGCCTCATCGTGCTCGAGGGCGCGCTGGTGCTGGTGCTCGTGCTCACGAAGCTCCGCATCAAGTTCCTCCACGCGGTCCCCATGCCGCTGAAGAAGGCGATCGCCGCAGGCATCGGCCTGTTCCTCGCCTACATCGCGTTCTGGGACTCGCGGATGGTCACCGATGACCTCTCGTCGGCCACTCCCGGCGCGTTCGGCGACGGCGGCTCGATCTCGACCGTGCCGACCCTGCTGTTCCTCGTGGGCATCATGCTGGGCGGCATCCTGCTGGTGCGCAAGGTCAAGGGCGCGCTGCTGCTCTCGATCGTCAGCGTCACGGTCCTCGCCTTCATCGTCGAGGCGATCTGGAGCTTCGGGCCGGTCGCCGAGGACAACCCGGGCGGCTGGGCCCTGGTGGTGCCGACGTTCGCCGGTCAGGACTGGTCGTTCCTCCCTGACCTGGGGCTCATCGGGCAGGTGAGCCTCTTCGGTGGCTTCTCCTCGGGCGTCGCCATCGTCACGGTGCTGATGACGATCTTCTCGCTGCTCGTCGTCGACTTCTTCGACACCCTCGGCACCATGACCGCGGTGGGTGAGGAGGCGCACCTCAACGACGAGGACGGCATCCCCGAGAACTCGCAGAAGATCCTCATCGTCGACTCGGTCTCGGCGATGGCCGGTGGTGCCGCGTCGGTGTCGTCCAACACCGCGTACATCGAGTCGGCCTCCGGGGTGGGCGACGGTGCCCGCACAGGCCTCGCGTCGGTCGTGACGGGCCTCGCGTTCGTCGTAGCGACGTTCCTGTCGCCGCTTGCGAACATCGTGCCGTTCGAGGCCGCGACGCCCGTGCTCGTTCTCGTCGGTCTCATGATGCTCGCCTCCGCGACGGACATCGACTGGCGCGACTTCAGGATCGCCGTGCCCGCGTTCCTCACCATCATCGTGATGCCGTTCGGCTACTCGATCGCGGCGGGCATCGGCGTCGGCTTCATCGCCTACGTCGTGATCTCGGCGGGGACCGGCCGTGCGAAGGACATCAAGCCGCTCATGTGGGTCGGCGCGGCCGCCTTCGCCGTCTACTTCGCGCTTCCCGCGATCCGGAGCCTGCTCGGCATCGCCTGAGTCTTCCCGTGCCCGACGGGGCGTCGTCCGGACAGTCCGGGTGGCGCCCCGTCGGCGTCTTCACGCGGGCACGAGGGCCGGGAGTCGCGTCAGGGCGCGGGAGCGACGGTGGTGCCTTCGCGCAGCTCGAGCGCGATCGGGATCTCGCCTGGCTCGTCGCCATCGAGCAGGGCCCGCACGGCGCTCGCGATGGCGTGCCCCTTCGCGGTGCCGTCCTGCGCCTGCGTGGTGAGGGTGAGCGGCGCGAGCCACGGGAGGTCCAGCCCGTCGAACCCTGTGACCGAGAGGTCGCGCGGCACCTCGAGCCCGGCCTCGCGCGCGGCGACGATGACGCCGCCGGCGAGAAGGTCGGAGTGGCAGACGACCGCCGTCGGCTTCGACGGGTGCTCGAGCAGGAGGCGCCCTGCGGTCATCCCCTCCTCGACCATCGACGCCTCGGCCTCCACGATCGCGCACGGCTCGATCCCGACTCGTGCGAAGGCGTCGAGGCGGTGGCGCGGGGCGGTCCACATCGGGTCCGGTAGATCTGCAGGCTCGAGGAGGCGCGTGCGCGCGTGGTCGGTCATCGGGACGGTGACGGTGGCGATCCGGGTGTGGCCGGCGTCGACCAGGCGGCGCACGAGCTCCTCGGTGGCCGCGGTGTCGTCGATGGTGATGTGCGCACCGCTGAGCGCGCCGTCGGGCGCCTCCATGACGACCGCAGGGATGCCGCGTCGCCGCAGGACCTCGAGCGCGGGCTCGTCGTGGTCGCGGACCCGGAGGACGACGGCGGCGTCCATCGCTGCTGTCGCGAGCAGCGCGCTGTCAGAGTCCCCGGAGTCGGGCGACGGCAGGAGCAGCACGCCGACGCCCATCGCGCCCAGGTCCTCGACGATCGCGTCGAGGATGCGCAGCTGGAGCGGGTCGCGCAGCGTGCGCACGAGCCGTTCGTGCACGACCACAGCGACGATCCCGGTCCGTCCCGACCGGAGAGCGCGCGCCTGCGCGGAGGGGCCCGCATAGTCGAGCGCGGCTGCGGCGGCCTTGACCTTGGCGAGGGTCTCCTCGGTGACCGGGGCCGCGCCCGAGTAGGCGAGCGACACTGTCGAGACCGAGACGCCTGCCTTGGCGGCGACGTCGGCCATCGTGGGGCGTCGGCCGGTGCGGGCCATGGTCCTCCTTGGCGGTGACGCGGGGCGGGCGCCCGCGTACGACATGTGTCCAGGCTAGTCGTATCATCGAAGGTGCCGAAACGTTTCGATACCGAAGGGCACCACCCTGCGCGCCAGCCTCGCACCCACCACCTCGCCCGACGCGGCACGCATCCGCTCGGCGCGCATCGGCGTGCTCTCGCTCTTCGCCTTCCTCGGGCTGCTGACGGCGACCTTCCTGTCGCGCGTGCCGTCCATGCGCGACCTGCTCGACGTGAGCCCGTCCGGCCTCGCGATGCTGCTCATCTCGGGTGCCGTGGGCGCCCTGGTCGCGCTGCTCCTCACCGGCTGGGCAGCCGCCAGGTTCGGCACCCGCGCCCTGCTGTGGTGGTCCAACCTCTCGTACCTCGTGGCGATCTCCGTGGTCGGGCTCGCGACCGAGCTGGGCGCGCGACCCCTGTTCGCGCTCGGGTACTTCCTGGTGAGCTTCTCCTTCGCGTTCACGAACGTGGCGATGAACACGGAGGCCGCGACGGTCGAACGTCTCGTGGGCCGCGCGATCATGCCCCAGTTCCACGCGGGCTTCTCCGTCGGCATGGCCGTCGGGCTCGGCATCGGCGTTCTCTTCTCGCATGCGGGGGTCGCCCCGCTGTGGCACTTCGTGGCCGTCGGCAGCCTCATCACGGTCGTCAAGATGTGGGCCATCCCCCGGTCCACGGTCGACGGCAGGCCGGACCCTCGCGCCGCCGGGGCGAGCCTCGGCGGGCCCTTCGCCACGGCGAAGGCCGAGTACCGCGACCCGCACGTGGTCCTCATCGGCCTGATCGTCTTCGCGGGGTCCATGACGGAGATGATCGCCGCGCAATGGCTCCCCCTGTCCGTGGTGGACGACTTCGGCCAGACGGAGGCCATCGCCGACCTCATGTACTGGGTGTTCGTGATCTCGATGGTGACGGTGCGCTGGTTCGGATCTCACGTCATCGACCGCCTGGGTCGCGTGGTCTCGCTGCGCGTCTCCGCGAGCCTCGTGGCCTCGGGCGTCGTGCTCTATGCGCTCGCGCCGAGCATCTACGTGGTGCCCATCGCGGCGGTCCTGTGGGGCATGGGTGCGGCGCTCGGGGCCCCGATCGGATTCTCCGCGGCCGCTGACGACCCGAAGCGCGCCGCCGCTCGGATGGCGGCCGTCGCCTCGTTCTCCACCGTCGCAGGGCTGCTCGTGCCGCAGCTCGTCGGACACGTCGCCGAGCTCGTCGACCTGCGCTACGCGCTCCTGCTCGTGCTAGTCGCCGCGACGATCAACTTCACCTTGGCCAGGGCGGTCCGCGCACCTCGTGGCCTGTTCCGGTCGCGTCGCGCGGAGGAGCGGATGGTCGGCTCCGCCGTCCTCGCCGCCGACGAGCTGTCGTCCTCCAGTGGGGCGGGCGCGGCGCCGGCCCAGCGTCGGCGCTGACTACGCTGGAGCCCATGACAGCACCTCGCCTGGCCGACCTCACCACGTTCCGCGTCGGCGGTCCCGCCCGCGCGCTGGTCGAGGCCCAGAGCGAGGCCGAGCTGATCGACGCGGTGCGGACGGCCGACGACTCAGGCCAGCCGCTCCTCGTGGTCGGCGGCGGCTCCAACCTCCTGGTGGCGGACTCCGGGTTCGACGGCGTCGTCGTGCGAGATGCCCGCGCCGACGTGTCGCTCGCCAACCATGGCTCGTGCGGCGGCGTGGAGATCACTGCGACGGCAGGCACGCCCTGGGACGACCTCGTGGCGCAGGCCGTCGACTCCCAGTGGAGCGGCTTCGAGGCGCTCTCGGGGATCCCTGGTTCGACGGGGGCCACGCCTGTGCAGAACGTGGGCGCCTACGGTGCTGAGGTGTCGGAGATCGTCGCTCTCATCCGCACCTGGGACAGGGAGACGCAGGCGGTCACCTCGCTGCCGCTCATCAAGGCGCAGTTCGGCTACCGCGATTCCATGCTCAAGCGCACCATGACCGACGGTCCCTGGGGGCCGACGCCGCGGTACGTGGTGCTCGACGTCACCTTCCACACCCGCATGGCCTCCCTCTCGGCGCCCGTGCGCTACCAGCAGCTCGCGACGGCGCTCGACGTGGAGATCGGCACGCGCGTGCCGATCACCGAGGTGCGAGAGGCGGTGCTGGCGCTGCGGGGCTCGAAGGGCATGGTCCTCGATGCCGCGGACCATGACACGTGGTCGGCCGGCTCGTTCTTCACCAATCCGATCGTCGACGCCGACGCTGTGCCCGAGGGCGCTCCCGCCTACCCCGCGGCAGGGGAGGGGAAGGCGAAGACGTCGGCCGCGTGGCTGATCGAGCACGCGGGCTTCCCCAAGGGGTTCGCGGTGCGCGAGGGCGCTCGCGCGTCTCTCAGCACCAAGCACACGCTCGCGCTGACGAATCGGGGCGGCGCGTCCGCGCAGGACCTGCTGGAGCTCGCGCGCGCGATCCGTGCGGGAGTCCACGAGCGCTTCGGCATCACCCTTGTCCCGGAGCCGATGCTGGTGGGCGCGGAGCTGTAGCACTTCACGGAGTGAGGGTGTCCGCTCGCCCCGGACACTGCGAACCAATCTGATCGGCGACACCCCGACGGCGCCGCCGATCAGTGGTTGTACGGCGGCGTGTCGGGATGAGAGTGGTTCGGACTGTCTGCGACGGCGCCACTGCGGCGCGCGTCACAGGTGCGCACGGCCGCCACTGCGCCGCGCACGCGAAGGGCCCCCGGAGCGTGCGCTCCGAGGGCCCTGTGGCAACCGGGCACCCGGTGGTTGACCACCAGGTACCCGGTCTAGAACGGGGTCAACCGTCCGTGGCGATGGCCTTGAGGATGTCCATGCGGGACGCCCTCCATGCGGGCCAGATCGCCGCGACGACACCGGCGATGGCAGCGCCGACCGTGTAGATGATCAGCCAGATCCACGGGATCGCGATCGTCGTGAAGCCGAACTCCTCGAGCGCCCTCACGAGCGCTGCGCCGAGCCCGACACCGAGGATCATGCCCAGGACCGTGCCGAACACGGCCATGACCATCGACTCGATCGTGATCATGCGCCAGATCGACGACTTCCTCACGCCGACGGCACGCAGCAGGCCGATCTCGCGGGTCCGCTCCGTCACCGACAGCAGCAGCGTGTTCGCCACGCCGAGGATCGCGATGATCAGGGCCGCACCCAGCAGCGCGGAGATGACGCCCAGGATCAGGTCGATGAACGTGTTCGCGAGCGCCGCGAGCTGGTCGGGCTGCTGCAGCGCGACGAGCGGGTACTCGGCGCTCAGCTGCTCGAGGATGTCGGCCTGGACCTCGTCCACGTCGGCGTCCTCGTCCAGCACCACCAGGCCCTGCACGACGCCGACCTCCTCGTACATCTGCTCGGCGGTCGACCACTCCACCCAGAACGAGCCGTCCTCAGCGGTGTTGTACAGGCCGGTGACCTCGAGGGTGAGGGTGTCGGCGTCGCCCGTGAGGGTGACCTGGTCGCCCACCTCGACTCCGCGATCCTGGATGTCGGGGCCGATGAACACTCCGCCGTCGAGCTCGGTGAAGTCGGGCTCGTTGTCGTAGTCGTAGGCGGCGTCCGCGGTCTCGGCCTCGACGGCCACGAGCGACTCGGGCATGCCCTCGAACTCGACGGAGTTGATCGACAGCGATGACACGTAGTCGACGCCGTCGGCGGACGTGATGATGTCCATCGCGCCCTGGGGAACGACGCCAGTCTGTGTGTCGAGCACGAAGAGTTCCGCGTTGATCTGCGTGAACTGGCTCGTCACGACCGTCTTGAGCGACTCGGTGAACGTGGCGACCAGCGCGAGTAGCATGACGCCGATCATGAGCGCGGCCGCCGTGTTGGCGCTGCGCCGGGGCTCGCGGCGGATGTTGTTGGCGGCGAGCTTGCCGTCGATCTTGAACATCCGCGTGAGCACGTCGCGCAGCCCGAAGGCGAGCGGCACGAGCACCTGCGCGGCGAGCAGGGTCACGCCGATGATGAGCGCCATGGCACCTGCTCCCACGTACCAGTACGGGTCGGCGACGCCGGTGTAGAGCCCGACGAAGATGCCGACGAGGCCCAGCAGGGTGATCGCCCCGCCGACGACGTTGCGCATCTTGAGCGGCTTCTTCGACTCGGTGGCGGACTCGCGCAGCGCCTCCATCGGGGAGATGGACGACGCATGGATCGCCGGCAGGAGCGCCGAGACGAGCGTCACGAGGGAACCGAGCGCGTAGCTCCACAGGAGAGCGTCGGGCGGAAGCGTCACGGTGCCGAACAGGTCGCCCGAGAAGGCTTCGACGAGAGCCGACATCCCGAGCGCGCCGAGGTATCCGACGATGATGCCGATCGTCGAGGCGACGATGGCGATCACGACCGCCTCGAGAAGGATCATGGAGCGCAGCTGGCGTCCGGTGACGCCGATGGCTCGCATGAGGCCGAACTCGCGGGTGCGCTGGGTGACGATGATCCTGAACGTGTTGACGATGATGTACGAGCCGACGAACAGCGCGATGAGCGCGAAGGCGATCGCGAAGATGTCGATGTACTGCAGGATGTCGTCGAGCTCGGCGGCCTGCTCAGCGGCCTTTGCCTCGCCGGTGATGGCGCGCGTGCCGTCGGGCAGCACCTCGTTGATCGCCGTGGCCACGGCCTCGTTGTCGGCGCCATCCTCGGTGAGCACGGAGATCTGCTGGTAGCCGTCCTCACCGGTGAGCGCGTGCGCCTCGGACTCGGTGACGTAGGCGAGCACCGCTCCCTGGAGCGAGTTCGACTCGCCGAAGCGGACGGTGCCGACGAGGGTGAGCTCGGTGACGCCGTCGACGGTGGCGACGGTGACGGAGTCGCCGATCTCGTAGCCGAGCGACGGGGCGGAGTCGACGTCGAGCACGATCTCACCGTCGGCGGCCGGTCCTGCACCGTCGATCAGGGTGGCGCGGTCCACGTCGGGTTCGCCGGTCCAGTTGAACATCTGAGTGGGCGGTCCCCCGGACGACATGAGGTCGCCGGTCGGCTCGAAGCCTGCGGCGAGCACGGTGGCGGTCACCTGCAGGCCGCCGTAGGCGCCTGAGACGCCGTCCACAGCCTGGATGGCGGCGAGGTCCTGAGCGTCGAAGGTGGACTCTCCTGCGGCGAACATCTCGTTGCCGCTTCCGGTGCCGTCGGCCTGCTCCTCGGCGACCTGCTCGACGATCACGTCGGTGCCGCCGTAGATCTCGCTGAAGAGGCTGTTAAAGCCGCTGGAGAGGGCGTTGGTGAGGGTGAGGGTCGCGGAGACGAGCGCGACTCCCAGTGCGACCGCGACCGCGGTCAGCAGCAACCTCTTGGGGTTGTGCTTGACGGATTTGTAGGCGAGGCGGAACATCAGTGCCCCATCTGCTTCATGCGGTCCAGGACCTTGTCGGCGTTGGGCTCGCGCATCTCGTCGACGATCTGGCCGTCCTCAAGGAAGAGGATGCGGTCGGCGTAGGCGGCGGCCGACGGGTCGTGCGTGACCATGACGATGGTCTGGCCGAACTCCTTGACGGCGCGGCGCATGAAGCCGAGCAGCTCGGCGCCGGAGCGCGAGTCGAGGTTGCCGGAGGGCTCGTCGGCGAAGATGATCTCGGGGCGTGCGACGAGGGCGCGGGCGACGGCGACGCGCTGCTGCTGGCCGCCGGAAAGCTCGGCGGGCAGGTGGGTGAGGCGGTCTCCGAGTCCGAGGATGCCGATGATCTCGTCGAACCACGCCTTGTCGACGGGCTTGCCGGAGATGTCGAGCGGCAGGGTGATGTTCTCCTTCGCGGTGAGCGAGGGGATCAGGTTGAACGACTGGAACACGAAGCCGATGTGGTCACGGCGGACCTCGGTGACCTTCGCCTCGGGAAGCGAGGTGATCGTGATGTCTGCGATCGAGGACTCGCCGGCGGTGAGCCGGTCCAGGCCCGCGAGGGTGTGCAGGAGCGTCGACTTGCCTGAGCCCGAGGGGCCCATGATGGCGGTGAACTCGTGACGGGCGATGTCGACGTTGATGCCGTCGAGCGCGCGGACGGCGGTGTCGCCGAATCCGTAGTCCTTGTATCCGCCGCGCATGGTGGCGGCGAGGGCGGTGGTGGTCATGCTTTCCCCTTCGTGAGATCCGCGCGTCCTGCGCGGCACGTCTGACGGGTCTAGTGTGGCCACGGTCGCGCCTGGCGGTCATCGTCCGAAAGGACGGTTCTGCTCGCTCGTCCGATCGGACGATGCGGGGGTTGTCCCCCAGGGGGCCGCGGCGGCGGTCAGCCCCGGGGGAGGACGATCCCGGAGTCGTATGCCTCGACGACGGCCTGGACCCTGTCTCGCACTCCGAGCTTGGTGAGTATGTGGCTGACGTGCGTCTTGACCGTGGTGTTGGAGACGAACAGCTCGGTCGCGATCTCCTGGTTCGACAGTCCGCGGGCCATGAGCTGGAGGACCTCGACCTCGCGCTCGGAGAGGTCGCCGATCGCCTCCGCGGAGGGCTGGTGGGGTGCGTCGTCGGCCGGGCCGGGCGTCGGCACGGGAACCTGCTCCACCGCAGGAGTAGCAGGGACGACGCCGGCGCTCGGGGTGGTGGCGAAGCGTTCGATCACGCGTCGGGTCACCTCGGGGGCGAGAAGCGCCTCGCCTCCCGCCACGACGCGCACGGCGTCGACGAGAGCGTCGCCTTCGGCGCTCTTGAGGAGGAAGCCCGAGGCTCCTGCGCGGAGGGCCTCGTAGACGTACTCGTCGTCGTCGAACGTGGTGAGGATCACGATCCGCGCGGCGGGCCGGCGGGCGATGAGCTCGCGGGTGGCGGCGATGCCGTCCATGCCCGGCATGCGGATGTCCATGAGGATGACGTCGGCCTCGTGCTCGTCGGCGAGGCTGAGCGCCTGCTCGCCGTCCGCGGCCTCGCAGCACACCTGGATGTCGTCCTCCGACTCAAGGATCATCCTGAGTCCGACGCGGACCATCTGCTGGTCGTCGACGAGCGCGACCTTGATCATGAGTCTCCCTTGCTGGTGGTGCGGGCCACGCCGGCGCGCACCTGATCGTCTGTCACGGGCAGCACCGCGTGGACGCGGAAGCCGCCTCCCTTGCGGGGCCCGAGCTCGAGCTCCCCGCCGAGCTGCACCACCCGCTCGCGCATGCCTGCGAGCCCGTGGCCGCCGCTCGTGCCCGCGACCTCGCTGATGGTGCCCCGTCCGTCGTCCTGGACCTCGATGGTGACCGCCTCCGGTCGGCGGGTGAGCGTGACGATCGCGTGGGCGCCGGGGCCTGCGTACTTGAGGGCGTTCGTGAGCGACTCCTGCACGATCCGGTAGGCGCTGAGCTCCACGCCCGCAGGCACGTGCGAGGTGCCGCTGATGGTGAGCGTCACGGGCATGCCGGCGTCCTCCACCTGCTGGACCAGCTCGGGGATGGCGGCGAGCGACGGCATGGGGCCGAGGTCGTCCCCGAGCACTGCGCCGATGGTGCCGCTGCGTCGCACCCTGCCGGTGAGCTCGGCCGCCTCGTCCTCGGCCTCGCGCTCCGAGGTGCGCAGGACGCCGATCATGCGCTGCATCTCCGCGAGGCCCTTGCGGCCCGAGTCGGAGATCGTGGCGAGCGCCTCGGCGAGCACAGGGTCATCCTTCGCGGCCCGGCGTCGGGCACCCTCCGCCTGAAGGGTCATGACGGTCATCTCGTGCGCGACGACGTCGTGGAGCTCGCGCGCGATGCGTGCCCGCTCGGCCCGCACCGCGTCGGCCGCGGCGATCCGCTCGGCCTGCTCGCGGCGCTGCGCGTCGAGCTCGAGCTCGGTCATGCGCTCGCGGCGCCTGTAGTCGGTGAAGCCGAGCCCCACAGGGACGAGCACGGCGAGCACTCCCGCGACATACGACCAGGCGGACACGTAGTCCGTGGCGAGCAGGCCGACGGTGATCCAGCCGAACAGCACACCCGTCGCGGCCCCGATGTGGACCAGTGCCTGACGCGGCGGCATGTAGGACGCGACGCCGTACAGGGCGATGTAGATCGCGAGCATCGCGGGGGTGTCCACGTATCCGAGGCCTGCCGCGACCACCCAGAACAGCATGCTGACCCACAGGACCGCCCGCGGGTAGCGCTGGCGGAATGCGAGCGGCAGCAC
This sequence comes from Demequina zhanjiangensis, assembly GCF_030418315.1. GTDB lineage: Bacteria > Actinomycetota > Actinomycetes > Actinomycetales > Demequinaceae > Demequina > Demequina zhanjiangensis. The sequence goes on from NZ_JAUHPV010000001.1 coordinate 105,691, forward strand.
CTGCAGCGTGATGAGCAGGTATCCCAGCGCGTCGTACTCGTGCACGGCGTTCGGGGAAGGGTCCCCCAGGCTGACCGCCGTGACCACGGCGAGCACCAGCATCGCGGCGGCGACGAGCACGTCGGGCAGGCGGGGCAGCTTGAGGTCCACGCAGACAGGCTAGCCGTGCCGAGCCGTCGCTCACATGGGCATCCGGCCCGCGCGTCATCCACAGGCGTGCTCTCGGAGATGCTTCGTGCTCGCGTGCCGGGGCTAGCGTCGGGCCACCGGGCGGGACGGGAGGGCCATGGAGCTGCGGGTGACGCTGCGGGGCGGTGCGCACGACGGGCCCATCGAGGTGACGGTCCCCGAGGGCGCCACGGTCGCTGATCTCGCACGCCGGCTCGCAGCGCCCGCGCAGGTGCGCGGCTGCACCGACGCTCGGCTCACCCTGCGGGTCCTGGGCCGCTCGCGCGGGCGTGAGGACGGCTGGTCCATGCTCGCGCCCGACGCCGACGTGAGGGAGTCCGGCCTCCGCAGCGGCGACGAGGTCGAGCCCGTCGTCGCGTCGGACGCGCGTGACGAGACTGTGGCCGCGGTGGAGGTGGTCAGGGGGCCCGATCGCGGATCCGTGTTCGCGCTGCGTCCCGGCGTCAACGTCGTCGGCCGCGATCCTTCGGCGTCGGTCACGCTCACCGATCCGCTGGTCGCGGGACGTCACCTGGCGGTGCGCGTGAGCGCCTCCGTGGAGGTCCAGGACCTCGGCTCGACCGGCGGCGTCGCGATCTCCGGAACACCCGCGACGCGAGCGCCATGGCGCCCCGGCGAGGCGCTCGCGCTCGGCTCCTCGGTGCTCAGGCTGGTCAGGGTCGTCCCGTCGGACGCCGCCGCGGCATCGCGCGTCGGCGACGTCGTGACCTCCGCACCGAAGGTTCTGCCACGGCTTCCGGAGGAGGCGGTCGACCTTCCCGAGCCACCCACGATGCCCGAGGTGCGGAGCATGCCGCGGGCGGCGCTGCTCGCCCCCGCGTTCATGGGGCTCGCCATGTTCGCCGCGACCGGTCGTGCGCTCTCGCTCGTGTTCGTGTTCATGTCTCCGCTCGTGATGCTCGCGGGAGTGCTCGACTCGCGGTGGGAGCGGCGCCGCAGGCGTGCGGAGCTCTCAGCCGAGTTCGACGCCGCACTGGAGGACGCGACCGCACGGTTGGCCGCACGGGAGCCGCACGAGCGGTCCGCTCTGGGCGCGCGGTTCCCTGCGGTCCACGAGTGCGAGGAGATCGTGGTCGCCCGAGGATCAGCCCTGTGGGCCCGGAGGCCCGAGCACGCCGAGTTCCTGGCCGTACGGCTCGGCACGGGAGCCGTGCCCGCCTCCGCGCCGCCGACCGCGGCCCAGGGCGGTATGGCGCTGCCCGATGCGCGCCCTCGGGTCGAGCAGGTGGCTTCCCGATACGCCACGGTGCCGAAGGCGCCCGTCACCGCGCACCTCACGGTGTGCGGCTCGCTCGGCTTCGCGGGGGAGGGAGGCTCCGCGGCGGCACGTGCGGCGATCCTCCAGCTCGCCGTCCTGCACCCGCCCTCCGAGCTGGCGCTCGCGGTGCTCGCATCCGATGGACCTGGGGACGAGTCATGGGACTGGATGGGGTGGCTCCCGCATGTGCGCGCCGCGCGGGCCCTGCTCGGAGGCGACGCGGCAGTCTCAGGGCAGCGCCGCGGCGCGTTGATGGACTCCCTCGAGGACCTGGTGGCGCGCCGCGCGGGGGTCGGCATCGCTGCTGCGCTTCCGGCGCCTCGTGCGGACGAGGCGGACGGGATCCGCGCGGTGCCCGGACGGCCGTCGCTCGTCGTCCTCGTCCACGATGCCGAGCCCGTGGAGCGCGAGCGGTTGCTGAGGCTTGCCGAAAGGGGGCCCGACCATGGCGTGCACGTGATCTGGGTGGCGGAGGACCCCTCTCGCATCCCGGGCGCGTGCCGCACCGTCCTCCACACCGCCGCGGGGCAGGACGCGCGCGTCGGACAGGTGCTGAGAGGGGCACCTGCGGATCCCGTGGAGGCCGAGCGCGCCTCGCTCGACGGCACCCGTCGCGTCGCGCGCATGCTGGCGCCGCTGAGCGACGCCGCTGCTGTCGCCTCCAAAGGAGCTGCGCTTCCCCGCGCAGTGCCGCTCGTCGAGCTGCACGGTGCCGAGGTGCTCGACCCCGAGGTGCATGCGAGCCGCTGGAGAGAGGCGACGCGCGGCGGGGCGCGTGGGTCGCTCCGTGCGCTCGTCGGCCACTCGGCGGAGGGGCCCGAGTATCTGGACCTCGCGAGCCAAGGGCCGCACGCGCTCGTCGGCGGCACCACCGGATCCGGGAAGTCGGAGCTGCTTCAAGCCTGGATCCTCGGGATGGCATGCGCGCACGGCCCCGACGTCGTGAACTTCCTGCTCGTGGACTACAAGGGTGGCGCGGCATTCTCCGAGTGCGTGCGCCTCCCTCACGCGGTCGGCCTCGTCACCGACCTGGACGCGCGGCTTGCCGAGAGGGTGCTCGTGTCGCTGCGCGCCGAGCTGACGCATCGAGAGAGGCTGCTGGCCGACGCGGCGGCGAAGGACCTCGACGCGTTGCTCGCCGCAGGCAGGTCCACGCTTCCTCGACTCGTCGTCGTCATCGACGAGTTCGCGACCCTGGTCTCAGAGGTCCCTGCGTTCATCGACGGTGTCCTCGACATCGCGCAACGCGGCCGCTCGCTCGGGCTCCACCTCATCATGGCCACGCAGCGGCCAGCGGGAGTGATCCGGGACAGCCTCCGCGCGAACACGAACCTTCGGCTTGCGCTTCGGATGGCCGACGACGCCGACTCCCGGGACGTGCTCGGCGAGGCGTCGGCCGCCGGGCTCGATCCCGGGACCCCCGGCAGGGTGCTCGTCCGCCACGGCCCAGGGCGGGTCCGCCAGCTGCAGTCGGCCTACGGGGGAGCGAGCACGGCGGCGCTCGGGCCACGCACGGTCCGCCTTCCCGTCCGTGACGCGAGCCTCGCCGGGGGCGGGCCATGGCCGGAGCCTGCCGCTCCCGCACCGGCACCATCGTTCGGCACCGACGCCGAGCGCGTGGTCGATGCGCTGCGCGAGGCGCACCGGCTCTCGGGACAGGGCCCTGCACGGCGTCCGTGGCTCGACGAGCTGCCCGACTGCCTCGCGCTCGAAGCCCTGTCTGCCGCGCCCGGCGGTCTCACCATGGGCCTGCTCGACGATCCGGGCCGCCAGCGGCAGGTCCCGCTCTCGCACCGCCTCGACGACGGACCGCTCCTCGTCATCGGGGGGCCCGCGTCAGGAGCATCCGCCGCGCTCAGGACGCTCGCTGCGGCTGCCGCAGCGGCACCGGACCGAGCCGCGCTCCATGTCTACTGCATCGATGGAGGCGGAGGAGGGCTGGCCCCGTTGCGGCACCTGCCTCACGTGGGAGACGTGCTGGAGCACACCGATGCCGAGCGCATCGCGCGTCTCCTCGCTCGCCTGGCCGCGGCCGTGCGAGAGCGCAAGGCGGTGGCGTCGGAGGGGGACGCGCCACAGGCCGACGAGGTCGCGGTGCTGCTGCTGATCGACGACGCCGTGCGGCTCCAGGAGGAGCTCCTGCACGTGCCCGGGCGCGAGGTGACCTGGGAGGATCTTCGCGCCGTCCTATCGGACGGCAGGACTGCCGGCGTGCATGTCGCTGCCACGGCGGCACGGACGGGAGCGCTGCACGCCTCGTTGCGCGCGGTGATGACCCGTCTGCTCACACTCCGCACGACGGACGAGGCGGAGTATGCGCTCGCGGGCCTGCGCTCGAAGCGTGTGCCCAGCGACGCTCCACCCGGGCGGGGGCTCGATGCGGCCTCGGGCCTCGAGTTCCAGATCGCGGTGCCGGGTGGGTCGCCACGGCTCGACCGTCAGGTCGCGGCACTGAGGTCGAGCCTGCCGGCTCCGTCCGTGCTCCCGCCGCCCGTCCCTCGGATGCCGACGCGGGTCGAGGCTGCGGAGATGCCGCCTGAGGTGCAGGGGATGCCGGTGCTCGGCATCGAGGAGCAGACGCTGCGACCCATGGGGGTGGAGATCGATCGGGCGTTCCTCATCGCAGGGCCGGCGGGATCGGGCCGCACCGCGGCGGCCGCGTGGCTCGCGACGGCGATGCGTGCGGCGCGCCCCTCCAGAAGGCTTCTGCACCTGTCCCTTCGACGAAGCCGTCTCGGGGAGCTGAGCGCATGGGACGACTCCTGCGCGGGCGTCGATGCCGCCGGGATCTTCCTCACGCGGTGGGCGGCCAGGCTCGAGGCGCCGGCGGAGCCCGAGGACGCGATCGTCGTCGTCGTGGAGCACCTGGAGGACCTCGGACCGGGAACTCCGGACCCGAGGGTGGTCCAGACGCTGCGTCACGCGATGAAGGCGGGGCACGCGGTGGTCGGTGAGGCCGACACGCAGTCGTGGCTCGGGCCTCTCGCCGCGGATATCCGGTCGGCGAGACGCGGTCTGGTCCTCGGAGCCGAGCCCGCGGATGTGCAGTTCCTGCTCGGGGTCCGCGGCACGCGGCTGCCGGACGGTCCTCCGCCTGGCCGAGGTGTCGTCATCGCGCCAGGAAGCATGCGCGTCGTCCAGGTGCCCTGGTTGCCGGAGGCGTTCTCCACAGAACCCCCAGGCCCTCGACGACCCGTCGACGAGCGCGGATAGTTTCACAGTCGTCCGCCCGACCGGGCGGAGGAGAGGAAGCAGAGTCCATGGCCAACATCACCGTCACCTACGAGGACCTTCGCGTCGCGGCCGACCAGCTCGTGTCGGGGCAGGGCGACATCGACGCACGGCTCGCCGAGCTGAAGTCCTACATCGACTCGCTCGTCTCAGGCGGCTACGTCACGAGCGCCTCGTCCGGCGCGTTCCACGAGCAGTACACGACCTTCACCGCCTCGTCCCGACAGGCGATCTCCGCGCTCGAGGGGCTGAGCCAGTTCCTGCGCAGCGCCTCGGAGACCCTCCAGCAGACCGACGAGGCGCTCGCGAGCGCGATCCGCGGCCGGTAGCGGCGGAGGCGGGAGGCGGCCCATGGGTCGAGACCTGGTGCTCAGCGACGCGGCGCTCGAAGGTGCCGCGGCGCGGATCGACGCCGTCGTCGCTGATCTCGCGTCGGCATCGGAGAGCCGTGAGGCTCTCATGAGCGGTCTCGGTGAGTCGTGGCGCGTGCAGGAGTTGCGCGATGCGCTCGCGTCTTTCGACTCCGCCTGGAGGGTCCGGCGCGAGGGTCTCCAGGATTCGCTGGCCGGCCTCGCGGGCGTGCTGCGGCAGATCGACCAGGGCTTCGACGAGGCGGACCGCTCCCTGGCGCAGGTCCTTTCGCCGCCGCGCGCGCCTGCCGCGCAGGCCAGGGAGGTGAGGTGATGGAGAGCGTCCTCGATCAGACCTCGCCGCTCTCAGGCGACCCGGTGCTCCTGCGTCATGGCGCTGCCGCGCTCGGAGCCGTCGGCGACGCCCTCGCGCTGACGGTAGCCGAGCTCGCCGCCGCCCGTGAGGGCCAGGGCATGTGCGGCACCGCGGTGCTGGCCTACCTGGATGCCGCACAGGTCATCGCCTCCGAGCTCGCCGCGGTGCAGGAGCGGTACGTGCGCACCGCGACCGCGGTGCAACGGTATGCGGCGGATCTCGAGGAGTTCCAGGCGGAGGCGAGAGCGCTGCATGCGCGCGCGGTGGATGCGCAGCGTGACGTGGACGCCGCACGCGCGCTCAGCGACGCGGAGGCGATCGCCGCGGAGCGCAGGGCGGCCGAGGATCCCGCCGGGCTCGAGGCGCTTCTTGTGGTCCCCACCGCTCCCGAGAGCCTCGCGCAGGACCGTCTCGACAGCGCGCTCGCGGAGGCGGCGAGGTGCGAGCGGGAGTTCGCGATCCTGCTCGGGCTCTGGCACGACGCTTCCCGGCGTTGCGCGGCGGACATCGACATCGCCGTGGAGCGTTCGGGCCTCGACGACAGCGGCTGGGACGTCATCTGCGCGGGGCTCGAGGTGCTCCTGGACGACGTGCTGCCTGACCTCGAGCTCCTGCTCGACATCGCTGCCGTCCTCTGCACCGTGGTCGCGGTGGCGCTGGTCCTCACCGGCGTCGGTGCAGGATTCGCCCCCGCGCTTCTCGCCCTCTCGCGAGTGGCCCAAGCGGGCGCTCGCGTGGTCGCCGTCGTGAGGGCGGTGTCGACGACGCTGCTCGTCGCCTCGGGGCGACGCCCCGCCTCCGCGCTGGTCGACCTGGGAGTGCAGGCGGCGGTCAACCGCGTGGGTGGACGGGTCACCGACGGCATCGCACACCGAGCGGGGTCGTCCCTCAGCGGGGTCATCGCCTCGGGGCTCGATCGCTCGGGCGCCGGACTGGTGAGCGTCGGCGTCCCAGGCGTGGAACGCGTCGGAGGGGCGCTCGGCGCTCACGCCATCGACCTCAGGGCGCATGGCTTCGACGAGTGGGTGAGGCGCTCGCTCGACCCCGGCCTCACGGGGGTGGCCCACGCCAGCGCCGAGGGCGCGGCGCGTGGCACGAACGCGACCGGGCTCACCGAGCTCGCGACACGGTCGCGCTATGCGCTCGACGGGCTGACGTGGCAGATGCAGGACGTGGTCGTGGAGATGCACGACGAAGCGAGCGAGCGGGCGGGCGGAGACTCCCAGGAGGATGGCGCATGACGAGAACCCTTCAGATGACGGTGCCTGACGGATGGCGGCTCGTCGAGCCCGGCGACGGGATCCGCTCGGTCGACGCCGCTGCGGCAGATCTCACCGAGTCGATGGCTACGGGCGACCGAGCGCTGTGGCGCTCCACCGTCGCCGAGGCGTGGGAGGGCGCCCTCTCCTCAGTGCAGCAAGAGCACGGCGAGGTCGTGTCGCTCCTTGTGCCGGTGGGCGGGCTGGCCGCAGAGCTGCCCGTGACCGTCGCGGTGCTGCGGCTCGCGCTCGCCACCTCCTCGCCGCACGAGGCGAACAGCATGCTCGCGTCCGTCGCCGCACAGGACGCGACCGCGCGGCTGCTCGCCACCGACGCAGGACCCGCGATGCGCACGCACAGCAGATCCGCTCTCGACTCCTCCCATGCTGACCGGCTTGCAGTGCAGGTCGAGGACCTTCCTGGGATCGAGGTGCTCCGGGCCAGGTACCTGCTCCCGCCACTCGGTCATGGGAGGTGGCTCGCCCTGCTTCACACCGTGGTGGGTGTGAACGATGAGACCACGTCCGCGTGGCTTGAGCTCTGCGACGCGCTCGTCATCGGAGCGCGCTGGAGCCGCGAGGAGTGATCGGCCAGGGCCGCCGACCTCGGCGGGCATGCCGCGACGGCGCCCGCCCCTGCTCAGCCCACGAATCGGTAACCCACGCCTCGCACCGTCTCGATCGAGTCCGCTCCGAGGCGTCCACGGAGATAGCGGATGTAGACGTCGAGCACGTTGTCCTTCGACGCCGAGCCCCACACGTGCGCCAGGGCGGCCTGCCTGCTCACCACGTCGCCTCCGTGCGTCATGAGCAACGTTGCCAGCTGCAGCTCGCGCGGGCTCAGCTCCACCGGCTCGTCGTCGCACGTCAGCGACCGGGACTCGGTGTCGAGCGCGCAGCGGCCGATGCGGATCACGGGATCCGCCACCTCGGCCTCCGGAGCGCGCGCCCGCAGGCGGATGCGCGCGAGCAGCTCGTCGAAGCTGAACGGCTTCGGCATGTAGTCGTCCGCCCCGCGTTCGAGGCCGCGGACGGTGTCCTCCGCCGAGGTGCGGGCGGTCAGGATGATCACCGGCAGATCGGACCCCGTCGCACGCAAGCGCCTCAGCACGGTGAAGCCCTCCTGATCGGGCAGCCCGATGTCGAGCACCATGATGTCGAAGTCGCCTTCGACCGCCCGCGCCAGCCCGTCACGCCCGGTGGACACTCGCTCCACCTCGATCCCCGCGACCCTCAGCCCTTCGGCGACCGACGCTGCGAGGCGATCCTCGTCCTCCACGAGCAGCAGGCGGGTCATGCGCGCGCTCCCTCCGCCGCCGGATCGTCCCAGGGGGACGCCGGAGCAGGCTCCTCATGACGCGGCGCGTAGGCCGGCGCCACGATCGAGAACGTGGAGCCCCTGCCAGGCGTGGACTCGATGTCCAGACGCCCTTCGTGCGCCTCCGCGATGGCAGTGACGATGGGCAGCCCCAAGCCGGTCCCGTCCACGCGGGTGTCGACCCTGCCGAACCGTGACCGGATGCGCTCGATATCCTCGTGAGCGATGCCGATGCCCTCATCGCGCACCCACAGCCTGAACTCGGGAACCCCGTCCACGGTGACGCGCACCTCGCTCCCGAGCGTGATGGCGGTGCCAGGCTCAGAGAAGCGCACCGCATTGGCGGAGAGCTGAAGCCACGCCTGGGTGAGGCGCTCCGCATCGGCCTCAACGACGCCCTCAGCGATGGCCTCCGTCGTCCAGATGCGCGGCCCCAGCTGTGAGGCCCGGCTCAGCGCGACGTCCGTCAGTTCGGCGAGATCCACCGGCGCAAGCCTGAGGAACTCCGGCCTGTCGGCCTTCGCAAGGGTCACCAGGTCGTCGACCAGTCGCGACATGCGGGTGACCTCATCGAGCAGCTCGTCACGGGCGGCGACCACAGCCTCCGAGTCGCGCGGCTCGAGCAGCTCGAGCCGGTTGCGGACGATCGTGAGCGGGGTGCGGAGCTCATGGGACGCGTCGTCCAGCAGCTGGCTCTGGTCGGAGAAGGCACGCTCGATGCGGTCGAGCATCTGGTTGACGGTCTCCGACAGCCGTGCGAGGTCGTCGTTCCCCACGATCGGGATCCTGTCCGACAGGTCGGTCGTCGAGATGCGTCGCGCGGTCTGGTCCAGCAGCCTGATCGGCTCGAGGAGACGGCCGACCGTGACGTAGCCGAACACGGCGATCGCCGCGAGCGAGATGAGCGCCACGACCACGTAGACCTCGAACGTGTCCACGAGAGCGGACATGATCGCGCCATGGTCGGCGGCGTAGACCATCACCCCCTGCACAGCGCCGGTCGCGTCGGCGATCGGCACGGCAAGGAACCTGTAGTCGGCTTGCTCCGTGGTGAGCGACTGTACGGCGACGGTGCCGGAGGTCGCCGCGTCAGTCGCCGCGGCGAGCAGGGCGTCGTCGGTCTCGAGGCGCAGGATCTCGTCGCCGCCCGGTACGAAGCGGGCTTCGCCGGCGAGCAACGCGACAGCGCTTTCGGTCGGCGAGGCGACCACGCGTCGCATGGCCTCCCGCAGGATCGACTCGGCATCGACGAAGGTGGCGCCCGTGACGGGGTCCCCCTCGGCGACGAGTGTGTGAAGGTCGTCGGCTCTCAGGGTGAGGTCGGTGCCGATCTCGTTGTCGAGCCGTGCGCGCTCGATCGCGAAGGCGGTGCTGCCCGCGACTGCGAGAGCGATGCCGGTGAGCGCGGTGAGGTACGTGAGGACCCGGATCCTCACGCTCACGCTTCCGCTCCACCGGCGCAGCGACATCGCCATCGGTGCCACCCTTCGACGCCACCACGCTACTGCGGGCGTGTGGCTCGGCGCGTCTCCGGCGTCAGGAACGGCCGGGGGAGTGGCGTCGGGCGCTGGGCGCGTGTCATGCGGCGCCCCCGTGCGGAGGGCTGTGGGGGACATCTCGTGGCTCGCTGTCGTGTCGCGTGCGGTCAGTCGTCGTCGAACTCGTCCTCGAGCTCGTCCTCATGCTCGGGCTCGAACTCGTCCTCGTGCTCGAACTCGTCCTCGTGCTCGACATCATCATCGCTCTCGTAGGAGTCGTCTGAGCCGCTGCGGGAGCTGTCGTCGTCCGACCCGGAGCTGGAGGACGTGGAGCGGGAGCTGTCGTCGTCGCGATCGTCGTCGTAGTCCTCGAGATCGATCACGTCGTCCTCGATCACCTCGACGGGGTCGTCGGTCGCCTCCTCCGTCGGTTCGGGGCTGCTCGTGTCGTCGGCGCTGTGCGAGGCCGAAGGCGTCGGCGCGGAGGATGGGATGATCACGGGCTCGACCGTGCTCTCGGGGCTGCTGCCGCCGGTGACCATGGCGCTGGCGCCCAGGCCGACTGCGACGAGGATCCCGGCGGTCGCGCCGATGGTGACGATGAATCGTGGTGTCGTGGCTTCCATGTCTCGATCGTCGTCCTGCGACTCTGAGAACGGCCTCAGAGAGCGAGCGGTGGGCCGTCAGTTGTCGTCGTGGCGGGTCCAGCGGAAGGTCTTCACGGCGAGCACGAGCCCGATGACGACCCACGCTGCCAGCACGATCGCACCGGTGGTCAGCTCCCAGCTGCCGCGCGCCTCGGCGGCGGCGAAGTCCTCCGGCAGGAACACCGACCGCATGCCTTGCGCAAGCCACTTGAGCGGGAAGATCTCCGCGACGTGCTGCAGGAATGTGGGGATCTGCGTGTAGACCAGGAAGACACCCGAGGTGAACTGGAGGAACAGCACGATCGGGGTGATGACCGCGGATCCTGACTTGGCGTTGCGCAGCAGCGTGGACATCGCGATGCCGAGCGTCGTCGCGGCTGCGGTGCCGAGCAGGAACACCCACGCGAACGTCCCCCAGTGGCCTGCGTCGGACGGCAGCGTGACGTCGTAGATGACGACGCCGATCGCGATCAGGATCGCCACCTGCACCGCTGACACCAGCAGGACCTGCGCGACCTTGGCCGCGAAGTACGAGGTGGCGGGCAAGGGTGTGCCCTGGATGCGCTTGAGCACGTCCTCGTCGCGGTCGATCGAGATGGTCATCGCGAGCGACTGGAAGCCCGTGTTGAGGATGCCCGAGGCGACCATGCCGGCCAGGAAGTACTGCGCGAACGTCACGCCCGGCGCGATCTCCTCGCCGCCGAAGACCGAGCCGAAGAGGAGCAGCAGCATCATCGGGAAGAGGAAGATGAAGACCATCTGCTCGCGGCTGCGGAAGAACTCCTTCAGCTCGACGCTCAGCCGGGCGAGGGTCATCGACGTCCACGTGGGCGTGGGCGGTGCGGCGGTGGCGGTCACGACGCGACCTCCTCGGTGTCGGCTGAAGGATCGGCGGCGGCGCGCTGGGTCTCGCCGATGAGCTGAAGGTAGACGTCCTCGAGCGAGGGGTGTCGCACCTCGAGCGACGTGATCTCTCCTGGGGTGCGGGCCAGCAGGTCGCGCAGGAACGCGGAGGGGGTCGCCGTCTGCTCCGTGCGGGCCACTCCGTCGTCGACCCAGCTGATGTGCGCCGCGTTGGCCCTCGAGCGCAGCCCTGCGGGGGTGTCGAGGGCGACCATGCGGCCGGCGGCGATGATGCCGATGCGGTCGGCGAGGTGGTCGGCCTCGTCGAGGTAGTGGGTGGTCAGGAGCACTGTGGTCCCGTCGCCTCGCACGGACTCGATGAGCCCCCAGAACTGGCGTCGCGCCTCGGGGTCGAAGCCGGTCGTGGGCTCGTCGAGGAAGACGAGCTCGGGCCGCCCGATCAGGGCGAGCGCCACGTCGAGCCGACGGCGCTGGCCGCCGGACAGGGTCGCAGGCTTGGCTCCGGCCTTCTCGGTGAGGCCGACGGCGGCGAGGGTCTCGTCCACGTCGCGTGCGTTCGGGTACAGGCGGGCCGCGTACTGGACGGACTCGCGCGCGGTGAGCAGGCCCCGACCGGAGGTGCCTTGGAGCATGACGCCCACCCGGTGCCGCCACTCCTTGGTCGCGGACTGCGGGTCGATGCCGAGCACGGAGACCTCGCCCGAGGTGCGCTTGCGGAACCCTTCGAGGATCTCGACCGTGGTGGACTTGCCGGCGCCGTTGGGTCCGAGCAGCGCGAACACCTCGCCGCGGGGGATCTCGAGGTCGAGTCCGTCGACCGCATGGAGGTCCCCGTAGTGCTTGTGCAGCCCGGAGATGCTGATGGCGGGTTCCGTCATGGGGTCGAGCCTAACGACGACGAAGGCCGGCCGCCTCGTCTGTGTGGACGATCGCGGCCGGCCTGTATGCCGGGGGTCTCCCCTACTCGGCGAGGAGCGACTGGATCCGGCCCACGCCCTCGGCCAGGTCCTCATCGCCCAGCGCGTAGCTGAGGCGGAGGAAGCCCGACGGGCCGAAGGCCTCGCCCGGGACGACCGCGACCTCCACCTCGTCGAGGATCACGCCCGCAAGGTCGGCGCTCGAGGTGATCTCCTTGCCGCGCACGGTGCGGCCAATGAGGCCCTCGACGGACGGGTAGGCGTAGAAGGCGCCCTTGGGGGTGGGGCAGACGACGCCGTCGATCTCGCGCAGCATCGACACCATGGTCTGGCGGCGACGGTCGAAGGCGGTGCGCATCTCGTGGACGGCGTCGAGGCTGCCCTCGAGCGCCGCGATCGCGGCGCGCTGCGACACGTTGGCGACGTTCGAGGTCAGGTGCGACTGGAAATTGCTGGCGGCCTTGATGACGTCCATGGGGCCCACCATCCAGCCCACGCGCCATCCCGTCATGGCATAGGTCTTGGCGACGCCGTTGAGGACGATGGTCTGGTCGGCGAGCTCGGGCACCAGCTTCAGGATGGGGGAGAAGACCGCGTCCTCGTACAGGAGGTGCTCGTAGATCTCGTCGGTGATGACCCAGATGCCGTGCTCGAGCGCCCACTCGCCGATCGCCTTGGTCTGCTCGGCGGAGTAGACCGCGCCGGTGGGGTTCGAGGGCGAGCAGAACAGGAGCGCCTTCGTGCTCTCGGTGCGCGCTGCCTCCAGCTGCTCGACGGTGACGAGGTAGTCCTGATCCGCGCCGGCGAACACCTCGACGGCGGAGCCTCCCGCGAGCGCGATCGCCTCGGGGTAGGTGGTCCAGTACGGGGCGGGCAGCAGCACCTCGTCGCCCGGGTCGACGATCGCGGCGAAGGCCTGGAACACGGCCTGCTTGCCACCGTTCGTCACGAGCACGCTCGCGGGGTCGATCTCGTAGCCGGAGTCGCGCAGCGTCTTCGCGGCGACGGCAGCCTTCAGCTCGGGCAGACCACCCGCGGGCGTGTAGCGGTGGTTGCGCGGCTCGCGCGCGGCCGCGACGGCCGCCTCGACGATGTAGTCCGGCGTGGGGAAGTCGGGCTCTCCCGCGCCGAAGCCGATGACGGGCCGGCCTGCGGCCTTGAGGGCCTTGGCCTTGGAGTCCACGGCGAGCGTGGCGGACGGCGCGATGGCGCCGAGGCGGGCAGAGACGCGGCGGGCGGGAGCAGTCATGCGACCATTGTTCCATCCCGGGCGGCCCTCGAGGTCGGGTGCCAGAGGCCGGGTTCGCATCTGGAGCCGAAACCACGTACTATGGCTCCTCGGCACTTGACAGTAGCCATGATGGTCCGCGCCTCGGTGCGGTGCCGGTGGTCAAGAGCCTCGGGGCCCAACCCCCGAAGGGCAGTGGCGCAATTGGTAGCGCATCGGTCTCCAAAACCGACGGTTGGGGGTTCGAGTCCCTCCTGCCCTGCGTACAGCGGACGTGTCTTCCGCGACACCCCCACACACCACCCAAGCAAAGGACGTATCGGTGAGCGAATCCGTCGTGACCGACACCGGAGATAAGGACCCGCGCCACGAGTCGCGCGAGGGTCGCAACATCTTCGGGCGCATCGCGCTGTTCGTGCGTCAGGTGGTGTCGCAGCTGCGCCTCGTCGTGTCGCCCACGCGTCACGAGTGGATCCGCCTGATCGGCGTGGTCCTGGCGTTCGTCGCGGTCATGATGGTCATCACGTTCGTGCTCGACCTGGTCTTCGGGTGGGGCGCATCGCAGGTGTTCGGCGGATAGCCGGCGAGTGAAGGAGTCGAGAGACGTGAGTGACGACAAGATCGACGAGGCGCTGAGCGCCGCCGAGGCCACCCTGGCCGAGACGGACGCGAAGCTCGCGGAGGCGACCGAGGCGGCAGAGGACGCGCTGGCGCCTGCCGTCGACGAGGCCGACCTCAGCGACGCCCCGGTCGACGCCGTGGTGACCGCGGACGACGACACCGTCCCGGGCGAGCCCGAGGCTCCCGCCGAGGAGGCCGCCGTGGTCGAGGAGACCGAGCCGACCTCCGTCGACGACGACCTGCGCGCGTCGCTGCGCATGCAGGAGGGCGACTGGTACGTCGTCCACAGCTACTCGGGCCACGAGAAGCGCGTCAAGCAGGCGATCGAGCACCGCCGCGAGAGCCTCAACATGGAGGACTTCATCTTCCAGGTCGAGGTCCCCATGGAGGAGGTCGCCGAGATCAAGGGCGGTCAGCGCAAGAAGGTCACGCGCGTCCGCATGCCTGGATACGTCCTCGTGCGCATGTACCTCACCGACGAGTCGTGGGGCACCGTGCGCAACACCCCGGGCGTCACCGGATTCGTCGGCCACGCCCACCAGCCTGTGCCGCTGACCATCGACGAGGTCTACGGCATGCTCGCGAGCCCGACCGAGGCCGAGGCCCCCGCCGAGGGCACCGAGACCGCCGCGCCGAAGAAGTCCGTCGAGGTCGACTTCGAGATCGGCGAGTCGATCACCGTCATCGACGGCCCGTTCGCGACGCTCCCCGGCACCATCTCCGAGATCAGCGTGGAGAGCCAGAAGCTCCACGTCCTCGTTTCCATCTTCGGCCGGGAGACCCCGGTCGAGCTGTCGTTCAACCAGGTGCAGAAGCTCTAGTCGAACGACGCACGTGGCGGCGGCCAGCCGCCATTCAAAGCAAGTAAAGGACCCGAAAGAACATGGCAGCCCCTAAGAAGAAGGTCGCCGGACTGATCAAGCTTCAGATCCAGGCCGGCGCCGCGAACCCCGCTCCGCCCGTCGGACCCGCGCTGGGTCAGCACGGCGTGAACATCATGGAGTTCTGCAAGGCCTACAACGCGGCCACCGAGTCGCAGCGTGGCAACATCATCCCCGTGGAGATCACGGTCTACGAGGACCGCTCCTTCACGTTCATCACGAAGACCCCGCCCGCGTCGCAGCTCATCAAGAAGGCTGCCGGCGTCGCCAAGGGCTCGGGCGTCCCGCACACCAACAAGGTCGGCAAGCTGACCGACGCTCAGGTGCGCGAGATCGCTGAGATGAAGATGCAGGACCTCAACGCGAACGACATCGACGCCGCTGCGAAGATCATCGCCGGCACCGCCCGCTCCATGGGCATCACGGTCGAGTAAGACCGCTCTCAAGACTCCCAGTGGGAGGGCCGCGCTGGCCCGCCACCACGACTGCAAAGGAAACGCAGATGACCAAGCGCTCCAAGGCTTACCGCGACGCAGCACAGCTCGTCGACCGCAGCCAGCTCTACACCCCGCTCGAGGCCGTCCGCCTCGCGATCAAGACGGGCTCCAAGAAGAACGACTCGACCATCGACGTCGTCTTCAAGCTCGGCGTCGACCCGCGTCACGCCGACCAGATGGTCCGTTCCACCGTCATCCTGCCCAACGGCACCGGCAAGACCGCTCGGGTCCTGGTCTTCGCCAACGGTGACAAGGCGGATGCGGCACGCGAGGCAGGCGCCGACATCGTCGGCGGCGACGAGCTCATCGCCGAGGTGGCCGACGGCCGCACCGACTTCGACGTCGTCGTCGCGACGCCGGACCTCATGGGCAAGGTCGGTCGCCTCGGAAAGGTCCTCGGTCCCCGAGGCCTCATGCCGAACCCCAAGACCGGCACCGTCACCATGGACGTGGCGAAGGCCGTGTCCGACATCAAGGGTGGAAAGATCGAGTTCCGCGTCGACAAGCACGCGAACCTCCACACCATCCTCGGCAAGGCGTCGTTCGGCGATGAGAAGCTGGTGGAGAACTACCAGGCGATCCTCGACGAGATCATGCGTGTGAAGCCGTCCGCCTCGAAGGGCCGCTACATCGTGAAGACCGCGATCTCCGCGACCCAGGGCCCCGGCATCCCCGTGGACGCCCTCGCGAAGGCTGACGCCTAAGCAGAACGCCTGATCGGGCCCGACCCCTCCTGGGAGTCGGGCCCGATTTGCTTTTTCTCGTGGCGTTCACGTAAGGTTGTCTAGCCCAAGACCGCCGGTCGTCGGACCTGGTTCGCCAGGAACGACCGAAGCTCCGCAACAGCGGGGGCCAGCGCAGGTGAGAAAGTAGCGCCACGTGCGCGAACCCTTGGGCGGCCTTGCGGCCGCCCTTCGTGCGTTCGCCCCCGTGACCGCCACGGCCCCGCCTGCGCGGGGCCTTTCGTCGTTTCGGGGCAGGCCCGGTGGTCACTTTCCCTGAAAGGACAACTATGGCGACGCCCGACAAGGTGACCGCGGTTGCTGAGCTCACGGAGCAGTTCCGTGCCTCCAGCGCTGTGTACCTCACCGAGTACCGCGGCCTCAGCGTCCCGCAGCTCGCGAAGCTGCGCGGCGCTCTCCGCGGCGAGGCGACCTACGTGGTCGCCAAGAACACTCTCACGGCGCTCGCGGCCAAGGATGCTGGCGTGGACGGTCTCGACGACCTCTTCGTCGGACCCACGGCCATTGCATTCGTCACCGGTGACCCGGTGGAGGCTGCAAAGGGTCTGAAGGCTTTTGCCAAGGAGAACGACAAGCTCGTCATCAAGGGCGGCGTTCTCGAGGGCAACGTGATCTCGGCTGACGAGGTCAAGAAGCTGGCGGACCTCGAGTCCCGCGAGGTTCTGCTCGCCAAGGCTGCCGGCGCCATGAAGGCGTCGCTCTTTGGTGCTGCGTACCTGTTCCAGGCGCCGCTCGCTCAGGCAGCGCGCGCCGTCGACGCCCTGCGTGCGAAGCAGGAAGACGCGGCCTAAGGGCCGCACCCCACTACACACCTCTGCTTCACGCAGGCTAAGAGAAGGAAGTCATCATGGCTAAGCTCACCACCGAGGAGCTCATCGAGCAGTTCAAGGAGCTCTCGCTCATCGAGCTCTCGGAGTTCGTCAAGGCGTTCGAGGAGACCTTCGACGTCACCGCCGCCGCCCCGGCCGCCGTTGCCGTTGCCGCCCCCGCCGCTGGCGGCGAGGCCGCTGCCGAGGCCGAGGAGAAGGACGAGTTCGACGTCATCCTCGCCGCCGTCGGCGACAAGAAGATCCAGGTCATCAAGGAGGTGCGCGCGCTCACGTCGCTCGGCCTCGGTGAGGCCAAGGCGCTCGTGGACGAGGCCCCCAAGGCCGTCCTCGAGGGTGCCAAGAAGGAGGACGCCGAGAAGGCCAAGGCTCAGCTCGAGGCTGCCGGCGCCACCGTCGAGCTCAAGTAAGCTCGCGTCTTCGACGCTCTGAGGGTCGGGTCGCTCCTGCGGGAGCGGCCCGACCTTCGTCGTTGGCACGGCCTCCGCGTCGCGGGCCGTGCCGGGGGACACGCTGTGCGCGTTCTCCCCAAGACGAGACCCAGGTCACGTTTTTCAACCGAACCGCGCGCCACTCTTGACGGCCCTCTGGCCGGGGTGGACAATCGCTCGTTTCCGCGTTAGTCTAGCGACCGCGCTGTCTTTTGCCCTGCCCTCAGATGCCTACCCGGCGTGCGTCCGTCACCTGACGGGATCGCCCCGGGGTCCGGTGGAGCTGTGGCTGGACGACGTGTCAACGCACGATCATCACAGGGAAGGACCCGCCCTTGGCTGCCTCGCGCACCCCTTCGGCAACTGCCATCTCCAACCGCTCCGCGTCACGACGCATCTCCTTCGCCCAGCTTGCTGAGCCGATCGAGGTCCCGAACCTCATCGGTCTCCAGACCGAGTCGTTCGACTGGCTTCTCGGCAACACGCTGTGGCAGGACCGCGTCGCCGCCGCAAAGGACGCAGGTCGGAACGACGTCCCCGAGGTCGCCGGCCTCCAGGAGATCTTCGAGGAGATCTCCCCGATCGAGGACTTCGGCCAGACCATGTCGCTGAGCTTCTCGGACCCGTACTTCGAGGAGCCGCGTCACACTCCCGAGGAGTGCAAGGAGAAGGACTTCACCTACTCCGCGCAGCTCTTCGTCACCGCGGAGTTCATGAACAACACCACGGGCGAGATCAAGTCGCAGACCGTGTTCATGGGCGACTTCCCGCTCATGACCGAGCGCGGCACGTTCATCGTCAACGGCACCGAGCGCGTCGTCGTGTCGCAGCTCGTCCGTTCGCCCGGCGTGTACTTCGAGCGCACCCCCGACAAGACGTCGGACAAGGACATCTTCACCGCCAAGGTGATCCCGTCCCGCGGTGCCTGGCTCGAGTTCGAGATCGACAAGCGCGACGCCGTCGGCGTGCGCGTCGACCGCAAGCGCAAGCAGCCCGTCACCCTGTTCCTCAAGGCGCTCGGCATGAGCGAGGAGGAGATCGCTGAGGAGTTCGCCGACTTCCCGGCCGTCCTCGAGACCCTCGCCAAGGACACCGTGCACGCGACCGACGAGGCGCTCGTCGACCTGTACCGCAAGCTGCGTCCGGGCGAGCCGCCCACGGTCGAGGCCGGTCAGAACCTGCTCGACAACTTCTACTTCAACGCGAAGCGCTACGACCTTGCCAAGGTCGGCCGCTTCAAGCTGAACAAGAAGCTCGGCGTCGGCAAGGCCCTCGGCGACTCGACCCTCGGCGTCGACGACATCGTCGCGACCGTGAAGTACATCGCCGCGGCGCACGCGGGCATGTCGAAGCTCACGATCGGCGACACCGAGATCACCGTCGAGACCGACGACATCGACCACTTCGGCAACCGCCGCATCCGTGCGGTCGGCGAGCTGATCCAGAACCAGATCCGCACGGGCCTGTCGCGCATGGAGCGCGTCGTCCGTGAGCGCATGACCACGCAGGACGTCGAGGCGATCACGCCGCAGACGCTCATCAACACGCGTCCGGTCGTCGCCGCGATCCGCGAGTTCTTCGGAACCTCGCAGCTGTCGCAGTTCATGGACCAGAACAACCCGCTCGCGGGCCTGACCCACAAGCGTCGCCTCTCGGCGCTGGGCCCCGGCGGTCTGTCCCGTGACCGCGCCGGCATGGAGGTCCGTGACGTCCACCCGTCGCACTACGGCCGCATGTGCCCGATCGAGACCCCTGAGGGTCCGAACATCGGTCTGATCGGCTCGCTCGCGTCGTTCGGTCGCATCAACCCGCTCGGCTTCGTCGAGACCCCGTACCGCAAGGTCGTCAAGGGTCAGGTCACCGACGCCGTCGACTACCTGACCGCGGACGACGAGGACCACTTCGTCATCGCCCAGGCGAACGCCCCGCTCGACGAGCAGGGCTACTTCGCCGAGGAGCGCGTGCTCGTGCGCGCCAAGGGTGGCGAGGTCGAGTTCGTGCAGAAGGACGCCGTGGACTACATGGACGTCTCGCCGCGCCAGATGGTGTCGGTGGCGACCGCCCTGATCCCGTTCCTCGAGCACGACGACGCGAACCGCGCCCTCATGGGAGCGAACATGCAGCGTCAGGCCGTGCCGCTGGTCCGCTCCGAGGCGCCGCTCGTCGGCACCGGCATGGAGCGCCGCGCGGCGATCGACGCAGGTGACGTGGTCGTGGCCACCAAGCCCGGCGTCGTCACCGAGGTGAACGCCGACCTGGTCACCGTCGCCAACGACGACGGCACCACCGGCTCGTACCGCGTCGCTAAGTTCGAGCGCTCGAACCAGGGCACCAGCTACAACCAGCGCGTGCTCGTCAACGAGGGCGACGTCCTGGTCCAGGGCTCGGTCATCGCCGATGGCCCCGCCACCGACGAGGGAGACCTCGCACTCGGACGCAACATGCTCGTCGCGTTCATGTGCTGGGAGGGTCACAACTACGAGGACGCGATCATCCTGTCGCAGCGCCTCGTCCAGGACGACGTCCTCTCCTCGATCCACATCGAGGAGCACGAGGTCGACGCCCGCGACACCAAGCTGGGCCCGGAGGAGATCACCCGCGACATCCCGAACGCCTCCGAGGAGGTGCTCGCCGACCTCGACGAGCGCGGCATCGTCCGCATCGGTGCCGAGGTCCGCGCCGGTGACATCCTCGTCGGCAAGGTCACGCCCAAGGGTGAGACCGAGCTGACCCCGGAGGAGCGCCTGCTGCGCGCGATCTTCGGTGAGAAGGCTCGCGAGGTCCGCGACACGTCCCTCAAGGTCCCCCACGGCGAGTCCGGCACCGTCATCGGTGTGCGCGTCTTCACCGAGGAGGACGGCGACGACCTGCCCGCGGGCGTGAACCAGCTGGTCCGCGTCTACATCGCGCAGCGCCGCAAGATCATGGAGGGCGACAAGCTCGCCGGCCGCCACGGCAACAAGGGCGTCATCTCGACGATCCTGCCCGTCGAGGACATGCCGTTCCTCGAGGACGGCACGCCGGTCGACGTCATCCTGAACCCGCTCGGTGTCCCCGGTCGTATGAACGTCGGCCAGATCCTCGAGACGCACTCGGGATGGCTCGCGAAGAACGGCTGGGACGCGACCGACGCCGAGGGCGAGTGGACCAACCACCTGCCCGACGGCGCTCGCAAGGCCGAGCCCGGCAACCCGATCGCCACCCCGGTGTTCGACGGTCTTCACGAGGACGTCCTCAACGGCCTCCGCGAGCACATCAACCCGAACCGCGACGGCGACCGCATGGTCGGCCCGAACGGCAAGGCGCGTCTGTTCGACGGCCGCTCCGGTGAGCCGTTCCCCGAGCCGATCACGGTGGGCTACAAGTACATCCTGAAGCTCCACCACCTGGTCGACGACAAGATCCACGCACGTTCCACCGGCCCGTACTCGATGATCACCCAGCAGCCGCTGGGCGGTAAGGCGCAGTTCGGCGGCCAGCGCTTCGGTGAGATGGAGGTGTGGGCGCTCGAGGCATACGGCGCCGCATACGCCCTCCAGGAGCTGCTGACCATCAAGTCGGACGACGTCACCGGTCGTGTCAAGGTCTACGAGGCCATCGTCAAGGGGCAGAACATCCCCGAGCCGGGCCTGCCGGAGTCCTTCCGCGTGCTGATGAAGGAGATGCAGTCGCTGTGCCTGAACGTCGAGGTCCTCGGCGTCGACGGCTCCGTGATCGAGATGCGCGAGACCGATGAGGACGCGTACCAGGCCGCCGAGTCGCTCGGCATCTCCCTGTCCAGCCGCCCCGACGCCTCGAGCGTCGACGAGATCTGATCTTTCGAGAGGTAAGGAATCGACTAGTGCTCGACGTCAACGAGTTCGGCGACCTCCGTATCGGCCTGGCCACCGCGGAGCAGATCCGCGAGTGGTCGCACGGCGAGGTGAAGAAGCCCGAGACCATCAACTACCGCACCCTCAAGCCCGAGAAGGACGGACTCTTCTGCGAGAAGATCTTCGGCCCGACCCGCGACTGGGAGTGCGGCTGCGGCAAGTACAAGCGTGTCCGCTACCGCGGCATCGTCTGCGAGCGATGCGGCGTGGAGGTCACCCGTTCCAAGGTGCGTCGCGAGCGCATGGGCCACATCGAGCTGGCTGCGCCCGTCACCCACATCTGGTACTTCAAGGGCGTCCCGTCGCGCCTCGGCTACCTGCTTGACCTCGCCCCGAAGGACCTGGAGAAGGTCATCTACTTCGCGGCGTACATGGTCACGTACGTGGACGAGGACGGCCGCCACGAGGACCTTCCCCAGCTCCGCAACGAGCTGGAGAAGGAGAAGAAGTTCATCGCGAACCAGCGCGACGTGGACATCAACAACCGTGCCGAGAAGCTCGAGAAGGACATCGCCGAGCTCGAGGCCGAGGGTGCCAAGTCCGACGTGAAGCGCAAGGTCAAGGACGGCGCCGAGCGCGAGATGGCGAACCTGCGCAAGCGCGCGGACGCCGAGATCGAGCGTCTCGACGCGGTGTTCGACCGCTTCGCGAACCTCAAGGTCCAGGACCTCGAGGGCGACGAGCTGCTCTACCGTGAGCTCTCG
This sequence comes from Demequina zhanjiangensis, assembly GCF_030418315.1. Lineage (GTDB taxonomy): Bacteria > Actinomycetota > Actinomycetes > Actinomycetales > Demequinaceae > Demequina > Demequina zhanjiangensis. The sequence goes on from NZ_JAUHPV010000001.1 coordinate 127,382, forward strand.
CGCCGCTACGGCTCCTACTTCAAGGGCTCGATGGGTGCCGAGGCGATCCAGCAGCGTCTGAAGGACTTCGACCTTGAGGCCGAGGCCGAGCTGCTGCGCGACATCATCGCGAACGGCAAGGGCCAGCGGAAGACCCGCGCGCTCAAGCGCCTCAAGGTGGTCAACGCGTTCCTGACGACCACCAACTCGCCGGTGGGCATGGTGCTGGACGCTGTTCCGGTCATCCCGCCGGACCTGCGCCCGATGGTCCAGCTGGACGGTGGCCGCTTCGCGACCTCCGACCTGAACGACCTCTACCGTCGCGTCATCAACCGCAACAACCGCCTCAAGCGCCTGCTCGACCTCGGTGCCCCCGAGATCATCGTGAACAACGAGAAGCGCATGCTGCAGGAGGCTGTGGACGCGCTGTTCGACAACGGCCGTCGTGGTCGCCCGGTCACGGGCCCCGGCAACCGTCCGCTGAAGTCGATCTCCGACATGCTCAAGGGCAAGCAGGGTCGCTTCCGTCAGAACCTGCTCGGTAAGCGCGTCGACTACTCGGGCCGTTCGGTCATCGTGGTCGGCCCGAAGCTGAAGCTGCACCAGTGCGGTCTGCCGAAGCAGATGGCGCTCGAGCTGTTCAAGCCGTTCGTGATGAAGCGTCTCGTGGAGCTCAACCACGCGCAGAACATCAAGTCGGCGAAGCGCATGGTGGAGCGTTCGCGCTCCGAGGTGTGGGACGTCCTCGAAGAGGTCATCCGCGAGCACCCCGTGCTGCTGAACCGTGCGCCCACCCTGCACCGTCTCGGTATCCAGGCGTTCGAGCCCCAGCTGGTCGAGGGCAAGGCCATCCACCTGCACCCGCTCGTCTGCGGCGCGTTCAACGCCGACTTCGACGGTGACCAGATGGCTGTGCACCTGCCCCTGTCGGCGGAGGCGCAGGCCGAGGCCCGCATCCTCATGCTGTCGTCGAACAACATCCTGAAGCCGTCGGACGGTCGCCCCGTGACCATGCCGTCGCAGGACATGATCATCGGCCTCTACCACCTGTCGCTGCTCAAGCCGGGCGTCACCGGTGAGGGTCGTGTGTTCGGTGACGAGGCCGAGGCGCTCATGGCGCTCGACGCCGGCGACATCACCCTCAACACGCAGATCCAGCTGCGCGTGGACGGCGACACCGTCCCGCCGGTGGGCTGGGTCGCGCCCGAGGGCTATGTCGAGGGCGAGCCGTTCATGCTCGAGACGACGCTGGGCCGTTCGCTGTTCAACGGCCTGCTGCCGGTCTCGTACCCCTACGTGAACCGCAACGTCGACAAGAAGGTGCTGGGCGACATCGTCAACACCCTTGCCGAGCGGTACCCGAAGGTGGAGGTCGCGGCCTCGCTGGACGCTCTCAAGGCGGCCGGCTTCTACTGGGCCACCCGTTCGGGCGTGACGATCGCCATCGGCGACGTCGCCACCCCGGCCTCGAAGCAGGCGATCCTCGAGCGTTACGAGGCGCAGGCGGAGAAGGTGCAGGTGCAGTTCGACACCGGTCTGATCACCGACGACGAGCGCCGTCAGGAGCTCATCGAGATCTGGACCCAGGCCACCAACGAGGTCGACCGCGAGATGCGTGCGTCCTTCCCCGAGTACAACACCGTCCACACGATGGTCGGCTCGGGTGCCCGTGGTAACTGGATGCAGGTCCGTCAGATCGCCGGTATGCGCGGCCTGGTGGCGAACCCGAAGGGTGAGATCATCCCGCGTCCGATCAAGTCGAACTACCGCGAGGGCCTGTCGGTCCTCGAGTACTTCATCGCGACGCACGGTGCCCGTAAGGGTCTGGCTGACACGGCTCTCCGTACCGCTGACTCGGGTTACCTGACCCGTCGTCTGGTGGACGTGTCGCAGGACGTCATCGTCCGCGAGGAGGACTGCGGCACCGAGCGTGGTCTGACCATGCCGATCGCCCAGACCCTCGCCGGTGGCGAGCGCGTCAAGGACGACCGTGTGGAGACCTCGGTCTTCGCCCGGACGCTCGCGACCGACGTGCTCGACAAGGACGGCAACGTCGTCGCGACCGCGGCGTCGGACATCGGCGACGTCCTCATCGACGCGCTGATCGCCGGCGGTGTGGACGAGGTCAAGGTCCGTTCGGTGCTCACCTGTGAGTCCGCTGTCGGTACCTGCGCGAAGTGCTACGGCCGCTCGCTCGCGACCCGTGAGCTGGTGGACATCGGTGAGGCTGTCGGCATCATCGCCGCCCAGTCGATCGGTGAGCCCGGCACGCAGCTGACGATGCGTACGTTCCACACCGGTGGTGTGGCGTCCGCGGACGACATCACGCAGGGTCTGCCGCGTGTCCAGGAGCTCTTCGAGGCCCGTACCCCCAAGGGTGAGGCCCCGATCTCCGAGGTCGCCGGTGTGCTCCGTGTGGACGACTCCGAGGCCACGCGCCGTCTGGTGATCACGCCCGACAACGGCGACGAGCCGATCGAGTACCCGGTCACCAAGCGTTCGCGTCTGCTGGTCCAGGACGGCGAGTCCGTCTCGGTCGGTCAGCAGCTCGTCGCCGGTGCGGTGGACCCGAAGAACGTCCTGCGCATCCTCGGCCCGCGTGCGGCTCAGAAGCACCTGGTCGACGAGGTGCAGAACGTGTACCGCTCGCAGGGTGTGGAGATCCACGACAAGCACATCGAGGTCATCGTCCGTCAGATGCTCCGTCGCGTGACGGTGCTCGACTCGGGCGACGCCCCGCTGCTGCCGGGTGAGCTCGTCGAGCGCGCCCGCTTCGAGGCGGCGAACCGCCAGACTGTCGTCGCGGGTGGCAAGCCCGCCTCGGCCCGTCCGGAGCTCATGGGTATCACGAAGGCGTCGCTTGCGACCGACTCGTGGCTGTCCGCGGCTTCGTTCCAGGAGACGACGCGCGTCCTCACCGAGGCCGCGATGTCCGGCAAGTCCGACCCGCTGATCGGTCTGAAGGAGAACGTCATCCTCGGAAAGCTGATCCCGGCCGGTACGGGCCTCGCCCAGTACCGCACCGCGACGGTGGACCCGACCGAGGAGGCCAAGTCCAACCTGTTCCCGACCTTCGGGTACGAGGAGTGGGACGGCCAGTACTTCTCCGAGGGCACCGGCGAGGCCGTGCGTCTCGAGGAGTTCGACATCCCGCGCGACTAGTCGCATCCCGAGTCGAGGGCCCGGTCACCGCAAGGTGGCCGGGCCCTCGTGCGTCCTCCGGGGGCGCCGTCAGTCCAGACGTGTGCGGGAGATGTGGACTTCTCCTCATGCGCGCACCTCACGCTGACATGCGCGGCCTCCGTGCCGATGAGCAGGTCGACGGCATCGGTCGACGAAAGGAGGTGCCGACATGGGAACGTTCCTCGCATGGTGGGCAGCGATGTCCATCCTCCTGTGCTCCGGCATCACCGCATGGGCTGCGCACCACCTGCGCTGGTAGGCGGTCAGCCCGCGCCTCTCAGAGGAGCTGCAGGGCCAGCGTCACGAGTCCGGCGAGCGAAAGCGCGCTGATCGCAACCCAGGAGGCCAGCGCTGCACGCGCCTGGCGGCGTCCCTTGCGGTTGACGGACGAGAGTGAGCTCGATCCGAGCCTTCCGCTCATGGTGGTTTGCTCGGCCGGCCGGGACGCTGGCGCCGGAGGCAGTTCCCGCGGCGCGTAGCGCGACACCGAGCCGGGACCGGCCGCTTCGGCGGCGGGCGTGACACGTGAGGCGAGGCCGGGTGCCATCGGCGGTGGTGCGATGCCTCGACGCCGACCCGCGACCCTCTCCTCGACGAGCGAGGGACGGCGATCGATCGCGCGCGTCGCCTCCTCGTCCTCCTGGGGTGCCGGGGGCATCAGCTCGGGTGCGCGCCCCCGAGGGACCACGAGCGTGTGGTCGCCCGGGTGCGCCCCGTGAGGCCGCGCGCGAGCGACGGCGCGCGTCTGATCGTCGTCGCCCCTGTCGGTCTCGTGGTCGCCGTCCGTCCCGCCCGTCAGGGATCCGGTGCCGGTGGCCTCGGAGGCGCGCGGCCCCTCCGACGGTTCGGCAGCGAGCCTGCGCGAGACGACCGTCTGCTCGTCGTCGGACGGTGATTCCGCCTCGGGAGCCCCAGCGGGCGCGGAGCGGTCGTCCTTCTCCTCCGGGCTCATCGCCGGCGCGCCCTGGTGTTCGTGGTCCCCTCGATCTGCGCGCGAGAGGTGTGCTCGGACAGAGAATCATCGGCCCCATCGAGGACGTCGATCACGACCACGGTGATGTTGTCCCGCCCTCCATGCTCCTTCGCAAGGTTCACGAGTCTGCTCGCAGCGTCCTCCGGCCGGCCCGCCATGGTGAGCACGGCCCGGATGGTCTCGTCGTCGACCTCCCCGTGCAGACCGTCGGAGCACAGGAGCAGCCTTTCGCCGTTGACGACCGGCACGAGCCAGCTGTCCGCGAGGCTGTCCTCGGCGCCGATCGCGCGTGTGATGACGTTGCGCTGAGGGAAGGTCGCGAGGTCCTCCTCGGCGAGCTGGCCCATCGCGACGAGCTCGCGTCCGAGCGAGTGGTCGACCGTGATCTGCTGGAGCTCGCGGCCCAGGTGGCGGTAGACCCGCGAGTCCCCGACGTTGAACACGAGCCAGTAGGGCTTCCCCTCGTGCTCGGTGACCACGGTGCCCGTCACTGTGCTCCCGGCGCCGACGGTGGTGTGGGACGCCACCTCGGCGACACGATCGTCCGCGTCGAGCAGCGCGCCGTTCACCTCGTCGAACGTCCCGTAGCCGGTGCCGGAGAGATGGTCCCGGAACGCTTGGACGACGGCTGCGCTCGCCTGATCCCCGGCCTCGTAGCCGCCCATGCCGTCGGCCACGACGAATGCGGGTCCGTCGAGCGCCAGGGAGTCCTCGTTCTGGGAGCGGACCAGGCCGATGTCGGTGATGCCCGCAACGCTGAGCGACACCGGGCCGACGGTGACGAGAGTCATGAGCGTCCCTCCCGGAAGCTGAGGGACATCGCCACCTCGCCGAGCAGGAACGGTCCGGCCACCTTCGCGGAGGACCCTGTGGCGAGGAGCATCTCGCGCCCGTGAGTATCGAGCAGCAGCACGCCGTTGGTCGAGTGCAGGTCGGTGATGGTCCACTCTCCGTCGTCGAGGTCGAGCCGCGCGTGGCTCTTGGACAGGGTACGTGTCGGGTCGGGGATCGGGAGGGTCTGGGAGCGTCCGTCGTCCGCTACCGGCGCGCGACCCAGGATCACCCGCCCGGCGTTGAGGGGGAGCGACCCCACGCCGTCGACCTCGAGCGCCCAGCGCACGTGCGGACGGCGGTCGACGACCACGGTGTCGCCGTGGTCGTCGACGTAGCCGGTGTGCGAGGTGGCGACTCCGGCCGGGTGACGGGTAGCCGCAGCGAGGCGGTCCGCCGGTGTGCCACCCCGGAGGAACGCCGGGAGCTCGGACGTCGCCCCGACCGGTGCGGGGGGCTCCGCAGACACGGTGAACGCAGGCGTGCGGGAGAGCGTGGCGTTCGCGGGCACCCGGGAGGGTGCGCGCTCCGCTGGCTCCGCGGTGCGCATGTGCGGAGCCAGCGTGCGCGGCGGCACCATGCCAGATGTCGCCCCCGACCGCGGAGCGCTCGGGACAGGTGGCGCTTCCGTCCCGGAGGACCTGCCCTCATCAGCCTCCGCTCCCGAGACAGGATGCGGATCGCGCGGGTCGCCGTCGTCACGCAGCAGGACTGTCGCCCACAGGGGCGGCAGGATCAGCCCGACGAGCGTGAGCCCAGGTCCGTGGCCGGTCCGTGCGGTGATCCTGTGCACCGCGACCGCGAGCAGCACCAGCGCGTAGACCTGCAGCACGGGAATGACCAGCAGGGTCGCCTGCCATGCCCTGAAGCCGGCGACGGACAGGATCTCGGCGGCGTTGACGAGCGGCACCCAGCCCTTCCACGCGGCGCGGCCCCACCGGGGGAACAGGCGCGACAGGGCGAAGCCGAGCCACAGCAGCATCGCCACCGCCACGACTGCCGACGCTGAGGCGACGATCACGCTGTGGGGGCTCGTGAGGTCATCGAGCGGCATCGGACCTCCTCCCCGGGTGCGCCAGCAACGGGCTCGCGGCCTTGTCTCCGCGTGCGCGCCTCACGAGCGATGCAGGCGACAGCCGCGACCCGAGCCGTTGTCGCAATCGCATCTCCGCGGTCAGCTGCCGGCGCTCGTCGTCCACGAGCCTCCACAGAGCGTCGCGCTCCTCGAGGGTGGGGGCGTGCTCTGCGAACACGGCGCTGTCCACGGCGTAGGCGGCCACGAGCGCAGCCTCGCGGTCGACAAGGTCGGCCAGCTCGCCTCGCGTCAGTCTCTCGGGGACCTCGAAGCCTGCGTCCACATAGGCGTCCACGAGCTCCTCCCATGCGCCCACCATGGACACCTCCGCCTGCGCCTGTCGCCGCCAGCGCCGTCGCAGCGCCTTCGCCACGGGCAGCACGGCCAGGGGAGCGAGGAGCAACGCGAGCGCGAGCGCGAGCGTCAGGGCCACCAGCATCGCTTCGACCACCGCAGGGGCGTCCTGTGCGTCCGGCTCCGTCGCGGAGGTCTCGGACGTCGCCTCGTCCCGCTGGGCGGACGGCGGTTCGATGACCTCGCTCGAGGGCTCGTCCACCTCGGTCGGGTTCTCGGGGAGGCTCTCGCCTTGCCGGATCCGCGTGGGAGGCGAGACGAACTGAGGCGTGACGTCCAAGGGCGCCCACGCCCCCTCGCCGACCCTGACCTCGACCCACGCCGACACGTTCGCTCCGGTGCAGACGCTGTCACAGGCGGGGACGCCGTCTGCAGGGTCCGCGCCTCCGAGTCGCACGCCGACGACGACCCGTGCGTCGAAGCCCAGGTAGTTCGCGAGCACCGCGCCGGCTGCGGCGAACTGCTCGTCGTCACCCACGGCTGCGACGAGCGCTGCCTCGTCCGCGCCTGTACCCACGCGGAGCTCCTGCTCAAGGAGGTTCTGGAACAGGGCGTCGACCCGCGCCGCGGTGTGTCCCGCACGGACCGGCTCGAAGGTGTACGGGGCTCGCGAGGAGAGGTCGGAGATCCACGCCTGCGCGCCCTCCTCACGCGCCGCGTGGCTGAGATAGCCGCGCTCGCGCAGCCGCGACACGAGCTCGGCCAGGTCCGCGCCGGTCCTTCCCAGGCCCTGCTGCTCGACCCATGCGGCGAGAGCGGGGTACTGCTCGTCCGAGACAGTCGGCTCCCCGCCCGACACCGTCTCGAGGGCCCCGGCCGACGCAGCGTTGGATGCGGCGATCGTGTACGTGTCCCCGGGCAGAAGACCGAGGCCCGGCTCGTCGGCCGACGGCACGACGACTGCCGTGCCGAGCGAGGCGTCGGCATAGTACGAGTCCGTCAGAGCACCGGCGCGGGCGCCCGTGAAGGTGGGGGCGCCGCCCTCTGCGGTGACGATCGGCACCCAGATGCCGGTGTACGCGGAGCCGATCGTGACGGTGATCGACCTCGCCTGCGTCGTGGGCTGACGCGCGAACTCTGCGCTCAGCGGATCGATGTGGAAGGTCTGTCCGTCGTACGAGTCGAGCGTCGCGAATCGGAGTCGCTGGCCGGAGACGTCGCCCTCGACGGTGAGCAGCGCCTCGTCGTGGAGCCCGTCCGCGAACCAGCCGCGGTAGACGGTCAGCGGGCTCGTCTGCGCGGAGATCACCTCGGGCGGAAGCACGGAGTCGCGGAGCGCCTCGCGGGCGCCGAGCATGTCCGTCACGGGCACGAAGGCGAGGCCGCCGAGCGCGGCTGCGCCGATGAGCCCGTAGGCGCCGAGGCGCCGCCGTACCGCGAGGGCAAGGGACGTCCCGCCCGCGCGCACCGTCGCGGACTGCGAGCGCGCCACGCGCAGCGCATCCGATCGATCCAGCCGTGCGCGCCAGATGAGCCAGGCTCCGCACACCAGGAGCGAGGCGCCGGCTAGCGCCACCTGGGTGGCAGCAGGAAGGATCAGCGGTCCGACCGTGACGGTGCGACCTGCGGTGGCTGAGCCGAACACGGCGCCGAAGGCGACCATGCCGAGCATCGGAAGCACCGCCAGCGTCCACAGACGTCCGCGCGCGAACGAGAGCGTCACCGCAGCCCACGAGCAGCCGATCATGACGACGAGGAAGGGCACCAGCAGCGTCTGATAGTCAGCGACCGGGATGCTGATGGTGAGAAGCCGTCTCCAATCGAGCACCGCGGCGGCGAGCACCTCCATCACGCCACGGCCGATCGCGGCAGGCGATCCCATGGAGCCCGGGGAGGCGAGCGGCACCGCCGCGAGCACGAATCCCGCGACAGCGATCCCGGCGCCTGCCCAGGCGCTCCACGCGCGCGCCCTGCCGAGCAGCGCGGATCCGATCCCGATCGTGACTCCGACGACTCCTGCCAGCACCATGCGAGGAGTGGCGTAGATCGGCCACGCGGACCAGAGGGCCAGGCCGGTCACGAGGCCGAGGGCCGCGAGCGTGAGCCAGAGCTGGCGCGAGGCGCTGGTGTCCCTCATGCGCTGGCCCGCAGCATCAGGTGACCGAGGTCGTGGAGCATGCCGATCGTGGCGACGCGGAGCTCAGGCGCCGTCTTCAGCGCCGGAGTGGCGCCCGGCTCGGATCGGATCGCCATGACCTCCACGTCAGCGGGGAAGGCGGCCGCGGCCCGGCGCAGCTCCGCGGCGGACCTGAGCGACCCCGTCGCGATGAACACCAGCGACAGCTCGGGAGTCTCGCGCGCCGTCATCGTCGACACGTCGGGCAGGGACATCGCCGCGGGTGCGGAGACGAGTCCGCTCATCGCGTCGAGCAGCCCGCGGGCGGACACGGTCGGCAGGGTCTGGAGCGAGTGGACGCGACCACGGTCGTGCTCGGACAGGGGCGAGCTCGCGGTCACGGCGACCTCGCGGCCGTCGCGCACCGCTTGGACGCTGAGGGAGGCGGCGACGGACACGGCGCTCTCGAACTCGTCCTCCGTCTCGTAGGCGTGCGCGTCGATGTCGATCATGACCGCGACTCGCGAGCGCCGGGTCTCCTCGTACTGGCGGACCATCAGCCGTCCGGTCTTGGCCGTGGACTTCCAGTGCACGTGACGCCACGAGTCGCCGGGCAGGTACTCGCGGATCGCGTGGAACGACAGGTCGGAGTCGACGATCGTGTGCGTGACCTGGCCTTCGAGGTCACGGATCAGGCCGGCGCTGAGCGGCGGGATGGGGGTGGTGACGGGGTGCACGTAGATGGTCTGCTCGCCTGGCCAGGTGTGGTCGCGTCGGAGGACCCCGAGCGGGTCTCCTCGTCCGATGGTCATGGGCCCCACGGAGATGATGCCGCGGCGCTCGGCGGAGATCGTGAGCGCGTCCTCGTGGACCGCGGACGAGCGCAGGAACGGCACCTGGGCCTCGACGAGCCCGTCGCCGACCGGGATGTCGAGCACGGCGGGCAGCGCTATCCGAAGCCCTCGGTTCTCGATCCGGAGGTTGGCTTGGACGCTGGTCCCCGCGACCACGCGGTCACGTTCCAGGTCGAGCCGCACGGCGTACGTGTGGGCGCCGAGCAGGAACGGGAGGCACAGCAGCAGGAGCGTTGCCGCGGTGCCTCCGACGATGAGGCCCTCCGCCCAGCCCCAGACGGCTGCGACGACGACGCCGCTGAGAGCGGTGGCGGCGAGCAGCCAGCCGACGGGGCTGACCGTCTCGTCGACGACCCGCCACACCTTGCCGAGCGCCGCCGCGACCTTGGCCGCGCTGGCACGTCCGCGCTCCACGCCCGCGGCCACGGTGCTTCGGTCTGCCGCGTAGCGCGTCACCGTCGCGCCACGGGCGGAGGTGTCCGTGGTGCGGGAGGTGTGGTGCTCGGTGTGCTCGTTCACGTGTGTCAGTCGTCTCCGTTCTCGGCGGGAGGCGTCACGTCCAGCAGCACCTGCCCGACGACGTCCTCCGCCGTCACCCCGTCGAACTCCGCCTCTGGTTCGAGGATCAGACGGTGCGAGAGCGTGGGGATGGCGAGGTCGCGCACGTCGTCCGGGGTGGCGAAGGTGCGTCCGTGCGCGGCAGCCCACGTCATGACGAGCCGTGACAGCGCGATCGCTCCGCGCACGGAGACGCCTAGGCGCACCTCGGAGGCGCGGCGCGTCGCGTCGACCAGGCGCATCACGTAGTCGGATACCAGAGGGTTGACGTAGACGGTGCCGGCGATGGCGGACATCTCCATGAGCCTGTCGAGCGGGGCGATGGCGGAGATCTCCGGCCGGCCGGAGGCGACGCCTTGGAGGATCCTCAGGGTGGCGGCCTCGTCCGGGTAGCCGATGGACGTCTTGATCATGAAGCGGTCGAGCTGCGCCTCGGGGAGCCGGTAGGTTCCGGCCTGCTCCACGGGGTTCTGGGTGGCGATCACGAGGAAGGGGGTGCCGACCGGTCGGGTCACGCCGTCGACGGTGACGTTGCCCTCCTCCATGACCTCGAGGAGAGCGGATTGGGTCTTGGGGCTGGCGCGGTTGATCTCGTCCGCGAGGACCACGTTCGCGAAGATCGGCCCGGCGTGGAACTCGAACTCTCCCTTCTTCTGGTCGTACACGGTGATGCCTGTGACGTCGCCGGGCAGCAGGTCGGGCGTGAACTGAAGCCGTGAGGCGGTGCCGTCGACCGTCTGTGCGAGCGCCCTGGCGAGGGCGGTCTTGCCGGTGCCGGGCACGTCCTCGAGGAGGACGTGGCCACCGCTCAACTGGGTGGCGAGCACGAGCTCGATGACGTGCCTCTTGCCGAGGATCACCTGCTCGACGTTGTCGGCCAGCGCCGAGAACGTCTGGGCGTACCACTGCGCCTGTTCGGTGGAGATCGTCATGGTGGGCCTCTCAGGGTGTGCTTCCGTCAGGGGTTCGGCGTGGCCGAGGGGGTGGGCGTGGGCGCGCAGGCAAGCGCGGGATATCTCAGGTCGGGGAGCGACGCGAACGGGCCGTCGAACGTGACGACGTACTCGTCCTGGACGGTGTCCAGGGTGATGTCCGCGCTGCCTCGCGCGGCTGCGGTGATGGTGACGAGCGTCGACGGGTCGGCGCCGTCGGCGTAGCACTCGGTGGGGAAGGTGGCTCGGACGGTGGTGGGGGGCGAGCCTGAGGCAGGCGTGACGAGGATCGGGTCGCCGCAGTTGTCGGGGCTTGCGGTGAGGCAGCTGGCGGCCGTGATGGTCTGCACGGAGAGCGGGCTCAGCGTGAACTCGGTGCTCTTGCCTGCGCCGTCGTACTCGTAGTAGAGCGTGAACCTGTTGCCCACGTTGAGGTTGGGCGGCGTGACGTCCATGAAGGAGGCGACGTTGTCGTTCCAGGAGGGCGTGGTGTCCACTCGGTAGGTCGAGTTGCCCGTCGGGTCCCCGGGTGCGACCCACGTGAGGTACGTCTGAGACGCGGCCAGCCAGGCTGACCCGAAGCCGTTGGAGGCGCAGACGCCCACGTGGTACTCGACGTTCTGCGTGAGGCCCGAGAGGGTGGCGGTCGTGGAGGTCACCTCGGCGCCGGAGACCGCTGCCGAGCCGTCCGCTGACATGGTGCAGGTGGGGGTGCCGGTGCGCCAGGCCGCACGGACCTCGGTGACGGCGCGGGTCGAGTAGTTCGCGTCGACCGCCGGGCTCGAGACGGTGAGCGTGGTGCCGGAGGCGGTCGCGGTGACCGCGCCGGCGGTGAAGCGGGGCTTGCCTGCGACGGTGACCCCGGTCGTCGAGGCGCTGCCCTCGTTCGTGCCCGTCGTGGGCGGGGCGTAGCGGCTCAGCGGCACGATCGCGAGCTGCTGAGCCCCGACGGGCAGCAGGATCTCCGCGGTGGTGAGCGCGCCGGTGCGAGCGATCACCTGCTCGGTCGCGACCACGAGGTAGCCCTCGACATCGTCGTCGGCGCCGATCGTGAGCGAGACCACGCCGCGGTCCTCGGTGGTGCGGCTGGCCCGGTACACGGGGTCGGCGGTGAGCGACTCCACGGTGGGCGCCTCGTACGCCCATGTCGTGACGGGAGAGGTGTCGAGCGATTCGCCGATGCTGTTCACGGCGCGAGCCGTGTACGTGTGGCGCTCACCGTTCACGAGTCCGGACACGACGCACGTGTAGGCGCCCGCGCCCGCTGCGGTGCAGGGCGCGCTCACGGCGGCGCCGCCTTCGTAGAGCCTCACCGAGGTGACGGCGGGGTGCGCCTGTGCCGCCTGCCCGAGCGTGACGAGGAGGGTGGCCGACGTGGGGGTGTAGGACTGCGTGACGACGCTGGACGGCGTCTGCGGGTAGCCGAGGACGTCGACGGTGAGGGTGCCGCGACCTGTCGCGCCCTGGGCGTCGGCGACCACGAAGTCCACGACGCACTCCCCTCCAGGTGGACGCTCCGACGACGGCCATGCGAGGGACACCTGGCTTCCGGAGGTCACGGTGACGGTGGCGACCGGGCAGGCCGCGGTGCTGGCGCCTTCCGGCCCGACTCCGACGAGGGTGAGCCCGGACTCCGGGGCGCCTGCATACGGGTCGTGCTCGCCCGCGACGCCGATCACCGTGACGGTGCAGGGGCCGGCGCTGACGTCGCATTGCGTGCTGAAGGTCGCCCCGACGGGCGACTCGGCCTTGGCGGTGCCGACCACGAGCGTGACGCTTGCGCTGAGGCCACCGTAGGCGGCCGACGTGACAGCCACAGTCTCCCTGGTGCCGGGCCGGGCGTCGGCCTTGGCGATGATGCTGAGCTGGTTGCCCTGCTGCACGACGACGAACGAGTCGCCGCTGTAGGTGGCGCGCAGGTCGAGGGAGTCCACGTCGCCGACCCTGTCGCCCTCCCACGACACCATGGCGGCGAGCATGTCGACCGAGTCGTTGGCTCCGGGCCGGACCGTGCGGCTGAGCGACCCGAGGACCGCCTGCGGGTCCTTGGGGACGATGGTGAGCGGGAGGTGGACCGTCGTCCAGGTCTGCTGGCCGGACACGCGGACGGGCACGGAGCAGGTGTCGGTCCATGGAGCTTCGCGGCCTGCAGCGTAGGTGACGGAGGTCTCGCCCGACGGGGTGCAGGTGGCGTTGGCGCGCTGCACTCGGAACGTGTCGGACTCGAGCACCTGGATCTCGTCCCTGGGCGCGACGCCGAGCATGTCGCGAAGCGAGAGGTCGATGGACTGCTCCTCACCGACCTCAGCGGCGCTGAGCCCTGCCGCGGGCTGGAGGCGCATGTCGTCGAACGCGGGGATCCTCAGGAAGCCGTAGCCGACCTCCTCGTTGCCTGCCGCGTCGGTGCCTGTCAGGGCGAACGGGACGAGCGCGCCGGAGTCGGGGAGGGAGCCGCGGATCCGCCAGCCGTCGACCCTGAACCCTGCGGGCGCCCCCTCCCACAGCGACAGGGTGAGGTCCTCGATCTCGCCGGTCGCCCAGCGGACCTGATCCGTGACCACGTCGAGCCCGTCGGTCTCGAGCGCGGCGCGGGTCTCGAGGGTGACGATGGTGTCGTCGATCTGGATCGCGTCCGGAGCGGGCGTGTCGGTGACCTCGACGACGATCAGGCCTTCCGCCGTGCTGAAGGAGGTCTGCGACTCGACCGTGTACACGTAGGAGTGGATGCCCTCCACGTCGCCTGCGAGCAGCGCGACGAGGCCGGAGCTCAGATCGGTGCCGTTGTCGATCAGCGCGGACAGGCGGGCGTACTCGACCGGGTCCGTCGTCTCGTCGACGTTGGGTCGGAGCTCGACGAGCGACAGCTCTCCCTGAAGCGGGTCGCGGTCGTTGATGAGGGGCAGGACGGACACGGGTGCGTCTGAGCCCAGCTCGACGGTGACGTTGTCGCCGTAGGTGACTGGCGCGACGTCGGCGAGCTCGCCGGACAGGACGCCGACGCTCACGCTCGCGGTGCCCGTGGCCCCTTGGGAGTCGCGCACCGTGTAGGAGAACTCGATCTGGCCGGAGGGGATGCCTGCCGCCGGGGCCCGGTAGGTGAGAGTGCGACCCGACGGGCCGATGGTGGCGACGCCCTCACCGGGGCTCGGCTGGGAGACGCCGACGAGCGTCACGCTGTCGCCGTCGGGGTCGATCCCGGTCATGTCCACGGTGAGGGTGACGCTGCGTCCCGCGAGGACGCGGGTTTGGTGGTCGCGTGGCTGCGGCGCGCTGTTCACTCCTTCGGGCAGCACGGTGACGGTGACGGTGGCGGTGTCGAGGCGGCCGGCGTCGCCTTCGAGGTAGGCGGAGTAGCGGAGGGTGTAGACGCCAGGCACGGTGGGTGCGACGTAGCGCAGCACGGGTCCTGACGCGAAGGCGAGCTCGTCCGGAGCGTCGGATCCGAGGACGTCGGGGTGGAGCAGGAGCCGCTCGCCACGAGGCGTCACGTCGTTCGAGAGGACGGGGATGTCCACCTGGGCGCCGGCGCGCACGGTCACCGTGTCGGGCGCGGCGATGGGGCCGACGCCGTGGGTCGAGGGGATGAGGATGACGGTCAGCTGGGTGCGCACGGCGGCGCCGGTGCCGTCGGCGATGAGGATGTCCGCGATCCCGAGGGGGATCTGGTCGGTGGCTGCGGCGGTGGCGCTCACCCTCACGAACGTCTGATCGACGACGCTGACGCTGAGGCCGCTGTCGTCCGTCGTCGCCTGCTGCACCATGAGCACCCGCCCCTGGGAGGAGGTGACGGCGCTGAGGACGTCGACCGTCGTGTCCTCGCCGGTGCGCACGAACGCTGTCAACGGGGCTGCCGCGAGGGCGCGCGGCGAGCTGTCGACGGTGACGCGCAGCACGGCGGTCTGGCGGGCTCCGGTGACGGTGTCCTCCACCGTGTATGTCGCCGTGTACGAGCCCTCCTCGGTCGACGACACGTCGATCGTGCCGTCCGCCACGCTCGGCAGCACGGAGAGCAGGTCGGCGGACGTGGTGCTCGGGGCGGCGTCGGCGAGGCTGTACGACCCGGAGCCGCCGGACACCATGTCCTCGAGCGTGACGGTGGCGGTCTCGCCCGCCCCGACGGTGACGGCGGTCGCCCTCGCGACGAGGGCCGGGGTCTGGGTGACGCGCAGAGTGAGCTGCCGCTGCGCGGTGGCGCCGCGCGAGTCGACGACCGTCACCGTGATCGTCAGCGTCTCGCTCGTGGCGTTCGCGTCGAGGTGCCTGATCGCCACCTGGCCGTCCGAGGTAGGCACGACCGTGACCGGAGCGGAGGGATCGTCGACGACGGCGTCCATGAGTGTGACGGGGTCGCCCTCGGGGTCCACCCACCCTGAGAGCACATCGGTGGACGTGTAGCCGCCTGGGGCGATCTGCGGTGCGGGCCACTCCTTGACGCAGTTCTCGACCCCGCACCACACCGGGGCGGTCTGCACCGCGTCGTCGATCACGGTGAGGGTGACGGTCGCGGGAGACGACGTGGCGGAGCCGTCGGTGACGGAGTACATGAAGGTGGCTGTCCCGCTGGTGGCCCGCACGTCGATCACGGCGCCCTGGTCGTCGGACACGAGGCCCACCTCACCGAAGCCCTCGTCGATCGCGGTCACGGAGGACGGGACGATGGTCAGCACGTCCTTGCTGTTCGGGTCGTGGTCGTTCAGCAGCAGGGGCAGGGACACGACGCTTCCGGCGCGGACCCCCAGCACGTCGTCCTCGGCGACCGGAGGCTCGGGCTCGATCACGTCGTCGACCTCGATCGTGCCCGCCTGCTCCTCCGTCTCTGCGAGGGGAGCCCATTCGTCGACCGGAAGGAGGGTGCCGTCGGAGACGAGCCACACCATGCCGCTCGACGTCTCCGTGAGCACTGCGCGGTCGCCGTTGGCGCGGAACACAGGGGAGACGCCTCGGTTCTCGTCGAGCTCCTCCGTCAGCACCTCGATCTCGCGCACGCCGTCCTGGTCGCTCGCCCACAGGGTTCCCCCGGTGAGCGACACCCACGCAGCGTAGGCGACCCCGTCCACCACGACAGGAGGCGCCGGGGTGCCGAGCGAGTCGACGATGCGCTCGACCGTGCCGTCCTCGAGGGACACGGACACGAGGCCCGCCTCGTCGGACAGCAGGACGTCCTCGCGCCCCGACCCGCTCGACTGCAGCACCGCGCTCTCGGTGGCACCCGTGTCGATCGCGTCGTCCAGGCCCTCGATCCACAGCCTGCCGCTCTCGGGCGCCGAGAGCACCCATCTGCCCGAGACGACGGCCATCTCCACCGTCTCCGCGCCTGCAGGCGCGCCAGCGAGCGCCTGGGGGCCTCCGGTGAACGCACCGTCGGCGACCCGATACACACGGACGGCGGCCTCTGCCGAGGAGTACACGGCGACCATGCCGTCGTCCCCCACGGCGACCGCGTCGGCGACGTACCGCTCGGCGGGCGCGTCGGAGTCAGGCGTCACCGACTCGGTGAGCGGATCCAGCTGGTAGGGGCTGGTCGAGCCGCCGTCCGCGTCGGGAAGCGCGCCCAGGAACACCTCGCCCGCGCCGGTGAGGTAGGCGATCTCGCCGCCGGACGCGGAGACGGTCTCGGTCCCGGAGGGGATCGTCGCGACGGTGCCGCCGCCCTCGCCGTCGGTGTCGACGAGATCGGCCGGGTCGGCCCCCGTGAGCGCCCAGGCCCGGCCGAAGCGCTGCGTGAACACCATCCCGCGCGTCCCGGACTGCACCACGGTGGTGGGGTCGGAGACGTTCTGCACCGCCTCGAACTCGCCCAGGTCCGTATTGACCCGTGCGTAGCGGCCGTCGTCCCGCGTCACCCACACCGACATCTCGACCGGCTCCGTCTCCTGGACCTCGTAGCCGGGAGCGAGCAGCGCCGCGGTCGCGAGAGAGACTCCCAGCGCGACCACAGCGGTGACGCGGAGCGCGGGGCCCCGCCGGAGTCGTGCGGCTCGCGCAGCGGCCATCACACCGCTGCCAGCAGGATCGACCCCAACGCCACGACCGCGGCGCCGATGGCCGCGCCGATCAGGAGCGTGCGGCGGTCCACGCGACGCGGAGGAGCGTCGGGCGTCGACTGCTCCTTCCTGCGCTGCGTCGAGGCGAGGTGCTGCGCGCGAGCAGCGCGACGCGACTGAGTCTGGACCGTGGAGATGGTGGGGAGCCGGGCGGGCTCGGCCGGTGCGGAGCCGGTGGCGGCCGCCCACTCCGGGGTCGCGACCTCGATCGCCGTGGGCGCGAGCGCGAGGTCGTACTGGGCCCAGCGCAGCTCCTCCGCGAGCTCCATCATGGAGCCGAACCGGGCGGCTGGGTCCTTCTGCAGGCACCGCTCGAGCGCTGCCGCGAAGCGGTCTCCCAGGTCCTCGCGGCCCGTGGGCACGTGACGACCCTTGAGGATGAGCTCCTCGTGCTTGCGGCGGCCGATGCGCTCCCCATCCGCGGGCTCGAAGGGTGCGTGCCCTGCGACGAGCGTGTAGAGCGTCGCGCCCAGGCTCCAGATCTCGGAGGCGACGGTGCCGTTGGTGTCGCCGCGCACCACCTCCGGCGCGCTCCAGGGGAGCGACATCGCGATCGTGTCGGTCGCGTCGTCGGCAGCCGCGATCGCCGAGGCGATGCCGAAGTCCGCGAGGACGGGGGTGTCGAGCGTGGTGACGAGGAGGTTGGACGGCTTGATGTCGCGATGAAGCACGCCGCTGCGATGCGCCGTCTCGAGCGCGCTTGCGACGCGCACGGCGGCGTCGAGGGCTCGTGCGGCGGGGAGTGGCTCGCGCTTCGCCTCCGCGGCGAGGGTGTCGGGGCAGTACTCCATGACGAAGTACGGCCGGCCGTCGGCGGAGATGCTCGCCTGGTGGATCGTGACGATCGCAGGGTGCGCGCTGAGGCGGGCGAGGGTGTCCGCCTCACCGGTGAAGGCGCGCAGCACGTCGGGGTTGATCGCGTCGTCGAGCAGCACCTTGACCGCCACGACGCGCCGTGGCATGTCCTGCTCGTAGAGGAACACGTCGGCGAATCCGCCCGCGCCGAGCGGACGGATGTAGCTGTACCCGGGCAGCACCGGTGGCGGTGCTGTGCTGCGTCGCGGCACTGGTCCTGCCTTCCTCCTCGGTGGTGCGGGTGGTGGGTGGGTGTGGGCCGGCTCCGTCGTCAGCGCCGTCGCGCGACGGTGATCCTGAACCCCTCGCCCAGGTCGAGGGTGTCTCCTGCGTCAAGTGTCGCATCACGGCTGTCGTGCAGAAGGTGGGCTGGCCGGTCGGGGCGAAGGACGAGGGTGCCGTTCGTGGACCCCATGTCGCGTGCACGGAGGACGTCGTCCTCCACGGTCAGCTCGAGGTGCCTGGCGGAGATCTCTCGCTGCGGGGAGGGCGCGGTCACGTAGAGGGCGCCGGTGTCGGTGCTCTCATCCTCCTCGGGGCGCCGTCCGACGACGAGGCGCGGTCGGGCGTCGAGCTCGCGGCCATCGGGCAGCGTCAGGACCCACCCCGACCGATCCGAGGCGACGGCAGCTGCCTCGCCCTGTGCCTGATCGTCTGCCGACTGCGGTGAGAGGGCGGTGCCCTCGCCGGGCGCGTGCGCGAAGGTGGCGTGCACGGCGGACGCGGGGCATGCGCCGTCGCGGAGCGGGAGCCGATGGGGAGACTCGTCGTCGGTCCCGAGCGTGAAGCTGAGCCGCTCGAGCCCGTCGACCTCGCCCAGCACGCCCGTCGATCCGGACGGCAGGCCGAACCGCGTGGTCGCGGACGGGCCGAGGTCGATCGTCAGGTCGCCGCGGAGCGCGATCCGCGCGGGTGCGGTGTCCGTCCTCGCGATCGCGAAACGCGCGTCCGGGACGGCGGCCACGATCTCCGACACCGTCCGCTCGAGCAGGGCCGAGCCGGCGAAGGCCGCGTGGATGCGCGCGACGAGCTCAGGTCGTACACCGACGTCGACGAGCGCCACGAAGCCGCCGGCGACGACGGCGCAGCCCGTGTCGCCAGGGCGTGCCGGCGCGTACTCGACCATGCGGCAGAGGATAGCCGTCGTCCCTGGTGCTCCGGCAGGGGGATGTGAGGGACGCGACTGTGGACGAGGGGTACCGTGGGGGCCGTGCCTGCCGTCACCGTTCCCGTGCCGCTCCGCTGGTCCGACTGCGACGCCTACGGCCACGTGAACAACGTGGCGATCGTGGGACTGCTCGAGGAGGCGCGCGTCCGCGCGCTGTGGGACGACGAGGACCCGATCATGCCGCCGCTCGGCGCAGGCTCGGACGTGTGGGTGCTCGTCGCCGACGTGTCGGTGAAGTACAGGCGCACGATCGACCATCGCGTCGCCCCTATCGATGCCGAGGTGTCGGTGTCCCGCTGCGTGGGCGCGACGTTCGTGCTCGACTATCGGCTGCTGGTCGACGGCGACGTGTGCGTCGAGGCGTCCACGACCATGGCGATGGTCGACGCAGCCAGCCAACGCCCCACCAGGCTCACCCCCGAGCAGAAGGAGCGGCTGCTGGCCCTCATGCTCGACTGAGCTCCGCTCAGCCGAGCGTGCGCAGCCGCGGCGCGAGGTCGCGCTCGAACAGCGCCATGAAGCGGCGCTGGTCGTGTCCGGGGGCGTGGAACACGAGGTGCGTGAAGCCCATGTCGACGTAGTCGGCGATGCGGGCGGCCACCTCGTCGGGGTCTGTGCCCACGATCCAGCGGGACGCGATCTGCTCGATCGGGAGCGCGTCGGCGGCCTTCTCCATCTCGACCGGGTCGGTGATGTCGTGCTTGGCCTCGGCGGGCAGCGACAGCGGCGACCAGAAGCGGGTGTTGTCGAGCGCCGCCTCCTCGGTCTCCTCGTAGGAGAGCTTGATCTCGATCATCCGGTCCACGGAGGCGGGGTCCTTGCCTCCGGCCTCGGCGCCCGCGGCGACGGCGGGGAGCAGCTTCTCGGTGTAGAGCTCGCGTCCCTTGCCGGAGGTGCAGATGAAGCCGTCGCCGGCGCGGCCCGCGTACTTGGCGACGACGGGGCCGCCTGCCGCGATGTACACGGGGATGCCGCCGTCGGGCTTGTCGTAGATGGAGGCGTCGTGCGTCGAGTAGTAGTCGCCTTCGAAGCTCACGCGTTCGCCTGCCCAGAGGGCGCGCATGAGGCGCACGGACTCGCGCAGGCGCGCGAAGCGCTCCTTGAACTCGGGCCAGCGCTGCTCGCCCGCCCCGTCCCAGCCGGTGGCGATCTCGTTGAGCGCCTCACCGGAGCCGACGCCCAGCCAGATCCTGTCGGGGTTGAGCATGCCGAGCGTGGCGAACGCGTGGGCGAGCACCGCGGGGTTGTACCTGAAGGTGGGGGTCAGCACGGACGTGCCGAGCGTGATGGTCGACGTGCGCTCGCCTGCGGCGGCGAGCCAGGCGAGCGAGAACGGCGCGTGGCCGCCGGTGTGCCGCCAGGGCTGGAAGTGGTCGCTGATGGCTGCGGACTCGAAGCCGTGGTTCTCCGCGGCGACGGCGAGCTCGACGAGCTCGCGCGGTCCGAACTGCTCTGCTGACGCCTTGTATCCGAGCTTCAGGGTCATGGCTGCTCCTTGTCAGTGCCGGCGGTGCCGGCGTCGTCTCGTGCGGCGAGCCCCGCCGCGTATCCGTCTGCGTACGCCTCACGGTGGCCCTGCCTGAACATGTCGCTCTCGACCGAGCGGACGATGCTGCGCGCTCCTGGAAGGTCCAACGCGCCGACGGCGTGGCCCATGCCGCGCACGACGGCGAAGGGTCGTCCGGACGCCTTGCCCTTGACCAGGTCCGCGGCGCCCGCGAGCTCGTCGGCGAGGCACGGGCGGGTCGCTACCAGGGGGCGTCCCTGCGCGTCGGTCGTGCCCGCGAGCTCGTCGAACACGCGAACTCCGGCGGCGCCGATCGCCACGTCGGTCTGGCCGTTGCGCCACGCGCGTCCCAGGGTGTCGGTGATGATCACGCCCACCGCGAGCCCGAGCGCGTCGCGCAGCCCCGCCGCGAGGGCGCGGGCCGACTCGTCGGGGTCGACCGGGAGCAGCAGGACCGTGCCTGCTGCGGTGTTCGACGCGTCCACCCCCGCCGCAGCGCACACCATGCCGAGGCGATTCTCGACGATCAGCGTGGCGCCGTCGTCGTGCGCGTGCGGGATCGAGGCGACGAGCCGGACGGTCTCGGAGTCGATCGCCGCCTGACGGTCGTCCGCCTGCACCACGCGCCCTTCGGCCTTCGACACGATCTTCGAGGTGACGACGACGATGTCACCGTCACGCAGCTCGGGTCCGTGGCCCAGCGCCTCGAGGGCGAGGAGCGTGAGGTCGTCCCCGGGGTGCACCTCGGGTACGGGGCCCGGGGCCCAGGCGGTCAGCACGGGATCCTGCGAGCGAGGGGGCTGCTCGGGCACGGGCGCGGCGCGGCCCAGGTGGAGTGGAGTCATGATCCGCTCACTGTACGGCTGGCAGATTACCGGCGTGTTGTGGCGCCGACGGGTGCGTTGATCGCCGCGCAGGCGCGCCGGGAGGAGGCGCCGAGGCCGAGCGACGCGGCGCGAGCGAGGTCGTCGAGCGTGTCGACATCGGAACGCACCCGGTCGGGCACGGCGTCCGCCACGGACACGTAGCCGGCGGCGAGGTGACGGGCGAACGAGCCGGTGCCGAAGGCGGGGGAGTGGGGGACCCGTGCCGCTGCCGTGACGAGCGTCGTCCCGGTGCCGTCGGCATCGGGCACGACGGCCCGGTCGAGGCGGCCTGCCGCCTTCAGCGCCTCGTCGAGCGCGGCGCCCGTGAGCGCGGGCAGGTCGCCGAGCATGACCGCGCGGGGCGCGTCGGGATCGCATGCGGCGAGACCCCGGGCGATCGCCGTGGCGAGCGACGGCGGCTGCGGATCCGAGACCACGCGCGCTCCCATGGCCTCGAACACCTCGCGGGCGGGCTCCGCGGTCACGACGATCACCCGCGCCACCGTGCTCGCCTCGACCGCCGCACGCACAGTGTCACGCGCGAACGCGCGCGCGAGGCGCTCGCGAGCGGAGTCGGGGAGCGCAAGGCGGCTCTTGGACGGAGCGGTGCCCCTCACAGGGATCACCAGCTGCCAGGTCCGCTCAGGTCCGGGGGCGGGCATACTCGTCAGTCTAGAGATCCGGCAGCGGGTGCCGGACCGGCGTCATGGAGGTGCGTGTGAGGGAGATCGTCGTCCTGTCAGGAGGCGTCGGCGGCGCGCGGTTCACCCGTGCCCTCCGCGACGCGCTCGTGGACGAGGACGCGCGCATCCGCGTCGTCGTGAACACCGCCGACGACATGTGGATGGCCGGGCTGCGGATCTGCCCGGACCTCGACTCGGTCACCTACACCCTCGCTGGCGTCAACGACGAGCAGCGCGGCTGGGGTCGCGTCGGGGAGACCGAGCGGGTCTCCGCCGAGCTTCATGAGTGGGGCATCGGCTGGCCGTGGTTCACGCTCGGCGACCTCGACCTGGGGATGCACATCGCTCGCACGTCGCTGCTGCGCGACGGCGTCCCGCTGTCCGGCGCGGTGTCACGTCTCACCGCGCGATGGGATCTGGGGGTCGAGCTGCTGCCTATGACGGACGACGAGGTGGAGACCCACGTCCTCACCGACGAGGGCTCGATGCACTTCCAGGAGTGGTGGACGAGGCATCGTGCGCAGCTGCCTGCGCGCGGGTTCGAGATGCGCGGGGCAGGCTCGGCGACGCCCGCGCCCGGCGTCGTGGAGGCGATCGAGTCGGCGGACGCCGTGCTCCTCGCGCCGTCGAACCCGATCGTGTCGATCGGACCGATCCTGGCCGTGGAGGGAATCCGTCAGGCGCTCGCGGCCACGCGCGCCCCGGTCGTCGGGGTGTCGCCCATCATCGGCGGCTCGGTGGTGCGAGGGATGGCCGACGCCTGCCTCACCGCGGTCGGCACCGCGACCGATGCTGCCGCAGTGGGGCTGCGCTACGGCGCACGCTCCGCAGGCGGTGTGCTGGACGGTTGGCTCGTGGACGACGTCGACGCCGCCGAGGTGCCCGAGCTCGAGTCCGCAGGGATCGCGTCACGCGCCGTGCCCCTCTGGATGACGGAGCCCGAGGCTGCGCGTGCGCTGGCACGGGATGCGCTCGCGCTCGCGAGCCGTCGAGGGTAGCATCGAGGGCGAGCAGCCTGCGGTAGCCGTGCCCAGGAGTCGTCCTGCCCCACTTTGACGACGGCCACGCCTGCAGGTACAGTTGACGTTCGTGCCCGCGTCATCGGGCCCTCACGCGCGCCCTTCCGGGCGCAACCCAACCAGGTTCGACACGCCCGGGCGCGGGGGTCGGACGCCGCCCGCAGAGTTTGACAATCGATTCACCGAAGTTCGGAGATGTAGTGCCTACGATTCAGCAGCTGGTCAGGAAGGGCCGCCACCCCAAGGCGTCCAAGACCAAGACCCCGGCTCTCAAGTCGAGCCCCCAGCGTCGTGGCGTGTGCACCCGCGTGTACACGACGACCCCCAAGAAGCCGAACTCGGCGCTGCGCAAGGTGGCGCGTGTCCGCCTGTCGTCCGGCATCGAGGTCACGGCCTACATCCCCGGTGAGGGCCACAACCTCCAGGAGCACTCGATCGTGCTCGTCCGCGGTGGTCGTGTGAAGGACCTCCCCGGTGTCCGCTACCGCATCGTCCGTGGCTCGCTCGACACCCAGGGTGTCAAGGGCCGTCAGCAGGCCCGCAGCCGTTACGGCGCGAAGAAGGAGAAGAAGTAGTGCCTCGCAAGGGACCGGCGCCCAAGCGCCCCATCATCAACGACCCCGTCTACGGCGCGACCGTCGTCACCCAGCTGATCAACAAGGTCCTGCTGGACGGCAAGAAGTCCGTCGCCGAGGCGATCGTCTACGGCGCCCTCGAGGGTGTCCGTGAGAAGTCCGGTCAGGACCCGGTCGTCGTGCTCAAGCGTGCGCTCGACAACATCCGCCCGGCGCTCGAGGTCCGCTCCCGCCGCGTCGGTGGCGCCACCTACCAGGTGCCGGTCGACGTGCGCCCCGTGCGTGCGACCACCCTCGCGCTGCGCTGGCTGGTCGACTTCGCGCGTCAGCGTCGCGAGCACACCATGACCGAGCGCCTCATGAACGAGATCCTCGACGCCTCCAACGGTCTCGGTGCCGCGGTCAAGCGCCGCGAGGACATGCACAAGATGGCCGAGTCCAACAAGGCCTTCGCGCACTACCGCTGGTAGCAGTCGCTCACCCCTCTACGGAATCCCCAAGGAGAACCACTCGTGGCACAGGACGTGCTCACGGACCTCAAGAAGGTCCGCAACATCGGCATCATGGCTCACATCGATGCTGGCAAGACCACCACCACCGAGCGCATCCTGTTCTACACGGGTGTGAACTACAAGATCGGTGAGACCCACGACGGTGCGTCGACGACCGACTGGATGGAGCAGGAGCAGGAGCGCGGCATCACCATCACCTCCGCCGCGGTGACCTGTTTCTGGGACAAGAACCAGATCAACATCATCGACACCCCCGGCCACGTGGACTTCACGGTCGAGGTGGAGCGTTCGCTGCGAGTGCTCGACGGCGCGGTCGCCGTGTTCGACGGCAAGGAGGGCGTGGAGCCCCAGTCCGAGACCGTGTGGCGTCAGGCCGACAAGTACGACGTTCCCCGCATCTGCTTCGTCAACAAGATGGACAAGCTGGGCGCCGACTTCTACTTCACGGTCGACACGATCATCAAGCGCCTCGGTGCCAAGCCGCTGGTCATCCAGCTGCCCATCGGCGCCGAGAACGACTTCGTCGGCATCGTCGACCTGGTCGAGATGAACGCCAAGGTCTGGCCCGGCGACGCCAAGGGCGACGTGACCATGGGCGCGACCTACGAGACGGTCGAGATCCCCGCGGACCTCAAGGACAAGGCCGAGGAGTACCGTGCGGCCCTCCTCGAGACCGTGGCCGAGGCCGACGACGAGCTGCTCGAGAAGTACCTCGGCGGCGAGGAGCTGACCCTGGCCGAGATCAAGGCCGGCATCCGCAAGATGACGATCGCCTCCGAGGTCTACCCGGTCCTGTGCGGCTCGGCGTTCAAGAACCGCGGCGTGCAGCCGATGCTCGACGCCGTCATCGACTACCTCCCCGCGCCGGTCGACGTGCCCGCGATCAAGGGTCACGACGCCAAGGACGAGGAGAAGGAGATCGAGCGTCACGCCGACGCGAACGAGCCCTTCGCCGCGCTCGCCTTCAAGGTCGTCGCGCACCCGTTCTTCGGTCGCCTCACCTACGTCCGCGTGTACTCCGGTCACCTCGAGACGGGCGCCCAGGTCATCAACTCGACCAAGGGCAAGAAGGAGCGCATCGGAAAGCTCTTCCAGATGCACGCCAACAAGGAGAACCCGGTCGACACGATCCAGGCGGGTCACATCTACGCCGTGATCGGTCTGAAGGACACCACCACCGGTGACACCCTGTCGAACCCGGACCACCCCGTCGTGCTCGAGTCGATGACGTTCCCGGACCCGGTCATCGACGTGGCCATCGAGCCCAAGACCAAGGGCGACCAGGAGAAGCTGTCGATCGCGATCCAGAAGCTCGCCGAGGAGGACCCGACCTTCCGCGTGCGCCTGGACGAGGAGACCGGCCAGACCGTCATCGGCGGTATGGGCGAGCTGCACCTCGACATCCTCGTGGACCGCATGAAGCGCGAGTTCAAGGTCGACGCCAACGTCGGCAAGCCGCAGGTCGCGTACCGCGAGACCATCCGCAAGACGGTCGAGAAGTACGACTACACGCACAAGAAGCAGACCGGTGGCTCCGGTCAGTTCGCGAAGGTGCAGATCTCGCTCGAGCCGCTCGAGGCCGACGCCGAGGTCCAGTACGAGTTCGTGAACGCCGTCACCGGTGGCCGCATCCCGCGTGAGTACATCCCGTCGGTCGACGCCGGTATGCAGTCCGCCATGGAGCTGGGCATCCAGGCCGGCTACCCGGTCGTGGGCGTCAAGGCGACGCTTCTCGACGGTGCCTACCACGACGTCGACTCCTCGGAGATGGCGTTCAAGATCGCCGGCTCGATGGCCTTCAAGGAGGCCGCGCGTCAGGCGAAGCCCGTGCTGCTCGAGCCGATGATGGCCGTCGAGGTCCGTACTCCCGAGGAGTACATGGGCGACGTCATCGGTGACGTGAACTCGCGTCGCGGTCAGATCCGCCAGATGTCTGACGCCCAGGGCGTCAAGGTCATCGACGCGCTTGTGCCGCTGTCCGAGATGTTCGGCTACGTCGGCGACCTGCGTTCCAAGACGTCGGGTCGTGCGGTGTACTCGATGACCTTCGACAGCTACGCCGAGGTCCCGAAGGCTGTGGCCGACGAGATCATCGCCAAGACCCGGGGCGAGTAGTCCCACCGGTCGGAAAAATCAGGAAGAATAGCGACCAGTAGGGATGAAGCCCCCGATGGCGTCAGGCCATCGAACGGACTAGCATCTTTACCCGAGTCTCATCAATCAGGAGGAACACCTCATGGCTAAGGCCAAGTTCGAGCGGTCCAAGCCGCACGTGAACATCGGTACGATCGGTCACGTCGACCACGGCAAGACCACGCTGACCGCTGCGATCTCCAAGGTCCTGCACGACCAGTACCCGGACCTGAACCCGTTCACCCCGTTCGAGGACATCGACAAGGCTCCTGAGGAGCGCGAGCGCGGTATCACGATCAACATCGCGCACATCGAGTACGAGACCGCGAAGCGCCACTACGCGCACGTCGACGCCCCGGGTCACGCGGACTACATCAAGAACATGATCACCGGTGCCGCCCAGATGGACGGCGCGATCCTCGTGGTCGCCGCGACCGACGGTCCGATGGCCCAGACGCGTGAGCACGTGCTGCTCGCCAAGCAGGTCGGCGTTCCCTACCTGCTCGTCGCGCTGAACAAGTCCGACATGGTCGACGACGAGGAGATCCTCGAGCTCGTCGAGGTCGAGGTCCGTGACCTCCTGTCCTCGCAGGGCTTCGACGGCGACAACGCTCCCGTCATCCAGGTCTCGGCGCTCAAGGCGCTCGAGGGCGACGAGAAGTGGGTCAAGTCGGTTCAGGACCTCATGGAGGCCGTGGACGAGAACGTCCCGGAGCCCGTCCGCGACATGGACAAGGCGTTCCTGATGCCGATCGAGGACGTCTTCACGATCACCGGTCGTGGCACCGTCGTCACCGGTAAGGTCGAGCGCGGCAAGCTCAAGATCAACTCCGAGGTCGAGATCCTCGGTATCCGTGAGCCGCAGAAGACCACCGTCACCGGCATCGAGATGTTCCACAAGTCGATGGACGAGGCGTGGGCCGGCGAGAACTGCGGTCTGCTGCTCCGTGGTACCAAGCGCGAGGACGTCGAGCGTGGCCAGGTTGTGGTCACCCCCGGCACCACGACGCCGCACACCAACTTCGAGGGCCGTTGCTACATCCTCAACAAGGACGAGGGTGGCCGCCACAACCCCTTCTACACGAACTACCGCCCGCAGTTCTACATCCGCACGACGGACGTGACCGGCGTCATCTCGCTGCCCGAGGGCACCGAGATGGTGATGCCCGGTGACACCACCGACATGACCGTCGAGCTGATCCAGCCCATCGCCCTCGAGGAGGGCCAGGGCTTCGCGATCCGCGAGGGTGGCCGCACCGTCGGTTCAGGCACCGTCACCAAGATCATCAAGTAACTGATGGTCGCGTAGTTCCTACGCTTCACACGAAGGCCCCCGGCATCTGCCGGGGGCCTTCGTCGTGTGCGGGCCGTGATTGCCAGAAGACTCCCAGGCAAAGCCCAGCGAACCGGTAGCCCGGTGCTGTTACGGTGGTCGCGTGCCCGCAGTCCTCACCCGCGCCGAACGTTTGGCGCGCTCCGTCGCGGTCTGGGACCCCCACCGCGACATGGCCCATGCCGCGCTGCTCAGCGGCAGCGGCCGGTCCGGCACCACGTGGCTGCTGGAGGCGTACGCGCGCGCCGGGCGCCTCCGCCCGGTGTTCGAGCCGTTCCGCCCCGATCTTGACGCACGCTTCAGCGATCTGAGGCCCGGGCGGTACGTCCCTGTGGACGCCCCGCGACTGCCGTCCCAGGAGGCCGTGGAGGCCGTGCTGACGGGGCGCTACCGGCACCCATGGGCGGATCAGGAGGCCTCGCTCAATCCCTTCACCCGCTACCGGGGCCGTCTCATCAAGGAGATCCGCCTCCCGATGTGGGCTGGTTGGGTCGCGAAGAGGCATCCTGAGGTGCGCCTCGTGCACGTCATCAGGCACCCGCTTGCGACGCTCAGCAGCCAGAGCGTGCTCGGCTGGTCGCCGGACCGTCTGCACTACATGATGGCTCAGCCAGAGCTGGTGGACGACCTCCTGGGCGACCTTCCGCTCCGTTCGCTCGCGCTGGCCGACGCCGATACCGCGCTCGTGACCCGGTGGGCTGTCGAGAACCTGACGGCGGTGCGGACGTACGGTGGCGATCGCACGGCGCTCGTGTCGTACGACGTGGCGCTTGAGGACCGCTCGGAGCTGGCTGCCGGAGCCGAGAGGCTGGGCTTCTCGGCCGACGAGCTCACCGACCTGGAGAAGCCGTCCAGGATGACCCACGCCAAGAGCTCGAACGCGCACGCCGGTGGCGACCCGCGGGCATGGATGGACCGCATCTCGCCAGAGCAGCAGAGGTCCGCGGAGCGGGTGCTCGAGGCTGTCGGGCTGGCCGATGCCTTCCCCTCCGACGGCACGGTGGACCGGGCCGCCCTTCAACGATGGTGGGATGCCCGAGGCCGCTCCTGAGAGCAGGTGTCAGGTCCAGCCTTCGCCGGTCTGGCGTTCTCGGACCAGCAGTGCGACGGTGCCTTGCTCGCCACCGAGCACGCTTGCCTCCGCGGCTTCAAGGCCGGCAGCGAGCCGATCCGTTCGCGCATCCACCTCATGCAGCTGCGTGCCTGGCGTGAGCGTCGCATGCGCGACGATGGCATCGCCATGCTGGGAGACGGCTGTGAGCACCGGGCCCACATACTCTCCGTCGTCGGCGTAGCGTCCAAGGCCGCCCACGACCATCCCGTGCTCCCACCGCCATCGCAGATCCGCCGCGAAGCGGCGCAGGCGGGCGTCGGACACGGTGTTCGGGAACCTGTCGACGGGATGCGGTCGCCACGGCTCGAGGCCGGACCCGTGAAGGCGCGCGACCAGGAGGCCGACAAGCGTCAGCAGCACGAGCGCAAGCACTGGTTGCACCAGGGCGATCGCGGACACTGATGCGGCGACTACCAGGGCGAAGAGGGCCGGCCTCAACCAGGCCCGTGCCGTGTCGAACGGTCTGTGCTCGCCACTGTCGACGGCCGCAGTGCGGTGCGTCATCGTCGCCTCCTCGGGGGTGCTCGTCCTCGGAGGCCGGGGGAGGCGTCCGGATGTGCGCAGGATGCATGTCCACGATACCCTGGAGGGCGTTCGCCGGCGGCGGGCTCCGTGTTGCGAGAGACCCGTTGATCTGGCACACTATTCAGGTTGCCCATTGCGGGCAGCCACACGCTTCCCACGACTATCCGAGAAATCGGCCGGTCGGACGTGCGTCCTGAATGGGCGACACGCCCGAGCGCGGGGGTCGGGGGAGAGACCACAGTTGTACGAGAGAAAAGGCAGACCACGCCATGGCGGGACAGAAGATCCGCATCCGGCTGAAGAGCTATGACCACGAGGTCATCGACTCGTCGGCCCGCAAGATCGTCGAGACGGTCACGCGCGCTGGTGCGTCGGTAGTGGGACCCGTCCCGCTGCCCACCGAGAAGAACGTGTTCTGTGTGATCCGTTCGCCCCACAAGTACAAGGACTCCCGCGAGCACTTCGAGATGCGCACCCACAAGCGCCTCATCGACATCGTGGACCCCACGCCCAAGGCCGTCGACTCGCTCATGCGTCTCGACCTGCCCGCGGTCGTGAACATCGAGATCAAGCTCTAAAGCTTCTTTAAGGACTTTCACCATCATGACTACGACTTCCAATGCCCAGCGCAATGTCACTGCGCTGCTTGGTACGAAGCTGGGCATGACGCAGGTGTGGGACGACGAGGGCCGTATCGTGCCCGTCACCGTCGTCCAGGCTGACACCAACGTCGTGACCCAGGTGCGAACCGCTGACGCCGACGGCTACGAGGCCGTCCAGCTCGCGTTCGGCACCGTCGACCCGCGCCGCGTGACCGACCCGCTGAAGGGCCACTTCGAGAAGGCAGGCGTGACCCCTCGCCGCCACGTCGCCGAGGTCCGCACCGGCAACGCCTCCGAGTTCGAGCTCGGCCAGGAGCTCACCGTCGAGGTGTTCGAGGCCGGCCAGAAGGTGGACGTCACCGGCACCACCAAGGGCAAGGGCACCGCTGGTGTCATGAAGCGCCACGGCTTCAAGGGCGTCGGCGCCTCCCACGGTGCGCACCGCAACCACCGCAAGCCCGGCTCCATCGGTGGCGCCTCGTACCCGGCCCGCGTCTTCCGCGGCATCAAGATGGCCGGCCGTATGGGCAACGCTCGCAAGACCGTGCAGAACCTGACCATCCACTCGGTCGACGCCGAGAAGGGCCTCGTGCTCCTCAAGGGAGCAGTGCCCGGCAACAAGGGCGGCGTGGTGCTCATCCGCACCGCCGCGAAGGGTGCGTGAACCTCATGGCTGACACGCTGACTGTCGACGTGGTCGACGCGAAGGGCAAGAAGTCCGGCACCGCCGAGCTTCCCGCCGAGATCTTCGACGCCGTCACCAACGTCCCGCTGATCCACCAGGTCGTCGTCGCCCAGCGCGCCGCGGCCCGCCAGGGCACGCACGCCACCAAGACCCGCGGCGAGGTCCGCGGTGGTGGCCGCAAGCCCTACAAGCAGAAGGGCACCGGCCGCGCCCGCCAGGGTTCGACCCGCGCGCCGCAGTTCGCCGGCGGTGGCACCGTCCACGGCCCGCAGCCGCGCGACTACTCGCAGCGCACCCCCAAGAAGATGAAGGTCGCCGCGCTCCGCGGTGCACTGTCCGACCGCGCCCGCGCCGGTCGCGTGCACGTGCTCGCCTCCATCGTCTCGGGTGACGCCCCCTCGACGAAGGCCGCCCTGTCGGTCATCAACGCCGCGACGGCGGGACGCTCGGCCCTCGTGGTCCTCGAGCGCTCCGACGAGCTCGCCTGGAAGTCGCTGCGCAACGCGGTCGACGTCCACGTGATCGCGGTCGACCAGCTCAACACGTACGACGTGCTCGTCAACGACGACACGGTGTTCACCTCGGGTGCTCTCGAGGCGTTCCTCGCCGGTCCCGCCACGGGCAAGTCTGCCAAGGCTGTCGCGACCGAGTCCGAGGCGGAGGAGAAGTGACCATGACTGCGCTGAACAAGGACCCCCGTGACATCCTCATCCGACCCATCGTGTCGGAGAAGAGCTACGGCCTGATGGACGAGGGCAAGTACACGTTCGAGGTCGCGCCGACCGCCAACAAGACGGAGATCAAGATCGCCGTCGAGCAGATCTTCGGCGTCAAGGTGACCTCGGTGAACACCATCAACCGCAAGGGCAAGGCGCGTCGCACGCGCTTCGGCCTCGGCAAGCGCAAGGACGTCAAGCGCGCGATCGTCACCGTCGGTGGCGGCGAGGCGCTCGACATCTTCAGCGGCCGGGTCGGCTAGTAAGGCAAGGACAGGACCTATGGCTATTCGCAAGTACAAGCCGACGACTCCGGGCCGCCGAGGCTCGTCCGTCGCCGACTTCGTCGAGGTGACCCGTTCGGAGCCCGAGAAGTCGCTCGTCCGCCCCCTTCACAAGAAGGGTGGCCGCAACAACACCGGTCGCATCACCACCCGTCACCAGGGTGGTGGCCACAAGCGCGCCTACCGTGTGATCGACTTCCGTCGTCACGACAAGGACGGCGTGCCCGCGACCGTCGCGCACATCGAGTACGACCCCAACCGCACCGCGCGCATCGCGCTCCTGCACTACGCGGACGGCGAGAAGCGCTACATCATCGCGCCGAACAAGCTGCAGCAGGGCGACCCGATCGAGGCCGGCGCCACCGCCGACATCAAGCCGGGCAACAACCTGCCGCTGCGCAACATCCCGACCGGTACGGTCATCCACGCCATCGAGCTCAAGCCCGGTGGCGGCGCGAAGATCGCCCGTTCGGCTGGCGCCTCGGTGCAGCTCGTCGCGAAGGACGGCCCCTACGCCCAGCTGCGTATGCCGTCCGGCGAGATCCGCAACGTCGACGCGCGCTGCCGCGCGACGATCGGCGAGGTGGGCAACGCCGAGCAGTCCAACATCAACTGGGGCAAGGCCGGCCGCATGCGCTGGAAGGGCAAGCGCCCGACCGTCCGCGGTGTCGTCATGAACCCGGTTGACCACCCGCACGGTGGTGGTGAGGGCAAGACCTCGGGTGGTCGCCACCCGGTCTCGCCGTGGGGCAAGCCCGAGGGCCGCACCCGCAAGGCAAACAAGGAAAGCGACAAGCTCATTGTTCGTCGCCGTAAGACTGGCAAGAACAAGCGTTAAGGAGCACCTGAGACATGCCTCGCAGTTTGAAGAAGGGCCCCTTCGTCGACGACCACCTTCAGAAGAAGGTGGACTCGCAGAACGAGGCGGGCACCAAGAACGTCATCAAGACCTGGTCGCGCCGTAGCGTCATCACGCCGGACTTCCTGGGTCACACCTTTGCCGTGCACGACGGCCGCAAGCACGTCCCGGTGTTCGTCACCGAGTCGATGGTCGGCCACAAGTTGGGCGAGTTCGCTCCCACGCGCACGTTCAAGGGCCACGTCAAGGACGACCGCAAGGGCCGCCGCTAAGGCGCCTGAGCAAGGTAAGAGGAGTTAGAGATGGAAGCCAAGGCGCAGACGCGGTACCTCCGCGTGACCGCCCAGAAGGCTCGCCGCGTCGTGAACCTCGTCCGTGGTCAGAACGCCGTCGAGGCAGCTGCCTCGCTGAAGTTCCAGCCGCAGGCGGTCGCCGTCGACGTGCGCAAGCTCATCGAGTCCGCGATCGCGAACGCACGCGTCAAGGCCGAGCAGGCCGGCGAGCGCTTCGATGAGACCGAGCTCGTGATCACGCAGATCATGGTGGACGAGGGTCCGACCATGAAGCGCATCCAGCCGCGCGCCCAGGGTCGGGCCAACCAGATCCTGAAGCGCTCGTGCCACATCACCGTCACCGTCGCGACCCCGGTCGCCGTCAAGGAAGGGGTGTAACCCTATGGGCCAGAAGGTCAACCCCCACGGCTACCGCCTGGGCATCACCACCGACCACCGGTCGCGCTGGTTCGCCGACTCGACGAAGCCGGGCGAGCGCTACCGCGACTACGTGGCTGAGGACGTCAAGATCCGCAAGCTCATGTCGCAGGGCCTCGAGCGCGCAGGCGTGTCGAAGGTCGAGATCGAGCGCACCGGTGGCCGCGTCCGCGTGGACCTGCACACCGCGCGTCCGGGCATCGTCATCGGCCGCCGCGGTGCGGAGGCCGACAAGCTGCGCGCCAACCTCGAGAAGCTGACCGGCAAGCAGGTCCAGCTCAACATCCTCGAGGTCAAGAACGCCGAGGTCGACGCCCAGCTCGTCGCCCAGGGCATCGCCGAGCAGCTCGCGTCCCGCGTCTCGTTCCGTCGCGCCATGCGCAAGGGCATCCAGTCGGCGCTGCGCGCCGGCGCCAAGGGTGTCCGCGTGCAGTGCTCGGGCCGCCTCGGTGGCGCCGAGATGTCGCGCTCGGAGTTCTACCGCGAGGGTCGTGTGCCGCTGCACACCCTTCGCGCCAACATCGACTACGGCTTCTTCGAGGCCCGCACCACGTTCGGCCAGATCGGCGTGAAGGTGTGGATCTACAAGGGCGACATGACCGAGAAGGAGTGGGCCGCCGAGCAGGCGAAGGCCCCTCGTCCCCAGCGTGGTCGTGGTGACCGCGGTGGCCGCGGCCCGCGCCGCGACTCGGCTCCTCGCTCGGACGCCCCGAAGGCCGACGCACCCGCCGCCGAGGCCCCCGCGGCCGACGCCGGTAAGGAGAGCTGACCATGCTTATTCCCCGTCGAGTCAAGTACCGCAAGCAGCACCACCCGAAGCGTTCGGGTGCGTCGACGGGCGGCACCGAGGTGTCGTTCGGTGACTTCGGCATCCAGGCCCTCGAGCCCGCCTACGTCACCAACCGCCAGATCGAGGCGGCCCGTATCGCGATGACGCGTCACATCAAGCGTGGCGGAAAGGTGTGGATCAACATCTACCCGGACCGTCCGCTGACCAAGAAGCCTGCCGAGGTCCGCATGGGCTCCGGTAAGGGCTCGCCCGAGTGGTGGGTCGCCAACGTGAAGCCCGGTCGTGTGATGTTCGAGCTCGCCGGTGTTCCGGAGGAGCTGGCCCGTGAGGCCATGCGTCGTGCGCAGCACAAGCTGCCGATGAAGACCCGTTTCGTTTCCCGTGAGGGTGGTGACATCTGATGGCTATCGGTACCAAGGGCCTCCTGCCCGCCGAGCTGGACGCCATGGAGGACGAGCGCCTCGTGGAGGAGCTCAAGAAGGCCAAGGCCGAGCTCTTCAACCTGCGTTTCCAGTCGGCCACCGGCCAGCTGGAGAACCACGGCCGTCTCAAGGCCGTGAAGCGCGACATCGCCCGCATCTACACCATCCTGCGCGAGCGCGAGCTCGGTATCCGCACCGCCCCCACGGCGAAGCAGTAAGGCGAAGGTAAGAGAATGTCGACCAAGCACACGACTGCCACCGAGACCCACCGCCCGTACCGCAAGACGCGCCGTGGCTACGTGGTGTCCGACAAGATGGACAAGACGATCACCGTCGAGGTGGAGGATCGCGTCAAGCACCCCCTCTACGGCAAGGTGATGCGTCGTAGCAGCAAGATCAAGGCCCACGACGAGGCCAACACCGCCGGTATCGGCGACCTCGTCGTCGTGATGGAGACCCGTCCGCTTTCCGCTTCCAAGCGGTGGCGCCTGGTCGAGATCGTCGAGAAGGCCAAGTAACTAACGTTCGACCAGGCTCGTGGCCTGATCCGCCGCGAGAACCAGACGACAGGAGACAGACATGATTCAGCAGGAGTCGCGACTGCGCGTCGCCGACAACACGGGTGCGAAGGAAGTCCTCTGCATCCGCGTGCTCGGTGGCTCCCAGCGTCGCTACGCCGGCATCGGCGACGTGATCGTCGCCACCGTCAAGGACGCGATCCCTGGCGGCAACGTCAAGAAGGGCGACGTCGTCAAGGCGGTCGTCGTGCGCACCACCAAGGAGCGCCGCCGGCCCGACGGCTCGTACATCAAGTTCGATGAGAACGCTGCTGTGATCCTCAAGGGCAGCGACAGCACCGACCCGCGCGGCACCCGCATCTTCGGCCCCGTGGGTCGCGAGCTGCGCGACAAGAAGTTCATGAAGATCATCTCGCTGGCACCGGAGGTCATCTGATGGCGAAGATCAAGAAGGGCGACCTCGTCGTCGTCATCGCCGGGCGCGACCGTGGCCAGCAGGGCCGCGTGCTCGAGGTCAACACCGAGACCGACCGTGTCATCGTCGAGGGCGTCCAGCGTGTCACCAAGCACATCAAGCCGGGCACCCGCCGCGACAACCAGCAGGGCGGTCTCGTGACCGTCGAGGCTCCGATCCACATCTCGAACGTGATGCTCGTGGACCCGGAGACCAAGCAGGGCACCCGCGTCGGCTACCGCACCGAAGAGGTCGAGCGTGACGGCCGCAAGCGCAACGTGCGTGTGCGCGTCGCCAAGCGCTCGGGGAAGGACGTCTGATGGCCGCCGAGACCGTCACGCTGCCGCGTCTCAAGGAGAAGTACCGCGGTGACATCATCGCCGCCCTCCGCGAGGAGTTCGGCTAC
This sequence comes from Demequina zhanjiangensis, assembly GCF_030418315.1. GTDB lineage: Bacteria > Actinomycetota > Actinomycetes > Actinomycetales > Demequinaceae > Demequina > Demequina zhanjiangensis. Next base: position 162,957 of record NZ_JAUHPV010000001.1, read on the forward strand.
GAGAACATCAACCAGGTCCCCGGCCTGACCAAGATCGTGGTCAACATGGGTGTGGGCGACGCCGCCAAGGACTCGAAGCTCATCGAGGGCGCCATCGCCGACCTCACCGCGATCACCGGTCAGAAGCCGCAGGTCACCAAGGCCCGCAAGTCCATCGCGCAGTTCAAGCTGCGTGAGGGCCAGCCGATCGGTGCGCACGTCACGCTGCGCGGCGACCGCATGTGGGAGTTCCTCGACCGCCTGCTGTCCATCGCGCTGCCCCGCATCCGCGACTTCCGTGGCCTGAGCCCCAAGCAGTTCGACGGCACCGGGAACTACACCTTCGGTCTCACGGAGCAGTCGATGTTCCACGAGATCGACCAGGACAAGATCGACCGCGTGCGCGGAATGGACATCACTGTGGTGACCACCGCGTCGACCGACGCCGAGGGCCGCTCGCTGCTGAAGCAGCTGGGCTTCCCGTTCAAGGAGAAGTAAGCATGGCGAAGACCGCGCTGAAGAACAAGGCGGCCGGCAAGCAGAAGTTCGCCGTCCGCGCCTACACCCGGTGCCAGAAGTGCGGCCGTCCGCACTCCGTGTACCGCAAGTTCGGCCTGTGCCGCGTGTGCTTCCGTGAGATGGCGCACGCGGGTGAGCTGCCGGGTATCACCAAGAGCAGCTGGTAACTACTACGTCGCAGGTCCGGGGAACCGGAAACCACGGCGAGGAAGAGTGACTCACTCATGACGATGACTGACCCCATCGCAGACATGCTGACGCGTCTGCGCAATGCGAACGCGGCGTACCACGACACCGTGTCGATGCCGCACTCGAAGCTCAAGGCGAACATCGCCAAGATCCTCGAGGCCGAGGGATACATCGCTGGCTCGAGCGTCGAGGACGCCGAGGTCGGCAAGACCCTGACCCTCACCCTGAAGTACGGCAACAGCCGCGAGCGTGCGCTCGCCGGCGTGCGCCGCATCTCGAAGCCGGGACTCCGCGTGTACGCGAAGTCCACCAACCTGCCGAAGGTTCTCGGCGGGCTCGGCGTCGCGATCCTGTCCACCTCCTCCGGTCTCCTGACTGACCGCGAGGCTGAGAAGAAGGGCGTCGGCGGCGAGGTCGTCGCCTACGTCTGGTAACCGGAAGGAGACCGAAGAACTATGTCGCGTATCGGCAAGTACCCCGTTCCGGTTCCCGCCGGAGTGGACGTCACCATCGACGGCGCCGACGTCACGGTGAAGGGCCCCAAGGGCACCCTTGACCTGACCGTCGCTGCCCCCATCACCGTCGCGCAGGGCGCGGACGGCATCGAGGTCTCGCGCCCCGACGACGAGCGTGTCTCGAAGTCGCTGCACGGCCTCACCCGCACGCTCATCGCCAACATGGTGCAGGGCGTCACCGAGGGCTACGAGAAGAAGCTCGAGATCGTCGGCACGGGTTACCGCGTCGCGCTCAAGGGCAAGGACCTCGAGTTCGCGCTCGGCTTCTCGCACCCCGTCGTCGTGAACCCGCCCGAGGGCATCACGTTCGCCGTGGAGTCCCCGACCAAGTTCTCGGTCGCGGGCATCAGCAAGCAGCAGGTCGGCGAGGTCGCCGCGAACATCCGCAAGATCCGCAAGCCCGAGCCTTACAAGGGCAAGGGTGTGCGCTACGCGGGTGAGCAGGTCCGTCGCAAGGCCGGAAAGACGGGTAAGTAAGCCATGGGTATCACTGTCAAGGGCAAGGGCAAGGCGATCGCTCGCAAGCGTCGTCACTTCCGCCTGCGCAAGAAGATCTCGGGCACCACGGCACGTCCGCGTCTCGTCGTGACCCGCTCGACCCGTCACATGGTCGCGCAGATCGTCGACGACACCGCCGGCAAGACCCTGGTGTCCGCCTCCACGCTCGAGTCCGACGTCCGCACCCTGGACGGCGACAAGACCGCGAAGGCGACCAAGGTCGGCGAGCTCGTCGCCGAGCGTGCGAAGGCCGCTGGCATCGAGGCCGTCGTGTTCGACCGTGGTGGCAACAAGTACCACGGCCGTGTCGCCGCGGTCGCCGACGGAGCCCGAGAGGGCGGCCTGGCCCTCTAGGGCCCGGACCGGTTAGGAAAGAGATATGGCTGAGAACAACAACGGCCGTCGCAGCAACCGCCGCGACAGCGAGCCGGACAACAAGTTCCTCGAGCGCGTCGTCACGATCAACCGCGTGTCCAAGGTCGTCAAGGGCGGCCGTCGCTTCAGCTTCACCGCTCTCGTGGTGGTGGGCGATGGCGAGGGCAACGTCGGCATCGGCTACGGCAAGGCGAAGGAGGTGCCTGCCGCCATCTCGAAGGGTGTCGAGGAGGCCAAGCGCAACTTCTTCCGCGTGCCGCGCATCCAGGGCACCATCCCGCACGCCGTGCAGGGTGAGGCCGCCGCTGGCGTCGTGTTCCTGCGTCCCGCCTCGCCGGGTACCGGTGTGATCGCCGGTGGTCCGGTGCGCGCCGTCCTCGAGTGCGCGGGCATCCACGACGTGCTGAGCAAGTCGCTCGGTTCGTCGAACGCCATCAACATCGTCCACGCGACGGTCGACGCCCTCAAGCGCCTCGAGCGCCCCGAGGCCGTCGCAGCTCGCCGCGGCAAGTCCGTGGAGGACGTGGCTCCGGCCGCGATGCTCCGCGCGCAGGCAGCGGGGGTGGCTCACTGATGGCACGCCTGAAGGTCGTTCAGAAGAAGTCCACGATCGGTACCAAGCCGCAGCACCGTGAGACCATGCGTTCGCTGGGTCTCAAGCGCATCGGCGACATCGTCGTGAAGGAGGACCGTCCCGAGATCCGCGGGATGGTCAAGGCGGTGGACCACCTGGTCTCCGTCGAGGAGGTTGAGTGATGGCTGACGAGACGTCGGAGCCCAAGAAGGCTCCCGCCAAGAAGCCTGCCGCCAAGAAGGCCGCTGCCGACAAGGCTGAGGCTCCCAAGGCCGCCGCCAAGAAGGCTCCTGCCAAGAAGGCTGCCGCTGACAAGGCTGAGGCCCCCAAGGCTGCTGCCAAGAAGCCGGCTGCTGACAAGGCTGAGGCCCCCAAGGCTGCTGCCAAGAAGCCCGCTGCCTCGAAGGCCAAGACCGCCAAGGCGGAGGAGACCGTCGAGAAGGTCGCGACGCTGAAGATGCACCACCTGCGTCCCGCCGAGGGTGCCCACACCAAGAAGACCCGCGTGGGTCGTGGTGAGGCGTCCAAGGGTAAGACCGCAGGCCGCGGTACCAAGGGCACGGGTGCCCGCTACCAGGTTCCGGAGCGCTTCGAGGGTGGCCAGACCCCCCTGCACATGCGTATCCCGAAGCTGCGTGGCTTCAAGAGCCCGTTCAAGATCCAGTACCAGGTCGTGAACGTGTCGCAGATCGCCGAGCTGTTCCCCAAGGGCGGCGAGATCAGCAAGGCTGACCTCGTGGCCAAGGGCGCCGTTCGCAAGAACCAGCCCGTCAAGGTGCTGGGCGACGGCGACATCGCCGTCAAGGTGACGCTGGTCGACGCGGACAAGGTCTCTGAGTCTGCAAAGGCTAAGATCGAGGCCGCTGGCGGCTCGGTCGCCCAGGGCTGACATCGGTGTCGGGCCCGCTCCAACAGTGAGCGGGCCCGCGCCGTGCCCTGACCCCTTGCATCTGACGGCACCAACGGAGGACATATGCTGTCCGGCTTCATGAGCGCATTCCGCACTCCAGACCTGCGGAAGAAGCTGCTCTTCACCCTCGGCATCATCGCCATCTACCGACTCGGTGTCGCCATCCCGACGCCTGGAGTCGACTACGGCGCGGTGCAGCAGTGCATCAACGTCACAGGCGGCACCGAGGGCGCGTTCGCCATCCTGAACCTCTTCACGGGTGGCGCGCTCCAGAACCTCTCGATCTTCGCGCTGGGCATCATGCCCTACATCACCGCGTCGATCATCGTGCAGCTGCTGCGCGTGCTGATCCCCCGCTTCGAGACCCTGTACCGCGAAGGTGCGGACGGTCAGGCGAAGCTGACGCAGTACACGCGCTACATCACCATCGGCTTCGCGGTGCTGCAGTCGGCGTCCTACGTGACGCTCGCGCGCACCGGCCAGTTCTTCCCCGGCTGCACCTTCGAGATCGTCCCCGACGACTCGTGGTCGCGCATCGCCGTCATGATCCTCACCATGACCGCGGGAACCGTCCTCATCATGTGGCTCGGCGAGCGGATCACCGAGCGCGGCGTCGGCAACGGCATGTCGCTCATGATCTTCACCTCGATCGCGGCGGGCTTCCCGGCCGTGTTCGGCGTGGTCTACGCCGCGGGCTGGGGCACGCTGTTCGCCTTCTCGCTCGTGACGCTCGCGGTCATCGCCGGTGTCGTGTTCGTCGAGCAGTCGCAGCGCCGCATCCCGGTGCAGTACGCCAAGCGCGTCGTCGGACGACGCACGCTCGGCGGCTCCTCCACCTACATCCCGCTGAAGATCAACATGGCGGGAGTCATCCCCGTCATCTTCGCGGCATCGCTCCTGTCGCTGCCGTCGGTGATCCTCCAGTTCTCGGGGGACAACCCCGCCGACTGGGCCGTGTGGCTGCGCGACAACGTCGCCGACGCGACCTCGCCGATCCACATCGGCCTGTACATCCTCCTGATCGTGTTCTTCGCGTACTTCTACACGGCGATCACCTTCAACCCGGAGGAGGTCGCGGACAACATGAAGAAGTACGGCGGCTTCATCCCCGGCATCCGCCCGGGCAAGCCCACCGCTGACTTCCTCGACTACGTGCTGTCGCGCATCACCGCAGCCGGCTCGCTGTACCTGGCGGTCGTGGCGCTCGTGCCGACGGTCATGTTCGCGGTGCTCGGCCTCAGCCAGAGCATCCCGCTGGGCGGTACCTCGGTGCTGATCCTCGTCGGCGTCGGACTCGACACCGTCAAGCGCATCGAGTCCCAGCTCGAGCAGCGACACTACGAAGGGTTCCTCAAGTGATGCGTGCAGTGCTTCTCGGTCCTCCCGGAGCAGGCAAGGGCACCCAGGCGGCCCGCCTGGCCGAGCAGTGGGGGATCCCCGCGATCTCCACGGGTGACATCTTCCGTGCGAACGTCAAGGGAGCCACCGAGCTCGGACGCAAGGCGCAGGAGTTCATGCACGCGGGCGCGCTCGTGCCCGACGAGATCACCAATGCGATGGTGCGCGACCGTCTCTCGCAGGACGACGTGACGAACGGCTTCCTCCTCGACGGCTACCCCCGCAACCCGGACCAGGCGGTCGAGCTCGACACGATGCTGTCCGACCTCGGCGTGGAGCTGGATGCCGCCATCGAGATCACCGCGGACAGCGAGCTCGTGATCGAGCGCCTGCTCAAGCGCGCGGAGATCGAGGGTCGCGCCGACGACACCGAGCCCGTGATCCGCAAGCGTCTCGAGGTCTACGCGACGTCGACCGCACCCCTCACCGCGTTCTACGCGGGCCGGGGCCTGCTCGTCCAGGTCGACGGCATCGGCGAGGTCTCCGAGGTCACCGACCGTCTGGTCGCTGCCGTCGAGACCCGCTGACCCGAGCGGGAAGCACCAGGCATGGCGGAGCGCATCGAGTACAAGACGCGTGAGCAGATGCGCACCATGGCGCGCGCGGGGCTCGTCGTCGAGTCGGCTCTCGCGGCCGGGCGCGCGGCGGCGGTGGCCGGAGCCACGACCGCCGACATCGATGCCGCTGCCGCCCGGGCCATCGCTGACGGGGGAGCGACCTCGAACTTCCTGGGGTACCACGGCTTCCCGGCGTCGAGCTGCGTGTCCGTGAACGATGAGGTCGTGCATGGCATCCCCGGTGAGCGTGTGCTCGCGGACGGCGACGTGGTGTCCATCGACTGCGGAGCGATCATCGACGGGTGGCACGGCGACTCCGCCGTCAGCTTCACCGTCGGAGCCGCGCAGAGCGAGGCGGACTCCGCGCTGATCGAGGCAACCAGGCGCGCGCTGTGGGCTGGCATCGCTGCCCTTGCCAGAGCAAAGAGGCTCGACGAGGTAGCCGCGGCCATCGAGGACGTCGCGATCGAGGCCGGCGTCCACCCGATCGAAGGCTACGTGGGCCACGGGATCGGCACGGCCATGCACCAGTCGCCCGAGGTGCTGAACTACCGCGCCCGTGGCCGTCTGGCGAAGGTGCGCCCGGGGCTGTGCGTGGCGATCGAGCCGATGTTCGTGATCGGCACCGCTGACTCCGACGTGCTCGCCGACGACTGGACCGTGGTCTCTGCCGACGGCAGCCGAGCGGCGCACTGGGAGCATTCGATCGCGGTGCACGAGGACGGCATCTGGGTGCTCACGGCCACCGACGGTGGCGCCTCGGAGCTTGCGCCGTACGGCGTGACGCCTGTCCGGCCGTGAGGCGGAGCATCAGGGTTCTCGCTGGCACAGGGCGCATGGCGACCGCCTGGGGGACTTCTCACAGGAGGACGGTCGACTCTTGCGGGATGGTGACACGACCCGTACGGTGGGCTTCGACGCGCCGTAGCCTCCCCTCCAGCAGGCGGGGCGTGGCGTGCGATGGCACGGAGGGAGGGGTGATGGCTCGAGGCTTCAACTACGCACCTGGCGCGAGCGAGGACGCGGCTCGCGCTGCTGAGCCTGGCCTCGCCCGTGAGGTGATCCTTGAGCTGAGCGGCTCCAAGAACGCAGTCGTCCGTGAGATCGTCGCCCAGCGCGATGATCTGACGCTCGCCATGTCGGTCACGCTCGCGCATGACTCCACGACCGATGTCAGGGCTGCGCTCGCCTCCAACACTCACGTGTCCTCCACGATCCTCGAGCACCTGTCCGGCGACCGCCAGCGGGACGTGGTGCTCGCGGTCGCGCGGAACGGATGCGCACCGCAAGGCGTGCTCGAGCAGCTCGCGCTGCACAAGCGCAGCGAGGTGCGGGATGCAGCGCTCGCCACGCTCGAGCAGCAGGCGGAGGTGCCTCCCGCCCCCGCCGATCCTGCGGAGGCCGAACCCGCGCCGTCGCATCTCACCAGTCTTCCGGCCCGCGCCGAGCGCGACGAGGTCTCGGAGAACGTCCCCCTGCCGTTCACCTCGAACGGCTGACACACGCACACGCGCGGCGCCCTCTCCGTGGACGCCGCAATGACAAGGAACCACGAGGAAATGGCATTCTCCTTCTCCCGCTCCAAGGCTGAGGACCTCGCTCGCGCGCAGGACCCGAGCACCGTCCCCGCCGACCTGGTCGCGCTCGCCATGCACAAGGACGACGCGGTGCGCGCCGCCGTGGCCGGCCGCCCTGACTGCCCGATGGCGACCATGCTCGTGCTCGCGCAGGACAAGGACTCCGACGTGCTTCAGGCGCTGGTGCAGAACCAGTCGGCGAGCCCCACGGTGCTCCAGATGCTCGCGGACAGCCGCAAGGGATCGGTCCGCACCGCGGCGCGCAGCCGCCTCGGCGCCGCGGACTGACGTAGTCTCACCGGCTCGTCACCCGTCAGCCAGCTGATCGTCAACTACGCCCGCTAGCGTCCTTCTCGCGCCCGTCCTCGTGGACGGCGCGCTGAGGGGAGCGACGGTGGCGCAGGACGAGAGGTCGTGGTCGCGCGCGCTCATGGCGAGCAGCGGCGTCGCACTCGACCATGACGACCGTGTGACAGGGCCGAGCCATGAGTGGCTGGAGGCTGGGGCGGCTGATCTCTCCCGCCCACGGCTGCTGGAGTTCGCCGCACATCGCGACGCCCGCATCCGCGAGACGATCGCCTTGCGACCCGACTGCCCGACAGGCCTCCTCGCCACCCTCGCCTTCGACGACGACCGATCGGTCAGGCGCGCGGTGGCCGCTCATCCCCGCATCGCGCCGGCGATCGCCACCGAACTGGCGCGGGACCGAGACCAGGAGGTGCTGCGCACGCTGGCCCGTAACTCCGCCGTGGACGAGGCCGTGGTCCGCGCACTCGCGTCGCATCGGCGCGGTGAGGTGCGGCGCACCGCGCGGCGTGCGCTCGAGGAACGGGCCTCACGTGGCGCCGATCGGCCTCACGGTCCCGAGCGCGACCTTGAGGACCTGATCCCGCCCGAGCTGCGGGATCGATGGCGCCCACCGAGCGCCGAGGCGAGCCCCGCGCCCACACGGAGTGCTCGCGCGTACGCACCGCGGCCGGTCGTCCCGTCGCGTCCGCCGGTGCCTGAGGGAGCCGCCGACGCTGCCTTGGAGAAGGTGCGGCCGGGAGAGCATGCGGCGCCCACCTTCATGCCGAGCGCCGAGGCGCTCGCAAGGTCGGACACCGCGCGCCAGATGTAGCATTCTTCACAAAGCGTCGCCAACCGGCCCGATGCTCACTAGATTGAGCGGGAATACGAGTGGCCCGAGCACGTGAAGCTTGCGGAGGGGCGTGACATGGCACAGGAACGGCAACCGTTCAGGGGTTTCGCACGCGCGGGAATCGAGCCCGGCGAGGAGCGCGGAGCAGCGCTGCTGGATACGGCGGCGGTGCGCGCCGCACGCGTGACGCATATCGGCGGGACGACGGGTTCCACGCCGGTGCCGGTGGTCAGCGCGGAGGCCGCTGCGGCCATCCTGAACGCTGGAACACCGATCACGTCGTCGCTCCCTCGAGTCGAGGTCGCGTCCGAGCCTCCCGCGCCCGTGCGATCCGTGTCTCCGATCGAGGTCGACACCGCTGGACAGGAGGGGGTCGACGCTCTGCAGCTCGAGTCCGAGCCACAGGCGACTCCAGCCGCTCCGTCCGCCTCCCAGGTCGACACGCCGGCGCTCATGGCTTCCTCCCCACAGGAGGGCGCCGTGCTCGCGGGCGAGCCCGTCGAGGCATCGGCTCAGCGAATCCTCGAGGAGCCCGCGGTCGCGTCGGCACCGCCAGTCGTCGAGGAGCCCGCAGCCGCGCCGTCCGCAACCGAGGCGCCGCAGCCGACGCGACCCGCTTCACAGCCTCTCGCGGGCGCCGCGCGGGTGTCCGCGCCTGCGGGGGACTTCGAGGCCTTCGCCAGCACCGCGAGCGCGTCCGCGCCCCCCATGTCGAGGACCCCGCTGGGCGTCGACCCCGAACTGCGGGACGAGCCTGACGCGGGCGCGCCGGACCTCGAGCCTGACGAGCCGATCGTCACCGGGGCAGGCGCTGCCCCACCGGCATCCGTCGAGGCCCCCGAGGTGGACGACTCGATCGTGGTGCTCGAGGAGCCCGTGCTGATCTCGGGCGGAGAGATCATCCGTCCCCGCACCATGCAGGCTCCGGTGAGGCCGCAGCCGGCGGAGCCGTCGGCGCTGACGCCGAACCCTGACTCGCGCGACGATCTTGCGCGCGCAGCCGATCCCGCGGTGGCGGGGCAGGAGCTGATGGGGCTCGCCACCCACCGACGCGCGGCAGTGCGTGCCGCGGTGGCGGCGCGCCCGGATCTCCCGGCGACGGTGGTCGTCTTCCTGAGCCGCGATCACTCCTCAGAGGTGCTGACCTCGCTCCTGCGCAACCCGCGCATTCCCGCCTCCACGGTGCGCTATCTGGCGGACCACCGCGATCCGCGCGTCGCGGACCTCGCGGTGCAGCGTCTGCGCAACGACTTCCGCTGACACCAGCGGGCTTGTCGCACGCGCGCAGAGGGACTATACTCGTCCGTCGGGCCATTTTTGTGTGCCCGAAATTTCATGTCCACCAAAGTTAGCGGAGTCCATGGCTAAGAAAGACGGCGTCATCGAGGTCGAAGGCACCGTGGTCGAGGCATTGCCGAACGCGTCGTTCCGTGTGGAGCTGACCAACGGCCACCTCGTCCTCGCCCACATCTCAGGCAAGATGCGCCAGCACTACATCCGAATCCTTCCCGAGGACCGTGTGGTGGTGGAGCTGAGCCCGTATGACCTGTCCCGAGGCCGGATCGTCTACCGCTACAAGTGAACGTCGCTGCCGGCCCTGGTAGGGACCGGGACCGACAGCGAAGGAAAGAACCATGAAGGTTAAGCCCAGCGTCAAGCCGATCTGCGACAAGTGCAAGGTCATTCGACGGGGTGGCCGCGTGATGGTCATCTGCGAGAACCTGCGCCACAAGCAGCGTCAGGGCTAGACACACAGAAGAAATCCTCGTTCAGGACCGGGAGACCGGCACCCTCGGCTCGGAGGCCGAGGCCCGCACAGACAATCAGCGGGATCTGAGCGTCAGACCTCCGACTACTGATGGAGTAGCAGCTACATGGCACGCATTGTCGGTGTCGACCTCCCGCGCGAGAAGCGCATGGAGATCGCACTCACCTATATCTACGGAGTCGGGCGCACCCGTGCGCTCGAGATCCTCGCAGCCACCGGTGTGAGCGGAGACATCCGCGTCAAGGACGCAGACGAGGCCGCCCTCGTCGCGATCCGTGACTACATCGAGGCCAACTTCACCGTCGAGGGCGACCTTCGCCGCGAGGTGCAGGCCGACATCCGCCGCAAGGTGGAGATCGGTAACTACCAGGGTCTGCGTCACCGCCGCGGCATGCCTGTCCGCGGACAGCGCACCAAGACCAACGCGCGTACCCGCAAGGGCCGCAAGAAGACCGTCGCCGGAAAGAAGAAGTAAGCCATGGCAGCTCCCACGCGTAAGCCGCGCAAGAAGATCAAGAAGACCGTCGCGCACGGTCAGGCGCACATCAAGTCGACCTTCAACAACACGATCATCTCGATCACGGACCCCTCGGGCGCCGTCGTGTCGTGGTCGTCGTCCGGTCAGGTCGGCTTCAAGGGCTCCCGCAAGTCGACGCCCTACGCCGCGCAGATGGCCGCCGAGGCCGCTGCCCGCCGTGCGCAGGACGCAGGCATGAGCAAGGTGGACGTCTTCGTCAAGGGCCCGGGCTCCGGTCGTGACACGGCCGTCCGCTCGCTGACGGCCGCCGGCCTCGAGGTGACCTCCATCAAGGACGTCACCCCGCAGGCGCACAACGGCTGCCGCCCCCCGAAGCGCCGCCGCGGCTAGCAGCACCGGTCGCCGGGGCCTCACAGCCCCGGCGACGGTCGCCGCGCGTCGCCACCCACACTTCCCTACGCTGACCCTGGAGCCCCCGAAGGGCCCCAGGTTTGCGAGCATCAAATAGCGGGTGCTCGGAAAGGAAACAACCGTGCTCATCGCACAGCGTCCCACCCTCACCGAGAAGGTCATCTCGGAGAACCGTTCGCAGTTCTCGCTCAAGCCGCTGGAGCCGGGCTTCGGCTACACGCTGGGCAACTCGCTGCGCCGCACGCTGCTGTCGTCCATCCCGGGCGCCGCGATCACGTCGGTGCGCTTCGAGGGCGTGCTCCACGAGTTCACGACCATCGAGGGCGTGAAGGAGGATGTCACCGAGATCCTCCTGAACCTGAAGACCCTCGTCGTCTCCTCGGAGCACGACGAGCCCGTCGTCATGTACCTGCGCAAGTCGGGTGCCGGTGCCGTCACCGCTGCGGACATCGCTCCGCCGGCCGGTGTCGAGATCCACAACCCGGATCTGCACATCGCGACCCTCAACTCCAAGGCGAAGTTCGAGGTCGAGCTGACCGTCGAGCGCGGCCGTGGCTACGTGCCCGCCTCGCTCAACAAGGTCTACGACGCCGAGATCGGTCAGATCCCCGTCGACTCGATCTACTCGCCGGTCCTGAAGGTCACGTACAAGGTCGACGCCACCCGCGTCGCCCAGCGCACCGACTTCGACGAGCTGATCATCGACGTCGAGACCAAGTCGTCCATCTCCCCGCGCGACGCGCTCGCCTCGGCCGGCTCGACCCTGGTCGAGCTGTTCTCGCTGGCGAAGGCGCTGAACGAGGACGCTGAGGGCATCGAGATCGGCCCGTCGGACTCCGACGAGGCGCTCGAGGAGGACTACAACCAGCCCATCGAGGAGCTGAACCTCACGCAGCGTTCCTACAACTGCCTCAAGCGCGAGGGCATCCACACCGTGGGTGAGCTCACCGCGCGCAGCGAGACCGACCTGATGGACATCCGCAACTTTGGCCAGAAGTCGATCACCGAGGTCAAGGAGAAGCTGGCCGAGCTCGGCTTCTCCCTGAAGGACTCGGGCATCGAGTACGACGCTGGCGCGGCCGCCGGCGTGTACTTCTCGGGCAGCGAAGACTAAGAGGAGAACACCCCTATGCCTACCCCCACCAAGGGAGCCCGTCTCGGCGGCGGCCCGGCCCACGAGCGCCAGATCCTGGCGAACCTGGCCCAGAGCCTCTTCGAGCACGGTCGCATCACCACCACCGTCACCAAGGCGAAGCGCCTGCGTCCCTACGCCGAGCGCCTCATCACCTTCGCGAAGCGCGGCGACCTCGCCTCGCGCCGTCGCGTGCTCGGCATCATCTCGGACAAGGGCGTCGTGCACACCCTGTTCACCGAGATCGGCCCGGGCTTCGCGGAGCGCGAGGGTGGCTACACCCGCATCACCAAGGTCGGCAACCGCAAGGGCGACAACGCCCCCATGGCCGTGATCGAGCTCGTCGAGTTCGGCGCTCCCGCCAAGAAGGCCGTCAAGGCCGAGGCGGAGAAGGCGACCAAGAAGGCTGCCCCGAAGGCTGAGAAGGTCGAGGAGGCTCCCGCAGAGGAGACCGTCGAGGCCGAGGCCACCGAGGCTGCCGCCGAGGGCGACGAGAAGTAACTCTCCGCAGGGCGTCTGACGCCCCGCAAGAACACCGGGACGGGCCCGCATGACCGAGCTGCTCAGCAGTGACGTCGTGCGGGCCCGTCTCGATTTCTCCTACGACGGCACGGGCTTCCACGGCTGGGCGGCGCAGCCTGGCCTGAGGACCGTGCAGGACGAGCTGGAGGCGGGCCTGTCGCGTGTGGTGCGCCGCACCGATGGCTCCTCTGCCGACGCCTTGCGCGTCACCGTCGCCGGGCGCACCGACGCGGGAGTGCACGCGCGCGGCCAGGTCGCCCATGTGGACATCCCCGCTGACGCGTGGGAGCGGCTTCCCGGGCGGACGGAGCGGGATCCTGCTCAGGCGCTACGTGCACGCCTGACAGGCGTGCTGCCACGCGACATCGTGGTGCGTTCCGCCTCGCGGGCCGCCGAGGGCTTCGACGCGCGATTCTCAGCGCTCGAGCGCAGGTATGCCTACCGCTTGTGCGACAGGCCGGAGCTTCGTGACCCGCTGCGGCGTCACCACGTGGTGTTCCACGCCCGAGCGTTGGACGTGGCCGCCCTCGCGGCCGCCTCGGACACCCTGACGGGGCTCCGGGACTTCGCGGCGTTCTGCAAGGCCCGCGAGGGGGCGACGACAATCCGTGATCTCGTCGAGTTCTCGTGGTCGCGCCCTGAGGAGGGGCCTGACGCCGGGCATGTGGTCGCGACCGTCAGGGCCGACGCGTTCTGTCACTCGATGGTCCGAGGCCTCGTCGGCGCCGTGCTGGCGGTGGGGGAGGGTCGACGCGACCTCGCCTGGCTGGGCGACGTCGCGTCCCACCCCGAGCGTTCCCAGGCGATCGCCGTGGCGCCCGCGCACGGTCTCACGCTCGAGGAGGTCGTCTACCCCGCGGACGAGGCGCTCGCGGCCCGAGCCGTCGCGACGCGAGACAGGCGCAGCGCCGACGAGCTCGAGGGCTGACGCGTTCGCACGTCGACTGGCCGGAGCTCCGGAGCTCCGGAGCGCCGGTGAGGCTGTTCACATCGGCTCGCGCGAGCGCTGTCCCAGGTGCCACAATGGGGGCATCGACCGAGTCCTGGCGGATGTCGGTGGCGTGCGAGTTCTCATTCCCACGTCCCACGGTTTGACCGGGGTACCGACACGCCGGTAAACTCGGTCGTCGTTGTGCGCTCCCCGTGGATGGTGCCTCCCACTCGCCTTTCGCAGGTACGCCGACCGAACCTCTGCGGGCCGTTCGGCCCGCGCCCAGAACTCAGAAAGTTAAGGCTTCACAGTGCGTACGTATTCTCCCAAGGCGGGTGACGTCACCAAGGACTGGTACGTCATCGACGCGACGGACGTGGTTCTCGGTCGTCTTGCCTCGCAGGCTGCTCAGCTGCTTCGCGGCAAGCACAAGGCGACCTTTGCCCCCCACGTCGACTCCGGCGACTTCGTGATCATCATCAACGCGGAGAAGATTGCCCTCACCGGCAACAAGCTCACGGACAAGATGGTCTACCGCCACTCGGGCTACCCGGGCGGTCTGAAGACCAAGGCGATCGGCGAGCTGCTCGAGCAGCAGCCCGAGCGCGTGATCGAGAACGCCGTCAAGGGCATGCTGCCCCACAACAAGCTGGGCCGCGCTCAGATCTCCAAGCTGAAGGTCTACGCCGGTGCCGAGCACCCGCACGCCGCGCAGCAGCCCAAGCCGTTCACCATCGCGCAGGTCGCGCAGTAGTCCTGAAGGAACGAAGAATCATGGCAGATGTGACGACCGACGTCGACAACGAGACCCCCACCGAGTACACGACCGAGTCCGCTCCTGAGCGTGGCAAGGGCACCTCGGAGATCGCCCCCGGCGCCGGCCTCGGCCGCCGCAAGGAGGCTGTCGCCCGCGTGCGCCTGGTCCCCGGTACTGGCAAGTGGCTGATCAACGGCCGCGAGCTCGAGAACTACTTCCCGAACAAGGTGCACCAGCAGCTCGTCAACGAGCCGTTCGCGCTCCTCGACATCGAGGGCAAGTTCGACGTGCACGCTCGCCTCGTCGGTGGTGGCCCCTCCGGTCAGGCCGGTGCGCTCCGCCTCGGTGTGGCCCGCGCGCTCAACGAGATCGACTCCGAGACGAACCGCCCGGCGCTCAAGAAGGCTGGCTTCCTGACCCGCGACGCTCGCGTCGTGGAGCGCAAGAAGGCTGGTCTCAAGAAGGCCCGCCGCGCGCCCCAGTACTCGAAGCGCTAAGCAGCAGAGCACCGCGCATGGCGCGACTCTTCGGCACGGACGGTGTCCGGGGCCTTGCCAACCGCGACCTCACGGCGGAGCTGGCGGTCGACCTTGCGGTCGCCGCGGCCCACGTGCTGGCCGAGCGGGGCGAGTTCTCCGGCCACCGTCCGCGTGCCGTGATCGGCCGCGACCCTCGCGTCTCAGGTGAGTTCCTGAGCGCGGCGGTCGCGGCCGGTCTTGCTTCTGCAGGGGTGGACGTCCTGTCGGTGGACGTCCTTCCGACCCCTGCGGTCGCCTACCTCACCGCCTCCACTGAGGCGGATCTGGGCGTCGTGGTGTCCGCCTCCCACAACGCCATGCCGGACAACGGCATCAAGTTCTTCGCCCGCGGCGGCCACAAGCTCGACGATGCGGTCGAGGAGGCAATCGAGGCGCAGCTCGGCGAGGACTGGGAGCGGCCCACCGGTGCGTCCGTCGGCCGCCTGGTGCGCGCCGAGAACCTCGCCTGCGAGTACATCGACCACGTCGTCGGAGCGGTCCGCGAGTTCACCGGCAAGGAGTCGCCGCTCTCCGGCGTGCGGCTCGTCGTGGATGCCGCGCATGGCGCAGCGAGCGTCGTCGGCCCCGAGGCCCTCCAGAAGGCCGGCGCCGATGTCATCGTCATCAACGCCGACCCGGACGGCCTCAACATCAACGAGGGGGTTGGCTCCACGCATCTCGATCCCCTCAAGCTCGCCGTGCTCGAGCACGGCGCCGACATGGGTGTCGCCTTCGACGGTGATGCCGACCGGTGCCTGGCCGTGGACCACACGGGCGCGGTGGTGGACGGCGACCGCATCATGGGACTGCTCGCGATCGCCATGCAGAGCGCCGGCGTCCTGTACCGGGACACGCTCGTCGCCACCGTGATGAGCAACCTCGGACTGCACCACGCGATGCGTGCCGCGGGCATCGAGATCGTCGAGACCGCTGTCGGCGACCGCTACGTGCTCGAGGCCATGCGCGAGAACGGCTACGTCCTCGGCGGCGAGCAGTCGGGCCACGTGATCCTCTCCAAGTACGCGACGACGGGTGACGGCGTGCTGACCGCTCTCATGCTCGGCTCGCTCGTCGCGTCCGGCGGCTCGCTGCACGACCAGTGCGCCTCCATCGCCACCCTGCCGCAGGTGCTCGTCAACGTCGGCGGCGTGGACCGCAGCCGGGTGCACACCGACTCGGCGCTCGCCGACGCGGTCGCAGCCGCCCGCACCGAGTTGGGCGACTCCGGCCGTGTGCTCCTGCGCCCGTCGGGGACGGAGCCGCTCGTGCGAGTGATGGTCGAGGCCTCGACCGAGGACGACGCCCACCGGTACGCGGACTCGCTCGCCGGCGTCGTCAAGGAACGTCTGGCGCTCTGACAGGCACGGCGCCCTGGCTGGTGCGTGCGCCCGACCTCCGCGGTCATCCTTCCGCCCTACGCGGAATCGGGGCAGCCCCCCATACCGTGGGTGCCGCGCGGCTGGAAGACTGGGCCGGGTGAACGACACCCTGGACTGGATCCTGCATCTGAGCAGCCGCCTCAACGAGTGGATCCTGCACTTCGCGGAATCCCTGTGGATCTATCCGCTGACGTTCCTGATGTCGCTGATCGACGGCTTCTTCCCTGTGGTGCCCTCGGAGTCGATCGTGATCGCCACATCGACCGCCTCGGTGCAGACAGGGACCCCGATCCTGATCTTCATCTTCCTCGTCGCCGCGACCGGCGCGTGGTGCGGGGATCAGGTCGCCTACTGGATCGGGTCGCGCTTCGACGTGCGCCGCTGGGGGATCTTCACACGCGACAAGGCGCGTCATTCGCTCGACTGGGCGGAGCACCAGCTCGAGCGGCGAGGCACGAGCTTCATCATCGCGGCTCGCTTCATCCCGATGGGGCGCGTGGCGGTGAACCTCATGGCGGGCGCGCTGCGCTTCCCGCGCAAGCGCTTCATGGGCGTGGACGCCGTCGCTGTGACGATCTGGGCCGTCTGGGGCATCCTGCTGGGCACCGTGGCCGGTTCGATCTTCGACGAGGACAACCTGTTCGTGTCGGTGGTCGTGGGCATCGTGATGGGTACTGTGCTCGGGTTCTTCGTGGACAAGATCCTGTCCCTCTTCGGGCTCACGAAGCCCGAGCTGCCCGATCTCGCCGGCGACATCGAGCAGCGGCTCGAGACCGGTGAGCTCGAGGTGAGGCCGACCCTCAAGGAGCGCCGTGCCGAGCGCCACGGCGCGCATCCTCGCGAGGACGACGACCAGTGAGCGACCCGTCCGCCGTCGAGGGCGTCGACGGCGTGGACGTCGGCTGGGAGGACGCCAAGGCGGCCAACCTCGCGAACTGGGAGGAGCGGGTGCCTCTCCACGTCGAGGGGTACGGCCTCAACTCCTTCCGTGACGATCCCGCGCATCTGTCGTCGGTGGTGCGCACGGACCTGGAGATGCTGACGCCCCACCTGCCCGAGGGATCGTTGGAGGGGCTGGACCTGTGCCACCTCCAGTGCCACATCGGCACCGACACGGTGTCGCTTGCGCGGGCCGGCGCGGCCCGCGTGGTGGGGGTGGACTTCTCCCCGTCGGCCCTGACGGCGGCAGCAGGCCTCGCTGACGAGCTCGGCGTGCATGCGGACTGGGTCCAGGGGGACGTGCTCGAGGCGCGGGCGCTCGTCGACGCGGCGCTCGGTGAGGACACGTTGTTCGACGTGGTCTACACGAGCATCGGCACCATCACCTGGCTCGCGGACCTGCACGCCTGGGCTCGCCAGATCGAGGCACTGCTCAAGCCAGGCGGGGTGTTCTACATCCGGGACAGCCATCCGATGATGTTCACCCTGGACGAGCGTCGAGACGACCTGACGATGGCGTTCAGGTACTTCGGCGACGGCCGGCCCATGCAGTGGGACGATGCGTCCACATACGTGGGAGACGGCACGATCGCGGCGACGCGCACCTACGACTACCCGCACGCGTTGTCCGAGGTCGTCACGGTCCTCCTGGAGGCGGGGCTCACGCTTGAGGCGATGCACGAGGGCCGCACGCTGCCGTGGCACTTCGCGCCTCGCATGGTGGAGGTGGGGGACGGCGAGTTCGCCTTCCCGGGAGACGAGGCAGAGCGGGTGCCGTGCACGTTCACGCTGGTGGCCCGGAAGCCCGAGTCGCCGCTCGACTAGATCTTGCGGAGCCTGACCGACTGGATGCTGTGGTCCGGGCCCTTGTCCAGGATGATCGTCGCCCGCGCCCGGGTGGGGGCGATGTTGCGGGCGAGGTTAGGCGCGTTGATGGTGTCCCAGATGTACGACGCGCGCTCCACGGCCTCGTCATCGGTGAGGTTCGCGTAGTTGCGGAAGTACGAGTCGGGCCGCGAGAAGGCGGTGCCGCGCAGGGTCAGGAACCTGTCCACGTACCAACGGCGCACGTCGTCCGGCTTGGCATCCACATAGATCGAGGCGTCGAAGTAGTCGGACAAGGCGAAGGCAGGGCTGCCTGGCTCGCGAAGCACCGGCGGAGCGAGGACGTTGAGGCCCTCGACGATGAGGACGTCAGGCTTGCGAACCACGACCCGCTCGTCGGGCACGATGTCGTAGGTCACGTGCGAGTAGACCGGTGCGGTGACCTCGGGAAGGCCCGACTTCACGTCGGCCACGAAGCGTCGCAGCGCCCGCCTGTCGTAGGACTCGGGGAATCCCTTGCGGGACATCAGGCCGCGCTTCTCGAGCTCGGCGTTGGGCAGCAGGAAGCCGTCGGTGGTGACGAGCTCCACGTGCGGCGAGTCGGGCCAGCGCGCCATGAGCTCGCGCAGCACGCGCGCGGTCGTGGACTTGCCGACGGCCACCGATCCGGCGACGCCGATCACGAAGGGCGTCCGGCCGGCGCGCTCGCCCAGGAACTCGCTCGTCGCGCGGTGAAGGCCGCCCGTCGCCTGCGAGTACAGGTCGAGCAGGCGCGACAGCGGTCGGTAGACGGTGTCGACCTCTTCCAGGGAGATCGGGTCGGCCACACCGCGGACTCGGCGGATGTCGTCCTCGGTCAGCGGCAGCGGTGTCGCGTCGGCGAGGGCCGCCCACTCCTCGCGTGTCAGGGTGACGAACGGGGTGCGAAGGGACGCGTCGATCGGGGCCACGGCACCATTCTGGCGCATGCTGTGGAGCCTGCGGGCACTGCCCCGGGTGCCGCCTAGACTGACGGCATGTGCGGAATCGTGGGTTATGTCGGATCCGGCGCGCCGAGTGCGCGCCCTGAGGGCGTCGTCATGGCGGGCCTGGCCCGTCTCGAGTACCGCGGGTACGACTCCGCAGGCCTGGCCATCGTCACCGACGATACGACGCACGTGGACATGGCGAAGAAGGCCGGCAAGCTCGTCAACCTGGGCAAGGAGCTCGCCGAGCATCCGCTGCGCTCCGGCACGGCCGCGATCGGCCACACCCGGTGGGCGACGCACGGTGCGCCCACGGACGTCAACGCCCACCCGCATCTGGCCGCTGACGGCAGGATCGCGATCATCCACAACGGCATCATCGAGAACTACAGCCCGCTGCGCGCCGAGCTGCGTGCCGAGGGCGTGCAGTTCCTGTCCGAGACCGACACCGAGGTCGTCGGCCACCTGCTCGCGCGTGAGGTGCTCGCCGGCCACGACCTGGTCCACGCCATGAGGCTCGTCGCCGCGCGCCTGGAGGGTGCGTTCACGCTGCTGGCCGTCGACTCCCACGAGCCACGCGTCGTGGTGGGCGCGCGCCGCAACTCGCCGCTCGTCGTCGGGCTGGGCGAGGGCGAGAACTTCCTCGGCTCCGACGTGGTCGCGTTCATCGAGCACACCCGCACGGCGCTCGAGCTCGGTCAGGACGAGGTCGTCGTCATCACGCCCGAGGGCGTAGAGGTCACCGACTACGCCGGCAACCCGATCGAGCGTGAGCCGTACAGGATCGACTGGGACTCGGAGGCGGCGCAGAAGGGCGGCTTCTCCACGTTCATGGACAAGGAGATCCACGACCAGCCGACGGCGGTCGCGGACACCCTGCGAGGCCGCATCGACGAGCACGGCAAGCTCAAGCTCGACGAGGGCGTCGTCGCGGACCAGGTGCTGAACTCGATCGACAAGATCATCGTGATCGCGTGCGGCACCGCGGCGTACGCGGGCATGGTCGCGCGCTACGCGATCGAGCACTGGACCCGCATCCCCGTCGAGGTGGAGTTGGCTCACGAGTTCCGCTACCGCGATCCCGTGGTCAACGTGCGCACGCTCGTGGTCGCCATGAGCCAATCGGGCGAGACGATGGACACGATCATGGCGCTGCGTCACGCGCAGCAGCAGGGGGCGCCCGTGATCTCGATCGTGAACGCGCAGGGCTCCACGATCGCCCGCGAGTCCGACGCGGTCCTGTACACGCGCGCCGGGCCGGAGATCGCCGTCGCCTCCACCAAGGCGTTCCTGGCGCAGATCACGGCCGCCTATCTGCTCGGCATCTATCTGGCGGAGCTGCGCGGCAACAAGTTCCCCGACGAGATCCGCACGCTGCTGTCGCAGCTGGATGAGATGCCGGCGAAGCTTCAGCGGGTGCTCGACACGGCGGAGCCGGTCCGCGAGCTCGCACGCTCGCTCGTGAACGACCGCAGCGTCCTGTTCCT
This sequence comes from Demequina zhanjiangensis, assembly GCF_030418315.1. Lineage (GTDB taxonomy): Bacteria > Actinomycetota > Actinomycetes > Actinomycetales > Demequinaceae > Demequina > Demequina zhanjiangensis. The sequence goes on from NZ_JAUHPV010000001.1 coordinate 183,301, forward strand.
CGGCCGTCACGTGGGCTACCCCGTGGCGCTCGAGGGCGCGCTCAAGCTCAAGGAGATCGCGTACATCCACGCGGAGGGCTTCGCGGCGGGAGAGCTCAAGCACGGTCCGATCGCGCTGATCGATGAGGGCCAGCCGGTCTTCATCATCCTGCCGAGCCCGAAGGGGCGCGAGTCGCTCCACAGCAAGGTGATCTCCAACGTGCAGGAGGTCCGCGCCCGCGGCGCCCGCACCTTCGTGATCGCGGAGGAGGGCGACACCGAGGCAGCCGAGCACGCCGAGCAGGTCTTCTACGTGCCGGCCTCTCCCGTGCTGATGAGCCCGCTGCTCACCGTGGTGCCGCTGCAGATCTTCGCGCACGAGCTCGCGTCCGCGAAGGGCTATGACGTGGACCAGCCGCGCAACCTCGCGAAGTCCGTCACGGTGGAGTGACCGTGGCAGTGGTGGGCGTCGGGATCGACGTGGTCGCCATCGAGCGGTTCGAGGACGCGCTCGAGCGGTCACCCGGATTCCTCGAGAGGGTGTTCACCCCTGCCGAGCGCGGGCTGGGCCACCACTCTCTCGCCGCGCGGTGGGCGGCCAAGGAGGCGCTCGCGAAGGCGCTGGGCGCGCCCGCGGGCCTGTCGTGGCAGGACTGCGAGATCGCTCGCGAGGATGGGCAGCGACCGCAGTTCGCGCTGACGGGCACGGTGGCGGCACGCGCCGCCGAGCTCGGCATCGCCACGCTCCACCTGTCGCTCACGCACGACGCGGGCATCGCCTCCGCCGTCGTCGTCGCGGAGAGCTGACCGGAACCCGCCTCGCAGACAGCATCTCAAGGAAGACTGGACCCATGAGCATCGCCATCACGATCGACCACGGCGCGATCGCCGACAACATCAGGGCGCTGCGCGCGCGTGCGGCGGGTGCCCAGGTGATGGGTGTGGTGAAGGCCGACGCGTACGGTCACGGGTTGATCGAGGCGGGACGCGCGGCGCGTGAAGGCGGCGCGGCGTGGCTGGGCACTGCGCAGCCGACCGAGGCTCTCGCGTTGCGCGAAGCGGGCGACGAGGGGCGCATCCTCACGTGGCTCTACGGCCCTGACGGGCCGTTCGACCGGCTGATCCCGGCGGGCATCGACCTCTCGGTCGGGTCGCTCAAGGTGCTCGAGGCGATCGCTGCGGCCGCGCGCGCCACGGGCGAGGCGCCCCGGCTGCACGTCTTCGTCGACACAGGCCTGGGGCGCGAGGGATGCCCGATCGATCTGCTGCCCGCGCTGCTGGACCGCGCGAAGGAGCTGCAGGATGCCGGGACGGTCAGCGTGGTCGGCATGTGGTCGCATCTCGCGTGGGCGGACAGACCCGGCCATCCGACGATCGACAGGCAGGCCGCTGTGTTCGCGACGGCGCTCGACATGGCCGCGGAGCGGGCGCTCACGCTCGAGGTGCGGCACCTGGCGAACTCCGCGGCGACGCTCACCCGCCCCGACCTGCACTTCGACCTGGTTCGGCCCGGCATCGCGATGTACGGATGCCCTCCCGTGGAGGACCCCGACGGCGCGCTGTGGGGCCTGAGGCCTGCCATGGCGGTGACGACCCGGCTCGCGCTCGTGAAGCCGGTGCACGCCGGGCAGGGCGTGAGCTACGGGCACGAGTACACGACGGACAGGGAGACGGTCCTCGGTCTCGTCCCCGTCGGGTACGCCGACGGGGTGTTCCGCTCGTGCGGCGGAGGGCGCGCAGAGGTGGCGGTGCGTGGTTCCCGCTATCCGATCGCGGGTCGCGTATGCATGGACCAGTTCGTCATCGATCTGGGCCCCGACACGGAGGCGACCGAGGGCGACGAGGTCATCCTGTTCGGCCCGGACGGGCCCACTGCCCAGGAATGGGCGGCCGCTGCGGGGACCATCGACTACGAGATCCTGTGCCGCTTCGGCGGCCTTCGACCGAAGGGTGAGGCATGACGACGTACGACGCCCCTGACGCCGACGCGATGAAGGCGCTCGGCCGCGACGTGGTGGGCCCCCTGCTGGGTGCCGGCGACCTGGTGATCCTCACCGGCGACCTCGGCGCGGGCAAGACGACGTTCACGCAGGGACTCGGCGAGGCCCTCGGCGTGCGAGGCCCGGTCGCGAGCCCCACGTTCATCATCGCCCGGACGCACCCGTCAGAGGTCGGCGGGCCGTCCCTGGTTCACGTGGACGCGTACAGGCTCGGATCGCTCGCCGAGCTCGACGACCTGGACCTTGATGCAGCGCTCGAGGACTCGGTGACGGTGGTCGAGTGGGGCGAGGGCGCCGCAGAGCAGCTGTCCCAGGACCGCCTTCATGTGGTGATCCGTCGTGAGCGTGGCGGCGAGCTCGACATGAACGCGCCAGATGCCGGGGTCCGGCAGGTCGAGGTGTCCGGGCACGGTGCTCGGTGGCAGGGCTCCTTCGGCGCCGACGCCTAGGCTGAGAGCATGATCCTCGCGCTCGACACGTCCGCCGCGGTCGCCGTCTCCGTCCTCGACGGTGATGACGTCCGGGCCTCCCGCACCGCTCACGCGCCCCGTGGCCACGCCGAGCTTCTCGCAGGCCTGATCCAGGAGGCGATGGAGGAGGCGGGCTGTGACCGTTCCGCGGTGGAGCGGATCGTCGTCGGCACGGGTCCGGCGCCGTTCACGGGACTGCGCGTCGGCCTGGTGACCGCGCGCACGCTCGGCTTCGCCTGGGGAGTGCCCGTGCATGGCACCTGCTCGCTCGACGCGGTCGGCGCCGCGCTCGCGGACGAGGGCGAGGTGACCGTCGTCTCGGATGCGCGCCGCAAGGAGCTGTACTGGGCCGCGTATCGCGATGGCGTGCGCGTGTCGGGGCCCGACGTCGCGTACCCGTCGGACGTGCCGATCGCCGGCGTCGTCGCCGGTCCCGGTGCGGCGCTGTACGCGGAGGCGCTGCCGGACGGCACGGTGGTCGACATCGATCCCGCGTGGCTGGCCCGGGTCGTCGCCCGTCGCCTCGAGGCGGGGGAGACCGATCTGCCCACCGAGCCGATGTATCTGCGCCGCCCCGACGTGCACGGCGTCCCCGGAGCGTGACCGACGATCCTCGCGCGCCCCGGCTGCGCGATCTGCATGAGACCGACCTCGCCTGGATGGCCGAGGTCGAGCGAGAGCTGTTCGGGCCGTCGGCCTGGTCGGAGTCCCTGATCCGCGAGGACTTCCGGTACGGCGCGCGCCGCTACAGGGGAGTGTGGCTTGGCGAGGAGCGGGTGGCGTACGCCGTGTACGGCTTCGACGGCGACGCGTTCAGCCTGATGAACCTCGCGGTGGTCCCTGCGCATCGGCGCGAAGGGATCGCCCGGCTGGTCCTTGAGGACCTGCTGGACGAGGCGCGTTCGCTCGACGTCGCGGAGGTGTGGCTCGAGGTGGCCGTGGACAACCTGGGAGCGCTGGCGCTGTACCGGTCCTTCGGCTTCGAGGACGTGCGCATCCGCAAGCGCTACTACCAGCCCGAGGGCATCGACGCGCTCGTGATGCGCAGGCCCATGCGGCGGGCGGCGGGCTTCTAGAGCTCGAGGACGGAGGCGTCCCAGTCGGGCCGGCCGCGTCGGTCGCCCGCGCCGTGTGTGCCATCCTCCGCGGGGTAGCCGACGGCGAGCAGCAGCTCGGGATGCCAGGGGCGGTCCCCGAGCAGGTCGCGTGACAGGCCGCCCCTGTCGAAGCCGGCCATGGGGCGCACGTCGAGCCCCGCAGCGCGCAGGGCGACGATGAGGAACCCGATCTGCAGCCACGTGCTGTCGTGCGCGGTGATCGCGCGCGCGTCGGGGCGGCTCTCGAGCACGTCGTACAGCCCGGGGATGCCGGGTGCGGTGACCTCGAGGTGCTCGTGGTACCGGGGGTCGGAGGCGGCGACGAGGATCAACGGGGCGCGATCGAGCTTGAGGCGGTTGCCGCCGTTCGCGTGCTCCATCACGATCTCGCGAGCGTGCTCCGACTGCGCGACGACGATGCGCAGAGGCGACGAGTTGTTCGCTGACGGCGCCCATCGCACCAGCTCGTGCACCGCGCGCATGGTCTCCGGCGATATCTCGCGCTCGGACCAGCGCGTCGCGGAGCGGGCGTCCAGGAAGAGCAGCCGGAGGACGTCCTCGGGCAGGGGGAAGCTCGCGTGGGAGGGATGGGGCACTGCACTCACGTGGAGTACTGACGATTCTGCGCCGTCCAGTATTCCCGCCGACTACCCTGGAGGCGTGGAACCCCTGATCCTCGGCATCGAGAGCACCTGCGATGAGACCGGTGCGGCGCTCGTGCGCGGCACCGAGCTGCTCGCTGACGTCGTCGCGTCGTCCATGGACGAGCATGCCCGCTTCGGCGGGATCGTCCCCGAGGTCGCCTCGCGCGCGCACCTGGAGGCGTTCGTGCCGACGGTGGAGGAGGCGTTGAACCGGGCGGGAGCCTCGCTCGCGGATGTGGACGGCATCGCCGTGGCCTCCGGGCCCGGGCTCGTCGGGTCGCTGACGGTCGGAGTCTCCGCGGCGAAGGCGCTCGCCCTCGCGCTCGGCAAGCCCCTGTACGGCGTGAACCACGTGATCGGCCATGCGGCGGTCGACGAGCTGGTGCACGGTCCGATGCCGGAGCGCACCATGGCGCTCGTGGTCTCGGGCGGGCACACGTCGCTGCTGCTCGTGAACGACATCGCGACCGACGTGGTCGAGCTCGGCCACACGCTCGACGACGCGGCGGGGGAGGCGTTCGACAAGGTGGGCCGCCTGCTGAACCTTCCCTACCCGGGCGGGCCGCACGTGGACCGGCTGGCGCGCGAGGGGGATCCTGAGGCGATCCCGTTCCCGCGTGCGCTGACCAGCGCGAAGGCCATGCAGAAGCATGCCTACGACTTCTCGTTCTCGGGGCTCAAGACCGCCGTGGCACGCTGGATCGAGGCGCGTGAGGAGGCCGGCCAGGAGATTCCTGTGGCCGATGTCGCCGCGTCCTTCGCGGCCGCGGTGGCCGAGGTGCTGGTGGACAAGACCATCGCCGCGTGCCGTGCACACGACGTCGACACCCTCGTGATCGGCGGCGGGTTCTCCGCGAACTCGCAGCTGCGCGAGCTCGCCACCGAACGCTGCGCGCAGGCGGGGATCGACGTGCGCATCCCGCCGATCCGCTACTGCACCGACAACGGGGCGATGATCGCCGCGCTCGGCTCCGCGGTCGCCCGCCGCGGCGTCGCTCCGAGCCTGCTCGACATCGGCGTCGACTCCTCGATGCCGCTGAGCACGATCACGGTCTGAGGTGGCCGCGTCCCCATGAGCATCCGACGGAGGAGCGTGGGGACAGCCCTGCTCGCGGCGATGGCTCTCACCGCGTGCAGCGGGCAGGGGGACGTCGCGCAGATCTCGCCCGACGCCTCACCCTCCGTCTCTCCGGAGGCGTCCGCTTCGCCTTCGGTGACGGTGTCGCCCGAGCCGGAGGCCCTCGCGTGGGGGCCGACGCTTGAGGATTGGGACGACGCGCTCGCGACGGCGGAGGCGCTGACCGTCCGTCAGGCGGCTGGAGCGGTGCTGCTGCCCGCGTACTCGGCCGCGGATGCCGAGGGAGTGCACGCGCTCGTGTCCGACTCGGGCGTCGCCGGCGTCATGCTCATGGGTGAGGCGACAGGCTCGGCCACGACAGCGTCGACCTTGGCGGCATCCGCGCAGGACGGCGCCGGGGACCGCGGCTGGCCGGCGGTCGTGGCCGTCGACCAGGAGGGCGGCCCCGTGGCGAGGCTCGGCGACGCCGTCGCCCAGCTTCCTGCCTTCATGGCGGCCGGCGCGGTGCCGGATGAGGCGGTGATCCGTGAGACCTACGCCCAGGCGGGAGCGGAGCTGAAGGCGCTGGGCTTCACGGTCGACTTCGCACCCGTGGGCGACGTCACCGTGGGTTTGGCGGACCCCGTGATCCGCACCCGATCGGCAGGCGATGATCCTGAGCGCGTCGCCGCGACCGTCGTCGCGGCCTCGCTCGGCTACCTGGAGGGAGGCGTCGCGCCTACGGTGAAGCACTTCCCTGGGCACGGGGCCGTGACCACGGATTCACACGCGAGCGTGCCCACCCGCGACGCATCGCTCGCGGAGATCGAGTCTGTGGACCTCGTGCCGTTCCGCGAGGCCGTGGAGGCGGGCGTGCCGCTCGTGATGATGAGCCACGTCGCGGTGCCCGAGTGGGGAGGGGTGCCTGCGAGCGTGGACCCTCAGGCCTACGTCGCCCTGCGTGACGGGCTCGGCTTCACAGGCGTCGCGGTCACGGACGCGCTCAACATGGGAGCGATCACCGAGGGCCTCGCTCCCGGCGAGGCGGCGGTCCAGGCGCTTCGCGCTGGAGCCGACCTGCTTCTGATGCCCGAGTCGATGGTCAAGGCGCGAAGCGCGATCGTTCAAGCCGTCGAGTCGGGTTCGCTGTCACGCGAGCGGCTCGACGAGGCTGCCGCGCGCGTCATCCTCCTCGCGCGGTGGCAGGAGAGCCTCACGTCCTCCGTGACCGTCGCGGACGGATATGCGGAGGACTTCGCGCGCGAGGCGGTCACGGTCGGCGCGACGGCCTGTGACGCGCCGTTCCTCGGGCATAGCGTCACGATCACGGGAGGCTTCGCCGCCGACAGGGACGCGCTCGCTGCCGCCCTCGAGGCGCACGGCGTCCAGGTGGGCGGCGGAGGCACCTCGATCTGGATCACCGGCAGCGACGACTCGTCGGGAAGTGCGGACGTGGTGGTTGCGATGGGGGGCCCGTGGGCGCTCGAGCGTTCGAACGCCTCCGTCTACGTCGCCGCCTATGGACGCAGCCCTGAGGCGCTCGCGGGCGTGGCCGCGGTCCTCGCGGGCGACGCAGAGCCGCGGGGGGAGTGGCCGATATCGCTCGACGGGGTGCCGGCCGCCTGCTGACGGGTGGCGGGTGGCGTCGGCCGTCAGCGCGGCAACGGCTCCACGAGCAAGGCGGTGTGGCGGCCCGCGACGCGCGTGAGCACGACGGTCGCCGCCTCGGTGCCGCGCAGCTTCAGCTGGGGGCGCAGCCGTTCCGGAGTGACGTCGATGCCGCGCTTCTTGATCTCCACGCGCCCCACCTCCCGCGCGCGCAGCGCCTTCGCGAGCCGCGACGTCGAGTACGGCATCGACTCGAGCACCCGGTAGCCCCGCGCGAACGGAGTGCTGACCTGGGAGTCCGAGGTGAGGTACGCGATCGTGGGATCCACCAGGTGTGCGCCGATGCTGTCGCCGAGCGGGCCGACCAGGCCCGCGCGGATCACGGCTCCGTCGGGCTCGTAGAGGTACTCGCCCAGGCCGCCCATCTCTCCGTGCACCGGGTCCCCGGCGATCTCGTGCGCCTCATCGCCGTGGATCACGAGCGCGGCGTGCCCTTCCCGTTGTGCGAGCGGTCCGCACCAGAGCCCGGCCTCCACCACGTCTCCGTCCACGGAGACCCACTGCGCCTCGACCGGGCCGTGCGAGGCGGAGGGGAGGGCGTCGTGCGGGATGCCGGGGCCCACCTTCACGCCGAGCGCGGGGAACTGATCCCTGAGCGCGAGGACCTCGTCGAGCGGGGGAGAGTAGTCGCGGGGGTCGTGGCGCCGGCCGCGTCCGGTGCGGCGTGCGGGGTCCGCGAAGATCGCGTCGACCCCAGGGACGTCTCGCACCGTCGACATCGAGTCCGCGTGCACGACCACGGAGTCGCGCCAATGCCTCAGGTGATGGTCCGCGAGCAACGCGGTCGCCTCATCCCGCTCGAACGCGACCACGGGGAGGCCGAGCGCGGACATCGTCATCGCGTCGACTCCGAGCCCTGCGGTCAGGTCGGCGACGCGCTCGCAGCCTGCGGCCGCGTAGCGCCTCGCGTGACGCGCGGCGACGCTCAGCCGGGTGGCCTGCTCGAGGCCCTCGCGGGTGAAGAGCATGCCGTCCGCGAACTCCCCGAGCTTGGCCCGCGCCTTGTGCCTCAGCTCCGCCTGGGTGAGCACCGCAGCGACCAGGCCTCCGTCGAGTCCCTGGGCCCGCAGGCGGCTGCCGAAGGAGAGCGGCTCGATCTCTTCGTAGGGAGGCATGCTGTCGATCAGCGCGAGCGTCTCGGGCTCGAGCAGCATGCGTGCGGTCTCGGCCTCCATGCCAGCGATGATTCCATGGTGAGGGGCCGATCGCCGAAGCGTTAGCACTCGACGCGGGTGAGTGCTAATCTGATGGCGCTCCGAGAGGGAGCTCGGCATCGGTCCGGATCGCCTGACCCCCGCGACGGCAGGTCGCCCGGCAGATGTCGCAACCTGAACTTCGAGACGGAAGGTGAGGTCCGCAGTGTCGGTCTCAATCAAGCCTCTGGAGGACAAGGTCGTGGTCAAGGCGGCTGCCGCCGAGACGACCACGGCCTCCGGCCTCGTGATCCCTGACACCGCCAAGGAGAAGCCCCAGGAGGGCGAGGTCGTGGCGGTGGGCCCGGGTCGTATCGACGACAACGGCAACCGCGTCCCCGTGGACGTCGCCGTGGGCGACAAGGTGATCTACAGCAAGTACGGCGGCACCGAGGTCAAGTACGCGGGCGAGGAGTTCCTCATCCTCTCCGCGCGCGACCTGCTCGCCATCGTCGGCTAAGCAGCCGCACGAACGACGAGGGCCCCGGGAGCGGATGCTCCCGGGGCCCTCGTGCGTTCCCGTCCTGTCAGCCCGCCTTCTTGAGGCGGCCCACCAGCATCGCGTGACGCTCGTCCTCACTCAGTCCGCCCCACACGCCGAACGGCTCGCGAGCCATCAGCGAGCGTTCACGGCACATCTCCTGCACCGGGCATCCGGCGCAGTACTGCTTGGCTGCCTCCGCCCGACGGCGGCGTGCAGCTCCACGCTCGCCCTCAGGGTGGAAGAAAAGGTCTGGATCGGCGCCGCGGCAGGCCCCCTGATACTGCCACTCCCACTGATCCTGCGTCGGTGCCGGCAGTCTTGCGATCGACTCCATGGCGACTCCTCCGTGTCGGTCCCCTAGGCGGTCTGAACCCTGATCACGCTTTGACTCCGTTATCAAACCGTGACCTTGACACTAGTTCGGACAAATCGCCCAGGTCAAGAGCTCCTCGTTGAACTCCTGATGCCTGTCTACCGTCTTTGGGAACGTCTTGGCAAGAGGCGCTTTGCCCGGCAGACCGGAGCGCTCCCCGCGGACCGTAGAATCGGTCCATGGCGCCCGCTGATCACGACCCCTTCGGCTACACCGGACTCACCTACGACGACGTGCTCCTGCTCCCCGGCGAGAGCGACGTCATCCCTTCCGAGGTCGACACCACGACCCGGCTGACCCGCGAGATCTCCATCAAGGTGCCGCTGCTCAGCGCGGCGATGGACACCGTCACCGAGGCTCGTCTCGCCATCGCGCTCGCCCGCCTCGGCGGCATCGGCGTCCTGCACCGCAACCTCTCGATCGAGGACCAGGCGCAGCAGGTCGTCACCGTCAAGCGCTCCGAGTCCGGCATGATCACCGACCCCGTGACCGTGGGCCCCGACGCGACGCTCGCCGAGCTGGACGCGCTGTGCGCCCGCTACCGCGTCTCCGGACTCCCGGTCGTGGACGAGGACAACCGCCTGCTCGGCATCATCACCAACCGCGACATGCGGTTCGTGAACCACTCCGACTACGGCTCGCGCCTGGTCAAGGACCAGATGACGCCCATGCCGCTCATCACCGCGCCGGAGGGCGTGAGCAACGCCGACGCGTCCGAGCTGCTCGCCCGCCACCGCGTGGAGAAGCTCCCCCTCGTCGACGCCGACGGCCGCCTCACCGGGCTCATCACCGTCAAGGACTTCGTCAAGACCGAGAAGTACCCGCTGGCCACCAAGGACGACGAGGGCCGCCTTCGCGTGGCCGCGGCGGTCGGCTTCTACGGCGACGCCTGGGAGCGTGCGACCGCGCTCGTCGAGGCCGACGTGGACGCGCTCGTGGTCGACACCGCGCACGGCCACGCGCAGGCCATGATCGACATGATCAAGCGGCTCAAGTCCGACCCCGCCACGCGCCACGTCCAGGTCATCGGCGGCAACGTCGCGACCCGCGAGGGCGCCAAGGCGCTCGTCGACGCCGGCGTCGACGCGGTCAAGGTCGGCGTGGGTCCCGGCTCGATCTGCACCACGCGCGTCGTCGCAGGCGTGGGCGTGCCGCAGGTGAGCGCGGTCTACGAGGCTGCGCAGGCGGCACGCGACGCAGGGGTGCCGGTCATCGCCGACGGTGGCCTTCAGTACTCCGGCGACATCGCCAAGGCGATGGTGGCAGGCGCCTCCTCCGTGATGCTCGGCTCGCTGTTCGCGGGCGTCAGCGAGACGCCCGGCGACCTGGTGCTCGTCAACGGCAAGCAGTTCAAGACGTACCGCGGCATGGGCTCGATGGGCGCCATGGCGTCGCGCGGCCGCACGTCGTACTCGAAGGACCGCTACTTCCAGGCCGACGCCCCCAGCGATGACGACCTGATCCCCGAGGGCATCGAGGGTCGGGTCCCCTACAAGGGCCCGCTCTCGTCCGTCGTCCGCCAGCTCGTCGGCGGTCTCGGACAGTCGATGTTCTACGTCGGCGCTCGCACGATCCCCGAGCTGCAGGCCAAGGGCAAGTTCGTCCGCATCACGCCCGCGGGCCTCAAGGAGAGCCACCCGCACGACGTCCAGATCACCGTCGAGGCGCCCAACTACTCGGGCAAGAGCTGACCGGAACCGCCCTCGCGGCCGTCGGCGCACTGCAGGCCGCGGCGGCGGGCACCGCTGCGGAGGCATCGACGACCTCTGACGGCGGTTCGCAGTTCAGCGCGAAGGTGCTGCTCGCGCTGGCGGTGGCCGCGTTCGCGGCGGGACTGCTGGACACCCTCGCGGGTGGAGGCGGGCTCATCACCGTGCCGGCCCTCCTGCTCGCAGGGGTGCCGCCGGTCCAGGCGCTCGGCACGAACAAGCTGCAGGGATCGTTCGGCACGCTCACCGCGACGGTGCAGGTGCTCCGCAAGCACGGGGTCGCGTGGCGTGATGTGCGAGGGCCGATGCTCGTGGCGTTCGCGGGATCCGCGGCCGGCTCGATCGTGATCCTGTTCGTGGACCCCGAGGCGCTCGAGATCGTCATCCCGATCGTGCTCGCGGCGATCGCCGCCTACTTCCTGCTGGTCCGTGACGCCCACATGCCGCCGCCGCGCGCCCGCATGACCCGCAAGGCCTACGTATCGTCCGTGGTGCCCGCCATCGGCGCGTACGACGGCGCGTTCGGTCCCGGGACCGGCTCGCTCTTCGCGCTTGGCGGCGTCGCGCTGCGAGGCTTCGATCTGCGCCGGTCGACCGCGCTCGCCAAGACTCTCAACTTCGCCACCAACGTGGCCGCTCTGATCGTGTTCGTCGCCGCAGGCAAGGTGGTGTGGCTGCTCGGCGGGCTCATGGCCCTCGGGCAGCTCGCAGGAGCGTGGCTCGGTTCGCACCTGCTGCTGCGCGTCAACCCGATGGTGCTGCGCGTGCTGATCGTCGTCGTGTCCGTCGCGATGCTGGTGCGGTTCCTCCTGGGCTGACCCGGCTCACGGGTAGAGGCCGCGCAGCCTGTGCGCCTCCACGACCCGCTCGACCGCGAGGACCGTCGCCGCCTCCCGGTAGGTCATGCCGTGCGCGCCCGAGTGGGCCACCACGTCGTGCCAGGCCTTCGCCATGCGCTCCTCGAGGCGGTCGTTCACCTCGCGCTCGCTCCACTGGTAGGCCATGTTCGCCTGCACCCACTCGAAGTAGGAGACGACCACGCCTCCCGCGTTGGCGAGGATGTCCGGCACCACGAGCACGTCGCGCTCCTTGAGGATCGCGTCCGCAGCCTCGGTCGTCGGTCCGTTCGCGCCCTCGACGACGATCCTCGCCTGCACCCTCGGTGCGTTCTCCTCCGTGAGCACGCCTTCCACGGCGGCCGGGACGACGACGTCCACGTCGAGCGTGAGGATGGACGCCGGGTCGATCGGCTCGGCCCCGTCGAAACCGACCACGGTCCCCACGCGCTCCACGTGCTCCGCCAGGCGCGCGATGTCGAGACCCTCATGGCTGTAGACGGCGCCGTCGACGTCGCTCACGGCACGCACCTTCACGCCCGCCTCGGCCAGGAAGCGTGCGGCGCCATGGCCCACCTTTCCGAAGCCCTGGACCGACGCCGTCGCATGGTTCGGGTCGATGCCTCGGCTGGCCATCGCCATGAGCGCGATGTGCGCGACTCCGCGGGAGGTCGCCATCGCGCGGCCCTGCGAGCCTCCGAGGCTCAGCGGCTTGCCCGTGACGATGCCGGTGACGGTGTAGCCGCGGGCCACCGAGTAGGTGTCCATGATCCACGCCATGGTCCGTTCGTCCGTGCCGACGTCGGGCGCGGGGATGTCCACCTCGGGGCCGATGATCGGCAGGATCTCCGACGTGTAGCGACGGGTCACGCGCTCCAGCTCTGCCTGGCTGTGCTCCCGCGGGTCGATCGCGACGCCGCCCTTCGCGCCCCCGTACGGCACGTCCACGAGCGCGCACTTCCACGTCATCCACATCGCGAGCGCCCGCACCTCGTCGAGGTCCACTGACGGAGCGAAGCGGAGCCCGCCCTTCGCCGGGCCTCGCGTGAAGTTGTGCTGCACCCTGAAGCCCGAGTAGAGGGCGAGCGAGCCGTCGTCCCTGCGAAGCGGGATGCTGACCGCCATCTCCCGTCGGGGAGCGGCGAGAAGGGTGTGGAGACCATCCGAGATCTCCAGCGTGGCAGCCGCCTTCTGCAGCTGGGCCAACGCGTCGGCCAAGGGGCCGACAGCCTGCGGAATCACCGCGGACTCGGGGTGCGCCATTGCAACCTCCAGGTAACCGTGACGCCAGGTTACGCCCGGATCGGAGGTGCGTCAGACCATGCTCGTGCGGCGGGTCGCAGGCGGCATCGGGTGCCCGTCAGAACAGCATGTCCGAGGCAGGCTCCGGCTCCTCCTGCGGCTCGGGCAGCGACACGGGCCACAGCGGGCTCGGCAGGTCGTCGGTCTCGCCCTTCGACTTGAGGAACGCCGCGAAGCGGGTCGCCCAGAGACGGTGCGCCTCGATCTGCTGGTCGTGAAGGTCATCGAGCTCCACGGTGCCCAGCGAGGGATGCATCTGTGCCATCGCGGGCAGCAGGTCCAAGGTGGCGAGCACATCCGCATCGGCGGCGTGAAGGTCGTCGGCGACCACCGGCACCGCGTAGATCCGGCACATGTCGATGAGCTTCCGGCCGCCCTTGCGGTACCGGTCCAGGAAGCGGTCGATCACGAGCGGGTCGATGATCGGGCGGATGCCCCGCTCAAGGCGCGACTCGAGCGACGGCAGTCCGTACCGGGCCAGCTCGGCCTCGAGGATGCTCAGGTCGTACTGCGCGTTGAACCCGACCACCGGGGTGCCTGAGGACAGGGGAGCGGCGAGCGCCTCCGCGATCTGGTCCAGCGCCACCTTCGGGTCCATGCCCTCGGCGCGCGCCTGCTCCGTGGTGATCCCGTGCACGCGCGTCGCCGCCGCCGGGATCTCGATCCCCGGATCGACAAGCCACGTGCGGGTGGACGGCTCCTCGCCCGCGCGCCTGGTGATGATCGCGGCGGTGACGATCCTGTCCTTCGCGGTCGACACCCCCGTCGTCTCCGTGTCGAATCCCACCATCGTCTCGTCGAGCCAAGTCATGCGCCCACCCTTTCACGCCTGGGCGACATCCGAGCGCCCGCACGTGCCGGGTGTGGAAGCCGAGCCGTCCGCCGTCCTCTCCACTGGCCCGCATGGCCCGGGCCGTGCGCCCGCCACCACCGCTAGGCTGTGACGGTGAGCAACGAGATGGAGATCGGGCGCGGCAAGCGCGGCCGCCGCGCATACAGCTTCGACGACGTGGCGGTGGTCCCGTCCCGACGGACGCGTGACCCGCGGCAGGTGAGCCTCGCGTGGCAGATCGACGCCTTCAGGTTCGAGATCCCAGTCATCGGTGCGCCCATGGACTCCGTCATGTCCCCGGCCACCGCGATCGCGCTCGGCCAGCACGGCGGGCTCGGCGTCCTCGACCTCGAGGGCCTGTGGACGCGGTACGACGACCCCGAGGCGCTGCTGTCCGAGATCGCGACGCTGTCCATGGACGAGGCGACGCTGCGCATGCAGGAGATCTACCAGGAGCCCATCAAGGACGAGCTGATCGTCCAGCGCCTCCAGGAGATCCGCGCCGCCGGCGTGACCGTCGCGGGCGCGCTCAGCCCGCAGCGCACCCAGGAGCACTACGAGACCGTCCTCAAGGCCGGCGTGGATCTGTTCGTCATCCGCGGCACCACCGTGTCCGCCGAGCACGTGTCGGTCGAGGCGGAGCCGCTCAACCTCAAGAAGTTCATCTATGACCTCGACGTCCCCGTGATCGTCGGCGGAGCCTCGACCTATCAGGCCGCCCTGCACCTCATGCGCACCGGCGCCGCGGGCGTGCTCGTCGGCTTCGGTGGCGGCGCGGCGCAGACGACCCGCACCACGCTCGGCATCCACGCGCCCATGGCGACCGCGGTCGCCGACGTGGCGGCCGCGCGCCGCGACTACCTGGACGAGTCCGGTGGCCGCTACGTGCACGTCATCGCCGACGGCGGGCTCGGCCGCTCGGGAGACATGGCCAAGGCCATCGCCTGCGGCGCCGACGCGATCATGCTCGGCTCCGCGCTCGCGCGCGCGGCCGAGGCGCCCGGCGGCGGATACCACTGGGGTCCCGAGTCCTACCACTCGGCCCTGCCGCGCGGAGAGCGCGTGCGGGTCGGCACCACCGGCACGCTCGCCGAGGTCCTCTTCGGTCCGGGCACGCGCGCCGATGGCACCACCAACATCATGGGCGCGCTGAGGCGCTCGATGGCCACGACCGGCTACTCGGACCTCAAGGAGTTCCAGAGGGTCGACGTGGTCGTGAGCCCCTACCAGGCCGGCTGAACCACGTGCGCACGGAGGCGTGCGCGCTCGGCCCCGACACGCAGAAGGAAGCGGATCTGTGCCCGCACTGGTCATCGACCACCTTGTGAAGACCTACGGGGACGTCCGTGCGCTCGACGACATCTCCTTCACCGTGGAGGCGGGGGAGCTGTTCGGCTTCGTCGGCGCCAACGGCGCGGGCAAGACGACGGCCATGCGGATCGCCCTCGGCGTGCTGCGGGCGGACTCAGGCACCGTGACCTGGGACGGCTCCCCGATCGATCTCGCGCGCCGCAGCCGAATCGGCTACATGCCCGAGGAGCGCGGCCTCTATCCCCGCATGAAGGTCGGCGAGCAGCTCGTCTACCTGGCGCGGCTGCACGGCATGGGCAGGGCTGATGCCGAGCGTGCGATGGCGCATTGGACCGAGGTGCTCGGCGTCGCCGACCGCCGCGACGACGCCGTCGAGAAACTCTCCTTGGGCAACCAGCAGCGGGTGCAGCTCGCGTCCGCGCTCGTCCACGGGCCCGAGATACTCGTGCTCGACGAGCCCTTCTCAGGTCTTGACCCTGTCGCGGTCGGGGTGATGAGCGAGGTGCTTCGCGGTGAGGCGGCCAGGGGAGTGCCGGTGATCTTCTCGTCCCATCAGCTGGAGCTCGTCGAGCAGCTGTGCGACCGCGTGGGCATCGTCCGTTCCGGGCGGCTCGTCGCCTCGGGAGGCATCGATGAGCTGACGGCGCTCGAACGACCACGCTGGACGCTTGAAGCCGATCTTCCTGCCGCATGGACGCCGGGCGTGCCTGGGGTCACCGCGGCGCGCGTGTCCGAGCGGATGTGGAGCGTCGAGGCGGCCGACGCGGCGGCCGCTCCCGCAGTGCTCGCGTCGGCCGTGCAGTCGGGTCGCGTGACCTCGTTCGTGCCGAACCGGCCGACCCTCACTGAGCTCTTCCGTGACGTCGTCGCAGAGCCCGAAGGCGAGGCGGCATGATCTGGCTGATCGCCCGTCGCGAGTTCCGCACCCGCGCGCTGTCGAAGGCGAGCCTCGTCACGTCGTCGGTGATGATCGTCCTCATCGTCGTGGGCGCGCTGATCGCGAAGCCCTTCCTGGAGTCGGACGGCGACGCGGAGACCATCCAGGTCGCGTCGGGCCCCACCGCCGCCCTCGCGCCCTACCTTCAGGCGGTCGCCGCGGCCCAAGGCACGGACGTGGAGGTCATCGAGGTCGTCGACCCTGCGACGGATGCCCTCGACGAAGGCGTCGCGGCCGTCCTCACCGGGGCCGTGACTCAACCCGAGCTGTTCGTCGACAGCGCCGATGACGCGGTCGTCGGTCTGGTGCAGGCCGCCGTCCAGGCCGCGGCGCTCGATGCTCAGGTCGAAGCGCTCGGGGGCGACCCCGCCCAGGTGTCGCAGGCGCTCGCGGGCTCGACGGCCGCCGTGATCGTGCTCGGGGACGCGGACGGCTTCGACAGCGGAGAGTTCTTCGCCGGCTTCGTCGTGATCCTGGTGCTGTTCTTCGTGCTGGTGCAGAGCGCCTCGGTGATCATGATGGGCGTCGTGGAGGAGAAGTCGTCGCGGGTCGTCGAGATCCTTCTCGCGACGGTGCGGCCGTCGACCCTGCTCGGCGGGAAGGTGCTCGGCGTCGGTCTCTACGCCCTGATGCAGGCGGCGTCGCTGATGCTCCCGCTCGTCTTCGCCGCCGTCTACCTGGACCTCCTTGGAAGCATCGGGATCAGCGTCGGGGCGCTGCTGCTGAACTTCTCCGTGTGGTTCGTGCTCGGCTTCGCTCTCTTCACGGTCCTGTTCGGCGGGCTCGCGGCGCTCGTGTCGCGGCAGGAGGACCTCGGTTCGGTGACGACGCCGATGATGCTCCTCATGATGGTCCCGCTGTACCTCGCGATCTACCTGGTGCCCAACAGCCCGGATGGGCCGGTGACGGCCGGGCTCACTCAGGTGCCGTTCTTCGCGCCTTTCCTTGTGCCGATGCGACTCGCCTTCGACGCGATCTCCCCGCTTGAGGTGGCGTCGGCGATAGTGCTGTGCCTGATCGCCATCCCACTGTTCGTGTGGCTCGCGGGGCGGATCTATGCGGGTGCGGTGCTCAACACCGGTGGACGCATGCGGATCGCCGATGCGCTCCGGCGGAGGTGACGCGGTGGAACGACGCTCCTGCGCAGTGATCCGTCACGTGGCCTTCGAAGACCTCGGCTGCTGGGAGGACGAGCTCCCGCGGCTCGGCTACGAGGTGACGTATCTCGACGCTGGAGTCGACGACCTGGCACCGTTCCGGGATGCCGACCTGGGAATCGTGCTCGGCGGCCCGATCGGTGTCGACGACGCGTCCGAGTATCCGAACGTTCCACAGGAGATCGCGCTGATCCGCGAGCGGCTCGACTCCGACCTGCCGACCCTCGGCGTATGCCTGGGCCTGCAGCTGATGGCAGCGGCGCTCGGCGCGAGGGTCGGCAGGGGGACGTTCGAGTTCGGATGGAAGCAGGTCCGTCCCACCCCGGTGGGCCTCGCGGGGCCGCTCCGTCGTGTCGCTGGCACCCCGATGCTGGTGTGGCACGGCGACGAGGCCGAGCTGCCCGAGGGCGCAGTGCTCCTCGCCTCCACGGATGAGGTCCCCGTCCATGCGTTCTCGTACGGCAGCTCGCTCGCGGTGCAGTTCCATCCCGAGGTCGATCCCAAGACGTTCGAGCGGTGGATCATCGGCAACATGGTCGAGCTGCGCGAGCTCGAGGTCTCGATCCCGGAGTATCGGGCGGAGATGCAGGAGCGCGGCGCGGCCGCGGTCTACGCGAGCCTGGGGCTGCTCCGCGACTACGTCGCGGGCCTGTGATCGTGTGAGCCGCCGCGGCTAGCGCGGTGGCAGGACGGTGACGGCGACAGGGGTGGAGCCCGCGAGACGCAACCGCGCGACCGCAGTCTCGACCGCCGTCAACGGCCCGCTGAGCACGGTCGTCGCCTCGCAGCCCTCGCCCTCTGTCCAGGCGGCGACCCCGGGGGTGTCGACCTCGGGTGGCGGGCAGTGGATCACGGCGACCGCGCGCACCCCCGGATCATCCGCGGGCACGAGCGCCACCTCGCGGACGACCGCGAGGCGCTCAAGGGTGCGCACGAGCACGTGCGCGAGCCGCTCGGAGGCCGCGAACTCGACGGACAGGGTGCCGATGCCGTCGTGCACGTCGAGGGTGGAGATCGATCCGAAGCTCACGCCGCGCTCGGAGAAGACGCCGGTGAGCGCGGCGGAGGCTCCCGAGCGGTCCTCGACGGTGACGAACGCGAACCAGCGGCGGGTGAGAGCGCTCATCGGCCGCCTCCCCACGAGTGGATCGCCTCGTTGATGGCCTGACCGACCTCCCACAGCAGGCGGGACTCGTCGTGCGCAGGTTCGTCGAGCATGACCTGCGTCCAGCCTTCGGGGCCGACGGCGACGGGGACGCCGAGCACGCCGTGCCAGGGTTGGCCGCCAAGAGTGATCTCACCATCCAGGAGGACCTGTCCGGCGATCACGATGTCGCGTCCGTCGAGGACGGTGCGCACCAGGTCCACCGTGGCGCTCGCGGTGCCGTTGGCGGTCTTGGCGCCGCTCGTGTGCGTGAGGTACGGGCGGATCACGGCTTGCAGATCCGGAGGATAGCGGTCGACGAGCGCGAAGCCGGTGGCGACGTCGGCCTGGGTCGTGACCGTCGACTTGGCTGCGGTGACCTCGCTCGCGAAGGATGCGAGGGTGCGATCACCGCGGAGGCGTTCCACGATCTCGAGCCGCTCGGCGACGTCGAGCCCTCGCAGTCGGACCGTCGACCACAGGGGGACCATCCTGTCGCCGTGCTGGCCCGCGACGAAGCCGCTGACCCGCTGCCTGCGGATCCCGAGCGTCGCGGCGATCTCGCGGCGGAAGCGGAGCGTGTCGAGCCAGGCGCCCATGCCGATCACGCGGTGCCGGCCCAGTCTGCGGGCGAACACGTCGACGGCGAGCTCCACGGGGTTGGAGACGACGATGACGACCTCGTGACCGCTGCCATGCTCGGCGAGAGCGTCTGCGTACTGCTCGAACAGCACGCGGTTGTCCGCGGCGAGCTTGTTCCGGTCGATCGGCTCGGTCGTGTTCGTGGGGACGGTGCGGCCGGCGGTGACGATCACGACGTCCGCGACCACGTCGTCGGGCGCTGTGGCGACGTCGATGTGCGGGGCCTTCTCGTCGTGCGCGTCGATCAGGTCGACGCGGAGGCCGTGGACCGCTGCCTCCGACGCGCCGCCTGCGCGGCCCACGAGCTGGAGGCGGGAGCTCGGCCCGAGCTCGCCCCGTTCGATGAGGGCGCTGCACACGGCGCGGCCCACGTCGCCCGTGGCTCCGATGATCGCTACATCCATGCGAGCGACCCTACGCCGCACATGTTTCGGGGCTGTTGTGGACGTCTCACTGGTGATGCGTCAACATTTCTCGCGCTGCGATCAGCCCGTCAACCAGGGGTTTCATCCGCGAGGCCGCGGAATCTTCGCGACAGCGGAATCTTTATGCCCCAGGGGGTGTCATGCTGTATGTGACACGTGACCAGCAAAGGCGCCCGGTCCGTCGTCCCCGTACATCCCCGTGGGCGCCGCAGAAAGGAGCGCCGCCCATGAAGGCAGTGCGTTTCACCGAGTGGAAGACGAAGCCGTCGCTCCAGGAGGTCCCCAAGCCCAAGCCCGCACCCGGCGAGGTTCTCCTCAAGGTCGCAGGAGCAGGCGCATGCCACTCGGACGTGGCCGTCTACGAGCAGTTCGACGAGAGCACCGCGGGCGCCCAGCTCGCCCCCGAGTACACGCTCGGGCACGAGACCGCCGGCTGGATCGAAGAGGTCGGCGAAGGCGTCCTCGGCCTGACGAAGGGCGACGCCTACCTCGTCTACGGGCCCATCGGCTGCGGACACTGCGCCGCCTGCTCCCGCGGACAGGACACCTATTGCGAGAACGCCGCGAAGACCCCGTTCCTCGCGTCCGGACTCGGCAAGGACGGGGGCATGGCCGAGTACATGACCGTCCCCGCGCGCAACCTCGTGCCGCTCGGCGACGCCGACCCCGTCGCCGCCGCACCGCTCGCCGACGCCGGCCTCACGCCGTACCACGCGATCAAGCTCGCGCTCCACAAGCTTCAGGGAGGCGGCAAGACCGCGCTCGTCATCGGGCTCGGCGGCCTCGGCCAGATCGCCGTGCAGATCCTCAAGGCCACCACCGCGGCCACCGTCATCGCCACCGACATGAAGCCCGAGGCCATGGAGCTCGCCGCCAAGCGAGGCGCCGTCACCGTGGACGGCGGCGAAGGCCAGGCCGACGCCATCCGCGAGCTCACCGACGGCAAGGGCGTCGACGCAGTGTTCGACTTCGTGGGCCTCACCCCGACCATCCAGCTCGCCCAGCAGGTCGTGGCCAAGCAGGGCCGCATCACCGTCGTCGGGATCGCCGGCGGCCCCGTGTCCTGGGACTTCTACTCGAACCCGTACGAGGCAGAGCTCACCAACACCTACTGGGGCACGATCGAGGAGCTCCACGAGCTCGCCGCGCTCTACCGTGAGGGCCACATCGAGGTGGACGTCACCCGGTTCCCGCTCGACGACGCGCTCGCCGCCTACGAGCACCTCGAGAAGGGCACGTTGCTCGGACGCGCGGTCGTGGTCCCGCACCTGGACGACGCGACCACCGCGTCCCTCCAGGCGGTCGCCGACCGCATGCCCGCAGGAGTCTGAGCGGCGAGCCCGCGCCCACCCGAGACGACGAAGGACCCCGAGCCCTCAGCGGCCCGGGGTCCTTCGCGTCTGTGCGGTCAGCGCAGCGTGAACATGTCCACGCCCTCTGCCAGCTCCGTGGCGATCGTGGTGAGCCCCTCGACCGCGGTGCCCACCTCGGAGGCGCTGCGCTGAGCGTCCTGAGCCGAGTCGGACAGCTGGTGCGCCGCCGTGGAGATCTCTGAGGCGCCGTCGGCCGCCACCACGAGGTTCCGCTCGATCTCCGTGGTCGTCGCGCTCTGCTGCTCGATCGCCGCCGAGATCGACGACTGGTGCTCGTCGACCCGCGAGATGGATCCCGCGACGCGCTCGACCGCGGCCTGCACCTCGGTCGAGTCCGCGGCCACCTCCTCGAGCACGGGACGGATGGTCTCGATCGCGTTCGCCGTCTGCTGCGCCAGATCCTTCACCTCAGATGCGACGACCGCGAAGCCCTTGCCGGCCTCGCCGGCACGTGCCGCCTCGATGGTCGCGTTGAGCGCGAGCAGGTTGGTCTGCGCCGCGATCGCGGTGATCGCCTTGAGCACCTCCGCGATCCTCGACGACGAGTCGCCGAGGCGCTGCGTCAGGTCTGCGGCCTCCGACGTCGTGTCGACAGCGAGGCGGGTCTCGCCCGTCGCCGACTGCACGTCGCGCGCCACCGACTCGATGGTGCTCCGCATCTCGGTCATCGCCGCGGTCACCGACTGCACCTCGGTGCTCATGGTGGTCGCGGTCTGTGCCGTGCTGCCCGCGTGGGTCGCAGTCTGCGATGCCACGCCCTGCAGGCCATGGCTCGAGCCGTTGAGCTGCTCGGCGGTGGCGTTCACCGACTCGGCGCCCGTGCGGATGCTGTCCACCGCGGAGCGCATCGCCAGGATCGTGGCGCCGAGCGCATCGCCCATCTGGCCGATCTCGTCCTTGCCCTCGCCCTTGACGTCCGCGGAGAGGTCGTGGTTCGCAACCTTGTGCAGCGCGGCGGTGAGGCGCGAGACGCGCCCGACGATCCGGCCCGACGCGAAGACGATGAAGCCGACCGCGACGGCGGCGACCAGGAGTCCGAGGCCCAGGAGCGACCAGGTGAGGCTCGTGATGCCCGCGTCCAGGTGCGTCGGGACGACCTGCAGGTCGGAGTCCATGCCCCACGCCGCGATGGTCCAGCCCCACGGCGCGTACCGTGCGACCTCGACTGAGGCGCCGTCGTTCGGCAGGTCCACGTGGACGTTCGCCGTCTCGTAGTCGACCAGGCCGGCGCTCGACTCGAGCAGGCTCGCCGCGAAGCTCTCGTCGGCTGCCGTCCCGGCCTCGAGCCCGGGCGGCGGCACGACCCAGTTCCCGTTGGCGTCCAGGACGGTCATGTATCCGTTCTCGCCGACGCTCACGAAGGACAGGGCGTTCAGCATCGGCTCAGCGACCTCGTGCTGGGGAAGGCCGACGAACACGGCGCCCACCACCTCGCCGTCCTCGATGAGCGGGCCGTAGGCCGTCACATAGACCTCGCCGACGACGGTCGCGGTGCCATAGAAGGACTCGCCCGCGAGGAGCGCGGAGACGACGGCGTTCGGGTTGCCATCGGTGTTCGTCGCGCCGATGAAGGTGCCGATCGCGCGGTCGCCGTCCGCGCCCGGCACCGTGGTGGCGATGCGCAGCATGTCGCCTTCGTCGTTCATGCGCTGGAAGACGGTGGCTGCGGCGCCGAGCATGTCGGTGATGTCGTCCACCACGGGCACCGTCGCGTCGAGCGAGGCGACCTGGCCAAGGTCCTCACCGCCGATCAGCATGCGAGGCAGCCCGAGCGTGGTGACGTCACCCGTGGTCTGGTTGGTCGCATCCCACGTCCGGTCGGCGCCGAACTCGATCGCGCCATGCTCATCCACGACGTTGTGCGCGACGCGGAGCTCCGACTCCATGCGCGTGGTCACGCTCGCGACCTGTGTGTCGACGAGCGACAGGGCGGAGAGCGCAGACTGCTGCATCGCCTCGGCGTTGAGCTGGTCGACGTCCTCAGTGGCGGTGTCAGCGAGAGAGTGCGCCTGCAGGGTGCCCACAGCCGTGAGCGCTGCCGAGGCGCCGAGCACGGCGACGCCTCCGAGCGCCACCAGCTGCATTCTCAGGCTCGTGCGAAGGGAAGGGAGTGCCATCGTTCCGGGTTCCTTGTCGTCGTCTGCGTTCGCGGTGCTTCGGTTCGTTCGTCCCCCCGGACAAGCAACCCCCTCAGATCACTCATCGACAGGTGACCGGTGATGTGAGCACTCAGTGGCAATTTGGTGCGTTCCCAGGGATGACGCGCCGCACTGTTCGTAGGCCTTGCCCGGGTCGGTGGGCGTCCGCTCGCTGGCGTCAGGCGCGGTGGATCAGCCGGCGGCGAGGTGCGCGGAGACCGCCCTCGCCGCCGCGCGGGAGATCGCCGCGAGGGTCACGTCGCGGTCGAGCGCGTCCGGCAGGGGGAGCGGCGGGTCGTGCAGCGGAAGGGCGTCGTGCAGACCCATGAGGGCGAGCGCATCGGCGTCGGCATCGACTCGCCCCGCGATCGCCACGACGGAGGTGCGCGTCCCGGCGCCCGAGGCGAGGCGATGGGCGACCTTGGCCACTGCGGCGGGCACCTTGCCCTCGGATGTCTGCGAGTCGAGCGCACCCTCGCCCGTGAGCACGAGGTCGGCGGATGCGAAGCGTTGCTCGGAATCCGTCTCCCGCAGCAAGGTCTCGAGCCCAGGTGCGAGCGAGCCGCCGATGGCGAGCACCGCCGCTCCCAGGCCGCCCGCGGCCCCGGCCCCCGGCGTCCCCGCTACCTCGGCCCCCGCGTCGGACAACGCCTGGGCCCAGACCTCCATGGCGGACTCCAGCTCGTCGACGAGCGCAGCGTCGGCGCCCTTCTGCGGGCCGAACATCCGTGCGGCCCCACGCGGGCCCAGCAGGGGCGAGGCGACGTCGGCCAGGCCCACAGGCGTGCACTCGAGCTGTGGAAGCGTCACGCGGGTGGGGTGCAGGAGCAGGGGATTCGTGCCGTGGGGACGACCGTCAGGCCAGAGCGGCTCCCCGGACTCAGTCCAGACGTGCGCGCCGAGCGCGAGCAGCATGCCCACGCCGCCGTCGGTGACGCCCGTGCCCCCTAGCCCGACGAGCGCACGGTGGGACTCCGTCAGGCGTGCCGCGCCCCGCAGGTGCAGTCCAAGGCCGAAGCTGTGCGCCGTCCTCGCGCGCTCAGGCGTCGGCTCGCCCAGCAGGGGCAGGCCCACCGTGTGCGCCGACTCGACCGCCACCGTGTCGCCGAGCACCACATAGGGCGCAAGCGTCGATCGACCCAGCAGATCGATCGACGGTGTGCTGCCCCGCGAGCCGTACGGCTCGAGCGCGGCCAGCGTGCCCTCGCCGCCGTCGGCCACGGGGACCACGGCGACGTCCGCCTCGGGGGAGACCGCGAGCACGCCTTCGCGCGCCGCCGCGCACGCCTCCGCGCTCGAGACGGATCCCTTGAAGGAGTCCAGCGCGACGACGACGCGCAACGGCCCCCGCCGTCCCCTCGCGCCGTCCTGCGTCATCACGTCAGCATGCACGACAAGACGAGGGCCCGCACCCCTCGCGGGATGCGGGCCCTCGTGAGCAGGGGAGAAGGAGCTCCCTACTCGTTGTCTCCGCCAGTGGCCGCCGTGGCCGACACGTCGGCATCCACGCTGCCGCGCGCGTCGGGCCAGACCCAGTTCGCCACCTCGGGAATATCCTCTCCGAACTCCCGGGCATAGCGACGGGCGGCGAGCCGCTGGTCGAAGAGCCTCTGACGAAGCGAGGCCGCCTTGGTGCCGAGGCTCGGCACGTGGTCGATCACGTCCATGACCAGGTGGTACCGGTCGATGTCGTTCAGCATCGCCATGTCGAACGGCGTGGTCGTGGTGCCCTCCTCCTTGTAGCCGCGCACGTGCAGGTTGTTGTGGCCGGTGCGGCGGTACGTGAGGCGGTGGATCAGCCACGGGTAGCCGTGGTACGCCATGATGATCGGCTTGTCCGTGGTGAAGAGCTGGTCGAACTCACGGTCCGACATGCCGTGCGGGTGCTCCTTCTCCGGCTGCAGACGCATGAGGTCCACGACGTTGACGAAGCGCACCTTGAGGTCGGGCAGCTCCTCGCGGATGATGTCGACCGCCGCGAGCGCCTCCATGGTGGGCACGTCGCCGATGCCGGCGATCACCACGTCGGGCTCCTCGCCGGCAGGCACGTTGGATGCGAACTCCCAGATGCCGGCACCGCGGGTGCAGTGGTCGACTGCCTGGTCCATCGTGAGCCACGACGCCTGAGGCTGCTTGCCCGCGATGACCACGTTCACGTAGTCGCGCGAGCGGAGGCAGTGGTCGTACGTGCTGAGCAGCGTGTTCGAGTCGGCCGGCAGGTAGACCCGGACCACCTCGGCCTTCTTGTTGACCACGTGGTCGATGAAGCCCGGGTCCTGGTGCGAGAAGCCGTTGTGGTCCTGACGCCACACGTGGCTCGACAGCAGGTAGTTGAGCGACGGGATGGGCCGACGCCACGGCAGCTCCTGCGACACCTTCAGCCACTTGGCGTGCTGGTTGAACATCGAGTCGATGATGTGGATGAACGCCTCGTACGAGGTCAGCAGGCCGTGGCGACCGGTGAGCAGGTAGCCCTCGAGCCAACCCTGGCACTGGTGCTCCGACAGCATCTCGACGACGCGGCCCTCGTGGGCCATGTGCTCGTCGTCGAACTCGGACCGGGCGTTCCACACCTTGTTCGTGACGTCCAGCACCGCCTGGATGCGGTTGGAGGCGAGCTCGTCCGGGGCGAAGATGCGGAAGTTGTCCGTGTTGTTCGCCATGACGCCCTTGAGGTAACCGCCGAGCACCTTGGTCGCCTCGTGCGGCCCGTAGCCGGGCACCGGCACGTCCACCGCGTAGTCACGGAAGTCGGGCAGCTTGAGGTCCTGCATGAGCAGGCCGCCGTTGGCCTCGGGGCGTGCCGACATGCGCAGGTCGCCCTCGGGTGCCATGGCGGTCGTCGCGGGCAGCGGTGCGCCGTCCTCGTCGAACAGCTCGTCCGGCCCGTAGGACTGCAGCCAGTCCTCGAGCGTGTGGAGGTGCTCGTCGGTGTCGCGCGCCGAGCTCAGCGGCACCTGGTGGGCGCGCCACGAGCCCTCGGTGATCTTGCCGTCGATCTTGGGCGGGCAGGTCCAGCCCTTGGGGGTGCGCATCACGATCATGGGCCACATCGGGCGCTCCATGTTCGGGTTCACCTTGGCCTCGGCCTTGATCGCGGCGATCTCGTCCATGACCTCGTCGAGCATGGCCGCGAAGCGACGGTGGATGGACTCGTGCGACTCGTCATCCATGCCGGCCTCGAAGATGTGCGGCTTGTGGCCGTACCCCTTCATGAGGTCGATCAGCTCCTGCTCGGAGATGCGGGCCAGGACGGTCGGATTCGCGATCTTGTAGCCGTTGAGGTGCAGGATCGGCAGCACGACGCCGTCGGTGGCGGGGTTGATGAACTTGTTCGAATGCCACGAGGTGGCCAGCGGGCCCGTCTCGGCCTCGCCGTCGCCCACGACGGCAGCGACAAGCAGGTCGGGGTTGTCGAACGCCGCACCGTAGGCGTGGCTCAGCGCGTAGCCGAGCTCGCCGCCCTCATGGATCGATCCGGGGGTCTCCGGCGCCACGTGCGACGGGATGCCGCCCGGGAACGAGAACTGCTTGAACAGGCGCTTGAGGCCCGCCTCGTCGTTCGAGATGTCCGGGTACGTGTCCGTGTAGGTGCCGTCCAGGAAGCTGGACGCCACCAGGCCCGGGCCGCCGTGGCCGGGTCCGATGATGTACATCGTGGGCTGCTGACGCGCCTTGATCATGCGGTTCAGGTGCGCGTAGATGAAGTTCAGGCCCGGAGTCGTGCCCCAGTGGCCGACCAGGCGGGGCTTCACGTGATCGCGGGTGAGCGGCTCACGGAGCAGGGGGTTGTCGAGCAGGTAGATCTGACCGACCGAGAGGTAGTTGGTGGCACGCCACCAACGGTCGATCCCCTCGACCTCCTCGGGGCTTGCGGCGTCGGTCGCGCGGTACGACCAAGGGTTCTGCATCATTGCTGTCCTCCGTCTTGACGGTGACTTCAGGATGGCACGGTTAACGTTCACATCGCGCGGCCAAGGTCCTAGGATCAGGGGCGCAAATCGGGCGCGTGACGCGGTTTCGACGGATTTCGACGACGGCGGCGCTCCCGTGACGCGAGACCTCAGGTTGCGCGCGGTCACTCCAGGTGGAGCCGCTCACCCGACCACCGCTCCCGCAGCCAGCGGTCGTGCGACGCGACGATCACCGTGCCCGCGTACGCCGGGATCGCCTCCTCGAGCGCGGTCACGAGCGCGAGCGACAGGTGATTCGTCGGCTCGTCGAGCAGCAGCACGTCGGGTGGATCTGCGAGCACGATCGCCAGTGCCAGTCGACGCTGCTGCCCGACGCTCAGGCTCAGGGCGGGCCTGTTCTCGTCCCTGCCGTGGAGCAGCCCGAACGATGACAGCGCCGGACGGTTCGGCCCGGTCGCGTCCTCGTACGCCTGCCGCGCGGTGAGTCCAGGGCCCCGGTGCGCCGGGTCGTCGATCCTGGGGTACTGAGCGAGCAGGCCGATGCTCAGGCCGGGCCCGATGCTCCACGATCCTCCGGTCGCGGGAAGCCTGCCCGCGAGCACCGCCAGGAGCGTCGACTTGCCGGACCCGTTGGCGCCGGTGATCAGCAGGTGCTCGCCGGGCGCCACCGCGAGCGAGAGGGGGGCGAGGCGGCGGGCCACCGTCACGTCGGCCGCGACTGCCGCGTGGCCGACCGTGGAGGCGGGTGAGCGCCCCACTTTCCCGGCGTCGAGCCCGCCGAAGGCGAGCGGCGTGGGCGGCTTCCTGATCTGCCGCTCCTCCAGGTCCTCGAGTCGCGAACGTGCGTCGTTGACCCGGCGCGCGACCACGGTCGCATTGCGATCCGCGTAGAACTTCTGCGCCGCCCGCCCCTCCGTGCGGGGCTTCCAGTCCGCGTGCCCCACCTGGTGGCTGTCTCGCACGCCCGCCCGCAGCCGCCTCAGCTCCGCCTGCTCGTCGCGGTACTGGCGCTCCCAGCGCTGCCGCGTCGCCTCACGGTCGGCGAGGTACTGCGTGAAGCTGCCTCCGTAGCGGGTCGCGCCCACGCCCGAGCCAGGACCGCCGTCCTCGACCGCGCTCGCCAGGCGGTGGGGGACGGGCGCCGGGTCCAGGTCGACGAGCGTCGTCGCCACCTCGTCGAGGAACGCACGATCGTGGCTCGCCAGGACGACGGGACCCCGCCACGCCCGCAGCACCGCCACCAGATGGCTCGTCGCCGCGTCGTCCAGGTGGTTGGTCGGCTCGTCGAGCAGCAGCACATCTGGCTGCGCGAGCAGGAGCCACGCCAGGGAGAGGCGCGCGCGCTGGCCGCCCGAGAGTCGTCCCGTGGGCCGCTCGCCAGGGATGTCGATCAGTCCCAAGCCGTCGAGCATCGTGCCGATGCGCGCCTCGATGGTCCATGCGTCGAGGCGCTCCGCCTCCTCGAGCGCGGCCGCGAACGACTCTGCCGCCTTCGCATCCTCGGGCTGTTGCGCGATCGCCTCGCCCCAGTGGTCGACGCTCTCCGCAGCGCGGCGCGCGGGGGAGACCGCCCGCTCGAGGGCCTCCGCGACGGTCTCTGCAGCCGTGAACGGCGGCTCCTGGTGCAGCAGGCCGAGTGTCGGCGCCCGTCCTCCGGGCGCGATCGCGCGCACCGCGCCGGTGTCGGGAGTCAGGGCGCCGGCGGCGAGCCGCAGCAGCGTCGACTTTCCCGAGCCGTTCTCGCCGATCAGGCCGACGCGTTCGCCGCCCGAGATGGTGAGCGACACGTCGGTGAGGACGCGGCGGTCCGGGTAGGAGAAGGAGACGCCGTCAGCGATCAGCTGGGTCGCGGCGTTGTCGGAATGGAGTGGGTGGGTGGCAGCCATGGGCGTCCTCGAGGATCGGGACGGTTCCCGCCGGGCAGAGGCCTCGGGCGCGGGACGTGCATGGGTGCTACAGCTTCACGCCGTTCAGCGTATCCCGGCGTGTCAAGCGCGAGCGTTCCTCAGCCCAGCCGCTCCGACAGCTCGAGCCACCTCTCCTCGAGCTCCGCGTTCTCGTCCTCGAGCTCGCCGATGCGCTTGTTGAGCTTCGCGAGTCCCGCGAAGTCGGTCTGGTCGTGCATCAGCATCTCGTGGTGGATGCCCTCGGTAAGCTCGCCGATCTTGCCCATGCGGCGCTCGACGCTCGTGAGCTCCTTCTGCAGCGCCCTGAGCTCCGCGCCGCTGAGCGTCGGCGCAGGCGTGTCCTCGCCGCCGAGCACGTTCGTCACCACCGCCGCGGCCGCGGCCTGCGAGTCGGAGCCCGTCGACGCGTCGGGGCCGAACGTGCCCACCCCGCCCGAGCCCGACTTGCGCGCCCGCTGAAGGGAGACGTACTCGTCGACCCCGCCGGGCAGATGGCGCAGGCCGCCGTCGAGCACCGCGAACTGCTGGTCGGTGACACGCTCCATGAGGTAGCGGTCGTGGCTGACCACGATCAGCGTGCCTGGCCACGAGTCCAGCAGGTCCTCGAGCGCGGCGAGCATGTCGGTGTCCAGGTCGTTCGTCGGCTCGTCGAGCACCAGCACGTTCGGCTCACTCAGCAGCACGACGAGCAGCTGGAGGCGACGACGCTGGCCGCCCGAGAGTCGCTTCACCTGGGTCTTCAACTGCGCCGAGGTGAAGCCCAGCCGCTCAAGCAGTTGGGTGGGGCTCATCTCGTTGCCGTCGGACAGCGTGATGGAGGAGTACTGCTTCACGAGCGCGGAGACCCGCTCCTCGGCATGCTCCTCCAACTCCGCGAGCTGCTGGCTGAGCGTCGCGACCCTCACGGTCATGCCGCGCTTCACCCGGCCCGACGTGGGCTCGAGCTCGCCCGTGATCAGCTTCAGCAGCGTCGACTTGCCCGCGCCGTTCTCGCCCAGGATGCCGGTGCGCTCGCCTGGGCCGATGTTCCAGTCGACCTCGCGCAGCACCTCCTTGGCTCTGTCGCCGGAGCCGTAGGTGACGCCCGCACGCACCAGGTTCACCACATCCTTGCCCAGGCGCGACGCCGCCATGCGATGCAGCTGGATCGAGTCGCGGATCGGCGGCACATCCTCGATGAGCGCGTTCGCGGCATCGATCCTGAACTTGGGCTTGGACGTGCGGGCCGGGGCGCCGCGGCGCAGCCAGGCGAGCTCCTTGCGCATGAGGTTCTGGCGCTTCTGCTCGGTCGCCGCCGCGATGCGGTCGCGCTCCACACGCTGCAGCACGTAGGCCGCGTAGCCGCCCTCGTACGACTCGACGATGCCGTCGTGCACCTCCCAGGTGCGGTTCGTGACCTCGTCCAGGAACCAGCGGTCGTGGGTGACGACCAAGAGGGCGCCGCGGTTCGCGCTCCAGCGGCGCTTCAGGTGCTCCGCGAGCCACACCACGCCGTCCACGTCCAGGTGGTTCGTCGGCTCGTCCAGGAAGACGACGTCGTGGTCGCCCACCAGCACCTTCGCGAGGGCGACGCGACGCTGCTGGCCACCGGACAGGCTCGCGACGAGCGCGTCGGCGTCGAGGTCGGGCACCAGGCCGGACATGACGTCGCGGATCCTCGGGTCGGCCGCCCACTCGTGCTCGTCGGCGTCCCCGACGATCGCGTGCAGCACCGTCTGGTCCGGGTCCACGCGGTCGGACTGATCGAGCACGCCCAGGCGCGTGCCGCGGGCCGTCGTCACCCGGCCGCTGTGCGGCTCCTGACGGCCGGCGAGGGCCTTCATCAGCGTCGACTTGCCGGCGCCGTTCGCGCCCACGATGCCGATGCGGTCGCCGTCCTCCAAGCCGATCGTCGCGTCGTTCAGGACCGGACCGGTGCCGAAGTCGATCGACAGAGATT
Organism: Demequina zhanjiangensis; assembly: GCF_030418315.1. Lineage (GTDB taxonomy): Bacteria > Actinomycetota > Actinomycetes > Actinomycetales > Demequinaceae > Demequina > Demequina zhanjiangensis. Next base: position 213,832 of record NZ_JAUHPV010000001.1, read on the forward strand.
CTGCGCCAAGGAGATGAGCCACCCGACAAGGGTAGTCGCGTCAGTGGCCCTGCCTACACTGGCGCCATGGCAGCCCCGAGCCCCGACGAGCTCCTCTGCGTCGCCGACGCCCGCGCCTGGCGGGACTGGCTCGACCAGCACGAGGCATCGTCCGACGGGGTGTGGCTCGTCCTCGCGAAGAAGGGCACCACCGAGCCCACCTCGCTCTCGTACGCGGAGGCGCTCGACGAGGCGCTCTGCAGCGGCTGGATCGACGGCCAGAAACGGTCGCATGACGAGCGCACCTTCCTCCAGCGATTCACGCCCCGCAGACGTCGGTCCATGTGGTCCGCGCGCAACGTCGAGCACATCGCTCGGCTCGAGTCCGAGGGTCGGATGCGGCCCAGCGGGCGCGAGCAGGTGGAGGCCGCCAAGGCCGACGGACGCTGGGACCGTGCGTATGCCGGGTCGGCTGACGCCGTGACGCCCGACGATCTGCTCGCGGCGCTCGACGCCGTCCCTGGCGCGCGCGCTCGCTTCGAGGCTCTCTCCCGGGCGGAGCGTTTCAGCATGCTCCACCCCCTGATGACCGCGCCGTCGGCCGAGGTGCGCGAGCGGAGGATCGCGCGCGCCGTGGCGTCGCTGAGCGACAGCGGGGTGTCGTGACCGTCCCGCCTCCGTGGTGCGGGACGATGCGGTGGTGACGGGCAGGGGAGGGCCGCATGTCCGTCGGCGACGAAGGGACGTCACGTGAACATCAGGCAGGCAGCGATCGGCGCCGCCGCGCTCGACGCGGGCGCGATCATCGTGTTCTCGGCCATCGGACGAGCGAGCCACGACGAGGGCATCCTCGGTGACGCCGGGCTTGGCCTCGCCACGACCGCATGGCCCTTCCTGGCAGGTGCAGGCATCGGCTGGGTGATCGCCCGCGGATGGAAGCACCCCTGCGACTGGAAGGCGACAGGCGTGCCCGTGTGGGCGTCGACCCTCGTCGGCGGGATGCTGCTGCGACTCGCGAGCGGTCAGGGCGTGCAGGTGTCGTTCATCATCGTCGCCGGCCTGTTCCTCGCGGCGTTCCTCATCGGATGGCGCGTCATCTCCGGCATCCTCGCGAAGCGGGCAGGCCTCAAGAAGTGAGATGCGACGTCGTCCGCTTCGTCGCGTTTGAGCACCTCGGCACGTGGGAGGCGGAGATTCGCGCCCACGGCTACGAGGTCCGCTACCTGGACGTGGGCGTGGACGACGTGGGGGAGGCCGCGCGAGCCGATATCGCCATCGTGCTCGGCGGTCCCATCGACGCACCCGATTCCGAGACCTACCCCGTGCTCAAGGAGGTCAGGGCGCTGCTGGAGGCCCGCCGCGAGTTCCCGACGATCGGCGTCTGCCTGGGCGCCCAGCTCATGGCGCTCGCGGCCGGGGCCGAGGTCACACCCGGCGTCCGCGAGGTCGGCTACGGCGTCGTGGACCTCACCGACGCGGGCCGCGCGTCCGCCCTCCGGGCGCTCGACTGCAACCCTGTGCTCCACTGGCATGCCGACACCTTCGGCCTGCCCGACGGGGCCGTGCTGCTCGCGAGCAATGCCGCCAATGCGCACCAGGCCTTCTCGCTCGGGCCATGGCTCGCAGTGCAGTTCCATCCCGAGGCCGATCCGGAGGCGATCGAGCAGTGGCTCATAGGGCACACCTCGGATCTGCGCGCGTGGGGCCTGTCCGTGACCGAGCTGCGTCAGCAGGCGCGCGATCACGGCGACGCCGCCACCATGGGCGGCGTGCAGATGATCCGCGACTGGCTCCGCGCGCTCTGAGTCGCGGATCTGACGCCGGAGCCGTCAGGAGACGGAGACGACGACCTTGCCCAGGTGCTCGCCCGAGGCGACCCGGTCGATCGCCTCGCGGGCCTGCGTCAGTGGCACCACCTGATCGATCGTGGGCCGCAGGCCTGTCCGCACGAGCAGGTTCATCAGGGCTGCCAGGTCCTCACGCGTGCCCATGGTCACGCCCTGGATGCGCAGCTCGTGGAAGAACACGCGGGTCAGCAGGGCGGGCTCGGGGTCGCCCGTCGTGTGTCCCGCGATCGCGATCGTGCCGCCGTTCTTGACGGACGCGATCGAGTGCTTCCACGTGGCGCGCCCCACGGTCTCGATCACCGCGTCGACGCGAGTCGGCAGACGATCGCCAGGCTCCACCGCGGCGACGGCGCCCATCCCGAGCGCGGCCTCACGCTTGCGCTCGCTGCGGGAGGTCGCGAAGACCTCGAGGCCCGACGCGGCCCCCAGCATGATCGCGGCGCTCGCGACGCCGCCACCGACGCCCTGCACGAGCACCGAGTCGCCGGGCTTCAGACCCGCGCCGTGGAACAGCATGCGGTAGGCGGTCAGCCACGCGGTCGGGAGGCAGGCGGCCTCCTCGAAGCTCAGCTCCTTCGGCTTGCGGATCAGGTTGGCGATGGGCACGGACACCTTCTCCGCGAGCGTGCCGGGGTAGCGCTCCGACAGGATGCTGCGCGGCTCCCTGGGTCCCACGCCATGACCGTCGGCGCCGATCACGCCGTGCACCACGACCTCGGTGCCGTCGGGCGCCACGCCTGCGGCGTCGCAGCCCAGGATCATCGGCAGCTGCTGCTCCGACAGGCCGACGCCCTTGAGGCTCCACAGGTCGTGGTGGTTGATCGACGCGGCACGGACGTCGACCGTCGTCCAGTTGTCGCGGCTCTCGGGTTCGGGGCGGTCGCCCACCTCGAGGGCCGAGGCCGGGTCGTCGGGGCTGAATCGGGCGGCGTAGGCGGCAAGCATGCCTCCAACCTACGGCTGTCGAGGCAGGGGCGTCGGGGCGCGAGGTCCCAGATGGCCCGAGGAGCCGCACTCCGCCCGTGCGACCCGCGCTCGCCCGCGGCTCCCACGCCAGCCGTGCGCGTGCTCGTCCTGCAGGCACAGACCCGACACTTCGAACCAATCCCAGCGCCGACACCCCGGCGACACTCCACATCGCCCCGCGACACGCTGGCGTGTCGCATCGCAGATTGGTTCAGAGTGTCGGGACGCGGGGTGGGAGACGCACGAGGGCCCGCACCCCTGACGGGATGCGGGCCCTCGTGGCGGCGCTGGACGCGCCGGAGTCAGGTCAGGAGACCGCCGCGATCGACTGGAGCGCGATCTCGCGCTCCTCGTTCGTGGGGACCACCCAGATCTGCACCGCGGAGTCGTCCGAGGAGACGAGCGCGGCCTGCTTCTTGCGGCCGGCGTTGCGCTCCTCGTCGATCTTGATGCCGAGGCCCTCGAGGCCCTTCATCGACTCGAGGCGGACGATGTCGTCGTTCTCGCCGACGCCGGCGGTGAACACGATCGCATCCACGGCGCCCATGACTGCGAGGTACTGGCCGACGTACATCTTGATGCGACGCGTGTACACGTCGAGCGCGAGACGAGCCTCGTGGCTGCCTGCCTCGATCGCCTTGTGCACGTCACGCAGGTCCGAGTAGCCGCACATGCCGAGCAGGCCCGACTGCTTGTTGAACAGCGTGTCGATCTCGTCGATCGACATGCCGGCAGCACGGTGCAGGTGGAACACGACGGCCGGGTCGATCGTGCCGGTGCGCGAGCCCATCATGAGGCCGTCCAGCGGGGTGAGGCCCATGGACGTGTCGACGGCGCGGCCGGCCTGGACGGCGTCGGCGGAGGCGCCGTTGCCCAGGTGCAGCGTGATGATGTTGACGTCCTTGGGGTCCTTGCCCATGAGGCGGGCGGCCTCGCGGGACACGTAGCCGTGCGACGTGCCGTGGAACCCGTACTTGCGGATGCCGTGCTCCTTGGCCACCCGGATGTCGAGAGGGTAGGTGTAGGCCTCCTCGGGGAGCGTCGTGTGGAACGCCGTGTCGAACACCGCGACGTGCGGGATCTGCGGGAAGGCCGAGCGGGCCGCCGAGATGCCGGCCACGTGGCCGGGGTTGTGCAGCGGCGCGAGGACGGAGAGCTTGGCGATGCCGCGCTCCACGTCGTCGTCGATGATGGTGGGCGCGGAGAACTCCTCGCCTCCCTGGACCACGCGGTGGCCGACGACCGTCAGCGCGCCGAGGTCCACGCCCGAGCCGGGCTCGCCGAGGGTCGCGATGATCTCCTGGATCGCGACCGCGTGATCGGTCACGCGCTCCACGATGCCGGAGGCCAGCGGCTCCTCCTTGGTGGTGTCGACCACCTGGTACTTCACCGAGCTGGACCCGCAGTTGAGGACCAGGGCGATCCCCTCATAGTTCACTGCCACTGTCTGCCTCAACCTTCCGAGTCGATCTGCTGTGCCTGGATGGCCGTGATGGCCACCGTGTTGACGATGTCCTGCACCAGGGCGCCCCTGGAGAGGTCGTTGACGGGCTTGCGCAGTCCCTGCAGGACCGGGCCGATCGCCACGGCGCCTGCGGAGCGCTGCACTGCCTTGTACGTATTGTTGCCGGTGTTGAGGTCGGGGAAGACCAGCACGGTCGCCTGGCCCGCCACAGGTGAGCCCGGCGCCTTGGATGCCGCGACCGACGGGTCGACGGCGGCGTCGTACTGGATGGGTCCCTCGACCAGGAGGTCGGGGCGACGCTCCTTGACGATCGCCGTGGCCTCGCGCACCTTGTCGACGTCCGAGCCGCGGCCGGACTCGCCGGTCGAGTAGGACAGCATCGCGATCTTGGGGTCGATGCCGAACTGCTCGGCGGTCGCGGCCGACGAGATGGCGATGTCCGCGAGCTCCTCAGCCGTGGGGTCCGGGTTGACGGCGCAGTCGCCGTACACGAGGACCCTGTCCGCGAGGCACATGAGGAACACCGACGACACGATCGAGGTGCCGGGGATGGTCTTGATGATCTGGAACGACGGCGTGATGGTGTGGGCGGTGGTGTGAGCGGCGCCGGAGACCATGCCGTCGGCGTCGCCCTCCTGAACCATCATCGTGCCGAAGTAGCTGACGTCCTGGACGCGGTCACGTGCGACGTCCATGGTCGCGCCCTTGTGCTTGCGCAGCTCGTAGTACTTCTGCGAGAAGCGGGACACGTACTCCTCGTCGTGGGGCGAGACGATGCGCGCCTTGTCCAGGTCGAGGCCGAGCTCGGCGCCACGGGCGCGGATCGCAGACTCGTCGCCCAGGATGGTGAGCTCGACGACGTTGCGGCGCAGCAGGGTCGAGGCGGCGCGCAGGATGCGGTCGTCGCTGCCCTCCGGGAGCACGATGTGCTTCACGGAGCCGCGGGCGCGGTCCAGCAGGCGGTTCTCGAACATGAGCGGCGTGACCACGTCGGTGCGGGCCACGTCGAGCAGGCGGGTGAGCGCCTCGGCGTCCACGTGCGAGTCGAACATCGCGAGCGCGGTGTCCACCTTGAGCTGCGATTCGCGGTTCAGGCGGCCTCGGGTCGCCCAGCAGGTGCTGGCCGTGTCGTAGGTGCCGAGCTCGGTGGTCGCGATCGGCAGGGACGAGCCCAGGCCGTCGATGAGGCGGCGGATCGGCTCGGCGGGCTCGAAGCCGCCGTTGAGGATCACGCCCGACAGGGCGGGGAAGCCACCTGCCGCGTGGGCGGTCAGGAGCGCGAGCAGCGTGTCGGCGCGGTCGCCGGGGGTGACGACGAGCGCACCCTCCTTGAGGCGGCCGAGCAGGTGCTCGGGGCTCATGGCGCCCACGACGATCGTGGAGACCTCACGCGACATCAGATCGGGCGATCCGGAGATCACGGTGCCGTTGACCGCCGAGATCAGGGACGCGAGCGACGGGGCGACGAGCAGCGGCTCCTCGGGGAGCGCGCCGCCGGCGAGGCCCTCGGGCAGCAGACGTGCGATCTCCTCGACGTCGGACGGCTCGCAACGGTTGGCGAACACCGCCGCGACGCGCGCGTGGTTGTTCTCCATCTCCTTGCGGGCGCCGTCGACCGTCTGCGCGATCTCGGTGGGGGTGCGGTCCATGCCGCGCACCACGAGCGCGACGGGCGCGCCCAGGTTGGCCGCGATGCGGGCGTTGAGCTCGAACTCGGCTGCGGCGGACTTGTCGGTGTAGTCGGTGCCGACGATGACGACGGCATCGCACTTGCGCTCGACCTCGTGGTAGCGCTGCACGATCGTGGCGAGCGCCGCCTCGGGGTTGGCGTGGACGTCGTCGTAGGTGACGCCGACGCACTCCTCGTACGTCAGGTCGACGCCGTCGTGGCCGAGCAGGAGCTGGAGGACGTAGTCGGAGCCGTCGGCGACGCGTGCCACGGGACGGAAGATCCCGACGCGCCCGACGGTGCGGGAGAGCATCGCTGTGATGCCCAGGGCGATGGTGGACTTGCCTGTGTCGCCCTCAGTGGAGGCGATGTAGATGCTTCTAGACACGACTTCAAGAATGGCACGTGTTCGGCAGTGGTGGTCTGCGACTGAGGGCCCAAGGTCCTGAGAGCGGCCGTTCGTCCAGGTTGTACGGCTTCGCACCGTTGAGAATGTGAGTTGTGCAACGCGTCGTCGCGTGGCGTCAGAGCTCGGCCCTACACTCCGAGACAAGGCATGCCCCCTTGGGCATGCTCGCCAAGGCCCACGCGTCGGGCCGGAGTCTGGGGGTGGGCGCGATGAGCTCTCGCGCGCTCGAGCGAGCCGGGGCGTGGTTCGCGCGTGCCTCGGACCGCGGCGCTGAGAAGGTGCCTGAGGGCCTGGTGCGCACCGTCCAGGGGTCCAACCACTTCTTCCTGCTGTCCTCCGTCACGAACACGCCGATCGCGATCATGATCGCCGTGGCGGCATGGCCGCAGACCCTCGGGCCCGCGATCGCGCACGTGGCGATGATCGCCGCGCTGCTGGTCGCGGTGTTCTTCAACGGCCGCGGACTGCACGTCGCCGCCACCCTCGTCGGTGTGGGCCTGCCGATCATCCAGTTCGTCTACCTTGCGGCGCTGTTCTCGGAGCGGGCCCGGTTCGAGCTGCACCTCCTGCTTCTCGGCGGACTCGTCTACGTGGTGTTCCTGCCGAGCCGCTGGCGGTGGGGGCTGCTCGCCTCGGCGTTCGGCGTCGCCGCGGCCGCGCTGCTGGTGGCGCTGCCCGCGTTCGACGCCCCTCGCGTCGATGTTCCCGACTGGTGGCTGTCGGCGATCGGGATCTACAACATGGGCGCGGCCGCGCTGTTCGTGTTCCTGGTCGGCTACTTCAACTACGGGTACCTGCAGCGGGAGCGGGGAAAGAGCGCCCTGCTGCTCGAGGAGGCGCGGCAGATCGCCGTCACGGACGCGCTGACGGGCCTGTACAACAGGCGCGGGATCGAGCCTGAGCTGCAGGCGGTGCAGCGCGAGGGCGACTTCTCGCTCGCGATCGTCGACGTGGACCACTTCAAGCAGGTCAACGACCACCTGGGTCACCAGGCGGGTGACGACGTGCTGGCCGACATCGCGCGCATGCTGCGCGACTCGCTCCCTCGGACCGTCGCGATCTCGCGATGGGGAGGCGAGGAGTTCCTGGTGCTGATGCCGCAGACAGGGCTGCAGGACTCGCTCAGCCTCCTCGAGGCCGCGCGCCTCGCCATCGACCACGAGGTCACCGGGGAGAGCGGCAGCGAGAGGGTGACGATCTCGGCGGGGGTCGTGCGCGTCGAGCGCCCCGCACCGATCGACATCGTGCTCGCGCGCGCCGACGCGCAGCTCTACGAGGCGAAGCGCGACGGCCGCAACAACGTGCGGGGCGTCGTGCTTCGCGAGCGCGCACGTCCGCGAGGCACCGACGCCGACGCCTAGCGCTGGGGATGCGCGTGGACATAGGGTGGGGGCCGCACGGGGTGGTCGGCCCCGCCGTCCCCGCGAGCAAGGAGCCGGATCCGCATGAGCGCTGAGGCCGCGCCGATCAGCGGCGCCGTCAACCTGCGTGACAGCTACCTTGGCGCACCCTCGCGCACGATCCAGGCCGTCATGGTGCTGGTCGCCGCGCTCTCCGCGGGCTACTCGGCGGTGTTCCTGGTGTACGACCGCGAGGCGCTCGCGGGTCTGATCGCGGTCGATCTGCTGTGCATGGTCGCGCTGCTCGCCGGCGTGGTGCTGGTGCGTCGTGGGCTCCAGCTCCAGGGCGCGTTGCTGGTGCTCACCCTCATGATCCTGCAGATCGTCGTGTCGACGCGGTATCTGGGCTGGCAGTCAGGGGTGCACCTGTACCTGATCTCCGGCGGTGCGCTCGCGATCCTCGTCTTCACGGACGCGCAGCGCGTGCTGCGGTGGCTGTTCGGCGCGGGGGCCGCGATCGTGTTCGTGGTCTGTCAGTTCCTGCTGCCGAGCTCGAGCGCGATCGTGCAGGTGTCGGAGCAGTCGCTGTCGGTGATGTTCACGCTGAACGCGGTGCTGACGGCCCTGGTGACGACCGCCTTCGCGATGACGGCGCATGCGCGCGCGACCCAGGCCTGGAAGCAGGCGGTGGAGGCGACTGCCCGCGCGGAGTATCTGGCGAACACCGACACCCTGACGGGCCTGCCCAACCGGCGGCCTGTGCTGGACGTGCTCGAGGACCTGTCGCGTCAGGGGTCGGGTGCGTTCTGCCTGGCGATCGCGGACCTGGACCACTTCAAGAAGCTGAACGACACGTACGGCCACCAGTGCGGTGACCGTGTGCTCGCGACGGTTGGGCGACGCCTGCGTCAGGAGCTGCGGGTCACCGACACGATCGGCCGCTGGGGTGGCGAGGAGTTCCTGTTCGTCATGCCTGGCGTGGCGGTGGACGACGCGCAGGTGATGATGGAGCGGATCCGCCGGATCGTCGCCGACCACGTGGTGCCGTGCACCGGCCATTCGCATGAGGTGCAGATCTCGATCGGCCTCGCCGACGGGCTCGAGGACGAGATGAGCCACCGGGTCATCAAGCGCGCCGACGACGCGCTGTACGAGGCGAAGGCGGGCGGACGCAACCAGGTGTGCGTGCGCTCGATCCACGATCTTGCGCCGGGCTCCGACGCGGATCGCGCGCTGCAGGCGCATCTGCGGGCGACGCGGGCCGCGGCGCGGCCGAGCGGCACGGACGCGTGAGCGGGACGCGCGGGCGCCTTCGCTGGGGCGCCCTGATGCTGGCGACCGTCATCATGCTGGCCGCGATCGCGGTGACGGGCTCGCTCGGCTGGTGGCAGTGGACCCGCGCGCACGAGACCGGACGCACCGTCTACCCGGAGGCGGCGGTGCCGCTCGCGGAGGTGGTGTCCCCGGGCGACCCGTCGGGACCTGAGATCGGGCGTCAGGTGATCGTGGACGGGGAGTGGGCCGACGCGGAGGTGTTCGTCGTCACGGGTCGCGAGGTGGAGGGTCAGGACGCGCAGCTGCTGGTGCGCGCCTTCACCGTCGACGCCGACGCGACGGGCACCGGCCAGGCGGCGACGCTCGCGGTGATCGCCGGGTGGGCCCCGGCCGACGCGACCCCTGCCGTGGACGTGCCGGAGGGCCCTGTGACGTTGGAGGGGTATCTGCGGGCCTCGGAGGCCGCGGTGCCTGCTCCGACCGGTTCGGACGTCGATGCGACGGCCGTGGGCGCGGCGTCGACCTCGGGCCTTGCGCAGTCGTGGGAGCCGCCGCTGTACTCGGCGGTGCTCGTGTCCTACGACGCAGTCGAGGGCTGGAGCCCGCTCGAGCCGCTCGAGCCGACGCAGGAGACGAACATCCGCAACGCCGCGTATGCGATCGAGTGGTGGATCTTCGGCGCCTTCGCCGCGTTCGTCGCCGTGCGGTGGATGCGTGACAATGGGCGCGTGCGTCCCGACGGGGACGCGGATCCCCGACCCCAGGAGGACCAGTGACAGACCCGGCCGCCGAGCCTGAGACCACCGCAGCGTCGGACGGCGCCCGCGACCCGAAGCTCGCGGGGGCGCTGACGCGTTACCGCGCGATGGCGATCATCACGGGCGTGTTCCTGATTACGGTGTTCGTGGGTCTGCTGAGGTATCTGCCGTTCATCGACCTGACCGACGGCCCCGTCGACTCGTTCTTCTCAGGCGTCGCGATCATCCACGGTTGGATCTATGTGGCCTACCTGATCACTGTGGTCATGCTGTGGTCGCGGATGCGTTGGGGCCTGGGCCGCCTGATCTACATGGCTGCGGGAGGCGTCGTGCCGCTGCTGTCGTTCTTCGCCGAGCGCCGCATCGCGCGCGAGGTCGCCGGTAGTGTGAACCCGTGAACGAGACCACCCAGCACCGCCCGGTCCTCGTCGTCGACTTCGGCGCGCAGTACGCGCAGCTGATCGCGCGTCGGGTCCGCGAGGCGAGCGTGTACTCCGAGATCGTGCCGCACACCATGTCGGTCGCGCGGATGCTTGAGAAGGACCCGGCCGCGGTCATCCTCTCGGGTGGACCGTCGTCCGTCTACGAGGACGGCGCTCCCCACCTTGACGACGAGGCGGCGCTGTTCGCCGCCGGCGTCCCCGTGATGGGGATCTGCTACGGCTTCCAGGTCATGGCGAAGGCGCTCGGCGGCACCGTCGCCAAGACCGGTCTGCGCGAGTACGGCCGCACCCAGGCCCACGTGTCCGACGCAGGCGCGGCCCTGTCCGGCAGCCCCCAGACCCAGGAGGTCTGGATGAGCCACGGCGACTCGGTGCACGAGGCTCCCGAGGGCTTCACAGTGCTCGCCACCACGGAAGGCGCGCCGGTCGCCGCGTTCGAGAACCTCGACGCGCAGCTGTGCGGCGTCCAGTGGCACCCCGAGGTGAAGCACTCGCCGCTGGGCCAGGCGGCGATCGAGAACTTCCTCTACCGCGTCGCGGGGCTCCAGCCCGACTGGACCAGCGAGAACGTGATCGACGAGCAGGTCGAGCGCATCCGTGCCCAGGTGGGCGACAAGCGGGTCATCTGCGCGCTGTCGGGCGGAGTCGACTCCGCCGTCGCCGCCGCGATCGTCCAGAAGGCTGTGGGCGACCAGCTCACGTGCATCCACGTGGACCACGGCCTGATGCGTGCGGGCGAGGTGGAGCAGATCGAGAAGGACTTCGTCGCCTCCACGGGTGTGCGCCTCATCATCCGCGACGAGAAGGAGCGGTTCCTGAGCGCGCTCGCGGGAGTGAGCGACCCGGAGACGAAGCGCAAGATCATCGGCCGCGAGTTCATCCGCGTGTTCGAGGACTCGGCCCGCCAGGTCGTCGAGGAGGCCGGGGCTCACGGCGAGGACGTCGAGTTCCTCGTCCAGGGCACGCTGTACCCGGACGTCGTCGAGTCGGGCGGTGGCGAGGGTGCGGCGAACATCAAGAGCCACCACAACGTGGGCGGGCTTCCGGATGACCTGCAGTTCTCGCTCGTCGAGCCGCTGCGCACCCTGTTCAAGGACGAGGTCCGCGCGGTGGGACGCGAGCTCGGCATCCCCGAGGAGATCGTCGGCCGTCAGCCGTTCCCCGGCCCCGGGCTGGGCATCCGCATCATCGGCGAGGTGACGTGGGAGCGCCTGGAGATCCTCCGTGCTGCGGACGCGATCGCCCGCGAGGAGCTCACCAAGGCGGACCTGGACGGTGACATCTGGCAGTGCCCGGTGGTCCTGCTCGCCGACGTCCGCTCGGTCGGTGTCCAGGGCGATGGTCGCACCTACGGCCACCCGATCGTCCTGCGTCCCGTGTCCTCCGAGGACGCGATGACCGCCGACTGGAGCCGGGTGCCCTACGAGGTGCTCGCGCACATCTCCAACCGCATCACCAACGAGGTGGCGGAGGTCAACCGTGTGGTGCTCGACGTGACGAGCAAGCCGCCGGGCACCATCGAGTGGGAGTAGACGCTTCGAAGGGGCGCCGTCCGCTGGGGATCCAGCAGGCGGCGCCCCTTCTGCGTCTGCAGTGTGTGCCCGTCAGTCGTCGATGCTGCGGATGACGCGAGCGGGGGATCCGGCGACGATGGTGCGCGCAGGGACGTCCTTCGTGACGACGGAGGCGGCGCCGATGACGGCGTGGTCGCCCACGGTGACGCCGGGCAGGATCGTGGCGTTCGAGCCGACCCAGACGCCCTTGCCGAGAGTCACGGGGGCGGGGTAGAGGTCCCCGCGACGCTCGGGCGCGAGGTCGTGGTTCTGGGTGACGATGGTGACGTGGTGGCCCAGGAAGGAGTCGTCGCCGATGGTGACGCCGCCCTGGTCCTGGAACGTGCAACCGATGTTGAGGAACACTCGCTTGCCGATCCGCGTGTTCGGACCGAACTCGGTGTGGAACGGCGGCAGAAGTGTGACGCTCTCGTCCACGTCGTAGTGGAACAGCTCGCTCAGGATCGCGCGCACGTCGGCCGGCTCGTGATAGCCGGAGTTGAGGCGTCCGGTGAGGCGGAGCGCAGCCTGGCTGGTCTGGCTCATCACGGCCTGGAGGTCGGAGCTGAAGGGGATCATCTCTCCGGCGCGCAAGGCGGCGAGGAGGTCGTCGAGCGTGGCGGTCATCCCGACACCCTATGCCGAGACGACCGCCACCCGGGTCGTGGAGTGGTCAGCCCTGACGAGGTCCCGAGTCCGACGTCTCGACGGGGGTGGTGGCGCTCTCGCCGGCGGGCGTCATGCCGACGGTCCGCTCGCGTCGACCCGCGAGTGCGGCGGTGATGAGGAACCACACGCCGAGCGCCGCGAGGGCGATGATCGCGATCAGCTCGAGGTCGATCTCGTAGCCGGACAGCCGGTACGCGACCAGCACTCCGACGGTGGACGAGGCGGCGCCGACGGTCGCCCATCCCAGTCGCTGGGCGGGGCTGCGGCGTGCAAGCGTGGTGCTCATTCCTGGACCTCCGTGGTGGGCGACGCCACGACGGGCGTCTCTCGGATGAGGATGGTGTTGGCGTAGGCGTCGTCCTCGACGACGAGGGTGACGGTCGGTGCGTCGGGGTCGGCGACGAGGTCCACGTAGGTGGTGTCGCCGGCGAGGAAGTCGCAGGCGAGCCCGCGGTCGAGCCATGCGACGGTGGCCCAGGCGTCCCCGTCGGCCTCGACCGTGAGGTGGGTGCCTGCGGGGACGGTGAGCGAGGTCGTCTCCGCGGTGACGACGATGCGCTGGTCGGAGGGGATCGCGCTGAAGGCGAGCGTCTCGTCGGCCGTGGGCCAGTCCGCCGCCTCGTCCGTGTAGCACGAGCCGCGCAGCTGCACCGTCGCGTAGTCGGCGAAGAAGCTCGCGGGGTCGGTGACCGTGTTGTCGTCGGCCTCCGCGATCCCGTCGGACTCGACCACGTCGCTACCGCTTCCGTCCTCGAAGGTGAACTCGGGGTCGATGTTCTCGCGGATCCAGTCCTCGACGGACTGGGCGACCTCATCGCCATCGGGTCCCGCAGGGAGAGCGGCGCCGGTCTCGTGCCATGCGTCGCGCAGGTCGTCCGCGCCGGCGCCGATGATCAGGGCTGGCAGGATGCTCGCGACTGTGAGGAAGCCGAGGAAGCCGAGGCGTCGGCCGAGCAGGCTGACCACGATGAGGATCGCGCCCCAGCCGATCAGCACGGCGACGGGCCAGGCGACGAGCGGGTGCACGGCCAGCACGTCGTTCCGGGCCGCGACCCACACTCCGACGCCGGACAGGATGAACCAGGCGAGCGCGGTGAGGTAGCCGGCAGCGCCAGGGCCGGGCACGCGGGGCGGACGGTTGGCCGCTGCCGCACGGGCGCGCTGCTCGGCCTCCCATGCGCGCTGCTGCGCCTGCTGCTGGGCCTGCCAGGCCTGCTGCTGCGCGGCGGCCTGCGCCTGGGCCGAGGCCTGGGCGGCCGGGTCGTGGGCGTCCGCCTGGGGCTGCGCCTGCGGCATGGTCTGCGAGGCGGGCGGGGTCGCTGCAGCGGCGTTCCAGCCGGGTGCTCCAGGGCCGGCCTCGCCGGGCAGCGCGGCGTAGACGGGAGGGGCGGCCGGGGTGGTGGTCGTGCTGCCGACGGGAGGGGTCGGTGCGCCGGGGGCGGGCGGGACCGCCTGGCCGGAGCCGTCGGCGCGGTTCTTCTGGATGAGGTGGATCACGAGCCACGCGATCCCACCCGCGACGACGAACCACCACACGAGCGCGATGGTGTTGCGGAATCCCCAACCCTGCTCCCACGGCCACCCTCCGGCCCAGTTCCATGGCGCGAGGGTGCTGACGCCGTCGGAGAACCCGCCGAGGCCGATCAGGGTGAGAAGCGCGATGCCCAGGAGCGCGCCCACATTGGTGACGCCGCGTCCGAAGTTCTGGATGATGATGTTTCCGCGCCTGTCGGGCAGGAGGCCCCACCCGGCGGCGTAGGCGAGGGCGGCGAGGCCGCTCGTGAAGATCGCGATCAGGAGGAACAGGAGTCGAGCGGGCACCCGGGCGAGGCCGATGCGCTCGCCGACGCCTTCGATGACGCCGCCGACGAGGCCGTTGTCACCGCGCATGAGGCCCCAGGACCTGATCGTGGCGAAGAACGCGGCCTCGTGGGCCGGCTGCTCCTGTGGCTGGGTCATGGCTTCTCCTCGGGTCGATGTCCTGCATCCATCGTCCCGCTGCGGTCGTGTGCGCCGCTATTGGGTATCCCCCTGACTCGTCCCCTGATTCATGGGCGCCGTGAGGCGCCGTCGCCTCCGTCTCAGGAGGGACGACGCGTCGGGGTGCCCTCTGCCACGATGGTCGGGTGACCGATCAGCGCCTCGCCACCCCTTTGCGTCGCCGCGCGCCGCAATCGCGCTGGTGGCTCGTGACGCTCGGTGGTCTGCTCCTCGCGATGTCGCTGACGATGCTCGCGCGGCGGTGGGGCATCGTAGGCGCAGCGTCGTGGCTGGTGCCGGCCTTCGCGTTCTCCGCGGCGCTCGTGCTGGTGTGGAGCCCGCTGGAGAGCGCGGTGCAGTCCGACGCGCGCAGGCCCGATGTGGTGGCCCTGTTCTCGCGCGACGCGTGGGCCCGCGTGGTGCTGGGGATCGTGCTGGCGATCCTCACGCTCGTGTGGTTCTCCCAGCAGCACTTCACTGATGATCCGATCCTCCGTGCGGTCGTGGTGCCGGTGGTCGCGGTCGTGGCGCTCGCGCTCGTCCTGGCGCCATGGTGGCTTCGGCTGATCCGGCAGGTGGGGGTGGAGAGGGAGCGACGTGTCCGCGAGTTCGAGCGCGCGGAGATCGCCGCCCACCTTCACGACTCCGTGCTGCAGACGCTCACGCTGATCCGCGCGAAGGCCGACGACCCGGACGCGGTGGCCCGCCTTGCGAGGGCGCAGGAGCGCGACCTTCGCAGCTATCTCTACCAGGATCGACGGAGCGAGGCGGACTCCGTCGCCACGGCTCTGCAGCGGGCGGTCTCCGAGGTGGAGGACGCGTACGGCGTGGCGATCGACGTGGTGAGCGTGGGCGATGCCCCCACCACTGACGCGATGCGTGCGGGCGTGGACGCGGCGAAGGAGGCGGCGCAGAACGCCGCCCGCCATGGAAGCGAGCCGATCAGCGTGTACGCCGAGCTGACGGCGGACCGCTACGAGCTGTTCGTGCGCGACTCCGGACCCGGCTTCGACCCGTCGGCCGTCCCGGAGGACCGTGCCGGAATCCGGAACTCGATCCTCGGCCGCTCGCGTCGGCATGGTGGTGACGCGAGCATCGCGTCCACGCCGGGTGGACGCACCGAGGTCACGATCACCATCCCGCGCCAGGAGGAGAGATGAGCCAGACCACAGTCGTCATCGTGGACGACCATGACGTGATCCGTGTGGGCGTGCGAGAGTCGCTCGACCCCGACATCGAGGTGGTGGGCGAGGGGCGCGACGTCGAGTCCGCCATCGCGGCGATCCGCGAGCACCGCCCGCAGGTGGTGATCCTGGATGTGCATCTTCCGGGAGGGACGGGAGGCGGCGCGCTCGACGTGCTCGCGGAGGTCCTCGCCGATGAGGTGCCGCCACGCGTGCTCGCGCTGTCCGTGTCCGACGCGGCCGAGGACGTCGTGGCGGTGGTCCGGGCGGGCGCTCGCGGCTACGTGACCAAGTCGATCTCGGGTCCGGAACTGTCCGACGCGGTGCGTCGGGTCGCGACAGGTGATGCCGTGTTCTCTCCTCGTCTCGCCGGCTTCGTGCTCGACGCGTTCAACGCCGCGGGAGGCGAGGTCGCGCAGGCCGACGAGGACCTCGACAAGCTCACCGCGCGTGAGCAGGAGGTGATGCGGCTGATCGCGCGCGGCTACACCTACCGCGAGGTGGGGGAGAAGCTGTTCATCTCCATCAAGACGGTCGAGACGCATGTGGGCAAGGTGTTGCACAAGCTTCAGCTCACGAGCAGGCATGAGCTCGCGCATTGGGCGGCGCAGCGGCGCATCGTCTGAGTGATCCCTGTCTCATCGGTTCGCATTTTCCCTCGTGCGGACGATGATGTGACGAGAGGGCGCCCATTGCGGACGCCCCGGCTGAGGGAGTGACGCGATGCGTGGTGGTCTGAGGCGGCGTGTGGCGCCGCCTGTGCCGCTGTCTCCCGAACAGGCGACGCGGCGCCAGGCTGCCGTCGCCGCGGTGCTGGGTCGAGTCATCGTCACGTACATGGTCTCGGTGGTGCTGGCGACGCTCACGATCCTCGTGTTCGTGACGCATCTTCGCGACGGTCCGGGACGTGGAGAGCTCGTCGCGGGGACGATCGCGCTGCTCGCGGCCAACGTCGCGCTCACCGTTGCCGCGGTGCGCGGCCGCTACCTCCTTGCGAGCGTCGGGGTGTTCCTCGTGGGCACGCTGGCGGTCGTCGGGTACGCCCAGGCGGTCTTCCTCGACGCGCAGGTGCACCTGCTGATCATCGGGCTGCTGTTCTCCACGTTCGTGTTCCTGGGCCCGGAGCAGGATGGCGCGAGGCTCGTCACGGGCATGTTCGGGCTTGCGGCGTTCCTGTACGTCGAGTTCGGCATCTCCCCGGACGATGTGCTGTTCCCCCTGGATCCTGACTCGGTGGAGCCGGCGCAGACCTTCGTGCGTCTTGGCATGGCGGTGCATGTCGCCACGGATGTGGCGCTCATGCAGTACCGCTTCGCGGCGAGCCGGCAGACCCTGCTGGGGGTCGCGCGATTCGCGGAACTGCGCGCGACGACCGACGAGATGACGGGGCTCAGCAACCGTCGTCCGGTGATGGATCGGCTCACCGAGTGGTTCGAGGGAGGCGAGGGCGGCTACACGGTCGCGCTCGTGGATGTGGATCAGTTCAAGGCGGTCAACGACGATCTGGGACACGACTGCGGCGATGCGCTGATTCGGGACGTGGCGGAGACCATGCGGCGGGTGTTCCGCGAGTCGGACCTGGTGAGCCGTTGGGGCGGTGACGAGTTCCTGGTGCTCATGCCCGGGCTGCGGCGCGAGGATGCCTCGGAGGTGCTCGAGCGTCTGAGGCGCGAGGTCCGGGGCGCCGAGCGCGCGTGCGAGGGGCGGCAGATGGTCGCGACAGTGTCGATCGGGGCTGCGATCTGCGTGCCTGGTCAGACGCCTGACGAGGTGATCACGGCCGCCGACAAGGCGCTGTATCGGGCGAAGGAGTCGGGCCGCGATCGCGTGGTCGTGCTCGAGGGAGAGGCGTTCGTCGATGCTTCTCACTGACATTCGCAATATTGGTAACGTGCACCGATGGGCAAGCCGGACATCCGGCTCAGAACAGGCCTACCCCCTTGCGTCCACCGGCCATACCTTGGTGTGATGGAGAGTCGCCCCTTCCCCGAGCTGCGCTCGTGGCGTGCGCTGGACCGTCGCCGCGACGGCGCGCACGAGCCCGTCGCGCTCTCTCCCGCGCAGGCGCGCTCGCTCGAGCGGCTCGACAGCCACAGGACCCTCCTGTTCGCGCGCGGCTACATCGTCTACTCGATCCTCACCGCGCTTGCCGCCGTGATCCTGGGGATCGCCACCGGCGCCGACGCCGTCGTCGCCGTGCTCTCCTGCGCAGCGGTGCTGCTGGTCGCCGCCCTCGTGGCCACGTTCAGGCTTCCCCTCCCCTACGGCGGAGTCGCCGTCGTCGTGATCAACGTGATCGGCGTCGTCACCCTCGACCTCGCCTACTCGGGGGCCGCGTCCTTCGATCTGCAGCTGTTCGCCGTCGGCCTGTCGGTCTTCGTGCTCATGTTCGGCGCCACGCGTGGTCTCAGGCTCGCGCTCACGCTGGTCATCTCCGGGATCTTCGTGCTGCTCCAGTTCGTCGGCGTCGACGGCTTCCTGGAGCCGGCGCTCTCGGACGAGCGCCTCAACCGCATCTCGGTCGCGAACAACCTCCTGACCGTGTCCGCCGTGCTCGTGACCGTGCTCGTCCTGCAGCTGCGCTTCGCCGCCGCACGGCACATCCTCGAGGGCTCAGCGCGCTACGGCGAGATGCAGGCGACCACCGACCCTCTCACCGGACTCGTCAACCGTCGCCCGGTGATCGAACGCCTCACCGAGCTCGAGCGCGACGAGAGGTACGACTACGCGATCGCCGTGCTCGACCTCGACAACTTCAAGGACGTCAACGACGCCTTCGGCCACGACTGCGGTGACGCCGCCATCGCCTCCGTCGCCGACGTGCTCGCCGACTCGTTCCGGGACCTCGACGTCGTGAGCCGGTGGGGCGGCGACGAGTTCGTCGTCGTCATCGCGCGCATCCTCCCTTCGGAGCTCGAGGGTCTCCTCGAGCGGGTCCGCCGCCGGATCGAGAACACCTGGTTCGGGTGCGCAGGCAAGGAGACCTCCGTCACCGTGTCCATCGGTGCCGCCCGCGCGCGCCCCGCGCGCACCCCCCACGACTGTCTCGCGGCCGCGGACGACGCGCTCTACCAGGCCAAGGAGAAGGGGCGGAACAGGGTCGTCACGATCCAGCACTACGAGCGTTCCTCCTCGAGCAGGCTGCCCGACGATCCGCTGCTCTGACGGCCCGCGCGTGAGCCCCGCGGCCGGACCGCCGTGGCCGGTCCCGAGCGTCGGTCGCTGCACCTAGACTGGCCCGGTCATGGATGCGCTCTTCGATCTCACAGACCCCGCCGAGCCGACTCCGCCTCCTGCCGAGTCAGCCCCGTCGCCGCTCGTCGAGGGGCTCAACCCGCCCCAGGCGGAAGCCGTCCTTCACGAAGGTCACGCGCTTCTGATCATCGCGGGCGCGGGCTCGGGCAAGACCCGCGTCCTCACGCACCGCATCGCGCACCTGCTCGAGTCGGGTCGTGCGCGTCCGCACCAGATCCTCGCGATCACCTTCACCAACAAGGCCGCAGGCGAGATGCGGGAGCGCGTGGCCGCGCTCGTCGGTCCCGAGGCGCGCCACATGTGGGTGTCCACCTTCCACTCCGCGTGCGTGCGGATCCTCCGCCAGCACCATGAGGCCGCGGGCCTGCGGTCGTCGTTCTCGATCTACGACACCGCCGACTCGGTCAACCTCATGAAGCTCGTCATGAAGGAGCTGGACCTCGACCCCAAGAAGTTCACGCCCAAGGCGATCCTGGGTCGGATCGGCACGTTCAAGGACGAGCTCGTCTCACCGGAGCAGGCGCTCGCGGCCGCCGAGGGCGTGAGCCGCTTCAGCATCGACCACGCCGCGGCGACCGCCTACGGTCCCTATCAGCGCCGCCTCGAGGCGGCCCACGCCGTCGACTTCGACGACATCATCGTGAAGACCGTCCACCTCATGCAGGACCACCCGGAGATCGCCGGCGAGTACAGGGCGCGGTTCCGCCACGTGCTCGTGGACGAGTACCAGGACACCAACCACGCGCAGTACGTGCTGGTCCGAGAGCTCGTCGGGGAGAGCGGCGAGCTCACCGTCGTCGGTGACGCCGACCAGTCCATCTACGCGTTCCGCGGCGCCACGATCCGCAACATCCTGGAGTTCGAGAAGGACTACCCGCAGGCGCACATCGTGCACCTCGAGCAGAACTACCGCTCCACGCAGACCATCCTCTCCGCGGCCAACTCGGTCATCGCCAACAACGAGGGCCGACGCCCCAAGAACCTGTGGACCGATGCAGGCGAGGGCGCGAAGATCATCGGCTTCTCCGCGGACTCCGAGCAGGACGAGGCGCAGTTCGTGGCCGGCGAGATCACGCGTCTCATGCGCGAGGACGAGGTCCAGCCGTCGGACGTGGCGATCATGTACCGCGCGAACGCGCAGTCCCGCGCGCTCGAGGAGCGCTTCATGCGCGCCGACATCCCCTACAAGGTGATCGGTGGCACGCGCTTCTACGAGCGCAAGGAGATCAAGGACATGCTCGCCTACCTGGCGGCGGTGGTGAACGAGGACGACGACATCGCGACGCGTCGGATCATCAACACCCCCAAGCGAGGCATCGGCGACGCGGCGGTCGACTCGATCGCCACCCTCCAGCGCGCCAACGCGGTCGCGCCGACCAGCTTCGGCGCCGCGCTGCGCAAGGCCGACCAGGCAGGCCTCGCGACGCGGTCGCTGAACGCGATCAACGACTTCGTCGCGATGATGGACGACCTGCGCTCGCTTGCGGAGGACAACGGCCCCGCGGGAGCGCTCGATGCGATCGCCGACCGCAGCGGGATGCTGACCACCCTGCGGGCCTCCGACGACCCGCAGGACCAGAGCCGCATCGAGAACATCATGGAGCTCGTGGCCGTCGGCCGAGAGTTCTCCGAGGAGAACCCGGAGGGCACGCTCACCGACTTCCTCGAGAAGGTCGCGCTCGTCGCCGACGCCGACCAGCTTCCTGACGCCGAGGGCACCGGCGGAGTGGTCACGCTCATGACGCTCCACACCGCGAAGGGCCTCGAGTTCCCGGTCGTCTTCCTGACAGGCATGGAGGACGGCACCTTCCCGCACATGCGGTCGATCGAGTCGGGGAACCTGAAGGACATGGAGGAGGAGCGCAGGCTCGCGTATGTGGGCCTGACCCGAGCCCGCCAGCGCCTCTATCTCACGCGCGCCGAGGTGCGCTCGAGCTGGGGCGCTCCGCAGTACTTCGGTGCCTCCCGGTTCGTCGAGGAGATCCCCGCGGAGCTCATGGAGTGGAAGAGGTCTGAGGCGTCCATGGCGTCGCTCCGGGCGCGCTCCGACCGCAAGTCGTCCCGCTCGGGCTCGTGGTCGGGCATGGGCTACGGCGGCAGCCAGGACCGCGAGGACGGCAACTCCTACTCGCGCGCAGGCGCGGTCACCACGCGTCGTGTCCCGCCCAGCCCGCCCGGCTCGGGCTCCGGCGACATCGGCTTCGAGGTCGGCGACCGTGTGATCCACGACAAGTTCGGCATGGGCAAGGTCGTCGGCACCGAGGGTGTCGGCCGCAACGCCGTGGTGAAGGTCGACTTCGGCTCCGAGGTGAAGCGCCTCGTGCTCCGGTTCAACGCGCTCGACAAGCTCTAGCGGCGTGCCCTCGTGCCGGCCGGCGCGCGGGACCTAGGGCCCGGGCGACCGGTAGGCTCGTCGCAGACGCCGAATCTGCGGAGGAATGATGGAATCCAAGACGTCCAAGGTCTCGATCGTCGGAGCGGGAGCGGTGGGCTCAACCCTCGCCTACGCAGGGCTGATGCGAGGTTTCGCCCGCACCGTCGCGCTCTACGACATCAACAAGGCCAAGGTCGAGGCTGAGGCGCTCGACCTCGCCCAGGGCATCCAGTTCATGCCCGAGGCGACGGTGCTCGGCTCGAACGAGGTGGAGGTCGTCGAGGGGTCCGACGTGGTCGTCATCACGGCGGGCGCCAAGCAGCAGCCCGGCCAGTCCCGCATGGAGCTCGCGGGCGCCACGATCTCGCTCATGGACAAGGTGCTGCCGCCGCTGTTGAAGGCCGCGCCCGACGCGATCTACATCCTCGTGACCAACCCGGTGGACGTCGTCACGTTCGCGGCGCTCAAGAAGTCGGGCATGGACCCCGCGCAGATGTTCGGCTCCGGCACGGCGCTCGACACGTCTCGCCTGCGCCACCAGATCGCGCACGAGTGCGACGTGGCGGTGGGCAACGTGCACGCGTACATCGCGGGAGAGCACGGGGACTCCGAGGTCGCGCTGTGGTCCTCCGCCACCATCGGCGGCCAGCTCCTCACGGAGTGGACGGGTCGCGATGGCGAGATCGTGATGACCCCTGAGGCGCGCGAGCGTATCCACCACGACGTGATGCGCTCCGCGTACACGATCATCGAGGGCAAGGGCGCGACGAACTACGCCGTGGGCGCCGCCGGTGCTCGCATCGTCGAGGCGGTGCTCGGCGACCAGCGTCGCATCATGCCCGTGTCCACCCTCATCGACTACCCGGGCGTGGGCGAGGTCTGCATGTCGCTGCCCGCCGTGATCGGCCGCAACGGCATCGAGCACCACGCGTCGGTGCCCATGGACGATGCGGAGCGCGCCGGGCTCGAGGCCTCCGCACGCTCGATCAGGGAGACCGCGGAGAAGTTCGGCGTCGCCTGATCTGACGCGGACGGGGCCCCGGGGAGCGATCCCCGGGGCCCCTCGCGTGTCAGCGGGTTGCAGGCACGAGCGCGGGCTCTCGCTCCTGCGGAGCGGCCGTCGGCTCGGCCTCGATGCGCATCGCGGGCAGCCACTGGAGCGCGCGCGGCAGGTACCAGTTGCGCTTGCCCAGCAGCGTCATGAGCGACGGCACCAGGATCGTGCGGACGACGGTCGCGTCGATGATCACGGCGGCGGCGAGGCCGAAGCCCATCTGCGCGAACTCGGCCAGGTCTCCGAGCGCGAAGCCCGCGAACACGGCGACCATGATGAGCGCCGCTCCAGTGATGAGCGAGCCGGTGCGGCTGAGCCCGTGGATCACCGCGACCTTGGTCGTGTCCCCGGCGTCGTGCCGCTCCTTGATGCGGGTCAGCAGGAACACGTGGTAGTCCATGGACAGCCCGAACAGGACGGCGAAGAGGAACAGCGGGATCCACGGCGCGATCGCGTCGGTCTGCGGCATGCCGAGCAGGTCGTTGCCCACGCCCCACTGGAACACCATCACCATGAGCCCGTAGGCCGCTGCGGCGCTGAGCAGGTTGAGCACGATCGCGGTCGCGGGGATCACGACCGAACGGAAGGCGAGCAGCAGCAGCACGAAGGACGCGCCGAGCACCGCGAGCAGCACCCACGGCGTCGCGTCGGTGATCAGGCTCGCGAAGTCGAGCGACTCCGCCTGGTCCCCGCCGACGTAGGCGTCGAGCCCAGTCGACTCGACGTGCGCGCGCAGGTCGAGCATCGCCTCCTCGGCGCGCTCGTCGGCTCCGCCGTATACGTCCTTCGTGTCGATGAAGACGGTGTCTCCGCGCCAGTCCACCGTCGTCTCGGCGTAGGCCGGGGAGTCCTCCACCCAGGCGGCGAGCTCGTCGACAGTAGCCGCGTCGTCCGCGGCGTCCTCGATCGCGATCACTGTGGACTGCGAGCCGTAGCCGAAGTCCCCGACGAGCACCTCCGAGGCGACCCTGAACTCGTTGTCGGCTGGCAGCGCCTCCAGGCCGGGGAACGCGAGCCGCATCGAGGCGAAGGGGACGGCGAGCGCGAGGAGCACCGCCAGTCCGGACACGAGAGCCACCACCGGCCGTCCGGTCACGGTGTGCGCGATCCCGCGCCAGGCCCGCGGCTCGCGGCCCGCCCGGCTGAGCGGCACGCGGCCCTTGTTGACGCGGTGGCCCAGCAGGCGCAGCACTGCGGGCAGCAGCGTGAGCGCGGTGACGACGGCCATGATCGCGGAGAGCATCGCGCCCGCGCCCAGGCTGCGCATGATGGTGCTCGGCACGAGCAGCATCCCGGCGAGCGAGACCAGCACGGTCAGGCCGGAGAACAGCACTGCACGGTTCGCGGTGGTGCCGGCGATACCGACCGCCTCGAGCGGGGTGCGGCCGTGCGAGAGCTCCTCCCGGAACCGCTGGACGATCACGAGCGTGTAGTCCACGCCGAGCGCCAGGCCCATCATCGTGATCATGTTCACGATGAAGAAGGACAGGTCGAAGGCCGCCCCGACCACGGCGGTCGCGCCGATCGCGGTGGTGATCGACACGAGGCTGACCAGGAGAGGGATGCCTGCTGCGACGAGCGCGCCGAAGACGCCGATGAGGATGAGGATCGCGACGCCTACGCCGATCGCCTCTCCGCGCATCAGCGTGTCCTCCGCGAGGCCGTCGAACATCGCCTCCCCTGTCAGCTGACCGAAGCTGAGGAACTCGACGCCGTCCGTCGTGAGCGCGTCGGTCGCGGCGAGGAGCTCCTCTCCTGCGGCGTCAGGATGGTCGGCCGCGACGGTCACCTGGACGAGCAGGCTCGTGCCGGACGCGGAGACCGCGGGCGAGACCGCCGCGCTCTCGACGCCGTCGACCGTCAGCGCTGCCGCGACCGCCGCGTCGGCCGCTTCCGCGAGCCCTGACGCCGACAACGAAGGCTCGCCGTGGACGACGATGGTCTCCGAGATGGGCGCCTCGGCGTCGCCGCGCTCCCGCGCGTCGATCTCGGCGGCAGCGTCGCTCTCGGTCGCGACGAGGTTGCGGTCATCCTGGACGAGCGCGTCGCCGAGGCTGCCGGAGAGCGCGACGGCTGCCGCGACGAGAAGCGTCCACACGGCGATGGTCAGCCATGGCCGTGCAGCGGAGGTGCGGGCGAGGCGCCCTGTGAGTCCGGTGGTCATGATGAGGTCCCCTTCGAACCATGCGGCGCGCCGGGCGGGCCCCGCTGACACCACGGTCGTCCTCACACGCGCCTCCCCGCAGCCCGCGACAGAGCGATCACACACCCCCGCACGGGGGTTTCGATGCGCCCCGGAGTCAGGGATGTCCCGGGGGGATCCCCCGGACGGGGGAGGGCGGTCCAGCCTCGTGGGCGTGGCGGATGCATGCCCCTGCCGGGCACGATGGACGCATGAGCCTCCTTCGCTACCTCGCCGCGCCCTACTCGGCGCGTACCGCGGGCGAGCTCGCCTTCCTGCTTCTCGGCCTTCCGATGGGGGTCGTGTGGTTCACCTACGCGATCACGATGTATGCGGTGTCGCTGAGCCTGCTGATCGTCTGGGTCGGCTTCGTGACGTTCGCAGCGACCCAGGTGTCGATGCGTGGTGTCAGCGCGATCGAGCGGGCGCAGGTGAACTGGCTGCTGCGCGAGAGGGTCGTCGCGCCTGGCCGTCGTCCCGCTCCCGAGGGCGGTGGCTCCCCGTGGAGGCATCCCGCCCGGTGGACGCTCGCGCTCGCGCACGACGGCGCCGCCTGGCGTGCGCTCGCATGGGTGGCGGTGCGGGTCGTCACCGGGCCCGTGGGTTTCGCGCTCGCGCTCGTCGCGATCGTCGTGCCGCTGTCCCTGGTGACAGCCACCGCGGCGACGGTCGGATACGAGCTCGGGTGGATGGACATCGGTTGGACCGGGGCTCCGCACTACTGGGACGCCGGGGGATGGCGATGGGGCTATGCCGGACTCCCGCTCGCGCTCCTCCTCGCGCCGGCGCTGACCCTGTCCGCCCGCGGGTTCGCGACACTTCACCGCTCGCTCGCGCGCTGGGCGCTCGGCCCCTGCCGCTCCGACCAGGTGGCCGAGGCGACGGAGCGCGCCGAACTGGCCGAGGCGCAGTTGCGGATCGACCAGGAGCTGCACGACAGCATCGGGCACATGATCACCATGAACATCGTCCAGGCGGGTGCCGGCGCGCACGTCTTCGACTCAGACCCGGAGTTCGCGCGGCAGGCACTGCGCAACATCGAGGAGCGCGGACGCGCCGCGATGGGCGAGCTGGATCGGATCATCGCGCACCTGCGAGGGGACGAGGCGGCGGCGCGCGCACCGCTGCCCACGCTCGACGACATCGAGGGACTCGTCGAGACGTCTCGGCGGGGCGGCGCCCGGGTCGCCTTCTCGCTCGAGGCCGACGGCGTGCCGCCCGCCGTCGGCCGGACAGCCTTCGGCATCGTCAGAGAGGCCCTCACCAACGCCGCGAAGCACGCACCTGGCGCGAGCATCGACGTGCAGGTCGCGCTCGATGACGACGCTCTCGGCATCGCGGTGGTCAACGGCAGACCCGCCGCGCCAGCTGCCCCTGCCCACTCGACCGGTCGCGGCGTCGACGGGATGCGGGACCGGATCACCCTCCTGGGCGGGCGCTCGCTGATCGGGCCGAGGGAGGGTGGCTTCCAAGTCCTCGCGCTGCTCCCCCTGGGTGCAGGGCTGGCGAGGACCGGCGACCCCACCCGCCCCTGGGCCTCGCTGCGTGAGAAGGTGTCGGCATGAGGATCGCGATCGTCGATGACGACCCGCTCGTGCGGATGGGCCTGCGGGCGATCCTCGGATCCGAGGCAGGCTGGGACGTCGTGGGCGAGGCGGGCGACGGAGAGGCCGCGGTCGCGCTCGCTGCCCGCGAGCGGCCCGACGTGGTGCTCATGGACATCCGCATGCCCGGCGTCGACGGTCTCGAGGCGACCAGGCGCATCGTGTCCGCCGCGCTGCCCACGGCCGTGCTGGTCCTGACCACGTTCGAGCTGGACGAGTACGTCTTCGACGCGATGCGGGCAGGAGCGTCGGGCTTCGTCCTCAAGCGTGTGCCGCCCGCCGAGCTCATCGAGGCGGTGAGGGTCGTGGCGGCAGGGGAGTCCCTCCTGTTCCCGGCGTCGACGCGCACTGTCATCGAGCGCTTCGTGGCGCGTGAGCCGGGCGTGACCCTGCCTGAGCTGACGGAGCGTGAGCAGGAGGTGCTGCGTCAGCTCGCCCGAGGCAGGTCCAATGGTGAGATCGCTTCGGAGCTGTTCCTCGCGGTGGAGACCGTGAAGTCGCATGTCGCCTCGATTCTCATGAAGCTCGACGTGCGGGACAGGACGCAGGCCGTGATCGCCGCATACGAGAGCGGGTTCGTCGCGCCCGGGTCGCCTTCCGACTAGGCCCGCGGCCGGTCGCCCTGTGGCGTGCGACTCGACCCCGCGCCTTGCGAATCCTCGCGCACGCCGGACTAGGCTGGCCCCGTCGAACCCAATGCCGCCTCAGCGGCGTCCCCGACCGCAAAGGACCAACGATGGACCTGTACGAGTACCAGGCTCGTGATGTCTTCGAGAAGCATGGGGTTCCCGTGCTTCCGGGCATCGTGGCCTCCACCCCCGACGAGGCGAAGGCCGCGGCAGAGCAGCTGGGAGGCGGCGTGGTCGTCGTCAAGGCCCAGGTGAAGACCGGAGGCCGAGGCAAGGCAGGCGGCGTCAAGCTGGCCCGCTCCCCGGAGGAGGCCGAGGCCGCCGCGCAGGCGATCCTGGGCATGGACATCAAGGGGCACACCGTCCACAAGGTGATGGTCGCCGCCGGCGCGGCGATCGCCGAGGAGTTCTACTTCTCCGTCCTGCTCGACCGTGCGGAGCGCCGCTACCTG
Source organism: Demequina zhanjiangensis (assembly GCF_030418315.1). GTDB lineage: Bacteria > Actinomycetota > Actinomycetes > Actinomycetales > Demequinaceae > Demequina > Demequina zhanjiangensis. The sequence continues at coordinate 240,919 of NZ_JAUHPV010000001.1, forward strand.
GCGATGTGCTCGTACGAGGGCGGCATGGAGATCGAGGAGCTCGCCGTCGAGCGTCCCGAGGCGCTGGCGAAGGTCGCGATCGACCCGCTCGAGGGCATCGACAAGGCGAAGGCGATGGAGATCGTCGCCGCCGCGTCCTTCCCGCAGGAGCTCCACTCGAAGGTGGCGGACGTGATCGTCCGCCTGTGGCACGTCTACAAGAACGAGGATGCGACGCTCGTCGAGGTCAACCCGCTGGTGCGGACCGAGGATGACGAGATCATCGCGCTCGACGGCAAGGTCACGCTCGACGAGAACGCGGAGTTCCGCCACGAGGACCATGCCGCGCTCGAGGACAAGGCTGCGGCCGATCCGCTCGAGGCCAAGGCGAAGCACATGAACCTCAACTACGTGAAGCTTGACGGCTCCGTGGGCATCATCGGCAACGGCGCGGGCCTCGTGATGTCGACGCTCGACGTGGTCGCCTACGCGGGCGAGCAGTTCGGCGGGGTCAAGCCTGCGAACTTCCTCGACATCGGCGGCGGCGCGTCGGCCGAGGTGATGGCCAACGGCCTGGACGTGATCCTCCACGACCCGCAGGTGAAGTCGGTGTTCGTCAACGTCTTCGGCGGGATCACGTCGTGCGTCGCCGTGGCCGACGGCATCGTCGGCGCGCTGCAGACGCTCGGGGATGAGGCGAGCAAGCCTCTCGTCGTCCGGCTCGACGGCAACGCCGTGGAGGAGGGCCGCGCGATCCTCGCCGCCGCGAACCACCCGCTCGTGACCATCGAAGAGACCATGGACGGCGCCGCGGCCAAGGCCGCCGAGCTCGCCGCCGCGGCAGCGTAAGGAGACAACGGCTATGGCGATCTTCCTCACCAAGGACTCCAAGGTCATCGTCCAGGGCATGACGGGCTCGGAGGGCATGAAGCACACGCAGCGCATGCTCGCCTCGGGCACGCAGATCGTGGGCGGCGTCAACCCGCGCAAGGCGGGCACCGAGGTCGAGTTCCCCGGCGACGTGACGGTGCCCGTCTTCGGCTCGGTCGCCGAGGCGATGGCAGAGACCGGGGCCGACGTGTCGGTGCTCTTCGTGCCACCGGCCTTCACGAAGAGCGCGGTCATCGAGGCCGTCGACGCGGGCATGCCGCTCGCCGTCATCATCACCGAAGGCGTGCCCGTGGCCGACACGGCCGAGTTCTTCGCGTACGCGCAATCCAAGGGCACCCGCCTCATCGGTCCGAACTGCCCGGGCCTCATCACCCCCGGCCAGTCGAACGTCGGCATCACGCCCGCGACGATCACCGGTCCCGGCAAGATCGGTCTCGTCTCCAAGTCCGGCACGCTCACGTACCAGATGCTGTTCGAGCTGCGCGAGATCGGCTTCTCGACCGCGGTCGGCATCGGCGGCGACCCGATCGTCGGCACCACGCACATCGACTGCCTCGAGGCGTTCGAGAACGACCCCGACACCGCGGCCATCGTGATGATCGGCGAGATCGGCGGAGACGCCGAGGAGCGCGCCGCGGCGTACATCAAGGAGCACGTCACGAAGCCCGTGGTCGGCTACGTCGCGGGCTTCGAGGCGCCTGAGGGCAAGACGATGGGCCACGCCGGAGCGATCGTCTCAGGCTCCGCGGGCACCGCACAGGCCAAGAAGGAGGCGCTCGAGGCCGCAGGCGTCAAGGTCGGCAAGACACCGTCCGAGACCGCGCAGCTCATGAGGGACATCCTCGGCTAGCGCCTCCCCGCGTCGCGACGGCCCGCTCCCGAGATGGGGGCGGGCCGTCGTCGTGCACGGTGACCGGCAGGGCCGCGGACGGAGGCCGACGCGCGTCGGTGCCTCGGAACTGTGCCGGCGCGGGCGACCATGGATGCCATGACCGCGCCGACAGCCACCGCACCCTCCGCTCGCGGGCTCGCGGGTGCGCTGCCCGCATGGGCGAGCGGCATCGTCACCGGTGCTATCGCGGCGGCCGCCTCCCTCATCGTGGTGCTCGCCCCCGCCCTGGCCGCGCTTGCCTCGGCCCCACAGACCGGGGAGTCCGCGGACTGGGGCGCAGGGGTCTCGGTCGCGACGCGCCTGTGGCTGCTCGGCCTCGGCGTCCCCTTCGACACCTCGGCCGGGGCTTTCGATCTCATCCCGCTCGGACTGACGGTGGTGATCCTCGCGATCCTCGTGGCCACCGCGCAGCGCTTCCTGCTCAGCGCATGGTCGGCCTCCGTCCTCGCGATCGTCACGTTCGCGGCCCTCGTCGGCGTCGCCGCCTCGCTCGCCTCGGGCGGCCTCGACGGATCCTCGCTGACCACGCGCGCGGTGCTCGGGGCCACGCTCGTGGGCGTGCCTGGCATCGTGCTCGGTCGCGTCCGCGCGCATGGCCTGACGATCGACGTGATCGACCGGCTCCCACCTGAGGTGCGCACGGGTGTCCGCGCCGGGGTCGCGTCTCTCGCGCTCGTCCTGCTCGTCGCAGCGGCCGCCGGTCTCGTCTCGGCCGTGCGCGGGGCGCTGCCCATGGCGGACACGCTCACCGCGCTCGACGCCGATGCGGTGGGCGCGGCAGTGCTCGCGGTCGCTCAGCTGCTCTACGTGCCCACGCTCGTGGTCTGGATGGTCTCCTGGGTCGCGGGACCCGGCTTCAGCGTCGGCGCGGGGTCCGTCTACTCGCCGACGGAGGTCGTCACGGGCGAGCTACCGGATCTCCCCCTGCTCGGAGCGCTGCCGCACGGGGCAGGCGGCCTGCTCGTGTGGGCGCCGCTCCTGCTCGTGTGCGTGGGTGCGGTGGTCCGCGTGGCGCTGCGCCGGCGTGTGCGTTCGTGGCGCGCCGAGGCGACGGTGACGGTCGTCCTCGCGGCCGTGCTCGCGACGTCGGTGGCCATGCTCATGGTCCTCGGGTCCGGCGCCGCTGGGCCCGGTCGCCTCGCGTCGGTCGGCCCGTCAGCAGGCGAGGCCACCGCCGCCGTCGTCGGACTGGTGCTTGCCGGGGACCTCGCGGTCGCTGCGGTCGCAGGTTTGAGGAGGCGCCAGCGCGCTGCGTCGGCGGCACCTCGTTCCGAGCAGCCTCAGCCGGCCGGGTTCAGCCCGCCCAGGTAGCCGTCGAGGATCTCCTGGTAGGCCTCGTCGAACTCGGCCTGGCAGGCTTCCTCCGCGGAGGTGGTGATCGCGCGCGACTGGCACTCGGCGAGATCGTTCAGCGGGCCCATCAGGAACAGCATCCCCGCCGCGGACATCGTGGAGAAGACGCCCAGGACGATCGCGACGATCGCATTCACACGTGCCCACGAGGTGAGCTCGCTCGACCCGCGGGACGCGAGCACGACGATTCCCGCGATCGCGGTCAGCGGTCCGAGCAGGAGCGCGCCCAGGGTCCATGGGAAGCCCAGCAGCAGGAGCAGGGCGAGCCCGACCACGAGAACCGCGAGCGACCGCGTCCAACGCTGCGCAGGGGTGGGGGGAGTCTCGGTACGAGGCGTGGGCGCGGGCACGGTGCTCCTTGACGATCGGTGGAGACTCCAGCATGCCGATAGGCTCGGCCTGTGACAAACCGTACGTCCCCCCAGCGGCTCGTCGTGCTCGTCTCAGGCACGGGCACCGTCATGCAGGCGCTGCTCGACGCGGCCCAGGACGAGCTGTTCGGCGCGCGCGTGGTGGCCGTGATCTCGGACAGGCCGGGAGTGCGGGCGCTAGAGATCGCCGAGGAGGCCGGCCTCGCGACGGCGACGGTCGCACCGGGTGAGTTCCCGGACCGCGCCACGTGGGACGAGGCGCTCGCTCGCACCATCGGCTCGTTCGACCCCGACCTCATCGTGTGCGCGGGGTTCATGCGTCTGCTGGGCATGCCGACCCTGAGCCGGTGGCCGGGACGGATCGTGAACACGCATCCCGCGCTCCTGCCCGCCTATCCGGGCGCGCACGCGGTGCGCGACGCGCTCGCCGGAGGCGCCAAGGTCACCGGCTGCACTGTGATGCTGGTGGACGAGGGCGTCGATACGGGCCCGATCCTGGCGCAGGCGGCGGTCGACGTGCGGGACAATGACACGCAGGAGTCGCTGCACACCAGGATCAAGGCGATCGAGCGCGGACTGATCGTGAACACGGTCGGCCGGATGGTGCGTGACGGATGGACGGTCGAGGGCCGGGTGGTGACGCTCGGACGCAGGCCAGACGACGACGCCGAGGAGGCATGATGACGGACCGCCAGGACGTGCGCAGGGCGCTGATCTCGGTCTACGACAAGACCGGGCTCGTGGAGCTCGCGCAGGCGCTGGTCACGGCGGGCGTGGAGATCGTGTCGACGGGCTCCACCGCCAAGCGGATCGCCGACGCCGGGCTCGCCGTCACCCCGGTGGATCAGGTCACTGGCTTCCCCGAGTGCCTGGACGGTCGCGTCAAGACCCTGCACCCGCGCATTCACGCGGGCATCCTCGCCGACCGCAGGCTCGAGGATCACCGCGCGCAGCTCGAGGAGCTCGACATCGCGCCGTTCGACCTGGTCGTGGTGAACCTCTACCCGTTCGTGCAGACCGTCGCGTCGGGCGCGTCCCAGGACGACACCATCGAGCAGATCGACATCGGTGGGCCGTCGATGGTGCGTGCCGCGGCGAAGAACCACGCCTCCGTCGCCGTGGTCGTGGACCCGGCCGACTACGCATCGGTCACCGACGCGGTGGCCGACGGCGGCTTCACCCTCGCGCAGCGTCAGCGGCTCGCCGCGAAGGCCTTCCGCCACACCGCCGAGTACGACATCCACGTGGCGTCCTGGATGGGAAACGTGGTCGCCTCGGACGCTGACGAGGCAGGCAACCCCGGATGGCTCGCGGCGTCGTTCGAGCGGATCGGCTCGCTTCGCTACGGCGAGAACCCGCACCAGGCGGCAGCCGTGTATCGCGACCCGCTGTCGCGAGGGGGGCTCGCGCAGGCCGAGCAACTCCACGGCAAGGAGATGAGCTTCAACAACTACGTGGACGCCGACGCCGCCGTGCGCGCCGCCTACGACCACGACGGCATCGCCGTCGCCGTCATCAAGCACGCGAACCCGTGCGGCATCGCCGTCGGGTCGGACATCGCCCAGGCGCACCGTCGTGCCCACGCCACCGACCCCGTGTCCGCCTTCGGCGGCGTGATCGCCGCGAACGACACCATCACTGTCGAGGCGGCACGTCAGATCGCGGAGATCTTCACCGAGGTGGTCGTCGCGCCGGACTTCGAGCCCGAGGCGCTAGAGATCCTGTCGCAGAAGAAGAACATCCGGCTGCTCAAGCTCGCCGCCGCCCCGATGGCGAGCGAGTGGCGCCGCATCACGGGCGGCCTCCTGGTCCAGGCCGCCGACCGCATCGACGCGCCCGGAGACGACGCTGCCTCGTGGCAGCAGGTCGCGGGGGGTCCCCAGTCGGCGCAGCAGCTCGCCGACCTCGAGTTCGCGTGGCGCGCATGCCGTGCGGTGAAGTCCAACGCGATCCTCCTGGCCAAGGACGGTGCCGCCGTCGGCATCGGCATGGGTCAGGTCAACCGCGTCGACTCGTGCCGCCTCGCCGTCGAGCGTGCGGGCGAGGACCGCGTCCGTGGCGCAGTCGCCGCCTCGGACGCCTTCTTCCCGTTCGCGGACGGCCTTCAGGTCCTGATCGACGCGGGCGTCACCGCAGTCGTCTCGCCCGGCGGCTCCGTGCGCGACGCCGAGGTGATCGCCGCCGCCGAGTCGGCAGGCATCGCCCTGTTCCACACCGGCACCCGGCACTTCTTCCACTGAGAGGCACGCGGATGAGCCACGACACCCCGCAGACGTCCGAGCGGATCGCGGTGCTGACGCTGATCGGCATGGCGATCGTGGTGGCGTCGTCGCTGCTCGTCGGGTCGATGGTCGCGGTGCTGCTCATGGCCGCGGCGTGCGCCGGAGGCGCGATCGCGAGGATCGTGCTGCCGGTCGAGTCGGCCTTCGCCGTTCGCCGTCGGGCGGTGGACGTCGCGGTGATGGTGACGTTCGCGGCCGCGCTCGGGTTCCTGGGGCTGACCGCGCCTCTCAGCTGACGCGGCCCCCGTCAGTCCTCGACGATCTCGATCGTCTCGACCACGGTGAAGGACAGCATGTCCTCGCGCGGTCCGAAGGCGCGGAAGAGGACCCCCGCGATGGCGGCACCCAGGAGCGGAGCGAACCAGAACACCCACAGCTGCTCGATCGCCCACGAGTCCGCCCAGACGGCCGTGCCGGTCGCGCGCGCAGGGTTCAGCGCACCGTTGGTGAACGGGATCGCCACGAGCACCAGGAAGCCCACCGTGAGCCCGATCGCGAACGGAGCGGCCGCCGCGCCAGCCTTCGCCGTCACGGACGTCACCGAGAGGACGACGCTCACCAGCAGCGCGGCGATGAGGATCTCGATGAGCGCCCCGGCAGCCAGCCCGAACTGGGTGGGGGAGTGCTCGCCGAAGCCGTTCGACGCGCTTCCCAGGAACTCGCGGGTCGTGCCCAGCTGGTCGTAGAGCGGGTTGGAGGCGACGAGCACGGAGAACATGCCGGCCGCGGCGATCGCGCCGACGATCTGGCCCGCCACGTACGGGCCCACGTCCCGTCCGGGGAAGCGGCCCGCGATCCACAGCCCGAAGGTGACGGCCGGATTGAGGTGGGCGCCCGAGATCCCGCCGAAGATGAGCGCCGCGATCATGACTCCGAGCGCGAACCCGAACGCGACGCCGAGCGCTCCCCAGTCCCCGATGGGGGAGAAGAGCGCCGCTCCCACGCCCATGAACACCAGGATGAACGTTCCGGCGGCCTCGGCGACCGTGCGCGCCACGAGCGACGGTCCACGCGCCTCCTCGACCACCATGGCGTCGTCCCCGCCCTCGTCGTGCATGACACCGTTCTCGGACTCGCTCATGGCGGCTCCCCCTTGTGGTCCCCGGATACCCCGTTAGCGGGCGCGGCGCGCCCGTCGCCTTCGATCTTGGCAGGCGCAGGCGCCTTGTGCGCGTCGACGGGACGCAGGTCCCTGGACAGCGGCGGCTCCCGAGGTGTGCGGTTCGGGAGTCGTGGACTAGCCTGGGGTCACCGTTTTCGAAGAACCCCGTGAGGACTACGCATGGCGAAGATCAAGGTCGAAGGCAAGGTCGTCGAGCTCGACGGCGACGAGATGACGAGGATCATCTGGCAGTTCATCAAGGACCGCCTGATCCACCCGTACCTCGACGTCGATCTGGAGTACTACGACCTGGGCATCGAGTCGCGTGACGCGACCGACGACCAGATCACGATCGACGCGGCGAACGCCATCAAGAAGCACGGCGTCGGCGTGAAGTGCGCGACGATCACGCCAGACGAGGCGCGCGTCGAGGAGTTCGGCCTCAAGCGCATGTACGTGAGCCCCAACGGCACGATCCGCAACATCCTTGGCGGCGTCGTGTTCCGCGAGCCGATCATCATCTCGAACATCCCCCGCCTGGTTCCGGGCTGGACCAAGCCGATCGTGATCGGCCGTCACGCGCACGGCGACCAGTACAAGGCGACCAACTTCAAGGTCCCGGGCGCGGGCAAGCTCACCGTCACCTTCACGCCCGAGGACGGCTCCGAGCCGATCGAGCACGTCGTCGCCAACTACGGCGAGGACGGCGGCGTCGCGATGGGCATGTACAACTTCAACAAGTCCATCGAGGACTTCGCGCGCGCGTCCTTCGCGTACGGACTGCAGCGTGGCTACCCGGTGTACCTGTCCACCAAGAACACGATCCTCAAGGCGTACGACGGCCAGTTCAAGGACATCTTCGCCGACGTGTTCGAGAAGGAGTACAAGGCGCAGTTCGACGCTGCCGGCATCACCTACGAGCACCGCCTGATCGACGACATGGTCGCCGCAGCGATGAAGTGGGAGGGCGGCTACGTCTGGGCCTGCAAGAACTACGACGGCGACGTCCAGTCGGACACGGTCGCGCAGGGCTTCGGTTCGCTCGGCCTCATGACGTCGGTGCTCATGACCCCGGACGGCAAGACCGTCGAGGCGGAGGCCGCGCACGGCACCGTGACCCGTCACTTCCGTCAGCACCAGGAGGGCAAGCCCACGTCGACCAACCCGATCGCGTCGATCTTCGCGTGGACGGGCGGTCTCAAGCACCGTGGCAAGCTCGACGGCACTCCCGAGGTCACCGGCTTCGCCGAGACGCTCGAGGACGTCATCGTCAAGTCCGTCGAGGGTGGTGCGATGACCAAGGACCTCGCGCTGCTCGTCGGTCCGGACCAGGAGTGGCAGACCACCGAGGAGTTCCTCGCCACGCTCGACCAGAATCTCGCAGCGCGCCTGGCGTAGGCTCGCAGCACAGTCCCCACCCAGTCCCCGTCCCCAAGGAGTCACAGAGTCGTGAGCACCCTTCCTGTCAACGTCACCGTCACCGGCGCCGCCGGCCAGATCGGCTACGCGCTGCTGTTCCGCATCGCGTCCGGCCAGATGCTCGGCCCCGACGTTCCGGTCAGGCTGAAGATGCTGGAGATCCCTCAGGGGGTGAAGGCAGCGGAAGGCACGGCCATGGAGCTCGAGGACTGCGCGTTCCCGCTGCTCGCGGGGATCGACATCTACGACGACCCGAAGGTCGCGTTCGACGGCGTCAACGTCGGGCTCCTCGTGGGTGCGCGGCCCCGCGGGGCGGGGATGGAGCGGGGTGACCTGCTTGCGGCGAACGGTGGGATCTTCGGTCCGCAGGGTGCGGCGATCAACGCGGGTGCGGCGGATGACGTGCGCATCCTCGTGGTCGGCAACCCCGCGAATACGAACGCGCTGATCGCCTCGGCGCATGCGCCGGACGTGCCGGCGGATCGCTTCAACGCGATGATGCGGCTCGACCACAACCGCGCCCTGGCGCAGGTGGCGGCCAAGACGTCGACCCCGGTCGGCGACATCACGAAGGTCACCATCTGGGGCAACCACTCCGCGAAGCAGCACCCCGACCTCACGCAGGCGGTCATCGCAGGCCGTCCCGCCACCGAGGTGATCGGTGACGACGCGTGGATCAAGGACGACTTCGTCCCCACGGTGGCCAAGCGCGGTGCGGCGATCATCGATGCTCGCGGTGCGTCCTCGGCGGCATCCGCGGCGAACGCGGCGATCGCGCACGTGCACGACTGGGTGAACGGGACGCCTGAGGGCGACTGGACGTCGGTTGCGATGCCGTCGGACGGCTCGTACGGCGTGCCCGCAGGCCTCGTGTCGTCGTTCCCTGCGGTGTCGAAGGGCGGCGCGTGGGAGATCGTCCAGGGCCTTGAGCTCGACGACTACACCCGCGCGGGCATCGACACCTCGGTCGCCGAGCTCGTGGAGGAGCGTGACGCGGTGCAGGAGCTGGGGCTGCTGTCCGCGGCGAACGCCTGACGCCTTCTCTTCACACCTCTTCACACGAGCGCCTCGGACCGTCAGGCCCGGGGCGCTCGTGCGTGTGCGGGCATGCGCGGGCCCGGCCGCGTGGCGCGCCTGAGGTGCACCCTGGCATCGCAGGAGTGCCGAGACCGGGGTCGAGATCGGCACTGGTGCGATGCCAGCGCGCGTGGGCCGCGTCCGCGGCCTCGTTCTCGGTCACGGAACTGTAACGGTTCCCTCACATCTGCGACTGAGGTCTTGCGCAACATTCGTTAGTAACCTTTACTAACAAACATGACCACGGCGGACATGACCCCCACGGGGACCCAGGCGGGCGGCGACAAGGAGGCGCGTCGCACCGCGCTCGCGTCGATGGTCCGCCCCGGCGCCCGCGTCCGCCCCGAGCACGCTCGCCGTCACAACCGTGCGCTCGTCCTCCAGGCGCTCTACCGCGCCGAGGGCCTCAGCCGCGCCGACCTCGCACGCGAGGTCGGCCTCACCCGCGTCACCATCTCCGACCTGGTCGCCGACCTGATCTCCGAGGACCTCGTCGTCGAGCTCGGGATCCGTGCCGACTCCCGGCCAGGCAAGCCCGCGACGCTTCTCGACATCAACCGCGCCGGCTTCGCGATCCTCGCCATGGACCTGTCCAAGGACGCGGTGTTCCGCGGAGTCATCGCCGACCTCGACGGCACCGTCGTCCACCGCGAGGAGCTCGACGTCACCGGACTGACCGGGGACGCCGCCGTCGAGGCTGCCGCGTCCGTCCTGGATCGGCTCGTCGCCGCAGCCGCGGCGCCCGTGCTCGGCGTCGGCGTCGGATCCCCGGGAATCGTCGACGCGCACGGCACCGTCCTCCGCGCCCCCAACCTCGGCTGGCAGGACCTTCCGCTCCAGAGGATCCTCGCCGAGCGCACCGGCCTTCCCGTGCTCGTGGCCAACGACGCCAACACGGCGGCGCTCGCCGAGCGCACCTTCGGGGGAGCGGACGAGAACATGATGCTCGTCCGTGTCGGCCGAGGCGTCGGCGCCGGCCTCGTCGTCGGCGGCGCCCTCATCCACGGGGCCTCCTCCGCCGCAGGCGAGATCGGCCACGTCGTGGTCGGCACCGACGGCGGCGAGCAGTGCGCGTGCGGCAAGCACGGATGCCTCGAGACCTGGCTCGCCATCCCGAGGCTCACCGAGCGGCTCGACGCCGCCGCGGACCCCACCGCCCACGAGGCGGTGCTCGTCGAGGCGGGCGAACGCCTTGGCATCTCCCTCGCGCCCGTCGTGGGCGCGCTCGACTTGGGGGAGGTCGTGCTGAGCGGCCCCCTCGATGTGCTGGACGGACCGCTGCTGGACAGCGCCGTGCAGACGCTCCGCAACCGGACGATGGCCAGTGTCCACGGCCACCTGTCGGTGCGGATGACCGGGCTGGGGCGCGACATCGTCGTGCTCGGCGCGGCCGTCATGGTCCTCACGGACCAGTTGGGGGTCTCGTGACCCCTCCATCCACGGGTCGTAGCCGCTTCGGCTACGGACGGAACACAGAGAAGGAACAGGCAATGAAGAAGACCACGCTCTCCGCGGCCGCGTTCGTGGCCGTCGGGGCCTTGGCCCTCGCCGGATGCTCGTCGGCTGACGGCGACTCCGAGCCCACGACCTCGGCGTCCGACGCCGCGCCCGTGGCTGAGGACATCACGCTCTGGCTCGCAGGCACCGACACCCCCGACACGCTCATCGACTACCTCAAGACCGAGTACACCGCGGTCAACGGCGGTGCGCTGACCGTCGAGCAGATCGGCTGGGGCGACCTCATCTCGTCGCTCACCACCGCGCTGCCCGACTCAGAGAACACGCCCGACGTGTTCGAGGTGGGCAACACGCAGGCGGCGACCTTCACCACCGTCGGCGCCTTCGCGGACCTCACCGACCACTACGAGGACCTCGGCGGCGACTCGCTGCTTCCCGGCTTCGTCGAGGCCGGCTCGATCGGCGACCAGATCTACGCGCTGCCCTACTACTTCGGCTCGCGCGCCGTGTTCTACCGCCAGGACATCTACGAGGCTGCAGGCGTCGAGGTGCCGACCACGCTCGCCGAGTACACCGAGGTCAACAAGGCGATGTACGACGAGGGCGTCGGCGGTGCCTACCTGGCCGGCCGCGACTGGCGTTCGGGCATCTCCTGGATCTTCGCCAACGGCGGAGACATCGCCACCTTCGACGGCTCCACCTGGACCGCGTCGCTGTCCTCGCCCGAGTCGCTCGCCGGCATGGAGCAGTGGCAGGAGCTCTTCGAGACCGCGAACGTCGCTCAGCCGACCGACGACGACACCACCACCTACTCGGCCATCAACGACGAGTTCCTCGCGGGCACCCCCGCGTCGTCCACCATGGCGCCCTCGTGGGCCACCTGGACGCTCGGTGACTACGACGAGGAGTCGGAGTCGTACGTGTGGAACCCCGAGACCTTCGGCGTCTACGCCCTCCCCGGCGTCGACGGCGGCACCGCCCCGGTCTTCGCCGGCGGCTCGAACATCGGCATCTCGGCGGCATCGACCCACCAGGACGGCGCGATGGACCTCATGGAGATCCTCTTCTCCGACGAGTACCAGACCATGCTCGCCGAGAACGGCATGGGCCCGGCGAACCTGGACTTCGCCGACATCTACGCCGAGAACAGCTACTTCCCGGGCGTCAACGCGATCGCCCTCGAGGCCGCCTCCAACGCGAAGCTCACCCCCGCCGCCGCAGGCTGGGCCAGCATCGAGGAGGCCGGGATCATGGAGGACTACTTCCAGGCCGTGGCCGAGGGAGGCGATGTCGCGACGCTCGCCGCTGAGGCCGACGCCAAGATCAACGAGCTGATCAACGGCTAGCAGCACACCCCTCCGGGTGGCCCGGCGCGCACACCTCCTCCCGCGCGCGTCGGGCCACCCAGGGACCCACTCCCGAGAGGCAGTCGTGACCATGACCACCCCTGCGCCCGTGGCGGATCCTGCAGGCAGCACGCCGCAGTCCGAGCCCCCGGCCGCCACCCGCCGCCCGCGTCGACCGCGGCGCACGAAGCTTCCCTACTGGCTGATCATCCCGGCCGTCAGCACGCTGCTGATCGGCCTCGGATACCCCGTCACCTGGCAGATCATCAACTCCTTCAAGGAGTACGGGCTCGCCCAGCAGTTCGGCCAGCCTGCCGAGTTCATCGGCCTGCAGAACTACGCGAGCCTTCTCACCGACACCGTCTTCTGGACCATCGCCGCGCGCTCCGTCGCGTTCATGGCGCTCACCGCGCTCATCACCATGGCGATCGGCATCGCGTTCGCGCTGCTCATGAAGGCCATCCCCACCTGGTCGCGCATCGTCCTCCAGGTCGCGATGCTGCTGGCCTGGTCCATGCCGATCGTCGCGCAGATGACGGTCGCGAACTGGCTGATCGACGACCGCAACGGCGTCTTCAACTACATGCTCAGCTGGATCCCCGGCCTCGACATGGTGGGGCACAACTGGCTCGTCGAGCCCCTCAGCTTCTTCGGCGTCGCGATGACGATCATCGTGTGGGCCTCGGTGCCCTTCGTCGCCTTCTCCGTCTACGCGGGTCTGACGCAGGTGTCGGACGAGGTCCTCGAGGCCGCGCAGCTCGACGGGGCGGGGCGCTTCCAGACGCTGCGGCTCATCATCATGCCGATCATCCGGCCCGTGCTCGTCATCCTGCTGCTCCTCCAGCTCATCTGGGATCTCCGCGTGTTCGCGCAGATCCAGCTGCTGCAGGACTTCGGCGCCGCAGGCGAGCGCTACGACCTGCTCGGCACCTACATCTACGGTCTCGGCATCGGCCAGGGCCAGTTCGGCATGGCCTCCGCCGCGGCGATGGTCGTGCTCGTGCTCACCCTTGCCGTCAGCTGGGGCTACGTCCGCAGCATGCTCAAGGAGGACAAGGAGTCATGAGCCGTTCCCTGCTCCGAGGCGGAGGGGCCACCCTCGCCGTCGTCCTGGCCGCCGTGTGGGCGTTCCCCGTGTACTGGATGATCAACACGTCGTTCCAGACCCCTGCGTCCATCAACCGGCTGACGCCCACGTTCTTCCCGACCAGCGGCACCCTGTCCAACTACCAGTCGGTGCTCGCGGACAACGGCTTCCTCGCCGGGCTCGGGATGTCGCTCACGGTCACCGCGATCGTGCTCGTGCTCTGTGTCATCTACGCGGTGCTCGCCTCGTTCGCGATCGCCAGGTTCCGCTTCCGCGGCCGAACGTCGTTCGTGCTCGCGGTCATCATCGTGCAGATGCTTCCCGCCGAGGCGATGTTCATCGCGCAGTACAAGATGCTCGCGTCCGTGAACCTGCTGAACTCGATCATCGGCGTGTCGGTGATCTACCTGGCGATGGTCGTCCCCTTCACCACCTGGATGCTGCGCGGCTTCGTCGCGGGCGTGCCCGTGGACCTCGAGGAGGCGGCGATGATCGACGGCTGCACCCGCATGGGCGCCTTCCGCCGCGTCACCTTCCCGCTGCTCGCTCCCGGCATCGTCGCCTCCGGCGTGTTCGCGTTCGTGCAGGTGTGGAACGAGTTCGCGCTCGCGTCGATCATCCTGACCGAGAACGACAAGGCGACCCTGCCGCTGTGGCTGCGCGACTTCGCACAGACCTCCAACCTCGGCGTCACCGAGTGGGGCCAGGTCATGGCCGGCTCCGTGCTCGTCGCGATCCCGGTGATCATCTTCTTCATGATCGTGCAGGGACGCATGGCGCAGGGCCTCGTCGGGGGAGCGGTGAAGGGATGAACGCGCTCACCGTGCTCATGCCGGGCTTCGACGGCACCACTCTGCCGTCGTGGCTCGAGCAGCGCCTCCGCGACGGGCTGGGCGGAGTGTGCCTGTTCGGCACGAACGTGTCCTCGCCCGAGCAGCTGCGCGAGCTCACGCAAGCGATCCACGCCGCCAACCCGCACGCGATCATCGCGATCGACGAGGAGGGCGGCGACGTCTCACGGCTCTACCAGGCCGAGGGCTCGCCCTTCCCGGGCAACGCGGTGCTGGGTCGCCTCGACGACCTCGCGCTGACCGAGCGCGTGGGCGCACAGGTGGGCTGGGAGCTCAGGGCGGCCGGCGTCGACCTGACGATGGCACCCGACGTGGACGTCAACTCCAACCCCCTCAACCCCGTGATCGGGGTCCGAAGCTTCGGCGTGGACGCGGGCAAGGTCGGCGAGCATGGTGCCGCCTGGATCCGTGGAGTGCAGAGCACGGGCGTGGCCGCGTGCGCGAAGCACTTCCCGGGACACGGCGACACCGCGCAGGACAGCCACGTCTCCCTGCCGACGGTCACCGCCGATGCCGACACCGTGCGCACCCGAGAGCTCGCGCCGTTCGCGGCCGCGATCGACGCGGGCTCGGCGACGCTGATGTCCTCGCACATCCTGGTGCCGGCGCTCGACGCGACGGCGCCCACCACCTTCAGCCGTCCTATCCTGCGCGACCTGCTGCGCGACGCGATGGGCTTCGACGGGGTCGTCATCTCCGATGCCCTCGACATGGCCGGGGCGAGCGGTGGGCGTGGGATCGCCGCGGCAGCGGTGCTGGCGATCCATGGCGGCTGCGACTTCCTGTGCTTCGGCACCCGGAACAGCGACGCGCAGGTCGAGGAGATCCTCACCGCATTCGAGGAGGCCATCGCTGACGGCGAGCTCGCCGCGGAGGACCTCGAGAAGGCGGCGGAACGCGTCAGCGCGCTGGGGGCGTCCCTCGCTGCCGTGCGCGCCGGACGCCCCGTGCCGGGCGACATGGTCTCGGGCGAGGTGCCCGGGCTCGACGCCGCGCTCGCCTCCCGCGCGGTGGAGGTCTCCGACGAGGCCGTAGCCGCGTTGCGGTCCTCGCGACAGGTCGTGTGGGTGCAGCTCGAGCCGTCCGCCAACATCGCCGTCGGGGTCAGCCCGTGGGGGCCGTTCGCGGTGGGCGTGTCCCCGGTGGCCGTCCTGGGTCCCGAAGGCGACCCGGCCGACGCGCTCGCGGCCGTCCCGGAGGGCGCACTCGTGCTCGTCGTGGGCAAGGACAACCACCGTCACGCCTTCGCGCGCGCCGCCATCGATGCGTTCAGGGCGTCCGGTCCCACGATCGCGGTCGACATGGGCTGGCCCGACCCGGACGCGGGCTATGCGGACGTCTCGACCGTCGGCGCCTCGCGACTCATGGGCTCAGCGCTCGTCCAGGCGGTGACGCCATGACGCTCCACGTGGGCATGGACATCGGCGGCACCAAGACCGATGCCGTCGTGGTCGACGCCGAGGGACGTGTGCTTCACAGGCACGTGCTGCCCTCCGGTCATGGGGACGACGCGGTGGTCGCGAAGGCCGTCGCTGCGGTCGCGCATGTGTGCGAGGCGGCAGGCATCGCCCCGTCCGAGGCGGCATCCATCGGCGTCGGCATCCCGGGACTCGTGCTCGACGGCGTCGTGAGCCACGCGCAGAACCTCGGCATCACCCGCCTGGACCTGGCGTCCGCGCTCGAGAAGGCGTGGGGCGTGCGTCCCGTCGTCGACAACGACGTGAACGCGGGTGCCGTGGGCGCCTGGGTCGCCGCCGACGGAGGACTTCGCTCGATCGCGTACCTCAACCTGGGCACGGGCCTCGCCGCCGGCCTCGTCCTCGACGGCAAGGTGTGGCGCGGCGCGCGCGGCGCCGCCGGCGAGATCGGACACGTGTCCGTCGACCCGCACGGGCCTCTCGGGCCCGACGATCTGCCCGGCGGTCTCGAGACCTATGCCTCGGGCAGCGGGATCGCGCTGCAGGCGGGAGGCGAGGCGGCAACGGACGTCCTCGCGCGTGCCGATTCAGACCCCGACGCCGCCGCGATCCGCGATGGACTGTTCTACGGCGTCGCCACCGCGGTGCGCCTGCTCGTCCTGACGCTTGACGTGGAGGAGGTGATCCTCGGAGGGGGCCTCACCCGCATGGGCGAGCCGCTGCTCGAGGGCGCCCGTCGCGTCATTCGAGGATGGGAGCGCACCAGCCGCGTCCTCGCCTCCGTCGACCTGACCGCACGCATCCGCGTGCTCGACCCTGAGACCCCGGTCGCAGCCCTGGGCGCGGCCATGAGAGGAGCCGGACGTGGCTGAGATCATCGTCGCCCGGGACAAGGCCGCGGCGGGAGAGATCGTCGCCGACCACATCGCGGAGCTCGTCCGCAGCAACCCTGAGACCGTGCTCGGCGTGGCCACGGGCTCGACGCCGCTGCCCGTCTACGAAGCGCTCGGCGCGCGAGCCGACGCGGGCCTCGACTTCTCGCAGGTGCGCGCCTACGCGCTCGACGAGTACGTCGGCCTCCCCGTGGAGCACCCGGAGAGCTACCGGTCCGTGATCACCAAGGAGTTCGTCGAGCGCGTGGGCGCGGACCCGTCTCGGGTGCATGTGCCCGACGGCTCGCTCGACCGCATCGAGACGGCGGGGGAGCGGTACGAGTCGCTGCTCGCGGAGTCGGGCGGCGTGGACCTGCAGATCCTCGGCATCGGCACCACGGGCCACATCGGCTTCAACGAGCCCGGATCGTCGTTCGGATCGCTCACCCGCGTCAAGACGCTCACCGAGCAGACACGGATCGACAACGCGCGTTTCTTCGACTCGCTCGACCAGGTGCCGATCCACTGCGTCACGCAGGGCCTCGGCACCATCCTGCGTGCCAGGCACCTGGTGCTGCTCGCGTTCGGCGCGGGCAAGGCGGAGGCTCTCGCCGCGTCGGTCGAGGGGCCCGTGTCGTCGTCGATGCCGGGGTCAGCGATCCAGCTCCATCAGCACGTGACGGTCGTCGTCGACGAGGAGGCCGCCGCCCGCCTGGAGAACCTCGACTACTACCGTTGGGCGGCGGCGCACAAGCCGGCGTGGCAGGGTCTGTAGGCATGGAGCTCGTCGACATCCACTGCCACGGAGGTGGTGGGAACGCCTTCGGCGACACGGTCGACGGGACGCTCGCCGCGCTCGCCGCGCATCAGGCCGCCGGCACCTCCCGAGTGGTCGCCTCACTCGTCACCGAGCCGCTCGACGCGATGGTCGCGAAGCTTGCCGTCGTTCGCGAGGCGATGGCCCAGGCGCCCGCGCTGCTCGGCGTGCACCTCGAGGGCCCGTTCCTCGCGCCTTCGCGCAAGGGTGCGCACCCGCCGCACGCGCTCATCGATCCGACGCCGGACGCCGTGTCCAGGCTGCTCGACGCTGGCGAAGGGATCCTGCGCCAGATCACGATGGCGCCCGAGCTGCCCGGCGCGCTCGACGCGATCGCGCGATTCGCCGACGCGGGCGTCGTCGTCGCCGTCGGGCACACCGAGTGCACTGCGGCGCAGGCGACGGAGGCCTTCGACGCGGGAGCGCGTCTGGTCACGCACGCCTTCAACGCGATGCCTCCGATCGCTGGTCGCGCGCCGGGCCCGCTGGGCGCCGCGCTCGCGGACGAGCGGGTCTTCATCGAGGTCATCGCCGACGGCTTCCACGTGGCGCCGGAGCCGCTCGCGCTGCTGTTCGCCGCTGCGCCGGGACGCGCCGTCCTGATGACCGACGCCATGGCCGCGGCTGCGTCGGCCGAGGGAACCTACATGCTGGGCGAGCTGGAGGTCACCGTCGCCGGTGGGAAGGCCGTGCTGACCGGAACCGACACGTTGGCAGGCTCCACGCTCGTGCTGTCCCGTGCCCTGGACGTGTGCGAGGCGGCTGGAGTGCCGCGGGACGTGGCCATCGAGGCCGCCACCGCGACCCCGCTCAGGGCGCTCGAGGCCTGCGGCTGGATGTCCTGAGTCCGACAGGCCTGAGCCGCACCCCGTCGCCGCCGGACGGTGTGAACCACTCCGAAGCCCGACACCCCGCCGGCATGCCGCATCCTCCCGCGACACGCTGGCGCGTCGCGGTGGAGAGTGGTGCGAACTGTCGGGGCGGTCAGGCGCGCAGACGGCGCAACACCAGAGGGACGACGCGCCCGCCGGGGCCTACTTGAAGACGATCGTCCGGTGGCCGTCGAGCAGCACGCGGTGCTCCGCATGCCAACGGACTGCGCGGGCGAGCGCACGACGCTCCACGTCCGCACCCGTCGCGGTGAGGGTCTCCGGCGTGTAGGTGTGGTCCACCCGGTCCACGTCCTGCTCGATGATCGGGCCCTCGTCGAGGTCCGCGGTCACGTAGTGCGCGGTCGCGCCGATCAGCTTCACGCCACGGTCGTGCGCCTGGAAGTAGGGGCGGGCGCCCTTGAAGCTCGGCAGGAACGAGTGGTGGATGTTGATGGCGCGGCCCTTGAGTGCGCCGCACATCTCGGGGGAGAGGATCTGCATGTAGCGGGCCAGCACCACGAGCTCCGCGTCGGTCTCGTCCACGAGCGCGAGCACCTGCTGCTCGGCCTCCGCCTTGGTGTCGGCGGTCACGGGGATGTGGTGGAACGGCTTGCCGTAGAACTCGGCGAGCGGCTTCAGCGTGGGGTGGTTGCCCACCACGGCGACGATGTCGACAGGCAGGGTCCCCGCGCGCTCGCGGAACAGCAGGTCGTTCACGCAGTGCGCTGCCTTGGACACCATGACGACGGTACGCATGCGGCGTCCGGCGACGTCGAGCCGCCACGTCATGTCGAAGCGGTCCGCCAGCGCGGTGAACGCCGCCTCGAGCTCGGCCTGCGGCGCGGGGCTCTCCACCTCGACGCGCATGAAGAACAGACCGGTGTCCGCGTCGCCGAACTGCTGCGACTCGGTGATGTTGCCCTCATGCTCGGCGAGGGTTCCGGAGACCGCGTGCACGATCCCGGGACGGTCGGGGCAGGAGAGGCTGAGCACGAAGCGGCTCGTGGACGGGGCGTCGTTCATGCCTCAAGCGTAGTGATTCGGCGAAGCGCTGACGGACCGGGACCACAGGAGTGGTCCGAGAGGCCTGTGACCTGTCACCATAGGCGTATGAGCGAGGATGCAGAGGTCAGGATCGACGTCGTCGGCGCGGATCACGCCGGCGAGGTGCTCACGCTGCGACGCGCGGCGTTCGTGGTCGAGGCGCAGCTGTACAACGATCCGCACATCCCGGCGCTCACGCAGACGCTCGACGAGCTCATCGAGGACATGGAGTCCGGCGCGACCGTCACGCTCGGCGCATGGATCGGTCCGCGGCTCGTGGGCACCATCCGGGTCGGTATCGAGGGCACGAAGGCCACGATCGGACGGCTCGCAGTCGCGCCTGACGTCCAGGGCGTCGGCATCGGCGCGCAGCTCGTGTTCGCGGTGCTCGGCTACCTGCCGGAGGACACCTCGGAGGTGTGGGCCTTCACCGGCCAGAACTCCAAGCACAACATCGCGCTCTACAACAAGGCCGGCTACGAGCACCAGTTCGACCAGGTGTCAGGCGACCTCACGTACGCCTACCTGCGCAAGATCCTCGAGTCCGGCGCGATCGTCGACGACGCGGCGAAGGGCTGAGCCGAGCCACCGTCGGGCCGTTGACCGCGCGCGGCCGCGTCGCGTGGGCCACGATGGTCGTGGGTCACGCACCGAGGGAGGCCGCCCATGTCCTGGTACGAGCAGGCGTTCGTCGAGACCGGCCGCTCGCCCACGCTGTGGCTGCTCGTCGGCTTCGTCCTCACATTCGCCGCTACCAGGTGGGTGACGCGCCGCATCCGCGCAGCTGAGGCCGAGAGGGAGCGCACCGGGGCGCCCGAGCCGGAGGAGTCGGGCGGTCTGCTCTCCAACATCCACATCGGGGGCGTCCACGTCCACCACCAGGTGTGGGGCATCCTCCTGGTCCTCACGACCGGGGTGCTGAACTTCCGATTCACCCCCGATTCGCCGTGGATCGAGGTGCTCGCCCTGTTCTTCGGGGTCGGTGCCGCGCTCGCGCTCGACGAGTTCGCGCTGTGGCTCCACCTGGAGGACGTCTACTGGTCAGAGGAGGGCCGCAAGTCGATCGACGCGATCCTCGTCGCCACCGTCATCGGCGTGGCGCTGCTCTTCCAGGTCAGCCCGATCGGCCTGAGCCCGGAGGAGGCCGGCAACGGCTGGTTGTTCGCTGCGGCCGTGATCGCGCACTTCGTGTGGGTCGTGATCGCGTTCCTCAAAGGGAAACGCCACCTGGGCCTCGTCGGGATCGTCGTGCCTGCGGTCGCGACGATCTGTGGTCTGCGGCTCGCCAAGCCGACGTCGTTCTGGGCGCACCGGTTCTATTCGCCGGCCAAGAAGGAGAAGGCACGACGCCGCTTCTCGGACCAGTACCAGGCGCGATGGGATCGTCTCAGAGACAGCATCGGCGGTGACCACGGGCAGCGGCTGCCGCGCGCGATCGACAAGCTGGTGAAGGAGGAGATCCAGCACGCGACCGTCGACGAGCCCGTGCCGGAACCCGAGAAGGGCCCCGACGCGAACCGCCCGTGACGCGGGGCACACCCGTTGCTAGACTGGCGCGCGTCGTGACTGGCGCAGTGGGTCACCACGAGGGAGCGACACCTTTCTCGAGACTGTTGGTCGTACGCCTGGGCCAAGGTCACCGGACATACCGGCGACCCCCGGTCGCCTTCAGAGAGGAAAGCCATGAGCACCGACTCCAGCGCCACCGCAGCGGTGATGAACGCCACGCTGCAGGACTTCGACCCCGAGATCGCGCAGGTCCTCGACCGCGAGCTCGCCCGCCAGCAGACCTACCTCGAGATGATCGCGTCGGAGAACTTCGTGCCGCGCTCGGTCCTCCAGGCCCAGGGTTCCGTGCTGACCAACAAGTACGCCGAGGGCTACCCGGGCCGCCGCTACTACGGCGGCTGCGAGGAGGTCGACGTCGCCGAGAACATCGCGATCGACCGCGCCAAGTCGCTCTTCGGCGCCGAGTACGCGAACGTCCAGCCCCACTCGGGCGCGACCGCGAACGCCGCCGTCCTGCACGCGCTCGCCAGGCCCGGCGACCGGATCATGGGCCTCTCGCTCGCCCACGGCGGTCACCTCACGCACGGCATGAAGCTCAACTTCTCCGGCAAGCTGTACGAGGTCTCCGCGTACGGCGTCGACGACACGACCCACCTGGTGGACATGGACAAGGTCCGCGAGCAGGCGCTCGCCGACCGTCCCGACGTCATCATCGCCGGCTGGTCCGCGTACCCCCGCCACCTCGACTTCGCCGCCTTCCGCGCGATCGCCGACGAGGTGGGCGCCAAGCTCTGGACCGACATGGCGCACTTCGCCGGCCTCGTCGCCTCGGGCCTGCACCCGTCGCCCATCCCCCACTCGGACGTGGTCTCCACCACGATCCACAAGACGATCGGCGGACCGCGCTCCGGCATGATCCTGTCGCGCGACGCCGAGGCGTACGGCAAGAAGCTCAACTCCGCGGTGTTCCCCGGCCAGCAGGGCGGCCCGCTCATGCACGTCGTCGCCGCGAAGGCCGTGGCCCTCAAGGCGGCCGCCGGCTCCGAGTTCCGTGAGCGCAACGAGCGCGTCCTCGAGGGTGCGAAGATCCTCGCCGACCGTCTCACCTCGCCCGACGCGATCGAGGCGGGCGTCAACGTCGTCTCCGGCGGCACCGATGTCCACCTGGTGCTCGTGGACCTGCGCAACTCGCCGATGAACGGCCAGGAGGCCGAGGACCTGCTCCACGCCGTCGGCATCACCGTGAACCGCAACGCGGTGCCGAACGACCCGCGCCCGCCGATGGTCACCTCGGGTCTGCGCATCGGCACGCCCGCGCTCGCGAGCCGCGGCTTCGGCTCGGAGGAGTTCTCCGAGGTCGCCGACGTCATCGCGACCGCGCTCAAGGGCGGCGCCGACGTCGACGCGCTGCGCGCACGCATCGCGAAGCTCGCAGGCGACTTCCCGCTCTACGAGGGCCTCCAGCAGTAATGGCGGCGGAGCCTCAGCGCCTCGACGGCAAGGCCACCGCTGCCGCGATCAAGTCGGAGCTGGCCACCCGGGTCGCCGCGCTCGCCGAGCGCGGCATCACCCCGGGGCTCGGCACGCTCCTCGTCGGCGACGACCCGGGCTCCACCTGGTACGTCAACGGCAAGCACGCGGACTGCGCCGAGGTGGGCATCGCGTCGATCCGGGAGGATCTGCCCGGCGACGCGACTCAGGAGCAGATCGAGGCCGCCGTGGACCGCCTCAACGCGGACCCGGCGTGCACGGGCTTCATCGTGCAGCTGCCGCTGCCCGACGGCGTGGACACCAACGCGATCCTCGAGCGGATCGACGCGGACAAGGACGCCGACGGCCTCCATCCCACGAACCTCGGACGCCTGGTCCTCCGGGTGGCCGAGGACGTCACGTCCTCGCTTCCCTGCACGCCCAAGGGCATCATCGAGCTGCTTGAGCGTCACGGCATCTCCCTGCGCGGCAAGGAGGTCGTGGTCATCGGCCGCGGCACCACCGTCGGCCGGTCGATCGGCCTGCTGCTGACCCGCAAGGCCGTCAACGCGACGGTGACCCTGTGCCACACGGGCACGAAGGATCTCGCGGCTCACACGCGCAGGGCCGACGTGATCGTCGCCGCCGCGGGCGTCCCCGGCATCGTCTCGGGAGACATGGTGAAGGACGGCGTGGTGCTCGTGGACGTGGGCGTGAGCCGTGTCACCGACCCCGAGACCGGCAAGAGCCGGGTCGCCGGCGACATCTCGGCCGACGCTGTGGCGAAGTCCTCGTGGTTCTCGCCGAACCCTGGCGGAGTCGGGCCGATGACGCGCGCGATGCTGCTGGCCAACGTCGTCGAGTCCGCGGAGCGGGCCAGCGTGTAACGAGTGCTCTCATGAGGCCCGGTCGCCACGCGGCCGGGCCTCTGTCGTTCTAGTCGATCCTCATGGGGCGGGGTGGCCAGTCGGACCCGCCCACCTCGCGGGAGATCGTGCGCGCGGTCTGGCGCAGGTCGTTGAGCACTTCGTCTGAGGGCGGGTACTCGGTGGTGGGCATGACGATCTCCACGGCGGCGACGACGGCGCCGGAGCGGTCGCAGATGGGTGCGGCGACCGCGGACTCGCCGAGCACGGCCTCGTCGCGCTCGGTGGCGATCGAGGCGGAGACGACGCCTTCGAGCTCCTTGCGCAGGGCTGTGGGCTCGGTGACGGTGTCGCCCGTGAGGGGACGGAGAGCGCCCTCCAGGACCTTGTCGGCGAAGTCGAGGTCGTAGGCGAGCAGCACCTTGCCGAGCGCGGAGGCGTGCGAAGGGAGGGAAAGACCCGTCTCGTACATCTGCTGGCTGCCGTCAGGCCTGCGGTTGTGGTGGATGACGAGCACCTCGTCGAACAGCTGTACGCCGAGCCTGATCGAGCACCCTGTGCGCCGTGCGAGCTCGCGGGTCCACTGCATGGCTCGCGCGCGCACCTCATGGGTGTCGAGGTAGACGTTGGAGAGCTTGAGCAGGGTGGGGCCGAGCATGTAGCGCTGGGAGCCGGGCTCCTTGACGACGAGGCCGTGTGCCTGGAGCGACTTGACGATGCCGTGCACGGTCGAGGGGGCGAGCCCGAGCTCGGAGGCGAGCTCGGTGATGCCGAGGTGTCGGGCGCCTTGGAGGGCGTGGAGCACGCCCGCGGCGCGGTCGATCGCCTGGATCATGCGTGCCTCCCTCCGTCGCGGGGCGTCGTTCCCTCATTGTCGGGCCTGTCGTGGTGACCGTTTGACAGACTCTACATTCGGAATACTATTCGATATTGTCGAATGGCGTTCGAGGAAGAGCGCCGGCGGTGCGAGCCGCATCGACTGATCCGCTGTTCAAAGGAGCGCAGATGGACGTCAACTCACGGTGGCAGCAGCTCGCCGCCGAATTCCTCGGCACCGCCTTCCTCGTCTTCGTGGGCGTAGGTTCGGTGCCCGCCACCCTCATCGTGAACGGCGATGCCCCGTTCACCATGGCCGACCTGGGAATGATCTCCCTCGCCTTCGGCACAATCGTGATGGTCACGGTCTACGTGTTCGGATACATCTCCGGCAACCACATCAACCCTGCCGTCACCGTGGGCCTCGCCCTCTCGGGCGACTTCCCGTGGCGGCGCGTCCCCGAATACATCGCCGCACAGGTGCTCGGCGCCATCGCGGGTGCCTTCGCGATCGTCGGGGTGCTCGGCACCGCGGCGTCCGACGTGGGCCTCGGCATCGCCGCCTACGGCGACATTCCCTGGTACCAGGCGTTCTTCGCCGAGTTCATCGGCACCTTCATCCTCGTGTTCGCCGTCTTCGGCGTCGTCTACCGCCGCGCGGCCGCAGGCTGGGCCGGTCTCGCGATCGGTCTCGTCGTCTTCGCCGCGATCATCCCCGTCGCGCCCACCACGGGCGCCTCCATCAACCCCGCCCGCACCACCGGCCCGATGCTCGTCCAGCAGATCCTCGGAGGCGAGGTGTCCTGGGAGCAGTGGCCCGTGTACGTCGGAGCCGAGCTCCTCGCGGGACTCGCCGCGGCCGCGCTGTTCGCCGTCATCGCGCACACCGCGAAGGATCGCGCGCCCGAGCCCGCGGACGCGTAGAAAGGAACATCATGAAGAAGCTCATCAACTCTCCCGAGACCGTCCTCGCGGACGCACTCACCGGCATCGAGGCCGCCGACCCGTCGGTGCGCGTCGACCACGTCAACCGAGTCATCTATCGGGCAGCTCCCAAGGTCGACGGCAAGGTCGCCCTCGTCTCTGGCGGCGGCTCGGGCCACGAACCGCTCCACGGCGGATTCGTCGGCTACGGCATGCTCGACGCTGCATGTGCCGGAGAGGTGTTCACCTCACCCACGCCGGATCAGATGCAGGCCGCGACCAAGGAGGTCGACCGCGGCGCCGGCGTGCTGCACATCGTGAAGAACTACACCGGCGACGTCATGAACTTCGAGATGGCGGCGGAGCTCGCCGCCGCCGAATCGGGAGTCGAGGTCGCGACAGTCGTGACCGCCGACGACGTCGCGGTCCAGGACTCGCTCTACACCGCGGGCCGCCGCGGAGTGGGTGTCACCGTCCTGCTCGAGAAGATCGTCGGCGCAGCCGCGGAGGAGGGACGTGACCTTGCCGCAGTGAAGGCGATCGCCGACAAGGTCGCTGCGAACGGACGCTCCATGGGCATGGCGCTCACCAGCTGCACGGTGCCGGCCGCAGGGAAGCCGACATTCGATCTGCCCGAGGACCAGATGGAGATCGGCATCGGCATCCACGGAGAGCCAGGCCGTCACCGAGAGCCGCTCGCCTCGGCCAAGGACATCGCTGCACAGCTCGTCGAGCCGATCCTCGCCGACGCCGACTTCACCGGCGACCCGGCGATCGTGATGCTCAACGGGATGGGCGGGAGCCCGCTGATCGAGCTCTACCTCATGTACGGCGAGGTCGCCGCGCTGCTCGAGAAGGCAGGCGTGAGCGTGGCGAGGACGCTCGTGGGCAACTACATCACGTCGCTGGACATGGCCGGATGCTCGGTCACCGTGCTGAAGGCCGACGACGAGATCCTGTCCCTGTGGGACGCACCGGTGGAGACCGCCGGGCTCCGCTGGGGACGCTAGACACATCAAGGAGGAAGAAGTCATGAGCGAGACGTTCACCATCGCCCACGCCCGATCCTGGATCGACGGGTTCGCCAGCCGCTGCGACGAGCAGAAGGCCTACCTCACCGAGCTCGACTCGGCGATCGGGGATGCCGACCATGGCGCGAACATGGCGCGGGGGATGGGGGCGGTGCGCGGTGCGCTCAGCGCCGACGAGCCGCAGGCGCTCGACGCGCTCTTCAAGGCCGTCGGCATGACGCTCGTGTCCTCGGTGGGTGGCGCGTCCGGACCGCTCTATGGCACCTTCTTCCTCCGCGTGGGCATGACGTCCGGCGCCGTCGACTCGCTCGACGGTGCCGGGCTGTCCGCCTCGCTCCATGCGGGCGTCAAGGGCATCGTCGACAGAGGCAAGGCAGAGGCGGAGGACAAGACGATGTTCGACGCCATGGCTCCCGCCCTCGATGCCCTCGACGCGTCGCTCGCCGAGGGAGGCGACCTCGCGGCCGCGGCCAGCGCCGCAGCCGAGGCCGCCGCCGCCGGCCGCGACGCGACCGAGCCTCTCCAGGCGCGCAAGGGGAGAGCCTCCTATCTCGGCGAGCGGTCGATCGGCCACATCGACCCCGGCGCCGCGTCGACGGCCCTGCTGTTCGACGCGCTGGCCGAAGCGCTGTCATGACCGGCGACCCGCGCGTCGGGCTCGTCGTCGTCTCCCACTCTCGTCCGCTCGCGGACGCGGCGGTCGCGCTCGCGATGGAGATGGTCGCAGGCGAGCCTCCCCGTCTCGAGATCGCCGCGGGCACTCCTGACGGCGGCACCGGCACCGACGCGGCCGCGGTGGCCGCGGCGATCGAGGCCGCCGACGAGGGAGCAGGCGTCGCAGTCCTGCTCGACCTCGGCTCGGCGGTGCTCAGCTCTGAGATGGCGCTCGAGTTCATCGACCCGTCGCATGACGTGCGGTTGCTCGCCGCCCCCTTCGTCGAGGGCCTGCTCGCGGCGGTCGTCCGTGCCTCAGGCGGTGCGAGCCTCGACGAGGTCCAGGACGAGGCCTCTGCCGCGTTGGGCGGCAAGACGGAGCATCTGCGAGGCGACGAGGCGCAGTCTGGCGAGCGGGAGCCCGACGCGCCTGCCTTCGACACGGAGCGGAGCGTGCGCGTCGTCAACACGGTGGGGATCCATGCGCGGCCCGCCGCCGCCATCGCTGGAACGGTCGCGGCATTCGACGCCGCGACCACGGTCGTCCTCGACGATCGCCGAGCGGACGCCCGCTCGCCGATCGCGCTCGCCGCGCTCGGAGCGGCCGCGGGCGACACGGTGGTCGTGGGAGCGAGCGGCTCTCAGGCGTCGGACGCGGTCGACGCGGTCGCCGACCTCATCGAGTCAGGATTCGGCGAGGAGCTCGCGTCTGACCTGGCGCGCGAGGACGCCCAGCCTTCGGCCGCAGCCTCTGTGGAGTCCCGCACCGGCACCGAGGCGAAGCCCCGCGGAGTGAGTGCGGGCCGCGTCGTCGGTCGGGTGCTGCAGGTGGGTGCCCCGGTCGTTGAGCCGAAGTCGAGCGTCGTCCCGGAACCCGACCGTGCGGCCCAGGCGAGCCAGGTCAGAGAGGCCGCCGCGGCCGTCGCCGCGCGCCTTCGCGACAGAGCTGCGACAGTGACCGGTGCCCGCGCCGACGTCCTCGCGGCGACGGCCACGATCGCCGAGGACCCCATGCTGGTGGATGACGCGGTCTCACGCTGCGCCTCGGGAACCGCCGCCGACGCAGCCATCTGGGGCGCGGCCGAGACGGTCGCCTCCACCTTCCGCTCCGCCGGAGGTCTGCTCGCGGAGCGGGTGACTGACGTGCTCGATGTGCGCGACAGGATCGTCCGCGAGCTCCGCGGTGAGCAGGAGATCGTCCTGGCCTCGCTCACCGAGCCCACTGTCGTCGTCGCCCGAGACCTCGCGCCGGCCGACACCGTGGAGCTCGATCCGGCGACGTGCGTCGCGATCGTCACCGAGCTCGGCGCGCCGACCTCGCATACCGCGATCATCGCGCGCGAGCTGGGGATCCCTGCGGTGGTGGGCGCAAGCGGTGCGACGGCGATCCCGTCGGGCACCCCCGTGCTGGTCGACGGAACCACGGGTGAGGTCGTGCCCGGCCCCTCCGACGAGCAGCGGGCGACAGTCGTGCCGCGAGCCGAGCGATCCCCTCTGAACGGGCCGGGCGTCACTCGGGACGGGGCGCGTGTCCGACTGCTCGCCAACGTGGCCGGCGCGCACGACGCGCAAGAGGCATCCCGGTGGGGCGCGGAAGGCGTCGGCCTGTTCCGCACCGAGCTCAGCTTCCTCGACCGAGGCATCGAGCCCAGCGTGGAGGAGCAGGCCGAGACCTACCTCGCGGTGCTGCGCGCGTTCCCCGGTCAGCGGGTGGTGATCCGCACGCTCGACGCGGGTTCCGACAAGCCGGTGCCGTACCTCACGCTTCCGGGGGAGCCGAACCCGGCGCTCGGGGTGCGCGGCTTCCGCACCGCACGACGCGACCCCGACGTGCTCGCCCGGCAGCTGGAGGCGATCTCGCACGCCGCGATGCGTGCGGGGGAGGCCCCGTGGGTGATGGCGCCGATGATCGCGACCCGTGACGAGGCCGCCAGCTTCGCGTCGATGGCCCGCGGCGCAGGGATCGAGACGGTCGGAGTGATGATCGAGACCCCGGCCGCAGCCCTCCTTGCCGACGCGATCGCCGCCGAGGTCGACTTCCTCAGCATCGGCACCAACGACCTCGCCCAGTACGTGATGGCAGCAGATCGTCAGGCGACGGAGCTCGCAGACCTGGGAGACCCCTGGCAGCCGGCCGTGCTCGCGATGATCGCGGCCGTCGGCCGCGCGGGACTCGCCCGAGGCATACCCGTCGGAGTCTGCGGCGAGGCCGCGTCGACGCCCGACCTGGCGCCCGTGCTCGTCGGCGCAGGGGCCACCAGCCTGTCGATGGCACCCCGAGCGCTCGCGCCGGTCGCCGCCGCACTCGCGGACGTGACCCTCGCGGAGTGCCGCGCAGCCGCCGACGCCGCGACATCTGCCGACTCCTCGGACGACGCGCGCCGGAGCGCCGCCGCCGCCCTCCGTGTGCGCGTGTGAGGAGTCGGTCCCGGAAGGTAGCCTCGTCCGCATGAGAATCGCGTCCGTCAACGTCAATGGGGTCCGCGCCGCCGCGCGCAAGGGAATGCACGACTGGCTCGACCCGTCGGGGAGCGACGTGGTGTGTCTGCAGGAGGTGCGCGCACCGCTCGAGACGACCGCTGAGCTGGTCGGCGAGGGCTGGCACGTGGTCGAGGATCCGTGCCTGATCAAGGGCCGTGCAGGCGTCGCGATCCTGAGCCGAAAGCCGCTGTCCGACGTCGTGGTCGGCGCCGACGTGCTCGGCGACGGCATGGACGAGCCGGTGCACACCGGCCGGTGGATCGAGGCGACCGTCGAGTCGCCTGCGGGGCCGGTGCGCGTGGTCTCCGTGTACATGCACTCGGGCACCGTCGGCACCCCCAAGATGGACCAGAAGTACGCGATGCTCGATGCGATGACGGCGCGCCTCGCCGCGCTCCGCGCCGCGCATGAGCGCGTGGTCGTCATGGGTGACATCAACATCGCCCACACCGAGAACGACATCAAGAACTGGAAGGGCAACCTCAAGTCCGCGGGATTCCTGCCTGAGGAGCGCGCCTACCTCGACCGCTGGTTCGAGGCCGGCTGGGTGGACGTGCATCGCACGCTCGAGGGTGCCAAGCCGGGTCCCTACACCTGGTGGTCGCAGCGAGGTCAGGCGTTCGACAACGATGCCGGCTGGAGGATCGACTATCAGCTCGCCTCTCCGGCGCTCGCGGACGCGGCGACGTCGGTGCAGGTGGACCGCCAGCCTTCGTGGGACGCCCGCTGGACCGACCACGCCCCGCTGGTCGTCGACTACTCGCTGTAGCCCGTCTCCTCGAGCGATGGCTTGGGAACACCTGGGCCTCCACGCGCCTTGACGTGAAGGTGGGCGCGCACGCGCGCCCGTGACTCATCCAGTCGAGCAGGAGGACATCATGACCGCGCACAGTGACGAGACCATGCACGTGTGGCGCTACGCCGAAGGACGCACGGTCGAGGCCGGGACAGCGCCGGTGCCCACGCCCGGCGCGGACGAGGTCGCAGTCGCGCCGTCCGCGTGGGGCCTCAACAACGGAGACCTGCGTGCCGAGCCGGGAGGAATCGCCGGGTTCGAGTTCGCGGGCACGATCTCTGCGGTCGGCGAGGGGGTCGACCCGGCGCTCGTCGGCACGCGCGTGATGGGGCTCACGGGCGGAGCCTTCGCCGACGTCGTCGTCGCGCACCGGCGCCACGTGGTGGCGATCCCCGAGGGGCTCACCGATGAGGCGGCCGCCAGTCTCACCACTGCGGTCATGACCGAGCAGGGGGCGCTCAACGCCGCCGACGTCAAGGAGGGCGACACCGTGCTGATCACCGGTGCGACCTCCGGGATCGGCCTCATGGGCATCCGGCTCGCGAAGCTGCGCGGTGCGGCGCTCGTGATCGCCACCACGCGTTCCGAGGAACGGAAGGGGATCCTCTTGGACGCGGGCGCGGACCTCGCGGTCGCGGGCGACTATGTCGATCAGGTCCTCGAGGCCACGGGAGGCGAGGGCGTGGACATCGTCCTCGACCATGTGGGCGGCGAGGCTCTCGGTCGCGCAGTGGACGCCGCTCGCTCCGGTGGGCTCGTCCTGAGCGTCGGACGGCTCGCGGGTGACGAAGGCGTCGTGAACCTCATGACGCTCGCACGCAGGCATGTCACGCTGCGTTCCGTGTCCTACGGCTTCTCCGACCCGGAGATCATCGGCGAGATCCTCGACACCCTCTCCGACCGGGTGCTTCCCGCCTTCGCCGACGGCACCCTCACGCCTGCGATCGACAGCGTCCACTCGTTCGCCGATGCCCCTGGGGCATTCGCACGGCTCGCCTCGGGCGACGGCGCCGGCAAGGTGGTCCTCACCCGCTGACGCTCTGACGCGGACGGCGCTGCGCGCCTCAAGTCACGGGGTTCAGACCCAGAGGAAGCGCGGCTCGCGCATGCCGGCATCCACGAAGCCGTGCGCGATGTGCAGGGCAGCCAGGCGTGCCTGAGCCTTGCGCACAAGCGCGACCACGGCGCCGCCGTAGCCGGCGCCGCTCACGCGCGCTCCCAGCGCGCCCGCGCGGAACGCGGCCTCCACGGCCATGTCCAACGTCGGGTCCGAGGCCTCGTAGTCGAGCTCGAGCGACGCGTGCGAGCGGTAGATGGCCTTGCCGATCGCCACGAACCTCTCGTGCGCGGGCCCGGTGCCACCGAGCTCGTTCACGACGAGCCTGACCCGCTCGATCTCGGCGGTGACGTGGCGCGCACGTCTGCGCAGCGTGGGATCCATGATGCCCTCGACCCTGCGAGCCGCGAGTGGCGCGTCGGCGACCTCGCGCAGCGTGGTGGAACCGAGCGCCTCCGCCGCCGCCGCACACTCGGCGCGGCGGGTGCGGAACAGCTGTTGCACATCGCCTCGCGGCTTCTGCGTGTCGATCACCAGGAGGCCGAGTCCGTAGTCCCGGAAGTACATCGGGTAGGGGACCGCCGACGTCGGATGGTCGGCGAAGTCGAGCAGCAGCGCCTCGTCAGGCCCGCACCGCAGGATCGTGTGCGGGTCCAGAGCACCGCAGAGCGTGCCGACGGCGAGGTTCTCGGCGTCGAGGCACGCGTCGGCCAGCTCGGCACGGCCCTCGTCGCCGCCGAGCGCGAGCCGCCAGATGTCGTTGGCCACCAGTGCGGTCGCCGCCAGGATCGAGGCCGAGGATCCCAGGCCGGCGCGCGGAGGCAGGCAGGAGGCGAAGGCGAGGTCCATGCCCGCGCCATCGAAGCCACGCTCCTGAAGCGCCCACAACAGGCCGAGGACGTAGCGGGGCCAGCCGTCGACCTCCTGAGGCGACATGTCGAGGTCGCCCTCCCAGATCGGGCCGGGGCCCTCCACGAGGTCGCCCAGGTCCGTGACGACGCGTACCCGCCTGTCCTCGCGCGGGCGAGCCGCCACGTAGATGGCGTGCGGCGTGATCGTGGGCAGCGCGAGCCCCTCCGAATAGTCGGTGTGCTCACCGATCACGGTCACGCGGCCTGGAGCAGACCAGGTGCAGGTGTGCTCCACGCCCCACTGCTCGCGCAGAAGTGCGGACGCCCGCGCTGCTCCTTCGGCAGGCGTCCACGCCTCGACCCAGGTGGGCCCGGTTTCGGCAACGACGCTCACAGGGCCATTGTGCCAGCCAAGTCCTTGGTCTCTCCAACCGTGAGAACATGTGGTAGCAGGCAATCCAGACCCGAAGGGGGCAGTCATGGCCGAGACGCCCGAGTCTCACGGCGCCGAGAGCGCTCAGACCGCGGAGACTCCGACGATCGTGCCGGGCCAGCCGAGGTCCGTCCTCGACAGGCTCCGCCGCAACCGCATGGGAGCCCTCGCGGCGGGGCTCGTGGTGGCCATCGCCGTCGGGCTCCTGCTCTCAGTGCTGGTGCCTGGTGAGCCGAACCTGCTTGCGTACGCGCTCCTGGGGCTCCTGCTGATCGCAGCGGTCTCGGCGACGGTGCGCTTCCTCAGCCCCGATCGGGGGCTCGCGGCGCAGGGGAGCGCCTTCTTCGCCACGGCCGTGGGCGTGCACCTCATGCTGGTGACCGGCGCCGTCGACTCGGCGGGTTCTGAGCTGTTCGAGCTGATCGGCGGGAGCGGCGTGAGCTTCGACGACGCGCTTCTGGCCGCGCTCGCGGTTCCCATGGTGTCGACCGGGGTGCTGCTGAGCGGAGTCGTGGCAGCGGTCGTCGCGGGCTGGGGTCCGCGAGAGGCCGAGGAGCCGCGTCCGTCGCGTCCTGCCGGGTACTGAGGTGGCAAGACCCTCGTCCGTCTGAGGAGCGGTGGCGCCGTCTGGCTCCGGCGCCACCGGCTACGAAGTCACCGTGAGACCGGCGTGACGCCGAGCGAGCGGCCGGCGAGCCCGCGCTGACGGCTCGACAGGCTCCGGGCCACGTCGCGGATGGCGGTCGCGGCAGGGGAGTCGGGATCGGAGACGACGACGGGCACTCCGGCGTCGCCGGCCTCGCGAGCCGCGATGTCCAGCGGGATCTGGCCGAGCAGCGGCACCGTGGTGCCCAGCGTTGACGAGAGACGCTCCGCGACGCGCGTGCCGCCGCCTTCGCCGAAGACGTGCAGGCGGGTCCCGTCGGGCTGGTCGAGCCACGCCATGTTCTCGATCACTCCCACGACCGACTGCGAGGTCTGGGTCGCGATCGCCCCCGCGCGCTCCGCGACGCCCGACGCGGCGGACTGCGGAGTCGTCACGACCACGAGCTCCGCGTGCGGCAGCAGCTGGGCGACTGAGATGGCGATGTCGCCGGTGCCGGGCGGAAGGTCGAGCAGCAGGACGTCGAGGTCGCCCCAGAACACGTCGGCGAGAAACTGCTCGATCGCGCGGTGCAGCATCGGACCGCGCCACACGACGGGCTGGCCCTCGGGCACGAACATGCCGATGCTGACCGCCTTGATCTCGTGCGAGATCGGCGGCAGCAGCATGTCGTCTAGCCGGGTGGGCTGCCCCTGCACACCCAGCATGCCGGGGATCGAGAAGCCGAAGATGTCGGCGTCGAGCACGCCCACCTTGAGGCCGTCCGCAGCCATCGCCGCGGCGAGGTTGGCCGTGACGGTCGACTTGCCCACACCGCCCTTGCCGGACGCGATCGCGTACACGCGCGTCATGTTGCCGGGCTGGGTGAACGGGATGACGGGCTCGGGCTTGCCTCCGCGCAGCTGGGAGCGCAGGTTCTCGCGCTGCTCATCGCTCATGACGCCCAGCTCGATGCGGACGTCGCTCACACCGCTGACGCTTCGGGCCGCCTTGTCCACGTCGCCGGTGATCCGCTCGCGCATGGGACACCCCTGCGTGGTGAGGTCGATGCCGATGGTCGCGAGACCCTCGTCGTCGACCTCGACCGACCGCACCATGCCGATCTCGGTGATCGGGCGGCGGATCTCGGGGTCGATGACTCCGGTGAGTGCAGATTCGAGCTCGGTGAGGACTGGCATGCCGTCCATCGTAGGCGTTCCACCAAGGCCGCAGGTGCGCTCGTGCGTGACGAATCGGGTGTCATTCCGCACGTTTGTGGGATTCCGAGAAAACGTTTCAATCCCTTGCTCCAGCATTCCCGAATCGATACGGTCGTAACCATTCCGTGACCTTCTTGTGAGTCCCCCTGAGCAGGAGAGTTCATGACTTCCGCAGTGCCGTCGACGATGATCGTGCGAGCCGGGGACCGTGCCGAGAGCGCGCGCGGCCGGACCGCCGAGCTGCCTGTCGAGCACCCCCGCGCGCTCCGGCGCGGGACGCTCCTCGCGATGTCGGTCACGCTCCCGCTCGCCGTCGCAGCGTCTGCGGTCTCCTATCTGATGGCCTCGCAGCAGCGGAGCATCGTGGTCGCGATCGGACTGGCGGCCGGCGCATCCATGGCGACGCAGGTGGTGCACCGCTGCCGCCGCGCGGGCCTGCGCGCGGTCGCCATCGGGCTCGTCGCGTCGGCGCTCGCGGTGATCGGCATGCAGCTGGGAGTTCTCGCGGCGGAGCCCGGCCCGTTCTGGCCCGCGCTCGTCGACCACGCCAGCATCGCGGGCCTCACCGACATCGCGCACACCTATGTGGACGGCGAGCCCGTCCGAGCCGGCCTCTCGATCGGTGCCGCGCTGCTCCTCGCGTACCTCACGGGCCGTGGATTAGGGGCCTGCCGCTTCGAGCGGCGCGCCGCTGAGGCGCTGAACCGCCACTGAACGCGCGCCTTTCTGCGCGGCGGCAGGGGCGTTCGAGAGTTCAGGCGCGCGCTGGTCGGACGCCCGGTGGTCAGCGACTGCGCTTGCGGGGCTCGTCCTGCTCCGGCGCGTCGTCGTCCTCGTCGCGCAGCTCCTCGAGCAGCGCGCGCAGCTCGGACCTCACGAAGTCGCGGGTCGCGGTCTCGTTGATCGCCTGGCGAAGCGCCGCGACCTCACGCGCGAGGTACTCGGTGTCCGCGAGCGACCGCTCGGCGCGC
Organism: Demequina zhanjiangensis; assembly: GCF_030418315.1. Lineage (GTDB taxonomy): Bacteria > Actinomycetota > Actinomycetes > Actinomycetales > Demequinaceae > Demequina > Demequina zhanjiangensis. The sequence continues at coordinate 275,712 of NZ_JAUHPV010000001.1, forward strand.
TGGCGGTCCTGCTCGGCGGCCACGCGGTCACGGTCGTCCTGGCGGTTCTGCGCGAGCAGGATGAGGGGAGCGGCGTAGGAGGCCTGCAGCGACAGCATCAGGGTCAGGGCGGTGAACCCGTTCGCCGCCGAGTCGAAGCGGAGGTCGAACGGCGCCCACACGTTCCACGCGAGCCAGACGATGCAGAAGACCGTCAGGTAGAAGATGAAGCGGGGGGTCCCGAGGAAGCGTGCGATCCCCTCGGAGATCTGGCCCGCCCTGTCGGGGCTGGAGGTCGAGCGCGAGCGGCGCCGGAACAGGCCCCGCTCCTCCGCCTTCGGGCGGTCGAGCCGGAAGTCAGCCACGGGCGACCTCCTGACCGGGGTCGGTCTCCTCGTCGATGTGCTCGCGCCAGTCGCTCGGCAGCAGGTGGTCCAGCACGTCGTCGATCGAGACGGCTCCCACGAGCCTGTGGTCGGAGTTCACGACCGGCAGGGCGAGGATGTCGTACGCGGCCATGCGGCGCGCGACCTCTGGCAGGCGCGCCGCCGGGTCGAGCGGTGAGATCGCGGGATCCACGTACCCGCCGATCGCGTCGTGCGGGGGCTCGCGCAGCAGTCGCTGGATGTGCACGAGCCCGATGAACCGACCGGTAGGCGTCTCGAGCGGCGGGCGGACCACGAACACCATGGAGGCGAGCGCGGGCGGAAGCTCCTGCTTGCGGACCATGGCGAGGCAGCTCGCGACGGTGGTCTCAGGGCCGACGATCACGGGCTCGGTGGTCATGAGGCCACCTGCGGTGTCGTCCTCGTAGCCGAGCAGCTGCTCGACGTGCTTCGCGTCCTCCGGCTCCATCAGCTCCAGCAGCGCGGCGGCCTGATTCTCGGGGAGGTCTCCCAGCAGGTCGGCGGCGTCGTCGGGATCCATCGCCTCGAGGACGTCGGCCGCGCGCTCGGATCGCAGCGTGGACAGCAGTGCGATCTGATCCTCCTCGGGGAGCTCCTCGAGCACGTCGGCGAGCCGCTCGTCGTCGAGCGCCGCGGCGATCTCGGCGGAGCGCGACGGCGACATCTCCATGAGCGCGGAGGCGAGGTCAGCCGGCTTGTGGTCCTCGAACGACTCGATGACCAGCGCGGCGCCCTGATTCTTGTCCCGGATCGACAGCCCGGTGACCTGGTCCACGTCGACTACGAGCGCCTCGCCGCGGCGGGAGAAGCCGAGCACTCCCTTGCGGCGCTCGGCTCGCCTCACGAACAGCTTCGAGACATGCCACGTGCGGGTGCGGTCCGGCTCGATCGCCAGGTCCTCGATGTAGGCGGTGCTCTTGTCCGACTTGAGCTTGACGCTGCGCTCGAACATCTCCGCCACCGCGAGCGTCTCGCCGGGCCGCGCCTTGAAGCGACGCAGGTTGATGACGCCCGTGCAGATGACCTGGCCGGGGGAGATGGAGGTGACGCGGGTGAGCGGCATGAAGACGCGTCGGCGTCCTGGCACCTCGACCACCAGTCCGACGGCGGTGGGGGCGCCTCCGCTACGGCGCACGAGCAGGACGACATCGCGGACGCGGCCCACGGCGTCGCCCAGCGGGTCGAAGACTGTGGTGCCGGTCAGCCGCGCCACGTAGACGCGCTCGGGTCCGGTGCTCATGTGTCTACAGTAGCGGCGCGCGGAGGAAGGCCCCTGGAAGGGGACGTGGCCCGCCGGGGCCGCCAAGGTGCGGTTTGCGGGACTGGCACCGCCTCGAAGGTGCCGAAGTCGGGTCCACTGGCACTTGCCGGAAGGTGCCGGTTCGCGACACCATGTGCCCATGCTCACGCCCGCGCAGCAGCTCACCGCCGTCCTCGACCACTGGCAGTCGGGGCGCGGCCCTCTGTACCAGCAGCTCGCCGACGCCATCGTGGCGCTCGCGGAGTCCGGCTCGCTCGAGCACGGCGCCAAGCTCCCCTCAGAGCGGGCGCTCGCCACCGAGCTCCACCTGTCCCGCAACACCGTGACCGCCGCGTACCAGCAGCTGCGCGAGGCCGGCTGGCTCGAGGTCAAGCCGGGCGCCGCGCCCAGGCTCGGATCCCTCTCCCGGGGAGTCATGGCGCTTTCGGCCCAGGACCGTTTCAGCAAGCTGCTCACCGACCGGTACGAGCCGCTCATCCCCTTCAGCACCGCCTCGCCGCCGCCCGCGCCCATCGTGACGCGTGCGCTCGCGGACCTCGGCGACTTCATCGGAGGCAGCCCCGCCGTGGGGAACGGCTACGCGGCGCTCGGCGACCGCGAGCTTGTCCTCGCCGTGACCGACCACCTGCGCGCGCAGGGCGTCCCCGCCCGGCCCGACGAGGTCGTGATCACGTCGGGTGCCCAGCAGGCGATCTGGCTCATCGTCACGACCCTCGGCGGGCCTGCCAAGCCGGTCGCGCTGGAGTCGATCACCTATCCAGGGGTCTTCGATGCCGTCCAGGCGGCCGGTTCGCGTCCCCTCGCGCTCCCCATGCGCGACGACGGTCTCGACGCGCGCGCCGCCGCCAAGCTGCTGCGTGCGAGCCGCCCGGATCTCGCCTACCTCACGACCTTCCACAACCCGACCGGCACCGCTATGACCGAGGAGTCGGCGCTCGAGGTGCTGCGCGCCGCCCAGGCGGTCGACACCACGGTCATCGACGACCGCACGATCGGCGACCTCGCGCTCGACGGCCGCCCGAGACGTCCGCTCGCCTCCTACGGCTCGGGTGCCTCGGTCATCACTGTCGGCGGCATGTCCAAGGTGTTCTGGGGAGGACTGCGCATCGGCTGGCTCCACACCAACGCGACTCTCGCAGCCCAGCTGCGGCACCGCCGCGCGGCCATGGACCTCGGCTCGCCTGCCGTGTTCCAGCGTATCTCGGCGCGCATGCTCCGCGAGCACTACCAGGAGACGCTCGCGTGGCGCATCGAGTCGCTGCGGGAGTCACTCGACGCCACGCGCGGTGCTGTGCGCGAGCACGGCCTCGACTGGACGTGGCACGAGCCCGAGGGAGGTCCCTCGCTGTGGGTGCAGCTGGGGGACGGAAGCGCTGACAGGTTCGCCGAGCGCTCCACCGCCGCGGGGGCACCCGTGGCACCGGGCTCGTCCTTCGAGGTCATCCCCGGCGCCGCAGTCGGCCACTTCCGGCTGCCGTTCTACCTGCCGCCCGAGCAGATGAGGCTCGGGGTGAAGATGCTCGCGGAGCGGGCTGCCTGAACCTACGCCCAGCACCGGCCTCGCCGCGCCCCTAGGCTCGGATCAGGCACAAGGAGGTGCGCGATGCTGCTGTTCTACATCGACGAGTGCGGGGACACGGCGCCGATCGCCCAGCGGCATCGCGCGCACGGATCGCCGAGCGAGCTGTTCATCCTCGCCGCGGTGGGCATCCACGACTCGTCACGCGAGCTGCTGGCCCACGAGATCATCGAGCTCAAGCGCCTCTACTTCCCGGAGACGGTGGGGGACGAGGACTGGGGTGTCTCCGAGATCAAGGGGCGGTTCCTCACGCACTCGTCGCGGCTGCGGGGGCATGAGCGGGCGCGGTTCCTCCCTGCGGGATGGAGGGAGGTCGACGATCCTGCGCTCATGCGGCACCTCCTGAACGACCTGGGCAACCTCTTCGCCAAGTTCAGGCCGCTGATCTTCACCTCGGTGGTCGACAAGCGGGCGATGCGAGACGCGGGAGAGGAGACCGACCCGCTGGCCATCGCGTACACGCGGCTCTACGAGCGCGTCGCGCTCACGCTCCACCAGGTCAACAGGGGTGAAGGAGCGCTGTTCGTCGCGGACCAGCAGGACGAGCACGAGAAGTACTTCAAGTCAGGAGCCATGCATGCCGCCAGAGCCGAGCTGGAGAAGCGTGAACGCAACCGTCCGCGCTTCGAGCCGGTGCTCGACAAGCCGCTCTGGATCGACCCCCACTACAGCACGCTCGATCGAGAGATCATCCAGCTTGCGGACATCGTCGCCTACTCGGTCAACGAGTGGTTCCAGCGTGGGGAGCCGCCGACCGAGCACCAATACCTGTGGAGGGCGATCGCGCCGTGCTTCTCCGCGCACTGGAAGACGCAGAAGTCGCACGGCGCGGGCCTGATGATCCACCCCGAGCGCGACGAGTACCCGCGGATCGAGCCGCTGCCTGAGGGCTAGGCGGCTACCGCCATCGCCCCGCCCGTCAGGCGCACCGAGGCGACCCGCGCGTCGGCGTCGAGCGCCGCGTGCACGGTGATGACCTCGTCCGCCTGCGCCTCCTCGGCGAACGCCTCGATGCCCTCGCGCACCTGGGTCGGTGTTCCGACGGCGACGCGTGACATCATCTGCGCCAGCTGCTCGCCCTGTGGGGTGAGGAGGAACGCATCGATCTCCGAGTCCGAGTACTCGGGGGTGCTCGGACCGCGCTTCGCCATGCGGCGGACGCGCTCGCGGCGGGCGGCCGCGAACATGGTCGTCGCCTCCTCGCCGTCCTCGGCGGCGACGACGTTGAAGCCCGCGATGACGTACGGCTCCGGGTGGGCGTCTGAGGGCCTGTAGAGATCGCGGTAGACGGCGACGGCCTGGTGCAGCGCCTGCGGTGCGAAGTGCGAGGCGAATGCGTACGGCAGGCCGAGCGCTGCTGCGAGCTGAGCGCCGAAGAGTGAGGAGCCGAGCACGTAGAGCGGAACGTCGGTGCCGGCGCCTGGGGTGGCGCGCACGCCGTCGTCCCTGGCGTCACCGGCGAGGAGTCCGCGCAGCTCAGCGACGTCGTCGGGGAACCTGTCGGCGGCAGCGGGATCGGAGCGCAGAGCGGCGTAGACGGCACGGTCGCCGCCCGGCGCTCGACCCAGTCCCAGGTCGATGCGCCCGGGGTGCAGCTCGGCGAGGGTGCCGAACTGCTCGGCCACGGTGAGTGGCGAGTGGTGGGGGAGCATGACGCCGCCGGCGCCCAGGCGGATGGTCGAGGTGTGCGCGGCGACGTGCGCCACGAGCACCGCGGGGGCGGACGAGGCGATGGACTCCATGTTGTGGTGCTCCGCGTACCAGACGCGCTGGTAGCCCGACTCCTCGGCAGCGCGTGCCAGGTCGACGGAGTGGTGCAGGCTCTCTCGTGCGCTCCCGTGGGGAGCGATGGCGGCGAGGTCGAGCAGGGACAGGGGGACGGTCACGGAAGAGGGGCCTCTCGGTCGGGGATCTGAGGGGTCCAACGCGTCGGGAGCGGTGGTTACTCCCGTTATCCGCCCTTGGCGGAGGAGGCGTGTGTCGCTCTGATGCGAGTGGTCACGAGGTGGATCACGCCCGCCAGCAGGAAGGCCCCCGCGAAGAGGGCGAGCGCCAGGAGCGGGCTCTCCATGAGCGTCGGGTCGATCAGCATGACCGCGGCGAGCACGAGCATGGTCACGCCCGCGAACAGCTTGAGCAGCTCGCCGTGCTTGTCCTGGAACTTGGTGGCGCGCATCGTCACGACCGCGAGGCCGAACACGACCAGCTCGTCCAGCAGGAACGGGATCATGTAGGCCACGAACAGGCCGACTGTCGCGGCGGGTCCCACGTCGTTGGCGTGCAGCATCCCCGTCCACAGGACTGGGAAGCCGGCGGTGCACGGGGTCTCGAGCAGGCTCACGCCTACCGCGAGCACGACCGTGGCGCCGAGCGCCGGGAGGAGCGCGTCCTGGCCTGCGATCGCACGCATGCGCTTGTAGATCCCAGGCTTCGCGGAGTCCGAGATGGTGAAGGACAGCCCTTGTTTGAACGCGAAGTAGTCCTTGACGCTGACGATGCCGAAGATGCCTGCGACCGCGGCCACGACCACCTGGATCCAGCCCATCCAGCCGATCACCGTGAGGGCCGAGTAGAAGGCCGCCATGTAGAGCGCGTACATGGCTGCGGTGACCGCGAGGAAGGTGCTGCCGACCACTAGCACGCGGCGCCGGCTGCCCGTGCGCAGCACGATCGCGAGCAGCACGGAGATCACCCACAGCGAGCACGGGTTCACGCCGTCGACGAAGCCGATGATGACGGTGGACACCAGCAGGCTGTGATCGTTGAGCGACACCTCGCCGACGAGGGGCACGTCGACAACGTCTCCCGCTGTCCCGGTGCCGTCGTCGGTTGGCCTGGCCGACGGGTCGAGCCCGGCCTCGAGCGCGGCCTGCACCTGTGCCTGGATGGACTCGGACCACCCGATCCACACGTTGTTGCCGACCATCGTGGTGGGCACGCCGCTCACCTCGAAGCCGTAGACGGCCGCGGTGTCCATGAGGAGCTGCTGGTTCGCCTCGTCGTACCAGACCTCGTAGTACGTGAGCGTGAGCTCGGGGTGCTGCTCGGAGTAGGCGGTGAGCCACTCCTTCTCCGCGGCGCAATGGGGGCACCCGTCTCCCCAGAAGAGCACCAGGTCTGACGCCGGATCGAGGCCCGCCTCTGCAGCGAGGTCCGTGCCTCCGGTGATCCCTGGATCGTCGGCGTGCGCGGTCCAGGGAGTGGCGGCTAGCAGGGTGACCGCGAGGGCGAGCACGAGCAGCAGTCGTGGCATGGCGACGCGTCGGCGGATGGCCGAGGAAGCGGCGGTGCCCATGATCCTCCCGGTGAGGGCAGCACACGGCGATGCTGCTGCCCTCACCGTAGGGAGGCTTCCGTCGATGCGGCTGGGACCGGGGTCCCTTTCGCCTGCCTCGACGGTGATGTCCTACTTCGCGAGGCCTGCCATCCACGCCTCGACTGCGTCGGGGTCGCGGGGGAGGGCGGCCGAGAGGTTCTCCACGCCGTCCTCGGTGATGAGCACGTCGTCCTCGATGCGCACGCCGATGCCGCGCAGCTCGGCGGGCACCGTCAGGTCGTCGGACTTGAAGTACAGGCCGGGCTCGATCGTGAAGACCATGCCGGGTTCGAGGATGCCCTCCATGTAGTGCTCGCGGTTCGCGAGCCCGCAGTCGTGCACGTCGATGCCGAGGTGGTGCGAGGTCGAGTGCACCATCCAGCGGCGGAACAGCTTCGCGTCGGGGTCCTCGTGCTCGGGCACGATGCCCAGCTCCTTCAGTCGCTTCTCGATGACCTCCATCGCGGCCTCGTGCACGTCGAGGAAGCGCGCCCCGGGACGGGCGACCGCGAAGCCGGCGTCGGCCGCCTCGAGCACGATCTCGTAGATCTTGCGCTGCGTGGGCGAGAAGGTGCCGTCGATGGGGAGGGTGCGCGTGATGTCTGCCGTGTAGAGGCTCTCCATCTCGACGCCCGCGTCCAGGAGCAGCAGGTCGCCGGTGCGGACCTGGCCATCGTTGCGGATCCAGTGCAGCGTGGTCGCGTGGGGGCCCGACGCGGCGATGGTCTCGTAGCCGACGGCGTTCCCCTCCTCGCGGGCGTGACCGTCGAAGGTCGCCTCGATGACGCGCTCACCGCGCTTGTGGGCGACGGCGCGGGGCAGCTCGGGGACCACGCGCTCGAAGCCGGCGATCGTCGCGTTCACCGCGTCGCGCAGCTGCTGGATTTCGTACTCGTCCTTGACGAACTTCATCTCGGCGAGCGCGACAGCGACCTTCTTCTTGGGGTGCTTGTCCACGTTGATGTCGCCGGGCAGGTCCGCGAGGTCGGCGGTCGCGATGCCCGTCATCGCCTCGAACTCGGCGAGGCCCGGGCGTCGGCCGATCCAGAACTCACCGGAGCGCGGATCCGCGTAGAAGCCCTCGTCTCCCGCGACTGCGGGCGGGATCAGGTACAGCGTCGCGTCGTGCCCGCCGCCGTCGATCGGCTCCAGGACGAGCACGGCGCCCGGCTCGTGATCGGCGCCCAGCCCGGTCAGATACGAGAAGTCCGAGGTGGGGCGGAAGCGATAGTCGGTGTCGTGCGAGCGCACCTTGAGGTCGCCCGCGGGCACCACGATCCGCTTGCCGGGGAACTGCGCGCTCAGCCTCGCGCGGCGGTCGGCCGCGTACGGGGCGGCTGCGATCAGCGTCGTCGCGTCGGCCTCCGGCTCCGCCCATCCGCTCGCCAGGAAGTCCTTGAACGCCTGGGAGGAGGGGCGGCCGGTGCGCGCCTTGTTGAGTTCTTCCTTGTCATCGCTCATGCGCTCATGTTCTCACTGCGCGCGAGCGGCTCCTCACGGCCGAGGACGCGTCATCGGCTGCCCCTGCCTGAACACTTCTTCACGCACGCGTGACGCGAGGGAGCCACGGTGCGCACGGGGCTGCGCATGCGGCGCACGGTTCACGCCCGTCACAGGCGCGTGAAGGGCTGCGCACGCGCGCCTGCCCGCTGCGCCTCTCGGGTCAGCTCGGGTCAGCGCGACCGCTGGAGCTCGAAGCGTCCGCGGTACTCGCCCGCAGGCACCCCCACCAGGCGTTTGAACGCGCGCTGCAACGTCTCGGGATTGCCGAAGCCGACCAGCTGAGCGATGCGGGACAGCGGGTCGTCGGTCATCTCGAGCATCCGCCGCGCCGCGTCCACGCGCACTCGCTCGACGTGCCGAGCGGGGGTCGTGCCGAGCTCTGCCGTGAACAGCCGGTGCAGGCTCCGCTCACTCATCACGGCGCGCTCGGCGAGCGCGCGGATGGTGAGGTCCGACTGGAGGTTGTCGGCGATGTGCACCAGCAGGTCGTTGAGCGTCACGCTGTCGGTGCGCTGTGCCGCGAGGTGGGTGCTGTACTGCATCTGGCCGCCAGCGCGCTGCAGGTACACGACCAGGTGCCTGGCGGCCGCGGCCGCCATCGACGCGCCGTGATGCGTGCGGAGGAGTTGGAGCGCGAGGTCGATCCCCGCCGTCACCCCTGCGGAGGTCCATACGCCGTCGTGCGCGTACAGGCGGTCGGAGTCCACGGAGATCTCCGGGTGCGTGGTGGTCAGCATCTCGGCCAGGGCCCAGTGGGTGGTGGCGGTGCGTCCCTTGAGCAGGCCGGCCTCCGCGAGGACGAGGGCGCCCGTGCAGACGGACCCGACCTCCTCGCTGCGCCTCGCGAGATCCGCGACGGCGTCGACGAATGAGCGGTCGAAGGCGGCGGGGATGACCTCGAGCCCGCCCGCGACGAGCAGCACATCCGGCCACAGGTCGGGGTCGTCGAGCGCGCGGTCCGCGACGATCGCAGGTCCGCTTGCGGTCCGTACCGGCCCCGCCTGCGCCGCCACGATCTCGACGGTGTAGGGCATCACTTCCTCGCCCGCCTGCTCGGCCAGGTAGTTGGCGAAGTAGAACACGTCTGCGGGTCCGAAGACGTCCAGGCCCTGCACACCGTCGAACACCGCGAGGACGATCCGGCGGTGGCGCATGCAGTCATGATCGAAGGCGCCACCGCCGGTGTCAACGGGCACGGTCAGCGGGCCTGCACCGGCTGAGTGGCCGCTGCTGTGCTCTGGTCCTTGCGGGCGCGGGACGTGAGGACGGTGCCCACGGCGGTGAACCACACGATCATGCCGATCCCGAACACGGCGCCGGCATCCGACGCTCCTGGGATCAGCGTCGCGAGACCCGCGGCGCCGGCGACCGCGCCGATCACGGCGATCCAGCGGGGGAGCGCCCGCGCCTGCCACGCGGCGACCGACGCGAGGATCACCCAGATCGCCCCCACCACCTCGTTGCCCCCTCCCAGGCCGTCGCCGACGGTGTCGACCGTGCGCCAGAGCGCCCCTGCGGCGTCGGCGTCCTGAGCGGCGAGGTCCGACACCGCGTGGTAGCCCACGGTCCACACCATGCCGGCTGCGATGATCACCCCCGCCCAGATGAGTCCGAAGGGCGCGGCGACGCGGGCGAGCTCGCTTCCGTCGTCAGAGCCGGCGCCCTGCCTGAGCGCGAGCGACAGCGGCACGAGCGCCGCGCCGAACACGACTGTCGTGACGAGCACCCACACGGTGATGAGCGACCCGTGGGTCGTCAGCTCCGCGACGGCATCGGCCGGCGTCGCGGGATCGGCGAAGTCGCCGAGCAGCAGCACAAGCATCAGCAGGCCGACGACGAAGGTGCCGCTGGCGATGTGCGCCGCGATGCCGCCGGCGCGTTGAAGTGAACGCATGATCTCTCCTCTGGGTCTTCACAGCGCAGGCCCCCGCGGACCCGCCATCCCAGGGTCGGCCAGCGACAGCGAGGCGAACAGGTCCGGGTCATGACGATCTCTGCCAGCCGTGACGCGAGGCCAGGCGTATGCCGCGGCCTAGGCTGGCGACATGCGCATCGACCTCCACCTCCACTCGACCGTGTCCGACGGCACGGGCTCGCCTTCGCAGGTGATGCACGAGGCCGCGGACGCCGGACTCGACGTCGTCGCGCTCGCGGACCACGATGCGATGGACGGATGGGACGAGGCACAGGTGGCGGCGGATGAGCGCGGCATCCGCCTGATCCCGGCGATCGAGGTCTCGGCCCGTCACCGTTGGGTCTCCGTCCACATGCTCGCCTACTGGCCCGACAGGGACGATGCCGCGCTGCGGGAGATGCTCGCCCGCACCCAGGAGGCGCGCGTGGGCAGGGCGAGGGAGATCGTCGAGAAGATCGCCGTCGACTATCCCCTCACCTGGGAGGACGTCGAGGCGCGTGCGGGTGTGTCCGCCACCGTCGGACGCCCCCACATCGCCGACGCGCTCGTCGCCAGAGGAGCCTTCCAGACCCGGGACGACGTGTTCGCGCACGTCCTCAAGAACGGATCGCCCTACTACGTGCCCCACTACGCACCCGAGGTGGAGGAGGCGATCGGCGTCATCCGCGCGGCGGGCGGCGTGCCGGTGTTCGCGCATCCCGGAGCGCACGCGCGCGGCAGGACCGTGCCGGATTGGGCCATCGCCGAGCTCGCGAAGGCGGGCCTCGCGGGGCTCGAGGTCGACCACCGCGACCACGACGACGCCACGCGGCTCCACCTCGCCGGGCTCGCTGAGCGATACGGGCTGCTGCGCACCGGGTCGTCCGACTATCACGGCACGGGCAAGTTGAACCGGCTCGGGGAGAACCTCACCGAGCCCGCGGTGCTCGCGGCCCTCGAGGCGCAGCGGGGCTGAGGCATCGAGCCCGGACTTGCGCGCCGCATCCGCCGCTAGAGTGACCTCACGCGGAGCGTTCCAGGTCGAGGGGGTCGAGGGGCTGAACGGCGAGGGGAGGGCGCGTCAGATGCGAGCTCGGTTGGCGGATTTCGCGGGCGCGGACCCGATAGTCGAGAACGGCTCGACTCCTGCTCGCGCGTCGAGACGTGACATCCAGGCCTTGAGAGCCTTCGCGGTGTTGGCGGTGATTGGCTACCACTACTGGCCCGAACTGCTTCCGGGCGGTTTCATCGGCGTGGACGTGTTCTTCGTCATCTCGGGCTATCTCGTGGGCGGCGCGCTGATGCGCGAGGCATCGCGAACCGGTCGAGTCGACATGCGCGGCTTCATGCTCCGCCGTGCCCGGAGGATCCTCCCGGCCGCGATGGTCGTCATCGCTGTCACCGTGGTCGGTGCGTCTCTGCTGTCATCTCCGGTGCGCAGCGCGCTCTGGAAAGTCCCGTGGAGCGAGGGGTCGTACTCCCGAGAAGCGCTGGCAGCAGTGGCCCAGGTGTCCAACCTGCTTTTCGCGGGACGGCACGTCGACTACGACTCTGCGGTGCCCTCGCCCTTCCTCCATTTCTGGTCGCTCGGCGTAGAGACGCAGTTCTATCTCCTGATGCCTCTCGTGGCAGTCGGGGTCGCGGCTGCGGTGGCGAGAGCCTCGAACCGCTCCGAGCTCGTTGAGCCGTTGGTGCTCGCCGCATTGTCGATTGGCCTGATCGATCTGATGCTCGTCGTCGGTGGCACGGACGGTGGGTTCTACAACCCGCTCGGCCGACTCGCGGAGTTCGTCGCCGGAGTCGTAGTAGCACGCGTGGCCTGGAGGTATCGAACCCGTGCTTCGACCGCGGTGGTCGCACTGGGATGGAGCCTTCTCTTCGCCACCTCGTTCCTCGTGGCTCTGTCGCAGCACTGGCCGAGCTTCGTGACGTTGCTTCCTGTCGTTGGCGCCATGGCGGTGCTGCTTCCTGGGTCCGCCCTCCGGGTCGCTGGCCTCGGGCGCTCGTCTCTTGTCCAGGGGTGCGGTGATCGCTCGTACTCCCTGTACCTCGTTCATTGGCCGCTGCTCGTGCTCGCAGGAATCCTTCTCGACCGAGAGCCCTCGAACCTGGAGCGCATCGTCATCCTCGCGATCGTCGCGGTCCTAGCTGAGGCGCTCTATCGGTATGTGGAGCAGCCTGCGCGTCGCCTGCCGATCGAATCGGTCAATGACCGCCGCCGTGCGGTCCTTCGGATCGCGTTCCCGACCGTTGTCGCGTTCTCATCCGCGCTCGCGATCGGGATCGCCTCCTCGCTCTCTCCAACAGTGGGTAGTCAGGTGGCCGAGAGATATGCGCCCATCGACCTCGCTGAACTACCCGGTCAGGTGGCAACCTCCGTACCGGTGAACGTGCGCCCCGCCCCCGAGGTGGCCAGTGTGGACCTGCCAGCGTTCTCACCGCCCCACTGCCACGAGACGTCGGGTCAGGACGAGCGTACGGGGCCGTGCATCGTTGGCGACGAGGGTGCACCGCTCGTTGTGCTCTGGGGAGACTCCCACGCGGCGCAGTGGTACCCAGCGCTCGCCCTCATGGCCGATCAAGGAACGATACGCCTCGAGTCCTATACCAAGGGAGGCTGTTCGCCGCTCGCCGGCATCACGGCGGACGACTCCCTGTCGGGGCGGTGTCTCGAGTGGTTGGAGTGGTCGCTTGCGCAGATCGTGTCGAGTGAACCGGCCGCCATCGTCTCCACGAGCAAGCTCTCCTATCACTGGGACGATTCTGAGGTAAGCCCCGAAGCCTACGTCGATGGGTTGGATTGGCTTGGCCGCCGCCTTCCCGCTGGTGTGCCCGTGGTGTGGATCTCCGACAATCCGCGATTCCCGGAGTCGCCCGGTGAGTGCGCCGTCAGACACATCCATGAAGTGGAGCCGTGCAACGTTCCGCGTCTCGAGGCGTTCCCCCACGAGGTCCAGGCGGACGTCAACCACGCGGCACGCGAGCGAGGCTTCGGCGTGCTCGACATGACGGATCTGTTCTGCACTGAGAGTTCTTGCCCGATCATTCTGGGCGACATCCTGGTGTATCGGGACGACGACCACGTCACGGCGACGTTCGCGGAGGCATCGGCGCCGGTAGTGGAGCCCGCGGTGCTCGCGGCCCTCGAGGCGCAGCGGGGCTGAGGCCCCACGCTGGAACGACGAAGGCCGGGCCCCTCCCGAAGGAGGAACCCGGCCTTCCGAGTCTTCTGGGCCCTACTCGGCCGCGGGCTGCGTCTGCTGGCCCTGGCCGCCACCCGAGCCGCCGCGACGGCGACGACGACGGTTGCGCTTGGGGCGCTCGCCGCCCTCGGCCGCGGGAGCGGAGCCCTCGGCGCTGCGGGGCGCCTCGGCGCGCTCGCCACGGCCCTCGCCGCTGCGCTCGCCGGAGCCTCCACCACGGCGACGGTTGCGACCGCCACCGTTGCGGCCGCCCTCTCCGCGCCCACCATCACGGCCGCCACGGCCGCCGTCACGACCACCGCGGCCTCCGCCGCGGTGGTCGCCGTGGCCCGCAGCCTTGCCGGTCTCGCCCAGGTCCTCGAGCTTCTCGCCCTCAAGGCCCTCGAGCACCTGCTTGTCCTTGGGCAGGCGGCCCTTGGTGCCGGCGGGGATGTCCAGGTCCTCGAACAGGTGGGGGGACGACGAGTAGGTCTCGACGGGCTCGGGGTAGCCGAGGTCGAGAGCCTTGTCGATCAGCGACCAGCGCGGGATCTCGTCCCAGTCGACGAACGTGACCGCGGTACCGGTCTTGCCCGCGCGGCCGGTGCGGCCGATGCGGTGCAGGTAGGTCTTCTCGTCCTCGGGGCACTGGTAGTTGATGACGTGCGTCACGTCGTCCACGTCGATGCCTCGGGCCGCGACGTCGGTGGCGACGAGGACGTCGACCTTGCCGTGGCGGAACGCGCGGAGCGCCTGCTCGCGCGCGCCCTGGCCGAGGTCGCCGTGGATGGCGCCGGCCGCGAAGCCGCGCTCGCGGAGATCGTCGGAGACCTTCGCGGCGGTGCGCTTGGTGCGAGCGAACACGATCGTGCGGCCGCGTCCCTCCGACTGGAGGATCCGGGCGACGACCTCGACCTTGTCCAGCGCGTGCGCACGGTAGACGACCTGCTTGATGGCCTTCACGGTGGAGCCCGAGTCCTCGGGGTCGTTGGCGCGGATGTGCGTGGGCTGGATCATGTAGCGGCGCGCGAGGGTGACGACGGCGCCGGGCATGGTGGCCGAGAACAGCATGGTGTGGCGCGAGGCCGGGGTCGCGGCGAGGATCTTCTCGACGTCAGGCAGGAAGCCGAGGTCGAGCATCTCGTCGGCCTCGTCCAGCACGACCGTCTTGACGTAGCGAAGGTCGAGGTGGCCCTGGTTCAGGAGGTCGATGACGCGGCCCGGCGTGCCGACGACCACCTCGACGCCCTTGTTGAGCGTCTCGATCTGCGGCTCGTAGGCGCGGCCGCCGTAGATCTGCGCGATGCGGATCTTCCGCTTCCTCGACGCGGTCTCGAGGTCACCCGCGACCTGCACGGCGAGCTCGCGCGTCGGCGCGATGACGACGGCCTGGGGCTTGCCCTGCGCATCGTCGAGGCCGTCCCAGCCGTCCTCGCCCGGCGCGATCGCACGGTGGAGCAGCGGGACGCCGAAGCCCAGCGTCTTTCCCGTACCGGTCTTGGCCTGGCCGATGATGTCGTGGCCCGAGAGGGCGACGGGCAGCGTCATCGCCTGGATCGGGAACGGGGTCAGGATCCCCTTGTCGGCGAGCGCCTCGACGATCAGGGGATTGACGTCGAAGTCGGCGAATGTCTTGTCTGCGTGCTGCACGGATGCGTGCGTATCTGTCATGTGGTGTCCCAGCATCGGGGCGCCTCAGGGGGCGCGATCGGAGGCAGCCGATCGCGAATCCTCCAGTAGTGCGGGGCCGCCTCACGCGGGGCCCCAGCTCTTCACATGACGACCGGTCAGCCTGGTGTCGAGGACAAGTGTACCGGAGGGTGTGGTTCGCGCCTCTGAGCCGTCGCTAGAGTGGGCCGCGTGCGGATTGTGGTGATGGGCGTGACCGGGTGCGGGAAGTCCACCGTCGGCGCCAGGCTCGCGGAGTCGCTGGGCGCAGAGTTCGGTGACGCTGACGATCTGCACCCGCCGGAGAATGTGGACAAGATGGCGCGCGGCATCCCGTTGTCGGACGATGACCGTCGGCCGTGGCTCGCGCTGGTGGGCGAGTGGCTTGCGTCACGGGACCACGCGGTGATCGCCTGCTCCGCGCTCAAGCGCGCCTACCGAGACCAGCTGCGCGAGGCCGCCGACGGAGTGTTCTTCGTGCACCTCGCGGCGCCGTTCAGCGCGATCTCGGCGAGGATCGAGGAGCGGACGCGCACCACAGACCACTTCGCGGGCGTGGACCTGCTCGTGTCTCAGTTCGCGGCGCTGGAGCCGCTGCAGGGAGACGAGGACGGGCTCACCGTCGACATCGCCAAGTCCACCCCGCAGCAGGCGGTCGACTACACGCGCCAGGTCATCGCCTGACGATCCGGCGTCGGGGTGTCAGCCCCCGACGGGTGGGTCCCGATCAGGCCTCGAAGCCGACCCGGTGTCGCTCCTCCTGGCCGATCTCCACGTAGCCGAGCGCCTCGCCCGGGACGAGGATCCGTCGGCCCTTGTCCGCAGAGAGGTCGAGCATCGCGCCGGCGGAGGCTGCGGCGACTGCCTTGGCGACCTCCTCGGCTGTCATCGTCGTCTCGAACGACAGCTCACGGGAGACGTTGCGCACGCCGATCCTGACTTCCACCTGGCACCTCCGAGTACGGTCACGGGTTCTGCTGGCTCTATCGTAGGGGGATGGATGGCGAGGACCGGGGCCTGTTCGCGGGCAGGGGAATCCCCGCGAACACCGTCCTCAAGGTCATCCTGCTGGTCATCATCGCCTTCACCGTCGGCATCGGAGCCGGGTGGGTGACGACGCAGGTGCCGGGGATCTACAGGGATCTCACCGCGCCTGAGGTGACCCCGTCTCCGCTGCAGTCGGCCAGCCCCATCCCGGCGCTGTCCGTGGAGCCGTCCCCGCCTCCGCAGATCACCCGCGCTCTCGATGAGGACGATGCGACGGCAGGGGTGATCGACCTCGACGTGCCGTTCCGCGCCGACGAGACGTTCTCGCCGGTGATCGGCGCCGACGAGCCCAGCGAGGATGCGGGCACCGTCCGCTGGGTGCGGGTCGAGATGGAGGACGGGCTCGTGGTCAACAGCGTCGCGTTCGCCGACTTCGTCATGGCGACGCTCAACGACAACCGCGGCTGGGCGAACGACGGCAAGGTGACCTTCGCGCGCACCGAAGGCGTGGCCGACGTGAGGCTCGTGATCGCGAGCCCTCGGACCGCGGCCTCGTTGTGCAGCGACCCTGAGGCTGTCGCTGCCTCCGGCGTGCTGGTGGAGAGCTCCACGGAGGCGAGCGCCGAGGACGAGGAGCCGACCCCGGCGGAGCTGATCTCGGAGTCGTGCGCGGCGCAGGGCCTGATCGTGGTGTCGCTCTACGACTGGGCGGCGGGCCTCGAGGTCTACGGAGACGCGCGTCAGGACGCGCGACGCTACCTGCTGACGCACTTCGCGGGCATCGTCCTGGGCAACCCCGATGAGCGATGCAGCGGCGGCGTCGCGGAGGTGATGGTCGACCAGACCGCGATGGGCGAGGGCTGCTCCGTGAACCCGTGGGCGTTCCCCGAGGCCGACCCGTCCCCGTCGCCCGAGCCCACCGCAGGCGGCTGACCCGCGCGCCTCGCCGGACCGTGTCGGACCCGCGTGATGGGATGTGGTCATGACGCCGGCGAACCGCACCTCACCGTCGCTGGTCGCCTCTCCCTCGGCGGTGGAGCCTGAGCTCGACGCCGGGCAGCTGGCCGCGATCGATGAGGTCGGCGGCGCCGAGGGCACGGTCGTCGTCACCGGAGGCGCGGGAACGGGTCGGACCACGCTGGCCGTGGCGCTCGCGGCGGACGCGGTGAGGAACGGCATGCCCGCGGATCGGCTGCTGGTCCTCGCGCCCACCCGCGAGGCGGCGGGTGCGCTCCGCGATCGTGTGGCGCAGGCGATCGGAGGGCCGCTCGGGACCCCCGTCGTGAGGACCGCCGCTGCGGCGGCCTTCGCGATCCTCAAGGCGCAGGCGGAGGCGCTCGAGCTGCCACGCCCCTCGCTGATCTCGGGCGCAGAGCAGGACGTCGTCCTCCGAGAGCTGCTCGAAGGGCATGCGGGTGGTCGCGTCGCTCCTCTCGACTGGGGCGGCACCGTGCCTCAGGAGGCCACGCTCCTGCCCGGTTTCCGCGAGGAGCTCCGCAACCTGCTCATGCGCGCCGCCGAGCGGGACATCTCTCCGGACCAGCTGGCCGAGCTCGGCCGCCTCTGCGGCCGACCGGAGTGGTCGGCCGCCGCGGCGCTGTACGCCGAGTACGAGGACGTCATGGTGCTCCGTGCGACGCCGATGGATCAGGGCGACAGATATGACCCGGCGACCGTGGTCTCGCGCGCCACGGGGGTGCTTGCGCAGTGGTCCGACGTCGTCGGCCCCTCGCCTGCGGCGCCGCGGTGGGACCTCGTGATCGTCGACGACGCGCACGACGCGACGGCGGCGACGTTCGGCTTCCTGCGACAGGTGGCGCGCGACGGTGCACGCCTCGTGCTGCTCGGCAATGCAGACGAGTCGGTGCAGGGATACCGAGGAGCCGTGCCAGACATGCTCGCCGAGATGGCGCGCGAGCCGGGTGCTGCCCGCCTCGAGCTCATCCACGATCACCGGCAGGAGGCCGCGCTCGCGGCGGTGAGCGCGCGCGTCGCGGAACGGATCGGCATGAAGGGGTCGGCAAGCGCGCGAGAGGCGACCAGGGCTGCCGGCATGCACGCGGGCAGCGGCGCACCGGTGACGATCCTCACCGCGCCTCACCGCTATGCGCAGTCCCGAGCGATCGCGGCGGAGCTGCGGCGTTCGCGGCACGGACTCGAGGGGTCCGCAGTGCCATGGGGACGGATGGTCGTGATCGCCCGCTCGGGCGCCCACCTGCGCGCCCTGCGCTCCGACCTGCTGGCGGCCGACATCCCATGCGAACCGCTCGGCGACGGCACCGCGCTCCATCACGAGCCCGCGATCGCGCCGCTGCTGACGCTCCTCCGCGTGGGCCTCGGTCAGGAATGGGACGAGGAGTCGGTGCTGAGCGTGCTCGGGTCCAGGCTCATCGGGCTCGACCCCGTGGCGGTGCGGAGGCTTCGGCGCGCGCTGGTCCGTGAGGAACGTGCGGGAGGCGGCGCGCGCTCGAGCGCCGAGCTGCTGATCGAGGCGATGCAGGATCCGGCGCGCCTCGGCTCGCTCGAGGTGCCCGAGGCGCGCCGCGCGGCGAAGGCCGCGGCCGCGGCTGCCGCGGCACGCGACAGGGCGTCGCAGCCCGCGGCGGCTCCTGGCGCCGTCATCTGGGCGGCCTGGTCCAGCCTCGACGTCGCCGAGGACTGGCGTCAGGCGGCCCTTGCCGGCTCTGCACGGGACGATGCCGATCTCGATGCCGTCATCGCCCTCCTGCGCGCCGCGCAGACCTTCACCGAACGGCTGCCGCAGGCGCCGCTCGACTCGTTCCTGTCGTACCTCGAAGGCCAGGACTTCGCCGCCGACTCCCTCGGCGCGCGCGGACGCACCGCCGACTCCGTGGCGTTCTGCACCCCGGCCTCGGCCGCGGGTCGCGAATGGGACCTCGTCGTGGTCGCGGGTCTCGAGGAGGGCGTATGGCCCAACCTGCGGCTCCGCGACTCCGTCCTCGGCGCGCAGACGCTTGCTGACGTCGCTTCGGCCGGGGGAGCGGGCTCCGTGGAGGCGATCGCCCTCGCCCGTGGCCCGCGCGATCTTCACGCCGCCCGACGCGCGGTGCTCGACGACGAGACGCGTGCACTCCTCGTCGCGGTCTCTCGAGCACGCCACCGCCTCGTGCTCACCGCAGTCGACGACGGCGAGTCGCAGCCCTCACGTTTCGTCGCTCTGATCGAGGAGGCGGCCGGTGTCGAGCGGCAGGACGCGTCCGCCGGAAGGGGAGTGGCGGACCTTCGTGCGGCCGTCGGATGGCTCCGTGCGACCGGGATCAGGGCGGCCGCACGTCTGGAGGACGACCCGCAGGACGCGTCGGCCCTCCGCGATCTCGAGGGCACGGCCGCTCAGCTCGCGGACCTCGCGGCTCGGGGCATCCCCGGCGCCGACCCGCAGCAATGGCATGGAGTTCCCGGACCCTCGACGGAGGCACCGTTCTGGGAGCCGGACGTCCCCGTGAAGGTGTCCCCCTCGCGGCTCGACGCGATCCGTACCTGCCCGCTCAAGTGGGCCCTCGAGACCGCCGGTGGCACCACCGAGAGCTCGGACGCCCAACAGGTCGGACTGCTCGTCCACGCGATCGCCGAGCAGTGCCCCGAAGGTGACGAGGAGCAGATGCTCGCGATGCTTGACGAGCGCTGGGGTGAGGTCGGCGGCCGCGACACCTGGATGGAGCAGGTCGCCTACGACCAGGCCCAGGAGATGGTGCGGCGTCTCGGCCGCTACCTCCGCGGCGTGGACGTGGACCGCGTGCTCCTGGAGCAGTACTTCAAGGTCGAGCTCGGGCGCGCGGTCGTCTCGGGCATCGCGGATCGGGTCGAGGTGCGCGGAGACGAGGCCCGCGTCGTGGACCTGAAGACCGGCCGGCCCATCACCAAGGCGGAGGCACCCGACCATGGGCAGCTGATGATGTACCAGCTCGTCGCGCAGCACGGCGCCTTCGAAGGGGTCGAGCGGGCGAGCGACGCCGCGCTCCTGTTCGTGGGCAAGAGCTCCGCACGGGCTGGCACGGTCGTGGAGCAGCCCCCGATCGAGGAGTCGGTGGCGCGCCAGGTGCTCGACGACGCCGTCGAGACGATGACGGCGCCGAGGTTCACCGCGCGACCGAACCCCATGTGCGACCACTGCCCGATCCGGCGGTCGTGCCCCGCGCACGCCGCAGGGGCCCAGGTGAGCGGATCGTGAGCGACGCAGCACCCCTCGAGCCCGGAGTCGTGCGCCCGCAGGGACGGACGGTGGAACAGCTCGCCGAGATCCTCACCCCCGGGCGGCCGCCCACCGCCGAGCAGCACGCGATCATCGGCGCCGGCGACGAGCCCACGCTCGTGGTGGCAGGCGCAGGGTCCGGCAAGACCGAGACGCTCTCCATGCGGATCGTGTACCTGCTCGATCACGCGCACGAGCTGTTCGGGCGGCCCATCAGTCCCGACGAGATCCTCTGCCTCACCTTCACCAGGAAGGCCGCCGCCGAGATCGCGGAGCGCGCGGACGCGCGCATCTCGGCGGTCTGGGATCCGGAGGTCACGGGTGCTGACGGCAGGGTCCGCCGGATGCGCGACCCCGAGCGTCCGGCGCCCACCGTCGCGACCTACAACGCGTACGCCTCTGCGCTCGCGGCCGAGCATGGGCTGCGCGTCGGCGTGGACCCGGACTCGACCGTGCTCACCGATGCCGCGCTGTGGCAGCTCGCCGCGCGCACGCTCGAGGAGTGGACCGCCGGACTGGACTCCGACTCCGCGCCGAGCACCATCCTCTCCGCGCTTCCACGCCTCTCCGCCCAGATGAGGGAGCACGGTGTGCCCCCGCAGGTCATGCGGGACTGGCTCACCGGCGCGCTCGCGCAGCTCGACGCTCTCCCGAAGAAGGAGGGTGAGAAGGTGCCCGGGCCTATGACCAAGGCGCTCGCGGGCAGGGTCGGCAAGCTGCGCACCTTGCTGTCGATGCTCGACCTCGTCGATGACTTCCGCGCCAGGAAGCATGCGGGTGCGCTGCTCGACTTCTCGGATCAGGTGGCCATCGCTGTCGAGCTCGCCGAGCTGCCCGCGGTCCGCGAGGCCGAGCAGGCGCGATTCCGTGCCGTGCTTCTCGATGAGTTCCAGGACACCTCCCCGGCCCAGCTGCGGCTCTTCTCACGGATGTTCGGCACGGGGCATCCGGTGATGGCCGTCGGAGATCCGAACCAGGCCATCTATGGCTTCCGCGGTGCCTCGGCCGCGGCCCTCGAGGATTTCGTGACCGAGTTCGGAGGGCCGCAACGAGTCGCACAGGCGTCGCTGTCGGTCTCGTGGCGCAACGAGGCGAGCATCCTGCACGTCGCCAACACCGCAGCCGACCCGCTGCGCGACGCCACCGCGGTCCCGGTAGAGCGGCTCATCTCGCGCGGCGAGCACCTCGCGACACCCGAGCCCGTGCGTCAAGCGCCAGGCGTCAGCGCGCACATGGCGGCCACGGCGCAGGACGAGGCGGAGCATGTGGTCGAGTACCTGCTCGATCGCAGGCGGGAGCTCGGCCACGGCCTGGCCGAGCGCGCGGCCGACGGCAGCCTGAAGCGTGACGGCGCAGGCCGTCCCGCGGTGAAGATCGTCGAAGCAGCGATCCTGTGCCGCCGGCGCGCGACCATCCCCGCGATGGTCGATGCGCTCGCCGCCAGGGGAGTCGACTACGAGGTGGTCGGCCTCGGCGGGCTGCTCGACACCCCAGACGTCGCCGACCTGGTCGCGCTTCTCGAGGTCGCACACGATCCCTCGCGCGGAGACTCGCTGATGCGCCTGCTCACCTCGGAGCGCATCGACCTGGGTCCCCGAGACCTGATGGCGCTCCAGGACTGGGCGGAGCACCTGGCTGGACCGCGGAAGCACCGCGAGTCCGGCCCCAGCATCGTCGATGCGCTCGCGCAGGAGCCCCCGCCCGACTTCGCCTCGGACGGCCGTGCCCTCACGGACGAGGCGCGGCGTCGCCTCGCCTCGCTGCGCCGGGCTGTCGACCAGATCCGGCAGCACACCTACCTGCCGCTCACCGAGCTGATCGCGTTCGCTGAGCGCGTGTGGGGGCTCGACATCGAGGCGGACGTGGCAAGTCCCGAGGGTCGCATCCGCCGCAACGTGGACGCGTTCCTCGATGCGGCGCGCACCTTCGCGCAGGGTGCCGAGCACGTCACGCTCGGAGCGTTCCTCCACTGGCTCGACGCCGCGCGATCCGAGGAGCGCGGGCTCGATGCTCCCGTCAAGGAGCCTGAGCCCGGAGCGGTGCAGCTCCTCACCGTCCACTCCGCCAAGGGGCTCGAATGGGACGTCGTCGCCGTGCCGGGCGCCGTCGACGGCGCCTTCCCCTCGGTCAACGGCAAGCGCGACGCCTTCGAGGACGGGGCGTGGCTCGCGGGAGACCCCGCACTGCCGTGGGAGCTCCGCATGGATTCCCGATCGCTTCCCGACTGGCACTGGCGCAGCGCCGTCGACCACGCCACGCTCGCCGAGTCGATCCAGGAGTTCAGGCGGGCGGCCGGCGCCCACGCCGTCGACGAGGAGAGACGTCTCTTCTACGTCGCCCTCACCCGGGCGCGCAGCCACGTGCTCGTCTCGGGCTCATGGTTCACGAGCGGCAAGACGATCCGTCGCCCCTCGCTCTTCATCGACGAGCTTGTCGACGCGGGCCTGGTCTCGCGCGAGGGGTGGGCGCCTGAACCCGATCCGGACGCCCCGCCACCAGATCCGCGGATCGAGGAGGGCGTGTGGCCGCGGCCCGAGACGGCACCGCAGCGTCGGCGCCGGCTGCTCGCGCGCGCCGTGCTCGGATCCGAGCCTGGCGCCCCTGCGCACGAGCAGAGCCTCCCGCTCGCGGACCAGCTCGCAGCGATGCTCGCCGAGGGGCAGGAGCGGCGCGGCGCAGCGCACGAGGTCCAGCTGCCCGCGCACCTGTCGACCTCCGCGCTCGTGTCGATGCGGCGCGACCGCGACGAGTTCGCACGCCAGCTCCGACGCCCCGTGCCACAGGAGCCCACGGCCGCCGCTCATCGCGGATCCGCCCTGCACGCGTGGATCGAGGCCCGCTACGGCCAGACCGCCCTGTGGGACGACGACGACCTCGGCCCGGGGGAGGACGACTCGGCGGACCTGGACGAGCTCAAGCGAACCTTCGAGTCGTCGGAGTGGGCATCGAGGGTGCCCACGCATGTCGAGGTCGACGTCGAGCTCCCTGTCGGCGGACTGTCGGTCCGCTCTCGCATCGACGCGGTGTTCCCGGCAGGCGCTGGGCTCGACCGCATCACCGTCGTCGACTGGAAGTCCGGCCGTCCGCCGCGCGACCCGCAGGAGAAGGCCGCCCGAGAGGTCCAGCTCGCGATGTACAGGCTCGCGTGGTCCGCACGCACGGGGCTGCCGCTCGATCAGATCGACGCCGCGTTCTACTACGTCGCGGCAGACGTGACGGTGAGGCCGGCCTCGCTCATGGACAGGGCCGAGATCGAGCACCTCATCCGCGGCGCTTGAGCTGAGGTCAGTCCTGCGGCTCAGGCTCGCCGGGCTCGTCGAACAGCAGCGCCTCGAGGTCGGCCAGCATGCCCTGTCCGTCGGAGACGATCGCGTCGTCATCGGTGCGGACGCCGTACATCAGCCAGCGCAGCAGCGCCATCTCCGAGGCGAGCCGTGCACGGTCCAGGAGGTGTGGGTCCCGCGTCTCGCGGCGAGCCATCCCGTACGCCTCCACGACCGAGTCGAGCACGTCCTCAGGCGCCGAGGCGACGAGCCACGCGAGATCGTCGGCGGGATCCGCGACGCGCGCGTCCATCCAATCGACCACGCCCGAGACCTGCCCCTCGCGCACGAACAGCTGGTGCTCGCCCATGTCGCCGTGCACCACCGTCGGCTCGAAGCGCCACCAGGCCACGTTCTCGAGCTGGTGCTCCCAGCGGTCGGCGAGCCGCGGAGGGACGAGCCCCGTCTGCACGCCCGCGTCGAGCTCGGACAGCCTGCGCGCGCGGTGCTCGTCGGCCGAGTACGACGGCAGGCCGAGGTCCTCGACAAGCTGTACGGGAAGCTCGTGGATCGACGCGATCGCACGCCCGATCGACGCGGCGAGCCCGGGGCCGCCCACGACCTCGGCGAGCACCAGGGGAGCGCCAGGGGCCTCGCGGTACACGATCGCGCGGCCATCGCCGTCGGCTAGGGTCGCGGCGCCTGCGGGAGCCGGCACAGCGAAGTCGACGAGGCCCGCCTCCTTCGCACGGTTCAGCGCCTGCAGCAGGCCACGCTCCGCCTCCAGCGCGGCGCCCGCGGCGGGCCGCTTCGGGGCGCGCACGAGCCAGCGCCGGCCGGTGGCGTCCTTGACGACGACCACGTCGAAGTCAGAGTCGGAGTGCGGGGAGCGGAGAACGTCGTACACATCCAGTCCCGGCACCGCGACCGACGCCAGCGCCGCGAGGGCGAGTGGTGAACGAGGCACGCCCCCACACTAGGCCGAACCAGGCACCATCACCATGTTCCACGCCGTGCGAAGCGGGGCGAAAGGGATCGTCTGTGCCGCACAGGGGTGGTGTGGGGCGGGAGTACGGTGGAGCCCGTGAGAGACCCGTGGAGCAGGCCTGACCCTCTGATCGTGGAGCGTGCGACCGAGCTGCGCGACTCCGTCGACCTCGATACCGCGACGGCGATCATCGTGTCCGAGGGGAGGCTCCTGGCCTCCGCGGGCCGGCTCGTGGAGCTGCCGCCGGAGGAGCACCCGGCCGCTTCGCTGCGCATCTACCTGGGCAGAGAGGTGGATCGGGACCTGGTGGCGATCGTCCCGTCCGATCCTTCCTTCGCCGAGGGGTACGACGGCATCGGCGGTGAGCGCCTGGTCGGCCTGCGCGATCTGCTCCAGCCCTTCACGGGGCACGGGCCGGAGGGCATGCGCGATCGCGAGCTCGGAGCCACGGCGGTCGCACTCGAGGCGTGGCACGCGTCCCACCGTTACTGCGCGCGTTGCGGCGCGGAGACCGAGCCTGCGAAGGCCGGCTGGGTGCGCCGATGCCCCGCGGACGGCCGGGAGCATTACCCCAGGGTGGATCCGGCGATCATCGTCGCGATCACCGATGCCGAGGACCGGCTGCTGCTCGCCCATGCGGCGCACTGGTCGCCCAAGCGCTTCTCGATCCTCGCGGGCTATGTGGAGCCGGGTGAGACCTTCGAGCAGGCGGTGCATCGGGAGGTGCGCGAGGAGGCGGGAATCTCGCTGACCGAGGTGACCTACGCGGGCTCGCAGCCCTGGCCGTTCCCTGCGTCGGTGATGGTCGGTTTCACCGCCAGGACGACGGCCGACACCCTCCACATCGACGGCGAGGAGATCACCGAGGCCCGCCTCGTCTCGCGTGAGGAGATCGTCGCCCTGGTGGCCGACGGAGAGCTCGTCCTCGCGCCGCACGGATCCATCGCGCGCAGGCTCATCGAGTCGTGGTTCGGTGGCCCGCTCGCCGACCGCGTGCCCGACGAGCGCATCGACGTCTGACGCGTCGTCCCCTGGCTCTCGTGCCGGGTCGACGCATCCCCGAACGCGGCACCGCGCGGTGAGCGCTGTCACCCGCGGCTGACACAATGCTCGTGATGTCAGCCGACCAGATCCTCGAAGCCCTCGACCCCGAGCAGCGTGAGGTCGCCACCGCGCTCCATGGCCCTGTGTGCGTCCTCGCGGGTGCAGGCACGGGCAAGACGCGCGCGATCACCCATCGCATCGCGTACGGCGTGCGCGTGTCCGCCTACAACCCCCAGTCGGTGCTGGCGGTGACGTTCACCGCGCGGGCTGCGGGTGAGATGCGTCAGCGACTCCGTGCCCTCGGCGCGGGTGGCGTGCAGGCGCGCACCTTCCACGCGGCGGCGCTGCGGCAGCTCAGCTACTTCTGGCCGCAGGTGGTGGGCGGGCAGATCCCACAGCTCGTGGAGCACAAGGCCCCGCTCATCGGTCGTGCCGCGCGCAACGTCGGGCTCAGCCTCGATCGACTGGCGGTGAGGGACCTTGCGAGCGAGATCGAGTGGGCCAAGGTGTCGCTCGTCGCGGCCGAGGACTACGTGCGCGTGTCCGCGGATCGCGGTCGGCCGGAGCCTGCGGGTATGAATCGCGCGCAGGTGGCCGACGCGATGCGCGCCTACGAGGAGGCGAAGACGGACGCGGTCGTGCTCGACTTCGAGGACATCCTTCTTCTGCTCGCCGACATCATCGGACGTCACCCCGAGGTGGGCGACACGATCCGCCGGCAGTACCGCCACTTCGTCGTGGACGAGTACCAGGATGTCTCCCCCCTGCAGCAGTTCCTGCTGGACCAGTGGCTCGGCGGTCGCGAGGATCTGTGCGTCGTCGGCGATCCCGCGCAGACCATCTACTCGTTCGCGGGAGCGTCCCCGCGGCATCTGCTCGACTTCTCCCGCCGCTACCCGGCCGCGCAGACCGTCCGGCTCGTGCGCGACTATCGATCGACGCCGCAGGTGGTGAACCTTGCCAACGGGCTGATGGCGCGACGGGGAGCCGCCGACTCGGGCGTGGAGCTGGTCGCGCAGCGGCCTTCGGGACCGGCGGTGGGCTTCAAGGCCTACCCCGACGATGCGGCGGAGGCGGGAGGCGTCGCGGATGCGGCGCAGGCGCTCATCGCGTCGGGAGTCTCGGCCAGTGAGATCGCGATCCTCTACAGGACCAACAGCCAGTCGGAGGCCTTCGAGGAGGCGCTCGCGGAGCGCGGCGTCGGCTATCTGGTGCGCGGCGGGCAGCGCTTCTTCGACCGTGACGAGGTCAAGCGGGCGATGGTCCTGCTCCGTGGCGCCGCCGTCGCCCCGGACGACGCGCCGCTGGGAGAGCAGGTGCGCGTCGCGCTCACCGACATCGGCTGGGCCGAGCAGCCCCCCGCCGAACGTGGCGCGGTGCGGGAGCGCTGGGACAACCTGCAGGCGCTGGTCCAGCTGGCCGACGATCTCGACACCGACGCGGGGGGTGAGGCGACCATGCGCGAGCTGGTCGAGCACCTGGTGGAGCGCGCCCAGGCGCAGCATGCGCCCGCGGTCGAGGGGGTGACGCTCACGACCATCCACGCGGCCAAGGGCCTCGAGTGGGACGCCGTGTTCGTCGTGGGGTTGTCCGAGGGGCTGATGCCCATCTCCATGGCGGAGACCGACGAGGCCGTCGAGGAGGAGCGCCGCCTTCTGTACGTCGCGATCACGCGCGCCCGAGAGCACCTGTCGATGTCGTTCGCGCGGGCGCGTCGTGAGGGCGGCAAGGCGACGAGGAAGCGCACCCGCTTCCTCGAGCGCTGGTGGCCGGATGCGGCCCCGTCGAGGGCGCCGCGACGGTCCGCGAAGGCTGAGCTCGCGGAGCTCGACGTGGATCAGCTGCGCCTGTTCGACGCGCTCAAGCGCTGGCGGCTGGAGACGGCCCAGGCTGTCGGCAAGCCCGCGTTCACGGTGCTGGTGGACAGCTCGCTCGTGCAGATCGCGAAGGATCGCCCCGGGACGCGTGGAGACCTGGCCAGGATCGGCGGCATCGGCGCCTCGAAGCTCGAGAAGTACGGACTGGACATCCTGGAGATCGTCGCCGAGCACTGAGCGCTCGCTTCGCGGGCGCTGCAGGTGGATCGGGCGAGCCGCGTCATGAGCCTGTGCGCATGCCCGGCAGCAGCCGCAGGCTGGGTGGCGCGGAGCGGTGAGCTGCGCGCGTGTCCTCATCGTCCTGCCATGCTCCGCAGCCGCAGTCGGGGTGAGCCGACATGTGGGTCGCCTCCGGTGTGCCGTCCAGGCTGATCCTCCAGGCCGCACCGGTCTCGGGTCCGCCGTCCAGGTGCGCGACGATCATGGGGAGCGCCGCGGCCACCACTCCGGGCACGAGCGCGGCGGGGACGCGCGGCCGGCGCGACGACAGCTGGTCAAGCAGGAGCGGCCACGCGGGGTCCGCCTCCGTGCGCGCAAGCGCCATGCAGCGTCCGCATGCGGTCAGCCCGGGAACCACCATCGGCCCGACGGTGGCGCCGCGTTCGTCGAGGCAGATCACGAGGTGGGGCAGCCCGTCGTGCTCCCAACGCGTGGTGTGGTGTCGCGCCGCGCCGCCCACGGAGATGATGACCGCGAGCGCGGGGTCCGACGGGTCGGTGACCGTCGCGGAGGGGTGGCGCTCGCGTACGGCCCAGGCGGCGCCGCCCGCGCACGTCGCGATGAGGGCTCGCGCCGGGTAGAGCGACGGTTCCTCTGAGGCGGGCCTCGGGTCGACGAACCCGACGGTGATCCCTGCCGCCGCCAGGGCGGCGCCCAGTTCCACGCCGAGCCTGCCACCCGAGTGGATGGCGACGATCCCCGCCTCAGAGGGCATGTCCGGGACCAGCAGACCTGCGCGGATGAGCCGCTCGCCGGACTCGCCGAGCTCAGTGAGCGCCTCGCGTCCGAGGGGAGTCGTCTCGGCGGAGGCGAGGAGGAGTCTCTGCTTGTCCGTCAGGTCGCTGAGGATCAACGGCTCCGCGACGCCGATCTGCGTGGAACCGTCGGGCCTGGCGAGCACCGGGGTGCAGGGGGAGAGGCGCATGGCCCGATGCTCGCATCGCGGCGGCACCTGGATGCCTCTGTCCACAGCATCGCGGAGGATCGAGCGGCGGACGTCCGGCTGTGGACCGCGCCCGCGAGGGTCGCCCGCGTTCTCCGCGCGCAGAGGGATGCACGAAGGCGGGCCGCCCCCGAGGGGACGGCCCGCCTTCGATGAGTCTTCGGGGCGCTTACGCCTTGCCGAGGATGCGGTTCAGCTTGGTGCCGCAGACGGGGCAGATGCCCTTCGCCATGCGACGGTCGTTCGCGACGACGACGTCGCCCTCGGTCTCGCGCTTCTCCTTGCACTTCACGCAGTAGAACTCGCCCTGGTACTTCTCGCCCATGAGCCTTCCTCCTTGATAGGGCGCGGCCCCCTGGCCGCACGTCGATCGGTCTCGTGGACCTTTCGTCCCCCAGCGTAGACGTGAGGTGCGACGAAAGGTCGTCATCCCCGCACGCCGTGTCGCGAAGCCGGGATCGACCGCTAGAGCCTACGACACGCGTGGGCCTTGCTGCGACGTGAGCGTTCTCGGCGCGTCGCAGCGCCCCACGGGGCGCGAGGACGCGTCAGTCCTGCTCCCCTTCACCAGCGTCGCCGGACGCCTCGCCCCCGAGCAGCCGTTCGAGCTCGCGGTCCATGTCGTCCTCGTCGTCGCCGGCGACCCGTCGGTCGACCCAGGCCGACCAGTCCGCAAGGTCCTCGGCGGTCGGGAGGAGGTCGGGGTGCGACCAGACCTGGTCTCTCGCAGCAGGCCCCGCCTTGGAGGCGAGCGCGGCCCACAGCGCCGCGGCGTCGCGCATCCTGCGCGGCCGCAGCTCGAGGCCGAGCAGGGTCGCGAAGGTGTCCTCGGCCGGTCCTCCGGCGGCGCGGCGGCGTCGCATCATCTCGCTCAGCTGGCCGAGCGAGGCGAGGTGAGGTGCCGCGGCGCGCATCGTGACGTCCTGCACCCAGCCCTCGATGAGGGCGAGCAGCGTCTCGATGGACTCGAGGGTGGCGGACTGCTCCTCGGAGTGCTCGGGGGCGAAGATTCCGCGCGTGAGCGCCTTCTGGAGCTTGGCGGGGTCGCCGAAACCGGCCTCGCGCACCGCCTCGTCGAGCGACTCGGCGTCGATCCTGATGCCCTGCGCGTATCGCTCGATGAGCGAGTGGAGGCTCGCCTGGAGCCACGGCGCGGCCTGGAAGAGGCGCACGTGCGCGGCCTCGCGCAGCGCGAGGAACGACTTCACCTCGCGCTCATCGACGCCTTCCAGGCCCTGCGCGAAGTCCTCGATCGCCTGGGGCACCATCGCGACCCGCGGCTCGGGCAGCAGGGGGATCCCCAGGTCTGTGCCGCCGAAGGCCTCGCGCGCCATCTCGCCGGCTGCCTGACCGACGTGCATGCCGCACACGGTGGGGCTCACGGAGCCGAGCATGGCCTTGCCCTGCACGCCGAGGAGGGCGTTGGCGGGGTCGTCCGGGTCCTCGTCGCCGGTGAGCTCGCGTCCCAGGACGCTGCCGAGCGCCTGGGAGACGCTGATCGCCACGGGGCCAGCGAGCGACCGCCACGTGGGCAGGGTCGCCTCGACCCATTCGGCTCGGCTCCACACACGCGGCTCGAGCCGTGACGGGTCGAGCTCGGTGGCCGCGTCGAGCCACAGCTCGGCCTCGGACACGACGGCGCGGTGCTCGGAGGCGATGTGCGCGGTGACGGTCGGGTCCCCGCCCTGGGCGGCCACTCCGCGAGCCACATCGTGCGCGAGCTGCCAGTTGACGTCCTGACCGTCGGATTGAGACAGGAGCGTGCGGATCTGGCGCAGCACGTGGTCCATCATCGCGGGCGACGCGCCCATGCCGGAGGCCTGTGCCAGCGCCTGCGGGTCCATCCCCATGCGCTGCAGCTCCTCGAGCGCCTCCTCAGCGTCGTCTCCGAAGAGCTCGCGCAGCAGGCGCATCCAGGGGGTCTGGTCGTCGGTCACGGCGTCTCCTCGCCACTCGAGGCCGACGCGGGATGCGGGGCCTTTCACCAACGTAACGTTCGAGGGGGCGGATTGGGTCTCACGTTCGCTATGAGCAATGATGGTGCGGTGACCGACGAGACGCGCCCCGCCCGGGAAGGCTCGACCGCCGAGGTCGCCCCGCCGAGGGAACCGGCTGGAGGCGACGTGTTCGCCGACCTCTACCAGGTGGAGCGCCCGGTGATCACGCGCCGGGAACGACTGATGAGCGTGACCGGCCTTGTCACGAGCGCGCTCGTCGCGGTGATGGCGCTTCTGCCGTCGGCGTATGCGATCGGTGGGCCCGGGCCCACCTATGACACGCTGCAGAACGACGAGGCGGGTGCCCTGGTGTCGATCTCCGGCGCTGAGACCTTCGAGCCGTCGGGAGAGCTGCGGCTCACGACCGTGTCGGTCCAGGACGGCGGCTCCCAGATCATGACGATGGGCTCGGTCCTGCGGGGATACCTCTCCGAGGGGCAGTACACGACGCCGCGCGAGCTGGTCTTCGGCACCACCGAGGAGGAGGCCGAGCAGCAGCAGGAGCAGTCGCGTCAGCAGTGGGTGACGTCTCAGGAGGCGGCGACCGTGTCGGCGCTCGAGGCGCTGGGCACCGAGGTGCCCGCGGTGCTCGAGGTCGCGGAGGTCGCGCCGGAGTCCGACGCCTTCGGCGTGCTTGAGAAGGACGACATCCTGCTCGCGGTCGACGGCGAGGGGCTGGACGGTTTCAGCGACCTGACCGCCGCGGTCGAGTCCGGCACGATCGGGCAGGTGCTGACGGTCACGATCGAGCGTGACGGGTCTCAGCAGGACGTCGACTTCTCGCTCGTGGACAACGGCTTCGGAGAGCCCATGATGGGCGTCTACATCGACCCAGAGTTCGACCTGCCGATCGACGTGGAGGTCGCCATCGACTCCGTGGGCGGCCCGAGCGCCGGCCTGATGTTCACGCTCGCGATCATGGATCTCCTCACCGAGGAGGACGAGCTCAACGGTGCGGCCGTCGCGGGCACGGGCACCATGAACTCGACCGGCGATGTGGGCGCGATCGGGGGCATCGACCTCAAGATGATCGGAGCCGAGCGGGACGGGGCCGACTGGTTCCTTGCGCCCGTGGCGAACTGTGCCGAGGTGGTCGGGCACATTCCTGAGGGTCTGTCCGTTGTCGCCGTAGAGGACATCGACGACGCCTACGACGCCATCGTCGCCATCGGAGCAGGTCAGACCGCGAGCCTGCCTACGTGCGAGGCTGTGGCAGGCTAGTTCGCAGCACCTTCGAGCCGTCGTGCGGCGGCTCGACCGACAAGCTCGTGAGGACCGACAGTGACGTTCGCCGCAGACGGCCAGCCCCAGCCACCACGCCAGATCAGGGTTCCGCGCAAGCGAAGTCCGCTCGCGATCACCGCGATCGTTCTCGGTGTGCTCGTCGTGATCGCCGTGATCGCGGCCAACATCTGGACGGAGATCGCCTGGTACCGCCAGGTGGGATTCGTCGATGTGGTGTGGACCCAGTGGCTCGCGCGCGGCGTGCTGTTCGCCGTGTTCGGAGGCATCGCGGCTCTCGCGGTGTGGGGATCGCTGCAGATCGCGAAGCGCGCCCGTCCTGCACGTTCTGACGGCCGCTCGAGCCTCGACCGCTACCGCGAGCAGATCCAGCCGCTCGAGAAGGCGGTCACGATCATGCTGCCGATCCTCGTGGGTCTCGTGGCCGGTGGCGCGATGGCGTCGCAGTGGCAGGACTTCCTGCTCTACCTGAACCGTGCCGACTTCGGCACGTCCGATCCGCAGTTCGGCCTCGACGCGAGCTTCTACGTGTTCGAGCTCCCGGTCTACCGCTCGATCGTGGCGTACGTGCTGTCGATCGCGATCCTGTGCGCGATCGTCGCGGCGTTCATCCACCTGCTGTACGGCTCCATCTCCGGCGGCGGGCGCAAGTTCATCGCGTCCCGCGGTGCGCGCGTGCAGCTCGCCGTGCTCGGTCTGATCGTGATGATCGGCGTCGCGGCCAACTACTGGCTCGACCGGTTCAGCCTCCTGACGGCGCAGGGCGAGCTGATCTACGGCGCGTCCTACACGGACGTCAACGCGGTCCTGCCCTCGCGAGGGATCCTTGCGGGCATCGCGATCATCGTCGGCCTGATGTTCCTGGTCGTGATCTGGCGTCCCGACTGGCGGATCCCGATCATCGGCGTGGGCCTCATGGTGATCGCTGCGGTCACCATCGGTGGGATCTACCCGTCGATCGTGCAGCGCTTCCAGGTGAACCCGAACGAGCAGGAGCTCGAGACGGAGTACATCCAGCGCAACATCGACTCGACGCTCGTGGCCTATGGCCTCGACGACGTGGAGTTCACGCCCTATGACGCGACGACGCAGGCCGAGGCGGATGCGCTTCGCGCGGACGCGGAGACGACGGCGCAGATCCGTCTGCTCGACCCGAACATCGTGGGCCCCGCCTTCCAGCAGCTCCAGCAGAACAAGCAGTACTACACGTTCAACGACCAGCTGGTCGTGGACCGCTACGACGTCGGGGGAGAGAGCCAGGACACGGTGATCGCGGTGCGCGAGCTCAACCTGGACGGCCTGGACCAGAGCAGCCGCAACTGGGTGAACGACACCACCGTGTACACGCACGGCTTCGGCGTCGTCGCCGCGTACGGAAACGTCGTCACCTCGGACGGTCAGCCGTCGTTCTACGAGGGCGGCATCCCGTCGTCCGGTCTGCTCGACGACTACGAGCCTCGCATCTACTTCGGCCAGAACCTTCCCCCGTACTCGATCGTCGGCGCTCCCGAGGGCACGACGCCGTGGGAGCTCGACTACCCCGACGACGGCTCGACCACCGGGCAGCAGAACACGACCTACACCGGTGACGGCGGCCCGTCGATCGGCAACATCTTCCAGTCGGTGATGTACGCGATCTCGTTCGGCGAGGAGCAGATCCTCTTCTCGGACCGCGTCACCTCGGAGTCGCAGATCCTCTACCACCGTGACCCGCTCGAGCGCGTGGCGCGCGTCGCCCCCTACCTCGAGTTCGACTCGACGGCCTACCCGGCCGTGGTCGACGGCCGCGTCGTGTGGGTGGTCGACGGCTACACGACCACCTCGGAGTACCCGTACTCGTCGCAGGTGAACGCCTCCGCGGTGTTCGCCGGCCAGGTCGACGAGCTGCAGCCCCGTCTGCTGAACTACGTGCGCAACTCGGTCAAGGCGACCGTCGACGCGTACGACGGTTCGGTCACGCTCTACGCGTGGGACGAGGAGGACCCGATCCTCCAGGCGTGGCAGTCGGTCTTCCCGACCGAGTACCACTCGATCTCGGAGATCTCCTCGGACCTCATGAGCCACCTGCGCTACCCCGAGGACCTGTTCCAGATCCAGCGCTACCAGCTCGCGCGGTACCACGTGACCGATGCGGCGTCCTTCTTCTCGCAGGGTGACTTCTGGCAGGTGCCGGAGGACCCGAACGACGCGAGCTCGCTGCAGCCCTCGTACTACCTGACGCTGCAGATGCCTGGCCAGGACGACCCGACGTTCTCGCTGACGTCGAACTACATCCCGGCAGGCACGAGCCCGCGCAACATCCTCACCGGCTACCTCGCCGTGAACTCGGAGACGGGCAACGCGGAGGGCGAGGTGGACCCGGACTACGGCACGCTGCGCCTGCTCGAGCTGCCGCGTGACACCACGATCCCCGGACCGGGCCAGGTGCAGAACAACTTCAATGCCGACTCGGACGCGCAGACGGTCCTGAACCTGCTGCGCTCCGGTGAGTCGACGGTGGAGAACGGCAACCTGCTGACCCTCCCGGTCGGCGGGGGCCTGCTCTACGTGCAGCCCGTCTACGTTCAGGCGAGCACCGGTACCCAGGTGCCGCTGCTGCGCAAGGTGTTCGTCTCCTTCGGTGATGAGGTCGGCTTCGCAGACACACTCGGCGAGGCGCTCGACCAGGTGTTCGGCGAGGGCGCGTCCGACGGCGCGACCGACCCCGACGCCGGCGTGGACGGCGACGCCGTCGACGATGGGCTGACGGACGGCGGCACCGACGACGGTTCCTCCGAGACCCCGGACGCGACCCCGGACCCCGAGCCGACCTCAACCCCGGACGCGACCGAGGCCCCTGACGTCGCCGAGGCCCGTGCGGCTCTCAACGAGGCGCTCGACCGGGCCCAGCAGGCCATCGATGACGGCAACGCCGCACTCGCGGACGGCGACTTCGCCGCCTACGGCGAGGCGCAGGCCGCGCTCGACGAGGCGCTTCAGGACGCCGTCACCGCGTCCGACCAGCTCGACGCGGCGCTCGCCGCCGCTGGAGCGTAAGGGCGAGGCGCGGTGCGGCCCCGAGTCGCACCGCGCCCGACCCGGCCCGATCAGCGCGATCGGGAGCGAGTGGTCATCGGGGCTCTGAAACCCTGATAGAGTTGTAACTCGCAACGACGCGGGGTGGAGCAGTTCGGTAGCTCGCCGGGCTCATAACCCGGAGGTCGCAGGTTCAAATCCTGTCCCCGCTACCACTCCAGAAGGCCCGGACCGCAAGGTCCGGGCCTTCTGCATTTCCCGGGCGAGCTCCCGGCGAGCCGCGCGGAACGCGCGCCGTCGCGACGGCGACTCACGTGGGCCCCCGCGCACGCGTCCTCCGAGGTGCCCCCGTCGCACCTGAGGCGTAGCGTGGAAGGCGAGAGCCGTTCTCTTCGGGACGGCGATGTGGCCGCCCCGAGCGCTGTGCGCGTGACAGAGGGGAGTTGCCATGTTCACCTCACCGCAGCTGACCAGATTCGAGACCGAGGCGGGGTTCATCGCCGCGCTCGATCAGAGCGGGGGCAGCACGCCTGGCGCGCTCGCCCGGTATGGGATCGACGAGTCCGCGTATGCGTCAGAGGACGAGATGTTCGACCTCGTCCACGCGATGCGCACCCGTGTGATCACCGACCCGGCGTTCTCGAGCGACCGCATCCTGGGCACGATCCTCTTCCAGGGCACGGTGGACCGCGAGATCGAGGGCAAGGGGGTCGCCGACTACGTGTGGTCGGTGAAGGGCGTCCTGCCGTTCCTCAAGATCGACAAGGGTCTGGAGGAGGAGCGCCGTGGCGTCCGCATGATGAAGGACATCCCGAGCCTGGAGGCGACCCTTGCGGCGGCCAAGGCCAAGGGCGTCTTCGGCACCAAGGAGCGGTCGGTGATCCGGGCCGCTGACGCGGAGGGCATCGGCGAGATCGCCGTGCAGCAGTTCGCCCTCGGCAGGCGCGTGCTGGAGGCGGGGCTCATGCCCATCCTCGAGCCGGAGATCGACATCCGCATCCCCGACAAGGAGGAGGCGGAGTACCTGCTCGAGGCGGAGCTGCGCGCGCACCTGGACGACCTCGGTGACGCCAAGGTCGCGCTGAAGCTCACGCTCCCGACGCGCCCCGGCCTCTATGACGATGTGGTCGCGCATCCGAACGTGGCGAGGGTCGTCGCGCTCTCGGGCGGCTACACGCGGGACGAGGCGAATGCGCTGCTGGCCCGGAATCACGGCATGATCGCGAGCTTCAGCAGGGCGCTGCTGGAGGGTCTGCGGGTGGAGCAGACGGATGACGAGTTCCACTCGATGCTGGATGTCTCGATCGAGTCGATCTTCCAGGCGTCGAAGACCTGATCCGGCATCTCGGACAGGTGAGACGTCGGCGGCGCGCAGGAGCGCTCGTCGATAGGTGTCGCGTCAGAGTCTGTCGCGGGACTCTGGTCCCTGAGGGCGGATCCCGACGAGCGTAGGCTCGCCCTTCGTGTGCATGACGATCCTCCCCCGGAACTGTGCGCCGCGCGTGGGAGCGCTCTCGTGAGCGCGCCGGCCCGCGGCAACGGATGGCTTCACGGCCGTACCGCGCTGCTGATCGCGTTCGCCTTCTCCGTGATGGCGGACCCGGTCTCGTCGGTCGCGTATGCGATCGAGGCGGCGCTCCACGCGCTCGACGGCCACCTGGGCCTCCTGCTCGCGGCCATGTCGCTCGTGGTGATCGTGGTCGCGCTGGTGGTGACCAGCTATCACCAGCTCGTCGACCGCTTCCCTGAGGGCGGAGGCGCTGCCGCTGCCACGGGTCGCGCGTTCGGCGACGGCTGGTCGTTCGTGCCGATGGGCGCGCTGATCGTCGACTTCGTGCTGACCATCGCGATCTCCGTCTCCGCGGGCGCGTCGGCCATCATCTCCTACGTGCCGTCGCTGGCGCCGTATCGTCTGGGGCTCGCGCTCGTGCTGCTGGTGCTGGTCGCGGGGCTCATGTGGTTCGGCCACATGGGCCGGGCGGTGTTCGCGCTCCTCACCGTCGTGTTCCTGTTCGCAGCGGTCGCCGTGCTCGTGTCGGTCGCCACCTCGGCACCCACGGTCGCCGACACCATCTCCGCGGAGGCGGGCGAGACGGCGCTGCTGCACTCGGCACCGCTCTCGGTCCTGCTGGCCTTCCCCGTGGCCATGGCCCTCGCCACGGGCGTGGAGGCGCCGTCGTCGGCCATCGCGCAGCTCGCGCAGCTGGACGACGCCGGGCGCCGCTCATTCGGTCGCATCGCCCTGTGGTTGACGCTCGGCATCGTCG
Source organism: Demequina zhanjiangensis (assembly GCF_030418315.1). Lineage (GTDB taxonomy): Bacteria > Actinomycetota > Actinomycetes > Actinomycetales > Demequinaceae > Demequina > Demequina zhanjiangensis. Next base: position 312,553 of record NZ_JAUHPV010000001.1, read on the forward strand.
GCACGCTCACGCTGCTGCTCACCGCGTCGGTCGTGTACCTGGAGATCGGGCTGCCAGGCGAGGACTCGACCCTGGTGGCCGACCTCGCGCGTGCCGCATCGACCCCGAGCGTGTTCGCGCTCTTCCAGGGCGCGACCGCGTTGCTGCTGCTGTCCGCCGCCAGCTCGTCGTTCCAGGCTGGACCGGGCCTCCTGAAGGCGCTCGCGCGCCGTGAGGACGCCTCGGGAGGCCACGGGGTGCTCCCCGCGGTCTTCGGTCGCGCGAACTCCCACCACACGCCGTACGTGGGTGTGGGGCTCTTCCTGGTGCTCTCCGCTGTCGTCGTGACGGCTGCAGGCGCGCGCGACCAGCGGCTCGTGCTCTTCTACGCGGTGGCGGTCTTCGTGAGCTTCCTCATGGGCCTCGTCTCGATGGCGATCCTCGCGCACCGTGACGGTCAGCGCCGCTGGATGGCCCTCAACATCGTCGCCGCCGTCGCCGTGGGCTTCACGCTCGTGATGAACCTGATGCGTGTGGCGGCGATCGGCTCGCTCGCCGCGACCGCCGTCGCGTCGGGCATCCTCTACTGGGCGTGGGTCCGCGCGGGCAAGCCCAGCGGCGCTGCGCATGCGGTCGCGGAGGCCGAAGCCGGAGAGGCATCGGAGACGGGCGGTCACGAGGCCCCTGCGGCGTCGAATGCGGTCAGAGGCGCCTCGGATGCCGAGGAGGCCGCGGATGCCGCCTATGCCGTGGATGCGGTGCAGGAGCCGGCACCGCGCCGCTGAGCAGCACTCCGTCCGCCTCGCCACTCTCCCTCCGCTTCCCGACCCGGGGCAGCGGGAGCGCTCGCGCCGCCGCGCGCTAGTCTTCCCCCGTGACTGCGCGCAGGGTGGGTCTGCTGGGGGCGACAGGCATCGGCGTCGGTTCGATGCTCGGAGCCGGCGTCTTCTCCGACATGTGGGTGGACGTGCTCGCCGCGGGGCAGTGGTACCTGCTCGCGCTGGCCATCGCCGCCGTCGTCGCGATCGCGAACGCGCTCTCGACCGCGCAGCTCGCCGCTGCCCACCCTGTCGCGGGTGGCGCGTACGCGTACGGGCGTGCTGAGCTCTCCTCCTGGGCGGGGCACCTGGCGGGCGCCGCCTTCCTCGTGGGCAAGACCGCGTCCGTCGCGGTAGGGGCCGTGGTGCTCGGCGCCTACGTGCTGCCGGGCCATGCGCAGGGGATCGCGACCGCGGCGATCGCGCTCGTCTGGGCGCTCAACGCACGTGGCATCACCAAGACCGCGTGGGGTGCGACGGCGATCGCGATCACCGTCTCGGCCGCGCTCGTGGTCCTGGTGGGATTCTCGGTGGCCACTCCTGTCACGTTCGGCTGGTTCGCGTACGCGCCGCTCTCGGGGTCGACGTTCGACGTGGCGCCGCTCGTGGCTCTCGCCGATGGTTCCGGGGGCCTCGCCGCTGTGCCGGTCGCCGCTGCTGCCGCCTTCTTCGCCTTCGCTGGCTATGCGCGCATCGCGACGCTCGGCGAGGAGGTCCGCGATCCGTCCCGGACCATCCCGCGGGCGATCGTCATCGCTCTTGCCGTGGTGCTTGTGCTCTACGTCGGCGTGGGCGTCGCTCTCGCCACGCACGTGGGCTACGAGGGTCTGCTCGCGGTGATGCCGCCGGGCGTCGACTCGGGAGAGCCCCTGACGGCCGCGCCGCTCGAGCGGCTTGCGGAGGCGGTGGGGCTTCGGGCCGGATTCGTGACCGCCGTCGCCGCGTTGAGCGTGCTGGGCGCGATGCTGGCCGTGCTTGCGGGGGCGGGCAGGACTGCGATGGCCATGGCGCGCGAGGGTGATCTGCCCCGCCGGCTCGCGGCGCAGGGGAGAAGTGGGGCGCCGTGGCTTGCCGAGCTGGTGATCGCGCTGGCGGCCGTCGCTCTCGTCTGGACGCAGGGGACGAGCCTGCTGCTCGTGTCCGTCGCGACGATCCTCACGTACTACGCGGTGGCGAACTCTGCGGCGTTCGTGCAGTCGCGCCGGGGGCGGGCTGCTACCTTGCGCATCCCACCTGCAGTGAGCGTGATCGGGCTCGTGGGATGCCTCGCGCTGGCCGGGGTGGCGCTGCCTGCGGCCGTGGGGGAGGGGCCCGTGTGGGTGCCCTTCGTGCTTGCTCTCGTGGTGCTCGGATGGCCGACCATCACCTGGCTGGTGTCCCGACGTGCACTAGGACCGAAGTCCCGCTAGTATCACTGCCAGTTGACGCATCAACGCCAACTCGGCGCGGCAAGCGCCTCGGCCCGCAAGGGTCGGACCGCACCCCGGTCCCCGGGGGTGCGGTCCGCCGGCGGACGCCCCCCTTACGAACTCAGCGGCTCGCCGCGAGCCATTCATCCGCGGCGGTCAGCTCGCTCTCCAGCGTCTTGGTGACAGAGCCCACGAGCGCTCGTTCGATCATGGGCCCCACCAGTGGCATCGCCACCGAGACGGAGCCCGTCGCGAGCATCTCGGTCCCGTCGCCATCAGGTCGGAGGCCCAGCGCTCCCGCCACGTGACCGGGCGCTCCCATGACCTCCACGGAGAACGTGCCGATGCGCTCGCCCTCCTCGGGCGGCTCCCATACCTCGGTGTAGGTGACGACCAGTCGAGAGCCGACGAGCGACCTCATCTCCGCCGGGATCGAGCTCGTGGGAGCCTCGCGGCGGATCGACACCTGGAAGTCCGCCGACGCGTCGCCGTCCACCAGGAGATCGATCAGCGTGGCCCCCGAGGCCTCGCCTCGCACGCGCGCGAAGGACTCGTCCGCAAGCATCTCGACGACGGCGTCGAGCGGCGCGTCGAAGCGGTGGCGGTGAGTGAAGTCCATGCGGTTCCCCCGGGTGATTCTCTGGGCTTCCCAGAGTACCGCGAGAGCGCGGTGCCCCGAGGGTCCCGGAGGTCCCATGGCGCCGCTAGAGCCCGGGCCACCGTAGGCTTCTCCTGTGGCAAGCCTGAGAGAGATCGCGGAGCGTTACGGCTCCCTCACCGACGCGGAAGCGGAGTGCCTTGCGCTCCTTGCCGAGGACTGGCAGATCATCGCGGACCTCTCGTTCGCCGATCTGGTCATGTGGAGGCCCGTGGACGACGGCTTCGTCGCGATCGCGCAGTGCCGCCCCTCAACCGGCCCCACGGTCCATCAGGACGACGTGGTGGGCACCTTCGCCGCCGACGGCCGTGTCGGTCATCTGCGCCGTGCCTTCGACACGGGCGAGCTCGTCGCCTCTCGCGAGCCGCGCTGGGACGAGACGTACGCCGTGCGCGAGGACGCGCTTCCGGTGGTGCTCGAGGGCAAGCCGATCGCCGTGCTGACCCGCGAGGTCTCTCAGGCGGTCTCGCGCTCCTCGTCGCGGCTCGAGCTGAACTACAAGGGCGCGGCCGACGACGTGCTGCACATGATCACCCGCGGCGAGTTCCCCGTGCCGACCTCGGTGACGGGCCCGCGTCGCGGCGCTCCGCGCGTCGGCGATGGCGTGCTCCGTCTCGATGCCGCGGGCCATGTCACCTACGCGAGCCCCAACGCGCTGTCCTGCTTCCATCGGCTCGGCCTCACCGGACCGCTCATCAACAAGTCGCTCCCGCGCGAGGTCAGCGCGATCCTGCTCGACAAGGGGCAGATGGACGAGACGCTCGCGATGGTCGTCATGGGACGTGCCGCGTGGCGCACCGACATCGAGTCCAACGGGGCGGCGCTGTCCCTCCGCGCGATCCCCGTGACCGAGCACGGCGTGCGGCACGGCGCCGTGCTGCTGTGCCGCGACGTCTCCGAGCTGCGTCGCAGAGAGCGCGAGCTCATCACCAAGGACGCGACGATCCGCGAGATCCACCACCGCGTGAAGAACAACCTCCAGACCGTCGCCGCCCTGCTGCGGCTGCAGTCGCGCCGTGTCGAGGCGCCGGAGGCGAAGGAGGCGCTCGCCGAGGCGATGCGTCGCGTGTCCACGATCGCCCTGGTGCACGAGACCCTGTCTGGCACGCTCGATGAGCTCGTGAACTTCGACGACCTGGCGCGTCGCTCCATGCGCATGTCCGCCGAGGTCGCCTCGCCCGGCGTCCAGGTGAGCATCGTCCGCGAGGGTGACTTCGGGATGATCCCCGCGCAGTGGGCGTCGTCGCTCGCGCTCGTCATCACCGAGCTCGTCACGAACGCCGTGGAGCATGGGTTCGTGGGCAAGGAGCGAGGCGAGATCACGGTTCAGGCGGAGCGGTCCGCCACGGGCGACAGGCTCAAGGTCAGCATCCTGGACGACGGGGTGGGCCTCCAGGGAAGCCCGAGCGGTCTCGGTTCCTCGATCGTGCGCACGCTCGTGGAGAACGAGCTCGACGGCGCGATCGACTGGACGGCCCGTCAGCCGGGGCCAGGATCCGTCGTCACGCTCGACGTGCGCGTGGGCGAGGGGCGCAGCGAGGGGCGCTACTGACCCGTTCGGGCATGCCGCAGAGCCGCTCAGGCCTCGCACGGGCCCGGACATGCAGGAAGGGGCGCGGCCTGACGGCCGCGCCCCTTCCTGTGTGAGCTACTACTTGGCGGCGCGACGCGCGCGAGCCGCGCGACGCTTCAGCGAGCGACGCTCGTCCTCGGAGAGGCCACCCCACACGCCGGAGTCCTGGTTGTGCTCCATGGCCCACTGCAGGCAGGTGTCGCGCACGTTGCAGGTGCCGCAGACGACCTTCGCCTTCTCGATCTGAGCGAGCGCAGGGCCGGTGTTGCCGACGGGGAAGAAGAGCTCGGGGTCGTCGACCTCGAGGCAGGCAGCGTTGTCGCGCCAATCCATCATGTGTGCTCCTTGGGGGTAAATGAGAACGACGGACCATCCACAAGGGGGAGAGTGGAGATCCGTCGCTTCGTCGCTACATCACTGCCGAACATTTTCTCATTGTTACGAACAGATGACAAGGGGTCGGAACTCAAAATTCCCGCAGAGTCCGGTCCCCGTCCTAGGCTGTTCGCCGTGACCGAGAACCGACGCCCCGACCGGATCGACCTCGTCGCCTCCGCGCTGCTCGCGCTCGAGGCCGCCGCGCTCCTGGCGGTGTCCGTGGTCTACGCAATCTACGCCGCGACCGGAGCCGATGTCGAGGTCATCCCCACGCTCGGAATCGCCGCCTTCGCGCTGATGATGGCCGCCGGCGTCGCGGTCACGGCGCGGGGATTCGCCCGGGGCGCGCGTTGGTCGCGCGGCGCCGCACTGACGTGGCAGGTGCTCCAGGCCGCCGCGGCAGCGGCGATGGTCGGTGCCGTGCCGTGGGCCGCGGTGGCGATCCTGCTCGTGTCCGCTGCAGTCGCTGCGGCGGCCATGAGGGCATCGGCGCGCGATCAGGCCGCCTCATCGCCAGAGGCCTGACCCCTCGTCCGCAGGCCTTTCGTCTGTGACTGGGCCCCGGCCGCTCACGGAGCGATCGGCGTGACGGTCCCGTCGTCGTTCACGAGCGCCGCGTTCCAGCGGTAGTCACGCGTGAACATCGAGACCGGCACGCGCTGCAGCGAGTAGCCCGACTGCACCACGGAGGACGTCACCACCGGGTACGGCTCCGAGGTCCACTCGAAGTAGTTGGTGCTCTGGATCAGCACCATGGGCGGCTCCCCGAAGACGTCGATCATCGACGTCAGCGTGTCCTTGGACGGCTCCTCGAGCGCCAGCACGACGGGCACGTCGCACATGACGCGGATGCTCCCGAAGTGCGAGGAAGTGCCGGCGAGCACGACGGGTCTGCCGTCGATGACCTCGCAGAGATCCTCGAGCTGCGAGCGCGCCCCACCCATCTCGGGCGCCATCTCCAGCGAGCCGAGCGCGCTCCACGCGCTGCTCTGATCCTGCGGGGAGAATGAGAGGACGTTCACCGCGAAGCCCACCGCCGGGTCCCGGTCGGGCATGACTGACACCCAGGTGGACAGCGGCAGCAGGACGAACGCGATCGCGGCGACCCGGCGGCCTCTCGCGCGAGCGTCGACCGTCCGCAGCCTGCCCGCGAGCCACCACGCCGCGATCGCGGCCGCGATCACGAAGCCGGGCAGGGTGGCGGGCTCGAACCTGCGGATCGCCCAGATCTGGTCGGGCACGATCGACGGTCGCCACAGATAGAGGAGGGTCGACGGCAGGAAGGCCATCACGAGCAGCCACCACTCCGGACCCTTCCGCAGCGCGCGCACGACGATGAGCCCGAACCCGAGGATCGCGAGGGCCACGACGGGCCACGTGAGGTAGTAGCTCAGCCAGGTGACCGTCGTCTCGGCGTAGGTGCGGGTGCCGTCGACCTCGAGGCCTGCGGACTGCTGGAAGCTCTCGACGACCCCGTTGGTGAACTGCTGGAGCGACGTCTCGGTCCCGCGACGAGCGACCATCCACAGCGGACGCGACGCCATCAGCACGAGCAGTCCTGAGGCGACCGCGCCGAGCGCGAGGGTGCCGCGGCGACCCAGCCGTCGCGAGAGCGAGGGGATCAGCCTGTCCGCGCGCGCTCCCTCGGCCCAGCTGATCGCCCATAGCGTCACGAGGATCGCCAGCACGGCGTAGCCAGCGAAGAGCAGCACGGCCTCCCCGCCGAGCCGCTCGAGATAGGCGCGGCTCCATCGGTAGAGCGCCGCGTACCCGCCCACGAGCGTCACGGCCTGCAGCCCGATGTAGGTGAGGGCCTGCGTACGCCGCCACCGACGTGGCGCGTCGAGCGCCGACAGCGCGAACACCGTTCCCAGCAGCGCGCCGACGGCGAAGGCGGCGCCGTCGATCCGGATCAGGACCGTCGCTCCGGACGTGACCGCACCGGCCGCGAGCGCGATCGCGGACCGCTCCTTGACGCCCTGCCACGTCCACACGACCGACGCGATGACGAGCAGCAGCGTGAGCGGCTCGGTGTAGGGCGCCCTCGACAGCCCGATGTGCGAGACGGTGAGGCCGAGCATCGCGGCCGGCGCGAGAGCGGCGAGCGGGCTGAGGGCGCGTCGCGCCAGCAGGTAGACGGCGGCGAGCCCTGCGGCGCCGATGACGATGTTCATCGCGAGCACCCCGGTGGTGCCCCCGAACCATCCGCCCACGGCGATCGTGGCGGGAAGCATCTTCGCGCCCTGGGGCTGGATCGCGTCGCCCAGCAGGTTCCACGCCTGCGAGGCGTCGGCCAGATGGTTCGCCTGGAGCGCCGCCGCCTCCACGGCTCCTGACGCTGGGATGTCCGTGCTGGGATGGTCCACGAGCCACAGCCCGCTGAGGCTGAGGAAGCCGGGGTCGCGAGAGACGATGAGGTACTCCGCGGCGAACGGCACGTTGGCCACGATCCACGCGAGGATGCCCGAGATGAGGAGCGCTCCTGCGAACGGCGCCCGGGGATGCGGATCGATCCGCACGAGCGGGCGCCAGAGGAGACCGATCAGGACGGCCGCGACCGGCAGGACCGTCCACCAGCGATGCTGGCCGACCGCCACGAGGACGCCCGCGGAGAGCGATACGGCGACCATCACCAGGACGAACGCCGAGGGGGCGGCCGAGAGCGCGTCGTCGAAGCGGGTGCGCGCGCCGGGCGCGGGCGTCGTGGCACGCGGGGCGCCGACCGTCGGGAAGGTCACGGCAACCGAGCCTACCTGCGGCCGAGCGCGGGCTCGGGGAGTGGACAGCCTTGCATTACGGCTCGGCGGCGGTAGTGTGTCCCCATGACCCGCATTGTCTTGGTCGAAGATGACCCGACTATTTCGGAACCCTTGACCCGGGCTTTGACGAGAGAAGGCTACGACGTCGAGTGGCACGGGACCGGGGCCGGAGGAGTCGGGGCCTCCGACGACGCTGACCTGGTGATCCTCGATCTCGGCCTGCCCGACATCGACGGAGTGGACGTCGCGCGACGCATCCGCGACAAGGGACTCCAGGTGCCGATCCTCATGCTCACGGCACGCGCCGACGAGGTCGACCTGGTGGTCGGCCTCGATGCCGGCGCCGACGACTACGTGACCAAGCCTTTCCGTCTGGCCGAGCTCCTCGCACGCGTCCGCGCCCTCCTTCGCCGCCGTTCGGGAGCCGAGATGGCGGGCGAGATCTCCGCACGCGACGTCCGCGTGGACGTCGCCGGCCACCGGGCCTTCCTCGGTGAGGCAGAGCTGCAGCTCAGCTCCAAGGAGTTCGAGCTCCTGCAGGCGCTGGTGTCGAACGCAGGCTCCGTCGTCTCCCGCGACGCGCTTATGCGCGAGGTCTGGGAGGCCGAGTCGGGCGCTCCGTCGAAGACCCTGGACATGCACGTGTCCTGGCTGCGCCGCAAGCTGGGAGACGACGCCGCCAACCCCCGGTACATCACGACGGTGCGGGGCATGGGCTTCCGTTTCGAGAACGGCGACTAGGCAGGGCCCGTGCGGCGCAAGCTGCTCCAGGCCACCGTCTCCGCGCTGCTCGTCGCGGTGGTGCTGCTCGGCATCCCGCTCGGAGTCGCTGCGGCGCAGCTCGTCTACAGCGACGCCGAGCGCGACCTCGACCTGAGGGCGACCAACGCGTCACGCGCGATCGAGATCCGCTACCAGCTCGGCGACACGATCGATGAGCGCACGCTCGAGTCCTTCGTGTCCGACACCCGAGGCTCGCCCCGGTACATCTACGTGACCCTTCCCGACGGCACCGAGATGTCGGCAGGGGAGAGGCCCACCCCCACGCTCACCGAGTCCCATCTTGCCGACTCGGGCATCTACGTGGTCATGAGCGCCGCCTGGTGGGACGTGTTCTTCCAGGCCGGCCAGCTGGTGGGTCTTGTGCTCGCCGTCGCCATCGTCGCCGTCGTCGCCGGAGTCGCGATGGCCTCGTGGCAGGCCGAGCGTCTCAGCCGACCCCTCGTCTACCTCGCCGCGTCCGCCGAGCAGGTGGGCTCGGGCCAGACGCGCCCACGTCTCGAACGCACAGGCGTCGAGGAGATCGACATGGTCGCGGAGGAGCTGTCCCGCTCGGCCGACCGCATGGCCGCGCGGCTCGCGGCCGAGCGCCAGTTCGCCGCCGACGCCTCGCACCAGCTGCGCACGCCCCTCACCGCGCTCACCATGCGCCTCGAGGAGATCGCGATGACCACCAACCGCGACGACGTGCGCGAGGAGGCCGACGCGGCGCTCGAGCAGGTGGAGCGGCTCGTGGGCGTGGTCGACGATCTGCTGGGCCGCTCGCGTCGCGCGCTCGGCGCGGGCACCGAGCTCCTCTCGCTTCACGAGGTCTTCGACCAGCAGCGCGAGGAATGGGTCGCGAGCTTCGCCAAGGCCGGCCGTGAGCTCGTCGTCAAGGAGACCGACTCGTCCGTCTTCGCCACGCCCGGCGGGCTTGCACAGGTGCTTGCCACGCTCATCGAGAACTCGCTGCACCACGGAGGCGGCACCACGACGGTGTCCGCCCGCGAGTCGGGTGCGAGCCACGCGATCGTGATCGAGGTCCGTGACGAGGGCGACGGTGTCCCCGACGACCTCGCGCCGCGGATCTTCGAACGCGAGGTGACCTCAGGGCGCGGGCATGGCCTGGGCCTCGCGCTCGCGCGAGACCTCGTGACGGCCGACGGCGGGCGCCTCGAGCTCTCGCAGCGTCGTCCCGCCGTGTTCTCGCTCTTCCTCCAGGGCGTGCCCAAGATGGTGGACCTGGAGAAGGTGGTCCCGCACGGCCGGACGCTCAAGCAGCGCGGCCGCAGGAGGCGGCGGGACTAGTCCGCGGAGCTGCTCCCCGCGCTCGCCTCGGCGGGCTCGGACTTCGGGTCGTGGAAGAGGAACAGCCGATACCCCGCATACCTGGCGATCGTGCCCAGCCCGATCCCGAACGCCGCGGAGATGTTGTCCGCGAGCGCGGACGTGTATCCCATGACGTGATGCGACAGTGCGACGGTGCCGGACTCGAGCAGCAGCGCAGCACCGTTGACCACCAGGAACAGCAGCGCCTCCATGCCCGGCTTCAGGACGCTCATGCCCTTGAAGGTCCAGCCGCGGTGCGCGAGCCACGCGAAGACGATCGAGACGAGCGTCGCGATCGCCTTGGCCGTCACGACCCTGTCGTCGTCGCCCGCGACCTCAGCGTCTGGGGCGAACGGTCCCAGTCGCAGCAGGTTGAACGTGCCGAGATTGACGACGACGCCAGCGGCCCCCACCGTCGCGAAGCGGGCCAGCTCACCCGCACGCGAACGCACCCAGTCGATCACCGTCATGCTCAGGGAGCCTACCCCGGTAGTTTTGTCCCATGACCCCGCCTATCGTCGCCGTCGTCGGCGGCGGCCAGCTGGCGCGCATGATGGCGCCGGCCGCGACCGAGCTCGGCGTGATCCTGCGCGTGCTCGTCGAGTCGCCCGCCGCCGCGTCCGCGCTGCCCGCCCATGAGACCGTCATCGGCCTGCCCAAGGATCCGCAGGCCATCCAGGAGCTGCTTGCAGAGCCCCGACCGGATGTCCTGACGTGGGAGCACGAGCACATCCCTGCCGAGGTCTTCGCGGCCGCAGAGGCGGCGGGCGTGCCGGCGCTGCCTGGGCTTGGGGCGCTGACGTTCGCGCAGGACAAGATCGAGATGCGTCAGAGGATGGACGCGCTCGGGCTGCCCAATCCCGACTGGGCGCACGTGCAGACGGAGGACGACGTGGCGTCGTTCCTCGCGTCCCACGGAGGCGAGGCGGTGCTCAAGACCTCGCGCGGAGGATACGACGGCAAGGGCGTACGGATCGTGCGCGAGCCCTCCGAGGCGTCCGACTGGCTCGCCGCCGCGGCGGAGGGCGGGCCGCGGATCCTCATCGAGGCGAAGGTGCCGTACACGCGAGAGCTCGCCGCGCTCGCGGCGCGCAGCCCCTCGGGCGAGGTGGTGACGTGGCCCGTCGTCGAGTCCATCCAGCGCGACGGCGTGTGCTCCGAGGTGATCGCCCCCGCTCCTGGCCTGACGGCCGACGAGTCGCGCGAGGCGCGCGAGGTCGCCGCGCGCGTCGCGACCGAGCTCGGAGTGGTCGGCGTGCTCGCCGTCGAGATGTTCGACACCGGCGAGCACGTGCTGATCAACGAGCTCGCGATGCGCCCCCACAACTCCGGCCACTGGACGCAGGACGGCTCCGTGACCAGCCAGTTCGAACAGCACCTCCGTGCCGTGCTGGACCTGCCGCTCGGCGCGACCGACGCTCTCGCGCCGGTCACCGTGATGGCGAACGTCCTGGGCGGCTCCCGGGAGGATCTCCCGAGCGCGCTCTCGGACGTCACCGACCCCGCCGCCAAGATCCACCTCTACGGCAAGGAGGTGCGCGCGGGCCGCAAGGTGGGCCACGTGAACGTGACCGGCGCCGACTCCGACGAGGTCTACCGGCGTGCCGTGGACGCCGCCGCTATCGTGAGGGACGGAGGTGCGGCATGAGCGAGCAGCCGATCGTCGGGATCGTGATGGGGTCGGACTCCGACTGGCCCGTCATGAAGGCGGCAGGGGAGGCCCTTGCCGAGTTCTCGGTGCCGTTCGAGAAGGACGTGGTGTCCGCGCATCGCATGCCTGAGGAGATGATCGCGTACGGGCGGGCCGCCGCCGAGCGTGGGATCCGTGTGATCATCGCCGGGGCGGGAGGCGCCGCGCACCTGCCAGGGATGCTCGCGTCCGTGACGACGCTTCCTGTGATCGGTGTCCCCGTGCCCCTCAAGTACCTGGACGGCATGGACTCCCTGATGAGCATCGTCCAGATGCCTGCCGGGGTGCCTGTCGCCACGGTGTCGATCGGGGGCGCCCGCAATGCGGGGCTGCTCGCCGTCCGCATGCTGGCCTCGGCGCCCGACGCGCTCGGGCAGCGGCTCGCGGGTGAGATGCAGGGCTTCCAGGAGTCGCTGCGCGAGACCGCGCACGCGAAGGGAGAGGCGCTGCGCCGAGCCTGACGGCGTTCCGGGCCTGCGGCCGTCGTGAGACCGAGGAGTCGGCGGGTCCCGCAGAGGCGTCACGACCCGGGTGGGCCGCAGGACCCGCGCACGCGTCAGCAGGCGGCGAGGATCTCCTCTTCCGTCTCCCGCTCGGTGTCCGGGATGTAGGAGGACTCGGGAGGGATGGGCAGGTACATCGTGGCCTCGTTGTCGGAGGTGTCCACCGCGGTGGGGGTCTCCGACGTCGGCTCGGCGGATGGGCTCGCGTCGGTGAGCGCCGACAGCGGGGTGTCGTTCCGGATCGCCTCCCACACCGCCTCGGCCTCGTAGGTGAGCACGACGTCGCCTGAGCCGTCGCCTGCGTAGGCCCACGGTGCGGTGACCATGGTCACGTTGTTGAGGTCGATGTTCCTCAGCGAGTACGCGATGCCGAAGTCGTAGGTGACGTCCGCGAACTCCTCCGACATGGTGAACGAGTTCGTGGCTGCCTTCACGAACTGCGTCATCACGGACATGTCGGTGAACACGTTGGTGCCGAGCGCCTTGCGGAGCATCGACTCGATCAGCTCCTGCTGGCGGCCGATACGCATGAGGTCGGTGCCGTCGCCCAGGTTGGTGCCGGTGCGCGCACGGGCCCACGCGAGAGCGTCGGTGCCGTTGAGCACCTGTGCGCCGGCATCGAGATCGAGCTGGGCCTTTCGGGAGTAGACGTCGTAGGGCACGCACATCGGCACGCCGCCCAGGGCGTCGACCATGTCGCGGAACCCTGCGAAGTCGGCGACCACGAACTGTCCGTCGAAGTCGATGCCCGTGAGGTCGTTGAGCGTCCGCATGACGCATGCTGCGGCCTCGGCGGGGTCGTTGTTGAAGCCGTAGCCGTTCGAGAAAGCGACGTTGAACTTCGCAGTCCATCCGCGCTGGTACTGCCCGTCGAAGGACTCGCAGTCGGAGATCGCGACCCGGGTGTCGCGCGGGATGGAGACGAGCTCGAGGCGCGACCGATCGGCGGAGACGTGGACGATGATCGTCGTGTCGCCGCGCGCGCCGTCGAAGTAGCCGCCGATGGCGGCGTTCTCGCTCGTGCGCACGTCAGAGCCGATCACCAGGATGTTGAGGTCCTCGCCTGCGTGGACGTCGACGGGCTCGCCAGCCTCGTCGGTCGCGACCGGCGCGGAGATGTACTCCGCGCTGTCACCGAGGAGCGAGCTGATGTCGGCCGTGTTCGCATTGGCCGACGCGAAGGCCACGGTCGCGACGCCCTGCATGCCGTAGAAGCCCAGCACGGCGAGCACCACCGACGCCACGGCGGGAATGACGATTCCGTGGCGGAGGGTGGTGGCGTGACGGGGGCGGTGGCGCGCGCGGCGGCTTCTCGTGTCGCTCATGGGTGGCCTCATTCTAGATGCTGCACTCGGCAAGCAGATCATCGACCGTCTCGGCGGAGTCTTGAGCGGATCCTTCGGTGCCCTGCTGGGAGGCATCGTTCGTCGTGGGAGACCCCGAGCTCGTAGGTGAGTCAGCCTCCACCCGCCCGCTGTCCCACTCCGAGGATGCGTCGCCTTCGGCATCGATCGTGAGCGGCTCGTCGTGCCGCAGCTGCTCCCACATCGCCTCCGCGTCCTCCGTGGCGAGGACGTTGAGGAAGTCCTCGGTGTACTCCCAGGGGACCGTGGCGAACGTGATGTCGTCGGTCCGCAGGCCGCGCAGGCTCCACGCGAGGCCCTGGAGGTACTGGAGGTCGCCCAGCTGGGTGTCCATGGTCAGGGACGCCGCCATGGCCTTGACGAACTGGGTGAGCTGATCGATATCCGTGAGCAGGTTCTTGCCCAGCAGGGTGCGGGCGACCTGCTGGAGCAGCTCCTGCTGGCGGGTGATGCGCTGGAGGTCGGAGCCGGAGACGCCGCCCGTCTCCGCGGTGCGCAGACGGGCGTAGGCGAGCGCGGTCGCGCCGTCGAGCACGTGGGGGCCAGCGGTGATCTCGAGCCTCGCCGTGGTGGACGAGATGTCCTGCGGGATGCACATGGGCACTCCACCGATCGAGTCGATCATGTCCTCGAAGCCCACGAAGTCGACCACCGCCCAATGGTCGATGCCGATGCCTGTCATGTCCTGGACCGTGTTGATGGCGCATGCGGCGGCCTCCGCCGCGTCGCCTTGCTTGCCGCCGTTGCCGAACGCGTTGTTGAAGTCGCCGTACCAGCCATTGACCTCGGTGCCGTCGAAGAGGGTGCAGTCGGAGACCTGGACCTGCAGGTCGCGCGGGATGGACACCGCCTCGACGCGTGTGCGGTCTGCCGAGATGTGCAGCAGGACGGTGGTGTCGTTCCGCATGCCGCCGGCCTCGCGGCCGCCGATCGCGCCGTTCTCGCCGTCGCGCACGTCCGAGCCCATGAGCAGGATGTTGACGTCCTGGCCCGCTGAGGTGTCCTCCGGGTCGGCGGACGCGGTGGTCTCGACCTCGCGGATGAGCGATGAGTTGTCGACCGAGTCGAACTCGTGCTCGATCCGGGTCGCATAGGCCTCATAGCCGACGGTCACGAACCCGAGAGCGGCAGCGGTCACGAGCGCGGTGGCGCGGATCAGGGGATGGCCAGGCTGTGCGGCGCCGTGACGGCGCACAGCGCTGCGCGCGCGACGCGCTCGGCTCACGGGTCCTCCTCTGATGCTTCGGCGACCGTACAACGTCCGACGCGCCGTCCGTGTTGCACGCGCTGGGCTACCCTCGTCGCGTGGAGGATCTGGGACCCGTGGAGCCGGCCGCGCCGGTGTCCGTCATCATGCCCGTGAGGGGCGAGGAGGCGACTCTGGCGGCGGCGGTGACGTCGGTGCTGGACAACGGCTACGAGGGCGAGGTCGAGCTCGCGATCGCGGTGGCGCCCGGGCCGGACCGGACCCGCGAGATCGCCGACGCGCTGGCCGCGGCGGATCCCCGGATCACCGTGGTGGGCAACCCGGGGCTGACGGCGCCGCACGGACTGAACGCGGCGATCGCAGCGACGCGTCACGACGTGGTCGTGAGGATGGACGGCCATGCGGTCATGCCTCCCGGCTATCTGGCGCTCGCCGTCGATGCGCTGCGTCGGACGGGGGCCGCGAACGTCGGTGGGCGCATGGTCCCGGAGGCGGAGGCCCCGCTCGCGCGAGCGATCGCCGAGGCGATGCAGTCGAGGTTCGGCATCGGGGGCGCGGGGCACCGTGTCGGAGGCGAGGAGGGACCCGCCGACTCGGTGTTCCTGGGGGCGTTCCGGCGTGCCGCGCTCGAGGAGATGGGCGGGTACGACGTGCACTTCACCCGCGCTCAGGACTGGGAGCTCAACCATCGGCTGCGGGAGGCGGGCTACGTCGTCTGGTTCGTGCCCGACATGCAGGTGCCCTATGCGCCGCGAGGCTCGTGGAGAGCGTTGGCGCGGCAGTTTCATCAGTCAGGGCGCTGGAGGCGCGAGGTCGTCACGAGATATCCGAGCACCGCGTCGGTCCGCTATCTGCTACCGCCTGTGCTGCTGATCGGGCTGGTCGCGTCGACTCTGCTCGGCATCGTCGGCGCGCTCTTGGGCGTGCCGCTGCTGATCGCAGCGTTCCTGGTACCGCTCGCATACGCGCTCGGGCTTGTCGTGGCATCGGTGCTCATGCTTCCCCGCACCGGGGCCGCCTCAGCCGTTCTCATGCCTGGAGTGCTCGGTGTGATGCATCTCACCTGGGGTGCGGGGTTCGTGCGTGGCATACACCACGCTCGACTTGACGGACGTGGATGACACGGGTGTAATTCCACTTAGACGGGGGTGGCTCTCCCGTGGCGAACTCGGAGGGAAGCCTATGTGGAGCATCTACGACGGCGCAGTGCCCTCAGACGCCGGCAGCCCAGCGCCGACGCTTGCGGCCGTGGTCGACATCTTCGACGCGGTCGAGGACGACGGCCCGCTGGGATGGCAGGAGCGCGCGCTGTGCGCCCAGACCGATCCCGAGGCCTTCTTCCCTGAGAAGGGAGGCTCGACCCGTGAGGCAAAGAAGGTGTGCGCGTCATGCGACGTGCGCTCGGAGTGCCTCGACTACGCGCTCGAGCACGATGAGCGTTTCGGGATCTGGGGTGGACTCTCGGAGCGTGAGCGTCGCAAGCTCAAGCGGCGCGCTGTCTAGCCGGTCCGACGAGAGGGACGTGTCGTGAACGCGACGCGCCCTGTCGTGCGCGCGATCCTCGTGACCGACGGGCGATCCGCACATCTCTCAGCCGCGCTCGCGTCCCTGTCCGAGCACGAGTACGACACGCTCGACGTCGTGGTGGTCGGAGGCGACGCCCCTGAGGTGCCGCCCGAGCTGCGCGCCGAGATCGTGGACGCGCCGGGCGCGAGCTATCACGAGGCCGTCGACGCGGCGCTCGCCCTCCACCCCGACCTCGAGCGCGACTACCTCTGGCTCCTTCACGACGACACCGCGCCCATGCCCGGCGCGCTCGCCGCTCTCACCGCCGTGGTGCGCAAGCGCCGTCGCGTCGCGATCGTCGGCGCCGCCCAGGTCCGCTGGGACGACCCGTCGAGGCTCGTCGGCATGGGCACGACCACCTCGCGCGTCGGAGCCCGCCGCGTGGCGCTGGTCGAGGAGGACGACGTCAACCAGGGCCAGCACGACTCTCGCGAGGACGTGCTCGCCGTCAGCCTCGCGGGCGCGCTCGTGCGGCGCGACTGGTGGCACGAGTCGGGCGGCATCGACGACTCGTACCGAGGATTCGGGGACAGCCTCGATCTGTGCCGCCGTGCGTGGCGCTCGGGCTACGACGTGGTGGTGGTGCCGTCGGCCAAGGTGAGGCATGCGCAGGACGGGCTCCACGGACGACGCTCCGATGACGCCCGCGGGCGCGCCTCCACGTACGCGGCCAGGCGCACCTCCGAGTGGTTCCACGCGTGCGCCTACGCGCCGGCGCTCGCGGTGCCGCTGCTGGTCCTGTGGGCGTTCGCCTCCGCACCCGTGCGCGCGCTGCTGCGGATCGCGCAGAACGAGCCACGCGTCGCGCTCACCGACCTGTCGGTGCCGTGGCGGCTTCTCGCGCGCCTGCGCCTTCTCGCACGCAGCCGCAGGCTGGTCCGCCGCGCGAAGGTGGTCCCGGTGAGCGTCGAGCGTCCTCTGCTCGCGACCTTGCGCGAGGTGGTCCATCACGTTCGGGTCTCGGAGCTGGGCGCGTACGACGCGTGGCGCGCAAGCCAGGCGCCGTCCGATGTGGAACGGCAGGAGCTGGCGCTCGCGGCCTCGCGACGTCGCCGCGGCCTCGCTGTCACATCAGCGCTCGCGCTCGCCGTGTCCGTCGCGCTGCACGGGGACTGGCTCGCGAGCGTCGTGCGCGGGCAGATGCTCAGCGGCGACATCCTCGGCGTCTCGGACCTGGGGTTCGCGGACGTGTGGGCCAGGGTGTCCTCGGGATGGGACGTGACAGGCTTCGGCGCCCCCGCTCTCGACTCGTCGTTCGCGGCGCTGCTGCTGCCGCTCGCGGCCCTGCCCGGCGGGCTGCGGCTGGGCCTCGGTCTGCTCCTGGTGCTCGCGCCCGCGCTCGCGGCGCTCGGCGTCTGGGCGGCCGCCGGGACCGTCGTGCGCTCGGCCTGGGTGCGTGGTGCCGTCGCTCTCACCTACGGTCTGTGGCCGCTCTTCCTCGCGTCGGTGAACGACGGCCGGGTCGGCGCCGTGATCGCTCATCTGGTCCTCCCATGGGTGCTGTTCGGCGTCGTCCGCGGAGCGGGTTGGCACCGGGGCGAGCCCGTGGGGGACGGCGAGTTCCCTCGCGTGCGCCAGGCGTCCCCGAGCGCGTCGGCCGGTGCCGCGCTCGCCATGGCGGTCGCCGTCGCCGCAGCCCCGGTGCTCCTGCCAGGGCTGCTGGTCGCAGTGCTGACCGCCGGCGCCTTCGCGCGAGGCGCGAGGCTGCGCACCTGGGCCGTCGCACTGCCCGCCCTCGTCGTGTCAGGCCCGGCGATCGTGGCCGCCTCAGGCGCGGACTCCGTCGCATGGGCCGTGCGGGTCCTCGCGCGCGATGCGGGGCCGATAGGTCCCTTCGATCCGCTGACGCCATGGTCGCTGCTGCTCGGCAGCGCGCCTGCCGAGGTGGATGCGGCACCGCTCGAGACGCTCGTGGGTGCGCCGATCGCTGAGGCGCTCGGCTCCTCCCTGGCCGTCGCGATCGGTGCAGCGGTGCTCGCCGCCGCTGTCGTCGCGCTCGTCTCGCTACGGTCCGCGTGGGCTGTCAGGGCGCTCGTGCTGCTCGCCGCGGCGGGCCTCGGCACCGCGCTGGTGTCCCAGCATGTCTCGACAGGATCGCTCGACGGCGTCGGCGGACAGCTGGTGCCCGGCTGGCCCGGCGCAGGGTCCTCGCTCATGGTGCTCGGCCTGCTCACCGCGGCGGCGGCGGCCGCGTCAGGGGCCTGGCATGCCGGAGAGCGCTCGGCACCGCTCGCCTGGCGCCGCACCGGCTACGCGGTGGGCCTGGGACTTGCGGGAGCCGTCCTCGTCGTGGACGCGATCACCTTGTCGTGGCCGGGCGTCCAGGAGGGCGACGTCAGCGCGTCCTCCACCACGGTGCTGCCCCTCGCGATCGCCCTCGACCAGCGCTCCGAGACGCAGCAGCGCGTGATGGTGCTCGACCGCGAGGATGACGGCACGGTCCGCTACTCGGTGCTCTCCACCGACGGGACCGTGCGAGTCCTCGGTGTCGCGGAGCGGGACGACGCAGGCGTGCCGCTGGCCCGTGCCGGCGCTCAGCCCTTCGCGACGCCGCGCGACCTCGCGCAGGCTGTCGGGCTGCTCGCCGGAGGGGCCGACGGCGCAGGGGAGCAGCTCGCCGCCTGGGGCGTCGGCGTGGTCGTCATCGCGCCGGGCGCGGACTCCCTCCTCGCCTCGCTGACCCAGGTGTCGGACCTGACCGCGATCGGAGCGAGCGACTACGGCACCCCCTACCGCGTGCAGCGTGCTGACGGCTCTCAGGTGTCCCGCGCATGGATCGCCGACGGTGACACCGTCACCGCGGTGCCCATGCAGGGCATGTCCGGCGGCGCTGACGTCACGGCCGCAGGGACGACGCTCGTGCTCGCCGAGGCCGCTGACGACGCGTGGCAGGCCACGCTCGACGGGACGCCGCTCGCGAGGGTCGACGACCCCGCGGGCCGCAACGCCTGGGCGGTGGCCGAGGGAGGCACGATCGAGATCACGTACGAGGACCCTGCCCACGCCTGGTGGCTGTGGGCAGCCGCGATCGTGTGCGGGTGGGTGCTCCTCGCGTCGATCCCCCTGCATCGTGCGCGCGGGAAGGAGGGGTCATGACGGGTCTGTCCGCCGCAGCGAAGGCGGGAACCGCGCTCGTCGCGGGAGGCGTGCTCGTCGGAGTCGCCTTCGCAGGTGGCCTGCTCGACGAGGCCCGCACCGTCGCGCCCACGCCGACCGAGGTCGCGGTCACCCCTGCGGTGCAGCCGGCCGCCTGCACGGGGCCGCTCACCGTGCCGGTCGGGGCCCTCGAGGGCGACGACTTCGCGTCCGAGCCGACCTCCCGCACGCGTGAGCTGTACGGCGCCTCCGCAGCCGACGGGGTCGAGATCGCTGACGGTCTCTTCGGCGCGTCGATCGAGCGTGTCGAGGACGGTGACATCGCCTCGCTCGCGGCTCTGACCTGTGTGCGCCCCGCGACGTCTCAGTGGCTCGTCGGGGGGTCGACGGCACCAGGCTCCTCCGCGCGGCTCGTGCTCGCGAACCCCACGAGGGCCAACGTCGAGGCGACCGTCACCCTCTACGGCGGAGCAGGCGAGGTGGCGGACAGCCGGGTGCTCGCCATCGGTGCAGGAGAGGTGCAGGACCTCTTCCTCGAGGGCATCGCGGACGGCATCGACTCGCTCGTCGCACGCATCGACGCGACCGGCGGCGGAGTCGTGGCGACGATCCAGGACTCGGTCCTCGACGGCCTTCAGCCCGCTGGCACCTCGTGGGTCGCGTCGACGTCCACGCTGGGCACCTCCCTCGTGATCCCGTCCGTCGGCGGAGGCGACCTCGAGGCGTCCTCGTCGGTGCGCTTGCTGGCTCCCGACGGGGCGACCGTCTCGCTCACCCTCGTCGACGAGGACGGCGTCGTGTCCTGGTCCGGAGTCTCGGCGATCCGGCTCGAGCCAGGCGTCGTCACCACCGTCGAGGTGCCGTCCCTCCCGACCGGCGCCGTCGAGATCGACTCTGACGCGCCCCTCGTCGCCGCCGCCGAGCTGACCGTGTCCCGCGACTCCGAGATCGGCGCCGAGGGGTCCCTCGCGTACGACCGCACCTGGATCGGTGCGCAGCCCCTCGACGGCTCGACCGCGGATGCTCCCGACAAGGGCGCCTATGCGCCCTCGGACGGCGGCGCCATCGTCGCCTACACGCCAGTGGCCACCACGCTCACGGTGGTCGGCGACGACGGATCGCAGTACGCACAGGTGGACGCCAACGCGCGGACGGTGACGCGGATCCCGCTCGACGAGGTCCCCGCAGGCGCACGGCTCATCCTCGAGGGCGCTCAGTCGTGGACGCTTCAGATCACCGGGCAGCCAGGGTTCATCGCCTCCATGCAGCCCACCGCGACGCGCGTCATCGACGTGGAGGTGGACGCCGTCGACGCGCCCTACGTGCCCTGAGGCACGACCGCGCTCACCGTCCGAAGTCGGGGTCGATGTCCTCAGGCGCGCAGTTCATCAGATGCGCGAGCTGCTCGGCGACCACGTCCCTCACCAGGAGCGGCAGCTCGGAGCCCTCCGCACGCTCCTCGCACGGGCGCCGGTAGATCACGACACGAGCGGGCTGGCCCATGTCTGCGGGGAACAGCCGACCCAGCGGGACCCCTTGCTCCCACGGGCTCGGGTCCGACGGGGGCACGTCCTCGGTGCCGAACTCGAGCCGTCCCCATCGTCGTCCCCACCGCGGCTCGAGCCGCTCGGCCGCGTCGATCACGAGCAGATCGAACTGCTCGGCGCGGGTGCGGTGACCGGGGAGGGAGGCAGGGACGAGGGGAGCCCTGAGGCCACGCCCATGCCGGTCTCGTCGTGCCATGCGACAGACCCTACGCCCGTCTGGGCGTCCACCAGGCGCTTCGGGGCCGGCCCTGGGCCGCCTCGGCGTGGCTCGACGCCACCCCGCGTCTCGAGGGGTACCGTCCGAGGCGTGATGGCCTCCCGACAGTGCTCGAAGACGGCGTGCACGCGCCCTGCCGCGGCGACGCTGACGTACGTCTACGCGGACTCGACGGTGGTCGTCGGCCAGCTCGCGGAGTCGGCGGAACCGCACAGCTACGACCTGTGCGCGGACCATGCGAGCCGTTTCACCGCCCCCCGCGGGTGGGACGTGGTGCACATCCAGCAGGACTTCGTTGACCCTGGGCCGTCGCCGGACGATCTTGACGCACTGGCCCGCGCCGTGCGCGAGGCGGGGACCCCGGCGCAGCCGCGGACCCACGCCCCCGCACCCCTGACCCCCAGCGAGCCGCGCCGCGGTCACCTGCGGGTCGTGTCGTCCGACATGTGACACCCGGGTGCAGGCCGTGCGTGCGCGGCGATTCCGTCCTGGTCACGGCCCCCCTGTGCCGCTAGCCTGGCCCGCATGACGGACCTCACCGGACTCATCAAGGCCTACGACGTGCGTGGCATCGTCGGCGAGCAGCTGACGGAGGAGATCGCCCGAGCGATCGGCGCGGCCTTCGCGGACACGATCGTGACGCCGGAGGGCGAGACCTCCGTGGTGATCGGGCACGACATGCGCGACTCGGGGCCGGGCCTCGTGAACGCCGTCACGTCGGGCCTCCGCGACCGCGGAGTGGACGTGGTCAGCATCGGCCTGTGCTCCACCGACGGCCTCTATCACGCGACCGGCGCGCTCGACATGCCCGGCGTCATGGTCACCGCGAGCCACAACCCGGCCGCATACAACGGCATGAAGCTGTGCCGGTCGCGCGCCCGTGCCGTGGGCGAGAACACCGGTCTGGGACTCGTCCGCGAGCTCGCCACGCGCTACGTCGACGAGGGCGTGCCCTCCGTCGAGGCGCCAGGCTCGGCATCCGACCGCGAGATGCTCCGCGAGTACGGAGAGTTCCTCCGCTCGCTCGTCCCGCTTGACGCGATCCGCCCCCTCAAGGTCGTGGTCGATGCGGGCAACGCCATGGCGGGCCACACCGTTCCTGCAGTGCTCGGCGAGGCCGCGGGCCTTCCCGGGCTTCCCCTCGAGATCGTGCCGCTGTACTTCGAGCTCGACGGCACCTTCCCGAACCACGAGCCGAACCCGCTCGAGGAGAAGAACCTCGTCGACCTCCAGGCCGCCGTCGTCGAGCACGGCGCCGACCTGGGCCTCGCCTTCGACGGTGATGCGGACCGCTGCTTCGTCGTGGATGAGAAGGGCGCGATCGTGCGCGCCTCCGCGATCACCGCGCTCGTGGGACTGCGTGAGGCCGCCCGCGTGCGCGCCTCGGGCGGCGACGCGACGGTCATCTACAACGTCATCTCCTCCAAGGCCGTCCCCGAGCTCCTCACGGCCGACGGCATCGCGACCGTCCGTTCGCGCGTGGGGCACAGCTTCATCAAGGCGCAGATGGCGGAGCACGACGCGGTGTTCGGCGGCGAGCACAGCGCCCACTTCTACTTCCGAGACTTCTTCTACGCGGACTCCGGGATGCTCGCGGCATTGCACGTGATGGCGGCGCTCGGCGCGCAGGACGGCCCGCTCAGCGCGATGCTCGCCGACTACGACCCGTACACCGCCTCCGGCGAGATCAACTCGACCGTCGCCGATGTGGCGGCCGCGCTCGATCGGATCCGGGAGGCCTTCGGCTCGCGTGACGCCGTCACGCTCGACGAGATGGACGGTCTCACCGTCCAGCACTGGGACGCCGAGCCGCGCTGGTGGTTCAACGTGCGCCCCTCCGGCACCGAGCCGCTGCTGCGCCTCAACGTCGAGGCCGCGGACGCGGCCACGATGGAGGACGTGCGGGACCAGGCGCTCGCCATCATCCGGGAGTCCTGATGTCCGCCGAGGGCGGCACCAAGGCGATCATCGCCGCGCTCAGCGCCAACCTCGGCATCGGCGTCACCAAGTTCGCGGCCTGGGGCCTCACCGGAGCCTCCTCGATGCTCGCCGAGGCGATCCACTCGGTCGCGGACTCCGGCAATCAGCTCCTGCTGCTCCTCGGCGGCCGCAAGGCCCGCAAGGAGGCCACGCCCGAGCACCCCTTCGGGTACTCGCGCTACCGGTACTACTTCGCGTTCCTCGTCGCCGTCGTGCTGTTCACGCTCGGCGGGCTCTTCGCCCTGTACGAGGCGTGGCACAAGTTCCAGCACCCTGAGCCGATCGAGTCATGGCAGTGGGTCCCCATCGTCGTGCTGCTCATCGCGATCGCGCTCGAGGGCATGAGCTTCCGCACGGCCATCAAGGAGTCGAACAAGATCCGCGGCAACGTGGGGTGGGCGAAGTTCATCCAGCGGTCCCGGTCGCCCGAGCTTCCCGTCATCCTGCTCGAGGACTTCGGCGCGCTCGTGGGCCTCACGTTCGCGCTGTTCGGGGTCTCCATGACGTTGATCACCCACAACGGGCTCTGGGATGCCGCGGGCACGGCGATGATCGGTCTGCTGCTCGTCTGCATCGCGCTCGTGCTCGCGCGCGAGACGCGCGAGATGCTGCTGGGCGAGGCCGCCACCCCGGAGGACGTCGCGAGGATCCGCGCAGGTCTTGCCGACGCCGGCTACACGGACATCATCCACCTGCGCACCATGCACCTGGGCCCTGAGGACGTGCTCGTCACCGTCAAGGTGGGCGTCGCACCGGGACGCACGATCGAGCAGATCTCCGCGCAGACGGACGACGCGGAACGCCGCATCCGCGAGGCCGTGCCCGCCGCCCGGCTCATCTTCATCGAGCCCGATCTCCGTCACGCGGTCCAGCAGGACGGCTGACCCTCGCCTCGACCTCGCTCAGGCTGACCTGAGCTCGCGTCAGCCCGCAAGCATCTGGTCCACGCGCGCCGCGAGGTCGCGCGGGGAGAACGGCTTCTGCATGTAGCCGTCCGCGCCGGAGGTGTAGGCGCGCTCCAGGTCCGCCTCCTGCGCCTTGGCCGTCAGCATGAGGATCCGGGTGCGTGCGATGTCCGGCTCCGCGCGCACGTGCGCGCACACGTCGAGCCCGTTCATCCGTGGCATCATCCAGTCCAGGACGACCAGATCCGGATGCGAGCGGCGGATGGCCGCGAGGCCCGCCTCGCCGTCCACCTCGACCGCGACGTCATGCCCGACAGCCTTGAGCTTGTGGCTCACCAGCATCGCGATGTCCGGGTCGTCGTCGACGATGAGGACCGACGCCATGGGGACCTCCTCACGGGTGCGCGGCGGGTTGCCGCACCCCTGGTGCGACTGCCATGCTCCACTGTACGCATCCGTGCACTGAGGGTCGGGAGGTCGAGGTATGGCGTTCCTCACGTTCGATCCGCGGCACGAGGGCCGCGCGCGGCTCGCGGCCTATCTGATCGGCCTCGCGGTCACGTACCTGCTCGGCGTCGGCGCCGTCGAGCTCGCCGCGCGGGGGGACGACACCTCGCCATGGTGGCCGGCCGCGGGCGCCGCGGTCCTCACGATGCTCGCCGTGCCGCGACGGCTCATGCCGGTCGCCGCGATCGGTCCCGTGATCGTCACCGCGGCCTCGAACTACGTCGCAGGCCGTCCCCTCGATCTCTCGCTCGCGTTCGGCGTGGCGAACGCTCTCGAGGCGCTCATCGTCGCGCTCATCCTCACCCGCGGTGACCGTCCGCTGCGGCTCGTCTCGGTGCGCGACGTCACGACGCTGCTGGTCGCAGCCTTCGCGGGCGCGCTGGGCATCGCGGCCGGAGCCGCCGCGGCCGTCACGTTCCTCGGCCAGGACGCGCCCGTCGCGACCTTCGGCGCAGTCTTCGCGAGCCACGTCTCCGCGGTCCTCTCGATCGTGCCCTTGGGCCTGGCCTGGAACGACCGCACCCGAGCCCGGGGACGCCATGCCCGATGGCTCCAGCCGCTCGTCCTGGCGCTCGTGATCGGGCTCGTGTTCTTCCCCGGCACCCAGCTGCCTCTGAGCTTCCTGCCGATGCCCGTACTCCTCTGGGGCGCCTACGTGTTCCCCATGCGCGGCGTCGCCGTCCAGCTGGTCCTCACCGCAACTGCGGTGACCACGCTCACCATGTTCGACGGCGGACCCTTCGCAGGTGCGGGCTGGACCCCGATCCAGACCTCGTGGGTGGTGCAGAGCTTCCTCGTGATCTACGCGGGGACCGTGCTGTACTTCGCGGCCGCGCGCCGCCACATGGTGGGAGTCACGGAGGACCTTCAGGTCCGGGAGCAGCTGCTGCGAGGCGGCTTCGTCGACTCGCAGATCGGGATGCTGATCCTCGAGGAGGACCGCGCGGGGGAGCCGCGGGTGCGCAGCGCCAACCGTCATGCGCTCGATCTCCTCGGCGCGGAGCTGACGCCGCCGCTCGAGGGCGACGACCCGCTCCCGCTGACGGCCGACACGCGCGGCGTGCGCACCCTGCGGGCGGCCATCGCCCGCGCTAAGGACGACGACCACGGCGAGAGCGTCACCGAGGTCGAGCTCGACGGCGACGTACGGGTGGAGATCCTCGTCACGCGCGCCGTCCATGACGGCGGGCGCGCGCTGCTCACCGTCCAGGTCCTCGACGTGTCCGAACGCGTCCATGCTGCCCAGGCGCTCGCGCACGCGCTCTCGGACGAGCGGACGGCGGCGACTCAGCTGCGTGAGGTCGCCCGGCAGAAGGACGAGTTCGTGTCGGCGGTGAGCCACGAGCTCCGCACCCCGATCACGAGCATCATCGGATTCGCGGAGCTGCTCGAGGACGAGTCGTCTCTCGACGAGGACGCGAAGGCGCATCTGACCGTCATCACCCGCAACGCGGCGCGGCTGGGCACGCTCGTCGAGGATCTGCTCGCGCTGGGCGCCGGCACGCGCGAGGAGCCGCAGCCGTGCGACGTGTCCGAGGCGGTCAGGGGAGTGCTCGAGGACCTGGGCCCCAACGCCTCGGCGCGGCTCGTCACGCTTCGGGAGCACGTGCCCTACGGGATCCAGGTGATGATCGCGCCCAGCGACCTGGTGCGGGTGCTCGTCAACCTGATCGGAAACGCCGTGAAGTTCACCCCCGCTGGCGGTGAGGTGGCGGTCGCGGCGCGCTTCGACGACGCGGCGGTGACGATCGAGATCGCGGACAACGGGCCGGGCATCCCTCCGGAGGACCTGGAGCGCGTCTTCGAGCGCTTCTACCGGGGCCGGGGCGCCGCGGAGGGGTCGGTGCCCGGCGTCGGCCTGGGCCTCGCGCTCGTGCGGCAGCTCGTCAACAAGGCGGGCGGCACCGTCGCCCTCGGATCGGACGGCCACAGCGGCACCATCGCGCGCGTGACCCTGCCGCGCGTCGCGCAGCAGGCCCAGTGGCCTGGCGGGATTCCGACGCTCGCGCCCTGAGATCGGGTCAGCGCGACTCTGGCACGCCGTGGGGGAGCCGATGCACCGCGTCGGCGATCTCCGAGTCGAGCCGCTGCTGCTCGACGCCGCGGGTGTACTCCCGGTCTCGCCTCACGACGAGCGCGGCCGCGATCAGCGCCTCAGGCGAGGTGCCGGCGGGCGGCTGCGGGGACACGTAGCTCGCCACCCTCGCGCCGAGCTCGGATCCATGCTGCGCACGTGACGTGGGGTTGAGGCGCGGAGCGCGCGACAGGAACTGACGCGCCGTGAGCGCGAGGCCGTCCGGCATCCGGCGCACGTCGGCGGTGTCAGCCCACCCGACGAGCTCCGGCGGCATGATCAGCGGTG
Organism: Demequina zhanjiangensis; assembly: GCF_030418315.1. Lineage (GTDB taxonomy): Bacteria > Actinomycetota > Actinomycetes > Actinomycetales > Demequinaceae > Demequina > Demequina zhanjiangensis. Next base: position 339,162 of record NZ_JAUHPV010000001.1, read on the forward strand.
CGTGGGGTGACTTCGCGGCACGCTCCTTGAGCGCGTACGTGCCCGCGAGCAGATCGCCCACGCGCTTGGCCCGGCGGGTCACGAGCGCCGAGATCAGGGCCACGCCGCCGGCGGTCAGCCACAGGTCGAAGACTCCGAGCAGGCCTCGGACGAACGCCTGCCTGAACGCGATCGGCCCGCCGTCGTCCCTCACGATGCGCACCCCGGTCGCATACTTGCCGACGGAGCGTCCGCGGGTCGCGGTCTCGACCGCGATGGGGATGCCGACGAAGACGAGGACGAGGTGCACGAGCACCGCGGCGCTCATGGCCGCGAGGTCGAGCCCGTCGGGCAGGAGCTGTGCCAGCAGCAGGAAGCTCCCCAGGTAGACGGAGCCGATCACGAGCGCGTCGATGAGGGCGCCGGCGGTGCGCAGGCCGATGCTCGCCGGAGCGGTCTCCAGCACGACGCCCTCGCCGATCAGCGTGGTCTCGTCGTCCATCCGTCCTCCTGTGGGTCCGTCGGTCGTCGCCTGCTGTCTGTGGCATGGTAGCCGCATGGATCTTGACGCGTTCCAGGCGCTTCACGAGGAGCGCTGGCTGAGGCTCAAGGCTCTCACACGCCGGTCGCGGCTCACAGGAGCCGAGGCCGACGAGCTCGCGAGGCTCTACCAGATGACCGCCTCGGACCTCGCGCGAGTGCGCTCGTCGGCGCCCGACCCCGCGCTCGTCTCCCGGCTGTCCGTGCTGCTCGCGTCAGCACGGGCCACGCTCGCGGGCGCGAGGCCTCCGATCCATCGTGAGGTGGCGCGGTTCCTGGTGCTGTCCATGCCCGCGGCGCTCTACCGCCTGCGGTGGTGGACCGTCGCGATCATGGTGGGGTTCCTCGTCGTCGGCACCGCGACAGCGGTCTACTACACGACGCACCCCGAGCTGATGAGCGACCTGGGCACCTTCGAGGAGCGACAGCAGTACGCCGAGGAGGCCTTCGCCGCGTACTACTCGGAGAATCCCTCCACGTCCTTCTTCGCGCGCGTGTGGACCAACAATGCGTGGGTGGCGGCCATGTCCGTCGCGGGCGGCTTCACCGGCATCTTCACCTTCTACGTGCAGTACTCGAACGCGGTGAACGTCGGCACCGCCGCGGCGATCATGAACGAGTTCGGCTACCTGCGGCTGTTCTTCCAGCTGATCAGCCCGCACGGGCTGCTCGAGCTCACCGGCGTGTGGGTCGCCGGAGCCGCCGGGCTGAAGATCTTCTGGACGATGCTCGTGCCAGGGCCGCGCACCCGCGGTCGGGCGCTCGCGGAGGAGGGGCGCGCCATGCTCGGCGTGGTGCTCGGCCTGGTCCTCGTGCTCCTGGTCTCCGGGCTCGTCGAGGGCTACGTGACCGGGTCCGCGCTGCCGTGGGCGGCGAAGATCGCGATCGGCCTGACCGTGCTCGCGGGCTTCTGGACCCTCGTGCTCACCTTGGGCAGGCGCGCTGCGCGGATGGGGGAGACGGGCGACGTCAGCGGCGAGCTGCGCGAGGACACCGCGCCCGTCTCCGCCTAGCGTCCGTCGTCACGCTCGGCCGGGTGCGGTGCGAGCGACGGCCTAGAGCTTTCCCGCGGCCTTCAGAGCCAGGTACGCGTCGGCGACCGCGGGTGCGATCCCGTCCGGATCCGAGGAGACCACCTCGACGCCGCGCCGTCGCAGCCGCTCGGCGACCGCATCCCGCTCCAGCTCGAACCGCGTCGCGGCGGCCGCGGTGTACAGCTCGACGGTGTCGCCCCGCTCGGTGACGAGCGCGGCGATCTCCGGGTCATCGACGGCGCCGATCAGCACCTGGTGATCCCTGGCGAGCGGCGCGAGCGCCCGTAGCAGTCCCGAGTCCACCGATCCCGGGCCCACATCCGTCAGGAGCACCACGAGCGCGCGCTGGCCGAGCATCTCGCGGACGACCCCGGCGGCCGCCGTCCAGTCGGGCTCGACGAGCCGCGGCTCGAGCGGCGCGACCCGATCTGCGATCGCCGGCATCAGGGCTGCACCGGACACACCTGAGACGCGGGCGCGTACCGCGCGGTCGAACGCGACCACATGGACCCTGTCGCCCGCCTTCGAGGCGAGCGCCGAGAGCAGCAGGGCCGCCTCGATCGCGGCATCGAGCCGAGGAGTCTCCCCGATGCGGGCCGCAGCCGAACGCGCGGTGTCGATCAGGATGAGCACCTGGCGATCGCGTTCAGGGCGCCACGTGCGGACCACGACCTCGTTCCTGCGCGCAGTGGCCCGCCAGTCGATCGCGCGGACGTCGTCGCCGATCACGTACTCGCGCAGCGAGTCGAACTCGGAGCCCGGACCGCGCTGCTGCACGGCGCTGCGACCGTCGAGCTCACGAAGCCTCGCCATGCGGGACGGGAGATGCTTGCGGGAGGCGAACTCGGGAAGCACCCGCAGGGTCGCGGGCAGCGGCACCGTGAGCTGCCGGCCGGCGAGGGACAGCGGGCCCAGAAGCCGCAGCGTGACCGGACCCGCCTGCCGATCGCCGCGTCGAGTGGGGCGCATCGGCGTGCGCAGCCTGACGCCGTCGCCCGGCGCGAGATCCAGACGGTGACGTGCCGCGTCGGCACCTGCGGACGGCTGCCATGCGTCGCGGGCCCACCCGCGCATCCTGCGCGACCCCATGTTCCGCACGAGCAGCGTCGTCGCCGTCGCCTCCGTGAGGCGCACCGAGGTCGGCGTCTCCCTGCGCGTCGCCACCAGTCGCGGCGAAGGCGCCGCGGCGGCGTCGATCCCCACCGCGATCACGACGAGCGCGAACCACATGACGGCGGGCAGCGCCGAGGACGCCGCGATGGCGATCGGCACACCCACGGCGGTCAGCACGACCGCCCTCCACGTGAGGAACATCAGCGCGGCACGGGCACCGAGGCCAGCACGGACTCGAGCACGCTGGACGGCGTCACGCCCTCGAGCTCCGCCTCGGCGGTCAGCTGGATCCGATGCACGAGAGTGGGGTGTGCGAGCGCCTTGACGTCGTCGGGAGTGACGAACGAGCGTCCCTGCAGCCAGGCCCAGGCGCGGGCAGTCGAGAGCAGAGCGGTCGCGCCACGAGGCGAGACCCCCAGCGAGGTCGCGGCGGCGTCGCGGGTGGCGCGGCACACATCGACCAGATAGCCCACGACCTCTGGGGACACCTCGACCGCGGCGACCTCCTGGCGGGCGGACTCAAGGTCCTCGATCGTGGCGACAGGGCTGACACCCGCGGCAGCGAGGTTGCGCGGGTCGAAGCCCTGCGCGTGCCTGGTCAGCACCTCGGTCTCCACCTCGCGCGGCGGCAGCGGCAGCACGAGCTTGAGGAGGAAGCGGTCCAGCTGCGCCTCGGGCAGCGGGTAGGTGCCCTCGTACTCGACCGGGTTCTGCGTCGCGATCACCAGGAACGGGTCCGGAAGTGCACGCGCGACGCCGTCCACGGTGACCTGCCGCTCCTCCATCGCCTCGAGCAGCGCCGACTGCGTCTTGGGAGGGGTGCGGTTGATCTCGTCGCCCAGCATCAGGTTGGTGAAGACCGGCCCCTCGCGGAACGAGAACCGCGACGTCTGCGCGTCGTACACGAGCGAGCCGGTGATGTCTCCGGGCATCAGGTCCGGCGTGAACTGCACGCGCTTCGTGTCGAGCGACAGCGATGCGGCGAGCGAACGCACCAGGAGCGTCTTCGCCACGCCGGGCACGCCCTCGAGCAGGACGTGGCCGCGGCACAGGAGCGCGATGATCAGGCCGGTCACGGCGGCGTCCTGGCCGACGACGGCCTTGCCCACCTCGGTGCGCACGCCCGCGAGCGTGGTGACGAGAGGAGAGTGCTGGGGGGTGGTGGTCACGATGCGGATACCTCACTTTCAAGAGCGTCGAGCTCGGCGACGAGCCGCATGAACGCGGCGTCGTCGGCCGGCGGTGGGCCGTACAGCAGGGAGTCGATGGAGCCGGGGTCCCGGCGGGTGTGCAGGGCGATCGCAGAGACGACGGCGGCCCGCTGGGAGTGCCGCGACAGCGAGAGCCTGGCGGCGAGTCGCGAGGCCGCGCCCGCCCGAAGCGCCGCAGCCGCGTGGCCACGCGCCTTCCCTCGCCGATACAGGCGTCCACGTCCACGTGTCGCCTCGGAGGCGCGGACGATCACGGGCAACGGCTCGGTGACGAGCGGCCCCATCCGTCGGCCCTGGTGGAACGCCGCGACGAGCGCGACGAGCAGCAGCGCGATCATGCCGGCGGTGAGCCACTCGGGCGCGCGTGGGGTCAGATAGGTCGAGCCCGTCTGATCGGCGGAGAGCAGGGTGTCATCGGCGTCGTCGCCCACGTACCAGACGAGCCGCGAGTCGTGGCCCAGGACGTGCAGCGCCAGCGCGGCGGCCCCGTCGACGGCGAGCGAGCCGTTGGTCACCACTCCTGCGTCCGCGAGCACGTGGACAGGCCTCTCGCCGTCACGCGAGAGCTCGACGTAGGTGGCGGAGCCGTCTGTGACGAAGCAGGCCTCCGCGGGCGCGCCCGCCGACACCTGGAGGGAGGCGCGCACGTCCGTGAGGGAGACCGCGCTCTGCGCCGCGGGCGCCGCGCATCGCGCGGGCACCGGACCCTCGGACACGGTGGGGACCGAGGCCGACAGGGCGGGGTCGATCCCCGAGAGGACGTACGGGGCGGGCTCGATCCACACCACGTCGCCCGGATGGGTGGCGATGGACGCGACCTGGTCGTCGTCGAGGAAGACGTACGACGCAAGCGCGAGCGTGCCTCCACCGTCGAGCGCCCGGTAGGCCTCGGAGAGCGTGGACACCTCCTGGACGTCGACGCCCTGTCCCCGGAGGATCTGCGCCACCGCGCGAGCACCGTCGCTGCCGGTGTTGTCGATCGACAGCGGGACGGAGTTCGACGAGGGCCTCGCGAAGGTCGCGACGAGAACTCCCACGACCACGAGCGTCAGCACGATCGCGAGCCAGCGGACGCGGGACCATCGCGCGCTCGCGACCTTGCCCGCGGTCGAGCCGTCTCCCAGAGTCCAGCCCTCGGGTGCGGTGACGGTCCGGCTCATGAGACGACCTCGGGAGCGATCCGCGCGCTCGCCACGGCATCGAAGGCAGCGCGCGATACGTCGTAGTCCTGCTGCGTCGCGACGGCATCCGAGTAGCAGATCGAGTCGAAGCGGCGGGCCGCGTCCGCAAGCAGGTGTCCGGTGCCGTCGAGCGCCGCGGCGATGTCCACCGCGGCCTCGTGCGCGGTACACCCGTCCCGCGGGTCGATGACGGTGCGCTCCTCGGCGCTTCTCACGATCGCGCGGAAGGTCTCCAGGACCGCCTCGTGCCAGTGGCCCGCCTGGGCCGCGTCGCGTGCTGCGCGATCGATCTCAGAGGAGCTGCGCGCGTCGTCGGCGAGCACCACGGCGGAGTCGCGTCGTCGTGAGACGAGCAGGGGGCGAGCGACGAGCCACGCGACAAGGAGCAGCGCGGCGAGCGCGAGCACGCCCAGCAGGTAGCCGAGCGGGGCGAGGCCGCCTCCGCCCGAGCTGGAGAAGAGACGGGTGATCAGGTCGGAGAGCGCCTGTGCGAACCAGTCGGCGAGCGAGGCGCCCTCGCGGTACTCGGCGCGCGACAGCTCGTCCTCCGCCCAACGGCGGGCCTCTTCGGCGCTCGGGTCGACGGGCACGGAGGCCGTGAGCGAGGCGACGGCCCCGAGGATCGCCGTCACGCGCCCCATCCCTGCGCGGAGGCGCGTTCCTGGACGGTGCGGACGAGCGTGAGGTCGAAGGCCTCCTGGCGCATCCGCTGATCCGTGTAGAGGCCCGCGGTCACGCCGCCCAGGTAGGCGATCGAGATCAGCACTCCGACGAAGGACATGAGCGCCATCACCACGACGTAGAGGACCGTGGCGGTCGACGAGGCGGCGAACATCGCGAAGGGCAGGATGACCATCGCAGGCATGGCTATGACCTGCTGGATCAGCGACGTGATGATGATGGCGACGACGAGCACGCCGAGGATCATCCAGAAACGACCCTGGGTGAGCTCCCACGACCGTCGCAGGGCCGCGATCGGCCCGCGCCTCTCCAGCACGACGGCCGGGACGGCGAGCGAGACCTTGACCGACAGCCAGGCGATGACCACGCCCGCGGCGATGAGCCCGAGGATGAGGAGCGCGACGCCCAGACCCGTGTCCGCGATGAACCCGCCGGCGACCACCAGCGTCACCGCGCCCGCGATGACCGAGTAGCCGATCGTCAGCAGGAGCGACTGCGCGATGAGGGCAGGGGTGGCCCGCAGCCCACGGCGGAAGGCCTCGCCCGGCGCCATGCGCTCGTTGAGCACGGAGCGCGAGAAGGACAGCGACGTGATGGCCGTGGACAGCAGCAGCACCAAGGCTCCCAGGAACGACCCGAGCACCATGAGGGCGAGGTCGGTGTTGCTGACGCCAAGGTAGTTGTCCTCGAGCGCCACGGCGTCGACCTCCGCCATGGAGAACAGCGAGCCGTAGTAGCCGAAGCCGAGGCCGTACATCACGATCATCGAGGCCAGCGCGACGAGCGCGTTGAGGCCGATCATCACCTTGGGGTTGTGGCGGATCGCCTTGAGGGGCCCGTCGAGCAGCTCTCCGAACGTCAGAGGCCGCAGGGGGATGATCCCAGGCCGCAGCATGGCCGCCGCGTCGAGGTGGGCGTGCTGCGCCGGCGGCGCCGGGTTCGGCGAGGCGTAGCCGGGCTGCGTGCCGGCGGTCGGCGGCGCGGGCGGTGCCGGGAAGGCCTGCGCGCCTGGCGCGGCCGAGGCAGGCGTCGCCGACGGCGCTGCGCCCGAAGGCGAGGCGAACACGGGCGCCTCACCGGTCTGCTGTGCCCCCGACGGCTCGGTGCCGGCGGAACCGAATCCACTGTCGCTCACGCGATACCTCCTCGTCCCGGCCCATCCTGCCATGCGGAGCCTGCTCGGTTGCTCGATCCTCACATACACGTGTCAGGGCCGTCGACCCTCGGCTGCCCAGGCACGATGACATGGCAAGATGGGCGCATGACAGGACGCATCCTGGTGGTCGACGACGATCCGGCAGTCGCGGAGATGATCGGAATCGTGCTTCGCGGCGACGGATTCGAACCGCTGTTCTGCGATCACGGCGACCGTGCGGTCGACGTATTCCGCGCCGAGCAGCCCGACGTGATCCTCCTCGATCTCATGCTGCCTGGGCGCAGCGGGATCGACATCTGCAGGGAGATCCGCGCCGAGTCCGGCGTTCCTATCATCATGCTGACCGCGAAGTCCGAGACGGTGGACGTGGTGCTCGGCCTCGAGTCGGGGGCGGACGACTACATCCCGAAGCCCTTCAAGCCGCGCGAGCTGATCGCCCGGGTGCGTGCACGCCTGCGCCGCAACGAGACCGGTGCTCCCGCGACGGTGCGCATCGGGGGGCTCGAGATCGATGTGACGGGGCATCGCGTCACCCGCGACGGCGAGGTCATCCCGCTGACGCCGCTCGAGTTCGACGTGCTCGTCACCTTGGCGCGATCTCCCGGGCAGGTCTTCACCCGCGAGGTGCTGCTCGAGGACGTGTGGGGCTACCGTCACGCCGCCGACACACGGCTGGTCAACGTCCACATCCAGCGCCTGCGCGCGAAGATCGAGAAGGACCCTGAGAACCCCGAGATCGTGCTCACCGTGCGCGGGGTCGGCTACAAGGCAGGTGGCCAGACGCCGTGAGACGCACGCCGCGAGCGATCGCGGTGCGGCTCACCGTGCCGCTGCGTCGGTGGGCCCGACGCTGGCGGCGATCCATGCAGGCGCGCGTCGTCACGACCGTGCTCTTCGTCGGCGTGGCGACCGTGCTGGTGCTGGGCGCCTTCGTGGTCGCGCAGATCCGTGACGGCCTGATCGAGACCCGGGTCGACCGCATCCTGCTCGAGTCGGCGCGGGATGCGACGAGCGCGCAGCAGGGCGTCGACGCCTCCGTGGCGGCGACGCCGGGCGACCTTCAGGCGCTGCTCCGATCCGTGTACACGTCGCTGCTCAACGTGGGAGGAGACTCTCGCGGCCTCGTCGTGCTGCAGGCGCAGGACAACGACTCGGACCTGATCCTCACCACCGGCGCCTCGGACGTCGCACTGCCCACGGTCGTGACGGCGGAGATGCGGCAGGCGATGGCGGACGGCGTCACCCAGCCGTGGCAGTACACGACGTGGCCGGGGCAGGACACCGCGGCGGTGGTCGTCGGCGAACCGCTGCGCCTGCGAGACGCTGGCGACTACGAGCTCTACTTCGTGTACTCGCTCGCGGACGAGCAGCAGACGCTCGCGCTGATCCAGCAGGTGCTGCTGTTCGGCGGCGCGGTGCTGATCTCCCTGGTGCTGCTGCAGGCGTGGTTCGTCACGCTTCAGGCGGTGCGGCCGGTGCGTCAGGCCGCACGGGTCGCGTCGCGGCTCGCGGACGGGCTCCTGTCGGAGCGCATGACGGTGCGCGGCGCCGACGAGATGGCCACCCTCGCCACCACGTTCAACGAGATGGCCGAGTCGCTCCAACGCCAGATCACGCGCATGGAGGATCTCTCCCGCGTGCAGCGACGGTTCGTCTCCGACGTGTCGCACGAGCTGCGCACGCCGCTCACCACCATCCGCATGGCGTCGGACATCCTGTACGACGCGCGTGAGGACTTCCCGGCGCAGGTCGCGCGCTCCGCCGAGCTGCTGAGCACTCAGATCGACAGGTTCGAGCTGCTGCTGTCCGATCTTCTGGAGATGTCCCGGATCGACGCAGGCGCCGCCCAGCTCGAGTTCGAGCTCACCGACCTCGCCGACGTGGTCGCCGACGAGGTCGACGCGATCCGACCCGTCGCGGAGGACCAGGGCGTGAGGATCGAGCTGTGGGTCGGGTCGGGCCGTCATCAGGCATCGATGGACCGGCCCCGGGTCGGACGGATCATCCGCAACCTCCTGTCGAACGCCGTCGAGCACGCCCAAGGGGGCCCGGTCGACGTCGGTGTGGCCTCCACCTCGAGGGGCGTCGCCGTCGTCGTCCGGGACTACGGCCTCGGCCTCACCCACACGCAGGTCGAGCGGGTCTTCGATCGCTTCTGGAGGGCAGATCCCGCGCGCGCACGCACCATGGGAGGCACGGGCCTGGGGCTCTCGATCGCTCGCGAGGACGCCCTGCTGCACGGTGGCCGTCTCGAGGCGTGGGGCTCGCCGGGCGAAGGCGCCGCCTTCCGCCTGTCCCTGCCTCGCACCTCGCGTGGCCTGGGCCAGCAGCCCGTGCTGGCGCTCGCGATGCGGCACGAGGAGTTCGAGGCCCTGGGCGACGGCACGCCGCGCGCGGCCGGACCGACTCCCGGCGACGGCATCGGACGGAGGGAGGACGCATGAGGACGAGGCTGTGGGCGGCGCTCGCCGCCGTGGCGCTGCTCGCGGGCTGCGCGTCGATCCCGACGAGCGGCCCCGTGCGTCCGGGGATCACGACGGATCCCGAGCAGCAGTCGTTCGAGTTCCTCGCCGAAGGGCCCTCGGTCGGGGACACGCCCCAGCAGATCATCACGGGCTTCATCAGCGCGCTCCCTCAAGGCTTCGACACCGACTTCCAGATCGCTCGCGAGTACCTGACGCCGGGGGCGAGCCGCGACTGGGATCCGCTCGAGTCGCTCGTCGTGTTCGGCTCGGGAGACTTCGTCGGCGCCTGGGATGAGGACGGGACCGCCGTCGTGTACTCGGTCCCGCTCGCAGCCACCCTCGACGCGCACGGTCGGCTCGTCGAAGCGGCTGTCGGCGAGGAGACGACCCTCGACTTCTCCGTGGTGCAGGACGCGTCAGGGGAGTGGCGGATCGCCAGCCTCGCGGACGGCGCCCTGATCGCCGAGTCGACGTTCGAGAACCTCTTCCGCGAGGTGAACCTGGTGTTCGCCTCCCAGGACGGGAGCAGCGAGGTCGTCGAGACGCGCTGGGTGGCCGACGCGTTCGCGCCGACCCGAGCCGCCTCGGAGCTCGTCATGGGCCCCTCGCCGTGGCTGTCGGACGCGGTGCTGTCCGGCTTCTCCTCGGCGGCGGCGCTCGAGGTGGGAACCGTGGTGGTCACCGATGGCGAGGCCCTGGTTCCGCTCGTGTCAGAGGCCGCGGAGGAGACCGCGGGAGCGGGCCTGGGACTGGCGCAGATGGAGCGCACGCTCACGGCGCTCCCCACGGTGACGGATGTGCAGATGACGCTCGGCGGCGTGCCCGTCGAGAGCGCCGCCGACGTGATGCTCGAACCCCCGGACGTGCCGTCCGAGGAGGCGGCGGCCATCGTCGGATCGCGGCTCGGACTCTGGAACGGCAGCGAGCTGCGGGTCACGCCCGACTCGGCGGGCGCGATCCCCTCGCGGGCCAACGGCCTCGCGCAGTCCTACTCGGGCCGACAGACCGCCTTCCTGGTCGGAGGGTCGCGTCTGGTGGTGACCGACGCGCTGTCAGGTCGGCTGTCGTCCCTCGTGCCCTCCGCCGGGGTGGGTGACGCGCCGGACGAGCCGATGCCCCTCGACACCCTCCTCACCGGATCCGACCTGGTCTCGCCTTCGTATGACGGCCACGGGTGGCTCTGGACGGCCGAGTCCGAGGGGGGCGGGGTGATCGCGCTTGACGCCGAGTCGGGCGGCGGCGAGCGTGCCGACCTGTCCGCGGAGTGGCTCACGGCGCGCGTGATCGAGGCGCTCGCGGTCTCGCGTGACGGAGCGCGGCTCGTGATCTCGTCGACGGTCGCGGGTCAGCCTGTGCTCGAGGTGACGGGCATCGTCAGGAATGACGCCGGGGTGCCCGTCTCTCTGACGACGCCGCTCCAGATCGGGGTGTCCTCGGGCGTCGCCGTGGATCTCGCGTGGGTCGACTCCACGACGGTCGCGGCGCTCGGCGTGAGCGTCGACGAGGGCATCACCCCCGTCTGGATCGTGGGCGTCGGTGGCTTCACGGAGGCGGTCTCCGCGGCCACCGACACCGTGGCGATGACCGCGCGCAGCGGCCTCACCTCGCTCACCGTGGTGACGGGTGATGCGGAGGCGCTGGCCCGCTCCGGTACCGGCTGGACCCCCGTCGTCGACGGCGTGGTCGAGCTCGCGTACGCCGGCTGACGCGGGGACGGAGCCGTCCCCAGCCCCTCCGGGAGGTACGCGCGTCCCGGTTCGTGAGGGAGTCTCCGATCGGGCGCCGGCGTCCCGCGATCATGCGTGCATGGATCCGCTCGAGCCCGTGCGCGCGCTCGCCAGGCTCGTGGTGCCCGTCGCCTGCCCGGGGTGCGGGCGCGAGGACGTCCCCTGGTGCGACGAGTGCGAGGCGCCCTGGTGGGAGCCCGTATGGAGGGCGGAGGCGGACGCCGCGCGGCTGTCCCTCGAGGGCAGGGCCGCGGTGCCCGTGTGGGCGGTCGCGGTGCTCGCCGGCAACGCCCACCGCATGGTCGCCGCATGGAAGGACGGGGGCAGGCGCGATCTCGATCCGTTCTTCGCCGGCGCCGCCGCGCGCGCCGGAGCCTGCGTCGCACCCCGGCTGTCCGCGCTGCCTGAGCCCCTCTGCGTGGTGCCGGCCCCCGCACGCGCCGCAGGCGTCCGACGCCGCGGAGAGGACCTTCCGCTGCTGCTCGCGCACGCCGTGGCCGACGGACTGCGTGCTCGGGGAGCCCGCGCCTCCGTCCTCCCCTGTCTCGCGATCGGGGCAGGCGAGCAGCGTCGCATCTCCGCCGCGGACAGGTGGCGTCGTATGCGTGGCGCCGTGCGGCTCACACGGCTCCCGCCGGCGGGAGCGCCCGTGCTCCTGGTGGACGACGTGGTCACCACAGGAGCGACCTTGGCGGCCTGCATCTCGGCGCTCGAAGGGGCCGGATCGGCGGTCGTCGGCGCGGTGGCACTCGCTGCCGTCGGGCGTGTGGCGGGCGAGCCTTCACCGGGTCTAAGGTGAGTGCTACGAAGACGATGATCGTCGGATCCCTTCGATGAGGGAGGTGATGCCGCAGGCGCTGAAGGCGCCGCAGCCGCCCTGCCCCGGCCACCGAGGCCGCACTCATCCAAGAGGAGGACAACGTCATGGACATCGCCATCACCGGACGCCACACCAAGGTCGCGGACGATCTGCGCGAGCGGATCATCGAGAAGATGGAGAAGGTCGAGGCCCTTGCGCCGCGCGCCACACGCGTGGATGTCCACGTGGTCCACGAACGCAATCCCAAGCGAGCGGACGACAAGGAACGGGTCGAGATCACCGTGCGAGGCAAGGGAGTGGTGAGGGCCGAGGCCTCCGCCGCCGACCGCCACGCCGCGTTCGACGCCGCATCCGCCCGGCTCCTCGAGCAGCTCCGTCGCCTGCACGACCGTCGCGCGCACCGCCACCAGGGCACCCCCGCGCTGCGATCCGTGGCCGCCGACCCGCTTCCCGCTCCCGCCGCCGAGAGCGCTCCCCACGCCGCCTCCAGCGTCGAGCCGTGGGAGGGCGCGCCGGACGACGCGACGCGCGAGGTGCCGATCGACGGCACCCCCATCGTGATCCGCTCCAAGACCCACGCCGCCACGCCGATCACCGTCTCCGAGGCGATCGATCAGATGGAGCTCGTGGGGCACGACTTCTACCTCTTCCTCGACGCCGAGTCGGGGCTCCCGAGCGCCGTCTACCGCCGACGCGGATGGACCTACGGGGTCATCCACCTGAGCGAGCCGGAAGGCGCGCACGCGCAGGCGGCCGAGACCGCCTGAGCAGGGCCGCAGGGCGAGAGGGCCCTGCACGCTCCACACACCACCGGTGCGACACGGCGCCGCGGACCTCGAGGCTGAGGTGCGCGGCGCCGTTGCCGCGATTGCGCCGAGAGCGAGAGAACACCGGGGTGCCGCGGAGAGCGACTACGCTTGCTCGGGGTACCGCAACGACAGCAGGGAGTTCACCGGTGGGCATCATCGACCGCGTCATCCGCATCGGCGAAGGCCGGCAGATCCGGCGTCTCGAGCGGGTGGTGAGCCTGACCAACGCGCTCGAGGACGTCTACCGCGACATGTCGGACGAGGAGCTCCGCGCTCTCACCGACGACTTCAAGCAGCGTCGCGCTGAGGGCGAGAGCCTCGACTCCCTCATGCCCGAGGCATTCGCCGCGGTCCGCGAGGCCTCGACGCGCACGCTCGGCCTGCGCCACTTCGACGTGCAGATCATGGGTGGCGCCGCGCTCCACGGCGGCAACATCGCGGAGATGAAGACCGGTGAGGGCAAGACGCTCGTCGCCACCCTTCCCGCCTATCTCAACGCGCTCGACGGCGAGGGCGTGCACATCGTCACCGTCAACGACTACCTCGCGAGCTACCAGTCCGAGCTCATGGGCCGAGTGTTCCGGTTCCTCGGGATGGAGACGGGATGCATCCTCGCGGGCCAGACCCCGGAGGAGCGTCGCAAGGAGTACGCGGCGGACATCACCTACGGCACGAACAACGAGTTCGGCTTCGACTACCTGCGCGACAACATGGCGCTCGACGCGAAGCAGCTCGTGCACCGCGCATTCCACTACGTGATCGTCGACGAGGTCGACTCGATCCTCATCGACGAGGCGCGCACGCCGCTCATCATCTCGGGCCCCACCCAGGGAGACAACGGCAAGTGGTACGTCGAGTTCGCCCGCATCGCCCGCGGCCTCAAGGTCGACGAGGACTATGAGGTCGAGGAGAAGAAGCGCACCGTCGGCATGCTCGAGCCCGGCATCGAGAAGGTCGAGGCCGCGCTCGGCATCGAGAACCTGTACGACCCTGCCAACACTCCTCTGATCGGCTTCCTCAACAACGCCGTCAAGGCCAAGGAGCTCTTCCGTCGAGACCGCGACTACGTGGTGACCGGCGGCGAGGTCGACATCGTCGACGAGCACACCGGACGCCTGCTCAAGGGCCGCCGCTACTCCGAGGGCCTTCACCAGGCGATCGAGGCGAAGGAGGGCGTGCAGATCAAGGCGGAGACGCAGACGTACGCCACCGTCACGCTGCAGAACTACTTCCGCCTGTACAAGAAGCTCTCCGGCATGACCGGAACGGCGCAGACCGAGGCGGCGGAGCTGCACGCGACCTACGGCATGGGGGTCATCCCGATCCCCACGAACAAGCCGATGATCCGCATGGACCAGGCCGACCTGCTCTACAAGACCGAGCAGGCGAAGTTCACGGCGTTGATCGACGACATCCTCGAGCGCCACGACCGCGGCCAGCCCGTGCTCGTCGGCACCGTCTCCGTCGAGAAGTCGGAGCAGCTCAGCAAGGAGCTCCGCAAGCGCGGCATCGCGCACAACGTGCTCAACGCGAAGCAGCACGAGAAGGAGGCGAACGTCGTCGCCGAGGCGGGCCGCAAGGGCGCCGTCACCGTCGCCACGAACATGGCGGGCCGAGGCACCGACATCATGCTCGGCGGCAACCCTGAGTTCCGCGCCGTGCAGGTCATGGCCGAGCGTGGCCTGGACCCGCACGAGGACCCCGAGGGCTACGAGGCGGCGTGGGACGCCGTGCTCGAGGAGCAGAAGGCGGCCGTCAGCCAGGAGCACGACGAGGTCCTGGAGGCCGGAGGGCTCTACGTGCTCGGCACCGAGCGCCACGAGTCCCGCCGCATCGACAACCAGCTGCGTGGACGTTCCGGCCGTCAGGGAGACCCGGGCGAGTCCCGCTTCTACCTGTCGCTCGAGGACGACCTCATGCGCATGTTCCAGTCCGGCATGGCGGCGACGATGATGAACTCGTCGGCCATCCCGGACGACATGCCCATCGAGTCGAAGGTGCTGACCCGCGGCGTGCGTTCGGCACAGGCGCAGATCGAGGGTCGCAACGCCGAGATCCGCAAGAACATCCTCAAGTACGACGACGTGCTCAACGCACAGCGCAAGGTCATCTACGAGGAGCGCCGCAAGGTGCTCGACGGCGAGGACCTCCGCGACCAGATCGAGACGTTCGGCTCGGATGTCGTCACCGAGTTCGTGAAGGCGGCCACCCTCACCGGCGCTCCGGACGAATGGGATCTCGAGGCTCTGTGGAAGGAGCTGCGCGCCGTCTACCCGGTCTCGCTCACGATCGACGAGATCGTTGACGAGGCTGGCGGCATCTCGCGGCTGTCGAGCGACTTCCTGGTGCGTGAGCTGACCGCCGACGCGCGCGTGCAGTACGACGTCGTCGAGGAGCGCATCGGCTCCGACGTGATGCGCACCGTCGAGCGTCAGGTGCTGCTGCAGGTGCTCGACGCGAAGTGGCGTGAGCACCTCTACGAGATGGACTATCTCAAGGAGGGCATCGGTCTGCGCGCCATGGGTCAGCGTGATCCGCTCACGGAGTACCAGCGCGAGGGCTACGGCCTCTTCGAGGCGATGACCGACGGCATCAAGCGCCAGGCGATCCAGGTCCTGTACAGGGTGGAGCGTCGGGAGCCGCAGGCGCCTGCTCAGGGCGCGCCGGCCGTCACCGCTGACTCCGCGGCAGCAGCCGCCGCGAACGCCCCTGCGGCTTCTGCCGAGGCTCCCAAGCCTGCGGCGCGACGCGCGGTGGGCAGCGCCTCCTCCACCACGGGCAACGCGGCCGGCATGCAGATGACCATGAGCGCGCTCACGTACTCGGGGCCGTCGGAGGATGGCAGCGCGAAGGTCGTCAAGGGCGCCGGTGCGAAGGGCGGAGCTGCCGGAGGTGCGCAGAAGGTGGAGTCCGACGGGGCGACGTTCCCGGGCACCGCCAAGAACGCGCCGTGCCCGTGCGGCTCGGGCAAGAAGTACAAGATGTGTCACGGCAAGAACGAGGCGTGACTCGACGCGTGGCGACCCGCTGAGGCGGCGCGCCTTGCTGTAGACGGAGGGCCCGGCACCCGAGGGTGTCGGGCCCTCCGTCGTCATCAGCGGCGTGGGAGCAGGATGCGGGTCAGCCCACGTCGACTACTGTCGCCACCCAGCGCCCGCGTCGGTCCTCGACGCGGATGGCCAGCGCGTGCACCCGATCGCCCCACCGGGCGACGACGCTCACCTCGGCTGCCTCTGCCGAGACACGGCAGACGCGGGCACGGAGGATCTGAGCCGAGCCGAGGTCCTTGAGCCCTGCCCGCCGAGCGAGCGAGTGCTGCTTGGCGAGTTGGGCCCTCACGGCGGGATCGACCCAGCGCGTGAGCGGATCGACGCTCGACGCTCCGTGCACCGTCTCGAGGGCGGCCTTCGCCACCGTGCATGCCAGGGGAGCGGGATCCCCCAACGGTCTCCGGCGACGCTCGTACGGCGAGATCGGCGCGGGAAGGATCTGTGCGCGGCCCGGCCCGGCGGGTGGCCTTCGCGACGTCGGCCTGGTGCCGAGCGGCCTGATGCCGACCGAGCGCGGGGACACCGCCTCCGCGCTCACCGGGCGAGCTCCTCGGGGATCTCCAGGATCTGGCCGGGCCGGATGAGGCTCGGATCCGCTCCGATGACGTCGCGGTTGGCTTCATAGAGCAGCGGCCACGCCGCGGCGATGCGCGCGGTCTCCTTCTCGCCGAGGAGGTCGGCGGTGATCGCCCAGAGCGAGTCTCCGGCCTCGACCACCCGCGTGGGACGTGCCGTGCCTGAGCCGGCGTCGTCGTGCGTGTGCGCACCGCGCTGGGGTGCTTCGTCGTGCTCGGCGGCCCGAGGCCCGTCGATCCAGCCAGGGACCGCATCGGTCGCCCCCGCGGGCCTGGCGTACGAGGCGGCGCTCCATCCCGGCGAGGCGTCGACGCCCGCGGTCACGACCGCGACGGACCACCCCGGCGCGATGTCCGCCGCGAGAGCGGGTGCCGCGAGTCCTGCGGACAGGCCGATGCCCGCCGCCGTCGCGACGATCCGGCGCCATGCGCTCGGCGCGGCCGCGGCCGCCCACCCGGGGATGGATCCGCTGAGCGCGGCGGCGACCATGACCATCGCGCTGAGCGCCAGGTAGCCGCATACGAGGGCGCCGGCGCCCACGATGGCCGGCGCGAGGATCGCGTCCACGCCCGCGCCGGGCGCCGCTGCCCATGGCGCGAGGTCCGTCGCGAGCTCTCCGAGCGCCCACGCAGCGATCGGCATCAGCACGACCGCCGCCGAGGCTGCCGCTCTCTCACGGGCGGGCGCCCCTCCTGCGCCTCCTCGCGTCCTCGTGCCTGAAGTGCGCAGGCTCCTGTGCCTGTTCCCGTCCGTCATGCCGCCCCCGGTTCATGTCGTTTGATGACGTTTGAGGTCACTAGATATATCGGTCATCGGGCGAAATGTCCAGTTTGCGAAGATTACGAATCAGTCTCAGTTCAGACTCCCACCACCCGGGGTCGCATCTGGTGTCGCTAGGGTGACGGGATGCGGTGGGGGCAGCTCTTCGAGGACCTCGAGGGTCGCTGGCAGTCCGACCGTGCCCGCATGTTCGATGCCGAGGTCGCGGACCTGACCCGCGCGGAGCGCGCTGGCGTCGACCTCGCCGCCAGGCTCGCGGCGTCCCGCGGCGCCTCCCTCGCGCTCACCCTCCGGGATGGCTCGGCCGTGAGCGGGGTGCTGGCCGATGCCACCGCGCAGTGGGTCCTTCTGCATTCGTCTCCGGGGGAGCGGCTCGTCCCTCGCGGCGCGATCTCGGCTGTCAGGGGGCTCTCGTCTAGGGCAGTGCCTCTGGGCCGCATCGAGCAGCGGCTCACGCTCGGTGCCGCGCTCCGTGCGTTGGCGCAGGACCGGTCGTGGGTCGCCGTGCGCGCACAGGGAGCCGAGATGATCGGTCTGCTCGAGTCGGTGGGGGCAGACTTCGTGGAGGTCGCGCCCGAGGAGGGTGTTCCGGTCACCGTGCCGTTCGATGCGCTCCTCGAGGTGCGCTCCGCACAGGGGTAGCCCGTGCAGGCCGTGGATCGTCAGGCCTGGTCGGCCGCGATCCTGGCGCGCGTCGCCTCGTACTGGCGGGCGATGTAGGACTCGAGCTCCGACGCCTCCACACGCCACTGCCCGCGCCCTCCGATCTGGATCGCAGGCAGCTCGCCTGTGCGCACCAGCGCGTAGGCCTGAGGGGAGGAGATGGAGAGCACCTCCTGGACCTCGGCCAGGGTGAGGAATCGCTGCGGCATATGTCCATTGTGACCCAGGCTGAGACCTTTCTCAGCCTTTTGTCCACAATGCCCCACATGCCCCCTGCGGCGACGGCAGGATGGTTCCCCATGAACCAAGGGGTATCGATGACGTCGGCGGCACGTCCCGTGTCGGGGAGGCTCGCACGCCCGAGCTGGAGGGATCCGCGGCTCCTGGTGGGCCTCGTGCTGATAGCGGCGTCGGTCGCAGGCGTGGTCTCGCTGGTCCGCGCCGGGGACCGCACGGAGCCCTTCTACGCCGCGCGTGCCGACCTGCCGCCGGGCACCGCGCTATCCCCTCAGGACGTGGTCCTCGTCCAGGTTCGCGTGGACCAGTCCGAGTACGTCGGCGCGGCGCAGGAGATCAGCGGCGCGGTGCTGACGCGCCAGGTCGGTCAGGGCGAGCTCCTGCCCGCCTCAGCCCTCGCCTCAGAGGAGGACTACTCCTCGCGCCCCATCGCCGTCACCACCACGCGACCGGTGTCTGAAGGGATCGCGCGCGGAAGCCTCGTCGACGTGTGGCTCACCGTGGTGGACGAGGCGGGACAGCCGTCGTCGACCGCGATCGCGACCGCAGTCGCGGTGGATGAGGTCGTCACCGATGACCGAGCCTTCGCGGGCGCCGGCGCGGAGATCGTGTATGTCAACGTGCCTCAGGAGCAGCTCGCCGCCTTCCTCGACGCGCTTGCGCTCGACGGCGAGGTGTCGGTGGTCGGGGTCGCCGGGTGACGACAGCCTCCGTCGTCCTCATCGTCCGCGGCGCACGCGAGGCCGCCCTCGCCGCCGCGCTGGACGGTCATCCGGACCTCACGGTGGTCCGCCGCTGCGCGGACCTCACGGAGGGGGTGGCCGCGGTGGAGGCAGGGCACGGATCCATCGTGGTCCTGTCCGAGCAGCCTGATCTCGATCGGGAGATCGTCGCGCGGCTGTCAGCGGCCGGAGCCGTCGTCGTGGGCGCGCCTGCGACCGTCGACGCACGGGAGCACCTCGAGGCGCTCGGCACGGACGAGGTGATCCCGCCGGGAGGCGATGCCGTCGACGTGGCGGCCGCCGTGCTCGCCGCCCTCGACCGCGGAAGCCCGCTGCCGCCGGTTCCTCCCGTGCCCCCCGATCGCGGTCGCCGCGGTGCCGTGGTCGCGCTGTGGGGACCCACGGGAGCTCCAGGCCGCACGACCGTCGCAGTGAACCTCGCGGCTGAGCTGGCCGCGGCCGGGACGGACACCCTCTGCGTCGACGTCGACACCTACGGCGGAGCCGTCTCGCATGCCCTGGGGCTTCTCGACGAGGCCCCAGGGATAGCGGCGCTGGCGCGCGCCTCTCGCAACGGCGTGCTCGACGATGACGTCGTGCGACGGTACGCGCTCGAGGCCGCTCCACGTCTCCGTGTGCTGGGCGGCCTCGGGAGGCCCGAGCGATGGCCCGAGCTCTCCCGCGCCGCGCTCGATCCTGTCTGGCCCGTGCTGCGCCGCCACGCCGAGGCGACGGTCGTGGACTGCGGCTTCTCGTGCGAGGAGGACGAGAGGCTGTCCTATGACACGCGCGCTCCTCAGCGGAATGCCGCGACGCTTTCCGCTCTCGCGGAGGCGGACGTCCTCATCGTGGTCGGTCGCGCGGAACCGCTCGGGATCCAGCGGCTCGTCCATGCGTTGTCCTCGCTGGACGACTCGGGAGCGGCCGCAGGCGCGCGTCGCCTGGTCGTCGTCAACCGGGTGCGGGCCTCGGTCGGAGGCCGCAACCCCGCGCAGGCGGTGGCGGACGCGCTGCGCCGCTTCTCCGGGATCCCCGAGGTCTGGCCGGTTCCTGACGACCCACGCGCATGCGATGCGGCCACGATCGCCGGGCGCACGCTGCGCGAGACCCGTCCTCGCTCGCCGGCGGCGCGCGCGCTCGCGGCCCTCGCCCTCGAGGTGAGAGGCACGATCGCCGAGGCCGGGGCCGCGCGAGACGGTCGCGACACGGCCTCACGGGCGCGAGCTGCGGCCACCTGAGTGACAGACTGAGAGCATGCGCGTGTACATCCCCGCCACCGTCGGCCAGCTGCGGGAGATCGCCTCGGGTTCATGGGAGCCCGGACGCGGTTTCGCCGCGACGGAGCGCATGCTCGAGATCGCTCCGCAGCTCGATCCTGACGAGGTCGCGGAGGAGGTGATCCACGCCGCCGCGATGCACTCAGCGCTGGGGCTGGGGTCGCCGCTCAGGGTCGTGGTGGTCGTCGATCATCCTCGCTCGGACGTGGGTGCTGCTGCAGGCGCCGAGGACCATCCGGCGGCTGTCAGCGTCGAGGGGCGGATCCGTCTGGACTCCATCGCATGCCTGTTCGTCGACGAACCTGGCGCGGAGCCGGACGTCGCGGGCGCTGTCGCCGCCGATGAGGCCGCGCTCGACCGCCTGAGCGAGCGAGACCTCCTGTGGTACGACGTCTCTGAGATCGACGGCATCTCCCTCACCTGACGTGGCGCGTGTCCCCCGGGTCGGGGGATGCCATTGAAAGGCGTCAGCCGCGCAGGCGGCGCAGGGTCTCGTCGTGGAGCATCCCGTTCGTCGCGAGGGCGTCTGCGCCGAAAGGCCCGGGCTCGCCCGCAAGCGACGTGAAGCGGCCGCCGGCCTCCTGGACGATCGGCACGAGCGCCGCCATGTCGTGCAGCGCGAGCTCGGGCTCGCATGCGAGGTCCACCTGGCCCTCGGCGACCATCATGTAGCTCCAGAAGTCGCCATAGGCGCGCGTGCGCCACACTGACCGCGTCAGATCGAGGAATGCCGGCAGGAGTCCGCGCTCCTCCCAGCCTGACAGCGACGAGTACGACAGCGACGCCTCGGCGAGCGAGGCCGCGGAGCTCACCGAGAGGCGATGGACGTCCGCGGTGGGGGAGGACCCCCATGCGCCTGCGCCGGCGGCCGCGAACCAGCGTCGTCCGAGCGCGGGAGCGGAGACGACGCCGACCACGGGCTCGCCGCGATCCACGAGCGCGATCAGCGTCGCCCACACGGGCACCGCGCGGATGTAGTTCTTGGTGCCGTCGATCGGGTCGACGATCCACTGACGGGTGCTGTCACCGGTCGCCCCGTACTCCTCGCCCACGAACGCATCGTCGGGACGCGCGGCGGCGATGCGCGCACGCACGAGCCGTTCCGCCTCGCGATCGATCGCGGTCACCGGGGTGTCGTCGGGCTTCAGCTCGACGGTGAGGTCCTCGGAGGCGAAGTTCGCCGCTGTCAGCGAGTCCACCTCGTCGGCGATCTCGAGTGCCAGTCGCAGGTCGTCCGCGTATGCGCCGATGGGCTCCATGGGGTCAGGCTACCGGCCAGGGACCGGGTGTCAGGGCACCTGTGGATCAGTACTGTTCTCCGGCGGCGCGGGACGCGAGGAGGCGCCTGATCGAGTCCACGCGTGCGTGCCTTGTCGGATCGTCTCCTGCCCATGCGTCGAGCTCGCATCCGGCCTCTGCGGACTCGTGGCCGCATCCGCGCGGGCAGAGCTCCGCAGCAGCCTCAGCGACATCAGGGAACGCCGCGACGAAGTGATCAGGGTCCACGTGCGCGAGCCCGAAGGAGCGGACGCCGGGGGTGTCCACGATGTGCCCGCCGTCGGCAAGCGCGTACCTGACCGCGGACGTCGAGGTGTGGCGCCCGCGGCCCGTGACGTCGTTCACGTGGCCGACAGCGCGTCCCGCGTCGGGGACGAGCGCGTTGACGAGCGTGGACTTGCCGACGCCCGAGTAGCCGACGAGCACGGTGTCGTGGCCGACGAGTCGCTCGCGAAGAAGCCCGAAGCCTTCGTCGCCGAGGAGGGATCCCGCGGTCCTCGCGTCGGTCTCGACCACGGTGACGCCGAGCGGCTCGTAGACGGCCCGGAGCGCATCGGCCGACCCGAGGTCGGCCTTGGTGAGGACCAGCAGCGCCTCCATGCCCGCGTCGAATGCGGCGACCAGGCAACGGTCGATCATCCTGGGGTTCGGCTCGGGGTCGGCGAGCGCCGTGACGATCGCGAGCGAGTCGGCGTTGGCGACGATCACGCGCTCGGCCGCGTCGGTGTCGTCAGCGGTACGTCGCAGCTCGGTGGCGCGCTCCTCGCGTCTCACGAGCCGCGAGAGCGTGCCCTCCGCGCCCGACGTGTCCCCGACCACGGAGACTCGGTCGCCGATCACGAGGCCGCGGCGCCCGAGCTCGCGGGCCTTCACGGCCGTGAGCACCGTGCCGGCGGGCGCATCGGCGTCCTCGAGGAGCTCCACGGTGTACCGCCCGCGGTCGACCGCGGTGACGACCGCGAGGGTCGCGTCCGAGTGCGAGGGCCGGATCTTGGAGCGCGGTCGCGAACCCCGTCTGCTGGGCCGCACCCGAGCGTCGGACTCGTCGTACTCGCGTCGCGCCACCGGTGGTCAGCCCTCCTGGCCGAGCATGCCTGCCCACATCGTCGGGAAGTCGGGCATGGTCTTCGCGACGGTGCCGACGTGCCTCACATGGAGGCCCGGCGTCACGAGTCCCAGGATGGCGGCGAAGGTCGCCATGCGGTGGTCGTGATACGTCTCCATCACGGCGGGAGTGAGCCCGGCGGGGGGCAGGCCGCCGAAGCTCAACGAGTCGTCACCGGCCTGGCAGCGCCCGCCGGCGCGCTCGACCTCGGTGGCGATCGCGGCGAGGCGATCCGTCTCGTGTCCGCGCAGGTGTCCGATGCCGGTGAGCTGGGAGCCACCGTCGGCGAGGGCGCACAGCGCGGCGATCGTGGGCGTGATCTCGCCCGCGGGGGAGAGGTCCGCCTCGATGCCGTGCACCGTGCCATCGCCTGTCACGGTCATGACGTCGCCGTCGAGGGCACATGTGGCGCCCATGCGTGTGAGCAGCTCGGGGTAGTAGGCGCCCGGCTGGGTGGTGTGCGCGGGCCAGCCGGGGATGCGGACGGTGCCTCCTGCGACCAGCGCGGCCGCCATGAAAGGCCCGGCGTTGGACAGGTCGGGCTCGACCCGCACCTCGCGCAGCTGGATCTCGCCGGGGTGCACGATCCAGGTCCGCTCGTCGGGCTGGTCCACGCGGATGCCCGCGGACCTGAGCGTCTCGCAGGTCATGTCGATGTGCGGCAGGCTCGGCAGCGTCTCACCGGTGTGGCGGATCGTGAGCCCGTGGGTGAGACGAGGAGCGACGAGCAGCAGGGCCGTCACGAACTGGCTCGAGGCCGACGAGTCGACCTCGACCTCAGCGGGAGTCGTCGCGGGCGGTGTGACGGTGAACGGCAGCGTGCCCCGTCCGTCGTCGTCCACGGTGGCGCCGAGCGCGCGAAGCGCCTCAAGAAGCGGGCCCATGGGCCGCACCCTCGCCCCCTCGTCCCCGTCGAACGTGACCGGTCGGCGATCGCCCCGCGCGCCCGCGAGGAGCACCATGGGGGGCACGAAGCGCATCACGGTGCCGGCCAGCCCGCAGTCGATGTGGGTGCCGCCCGCGAGGGGGCCTGGGGTCACGACCCACTCCGCCTCCGCGTCGTCCACCCAGACCCCGAGCGCCCGCAGCGCGGCGATCATGAGCGAGGAGTCGCGCGAGCGAAGCCCCCCGCGGATGTGCACCGGTCCGTTCGAGAGCGCGGCGAGCACGAGGAAGCGGTTCGTGAGCGACTTGGAGCCGGGCACCTCGACGGTGGCGTCGAGCGGGCCCGAGGGCACAGGAGCAGGCCACACCTCGTCGGGTCCGACCCCGACGGGGAGGGAAGCGGTCACGCGTCGGCCTTGCGCTTCTTCTTGCGGGCGGCCTTCTTGGCAGCCTTCGCCTCGGTCTCCTTGGCCTTGGCCTCCGCAGCCTTCTCCTTGGCCTTCGCCTTGTGCTTCTGCTTGCGTGCGATGTGACGCGCGGAGTGGCCCGCGGTCGCGGCGAGCATCACGCCGCCCAGCAGCGCCAGGTTCTTGAGGAACTGCTCGGTCTCGACCTTGCGCTCCTCCTCGTCGGTCACGTTCCAGAACGGGTGGGCGAGAGCAACGGTGACGGCGGACAGCCCGGTCAGGGTGAGCGCGGCCGTGCGAGGGGTGCGTGACACGGCGAGCATCGTGGCGGCGCCGATGGTGGCGGCGCCATGGGCCTTCACGAGGTCGGTCGTCTTGACCTGGTCGTCGACGCCCATGTCCTTGAGCATCGGATCGAACACCGGGGCGGCGAGCGCCGCACGGCGCTCAGGCTCGAGGACGGACTCGATACCTCCGTAGATGAACCAGGAGGCGAGCAGAGGACGGGCGAGTGCGCGCAACATGGTTCCACCCTACTCGGCGTGGTCGAGGACGTGCAGGGGGAGTTCTCGTGTGCGGGAATGCGACGTGGTGCGGTGCCGTTGATATGTCCATGACCACGACGCTGGAGAGACCGCAGAGGACGGCGCCGGCACCCAGGGACCGGACGTCTGTAGGCTCGGACACGATGACCGCTACAGACTTCGATTTCGAGACCGAGGCGCTGTCCTTCATGGACCAGCTCTACGCGGCCGCATTGCGCATGACGCGCAACGGGGCCGACGCGGAGGACCTGGTGCAGGAGACCTACGCCAAGGCTTTCGCCGCCCAGGCCCGGTTCACGCCGGGCACCAACCTCAAGGCCTGGCTCTACAGGATCCAGACCAACGCCTTCATCAACACGTATCGCAAGAAGCAGCGTGAGCCGAAGCGCTCCGATGCGGAGCAGGT
Source organism: Demequina zhanjiangensis (assembly GCF_030418315.1). Classification (GTDB taxonomy): domain Bacteria; phylum Actinomycetota; class Actinomycetes; order Actinomycetales; family Demequinaceae; genus Demequina; species Demequina zhanjiangensis. The sequence goes on from NZ_JAUHPV010000001.1 coordinate 363,809, forward strand.
CGAGGACTGGCAGCTGGCCGCCGCGGCCGAGCACACGTCGTCGGGCCTCGCGTCTGCGGAGGATGCCGCGCTCGACTCGCTGGGCGATGACGAGGTGAAGCAGGCGCTCTCCGAGCTCTCCGAGGACTTCCGGATGGCCGTGTACCTCTCGGATGTCGAGGGGTTCGCGTACAAGGAGATCGCGGAGATCATGGACACGCCTGTCGGCACCGTGATGTCCCGCCTGCACCGTGGTCGCAAGCTGCTGCGCGAGAAGTTGAAGGACTATGCGGCCGAGCGCGGGGTCAAGGACCACAAGGCGGCCGCCAAGAAGACGGGGAAGGAGGTGCAGGATGGCGCATAAGGCTGAGTGCGAAGAGGCCCTGGACCGCCTCTTCGAGTACATCGACAACGAGCTTCCGGATGATGAGCTGATCCGCATCGGCGAGCACCTGAAGTCGTGTCCGCCGTGCGAGGCGGAGCACAAGATCAACGAGAAGATCAAGCGCATGGTGCACTCCACAGGAGGCGAGGTCGCGCCCGGCGACCTGCGCAGCCGCGTGCTTGCCACCATCCGGGAGGCACGCACCGTCGAGTGACGGACGACCCCAGGATGCACGAGAGCCCGCCCCGGTCTGACCGGTGGCGGGCTCGTCGTCTTCAGGGGGCGCTCAGGCGTTGGGACGCTTGCCGTGGTTGGCGCCCGAGTTCGCGCGGGACTTGCGCTTGCGGCCTCGCTTGCTCATCACTTCCCCCTTTCCGGGACGCTGGCGGGCAGTTGCTGACGGACGATTGTCCCACAGGCACTGCGATGCGCGCACCTTCCGCTCGCACGAGGCCGACGGCGGGGCGGCCGGGCGGTGGAGCCGCCTCAAGTGCGGGCAGTGGAGTGCGCCACAGACGCCGCGCGCGGCCGGCGCGGAGGCGCTAGCCTGCGGACAGGCCACTCAAGGTTCCGATCCGTCCTGCCGAAGGAGCACTCGTGAGCGATCAGCAGCCTGTCTCCGTCATCCCGTTCCTGCACGCTCTCGCGTCCACGGGCGGTTCCGATCTGCACTGCAAGGTGGGCTCCGCGCCGCGCATCCGCGTCGATGGGCGGCTCCGCAAGCTCCAGGTGCCGCCTCTGACGCCTGAGGACACCCGCAACATGGTGGCGCAGGTGCTCCCGGAGGAGCTCGTCGCGCAGTTCCGTGACATCCATGAGGCCGACTTCGCCTTCTCGCTGTCCGGCGTGGGTCGCTTCCGTGTCAACGCGTACGTGGCGCGCGGCACCGATGCGCTCGTGTTCCGCCGCGTCGCGATCGGCGCCCAGCCGATGGAGGAGCTCGGGCTCCCGCCGGTGCTCGGCGAGCTGGCGCTCGAACCGCGAGGACTGGTGCTCGTCACGGGACCGACCGGGTCGGGAAAGACCACCACCCTCGCCTCGATGGTGGATCTGATCAACGAGCAGCGCGAGGTCAACATCATCACGATCGAGGACCCGATCGAGGTGCTGCACACCGACAAGAAGGCGATCATCTCGCAGCGCGAGGTGCGCTCGGACACGCTCGACTTCACCAACGCGCTGCGAGGCGCCATGCGTCAGGACCCGGACGTGATCCTGGTCGGTGAGATGCGTGACATCGAGACGGTGCGTGCGGCGCTCACGGCAGCCGAGACGGGCCACCTGGTGCTCGCGACCCTCCACACGGTCGACGCGCAGGACACGATCAACCGCATCGTCGACTTCTTCACCCCTCACGAGCAGGGGCAGATCCGTGCGACTCTGTCGCAGACGCTGCGCGGCATCGTGTCTCAGCGCCTCGTGCGCCAGGCGGACGGTCACGGCCGCAAGCTCGTCGCCGAGGTGATGGTGAACAACGGCCGCACCGCAGAGGCGATCGTGGACCCGGGAAGCCAGCCTCCGATCGTCGACCTGATCGCCGAGGGCGAGTACTACAAGATGCAGACCTTCGACCAGCACCTGTTCCAGCTGGTGCGCGACGGCGAGGTCTCGTACGAGGACGCGATCGCGATCGCCTCCCGTCCGCACGACCTGTCCGTGACGCTCCGCAACGAGGGCATCATCGCCTGACAGACGAGAAGCCCCGGCCGTCAGGCCGGGGCTTCCGCATGTCCAGGGGTTCGAGGGTCAGGCCTCGGTGCGCTCGAGGCCGAGCCAGTCGTGCCAGGCGGAGTGCAGCACGAGCCACGCCATGAGCCCGTAGCCGGCCTGCTGCGGCAGTCCATCGCGGCCCGTCGCCATGTCGGTGATCCACTGCTCATGACGCGCGAGCGGGCTGTACATGTCGATGTACGGCACTGCGCGCCGGGACGCGGCCTCCTCGCACAGCGCGGCGAGCTCGGCGATGCGGGGGTTCTGCTCCTCGGGGCCGGGTGGCGGGCCGGCGAGCATCGCAGAGAATCCGAGCGCGTGGGCGCGGTCGAGCGCGTTCGCGATGTTGAGGCGCGTCATGGTGGGCGAGACGCCCTTGACGACGTCGTTGCGCCCCACCGCGAACAGGACGTGACGGGTCGAGCCGCCGGTCGCGTCGGCGGGGCCGACCCTGCGAAGCGCCTCCTCGTCCCACCGGCTCGTCATCTCGCCGGTGGTCTCGCCGGGGACGGCGATCACGTGGAAGGCGAGGTCGGGCGCGAGGGGCAGGGTGCGGGCCGCGACCCTCCCGGTCCATCCGAGTGCCTTCGGGTCGCCGAGCCCGGCGACCAGCTCGTCCCCTACGAAGAACACATCCTTCATCGTGCGAATGCTCGCGACACGAGCTCCTCCTGCTCCTGCTTGTGACGAGACGCCAGCCCGGAGGCCGGCGAAGCCGATGCAGGTCGTGAGATCACCGTCACCGTGGCGTCGATGATCTGGGGGAGGCTGAGCGAGATCTTCGACCACGCTCCCTGGTTCTCCGGCTCCTCCTGGACCCACACGACCTCGGCACCATCGTAGGGGGCGAGCGCCTCCCTGATGGCGTCGTGCTCGAGCGGGTACAGCTGCTCGAGCCGGATGATCGCGGTGGAGTCGTCTCCGGAGCGGTCGCGATGCGCCTCGAGGTCGTAGTAGACCTTGCCGGAGCACAGCAGGACGCGGGTGACGTTCTCCGGGTCCACCGAGTCGGGGATGACTTCACGGAACGTGCCCGAGGTGAAATCCTCGACGTCGCTCGTGGCCGCGCGGAGGCGGAGCATCGACTTGGGCGTGAAGACGATCATGGGGCGACGCGGGCGGTCGTACGCCTGCCTGCGCAGCAGGTGGAAGTAGCTCGCCGGGGTGGACGGCATCGCGGCGATCATGTTGTTCTCCGCACACAGCTGGAGGAAGCGCTCGATGCGGGCCGACGAGTGGTCGGGGCCCTGACCCTCGAAGCCGTGAGGCAGCAGCAGCACGACGGACGACGACTGGCCCCACTTCTGCTCGGCCGACGAGACGAACTCGTCCATGATCGTCTGGGCGCCGTTCACGAAGTCGCCGAACTGCGCCTCCCACAGCGTCAGCGCGTCGGGCCGCTCGACCGAGTAGCCGTACTCGAAGCCGACGCACGCGTACTCGCTCAGGGGCGAGTCGTAGATGTGCAGCCTCGCCTGGTCCGCGCTGAGGTACAGCAACGGCGTCCACTCGGCGCCCGTCGAGCGGTCGTGGAGCACAGCGTGGCGCTGCACGAAGGTGCCTCGCCTCGTGTCCTGACCCGCGATGCGGATCGGCACGCCCTCCTGGAGGAGGCTGCCGAACGCGAGGATCTCGCCGTAGCCCCAGTCGACGCTGCCGTCGCGGCTCATCTGCTCGCGTCGCTCCATGAGCTTGGCGAGCTTCGGGTGGATCGTGAAGCCCTCGGGCGGGCGCGTGTGCGCACGCCCGATGCGCTCGAGCTGGCTGGCGGCGACCGCCGTGCGCCAGCCGACCATGACGCCGGCGTCGAGCGACTGCGAGCTGGGCACCTCGAGCCCCGAGATCGACTCGGTGTCCGTCTGGAAGCCCTCGCGGGTCTCGAGGAACACGCGCTCGAGCTGCGCAAGGTAGTCCCGGGACACCTGGTCCGCCTCGTCGGTGGTGATGTCGCCGCGTCGGATGAGGGATTCGGTGTAGAGGTGGCGGACGGAGCGCTTGGCCTCGATGAGGTCGTACATGCGCGGCTGCGTCATCGACGGGTCGTCGCCCTCGTTGTGGCCGCGGCGGCGGTAGCAGACCATGTCGACGATCACGTCGCGGTGGAAGGCCTCGCGGTACTCGAAGGCGAGCCGTGCGGCGCGCACGCATGCTTCGGGGTCGTCGCCGTTCACGTGGAAGATCGGGATCTGGTAGCCCTTCGCCATGTCGGTGGCGTAGCGCGTGGATCGCGAGTCCTGGGGGCCGGTGGTGAAGCCGACCTGGTTGTTGATGATGACGTGCACCGTGCCGCCGACGCGGTAGCCGCGCAGCTGGGACATGTTAAGCGTCTCCTGGACGATGCCCTGGCCTGCGAAGGCGGCGTCGCCGTGAATGAGCACGGGGAGCACGGGGTAGCCGTCGGTCGCCGGGTCGGCGCCGAGCGCGTCGAGCTTGGCGCGGACGATGCCCTCGAGGACGGGGTTGACGGCCTCCAGGTGAGACGGATTTCCCGCGAGGTACACCTGCGTCGTCTCACCGGACTCGGCGGTGAAGACGCCCTCGGTGCCCAGGTGGTACTTCACGTCGCCGGAGCCCTGGACGGAGCCGGGCAGCGCGGTGCCGTCGAACTCGGAGAAGATCTGCGAGTACGACTTTCCTGCGAGGTTCGCCAGGACGTTGAGGCGGCCGCGGTGCGCCATGCCGATGCACACCTCGGCGATGCCGGAGACGGCGGCCTCGGACAGCACGGCGTCGAGCAGCGGGATGAGCGACTCGCCGCCTTCGAGCGAGAACCGCTTCTGGCCCACGTACTTGGTCTGCAGGAACGCCTCGAAGGCCTCCGCGGCGTTCAGGCGGCGCAGGATGCGCAGGTGCTCCTCGCGGGACGGCCGCGTGAAGCCGTGCTCGAGCCGCTCCTGGAACCACAGGCGCTGGGCGCGGTCGGCGATGTGCATGTACTCGAGGCCGATGGTGCGGCAGTAGGCGTCGCGCAGGCGGTTGAGGACGTCGCGCATGACCCAACGGTCCTCGCCCGCGAAGCCGCCGGTGGGGTAGACGCGGTCGAGGTCCCACAGCGTGAGGCCGTGGGTCTGGACGTCGAGGTCGGGGTGCTTGCGCGGCCGCGAGCTCAGCGGGTCCACATCGGCCATGAGATGGCCGCGCGAGCGGTAGGCGTGGATCAGCTCGGCGAGCTTCGCGGGCTTGGCGGCCTCCGTCGCCTCGTCGGTCGCCGAGTCCTGGATCCAGCGGACCGGCTCGTACGGGACACGCAGCGCGGAGAAGACGCGATCGTAGAAGCCGTCGAGGCCGAGCAGCTTGCGGTGCACGATCGCGAGGAACTCGCCGGACTGGGCGCCCTGGATCACGCGGTGGTCGTACGTGGAGGTGAGGGTCATCACCTTCGACACGCCCAGGCGGGCGACCGTCTCGGGGTTGGCGCCCTGGTACTCGGCCGGGTAGTCCATCGCGCCGACGGCGATGATGGTGCCCTGTCCCTGCATCAGGCGAGGCACGGAGTGGACGGTGCCGAGCGTGCCCGGGTTGGTGAGCGAGATGGTGGTGCCCTGGAAGTCCTCGGCCTGCAGGGTTCCCTGGCGGGCGCGCTTCACCACGGCGTCGTACGCGGTCCAGAACTGGTCGAAGTCCATCTGGTCGGCGTGCTTCACGTTGGGGACGAGCAGCTGACGGGTGCCGTCCTCCTTGGCGAGGTCGATCGCGATGCCCAGGTTGACGTGGTCCGGCCGGCTGATCGCGGGCTTGCCGTCGGCGTCGGAGGTGTAGAACGCGTTCATCGCCGGCAGCGCGTCGAGTGCCTCGACGAGCGCGAAGGCCACCAGGTGCGTGAAGCTCACCTTGCCGCCGCGGGTGCGCGCGAGGTGGTTGTTGATCACGACGCGGTTGTCCTGGAGCAGCTTCGCGGGCACGGGCCTCACCGACGTGGCGGTGGGGACCTCGAGCGACGACTCCATGTTGGTGACGACGCGCACGGCCGGGCCACGCAGGCGTTGCACGCCGTGGTGGTAGTCGCGCGACTCGCGCTGTTCGTGGTCGGGGCTCTGCAGGTACAGCGCCGTCGGCGCCTGGGCGGTGGCGACGGGCTGCGTGTGCGTCGGCTCCTCCACGCGGCGAGGAGTGTCGGGTTCAGGCTCCACCGGCGTGGGCGCCTGCGCCGCGGGCGTGGTCTGCTCGACTGCGGGGGGCGCGGCGGGAGCGGGTGACGCTGCAGGCGTCGGCTCTGTCGCGACGGCCTCGTTGCCGTGCGTGGTGGGGACGGGGACGGTGGGGACTGACGTAGCGCCGGAGGGGGACTCCTTGGCCGGCTCGACCTCCGGTGCCGGCGTCCTTGCCGGCTCGTGCTCCGCTGCCTTGCCGCCGCCTACCACGAGGGAGGCGACGGACGGGGCGTCCGCGGCGTGCACGATGGAGGTGCGGTCGGTGTCAGGCGCGCTGGTGTCGGGGGACACTTGTGGGCCGCTCACTTTCTCGCGATATCGCATCGGTGCGGTGGTGCTTCTCCCTATCATCGTGCCTCATTGTGCGGGCGTGAACATGCCCGGTGTCATTTGGGCAAATCGTTACGCACGCTGGGACGACGCGGCGGGCCTGTGTCAGGTCACGTCGCGGCGCAGCGTCGTGAGCCAGCCGATGCCCGCCGCGACGGCTCCGTAGCCGAGCAGCACGAGCAGCCCGGCCCACGCCGGCAGCAGGTCGGAGAGCCCCGTCGTCGAGTAGAAGCTGCCCCCCGCCAGAGCCTCGCCTGCGGCCCCGGGAAGGAACCGGGCGATCGGTGCGGCGGGCTCCCAGAATCCGAGGGCGAGGCGCAGGATCGGCTCGACGAGCTGGGTCCATCCGAGCACGGTGACGATCGCCGCGACCTGGTTCGTGATGACCGAGCCGAAGCCGACGCCGACGAGCATCCACGCGGCCATCGCGACGATGGACAGCCCGATCGATCGAAGGACGTCGGCGTCATCGAGCATGGTGGGCTCTCCTGCGAGCCCGAGCGCGGCGGCGCCGACCGCGACCGCTGTGGCCGCGGATGCGGCGCCGTAGAGCCCCGCGAAGGGCAGCGCGGCCGCGAGCTTCCCGAGCACGAGCCGACCGCGGCTCGGCTGCGCGAGCAGGGTGGTCGCGAGGGTGCGGTGCCGGAACTCGCCCGTCATGAGGATCGCGCCGAACGCGAGCGGGAACGCGTAGCCGAGCGAGACTCCGAGCGTGTACACGGTGATCGCCATGTCCTTGGGGGCGATCGTGAGCGCCTGTCCGTCGGGACCCGTGCCGGTGTCCCCGAAGGTGAGCGCGAGCGCGAAGGTGCCGGCGAAGAACGCGATGGTACCGATCATGAGGATCAGGAGGATCCACCACAGCCGGGTGGTGGTGGCCTTGCGCAGCTCGGCGCGGATCGAGGCGATCATGCTGCCTCCTCCGTCATCCGCAGGAAGACCCTCTCGAGGCTCTCGCCCCTCTCGGTGAGGCCGTGGACCTCGAGCTGTGCCGCGTGCGCCGCGGCGCCGACCTCGGCGGCGGTGGTGCCCGGGATGACGGCGGTGACGGAGTCCTCCATGAGGGCGTCCGGCCAGCGGGAGACGAGCCTCCGCAGGCCCGCCTCATCGGGGGAGCGCAGGACGGTCTCGGGGGAGGCGAGAGCGTGGAGGTCGGCGAGCGGGGATGCGTGGCGGATCCGTCCTCGGGCGATGACGACGACGTCGTCCACCGTCTGCTCGACCTCGGCGAGCAGGTGGGAGGACAGCAGCACCGTGCCGCCGCGTGCGGCGAAGGAGCGTACGAACGCGCGCATCCACGTGATGCCCGCGGGGTCGAGGCCGTTGGCGGGCTCGTCGAGCACGAGCGCGGCAGGGTCTCCCAGCAGCGCCGTGGCGAGACCCAGCCGTTGGCGCATCCCGAGCGAGTATCCGCCGACCCGGCGGCCTGCGGCGTCGGCCAACCCGACCATGGCGAGCACCTCGTCGCAGCGGGAGTCCGGCACACCGGCGAGCGGCGCGAGCGTGCGGAGGTGGTCGCGCCCCGTGCGGCCGGGGTGGAACGCCGGCTCAAGGTGGGCGCCGACGACTGCGGCGGGCCTGGGGAGCTGGCTGAAGCGTCGGCCGGAGAAGGTGATGGCGCCCGCGGTGGGGGCGATGAGTCCGAGCGCGCTGCGGAGGGTGGTGGTCTTGCCCGCGCCGTTCGGGCCGAGGAAGCCCGTCACGCGGCCTGGCTCTGCGGTGAACGACACCGCGTCGACGGCGAGGACGTCTCCATAGCGCTTGGTGAGTCCCGCGACTTCGATGCGAGGGCCGTCCACGATGCCTCCTTGAGAGTTGTTATAGATAATTTATAACAGATCTCTGCTGTACCGGCGACGTGCGCCGCTGTATCCTTACGACACCATGGACCCTGACAGTACCGGCCCCTCATGACCGAGTGGCTGCTCGTCGGCGCCGGCGTGCTCCTCACGCTGGGAACCGCGGTCTTCGTCGCCGCGGAGTTCTCGCTCGTCGCCCTCGACCCGTCCCAGGTGGACGAGAAGGCCAAGGGTGCACGCCGCATCCGACGCTCCCTCAAGCACCTCTCCACCCAGCTCTCGGGAGCGCAGGTGGGGATCACCCTCACCACGATCCTGCTCGGCTACACCGCCCAGCCGGCGCTCTTCGAGCTCCTGAGCATCCCGCTCGAGTCCACGAGCCTCGTGCGCGGCGCCGCCGCGGGCATCGCGGGCACCCTCTCCCTCGTCCTCGTCAACGCGTTCTCCATGCTGTTCGGCGAGCTCGTGCCCAAGAACGCCGCGCTCGCGGACCCGTGGCGCACCGCGCGCGTCGCAGCGCCCCTCAACGCCGGCTTCACCGTCGCGCTGAGGCCCGTCATCGGTCTGCTCAACGGAGCGGCGAACGGCATCCTGCGACTCGTGGGCATCGAGCCCAAGGAGGAGCTCTCGGGCGCGCGTTCGCGGCAGGAGCTCGCAGCCCTGGTGCGACGGTCCGCCGAGGCGGGCACGCTCGCCCCGTCCACCGCGCTCCTTCTCAAGAACTCGATCGACATGGACGACCTGACTGCGATCGACGTGATGACGGACCGCACGCGCATGCAGTCGCTCTCCGCGAGCGCGAGCGTCGAGGACGCGATGTCGCTCGCGCGCGCCACAGGCCACTCGCGCTTCCCGGTGTGCGGGGACGGGCCCGACGACGTGATCGGCCTCATGCATCTGCGCGCCGCATTCGCGGTGCCCGCGCATGAGCGCGCCGCCACTGCCGTCGCATCGATCATGGTCGACGCGCCTCGGGTCCCTGAGACCATGCCGCTCGCGCCCCTGCTCGTCGAGCTGCGAGGCCTCGGGCACCAGTGCGCGATCGTCGTCGACGAGTACGGCGGCACGGCCGGCATCGTCACCCTAGAGGACGTCGTCGAGGAGCTCGTGGGCGAGGTCGCCGATGAGCATGACAGGCGTCGCGTGGAGGCCTACCGCACCGCAGGCGGCTCATGGATCCTCCAGGGCCTCCTGCGGCCCGACGAGGTCCACGAGGCGACCGGCCTCACGATCCCCGAGTCCCATGCCTACGAGACGGTCGGTGGCTTCGTCATGGCGCGCCTCGGACGCGTCGCAGAGGTCGGCGACGAGGTCGCCTCCGAGGGCGTGCGCGTGCGCGTCGAGCGGATGGACGGGCGTCGCGTGGACAGGGTGCGGCTCGAGAGCGTCACGGCGCCCGACGCTGACGGGGCCGACGCATGACCGCGGGCATGGTCGCGACGATCGTCGCGCTGCTCGCCGCGAACGCCTTCTTCGTCGGCGCCGAGTTCGCGGTCATCTCCGCGCGCAGGTCTTCGATCGAGCCGCGCGCCGAGGCGGGTTCCCGCGCCGCAGGAACCGTCCTGTGGGCCATGGAGAACGTGTCGCTCATGCTCGCGACGGCACAGCTCGGCGTGACCGTCTGCTCGGTGAGCCTGGGCGTCGTCGCCGAACCGGCGCTCGCCCACGCGCTTGAGCCGACGCTCCACTCGTGGGGTCTTCCGGATTCGGCGGTGCACGGTGTGGCGGTGGCGATCGCCCTGCTCGTCATCGTCGGACTGCACGTGGTCGTCGGTGAGATGGTCCCCAAGAACGCGGCCGTCTCGAGCCCGGATCGCGCCGCGCTCCTCCTCGGACCGCCGCTCGTGCTGCTCGGCAGGGTCGTCAGGCCGATCATCACCGCCCTCAACTGGCTCGCGAACGCGGTCCTCCGACTCGTGGGCATCGAACCTCGGGACGAGGTCACCTCGGCGTTCACCGCCGATGAGGTGCATCAGATCGTCGAGCGGTCCAGCGAGGAGGGCACCCTGTCCGACGCGGCGGGCCTGCTCACCGGCGCGATCGAGTTCTCGGACAACGTCGCGTCCGACGTGATGGTCCCGCTCTCCTCCGTGCGCTCCGTCCCCGTGGGGGTGACGGTCGAGGACTTCGAGGTGGCGGTGACCGCCACCGGGTTCTCCCGGCTGCCCGTCATGGACGGCCCGCGATGCGTGGGCTACCTCCACATGAAGGACACGCTGTTCGCGCGCCCCGGAGAGCGCGAGGAGCCGATCCAGTCGTGGCGCGTGCGCGACCTGCCTGCGGTCGACCACCGCGACTCCGTGGAGTCGGTGCTCGCCCGCATGCGCTCCACCGGCGCGCATGTCGCCTCCGTGGAGCGCGACGGCGAGGCGGTCGGGCTGCTGTTCCTCGAGGACATCATCGAGGAGCTCGTGGGCGAGGTGCGCGATTCGATCGCGCGCGGTCGCGTGTGAGAGGGTGGCGTTTCCGAAATGAGAGGTTGGTCACCTGTTATTCGACCTACCGTGATCAATCCGTTACCATTGGTCGGGTGTCCAGCCACCTGCGGCTGAACCCCTCGATGGCTCTAGGGATGTGTGATTTCTGACGTGAACCTGCGCTCGCACGCGCCGGAGACCGGCGAGACCGCTACCCGCGCACGGGGACATCACAAGTCCAGGCGACTCCGCCGGCTGAGGGAGACCCAGGAGCTGAAGATCCGCTCCACTCACCGCCGACGCACCACTCTCACGCGCGGCGGCGTCGTCGGGGCGTTCGCGCTCGCCATGCTCGTGTACCCCATCGCGGGAACGGTGCTTCCGTATGCGGCCGCTGTCGAGGAGCTGCCAGGCGTCGTCGTCGGCGAGTCCCCGTCGACCGCGCACGCGATCCTGGGACGCGGACCCCAGCTCGTGCAGTCGAGCCTCGACGCGCCCACGATCGAGGACGTGGCGAGCGCGATCGCGGTCTCCGATCGGTACACCGTGAGCCAGTACCTCCCGGAGTGCGACACCTCCACGATCGTGGATGCGCCCAACGGGCAGCTTCCCGCGAGCGAGCTCTGTCAGATCCCCGGTGGGGCCGACCTTCGCGCCGACGCGGCCGTCGCCTTCGCGGAGATGAACGCGGCCTTCAAGGGCAAGTTCGGCCGTGACATCTGCGTGGGTGAGGGCTACCGCAGCCTGTCCAAGCAGTACGCCACCAAGGCGAGCCGCGGCTGGTGGGCGGCCACGCCTGGCACCTCGGTGCACGGCTACGGCCTCGCGATCGACCTCTGTCAGGGCGACATGTACGGCGAGACGCGCACCTGGCTCAACCAGAACGCGGAGACGTGGGGCTGGGAGAACCCGTCGTGGGCCAAGACCACCAAGTACGAGCCGTGGCACTGGGAGTACGAGCCCGCCACCACCGACATGGACCTGTACGGCTCGGGCTACTACTCGAACGGCGTCTCCGACTGAGTCGTTGACGCCGACGGCGGGGCGTAGCCGTCCGTCGCCCACGGGCGGCGTGCCCGCACGAGGACGTGCGTATCAGTCGGAGGACGTCGCCGAGTCCCGGCGATCGCGTCGGCGCAGCAACGCCACAGCGCCTGCAGCCTCATTCCCGATCAGCGCTTCCGCGCGCTCTCGCACCTCGTCAGCGCGGGCGCGCAGGTCGTCTCTCACGGTGCTGAGGGGCGAGCTTGAAGCGCTCCGGATCTCGTCCGCGGCTGCACGTGCCGCTGCGGCCCCGGCCTCGTCCACCGGTCGCGGCTCCACGACCGCATAGTGCGCGAGCTCGCGCTCCGCGGCCTCGCGTCCCAGCTGGATCAGGCCAGGCAGGTCGCGGGCTACCCATTGCGAGCGCTGTCCGATCTGCGGCCGCACCATCGTGACGTGGGAGTCGATCTCGAGCTCGTGGACCTGGGTGCCCGTCCTGTATCGCGGGAGCGCATCCCACTCGGCCGCGAGCCGCACTCCGATGACATCGCTCGCGCCGATCTCGAAGGCCGCGGGCAGCGGCAGGTTCTGCACCACGCCGCCGTCGACGAGGAGGTGGCCGGCGAGCCTCTGCGGCCGGAAGAGTCCGGGAACCGCGATGGAGGCGCTCATGGCGTCGGCGAGAGATCCCTCGGAAAGCAGGACCGCAGAACCCGTGGCCAGGTCGGTGGCGACGGCGGCGAAGCGGATCGGCAGGTCCTCGATCAGCAGGTCTCCACCCGCCACCTCATCGATGGTCCGCCGGAGGCCGTCAGTGTCGAGGAGGCCGAGGCCGGGCATGAACGAGAAGGTGCCGAAGTCGCCCCACTGCGCGCGCAGCACCATCTCCTCGAGCTCGTACGGGTCCATGCCTGCCGCATAGGCGGCGCCGATGACGGAGCCTGCGGAGGTCCCGACGACGAGCTCAGGACGGATGCCACGTTCGTGTAGCACCTGGAGCACGCCCACGTGGGCGGCGCCGAGCGCGCCGCCTCCGCCGAGAGCGAGGCCGAGGCGCGGCGCGTAGCGCAGGTCGGTGCGGTCCTCCATGGGGACCATCGTAGGGAAGGAGGTGTCGCTTTTGGGAGGTTTCCTCGAGCAGGTGGAGAACCGAGGTGCCGGATCCGAACCTTTGGCCCCGCCGCACAGGACGAAGGCCCCGGGGGCAGCGCCCCGGGGCCTTCGTGTGAACGTGCGGGTCCTACTGGAGCCAGGGCGAGTCGATGCTGAAGGTCTCGGCGACGCCGCGGATCTCCGAGGCGCTGAGGCCCTCGGCCTTGCCCCCTGCCTGGAGGTCCATGAACTCGTACTTCGCTCCGGTCTCGGCGTACTCGACGCGGTCGACGGCACGGTAGACGGAGATGTCCGAGCGTGACATGGTGCCGTGCTTGGACCACAGCGTGATCTCGAAGTCGCGCAGGCCCGCGACGTTCTCGTTGCTCATCTTCTCGGAGCCGGGGATGCAGAACGGCAGGACCGCGATGCCCTGCGACAGCGACACGATGGTCTCCGGCTCCCAGCGCAGGATCGCGCGGTTCATGGCCTCGGTGGTCTGGTAGGCGGGAACGTGGCTGAGGTAGGTGAGGTGCGGCGGCTGCGCGTGGACGACGGCCTGGAAGTCGACGCCGCGGCGCTCGACCTGGTCCTGGTGGACCGCGAGGTGCGAGTTGAACTCCGACGTGAGCTTGGCGAAGCGGCGGACGTTCGCCGTGTAGAGGGTGCCGGTGACGCCGTCGGCGTGGACCTTCACCGCACCGATGGCCGCGAGGGGCTCCTCGTGGATCTGACGGAGGCGTCGGCCGGAGCCGGTGACGAGCAGGGTGCCGCCGGCGAGTGCCGGGGCCGGGACGGGCAGCGTGATCTCCTCGGCGTTGGGGAAGTGGCGGCGGACCTCGACCTCCCAGCCCATGTAGACGGAGATGTTGCCCGCGCCTGCCTCGGAGGCGTCGATCTCGCAGATGCGCGCGCCGGACTCTCCGATCTGTTCGATGAGCTCGTCGAGAGTGGGCTTCGGCTGGTCGATGGACATGGGGAGTTCCTTCCTGGGTTCGCGACGTCTGTGTCGCTGGGGGATCAAGACCTTGAAACGATTCAATCATACGCGTGACGCACGATCCGCGCCCAAGGTCCCAGAACTTCGGAACGAGTGCCACGGCTGCGCGGGCTGTGGTCGCGTCCTCGCGTCGTCGACGTGCCGGCGCGATCCTCGGCCTTCGGCCGCACCGTCGTCGGCGTGTGCTCTGTCCCCGGGGTGGAGTCCTCGCCCAGACTCACAGATACTGGCCACGCACGCGACTCGAGCTGGAGGATCCGCATGACCGACTACCGCGCAGCACTCTTCGACCTTGACGGGGTGATCGTGGACACCGCGGTGCACCACTTCGCGGCGTGGCGGCAGACGGCGGCGGAGCTGGGCTTCTCGCTTGCCGACGAGGATGAGGAGCTCCTCAAGGGAGTCGGGCGCATGGATGCCCTGAGGATCGTGCTGGGCATCGGAGGCGTCGAGGTCTCCGAGGACGAGCAGCAGCGTCTGGCGGCGGAGAAGAACGCCCGCTACGTGGAGGCGATCAGCACGATCACTCCGGACGAGATGCTTCCTGGCGCCCGCGAGTACCTGGTGTCGTTGCGTGACAGGGGAGTGCTGACCGCGCTCGGCTCTGCGAGCCGCAACGCGCCGATGATCCTCCAGCGGCTCGAGATCACCGACCTGTTCGACGCGATCATCGACGGCTCGGTGGTCTCGGAGGCCAAGCCCAATCCCCGGGTGTTCCTTGCGGGGGCGGAGGCGCTCGGGGCGGCTCCCGCCGACTGCGTCGTCTTCGAGGATGCGATCGCGGGCATCCAGGCGGCGCACGCGGGGGGCATGATCGCGGTGGGCATCGGCGAGCCCGAGGTGCTGACCGAGGCCGACGTCGTCATTCCGGGCCTGCACGCCGCGGGTTCGCTGTCCGCGCAGGGGATCGAGTTCGTCGGTTCACGCTGACGGATGGCGCGAGGCGGCCGCCCCACGGCGGCTCCCGGACCTCTGTCGAGGCGACTCCTGAGCCGCAGTCACGGCGACTGAAGGCCTTTTGAATTCTTCAATGGTATCGGTTCAATAACGGCGCCCTTCCGATCAGCTCCCCTGCGCGCGTGCCGAAGACTCGTGTGAACGCGAACATCGTGGCCCCGGGTTGGGCTCCACGAGCGGTCTCCTAAGCGTTCGGCAGCGCGAAGGCAGTCAAAGCGCCTGGTAAGAACTACTTTGGGGTGCGTCGGCGTGAGCGAGACGAACCGCTCCACTCGCCCATGTGACCCCTCTCGCCGCTGATGGTCAGATGTCGTTTACTCCTCTTGACAAGCCAGTGGGCGGTGCCTACTCTCCGAAATGAAGCGCTTCAAAGACGTCGCGCCTCTCATGGCTGATTCAAGGAGGAATCGTGAACATGACCCGTGCGCCCCGCCGCGCCACCCTCGCGGCCATCGCGCTCACCGGCGTGGGGGCCCTGACCCTCGCCGCGTGCAGCTCCGGTGGAGACACCGACACCTCGAGCAGCGGATCCGAAGGATCTGGCGGCTCCGAGGCCACTACCAGCACCGAGTTCACCTATCTGGGGCAGACCCAGAACAGCACCATCGTCAACACCCTCACCTCGCTCGAGTCCGGCGCGTGCTCGGCAGCAGCAGACGGCACCCCGCTCGTGCCCGACGCGATCGACGGCACCACGTGGGACCAGCAGCTCCAGGTCCTGGCAGGCAGCGACGCGCTGTCGAACATGTCGATGGCGGCCGGTACGCCGTCGCTCATGCAGGACTTCATCGACGCGGGTCTCGTGCTCAACCTGTCCGAGGCGTTCGACGAGCTCGGTGTGGACGGCGCGGTGCTCCCCGCCGCCGAGGCGACGCTCAAGCAGCTGTACCAGACCGACGACCTGTACGCGCTCCCCACCGAGTACAACATCGAGGGCTTCTGGTACAACATGGACCTCTTCGACCAGGCGGGAGTGGAGCCCCCCACCACCTGGAGCGAGCTCGAGGACGCCGCAGCGGCGCTCGACGCCGCGGGCATCCAGCCGTTCATCGCGGCAGGATCCGACGGCTGGCCCGTCACCCGACTCGTCGGCAACTACATCCTCCGCGACCTGGGCGCCGACGCGCTCCAGATGGTGGCCGACGGCGAGGCCAGCCTCACCGATCCCGAGTACGTCGCGGGCGCGGACGCAGTCGCCGCGCTCGGTGACGCCGGCTACTTCGGTCCGGCCGCCGGCTCGATCGACTACAACACCGCGATGAACCAGTTCCTCACCGGTGGCGGCGCCATGTTCTACATGGGCAGCTGGGCGCTCGGAAACTTCAACGACCCCGAGCAGAACCAGATCGGCGCCGAGAACATCGGCTACTTCGCCTTCCCTGAGGTCGAGGGCGGCGCAGGCAGCATCTCCGAGACCCCCGCGAACGCGGGCATCCCGGTCATGTTCACCACCGCCAACTACACCGACGACATCGGCGAGTGGGTCAAGTGCGTGGCCGAGAACTACGGCAACGTGGCCCTCGCCGAGTCCGGCCAGGTCACCGGCTTCACCGTCACGGAGACGCCTGCCGACCAGTCCGCGCTGACCACGATGGTCCAGGACGAGATCGCCAGCGCGACCGGCTCGGTCCTGTGGTTCGAGGCGGCGTTCACCTCCGAGGGCACCACGGTCTCGCAGACCAACGGTGGCGGGCTCGCCACCGGCGCCCTGTCCGGCGCTGAGTTCATGGAGCTCGTGCAGGCGGCCAACCAGGGCTGATCAGGCCCCGCGCACTCCTATCAGCCCGCGGTCCGGCCCTCGACTCACGTCGGGGGCCGGATCCGGGGACCCCCATCGACCGAGGACTTCACCGTGGATTCCGTCTTCCGCAACCGGGGCGCGACGCTGCTCATGCTCACCCCCGCCCTTCTCGTCTACACCGTCGTGATGCTCATCCCGATCGTGTGGTCCGTGACGTACACCTTCCAGTCCGGCAACGCAGTCACCGGCTTCGAGTTCGTCGGCTTCGACAACTGGATCGCCTTCTTCGGTGACGCGACCGCGATGGACGCGCTGTGGTTCACGCTCCGCTACGCGATCGTCATGACGACGCTGCAGGTCGCCGCCGGATACGGCCTGGCCCTGCTGTACATCTTCTTCCTGCGCAACAAGTCCTCGCTCGTGCGCGCCACCATCTTCTTCCCGGTGATCCTGCCGACCGTGGCGGTCGCGCTGATGTTCTCCCGGATGTTCGAGGCGGCGCCGACCGCCGGTCCCGTCAACACGATCCTCATGTGGCTCGGCGGCGATCTCACCGACTTCCTCGGTGACCCTGGCTACTCGTTCTGGGTGATCATCATCATGGACGTCTGGCGGTCCATGGGCTTCTACGCCGTGCTCCTCTATGCCGGGCTCGTCGAGATCCCGCAGGACATCATGGAGTCGGCCAGGATCGATGGCGCCTCCGGCTGGAAGCTGGTGCGCAAGATCGTCTTCCCGCTGTCCCTGCCGATCCTGCTGTCATCGATCATCTTCTCGATCAACGGCACGTTGAAGGTGTTCGACTCGATCGTCGCCCTGACCAACGGCGGCCCGGGCTCCGCGACGACACCGCTGACCCTCTACATGTTCAGGACCTCGTTCGCGTACGGCCAGTACGGCTACGGCAGCACGGTGGCGTTCATGCTCACCCTGCTGTGCCTGATCGCGACGGTCTTCGTCTTCCGCTCGATGCGAAAGGACGTCACGCGATGAGCGCCACCCAGCCGAACCTGTCAGCGCCGCAGCGCTCCCGCAAGCCGCTGAGCGTCATGCTGCGCCGTATCCCGGGCTGGGTGGGCGTCGCGCTCATCCTGCTGACGGTGATCTACCCGATGTTCTGGATCCTCATGGGATCGTTCAAGACCCAGCCCGAGTTCCTCTCGGAGCCGTTCTGGGCGCTCCCTCAGCAGTGGAACCTGGACAACTACGTCTCCGCGTTCGTCGAGGGAGGCCTCGGCACCTACATCAAGAACTCGGTGCTGGCGGTGTTCCCGTCGCTCGGACTCATCCTGCTGTTCGGCACGGCTGCGGCGTACGCGCTCCAGATCCTGGTGTGGAAGGGACGCAGCCTGATCCTCGTGCTGTTCCTGGCGGGCATCATGATCCCCACGCAGATGATCCTGCTCCCGCTGTTCACCGTCTACTTCAACGTCGGCATCACCAGCACGATCTGGCCGCTGATCATCACCTACACCGCGATCGGCATGCCTCTCACGGTCTTCATGATCGCGACCTTCATGAGGGCGATCCCCTCCGAGGTGTTCGAGGCGGCGACCCTCGACGGTGCGAACGTGTACCGGATCTTCTGGAACATCACCGTGCCGCTGGTGAAGAACGCGATCTTCACCGTCGCACTCGTCCAGTTCTTCTTCCTGTGGAACGACCTGCTGATCGCGCTGACGTTCGTGACCAAGGCGGACCTGCGGACCATTCAGGTGGGCCTCCTCAACTTCACCGGTCAGTACGGCGCGGTCGACTACGGTCCGCTCTTCGCGGGCATCAGCGTCACCGTGTTCGGCACGCTCGCGCTGTACATCTTCCTCAACAAGAAGGTCATGGCCGGCATGACGTCCGGGGCGGTGAAGGGATGACCGCCGTCACCGGCCTCAGGGCGGAGCTGCGCGCGGATGCGCTCGGCGTCGGCACCGCCGCCCCGCGCCTGTCGTGGCGCCTTGAGCAGGCGCCGGAGCCCGCCGAGCAGGCGGAGGCCCGCATGGTCTCGGCCGACGGCTCGTCGTCCACGGTCCCTCTCGTGGCCCCCGACGGCGTGCTCGTCGACTGGCCGTTCCCGGAGCTCGTCTCGCGGCAGAGGGTCGAGGTGTCGGTGCGGGCCCTGGTCGCGCGTGAGTGGAGCGACTGGAGCGAGCCCCTCGCCGTCGAGGCCGCCCTTCTCGAGCAGGGCGACTGGAGCGAACCTCTCGTGGTCCCTTCCGCTGCGGCGGTGCACGAGCTGCGGCCCTCGCACCTTCTCCGTGCGGAGTTCACGCTCGACGAGGCGCCGGCCTCGGCGCGCCTCTATGTCACGGCGCAGGGCGTGTTCACCGCGGCGCTCAACGGCGGTCCGCTCTCCGACGAGCACCTCGCTCCCGGCTGGACGAGCTACACGCACCGCCTGCGGTACCGCGTGCACGATGTCACCGCGATGCTTCGCGCCGGCGCGAACGTGATCGGCGCCGAGCTGGCCGATGGATGGTTTCGCGGGCGGATCGGCTTCGACGGCGGCCTGTGGGACGTGTTCGGTGAGCACGTCGGCCTCCTTGCCCAGCTCGAGGTGACCGACGCGCAGGGCGACACGCGCGTCGTCCCGTTGGGCGACGCGTGGAGGCAGATCCCTGGACCGGCGACACGGGTCGGCCTCTACGAGGGCGAGTCCTACGACGCGAGGCTCCTGCCGGACGGATGGCTCGAGCCCGGCTTCGATCCATCCGCGTGGCGGGTCCCGCAGCTGCGACCGGTGGTGGAGATTGGCACCGTGCTCGAGGCCGCGGTGGGTGAGCCTGTGCGGCCGATCGAGTCGCTGCGCCCCGTGTCCGTCGAGAAGCGGCCCTCGGGTCGCCTGCGGCTCGACTTCGGCCAGAACATCTCGGGGGTTCTTCGCGTGAAGGCTGACCTCCCTGCGGGCCGCACCCTCCGCATGCACCATGCGGAGGTCCTGGAGAACGACGAGCTCGGCACCAGGCCCCTGAGGGAGGCGCCATCGATCGACTCGTACACCTCCGACGGCTCAGGGCCCTTCTCGTGGGCGCCCCGCTTCACGATCCACGGGTTCCGCTACGCGGAGCTCGAGGGCTGGCACGGCGACCTTGCCGATGTGGACGTCGAGGCGCTCGTCATCCACACCGACATGGAGCGTCGCGGATGGTTCGCGTGCTCCGACCCCATGCTGGAGAAGCTCCACGAGAACACCGTGTGGAGCATGCGCGACAACTTCGTGGACCTGCCCACCGACTGCCCGCAGCGTGACGAGCGCATGGGGTGGACCGGCGACATCCAGGTGTTCGCGCCCGCGGCGGAGTTCCTCTACGGGGCCGACGGCGTGCTCACCTCATGGCTGCGCGACGTGGCTGCGGAGCAGGGGTCCGACGGCTGGGTCCCCAACTTCGTGCCGTGGGTCGAGTGCGGCTTCCCCCGAGGCGCGTCCGCAGCGTGGGGGGACGCGGCGACGATCGTGCCGTGGACCATGTATCAGCGCCGTGGCGACCTC
Source organism: Demequina zhanjiangensis (assembly GCF_030418315.1). Classification (GTDB taxonomy): domain Bacteria; phylum Actinomycetota; class Actinomycetes; order Actinomycetales; family Demequinaceae; genus Demequina; species Demequina zhanjiangensis. The sequence continues at coordinate 383,838 of NZ_JAUHPV010000001.1, forward strand.
TCCATCCTCAGGGAGCAGTGGCCCAGCATGAAGGCATGGGTCGACCACCTCGCGCTCAGGGTGGGGCCTGGGGGCGTAGTCGAGGGCTCGATGGAGCTCGGAGACTGGCTGGACCCTGCCGCGCCACCTGAGAACCCCGCAGCGGCGCGCACCGACAAGTACCTGGTGGCCAGCGCCTACGCGGTGCGATCGGCGCGCATCGTCGCGGACACCGCGGTGCTGCTGGGCGACCTCGAGGCGGAGGCGCACTACCGTGCGTTCGCGGAGAGGGTCGCGGAGGCGACTCGTCGGCGCTGGTTCGAGGACCTGGCCTCGATCGCGGACGCACCCACGGCGCTTGCGCTGGGCCTCGAGTTCGGACTCGTGGAGGATCCGGACGCTCGTCGTCGGCTCGGGGACCTGCTCGCCGCCGCGGTGCGCGAGGGTGGGCACCACGTGCAGACCGGCTTCGTCGGCACGCCCATCATCTGCGACGCGCTCGCGAGCTCGGGACACCTGGACGACGCGTACGCGCTGCTGCTCCAGCAGGAGTGCCCGTCGTGGCTCTACCCGGTGTCGATGGGCGCGACGACCATCTGGGAGCGGTGGGACTCCATGCTGCCCGACGGCTCCATCAACCCCGGCGGGATGACGTCGTTCAACCACTATGCGCTCGGCGCGGTGGTGGACTTCCTGCACCGTGTGGTCGCGGGCCTCGCGCCGTCGGCGCCGGGATATCGGGAGATCACGGTCCAGCCTCGCCCGGGTGGTGGGCTCACCTCCGCCTCGGCGAGCCACCTGAGCCCGTTCGGCATGATCGCCGTCTCGTGGGAGCTGGCCGACGGGCTTCTCGCCTTGGACGTCGAGGTGCCGACGGGAGTGTCCGCCCGCGTGATCCTGCCCGACGGCGGAGTCCACACCGTCGGCGCTGGCGCCCACCACTACAGCGCGCCGATGCCTGCCGCGCAGAAGGAGGCCACCCGATGACGGGCCAGAGATACACCAGCTTCCACCCGGGCAAGGAGTGGCTCGACACCTCCGGAAAGCCGATCCAGGCCCATGGCGGGTCGGTCATGGAGGTGGACGGCACCTACTACTGGTACGGCGAGAACAAGGAGTTCACGACTCCGGGCTCCGGGATCTGGCATTGGGGAGTGCGCTGCTACTCGTCGACCGATCTCTACAACTGGACGGACGAGGGTGTCATCATCCCGCCGGACGAGGACGACCCGACGTCGCCCCTCAGCCCTCAGCGCGGAATGGATCGGCCGCACATCCTCTACAACCCCCACACCGAGAAGTTCGTGTGCTGGATCAAGGTGATGTCCGGGTCGATCCAGCTGTCGACCACGCTCGTCGCCGACTCGATCCTGGGTCCGTACGAGATCGCGCGCCGAGACTTCCGGCCTCTGGGGATGTACGCGGGCGACTTCGACCTGGTCGTCGATCCTCACGATGGCAAGGGCTACTACATCTTCGAGCGGGTCCACACCGAGCTCATCGTGGCGGACCTCACCGACGACTACACCGACGTGACCGGCTACTACTCGACGCACTTCCACCACGGGAGGCCTCCGTTCACGCGGGAGGCGCCGTCGCACTTCCACCGGGCGGGTCGCGAGTACCTCGTCACCTCGGGGACGACGGGCTACTACCCGAACGTGTCGGAGGTCGCCTCCGCGGCGACGATCCACGGGCCGTGGGAGGTCGTGGGCGATCCGCACCCGGACGACGACAGCAGGACCTCGTACCGCACCCAGGTGAGCTCGGTGTTCAAGGTGCCTGGCAAGGATCTCTACATCGCGTTGGGAGATCGCTGGCTTCCGGACTACGACGCGCACGGCTCCGAGGCGTACGACCTCTTCGACGAGTACTTCGCGCAGATCGAGGCCGGTGCGCCCGATACGGGCATGCGAGAGCTCACCGTGCCGGACACGTCCCGTGCCCGCTACGTGTGGCTCCCGATCCGTTTCCTCGACGACGGTCAGGTGCGGATCGAATGGCACGACGAGTGGCGGCTTGAGGACTGGGTCTGAGCATGGGCGATGCGGTGGGCACGAGGACGGCGATCCCCCTATGATCGCCCGCATGAGCGAAGGCGACGGTGGTGGCCCCAAGCGAGCCTCCATCGCCGACGTCGCGGCGCTCGCAGGTGTCTCGCAGGGCACGGTGTCGAACGTGCTCAACCACCCCGAGCGTGTGTCGCCGAAGACTCGCGACAAGGTGGAGACGGCGATCGCGCGGCTCGAGTTCACGCCGCACGGTCCGGCGCGTTCGCTGGCCGCGGGGGCGACCCGTGCGCTCGGCCTGGTGCTGTCCGACATCACGAACTCGCTGTTCGTGGACATCAGCAGGGGAGTGGAGCGAGTCGCGGCGCAGCACGACGTGTTCGTGCTCATGGCCAACACGGACACGGACCTGGAGCGAGAGCGCCGCTACCTCGCAGCGTTCGATGCGACGCAGACCCTCGGGACGCTGGTGACCATCAACGACGCGAGCCACTATCGGACCCTGGTCGACGCGCATCGCAACGGCAGGCCTCTGGTGTTCCTGAACTACCGCGGCGCTGGCGACACGCACTGCACCGTCCACACCGACAACCGCGAGGGCGGCCGCATCGCGGCGCGGCATCTCGCAGAGATCGGGTGCACGCGGCTCGCGCTGGTCGGCGGGCCCGAGTGGCTTCAGCCTGTCGCGGACCGCAAGGCGGGGTTCGAGGAAGCCGCGGCCGAGGCGGGCGTCGAGATCGTGGCGTACGAGGATGCCGGCGAGCTGAACAGGGCCTACGGCTGGAGCGTCGGTCGGGCGCTGCTGTCGAGGGTGCAGAAGGGCGAGGTCGACGGCATCTTCGCTGTCGCGGACCTCATGGCGGCCGGGGTGGCCCAGGCCTTGGCGGGCGCCGGGGTCTCGATCCCGGAGGACGTGGCGATCGTCGGCTACGACGACAACCGTGCGGCGTGGGACGGCCCTCTGCCGCTGACCACGATCCGTCAGCCCGGCGAGGGGATGGGTGCCGCCGGCACCCGACTCGTCTTCGAGGAGCTCAGCGATCCGTATCACGAGCATCGCGTGGTGAACCTGAGCCCCAGCCTCGTGGTGCGACGAAGCACCGTCGCTGGGGTCTAGCTCGGGCCTCGAGGGGCCTTCCCTCCAAGTTAGTTGCACCTACAACCAACATGCGCTACATTTACATGCGTTCGCAACTAATTTGGAGAAAATCATGGACATCGTCTTCCTCGTGGCGCGCATCCTCTTCGCGCTCATCTTCCTGCTCTCGGCCATGGGCCACCTCACCCAGTCGCAGGCCATGGCGCAGTACGCCGAGTACAAGGGCGCCCCGGGCGGACGCTTCGGCGTCATCGCCTCCGGCATCACCATGGGACTCGGCGCACTGATGGTGCTGCTCGGCGTCTTCGGCGACCTGGGTGCACTGCTCATCGCGCTCACGCTGATCCCGATCAGCCTGTTCATGCACGCGTACTGGAAGGAGAGCGACGCTCAGGCCAAGCAGACGGAGCAGGTCTCGTTCAACAAGAACATCGGCCTCATCGGCGGCGCGCTCGCGCTCTTCCTGCTCTTCGCGAGCACCGGCGCGGACATGGGCCTGACCCTGACCGACGCCCTCATCCAGCTCGGCTGATCCAGCCGACCCCAAGGCGGGGCGCCTCTCCCACGAAGGGGGGCGCCCCGCCTTCGTCGTGTCCGGGGGCTTGAAGGCAACTGGGGGTTCTCCGACGCCTGGCCGGGACCACCGGTAGCGCGCATCGGCCGGGCGCGTCAGTGGATCGGCACGTAGCCCGAACGGTCGTCGTCGGTCACCTCGCGCAGCACGCGTGCGGGGTTGCCCGCGGCGATGGTCCCCGCGGGCACGTCTCGCGTGACCACGCTTCCGCCGCCGATCACCGCGCCCGTACCGATGGTCACGCCCTGAAGGATGGTCACCCCGCCGCCGATCCACACGTCGTCCTCGATCGTGATCGGCTTCGCGTAGCAGGCGCCCTCCTGCCGCTCGCGCAAGTCGAGCGCATGGTTGGAGGTGTAGAGGCCCACCTTCGGCCCCAGCAGCACGTTGTCGCCGATCGTGATCGGCGCGCCATCCAGCATCACGCAGTCGAAGTTCGCGAAGAAGCGGGAGCCGAGATGGATGTTGCGCCCGAACTCGCACCTGAACGTCGGCTCGAAGTTCACCTCCTCGCCCATCGAGCCCACCACCTGACGGAGCAGTGACTCGCGGGCCTCGGGCGGCTGGCCGTAGGAGGCGTTGTAGAGGTCGGTGGCCCCCACCGCCTCGATCCGCGCGGCGATCAGCTCGGGCGTGAGGTCGTCGTACATGGCGCCGGTCGCGATGTGTGCGAACTGGGCGTCGAGATCTGGCATCGCAGCGTCGTCTGTTCCCATACGCGCGACCCTTCCACAATCGCGCACGGTGTGCGTGAGGGACGGCGGGCGCGGTGCTCGACAAGGGGCGGGCGCGAACTGGGCTGGCCGCTTCCGGCGTGGAGCGGGGCCTGGGAACGGCCGGGGCCGGACAAGCCCCCGGAAACGCCAAGGACCCCGCCTCTCAGCAGGGTCCTCAGTGGCGCGAGCCATCGCGATATCTCGCGAAGTGCCCCCGACAGGAATCGAACCTGCGACCTTCGGTACCGGAAACCGGCGCTCTATCCGCTGAGCTACGGGGGCCCGCCGCGCACGCGCGGCTGATAGAGGATATCAGTCCACAGGCGGCACGATCGGCGACAGACGACGCAGCTGCGTCACGTGGTCGGGGTTGAGCTCGGAGACGTTCGCGACCCCCAGCAGCTTCATGGTGCGGACGATCTCGGTGCGCAGGATCGCGATGGCGCGGTCCACGCCCTCGCGGCCTCCGGCCATGAGTCCGTACAGGTACGCGCGCCCCACGAGGGTGAAGTCCGCGCCGGCTGCGATGGCCGCCACGACGTCGGCTCCGGACATGATGCCCGTGTCCAGGACGATCTCGGTCTTGCCCTTGAGCTCCCTCGCCACCGTCGGCAGCAGGTGGAAGGGAATCGGGGCGCGGTCGAGCTGGCGTCCGCCGTGGTTGGACAGCACGATCCCGTCGACGCCGTGGTCCACCACGCGCTTCGCGTCGTCGAGGGTCTGGATGCCCTTCACGACGACCTTGCCCTTCCACTGGTCGCGGATCCATGCCAGGTCGTCGAACGTCATCGTCGGGTCGAAGAGCGAGTCGAGCAGCTCTCCGATGGTTCCGTCCCACTCGCTGAGCGACGCGAACTGGAGCGGCTCGGTGGTGAGGAAGTTCCACCACCACTCGGGCCGTGGGATGGCGTTGAGGACGGTGCCCGGGGTGAGCTGCGGCGGGATCGAGAAGCCGTTGTAGCTGTCGCGCAGGCGCGCGCCGGCGGCAGGGACGTCGACCGTGATGAGCAGCGTGTCGAAGCCGCTCGCCTCGGCGCGCTCCACGAGCCCCATCGAGGCGTCGCGGTTCTTCTGCATGTACAGCTGGAACCAGTTGCGGCCCGACGGGTTCGCCTCGGCGACGCCTTCGGGCGAGGTGGTGCCGAGCGTCGACAGGGTGAAGGGGATGCCAGCCTCCCCGGCGGCCGAGGCGCCCGCGCGCTCGCCTTCCGCGTGCATCATTCGGGTGAAGCCCGTGGGGGCGATGCCGAAGGGCAGCGCAGAGGTTCCGCCGAAGATCTCCACGGATGTGTCGAGCTGCGACACGTCGCGCAGGATCGCGGGGTGGAACTCGATGTCCTGGAACGCCTGCCGTGCGCGGGCGAGCGACAGCTCGAGCTCGGCCGCCCCGTCGGTGTAGTCGAAGGCGCCCTTCGGAGTGCGGCGCTTCGCGATCTCGCGCAGGTCGGAGATCTTGTGGGCGCGGCTCAGGCGGCGCTTGCGGGAGTCCGGCTCGAATCCGCGGAACTTCATCAGCGGCGCGAGCTCCGCCGGCCGGGGCACTCGGCGGTTCATCTTCATCTCATCTATCCCTTCGGGGTGTAGGTGCGCGGCGCGAATGCGCGGGCGACCAGATCTCTCATGGATTCGAGCGTGCCACCGACGGCGCCGAGCGCGCGCGCCTGGACCAGCACGTTGCCGACCGCGGTGGCCTCGACCGGACCCGCGACGACGGGAAGGCCGGAGAGGTCGGCGGTGCGCTGGCACAGCAGCTCGCCCTGGCTTCCGCCTCCGACCATGTGGATGCGACGGACCTCCTGGCCGCTCAGCGTGGACGCCGTGCGCACCGCGTCGGCGAAGGCATGGGCCAGGCTCTCGACGATCGACCGTGCGATCTCGGCGCGCGTGCCCGGGGCGCGCATGCCGTGCTCCTCGCAGTACGCGGCGATGCGCGGGGACATGTCGCCGGGAGGGGAGAAGCGCGGGTCGTTCGCGTCGAACACCGGGATCTCGCCGGTGACGTCCGCCGCGGCCTTGAGGAGGGCCACCAGGTCGACGGGGGAGCCGTCCTCGCGGCCCCACGCCGCGACCGTCTCGTTGAGCAGCCACAGGCCCATGACGTTGTGAAGGAACCTGGTGCGCCCGTCGACGCCGCCCTCGTTGGTGAAGTTCGCCTCGCGGGCGGCGCTGCTGAGCACGGGAGCCTCGGTCTCGACGCCCACGAGCCCCCACGTGCCGCACGAGATGTAGGCGCCGCCCGGCTCTGTCATCGGGGTGGCGACCACTGCCGACGCCGTGTCGTGCGAGCCGACCGCCACCACCGGCGTCGTCCCGGCGAGGCCCGTGCCGTCCGCCACGTGGGGCAGGATCGTGCCGATCGTCTCGCCTGGCTGCACCAGGCGCGGGAACAGTCCTCGCGGGAGGCGCAGGCGGTCCATGAGCTCGCCGTCCCACTCCTTGGTGGAGACGTCCAGCAGGCCCGTGGTCGACGCGTTGGTCGCCTCGGCGACCGTCGCCCCGGTGAGGTACCAGGCGATCAGGTCGGGCACCAGCAGCATGCGGTCCGCGACGTCGAGCATGCCGACCTCGCGCTCCACCGCGAGCTGGTACAGCGTGTTGAACGGCAGGAACTGCAGCCCGTTCCGGGCGTACAGAAGGCTGAACGGCTCGTCGGCATGCACCAGCTCGACGCCGTGCGCGGTGCGCTCGTCGCGGTAGTGGAACGGCTCGCCGAGCACGCGGTCGCCGCGCAGCAGCGCGTAGTCCACGGCCCACGAGTCGATGCCGATCGAGGCGAGGGTCTCGGTCGCCGCCGCGGCCCGGAGGCCGTCGACGACGTGCGCATAGAGCTGCTGGACGTTCCAATGGAGCCCGTCCGGGGTGCCGAGCGGACCGTTCGGGAAACGGCCCGCCTGCTCAAGCTCCAGCGTGTCGGGTCCCACGCGGCCGACCATGACGCGACCAGAGGTCGCTCCCAGGTCGACGGCGGCGACCGAGACCGCGCTCATCGGAGGAACGCCGCAGCCACACCTGCATCGACGGGGATGTGCAGGCCGGTGGTGTGCGTCATGTCGGGGCCGGTGATCATCGCGGCCGCGTTGGCGACGTGCTCGGGGAGCACCTCGCGCTTCAGGATGGTGCGCTGCGCGTAGAACTCGCCCAACTTCTCCTCCTCGATTCCGTAGGTCTTGGCGCGGTTGGCTCCCCAGCCGCCGGCGAAGATGCCGGAGCCTCGGACCACGCCGTCGGGGTTGATGCCGTTCACCTTGATGCCGAACTCGCCGAGCTCGACGGCGAGCAGTCGCACCTGGTGGGCCTGGTCCGCCTTGGTGGCGGAGTAGGCGATGTTGTTCGGGCCCGCGAACACGGAGTTCTTGGACGCGATGTAGACGATGTCGCCGCCCATCTCCTGGGCGATCATGACGCGGGCGGCGGCCTGGGAGACCAGGAACGAGCCCTTGGCCATGACGTTGTGCTGGAGGTCCCAGTCCTTCTCGGTGGTCTCGAGCAGCGGCTTGGACAGCGACAGGCCGGCGTTGTTGACCACGAGGTCCACGCCGCCGAACGCGAGCACGGCCTCGTCCATCGCGGCCTGCACGGCGGCAGGGTCGGCCACGTTGGCTGCGACGCCCACGGCCACGTCGGGTCCGCCGAGCTCCGCCGCGGCCTCCTGGGCCTTCTCGAGATCCAGGTCGGCGATGACGACGCACGCGCCCTCGGCGGCCAGTCGGGTGGCGATGGCCTTGCCGATGCCCGACGCGGCGCCCGTCACGAGCGCGACGCGGGTGGCGTGGCTCTTCGGCTTGGGCATCCGCTGAAGCTTGGCCTCCTCGAGCGCCCAGTACTCGATGTTGAACTTCTCGGCATCGGAGATGGGCGTGTAGGTGGACAGCGCCTCGGCGCCTCGCATCACGTTGATGGCGTTGATGTAGAACTCGCCGGCCACGCGCGCGGTCTGCTTGTTGCGGCCGAAGGAGAACATGCCGACGCCGGGCACCAGCACGATCGCCGGGTCCGCGCCGCGGATCGCGGGGGAGTCCGCAGTCGCGTGGGCGTCGTAGTACGCCTGGTAGTCCTTGCGGTACTCCTCGTGCAGCTCCTTGAGGCGGGCGATGCTGTCCTCGATCGACGCGTCGGCCGGGAGGTCCAGCACCATCGGCTTGACCTTGGTGCGCAGGAAGTGGTCGGGGCAGGACGTGCCGAGCGAGGCGAGCCTCGGGTGCTCGGAGTGGGCGAGGAAGTCGAGCACCACGTCGGCGTCGGTGAAGTGGCCGATCTGCGGGGCGTCCATGGAGGCGAGACCGCGGATCACGGGCGCGAGCGCGGCGGCCTTGGTGCGGCGCTCGGCCTCAGGCAGGGCGCCGTAGCCGTCGAGCGCGGGACCGAAGGGCTCCGGCTTGCCGTGCTTCTCGATGTAGGCGGCGGCGGTGTCGATGATCTCGAGCGAGCGCGCCTCGCACTCCTCGGAGGTGTCGCCCCACGCGGAGATGCCGTGGCCGCCCAGGACGCAGCCGATCGCCTGCGGGTTGGCCTCCTTGATGGCGGAGATGTCCAGGCCGAGCTGGAAGCCGGGACGACGCCAGGGCACCCACACGACCTTGTCGCCGAAGATCTTGGCGGTGAGCTCCTCGCCGTCGACCGCTGTCGCGATGGCGATGCCCGCGTCGGGGTGGAGGTGGTCGATGTGGGGCGCGTCCACGAGACCGTGCATCGCGGTGTCGATCGATGGGGCGGCGCCGCCGCGGCCGTGCAGGCAGTAGTCGAACGCGGCGACCATCTCGTCCTCGCGCTCGACGCCCGGGTAGGTGTCGACGAGCCCGCGGAGGCGGTCGAGGCGCAGGACCGCGAGGCCGTTCGTGCCGAGCGTGCCGAGGTCACCGCCGGAGCCCTTGACCCACAGGAGCTCGACGTCCTCGCCGGTGACCGGGTCGGGCGCGGTGCCCTTGGCGGACGTGTTGCCGCCTGCGTAGTTGGTGTTCTTGGGGTCCGAGCCGAGTCGGTTCGAGCGGGCGATGAGCTCGTCGGCGACGGTGGGGACTGTCATGGCGATGCCTTTCTGGGGAGGTGGTGGGTCGGTGGTGGAGCCGTCAGCGGGAGGCCGACCACTCCAGGAATCGGGTCAGGGTGAGTGCGAAGGCCGGCTCCTCCGGGCGATTCAGGTGCCCGTGGGTGGTGCCTGGCTCCACATGGTGGGTGGAGCCGACGCCCGCGGCCTCGAGCTGCGCGGCGAAGCGCTCGCCCGACGGCCGGAGGTCGTCCGCCTCGGAGTCGACGATGATCGTGGGCGGCAGTCCCGCCACGTCGCCCTCGCCTGCGAAGGCGCGGGGGTCGCGGAGGATCGCCTCATCGCCGCCGACATAGTTGAGGTTCATGCCGCGGATGACATCGGCGGAGAAGCGCATGTCGGCGGGCAGGGTGGCGAGGGCCTGGGCGACCGCCGGCGAGGGGTCCGGAACTGCGGCGTGGACGATCGGGTAGGCGAGCAGCAGCCCCGCGGGGGTCGCCTCGCCTCGGTCGCGCAGGGCGACTGCGGCGCCCGCCGAGAGGTTCGCGCCGGCGCTCGCGCCGCCCAGCAGGACGGAATCGCCCGTCGTGCCCAGATCGGCGGCGTGGGACACCATCCAGTCGAAGGCGGCCACCACGTCGTGGTGGGCGGCAGGGAAGGGATGGCCCTCGATGCCGGGCACCGCGTCGTCCCCGTACGGGGCGGCGAGACGGTAGTCGACGGACAGCACCGCACACCCGCGCTCGGCGAGCCAGCCGGCGACCGCGTCGGCCTCCGGCATGTCGATGTCGCCGTACGCGAACGCGCCGCCGTGCACCCAGACGAGTGCGCGCTCGCGCGTCGCGGAGGTCCGGTACAGACGCGCCTTCACAGGCGCCTCCGTACCGGGGACCTCCACGTCGAGGCGGGTGAGCGTGCGGGGCATGTGAGTCAGGCGCCCCAGCCGGCCTGGACGCCGCCCACGCGCTCCTCGGCGATCTTCGCGAGGTAGCCGGAGGCGAGGAAGGCGGCCATCGGGTCGGCGGGAAGGCCGCGGGACTCGCGCCACTCGGCGAGGTCGCCGCGGACGTCCGTGTAGAAGGCGTCCATGAGGATGCCGTTCGCCTTGAGCACGTCGCCCTCGATCTGTGCCGCCTCGAGAGCCTCGCGGTCCACGAGCAGCGCGCGCGCCGTCATCTCCTGGACGTTCAGCACCGAGCGGATCTGGCCCGGGATCTTGTCCTCGATGTTGTGGCACTGGTCGAGCATGAACGCGGTGTCGCCGTCCTTGCCGTAGCCTCCCCCGATGATCACCTCGTTGATGATGCGGAACAGCTGGAACGGGTCGGCGGCGCCCACGATCAGGTCGTCGTCGGCGTAGTTGCGCGAGTTGAAGTCGAACGAGCCGAGCTTGCCCAGGCGCAGGAGCTGCATGACGATGAACTCGATGTTGGTGCTGGGGGCGTGGTGGCCGGTGTCGAGGCACACGGTCGCACGGTCGCCGAGCGCAGCGACCTGGGCGTAGCTGGTGCCCCAGTCCGGCACATCCATGTGATAGAACGCCGGCTCGAAGATCTTGTACTCGAGCACCAGGCGCTGGTTCTCGCCGATGCGCGCGTAGATCTCCTGCAGCGACTCGTGCATGCGGTCCTGGCGGCCGCGCATGTCGTCCTGGCCGGCGTAGTTGGTGCCGTCGGCGAGCCAGATCTTCAGGTCGCGGGACCCGGTCTCGTCCATGATGTCGATGCACTCGAGGTGGTGGTCGATCGCCTTGCGACGGATGCGGTCGTCGCGGTGGGCGAGCGAGCCGAGCTTGTAGTCGTCGTCCTGGAACGTGTTCGAGTTGATGGTGCCGAGCGCGACGCCGTGGTCCTCGGCGTGCTTGCGGAGCTCGGCGTAGTCGTCGACCTTGTCCCACGGGATGTGCAGGGCGACGGACGGGGAGAGGGCCGTGTACTTGTTGACCTGGGCCGCGTCGGCGATCTTCTCGAACGGGTCGCGAGGGGTGCCAGGGGTGCCGAACACCTTGAAGCGGGTGCCGGAGTTGCCGAATGCCCAGGAGGGCAGCTCGATGGCCTGCTCCTCAAGTCGGGCGGCGATGTCGGGCGCGAAGGCCATCTGTCTCTCCTTCGAGATCGTGGCGCTCGCGGACGGAACGGTCCAGTCGGCGCCGACCAGTAGTTGAATCGTTTCAAATGTAGCGCCCATACTCGGACGCCGTCAAGTCGCGGGCCGTCGGACCCGGGCGCTCGCCCGGGCCCGACGGGGCGGCTTCGATCAGAAGTCGAAGTCGCCGATGTTGTCCGCGTTGAAGCGGTAGGGGTCGCCGAGCAGCACGACGCCGTCGGCGCCCACCGTGTACGAGCCGAGGGTGCCCGCGTCGAAGGAGTCGCCCTCGGCGCCGGTGATCTCGCCTTCGATGAGAGCCTTCGCCGCGTACGCCGCGAGGTAGCCCAGGTCGGCCGGGTTCCACAGCGCGAACTCGGTGACGGTGCCGTCCTCGACGTACTCCCTCATCTGGTTCGGGGTGCCGAGACCGGTGATCGCCACCTGGCCCTTGTACTCCGACGTCGAGAGGTAGCGCGCGGCGGCCGAGATGCCGACGGTGGTCGGCGACACGATGCCCTTGAGGTCGGGGTACGTCTGGAGCAGCGCCGCCGTCTTGTCGAACGACGTCTGGTCGTCGTCGTCGCCGTAGACGACGTCCACGAGCTCGATGTTCGGGTGGTCGGAGGCGAGGATCTCCTCCATCGTCGCGATCCACGCGTTCTGGTTGGTCGCGTTCGCAGACGCGGACAGGACGGCGATCTGACCCTCGTCGCCGATCTGCTCCGCGATCATGTCCACCTGGACCTGAGCGATGCCGTCCGCCGTGGCCTGGTTGATGAACAGGTCGCGGCAGTCGGCGTTCGTGTCGGAGTCGTAGGTGACGACCTTGACTCCTGCATCACGCGCCTCGTTCAGCGCGTCGCAGATGGCGGCCGGGTCGTTCGCGGACACGACAAGAGCGCCCACTCCCTGCTGCGCTGCCGTGTTGATGAACGGGACCTGCGAGTCGGGCGTCGCCTCGGCGGGGCCGACCTCCTCGTAGGTTCCCCCGAACTCCTCGATCGCGGATTGGCCGCCGACCGAGTTCGAGGTGTCGAAGTAGGCGTTGCCGAGGTTCTTCGGCAGGAACGTGATGCTCAGGTTCGCATCGCCGCCGCCCGAGTCGCCGCCCCCCGCGTCGCTCGAGGAGGTGTCGCTGTCGCCGCCCGACGAGCAGGCGGTCAGCGCGAGTGCGAGGGCCGCGGCCATCGCCAGCCCGCTGCGGCGAGCATTCATGATCGAGGACTTCATTGTTCTCTCTCTTCCTCTTCCTTGGTGTTGACGTTCCGGTCGCCCTCAGGCGCCGGACGTGTTCCCTGGTGCGCCACCCGTAGGAGTGGGTGGTTCCCCCCTGCTTCTGCCCCGGCGGCGGGCCGCACGTGCCTGCCCCCAGGCGAGAAGGCTTGGTGAGACCACGGACAGGATGAGCAGGGTGCCCGTGATCACGTTGATGACGTCCGAGGTGACGGAGGCGAGGCGCAGAGCGCTGGCCATCACCCCGATCAGCAGCGCGCCCGCGATGGGTCCGTGAAGCGCTCCCTTGCCGCCGAAGATGCTCACGCCGCCCAGCAGCACTGCGGCCACGACGGAGAGCTCGAGACCTGTCGCATTGTCGCCGCGAGCGCTCCCGTAGCGAAGCGTGTAGTAGACGCCCGCGAGGGCCGCGACCGTGCCGCTCAGCACGAACAGGAGGAGCTTGGTCCGGTCCACCCTCACTCCTGAGAAGTGCGCGGCCTCCTTCGACTGTCCGATCGCGAAGATGCCTCGACCGAACGGGGTGAAGTGGAGCAGGATCGCGAAGGCGATGGCGAGCACCACGAACAGCACCATGATGTTCGGGATCGGGGTGCCCGGGATCTTCTCGGTCACGAGATCACGCCAGGTGTCGGGGAAGTCGGTGATGGCCGTCGTGCCGAGGAGTCCGACTGCCAGGCCGCGGAAGAGCGCGAGCGTGCCGATGGTGACCGCGAGCGAGGGGAGCCCGACGACCGTGACGAGGAATCCGTTCACGGCTCCCGCCGCTGCACCTGCGACGATCGCCAGGACCACGGCGACGCCGAACGGCAGCCCTGCCTGGTACAGGAGGCCTGTCAGCACGGACGAGAGGCCGACGACGCTCGCGACCGAGAGGTCGATCTCGCCGGTGATGATCACCAGGGTCATCGGAAGCGCGATCAGGAGGATCGCAGCGATGTCCAGGAACAGGTACGTGTACGTGATCGGCGCTGCGAAGTTGTCGACCGCTCCGCTTGCGAAGGCGATCACGCCGACCAGTGCGGCGTACACCGCCATCTCGCGGGTCATGAGGACGCGACGCCACAGCGGCCGCTGGTAATCCTGGTAGGTGCGGGTGGTTCCCGCAGACATGGTCGCGCTAGTCATGGGAACGCTCCCGTTCTCGCGCGAGCGCGCGTTCTTGTCGTGTGGCTGCGAGCCGATCGAGCACGATCGCTCCGACGATCAGCACGCCGACCACCGCCTGCTGCCAGAAGTCCTGCACGCCGAGCACGGGGAGCGCGCGGTTGATCGTCATGAGCAGGAAGGCGCCGATCGCGGCACCGAAGACGGTGCCGCTTCCACCGAAGATCGCGACTCCGCCGATCACGGCCGCCCCGACCGCCTGAAGCTCGTAGCCCGAGCCCACCTGCGAGTTGACGGTGCCGTAGCGCGCCGCGTAGAGCACGCCGGCCAGACCCGCAAGGGCCCCTGAGACGACGAAGGCGGTGATCAGGCGTCGGCGCACGTTGAGGCCGTAGAGGGTCGCCGCGTCAGGGTCAGAGCCCATCGCGTAGAACTCGCGGCCCCCGCGCTGCGTCGTCATGTACCAGCCGGCCGCCCCCAGGACGACGAGGGCGATGAGGGTGATCACCGGGATGCGCCCTATCGACTCGGTGCCGAGGGCGAGGAACTCGCGTGGCATGTCGGAGGCGTTGATGCGTTCCGATCCCGTCCACATCACATTGATGCCGCGATACGCATACAGCGTTCCCAGCGTCACCACGAGGCTTGGCACCTTCGCGTACGCGACGACGAGCCCGTTGATGAGGCCGAGCCCGCCGCCGAAGGCGAGGCCGATGAGGAACACCGTGGGCCATGGCAGCCAGGCGAAGTCCACGAACACCCTGCCGACGAGGTAGGCGGAGAGCCCCATCACGGAGCCGACCGACAGGTCGACGTTGCGGGTGATGATCACCATCGCCTGACCCACCGCGATCAGCATCAGGAGCGAGGGCGTCACGAGGAGGTCGCGGAAGCCGTCGTTGGAGAACAGGAAGTTGGGGTTCTTCGCCGTGGTGATGACGATGACCAGGATGAGCGCGGCGAGCACTCCTACCTCGCGTTGCTTGACGAGCGCCAGCGCGCGCTGGCCGAGGCTGGCGGTCCTCTCTCGGGTCTCGGTGAGGGTCATCGCGTCTCCTCCAGGCTGTGCGTCGCGGCGTGCATCACCGTCTCGGGGGTGGCCTCGTCGCGCGTGAGATCCGCGGTGATGCGGCCCTCATGCACCACCAGGACCCTGTCCGCCATCCCCAGCACCTCGGGGAGCTCGGACGAGATCATGAGGATCGCGAGGCCCTGGCCGGCGAGGTCCGAGAGGAGTCGGTGCACCTCGGCCTTGGTTCCCACGTCGATTCCGCGAGTCGGTTCGTCGACGATGAGGACGTCTGGGTGCGAGGCGAGCCACTTGGCGATCACCACCTTCTGCTGGTTTCCGCCAGAGAGCGTCCCGGCGAGGGTGTCGAGCGACGAGGCCTTGACCTCGAGGCGCGACGCCCACTCGCGGGCGCTCGTGTTCTCCGCGGCGCTGGTGATCAGGCCGCGGGTGGTGAGGCGGTCGCGAATGGCGAGCGTGATGTTGCGGGCGATCCCCGAATCGAGCACCGCGCCTTGCTTGCGGCGGTCCTCGGGGATGAGCGCGAGGCCCGCGTGCATGGCCGCGGCGGGGTTGCCGGGCTTGAGCCGACGACCCTTCACCTCCACGGTGCCGGAGTCGTACGGGTCCACTCCGAAGGCGGCTCGCACGATCTCCGAGCGACCCGCGCCTACGAGGCCCGCGAGGGCCACGATCTCGCCGGAGCGCACCTCGAGGCTCACGTCGTGGAACACCCCGGTCCGGGTGAGACCGTCGATCTTGAGGATCACGTCGCCGATCGGGGCCTCGGTCTTGGGGAAGAGCGTGGTGACGTCCCGGCCGACCATCTGCCGCACAAGCGCGTCCACTGAGGTCTCCGCGATCGGCTCGGTGGCGATGTACTCGCCGTCGCGCATCACCGTGACGGTGTCGCACAGCTCGAACACCTCGTCGAACCTGTGCGAGATGAACATCAGTGCGCGTCCTTCGTCGCGTAGCGACCGGGCCACGGCGAACAGGCGCTCGACCTCGACGCCGCTCAGGGCGGCAGTCGGCTCGTCCATCACGAGCACCTGCGCGTCGAGGGAGATCGCTTTGGCGATCTCGACGAGCTGCTGGTCGGCGATCGACAGGCCGCGGGTGGGGCGGTCGGGGTCCACGTAGACGCCGAGCTGCTCGAACAGCTGGATGGTCTCGGCGCGCATCGCGCGCTTGTCGATGCGCCCGAGCGAGCGCGTCGGCTGGCGGCCCATAAAGATGTTCTCGGTGACGCTGAGGTCGGGGAAGAGGGTCGGCTCCTGGTAGATGACAGCGATGCCGGCCTCCTTCGACTGCGCTGTGGTCACGAAGTCGACGGGCTGCCCGAGGTACTCGAAGCGGCCCGAGTCGCGTTGGTAGAGCCCTGCGATGATCTTGACGAGCGTCGACTTGCCGGCGCCGTTCTCGCCGATGAGCGCGTGGATGGACCCTTGTTCGAGGCTGATGCTCCCGGATCGGAGAGCTACCACCGGACCGAAGGATTTCGATACGCCCTCCATGAGGAGTGCGGTGCGCGCCTGGGCGTCGCGTGGAACTGTCGTCATTGACACTTCTCCTGCCTGGATGTCTCACGCCAGTGTGAAACGTTTCAGTACGCCGTGACTTTAGTCCTAGATCCGAGCATGCGTCAACGCGAGTTGCCGAATCGTGACAATCCGCCTGAAGGACGCGCCTCGGGCGCTACAGGCCTGATTCCTTGAGCTGATCCTCCAGGTGGAAGACCTCGGTGAGCTGAGGTGCGGCCTGATCCGCACGCGCCCCGTCCAGGGCGACGAAGAAGCGCGCAGACTCGGCCTCCCACGCCCGCGTCCGCTCGTCAGCGGCCAGCCTGCGTGCAGACTCCTCGTCGTCGTCGGTCTCGTAGTAGCCGATCAGCCGACCATCGGGCGCGAGGAAGATCGAGTAGTTGCGCCGCCCGGAATCGCGGATGGCCTCGAGCATCTCGGGCCACACCGCCCGATGACGCGCGACATACTCGTCGATGAGCTCGGGCCGCACCTGAAGTGCGAAGCAGACACGTGGCATCGTTGCGCTCCTCCCGCCGTGGCTAGGCTAACGTCAGTCGGAGCCCGGCGTCCTGTGCTGGCGTCCGGCGCTGAGGAGGCGCGCATGGGAGTGAGCATCAAGGAGGTCGCCGCACGCGCAGGCGTCTCCGTGGGCACCGTCTCCAACGTGCTCAACCGACCCGACATGGTCAAGGCCGAGACCGTCGAGAAGGTCCACGCGGCCATCGACGAGCTCGGCTACGTCCCCAACTCCGCCGCCCAGCAGCTGCGCGAAGGTCAGAGCCGCAGCATCGGTCTCGTCGCGTTGGACATCAACAACCCGTTCTTCACAGACGTGGCGCGTGGCGCCGAGCGCGCCGCCGCCCTCGGCAGGCACACCGTGCTCCTCGCGAACTCCGGCGAGAGCATCGAGCGCGAGATCTCCAACATCGAGATGTTCGAGCGACAGCGCGTCCGCGGCGTCCTGGTGTCGCCGCTCTCCGAGGACCTGTCCAGGCTGCGAGACGTGCGCAAGCGAGGCATCCCCGTGGTGCTCGTGGACCGCGGCACCGAGGACACGAGCTTCCCCTCCGTCGCCGTCGACGACGTTGCCGGTGGCGAGCTCGCGGCGCGACACCTGCTCGAAGGGGGTCGACGCCGGCTCGCCTTCGTGGGCGGTCCCATGCGGATCCGCCAGATCATCGACCGATACCGGGGCGCCGCCGCCGCCGTCGCCGCGGTGGACGAGGCGACGATCACCTCGATCGAGACCGAGGCCCTGTCGCTCGACGAGGGCATGCGCGTGGGCGGCGAGCTCCGCGCGCTCGTCGCCCGAGGCGAGATCGACGCGGTCTTCGCGGCCAACGACCTCCTCGCCATCGGAGTGCAGCAAGGTCTGCTCGGCGGCGACGACCCCGTCGCCATCCCGGGTGACGTCGCCCTCGTCGGCTACGACGACATCTCGTTCGCCGCTGCCGCCGTCGTGCCGATCACCTCGGTCAGGCAGCCGCGTGAGCTGATCGGCGAGACCGCCGTCGCTCTGCTCGAGGAGGTGCGCGAGTCCGAGTCGGAGCCTCGGCACGTGGTGTTCGAGCCCGAGCTCGTCGTACGCAGCTCGAGCGCACCCGCGCCCACCGCCTGATCCACCGCGTTCGGACTGCAGCGCGCGGCGCGTCCGCGTAGCGTGTGGTCATGACGACGACGCGCCGGACCGCCGCCCTCGCCTCGCTTCTGCTCGCCCTCGTCGTCCTCGCCGGCTGCAAGCCTGTGGGTCTCGGCGACCCGTCCGCCATCGGAACCGTCGCCGCCGTGGACGTGAGCGTCGACACGGTCGGCCTCTCCTTCGTGCCCGACCCCGGCTACGAGTACTTCTCCGGCACCATCTTCTTCCTCGAACCAGGCACCGACGTGCGCGACTCCGGGTGGGACCCGCTCGACCCCACGGAGATCGCCGCGGGCGCGACGATCGAGGTGTGGACCGCCGAGTGCGCGGAGTCGTTCCCCGTGCAGTGCACCGTCACCAACGTCCGCGTCGTCGATCCCGGGCCCTGACCCGCCCTGTCGGTTGCACCGATTCCCGCGCGTCGTCTCCTTCGCGCTGGCTCGCGCCCGGCGCCTGTCGCACCCCGCGGGTAGCGTCGGCCCCATGGATGACATGCCCGTGGTCGACTCGTGGATCGCCGACGCGATCGCCGCGCTGCCCGGAGCGGTCACCGTGCCGTACCCGGACTGGGGCTCCCAGACCTTCCAGGTGGGAGGCAAGCACTTCGGACGGCTCGGCGGCGACCCTGAGGGTCGGCGCATCGTCACGGTGAAGGGCGATCCCGAGGTCAACGCCGCCCTCGTCGCCGCGCATGACGCCATCACGCCCGGCTACTACGCCAACAAGCGCCTGTGGATCTCGCTCGCGATCGACGACCCTGACCTTGAGCGTGACCTCGTGATCGAGGCGCTTGAGAACGGCTACGCGATCGTGCGCGACTCGCTGCCGCGGCGCGTGCGCGAGTCGCTCGACCCGAGCGCCTGACCCCGCGTCGGCGGGCCCCTGCATGCGCCGATAGAATCGCGAGGTGACTCCCGAGCAGCTCAGCGAGACCATCCGCGCCGCACTCCTGGCCGGAATCGACGACAGCGACTTCCAGCTGTCCCCGTTCGATGTCCCGGAGGACATCCGGGTGGAGCGACCCCGCCAGCGCGAGCATGGCGACTGGTCCACCAACGTCGCCATGCAGCTCGCCAAGAAGGCAGGAAGCAACCCCCGCGAGTTCGCGACCACCCTTGCTGAGCGCCTGGCCGAGATCGAGGGCATCGACACCGCGGAGGTCGCCGGACCGGGCTTCCTCAACATCCGCCTCGCGGCCGGCGCTGCGGGCGAGCTCGCCCGCACGATCGTCCTCGCCAACGGCGCCTTCGGCCGCGGCGAGACCTTCAAGGGCACCACCGTCAACATCGAGTTCGTCTCCGCGAACCCCACCGGGCCCATCCACCTGGGCGGCACCCGCTGGGCCGCCGTGGGCGACTCGCTCGCGCGCCTGCTCGAGTTCCATGAGGCCAACGTGGTCCGCGAGTACTACTTCAACGACCATGGCTCGCAGATCGACAACTTCGCGAAGTCGCTCGTGGCCGCAATCAAGGGCGAGGACACCCCCGAGAACGGCTACGGCGGCGAGTACATCCAGGAGATCGCCAACAAGGTCCTCATCCAGGCCATGGAGGTGGGCGAGCGCGACCCGCTCGAGCTGCCGGCCGACGAGCTCCAGGAGTTCTTCCGTGCCCGCGGCGTGCACCTGATGTTCGACGAGATCAAGCAGGAGCTCGCCGACTTCGGCGTCGAGTTCGACGTCTACTTTCATGAGGAGTCGCTGCACTCCGAGGGCAAGGTCGACAAGGCGCTCGAGGAGCTCAAGAGCAGCGGCGCGCTGTACGAGGCGGACAACGCCTGGTGGCTGCGCTCGACCGACCACGGGGACGACAAGGACCGCGTGGTCATCAAGTCGGACGGCAACGCCGCGTACATCGCCGGCGACATCGCATACATCCGCGACAAGCACGAGCGCGGCGCGGACCTCTGCATCTACCTGCTCGGCGCTGACCACCACGGCTACATCGCACGCCTCAAGGCGGCGGCCGCAGCACTTGGCTACGACCCGGCGTCGGTCGAGGTCATCATCGGGCAGATGGTGAACCTGGTGAAGGACGGCCAGCCCGTCAGGATGTCGAAGCGCGCGGGCACCGTCGTGACCATGCAGGACCTCGTGGAGGCCGTCGGCGTCGACGCCGCGCGCTACGCG
The DNA here is from genome assembly GCF_030418315.1 of Demequina zhanjiangensis. GTDB lineage: Bacteria > Actinomycetota > Actinomycetes > Actinomycetales > Demequinaceae > Demequina > Demequina zhanjiangensis. Next base: position 403,929 of record NZ_JAUHPV010000001.1, read on the forward strand.
CTCGCCCGCTCCAGCGCCGACCAGTCGATCGACATCGACCTGGACCTGCTCGCCTCCGCGACCAACGCCAACCCCGTCTTCTACGTGCAGTACGCGCACGCCCGCACCGCAGGCGTCGCCCGGAACGCCGCCGAGTACGGCATCACCCGCGACGACGGCTTCGACGCCTCGCTGCTGTCCCACGAGTCGGAGGCCGCGCTGCTCGGCGCGCTCGGCGAGTTCCCGCGAGTGGTCGCTCAGGCCGTCGAGTACCGCGAGCAGCACAGGGTGGCCCGCTACCTCGAGGACCTGGCCACCGCCTTCAACCGCTGGTACGACCGCACCCGCGTCACACCGCTCGGCGAGGAGGAGATCACCGACCTCCACCGCACGCGCCTGTGGCTCAACGACGCGACCGGAATGGTCCTGCGCACCGGCCTCCACTTGCTGGGCGTCTCCGCTCCCGAGAGGATGTGAGCGTGAGCGCAGTCTGGTCCCGGACGGTCGAGCGTGGCGACGACGGGGCGCTGCGCGTCGGCGGCTGCGACGTGCGCGAGCTCGCGGGCGAGTTCGGCACTCCTCTCTACATCGTCGACGAGGAGGACATGCGCGCTCGCGCCGCCGCCTTCCGCGACCACTTCACGGCCGCCTTCGGGCGCCACGGCGCCAAGTGCGACGTCTTCTATGCGAGCAAGTCCTTCCTCAGCTCCCGCGTGGCCCGCTGGATGCTCGACGAGGACCTGAACATGGACGTCGCGTCGGGCGGGGAGCTCGAGATCGCGCTGCGCGGCGGCATGCCCCCCGAGCGGATCGCGCTGCACGGCAACAACAAGTCCGACGCGGAGATCGAGCGCGCGCTCAAGGTCGGCGTCGGGCGTCTGGTCGTCGACTCGCTCGGCGAGATCGGGATCATCGACGCGATCGCCTTCGAGCTCGGCGTGAAGGCGCCCGTGATGGTGCGCGTCACGACCGGCGTGCACGCGGGTGGCCACGAGTACATCGCGACCAGCCACGAGGACCAGAAGTTCGGCCTGTCGCTGGCCACCGGCGCGGCCATGGACGCCGTGCGCCTGGTGCATGCCGCGGAGAACCTCGAGCTGCTCGGCATCCACACCCACATCGGCTCGCAGATCCTGTCGATCGACGCGTTCCGCGAGTCCGCGACGCGCATGCTGAAGCTGCGTGCCGACTTCGCCGCCGAGTCGGGCGTCGAGATGCCTGAGGTGGACCTGGGCGGCGGCTACGCGATCGCCTATGTGCCCGGCGCCGAGTCGATCGACCCGCAGGTCGCCGCCTTCGAGATGGCCGACGCCGTCGCTGAGGCCCTGGAGGCTGCGGGCGGAAGCTGGCCGCGGCTCTCGATCGAGCCCGGCCGTGCGATCTCCGGACCCGCAGGCATGACGCTCTACCGCGTCGGCGTGGTGAAGACGGTGCAGCTCGAGGAGGGCGGCGAGCGCGCCTATGTCGCCGTCGACGGCGGCATGAGCGACAACATGCGCACCATCACCTATGGCGCGGAATACTCCGCGACCCTCGCAGCCCGCCTGTCCGACGAGCACCCGAAGCTCAGCCGCGTGGTCGGCAAGCACTGCGAGAGCGGCGACATCGTGGTCCGCAACGTCGAGCTCCCCGGAGACGTGGACCGTGGCGACCTGCTCGCCGTGCCCGCGACCGGCGCGTACGGCCGCGTCATGGCGAACAACTACAACGGGCTCCTGCGGCCCGCGGTGGTGTCCGTCAGGGACGGTGAGGCCACGCTGCTGATCCGCCGCGACACCATGGAGGACCTGCTGCGCTGGGACGTCGCCCCCGACTGACGCGGCGGGGTACGTCACGTCGATTCCTATGATGGGCACATGAGCGAGCAGCCCCGTCGGACCAAGTTCGACGTCAAGCGTGAGGCCACACGTGCCGACCTGCTCGAGCTCGGCGCCGCCCGCTTCCCGATCGCCGGCTATGTCGCGACCAGCGTGGACGACGTGGTGCGCGGCACGGGTCACACGAAGGGCGCCGTCTACTTCCACTTCGGCTCCAAGGAGGGCTACTTCCTTGAGGTGATGCGCTTCCGCGGATCGCTCATGGAGAGCTGGTGGGGGAACTTCGCAGGGCGCAGCTTCGCGTCCATCAACGAGGGGCTCGAGGCTGCGACAGGCTGGCTAGGAGTGGGAGAGGGCCTCCCCGACACCGCGATGCTCTCCGAGTTCAGGTTCGCCATGCGCGACAAGCCTGAGATGCTCGAGGCGCTCACCGAGCTGTACGGGCAGTGGATCGACAACCTCGCCGTGTTCGTCACGATCCTCACCGAGCAGGGACTCGTCCGCACTGACCGGTCCGTACGCGAGCTCGCCGAGTCGATGTACCACGTCACCGACGGCTACGTCCTGCACGGTGCAGTGTTCGGGTCGTCCCTCGCGCTGCTGCGGAACGACCTGATTCGGGTGCTCCAGCCCTGAGCCGGGTGCTCCCGCGCTAAGCAGGGCCCGGACGCGACGAGGGCCGCGCCCCCGGAGCGGGAGAGCGGCCCTCGTGACGGTGCAGTCGCCTCGCGGCGAGTGCGGAGGTGCGGTGCTTAGAGCGCGGCCTTGACGGCGTCCTCGAGCGTGGTCGGCGTGCGGCCGATCAGGTCGGCGAGGTCGGTCGAGTCGGTGTAGAGGTCGCCCGCGGCGATGCCTGCGTCGATCGAGGCCCAGAAGCCCGCGGTGCCCTCGTCCATGCCTGCGGCCACCATGCCGGCGGCGAGCTCCTCGACGGTGACGTTCGTGTAGACGACGTCCTTGCCGGTCGCTGCCGAGATCGCGGCGGCCAGCTCGGCGAACGTGTAGGTCGCGCCGGCGAGCTCGTAGACGGGCTTCACGGTGTCGGCGGTGATCGCAGCCGCGGCGGCGTCGGCGAAGTCGCCACGGGTCGCGGTCGAGAGCTGGGCGTCGCCGGCGGCGCCGACGATCGCGCCGCGCTCCACGTAGCCCGGGATCTGCGCGGTGTAGTTCTCGGTGTACCAGGAGTTGCGCAGGAAGGTGGTCTCGATCGAGGACGCGGTGAGCATCTCCTCGGTCGCGACGTGCTCGGGAGCGAGGCCGAGCGACGAGGAATCGGCCTTGAGCAGCGAGGTGTAGGCGATGCGCTGCACGCCTGCCTTCTCCGCGGCCTCGAGGACGGCCTTGTGCTGGGCGGCGCGCTGGCCGACCTCGGAGCTGGACACGAGCACGAGGCGGTCGACGCCCTCGAGCGCGGCGTCGAGCGAGGCGGGCTCGTTGTAGTCCGCGCGGCGGGTGCGCACGCCGAGCTCGGCGAGGTCCTCGACCTTGGCGGTGTCGCGAGCGAGCGCGATCACGTCGAAGGGGGAGATGTGGAGGTCCAGGAGCGACTGGACGATCTTGCGGCCGAGCTGGCCGGAGGCTCCGGTGACTGCGTAGGTGGTCATGAGGTCCCTTTCGTGACTGCGGGCATCCCGCGATGTGCTCCGGGATGGTCCCGGTCGTTCAGCTGGGCGGCGTGAACCGCCGTCGCTCCATACTAACTATTCGATAGTGCTTTCTATTCCATAGCGAAACAGGAGTACCCTGGAGGGCATGACAGCCGAGGCTCACGAGACCGACGCGCCGAGCCAGGAGCTCGTCGCGAACGTCTTCGCGAGCGCCTGCAGCTCACGCGCGGCGTTCGAGGCGGTCACCGGCAAGTGGGCCTCGCTCGTGCTGCTCGCGCTCGTCGACGGGCCCCAGCGCTTCGGCGAGCTCCGCCGTCAGGTCGAAGGGGTCAGCGAGAAGATGCTGTCCCAGGCGCTCCACGCGCTGGAGCGCGAGGGCCTCCTCACGCGCACCGATCACGGCAGCAGGCCGCCGCGCGTCGACTATGCGCTCACCCCGCTCGGCCGCGACATCGCAACGCGTCTGCGCGAGCTCGCCGACCTGCTCCAAGGCGCGGTCCCCGACCTTGAGCGCTCACGCGCGGAGTACGACGCGCACTAGCGGTCGAGGTGCGGCCGGCGTGCAGTAGGACGACCGGTGACGCGGTCGTCAGCCTCGGACCAGTCCTAGACCCGTGCCCAGGCCCCCAGCGCGTCGATCGCCTCCACGATCTCGTCCATGACGCGGTCGAACACCGCCTGCGGGTGGGACCACGGGTCGTCGAGGCTTCTGAGCGGCGCCTCCTCGCGCAGGCGTTCGGCGTGCAGTGCGGCGGCGGCGTTCACGAGCCGTTCCTCCGGAGTCTCGCCCTCGGGGGCCGGGGCGCGCTCCGCGAGCTCCACCGCCTCCTTGATCGCGAACACGTGGTCCGGCAGCAGCCCCTCGTTCTGGGAGATCCACCGCGTGTGCTGGCTCGTGGCAACCAGCACCAGGTCGGCCCACCCGAGCAGGTCCGAGTCGAGCTGCGTGGGTCGGTGGCGAGGCATCTCAAGGCCGGCGCGCTCGCGGGCAGACTTCCGGATCTCCCTCGTCGCGTCCATCCCGGTCTCGGCCCACGTGCCCGCCGAGCGGACCTCCGCAGCATCGCCCCAGTCGCGCTGCGCCAGGTAGTGCATGGCGGGGGAGCGGCAGATGTTGCCGGAGCAGATCATGAGGACGCGAGCGGGACGGGTCATGTCTCCAGGCTACGGTCCTGAGACCCCTGCTCTTGACCCGACTCCGGGCCCTGGTCCTCACGTTCCCGGCGCGCCTCGGCGCGCCGCTGCGCTCTCTCTCGGCGGCGGGTCACGACGACGCTCGGCTTGTCGTCCTCACGGCCGTCGAGCACCCCCTCCAGATGCTTGAGCGCGGCGACGATCACGAAGCTCAGCGAGACGAGCAGCGACCACGAGCCCACCTTGCCCACGTGCACCATGGTCCACGCGACGAGCTGGTCCGGGTACGCCCACGCGCCCAGCAGGGTGGCCGCATTCTCGGCGAACCACAGCGCGAGCCCGATCGCGAGGAAGGACAGCACGAGCGGCATCCGGTAGCGAGGCTCGCGCACGGTGAAGTGGACGAGCGTGCCCCGCAGCTCGATCAGGAAGCCCGCCGCGATCAGCCATCGCAGGTCCGGGATCCAGTGGTGAGTGAAGAAGTTCGCGTACGCCGCGACCGCGAGTAAAGTCATGGGCCACAGTCGGAAGCCCGTCACCCTCAGGTCGAAGCGTCGCCACGCCTGCACGATGTACGACCCGACGGCCGCATACATGAAGCCCGAGTACAGCGGCACCCCGCCCACCTTCGACCACGCCTCGTCCGGGTACACCCACGAGCCCACGCTCACCTTGAACAGCTCGAGTCCCAGCCCGATGAGGTGGAAGGCGAGGATCACCCCCACCTCGCGCGTCGTCTCCCACCCGGTCGCCCACAGGACGACGGTGAGGAGGAGGGCGAACAGCAGGAGCGCGTCGTACCGGGGGATCGGCAGCTCGACGACCGACGTGATCGCCAGCGCCGCGAAGATCGCGATCGCGAACACGAGCGACTGGAGCTCGAGCCACACGAAGCCGACGCCGAAGCGCCACAGCCGTCGCCAGCGCCACCGCTCAGGGTCCAGCACGTCCCGTTCCGTCACCTGTTCATCCTGCACGAACCAGGGGACAGGGCGCGGTAGCGCTCGGCTAGGCTGGGGGCCGTGTCTGGAGCGCTGAAGGATCCCGTGAAGATCGCCGTCCTCGGATGCGGCACCGTCGGAACCCAGGTGGTGCGGCTGCTCACCGAGCAGGCCGACGACCTCGCCTGGCGCGTCGGCGCGCCCGTCGTGCTCGAAGGCGTCTACGTGCGCGACACGTCCGTGCCGCGCGATGCCGTCGTCCCGGTGGACGCGCTCACGTCGGACGTGGAGGCGCTGATCGACGCGGCCGACGTCGTGGTCGAGGTCATGGGGGGCATCGAGCCTGCCCGCACGCACATCCTCCAGGCGATCGCCGCCGGCGCCTCCGTCGTCACCGCGAACAAGGCGCTGCTCGCCGCCCACGGCCCCGAGCTGTACGAGGCCGCCGACGCCGCAGGAGTGGACCTCTACTTCGAGGCCGCCGTGGCGGGTGCCATCCCGATCGTCCGCCCGGTGCGCGAGTCGCTCGCAGGCGACCACGTCACGCGCATCCTCGGCATTGTCAACGGCACCACGAACTACGTGCTCGACGAGATGACCACCAAGGGACTCGCATACGAGGACGTCGTCGCCGAGGCGCAGCGCCTGGGCTACGCCGAGGCCGACCCGACCGCCGACGTCGAGGGCTACGACGCAGCCGCCAAGGCCGCGATCCTCGCGTCGCTCGCCTTCCACCAGCGCGTCTCGCTCGACGTGGTGCACCGCGAGGGCATCTCCTCCGTCACCGCCGCCGACGTCGCCGCCGCAGCCGAGTCCGGCCACGCCATCAAGCTGCTCGCCATCGCCGAACGGGCCGACGAGGGCGTCGCCGTCCGCGTCCACCCCGCGCTCGTGCCGCTCTCGCACCCGCTCGCAGGGGTCCACGGCGCATTCAACGCCGTGTTCGTCGAGGCCGAGGCCGCAGGCGAGCTCATGTTCTACGGCCAGGGAGCCGGAGGGGCGCCCACCGCGTCGGCCGTGCTCGGTGACATCGTGTCCGTCGCACGCCACATCGCGCAGGGCGGACGAGGCCCCCTTGAGTCCAACTACGCCGACAGCCCCGTGCTGGACATCGACCAGGTGACCTCGCGCTTCCAGCTGCGCATGTTCGTCGTCGACGAGCCCGGCATGCTCGCCGAGATCGCCGGCACCCTGGGACGACGTGGCGTCTCCATCGAGACCGTGCGGCAGAAGCCCGCCAACCACGAGGGCCACGCGGAGCTCGTCATCGCGACGCACCGCGCGCCCGAGTCCGACATGGCACAGGTGCTCAAGGACCTCAAGGTCCTCGACGCCGTGCTCGACATCAGCTCCGTGCTGCGAATCGAGGGGGAGTGATGGCGCACGTCTGGAACGGCATCATCCGCGAGTACCTGGACCGGATGCCCTTCGACGAGGGCGACACCATCGTCACGCTCGGCGAAGGCGGCACGCCGCTCGTGCCCGCGCCGTCCATCTCCAAGGAGGTCGGCGCGAACGTCTTCGTGAAGGTCGAGGGGATGAACCCCACGGGCTCCTTCAAGGACCGCGGCATGACGTCGGCCATCACGCAGGTCGTGAAGGACGGCGACCACACCGTCGTCTGCGCCTCCACGGGCAACACCTCCGCCTCCGCCGCGGCCTACGCCGCGCACGCCGGACTGCGCTGCGTCGTCATGATCCCCCAGGGCAAGATCGCCGCAGGCAAGATGGCGCAGGCGATCGTGCACGGCGCCGAGCTCGTCCAGGTGGACGGCAACTTCGACGAGTGCCTCGACATCGTCCGCGACCTGTCAGAGAACTACCCCATCGCGCTCGTCAACTCCGTCAACCCCTACCGCCTCCAGGGGCAGAAGACCGGCGCCTTCGAGATCGTCGACCAGCTGGGCGACGCCCCCGACATCCACATGCTGCCCGTCGGCAACGCCGGCAACATCTCCGCGTACTGGATGGGCTTCAAGGAAGCGCTCGAGCACGGCGACGCCACCCACCTGCCGAAGATCTGGGGAGTGCAGGCCGCCGGCGCCGCGCCCTTCGTCGCGGGCCATCCCATCAAGGACCCCGAGACCGTCGCGACCGCGATCCGCATCGGCAAGCCCGCCTCGTGGGACCTCGCGACCGCCGCGCGTGACGAGTCAGGCGGCTGGATCCGCGCCGTCTCCGACGCCCAGATCCTCAACGCCCAGGCACGTCTCGCAGCCGACGTCGGCGTGTTCGTCGAGCCCGCCTCCGCCGCACCGATCGCAGGCCTGCTCGCCGCGGCTGCACTCGGCGAGGTGCCGAAGGGCGCGACCATCACGTGCACCGTCACCGGCAACGGCCTCAAGGACACCGCGACCGCGCTCGCGGGTCACGAGGTCGAGCCCACGGTGATCCCCGTCGACACCGAGGCGGCCGCCAAGGTCCTGGGGCTCTAGCCATGAGGATCGCTTCCGACCACGTGCGGGTGTCCGTGCCCGCCACCTCGGGCAACCTAGGCCCCGGCTTCGACTCGCTCGGCATGGCGCTCGGTCTGCGCGACGAGCTCGAGGTGCGCGCCATCGCCTCCACGTCCATCGAGATGGAGATCGAGGGCGAGGGCGCCGAGACGCTTCCGCGCGACGAGTCCCACCTGGTGGTCCAAGCGATCCGCGCCGCGCTCGACCACGTCGGCGCCTCTCAGACCGGACTCGCGATCCGTGCGATCAACCGCATCCCACACGGTCGCGGCCTCGGCTCATCGGCCGCCGCCGTCGTCGCAGGCATCACCGCCGCGCGCGCCATGATCGCCGAGCCGGAGGCGCTCGACCGTGCCGAGGCGCTCAGGCTCGCCACGGTGTTCGAGGGCCATCCCGACAACGCCGCGCCGGCGATCTACGGAGGCGCGACCGTCGCGTGGACCGAAGGCCGCAGGCCGCACGCCGCCGCGCTCGAGGTCGGCGAGTCGATCGAGACCGCAGTGCTCGTTCCCGCCGTGACGCTCCCCACCAAGGAGGCGCGCGCCGTTCTGCCTCCCGACGTGCCGCACAGCCACGCCGCGTTCAACGCCGGGCGCGCGGCACTGCTCGTGCACGCGCTCGCCGGACGTCCCGAGCTTCTGCTCGACGCGACCGAGGACAAGCTCCACCAGAACTACCGGGCCGACGTGCTCGGACCCGCCATGGTGCTCATGCGCCACCTGCGCGAGCAGGGGCTCGCGGCGGTCATCTCCGGCGCGGGGCCGTCTGTGCTCGTCATGGGCGACTCCCTTGAGGCTGCGGGTCTCGGCTCCGGGATGCCTGAGTCGATTCAGGGCATCGGTGACCAGCAGTGGCGCGCGTTCCACACAGTCGGCCGCGTGGCAGGCGCGACGGGGGAGCCCGTCGGCGTCTGACACTCCTGGTCGCGGTCCAATAGCGCTGATCTGGACCGGCGCATGTCCGTCCTCAGGGGTAGCGTCGAACCGTGACAATTCGCCCCGCTGGCCCGGCTGATCGCGAGCAGATCGCGCGCATCTGCCTGCTCACCGGGCGCCAGGGCGGCGATGCGACGGGGCTCTTCTGCGACGACACGGCGCTCGCGGACGTCTATGCCACCCCGTACCTCGATGGTCCCGGAGGCTTCTGCCTGGTGTGGGACGTCGACGGGGAGGCTCGGGGCTACGTGCTCGGCACCTCCGACACCGAGGCGTTCCAGCGGTGGTTCGTGGAGGAGTGGTGGCCGTCGAGGGTGCCGCTTCACACTCCGTCGACGGTGGACGATGCGTGGCTGCTTCCTTCGGCAGCGGATCCCGAGCGGATGCTCGGCGAGGCGGTCGGGGACTATCCGGCGCACCTGCACATCGACCTGCTGCCGGATCAGCAGGGCAGGGGCGCGGGGCGTGCGCTGATCGAGGCGGCGTGCGCTCTCCTCGCGGCGCGTGGGGTGCGTGGAGTGCATCTTGTCGCCGAGCTGGCGAACGAGGGAGCGCAGGCGTTCTATCCGAAGGCGGGGTTCGAGGCGGTCGACCACACCGAGTCGACCGTCACGTGGGCAAGGGGGATCGATGCTCGTCGAAACTTGCGAAGTGAGCACTCACTCACTTAGTGTGACGCCGTGACAGGCGTGATGCGTGGGCAGGGTGTAGGCGTGGCCGCGCCACCGTCCGGCCGCGCGCCCAGGATGTCGCCCGACGACAGGCGAGCCCACATCCTCGATGCCGCGATCCCGCTCATCCTCGAGCACGGCGCCGAGGTCACCACCCGCCAGATCTCGGATGCAGCCGGAGTCGCCGAGGGCACGGTCTTCCGCGTCTTCGAGGACAAGAACGCGCTCATCGATGCCGCGGTACTTCGAGTCATGGACTCCTCAGCCACGCTCGCGCAGCTCGAACGCATCGACAGCGCCGGCCCGCTCGAGGCCAAGGTCGCGCAGATCGTCACGCTGCTCCATGACCAGGTGCGACGCGTGATCGCCTTCATGTCCGCGCTCGGACCGAGGGATCACGCGCGCCACCACGGTCACCGCGACGACGCAGGCCCCCTCGGCGAGGCCACCGGCGTCGTCGAACGGCTCCTTGAGCCGCACCGCGCCGAGCTCCGCGTCGAACCGGCCATCGCCGTCGACTACCTCCGCGTCCTGGTCTTCGGCACCTCGATGCCCTTCATCCGCTCCGGCCGCGAGATCACGGCCGACGAGCTCACCGACTTCATCCTCCGCGGAATCTCCCGGGAAGGGGACAGCTAGATGCTCTGGAAGCTCCTCACCTCATCGATACGGCCGTACATGGGCCTGCTGGGCGGCATCATCGCCTTCCAGCTCGCGCAGTCGATCGCGAACCTCTACCTGCCCAGCCTCAACGCCGACATCATCGACAACGGTGTGGCCGTCGGGGACCTGGGTCATATCTGGAGCGTGGGTGGCATCATGCTCGCGCTCACCCTGGTCCAGGTGGCCTGTGCGATCAGCGCCGTGTACTTCGGAGCCAAGCTCGCGATGCGCGTCGGCCGCGATCTCCGCAGCCGCATCTTCGCCCGCGCCGGTTCCTTCTCCGAGGCGGAGGTGCAGCGCTTCGGGGCGCCGTCGCTCATCACCCGGACCACGAACGACGTCCAGCAGGTGCAGATGCTCGTGCTCATGGGCGCGACGATGCTCGTGAGCGCCCCGTTCATGGCGATCGGCGGAGTGATCATGGCCGTCCACCAGGACGCGGGCCTGTCCTGGATCATGGTGGTCGCGATCCCGGTCCTGCTGATCGCCGTGATGGCGATCGTCACCCGCATGGTTCCCCACTTCCAGCGCATGCAGAAGCGGATCGACCGCGTCAACCAGGTGCTGCGCGAGCAGCTCACCGGTATCCGCGTGGTCCGCGCGTTCGTGCGCGAGCCGGTCGAGACACGACGCTTCGCGAAGGCCAACGAGGACGTCACCGAGTCGGCCCTCAAGGCGGGTCGGCTGATGGCCGCCATGTTCCCCATCGTGTTCGTAGTGCTGAACCTCAGCTCCGTCGCGGTCATCTGGTTCGGTGCGGACCGCGTGAACAACGGCCAGATGCAGGTGGGAGCGCTCACCGCGTTCCTCACCTACCTGATCCAGATCCTGATGTCTGTGATGATGGCGACCTTCCTGTTCGTCATGCTGCCGCGCGCGACCGTCTCCGCCGACCGCATCGGCGAGGTCCTCGAGACCGAGACCACGGTGCTGGAGGCCGACGCCCCGGTCACCGAGTTCCCCGCTCCGGGCGAGCTCGTCTTCGACCGCGTCGACTTCGCCTACCCGGGCGCGGAGCAGCCGGTGCTCGGCGACATCACCTTCACCGCCGACCCCGGCACGACGACGGCCGTCATCGGCTCGACGGGCGCGGGCAAGTCCACCCTCGTCGGCCTGGTGCCCCGTCTGTACGACGCGACCTCCGGCGCCATCCGTGTCTCCGGCGTCGACGTGCGCGAGGCCGGGCTCGAAGCGCTGTGGTCGCGGCTCGGGATCGTCCCCCAGCGCCCCTACCTGTTCTCGGGCACCGTCGCGTCGAACCTCCGATACGGCGCCCCCGACGCGACCGACGAGGAGCTCTGGCACGCGCTCGAGGTCGCGCAGGGCGCCGACTTCGTCCGCGCGATGCCCGACGGGCTCGATACGGAGGTCGCCCAGGGTGGCACCTCGGTCTCGGGAGGCCAGCGGCAACGCCTCGCGATCGCGAGAGCGCTCGTGAGGCGGCCCGACATCCTGGTATTCGACGACTCGTTCTCCGCGCTCGACACCGCGACGGACGCCAGGCTGAGAGCCGCGCTCGCGCGGGAGTTCGCCGAGACGACAGTGCTCGTCGTCGCGCAGCGTGTGTCGTCGATCGTCGACGCCGACCAGATCCTGGTGCTCGAGGATGGCCGGATCATCGCTCGTGGCACGCACGCCGAGCTGCTGGAGACGTCCGAGACCTACCAGGAGATCGTCAGCACGCAGCTGCGAGTGGAGGCGGCATGAGCACCGAGACGCAGAACCGGCCGCAGCAGCGCCGGGGCGGCCCCGGCCCGATGGGGCACGGCATGGGTGGCGCGCCCGCCGAGAAGGCCTCCGACTTCAAGGGGTCCCTCAGGCGTCTGGCCGGCCACCTGCGCCCCGAGAAGGGCCTCGTCTGGTTCGTGATCTTCCTGGGGGCCGCGTCCGTCGCGCTCAACGTGACAGGCCCCAAGATCCTCGGCAACGCGACCACGATCGTGTTCGAGGGCCTCATCAGCGGGACCGGGATCGACTTCGGGCGGGTCCACACGATCCTCGCCTGGCTGATCGTCATCTACCTGTGCGCGGCCCTGCTGCAGTTCATCCAGGGGTACATCCTCAACGGCATCACGCAGCGCACCGTCTACCGCCTGCGCGAGCAGGTCGAGGCGAAGATCCACCGCCTGCCCCTCAGTTACGTGGACCGCCACCAGCGCGGCGAGCTCCTGTCGCGCGTCACCAACGACATCGACAACGTGTCGCAGACGCTCCAGCAGACGCTCAGCCAGCTCTTCACGTCGCTGCTCACCGTCGTCGGCGTGCTCGCCATGATGATCTACATCTCGCCGTGGCTCGCTCTCGTCGCGATCGTCTCGATCCCCCTCACGCTCGGCATCGTGATGCAGGTCGCCAAGCGCTCGCAGCCCAAGTTCGTCGAGCAGTGGAAGTACACGGGCGACCTCAACGGCCAGATCGAGGAGGGCTACACGGGTCACGCGCTCGTCAAGGTGTTCGGCCGCCAGAAGGAGACGCAGCAGGAGTTCGCGCGCAAGAACGAGGAGCTCTACGAGGCGAGCTTCGGCGCCCAGTTCATCTCCGGCATCATCATGCCGTCCACGATGTTCGTCGGGAACCTCGTGTACGTCGCCGTCGCCGTCGTCGGCGGGGTGATGGTCACCAACGGCAGCCTCCCGCTCGGTGACGTGCAGGCGTTCATCCAGTACTCGCGACAGTTCCAGCAGCCGCTCACCCAGCTCGGCTCCATGGCCAACCTCATGCAGTCCGGCGTGGCAAGCGCGGAGCGGGTGTTCGAGCTGCTCGACGCCGAGGAGCAGAGCCCCGATGAGGACCCGGCGCAGTCGCCCGAGGACAACCACGGGCGTCTTGTGTTCGAGGACGTCACGTTCCGGTACGTCGAGGACAAGCCGCTGATCGACAACCTGGACCTGGTCGTGGAGCCGGGCCGCACCGTCGCGATCGTGGGTCCGACCGGCGCCGGCAAGACGACGCTCGTCAACCTCGTGATGCGCTTCTACGAGCTGAACGGCGGCCGGATCACGCTCGACGGCGCGGACATCGCCAAGATGACCAGGGATGATCTCCGCTCCCGCACCGGCATGGTCCTTCAGGACGCGTGGCTCTTCGGAGGCACGATCCGGGACAACATCGCCTACGGGCGCGAGGGTGCGACGGAGGACGAGATCCTCGACGCCGCCAAGGCCGCCTACGTGGACCGCTTCGTCCACTCGCTTCCCGACGGCTACGACACCGTGCTGGACGACGACGCCACGAACGTCTCGGTCGGCGAGCGCCAGCTCATCACGATCGCGCGTGCGTTCGTCTCCCAGCCGCAGGTGCTGATCCTGGACGAGGCGACGAGCTCCGTCGACACCCGCACCGAGCTGCTCGTGCAGCACGCCATGGAGAAGCTCCGCCGTGACCGCACGGCGTTCGTGATCGCACACCGGCTGTCCACGATCCGCGACGCCGACCTGATCCTCGTGATGGAGCACGGCTCGATCGTCGAGAAGGGCACGCACGACGAGCTCCTCGCGGCGAAGGGTGCGTACGCGCGCCTGTACGAGGCGCAGTTCTCGGCGCCGATCGACGAGGTCGAGCCGCCGATCGACCCGGTCAACCCGCCTTCTGGCGCGGTGCCGGTGGCCTTCGACGATCCGTCGGTGCCCCGCCCGGACGCCCCGCCGCATCGGGGAGAGGAGATCGACGACGCGGACGTCGACCGAGCCTGACAAAGGGCCGCAGCGCGGGACCGACCAGGCGCGCAGGGCCGCCACCTGGCTCCGCTGGGCCGTCCCTGATGCGGCCCGCGTTCCAGCGACGTACCGTAAGGAGGGCTGACGCGGGCAAGTCGTCGCCAGGGGAGGTGCCTCATGTCGATGACCGTCGAGACCGTCGAGGCGAGGACGATCGCCAGCATTCGCGACAGCTGCGCGATGGAGGAGATGGCCGACGCCATGGGTCGGGGATTCGGCCGCATCATGAGCCTCCTCTCCGCACAGGGTGCGGCCCCCGTCGGCCCTCCGATGACGATCTACCCCGAGCCGATGGCTGACGGCGCCCCCGTCGTGTTCGAGACGGCGGTGCCCGTGCCGCGCGGAACTCGGGGCGACGACGTCGTCCAGGTCTCCGAGATGCCCACCGCGCACGTCGCCGTGTTCATGCATGAAGGTCCGTACAGCGAGCTCGGTCGCACGTATATAACGGCCGCGGGTCAGATGCGCGAGGCGGGGCTGCTTCCCGGAGGCGGGCCCCGGGAGATCTACCTGAACGACCCGGGCGAGACCCCTCCCGAGCAGCTGCTCACCCGCATCGAGTTCCCCGTCTTCGAACCCGACTGAACCGACCTCAGAACGAGTCCCGCTCACCCTCCGAGTCGAACGTGTACGACGGCACGAACTCCAGGATGATCGTGTCCACGTCCAGGCCCGACTCGGCCATGTCCTCGTAGACGGCCTCCACGTCCGGAAGCGGGGGAGTGCCCTTGATGAGGACATGCACCATGCTGTTCTCGCGCGCCGTGACGGACACGATCGTCCACTTGGATCCGGCGGCCGCCTCGTTGACATAGGTGCGGATCTGCGCGATCCGCGAGTTGTTCTGGATCGCGTGCGCCGTCGACCAGGTGAGAGGTCCGCTCACCGCGAGCACCAGCGCCGCCATCGTGAGATAGGTGCGGGAACGACGCCGACGCTCCGCCTCCTTGTCATCTGAGGCCTCAAGTCTCAGGCGCGAGTACCCGAACACCCCCATGATCAGCGCGCCGGTCGCCAGGATGGCCGCGACGTTGGTCGCGAACAGCAGCACGGCGCCGAAGGCCTGCCCCGGCTCGCCCGACTCGAGCGCCAGGCCGGCAGCGCACAGCGGCGGCACGAGCGAGATCGCGATCGCCACGCCTGGGAGGGTGTCGGAGATGTCGGACCGGATCAGCGCGATCGATCCGACGACGCCCACGGCCAGCGCCGCGAAAAGATCGACCAGTCCGGGGGACACCCGGCCCGCGATCTGCGAGTTCGTCTCCGCAGTCATCGGCGACACGACGAGCAGTCCAAGCAGGAACCCGACTCCCACCGCGGCCGCGGCGCCCGACAGCATCAGCGCGACCGATCGGACCAGGTTCCGATGGTCTCCGAGCACGGTGGAGAGCATCGTCCCCTGGATGGGGCGCATCAGCGGCGCGACGATCATCGCGCCGATCACGGTCGCCGTGGAGTTCGCCACGATCCCCGCAGTAGCGATCGCGCTCGCGAGCAGCAGGAGCAGCCAGAAGCGCGTGTGCATGGAGCGCACCTTCGCCGCCGCGCCGTCGAAGAACACCGCATCCCGCATGTAGTCGACGGTGTTCAGCCGACCCGACCAGCGGGTCTCCCTCACCTGAGCAGCCCAGGACGTCATGGCGCAGCCTCTCGTCGCGGCGCCCCCGTCAGCGCCGTTGCTCGCAGAGTAGGGCCGACGGGTTGCACGCCTCGATCGCCACGCCGCGTGCGCGACCGCGCTCCGTCAGGCGAGGAGCTTGGCCTTGGCGGCGGCGAACTCCGCGTCGTCCAGCAGGCCGGCGGCTCGCATCTCCCCGAGCTTCGCAAGCTGCGCCATGAGGTCGTCGCCCGCAGACGGCGCCGCGGCCACCTGTGGCGGCGCCTGGGCCGGCACCGCCTCCACGTAGCCCTGCTGCACCGGGGCCTGCTGCATCGGTGCCGACCGCTGCTGCGCTCGCGCCGCCTGCCTGCGCGCCACGTTCCCCGACACCGCGGTCGCGGTGCCCGAGATGACCGCCGTCCGCGCCATCGTTCCGAGCAGGCCCGGCCTGCCGACTCTCCTGGGCATGATCGCTCCTTGCTACTCGGTTGCTCGGCTACTCGTCCCCGAGGGCCGCGACGGCCTCGAGCACCTCGTCGGCCACGGGGCCAGGGATGCGCACGGTGTCGAGCAGCTCGCCGCCCGCCGTCGCGATCGCGTCCCGCAGCGGGACGACCCACGTGTGCTCGAAGCACAGGATCGCCGCCGCCGCGCCGACGGGCAGGTCCTCGACCAGCTCGTCCACGTCCTCCTCGGAGATCAGGCCATCGATCTCGGACACGATCGCCGCCAGGGCGCCCAGCGCGTCGTCCGCCCCGTCCTGGATCTCCAGCACCGTCGCCGCGCCGTCGGCGTCCTTGCTCACCATCACGGCGTCGACGATCCTGATCACGCCGGAGCCCACGAGCCGTTCCAGCTCCGGCATGATCGACCCGTCGAACCTCCCGTGCGCGAAGCCGATGGTCACCACTTCGATTGGCCCGAGTCCCATAGCCTGGTCCTTACCCCCGCGGGCCCTCGGCAAGGGCCCTCCTTCGGCGAGGCTATGCCCGCCCGCGGAGGCCAGCAACAGATGCGCGCGACGCGCCGCGAACGCCGATTGTGCAGGGGTGAGCGCGGTGCTACGCTGGGCGTGCTTCCCCCGGAACGGCGCGTATCGCCCCGGCGGACAGCAATCCACGTGTGAGGCGTCCGTCCTTCGATGGCGCATACGCGTACGTACCCGCGTGGATCGGACTCGCACTCAGAAGCCAAGCGTGCTCGTGCGAGGGAAGGAAAGTACGTGACCGACACGACGACGGCCGCCGACAACACCGCGGCCCTCTCAGCGATGAAGCTTCCCCAGCTCCAGGCACTTGCGGCCGAGCTCGGTGTCTCCGGCACCGCGCGCATGCGCAAGTCCGACCTGGTCGAGGCCATCCGCAACGGCGGCGTGGTGCCGTCCAAGGCTGCGGAGCCCAAGAACGCGGAGCCCAAGAACGCTGAGCAGAAGAAGGCAGAGCCCAAGAAGGCGGCCTCCAAGAAGTCTGCGCCCAAGAAGCAGGCCGAGCCTGAGGCGAAGGCGGGCTCCGACGCTCAGCCTGAGCTCACGATCGAGCTGCCCTCGGCCGACTCCCGCAACGCCGGCAACGACCAGGCCGCGAACGCCGACCAGGGCGACGAGACCCCCGACGAGCGCGCGCGTCGCGCCAAGGAGGCCGTCTCGCTCGCCGCGTCCGGCGACTCCGACGGTGGCGAGCGCCGTCAGGGCAACAACAACGGCGGCAACCGCAACAACAACCAGAACAACCAGGACGACGGCGAGGGGGACCGCGGCAGCCGACGCCGCCGTGGCCGCGGCCGTGGCCGAGGCCGCAACCGTGACCGCGAGGGCAACGAGGGCGGCGGCAGCAACGACGGCGGCTCGCAGCGCCAGGCGCAGGACGAGGACGCACCGCGCGAGGGTGAGGAGATCACCCCCATCGGCGGCATCGTCGACGTGCTCGACAACTACGCCTTCATCCGCACCGCCGGCTACCTGCCCGGCAAGGCCGACGTGTACGTCTCGCAGAACCAGGTCCGCAAGTACGGTCTGCGCCGCGGAGACGCCGTGGCCGGCACCGCGCGCCCGCCCCGCCCGGGCGAGCGCGGTCAGCGTCAGAAGTTCTCGGCGCTCGCCTCGATCAGCCAGGTCAACGGCCAGGCCCCCGAGGACGCCAAGGGCCGTCCGGTCTTCGGCGACCTGACGCCGCTGTACCCGCAGCAGCGCCTGCACCTCGAGACCGAGTCGCGCAACATGACGAACCGCGTGATCGACCTGGTCGCGCCGATCGGTAAGGGCCAGCGAGGCCTCATCGTCTCCCCGCCCAAGGCCGGTAAGACCCTCGTCCTGCAGTCGATCGCGAACGCGATCTCGCAGAACAACCCCGAGGTCCACCTCATGGTCGTGCTCGTCGACGAGCGCCCCGAGGAGGTCACGGACATGCAGCGCACGGTCCGCGGCGAGGTCATCGCCTCGACGTTCGACCGTCCCGCGTCCGACCACACGGCGGTCGCCGAGCTCGCGATCGAGCGCGCGAAGCGTCTGACCGAGATGGGTCAGGACGTGGTCGTGCTGCTCGACTCGATCACCCGCCTGGGCCGCGCGTACAACATCGCCGCCCCCGCCTCGGGCCGCATCCTCTCCGGTGGTGTCGACTCGTCGGCCCTCTACCCGCCCAAGCGCTTCTTCGGCGCGGCTCGCAACATCGAGCACGGCGGCTCCCTCACGATCCTCGCGACCGCGCTCGTCGAGACCGGCTCCAAGGCCGACGAGGTCATCTTCGAGGAGTTCAAGGGCACCGGAAACATGGAGCTCAAGCTCTCCCGCACGCTCGCCGACCGCCGCATCTTCCCGGCTGTCGACGTGAACGCGTCGGGCACGCGCCGCGAGGAGATCCTCATGAGCGCCGAGGAGCTGAAGATCATGTGGAAGCTGCGTCGCGTGCTCACCGCGCTCGAGCAGCAGCAGGCCATCGAGCTCCTCCTGGGCAAGCTCAAGGAGAACAAGACCAACACCGAGTTCCTCATGCAGGTCGCGAAGACCACGCCGGGAGCCGACGACGCGGAGAAGTAGCGCGCGTACGGACGACGCTGCAGCGTCGTCCGGGTGAGGCGAGGGCCCCGGGAGCAGCAGCTCCCGGGGCCCTTCGCTGTTCCGGCTGGCGCGTCGTCGCCCTCAGCCTGCCGTCGCGTCGTCCTGGCCGCCGCGCCCGCCGCTTCGGTGCGCTCGCCCGGGGCACGACGACGGCTGGGTGCCACCCGCGCACGCCACCCCTGCGCGCTGGCATCGCATGAGTGCTGAGAGGCTGATGATTCCCGGCACTCATGCGATGCCGGGGAGCTGCGCGAGGGAGTGAAGCGGCCGAGGCAGCCGGGCGAGCGCGGGATTCGCTCACCCCTTGACAGGCGTGGCAGAATAGTCCGTTGGCTCGGTCTGCGGATCGGGTCCATGGCATCCGGTTCACCGAAGCGAGGTACGCGAGGACCCGGACGCACATCTAAGGGAGATCATGAAGAAGGACATCCACCCCGAGTACGTGACCACCACTGTCACGTGCACCTGCGGTAGCACGTTCGAGACCAAGTCCACCGTGAAGTCCGGCGCGATCAGCGTCGAGGTCTGCTCGGCCTGCCACCCGTTCTACACGGGCAAGCAGAAGATCATGGACACCGGTGGCCGCGTGGCCCGCTTCGAGAAGCGCTACGGCGCCAAGAAGTAACGCCGGAAGCACCGCGACGACGTGGCAGAAGCCTTCGCTGCCGTCCAGCCGCTGCTGGACGAGTACGCCGACATCGAGAACCAGCTCGCCGACCCCTCCGTTCACGCGGATGCGGGGCGCGCTCGGACCCTCGGGAGGCGTTTTGCGGAGCTCGGCCGCGTCGTCGCGGCGCATCGCGCCTGGAAGGCGGCCACTGACGACCTCGAGGCCGCCCAGGAGATGGCCGAGCTCGATCCCGAGCTCGCCGCAGAGGTCCCCGCGCTGGAGCAGGCCGCCGAGGAGGCGACCGAGAAGCTCCGCCGCATCCTGATCCCGCGCGACCCTGACGATGCGCGCGACGTGATCATGGAGATCAAGTCCGGCGAGGGCGGCGAGGAGTCCGCGCTCTTCGCTGGCGACCTGCTGAAGATGTACCTCAAGTTCGCCGAGCACCAGGGCTGGAAGACGCAGATCCTCGAGTCGAACGAGACCGACATGGGCGGCTACAAGGACCTGTCCGTCGCGATCAAGGCTCCCGGCAGCGTCGACCCTGAGAACGGCGTGTGGGCGCACCTCAAGTACGAGGGCGGCGTCCACCGGGTCCAGCGTGTGCCCGCGACGGAGTCGCAGGGCCGCATCCACACCTCCGCAGCCGGCGTGCTCGTGTACCCGGAGGCCGAGGAGGTCGAGGACGTCGAGCTCGACATGAACGAGGTCCGCGTCGACGTGTACCGCTCGTCCGGCCCCGGCGGCCAGTCGGTCAACACGACCGACTCCGCGGTCCGCCTCACCCACATCCCCACGGGGATCGTGGTGAGCTGCCAGAACGAGAAGAGCCAGCTCCAGAACAAGGAGTCGGCCATGCGCATCCTTCGCGCCCGCCTGCTCGCCGCCCAGAAGGAGGCGGCGGAGGCCGAGGCGCAGGACATGCGCAAGTCGCAGGTGCGCACCGTGGACCGTTCGGAGCGCATCCGCACGTACAACTTCCCTGAGAACCGGATCGCGGATCACCGCACCGGCTACAAGGCCTACAACCTGGATCACGTCCTCGGCGGCGATCTCGGTCCCGTCATCCAGTCCGCGATCGACGCCGACGAGGCCGCCCGCCTCGCCGCGCACGAGGACTGACGTTGCCGACGGTAGGCGCGCGCCTTCGCGAGATCTCGCGTCGGCTGGCCGACGCCGGGGTGCCCTCGCCGCAGCACGACGCTGTCGTGCTGATGGCCTACACGTTCGGCTGGTCGCCGTCCGACGTGCGCACCGCCGCTGCGCGCGACGACCACTGGGCTGAGGACGTGCTCGATCACGACCTCCTCGAGGCGCGTGTCACGCGCCGGGCGAATCGCGAGCCGCTGCAGCACATCACCGGTACCGCGCCCTTCCGCGGGCTCGACCTGCATGTCGGCTCGGGTGTCTTCATCCCGCGTCCTGAGACCGAGGTCGTGACCCAGGTCGCTCTCGATCTGGCGCGCGAGGCGAAGCCTGGCAAGGATGGCCTTGTCCGGGTCACCGATCTGTGCGCGGGATCGGGCGCGATCGGGCTGTCCATCGCGTCGGAGATGGAGAACGTTCAGGTATCGCTCGTCGAGGCGAGCGAGGAGGCGAACGTCTTCCTGCGCCTCAATCACCGCATGCTGCCGCCGTCGGTGCGGGAGCGGGTCCGTCCGATGCTGGGCGACGCGCGCGGCTGCCTCCACCTGTTCGACCGCTGCGCGCAGGTCGTGGTCACGAACCCGCCGTACATCCCGCCGAACGCCGTCCCGCGCGACCAGGAGGTCCGCGAGTACGACCCGCCGCAGGCGCTCTACGGGCTGGGCGAGGATGGCCTCGAGATCCCGCGCGGGATCATCGACGAGGCCGTGCGGCTGCTCGACCTGGGCGGCTGGCTCGTCATGGAGCATGGCGAGGAGCAGGGAGCCGCGCTCCGGGAGTACGCCGAGTCGTCGCCCTTCTGGGGCGAGGTGCACACCCGCCAGGACCTCACTGGACGGGATCGCATGCTCGTCGCCCGCCGCGTCGACGTCTGAGCATCCCCACTTCTGAGACACTGGGCTCCATGATCCTGCCGTGCTCGGACCCCAATGCGTGGGGCCCGTCGATCGATGCCGCCGTCCATGCCGTCGAACGGGGCGACGTGGTCGTCCTGCCCACCGACACCGTCTATGGGGTGGGGGCCGATGCGTTCCAGCCCGAGGCCGTGGCCGCGGTGCTCGCCGCCAAGGGCCGGGGCAGGCAGATGCCGCCCCCGGTGCTGATCCCCGACGCCCGCACCGTCGACGGACTCGCGTTCGATGTGCCCGAGTCGGCGCGCGCGCTCATGGAGGCCTGCTGGCCGGGTGCGCTGACCGTGATCGTGATGGCGCAGCCGTCGCTCGCATGGGATTTGGGGGACACTCACGGGACCGTGGCGCTGCGCATGCCCGACCACCCGGCGGCGCTCGCCCTGCTGCGTCGCACCGGTCCGCTGGCCGTGACGAGCGCCAACCGGACGGGCGCACCCGCGGCGACGACAGCGCAGGACGCTGAGGAGCAGCTGGGGGAGTCCGTCGCGGTCTACCTCGACGGGGGCGACAGCCCGCTGGGCGAGGCGTCCACGATCGTCGACGCGACCAACCCTGCCGGCCTGCGCATCGTGCGCGCCGGGGGAGTCTCCGAGGAGCGGATCGTCGAGATCGTCGGCGAGGACGCGCTCCTGGGCGCCCAGGAGGCCGACTCCGAGTGAAGGTCTATCTCACGCTGCTGCTCGTCGCCGCCCTGGTGACCTACGCGGCGACGCCTGCGATGCGCCATCTGGCGATGCGCGTCGGCGCGGTGACCGCGGTGCGCGCGCGTGACGTGCACGCGAAGCCGACGGCGCGCCTGGGCGGTGTGGCGATCTTCCTAGGGATCGCAGGCGGGCTGGTGCTCGCGAGCACGGTGCCGTTCCTCTCTCCGGTCTTCGACAACTCGCATGCCGCGTGGGGTGTGCTCGCCGGCGCTGCGCTCGTATGCGCGCTGGGGTTCGCCGACGACATCTGGGATCTGGACTGGATGGCGAAGCTCGCGGGTCAGATCCTTGCGGGACTGATCATGGCGTGGGGCGGCGTCCAGCTGGTGACGGTGCCGATCGCAGGGCTCACGATCGCGAGCTCGTACCTGTCGCTCTCGGCGTCGGTCGTCGTGGTCGTGGTCGCGATCAACGCGGTCAACTTCGTCGACGGGCTCGACGGCCTCGCCGCCGGCATGATCGCGATCGGCGGTCTCGCATTCCTCACCTACACGTACCTTCTCGCCCGGTCGGCCTCGCCGGGGGACTACTCGTCGCTCGCGAGCGTGATCCTCGCGGTGCTGGTCGGTGCGTGCCTCGGCTTCCTGCCGCACAACCTGCATCCCGCGCGCATCTTCATGGGCGACTCGGGCTCGATGGTGCTCGGCCTCACGATCGCGGCCGCCGCGATCGTCGTCACCGGTCAGATCGACCCGACGGTCGTCTCCGAGCGTGAGCGCATCCCCGCGTTCATCCCCATCGTCCTGCCGCTGATGGTCGTGGCGGTCCCGCTGATCGACATGGGGGCCGCCGTCATCCGGCGAACCCTGCGCGGGCAGTCGCCATTCGCGCCCGACGCGCACCACCTCCACCACCTGCTGCTCCGTGCGGGTCACAGCCACAGGTGGGCGGTGGGGATCCTCTACACGTGGACCGCTGTGCTGTCGTTCGGCACCGTCTCCACGGTGTTCCTCTCGACGACCGCCGCGATCGCCGTGGTCGCGTCGGGAATCCTGCTGGCGGGTCTCGTGACCTTCTCGCCTGGCCTGCGCCGCGGCGTCTCGCGTGCGTGGCGCGCGGGCGGCAGGAAGATGGCGCCCCTGCGGCGCCGGACGACGCCGGAGGGCCGTGAGAGGGAGATGCCCGGACATCGCGTCGAGTCTCGTGGAGACGACGCCGCAGACGCCGACGACGAGCCTGCGTCTCCCGCAGGTGACGCCATCAAGGAGGACGCATGACGGACGACGCTCCCACCCCGAGCGAGGCCGAGAGCGCGGTCTATCGCCGAGCCTTCCGTCTCGGGGGACTCGTGCTCGCTGGGGGTGCCGTGCTCGCGGCGCTGATCGGCTTCCTCGTCGCCGATGTCATGGGACTGTGGGCAGGTGTCGCAGGCATCGCCGTGGCGGCGCTCGCAGGCCTCATGACGCCGGCCGCGATGCAGCTCGCGCACCGGCAGCCGCCTCACGTCATGGCGGCCATCATCCTGGGCACCTGGCTCGCCAAGATGGTCGTGATCGTGATCGCCGTGCTGCTGCTCGGACAGATCGACGGATTCCCGCGGCCCGTGTTCGGGGTGGCCGTGATCGGGGGCATACTGGTGACCCTCGGCATCGACGCTGTGGTGCTGACTCGGGGACGCGTCCCATACACCACAAGTGGTTCGAAGGACCGGGACGAATAGGCTAGGGTTTATCCCGGTTCACCGACAGTCCCCCCTCAGTGCGTACGCAGCGCACGAGGTCAACCTGCTGGAGTCTGATGCGACACATTGTGGTAGCCGCAACCGCCGCCGAGGCGGCCGGTGACGAGCACGGCTCGTCCCAGAACTTCTTCCAGTGGCTCTTCAGCTCTGACGGATTCCACGCGCCCTCGCTGGCCGAGTTCGACCCCACGGCTCTGCTGTGGGAGGGGACGATCTTCGAGTTCAACAGGATCATGCTCGCGCGCGTCATCGCCGCGGTGTTCCTCATCGTGATCTTCGCCCTCGTCGTGGGACGCGCCAAGGTGGTCCCTGGACGTCTGCAGGCCTCGCTCGAGTTCATGCTCGACTTCGTGAAGACGCAGATCGTCGAGCAGGTGATGAGCAAGGCGGACGCCAAGCGCTTCCTGCCGTTCCTCTCGACGCTCTTCCTCGCGATCACGGTCTTCAACATCACCGGCGTGATCCCAGGCATCAACATCGCGGGCACCTCGCTCATCGGTCTCCCGATCGTGATGGCGCTCTGGGTGTGGATCATGTACCTGGGCGTCGGAATCAAGAAGCACGGGCTCGGGGGCTACCTGAAGAACAGCCTCTTCCCGCCCGGCGTCCCCAAGGGGATCTACCTGCTGCTGACTCCCATCGAGTTCCTGCAGGTCTTCTTCCTCCGTCCCGCGACGCTGGCGCTCCGACTCGCCGCGAACATGATCGCCGGACACATGCTGCTCGTCCTGTTCTTCGCGGCCACGCACTTCTTCTTCTTCGAGGCCGCAGGCTTCATGAAGGCGACAGGCGCGGTCACGTTCGTCGCAGGATTCGCCTTCACGCTCTTCGAGATCTTCGTCGCGCTGCTGCAGGCCTACGTCTTCACCATGCTCTCTGCCGTGTACCTGAACATGGCGCTCGAGGAAGAGCACTAGAAACCAGACCTGCCCGGTCGAGCGGCCGGGCACCAACGAAGGGAAAAGAAAGTGGACGTCACCACTCTCGCCGAGCTGACCGGTAACATCTCGACGGTCGGTTATGGCCTCGCCGCCATCGGCCCCGGCATCGGCCTGGGCATCCTGATCGGCAAGACCATCGAGGGCATGGCCCGCCAGCCTGAGGTCGCCGGCCAGCTCCGCGCCACCATGTTCATCGGTGTCGCGTTCGTCGAGGTGCTCGCACTGCTCGGCCTGGTCACCGGCTTCATCTTCACCTCCTGATGTTCGCGCTGTCCACGCTGGTGGTCGCCGCCGAGGAAGGCGGGGAGCACTCGAGCTCGTTCAACCCGATCATCCCGTCGAACTACGACCTGCTCTGGTCGACGATCATCTTCGTGATCATCGTCGTCGTCTTCCAGCGCTTCCTTCTGCCCACGCTGCAGAAGACGCTGGACGAGCGTGCGGCTCTCATCGAGGGCGGCATCTCGAAGGCGGAGAAGGCACAGGCGGAGGCGGCAGCGGCGCTCGAGGAGTACACGGCTCAGCTGACCGAGGCGCGCGCCGAGGCGGCACGCATCCGTGAGGACGCTCGCGCAGAGGCGCAGCAGATCCTCGCGGATACGCGCACCAAGGCGTCGGGCGAGGCCGAGCGCATCGTCGAGACGGCGAACAAGCAGATCGAGGCGGAGCGCCAGCAGGCGATCGTCTCGCTGCGCAGCGACGTCGGCGCGCTCGCCACCGAGCTCGCCTCGAAGATCGTCGGCGAATCGCTCGCGGACGATGCGCGTCAGCAGCGGGTCATCGACTCGTTCCTGAACGAGCTCGAGGCGAACGTGAAGGCGGAGGGCTAGTCGATGCGAGGAACGAGCCAGGCTTCCCGGGACGCGGTGCTGCGGGAGTTCGAGCCCGTCGCGAACGCGGCCGGTGCCGACGCCATGACGCTGGGAAGCCAGCTGTTCGTCGTGGTCGACGCGCTTGACGGCTCGGGCTCGCTGCGACGCGCCCTCACCGACCCTGCCCGCGACGCCGACGCCAAGTCGGTGCTCGTGAAGCAGCTGTTCGGCGGGTTCGACCCGCGGGTGGTCGACGCGGTCACCTCCTTCGCCGGCCGTCGCTGGTCCGAGGAGGCCGACCTCGCAGTCGCGGTGGAGGACGCAGGCGTCGAAGCGCTGCTGGCCGCCGCGCAGGCGAACGGCACGCTCGACACGGTCGAGGAGGAGCTCTTCGCGATGCAGCGCATCCTGGAGGGCGACCGCGACCTGCTCGTGGCGCTGTCCAACCGCTCCGCCTCGCGAGAGGTGCGGCTCGAGCTCCTTGAGGGCATCCTCAAGGGCCGCCTCGACGCCGTGACCCGCGCGCTTCTGCACCGCGCGGTGGAGAAGGTGCGCGGCCAGCGGCTGATCACCACGCTCAAGGCCTACGTCCAGGCAGCGGCCGCCCGTCGCGGGCGTCTGCTCGCCTCGGTCGTCTCGGCCGTGGAGCTCAGCGCCGCACAGCGCACCCGCCTCCACTCGATCCTCTCGTCCGCGTACGGACGCGAGGTCCAGCTCAACGTCGCCGTCGACCCCGAGGTGCTCGGCGGCATCAAGGTTCAGGTCGGGACGGAGGTCGTGGACGGCACCGTCCTCGCCCGCCTCGACGAAGCACGACGACGACTCGTCAGCTAGCGCTGACACGATCAACACCGCTACTGACGCGGAATCGACAGGAGACAGGTCATGACTGACGTGACGATCAGCCCCGAGGAGATCCGGGCTGCTCTCGACAGCTATGTGAAGTCGTACGAGCCGAAGGGCGCGGTTGCCGACGAGGTCGGCACCGTCACCCTCGCCGCCGACGGCATCGCCCAGGTCGAGGGCCTTCCGGGCTGCATGGCGAACGAGCTGCTGCGCTTCGAGGACGGCACGCTCGGCCTTGCGCTGAACCTCGACGTCCGCGAGATCGGTGTCGTCATCCTCGGCGAGTTCACCGGCGTCGAGGAGGGCCAGTCGGTGCAGCGCACCGGCGAGGTGCTCTCGGTCGCCGTCGGCGACGGCTACATGGGCCGCGTCGTGGACCCGCTGGGCAACCCGATCGACGGCCTCGGCGACATCGAGACGGAGGGTCGCCGCGCGCTCGAGCTGCAGGCCCCCGGCGTGATGGCCCGCAAGTCGGTGCACGAGCCGCTGCAGACCGGCCTCAAGGCGATCGACGCGATGATCCCGATCGGCCGCGGCCAGCGTCAGCTGATCATCGGTGACCGCCAGACCGGCAAGACCGCGATCGCGATCGACACGATCATCAACCAGAAGGCGAACTGGGAGACCGGTGACCCCTCGAAGCAGGTGCGCTGCATCTACGTCGCGATCGGTCAGAAGGGCTCGACCATCGCCTCGGTGCGCGGCGCCCTCGAGGAGGCAGGCGCGCTCGAGTACACGACGATCGTCGCCGCTCCCGCGTCGGACCCCGCAGGCTTCAAGTACCTGGCGCCCTACACCGGCTCGGCCATCGGCCAGCACTGGATGTACGACGGCAAGCACGTCCTGATCATCTTCGACGACCTGTCGAAGCAGGCCGAGGCCTACCGCGCCGTGTCGCTTCTGCTGCGCCGCCCGCCGGGCCGCGAGGCGTACCCCGGCGACGTGTTCTACCTGCACTCCCGCCTGCTGGAGCGTTGCGCGAAGCTGTCGGACGAGATGGGTGCCGGCTCGATGACGGGTCTGCCGGTCATCGAGACCAAGGCCAACGACGTCTCGGCGTACATCCCGACCAACGTGATCTCGATCACCGACGGCCAGATCTTCCTCCAGTCGGACCTGTTCAACGCGAACCAGCGCCCCGCGATCGACGTCGGTATCTCCGTGTCCCGCGTCGGTGGCTCCGCGCAGGTCAAGGCGATGAAGTCGGTCTCCGGAACGCTGAAGATCGACCTGGCGCAGTACCGCTCGCTCGAGGCGTTCGCGATGTTCGCCTCCGACCTCGACGCGGCGTCCCGCCAGCAGCTGACGCGTGGCGCGCGCCTCATGGAGCTGCTCAAGCAGCCCCAGTACTCGCCGTACCCCGTCGAGGAGCAGGTCGTCTCGATCTGGGCAGGCACCAAGGGCAAGCTCGACAAGATCGCGCTCGCCGACGTGCTCCGCTTCGAGCGCGAGCTTCTCGACCACCTGCGCCGCAACACGTCGGTCCTCGACGACATCGCCTCGAGCGGCAAGCTCGAGAAGGAGACCGAGGAGGCGCTCGCCACCGCCGTGGACGACTACCTCTCGACTTTCCTCGCGACTGAGGGCACCGAGCTGAGCACGACCGCCTCCATCGAGGGCGGCGGCGAGGCCGGTTCCGAGCAGGAGCAAATCGTCGCGAACAAGAAGAAGTAGGGACGATGAGCGGCAAGCAGCGCGAGTACCGGGGGCGGATCCGGTCCACGCAATCGCTGAAGAAGATCTTCCGCGCGATGGAGCTGATCGCTGCCTCGCGTATCGGGAAGGCTCGTCAGCGACTGGGTGAGTCCGCGCCGTACACCCGCGCCATCCAGCGTGCGATCAGCTCGGTGGCCTACCACTCCCACACGGACCACCCCCTGACGTCCGATCGTGACGACACGAACCGCGTCGCGGTGCTCGTCATCACCGCGGACCGAGGGATGGCCGGCGCGTACTCGGCGAACGTCATCCGCGAGGCCGAGCGCCTGCGGGAGCGCCTCGAGGCCAATGGCAAGGAGGTCGTCCAGTACGCCTCCGGTCGTCGCGCGGTCTCGTACTACCGCTTCCGCAACCGCGAGCTCGCGGCCGAGTGGGACGACGGCTCGGACTCCCCGAAGTTCGAGCGTGCGATCGAGATCGCCGACACCCTCTACGACGCGTTCAGCGCGGCTCCCGAGGATGGCGGGGTCTCCGAGATCCACGTCGTCTACACGCGGTTCAACTCGATGGTCAACCAGGAGCCGTGGGTCATCCGCATGCTCCCGATCGAGATCGTCGAGGGCGTCTCGGAGCCCAGCGCCGAGGTCACCCCGCTGTACGACTTCGAGCCGAGCGCCGAGGAGGTGCTCGACTCGCTGCTGCCGCGTTACATCCGTGCCCGCATCTTCACGTGCCTCCTGCAGGCCGCGGCCTCGGAGCTCGCGAACCGCCAGCGCGCGATGAACACCGCGGTCACGAACGCGGAGGACATCATCCGTCAGTACACCCGACTCGCCAACTCGGCGCGTCAGGCAGAGATCACCCAGGAAATCAGCGAGATCGTCTCGGGCGCGGATGCGCTCGCGGCAGGCTCGTGATCGGAAGCGAGAGAGCAATGACTCCCACTGCGAAGACCGCCAAGACCGTCGGCGACGAGGTCGACGAGGCCACACCCGCCGCACGCGGCCCGGTCACCGGTCGCGTCGCCCGCGTGATCGGCCCCGTGGTCGACATCGAGTTCCCCGCGGACGCGATCCCGGACATCTACCACGCGCTCACCACTGAGATCGACCTGTCCAGCCAGGGCGAGGACGAGGGCGTGCTCCACATGACGCTCGAGGTCGCGCAGCACCTCGGCGACAACATGGTGCGTGCGGTCGCCCTGAAGCCGACCGACGGCCTGGTGCGTGGCGCGACCGTCACGGACACCGGCAAGCCGATCTCGGTGCCCGTCGGCGACGTCACCAAGGGCCACGTGTTCAACGTGACCGGTGAGGTCCTCAACGCCGAGGAGGGCGAGAAGATCGAGATCACGGAGACGTGGCCGATCCACCGCAAGCCCCCGGCCTTCGACCAGCTCGAGTCGAAGACCTCGATGTTCGAGACCGGCATCAAGGTCATCGACCTCCTGACCCCCTACGTGCAGGGTGGAAAGATCGGTCTGTTCGGTGGTGCGGGCGTCGGCAAGACGGTCCTCATCCAGGAGATGATCTACCGCGTCGCCAACAACCACAACGGTGTGTCGGTGTTCGCGGGCGTCGGCGAGCGTACCCGTGAGGGCAACGACCTCATCGAGGAGATGACCGACTCGGGCGTCATCAAGCAGACCGCCCTGGTGTTCGGCCAGATGGACGAGCCGCCGGGCACGCGTCTCCGCGTCGCCCTGTCCGCCCTCACGATGGCGGAGTACTTCCGCGACGTGCAGAAGCAGGACGTGCTGCTGTTCATCGACAACATCTTCCGCTTCACGCAGGCGGGCTCCGAGGTGTCGACCCTGCTGGGCCGCATGCCGTCGGCCGTGGGCTACCAGCCCAACCTGGCCGACGAGATGGGTCAGCTGCAGGAGCGCATCACCTCGACCCGCGGTCACTCGATCACCTCGCTGCAGGCGATCTACGTGCCTGCGGACGACTACACCGACCCGGCTCCGGCCACCACCTTCGCGCACCTCGACGCGACGACCGAGCTCTCGCGTGAGATCGCGTCGAAGGGTCTGTACCCCGCGGTGGACCCGCTGACCTCGACGTCGCGCATCCTCGACCCGCGCTACGTGGGCAAGGACCACTACGAGGTGGCGAACCAGGTGAAGTCGATCCTCCAGCGCAACAAGGAGCTGCAGGACATCATCGCCATCCTCGGTGTCGACGAGCTGTCCGAGGAGGACAAGATCATCGTCGCCCGTGCGCGCAAGATCCAGCAGTTCCTGTCGCAGAACACCTACATGGCGACGCAGTTCACCAGCGTTCCCGGCTCGACCGTCCCGCTGAGCGAGACCATCGAGGCGTTCAAGGGCCTCGTGAACGGCGAATACGACCACATCGCCGAGCAGGCGTTCTTCAACATCGGTGGTCTCGAGGACCTCGACAAGGCGTGGAACCGCATTCAGAAGGAGATCGGCTAGCCCATGGCCGCCACCATCTCCGTCTTCATCGTCGCCCCGGACCAGACTCTCTGGTCCGGGACGGCGCGGTCGGTGTCCGCTCCCACGGTCGAGGGTTCGATCGGTCTGCTCGCGCAGCACGAGCCGGTGCTGTCGGTGCTGCGCGCCGGCACCGTGGCAGTGGTCGCGGATGACGGTGCGCGGACGGAGCTGCCCATCACCGGCGGCTTCCTGTCGTTCGACGAGGACACGGTGACGATCGTCACCGATCCTGGGTCGGGCGTCGCCGCAGCCGAGTAGCGCTCGATGCGGGTAGTCATCGCCCGTTGCGCCGCCCGGTACACCGGGCGGCTCAGCGCCCACCTTCCCCTCGCGACCCGCGCCATCATGGTCAAGGCCGACGGCTCGGTGCTGCTGCACTCCGACGGTGGCTCGTACAAGCCCCTGAACTGGATGAGCCCTCCCTGCACCATGAGGGAGCTCGCTCCCGAGCCCGAGGCCGTCGAGCGCGGCGTCACGCACGTGTGGGTGGTGCAGCACCAGAAGTCGGATGACCGGCTCGAGATCGATCTGCACGAGATCCTGTCCGACACGGAGCACGAGCTTGGCGTCGACCCTGGACTGGTCAAGGACGGCGTCGAGGCGCACCTCCAGGAGCTGCTCGCCGAGCAGGTGCACCTGCTCGGCGACGGCCACACCCTCGTGCGCCGCGAGTACATGACAGCCATCGGCCCGGTCGATATCCTCGCTCGGGACGCGACCGGCGCCGCGGTCGCGGTCGAGATCAAGCGTCGCGGTGAGATCGACGGCGTGGAGCAGCTCACGCGGTACCTGGAGCTCATGAACCGCGACCCGCTGCTCGCGCCCGTCACGGGAGTCTTCGCCGCGCAGGAGATCAAGCCGCAGGCGCGCGTGCTCGCCGAGGACAGGGGCATCCGCTGCCTCCTGCTCGACTACGAGGGCATGCGCGGTGCAGAGGACCTCTCGACGCGGCTCTTCTAGCCCCACTCCGGCCGCTCGCGACGCGTGACAGCGGGGGTAGGCGCCTCGCGTCACACATGGCGCTCCGCGCGTCACGCGTGGCGCTGGCGCGGTCCCGTCGGCGCCAGCGAGGGACGTCACCGTCAACGGGTCGTAGCGGGGAGCCGGAAGGACCGTGAGTGTCGAGTTGCGCGGATTCGGCGAAGCGCGCCATACTGGCGGCGCAGTGCCCGTCACTGCATGGTTTTGGGATTGTGACTCCTTGAGGCGATACCCGGACCTGGTACATGGCTCAGTTGCCGTATGCCGGTCCGGTGTCTGCGCTCCGGACCAGCGTCGGTCCGTTCAATGGAGAACATCGTGTTCCACATCCGATTCACCCCTCGTCGCGCGACAACGCGCGACCTCTCGCTCCGTGCAGGAAGCGAGGCGCGATGATGTACGAGAAGTTCGCGCACGAAGCGGTCGCCGCAGTCGGCGGCCCTGACAACATCCGCGGCGTGACCCACTGCGCGACTCGCCTGCGATTCCAGCTCCACGACACCTCGATCGTCGACAAGGCGCGCATCGAGGCGCTCGACGAGGCGATCGGCATCCGCCAGTCCGGTAGCCAGATCCAGATTGTCGTCGGCACCGATGTGCCGCAGGCGCATGCCGCCGTCGAGGCCCTCTACGACCTCGAGGGCGGTGGCGGCGCCGCTTCCGCGGCTCCGGGCGAGGACGGCGCGACAGGAACGAATCCAGCGTCGGCGGCCAAGGGATCGATCTTCGACCGGATCCTCGGCACGATCTCCGCGATCTTCACGCCGTACATCCCGCTGCTCGCCACCGTCGGAATCCTGAAGGGCGCGATCGACCTCGCGGTGAACTTCGAATGGATGTCCGCGGAGTCCAACACGTACATGATCCTGCAGGCGCCGTGGTCGGCGATGCTGTACTTCTTCCCGATCCTCCTCGCGTTCACCGGTGCCAAGCAGTTCGGCGCGAACCCGTACATCGGCGCGCTGATCGGAGCCTCGCTCGTGGAGCCAGGCCTCGTGGGCGTGGCGCAGTCGGGGGCCAACCTCGACTTCTTCGGGATCCCGTTCGTCGCGCAGTCGTTCGGCGGCACGGTCATCCCGATCATCCTGGGCATGTGGGCGTTCGGCTACCTGGAGCGGTGGCTCAAGAGCGTGATGCCGAAGATCACGCATCTGTTGCTGGTGCCGCTCGTGTCGGTGCTCGTGATGGTGCCGCTCATGCTCCTCGTGTTCGGACCGCTCGGCTTCGGCATCGCGAACCTGATCGCCGAAGGCTATGAGTGGCTCGTGGGCTACCCGATCCTGCTCAGCGCCGTGTTCGGCGCGTTGTTCATCTACGTCATCATGATCGGCGCGCACTGGGTCGTGATCCCGATCCAGCTTGGCATCCTCGCCGAGCAGGGGTACGAGTACTCGCTGGCTGCGGGTGGCATGGGCAACTACGCGCTGCTGGGCGTGGTGCTCGCGGTGATGATGCTCAGCCGGGACAAGCAGATGCGCCAGGTCGCGGGTTCCGCCGCCTTCGTGAACGCGCTGTCGGGCATCACTGAGCCCGGCCTCTATGGCGTCGTCCTGAAGAACAAGCGCTACTTCGCGGCGCTGACGCTGGGTGGCCTCGCAGGCGGACTCGTGTGCGGGTTCACGGGCACCTACATCACGTCGTTCGCCTTCACAGGCCTGTTCGGTCTGCCTGCGTTCGCCTCGTCGCCGACGGCCGCGAGCTACTTCGTCGCAGTCGCCGTGGCGATCGCGGTCGGATTCGCGGTCACGGCGCTGATCGAGCGGGGCCGTCGTCGTCCTGCAGCCGATCCCACTGAGAAGGAGACGGTCAGCGCCTGAGGCGCCCACCTCTCGCCCTATCGACGCGGTGCGCGTCGGCACGACGCCGGCGCGCACCGCGCAAGGAGAACCACTGATGGACTACCCCATGCTGTTCAGCCCTCTGCTGATCAACGGGATGATGACGAAGAATCGCATCGTCGCGACGCCGACGAGCGATCACTTCGAGGACAAGGCGCTCGGGGGCGCGGGTATCGTGATCGCCGGCCACGCGATCGTCGAGCCGGGTCGGTCGAGCTACTCGTCAGGCGACGAGCCCGACGCGTTCGCGAAGTACGAGGTCGAGGCGACCCGCAGGCGCATCCTCAAGGTGCACCAGGGCGGCGCGCGGGCGTCGATCGAGATCTTCCACGGCGGCGAGCATGCGCGCGTGAAGGACTTCGCGCGCGGACCGGACGCGAAGGTGCGTGCCGACGGCGTCGAGGTGCGCGCGATGACCGAGGCCGACATGGAGGAGGTGCTCGAGCATTTCGCGAGGACGGTCCGCAACGCGCGTGACGTCGGCTTCGACATGGTGTTCATGCACTTCGGTCATGGGTGGCTGCCCGCGCAGTTCCTGTCGCCCCGCACCAACCACCGGACCGATGAGTACGGTGGCTCGCTCGAGAACCGTGCACGCTTCCCGCTGCGCATCCTCGAGACGGTGCGCGAGGCTGTCGGGGCCGACTTCCCGGTCGACATGAGGATCAGCGCGGTCGAGTTCATGGAGGGCTCGATCGAGTTCGACGACGTGAGGCAGTTCATCCAGTGGGCGGAGCCGTACATCGACGCGGTGCAGATCTCTGCGGGAGTCGACATCGGTATCGAGGGCAACGTCCACATGGCGACCACGAACTTCGAACCGCATCACCCGAACGCGCACTGGGCGGCGCAGGTGCGCGAGGTGGTCCAGATCCCCGTCGGCGTCGTGGGAGCGGTCATGTCCCCGGACGAGGGGGAGCGGCTTCTCCAGGAGGGGGCGGTGGACCTGATCGCTCTCGGTAGGCCCCTGATCGCGGATCCGGAGTGGCCCCGCAAGGCGCAGGAGGGGCGCGCCTCGGACATCACGCCGTGCCTGCGGTGCCTGCAGTGCTATCACATCTCCACCGAGCGCAGGCATGTCGGCTGTTCGGTCAACCCCCGCTTCTGGAACGAGGAGTTCATCCCCCGCACTCTGACTCCGGCGGTCTCTCCGAAGCGGCTGGTCGTGGTGGGCGGCGGACCGGCGGGCATCACGGGAGCGCTGACGGCATCTCGGCGAGGTCACGAGGTCATCCTGCTCGAACGTGAGGGCGAGCTCGGGGGCCAGCTCCGCTGGATCGCTCAGGAGCGGTTCAAGGAGGACATCGCCGCCTACCTCGCGCACCTCGTGCGGCAGGTCGAGTCGAGCAGCGTCGACGTGCGTCTGGGCGTCGAGGCGACGCGCGACTCGGTGGCCGAGCTCAGGCCTGACGCACTGATCATCGCGGTCGGCGCGCGCGAGATCGCCCTTCCGGTCCCAGGCGTGGACCTTCCTCATGTGCTCACGGGAAATGAGGCGGTGGAGCGGGAGCACGAGATCGGGGAGGCGGTCGTCATCCTCGGGGCGGGTCAGATCGGCACCGAGATCGGCCTGGAGCTCGCGACCTTCTCCGACCGCCACGTGACGTTGCTGGACACCGGAGACACCTATGCGAGGCGCGGGAACACCCTCTACCGGGAGGGTTTGAGGCAGAAGCTCGAGGCGGTCGCTGGGCGTCTCGAGTTCGCGTGGGGGACCGCGTGCGAGCGGATCGAGGAGGACCGTGTCCTGGCCCGCGACGCCGACGGGGCGCGTCGGGAGCTCCGAGCGGACACGGTGATCGTCGCCGTCGGCATGACCCCCCGGGACGTGGAGGCGCAGCGCTTCTACGGAATCGTGCCGGAGGTCGTGACGGTCGGCGACTGCGTCCGACCCCGAATCATCCAGGACGCCGTGTTCGAGGCGCATTCCTACGCCATGAACCTGTAAGCAAGACCTGAAGGAGACTAGACGAAAGTGTCGACCATCATCACAGCTCTCTCACCCGTCGCGGGCGCGATAGTGCCGCTGGCGGAGACCAGCGACCCCATCTTCGCCGGAGGTGCGCTCGGCCCCGGCATCGCGGTGCAGCCCGCCGACGGCACGATCGTCGCGCCCGTGCCTGGCACCTTGAGGACGGTGCTGCCGCACGCCTATGGCATCGCGACCGACGACGGCGTCGAGATCCTGGTGCACGTGGGGATCGACACTGTCGAGCTCGAAGGCCGTCACTTCGAGCCCGCCGTCGCTGTCGGCGACCGGGTGACCGCCGGACAGCTGCTGGCGCGCGCAGACTTCGAGGCGATCGCAGGCGAGGGCTTCGACACGGTGACGATCCTCGTGGTCACCAACGCGGATCCGGGCGGAACCGTCGCACCGTGCGCCGACGGCAGTGTCGCGCGTGGAGCTGCAGTCCTCCGCCTCGAGGGCGCGTCCGGCGGGGCGGTGCCCCGATGAGGATCCTCAAGATCTTCAACAACAGCGTGCTCCTGGCGGAGAGGGAGGACGGCAGCGAGGTCGTGATCCGCGGCCCGGGCGTCGGCTTCTCCCGTTCTGCAGGCGAGCTCGTGGACGACGCGCTCGTCGACAAGGTGTACGTGCCGTCGGGCGCGACGCCCGTGGAGCGGGTGGTGCAGCTGCTTCTGGAGATCCGGCCGGAGATCCTCGCGGTCGCCGACGAGATCCTCGAGGAGGCGCGAGGAGGGCTTCGCGCACACGTGAGCGAGCACGCCGTGCTCCCGCTTGCGGACCACCTGAACTTCGCCGTGGAGCGAGCGGAGAGCGGCGATGCCTCGGAGTACCCGCTCAGGTGGGAGGTGGGGACGCTCTACCCGCAGGAGACGGCGCTCGCCCATCGCGCGATCGCGCTCGTCGAGACGGCGGTCGGCGTGCGTCTCCCTGACTCGGAGGCGGGACCGCTCGCGCTGCACCTGGTGAACGGTCAGATCGTCGAGGGTTCGATGGCTCTCGCGGCTCACATGACGGACGTCCTCGCGCGCTGTCTCACGCTCGTCTCGGAGCGGTGGGCCGGCGCCGTCGAGCCTGAGGGGATTGATGCCTCGCGGTTCGTGACCCACGTGCGCTATCTGATCGCACGGTCCCTCGAGGGCAAGGCTGCTCCGGCGCTGGACGTGCGGGTGGCCGAGGCGCTGAGGACGGCGAACTCGACCGAGTACGCGGTCGCGAGCGAGGTTGCGGGAGTCCTGGAGGAGGAGTTCGAGTTCGCGGTGGGGGAGGACGAGCGGCTGTACCTCACCGTGCATGTCGCGAGGCTTGCCGCGCGATCGGAGTCGGTGAGCGGCTGATCTGCGGTCGCTTGCGGCGTCGGCTCCCGTGCGCCTGGACCGGTTTCCCTGTCAGAGTCGCGCCTCTGCGCGCGCATCGTCGAAACGTTTCGGTAGACTGGTGCGCATGACTTCACGCTTCCCTGACGACTTCCTGCTCGGCGCTGCCACGGCGTCCTACCAGATCGAGGGCGGCGCGACCGAAGGCGGCCGCGGCGTCTCCATCTGGGACACCTTCACCCACACCCCCGGCAAGGTCGTCGGGGGAGACACCGGCGACGTCGCGTGCGACCACTTCCACCGCTGGGAGTCCGACATCGACATGATGGAGGACCTCGGGCTGCAGGCGTACCGCTTCTCCATCGCGTGGCCGCGCGTGCAGCCGCTCGGCACCGGCGCCTTCAACGACGAGGGCATCGCGTTCTACCGCGGCATCGTCGACCGGCTCAAGGCCAAGGGCATCACCCCGCTCGTCACCCTGTACCACTGGGACCTTCCCCAGCCGCTCGAGGACGAGGGCGGCTGGCTCAGCCGCGACACCGTCGACGCGTTCGTGGTCTACGCGGAGCGCATGGTGCAGGAGCTCGGCGCCGACGTCGACTTCTGGACCACGTTCAACGAGCCGTGGGTCAGCTCCTTCGTCGGCTACGGGGCGGGCGCGCACGCTCCCGGTCACTCTGACGACGTGGAGGCGCTGATCGCCGCGCACCACCTGAACCTCGCGCACGGCCGCGCGTATCGCGCCATGAAGGCGGTCAGGTCGGAGCTGCAGATCGGGCTCGTCAACAACTGCCACACGCCCCGCCCGTGGGACCCGTCCAACCCCAAGGACCGCTGGGCTGCGGCGCACATCGACGCGCTCGCGAACACCATGTTCCACGAGCCGTTCACCCACGGCACCTACCCCGAGGTGCTGAAGCCGAACACCGCGCACCTCACCGACTGGTCGTTCGTGCATGACGGCGACCTCGAGGAGATGCACGGCGCGATCGACTGGTTCGGCGTCAACTACTACGCCTCCCACATCGTCCGCCACAACCCGCACAAGGGTGCGGCGACGTCGGACGTGGCGACGCTCGCGGACGGCCACAAGGCCGGCGCCAACTCGCCGTGGCCAGGCGACGAGGAGATCGAGTTCATGCCGCCGCTGGGCGACCTCACCGCCATGGGCTGGAACATCGATCCCGACGCGCTGCACGCCCACCTGCTGAAGATCCACCGGGAGACCGGCAAGCCGATCTATGTCACCGAGAACGGCTCCGCGTGGGACGACGTGATCGCCGAGGACGGCCGCGTGCACGACGACGCGCGCATCGCCTACTTCCGCTCGCACCTGGGCGCCGTGCTCAAGGCGGTCGACGAGGGCGCGGACGTGCGCGGGTACATGGCGTGGTCGCTCATGGACAACTTCGAGTGGGCGCAGGGCTACGCCAAGCGCTTCGGCATGGTCCACGTGGACTACGACACCCTCGTGCGCACGTGGAAGGACTCGGCGTACTGGTACCGCGAGACCCTGCGGACGCGCGAGATCGCGCCCGCGGAGGTCGAGATCGAGACGCCCGCGCGCACCTATTGAGCGACGCCCGAGCGGGCCTGAGCCTCCTCGGGGAGACAGGAGCGCGTCGGGAGCGGACGCGAGTCTCCTGGCGGACGCACGACGCCGACAGGGGAGGCCGTGACGGTACGTGGCGGAGCACCCTGGCCGCACAGGACACGCTCGAGGCTTTCGTAGACTGTCGGCATGCCCTCGAAGCGCCGATCCTCGAAGCGCCCGTACGGTCAGCCCCATCAGGAGCTGGACGTCGAGCGCCTCGCGGGCTCCGTCGGCGCGAGGCGTGAGCGCGGCCCGCGCGGCGAGGAGTACCTGGTCGCCGTGCCGCGACCCAACGATCGCACCTACACGTGCCCCGCGTGCGGCCAGGAGATCGACGGTGCGACGCCGCATCTCGTCGCCTGGGCTGCGGACGGCCTCTTCGGGTCCGACGCCGCCGCCTCCGCTCGCCGCCACTGGCACACGCACTGCTGGAACACCTTCGGGAGGACCCGTGGCTGACGCCGCCGACATGACCGAGATCCGTTCGACCTCGGTGCTGCCCGCGATCCGCGAGGAGATCGAGCTGCACACCGCCGACGGCCTGACCCTCGTGGGTGAGCTCGCGCTGCCCGCCTCCGGTCAGGTGGCCGCGACGCTGGTCACGATGCACCCCCTGCCCACGCACGGCGGCTTCATGGACTCTCACGTGTTCCGGAAGGCGGCGTGGAGGCTGCCGCACCTCGCAGATGTCGCCGTGCTGCGTTTCAACACGCGGGGCACCTCGTCCCCGCGGGGGCGCTCGGAGGGCGAGTTCGACGGCGGCGCAGGGGAGGCGCACGACCTGAGGGCCGCCGTGGCATACGTCCACGAGCGCGGCCTGCCGAACGTCTGGCT
Organism: Demequina zhanjiangensis; assembly: GCF_030418315.1. Lineage (GTDB taxonomy): Bacteria > Actinomycetota > Actinomycetes > Actinomycetales > Demequinaceae > Demequina > Demequina zhanjiangensis. Next base: position 442,803 of record NZ_JAUHPV010000001.1, read on the forward strand.
GGTCGGCTGGAGCTTCGGCACCGAGGTGACTCTGATGCATGGCGCCGATCAGGACGTGGTCGGAGCGATCCTGCTCTCTCCGCCCCTGCATCGTGCCCAGCCCGCCGACTTGGAGCGCTGGGCCGCGACGGGCAGGCCCGTGACGGCGCTGGTGCCTGAGCACGATGACTTCCTCAAGCCGGACGAGGCGCGCGAGCGGTTCGCGCCCCTCACCCAGCTCGAGCTGGTGCCCGTGGCCGAGGCGAAGCACCTGTGGGTCGGCGAGAAGTACGTGCGGATCGTGCTCGACGAGATCGTGGCACGGGTTGCGCCCGCTCGCGCGCCGCTTCCCACCGAGGTGCCCGCGTCCGTGTTGCAATAGGAGAGCGGCGGCCGACGGGCCGCCGCACCACTGTCCCGCCCAGCCTGGAGGAGACCGTGAGCGTCATCCCTGATGGCACCCCTGTGGTGCTGCTGAACGCCTTCCCCGTCGACCGTTCGCAGTGGGACCCGCTGATCGACGCGCTGTCCGATCTCGACGCGCTTCCTGGCGATGTCATCTCGTTCGACATGCCTGGCATCGGGGAGATGCCGCTGCCGGACGAGGAGCCGTCGCTCGAGCTGATCGCCGACGCCGCGGTGGCCGCGATGAGGGAGACCACCGGTCACGAGTCCGCAGTCTGGATCGGTTGCTCCATGGGCGGCTATGTCGCCATGGCGGTGGCGGAGCGCCACCCCGACGCGGTCGCGGGGCTCGGCCTCATCGCGACGCGCAGCACCGCCGACACGGAGCAGGCGCACGCCAAGCGGCTCGCCACGGCAGAGCAGATGGACGGCGCTTCGGGCGCTGCGGACCCTCGTGCGATGGCGGAGGATCTGATCGGCACGCAGGGGCCGGAGAGGGAGGCTCTCGTGAGCGCCATCGCCTCGAACATCGCGCAGCACTCGGGCGATGGCATCGCGTGGGGGCAGCGGGCCATGGCGGCACGCCCTGATCGCACCGAGGTGCTCAAGGAGATCGACGGTCCTGCGGTCGTGATCGGGGGAGAGCACGACGGGCTCGTGTCCCGCGAGGATCTCACCGTGATGGCGGAGTCGCTGTTCCTCGAGCCGGTGCTGGTGCACGGCGTCGGCCATCTCGCGGCCTACGAGGCTCCGCAGGAGGTCGCGAGGCTGCTGGCGCCCCTCACAGCGCGCTAAGCGCCGCTCACAGGCTGCTGGCGCCGCTCACAGGCTGCTGGCGCCCCTCACAGGCCTGGCGCCCCTCACAGGCTGCTGGCGCCCCTCACATCGGGCGAGGAGCGGCTCCCGGTCCGAGCGGGGCCCACGTGTGGCCCGGTGCTCGGTTCAGCGGGGCGCGTCGGCGAGCAGCCGCGACAGGGCGACGGACAGCGGGATCGACTCCCCGTCCCGGCCTCCGCGACCCAGCTCGAGAGGCGGGTCCGAGGGTTCGAGGTGCGCGCCGCGCAGCCGTGCCACGAGGCCGCCCTGGACGGACATCACGTAGAACTCCCCGTCGGTGCCGACGGCGACGGACCGATCCTTCTTGAGGTACCACCCGTCGACATCCGTGCGGTAGCCGCCGCGGCCGTCGTAGCCCCGCGCGACCAGCTGCTCAGGGGAGAGTCCCACCTCGCGCGCGCTCTGGACGAAGTCGGCCAGGAGCGCGCGTGCCTGAGACGCCTCCGCGGCGCGGGCCTGTGCGAAGGCCCGCGCCCGCAGCATGGCGTCGTGCGGTTCGCCCTCCGTGGGCATGTCAGGCCTCCGCGGGGGACTTCGAGCCCTCGGCCTCCGCCGCGGCCGCGGCGCTGAGCTTCTGCGCGGCGGCGAGGTTCGAGACGGGGTCGGAGCCCAGCAGCGACCTCAGGTCGTCGAGGTAGCTCGTGATGGACTCGCGCTGGCGGTTGAGCTCCTCGACCTCCTTGGAGGCCATGGTGCGCTCGCGCTCGGCATCCGTCACTGCCTCGGAGATGATCGTCTCCGCGTGCTCCCTGGCGTCGCTGACGATCTCGTCGGCGTTGTTGCGCGCGTTGGTGAGCAGCGTCTGCGCGTGCGCCTCGGCCTCACGGCGGACGACGTCGGCGCGCTCGATCGCGACCGACAGCCGCTCCTCGGCCTCGTTGGCGCGGACGCGGGCGTCCTCGACCATCGCGGCGTTCTCGGCCGTCGCCTCCTCGTGCAGGCGGTTGAGCGCCTGCTCCGCGGACTCGCGACGCTGCACGATCTCGAGCTGCAGGTCCTCGCGGGTCCTGCGCGCCTCCTCACGTGCCGACTCTGCGTCGGCGTGCGCCACGGTCCGCAGCTGCTGCGCCTCCGCCTTCGCCTGCTCGACGAGCAGACGCGCCTCGGCGCGAGCGCTCGAGAGCGACTGCTCGGCCTCCTCGTCGGCGCGGGCACGCAGGGTGTTCGCCTCGTGCGTCGCAGCGTTGACGATGTCGCGGGCCTGCGACTGGCCGGCGGTGAGGGCCTGCTCTGCCTGCTGCTCCGCCTCGTCGAGCGCCGACTGGGCGCTTGCGCGGGTCGCGGCGGCGTACTTGTCGGCGTCGCTGCGGGTCTCGCGGTCGTAGGTCTCCGCGTCGTCGCGCGACTGCTGCGCCTCGGCGGCGACCGCAGCACGCAGCTCGTCGGCGTACTGGTCGGCAGCGGTGCGCTGCGCCTGCGAGTACTTGTCTGCGCCGGCGCGGGTGTCCCGGCTGTACGCGTCCGCCTCGTTCGCGGTGGCCTCGGCCTGCGCGTCGGCCTCCGCGCGTGCCGCCTTCACGTAGGCGTCGGCGTCGGCACGGGCCCCATCGACCTCGGCGGCGAGTGCGACACGCGTGTCGCGGACGTATGCGTCGGTCTCGGCGCGGGTGTCGCGGCTGTAGGCGTTCGCCTCGGCGCGTGCCGCCTCTGCGAGGGACTCGGCCTCGCTCCGGGTGTCGCGGCTGTAGGTGTCCGCCTGGGCCTTGGTGGCCTCGGCGTAGCGGTCCGCCTCGGCGTGGGTGTCGCGGTTGTAGGCGTCGGCCTGGGCCTTGGTGGCCTCGGCGTAGCTGTCGGCCTCGCCACGGGTGTCGCGGCTGTACGCCTCGGCCTGCGAGCGCACGTTCTCGGCATAGCCGTCCGCGTCGGCGCGGGTCTCGCGGCTGTAGGCGTCCGCCTGGGACTTCGCGGACTCGAGCAGGGTGTCCGCCTCGGTCCGCTTGTCCCGCATGTAGGCGTCGGCCTGCGCGCGCATGGTGGAGGAGTAGGAGTCGGCCTCGGTGCGGGTGTCGCGGCTGTAGGCGTCGGCCTTGGCGCGGGTCGAGTCGGCGTAGGTGTCCGCGTCGGCGACCACACGCTCGGCGTGCTGGTCCGCCTCGGTGCGGGTGGACTTGGCGTACGCGTCGGCGTCGCTCGAGACCTGGGCGGCGTGCTGGTCCGCCTCGGTGCGGGTGGTCTTGGCGTATGCGTCCGCGGCGGCGCGCACGGCGTCGGTCTCGGAGGCGAGCGCGGCGCGCGTCTCCTTGGCGTAGGTGTCGGCCTCGGCACGCGTCTCCTTGCCGTAGGCCTCCGCCTCTGCGCGAATCGCGGCGATCTCCCGGCTGCCCGCCTCGTGCATCGCGGCGACGTCGGCCTCGGCCTGCGAGCGGATGCCCGCAGCCTCCTCGTTCGCCGCACGGACCAGCGCTTGACCCTCGGCGCGCAGCGCGGCGGCCTCGTTGTCGGCGGAGTTGCGGATGTCAGCGATCTCCGCGTCGGCGCTCGCGCGCAGCTGGGCGACCTCGGTCTCGTGACGCGACCGCTCGGCTCGGGCGGCGGACAGGATCTCGTCGGCCTCGCTGCGCATGCGCTCGGCCTCGGCGGTCGCCTCGGAGACGGTGCTCTCCGCCTTCGCCTCGGCGCTCTCGACCAGCTCGGTGGCCTGGCGCTCGCTCGTCACGCGGAGCTCGGTGACCTCGCGCTCGACCGTCGCACGGAGCGTGTGGAGCTCGCGGTCGACCCCCGCCTTGCGCTCCGCTGCGTCGCTGTCCGCGGTGGAGACGATGCGCTCCGCCTCACGCTTGGCACGCTCGGTGATCTCGCCCGCGTGGCGCTCTGCGGCCTCACGCGCGGAGATGGCGTCGTTCTCGGCGCCGGTGCGGACCTCCTCGGCCTCGCGGCGGCTCTGCGCGAGGATCTCCGCCACCTCGTTGTCCGCGCGGGCACGGATCTGCTGGGCGGCCACGTTCGCGCGCGCCACCGTGTCCTGGGCGTGGGTGTTCGCACGCGCGACCACGTCCGACGACTGCTCCTCGGCCGAGCGCAGCAGCTGCTCGACGCGCGCACCAAGACCCTTGTAGGTGGGCTGATCGGCCTCACGGAGCGACTTGTTGGCCTCCTCTGCGGCCTTGGCCGCCTTCGCGGCCTCCGACCGGGCCGACTCGGCCTCCTTCCGCGCGGAGGACGCCTCGTCCTCGAGTCGCGCGATGTGAGCGGCGACCGCCTCGCGGTCGAAACCGCGCATGGTGATCGGGAAGGGGAGGTTGTCCTCGGCCATGCTTGGGGGTCTCCTTGTGCACGGTGGCGTCGTCATGGCGCTCCGCGGGGGCGCGGGGCAGCACCCCCAGGGTAGTCGGGCGTACTCAATACTGACAAAGCGGTCAGCGCCGATGTGCCACCGTCAGTCGTTGTCTCCTACAGTGTTCTGTGGAATGTAGGAGGAAATCCACGTGAGACTGCGTACAACGGCGCTGATCGCCGGCCTTTTCGGCGTCATCGCTCTCATCGTCGGCCTGGTCGCTCAGCAGCAGCGGCCGGAGACGACGGTGACGGTCGGCGCGCCAGTCGGCACCGCCGCGGTGATCGTGCCGGCGGACATGCTCGCGTTCGCGGGCACGGACGGCCGCTATGCGGTCGACGGCGCGGGCACTCTGCTCGCCTTCTCGGCGCTGCCTGGCGACCTCGAGGCGTGGGCCTCCTCGCGTGAGGTGACCTATGTGACGGGGATGCCCACGTGGGAGTCGCTCACGACGACGGTCCAGGAGCCTGAGCCGGACCCGTCGGCCTCTCCTTCGGCGTCTCCCGAGGAGGAGTCGAGCCCGTCGCCGTCGCCTTCGGTGTCGGCCGACGCGGGACCGCAGTTCGAGTCGCTCCTCGCCGGGTCGGCGGATCTCTGGCGTCAGAGCTGGACCGGCACGGATCGGCTCTCCGTCGGTGGTGCGAATGTCGAGCCTGGTCTTGAGCTCATGCTCACCTCTGAGGACGGATCGCCGCTCACCGGCGTGGACCTGACCCTCTCGCGTGACGTGAATGACGCCTGGGTCGCACCGTTGATCGTGTGGGGAGGGATCCTCACCGCGATCGGCGTCATCGCGCTCGTGCTCCTGCTCATCGACGTCCGCCCTGTGCAGGCGAGGGCCGAGGAGTGGATGGCTCACCGCCAGCGGATCGGTACCGGCGATGCCGGGCCCAAGCCTGGGTCGCGACGCGCGCGCCGGCTCGAAGGCGCCGCAGTGCCTGAGGCGGAGCTCGCGGCGGAGCCGGACGAGCAGGCGGGCGCGCTGTCATCGGATTCGTCCTCCGCATCGGATGAGGCAGCGGACGGCTCGCGCGGCGTGACGGACGAGGGTGGATTCGAGCCGCCGTCCTCGACCTCCGCGGCCGAGGCGGGCCCCACGTCGCCGGCGGGGACGCCCTTCGCGGTCGGAGGCTCGGCTCCCGGTGCCGTGACCTCCGCGGGAACCCCGTTCGCAGTCGGCGGCTCCGCCGCCTCCCCGAGCGACCCCCGTTCGGCGTCGACTCCGTCCTCGCCGTCGGCCGAGTCCGCACCGACGCCATCCGGATCCTCACCCGAGGAGGCGACGCCCGGCACGCCGCCGTCGGCCGGCACGCCGTCGCACGACGACTTCCTGCCGCCTGCGCAGGCCGACGAGGAGGATGACCGATGAGGCGCGCACTGATCGCTGCCGCAGCCGCAGCCGCCGTGGTCATCGTGGCGGGCTGCACGCCCGAGGTGCCCGCACCGTCGACCGCCGCCTCCGTGGAGGCAGGCGCGGCCCTGCAGGATGCTCAGGCGCAGGCCGTGATCGAGGCGACGTTCGACGAGCTCGCCGCCGCTGACGCGGCGCTCGACGGGTCGATGCTGGGCGAGCGCGTGGACGGCCAGGTGAAGCGGGCCCGCAACGCGCAGTACAAGCTCAAGAGCGCGGACAGCTCCGTGCCGCTCACCGACATCCCCGACGAGATGCAGGCGGTCTACCTGCCCGCTGAGGGCTCCTGGCCCCGGGTGATGGCCGCCGTGACCGTGGAGCCTGACGACGATCTGACGCCGGTCGTGCTCGTGTGGGTCCAGGAGGACATCGAGGACGACTACACCCTGGTCGGGTGGGCGCACATGGTGCCCGGCGCGACCCTGCCATCGATGCCTGGCGGCTCGACGGGCACGTCCACGCTCCCTCTCGACACCGACACGATCGACCCGACTCCGCAGGCCTCCTACGAGAGCTACCTCGAGCTGCTCCGCGGCGGCTCCGGCTCGGACCTCGACGACCAGTTCGCGCCGGACACCTACCGCGAGGGCGTGTTCGCGGCGCGGAAGTCGTTCTCCGACTCGGCCGAGCAGTCCGACGGCAAGGCCGTGGACACGATCGTGCCCAAGATGAGCGACACGTTCGCGATCGGCACCGCCGACGGCGGGGCCCTCGTGCTCGCGCCGCTCGAGGTGCGCTCGGCCATCACGGTCGAGGACGCGCAGATCATCCCGCCGGAGTCGGTCGAGCCGCTTGTGAGGGGCGAGATCGACGATCAGGCGACCTACACCTATGCCGACTTCCTGGTGCTCTACGTGCCCGGCCCCGGCGCTGACACGCTCCCGGGCGTCGTGGCAGCCGACCACACTCTCATCCTGCTCAGCGCGAGCTGACCATCCTTGGAGGAAACCGCGTGACCGACACCCCCCTGCCCGACTCCGCACTGCGTGGCGCCGTGGACCTCGCGGCGCTCGCACGAGCCCGTGAGGCCGAGAAGGCCCGCACCGAGCGCGCCGCCTCGGGCGCGCCGATGGCGACGGTCGTGACTGAGGAGAACCTGCAGTCGCTCGCAGAGCAGTCGATGTCCGTGCCGATCGTCATCGTCTTCACCTCGGCAGCCGCGCCCGCGAGCGAGACGCTCGCCGCGGATGTGGAACGCCTCGCGAGTGAGATGGGCGGCTTCATGCCCGCCCGCTGCGATGTCGACGCCGAGCGCGGCATCGCCCAGGCCTTCCAGATCCAGGCGGTGCCTGCGGCGATGGCTCTCATCGGCGCGCGTCCGGCGCCGCTCTTCCAGGGGTCCGCCTCGGAGGAGCAGCTCCGTGAGGTGCTCGGGCAGGTCATGGAGGTCGCGGCGCAGGCTGGACTCGGGGGACAGGCCGCACCCGCGCCCGCGGCGGAGGGGCAGGCGCCCACTCCCGAGGAGCCGCTCCCGCCGCTGCACCAGGAGGCCTACGACGCGATCGAGCGCGGTGACATGGCGACCGCGGTCGCCGCATACGAGAAGGCTCTCCAGGAGAACCCGAAGGACGCCGACGCCCGCGCGGGCAGGGCGCAGGTCCTGCTGATCCAGCGCACCCAGGGATCCGACCCTCAGCAGGTGAGGGCAGTGGCCGCGTCCGCTCCGGATGACGTCGCCGCGCAGATCGCGGTGGCCGACATCGACGTGCTCGGTGGCCAGATCGAGGACGCGTTCGCGCGCCTGCTCGACGTGGGCAGCCGCGTCTACGGCAAGGAGCGGGACGCGGTGCGTGCCAGGCTGGTCGAGCTCTTCGACGTGGTGGGCCCGCAGGATCCCCGCGTCGCGCAGGCGCGACGGTCGCTCGCCGCGCTCCTCAACTGACCGACCGGTTGGGAGCAGGCCGGCCGGTACGAGGCTGACCGACCGGTTCGGGCCGCCGCCCTACTGGCCGGGCCGCAGGATCAGCGCGCCGAGCGGCGGCACCCTGAGGTCGACAGACTGCTGCCAGCCGCGGTGCGCGGGCCCGTCAGCGTGGACCCTGCCCAGGTTGCCCACGCCCGAGCCGGCGTACGCCTCGGAGTCGGTGTTGAAGACCTCATCCCATGCGCCGGCGCGGGGAAGGCCGAGCCTGAAGCCCTCGTGCGGCACTCCCGCGAAGTTGATGACGACCGCCACGGGGGAGCCTGCATCGTCGAAGCGCAGGAACGCGATGACGTTGTGCTCGGAGTCGTCTGCGTCGATCCACTGGAAGCCCGCGGACTCGCTGTCCCGCTGCCAGAGGGCAGGGGTGGAGCGGTAGAGCGCGTTGAGGTCGCGCAGCATGCTCTGGACGCCGCGGTGGAGCGGGTCGTCAAGATGCCACCAGTCGAGCGAGCGGCCCTCGGACCACTCGGCTGCCTGGGCGAACTCGGTTCCCATGAAGATGAGCTGCTTGCCGGGATGCGTCCACTGGTAGGCCAGGAGCGCGCGCACGCCGGCGGCCTTCTGCCAGGAGTCGCCGGGCATGCGTCCGTGGATGGAGCCCTTGCCGTGCACGACCTCGTCGTGGCTGAGAGGCAGCGTGAAGTGCTCCGAGAACGCGTACATGAGCGAGAACGTGAGCGTGTGGTGGTGGTATGAGCGGTGGACGGGCTGCTCGGACACGTAGCGGAGCGTGTCGTTCATCCATCCCATGTTCCACTTGAGGCCGAACCCGAGCCCGCCCGCGTTCGTGGGCGCGGTGACGCCGGGCCACGCGGTGGACTCCTCCGCGATCATGACGACGCCGGGGGCGGTGCGGTAGCAGGTCGCGTTGGCCTCCTGCAGGAAGGCGATCGCGTCGAGGTTCTCGCGTCCGCCGTGGATGTTGGGCCGCCATTGGCCGGGCTGACGGGAGTAGTCGAGGTAGAGCATCGAGGCGACGGCGTCGACCCGCAGGCCGTCGGCGTGGAACTCGGTGAGCCAGTAGACGGCGTTGGCGACGAGGAAGTTGCGGACCTCGGCGCGGCCGAAGTCGAAGATGAAGGTGCCCCAGTCGGGCTGCTCGCCGCGCAGCGGGTCGGGGTGCTCGTACAGCGGGGTGCCGTCGAAGCGTCCGAGGGCCCACTCGTCCTTGGGGAAGTGCCCGGGGACCCAGTCGAGGATGACGCCGATGCCTGCCGCGTGCATCCGATCGATGAGATAGCGGAGGTCGTCGGGCGTGCCGAAGCGCGAGCTGGGGGCGTAGTAGCCGGTGACCTGGTAGCCCCACGAGCCGCCGAACGGGTGCTCCATGACGGGCATCATCTCGATGTGGGTGAAGCCGAGGTCGGTCACGTACGCGACCAGCTCGTCGGCCATGTCGCGATAGGTGAGGCCCTGCTTCCACGAGCCCAGGTGGACCTCGTAGACGCTCATGGCCGAGCGGTGGGGCTCTGCGGCCGCACGCGCGGCCATCCACGTGGAGTCGGTCCACGTGAACTCGGCCTCGGTGACGACCGAGGCGGTCTGCGGCGGCACCTCGGTGCGGCGGGCCATGGGATCGGCCTTCTGCCGCCACTGGCCGTCCTTGCCGAGGATCTCGAACTTGTACACGGTGCCGGCGCCCAGGTCGGGCACGAACAGCTCCCACACGCCGGTGGAGCCGAGCGAGCGCATCGCGTGGCCGCGGCCCTGCCAATGGTTGAAGTCGCCCACCACGCGGACGGCGCGGGCGTTCGGGGCCCACACGGTGAACGACGTGCCGGCGACGTCGCCGAGGACGGACGGGAAGCGTCGGATGTTCGCGCCGAGCACCGACCACAGCCGCTCGTGGCGGCCCTCGCGGATGAGGTGGAGGTCGAGCTCGCCGATGGTCGGCAGGAAGCGGTACGGGTCGTCCTGACGGACGGGATCGCCGTCGTAGGCGACATGCAGGCGATAGTCCGGGGCCTCGGTGCCGGGGATCGTCGCGACCCACACGCCGTCGGACTCGTGGGAGGCCTCCCACCTGCCGTCGAGCGTCTCGATCTCGACTGAGGACGCGAAGGGCCTCAGCGTGCGGATGGTGACACCTGACTCGGACACGTGCGGTCCGAGGAGCGCGTGGGGATCGTGATGACGTCCCTGCGCGATGTCTGCCAGCAGTGCGGGGTCATGACCCTGAGGCATCCCGCGCCTCCCTTCCGTTGGCGAGGCGCAGAGGCCGCGCCTGATGGCGAGCGCCGCCGCCGTTGGTGGTCCCGTGGTCCTGAGCGTAGGGCATGTCGCCGTCCGCCGGACCGGGTCGGTGCGGCGCGTCGACGGTGGCGCGGAGTGTCATCTGCGCACCGCCGCGACGTGCGCCATGGAGCTCGCCGGGTCGAGTCTGACGTAGAAGTCGCGACCCCACGTGTAGGTCGCCCCGGTGAGGGCGTCGTCGACCATGAGCCGCGCGTCGGCGTCCATTCCGAGCGACTCCATGTCGAGCGACACGACGCCGTCCTGGACGTGATGAGGGTCGAACGAGACGACGACGATCACGGTGTCGGCCTCGCCGGTCGGCGACTCGGCGGCGCTGAGGTGCCTGGTGAAGCACAGGATCTTGTCGTTCGAGGTCTTGTGGACCGTCAGGCCGCGGAGCCTGCGCAGGGCAGGATGGGCGGCTCGCGTGCGGTTGAGGGTGGTGAGCAGCGACGCGATGCCGAGGTCGTCGGCCCGGCTCCAGTCGCGCGGCTTGTACTCGTACTTCTCGTTGTCGATCTGCTCCTCGACGCCGGGCCGGGGCACGTTCTCCACGAACTCGTATCCCGTGTAGATGCCGTACGACGGCGATCCGGTGGCGGCGAGCACGGCGCGGGCGCGGTACTGCGGGGCGCCCCCGTGCTGCATGTCGGGCGTGAGGATGTCGTGCGTGGTGGGCCAGAAGTTGGGTCGCATGTAGTACGAGGCGTCGCCCGAGACCTCCTCGAGGTACTCGCCCATCTCCTCGGCGGTGGGCCGCCACGTGAAGTACGTGTAGCTCTGGTGGAAGCCGACCTTGGCGAGCGTGTGCATCATGGGCGGCCGGGTGAACGCCTCGGAGAGGAACACGACCTCGGGGTGGCGCTCGGCGAAGTCCGCCATGAGCCATTCCCAGAACTCGAGCGGCTTCGTGTGAGGGTTGTCGACGCGGAACAGGGTCACGCCCGCGTCGACCCACACGTCGAGCACGTCGCGGATGGCCTCGCGGAGCCCGATCGGGTCGTTGTCGAAGAAGAGCGGGTGGATGTCCTCGTACTTCTTGGGCGGGTTCTCCGCGTAGGCGATCGTGCCGTCGGCGCGCACCTTGAACCACTCGGGGTGCTCCTTCACCCATGGGTGGTCGGGGGAGCACTGGAGCGCGATGTCGAGCGCGACCTCGACGCCCAGCTCGTGCGCGCGCTTCACGAAGTTCCTGAACTGGCGCATGGTGCCCAGGTCGGGGTGGATGGCGTCATGCCCGCCCGCCTCGGAGCCGATCGCGTAGGGGCTGCCGGGATCGCCGGGCTCCGCCGTCAGCGAGTTGTTGCGGCCCTTGCGATGCGTCGCCCCGATGGGGTGGATGGGCGTGAGGTACACGACGTCGAAACCCATGTCAGCGATCGCGGGGAGGCGCTTGGAGGCGGTGAGGAAGGTGCCCGACGTCCACTCGCCCGTGCGCTTGTTCTGCTTGGCGCCCTCGGAGCGCGGGAAGATCTCGTACCAGGCGCTCACGAGCGCGCGCTCACGCTGGACGACGAGCGGGTACTCCGGCGAGCTGGTGACTCCCTCGCGCACGGGGTGCGCGCGCATGACCGCCACGACGTCGTCGGTGAGGGCCGCGTCGAGCGCCTCGGCGGGGGACAGGTCTCCTCCTGGCTTCAGCGACTCGCGCGCGGCGACGAGCACGGCGCGCTGTCGGCTCGTGAGCGCCTTGTCCTCGAGGGCGCGCTCGAGGATCGAGACGCCGTCGCCGAGCGTGATCTCCACGTCCACACCGGCAGGGATCTTCTTGGAGGCGGTGTGCATCCAGGTGCCGAAGGGATCCGCCCAGCCTTCGATCCGGAAGCTGTAGCGGCCCTCGGCGCGAGGGACCAGGAGCGCCTCGAAGATGGCGAGACCGTGGTTCACCTCGTCCATGGGGAGCCGCAGCGTGCGCCCGTTCGGCTGGGTGACGACGGCCGTGGCCGCCACAGCGTCGTGTCCTTCGATGAACACGGTGGCGCTGAGAGGCAGCGCCTCGCCGACCACCGCCTTCACGGGCCAGCGGCCCTGCTCCAACGTCGGCTGGACGTCGATCACGGGGATGCGTCCGATGGGCTTCTCACCTGGAAGGGCCATGCTCCGAACCTACCGCGTCACGGCGTCGGAGAGAACCGCTCGGACCAGTCCGAGGGTGTGGGCGCGTGCAGGCGGCAACTGCGTGCACAGGCTTGCACGGCGAGCGAGGGCGCGTGCGCGCCCGGCGCGGTCAGGCGCTTGCGCGCACCACCAGGTCGGCAGGCAGCGTGATGGACTTGCGCAGGCCGCCGCCGACCACCTGCTGGAGCAGGGTGACCATCTCCTCGCTGATCTGATCCCACGGCTGTCGCATGGTCGTGAGCGGAGGATCGAGGCGTTCGGCGAGCCCGGAGTCGTCGAATCCTGCGACCGCCACATCCTGAGGGACGCGCAGCCCTGCGCGGCGGAGCGCGGTGAGGGCGCCGGAGGCCATGAGGTCGGAGGCGGCGAAGACCGCGTCGATGTCGGACGAGCGCGCGAGGATCCGCTCCATCGCGCTCTCGCCGGACTCCTCGGTGTAGTCGCCGTGCTCGACGAGCTCGGGGTCGAAGTCGTCGCCGAGCGCCTCGCGGAAGCCCTCGAGCCTGTAGCGGCCGCCGGGGGTGTCGCGGGGTCCCGCGATCATGGCGATCCTCGAGTGCCCCTTGGTGCGCAGGTAGCGGGCCATGGTGCGGGCGGAGCCCGCCTCGTCGACGGACACGTGGGGGACCTCGCCGCGGTGGCCCAGGGGGATGCCGCAGGCCACGGTGGGGATGCCCGCGCCGATCAGGATCTCGAGCAGGGGATCCGCCTCGTGGGACGAGATGAGCAGGACCCCGTCCACGTGTCCGGCGCGCACGTACTCCGCGACGTTGGCACGCTCGGCCTCGGTGCCGGCGACGAGCAGCACGAGCGTGGCGCCCCGTGCGGCCGCGGCCTCAGCGGCGCCGCGGAGCAGGATCGAGAAGGTCGGATCGGCGAACAGCAGGTGCTGGGGCTCGGTCAGCAGGAACGCGATCGAGTTCGCGCGCCCGGTGGCGAGCGCCTGGGCGTGCCGGTTGACGGTGTAGCCGGTGGTCGCGATCGCGCGTTCGACGGCGTCGCGCGCCTCAGGGGAGACCCACTTCCCGCCGTTGATGACCCGGCTCGCGGTGCCATGCGAGACCCCCGCGACGTTCGCGACGTCGCGGATGGTCGGCTTTCGCCCGGCGCTGGGTGTGGTGGCCACGGCCCACACCCTAGCGGCAGTCACAGGCCTTTGCGAGCCCGCGACCGTTCAGCACCTGAGAACGGTCACAGTTCTGTAACGCGAACGATCTGAAGTTGCGTGAGTCAGTTTCTGCGAGTAACACTGTGACCGGTCACAGTCGTCCCGGCTGTGAGAATGATCGGTGGCGTGGCCACCATAGACGACCCGATGGAGTGTCATGACCGCCCCGAGCAGCTGGCCGCGCGTGGAAGGAATCGCGTACGGCGGCGACTACAACCCCGAGCAGTGGCCCCGTGAGGTCTGGCTCGAGGATGTGCGCCTCATGCGCGAGGCCGGCGTCACCCTCGTGAGCGTCGGGATCTTCTCCTGGGCCATGCTCGAGCCCCGCGAGGGCGAGTACGACTTCTCGTGGCTCGACGACATCATCGGCCTCCTCCACGAGAACGGCATCTCCGTCGACCTCGGCACCCCGAGCGTCTCGCCGCCCGCCTGGTTCTTCCACCAGTACCCCGACGCCCGCGTCACCGACGCACGCGGCACGGTCATGGGCTTCGGCTCGCGAGGCATGGCCTCCCACGCGTCGCCCGAGTACCGCGAGGCGATCGCCCGCATGGCAGGCGTCCTCGCAGAGCGCTACGGCGACCACCCCGCCGTCGTCATGTGGCACATCCACAACGAGTACGGCGTCCCCGTGGGCGAGGACTTCGGGCCGCGCGCCGTCACCGCCTGGCAGCAGTGGCTCAAGGAGCGCTACAGCACCCTCGACGGTCTCAACGCCGCATGGGGCACCGCCTTCTGGGGTCAGCGCTACGGCGAGTGGGAGCACGTCGTCGCCCCCGCCGCCACGCCCACGGTCGCGAACCCCGCGATGAAGCTCGACTGGGCGCGCTTCACCGACGACCAGCTCCGCGCCTGCTTCACGATCGAGCGCGACGCGATCCGTGCCCACGCCGCGCAGCCCATCACCACGAACTTCATGGCGCACCAGTCCTGGAACGTGGACCTGTGGAAGTGGGCCGAGCTCGTCGACGTCGTCTCCGACGACCACTACCTGTGGTCGCCGGACCCCGACGCGCACGTGCTGCTCTCGCTCGCCGCCGACCTCACCCGCTCCGTCGCCGGCGGCAAGCCGTGGATCCTCATGGAGCACTCCACGTCCGCCGTCAACTGGCAGGGCCGCAACATCGCGAAGCGCGCCGGCGAGATGCGCCGCAACTCGCTCACCCACCTGGGACGCGGCGCCGACGCGATCCTCTTCTTCCAGTGGAGGGCCTCCCGCTCGGGGGCCGAGAAGTTCCACTCGGCGATGCTTCCCCACGCAGGCACCGACACGCGCCTGTGGCGCGAGGTCGTCGGTCTCGGCTCCGACCTCGCCCGCCTGGGCGACGTCAAGGGCTCGCAGGTCGAGGCCGAGGTCGCCGTCCTGTACGACTGGGAGTCGCTGTGGGCGCACGAGCTCGAGTGGCGACCCTCCGACGACCTGCAGTTCCGTGAGCGCATGCGCGCCCACTACGAGCGGCTGTGGCGCGACAACGTCACCGTCGACTTCGTCCACCCGTCGCGCCACGACCTGTCGCGCTACAAGCTGGTCGTCGCCCCGTCGTCCTATCTGATGACCGCCGAGTCCGCAGCCGCGCTCACCGAGTACGTCGCCCAGGGCGGCACCCTGCTCGTGGACGCCTTCGCCGCAGCGGTCGACGAGCACGACGCGGTCCACCCGGGCGGCTTCATGGCGCCCCTCAAGGACGCGCTCGGCGTCACCTGCGACGAGTACCTGCCGCTGCGCGAAGGAGACTCCGCGCAGATCGTGATGGACGACGGCACGGCGCTCGACTTCGACGTGTGGGCCGAGGACCTTCACCTCCACGGCGCCGAGGCGATCGCCACCTACCGCGGCGGCCCCGCGGACGGCGCACCCGCCGTCACCCGGCACGCGCACGGGGAGGGCCACGGCTGGTACCTCAGCACCAGGCTGAGCACCGATGCGCTCGCCGACATCTACGCACGCGTCTACGCCGACGCGTGGATCACGCCCGCCGGGTACCCCGAGGGCGTCGAGGTCATCGCCAGGAGCGGTGACGACGAGGACTTCGTGGTGGTGGTCAACCACCTCGACGAGGACGTCCGTCTGCCCCTGCGCGGAACGGACATGCTCACGGATCACGCATCCGCGGGCGACCTGACGGTCACGGCGGGCGGCGCAGCCGTCCTCCGCACCCCCGTCATGGAGCCAGGAGGTGATGCCTGATCGCATCCCGCCTGGGAAGGGGAGAAGGGACGCTCCGGATCCCCTCCGACCCATCGAAGCAGCCGGGCCGCTCGGCCCGGTCAGGAACCGCCCATCGCAACGACGCGATCTCACCAGAGGCGCGCAATGGGGCACCACTCTGGAAGGAAAAGTAATGCGACACAAGATCGGCTTCGGCGCCGCGCTCGCGACGTCAGCGCTGCTGCTCACCGCCTGCAGCGGTGGCACCACCGAGGAGAGCTCCTCGCCCTCGCCCAGCGAGACCGAGACCGCCATCG
This sequence comes from Demequina zhanjiangensis, assembly GCF_030418315.1. GTDB lineage: Bacteria > Actinomycetota > Actinomycetes > Actinomycetales > Demequinaceae > Demequina > Demequina zhanjiangensis. The sequence goes on from NZ_JAUHPV010000001.1 coordinate 458,620, forward strand.
ACGCCAGCGGCGTCGAGCTGACGGTCTGGGTCGACGAGAACCGTGAGCCCGCCGTGGCCGCGGCCGCTGAGACCTTCATGGACGAGACCGGCGCGACCGTCACGCTCGTCCAGAAGAACTTCGAGGACATCCGTGCGGACTTCCTCGCCCAGGTCCCGACCGGAGAGGGCCCTGACATCACCATCGGCGCGCACGACTGGCTGGGCGCCCTCATCGAGGGCGGTGTGGTGAACACCGTGGACCTCGGTGACAACGCGGCGAGCTTCGCCCAGGTCGGCGTGGACGCCATGTCCTACGACGGCCAGCTCTACGGCATGCCGTACGCGCTCGAGGCGATCGCCCTCGTCCAGAACACCGACCTGGTCGGCTCCGACGCTCCCGCCACCTGGGACGACATGATCCAGATGGGCGTCGACGCCGGTGCGGAGCGCCCGTTCTGCATCAACACCAACGGCGAGACCGGTGACGGCTACACCATGTACCCGTTCCAGACCTCGTTCGGTGCCCCGGTCTTCGTCCAGGAGGGTGGCTCGTACACCTCCGAGGTCGGCATGGGCGGCGAGGCCGGCACGGCCTTCGCGCAGTTCCTTGCGGACAACGGTGAGGCCGGCGCAGGCTACCTGTCGACCACCATCGACTACGACACCAACAACCAGCTGTTCAACTCCGGCGAGTGCGCGTTCACGGTCCAGGGCCCCTGGGCTCTCGGCTCGTACACGGACGTGAACTTCACGGTCAACCCCGTGCCGTCCGCCGGTGGCGAGGCAGCCTCCCCGTTCGTGGGCGTCCAGGGCTTCTACGTCTCCTCGCAGAGCGCGAACGCCCTCCTCGCGAACATCTTCCTGACGGACTACATCGCGACCCCCGAGGCCATGCAGGCCCTGTACGACGCCGACCCGCGTCTGCCCGCATTCGAGGGCGTCTCGACCGAGTCCGCCGCCTACCCCGACGCGATCGCCGGCTTCCAGGCCTCTGCCGAGCAGGGCGTCCCGATGCCGTCCATCCCCGAGATGGGCTCCGTGTGGGACTTCTGGAACGCCGCTGAGTCGGCCATCATCAAGGGCGCCGATCCGGCGTCCACCTGGGACAAGATGGTCACCGACCTGACGGCAGCCCTCGCGGGCTGATCCCCTCCACATCGCAGGGCGGGGCGCTCACGCAGCGTCCCGCCCTGCGAAGGCGGTCTCCGCCGCGGATCATGAAGAGATGACGGGAGAGCGAATGTCCACCGAGACATCGACGCAGGTGCAGAAGCCCGAGGCACCGGCGCGGAACTGGCGAGGGCTCGGCTGGGGCTTCCTCGTGAAGCTCCTGCTGATGATGCTCGTCAACGCCCTGGGCGTGGCGGCCATCATGGCGGCCTGGAACGTGGAGCAGTGGACGATCCTCGCGGTCTCCGTCGTCTTCCTCATCGCTGCCGACTGGGTGTACTTCGCGAAGCGCACGCTGCCGCTGAAGTACATCTTCCCGGGACTCGTGTTCCTGCTCATCTTCCAGGTGTTCACGATGGGCTACACGGCCTACGTGGCCACCACGAACTACGGCGCCGGCCACAACGTCAACATGCAGCAGGCCGTGGACGCCGCCCTCATCCAGGATGAGCGCCGGGTCGACGGCTCCCCGTCGTACCCGCTGTCGGTCGTCAAGGACGGCGACACGCTCGGCATGGCCGTCGTCATCGACGACGTCGTCCAGGTCGGTTCCGAGGACCAGCCGCTCGCTCCGGTCGACGGCGGCGTGGCCGACGGGGCCGGTCGCCCCACGGAGGTGCCCGGCTGGGAGGTCGTCACCGTCAACGACCTGCTCTCGGACCCTGAGCTGGCGCAGAGCGTCACCGACCTGCGCGTCCCGGTCTCCGACGAGGCCGACGACGGCTCGCTGCGCACCCGTGACGGCTCGTCCGCCTCGATCTACAGGTCCTCCCTCGTGTGGGACCCCGAGACGACGACCCTCACGAACACCGACACCGGCGTCGTCTACACGCCCGACGAGTACGGCACCTTCGTCGGCACCGACGGCTCGAGCCTGCCCGTCGGCTTCTACGTCAACATCGGCTTCGAGAACTTCGTCAAGGCGGTGACCGACGAGGACTACGCCGGCCCGCTGCTCAAGATCACGGCATGGACCTTCGCCTTCGCGTTCCTGACCGTCGCGACGAGCTTCCTGCTCGGTCTGCTGTTCGCGCTCATCTTCAACGATGATCGCATCAAGGGCAAGAAGGTGCTCCGCACCCTCTTCATCCTTCCGTACGCCTTCCCCGCCTTCATGTCAGCGCTGCTGTGGCGAGGCATGCTCAACCCCGAGTTCGGCATCATCAACGAGTGGTTCTTCTTCGGAGCCAACATCAACTGGCTCGGCGACCCCTGGCTGGCGAAGTTCTCCATCCTGTTCGTGAACCTGTGGCTCAGCTACCCGTACTGGTTCCTGGTCTGCACCGGCGCGCTGCAGTCGCTGCCCGGCGAGACCACGGAGGCCGCGAAGATCGACGGCGCCGGACGGTGGAGGATGTTCCGCTCCATCACGTTCCCCCTGCTGATGGTCTCGACGGCGCCGCTCGCGATCGCGTCGTTCGCGTTCAACTTCAACAACTTCACGATCATCTACATGCTCACCAACGGCGGGCCCAGGTTCGCCGACGCGTCAGTGCCTCTCGGCCACACCGACATCCTCATCTCGGCGATCTACCAGATCTCCGGGATCGCAGGCGGCCGCGCCGACTACGGTCTCGCGTCCGCACTGTCCATCGTCGTCTTCGTCGTGGTCGGCATCGTCTCCGCGATCGCCTTCCGACAGACCCGCAAGCTCGAGGAGATCCAGTGATGTCCACCGCAGCCCCCGTGACGCAGAAGTCCCGCGAAGGCGCCCGTCGTCGACGGTGGTGGGGCGAGGTCGGCTGGAAGTATCCCGTCGCCATCCTCGTCATCCTCTACGCCGCGTTCCCGCTCGTGTTCGTGCTGTCCGCCTCGTTCGACCAGACGGGCAACCTGCGCGGCACCGAACGCCTCTTCAACTCGTTCACGCTCGACAACTACGCAGGGCTGAGCGACACCCTGTTCTGGACGTGGGTGGGCAACACCCTCGTGATCGGCTTCTCCGCCGCGTTCGGCGCAGTGCTCATGGGTGCCGCCGCCGCCTACGCCTTCTCGCGATTCAGGTTCAAGGGCCGACGCGCGTCGCTCACCGGCCTGCTGATCCTGCAGATGTTCCCGCAGACGGTCGCCTTCGTGGCCGTGTTCCTCCTGCTGCTGTCGCTCGGCGAGGTCGTCCCGGCGCTCGGCATCAACTCCAAGCTGGCGCTCATCTGCGTCTACCTGGGCACCGCGCTCGGCGCGAACACCTTCCTCATGTACGGCTTCTTCAACTCCATCCCCACGGAGATGGACGAGGCCGCGAAGATCGACGGCGCCACGCACGCACAGATCTTCTGGAAGCTGATCATGCCGCTGGTCACCCCGATCCTCGCGGTCGTGGGACTGCTCGCCTTCATCTCCGCGTTCGGCGACTTCATCCTCGCCAGGATCGTGCTGGTCTCCTCGGAGAACTGGACGCTCGCCGTCGGCATGTACCAGTGGGTGTCCGACCAGCTGACCGCACGCTGGGGCATCTTCTCCGCGGGCACCGTCATCGCGGCGGTCCCCGTGCTGATCCTGTTCCTCGTGCTCCAGCGCTACATCGTCGGCGGCCTCACCTCGGGATCCGTCAAGGGCTGACCGCCGCCCCCCATCCGGGATCTCGCGCAGGGCGCCCCGCCAGGGGTGCCGGGGGCTTGCTGCGTCTCGTGATCCTTCCGCACCACCCCAGAGCCCCGCGCTGACCTTCAGCGCTCCGCATCAAGGACGATCGGAAGGAAGAGGAGTCGATGACGATCCGCACCAGGTGGAGGTCGCTCGCGGCCGCCGTATCGATGACGGCCATGGTGGCCGCGGGCGGGGCGACGGCGACGGTCGCGTCCGCTGCCGAGGAGGGCCCCGTCGACGCGGGGATCACGGTCCCCCAGGTCGAAGGGATGGGGGAGGACTGGATCAACGGCGTCGACGTCTCGTCGGTCCTGTCCGAGGAGGAGTCGGGCGTCGTCTTCTACGACGAGGACGGCCAGGAGGCCGACCTGTTCCAGATCCTCGCCGACCATGACGTGAACTGGGTGCGCGTGAGGGTCTGGAACGACCCGTACGACGCCGAGGGCAACGGCTACGGCGGCGGCACCGTGGACGCCGCTCGCGCGACGACGATCGCCAAGCGTGCGACCGACGCGGGGCTCCGCGTGCTCGTGAACTTCCACTACTCGGACTTCTGGGCGCACCCGGGTCAGCAGCAGCTGCCGAAGGCGTGGAAGGACCTCGCGACCGTCGAGGAGCGCGCCCAGGCCGTGCACGACTACACGGCGGAGACGCTCGCCGGGATGGTCGCCGCCGGCGTCGACGTGGGCATGGTGCAGATCGGCAACGAGAACACGCCGAACTCGTCCGAGCAGATCGTCGAGGTGGGCGGCTGGGACGACTTCGCGACGATCGTGAGCGCGGGCTCCGCCGCGGTGCGTGAGACGGTGCCCGACGCGCAGGTGGCCGTGCACTTCACCAACCCGGAGCGAGGCACGCAGCCCTCCTTCGCGGCAGCGCTCGACGCGCGTGACGTGGACTACGACGTGTTCCTCACGTCCTACTACCCGTTCTGGCACGGCACGCTCGAGAACCTCACGAGCACGCTGAGCACCATCGCCACCACGTACGACAAGGACGTCGCCGTCGCAGAGGTGTCATGGGCCTACACGCTCGAGGACGGCGACGGGCACGAGAACACCATCCGCTCCACGTACGACCAGTACTCGATCTCCGTCCAGGGTCAGGCGCTCGCGATCCGCGACGTCATGCAGGCCGTGGCCGACGTCGAGGGCGGTCGAGGGCTCGGCACCTTCTACTGGGAGCCCGCATGGATCCCGGTCGGCCCCGCGGACGACGCGGCCGCCAACGCGGTGCTGTGGGAGCAGTACGGCTCCGGCTGGGCCGCGAGCTACGCCGGCTCGTACGACCCCGACGACGCCGGCGTCTACTACGGCGGCTCCTCGTGGGACAACCAGGCGCTGTTCGACTTCACGGGCCATCCGCTCGAGTCGCTGCGCGTCTACCAGTACGCCGTGACCGGCGCCGTCGCGCCTCGCACCGTCGACTCGGTCGAGTCCCCGAGCCTGACCGTGACCGACGGCGACCCGATCGACCTGCCTGCCGAGGTGCTCGTGAGCTTCACCGACGGCACCTCCGAATCGCAGGCCGTCGACTGGACCCTCGAGTCCTCGTGGATCGACGGGCCCGGCCTCTACACGGTGACCGGCGCCACCTCCGGCGGCTACGACGTCTCCGCGACGATCGAGGTGCTCGACCCCGACGCCGTCGGCGAGAACCTGGTGGTCAACCCTGGATTCGAGGACGGCAGCACCGGCTGGACCGGCACCGGCAGCGGATTCACGATCGGTCGCGCCGAGGATCCGCACACGGGCAGCCTCTCCACCCACTGGTACAGCGCGAATGCGAACTCGTTCCAGATCTCGCAGACCCTCACCGGCGTGCCCGCGGGCACGTACCGGCTCGCCGCAGCGCTGCAGGGCGGCGGGGCAGGTCCTGACGACGTCATCACGCTGAGCGCCCAGAGCGGGATCTCGACCGTCACGACGACGGCGACCCTGCAGGGCTACAAGGCGTGGCAGTACCCGACCACCTCGCTCCTGCACGTCTCCGAGGGCGGCACGGTCGACCTGTGGATCGACTGGGACATGAGCGCAGGCGCGTGGGGCACGCTCGACGACGTGACGTTCGCGCTCGGCGCCGACCTGCCCGAGGCCGACCTGTCCGTCCTTGAGGCGCTCGTCGACGAGGCCGGCACGCTCGACCGCGACGCGTACTCGCCGTACACGCTCTTCCTGCTCGACAAGGCGCTCGCCAGGGCCGCGTTCGTCACCGGATCGGAGGCTCCGAGCCAGGAGGCCGTCGACGGTGCCGCCACGCAGCTCGACGCCGCCCTCGAGGGGCTCGAGCCGGACGACGGCACCGTCCCCGACCCGACTGTGGCCCCCGTCTCGGTCACCGTCGTCGAGGGCGATCCGATCGCGCTTCCCGACCAGGTGGCCGTGATCGCCTACGACGAGACCGAGACGCTCGAGGACGTGGTGTGGGACGACGTGCTCGCGCTGATCGAGTCGCCCGGCGTCTACACCGTCGCGGGGGTGACCGAGAACGGCTGGGAGGTCACCGCAGAGATCACCGTGACCGTGCGCAACTGGATCGCCAACGGAGGCTTCGAGAAGGGTGTCTCCGACGTGACCCCGTGGCAGATCACCGCGGGGCTCCAGTCCGACGGCACGTGGCCCGACTCCTCCACCTCAAGCTCGTGGGTGGTCGGCTACTCCGACATCGAGGGCGGGTACGCCCTCAACGGGTGGAGCGATCCATGGAGCGGTCCCGAGTTCTGGCTGTCCGCAGAGCAGACCGTCGAAGCGCTGCCGGCAGGCACCTATGCGCTCACCGCGACGACCGCGGGAGGCAACGATCTCCTCGGCGGTGCAGGGGAGACCACCTACGAGCTCGGCGCGTGGGACGGCACGGCCACGCACAGCGTCGACCTCGCGCTTCCCGGCTGGCCGGACCACGACACCCAGTCGGTCCAGCTCACGCTCGACGCCGCCGCCGACGTCACGGTGTGGCTCTCGGCCGACATCGTGCCGGGCGACTGGTCCTATGCAGACGACGTCTCGCTCGTCCGCGTCCGGGACGCTGCCGACACCGGCGAGCTCGACTCGCTGCTCGCCGAGGCAGCGGCGATCGACACGGCGCTCTACGCCCCGTGGTCGGTGGAGGAGCTCGATGCCGCGCTCGCGGTCGCGCGCATCGCGAGCGGGGCCGACGCGCCGTCGCAGTCGCTCGTCGACTCCGCCGTCGCGGCCATGAGCGCCGCGCTCGACTCGATGGTGCTCGCCCCGAACGGGACCTGCGCCGTGTCCACGAAGGTGCACGGGACGTGGCCCGGCGGGTTCAACGCCCAGGTGTGGCTCGCGAACACGTCCGACGAGGATCTGCGCGGCTGGACCATGCGATGGTCGTTCGACGGCGACGAGGAGGTCGCGCACCTGTGGAGCGGTGACGTCACCCAGGACGGGTCCGACGTCGTCGTCACCTCGAAGCCGTACAACGGGAGCCTGCGTGCCGGCAAGCACCTCACGTTCGGCTTCCTGGGCACCACCACGTCGGACAGCCCGGGGCTGTCGGAGGTGTCGGTGAACGGAGTCGCCTGCGCGATGGGCGACTGACAGAGGGCTCGGCGGCGGGTGCGCGTGGTGCCCTCCGCCGCCGCAAAGGCGATGCCGTCGGATCCGGGTCGGGATCCGACGGCATCGTCGTCCTGTGGGCGCGGCTCGCCGACGGGCAGACCGCTCAGGCGGACGACTCGCGCGCGAGTCGCTTCGCCTTGTCAGTCGATCTGCGACAGGTAGAGCCTCATGGCCATGGGCTCCATCGAGACCGTCTCGCCGGGTTGCACCACGTCCGGCTCGATGTCGTTGATGTCGTCGAGCGCGCTGTCCCATGAGTAGACCCAGGCGGCGCCCTCGTCGGGCGGGAGCGTGATGTCGGCGGGCCCGCGGGAGCCGTTGATCACGACGAGCGCGTCGGGCTCCGACGGGTCCTGCAGCGACCGCATGAACTGGACGGTGCGGGTCCCGGGGTCCTCCCACCAGTCCTCGTTCTCGTGCGTGCCGTCAGCCTGGAACCACGCCGCCTCCGCCCTGAACGAGGTGTCGAGCAGGACCTCCTCGGCGGCCTCGTAGAAGGCGCGGGGTCGGAGCACACGGTGGTGCCGGCGCAGCTGGATCAGGTGGGCGATCGACTCGCGGAGCTGGAGCTGCCAGGGCTCCAGATCCCAGTCGAACCACGAGATCTCGTTGTCCTGGCAGTACGCATTGTTGTTGCCGCGCTGCGTCCGGCCGATCTCGTCCCCGCCCAGCAGCATGGGCGTCCCCGCCGCGAGCAGCGTGGTTCCCAGCAGGTTGCGGATCGAGCGGCGCCGCTCCTGGTTGACCTCGTCGTCCTCGGTCGGGCCCTCGACGCCGTGGTTGTAGGACCGGTTGTTGTCGGTCCCGTCCCTGTTCTCCTCGCCGTTGGCCTCGTTGTGCTTCCTGTTGTACGCCGTCAGGTCGTACGCGGTGAAGCCGTCATGCGCGGTCACGAAGTTCACCGACGCGATGCAGCCACGCATCCCGGGCGGCTCGCTGTGGGAGAACAGGTCTGACGAGCCGGCGAGCCGGGTGGCGAGCTCGGGCGCGGTCGGGTGATGACGGTAGCCGTGCGCGCCTGCGCCCGTGGTGAGCCAGAACGACCTCGTCGAGTCGCGGAAGCGGTCGTTCCACTCGGAGAACGGCTGCGGGAAGTTGCCGACCTGCCAGCCTCCGAGGCCCACGTCCCACGGCTCGGCGATCAGCTTCACACCGCTGAGCACCGGGTCGGTGACGAGGCCCACGAGGAACGGGTGGTCGGCCGAGAAGCCCTGGCCCGTGCGACCGAGCGTGGCGGCCAGGTCGAAGCGGAAGCCGTCCACGCCCATCTCGGTCACCCAGTAGCGCAGCGAGTCGAGCGCCATCTGCGTGACCCTCGGGTGCGCGAAGTCGAGCGTGTTGCCGGTGCCCGTCACGTCGTCGTAGTGCTGCGGCGCGTGGCTCTGAGTCCGGTAGTACGTGAGGTTGTCGAGCCCCCGCCAGGAGACCGTGCGGTCGCCCCAGCCGCCCTCGCACGTGTGGTTGTACACGACGTCGAGGATCACCTCGAGGCCCGCCTGGTGCAGCAGGTCCACCATGCCGCAGAACTCGTCCTGCACCGCCTGGGCGCCCGCCTCCCGTGCCGTCGCGGTCGCGTAGGCGGGATGCGGCGCGAAGAAGGACATCGTGGAGTAGCCCCAGTAGTTGGTGAGGCTGTCACGCTCCAGGTGCGGCTCGTCGGCGAAGGCGTGGACGGGCAGCAGCTCGACGCTCGTGACGCCCAGGTCCTTGAGGTACTTCACGGCGGCTGGGTGCGCGAGGCCCGCATACGTGCCGCGCAGCTCGTCCGGGATGTCCGGCATCGTCTTGGTGAAGCCCTTGACGTGCACCTCGTAGATCACCGAGTCCTCGAACGGCACGTGAGGCAGAGGGGTCTGCCAGTCGCCGGACGGGGGAGCGGTCACGACCGAGCGGGGCACGAACGGTGCAGTGTCGATGTCCGAGCGGTTCGACAGCAGCGCCTTGGCGCCGGGCTCCGGTGACCTCGCGAGCCTGCCCTCGACGCCGCGGCCGTACGGGTCGAGCAGGAGCTTGTGCGGGTTGTAGCGGTGGCCCTTGCGAGGCTGCCACGGTCCGGTCGCCCTGAAGCCGTACTGCGTGCCCTGGTCGATCCCCGGGATGAAGGCGTGCCACAGGCCGTGGTGCGGGCCGTGCAGGGGGTAGCGGGTCTCCGAGCCGTCCTCGTGGAACACGCACAGGTGCATGGCGGTGGCGTGCGCCGCCATGACGCCGACGGTGACGCCGCCGTCCACGAGGTGCACTCCCAGCCGGTGAGGCGTGGGGGACGGCGCGGTCTGCGGAGGAGGGACGATGCTCATGTGCTCATTGTGCCTGCACCCTGTGACGAGGCGCCCATTGCCGCACCGGTGAGACCGAGCCGAGGGGCGGGCGGTCGCGCGCACCGCCCTGAGCCCCCTGGGGCATGCGGCGGGTGTGCCAGCGCGACAGTAGGCTGGAACCCATGCGCATTCTGGTGACGGTCAAGTTCACGCCTGATCTGCAGTCCCACCGCTCCTTCACCGACGGGTCCGTGACCCGCACCGCGGACGACGGCTCGATGAACGAGCTGGACGAGAACGCGGTCGAGGCGGCGCTGCAGCTGGTCGAGGCGGCAGGGGAGGGCGAGGTCTACGCCCTCACGGTCGGCGGGCCCGACGCGGTCGCGGCGGTCCGCAAGGCGCTCCAGCTCGGAGCGAACCACGCGATCCACGTGTCCGACGAGGAGATCGCCGGGGCCGACGTGTTCGGCACCGCCAAGGTCCTCGCGGCCGCGATCCGCAAGGTGCACGAGGAGCAGCCGCTCGACCTGGTCATCACGGGCATGGCGGCGCTCGACGGCCTCACCTCCATGCTCCCCACGGCGCTCGCGGCCGACCTGGGCTGGTCGCAGCTCACGCTCGCGTCCGAGCTGACGGTGGCCGACGGCGAGGCGACGATCGTGCGCCACATGCCCGACGCGCACGAGACCGTCGCGGCGCCCCTGCCGGCCGTCGTGTCCGTCACGGACGAGGCGAACAGCCCGCGCTATCCCAACTTCAAGCTCATCATGGCGGCCCGCAAGGCGCCGGTGACGCAGTGGTCCCTTGCCGACATCGGCGTGGACGGCGTCACCGTCGGTGCGATCGCGGCCCGCACCGAGGTGCGCGACGCCTCGCCCCGCCCGGAGAAGGCGGACAGGCAGGTCGTCACCGACACGGGCGACGGCGGCGTCACCCTCGCGAACTTCCTCATCGAGAAGGGTCTGGCATGAGCGGCAACACGGTGGCGGTGCTCGTGGAGCACCGGGACGGCGTCGTCGCGCAGCCGACGCTTGAGAACCTCACGCTTGCGCGCTCGCTGGGCGAGCCCGTCGCGGTGTGGCTCGGAGAGCCGCCGAGTGACGAGGCGTCCGCGACGCTGGGTGCGTATGGCGCCGGTGCGGTGCGCGTGGTCGAGCTCGGCGCGGCCGGACGCCTCCCGAAGGTGCGCGCCGCGGCCGTGGGCGCGGCGACGCCCGACGCCCCGGTCGTCCTCATGACGTCGACGTTCCTCAACAAGGAGGTCGCGACGCTGCTGGCGCTCGAGACCGGTGCGGGCGTCGTCGTCGACGCGTCCGGAGCCGAGCTGGCCGACGGGCGGGTCGAGACCGAGCAGACGGTCTTCGCCGCCACCTGGAACATCCGCACCCGCGTCGTCTCGGAGCGGGCGATCGTCGCGCTTCGACCCAACACGACCCAGGCCACCGAGGTCGACGGTGCGGGAGCCGCGACCGTCGAGACCGTCGTCTTCGAGGCGCCCGAGGTGCCGGAGCGGCTCGTCGCCGTCTCCGCCGTGGAGCGCGAGGAGGGCGTGCCGCTTGCGGAGGCCCGCGTCGTCGTCTCCGGCGGCCGTGGCACGAACGGCGACTACGCCCTGGTGCGCGACCTCGCCGACGTGCTCGGAGGTGCGGTCGGCGCCACGCGCGACGCGACCGACGAGGGCTGGATCTCGCACGAGCACATGGTCGGCCAGACCGGCACGACGGTGACCCCCGCGCTGTACGTCGCATGCGGCATCTCCGGTGCGGTGCACCACCGCGGCGGCATGCAGGCGTCGGGCACGATCGTGGCCGTCAACATCGACCCGGACGCGCCGATCTTCGAGATCGCGGACCTGGGCATCGTCGGCGATCTGAACGACGTGCTTCCCCAGGCGATCGCGACGCTCCAGGAGCACAAGGGCGCCTGACCGGTTCTGACGTGACACGAGGGGCCCGACCGTCACGGTCGGGCCCCTCGTGCGTCTGCCGCAGGCGCGTCAGGTGAGCGCGTTCAGCAGGTAGCCGGCGCCGATGATGCCCACGGCGACCACGCCCACGAACGTCGCGAGCGTGCGGCGGTCCATCACCTTGCGGAGCATCAGCAGTTCAGGTGCGGAGAGCCCCACCACGGCCATGAGCATCGCGATGAGCGTCCCGATCGGCACGCCTGCGGCGTACAGCGGTGCGAGCAGGGGGACCGCGGTGGCCGTCGCCGAGTACAGAGGGATGCCGATGAGGGCGGCGGCGGGTACACCCCACCACTGCTCGCCGAGCTGCGCGATGAGCTCGGTCGGCACCCAGCCGTGCACCACGGCGCCCAGCGCGATCGCGACGAGCACGAAGTGCCACAGCTTCCTCAGCGTCGTCCGGGCCTCCCGCACACCTGCGCGCAGGCGGTCGTCGAACGTCGGCCGGGGCGCCGCGGTGGCCATCGGCAGCAGCGTCGGCGCGGCGCGCTCCTCGCGGCGTCCGAGAGCGCCCATGAGCGCGCCCGTGCTGACGGCGATGGTCAGCCCGAGCACGAGGTAGGCGGCCGCGATGGCCGGGCCCACCATCGAGGCGAGCATCGCGAGCGCGATCTCGTTGACGAGCGGGCTGGACACGAGGAACGTCATCCCGACGCCGACGGGCACGCCCGCCCGCGTCATGCCCACGTAGAGGGGGACCGAGGAGCAGGAGCAGAACGGGGTGATCGCGCCGAGGCCGGCGGCGAGGGCGTGACCGACTCCGCGTCGTCGACCGCTCAGCAGCCGTTGAACCCGGGAGGGGGTGAGCCAGGTGCCGAGGAAGCCGACGGCGAACACGATCGCGGCGATGAGCGCGAGGATCTTGCCCGACTCGTAGAGCGCGAAGTGGACGGCGCCGCCGGCGGCGGAGTCGAGGTCGAGGCCGAGCGCCGTGAGGAGGCGCGTCCAGGCCGGATCGGCGACCGTGATCAGTGCTGTCGCCCCGAGCGCGGCGGCCGCCACTCCCGCTCGGAGCCTCAGTGGGTCTGAGGGGTCTTCGGGCTCGCCTTCTGGAGTGCAGCAGGACGACGCAGGTGCGGGTGCGCTGTCGCAGCACGAGGCGACCGGTGGCGCGGTGTCGCAGCAGGTGCTCGTGCCTGCCTTCGCGGCGCTGGGCGACGGGCTTGCCGCGTGGGTGCGTGCCGATGAGGCCGACGGCGAGCTGGACGGCGACTGCGCGGCCGCCGTCGGCTGCTGTCGTGTCGAGGTGCCGTTCGGGGGCGGTGGTGTGGGTGCGCAGCAGGTCTGCGCGGAGGGTGAGGTCACGAGGGACTCCCGGTGTTGAAGGGAAGCGCGGCGGAGAGTCGGGCGGCGGCACCGTCGGCGACGCGGTAGTGGACCCACCGCCCGCGCCTCTCGGAGGTGACGAGGCCCGCATCCCGCAGCGTCTTGAGGTGGTAGCTGAGCAGGTTGCCCGCGATGGGGAGGACTGCCTGGATGTCGCAGACGCACTGCTCGCCCTCGCGGTCGAGGAAGCGCAGCACGCTGTACCGCAGCGGGTCGGCGACGGCGGCCAGGAGGGCCGTGTTCTCGACCGCGAGCGGTGCGGCGTCGTCTCGCGACGTCAGTTCAAGAGATGTTGAATCAACCACGATTGAAGTATGCACACGTTTGCCAGGACGCGCAATGGGTCTCGACGTACCCTCGAAGGACAGGGGTCCGCGCGGCCTCGGCACCGACGAGGCCGTACCCGGACGTCGGACGGCGACGATGCCGTCCGGGGAGGTGAGGCAGTCATGGCCACTCAGCAGATGCACACGACCGAATGGAAGCGCTTCGGACCGTGGATCGACCCCGTCACGCGGGCCGAGGACGTGCCGCCGCTCTATCGCGACACCACGCTCGACCTCGACGCGGCCACACTGGTGCTCAAGGTGCCCCGCGACATCGAGCACCGCGACGCGAAGTCGGACATGGACCTCTACGACCACCTCGTCGTCATCGACGAGAAGGAGGTCACGGTCCTCACCAGGCATGGCATCGCAAGGGACGACGACAGGCCCCGAGGCTACGACACCGAGTCCATCGCGTTCGCCGACCTCATGGCGGTCCACGACTCCGTCAACCTCCTCCGTGGCGTCGTCACCCTCCACGGGCGCGACGGTCACGCGATCTCCATGCGGCACTCCGGCTCGCCGCGAGGAGGAGTCGGGAGGCTCACCGACCACCTGCGCGAGCAGCTCTCCTCGCTCACCCCGGGTCCCTGGGGTGACGCGTTCCTGTCGAAGGTCGACGGGATGGAGGCTGACCTCAGCGTGCTCCGCAGGCCCGGCGACGCGGGCGTCGCAGGAGCGCTCCAGGACCTGCGCGCCGACCACCGCGACATCACCGCGTGGGCATGCCACGCCCACCGGCGGGTGTGGCCCGAGAATGCGGGATTCGGCCAGCGCGTCCAGCACGTGCTGTCCGCCGCGCACCTCCAGGGTGGTGTGCTCGCGGGCGACGACACGATGCTCGAGCTGCTGGGCCGCCACGAATGGCTGACCCGCGGCACTGTGCCTGCGCTGTCCTCGTCTCGGCTCACCATCCCGTTCGCGCGGATCGACGGCGTGGATGAGGAACCGCACCCCATCTACGGCGGCGCGGTCGTGCTCACCTTGCGGGCCGGCGGCAGCACCATGACGGCCGTCGTCCCCGAGGACGCGCCGATGCGGAGGTTGCTCACGGCGGTGTGACGCACGCCCTCCGAAGTCGCGCCTTCGCGTGAACGTTCCGCCGAGGACCCGGCGCCCGCGCCCAGCGAAGCCGTGATGCAGTCGCGCGTGCGAGTCCGCTGCGGCCACGGCCTGGGCGCGCTCCCGATCCTGCCGCGACACCCGGTCACAGTTGGTCGATCTGCCAGGAAGAATTCACACGCTGTTTACGTGACTTACATTCCCCTCGCCACCTTCGGCGCATAGGTTGGAAAGGTCCTATTTCACCTGAACCGGACTAATCCCCCAGGGGTGGGGGCGTGGGAGGGAACCATGCGCGTACGCGCTGCAGCGTCCGCGGCTGTCCTGGCGATGGGGGCGGCCACGGCCGTCGCCGTCCCGGCAGCGGCAGATGAGACCACCGAGCTGATCATCTCCGAGTACCTCGAAGGCAGCTCGCTCAACAAGGCGATCGAGATCTACAACGGCACCACGTCGGACGTGGATCTCGCGGCCGAGAGCTATGCGCTCGAGGTCTACTTCAACGGCAACACCGAGGTGGGCGCGAGCATCGCGCTGACCGGCACCGTCGCGTCGGGCGACGTGTACGTCTTCGCTGACGACGGCGCGGGCGCCGAGATCCTCGCCGAGACCGACCAGACCACCACGTCGAGCCTGTTCAACGGCGACGACGCGATCGTCCTCACCCGCGACGGCGTCGTCGTGGACTCGTTCGGGCAGATCGGCGTCGACCCGGGCTCTGAATGGACGGGCGGCGGAGCGAACGACACGCTTGAGCGTCTCCCCTCCGTGTGCGCGGGCGACACCGACCCGAGCGACGCGTTCGACGCGTCGGCCGAGTGGGAGAACTACGG
Organism: Demequina zhanjiangensis; assembly: GCF_030418315.1. Taxonomy (GTDB): domain Bacteria; phylum Actinomycetota; class Actinomycetes; order Actinomycetales; family Demequinaceae; genus Demequina; species Demequina zhanjiangensis. The sequence goes on from NZ_JAUHPV010000001.1 coordinate 473,706, forward strand.
CACCGACGTCTTCAGCCTCCTCGGCTCGCACACCACCGACTGCGAGCTCGGCACCTACGCATCCTCGGGTGACGGCGGTGACGGCGGTGACGGTGGCGATGGCGGCGACGGAGGTGACGGCGGTGACGGCGGTGACGGCGGTGAGACCGAGGAGCCTGTGATCACGCCGATCTCCGAGATCCAGGGCTCCGGCTCCGCGACCTCGTTCGAGGGCACCGCCACGGTGCAGGGCGTCGTCGTCGGCGACTACCAGGGCCAGGGCGGCGACTACGAGCTGTCGGGCTTCTTCCTTCAGTCGCTCCCGGAGGACGCTGACGGCGACCCCGCCACGTCCGAGGGCATCTTCGTCTACAACTACTGGACCGACGTGGAGGTCGGCGACCTCGTCACGGTCACCGGTTCCGTCTCGGAGCGCTTCGACCAGACGCAGATCACCGGAAGCGAGGTCGTCATCGACGGCACCGCGACCGTGGAGCCGACCGTCGTCGAGCTTCCGCAGCCGTCCGAGGACTACTTCGAGCGGTACGAGGGCATGCTCGTCACCTTCGAGCAGACGCTCACCGTCACCGACGTGTACGACCTCCTCAACTACGGCGAGGTCACGCTGTCCGCGGGCGGTCGCCTCATGAACCCGACCTCGGTCGCTGAGCCGGGCGCTGACGCACAGGCCGTCGCCGACGCGAACGCGCTCAACATGCTCGTCATGGACGACGCGACCGCCTTCAGTGGCGACGACATCGTGTCCCTCCCGTACGGCATCGGCGGCGAGCCGACGACGGCCGAGAACCCGCTCCGCGCGGGCGCCACGGTCGGCGACCTCACCGGCGTCATCGGCTACAGCTTCGGCGACTGGCGCATCTACTCGCACCAGTCGCTCGCGGCCGACGGCGGCGACAACACGGCGAACCTCGTCGACTCGAACCCCCGTCCCACGGCGGCCCCCGAGGTCGGCGACGCGGAGATCACGGTCGCGAGCTTCAACATGCTGAACTTCTTCGAGACGCTCGGCTACAACGCACCGCTCTGCGGCCCCACCGGGGACTCCAACTGCCGCGGCGCGTCGGACGAGGCTCAGTACCAGCTGCAGCTCGACAAGCACGTCGAGACGCTGAAGATGCTGGACGCGGACATCGTCGGCCTCATGGAGGTCGAGAACACGGTGGACGTCGAGGCGCTCGACGGACTCGTCGCGGCCCTCAACGCCGACCTCGGCGAGGACCGCTACGCGGTGCTCGACACGGGCCTCCTCGGCACCGATGTCATCAAGGTCGGGCTCGTCTACGACCAGACGACGGTCGCGCCGAGCGGCGACTTCGCCGTCCTCGACTCGAGCGTCGACCCGGCGTTCGATGACTCGCTCAACCGGCCCGCGCTGGCGCAGACCTTCACGGACCTGTCCGACGGCGAGTCCGTCACCGTGATCGTCAACCACCTCAAGTCGAAGAACTGCTACAACGAGGAGACGGGCGGCGACCTCGACACCGGTGACGGCGCGGGCTGCTACAACGAGACCCGCACCATCGCGGCGGAGGCGCTCGTCGACTGGGCGAACGACGACCCGACGGGCACCGGCGAGGAGCGGACCCTCATGATCGGCGACTACAACTCGTACGAGAAGGAGGACCCGATCGACGCGATCCTCGACGGCGGCTACACCAGCCTCGTCGGCGGCGACGACTACTCGTACGTCTACTTCGCCGAGTGGGGCCAGCTCGACTATGCGTTCGCCTCAGAGTCGCTGGCCGACGAGGTCACGGGTGCCGCGCACCTGCACCTCAACGCCGACGAGTCGTCCGACCTGCAGTACTACGGCGACTTCCCGCAGTGGGCGGAGGGCACCGCCTACCGCTCGTCCGACCACGACCCGGTGCTGGTGGGCCTCGCGCTTCAGCCCGAGCCTCCGTACTGCGCGGTCGAGTACATCACGCACTCGGCGTGGTTCACCGGCAAGAAGGGCGGCGGCTTCGTCTCGCAGGTGTGGGTCACCAACATCAGCGACGAGACCATCGATGGTTGGGACCTCTCCTGGTCCTGGGCCGGCGCTGAGCGGGTCACCCATGAGTGGCGCGTCGACATCGAGCAGGACGGCGCGGACGTGACGGCGTCCAGCCTGTTCTACTCCGACAAGATCAAGCCGGGGAAGCGCCAGACCTTCGGGTTCCTCGGCACCCAGGAGGACGGAGTGACGGCTCCGACGGAGTTCACACTCAACGGCCACTCGTGCGAGGTCGTCTCCTAGCAGGGCAACAGGCCCTCGCCAGGCGGGGGAAGCACGGTCAGGGGCTCGAGTCGACGGTCGGCTCGAGCCCCTGACGCGTCCCTCGGGCTGCCTCGTCCGTCGGGCTGCATGGTCCGTCGGACTGTCGACGCTGCCTCGCCAGTCGGGCCCGGCTCCCGAGTCTGGCGCGTCCGACTCGCTAGTCCGCCGGCCTGTCGACCGAGAGCGTCAGCTCCTCCCACTGGTCCACCTCCGCGCGGAAGCGGTCCAGCTTGGCGCGCGTCTGTGTGAGCGCGTGCGCGCCGGCGATGAAGTGCCGGGGCGGCTCGTCGGCGTCGACGAGGGTCAGCATCGCCTGGGCGAGCGCCTCTGGTGATCCGGGCTGGTGGCCGGGCAGGGAGTGGATGCGGTCCCAGAAGGGTTCCATGACGGGCGCGTAGTCCGGCAGGATCTCCTCGTTCTTGGCTCCCGAGGGGATCCACAGCGAGCGCACCGGGCCGGGCTCCACGAGGGTCACCTTGATGCCGAGGTGTTCCACCTCTGCGGCAAGCGCCTCCATGAAGCCGGACACGGCGAACTTGGAGGCGCAGTAGTACCCGAGGCCGGCGGATCCGCGCACGCCCGCGACGGAGGAGATCGTGAGGATGTGCCCGCCGCGGTTCTTGCGGAGATGAGGGAGCAGCGCCGTGGTGACCTTGGCAGCACCCCAAAAGTTGGCGTCCATGACGGCGGCGGCGTCGTCCGGATCTGACTCCTCGATGGTGGAGAAGTAGCCGATGCCGGCGTTGTTGACCAGCACGTCGATCTGGCCTGCGCGGTGGATGGCGGTGGATATCGCGGCGGCGACCGAGGCGTCGTCGGTGACGTCGAGCGCGAGCGGGATGACGGTCTCGGGGTGTGCGCCGACGAGGTCGTCAAGCGTCTCGGGTCGGCGCGCGGTGGCGACGACGGTGTGTCCGGCGGCGGCTGCGGCCTCTGCGGTCGCTCGTCCGATCCCTGTGGAGCAGCCGGTGATGAACCAGGTGGCCATGGGTCTCCCTTCCGCCGAGGGCGGGCCCGGCGCTGCTGGCCACGCTACCCGCGCGGTCGCGCCCGCGACCGGGACGGTAGGCCGACGGGGCGTGACGGGGTGCGACTGGGTGCGACTGGGCGCGACGGGGTAGGACTGGGTGCGACGAGGGGGGACGGGGTGCGGCGGGCTGCAAAGGGCGCGACGAGGCGTGACTGGGCGCGAGGGGCCGCGCCCCAGCTGGCGAGTGCAGAGATGTCGGGACCGTCGGCCGATTGTGCGGCGTGCTCGACACGTGGTGGACTCAGGTCATGAACACCCTTGCCAACCTTCGCGACGTCTCTCATCTGCCAGGGCTGAGGTCGGGGGTGTTGTGGAGGTCGGACGCTCCTCACATGGGTGATGTGGCGCCGGAGGGCCACGAGCCGTGGCCGCCATCGGTGGTGGTGGATCTGCGTGATGACGCCGAGCGGTCCCATGGCCATCCGCTGTCGGAGAGCACCGCGGTGGTGGCGGTGCCGGTGTTCGCGGATGCGTCGGTCCAGGCGCAGGCGGCTGGCGGCACCCTCATCGGCCTGTACTCGCGGATGCTCGAGGGGGAGGCGGCGGCTCGCTTGGTCGAGGCGGTGACGGTCGTCTCGGGTGCGGAGGGGCCGGCGCTGGTGCATTGTTCGGCGGGCAAGGACCGCACGGGTCTCACGGTGGCGCTTGCGCTGGCTCTGATCGGTGTGGAGCGCCGTCACATCGTGGAGGACTACGTGCTGACGACGGAGGCGATGCCGGGGGTGCTTGCGCGGATGGCGCGTCAGTTCGGCGTGGGTGATGGCGCTGCAAATGTCGCGATGATTCCGGACGAGGTGTTGCAGGCGCCCGCATATGCGATCGAGTCGGTGCTTGATGTGTGGGAGGCACACCCGGGCGGTGTGGAGGCGTGGTTCGTCGACGCTGGGGGAGACGCGGCGGTGATCACGCGCCTGAGGGAGCGCCTGCTGGACGACTGACCTGGACTGCGGCGCCCCGACCAGCGTGGCAGACGGGGCCTCGCGCACGCCGGTTCCTGGCGTGCTTCGGCTCGCGCCAACGCCCCTAGGTCGCAACGTCGATGCGTGTGCGTCCTCCGAGGGTGGGTGTGCGGGTGGGGTCGACGTGTGGGGGTGGGGTGATCCAGATCTGTGCGTCTTGTGCGTGGATGTTCCAGCCGTGTTGGTGGATGTCGTGGTGGCATCTGACGCAGAGCATGACTCCGTTGGCGAGGTCGGTGCGTCCGTTGTCTTTGCCCCACCAGGCGATGTGGTGGGCGTCGCACCAGTCGGGTGGGGCGTGGCATTTGGCGCAGCCGGCGTCTCTTTCGATGAGGGCGAGTCGTTGTGCCCGGGTGAAGAGTCTGCGGGTGCGTCCCCAGTCGAGGATCTCGCTGTCTCCTCCCAGGACGGTGGGGATCATTCCGGCGTCGGCTGCGAGCTGTCGGGCTGCCGAGATGGAGATGGGGGTGTGGGTGCCGTCGATCTCGGCGACGCCGTCGCCGGCTTGCAGGTCTTCGAGTGACAGTCGCACGACGACGGTGGTCTTGATGCCTGCGTGCGAGTCTTCGCAGCCGGTGGCGTGGCGGGCGAGCCATGCCAGTGCGTCGGCGCGCAGCTGTGCGGCGGAAGGCGCGGTGTTCTCGGGGGAGGGTGCTGCGTCGCGGCGTGCTTGGAAGGCTTGGCGGACGTAGCCGTCGATCATGGCGCGCACGGGGGCGGCGGAGACGGGGTCGAGTCGTGCGGTCAGCAGCATCGAGCCGTCGGGCTGGGGGCGCATGGTCGCGAAGCGTTCGTGGAAGGCGTGCTCTTCACGCTCCTTGAGCGCTTGGGGTGTGATGCGTGCCTCGGCGAAGGACACCATCCGTCGCACCTGGAGCAGCGGCAGGCCGATCGCCTTGTCCACGACATGGCTCTCCCAGTCGGTCAGAGCGGGAGCGTCGAGCACGTCGGCGACGCGTTCGAGCGCGCCTGCCAGGACTGCGCCTGCCTCGACCGACAGCCTCCCGACCGAAAGGGCCGCGGCAAGCACGGGGAAGACGGGTGCTGGTGTGGGCGTGGCTGGTGCGCCGGGTGAGTGTGGTGCCTGAGGGTCAGCAGTGGGGGAGTCAGTGCCACCGGAACGCCCGTCAGCCTCAGCCCGCGCCGCGTCGGCCATGACCTTGCCCACCCGTGCAAGCCGGCCCGCCTCACCCGTGGTCCCGCCGGACACGGACGCGACCAACGCCTGCGGCGACTGAAACCCCTCCCGACGCGACAGGCCCACCGCGCCCGGCGCCGGCTCCGAACGGCGCGCGATCTCCGCGGCCACCCGCGCCAGCAGCACGTCGGCCTCGCGGCGCACCTCCACGACCGACCGTTGAAGCCCCAGAAGCTCCCCGCGCGGCAACGACTCGACCTGCGCCACAAGCGCACGCAACGCGGCGATTCCCGCAGTTGCCTCACCCGTCGTCGTCATGACACCAGTCAACCAGCAGGGTCTGACAAAACGGACAAAAGGGATTGCGAGTGAGCGGATGGCGTTCGACCTGCACGCGACGGGCATGCCCGTGGCGCAGCCGCTCGGACGTGGCATGACGCGGCCTGACGCCGTTGCGCCACCGCTCGGCGCGAAACGTTCACGGCCCGCGACCCCCAGGGAAAGGCGGGGGACCGCGGGCCGTACATCTGGGGAACGCTCGACGCGTCCGTTCCGCTCCCGTGTCGGCGGCACGACGTAGGGTGCCGGTGTGCACTATCTGGATCACGCGGCCACGTCGCCGTTGCGGCCCGCTGCACGTGCGGCATGGCTTGAGGCGGCCGACGCGGTGGGCAACCCGTCGTCCCTGCATGGCGACGGGCGGCGCCGGCGCGCGATCGTGGAGGAGGCGCGGGAGCGGATCGCGGCTGCACTCGGCGCTGACCCCGCCGAGGTGATCCTGCTGAGCGGCGGCACCGAGGCGGACAATCTAGGCGTCAAGGGACTCTGGTGGGGTCGCGGAGGCGGGCGCATCGTGACGACGGCCGTCGAGCATCACGCGGTCCTGGACCCTGCTCGCTGGCTCGCGCAGACGGCCGACGCGACGGTGCACGAGTCTCCGGTCTCGCCCAACGGCTCGGTTGACGTCGACGCGTTCCGCACAGCGCTCCCAGGTGCGGCCCTCGCGTCGGCGATGTGGGTGAACAACGAGGTGGGTGCGATCCAGCCCATCGCCGAGCTCGCGGCGGCCGCGAAGGAGGCGGGCGTGCCGATGCACTGCGATGCGGTGCAGGCGGTCGGCCACCTGGAGGTCGACTTCCATGAGTCGGGCCTCACGACGATGGCGGTGAGCGCGCACAAGCTTGGCGGCCCGGTCGGCGTGGGCGCGTTGATCGCTCGCCGCGACGCCCCGCTTTCCCCGCTGCTCCACGGCGGCGGTCAGGAGCGCAAGGTGCGCTCGGGCACGGTCGACGCGGCGGGCGCCGCAGCCTTCGCGTCGGCCCTGGAGGAGGCAGTCCGCACCAGGCAGGGGGAGGCCGCACGCATCGCAGCCCTCGCCGCCCGCCTGGCCGACGGGATCCGCGCCGCTATTCCCGATGCCGTCGTGCGTGGTGCCCGGGACGGCTACGCCCCGCACATCGTCCACGCGGTCGTGCCGGGGGCGTCGTCGGAGGCGATGCTGATGCTGATGGACGCGTCGGGCGTCGCGGTCTCCTCGGGCTCTGCCTGCACGGCCGGGGTCGTGGAGCGCAGCCACGTGCTGCAGGCGATGGGGCACTCAGCGGAAGAGTCGCGGTCGGCGGTGAGGTTCAGCCTGGGCTGGTCGAGTACGGACGCCGATGTGGACGCCGCTCTCGCCGCGCTGCCCGACGCCGTCTCGCGGGCGCGCGCCGCCGGCCAGTGACGTGGACCGGCTCGGGGCGTTCGGCTCGGCCCCGCACCGCCTCGCCTACACTTGTGGGGTCCTGTCCCCGGCCCTGAAGGAGGGTCATGCGCGTCCTCGCCGCCCTCTCCGGAGGAGTCGACTCGGCGGTCGCGGCCGCCCGCGCGGTTGACGCCGGGCATGAGGTGACGGGCGTCCACATGGCGCTCAGCCGCAACCGCGACCTCCACCGCAACGGCTCGCGCGGCTGCTGCTCGATCGAGGACGCGAACGATGCACGCCGCGCCGCGGACAAGCTGGGCATCCCGTACTACGTGTGGGACCTGTCCGACGAGTTCCACGACACCGTCGTCGCCGACTTCCTGTCCGAGTACGAGGCGGGACGCACCCCGAATCCGTGTGTGCGCTGCAACGAGCACATCAAGTTCGACACCCTGCTGGAGCGTGCGTCGGCTCTCGGGTTCGATGCTGTGGTCACCGGGCATTACGCCCGGATCGACATCAGGGACGACGGGGTGCGTGAGCTCCACCGTGCGGCCGACGCGGCGAAGGACCAGTCGTATGTCCTCGCCGTGATGGGCCCGGAGAAGCTGGCTCGCGCAATGTTCCCGCTGGGCACCACGACGTCCAAGTCGGAGGTCCGCTCGGAGGCTGCGGCGCGCGGCCTGGGCGTCTCGAACAAGCCCGACAGCTACGACATCTGCTTCGTTGCGGACGGCGACACGAAGGGCTTCCTTGAGCGTGCCCTGGGCGAGCGGCCCGGCGAGATCGTCGACCAGGACGGCGCCGTGGTCGGCGCGCACTCCGGGGCCTATTCGTACACCGTCGGCCAGCGCAAGGGCCTGGGCCTCGGCAACCCTGCGGCCGACGGTCGCCCCAGGTATGTGACAGGCGTGGACACCGCTCGGAACGTCGTCACCGTCGGCCCCGAGACGTTGCTGTCCGTCTCGACGCTCGTGGGCGAGAAGGCGGTCTGGCTTGCCCCGGATGTGACGGCGGACGCACCGGTCGAGTGTCACGCACAGGTCCGCGCGCACGGCGAGCCGGTGCCCGGTCGTGTGACGCGCGAAGGCGACCGCATCGTCGTCGAGCTCGACGCCCCGATCCGCGGCGTGGCAGCCGGGCAGTCGCTTGTCGTCTACTCCGGCTCCCGCGTGCTCGGTCAGGCAACGCTCGTCCGCTGACGCGTTGCTCCGGGCGCGTCCATTGGCGGCCCGCGCCGGGCTCAGCTGGTGTTTGCGGCCGGTCCGCAAGGCCCTCCGGCCGACGCCCGCCCCGCCGGGCACTGAGTGTCACCTGGTATCTCCTACTGCGCGAGAGCGCTCCCGCGCCTACAGTTGACGTGTCAGCAATGCGCATGGGGTGGCGTCGACGGGGGTCGGGCCCAGGGGGCGAAGCCGAACAGCGTGTTGCTGTCGGGGGTCGCCCATGGCCGACGCGCAAGTGGTTCACGTGCCGCGTCCCTCGGCCGCGCCCACGATCCAGCTCTTCGACGACGTCTGCATCCATCGAGACGGCACGTCGATCGAGGTCGCAGGGGAGGGCCGACGCGCACTCCTCGCGCTCCTGGCCTGTCACCCTGGACGCACGGTCCCGTTCGAGCGCATCCTCGATGCGCTCTGGGAGGGGGAACCGCCGATCACCGCGACGAAGGTCGTCCAGACGTACGTCTCTCAGCTGCGCCGACTTCTCGAGCCCGACGCGTCGGGCGAGTGGACGGTGCTCGTCACCAGACCCGCCGGGTACGCCCTCCTCGTGGGCCGTGGGGACACCGACATCGGCGAGTTCGAGGCGGCCGCGGAGGACGCCTGCTCCAAGGCGGATGGCCGAGCCGCTGACCACGCTGTCGGCCTGTGGCGAGGCGAACCGCTCGCCGGCATCTCGCAGGGCTTCGCGCGCGCGGAAGCGGATCGGCTCCACCGGCTCAGGAACGCGTGCCTCCTGCACCGGCTCCGCGAGCTTGTCGCCACCGGCCGTGCCGTCGATGCGCTCCCTGAGCTCGAGGAGCTGCAACGGGCCGACCCCGTCGACGAGGCCGTCGTGGTGCTTCACATGGAAGCGTTGTGGCGCGCGGGTCGCAGGTCTGCGGCGCTCAAGGAGTTCGAGCGGCTGCGCGAGGTGCTTGCGGACGAGCTGGGCATCGACCCGGGTGAGGAGGCATCCGCGCTGCACCTCGCGATGCTCCGCGACGAGGTGCCGACCGGGCGTGCCGGCGCGGCGCGCCCAGAGGGGTCGCGCGCGGATCCGCCCCAGCCCGGCGGGGCCGACGCCGAAAGAGGCGGCTCCGGGCCTGGACAGCGGTCGGCCGAGGCTCCTGTGGCAGCGCCCGCGCCTTCGCCCGGAGGAGCGGAGGGGCACGAGAAGCGGCTGCCCGCCGAGCGCACCCCGCTGATCGGACGAGGCGAGCACGTCGCTGGCCTTGGGATCCTCGTGCGCGACGAGCCCCTCGTCACCGTCGTCGGCCCCGGCGGTGCGGGCAAGACGCGGGTCGCGCTGCGCGTCGCGTACGAGCATGCCGATCCTGGCGAGGTCTGGTGGGTGTCGCTCGGAGGGTTCGCGTCGGCCTCCTCGCTCCCCGGTCACGTGAGTCGTGCAGTGGGCATGCCGCAGCAGTTCGATCACGACGCGGCCGAGGCGCTCGTCGCCTGGCTCACCCACCGAGAGGGTCTGCTGGTGCTCGACAACTGCGAGCACCTCGTGGCGCCCGTGGCGGGCCTCGTCGAGCGCATCCTCGAGCGTGTGCCAGGGCTGCACGTCCTCGCCACGAGCCGGGTCCCTCTTCACGTGCATGGCGAGCGTCGCTGGCACATCCCGGCGCTCGGGCTGCCCGAGGGGGACAGTCTCGGAGAGCTGAGGGCCAGCGCGTCGGGCCGGCTCCTGCTCGAGCGGGCGGGACGGGCAGGGGACTCGTTCGGCGTCGATGCGGGAGATGCTGCCCACCTTGCACGGGTGTGCAGGAGGCTCGACGGGATGCCTCTCGCCCTTGAGCTCGCCGCGGCCCGGCTTGCGGGGATGTCCGCCGCTGACCTCGACAGCGGTTTGAACGAGCGATTCCGGCTCCTCACCTCGGGCGACCGCGCAGGACCGGAGCAGCACCGCACCCTCCGCGCGACGACCGAGTGGAGCTATCAGCTGCTCAACGAGCGCGAGCGCCTGATGCTCGACCGCATGGCCGTCTTCGTCGGGCCTGTGGAGGCGTCGGCGGTCGCCGCGGTGTGCGTCGGCGAAGGGATCGACGCGGCCGACGTCCCCACGCTCCTCGCGGACCTTGTCGAGCAGTGTGTGATCGAGCGCGAAGGCGACCGCTACGCGCTCCTCGAGACCGTGAAGGAGTTCGGGCGCGAGAACCTCGGTGCCTCGGCGGTGGAGTGGGAGCAGCGGCACGGCGAGTGGATGGCGGCGGTGGTCGAGCAGGTCGGCGCCGGTCTCCAGGGCGCGACTGCCACGTGGATACGAGTCCTCGAATCCCACCTGCTCGACGCGAGAGCAGCCTTCGACCGCGCGCTCGCTCGCGGTGACGTCGTCCTCGCGATGAGGCTCGCGGCTCGAGGGAACTGGGCGCTGCTGTCCCTCGGGCGATTCGCGCTCCTCCGCCAATGGATCGCGCGAGCGCTGGAGGCCGCCGAGAGGGTCGACGTACCGACGGAGTTGCGCGCCGAGGCCGAGCTTCTCGCGGGCGCGCTCGCAGGCATCGTGGGGCGACGCGTGGACGCGCACCGCGAGCTCCGCCAGGCTCGCGAGCGGTTCGTGGAGCTGGGTGACGACGAGCATCGGCTCTGGGTCGACTACTGGTCTGCCACGGTGCTGGGGGAGGAGCGGAGGTTCCACGACGCGATCGCACTGGGGCGCCGGGCTGCGGAGGAGGCGCGAATGCTCGGGCTCGTGTCCGTCGAGGCGAACCTTCGCGCAGGCATCGCCGAGGTCGCGCTGGTAGGGGCGCTCGCCGTGCCGGACGACGCCGACGAGCTTCTCGCGGCGGCTCGACAGGAGAACGCGCTGGGGCTCGAGCGCTGCCGAGACGCACGGCTTGAGGAGGTGCAGCTGCGGCTCGAGACGAACCTGGCGCTCGAGAGCGCGCTGGTGGAGGGGCGCGCGTCCGGACTCGACCGCTGCCTCGAACTGCTCGAGGCATGGCGTGCCTACGGGCGCGGTGTCAGGCGCGCGGTCGCCGCGGCGGCGGTCGCCTCGCTCGCCGTCCGCAGGAAGCGAGCCGACGTCGCAGTCCCGCTCGCGCTCGAATCGCTTGAGGTGCTCGACTTCCTCGGCTGGGAGGGCCCTGTGCCGAATGTGCTCGACGTCGTCGTCGCGGTGGCGCACACGGTCGACCCCGAGGAGTGTGCGCGGCTGCTCGGCGCCGTCCGCGCCCGGGTCCCCACGTATCGCTGGCGCGTGCCGTGCGACACGAGCGTCGCGGAGACGGTGATGATGGCGCGTCTCAGCTCGGCGCGGTGGGCGGAGCTGCTCCAGGAGGGAGCGAACCGTCCGCTGGCCCTCACGACCGAGGCCGCCGCTCGTGTGCTGCGTGCGACGGCCTCGGTCGGCGAAGGTCGTACTTCCTCAGCAGAAGGTGACCTCGGCGGTGCGTGACGCGTTGTCGCAGACGGGCGCCACGGGGGAGTCCCCTCCGCTGACGCTGATGATCGCGGCCCCCGCGCCGAGCGCGAGTGCGGCGGCGGCCGCCGAGACGACGACCGACGTGGCGACGGCGCCGATGTCCACGCGGAACGACGGATAGCCGACAGGTCGCTGCTCCAGGTTGATGATCCCCATGATTCCTCCCCTCGTTCACGTGCGGTTGCACGCATGTCGAGGCTCGGGCGCGAGGGTCGAGGATCAGTCGAGGCCTGGTCGACGGGCGGTAAACGGGCGGTGCTGGCGCGGGCTAGAGGCCGCGCGCGTCCATGGGTGCGAGCGTGTCGTCCTGGACGTACATGACCTGGCCCCACTCGTCGGGCTCGCATGCGTCGGGCAGCGTCATCTCGTCGTTCGGTTCGCCCCATCCGCCGCCTGCGGCGACCTCGTCGCCCATGGCGTAGTCCTGCCCGGCGTAGGTGAGGGTATCGGTCTCGGAGTCCCATGAGGCGAGGGCGCGGGTGAGCACGGGGACCACGGTGAGCCCCTCGGTGTCTCCCGAGCCGACGATGTACAGGCAGCCGTCTTGCAGTTCGAGCGTGCCTTCCATCAGCGCCGTCAGTGCGTCCGAGCCGGGCTCCCAGTCGTCGCGCGCCACGGGGCTGTCCGGAGCGTCGAGATCGCCGTTGTCGACTGGCGTCGCACATGCGGCGAGCGCGCTCGCGGCGATGATGGCGACGGTCACGAGCCTTCGGTCCATGCAGCCACCTTGGCAGGCTGCGACCGCGCGCGCTACCGGTTGTCGCGCCAGTCTGGAGAGGGCGGAGCGTCTTGGACGTTCCAAGCGATGAGAAAACTCGGCTCTCAGAGGGTGCGGCATGGAGAGAGCGCTCTCGTGAGCACGAGAACGCGCTCTCACGAAAAAACCGGTTCTGCGGCGTCCGGAGGTAACGATTGTGTTTCGACGGCCGTATGCAAGCGCTTGCAACGTTTGACGCCCCCACCCCCGGGGCGTACGTTCAAGGCGATTCGTGAGAGCGCTTTCACGGCATGGAGGCGCACTGATGAGTCGGCGATGCATCTACTTCACAAGGGAGTGAACGTGAGTTTTTCACGACGCAACAAGACCGCGGGGATCGCTGCAGGCGCAGCCGTCTTCGCACTCACCCTCGCGGCCTGCTCCGGCGGCGGCGACACCGACACGAGCGCTAGCGGCTCGACCGACGGTGGCAGCGGTGACGAGCCCGTCACCCTGACCCTGGCGACGTTCAACCAGTTCGGATACTCCGGCTCGTCCGAGGGCGGCGACTACATGTACGACCTCGTCGCCGAGTACGAGGAGCTCCACCCGAACGTCACGATCACCTACAACGTCGCGGACACCTCCAACACGGCGCGTGAGAACTTCTTCACGAAGCTCGGCCCCGGCGGTCTCGCCGACGTCGAGGCGATCGAGCTCGACTGGCTGCCCGAGGCCATGCAGTACTCGGACCTGCTTGCTGACCTGACCGACCCGGCCACCGACGGCAACTGGCTCGACTGGAAGTCCGCCGCAGCCACCGACGCCGACGGCCGCCTGATCGGCTACGGCACCGACATCGGCCCCGAGGCCATCTGCTACAACGTCGACGCGTTCGAGGCAGCCGGCCTCCCGACCGACCCCGCAGAGGTCGCAGCAGCCCTCGACGGCGGCTGGGACAAGTTCTTCGAGCTCGGCCAGCAGTACACCGACGCCACGGGCAAGGGCTTCTACGAGGAGAACGCCGCGGTGCTGCAGGGCATGATCGGTCAGATCGAGGCCCCCTACGAGGACCCCGAGACCGACGAGATCATCGCGCTCGACAACCCCGAGATCAAGGCGATGTACGACCAGATCACCGCCGCCTCTGAGGCCGGCGTCTCCGCGGGCCTCGGCCAGTGGGGCGACGACTGGGCCGCCGGTATGGCCAACGGCGACTTCGCCGCCGTCCTCTGCCCGGCCTGGTTCCTCGGCGTCATCGAGGGCAACGCCCCCGACGGCAACTGGAACATCGCCAACGCGTTCCCGAACGGTGGCGGCAACTGGGGCGGTTCGTACCTGACCGTTCCCGCCGGTGGCGACAACGTCGAGGCCGCCAAGGAGTTCGCAGCCTGGCTGACCGCTCCCGAGCAGCAGGCCAAGGCGTTCGAGAACGTCGGTGCGTTCCCGAGCTCGCCCGAGGCCGCCGCGTCGGACGCCGTCCAGAGCTACACCCGTGCGTACTTCAACGACGCTCCCGCGGGTGAGATCTACACCGAGCGTGCCGCGGCCGTGTCGGTGACTCCCTACAAGGGCCCGAACTACTTCAACGTCAACGACGCCATGGTGAACGCCCTGCGTCGCGTGGACGAGGGCATCATGAGCCCCGAGGAGTCCTGGGCACAGTTCGAGGCCGACGTTCAGTCGATCGGCTAACGACCACGGATCCGGTGCGGGTCGCCCCTCGCGGGCGGCCCGCACCGCACCCCGCCGTAGTCATCACCGTCGTTCCTAGGGAAACACCACATGACCACCACGCAGCAGAAGCCGAGCGTCGAGCCTCCCCCCGGCAAGAACCGGCCTCACCCCCCGCTCACCTGGCGTCAGCGCCTCGGCCGGCTCGACGTCAAGCTGTCGCCCTACCTCTACATCGCGCCGTTCTGGATCGTGTTCGCCCTCGTGGGCCTGTTCCCGATCATCTACACGGCAGTGATCGCCTTCCAGGACTGGGACCTCGTCCGCAACACGGGTGAGTTCACAGGCTGGGACAACTTCGCCTACGTCGTCCAGGACCGCGAGTTCTGGCTGTCGCTGCGCAACACCTTCTCGATCTTCCTGCTGTCCTCCGTGCCGCAGGTCATCGTCGCCACGATCATCGCGGCGATGCTCGACAAGAACATCCGCGCGAAGACGTTCTGGCGCATGGGCGTGCTCCTGCCCTACGTGGTCGCCCCCGTCGCCGTCGCGCTGATCTTCTCCAACATGTTCGGAGACCGCTACGGCCTCGTGAACTCGGTCCTCAACGACATCGGTCTGAGCTCGATCGCCTGGCATGTGGACGTGATCCCCAGCCACATCGCGATCGCCACCATGGTCAACTTCCGCTGGACCGGCTACAACGCGCTGATCCTCCTCGCCGCCATGCAGGCGATCCCGCGCGACCTCTACGAGGCCGCCGCGATCGACGGCGCAGGCACGTTCCGACGCTTCTTCTCCGTCACCCTCCCGCAGATCCGCCCCACCATGATCTTCGTCATCATCACGTCGACCATCGGTGGCCTCCAGATCTTCGACGAGCCCCGCATGTACGACACGAACGGTCAGGGCGGATCGAACCATCAGTGGGAGACCATCACGCTGTACCTGTATAAGACCGGTTGGGGAGAGTTCAACTTCGGTCGTGCAGCCGCCATCGCGTGGATCCTCTTCCTCATCATCGTCGCGATCGGCATGCTCAACTTCGCCGTCACGCAGCGCCTCATCGCCACCGACTCCGTCGCCAGGAAGACGAAGAAGTCCCGCACGGCGTCCAAGGCGAAGCACATCAAGAAGGAGGTGGGCAAGTGACCACCGTCACCGAACCCCGCAACCCGCGGACGACCGCGCCCAGGCCGAAGCGCCGCAAGCGGGCTGCCGCAGCCGTCGCGACCATGCGTCCGCACTGGACGGTCTACGCGGTCCTCGCCGTCTTCCTCGTCGCGTCCGTGTTCCCGTTCTACTGGTCGTTCCTCATCGCGTCCGGTGACCGCTTCACCATCAACGACCCGAACATGTCGTGGTGGCCGGGCGGCAACTTCCTCGAGAACGCGGCGACCGTCATCGGCAACCCGGCGGTCAACTTCTGGAAGGCACTGTGGAACTCGATCGTGGTCTCCACCACGACCGGCGTCACCACCGTCGTCCTGTCGACCCTCGCCGGCTACGCGTTCGCGAAGCTCCGCTTCAAGGGGTCCAACGCCCTGCTGATCGGCGTCATCGCGACCATGGCCGTGCCGGTCCAGCTCGGCATCGTCCCGCTGTACATCCTCATGCAGGAGTTCGGCTGGACGGGCAGCGTCGGCGCCGTCATCCTGCCCGCGCTGGTCACCGCCTTCGGAGTGTTCTGGATGACCCAGTACATCTCCCAGTCGCTGCCCACTGAGCTGATCGAGGCCGCCCGCGTGGACGGCTGCTCGATGATCCGCACCTTCTGGCACGTGGGTCTTCCCGCGGCCAGACCGGCGGCGGCCATGCTGTTCCTCTTCACCTTCGTGACGCAGTGGAACAACTTCATGTGGCCGTACATCGTGCTCGACCCGCAGAACCCCACCCTGCCGGTGTCGCTCTCGATCCTCCAGGCGAACTACTTCGTCGACTACTCCCTGGTGCTGGCGGGCGTGCTGCTCGCGACGGTGCCCCTGCTCCTGCTCTTCATGTTCGCAGGCAAGCAGCTGGTGTCCGGCATCATGGCGGGCGCGGTCAAGGGCTAGCGGTCGTGGTCTCCGTCCCACCATGCTCGGTGAGCCATGGGAGCGCCTCTGACATGATGGCCCCATGTCGATCCTGGACGGAGACCACGACGTGACCGCCGTACGCCATGCGGCGCCGACTCTCGAGATGGTCGCCGCTCGCGCGGGCGTGTCCCGTGCGACCGTCTCGAGAGTCGTCAACGGCTCCGACAAGGTCAACCCGTCCAGCATCGAGGCCGTGCGGCAGGCGATCGCGGAGCTCGGCTACGTCCCGAACCGCGCGGCGCGCTCGCTCGCCAGCGCGCAGTCGCATGCGATCGCGCTCGTCGTCCCGGAGGACATCACCCGCTTCTTCGGGGACGTCTTCTTCGCGTCGATCGTGGCAGGGCTCAACGACCGCCTCGACCAGTCGGACTACGTGCTCAACCTCATGGTTGCGAGCCAGGACCCTGGCGGCAAGACCGAGCGCTACCTGCTCGGCGGTGCGGTCGACGGCGCGGTCGTCGTCTCGCACCACACCTCCGACCACTTCCTCGAGCGCATCGGCGACGCGATCCCGCTGGTCTTCGGTGGACGCCCCGGGCTTGAGAACATCGACACCTGGGTGGTCGACGTGGACAACGAGGAGGGTGGAGCCGTCGCGGCACGCCGCCTCGTGGAGCGCGGCTGCACGAAGATCGCGACCATCACCGGACCGACGGACATGCAGTCCGCGCTCGAGCGCACCCGCGGGTGGAAGCGCGTCGTGGAGGCTGCCGGGCTCGAGCCCGGACCCCAGGTCGACGGTGACTTCTCGATGGTCGGCGGCGCGCTCGCGATGCGCGAGCTCCTGGATCAGTACCCCGACGTGGACGGCGTGTTCGTCGCGTCGGACCTCATGGCCTCAGGCGCGATGCCCGTGATCCTCGAGTCCGGTCGCCGCATCCCGGAGGATGTGGCAGTCGTCGGCTACGACGACAGCCCCGCCGCGCTCGCATGCCCGGTGCCGCTCACGACCGTGCTTCAGCCCTCGGAGGCGATGGGCCGCGCGATGGCCGACATCCTCCTCGACGTGCTCGCCGGCGGAGAGCGCCAGAGATCCACGATCATGCCGATCGAGCTCGTGGAGCGCGAGTCGGCCTGAGCGCCTCTCGGCTGAGGGTTCCGCGTGGTCGGCGCCAGCAGGGCGGAACGACGTCGCGGTGAGGTCGTGCTCAAGCGGCGGTCTCACCCTTCTTCTGCCGGTTGCCCGCACCGGGGCTGTCGGACACCGCTCATGTGCCGGAGTAGTGTCGCCCTCGTCCCCGCCGCGACCCGATCTGGAGGAATGCTGTGACCCTGGTGCTGCGCTCGGTGAGGCTCCTGGACGGGCCCGACGCCCCCGTCGACGTGGTGGTCGAAGACGACACGATCGCCTCGATCGTGCCCGCAGGCGAGGCGACAGCGACCGTGGAGGACCACGTGTTCGACCTCGAGGGCCGCTGGGTGACGCCCGGCTACGTGGATCACCACACGCACTTCACCATGTGGGCCAAGCATCTGGCGCGGCTGGACGTGTCGGCCGCGCGCGAGCCTGAGGACGCAGCCGAGGCGATCCGCGTGGCGCTCGCGAGCGAGCACGTGGTGGACGATTCCGCGTTCGTCGCGCGCGGATTCCAGGACGCGCTCTGGACCCGCGAGCCGACGGGGGAGATGCTCGACGCCGCCGCCGCTGCCGCGGGCCAGGAAGGGCGCGCGATCGTCGTCGTCTCCCACGATCTCCACACGGTCTGGGTGAACGAGGCGGCCGCGCAGCGGTTCCACGCGCCGCGCACCGGGATCGTGCGCGAGGACGGTGCGTTCGCCGTCGAGCAGGCCGTCGACCGCGAGGCGGCCGAAGGCGAGGACGACCTGATCGCCGCGGCGCTGTCCGCCGCCTCCGCGCGCGGGGTCACCCGCCTCACGGACCTCGAGATGGCCGACAACCCGGGCGTGTGGGCCGGTCGCTTCCGCCGCGGGCTCGACACGATGCGGATCGTCGCGAACATCTACCCCGAGCACTTGCCGCTCTCTGTCGCGCGCGGCGAGCGCACGGGCGCGGTGGTGCCCGACACGGGCGGCATGGTGACCGTCGGCGCGCTCAAGCTCTTCGCCGACGGCGCGTTGAACTCGGGCACGGCGCTGTGCCACGACCCTTACCTCGACGGTGGATTCGGATACGCCGTCTACGGCGAGGGTGAGCTCGAGCAGGTGATGGCCGACGCCCACGCCCAGGGCTTTGCCATCGCGCTCCACGCGATCGGTGATCTCGCCGTGGCTCGTGCACTCGACGCCTTCGAGGCGTCAGGCGCGCGCGGCACCATCGAGCACGCGCAGCTGGTCGCGAATGCGGATCTGGCGCGTTTCGCAGCGCTCGGAGTGGGGGCGTCGGTGCACCCGGAGCACCTTCTCGACGACCGCGACGTCACCGACCGGCTGTGGGCCGGCCGCACGGAGCGGGCCTTCCCCTACCGTGCACTGACCGAGGCGGGCGCCACGCTCACCTTCGGCTCCGACGCGCCCGTCGCGCCCCTCGACCCATGGTTCGCGATCTCTGCGGCGGTGCATCGCACCCGCGACGCGCGTGACGCGTGGGAACCCGGCAACGCCGTCGACCCGATGACCGCGCTTCGCGCCTCCTGGGCGGTGCCCGCGCTGGCCGTCGGCGGCCAGGCGGACCTGGCCGTGCTCGACGCAGACCCACGGACGGCCGACATGCCGACCCTGCGCGGCATGTACGTGTCGCTCACCGTCGCGGCGGGCAAGGTGACCCACCGCGCCTGGTAGTCAGCCGGCGTAGACGCCCTTCTCCAGCAGCGCCCATGCATGCTCCACCCGGGACTGCCGCAGCGCCGGGGGAGTGGAGGCCGTGAGGGCGGCGATCATCGACATCGCGGCGAGCAGGTCCTCGACCGAGAGCTCGGGTCTCAGGTGCCCCGAGGAGAGGTCGCGCCCTCGCGCACCGTCGAGCAGCGCACGCATCCGCTCCTCGAGAGAGATGAGGCGCGGGTCGTCAGTCGCCTGTGTGACCAGGCTCAGCATCGGGGCGATACCGCTCGTGCCGGAGGCCACCTCGAAGGCGAGGTCGCGCACCGTCATGGGTGAGGCCGCGGCGTGCGCCTCCAGCCGCTCCATGTTCTCCTCGAACACCGCGAACACCAGCGCCAGCCTGTCCGGGAAGTGTCGGTAGAGCACTCCCTGGCCGACTCCGGCGGCGCGGGCCACCTCGACGAGCGGCAGGTCGATCCCGCGCTGGTCGAAGAGCTCACGTGCGGCATCGAGCAGCGCGCGCCGGTTGCCTGCGGCGGCGCGCGGCCCCTGATTGGCGCGGGAGACGGTCATCTGCTTACGATAACAACCGGACAACGATGTCCGGATGCTGAGAAAGGAACAGTCCCCCCATGTCCCCCACGCACACCCGTCTTTCTGGCGACTCCAAGGTCACCGAATGGCTCGCCGACCCCTACGGCGGCCCCGTCATCCGCGCCATGCTTGCGGAGAACGGTCACAACGAGAAGGTCTTCGGCCCCGCCAAGCGCTTCTCCTTCAACAAGCTCATCAAGCTCAGCGGTGGTCGCTTCACCCAGGAGATGCTCGACGACCTGATCGCGAAGGTCGACGCCGCCGCCGCGGCGGGAGGTGCGCCTGAGCCCGAGGCCGCCGCCCCTGCGCCCACCACCGCGCCCGTCGAGCAGCCCGAATGGGAGGAGAGGATCACCGACGGCCGGTTCACCGGCAAGACCGTGATCGTCACCGGCGCGGGCTCCGGCATCGGCCGCGCCACGGCCTCGCGCATCGCCCGCGAGGGCGGCCGAGTGATCGCGCTCGACATCTCCGAGGACAGGCTCAAGGAGTTCGCGGCCGAGCACGACGGCCTCGACATCACCGTCGTCCGCGCCGATGTGACGGCGGACGAGGACCTCGCCAAGGTGCTCGACGCTGCCGGCGAGAAGATCGACGCGCTCGCGAACGTCGCCGGGATCATGGACAACATGACCCCGGTGCACGAGGTCACGGACGAGATCTGGAACCGCGTCTTCGCCGTGAACGTGACGGGGCCCATGAAGCTCTCCCGCGCAGTGCTGCCCCGCATGCTCGCCGCTGGCCGTGGCTCGATCGTGAACGTCGCCTCGGAGGCGGGCCTTCGCGGCTCGGCCGCGGGTGCCGCCTACACCTCGAGCAAGCACGCGATCGTCGGCCTCACCAAGAACTCGGCCTTCATGTACGCGGAGACGGGTGTCCGCGTGAACGCGGTAGCCCCGGGTGCGGTGATGACGAACATCGAGGCGCGCTTCGACTCCGAGCTGGGCCAGGACCGCGTGTCCACCGCGATGGCGGTCACTCCGACGCCTGCGTCCGCAGACCAGCTCGCGGCGTCGATCACCTTCCTCCTGTCGGATGACGGTGTGAACCTCAACGGCGTCATCCTGCCGTCCGACGGAGGCTGGTCGGCCGCGTAGCGGTCCGACTCGCGCGAGGGGGTGGCCGCGGGGCCCCGGGGATCGCTCCCCGGGGCCCCGTGCCGTTCCCGGACGTACCCTGGGCTGGAACGCTGCCGTGCGAGGGAGGCTCTGATGATCGTCGACCATGCAGGGGTGAGCCCGCGGATCGATCCGTCCGCCTCGGTCGCCGCATCGGCCGTGGTGAGCGGCGACGTGACGCTCGGCCCCGGCACGCGCATTCTTCACGGCGCGGTCGTATCGGGCGAGCAGGGTCCGGTCACCCTCGGCGCCGACGTGCTCGTGATGGAGAACGCGGTCGTCAAGTCCCGCTCGGGCCACGCATGCACGATCGGCGACGCTGTCATGGTGGGCCCGCACGCGCACATCTCGGGAGCGTCGATCGGCGCCGAATGCTTCATAGCGACCGGCGCGTCGGTGTTCCCCACGGCGCGCCTGGGCGACGGGTGCGAGGTGCGCATCGGCGGCGTCGTCCAGGTGGGATCGCTGCTGGAGGCGGGCACGACGGTGCCGATCGGCTGGGTCGCAGTCGGGCACCCCGCGCGCCTGCTGTCGCCCGACCGGCATGAGGAGATCTGGCGCATCCAGAAGGAGCTGAACTTCCCCGGCGTGCTCTACGGCGTCGAGCGTGCGACCCCCATGCGTCAGATCATGCGCGAGCAGAGCGAGCTGCATGCCCCGCGTCGGGAGTCTGGCGGCGACCAGGGATGAGCCGCACATGCGAAGGGCCCCAGGGATCTCTCCCTGGGGCCCTCGCCGTCTCAGCCTTCTCCGCAAGGGGGGAGCGGAGCGGCGAGCCGGGCGGTGCGGGTCGACGAAGGGGTGTCGCCCGCACGGGTCCGTGCTGGCGTTCTGCCGGGCTATGCGGCCTTGGAGACCGTGATCCTGCGCGGCTTGGCCTCCTCGGCCTTCGGCACCGTGATCGTGAGGATGCCGTCGGCGTAGGTCGCGTCCACCTTGTCCGGGGACACCCGGTCGGGCAGGCGCACCGCGCGGTGGAACTTTCCGAATCGGCGCTCGACCCTGCGGTAGCCGTCGGCGTCGGTCTCGTCGTAGAACCCGCGCTCGCCGGAGACGGTGAGCACGTTGTCCTCAAGCGAGACCTCGACGTCCTCGGCCTTGACGCCGGGCAGCTCCACGTGGAGCGTGAACGCGTCGTCGGTCTCCTTGACGTCCAGAGCGGGGGAGAAGGCCCCCGCGAGCGGGGCGTCGGCGTCGCCGAAGAACTGCCGGAACATGCGGTTCAGGTCGTCCTGCCACAGCGACGTGGCGGTAGCCGGAACCTGCTGGCGCATCACCTCTCGAGCCATGATCGTGAACCTCCTGTGTGTGAGTCTCAAGTGGGGTCGGGGGCTGTCCCCGACGGGCGGCGGACCCGGTCAGCCGGCCCCTGTTGGTGGCCCCTGCGGGCCCGTCGCTCACCCTCACTATAAGACTTGAGCGCATGCGACTCAAGTCAAAGTTGAGTCATGTTCGCTCAAGGCGAGCGAGCGCGCCTGGGATGTGGCGAAGTGCCTGGTAGAGGTGGGTCTGAATGAGCCGCGTGCGGCGCGCCTCGCACCGCACGGCTCGACACTTTGAACCAATCTGAGCGCGACACGCCGCCGGTTGACCGGATCTGAGGGTGGTTCGCGGCGTGTCGGAAGCCGGATTGGTTCAGAGTGTCGGCAGGCGCGGGCCCGTCGCGCCCTTCGGGCGGTTCACCTCGCTCTCACGGGTGCGAGCGGCCGACGCGCCTCTCACCCGGCCGACGCGCCTCTCACCCGGCCGACGTCTCGCTCACCCGGCCGACGTGGCTCTCACCCGGCCAGCCCCGCCGTCGGCTGGTAGACCTGAACTGAGGGCGTGGGGTGCGTCCCAGGCAGGGGATCAGAGATGACAGCGAGCAACTCGGGATCGGCCGCGGGCTGGGGAGGCACGTACTTCCTCGCCATGATCGGCTCGGCCGTCTGGTTCTGGCAGCAAGCGGAAGGCTTCTGGGAGCACGTGGGCGCGCTCCTGCAGGCGCTCGTGTGGCCCGCCTTCCTGATCTACGACGTCTTCGCGGCGCTCAACGGCTAGCCGCGTCGGACTGGCGGTGCGGCTAGGCGTGCCCGCGTAGCGGCGGGCACTTCTTCACGCACCTGTGACGCGTGGTGCGCACGCGACTGAAGGTGCCGCACTGCCGCCCCACGGGCCCCAAGGGTCCCACGTGCGTGAAGAAGCGTGCGCGCGGGAATCGGCCGGGAGGTGAATGAGAGTGCTTCTCGCCGCAGCGCACCGGAACGGCCCCGGAGCGCCGCGACCGGCGTCAGCCCTGGCTGATGACGCCGTCGTACGGCACTCGCGGGCCGCGGCCCGGACGCGTGATGTGACCCAGCGCCAACACGGCGATCGTGATGGCGGCCGAGAGCAGCATGCCTGCCCCCAGGTTGACGTTCAGGAGCAGCGCGCCGGTCGCGGCGCCCGCACCGATCAGGACGACGGCGCCCGCGCGTCGGGCCCACGGCTGGCCGCCGCCCTTGCCCAGCACGGAGTCCGAGGCGAGGCCCGTGATGGTGGAGGTGACGACGACGGTGGTGACGTCCTTGACCGCGATGTGGCGTGCGGTCGCGGCCTGGCAGCCCATCGCGAGGCCGAGCGCAGCAGTCGCAGAGTAGGCGAGGAAGGAGCCCTGCACGATCTCCACCGTGAGCACCGTGATCGCGCCAGCGACCAGGACCGCAGCGACGGCGCCGAAGAGCGCGGTGTGCTTGCCGGTCCAGCCGTCGCGCGAGCCGCGAAGCACACGTCCGCCCGCGGCGGCGCCCGCCATGAATGCGACCAGGGCGACGGCAGGTCCGAGCACCGGCAGCTCGTCAGCGCCTGCGAGACCCATGCCGAGGATGACGACATTTCCCGTCATGTTGCCTGTGAACACACGGTCGAGCCCCAGGTAGCCGACGGCGTCGATGATGCCGGTCGAGAACGTCAGCGCAAGCATCAGTCCGAGGTAGCTGTTGTCGGGGTTGGCGCGCATGCGTTCCAGCACGGTTCCTCCTGGTGGGGATGGGACGCGGGCGGGCCCGCACACAGGGGGCACGGCCGCGCGTCGGCGGTACTCTCGTAGCGCCAGAGTAGGGCACGGCGAGGTGCGGGCACCCCGGCCCGCACTGCGATGCCCGTGGCGGAAGGGCGAGGCGTGAGCGATTTCGACGGGATCCTGAGGTCGGGCGAGAGGCTGCCGGAAGGGCTGCCCTACGTGCCTGCAGACCCGGACCAGGTCTTCTGGGGCAGGCTGCCCGCGCGCGGCGATGCGCCGGTGCTGACGGTCGAGTCGGGGGCCGAGGTCGTCGTCGACACGCTGAGCCACGAGGGGCTGCTGCCTGACCAGGGGTCCGACGCGGTCGCATTCTTCGCGGGGCATGGCGTCGGGGCCGACGAGGTGCTCGCCGAGGCGGTGGCTCTCTCGGGCTCTGACCGTCGCGACCCGGCTTCCGATGGACCGCACGTGGTGACCGGCCCGATCGAGGTCGCGGGGGCGAAGCCGGGGGACGTGGTTGCTGTGACCCTGCTGGACGCGACTCCACGCGTGCCGTACGGCGTGATCTCCAATCGCCACGGACGTGGTGCGCTCCCCGACGAGATGCCTGCGGGCGGCGCCGACGCAGTGTCGGTCTTCGCGCCCATCTCGCCCGACGCGGACGGCACGTGGAAGGGGCGGCTTCCGCGTCGCGACGGCGGCCCGCGCGACGTGTCGTTCCCGCTCGCGCCGTTCCTGGGGATCATGGGCGTCGCGACGGACACTGACGAGCGCGCGCACTCCGTCCCGCCGGGCGCTCACGGCGGCAACATCGACATCAAGGAGCTCGTGGTCGGGTCCACGCTCTACCTGCCGGTGCAGGTGCCGGGTGCGCTCGCATACGTGGGCGACCCGCACTTCGCGCAGGGCGACGGCGAGGTGGCGCTCACCGCGCTCGAGGCGTCGCTGAGGGTGCGGATCCGTCTGGACCTGATCCCGGCGCGTGAGGCGGCTCGCGCGTTCGGCGACCTGGTCGGCCCGCTGGGCGAGACCTCCACTCATCTGATGCCCACGGGTATCGATGCCGACCTCGACGAGGCGGTCCGCAAGGCGACGCGCGCCGCGATCGCGATCCTGTCCGCGCGGTACGGGATGGAGGCGCACCTCGCGTACGCCTACCTGTCGGCCGCGACCGACCTGCGGATCTCGCAGGTTGTGGATCTCGTGTGCGGGGCGCACGCCATGATCCGCAAGGAAGACTTCGAAGCGTCGGACGCTTCGGTGAGGAGCGACGCATGACGCACATCCACGTGGCTGCGGGCGCTGTGGCACCCGACTCGCTGATCGAGGCGGTCTCTGCGTACGAGCGCGCCCTCGGCGCCGACGACCTCGACGCGCTCGCCGCGTTCTTCGCGCCGGGACCCGACTCGATGCGCGGTGACGCGTCGGGCCTGCTGGTGGGCCATGACGCGATCACGAGCTTCCGCGGCGCTCGCGGCGGCGTGGGTCCTCGCAGGGTGGTGGAGCTCCACCTGACCCCGGCGGGCGCGGACTGGCTCGCCGTGTCGGTCAATGCCCCGGCCGCGGGCGGTCGGGGCCTCGTGTCGCAGCTGTGGCGCTTCTCTGAGGACGCGGCCGACGGCCCGGGCGCGGGGTGGCGGATCGTCGCCGCGCACGTGACGGCTCCGGCCAAGGCGATCGACCAGCGTGTGTGGCGCGTGGTCGGCGCCCCGCTCGTGGCAGGTGTGCCCGAAGGCCCGCTCGCGGGTCAGACCGTCGCGGTGAAGGACCTGTACGCGATCGCGGGTCAGCGGATCGGCGTGGGGGTGCGCGCCTACCTGGCGGAGGCTCCGATCGAGGAGGCGAACGCCCCGTCGGTGCAGTCGCTGCTCGATGCGGGCGCGGACATCGTCGGTATCGCGCAGACTGACCAGTTCGCGTACTCGATCGCGGGACTCAACCCGGACTACGGCACGCCACCGAACCCGGCAGCTCCGGGCACCATCCCGGGGGGCTCGTCGTCTGGACCCGCCTCGGCGGTGGCGCTCGGCCAGGCGAGCATCGGTCTGGGATCTGACACGGCGGGATCGATCCGCGTGCCTGCCTCCTACCAGGGCCTGTGGGGGCTGAGGACGACGCACGGGTCGGTGAGCCTTGAAGGCGTCGCTCCGCTCGCGCCGCGTTACGACACCGTCGGCTGGCTCACCCGGGACGGCGCGACCCTGCTTGCGGCGGCCAAGGCGTCGATCTCGGGGGACCCGGGCGTGGAGCTCGGGGATGTGGTGCTCGCCTCGCCCCAGGTGGGTGCCGCCGTGAAGCCCGAGGTCCGCCAGGCCTTCCATGCGCTCCTGCAGCGGCTGGAGGTGCAGGTGGACCTCGAGACCGTGGACCTTCCCGACCTGGGCCGGCTCTACCGAGGATTCCGCGTGACGCAGTCGGCGGAGGCCTGGAGGTCTGACGGCGAGTGGATCACCGCGCATCCTGGCGCGGTCGCCCCCGACGTCGAGGAGCGGTTCGCCTTCGCGGCGTCGGTCACTCCCGAACTGGAGGCTGAGGGGCTGATCGAGGTCTCGGCGCTCGCGCGAGAGATCGACGAGGCGCTCGGCGACACGATCCTGGTCCTGCCGTCGACCGCTTCGCCGGCGCCGCGGTTGGACGCGGATCCTGACTATCTGCAGGAGGTGCGTGAGGCGACGCTGTCCATGACCGCGATCGCCGGGTTCACCGGTCGGCCTGCGCTCTCGGTGCCATGGATGATGACCGACGACGGGCCGGTCGGCCTCTGCCTTGTGGGGCCGCGCGGGTCGGATCTGGTGTTGATCGAGAAGGCGCTCGCGTGGGAGAAGGCGCTCAGGCGGTCCTGAGCGCCGCGCGGGACGCTTCGAGTGGGTCGGAGCAGTACTCAGCGCCCTGCGGGAGCCGAGGCGCCTGCGAAACGATCCTGAAATCTTGATCCGGCACACTATGTAGGTCTCATCAACATTTCTGGAGGAGCGATGACCCTGCCGGGCCCTCTCAACCCGCCCCCGCGGCTTCTCATGGGGCCCGGACCCATCGACGCGGACCCGCGCGTGTTGCGTGCCATGTCCGCTCCGCTCGTCGGGCAGTACGACCCGTTCATGACGCATGCGATGAACGAGGTCCAGGAGCTGTATCGCCGAGTGTTCGTCTCCTCCTACCAGGAGACTCTGCTGGTCGACTCGACCGCGCGAGGCGCCATCGAGGCAGCGCTCGTCTCCGTGCTCGAGCCCGGCGACAGGGTGCTCGTGCCCGTCATGGGTCGCTTCGGCCACCTTCTCGTGGAGATCGCCCAGCGCTGCGGCGCCGAGGTGCACACCGTGCAGATCGAGTGGGGCCAGATCGCGCCCTATGAGCTGATCGCCGACGCGATGGCGAAGGTGCAGCCCAAGCTGCTCGCCGTGGTCCACGGCGACACCTCCACGACGGTGGTCCAGCCCTTCGACGGCCTCGCCGAGCTGTGCGCCCGCTACGGCACGCTCCTCTACGCCGACGTCACCGCCTCGATCGGCGGCAACGAGTTCCTCACCGAGGAGTGGGGTGTGGACATCGCGACCGGTGGCCTGCAGAAGTGCCTCGGCGGGCCGTCCGGCTCCGCGCCTGCGACCTTCTCGCCTCGTGCGGTCGGCATCATCAACTCCCGCAAGAGCATCGAGGCGGGCATCCGTGCGGAGGGCGACGCGGTGGCCGCGCACCCGATCCGCTCCAACTACTTCGACATGTCGATGGTCTTCGACTACTGGTCCGAGCGTCGCCTCAACCACCACACCGAGGCGACGACCATGCTCTACGCCGCACGCGAGGCGGCTCGGATCGTGCTCGAGGAGGGGCTCGAGGCGTTCCAGGCGCGGCACCTGCTGCACGGCCGTGCGATGCTCGCGGGCGTTCAGGGTCTGGGTCTGGAGGTCTTCGGTGACCTGGAGCACAAGATGACCAACATCGTGGGCGTCGTCATCCCCGACGGCGTCGACGGCGAGGCGGTCCGCGGGCGGATGCTCCAGGACTTCGGCATCGAGATCGGCACGTCCTTCGGCCCGCTTCAGGGGAAGGTGTGGCGGATCGGCACGATGGGCTTCAACGCGCGCCAGGACGCCGTGCTCACCACGCTCGCCGCGCTCGAGGCCGTGCTGCGACGCGAGGGCTTCGGCCTTCCCGCCGGCGGCGGCGTCGACGAGGCGTACCGCGTCTACGCGGAGGCGGCCGCGTGAACATCCCGCCCTACGCCTCGCCCGGCATGGCCCCGGTGACCGTCCCGTCGCCCGATGAGACCGATCTCGTGGTCCCGTTCTCTGCCGAGGAGGTGCTGGAGCGCTGCGACATCCTCGCGACGCACAGCTCCCGCATCGGCGCGATCGAGCGTTCGTACCTGACGGTCGAGCACTCTCGCACCAACTGGACCGTGGGCGAGTGGATGGCTCAGGCCGGACTCGAGCCCTGGCAGGACGCCGCTGGCAACCAGCGCGGCTCGCTCGCTGGCCCCACGGACGACGCTCCTGTGCTGCTCCTCGCGTCTCACCTGGACACGGTTCCCGGCGCGGGCCGGTACGACGGCATCCTCGGCACCCTCATGGCCATCGCGGTCGTCGGTCGTCTCGAGGCCAAGGGGATCACTCTTCCGTTCGGTGTCGAGGTGCTCGGCTTCGCGGACGAGGAGGGCACCCGCTTCGGCAGGACCCTGCTCGGCTCGTGCGCTGTCGCCGGCGCCTGGCAGGACTCGTGGTGGGAGCTGCGCGATCCCCAGGGGATCTCTCTGCGGACCGCGTTCGAGGCCTTCGGGCTCGACCCGGAGCGGATCGAGGACGCCGCGCTGCCCCGCGAGAAGGTGATCGGCTACCTTGAGGCGCACATCGAGCAGGGACCGCTTCTCGAGGATGCGGACCGCGCGCTCGGAGTCGTCACCGGCATCATGGGCGCCCGCCGCTTCGACCTCACGATGGTCGGGGAGGCGGGCCACGCGGGCGGCATGCCGTACGGGCGTCGCCGCGATGCCCTGCTCGGTGCCTCCGAGCTGGTCTCCGCGATCGAGGAGCTGTCTCGCGACAACGGTGCGATCGGCACCGTCGGCCGCATGCAGGCCTACCCGGGTGCCGCGAACGTCATCCCCGGCCGCGCCGACTTCTCGCTCGACCTTCGCGCCGAGACGGACGAGCTTCGCGACCGCGTGTGGGACCTGATCCAGGAGCAGGCCGACAAGATCGCCGCCGCGCGCAATCTCAGCTTCGAGGCGATCGAGCGGCACGATGCCGAGGCGACGGTCGTGGGGGACAGGCTCGCGCAGGCGATCCGCACCGGCATCGCCTCCACGGGCGACCACGAGCCGCTCGAGCTGCTGTCCAAGGCGGGGCACGACGCGATGGCGATCGCCTCGCTCACGGACTACGCGATGCTGTTCATCCGCTGCGGCGGGGGGATCTCGCACCACAAGGACGAGTCGGTGATCGTGGAGGACGTGGCGCTCGCGCTCGACGCTTTCGAGGCGGCGGTGCTGGATCTGGCGCGCGACTTCGCCTGACCCCGGACATGAAAAGCGGCGCCGCGAGCCCCATCGCACCCGACGCCTGGTCCCCGACACTACGGTGATGGCCGGGGCAGGTCAAATGACGTGGTGCCACCTGAGGATGACCTGCCCCACAGGCGCTCTCTAGCGTGGACGCCATGACCGAGCTCCCTTTCCGTCAGATCGACGTCTTCGGCTCCGGGCCCTTCTCGGGCAATCCGCTCGCGGTGATCCTGGACGCCGACGACCTCACGACCGAGCAGATGGTGCGCATCTCCGAGTGGACGAACCTCTCGGAGTGCACCTTCGTGCTGAAGCCCACGGACCCGGCGGCCGACTATCGCGTCCGCATCTTCTCGCTCTCGAGCGAGCTTCCGTTCGCAGGGCACCCGACGCTCGGCACCGCTCGTGCGTGGCTCGACGCGGGAGGCGTGCCGCGCACGCCGGGCGCCGTGGTGCAGGAGTGCGGCGTCGGCCTCGTGCCGCTGAGGCATGACGGCGCGTCGCTGGCGTTCGCCGCCCCTCCTCTGCAGCGATCGGGACCCGTTGACGACGCCTTCCTCAAGGAGGTCTGCGGCGTGCTCGGCATCTCGCCCGACGACGTGGTGGACGCCTCCTGGGTGGACAACGGGCCTGGCTGGGTGGGCCTCCTGCTCAAGGACGCCGACGCGGTGCTGGCTGTGGCGCCGACCGCGCCGTCGGGCGGCCGCTGGGACATCGGCATCGCGGGCCTGCACCCGGAGGGATCGGACCTGGCGCTCGAGGTGCGGGCCTTCTTCTGCCACGACGGTGGCGTGCTCCGGGAGGACCCCGTGACGGGAAGCCTCAACGCGTCGCTCGCGCAGTGGCTGACCTCGACGGGCCGGCTGGCCGCACCCTACGCCGCACGTCAAGGCGTGGCGCTGGGCCGTGATGGCCGGATCCTCGTGGAGGAGTCCGACGCGCAGCTGTGGATCGGCGGTGCGACCGAGGTGTCGGTGTCGGGGACGATCGAGGTCTGAGTCCTGGGCCGGCTCAGCTGCGAGGAGCGCCGCCCTCGGCGCTGTCCCCGGGCTGGTCCTTCGGCGGCGCGTCCTGCTGTGCCTCTGGCGCGTGGGTCTCTTCTGTCGGGTCCTTCCGGATCCCGGTCCATGCCAACGAGCCACCGTAGATGAGGGCCACCGCACCGACGACGACAGCGATCGCAGTCCACATGCCGTCGAACGCGATGGGAGCGACGACGATGACGGCGATGCCGACCCCGAGCCACATGACTCCCAGCTCGCCTCTGCTCCACTTCTGCATGCGGGCCTCCTGGATCCGTAGCGTCCTCGTCGACGCCTACGACTGAGCCTAGCCGCGCCGCTGGGGCTCTCGTGCCGGGGTCGACATCTCGCGTGCCCCTGATGTCGGCGCTGTCGACTACATTCGTGCGAGACGTCAGGCGGGAGGGGTGATGGCACAGCACAGCAGCACGCGGGGCGCGGGCCGTCCCGAGCCGATGTTCGCGATCCTGCTGCTCCTTGCGGGCCTTGCGGCGGTGCTCTTCGGCATGGCGCAGCAGGGCGATCCGGAGGGTCCCTCGGCGGCGACGCCACAGGTCTCTCCGACGGTCGCCACCGGTGAGCTCGGCCCCACGGCGTCGTCGCGCGTGGAGGGGACCGCCTACGCGGCGGCGCTCGAACTCACTGTCAAGGGACGCGCGGCGAAGACCGGCTACGAGCGCGATGAGTTCGGGTCCGGCTGGGTGGACGTGGACCGCAACGGGTGCGACACCCGCAACGACCAGCTGCAGTTGCGGCTCACGAACCTGGAGATGGACGGCGACTGCGTGGTCCTCGCCGGAGACCTCGACGATCCGTACACGGCCTCGGCGATCCACTTCGAGCGCGGGGGAGCGAGCGAGGTCGACATCGACCACATCGTGGCGCTCTCGGACGCCTGGCAGAAGGGCGCCGCGCAGTGGGAGTACGCGAAGCGTGTGGCATTCGCCAACGATCCGCTCAACCTGGAGCCCGTCGAGGCGGCCGCGAACCGCCAGAAGGGCGACTCCGACGCGGCCACCTGGCTGCCGGCGAACAAGGGCTATCGCTGCGACTACGTGGCGCGGCAGGTCGCGGTGAAGACGAAGTATGAGGTGTGGGTGACCCAGGCGGAGCTCGATGCCATGCTCGCCGTGCTCGACACGTGCCCCGAGGAGCCGCTGCCTGACTTCGGCGATCAAGCCGTGATCGCGGACAACGTCGGACGGTGACTCGCCTCAGTCGTCTACGTCGGTGCCGCCGGCAAGGTCGGTGCAGTCGACCATGAGCGTCTCGTGCGCTGCCAAATAGTCGCGCGCACCCGAGTCCCCGGTGAGCGACGCCACCATCGGGACCCAGTGCTCCTTCGAGATCAGCACAGGGTGGCCCGGTGCGCCGTCGAACGTGGCCCGTGCCAGCAGCACGTCGTCCTCCGCCGCGTCGATGACGCGACGAGCCGCCTCGACAGTCTGGCCGGGAAGATCCACGAGCGTGACGAGCAGCGCCTCGGCTCCCGACTCGGCGGCTCGCTCCACGACGGTTCGCAGCGATGCGGCCTGCCCGTCTGACCAGTCCCAGGCGACGACCGTGTCCGCCCAGTCGGGAACGAGAAGCTCAGCGTCGAAGGCCTGCGCGCCGAGCACCACGATCACGGGGTCGCAGCCCGCCTCGCGGAGCACCGAGGCCGCATGCTCGACCCACGGGGTGCCGTCCGCCTTGCGTCGCAGCGCCTTGGGTCCGCCTGCCCGTCGGCCCGCGCCCGCGGCGAGGACCGCGCCTGCCACCTGCCTTGCCATACTGGAGACACTACGCGCCACATTGCCCGGGCGCGGCCTGCGACCAGGGGAGATGCTGTGACCGTGAAACCGTCCCGCGAGGACCTGCTGGCCTGCCTGCGCATCGAGCGCTGGGCGGCAGCGATGGCCGAGCTGGAGTTCGACTCCATGCTTGAGATGGAGCGCGCCGCGGTGTCGATCGCCACGCCGCTGACGGAGGCCGAGATCGACGAGGCGCTCGCGGCGCACCCGCGGATCGGCGACCGCGCGAAGGGTGAGGGTGTCGAGGCGCGCTTCTCCGCCGCCGAGCAGAAGGCGTCGCAGTCGCCGGACGAGGCGCTCGCCGCCCGCCTTGCCGATCTCAACGCGCAGTATGAGGAGCGCTTCGGGCGCGTGTTCCTGATCCGTGCCGCGGGACGGTCGCGTGAGGAGGTCGTCGCGGAGCTTGAGCGTCGGCTCGGCAACGACGATCACGCGGAGCTCGCCGAGATCGCAGACCAGCTGCGGGGCATCGCCCTGCTGAGGCTCCGCGCCACCTATGAGGAGGCGCTCGCATGAGTCATGTCACCACTCACGTCCTGGACGCGATGGCGGGGACGCCTGCCTCCGGGATCGCCGTGACGCTCTCACGGCGCGGGGCCGAGGGCTGGGAGCCGGTCGCGCAGGGGCTCACCGACGCCGACGGCCGCGTGCGAGACCTGGGACCCGACGTTCTGGAGCCGGGCGTCTACCAGGTGCGCTTCGAGACCGACGTGTACTTCGCGAAGCGCCAGATCGAGACCTTCTATCCCGAGGTGGAGATCGCGTTCTCCGTCACGGGCGGCGAGCACTATCACGTGCCGCTGCTCCTCAGCCCCTTCGCGTACTCGACGTACCGAGGCAGCTGAGCGCGGTCGCCCCGCCTGCGGGGCGCTCGTGCCGGAGATCTTCCGCCGCGGCGGGAATGCGTCGGCGGGGCGTGCGGTTGAGCGTGACAGAGGGTTCGCCAGTCCCCGGGCGAACCCTCTTGACGTTCCCCCGTGCGGCGCTCATGCCGCCTGTTCCTGGAAGGATCCCCATGGTCGAGGTTGAGGTCTGGTCTGACGTGGCGTGCCCCTGGTGCTACCTGGGCAAGCGCCGTCTCGAGAAGGCGATCGACGCCTTCGACGGCGAGGTCAGCGTGACGTGGAAGTCCTTCCAGCTCGATCCGTCGATCCCGCACGGTGAGCACACGCCTCACCTTGAGGCGCTTGCGAAGAAGTTCAATGCGCCCGAGGACCAGATTCGCCAGATGGATCAGCGTCTCGTCGACCTGGGTGTCGAGGAGGGTCTCGAGTACAACTTCGACGACTACATCCAGGCGAACACCCGTGATGCTCACCGCGTGCTGCACTTCGCACAGGAGCGGGGCCTGGGTGGCCCGATGAAGGACCGCCTGCTCAAGGCGCAGTTCACCGAGGGTGCGATCGTGGACGACGCTGAGGTGCTCGCCGGCCTCGCGGCGGAGGTCGGGCTCGACGCAGACGAGGTCCGCGCGATGCTCGCGACCGATCAGTACGACGACGAGGTGCAGGCGGACATCGACGAGGCCGCCTCGCTCGGAGCCTCGGGAGTCCCGTTCTTCGTGTTCGACCGTGTCTTCGCAGTGTCCGGTGCCCAGCCGCTCGAGGTGTTCTCCACGGCGCTGTCCCGAGCGCAGGAGCGCGCGGCGGCGGCGGTCCTCGAGGCATAGCCCGACATCGGCGCGAAACGCGCGGAGGGATAGGCTCGACACCATGCCTACCCCCCACATCGCAGCGCCCGACGGCGCCTTCGCACCCGACATCCTTCTGCCCGGCGACCCACGCCGCGCCACGCGCATCGCCGAGACGTTCCTCGATGACGCCGAGCTCGTCACCGAGGTGCGCGGCATCCTCGGCTACACGGGTACCTACCAGGGGCGTCCCATGTCGGTCATGGCGACCGGCATGGGCATGCCGTCGGCGACGATCTACACCACCGAGCTGGTGCGCAACTACGGTGTGAAGCGTCTTGTGCGCGTGGGCACCGTCGGTGGCATCCACATGGACCTCCAGCTGGGCGACGTGGTCGCGGCCTCGTCCGCGCACACCGACTCCGAGATGACCGCGAGGCGCCTTCCCGGCGTGCATTACTCGCACGCGCCGTCGTTCTCGCTGCTGCGCGCCGCGGCCGACTACGCCGACGAGGCCGGGGCGCCCCTGCGCGTCGGCCCGGTGCTGACGTCTGACGCGTTCTACCAGCCCGACGAGACGCTCGTGCCGCGCCTTGCCGCGTACGGGACGCTCGCGGTCGAGATGGAGGCCGCGGGCCTCTACGCGGTCGCCGCCGCGGAGGGCGTCGAGGCGCTCATGGTGGGCACCGTGTCCGACCACGTGGTCAAGGGCGAGTTCCTCGAGGCCGACGAGCGCGAGAAGACGTTCGCCGCCATGGTGTCCGTCGCCCTCGGAGCGCTCACCCGCGCGTGAACATCGTGTGAAACCTCAGCCGACGGCCCGCATCTCGCGGGCCGTCGGCGCATCATGGGTCCATGCGGGTGCAACTGCTGTACTTCGACGGATGCCCGAGCTGGCGTGAGGCCGAGGCGCGGCTGATCCGCGCGCTCTCGCGCGTGTGCGCGACGAGCACGGTGGAGCGTGTGCTCGTGACCGACGAGGGCCATGCCGCGGAGCTTGCCTTTCCCGGCTCGCCGACGCTGCGCCTGGATGGCCGCGACCTCTTCCCTGTGGCCGACGCGACCGTCGGCCTGGCTTGCCGTGTGTACGAGACTCCCGACGGCATGCAGGGTGCGCCGACGGTGGAGCAGCTCGTCGAGGCGCTCGCGACCGCGGGCCGGGCCGCCGCCTGACCCGAGCGCTCCTGTGCAGGCGCGGCGGCGTCCCGGATGGCGTGGTCAGCCCGCCACGAAGTCGTCCTGTGCGCGGAGCCACGTGAGCATCGCCGCGGTCGTCTCCTCGGGCATCTCCTCCTGGATCCAGTGCCCGCAGTCGAGCTCGACGACCTCCGCGCGAGGCACGAACGTCGTCAGCGTGGGCGACG
This sequence comes from Demequina zhanjiangensis, assembly GCF_030418315.1. Lineage (GTDB taxonomy): Bacteria > Actinomycetota > Actinomycetes > Actinomycetales > Demequinaceae > Demequina > Demequina zhanjiangensis. The sequence continues at coordinate 508,577 of NZ_JAUHPV010000001.1, forward strand.
GGGGAATCGTGTCCCGCGTGCCGTAGATCATCAGGGTGGGCTGCTGGACGATCGGATCCACCTCACCGAGCACATGCCAGTTCGCGTCGAGGTTGCGGTACCAGTTGATTCCGCCCGTGAAGCCTGACGCGTCGAAGGTCGAGGTGTAGACGGCGAGATCGTCGTCGCTCATGACAGGCTCGCCCAACGGCGCCTCGGCCTCCGCGAGCGAGATCATCACCATGCCCGGCTCGGGCGGCGTCGCCGGGAGGTTCTTCCGGTAGAGGTTGCTCAGGAATCGTCCCGTGTTCGCGTCGAGCACGGCGTCGGCGACGCCCGGCCTCCTGTTGAAGTGGACGAAGTAGTAGTCGGGCCCCAGGAACTGCTCCATCGCGTCGATCCAGGGCATCGCGCCTCGCTCCTGATAGGGCAGGCTCATGTTGATCACCCGGTTGACTCGCCCGGGGTGCAAGAGCGCGAGGCCCCACACGACCATCGCGCCCCAGTCGTGTCCCACGAAGGTGGCGTCGTCGTATCCGTAGTGGTCCAGGAGGGCGACCAGGTCGCCGGTGAGCTGCTCGATCCCGTAGGCCGCCACGTCGTCGGGCCGGGTCGAGCGGCCGTAGCCCCGCTGGTTGGGGACGATCACGTGGTAGCCGGCGGCGACGAGCGCGGGGATCTGGTGGCGCCACGAGTAGGCGAGCTCGGGCCAGCCGTGGCAGAGCACGATCGGATTGCCGCGGTTCTCCGTTCCGGCTTCGAACACCTCGAGCTCGATGCCGTTCACGGGAATCAACGCGGCCTCGGGGAAGGCGGTGGCGGATGTCATGGGTGGTCCTCTCGGTGGGGTCGTGCGCCGACGCGGCTTGGCCGGGTTCCCCGACGGTAAGAACAGATGCGGACAGAATCGGTCCGCAATGCGCGGCAGACTGAGATCATGCCGAACCACCCGACAGGACGCGCGCTGGAACTGCTCTCGCTTCTGCAGACCCATCGCTGGTGGAGCGGGTCTGACCTCGCCGCACGGCTGGCGGTCACGGAGCGCACTCTGCGCCGCGACGTGGACAGGCTGCGCGCGCTCGGCTATCCCGTGGACGCCACGGCTGGCCCGCACGGCGGCTATCGGCTCGCGACGGGAGCGCATCTGCCGCCGCTGCTGCTCAACGACGAGGAGGCGGTCGCCGTGGCCGTGGGGCTGCGCTACACGGCGGGAGGCGCGATCGGCGGGGTCGAGGAGACCTCGCTCCGAGCACTCGCCAAGATCGAGAGCCTCTTGCCGGCCCACCTCCGCAGACGCGTCTCCGCGGTCCACACCCACCTCAGCGTCATGCCTCTCGAGAACGACGGCGTCGTCGACGGCGCGCTGCTCGGCCTCGTCGCCGCCGCCTGCCGCGACACGGAGGCGCTGCGCTTCACGTACCGACGTCACGACGCGACCGAGAGCGCGCGGCATGTGGAGCCCGCCCAGCTCGTCACTGCGGGACGCCGCTGGTACCTGATCGCATGGGACCGCGACCGCGACGACTGGCGCACCTTCCGAGTGGACCGCCTGAGCGACGTCCGCCCGACCGGCCGTCGCTTCGCCGCGCGCAACGTCCCGGGAGACGATGCAGCGACGCACCTTGCCGAGTCGCTCGCGGCGATGCCCCGCCCGCATGTCGCACGGGTGGAGGTGCAGGCGCCGGTCGACCGGCTTGAGGGCTCGTTCCCGTGGGTCGAGCACACCGTCGTCGAGTCCCACGACGCGAGCTGCACGCTCGAGCTCCGCGCAGAGGACCGGGGACGGCTCATGATGACCATCGCCAGACTCGCGCTTCTCGCGCCCGTCACCGTGATCGAGCCCGACGATGTGGCCGACGACGCACGGCAGCTCGCGAGCCGCCTCGGTGGCGGATCTTGACCAGGGCTGGAGGCGCGCGCCGGTGACATGCACGAGGGGCCGGCCACCTTCCGGTGACCGGCCCCTCGTCGCGTCCGCGGTCCAGCCGCTGAGCCACAACCGAGCGCCCTCGGGCGCCCGATCTGCTACTTGCGGTTGGCGCGGTAGTAGGCGATGAGCGCCTGCGTGGAGGCGTCCTGCGCGGACAGCGCCGCGTCATCGCCCTCGATCGCGGGAGCGATCTCGAGCGCCAGCTTCTTGCCGAGCTCGACTCCCCACTGGTCGAAGGAGTTGATGCCCCAGATGACGCCCTGCGTGAACGTGATGTGCTCGTACAGCGCGATCAGCTGGCCCAGCACCTGCGGGGTGAGGGACGGGGCGAAGATCGACGTGGTCGGCCTGTTGCCTGCGAAGGTGCGGGCTGCGACGAGCGCGCCGGTGGTGCCCTCCGCCTCGACCTCCTCGGCGGTCTTGCCGAAGGCCAGCGCCTTGGTCTGCGCCAGGTAGTTCGCGAGGAACAGCGCGTGCACGTCCTGGCCGCCGTCCTCGAGGGGGTAGGCCGGGTTGGCGACAGCGATGAAGTCCGCAGGGATGAGCTTCGTGCCCTGGTGGATCAGCTGGTAGAACGCGTGCTGGCCGTTGGTGCCAGGCTCGCCCCAGAAGATCTCGCCGGTCTCGGTGGTGACGGGGGTGCCGTCCCAGCGCACCGACTTGCCGTTGGACTCCATGGTGAGCTGCTGCAGGTAGGCCGGGAAGCGGTGCAGCTGCTGCGCGTAGGGCAGCACGGCGTGCGACTGCGCGCCCAGGAAGTTGACGTACCAGACGTTGAGCAGGCCCATGAGGACGGGCACGTTCTCCGCGAGCGGCGTCTCCGCGACGTGCTTGTCGACGGCGTGGAACCCCTCGAGCAGGTCGCCGAAGACGTCCGGGCCGAGCGCGATGGACAGCGACAGGCCGATGGCCGAGTCGACCGAGTAGCGGCCTCCCACCCAGTCCCAGAAGCCGAACGCGTTCGCCGGGTCGATGCCGAAGGCCGCGACCTTGTCCAGCGCGGTGGAGACTGCGACGAAGTGGTGGGCGACGGCGTCGGCCTTCTCCTCGTCGGTGCCGACGGCGACGCCGGCCTCCGCGAGTGCGGTCCACAGCCAGTCACGGGCGAGACGCGCGTTGGTGAGCGTCTCGAGCGTCGTGAAGGTCTTGGAGGCGACGATGAACAGCGTCGTCTCGGGGTCAAGGCCCTTCACCTTCTGGCCCATGTCCGTCGGGTCGATGTTGGAGACGAAGCGCGCCTCGATGCCGGCGGTCGCGTACGGCTCGAGGGTCTCGTAGACCATCACGGGGCCCAGGTCGGAGCCGCCGATGCCGATGTTGACGATCGTCTCGACCTTCTTGCCGGTGATGCCGAGCCACTCGCCCGAGCGCACGCGCTCCGCGAAGGCCGACATGGAGGCGAGGACCTCCTGGACGTCCGAGTCGACGTCCTGACCGTCGACCACGAGCGCAGGCTCCATCCCGGCAGGGCGGCGAAGCGCGGTGTGGAGGACGGCACGGTCCTCGGTCGTGTTGATGTGCTCGCCCGCGAGCATCGCGGCGTAGCGGTCCGCGACGCCAGTCTCCTCGGCGAGCTTCACGAGCGAGGCGAGGATCTCGTCGGTCACGAGGTTCTTCGACAGGTCGACGTGAAGGTCGGCGAGCGGCAGGCTCATGCGCTCCACACGACCGGCGTCGGCGGCGAACCAGCCTCGCAGGTCGGGAGTGAAGGCGGACTTGTGGGCCTCGAGCTCGGCCCACGCGGACGTGGAGGTGCAGTCGATGGGTGCGTTCACGCCTTACAGGTTAGTGCCGTCAGAGGGATGCGGCACCGGGACCGAGGGCGGGGGAGGGGTCAGTCGTCCGCAGCGCTCTTGGGTGCGAGCGTCTGGATCACGATCGCCGCTCCGACGAGCGCGGCCGCAAGCGGCATCGCGAGGCTGTGCACCAGCGTCGATACGTACCCGAACGCGTAGAGCGCGGGTTCCGCGTTCGCCCCCACCGTCCGCTGGAACCCGAGCACGATGTCCGTGCCGTAGGCGAGCCACAGCGCGCCCAGCCCGGCCAGACCAGCCGCCCACCACAGACACCGCTTCGCCGTCCGATGCATCGTTGCCCCCCAAGTCTTCTTTCCCCCGGATCAACGTAGCACCAGGTAGAGGAGCAGGTCAGGGAAATCCCTCACGCCGCGTCGGCGCTCGCCGATAGGGGCGGTGAGCACGGATCGCTCTTTCGCGCGCCACGGATCGGCCGACACGACCGCTACCGGAGGTGTGCCCATGAGCCCCATCGAATCCGTCGCCTCGATGCAGGTGCGCATGGCCCAGATCTCGACGCTCGTGTCGCCCACCTCCGCAGCCACGTCGCGCGCGGGGGCCACCGGGTCAGGCACGGGCGCAGAGTTCGCCTCCTCGCTTGCGAACGCCGTCGGCCTGTTCAGCGGTGGAGCGTCGGCCTCCGGCATGGGATCGCTGGCTGGTGCGACCTCTCCCTCCGGGATCGCCGCGATGCTCGGCGGTGGCAGCTTCCTGGGCGGCGTCAGCGGCTCGTCGCAGCTGTCCTCCCTCGCCTCGCTCTTCCCGACCTCACCTGTCGCCGACGCGCCGACGACGCGGACGCCGGAAGGCCCGACGGGCAAGGACCTCGTCGAAGCGGCGCGCGAGTATCTGGGCGTGAAGTACGTGTGGGGCGGCGAGTCGCTCTCCGAAGGCGGCCTCGACTGCTCCGGCCTCGTCCTGCGCTCGTTCACCGACCTCGGCGTGGACGGCATCCCCCGCGTCGCCCGCGACCAGGGAAAGATCGGCACCGCCGTCGAGTCCATGGACGACGCGAAGATCGGCGACCTCCTCATCTTCGATGGCGGATCCCACATCGGCATCTACATCGGCGACGGGCAGATGATCGACGCGCCCTACCGCGGCAGCTACGTGCAGGAGCGGAAGGTCTACGAGACTCCCACCGCGATCCGCCGCGTCCTCGGCTGACACGGCTTCCGAGCCGCCCAGTGAGCAGCGGCGCGCCGAGCGCCGGGCTGCGGGTAGGGCGACCGACCTTCCCGCCCGAGGGAGGCTTTGGCGGCACCCCTCACGGCTGAGACTCTCCTTCCGCGTGCTGGATGCGCGAGGCTGAGCGGGTGAAGCCGTGGGCGTTGACATCGGGAAGGTCGGGCATGGGCACTCGCACGTTCCGGAGCGACGCATGGCGCCGACGCGGGTTCATCCCAGCCTTGGCCGTGAGTGTGGTCGCACTCATCGCCCTGACCGCTTGCAGCGCCGGCCCCGAAGGTGTCACGGCCGCCGAGCCGACGACCGCGCCCGCATCGTCGGCCGCGACCCAGAACCCCTCCACGGACGACGAGGTCGTCGCCCCCACCCTCGAATGGGCGGGAAGCGCGAGTCCCGACGCCGACAATCACGCACAGCAGGAAGCGGAGAACACCATGCAGCTCACGATCAACGGCCGGAGCGTGCCCGTGACGCTCGAGGAGAACTCGTCGGTCGACGCGCTGCGCGAGCGACTCACCGACGGACCCGTCACTCTCGAGATGGCCGACTACGGCGGCATGGAGAAGGTGGGGCCGCTCGGCTTCGACCTGCCCACCAACAACGTCCGCATCACCACCGCGCCAGGCGACGTGATCCTCTACCAGGGCAGCGCGCTCGTCATCTACTACGGCCCCAACACCTGGAGCTTCACCCGGCTCGGCCGTCTTGAAGGTCTGTCGCAGGCCGAGCTCGAGAGCCTGCTGAACGCGGGCGGCGGCCCCATCACCGTCACCCTCTCGCTCGACTGAGACTGGACGCATTCCCGTCCCGGGTGGCTCTGCTGGGGCCCCTCCTGGGGGAGACTCGGATGCCTGCCGTCGTCGTTCTAGCGTCGGCATATGACTACTACCGAGCACCACGCACCCCGTGAGCTCGCGGAGGACGCCGTCCGCCGCTACGCCACCGCCATGTCCGCACGCGACGTCGACGCGCTGACCGCCCTCTTCGCGGCCGACGCGACCCGCGAGGACCCGATCGGCACGCCTGTCGCGACCGGAGCCGACGAGATCCGCAAGGCCTTCGCATCAGTCCTGCCGTCAGACGGGACGACCGTCGAGTTCGCGCGCGGAGACCTTCGCGGCGCAGGTCCTGCAGTCGCGTTCCCCTTCACGTACACCGCGACCCCGCCGCGAGGCCCCATCGCCCGCCAGCGCGGCATCGATGTGGTCACCGTGAACGAGGACGGGCTGATCCAGAGCCTCGTCGCCTACTGGGGCGCAGAGGACGCGGACTGACCCGGGTCAGGCGCGTGGAGGCGTCGGCCTGACGTCGGCGGTGCCGAGCTCGTCGTCCAGGCGATCTCGCCACGACGCGTCGGCCAGCCCCGCGCGATCCAGAAGGTCCCGCCAGTCCGACGCCGCATGCTCCAGCGCGTCGGCCAGCATCGAGCGATTGCCGCGCGCGACCAGCAGCACCGCCGCATGGACCCGTTCCGCATCGGTGTGGACATCCACCGGCAGTCGCTCGAGCGCGCTCAGCACCTGAGGCGCGGACGCACCGAAGTCGTCAGAGATGCGCTCGGAGACACGATCGGAGACGACAGGCATGCGGGCGATTCTCGCACGCCCTGCCGCCCCCGCCGCGCGTACGCTGGAGATGTCCGGAGCGACGGCTCCCACGCCCGTGCGAGCCGACCCGGCCCACCTCGGAGAAGAGGTGCATGGACATGAGCACAGCAGTCCCGCATCCCGCCGCACCGCATCACGCGCGCGGTTCGGCGATGCACAAGGCATGGTGGTCGCTCGGGCTCATCCCCGTCGGCCTGCTCGCCGCGTTCCTCGTGGGTGAGGCGATACCCGCCCTCCTCGGATACGACATCGCCAGCACCACCCCGCCCTGGTGGGTCATGGCCCTCGCGCTGCTCGGCTCGCTGATCGCGCTCGCACTGCCGTTGCCGATCACGTGGCGGTTCAGCCGCGCGGCCCGAGCCCAGGGCGAGCACGGGTCGAGGGAGCCGTTGATCGTCGCGGGTGCATTCGTCGGGATCTTCGCGGCGGTCACCCTCTTCAGCGGGCTGGTGCGGCTGGCGCTTGAGTAGTAGTCAGGGAGGAGACCGGCAATCCGTCTGGCTGCTGGTCCGCGCTTGCGCGTGCCCGTGCCCGCGTGTGCCGCTCCGGGGGACTGGCACCGTGCACAACTGACTGAGAATCGGGCACGAGAGGGTCAGTGACCTGGAGCCTTGCACGCTCCACTTCGCTTCTCCAGTCACTTCTGCACGCTCGAGCGTGCAAGCGCGTTCTTGACAAGCTAATGCGGTACCGGTTGCTTCGTCGGCTAGAAGTCTTCTAGGTCGAAAGTGAAGGTGAGTTCGCCAAGAATCACCGGCTCGTCGACATAGCTCTGGATCTCGAGGCCGATGACGTCATCGCCGCTGTTCCAGGCGATGAGACCCGCCACGATCTCGCCGCTACTGTCGCATGCCTTTGCCGACACAGGTAGCCGTGACAGCTGGACGTGGGACCGCTCGATTCGCACCGGTGAGAGGTCGAAGTCCGCGCATGTGCCGCACGAGCATGTGGTACGCGCTCGGGCCGTTGGTGCGACCTCACCGGTGTCGCCAGTGAGCCGGTTCCACGAGTCGAGCCACGCCTGCAGCAGCGCTCGCTCTTCGGCTGTGGGCTCTCGCCAGGTGCCCTTCTCCATGGCGAAAGGCTAGCTTGAGCGCTGCGTTGAGCCCACGCATCAACTGGTCCGGCAAGCCCGCTAGTTGTTAATCCACCCGGTTAGCTGTCGGCCGACCCAAACTCGGATTCGAGGCGTGAGGCCCAGTCCTCGTTCGCGAGTCCGCTGGCCGCGAGAATGTCCCGGTAGTCAGTCTCGGCAAGGTCCACAGCGTCGACGACCCTGTCGAGTTGCCCCCTTGCGGCGAGCACAACGGCGGCCTGGACGCGCTCATGGTCGACCGAGCCCATCAGGCGCATGGTGGAAAGCAGTTCGGTCACACCTTCCGCGTCTCGGCTGAAGTCCCGTGAAATGCGGCGTGAGATGCGCTGAGAGACATCGGTCATGATTCGCAGTCTTGCATAGCGGCGGCTTGGTCCGGCAAGCCCTCTGCGCTTCAAGGCACCCAAATTGTTCTATGCGGAGAGGCCCTCGCACGCCGTCTGTCCGGCATGCTGGACCTATGCGCCGATGGTTTGCACGATCAACCCGAAGTCGAGACTGGGACCGTAAGGTCGAAGCGGTTCGAGCAGAGAGTCTCGCTCGGGAGCGAGCGCTTGTTGGCCAGGAAGAGTTGGTCGCGCGTGTCGAAGAGTTGCTGTTTCGACATGACCCGATCGGAATCAACTTCGAGGAGAACACTGACGAGTATCGGGCTGAGGCACAGACCATTGTGATGCGCTTGCCCGAAGCGGCAGACGTCGATGACCTCCGCCGCATCGTCCACGAGGAGTTCGTCCGCTGGTTCGATGCTCAGGTTGCTGGGCCACCGGAGCGCTACGCTGCGATCGCGCGCGAGATATGGGCGCTCTCCGAAGGCACTGTGTCGGAGTAGAGCTCCGGTGCGGCCCAACGCGCGTGGCGCGTTCTTCACTTGAATCTGCAACGTAACTGGTCAGCCACCCAGACCCCTCCGGCCATTCGATAGCGGCTAGCCCCAGGCGGTTCCGGGTTCGGTCAAGCCCGATCACTCAGAGGCAACGTAACCATGTGCATGCGCGGCGAGCGCATCCCACAGCCCCGCGCTTGCGCACGGGCTTGACGGGTTCCGGGTTCGCCGGAGACTTGCCTGCTCGGGTGGCAGGATCTCGAAGGTGCCGAGCGGGGGCCGGGTGCGCCAGCGGCGCGAGCCGCGCGCCACCCGGCCTCGCCGGCCCTCTCACAGTGCGTACCGGGTGGGGGTGGATTAGCGCATAGTCGGCAAGCCGGCCTGAGTCACGCCCAAGGGCACTCAACTACCCGCCAGATGCGCGCACTTCCGAGAACGGGCACTGGCCATCCCGAAACAGCCGACGCGGGTGGTGACGCGGCGGTGGGTGACCCGCAAGGCGTGACACGCCGTGGAAAGCGACGGTGGGTGACCCCGGAGCGGCGAAACGGCGCTGAAAGCGGCGGTGAGTGACCCGCTTGGGGGAGAGGGCGTTAGAGCTCCGGCGCGATCGTCTCGCGGCCTTGCACGTAGACGCCGGCGATCGCCGGCTGGCGCAGGCCGACGAGGAGGGTGAACAGCTCTTCGAGCGTCGCCTGCTCCTCGTCATCTGAGCGGATGCCCATGGTGAGCATCCCGTCCAGCGGCTCCCACAGCGCCTTGTCGATCAGCAGGAAGTCCGCGTCCTTGCCCGGGTCGAAGTTGCCGAACGCATGCTCCATGTCGAGCGCCCGCGCGCCTGCGAGGGTCGCGGCGAACAGCAGCTCGGCGGGATGCAGCGCCGTGCCGTCGTCCCCGGGCTCCGAGATGTGGACCTTGTAGCAGTCGCCCGCGACGCGGGAGATCAGCCACTCGTCACCCGCGCCGATGTCGGTGCCGAGCGACACGTTCACTCCCGACGCGACGGTCGCCCGCCACGGCATCGTCCCCGAGCCCAGGAACAGCTGGGAGGTGGGGCAGTGCGCGATCGACGTGCCCGTCTCCGCCATGCGGGCGAGCTCCTCGGGCTGGCAGTGCACCGCGTGGGCGAGCGTCGACCGCCGGCCCAGCAGCGAGGAGCCGCCCACCTTGGAGCCCTCCTCGAACCGGCCGTCGTACGTGTCGAGGTACGTCTGTGTGCCGTAGGCGCCGAGGACGGCCGCGATCTCGCCGTCGCCCTTCCGGTTGTTCTCGTTGAGGTGCGAGTGGAAGTAGACGCCCTTGCCGCGCGCCTCGTCGTACAGCTCGCCCATGGCGGCGAGCGTCTGACGCGTGACGGACAAGGAGAAGCGGGGCACGATGCCCACCTGGACGCGTGCGGTGCGGGGGTCGCCGGTGTCGACGGCGTGCCAGCGGTCGATCTCGTCGGCCACCATCGAGATGGCCTCCTTCTCGCCGGTCAGCAGGGCCGACGCGGCGGCGGGGCCCACGGTCTGCACGCCACGGCCGGAGACGACGCGCAGGCCCGCCTTGAGCGTCTCCTCGTACAGCGCATCCTGAGCCACGGGGAAGGCCGAGCCGAAGACCATGGCTGCGGTCGTGCCGGCCGCGATGCGGCGCCGGGTGAAGTAGCGAGCGGCGCGGTGCGCGAAGTCGGGATCGGCGAACTGGCCCTCGGTGGGGAAGATGCAGTGCTCGAGCCATTCGAGCAGCTGGCCGCCGCCGTGCGCCGCCGTCGCGTACGACTGCGGGTAGTGCACGTGGCCGTCCACGAAGCCCGGCAGCAGGTAGTCCGCGCGGGTCACGGGAGCGTCGACGTGCTCCGCGGGCAACGAGGCGAAGTCTCCGATCCAGGCGACCCGGCCGTCGGCGTCGACCACGAGAGCGCCGTCGGGGAGGGAGACGAGGTGCGAGGCGACCTCCTGCTGTGCGGGAGTGCCTGCGATGTGGAAGATGTGTGCGCGGTAGACGCGCGTCCGCCCGGGCGCTGCGGGGCCTGAGGGGATCTGCATGCGGGGCTGCTCCTGCGAGTCGACGGACGGGTCCAGGGGTCCGGGTCGTGAGGGACGGCCCCGGTGCGCCCCAGGGGGCTCGGTCGCAGGGCCGCGGCCGAGTCGCGCAGGAACACGCTATGCGATGTTGATTTCCTCGACATTACGGGGGTGGCGGTGGGGTCTCTGCGGACGCTGCGACACGCCGAGGCCGCCGATCTGGCGCAGATTCGTGAGCCGTTTCGCGCGTCCCGAAACGACCCACGGGGAACGTACGCAGGGCCTCCGGCGTGTCGCCTGCGTGTCGTCGGCGTGTCGTCGGCGTGTCCTTCTCGGGGTCTGCCAGGGCTGGAGTCGCGTTTGTCAGACCCCGATGCAAGAATTCTTCTACGACACACCATGTTGTGTCGGTTGACGCGTCATCACCCCATATATAGTGTTGCTCGCCCCAAGGGACTCATCCTCGAAAGGAACCGCTCATGACGATCTCGGTCTACTCCAAGCCCCAGTGCGTGCAGTGCACGGCCACCAAGAAGGCGCTTGAGCGCGCTGAGATCGAGTTCGAGATCTTTGACGTCACCGAGGACCAGGACGCCTACAACACCGTCATGGACCTGGGCTACTTGCAGGCGCCCGTCGTCATCGCCGGCGACGAGCACTGGTCGGGCTTCCAGCCGGACCGCATCGCGGCCCTCGCCGAGCGGGTCGCCTCCTAGCGGAGCCCTTCGTCATGGCCTCGCTGGTCTACTTCTCCTCGACCTCGGAGAACACCAAGCGGTTCATCGACAAGCTCGGTGTCCCCGCCGACCGGATCCCGCTTCGGCCCAAGGACGAGCCCCTCACGGTGGACGAGCCCTACGTGCTCGTCTTGCCGACCTACGGTGGCGGCAACGAAGGGGGAGCCGTCCCCAAGCAGGTCATCAAGTTCCTGAACGACGAGCACAACCGCTCGCTGATCCGGGGTGTGATCAGCGCGGGCAACACCAACTTCGGCACGGCCTACTGCATCGCCGGCGACATCGTCGCCGCGAAGTGCCACGTGCCACACCTGTACAAGTTCGAACTCTTCGGAACTCAGGACGACGTCACCGCCGTCCGTGAGGGATTGGATGACCTGTGGAAGCAACTGTGATCGAGAAGCCCAGGACGGGCATGGACTATCACTCGCTCAACGCGATGCTGAACCTCTACGACACTGAGGGGAAGATCCAGTTCGACAAGGACCGCGAGGCGGCCCGCGAGTACTTCCTGCAGCACGTCAACCAGAACACCGTCTTCTTCCACTCCCTCAAGGAGCGGCTCGACTACCTGGTCGAGAAGAAGTACTACGAGCCCGAGATCCTGGACCAGTACGACTTCTCGTTCGTGCAGGACCTCACCGAGCGCGCGTACTCCAAGAAGTTCCGGTTCCCCACCTTCCTCGGCGCCTTCAAGTACTACACGTCGTACACGCTCAAGACGTTCGACGGGAAGCGCTACCTCGAGCGCTACGAGGACCGCGTCGTCATGGTCGCGCTCACCCTCGCCGCGGGCGACACCGAGCTCGCCACCAAGCTCGTCGACGAGATCATCGCCGGCCGCTTCCAGCCCGCCACCCCCACCTTCCTCAACGCCGGCAAGGCGCAGCGCGGCGAGTTCGTCTCCTGCTTCCTGCTCCGCATCGAGGACAACATGGAGTCCATCGGCCGCTCCATCAACTCCGCCCTGCAGCTGTCCAAGCGCGGCGGCGGTGTGGCCCTCTCGCTGTCCAACATCCGCGAGTCCGGCGCGCCCATCAAGCACATCGAGAACCAGTCGTCCGGCATCATCCCCGTGATGAAGCTGCTCGAGGACTCCTTCACCTACGCGAACCAGCTCGGCGCGCGTCAGGGTGCCGGCGCGGTGTACCTCTCCGCGCACCACCCCGACATCATGAAGTTCATGGACACCAAGCGTGAGAACGCGGACGAGAAGATCCGCATCAAGACTCTCTCGCTCGGCATCGTCGTGCCCGACATCACGTTCGAGCTCGCCAAGAACAACGAGGAGATGTACCTCTTCTCCCCGTACGACGTGGAGCGCGTCTACGGCGTCCCGTTCGGCGACATCTCGATCACCGAGAAGTACCACGAGATGGTCGACGACCCGCGGATCCGCAAGACCAAGATCGCAGCCCGCCACTTCTTCCAGACCGTGGCCGAGCTGCAGTTCGAGTCGGGCTACCCGTACATCGTGTTCGAGGACACGGTGAACAAGGCCAACCCGGTCCAGGGCCGCATCAACATGTCCAACCTGTGCTCCGAGATCCTCCAGGTCAACACGCCCTCCAAGTTCAACGAGGACCTGACCTATGCCGAGACCGGCAAGGACATCTCCTGCAACCTGGGCTCCATGAACATCGCAACCGCGATGGACGGTGGGAACCTCGAGCAGACCGTCGAGATCGCAGTCCGCGGCCTCACCGCCGTCTCCACGCAGTCCAGCATCGACTCGGTTCCGTCCATCAAGTACGGCAACGACCGCAGCCACGCGATCGGACTCGGCCAGATGAACCTCCACGGCTACCTGGGCCGCGAGCGGATCCACTACGGATCCGAGGAGGGCGTCGACTTCACCAACATCTACTTCTACACGGTGCTGTTCCACGCCATCCAGGCCTCGAACAAGATCGCGATGGAGCAGGGGACCGCGTTCGAGAACTTCGAGAACTCCAAGTACGCCACCGGCGAGTTCTTCGACAAGTACACGGACCAGGAGTGGAAGCCCGCCACCGAGCGCGTGGCCCAGCTGTTCGCCGATGCCGGCATCCACATCCCCACGCAGGACGACTGGCGCGAGCTCAAGGCCTCCGTCCAGGAGCACGGCATCTTCAACCAGAACCTGCAGGCCGTGCCGCCCACCGGATCGATCTCGTACATCAACAACTCCACGTCGTCGATCCACCCGATCGCGTCGCGTATCGAGATCCGCAAGGAAGGCAAGCTCGGCCGCGTCTACTACCCGGCGCCGTTCATGGACAACGACAACCTGGAGTACTTCCAGGACGCGTACGACATCGGCCCCGAGAAGATCATCGACACCTACGCGGCCGCCACGCAGCACGTGGACCAGGGTCTGTCGCTCACGCTCTTCTTCCCCGACACCGCCACCACGCGCGACATCAACCGCGCGCAGATCTACGCGTGGCGCAAGGGCATCAAGACGATCTACTACATCCGCATCCGCCAGATGGCGCTTGAGGGCACCGAGGTTGAGGGCTGCGTCAGCTGCATGCTGTGATGTGTGACCTCAAGGAAGCGAAGAAGGAACAGATATGAGTGAGAAGCTGACCCTCGTCAGCCACGTGGACGCGATCAACTGGAACCGCATCCCTGACGAGAAGGACGTCGAGGTGTGGAACCGCCTCACGGGTAACTTCTGGCTGCCCGAGAAGGTGCCGATCTCTGGTGACGTGCAGTCGTGGAACACGCTGACGCCCGAGGAGCAGACGCTCACCATGCGCGTGTTCACCGGCCTCACGCTCCTGGACACCATCCAGGGCACCGTCGGCGCCGTGTCGCTCATCCCCGATGCGCTCACGCCGCACGAGGAGGCCGTCTACACGAACATCGCGTTCATGGAGTCGGTGCACGCCAAGAGCTACTCGTCGATCTTCTCCACGCTCTGCTCCACGCCCGAGATCGACGCCGCGTTCCGCTGGTCCACCGAGAACCAGAACCTGCAGCGCAAGGCCAAGATCGTCATGGACTACTACCGTGGCGACGACCCGCTGAAGCGCAAGGTCGCCTCGACCCTGCTCGAGTCGTTCCTGTTCTACTCGGGCTTCTACCTGCCCATGTACTGGTCCTCGCGAGCCAAGCTCACGAACACTGCCGACTTGATCCGCCTCATCATCCGCGACGAGGCCGTGCACGGGTACTACATCGGCTACAAGTACCAGAAGGGCCTCGAGAAGGTCACCCCCGAGCGCCGCGAGGAGCTCAAGGCGTACACCTTCGACCTGCTCTACGACCTCTACGACAACGAGGTCCAGTACACGCAGGACCTCTACGACGGCGTCGGACTGACCGAGGACGTCAAGAAGTTCCTGCACTACAACGCCAACAAGGCCCTCATGAACCTGGGCTACGAGGCGCTGTTCCCCAACACCGTCACGGACGTCAACCCGGCCATCCTCTCGGCCCTGTCGCCCAACGCGGACGAGAACCACGACTTCTTCTCAGGCTCCGGCTCGTCCTACGTGATCGGAAAGCACGAGGAGACGACGGACGACGACTGGGAGTTCTAGTCGTCAGGTCCATCAGCACCCGAGGGCCCCGCACCGCAAGGTGTGGGGCCCTCGGCGTCTCTGCAGGTTGAGGGGGAGTAGAGGCGCGCCTAGGGTCGCGCGAGCAGCGTGCCCGTCACGCCCTCCGTCGCACCCTCGCCGTGCACCACGGTGCCGCCCAGCCACGTGGTCCGCGCGCGGCCGCGCAGCGTGTGCCCATCGAACGCGGTGACCGCGTTCTTGTGGTGCAGCTCCCCGGCGTGGATGACGCGCTCGTCGTTAGGGGCGAAGGCCACCAGGTCGGCGTCCTTCCCGACTGCGATGCCGCCCTTCGAGTCCAGGCCCGCCCAGGCAGCCGTCGACGCCGACATCCAGCCCAGCACGTCCGCCAGGCTGCGCTCGCGTGCCGACGCTCCGGTCCAGATCGCGCTGAGGCTCACCTCGAGGCCCGCGATGCCGCCCCACGCGAGCGCGAAGTCACCCTCGCCCGCGAGCTTCAGGTCGGCGGTCGCGGGGGAGTGATCCGAGGCGATGATGTCGATCGTGCCGTCGAACAGCGCCTCCCACAGCGCCTCCCGGTTCGCCTCGTCGCGGATCGGCGGGCAGCACTTGTACTGCGTCCCACCAGCAGGGATGTGGGCTGCGTCGAAGGTCAGGTAGTGGGGGCAGGTCTCCACGGTCAGCGGCAGCCCCTCCGCCTTGGCCGCGCGAATCTCTGGCAGCGCAGCCGCCGACGACAGGTGCAGGATGTGCGCCCGGACACCCGTCGCGCGCACGCCGTCGATGACCGCTTGAATGGCCGTCACCTCGGCCGCGTCCGGGCGGGTGGAGGCGAAGGCGACGGGATCCGTCCCGGGGATGCCGGCGTCGTCCAGGTGACGCGGGTCCTCCGCGTGCACGATGAGTCGACCGCCGAAGGACGCGATCTCCTCCATGGCTGCCCGGAGCTGAGAAGCGTCGAGCTCGGGGAACTCGTCCACGCCCGAGGGCGCGAGGAAGCACTTGAAGCCGAACACGCCCGCCTCGTGGAGCTCGCGCAGGTGCCCAAGGGACGACGGGATCGCCCCGCCCCAGAAACCGACGTCCACGCGCGCCTTGGCGGCCGCGACCGAGCGCTTGACCTCGAGCGCCTCCAGGGTCGTGGTGGGAGGGATCGAGTTCAAAGGCATGTCGATGATCGTCGTCACTCCGCCCGCTGCCGCCGCTGAGGTGGCGGACGCGAAGCCTTCCCACTCGGTGCGGCCCGGCTCGTTGACGTGCACATGCGTGTCCACCACACCGGGGATCAGCACCTCGTCGTCAGGGAGCGTCACGGTCGACTCAGCATCCCAGGACGCGTCGACAGCGCCGACGCCCACGATCACGCCGTCGGTGACGGCGACGGACGCGGGCCTCTCCTCTCCGTCGATGAGCGCGCGGGTGGCTCGGATGACCAGGTCGATGTCAGGCATGGAGGCTCCTTGAAGGGGTGGCGCGCGGTCCTACACTGGCTGGCAGTTCCCAGACCCGGAGGTGCGCGTGTTCGAGATCGCCCGCGAGATGCTCGCCGAGCTGGAGGCGGGCGCCCCGCTCGGTGTGGTCGTGGTGACGGCGGTGCACGGCTCGGCGCCCCGCGCCGTCGGCTCCGCGATGGCGGTGACGCGCGATGGCCGCGCGATCGGCTCGATCTCCGGCGGCTGCGTCGAGGGCGAGGCCTACGACCTCGCGACGCAGGTCCTCGCCGAGGGTGGGCTCGTGGATGTGGATCTTGGCGGCGAGGGAGACCTCTACGCGGCGGGACTCGCATGCGGTGGCTCGCTCGGCGTGGTCGCCTTCCGGCTGTCCGAGGATGACGGCGCGGTGGTGCAGGCCCTGCGCGAGTCGCTCGTGCCGAACGAACGGGTCGAGGTGCGCATCCCGCGCCATCCGGAACGCGCAGGAGGGCCGTTCTCCCTGGTACGGGAAGCTGCGCCCGCCATGGTGATCGTGGGCGCCGTGGATTTCTCGGGTGCTCTCGCGTCGGCTGCGAAGGCGCTCGGCTACCGCGTCACAGTGGTCGACGCGCGCCCCGTGTTCGCCACCCAGGCGCGGTTCCCCGAGGCGGACGAGGTGGTCGCGATGTGGCCGGATCGCTACCTCGCGGGAGTGGCTCTGGACGAGCGCGATGCCGTCTGCGTCCTGACCCACGAGGAGCGCTTCGACATCCCCACCCTCGAGATCGCGCTGCGATCCGAGGCCGGCTACGTCGGGGCGATGGGCTCGCGGCGCACGCATGAGCGACGCGTGGCCCGGCTCCGCGAGGCGGGGCTCGGCGAGGAGCAGATCGCTCGCCTGCGGTCGCCGATCGGACTCGACCTGGGTGGCTCGACTCCCTCGGAGACCGCCGTCTCGATCGTCGCGGAGATCCTGCGCGATCGCACCGAGGCGAGCGGAGCACCGCTGAGTCAGCGAGAGGGCGCGATTCACCCGTCCCAGCGGACGTGAGGTTCCTGTAGGAGACACTCGCGGCTCGAGAGCGGTCATGAGTCTCCTACAGGGCGCCGCTGGGGGCACGATCCGAGGCTGACGCGGCCAGCCGCCAGACGCGGTCGCGGCTCATGGGCGTCGAGTAGGGGCGTGCGCCCACCGCGCGCCTGATCGCGTTCGCGAGTGCGGGCGCGACCGGGTTGTAGGGCGACTCGGACATGGACTTGGCGCCGAAGGGGCCGAGCTCGTCGGAGGTCTTCGCGAAGTAGACCTCCGTCTCGGGCACATCGGCCATCTGAGGCACGCGATAGACACGGAACGCGGGGTTCTCCGGCGCGCCATCGTCCCCGATCATCACCTCTTCGTACAGGGCGGAGCCGATGCCCTGGGCCACGCCGCCCTCGATCTGGCCGCGGCACTGGGCGGGGTTGAGGACGACGCCCGCGTCGGCTGCCTGGATGGACTGGAGGATCTTCACGGAGCCGGTCTCGAGGTCCACAGCGACGCGGAAGGCCTGGACGTTGAACGCGAGCGAGCGGATCATGCCGTCGGTCGATCCTTCGCCTACCAGGCCTGATGCGGGGATCGGGTCGCCCGCGTCGAGGCGGTCACGGAGCTGGACCGCCGCGGCGTGCACCGCCTTTCCTGCAACGGTGATGCCGGTGGAACCGAAGGCTCCGGTGTCGTAGGTGGTCGCATCGGTGTCGGATGCCCGGAGCGACACGGACGCCACGGGAACTCCGAGCGCCTCGGCGGCGATCTGGGTGAGCACGGTGTGGGTGCCGTTGCCGAACTCGGCGGTGCCGGCGGCTACGAGGAACGTGCCGTCGGGCCAGGCGGTCACGGACGCGGTGGCGTGGTGGCCGCGCGGCGGGATCGTGGCGATCATGCTGAGGGCCATGCCCTCACCGACGCTCCAACCTTCGGGAGCCTCGACGCCGTTGCCGCGTGCGAGTGCCTCGTCGGCGAGGTCGAGGCACTGGTCGAGCCCGTAGGAGCCGAAGATGAGCCCGTCCTGGTGCTTGCGCTCGGTGACTCCGAGCGGGTCGCCCTCCTTGACGGCGTTGAGGCGGCGCATCTCGAACGGGTCGATCCCGAGCTCGAGTGCGAGCTCGTCGATCGCGGATTCGACGGCGAAGATCACCTGGCCGAGCCCGTAGCCGCGGAACGCGCCAGCGGGGGTGGTGTTCGTGTAGACGACCTCGGCGTCGAGTCGCTTGGCAGGGGAGCGGTACGCCTCGAGCGACTCGGCGCAGCCGTGGAACATCACGCCGATCGAGTGGTTGCCGTAGGCGCCGGTGTTGCTCAGCACCTGGATGTCCATGGCGGTGAGCATGCCGTCCGCGGTGGCCCCGAGGGTGGCGGTGACGCGGAAGGGGTGCCGGGTGGCGGTCCGGGTGAACTCCTCCTGGCGGGTCATCTCGTAGGCGACGGGGCGGCCGGTCTTCAGCACCGCGAGGGACACGAGGTCCTCGGTGAAGATCTCCTGCTTGCCGCCGAAGCCTCCGCCGACGCGCGCGGTGAAGACGCGGACGGACTCGGGGGCGCGGTCCAGGATGACGGCGAGCTCGTCGCGCACCAGGAACGGCACCTGCGAGCTGGTGCGGACGGTCAGCCGGCCCAGGTCGTCGATCCAGCCGATCGCTCCGTGCGTCTCGAGCTGCGCGTGGCTGACGCGGCCGTTGGACCACGTACCGGTGGCCACGGCCGACGCCTGGGCGAGGCCCTCGTCCACGTCGCCGTAGCCGCCCTTCCAGGACGCGATGAGGTTGCGCGAGGAGTCGAGCACGCCGTCATCCGGGGTGCGGTCCGGGTGGAGGGCCGGAGCGGCGCCGGAGCGCGCCTCCTCGGGGTCGAAGACGGCCGGAAACACCTGGTATTCGACGGTGATCGCCTCGACGGCGGCGTCGGCGATCGCGAGCGAGTCGGCGACGACGGCCGCCACGCGCTGACCCTTGAACCGGACCACGTCGTCGAGGATGCGTGTGTCCCGCGGGTCGTCCATGCGGTTGTCGTGACGCGCGGAGGAGAAGAGCGTGGCCGGCGCGTCCTCGTGGGTGAGGACGGCGTGGACGCCCGGCATCGCGAGCGCGGCGGAGGCGTCGATCGACACGATGCGCGCATGCGCGTGGGGTGAGCCGAGCACGCGGAGGTGGAGCGTGCCGTCGGGCACCTCGTCGAACGTGTAGGGCTCGCGTCCTTGGACCACCCGGGTGGCGGCGGGCGGTCGCGCGGAGCGGCCCACGCTGGAACCGGTCTCCTGAGACACGGACGAGTCGGCGGGCGCGGATCCGCAGATCCCGTCGCACGAGCCTCCGCAGCCCCCGCGCACCGAGTGCTCGACGGCCTCGCGGATCGGGCGATATCCGGTGCAGCGGCACAGTGAGCCCTTGAGCTTGCGGTCAAGGTCGGGCAGGTCGTCCTCGGTGAGGGACGACGCGGTGACCACCATGCCGGGAGTGCAGAAGCCGCACTGGAAGGCGAAGCGGTCGGCGAACTCCTGCTGCACCGGCGAGAGGTCGTCGCCAGGGGCGAGGCCTCCCGCGGTCGTGACCGCGCGTCCCTCGGCGCGGACGGCGGGGTAGAGGCACGAGTGGACCGGCTGGCCGTCGACGAGCACGGCGCACGCGCCGCAGTCCCCGGCGTCGCAGCCCTTCTTGACCTCCGTGGCCCCGTGATCGCGCAGATACGTGCGCAGGCACTGGCCCGGCGCGGCCTCGCCCTCGACGGGGGAGCCGTCCACCTCGATCCTCATGCGTGGTCCTCCTCGAGGTCGGCGATCACTCGCGTGGCGAGCACGCCGGCGACATGCTGTCGCCAGTCGGCGCTGCCGAGAGCGTCGTCGTAGTAGCCGTCGGCGGCGCGCACCTGGGCGGCCACCGCGTCGGCGTCGGGCATGGACGGGAAGCGCAGCACGACCGGCGTGAGGGTCGCGGCCGTGACGACAACGGTCACCGCCCCGTCCTCGTCGCGCCTTCCTGTGACGACGGCGCCGGAGCGTCCCAGCTCGGCGAGCGCGATCTTGTGAAGCGAGGTGCGTGCCCCCATCGCGTGCGCAGGGATGTCGACGGCGCGCACCACGTCTCCGGGCTGCAACGTGTTCGTGCCGTTGCCCGTCGGCAGCGCGGCGACCGGCTCGTGGCGGACGGACCCGTCGGCGGCCCAGATCTCGGCGGTGCCGTCGAGAGTGGCGCACGCCGCGAGCATCGCGGCCGCGGCGAATGATCGGCAGATGTTGCCGACGACGGTGGCCTCGTTCCAGATCTTGAAGCTCGCGAGCAGCGCGTTCGCGGCGTCGTCGAAGAACGGCTGGGCGGCCCACCCGTCGACCTGAGGCTCGGCGAGGAGCCTCGCGATCGTGCAGGTCGCGCCGATGCGCAGGCCGGCCTCTGACACCTCGACGGCGTCCCACGGCATGGAAGTGAGATCCACGAGTCCGGTGACGTCCCGGTTCGGCTCCGAGAACACCCACGTGCCTCCCGCGAGGAACGTCTCTCCGGGAGCGAGCGCGAGGTCGTCGCGGGTGGTGGCCCGGCGGTATCCGGTGACCGCGGTCAGGTCCATCGCTCCTCCTTCGCTAGTGCGTCGACGGTCCCTGCGGCGGTCGGATCGCACTGGCTGTGGAGAGCTGCCGGCGGGGACGGAAGGGCCAGTCAAGCATGGCCAGATGTCACGATTGTGTCTCGGCAATCTGATTTAACCGGGATGAAACACAACCGCGCGTGTTGATGAAATCTACAGTCCCTACGTTGACTTTTGTGCCGCCCCAGGGACGGTTCCGCATGCTGTGGATCCGAGGTTCGGAACCGTCCTGGAACTGCTCGCGGCACGCGTCAGTCCTCGTGTCAAGGACGCGCCACTACAGGGAGAGAACACATGTCCTTCAGCATCAAGCGCACCGCTGTCGTCGCAGCGGCCGCCGTCGCGGCGCTCACGCTCGCCGCCTGCTCGTCCGGCTCCGCAGACGAGGAGCCCACCGCCTCCGAGACCGGTGAGGAGTCGATGGAGGCCGCCGACTACGGCGACCTGACCCTCCAGCTGTCCTGGATCAAGAACGAGGAGTTCTCGGGCGAGTTCTTCGCGGACTCGAACGGCTACTTCACCGATGCGGGCTTCTCGTCCGTCGACATGGTCTCCGGCCCGTCGACCGGCGCCGCCGAGCTGCTGTCCGGCACCGCCGACGTCGCGCTGTCCGACGCCGTGTCCATCGGCTCCGCAGTGGCGGCCGAGGGCGCCCCGCTCAAGATCATCGGCGCCACCTACCAGGCCAACCCGTTCACCGTGCTCTCGCTGGCCGACGGCGGCAACATCATGACCGCCGAGGACATGATCGGGAAGCGCATCGGTGTCCAGGACTCGAACACCTCGCTGTTCATGGCGCTGCTCGCCGCCAACGGCATCTCTGAGGACGAGCTCGAGATCGTGCCGGTCCAGTACGACCCGGCGCCGCTCACCAACGGCGAGGTCGACGGCTTCATCGCCTACCTCACCAACGAGTCCCTCATCCTCGAGGCCGCCGGCTACGACACCGTGAACCTGCCCTTCGCCGAGAACGGTCTGCCGTTCGTCGCCGAGACCTTCACGGTCACCGACGAGACCATCGCCGAGGACCGCGAGATGCTCAAGGCCTTCCTGGTCGCCGAGATCATGGGATGGACCGACGCGGTGAACGACCCCGCCGAGGGCGCTCGCCTCGCCTACGAGGTGTACGGCGCTGACCTGGGCCTCGAGCCCGAGGTGTCCGAGGCCGGCGCGATCGTCCAGGCCGAGCAGCTCGTCGTCTCCGACGAGACCGTCACCAACGGCCTGTTCACCATCTCCGACTCGCTCCAGGCGGAGACCCTCGCGTCGCTCGCCGGCGCGGGCATCGAGCTCGAGGCGTCGGACCTGTTCGACATGAGCCTGCTCGACGAGGTCTACGCCGAGCACCCCGAGCTGATCGCCTACGCAGGCTGATCAGTCCGAGGAGCTCAGACGTGACGAACGTCGACAGCACCGGTGCCCGGGGCGAGACCGCCCCGGGCACCGGCCTGCAGATCACCGACCTCACCAAGGTCTTCCACTCGCGTGGCAAGACCACGACCGCCCTCCAGGACGCCACGCTCCACACGGACCAGGGCTCGTTCCTGGCCCTCCTGGGACCGTCCGGCTGCGGCAAGTCGACCATCCTTCGCATCCTCGCCGGGCTCGAGGAGCCCACGAGCGGCAGCACCCGGGTCGACGGGCGCACGCCCGCCGACCTGCGCGCCTACAACGAGCTCGGCATCGCCTTCCAGGACTCCGCGCTCCTGCCGTGGCGGTCGGTGTACGCCAACATCAAGCTGCCCTTCGAGGTCGCCGGGAAGCCGGTCGACCACGACTACATCGAGGAGCTGATCGAGCTCGTCGGGCTCAAGGGATTCGAGAAGGCCAAGCCCGCCCACCTGTCGGGCGGCATGCGTCAGCGAGTCTCGATCGCGCGTGCGCTCGTCCTCAAGCCCTCCGTGCTGCTGCTCGACGAGCCGTTCGGCGCGCTGGACGACATGACGCGCCAGCGTCTCAACCTCGAGCTGATGCGCATCCTCGCGGCGAAGCCCGCGACCACCCTGCTCGTCACCCACGGCATCACCGAGGCGATCTTCCTCGCGGATCAGGTCGCCGTCATGAGCCCCCGGCCGGGTCGGGTCAAGGAGGTCATGCAGATCGACCTCCCCCGTCCGCGCACGCCCGACATCCAGCGCAGCCCCGAGTTCCACGCCTACGTGGATCGCGCCTCCGACCTGCTGTTCGGAGACGGCGGCGCGGCCACCGAGGACGACTGATGCGCAGGCTTCCGTCGTGGGCCACCGCGGTGCTCAGCGCCGTCGGACTGCTCGCCGCGTGGTGGATCTCGTCGCTGACGATCTTCGCCAACGTCGGGTCCGGCAACACCCAGGCGATCCCCACGCCGGTCCAGGTGATCCAGGACTTCGGCGAGATCGGGCTGGGGTTCTACTGGACCCACTTCTCGGTCACGCTCCATGAGGCGGCCCTGGGCTACCTGTGGGGCAACGGCCTCGCGCTGGCGCTCGCCGCGCTCGTCATGGTGATCCCGCGGCTCGAAGGCGTCGTGTCGCAGCTCGCAGTCATCACGTACTGCATCCCGATCGTCGCGATCGGTCCGCTCCTCGTGCTCATCTTCGAGGTGCCCGACCGCGGCGAGCCCTCCGGCACCGCCGTCTTCATGGCCGCGCTCAGCGTCTTCTTCACCACCGTCGTCGGCTCGCTTCTCGGCCTGCATGCCGCCGACAAGGCCAGCCTCGACCTCGTCTCGGTCTACGGCGGAAACGCCTGGATGCAGCTGCGCAAGGTCCGCGTCGTGGCCGCCCTTCCCGCCGTGCTCACCGCGCTGCAGATCGCGGTGCCCGCGGCCTTCCTGGGCGCTGTGCTCGGCGAGTACTTCGGCAAGGTCGAGACGGGCATCGGAGTCGCGATGGTCATCGCCCAGCAGGCCCTCAACTCGCCGCGAGTGTGGGGCATCGCGCTCATGTCCGGCCTGATCGCCCTCGTGCTCTACCTGGGCGTCGGCCTCCTCACGCGTCTCGCGACGCCCTGGTCGAAGGGAGCGGCCGCATGAGCCCGCAGATGAGCGCCGCCGTCGCGGACAGCCCGGGTGCGGCTGGGCCTCAGAGCCAGATGCTCGCCGACAAGGTCCGCCGCGACGCGCGCGCCTCGACCCTCAAGGCGCTCGGCGCCTCGCTCCTCACCTTCCTCCTCACCCTGGTGGGCGTCACCGTCCTGTGGCAGCTCGCGCTGTGGGCGTCAGACCTGTCGCCCTACGTCGCCAAGGGTCCGGTGGACGTGTGGAACTTCTTCTTCGTGGAGGAGGCCGCGGCGGAGAACCGCGCCGAGATCCTCGGCAACCTCGCGGTGACGCTCGGCGACGCCGTGATCGGCTTCGCGGCAGGACTCCTCATCGCGCTCCTGGGCGCCATCGGGTTCCGGCTCTCGCGTGGATTCGAGCAGGCGATGATGCCGATCGCGCTGCTGCTGCGCTCGGTGCCGCTTGTCGCGTTCGCGCCGATCATCATCATGATCTTCGGACGCGAGTTCGCGACCGTCGCGGTCATGGGAGGCATCGTCGTCCTGTTCCCGGCGCTCGTGAACATCGCCTTCGGGCTCCAGCAGTCGTCCCAGCAGACCCTCGAGGTGGTGCAGGTCTACGGCGGCGGCCCGATCAAGCAGCTCACGAAGGTCGCGCTGCCCGCGTCGCTGCCGGCGTTCTTCGCGGCGGTGCGCGTCTCGGTTCCTGGCGCGATCACGGGTGCCCTGCTCGCCGAATGGCTCGCGACCGGCTCCGGCATCGGCGGTGTGATCAACGGGTATGCCACGTCGGCCAAGTTCGACGAGCTGTGGGCGTCGGTGGTCGTCGTCACGCTCACCTCGCTCGTGCTCTACAACCTGGTCGCGATCCTCGAGAACACCGTGCTCGCCCGCATGGGCATGCACCCGACGAAGCGCCTCTGAGCCCATGGTGCACGGCGTCCCCGGCCCGGAGAGCGCAGAGGCCGCGCTGAGGTTCGGCGCTCATGTGAGGGAGCTGCGGCGCGCCCGCGGGCTGACCCTCGTTCAGCTGGCTGAGGCGACGGGGCTGTCCCACCCGTTCCTCAGTCAGGTCGAACGAGGGCTTGCGAACTTCTCGCTGCCCTCGCTGCGTCGCATCGCGGTCGCGCTCGAGACGAGCCCTGTGGAGCTGATCGCCGCGTCGGAGGCCGGCCATGGCGATGCGGCTCCACCGCCCGTGGAGATGCACCGCGTCGCGGCGGCTGACGACGCGGTGTCCGACTTCGCTCAGGACCGGGCGGTGCCCTTGGCGCACGGCACGCGGCCGTTCCTGCCCATGGCGATCGTGTGCGACCGCACCGACCGCGGCGAGGTGTTCACGCACGCCGAGGACGAGTGGGTGACCGTGCTCGAGGGGACGCTTCACCTGGAGCTCGACGGCGACGTGCAGGTGCTCGGGCCAGGCGACGCCGCCTACTACGCCGGGGGAGTGGCGCACCGCTGGTGGATCGAGGACGCTCCCGCGCGACTGATCGCAGTCAAGCAGCAGTCGGTCGGCTAGTCCCCGGCGAGCCGCGCCGCGGCCGCGGTGACGCGCTGAGCGATCGATCCCTCGTCCGTCCGGGTGAGCAGGCCGTCCCGCACCACCTCGCGTCCTTGCACCAGCATGAGGCGCACCGTGGGCAGCGACCCGAGCGTGAGGGCCGCCACGGGATCGGCGATGCCGGCGTGCTCGACCGCGGTGAGATCCCAGGCGACCACGTCGGCCAGCTTGCCGGGCTCGAGCGAGCCGATCTCGTCCTCGCGGCCCAGCACGCGTGCGCCGCCCATGGTGGCCATGCGCAGCGAGTCGCGGCCCGGCATGGCGGTGGCGCCGTCCCGCAGCCGCGCGACGAGCGCCGCCTGACGGATCTCGGATCCGAGCGTGCCGTCCTCATTGGAGGCCGCTCCGTCCACACCGAGGCCCACCGCCACGCCCGCGTCGAGCATCGCGCGCACGGGAGCGATGCCGGCGGCCAGGCGGGCGTTGGAGGAGGGGCAGTGGGCCACTCCGGTGCCCGTCGCGGCGAACGTGGCGATGTCGGCGTCGGACAGGTGGACGCAGTGGGCCATCCACACGTCGGGCCCAAGCCAGCCGACCGACTCGAGGTATTCGGTGGGGCTCATGCCGAACCGTTCGCGGCAGAACGCGTCCTCCTCGACCGTCTCGGAGCCGTGCGTGTGCAGGCGGACGTCGAGGCTGCGCGCGAGGGGAGCGGACTCGCGAAGAAGGTCGGTGGTGACGGAGAATGGCGAGCACGGCGCGATGGCCACGCGGACCATCGAGTCGAAGGACCTGTCGTGAAGATGCAGCACTGCGTCCTCGGAGGCTCGCAAGGCGTCGTCTGTCGACTCGACGGCGAAGTCGGGGGGAAGCCCGCCGTCGCTCGCGCCCAGGTCCATCGAGCCTCGCGTGAGCTGGAGACGGAGGCCGATCTCCCGCGCCTCGTGGGCGATGGATCCCAGGATGTCCCCCGAGCCGCGGGGGAAGATGTAGTGGTGGTCGCCGACCGTGGTGCAGCCCGACCGTGCGAGCGTCGCCATCGCGCCCGCGGCGCCTGCACCCACGGTGTCCGCCGTGATGCGCGCCCAGGTGGGGTAGAGCGCGACGAGCCAGTCGAACAGGATCGAGTCCTGCGCCCAGCCTCGCGTGAGCCACTGGTAGAGGTGGTGGTGGGTGTTCACGAGCCCTGGGGTGACCAGCATCCCGGTGGCGTCGATCCGCTCGGCGGCGGCGTCACGCAGGCCCGACGGCGCAGGGCCAGGGCCGACAGCGGTGATCCGCCCGTCGCGGATCGCGAGATGGCCTGGCGCGTGCTCGGTGCCGGCGGCGTCCACCGTGACGATGTGCCCGCCCTCGATCAGCGTCAGTCCGGCCATCCGTGCACTCCCTCCGTGCGGCCGGTCGGCCACGGCACCAGGCTACTCGTGGCCGGTGCCCTGAGGCCGGTGCGTGTGCTCCCGCTGCGGTGTCGGGGGGACGTGATGGAATGTGTCCGTGAACGACGCGATCGCCGATGCCACCCGTGCCCGCTCCCGCCACGCTGAGCTCGTGCAGGAGGTCGAGGAGCACCGCGCGCGCTACTACGGTGACGACGCCCCCACGATCTCCGACGCTGAGTACGACGCGCTCGAACGTGAGCTGAAGGACCTCGAGGCGCGGCATCCCGAGCTCGTCGAGCCCGACTCGCCCACGCAGAAGGTCGGAAGCGCGGGCGTCGAGACCGGCTTCGCCTCGGTCCGTCACCGCGAGCGCATGATGAGCCTGGACAACGCGTTCTCCTTGGAGGACGTGGAGGCGTGGCTCGCGCGCGTCGGCAGGGAGGCCGGCGATCAGCAGATCGTCTGCGAGCCCAAGATCGACGGGCTGTCGCTCTCGCTCACATACGAGGACGGCAGGCTCGTCCGCGGGGTCACGCGAGGCGACGGGACCACGGGCGAGGACGTCACGGCGAACGTGCTCACCATCGAAGGGATCCCGCGTCAGCTGCGCGGGCCCGACGCGGGCGGTGCGCCGGTCCCGAGCGTCGTGGAGATCCGCGGCGAGGTCTACATGCCCGTCAGGGAGTTCGAGCGGCTCAACGAGCGCCTTCTGGCTGAGGGGAAGCCTCCCTATGCGAATCCGCGGAACACCGCCGCGGGCTCGCTCCGCCAGAAGGACCCCGCGGTGACGGCCACCAGGCCGCTTGCGCTCACCACCTACGCCCTCGGAGCGCTTGAATGGGGAGACACGCCCGCAGATGAGCGGCTTAAGACGCAGTTCGGCATCTACAAGGTCCTCGCGGACTGGGGACTCCCCATCACCGAGCATGCGAGTCTGCTGCGCGGCGCGTCCGCGATCGCCGACGCGCTCACGGACCTCGAGAAGAACCGGCACAGGCTCATCCACGAGATCGACGGGGCCGTGCTCAAGGTCGACGACAGGGCCGTCCAGTCCGAGCTCGGCTCCACGAGCCGCGCCCCCAGGTGGGCGCTCGCCTACAAGTTCCCGCCGGAGGAGGTGCACACCCGACTCGTGGAGATCAGGATCGGCGTCGGTCGGACGGGCCGCGCCACCCCGTACGCCGTGATGGAGCCCGTGAAGGTCGCGGGCAGCACGGTGAGGCAGGCGACGCTCCACAACCAGGACGTCGTGCGCGCCAAGGGCGTGAGGATCGGCGACGTCGTCGTGCTGCGCAAGGCGGGAGACGTCATCCCCGAGATCGTCGGGCCCGTCGCCGCGCTCGCTGATGACGGCTATCCGCGCGAGGACTTCGTCATGCCGGAGGCGTGCCCCGAGTGCGGCACGCCCCTGCGGCCCATGAAGGAGGGCGACGCCGACCTTCGCTGCCCGAACGCGCAGACCTGCCCCGCGCAGGTGCGTGGACGCGTCGAGCACATCGGCTCGCGGGGAGGCCTCGACATCGAGGCGCTCGGGGAGGTCACCGCCGCGGCGCTGACCCAGCCGCTGCGACCCGCCGAGCCGCCGCTGAGGACTGAGGCAGGCCTGTTCGACCTCACGCTCGAGGACCTGATGCCCATCGAGGTCGTGGTGCGTGACGCCGAGACCGGCCTTCCGAAGGAGGACGAGGACGGCGAGGTCCGGCTCCGCACGCCGTTCCAGCGTGTCGAGCTCTCCTACCCGCCCGAGGCGGAGGGCATGTCGCCCGCCGAGCGCCGCAAGGCCGGGCACACCAAGAGCGTGCGGACCGTGCACCCGTCGGCGCAGGCGCTCACCCTGCTCGAGGAGCTCGAGAAGGCGAAGTCGAAGGAGCTGTGGCGCGTCCTCGTGTCGCTCAACATCCGCCACGTCGGCCCCGTCGCGAGCCGTGCGCTCGCCACCGCCTTCGGCTCGATGGAGGCGATCCGTGCCGCCACCACGGAGGAGCTCGCCGCTGTCGAAGGCGTCGGGCAGATAATCGCCGAGTCCGTGATCGAGTGGTTCCAGGTCGACTGGCACCGCGACATCGTCGACCGGTGGGCCACCGCAGGGGTGAGGATGTCGGAGCAGCGCGACGAGAGCATCCCCCAGACTCTTGAGGGACTCACGATCGTGGCCACCGGCTCACTCGAAGGCTTCACCAGGGATGGCATCAAGGAGGCGATCATCTCCCGGGGAGGCAAGGCGGCGTCATCCGTCTCCAAGAAGACCGACTACGTGATCGTCGGAGCGAACGCCGGATCCAAGGCTTCCAAGGCCGAGGAGCTCGGCGTTCCGATCCTCGACGAGGCCCAGTTCGTGGCACTGTGCGACGGCACGCCGCCCGCATGAGGCCCCCGTCCGGGTCCGGCCACCGGACAGACCGGCACATCGCCGGACATACCCGCCCCCGTGTCGACGTGGCGCATGCGGACGCCGGGCGCCCGGCGCTAATGTGGGTCTCGCGGCGCGGCTCACAGCGCTCGACGCGCGCGTCAGGAGGGTGACGATGGGCAACGAGGACAGGGCCTCGAGGCGACGCTACGTCGCTGGGCCGATCCGGTGGTGGCTCCTCGCGCTGGGCCTTGTGCTCACGCTGACCGCGGTCACGTACGGGTTCGCCGCCTCCGTCGCCTCATCCACCGACACCCAGGCGCGTCGGGCGCTCGACGCCGCGGGACTCGACCAGGTCCTCGTCGACGACGTCCAGTACCGCGATGTGGCGCTGCGGGGCCCCTCCGACGTTCAGGACGCGGCGACCGAGACGGTCTCCAGCCTCGAGCTCGTGCACACGGTCGACTACACGGTCGACGAGTCCCTCGCGCCCACTCCTTCGCCTGAGCCGACGCCCACCGAGACCGCCGAGCCCTCGCCCAGCCCGAGCGAGTCCGCCTCGCCCTCGCCGAGCGCCACGCCGTCCGAGACCGAGACTCCGGCCCCGCCGCTGCCCGAGCTGCCGTCCGTCTACTTCGAGGCGTTCTCCGCCGACCTCACCACCCGTGCGAGGGCCGAGCTCGACGGCATCGCCGACACGATCCTCGACGCGCTCGAGACCAACCCCGGCCTCACAGTCCAGATCGATGGCTACAGCGACTCGCTCGGCACCGATGAGGAGAACCAGGCCCTCACGCTCGAGCGTGCGGAGAACGTGCGGGACTACCTGGCCCAGGCCGACGTGCCGCGCAGCATCATGGAGACCACCGGGCACGGCGAGGCCTCGCCTGTCGCCTCGAACAGCACGGAGTCGGGCCGTGCGCTGAACCGACGCGTCGAGATCACGCTCACGGAGGGATGACGATCATGACCGCAGTGCTCCAGGAGGCATGGCTCTGGCTCCTCCTCGCCTTCGTCCTCGGCCTCGTCATCGGCTACTTCCTCAGGCGCTACACGATCGGCGACGACCCTGCCGAGGCTGACGAGGCAACTGCGGCGGCGCCCGCCGCGCAAGAGCCCGAGCCTGAGCCTGAGCCTGAGCCTGAGCCTGAGCCTGAGCCCGAGCCCAGCGGTTCCGAGGCCGTAGCCGAAAGCGAGCAGGAGCCCGCCCCGACTCAGGAGCGGCGTGCGGAGCGCAAGGAGGCGTCCGACTCCGGCGCATTCGAGACGGCGACGGTGACGCTCGCCGAGCTGTCCGCGTCCGCTCCCTCCCCGGCCGAGCCAGGTTCCGGCGACGGCGACGGGGAGGACGCCTCGGCGCCCTCGGCGGACTCCCCTGAGGAGGAGCTGCGCGAAGGTCCCCACTTCGACGAGAACGTCCATGCCGAGCACGTCGATGCGGGTGATGTCTACATGCCGGTGCTCGAGCCGCTGCGCGTCCCGCACGGTCGGCGCGAGGCCGCGTCGCTCTCCGCTGCGTCCGCCGCCTCCGCCCAGGAGCCCGCGCCTCAGGTCGATGCGGCCGCGCCCGCCACAGAGTCGGAGGGCGACGCCATCGCGTCCGTCATCGACGAGGAAGGCGCCGAGGCGGCGGTCCGCGACGCTGAGAAGGGCAAGCCCAAGCGCCGCTCACGCCGGTCCTCCTGACCGTCGGACGGCGCCGTCGGCGGGCCACAGGACGCCGACCGGGCGTTTCCGTACACTGGCGACTGACAACGCAGTCCTCGTGCCTCGACGACCCCGGAGGGAGGCGACCGCATGACCTACACGGTCCGTGCAGTCGAACCGGACGAGACCTCACGTCTCGCGGAGATCGGAGCGCTCACCGCGCTCGCATACCTGTCTGACGGCCTGATCGACCAGTCTCACCCGTATGTCCCGCAACTACGAGACGCGCAGACGCGCGCCTCCGAGGCGATCCTGCTCATGCTCGCCGACGGCGAGCGCGGAGAGGGCTCGGCCGTGGGCACGATCACGCTGGTACCGCCGGGCAGCCGCTTCACCGAGCTGGCGCAGGACGGCGAGTACGAGCTGCGGATGCTCGCGGTGTCCCCCCTCGAGCGGGGGCGAGGCCTCGGGCGCGCGCTCGCCCAGGCCGCGCTCGACATGGCCGTGGAGCGGGGGGCCTCGCGCGTGGTGCTGTCCACGCTGGACACCATGCACGCCGCGCATCGCCTGTACGAGGCGATGGGCTTCGTCCGACGCGAGGACCTCGACTGGGTGGCCGACGACACGACGGCCGAGCGGATGACGCCCGAGGAGGCCGCACGCCGCGCAGACGACGTCACGGCGCCGCCTGTGACGCACCGCTTGCTCGGCTACTCCTGGGAGCCGTGAGCAGGGACGCCACCGCGCCCGCGAGACGCCCCCACGGCCCTCCGATCCGCCACTAGACTGGCGGCCATGTCATCCCTCGAACGCTCTGACGTGGCGCGGCTGGCCGCGCTCGCGCGCATCGACATGACGGACGACGACCTGGACCGCCTGTCCGGTCAGCTGTCCGCCATCGTCGACGCCGTGGCCAAGGTCGCCGAGGTCGCAGGCACCGACGTGCCCGCCACCTCCCACCCCATCCCGATGTCGAATGTGCACCGCCCGGACGAGGTGAGGCCCTCGCTGCCGCAGGACCGTGCGCTCGCCGCCGCTCCCGAGGCTGAGGACGGCCGCTTCCGCGTCCCGCAGATCCTGGGGGAGGAGGCATGACCACCGTGGACTGGACCCGCAAGACCGCAGCCCAGATGGCCGCCGCCCTGAAGGCCGGCGAGGTGACGAGCGTCGAGCTCACGCAGGCGCACCTCGACCGCATCGCTGCCGTCGACGGCCCTGTGCACGCGTTCCTGCACCTCGACCCCGAGGGCGCGCTCGAGACCGCCCGCAAGGTGGACGAGGACCGCGCCGCAGGCGTCGAGCTGCCCGCGCTCGCGGGTGTGCCCGTCGCGGTGAAGGACGTGCTCGTCACCGAAGGCCTGCCGACCACGGCAGGCTCCAGGATCCTCGAGGGCTGGATCCCGCCGTACGACTCGACGGTGTCCGCGAACCTCAAGGCCGCGCGCATGCCGATCCTGGGCAAGACCAACATGGACGAGTTCGCCATGGGCTCGTCCACCGAGCACTCCGGCTACGGTCCCACGCACAACCCGTGGGATCTGGACCGCATCCCCGGCGGCTCCGGCGGTGGCTCGGCTGCGGCGCTCGCAGCCTTCGAGGCCCCGCTCGCGATCGGCTCGGACACGGGTGGCTCCATCCGCCAGCCCGCGTCGGTGACCGCGACCGTGGGCGTCAAGCCCACCTACGGCGGCGTGTCCCGCTACGGCGCGATCGCGCTCGCCTCCTCGCTCGACCAGCTGGGCCCGTGCGGCCGCACCGTGCTGGACACGGCGATGCTCCACGAGGTCATGGGTGGCCACGACGAGAAGGACGCGACCAGCCTCGACGAGCCGGTGCCGGCGTGCGTCGACGCCGCGATGCAGGGCGCGACCAAGGACCTCACGGGTGTGAAGGTCGGCGTCATCAAGGAGCTCTCCGGTTCATCCGACGACGGTGGCGAGGGCTACCAGGCAGGGGTGAAGCAGCGCTTCGAGGAGAGCCTCGAGCGGCTCAAGGCGATGGGCGCCGAGATCGTCGAGGTCTCGTGCCCGTCCTTCGAGTACGCGCTCGCCGCGTACTACCTGATCCTCCCGTCGGAGGCATCGTCGAACCTTGCCAAGTTCGACTCCGTCCGCTTCGGCCTCCGCGTCGAGAAGGACACGGTGGAGAAGACGATGCTTGCGACCCGCGCCGAGGGCTTCGGCGACGAGGCGAAGCGCCGCATCATCCTCGGCACCTATGCGCTCTCCGCCGGCTACTACGACGCCTACTACGGCTCGGCCCAGAAGGTCCGCACGCTGATCCAGCGTGACTTCGCGGCGGCCTTCGAGCAGGCCGACGTGCTGGTCTCGCCCACGACGCCCACGACGCCGTTCAAGTTGGGCGAGCGTCTCGACGATCCGCTGGCGATGTACCTCAACGACGTGGCGACGATCCCCGCGAACCTTGCGGGCATCCCGGGCATGTCGCTTCCCTCGGGCCTCGCGCCTGAGGACGGGCTGCCCGTCGGGTTCCAGATCCTCGCGCCTGCGCACGAGGACGCCCGCCTGTACCGCGTCGGCGCCGCCCTTGAGGCGTCGCTGACCGAGGAGTGGGGTGGCGCGTTGAGCGCGCAGGCCCCCGAGCTGGAGGTGGCAGGATGACCGCGGCGCGCGTCAGCTACGACGAGGCGATGGAGGACTTCGACCCGGTCTTCGGCATCGAGGTCCACGTCGAGCTCAACACGAAGACCAAGATGTTCTGCGGCTGCGCCAACGAGTTCGGCGCCGAGCCGAACACGCAGGTGTGCCCCGTGTGCCTGGGACTTCCCGGCTCGATGCCGGTGACGAACGAGAAGGCCGTCGAGTCCGCGATCCGTCTGGGTCTCGCGCTCGGCTGCTCGATCCGTGAGTCCAGCCGCTTCGCCCGGAAGAACTACTTCTACCCGGACCTCGCGAAGGACTACCAGATCTCGCAGTATGACGAGCCGACCTGCTACGAGGGCTCGCTGGACGTCGTCCTTGACGACGGGACCGTCGTGGAGATCGGGATCGAGCGCGCCCACATGGAGGAGGACGCCGGGAAGAACACCCACGTGGGTGGCTCCGGCGGCATCCAGGGCGCCTCGCACTCGCTCGTCGACTACAACCGCGGCGGCGTGCCACTTGTGGAGATCGTGACCAAGCCGATCACCGGCATGGGGGAGCGGACGGCGGAGGTCGCCCGCGCCTACGTGGCCACGATCCGTGACATCGTGCGTGCGCTCGGCATCTCGGACGGCCGCATGGACCAGGGCTCGGTGCGTGCGGACGTGAACCTGTCGCTGCGCGCGAAGGCTCCGGCAGGCGAGGATCAGGACGCGGTGCCGTTCGGCAAGCGCTCCGAGACGAAGAACGTGAACTCGCTGCGTGCGATCGAGCGTGCCATCCACTTCGAGGCGGGCCGCCAGGCTGCGCTGCTGTCCGACGGCAAGCCCGTGGTCCAGGAGACCCGTCACTGGCACGAGGACACCGAGGAGACGACGCCGGGTCGCTCCAAGGAGGAGGCCGAGGACTACCGGTACTTCCCGGAGCCCGACCTGCTGCCCGTCGAGCCGTCGCGCGAGTGGGTCGAGGAGCTGCGGGGCACCATCCCCGAGCACCCCGCCAAGCAGCGTGCGCGCCTCAAGGACGAGTGGGGCTTCTCCGACCTCGAGATGCGCGACGTGGTCGCCGCGGATGCGGTGCCCGTGCTGATCGCCACCGTCGAGGCGGGCGCTACGCCGCAGGCGGCGCGCAAGTGGTGGATGGGCGAGCTCGCTCGCGTCGCCAACGACCAGGGCGTCTCGCTCGACGAGCTCTCGGTCACGCCGGCCGAGGTGGCGGAGCTCCAGTCGCTCGTCGACTCGGGTCGCATCAACGACAAGCTGGCCCGTCAGGCGCTCCAGGGCGTGCTCGCGGGCGAAGGGTCGCCGACGGCGGTCGTCGAGGCGCGAGGTCTCGAGGTCGTCTCCGATGACTCGGCGCTCGAGAAGGCCGTGGACGAGGCGCTCGCCGCTCAGCCGGATGTGCTGCAGAAGATCCAGGACGGCAAGGTCCAGGCGGCCGGCGCGATCGTCGGGGCGGTCATGAAGGCCACGCGTGGACAGGCAGACGCAGGTCGCGTGCGGGAGATCATCCTGCAGCGCGCAGGCGTCGAGGGCTGACCCGTCCCATGCGAGCGGGTCACTCAGCGTCGCTTCCAGCGCCGCTGCCCGGCTTCCGGGTCGCTCAGCGCCGGACGCCGAGGATGATCCGCACGTGACTGCACCGCTCACGACCGAGCCCCTCGCCTTCGCAGAAGGCGAGGGGCTCGTCTGCGCTCTCACCGTGGACGATGGCCCGAGCGCTGAGGACACGCCCGCGCTGCTCGACGGTCTCGCGGCGCGAGGCGTGCGCGCTGTCTTCGCGGTGATCGGGGAGCAGATCCAGGCGCCGGGTGGTGCCGCGCTGCTGCGCCGGATCGTGGCCGAGGGTCATGTGCTCTGCAACCACAGCACGTCGTTCGCGGACATGGGGGCCTGGGACGCCGACGCTGTCCGCGCCGACATGCGCCGCAACCTCGAGATCATCCGGGAGGCGCTGGGCGATCCCCACGCCGACGTGCCGTACTGGCGCGCGCCCAACGGCTCGTGGGGCGTCACCGCGCAGGTCGCCGTCGAGCTCGGCATGCAGCCGCTTGCGGTCGTCAACGTCATCTTCGATTGGGAGGACCAGGACCCCGAGCTGCTCTCCGCGCGGCTCCGCGACGCGATGAGGCCCGGCGAGGTGGTGCTGGTCCACGACGGTCCTGAGGGACGCGCCGGCACGGTCGAGGCTGTGCTGCGGGTGATCGACGAGCGGCGCGCGGAGGGCTGGCGATTCACCCTGCCCGCGGCGCGAACGGTTCGGTAGCGAAGAGGGTCAGGCGACGGCGGGCCCGAGGCGCGCCTGCGCCTGCGTGTGTCCGCCTCGCGGCACCATCACCGCCGATTCCTGCCCGCCCGCAGTGAGTCGGTAGCCGCCCGCGAAGCCGTGGACATGGAGCTCTCCGGCGGAGTTGGCACGCATCGTGGTGGGTTTCATCCACCACTCGCCCTTGATAAGCCTCAGCAATGCATCGTACGAGGGCTTCGCGCTGCCGTCAGCGCGCACGAGCCCGGCGGGCGCGCCCAGCCAGGCGCCCTCGTCGGTCAATCCCCAGTAGGTGAGCGACTCCACGGCGGAATGCGAGACGACGGTCCTGTAGTGCCGCACGATCTCCTCGGCCTGACGCCCCTCGCCTTCGGGCGTGGAGGGCCAGGAGGGCACCTGGAAGTCGTTGAGGTCCACGATCTCGGGCGGCATCAGGTCGCCTGAGACGAGCGTCGTCTCCGTCATCTGCACCGGGAGCCCGAATCGCCCGAACCGCTCGAGGATCTCCCAGACCTGCTCCTCCCCACGGAACCCCTGATGCATGTGCGTCTGGACGCCGATCGCGTCGATCGTGACTCCCGCCTCCAGGCACTCCTCGATCAGGTGCTCGTAGTCGGCGGACAGGTCGAAGTCGTTGAGCACCAGGCGAGCGTCGGGATTGCCCGCGCGCGCCGAGTCGAAGGCGAGCCTG
This sequence comes from Demequina zhanjiangensis, assembly GCF_030418315.1. GTDB lineage: Bacteria > Actinomycetota > Actinomycetes > Actinomycetales > Demequinaceae > Demequina > Demequina zhanjiangensis. The sequence continues at coordinate 544,699 of NZ_JAUHPV010000001.1, forward strand.
ACCATCTCGACCCGCCCGCGGAGGCGCGCGAGGTTCGTGACGGCGTTCTCCTCAGCGGTGAAGACGGGCAGGATGACGGCCTCGTTGATGGCGTCCCAAAGGTCCACCGCACCAGCGAAGTCCCTGGTCTCCCGCGCGATGCGAGCACGCATGACGCGCTCGGCCTCCTCGGGCGGCAGGTCGAGAAGCCAGGTGGGCGCGAGCGTGTGCCACAGCAGCGGGTGGCCCTTGACGGCGACGCCCCTGCCCGCGAACCACTGCGCGGCGGCGAGCATCCGGGCGGTGTGCGGGCGCCCCGGGGCTGGCTCGAACCCCCGCCAGTAGAAGGGGAGCGTGGTCGTGTTGAACAGGTCCAGGTAGAGGTCTGCGAGATGCCGGGCGGAGGACAGGCTCGCGCCGCCGAACACCTCGGTGCGATCGTCGTCGTCGCCGTTCGCCAGCCCGATCAGGTCGAACCCGATGTTGCCGAACCCGAAGGAATGGCTGGTCTGCTCGACGACGACGTCCGTGTCCCGCAGTGGTGAGCCGTCCGCCGCCCTCACCGTCACGGAGGCGATGCCGCGGCGGTGCTCCAGGTCGCCGACGCTCACGAGCCGGCCTCCCTCACGAGACGGTCACGCTCACGCGCCGACGACGCGCGCCGAGCTGAGCCTCGCGTCGGCTCCGGTGATCGGGTGGACGTCGCCGGTGAGCTCGAGGACGGTCTGGGCCTCCCGGTCCCGCGCGGTGCCGGTCCACAGCTCCACCGTCCCGGGCTCGACGACGCGTGTGTAGGAGCGATCCGAGAAGGCGAGTCGCGTCGTGGGGACCGTGAGCTCGACGGTGACGGAGCCGCCCGCGGGGACCTGGACCCTCGCGAACCCGAGCAGCTGGGCGACGGGGCGCGTGACGGACGCGAGCACGTCGCGACCGTAGAGCTGGACCACCTCGTCGCCGTCCCTGTCTCCCGTGTTGGCGACGGTCACGCGGGCCACGATCGCGCCGTCGGTCGGGGCGTCGTCGGCGGTGAGATCGGTGTGCGTGAACGACGTGTAGGACAGGCCGTGCCCGAACGAGGCGGCAGGCGCGCTGGAGAGGTTGGTGACGTCGCTGTCGCCTCCCAGGTGGGGGTGCAGGTAGGTGTAGGGCTGCGCGCCGGACGAGCGGGGGAGCGAGAACGGCAGCCTGCCGGACGGGTTCACCCGGCCGGTGAGCACGCTGGTGACCGCGGCGGCGCCCTCCTCGCCGGGGAAGAAGGTCTGGACGACGGCGGCGCACCGGTCGAGCGCCCAGCTCACCGCGTACGGTCGGCCGGTCATGAGGACGAGGACGACGGGGGTGCCCGTCGCGAGCACCGCCTCCACGAGCTCGCGCTGGACGCCCGGGAGCTCGAGGTCGTCGCGGTCGCAGCCCTCGCCCGAGGTGCCTCGACCGAACAGGCCGGCGTGATCGCCCATGACCATGATCGCGACGTCGGACTCTGAGGCAAGAGTGACAGCCTCATCGAACCCGGAGCGGTCGTCATCGTCGACGGCGCACCCGCGCGCAGGCGTCACGGTGCCTGCGAGCGCGGCGTCGAGCGCCTCGAGCACCGTGGGCGCCTCGAATCCGAGCTCCACGCCGGGCCGCTGCGCGAGCACGTGGTTCGCGAAGGAGTAGCAGCCGAAGAGCGCGGCGAAGCGGTCGGCGTTCGGGCCGATGACGCTGACGCGGGCGGTGGCGTCGGTCGGGTCGAGCGGGAGCGTGCCGTCGTTCGCGACGAGCACGACGGACTCCTCGGCGAGCCGGCGTGCGACATCGCGGTGGGCGGGGGAGTCGAGGTCGACGCCCGTGGGCGAGGGGCCCTCGAACGTCTCGTCCAGGAGCCCGAGCCTCTCCTTCTGCGCGAGCGCACGGGCGACCGCGCGATCCACGAGGGACTCAGGGACGGCTCCGGACTCGACGGCGGCCTTGAGCGGCGCAAGGTAGGCGTCGCCCGTCGGCAGCTCGATGTCGACACCCGCTGCGAGCGCCTGGGCGGCGGCGTCTCCGAGGTCGGCGGCGATGCCGTGCAGCAGCTGGAGGAAGGCGACGCCGAAGTAGTCGGCCACGACCACTCCGTCGAATCCCCACTCGTCACGGAGGACTCCGGTGAGGAGCGCGTCGTCCGCGGCGACGGGAAGCCCGTCGATCTCCGCGTACGAATGCATGACCGAGTGCACGCCGCCGTCGCGGACAGCCATCTCGAAGGGCACGAGCAGCTGGTCCTGGAGCTCGCGTCGGCCCGCGTGGACGGGGGCGAAGTTGCGTCCCGACTGGGAGGCCGAGTACCCGACGAAGTGCTTGAGGGTGGCATCCACCCCTGCTGACTGGATGCCCTTGACGTAGCCGGTGCCGATCGCGCCCACGAGGTACGGGTCCTCGGCGATGCACTCCTCGACGCGCCCCCAGCGGGGGTCGCGGACCACGTCGAGCACGGGGGCCAGCCCCTGGTGGATGCCCAGCTCGTGCATGGACCGCCCGATCAGCGCGCCCATCTCCTCGACGAGCTCAGGGTCGAAGCTCGCGCCCCATGACGGGGGCGCGGGGAAGGTCGCGGCCTTCCATGAGGACAGGCCGGTGAGGCACTCCTCATGGACGAGCGCGGGGATGCCGAGCGGCGTGCCGGTGACGAGCGAGCGTTGGCGCTGCCACAGGTAGGCGGCGCGCTCATCGGTGTCGACGGGGTTGGTGCCGTACACGCGGGTGAGGTGGCCGAGCCCGTGCTCCATGGCGTCGTCGAGCCGTCCGGTGCTCGACAGCTCCCCTTGCAGGGGCGCGACGGAGTCGCCTTCCTCGCCCTCCCAGAAGCCGACGATCTGGGCGAGCTTCTCGTCGAGGGTCATGCGCGACATCAGAGCCTGCACCTTGGTGGAGCGTGCGGTCGTGTCGTCGATGGCGGTCATTCGTCTCCTCCTGAGGAAGGCGCTGCGGTGCGTGAGGTGAAGCGGTAGTCGAGCACGCGGGCGCCGGCGCGGGTCGCGGAGGGGCCGGCGGTCAGGCCGACGAATCCTGCGGTGCGGGCGGCGCACATGTGCGTGAGGGGGACTCGGGCGAGGACGGTTCCGTCGACGTCGACGGTCGCCTCGGTGCCCGCAAGGTTGAGGGTGATCAGGGCGCGGTCGGCGGCGCCTCCGCGTGCCTCCTCGTGGACCGCGCCGCCTTCGAGGACGCGGACCGTCGCGGTGCCTCCGACGATGTCCACGCGGAGGCAGTCGTCGTCGGAGTGGCGCAGCAGCAGGCCGGCCCCGTCGCTGACGAGCGCCTCGATCGTGGCGTCGAGCGTGGTGACGCGGTGGAGCAGGGCGCCGGGGGCGGTGAAGGTGAGCCCATCGTCGCCTGGAGAGGCGACCTGCTGCGGCAGCCGGCGCGCGGCGATCCAGCGGACGTCGAGGCCGCGGGTGAAGGTGTCGTGGAAGCTGTGGGGCCGTCGCACGGGGTGTCCCGCCGGAGTCGGTGGGTCGAGCTCCAGCATGCCGACGCTGGGCGCGAGCACGGGCCAGCCCTCCTCCCAGGTGACGGGCGCGAGGAAGGTCTCGCGGCCGAGGAGGTCGGCGCCGTCCACGGGGCGGCTCGCCAGGAGGAGCGCCCACGTGGAGCCGTCGGCGAGCTCGACAAGGTCCGCGTGCCCGACGTTGGTGACGGGGAAGTCCGAGCCCAGATGGCGGTGGGTGAGCACGGGGTTGCCTGGATTGCCGACGTAGGGGCCGGTGACGTCGTCGGCCCTGGCGACGCACACCGCATGGTGGTGCGCGGTGCCGCCCTCCGCGGCGAGCAGCAGGTACCCGTCGTCCCTGCCGTACAGGTGCGGTCCCTCCGCCCAGATCGCTCCCTTGAGCGCTCCGGTCCAGATCACGGTCTCCGCACCGACGGGTGTCAGCGTGGCTGTGTCGAAGCGGCGCACCCAGACCTCGGTCTGATCATGATGCGTGGGCTCGGCGGCGAGCCGGGTGCCCATGCACCACGCGTCGTCCCCGTCGAAGAGCAGCGACGGGTCGATGCCCGCGACGCCGTCCCACCACACCGGGTCCGACCACGGCCCCGCGGGGTCGTCGGCGACGCACACGAAGTGCCCCTCGCGGGAGTCACCGCCGACGACGGTGCAGACCACGTAGAAGCGCTCGCCGTCGTGTCGGATCGTCGGGGCGTACAGCCCGCGCGAGTCGGCCACGCCGCTCAGGTCGAGCATGCCTTCGCGATCGATGACATGCCCGACCGGCTCCCACGTCACCAGGTCCTTCGAGCGGTGCACGGGCAGGCCCGGCAGGTACTCGAAGGTGGAGGTGACGAGGTACGTCCACTCGCCCACCCGGCAGACGGAGGGGTCGGGGTGGAAGCCCGGCAGCACGGGATTCGTGCCCCCGGGATGCCATGCGGAGGTCATGGTCAGCCCTTCACCGCACCCGAGAGGCCCGACACGATGTGGCGTTCCATCATCGTGAAGAAGATCAGCGCGGGCAGCATCGCCAGGGAGGTGAAGGCGAGCACGGCCGCCGTGTCCTGCGAGTACTGCGTGGAGAACACCTGCACTCCCAGCGGCAGCGTGAACGACGACGGGTCCCCGCCGAGCATCAGCAGCGGCAGCAGATAGGCGTTCCAGCTCGTGACGAACGCGAGCACTCCGACCGTCACCAGCCCGGGCCCAGACAATGGCAGGAGGATCCTCCAGAAGAAGCCGAAGCGGGTCGCGCCGTCGATGAAGGAGGCCTCCTCGAGCTCGTTCGGGATCGCCTTGAGGAACGGCACCAGGATGATCACGGTCATCGGCAGCGCGAACGCGACCTGCGGGATCAGGACGCTGAGCAGCGAGCCGTCCAGCCCCATGTTCCGCAGCATCAGGTACAGCGGCAGGATCGCCACGGTGAGCGGGAACAGCAGCCCTGCGGTGAAGAGCGAGTACAGGGCCTGGCGGCCGCGGAACTCGTAGCGTGCGATCACGAACGCGGCCATCACGCCCAGCAGGACCACGCCGAGCGTGGTGCCGAGCGAGACGAGCGTCGAGTTGAGGACCTGCTGCCAGAAGGCGCCCGAGGTGAGCACGGTCCGGTAGTTGTCGAGCGTCGCGGGGTCGGGGAGGCCGGCGGGGTCGTTGTTCAGCTGGGCGGTGGTGCGGAAGCCTCCCAGGATCACGTAGCCCACAGGGGCGACGGCCACACCGACGACCACGAGCGCGATCAGGTAGACGAACGGCTGGCTCCAGCGGACCTTGCGGCGCTGCTGGGCGGTGCCGGCGTCGGGTGAGGAGGTGCGTGACGAGGTGACGGTCATGATCAGGACGCTCCTGTCGTGACGGCGCCTTCGAGGTCCCTGCGCATGACGGTGCGCTGGTAGACGAGGGCGATGGCCAGCGAGATGAAGAAGAGGATGACGGCCACGGCGCTTCCGTAGCCCAGCTGGGAGCGCTGGAAGCCGAACTGCATCATGTAGGTCGCCATGGTGGAGGTGGCGTTCGCGGGCCCGCCGCCCGTGAGGATCCAGACCATGTCGAACAGCTGGAGCGAGCCGATGATCGACAGGAACGCCCAGATGCGGATGGTGGGTCCCAGCAGGGGGATCGTGATGTGGCGCTGGATCTGCCACCAGGTGGCGCCGTCGATCTGTGCGGCCTCGGTGAGCTCGGGCGGGACTCCTTGCAGTCCGGCGAGGAAGAGCACGATCGCGAGCCCGATGTACTTCCAGGAGAGGATCGCGAACAGGGTCCACATCGCGATGCTCGTGTCGGCGAGCCACAGCTGGGCGGCCGAGCCCAGGCCGAGCGATTCGAGCATGGAGTCGAACGCGCCGTCGGGCTGCAGGATGAGCCGCCAGGCGAGCGCCGCGATGACCTCGCTCAGCACGTACGGCACGAAGATGGCGAGCCGAAGGAACGTGCGCCCGCGCATCGGGCGGTTGAGCAGCAGCGCGATGCCGATGGCGAGCGGCCCCTGCACGAGCAGCGACGCCACCATGATGATCAGGTTGTGGACGATCGAGTTGAGGAAGACCGAGTCGGTGAGCGCCCTCGCGTAGTTGTCGAACCCGATGAAGTCCTCGAGGGGGCCGTAGCCGTTCCAGTTGAAGACGCTGTAGTAGGCCGCGAGGCCCACGGGCACGAACACGAAGGTCAGGTAGACGAGCAGCGCCGGGCCGGCGAAGACCGTGATCTCGATCCACTTGCGCCAGGACGCCCGACGCGGGGCGGCGGGGGCCGGGCCCGCGGAGATCTCCGCAGGCCCGGCCTCGATGGTGGTGACTGCCATGGCTACTGGTTCGCCGCCGCGTCCTGCATGCCCTGGACGATGTCCTCGGGGCTTGCCTGGCCGGCGAACATGTTCGTGATGCCGTCGTTCATGGCACCGCCGACGTTCGGACCGTAGGCCGTGTCGAGCCACATCTGGGTGTAGGTGGCGGAGTTACGTCCCTCGAGCACCTGCGCGAGGATCGGGTCCACCGCATCCTCCGAGCCCATCGTCACCGGCACGCCGGCTCCGGTCTCGCCGAAGGCGATCTGGTTGTCGACCGAGGAGATGAACCTCAGCAGGTCGACGCACTCGGGCGGAGCGCCTGCGGAGCAGGAGAATCCGTCTCCGCCGCCCAGCACCGCGGTGGGGTCGCCTGCCGAGCCTGGGATGGACGGGAAGTTGAACCAGCCGAGGAACTCGGGGATCTCGCCGGACTCGGTGAGGCCTCCCATGACGCCCGGGTTCCAGTGGCCCATGAGCTCCATCGCGGCGTTGCCGTTGGCGAGCAGACCGGCCGAGGATCCTGCGCCCTGCTGGGCGGAGGTGGCGAGGTAGCCCTCCTGGAACGGCTCCGAGTCGAGGAACTCCTGGAGCATGGTGCCGGCGTCCACGAAGCATGGGTCGTCGAACACGAGGTTCGCCTGAGCGGCCTCGAGCGTGGCAGGAGAGCAGGCCTTGAGCGCGAAGTTGTACCAGTAGTGCGCGGCGGGCCACGAGTCGCCTGCGCCGACGGCGATGGGCGTGATGTCGGCGGCCTTGAGCGCGTCGATCGCGTCGTACAGGTCGTCGAGCGTCTCGGGCGTCTCGGTGATGCCCGCCTGGTCGAAGAGCTCCGTGTTGTACCAGAAGCCCTCGATGCCGAACGAGAACGGGAGGCCGTAGGTCTTGCCGTCGATCTGCCAGGGGCTGACGGCGGCGATGCCGTCGACGATGTCGGCGACATCGTCGGTGACGTCCATGATGTAGCCGGCCTCGACCTGGGCGGCGAGCTCGCCCGCGCCCCACTGCTGGAAGAGGTCCGGCGGGTCGTTGGACCGCAGGGCGTTCGGGATGAGCGTCCGCTGCAGCTCCTCGTTCTGGTACGCCTGCACGTCCACTGTGACGTTCGGGTTCTCCGCCATGAAGGCGTCGGCGACGGACTGCCAGTAACCGTTGAGAGGCTCTCCTGTGCCGTTGTGCCACCACGTGAGGGTGACCTGGGCGTCCCCGCCTCCGTCGCTGCCGCTGGCAGCCGGGTCCTCGGATTCGCCCGAGCAGGCGGCGAGGAGCAGTGCCGTGGAGGTGAGCGCGGCGATGCCTGCCGCGAGGCGTCGTGAATGCGCCATGGTGTTCCTTTCAGTCTTCTTTGACGTGAACCGGCAACCCCGAGTCTCGACGGGGGACCGGGTGTCGTCAAACGTTTTCAATAACGTTTTCGTTTTCGTGACATCACCGTTATAGTTCGAGTCATGGAAGCTGAGGGAAGGGTCAAGCTCGCCGACGTCGCCGCGCTCGCCGGGGTGTCGATCGCGACCGTCTCGAAGGTGGTCAACGGTCGCTACGGCGTCGGATCGCACACCATCGCGCGCGTGCAGCGGGCCGTCGACGAGCTGGGCTATGTGCCGAACCTCTCGGCCTCGGGTCTGCGAAGCAAGAGCACCGGAGTGCTCGGCTTCCTCGTGGCCGACTTCGAGCCCTACGCCGCGGAGCTCCTCAAGGGCGCCGCGCGCGCGGCGCATGGCTCCGACTACGAGCTGCTCGCGCACGCGGGAGGCTGGTCCCAAGGGTGGGAGCGCAAGTCGCTCGGCCGGCTCGGCGGGACGCTCGTCGATGGCGCCGTCATGGCCACGCCCACCGTCCAGCACGCCGCGACCTCGGTGCCCGTCGTCGCCGTCGACCCTCACTACGGCCCCAACCAGGGGCCCACCATCGACTCCGACAGCTTCGCCGGGGCGCGCGAGGGGACCGCCCACCTCATCGGGCTCGGCCACCGCCGCATCGGCTTCATCGGAGGGCGCAAGGACCTCGGCACGTCGCGGTTGCGCGAGGCCGGCTTCCGCGCCGCGATGGAGGATGCGGGCCTGCCCGTGGACGACTCGCTCGTGGTCTACGCACGCTACGAGCCCAAGCTCGCAGGCGAGGCGGCGCGCGCGCTGCTCGCGCAGCCTGAGCCGCCCACCGCCCTCTTCGTCTCCAACGACGTGATGGCGCTGCGCGTGATCGAGGTCGCGGAGGAGAACGGGGTGCTGGTGCCCGAGCGCCTCTCGGTGATCGGCTTCGACGACGTGCCCGAGGCGTCGATGCTGCCCAGGGGGCTCACCACGGTGCGCCAGCCGCTCCAGGCGATGGGCTTCGCCGCCATGGAGATGCTGCTGAGGATCCTCGCCGGCCGTGACGGCGCCGACCATGTGCGCATGCCGACCGAGCTCGTGGTGCGCGGCACGACCGCGCAGGCGCCCTGACCTCCGCAAGGGTCTTGACCTTCCAGCGGGATGGAATCTCTAGCCTGGTGGCGTTGACGCAACCAGGAGGTTCTCATGACTCACGACATGGCGCACGGCGCCAGCTCCGCGCAGGACGCGGAGGAGCGCACGGAGCAGTCAGGGCACGGTGAGCATGCCGGTCGCGATGACCGCGGCGACCACGACAGCGGTCACGACGCCCACGGCGACCACGGCGGCGCCCACGCGGGCCACACCGATCACTCAGGCCACGCCGAGATGTTCCGGCGCTACTTCTGGGGCAACCTGATCCTCGCGGTGCCCGTCATCGCGTTCTCCACCACGGTCGAGGGGTGGTTCGGCTACGACCTGCCGCTGAGCGGCTGGATCCCGCCGATCCTGGGAACGGTCATCTTCGCGTGGGGCGGCCGCCCGTTCCTGAGCATGGCCTGGCGGGATGAGATCCGTGACCGACGCCCGGGCATGATGACGCTGATCTCGCTCGCGATCACGGTCGCGTTCGGAGCCTCCGTGGCGACGACGCTCGGCTTCGCCGACCTCGACTTCTGGTGGGAGCTCGCGACGCTGATCGTGGTGATGCTGCTGGGCCACTGGCAGGAGATGAAGGCGGTCGGGCAGGCGCAGGGCGCGCTTCAGGCGCTCGCGGAGCTGCTTCCCGACGACGCCGAGCGCGTGACGGACAGCGGCACCGAGCATGTCTCGGTGTCGGATCTTGCCGAGGGCGACACCGTCGTGGTGCGCCCAGGGGGTCGCGTTCCGGCGGACGGTGACATCGCCTCCGGCGAGGCCAGCATGGACGAGTCGATGGTGACGGGGGAGTCGGCGCCCGTGAGGCGAGGCGAGGGCGACCGCGTGGTCGCCGGCACCGTCGCCACCGACGGGTCGCTGCGCGTGACCGTCACGGCGATCGGCGACGACACGGCGCTCGCGGGCATCCAGCGCATGGTGACCGAGGCTCAGGAGTCGCGCTCGGGGACGCGCAGGCTTGCGGATCGTGCCGCCGCCTGGCTCTTCTACATCGCACTCGCTGCGGCCGTGCTGACGTTCTTGGTGCACCTTGTGATGGGCGAGCCCGGAACGGGCCTGGTCCGCGCCGTCTCGGTGCTCGTGGTGGCCTGCCCTCACGCGCTCGGACTGGCGATCCCGCTCGTGGTCGCGATCTCGACGTCCGTCTCCGCCAAGCAGGGAATCCTGATCAAGGATGCCGGCGCGCTCGAGCAGATGCGCCAGATCGACGCCGTGCTGTTCGACAAGACCGGCACGCTGACCGAGGGGACGCACAGGCTGACCGACACCGCCGTCGTCGACGGCTGGGACGAGGCACGCATGCTGGCGCTCGCCGCGGCCGTCGAGTCCGACTCGGAGCACCCCGTCGGACGCGCGGTGGTGGAGGCGGCGCATGAGGCCGAGGCGGAGGTGCCGGCGGCCTCGGACGTGGAGACGCTGCCAGGGCGCGGAGTGCGCGCGACGGTTGACGGTGACCGGGTGGCCGTGGGCGGCCCCGCCCTGCTCGAGGAGCTCGGCGTCTCGGAGCCCGAGGGGCTCTCTGAGGCCGCTCAGGGCTGGCGCGAGGGCGGTGGCGCCGTGCTGTACGTGATCGTCGGGGACGAGGTGGTCGGTGCTTTCACCACGGCCGACCCGATCCGCGAGGAGTCGCGTGCGGCGGTCGATGCGCTCCATGCGCGCGGAGTGTCCGTGGCGCTCCTCACCGGCGACTCGCGCGCGGTGGCGGACTCGGTCGCAGGCGAGCTCGGCATCGACGAGGTCTTCGCGGAGGTGCTGCCTGAGGACAAGGACAAGGCGGTGGGTGACCTGCAGGACAAGGGACGCCGCGTCGCGATGGTCGGCGACGGCGTGAACGACGCCCCTGCGCTCGCCCGCGCCGATGTGGGGGTGGCGATCGGCGCCGGCACGGATGTGGCGATGGAGGCCGCGGGGCTGGTGCTCGCGTCGTCCGATCCGAGGGGCGTGCTCGGCGCGATCGCGCTGTCCAAGGCGACGTATCGCAAGATGCGTCAGAACCTGGCGTGGGCGACGGGCTACAACGTGATCGCCATCCCGGTGGCGGCGGGTGTGCTGGCTCCGATCGGCATCACCATGCCGCCCGCGATCGCGGCGGTGGCGATGAGCCTGTCGACGATCATCGTCGCGGCGAACGCCCAGCTGCTGCGTCGTGTGAGCCTTGCACCGGACCAGGTGGCCTGACGCGCGAGACGCGCCGAGGCCCGGCCTGCACGTCCCCTCGGGTGAGGGGTGTCGCGCGGGCCGGGCCTCGGCGTCGTGGAGCGGCTGGCGTCAGGCGGGGTTGCCGATTCCGCCCACGCACGAGGCGCCGAGCTCCGGCGTCTGCTCGCCGAGCACGTACTTCGCGAGGAACGTCTCGAGGCGCTCGTCGCTGGTGTCGTCGAGCTCGAGCTGGACGCCCCAGGCGGTGAGGACGATCGGCGCGGCGAGCTCCTCGAAGGGGCTCAGCACCGTGAAGTCGTACGGCGCGACGGCGTCCTCGAGGGCGGCCACCTCGGACTCGGCGAGGCCGGGCATGTAGGTCACCCAGACGGCGCCGTGCTCAAGCGAGTGCACGGCGTTGAAGGTGGGGACCGGCTCGTTGTAGACGCCGCAGTTGAGCCAGACCGGGTCGTGCTCGCCGCCGGTGGGCGGGAGCAGGGTGCCGGGGGCCGACGCCACGGGCTCGGGCAGCGCGGGCACGTGGTTCGCGCTCTGGTCGGGAGTCTCCTCGACGCCCGGGATGGGGGACTCGGCGGCCTCAGCGATCTCGGCCTGATCCTGTGCGGCGCCACCGATCACGACGCCGGCGCCCACGACGAGGCCGGCGACGACGACGCCGACCACGCCCCAGGTGACGACGCGGGTGCGACGCGCCTTGCGCTCCTGCTCCGCGCGGGCCTTCGCAAGCGCGGCCTGCGCCTGCCAGCTCTGCTTCTTCTTTGCCATGGAGACCTCCGGGGTCGGTCGTGGCCGGCGGGGGCTGCCGGCCGATGATGCCACCATGGTAAATGGTTAAACGTACAAGTAAAATTCGTGGAGGGTGAAGGGTTCACTCAGCGTCAGGAAACACCGTGGCCCGCGACCGTCACCTGCGTGGGGCGGCGAGGCAGCGCGTCGGCGCCCCACGCAGGTGACGTCAGCCCTCCGCGAGCTTCTCCAGCAGAAGGACCTGCGCGACGATCATCCGCTCGATCTCCTCGGGGTCCACGCTCTCGTCGGACGCGTGGATGCGCGCCTGCGCCGTGTCCTCGGGCCCCCACAGCACGAACTCAGCGCTGGGGGAGGCATCCTCGAGGGTCTGCAGCAGGGGGATCGAGCCTCCAGAGCCGGCCTCGTCGCACGCCTTGCCGAACGCCTCGGCCATCGCCGCGCGGGCGGCGGCGTAGCCCGGGCCGTCAGTCCTGACGCGGTACGGGGGTGCCGCCTTCATGGGAGTGACCTCCACCTGGGCGCCCCACGGCGCGTGCGACTCGAGGTGCGCGACCAGCGCCGCGAGCTCCTTCTTCGGGTCGCTGCCAGGGACGATGCGCATCGAGATCTTGGCGCTCGCCTGAGGGTGGATCACGTTGGAGGAGTCGGCGATGCTCGTGGTGTCGATGCCGATCGCGTTGATCGAGGGCTTGGCCCACAGCCGGTCCGCGACGGTGCCGGTGCCGATCAGATCGACGCCAGGCAGCATGTCGGCCATGGCGCGGAAGTCGTCCTCGCTCAGGTCCGCGCCCTCCCACGGACCCTTGGTGACGCCGTCGATCGCCACGTCGCCCGCGTCGTCCTGGAGGGTGGTGAGCAGGCGTGCGAGGGCCATCATCGCGTCGGGCGCGGCGCCGCCGAAGACGCCGGAATGCAGCGGGTGCTCAAGGGTGCGGACCGTCACCGTGCACGAGACGTCTCCGCGAAGCGCGGTCGTCATCACCGGGTCGCCCACGCGGATGTTGCCCATGTCGCAGATCACGAACAGGTCGCACTCGAACAGCTCAGGGTTCGTCTCCACGAACTCCTCAAGGTTGCTCTCCGTCTCCTCCATGCCCTCGAGGATCAGACGCAGCGTCACCGGCGGCTTCCCACCGAAGTAGCGCATCATCCCCAGGTGGGTGACCAGGCCGCTCTTGTCGTCCGACGCGCCACGGCCGTAGATGCGGCCGTCCTCCTTGCGGGTGGGGGTCCACGGGTCGGACGTCCACCCCTGCGACTCGAGGGCGGGCTGCACGTCGTAGTGGGCGTAGAGGACGACGGTGGGCGCCCCCTCAGGTCCAGGGATCTCCCCGTAGATCGGCGGGTAGCCGGACGGCACGTCCATGAAGCGCGCATCGGTGAAGCCCGCCATCCGGAACTTCTCGAGCGTCCGCTCCGCCATGCGGTGCACCGGCTCCGCGTCGTAGCCGGGGAACGAGATCGACGGGATCGCGATGAGCTCCTCGAGGTCCGCGACGACGCTCGGCATGAGGGCGTGGACGGTGGCCTTGACGTCGGGTGAGGTCATGGTGGTGCCTTTCGTGAGTCGGGTGGCGCGCAGGGCGCAGGTCAGAAGAACGCTCCGATGATCGAACCTACCGCCACCGTCGTGACGCAGAGGATCAGCATCGGCACGAAGAAGCTGTGGTCCAGCAGCTTGCTGCCGAGCCGTGTGGAGCCGGTCTGGTCGAAGTTCGCGGCCGCGATCTGGGGGCCGTTCGCAGGTAGCGTGTACACGCCTCCGAGCGCCCCCGCCCACATGCCCGTCGCGACGCCGACCGGCAGCCCTGCGGCGAGCCCGATCGGCACGATGGTGCGCGTCGCCGTCGACTGGCTCGTGGTCATGGCCGCCACGAGGAACACGGCGACCGCGAAGATGAAGCGGAAGTCGGTCACCCAGCCGCCGACGGTGGTGACGATGTACTCCTCGTGCGCCTGGATGAACGTCGCGGTGAGCCACGCGATGCCGAACAGGGCGATCGCGGCCGTCATGCCCGCCTTGAACACCGACTGGTCGGGCACCGACGCGACCTTCGGCCTGCCGATCAGGATGATCAGCGCTCCGATCACGAGCATCACCAGCACGATCGTCGTCGTCATGTCCACGCCCGCCGGGCGAAGGTCGGGGAAGATGCCGAACAGCACGATCGCCAGCACTCCCAGGAGGAACACGACCGCCGAGTTCCTTCCCTGCGCCGTGTACGTGAGCTGAGCGGCGGCGGAGGTGCCGTCGCCCCTGTGCTCGCGAGGCGCGAGCCTCCCGTCCGCGATGCGGGCCTGGATCTCCGGGTCGTCGTCCACGTCCTTGCCCATGCGGTTCACCACGAGCGACGTCACGACGATGCCGACGACGCATGCCGGGAAGGTGATCGCCAGGATGCTCGCGAGTCCCAGGTCGTACGGTGCCACGTCGGTGAGGGTGAGCATCGCCGCCATCGCGGCTGACACGGGCGAGGCGGCGAGCGCGATCCCGGATTGCACCACCGTCACGGTGAGCGGCTTCGACGGGCGGATCCCGTTCTTGTAGGCGACGTCGTACACGACCGGCAGGAGCGGGTAGACGATGTTCCCGGTGCCGGCGCCCGCAGTGAACAGGAATGCCGTGAGCGGCGCGATCAGGGTGATCTGCTTGGGCCGCTTCTCGATCACCCTCGCCGCGACCGCGACCATCCAGTCGATGCCGCCGGCCGCCTGCATGAGCGCGGCGCTCGTGACCACGCCCAGGATGATCGCCATGGCGGCGCCCGGCGCGGCGCCTGGCGCCTCTCCGAAGCCGAAGACCAGCACGAAGGTGCCGACGCCGCCCCAGATGCCGACGCCGACGCCGCTCGCACGGGTGCCGAGCACGATCGCGCCGAGCACGACGACGGCTTCGAGCAGGAAGGTGATGCTCATGTCGCGACCCCCAAAGCGTGGGTCGCCATGGACCCCCTGAGCCGACGATACGCGCGGTCCTGGCCGTCGCGCCTGGTGAGAAGGGGCGTGGAGGGGTGAGCGGCCGGGTGGTCCGTGTCCCGGTGCCGACGGGCGCTGCCGCGCGCCGGCGATGCCGCGGCGTCAGCCCAGGTGGAGGATCCGCTGGACGGCGACCAGGACGCCCACGGAGATCGCGGCGGCCGTGATGCCGACCACGACTCCCACCGCGCGCACGGTCCATGCGATCGCGGCGCCCACGGCGCGCAGCCATGCGAGCGGCCCCTTGCGCACACCGGAGGCGGGCAGAGCGTCGTCGGCCGTCGCCGTGTCGTGGGGCGCGTCACCCGTGGGAGCGGTGAAGCGCGGGGGAGTCCCGTCCTCGAGCCGCAGGCGCGAGCTGCTGCGGGGAGGCAGGGTGACGTACTTCTCCTGCAGGCTGATCTGGCTCATGTGAGGTTCCTTCCGAAGCGGTGATATCGGAAGGCTCTCGCGTGCGCGTGTCAGCGCACATCGGCCTGACGGAGTGTTCGGTGTACGGCATCCGCCGTAGGGGGCACCCTGAGGGTGTGTCGGGGGTGCGCCTGGGAGAGTGAGGAGACGGTCAGGCCGAGTAGGTGCCTGCGGCGACGCGGTAGCGCTCGAGGATGAGCGGCCTGTGGTCGACGGGAGGCGCTGCGACGACCTCGATGGGCCACTCGGGCCGAGCCCCGGTGAGCGCCCAGGCGGCCTGGACCGCCGCGCCTGCGGCGACGTACTCGCCAGGCGTGGGGATCTCGACCGGCACGCCGAACACCTGGGCTGCGATGGCCTGGACAGCCGGGTTCTGGGCGGCGCCGCCGACGAGTAGCAGGCGCCTCGCCTCGACGCCCTGCGCGAGGATCGCCTCGACGCCGTCGGCCAGGGCGCACAGCATGCCCTCGACTGCGGCGCGTGCGAGGTTCTCCCGCGTGGTGGAGAGAAGGGTGAGCCCGAAGAGCGTGGCGGTGGCGTCGGGAAGGTTCGGGGTGCGCTCGCCCTCGAAGTAGGGCACGAGCACCGCGCCGCCTGCGCCCGGCTGCGCCTCGAGGGCGAGTCGGCCGAGCTCGTCGTGGTCGACGCCCAGCACTCGCGCGAAGGCGTCCAGGACGCGGGCGGCGTTGAGGGTGCACACGAGCGGCAGGTACTCGCCCGACGCGGAGGCGAAGCCGGCGACGATTCCCGACGGGTCCTCGCTGGTGCGCTCGGTGACGGCGAAGACGGTGCCCGAGGTGCCGAGCGAGACGACCACGTCACCGGAGACGGCGCCGAGCCCCAGGCCCGCGGCGGCGTTGTCGCCCGCGCCGGGGCCCACGACGACGTCGGCCAGAAGGGAGCCGTCGGCGGCGGCGGTGTCGACGATCCCGGTGCCGGCTCTCTCCCCGGCGCCGAGCACCCGCGGCACCACGGCGTCGTGGCCGAGCGCGGCGATGAGGAGGTCGCGGTCGTACTCGCCGGTGGCGGGGTTCCAGTAGCCGGTGCCGGAGACGTCGGAGCGGTCGGTCGTCAGCTCCTCAAGGACGGGGCCGAGCGGCGACTGGTCCTCGGGGCCGAAGCCGCGCAGGCGCCAGGTCAGCCAGTCGTGGGGGAGCGCGACGGCGGCGACGCTCGCGGCGTTCTCGGGCTCGGCGTCACGCAGCCAGCGGAGCTTGGTCGAGGTGAAGGAGGCGACGGGCACGAGGCCCGTGCGGGCGGCGAGGGCGTCCGCGCCGAACTCGGAGATGAGGTCCGCGGCGGCGCCGGAGGAGCGGGTGTCGTTCCAGAGCAGGGCATCGCGCACCACGTACCCCTCGGCGTCGAGCGCGACCATGCCGTGCTGCTGGCCCCCGATCGAGACGGCCGCGACGTCCGCGAGCCCGCCCGCGTCCGCGATGGCGGTGACGAGCGCGTCCCACCATGCCTGCGGGTCCACCGACGTGCCGTCAGGGTGCGAGGCGCGTCCGGTGCGGACGACTGCTCCGGTCTCGAGGTCGCGCACGACCACCTTGCAGCTCTGGGTCGAGGAGTCGACTCCGGCGACGAGGGTCATCGCGGGTCCTTTCGGGAGGAGGGGAGGTCGTCAGTTTCCTGCAGGGGATATCTGGGGTGGAGAAGCAGGTCGGGCCCCGGCTGGAGAGGCGCCGGGGCCCGACCCGTGCCGGGGCGCGCCATGAAGGAGGACGCGCGCCCCGGGGCAGGGGTGGCTAGCCGCGGGCGCCCATGAGGTGCTCGGAGGCGAGCTGCTGGAGGCGGACGAAGCCGTAGCCCTTGCCGTTGAAGTGCGCCTCGGCGTCGTAGTCCTCGAAGGCGCTGCGGTCGGCGAGCAGGTCGGCGGTGGTCTCACCCTCGGCAAGGGTGGTGGTGCCGAGCTCGTAGACCTTGGCTGCCTCGAGCGCCTCCTGGACCTCGGGGTCGGCACGGAAGGCCTGGGCGCGCTCCTTGAGCAGCAGGTACATGCTCATGTTCGCCTTCACGGACTCCCACACGCCGGTCTCGTCCTCGGTGCGCGAGGGCTTGTAGTCGAAGTGGCGGGGGCCGTCGTACTTGGGGCCGCCGTTCGCGGAGCCGTGCTCGAGCAGGTCCACGAGCGAGAAGGCGTTGTGCAGGTCGCCGTGGCCGAAGACGAGGTCCTGGTCGTACTTGATGCCGCGCTGACCGTTGAGGTCGATGTGGAACAGCTTGCCGTGGTCGAGCGCCTGCGCGATGCCCGCGGTGAAGTTCAGGCCGGCCATCTGCTCGTGGCCCACCTCGGGGTTGAGGCCGACGAGCTCGGGGTGGTCGAGCGTGTTGATGAACGCCATCGCGTGGCCGACGGTGGGCAGCAGGATGTCGCCGCGGGGCTCGTTCGGCTTCGGCTCGATCGCGAACTTGATGTTGTAGCCCTTGTCGAGCACGTACTGGGCGAGCAGGTTCGCGGCCTCGCGGTAGCGGTCGAGCGCGGAGTTGATGTCCTTGGCACTGTCGTACTCGGCGCCCTCACGGCCGCCCCACATCACGAAGGTCTCGGCGCCGAGCTCGGCGGCGAGGTCGATGTTGCGCAGCACCTTGCGCAGGGCGAAGCGGCGCACGGAGCGGTCGTTGGAGGTGAAGCCGCCGTCCTTGAAGACGGGGTGCGAGAAGAGGTTGGTGGTGACCATCTCGATGACGATGCCGGTGTCGGCGCACGCCTGCTTGAGGTCGTCGATCGCCTTCTGGCGCTGGGCGTCGGTGGAGCCGAACGGGAACAGGTCGTCGTCGTGGAAGGTCATTCCCCAGGCACCGAGCTCCTTGAGCTTGTGCACCGCCTTGACGGTGTCCAGCGGGGCGCGCGTGGGACCACCGAAGGGGTCCGCCGCGGTCCATCCGAAGGTCCACAGTCCGAAGGAGAACCTGTCCTCGGGGGTGGGGGTGGGCGCCATGGTCGTGCTCCGATCTTCGTCGATCAATAGTTGATGCTGTAAACTTAAACATCGAGGGGGTCCCGTGTCAAACGGTGAGCCCTAGGATCGACGAAGCCGCCGACGCCCGTCCCCGCGGCCCCGACGCGCAGGAAGGACCACGAGGTGACCGACGCAGAGCTCGCTCCCACCACGGCTCCCGGCGTCATGCCCGCCACGCCCGCCGCGCTCCCCGGAGGCGTGCTCGTCCCGGGCCACGGTTCCGGTCCCGAGGACACGCGACGCCACAACCTCTCGGCCATCCTCACCGCGGTCCACCATCGCCCGGGGGTCACCCGCGCCGAGCTCACCCGCCTCACCGGGCTCAACCGCTCCACGGTCCTCAAGGTCGTCGCCGAGCTCGTCGAGGGCGAGCTCGTGCACGAGGTCTCGCCCTCCGAGCACACAGGTCGCGGACGGCCGAGCGCCCACGTCTATCCCGCGCGCGACGTCGCCGCCCTCGCGGTCTACCCCGACCTCGACGCTGTCACCGTCGGAGTCATCGGCCTGGGAGGCTCGCTCCTCGGCCGGCTTCGACGCTCCACCGGCGGCCACGCGCGACCCGACGAGATCATCGCTCTGGTGGGCGAGCTCGTCTCGGAGCTCCTCGCCTCGCTTCAGGAGCCCGTCGTCATCGTCGGCGCAGGATGTGCCGTCCCTGGCCTGGTCCGCGCGGCCGACGGCGTGGTCGTCGACGCGCCTCACATGGACTGGCACGACGTCCCGTTCGGGGCGATGCTCTCCGAGGCGCTCGGGCTGCCCGTCCAGGTGCGGAACGACGCGCGCGTCGCCACGGTCGCGGAAGCGGTCTTCGGCGCCGGGCGCGGAATCGCGGACCTCGTGTACCTCAACGGCTCGTACTCCGGCATCGGCGGGGGAGCGATCTCGAGCGGCGCGACGCTGCGCGGTCGTGACGGCTACGGCGGCGAGTTCGGGCACACCCGTGTGGACGGCGGCCGGGAGCATTGTCACTGCGGACGCACCGGGTGCCTCGAGACGGAGGTCAACCTGAGGCGTCTCATGGCCGCGCTGGGCAAGGACGAGGTCGACCTGCCCGACCTGGACAAGGAGATCGCCGACGCCCGGGGGCGTCCGGAGGTGGAGGCCGAGCTCGACCGTCAGATCGGCATTCTCGCGGGAGCGATCGGCGACCTCGCCTCGATCTTCAACCCCTCCGTCGTCGTGCTGGGTGGAGCGCTCGGCTCCCTCGTGGCCGCAGAGCCCGAACGGGTCGCCGCCGCCGTCGCCGCGGACTCCTTCGCACCCATGTCCGGCGGCCTTCAGATCGTGCGTGCCGCGCTTGGGTCGCGGGTCCACCTGGTCGGCGCGGCCGAGGTGTTCATGCTCGCCTACCTGCGCGACCCTGCGCAGCTCGCCGAACGCGTCGCAGCGCTCAGGCGCGCCGCCTGACTCATCGCCGCGCGAGCATCGCGCCTGGTGCAGGTAGACGAGGGCCCAGGTGCCGCGTGCGAGTGGATCGCCGCCCCGCCCGTGCCAGACTTGCCGCATGATCACCGTCGCCGTGCCTGACCAGGAAGTCGCCGACGCCCTCGGGCAGATGGGTGACGACGTACGAGTCGTCCAGTGGAGCCCCAAGGAGTCCGACGCGCCCGAGGCCGAGCGCGACAGGATCGACCTCGTCTGCCTGCCCCACCTTCACGGCGGTCGGCGCGTGTACGGACGCATGGGCCAATGCCGGAACCTCAAGGTGATCCAGATCCCGAGCGCCGGGTACGAGCACGTCGCGGGGCTCGTCCCGGACGGCGTCGTGCTCGCCAATGCGCGAGGGGTGCACGACACCCGGGTCGCCGAGATGACTGTCGGCCTCGCGCTCGCGTCCCGACGGCGGCTGCCGCAGTTCATCGATGCGCAGCGCAGGGGAGTGTGGGAGCAGGATCCGTGGACGCCCGCGCTCGCGGACTCGCGTGCGCTGATCGTCGGCTACGGCTCTATCGGCGCGGCCATCGCCTCGCGCTTCAGGGCCTTCGAGATGCACGTCGAGGGAGTGGCGCGCTCGGCGCGGATCGCGCCCGACGGCACCACGGTGCATGCCGTCTCCGATCTGCAGTCGCTTCTGCCCGACTTCGACCTGGTCGTGATCGTCACGCCCCATGACGAGACGACGGACAGGCTGGTGGACGCCGAGTTCCTCGCAGCGATGCCCGACGGCGCGCTGCTCATCAACGTGGGCCGCGGCAGGGTGGTGGACACTGAGGCGCTGCTCGCAGAGCTGGAGTCAGGGAGGCTGCACGCGGCGCTCGACGTGACGGACCCTGAGCCGCTCCCGGAGGGCCACCCGCTCTGGACGGCGCCCCACTGCCTGATCACCCCGCACATCGCGGGGTTCGAGGTGCTGACGAATCGGCGGTACACGGATCTGGTGCACCGTCAGGTCGAGGCGCTTCGGGAGGGGCGACCTCCGGTCAATGCGGTGATGACCGGCACAGCCGCGCGCTGACGGCTCCGCGTGGGCCGCGCTGCGGGACGGGCAGCGGAACCTGCGTCAGGAGGCGGCCTTCGCCTGCTCGGCGGCGTCGCGCCACGCGATCCAGGCGGCGACGATGTCGCAGATCTCCTCGCGGTACTCCTCGGCCTCGGCGATCGACGCGATCTTCATGACCCTGCCCGCCTTGCCGCTGCCTTCGAGGTGCGGGTACTTCCCGGGGATCAGGGCGCCATGGTGGAACATGAGCGTCGCGTGGTTGCGGGAGTTGGGGAAGAACGACGCCAGATTCCCCTTGTAGGTGAAGGTGGGCGTCTTCCACTTGATGCATTCTTCGATGCGATCGTCGGCGGACAGCAGGATGAGGCGGACCCGCTGCACGACATCACGCATCGGGTTGTCGTAGTGGGCCAGCCAGCTGTCCACCTCGTCATATGCCATGACACCAAAGTAACGGCATCTTCCAGCGAATGTGAGTCACGCCACAGAGATTTCGCGAGGAATGGTGTAGGCGAATGCGCCGATCATCCCTTTGATGCGCCTTTTCCGCGCTTCATATGAGCGAGCGAGACCTCGCGTTCAGCCTTGTGGTCCACCATGGGCATCGGATAGCCGGGCGTGTCGAGCTCTGGGATCCAGCGGCGCACGTAGCGCCGGTCGGGATCGAACTTGGCCGCCTGCGTCTCGGGGTTGAAGATCCGGAAGAAGGGCGCCGCGTCGCGGCCCGTGCCCGCGACCCACTGCCAGTTGAGCTGGTTCTGCGAGTGGTCGTAGTCCAGCAGCGCCTTGCGGAAGTGGTCGGCGCCTCGCTGCCACGGCAGGTGGAGGTCCTTCACCAGGAAGCTCGCGACGACCATCCGTACCCGGTTGTGCATCTGGCCGGTCGCGGCGAGCTGGCGCATGCCGGCGTCCACGAGCGGGAACCCCGTCTCGCCTCGTCGCCATGCGCCGAACGACTCGTCGGCCTCACGTCCCGTCGTCCATGCGTCGTCCGGAAGCGCGGGCGTCAGCGACTCCTTCTGTCCCCGCGGGTGATGGTGGAGCACGTCGGCGTGGAACTCACGCCATGCGACCTCGGACTCGAAGGTGCGCGCTGCGTCGTGGCGCACCTTCTCCGTAGCGGCCAGGATCGTGCGCGGATGCACCTGGCCATAGGCGAGGGGTACCGACAGGTGGGAGGTCGAGTCCAGGTCGGGGCGGTCGCGCTCGTCCTTGTAGCGGGCGAGGTCGCCTTCGACGAACGCGCGCAGATCGTCCAGGATCTGGGTCTCGCGGAACTCGTGACGGGCCTCGAGGGGGTCCTCAGCGTCGCCGTGCGCCGCCTCCTGGTCGAGCGAGACGTCCGAGTCGAGAGGTCGGAGGGCCTCGACATCCGCCGCAGCGGCGGGGGCGCGCCAGCCGTGCTCGCGCCAGGCGTGGGAGAACGGGGTGAAGACCTGATAGGGCGATCCGTCGCCCTTGACCACGCGACCGGGCGCCACCGCGTAGGGGCTGCCCACGAACCGCAGCTCTCTGCCGTCGGCCTCCAGCGCCGCCTTGACCTCGTCCTGCTCGCGCACCCCGGCCGGGCTGAACTCGCGCTGCGCCCAGACGACGCGGGCATCGGACTCCTGCGCCGCCGCGAGCAGCAGCTCGGCTGCGGGGCCCCGGCGCACCGCGAGGGCGCCACCCGAGTCCTCGCGCAGGCTCCACAGGACGCGCGCAAGGTGCGCGCGGCGGCGGCCTGACCAGAAGTGGAGCGCCGGCCCCCAGGGGAAGACCATCGCTGCGGGGCTGTCGGCCTGAGCCTCGAGCAGTGCAGGGTTGTCATGGAGGCGCAGGTCGCGTCGGGCCCACCAGAGAGTCATGTCCTCTTCAAGGCTCGGGTCGCCCTGCGCATTCCTTCGGCTGCTCCGGGTCGTGCGTGTGACGCCTCGGGAATGCACGAAGGTCCCCGCCGATCGCGTCGGCGGGGACCTTCGTGTGCGGCGCGCCAGTGACGCGCGCCGGGTCTCCGTGCCGTCCGGGGGTTCGGGCGGCGCGGGGATGTCTTACGCGGAGACGGTCTCCGTGGCGAACTTGGAGACGTGCGCCGCAGCGGCCTCGGCGAAGCCACGCAGGACGGCGGCAGCGGCCTCGTCCTGGAGCGATCCGTCAGCGGCGAAAGCGTCGGGGTTGTAGTGGAAGAAGGTCTCCGGCTGGCCCATGGTGGGCGCGTTGAAGTGCGCGAGGATGTTGCGCAGGTGCTGCTGCGCCATGGCGGTGCCGGCGGCGGAGATCGACGCGCCCATGACGGCGACGGGCTTGCCGGTGAAGGAGTTCTGGCCCCACGGGCGGGCGGCCCAGTCGAGCGCGTTCTTGAGCACGCCGGGGATCGAGCGCGAGTACTCGGGGGTGACGATGATGACGCCGTCGACGGCCTCGATCGAGTCCTTCCAGGCGCGGCCCACGGCGGGGAAGTCGCCGTCGAGCTCGTAGTTGTAGATGGGGAGCTCGGAGAGGTCGAGGAACTCGGCCTCGTAGCCCTCGGGGAGCATGGTGGCGACGGCCTGTGCGACCTTGCGGTTGATGGAGCCCTCGGCGATGGAGCCGACGATGAAACCGATACGAGGCATGGCTGTTCCTCCTTCTGAAAGGTGAATGGGATGGGCGCGGCGTCCGCGCCGCTATCCACGTCAACTTATATGACTATTCAACTATTCCAGATAGTTGAGGATTCAATCAAATCGGAGCGGAGGCTCCGGCTCGAGTCGCGAGCGGGATGCCCACCTCAGGGCTCTGCGGGACCGACGGCGCAGGGCGCGCCATCCCCGCAAGGGGGCTCGGCGGCGCTATGAGCGCAGGCGAGGGCTCGCGCCCCGACGCCCGCATCTCATGGACCGCATGGCCCACCGCGGCGCGCAGGAACTCCTCGACATCATGGAAGAGCTCCACGTCGCTGCAGGTGCCGTCGTCCGTCAGGCTGCCGTCCGGCACCTCGAAGGTCCGCTCCGGCTGGCCGAGCAGGACGGCGCCAGAGTCCAACAGCACCGTCCGCAGGTGCTGGAGGCTCGCGAACGTGCCCGCGCCGGGCGCGGCCGCGCCCGCGATCGCGACCGGCATCCCGCGAAGCGCCCCGGGAGTGCCGTCGGCGCCCGCCCAGTCGAGAGCGTTCTTCAGGACGCCGGGGATCGACCTGGTGTGAGTGGGGGCGACGACGATCAGCGCGTCGAGAGCGGCGACGGACCGCCGCCATGCAAGGCCCGCCGAGGGCGTCGGCACGTCCGTGTACGGGGTGTGGCCTGGGAGCGAGGCGTACATGAGCTCGGTGAGGCTGTGGCTGCCGCGGGGCATGAGCCGCTGGAGCAGCGCGGACAGCCGACGCGTGGTGCGCGCCTCGGGGAGAGGCCCGATCATCAATCCGAAGTCGGCCATGGGCGCCTTTCGTCGTGGCGCGCCGAAAAGGCCGCGCGGGAATGAAGCGTTCAGTCCTGCTGCGCGATCCAACCTCTGCAGCGGCGCTGCTATTCCCCACGTGTCCGGCACTGCTCGGCCGGCCCCCGGGGCGCGTCAGCCCCTAGAGGCGTGCGTCTTCTACAGGTGCGCGTCCGCGTAGATCGCGGCGGCGTCCCGCAGGAGTCGTGCAGCGCCCGGGGCAACCTCGTCGTAGTGCGCCCTGAAGCGGTCGTCGTCCACGTACATCTGCGTGAGCGACCTGTACGCCTCCGCATCCGGGGTCCAGATCTCGCTCAGCCAGGCGTGGTGACGCGCCACGACCTCCTGCACCTCCTGGGAGCCGGGGGAGAAGCCGACCCTGACGGCCGCGCCGAGCGCCTCGACGATCTCCCGGTCGGTGCGCATGTGCCTCTTCTTCCCGTCGTCGCCGAGCCGCTGCCAGCTGGCGTTCGCCCGGTCGACGGCGTCGTCGCCCCAGCGCTCTCTCGCCTCGGGCTCGTACTGCTCGTGGTCGAAGCCGTCGAAGATCTGTTCGCTTGTCATGGGCTTGCCCTTCTCAAGGGAGTCGATGGTGCGCGCGACGGTGGCCGCGAGCCTGGCGTAGCGGTCGCGTTCGCTGGTGAGCCCGTCGAGGTGATCCCGCATGAGGGCGATCACCGTCGCCGGATCCTCCGCGTCCACGATCTGCGCGACGCGGTCGAGGCTTGTGCCCAGCTCGCGCAGGACAAGGATGTGCTGGAGGCGCAGGAGCTCCGTGTGGCCGTAGTGCCGGCGCCCGTCGGATCCGGTCCAGGCGGGGGTCAGGAGGCCCCTGTCGTCGTAGTGGCGCAGGGTGCGGCTCGTGACCCCGCTCATGCGTGCGACCTGGGCGATGTCCCAGGTGGTGTCGGTCTCGGTCATGGCATCAGCGTAGAAGTTGACGCGGCGTCAACGTCAAGCGCTCTTTTTCGGCCTCGGCGCTCACGCGCGCGTGGCCGGTCCTAGACTCGGCCCCATGACAGAGACGCCCGACATCAAGCCCCGTTCCCGCCAGGTGACCGACGGCATCGAGGCGACAGCGGCGCGAGGCATGCTCCGCGCCGTCGGCCTCGGTGACGACGACTTCGCGAAGCCCCAGATCGGCATCGCGAGCTCGTGGAACGAGATCACCCCCTGCAACCTCTCGCTCCAGCGCCTCGCCCAGGCCTCCAAGTCGGGCGTCCACGCAGGCGGCGGCTACCCGCTCGAGTTCGGCACCATCTCCGTGTCCGACGGCATCTCGATGGGCCACGAGGGCATGCACTACTCGCTGATCTCGCGCGACCTCATCGCCGACTCGGTCGAGACGGTCATGCTCGCGGAGCGGCTCGACGGCTCCGTGCTGCTCGCCGGCTGCGACAAGTCGCTTCCCGGCATGCTCATGGCAGCGGCCCGCCTCGACCTGGCGTCGGTGTTCCTCTACGCCGGCTCGATCATGCCGGGTCACGTGACGCTGTCCGACGGCACCAGCAAGGACGTCACGATCATCGACGCCTTCGAGGCGGTCGGCGCCGTGTCCCGCGGGCTCATGTCCGAGGAGGATCGACTGGCGATCGAGAAGGCGATCTGCCCCGGCGAGGGTGCCTGCGGTGGCATGTACACCGCCAACACGATGGCGTCCGTCGGTGAGGCGCTCGGCATGTCGATCCCCGGCTCCGCCGCCCCGCCCTCGGCCGACCGTCGTCGTGACTTCTACGCCCACAAGTCGGGTGAGGCCGTGGTGAACATGCTCCGCAAGGGCATCACCGCGCGCGACATCATGACCAAGGAGGCATTCGAGAACGCGATCGCCGTGGTCATGGCCTTCGGTGGCTCCACCAACGCGGTGCTGCACCTTCTCGCGATCGCCAACGAGGCGGACGTGGACCTCACGCTCGACGACTTCGCTCGCGTGGCCGCCAAGGTGCCGCACCTGGGCGACCTCAAGCCCTTCGGCCAGTTCGTGATGAACGACGTGGACCGCGTGGGCGGCGTGCCCGCCGTCATGAAGAGCCTCCTTGACGAGGGCCTCATGCACGGCGACGTCATGACCGTGACCGGCAAGACGCTCGCCGAGAACCTCGAGGACCTCAAGCCGAACAAGCTCGACGGCCGCGTGGTCCGCGCGATGAACAACCCGATCCACAAGACGGGCGGCATCACGATCCTCAAGGGCTCGCTCGCCCCCGAGGGTGCCGTCGTGAAGTCCGCAGGCTTCGACGACTCGGTCTTCGAGGCGACTGCCCGTGTCTTCGACCGTGAGCGCGCCGCGCTCGATGCGCTCGAGGACGGCACCATCCAGGCCGGCGACTGCGTCGTCATCCGCTACGAGGGTCCCAAGGGTGGTCCGGGCATGCGCGAGATGCTTGCCATCACCGCCGCCATCAAGGGTGCGGGGCTGGGCAAGGACGTGCTGCTCATCACCGACGGACGCTTCTCCGGCGGGACGACGGGCCTGTGCGTGGGCCACATCGCGCCGGAGGCGGTCGACGCCGGTCCGATCGCGTTCGTCCAGGACGGCGACAAGATCACGCTGAACGTGGCCGACGGCTCGCTCGAGCTGCACGTCAGCGACGAGGAGCTGGCCGCGCGCAAGGAGGGCTGGGAGCCCATCGCGCCGCGCTTCACCAAGGGCGTGCTCGGCCGCTACCAGAGGATGGTGCAGTCGGCGTCGAAGGGCGCAGTGCTCGCCTGATCTGAGTCTTCTGAGCGGGGCCCCGGAGCGATCTGCTCCGGGGCCCCAACCTTCTCTCGAGCGGCCTCGTTTCATGTGCAGGGGGTGAGCAGTGCTTCGCCCCTGCCGAAATGTGACGAGATCGTTGCCCGAGCGGGATGTCGCCTCGATCGTCATCGCGCTAGGTTCGATTCAGTACTGAGAACGAGGGGGCACGAGTGAACGAGGAGCCGGGCGCAGCTTCCGAGCTGCCGGAGACGAGCGAGGTGGCCAGCAAGGGGCAGAAGCCCTGGTACGCGGCGTTCTCCAAGCCGATCGTATGGGGGCCGACGGCGGGCGTCGCCGCACTTGTCGTCGGTGCGCTCGTGTTCGTCGCCGTGTCAGGTGGTGGCGATGCTGAGGCGGCTGGGGTCGCCTCGTCGACTCCGTCGCCGACCGAGATCAGCGAGTCCGCCGACGCGCAGTCCGGCTCGCATGGCACGTCACCCAGCGCGACCGCGGAACCTTCGGCCACGGCGTCCCCCGAGCCGTCGTCGTCTGCCACCGCTGGAGCCGAGGCATCGGCGGGACCTGAGGGAGGTCAGGACATCGGCGCTCCGGCGGATGGGGACGCGCTCGCATCGACTGCCACCCTCTGCGTGCCCGACGCCTCCTCCACCGCGGTCTCCACCTCGGCAGACGGCGTGATGATGGGCGATCCCGATGCGACGAGCAAGGCCGTGGCTCCCAAGAGTCTCAAGTGGGGAGGCTTCTTCGACCCCCACCTGTCGGCGGACGGGACCTTCCTCACGGTCGTCGGCTCCGAGGAGGGCGTCGAGACCGCCATGGTCGTGAAGACGGCCACCGGTGCGAGGATCGCGTCCCACGGAGGCTTCGGGAACGCGGTCGCCGAGTGGAACCCCGCGCTCACGCGCGTCGCGCTCGGCTGGACCGCGGACGAGACGATGCATGTGACGGTCGTCCAGCCCTCCACGGGCGCCGAGCGCGAGCTGGTCGCATGGGGCGGCAGGCTCGTGGATTCGCTGGCATGGTCGTCCGACGGAGCCTGCCTTCTCATCACCCACCGCAGCGTCTACGACGCCTATGACCTCGACCCGGCGGTCCATGCGTTCGGCGTGATCGACGTGGCGAGCGGGGACTACGTCGAGCTCGGTGTGGGTTCGGATGCGGTGTACGGAGCCGAGGGGATCGTGTTCACCACGGCAGAGGGCTCTCGCACGCACATGGCGACCATGGGCTCCAACGGATACGGCGAGAGGACCCGTGGCATCGGCGACGGGGGAAGCAGGAATCAGGCATCCGGCGGGTCCGACTACCTCATCGACCTCGACCGCGATCTCATGATCTACGGGCAGAACTCGTCCACCTCCAGCGCGACTCTGCGCAACGCGCACCCCTCCGGGGACGGTGACGGGACGCTCGCCACCATCACGGGCAACGTTCAGGACACGGCGCTGGCCCGCGACGGCTCCCGCGTCGCCTTCACGGCGGCCGACTACGAGCAGTCCACCGATCGCCTCGGCATGGTGAGATCCATCGGTGGCCCCGTGGTGTGGGCAGACCTGTCGCTCGCCAACGACCAGCGTCTCCTCGGTCTCTCGTGGGCGCCCGACGGCTCCGGCGTGGTGACCATGGTCATCACCTCTGGCACCAACTCGACGGCGTCGACTGTGCAGCCGATCCTCGTCGCGCTCGACGGCTCCGTCACGCCGCTCGCCTCGGCAGTGGCGGGCAGCTCCTCCTGCGATCCGACGTGGTCTGCCGACGGCGACACCCTCGTGTGGTGCGCGGGAGGCGACTACCCGGCGGAGACTGCGAAGGCTCGACTCTACGTGGTCACCCGTTGATCTCTGAGGGCGCGGAACCTCGAGACCCGCGAGCTCGGAGCGGCGCCGGGACGAGCGAGGTGGTCTCCCGATCTCGCTCCTCCAGGCTGCTGCAGACTGCGAAGCGGCCGATCGTGTGGGGGCCGACCGCCGGAGTCGCAGCCGTGCTGATCGGCGTGATCGCGGCCGTCCAGGTCGCCGGGTCAGGGGAGACGGTCGCGGCGGAGCCCTCGGCCTCGCCCACGAGCTCCGTGACGTCGGCCGGGTCGCCTGCGACATCGGCCACGGCTGGCACCGCGCCGTCCGCCGCGGCAGAGCCGAGCCCCTCGGCCTCCGCGTCTCCCTCCGTCGCCCCCGGCGTGGATGTGGTGGAGATCGGGCGTGATGCGCCTTACGCCAACCCGTATGACGACGCGGACACGGGCACGTTGATCGAGATCGCCGACTTCGTGACCTCGGCAGAACTGTCGCCGGACGACGACTTCATGATGGTGTACGCCCAGCTCGACGAGTACGACACCACGGTTCAGCTCATCGACGTGGAGACCGGCGTCGATCACGGTCCCGGGGTCTGGACGAATGCGTCATCGGCTGCGTGGGTGCCGGGTCAGGACCACCTCGCGCTGATCGCGATGCCCGAGGACGGCGGCCCGGTGGGGCTCACCCTCGTCGATGCCGCGACGGGTGAAGCGCGCGAGCTCGGAGACCTCGATGGTGCGTGGGTGAAGAGCGTCGAGGTGACCAACGACGGCCGCTTCGCGGCGGTGACGCTCGGTTCCGACGACCACCGCGCGTGGCTCGACCACGACCTCCAGTCCAAGTCGGTGGTCCTCGTCGACCTGTCGGACGGGTCCACCCAGACCGTCGGAGCCTCCTCGTCCGCAGGCTTCGTGCCGGACGGCTCCGGCATCTTCCTGTGGTCCTCGGCGAACGGGACGAGGCAGCTCATCCTGTACGACCTGGGCAGCGACACCGCGACCGTGACCGCGGTGCCGGAGTCCGCGGTGCACATCGCCTCGCGGCTGCGATTCAGCGACGACGGCTCGCGCGCAGTGTTCTGGATGCCCAAGGGTCAGGCGTCGCGAAGCATCGCCGTGATCGACGCGGACGGGTCGGACTACCGGTCGCTCGTCACTGCGAAGACCGACGCCCTCTCGCTCGACTGGGTCGACGCGCACACGGTGATGGTGGTCCGAGGCACGCACTCCCAGCGCAGCCTCGCGCTGGTGGACGTGGACTCTGCCACGGTGCCGTGGGAGCTCGACGGCGATCTCCTCTATCCCGGCGCCGCCATGCAGTACGCCACGATGCTCCCGGATCGCTCGGGTGCGGCGTTCATCTACAACTACCGAGGGCCCGACTTCGCGTTCGTCTCGAGCTGGGAGGACGCGCCGGGCGACTCCGTGGCGGTGTTCTACACCGCGGATTTCCCGAGCCGTCCGGTGCTCGCGCCGATCTGGAGCTCCGACGGGTCGCAGATGTTCTGGTTCTTCGAGCGCACCTCCGCTTCGGAGGCCTCGATGCTGGTGCTGACCGCGGAGGAGTAGGCGTCCCCTCCTTGGCTGCGGTTCGTGGTGACGTCCCGCCGCGTCAGGCGTCGGCCCCGGCCAACAGGGTGGCCGCCTCCTCGCTCGTGGCGTAGACGACCTCGTACTGCTCGTCGATCAGCGGGGCGACGGCCGCTGCGCGGCGCGCCTGCACCCTGGCGTGGCTGAAGTAGCCCGCCGTCCAACCCAGAAGACCCAGCGCACCTGCGATGACGGTGAGCGCGGGAAGGTCCCAGTCCGTGATCGCGAACACGGAGACGGCCATCAGTGCGGAGCCGACGATGCCGAAGCCCAGCGAGACCTGCAGAGCGGCCGCCGACTTCGACCGCTCGAGCTGAGCGATGCTGTCGAGTGCGGCCGCGCAACGGCGCTGAAGCGCCATCACCGCGGCGCGGTTCTTGACGCGTCGGTCGCGCTTGATCTTGAGCACGACCGTGCCGGGGCGGCGAGGGTCGAATGCGCGGGACTCGAGGTCCCACCCGAAGTTCCGGTACGTGTCTGCGTGGAGCGATTCGAGCTCCCGCGGGGCAGCGATCGTGAGGTAGTCGTAGGCGACGAACGCGGGGTGGTCTGTCATGGTGTCTCTCCTTGTCTGGGCGATGACTCCACGTTGCCCCGGGGCAGGGTGCACGCGCATCGTCCAGTCGCAGGCTCTCGATGTCATCCATCCGCGGTATGCCGAGGGGCCCCGGAGAGTGATCTCCGGGGCCCCTCGGGGAGCGGTGCGGACCTGTTCCGGTCCATTGCGTTGACGTCAGACGCCCACGGTCTCCTTGCGCTCGACGCCTGCCGCGGCGAGCTGCTCGGGACGGGCGCCGGGGATGGTCTCGACGACCTGCTTGTACGCCTCCGTGTCGTCGTAGATCTCGACCTTGAGCGGGTTCTTGCGGCCCTTGACCATCTTCGTGATCTGGAGGACGGCGAGCGCCACGTTCGCGGCGAGCGCGAGGGCGGAGACGGTGAAGAGCGCGACCGGGTCGTGCGAGGACTCGACCGAGAACTGGGAGTCGCCGACGAAGGCCGGCACCGCCATCGTCCACATCATCCAGAATGCGAGCGTGTGCGCGCGGTGCTGGAGCCATGCGCCCTTGCGGATGAAGAAGGCCGGGATCGTGCAGCTGATGAGCAGCGCGGCGCCTGCGTAGAACGAGTGGTCGCCCACGCAGTTGTAGACGTACGCGAAGTTCCAGATGTCGTACGCGATGATCCACGGCCAGATCATGTCGGGGAAGATCATGTCCTTGGTCTTGTCACGCGAGATGTAGATGCCCATCCAGCCGGTGATCGCGAGCAGGTTGATGAGGCCGGCGATGCCGTTCATGTAGTTCCACGAGCCGGAGAGCATGTAGACGCCGTCGACCATGCCGTCGGCGCCCATCGCGCCCACCTGGAAGTCGCGGATGCACGCCTCGAGGATGTTGAGCGCGAGGATCCCCGCAGGGAACATCAGCGCGTACTTGTTCTTCGCGAGGCGCGGGATGTACCGGATCGCGAGGAATCCCAGGCAGCCTGCCAGCGCCGAGTAGACCTTGACCCAGTGGAACCACGTGCCGGTGGAGGAACCTTCGCCGGCGGTGTGCGGCCACACGAAGATCGTGAGCAGCACGGGTACGGCGATGAAGAAGAACATGCCGGCGTAGGGGCCGCGGCGCGAGAGCTCGTTGAGCCCGATCAGGGCTCCGAGCACCACGAACCACATGACCCCCTGGGCCAGCGTGATCGATTCGAACAGGAACATTGCTCTCTCCTTGAGAAGCGTTCCGCGGGCTACGCGTCCGCGGAGGGTTGATCCCGGTCGGGGCCCCGGGTGGGGTGCGGCGCCAGCCGGAGGGTCTGGCGCACGATGTCGGCGAGCACGTCGTCGCCGAGCGCTGGGTTCGTGCGGATCAGGCCGATGATGCCGTGGAGCAGCATGGCGAACGTCTCTCGCACGTGGGTGATCTCGATGGTGTGGCGGGCCGCGTAGGCGGGGATGGTGGTCTCCTCGAGCACGTCGAGGAGCGCGGTGATCGACTGGTCCAGGTAGCGGACGTAGAGGCCCGCGTCGTCGAAGCGGGGGAGGGGGTTCGCGGTGCGCGCCTCCCCGTCGATCCGGTGGGGCATGTTGCGTCGGAAGAGCTGGACGTACGACGCGACGGCGCCGTCGATGTCTCCTGGGGTGCGGGCGGCGTCCCAGGCGCGCAGCTCGTCGGCGAAGTCCTGGACGCAGGCGTCGAGCACCTGGTCCACGAGCCGCTCCATGGACCCTGCGTAGTGGTAGACGAGGCTGCGGGCGACGCCCACCTCGTCGGCGATGTGCTGGAACGTGGTCGCGCGTACCCCTTGCCGGGCGAAGAGGGTGCGGGCGGCGTCGACGATCTCCTCGCGGCGCTCCTCGGGAGGCTTCACGGTGCGGGATCGGCGCTGGTCCATGCCTTGACCGTAGACCTTATTGACAATGTGTCAATTGGGACCTGGGTCCTGATCGGGCCTGGTCAGCAATCGTTCTGCGACACGGACCTCCGCACCAGAGCACCCGCCGGCGCCCCCGGTAGCGTTCCTCGCACAACCTTTCGGGACGCTGCGCCGTTCCTACGGTGTGAGAGGGGCAGACATGGATCCGGACGGCTTGCTGGCCTACCTGTGCGAGCACAGATACGGCAGGCTGATCGCGCTCGCGACGATGATGCGCGGCACCCGCGACGGCGCCGACGACGTGGTGCAGGACGCGCTCGTCGCGGTCTTCTCGAAGCCTCGCAGGTTCCCCTCCGAGGCTGCCGCCGAGGCGTACGTCAGGAAGGCGATCACCACGCGTGCCCTCGACGAGCACCGGCGCACGGGCCGCGAACGGAACGCGACCCTGCGGCTCGCGACGCTGATCCCGCAAGCCCATCACGACCCCGAGCCGGCCTGGTCCCGGGAGATCGACCGCGCGCTCGCCGACCTGACGCCCAGGGTGCGCGCATGCGTGATCCTGCGATACCTCGACGACCAGTCGATCCAGCAGACGGCCGACCTCCTCGGCCTCAGCCCAGGCGCGGTCAAGCGCTACACGTCCGACGGGATCCGCGCTCTCAACGCGGCTCTCGGCACCACGGCGGATCCGGACGACCATCCCTCGCCCGCCCCGATCGTCACGAAGGGGTCACTGTGAACGGCATCCACGACGACGACCTCGGCCGTCTCCTGCGCGCAAGGTCCGAGCAGCTCGCGTCACGCGAGCCTGCCCCCGACGAGAGAGCGGTCGACGCGATGGTCGCCCGGTCGAGGTCGGCCCGCACCCGTGCCCGGACGATGCGCGTCGGCGCCGTCGCGGCCTCCGTCGCGGTCGTCGGCGCGGCCGCCGCCGGTGTGGTCCTGTGGGGTGGCGGCGCGTCCGAGGTCCCGCCCGCGACGCCCACGCCTTCGCCTACGGAGGTCTCGGCTAGCCCGTCGTCCTCCGCTCCGGCTCCCACCTTCGAGGCGACGCTGCTCGACGGGTTCCTCCCGGTCCCTCACCTGCCCGCCGAGGCCGTCCCCTGGGATGAGCTCGGCGCCGGCTGGTTCGTCGTGGCGGGCGCGTCGCCTGGGCCGGCTGGCGGCTATGACGAGAGCGGAGAGCTCGACTTCGACTGGCACGACGCCATCGAGCCTGACGTGGGCATCTCGCTGCTGTCGCCTGCTGGCGAGTGGTACGCGGTGCGCGGGTTCGAGGGAACCGGTGCGGGCGAGGTGGCCGCGTGGGACGGGTCGGACCTGTGGCTCGAGACAGCCGCCGTGTCCGGACCCGATATGGACGGCGTGAGGCTGATGGCGATCGACGCGCGCACCGGAGAGGCCACGGCGCCGACTCGCGAGCTCGTCGCCGGGCAGCTCGTCCCGCTGCGCACCGGCTCGATGATGAGCATCACCTCGGCCTTCGGGTACGGCCGCGCTGACGTGCTCTACGGGTACCTGACCGGCATGGACCTGATCGATGCCGACGGCTCGCAGTCCACGTTGTGCCCCCAGGAGGGCTGGGACGGCTATGGGCTCGGCACGATGTGGCAGGACCTTTCATACTTCGTGGGACCCGGCGCCGACGCTCCTGTGCTCTGCTTCCTTGAGAGGAGCGGCGACAGCGCGGGCACGACGGCCGTCTTCGTCGCCCATGCGGCGACGGGGGAGATGACGCAGATCGCGACGTTCTCGAATCCTGCGGATCGTTACGCGTTCGCGGGCTGGAGGGATGCCTCCACCGCGTATGTCGCGCGCCTCGCGCCCGGCTCCGAGCCTGCCGGAGTGGCGGCCATGTTCCTGGTCGACATCTCGGACGGCTCTGCCACCGAGGTCTCGCTTCCGATGTACGACGGGCTGTTCGCCGAGCCTCGCTTCGAGGCCCGAGTGGTGCAGGCGTTCTACGACCGCGTCAGCGAGCGCCACGTGCGGCTTGAGGCCCAAGGACGGGACGAGTGGATCTCTGCGTACTTGTCTGGTGACGAGAGCGGCGGCATCGAGACCGCCTGGGAGGTCGAGGTGTTCGACGCACCCGGCGCGGGCCTCGGATCGGTCACGTGGTCGTGCCCCTCTGGTTTCCCGGAGGGCGTGGACTCGTCGGGAGGCCTGCTCGCCTTGCGCTGCGGACTCCCGACCGGCGAGGTGACGGCGATCGGGCTTGTGGACCTGGCAGACGCCTCGCTGGTCGGCGAGTGGCAGTTCGACGACCTCCTGCTCACCGTCTCCGCGCCGCCCGCAGACTGAGGCGGGGGCCGCCGCCCGCCTTCCCTCGCCCCGCGGTGCGGTCCCACGCGGTTGCGCCGCGCCCGCCCTCCTTCGCCCCGCGCCCGCCAGACAGTACGAACCAATTCCTGGCGCGACACCCCGAGTGTCGTCGCCTCGCTCGATCGTGCCGCGGCGTGTCGGCTGTGAGAGTGGTGCGTACTGTCGGGGGAGGGTCAGAGGCCACGTGGCAACCCTCCATCGCGTCTCACTATGTAAAACGGTGAACCACGATGTGAGATTCTTCCCCGATTCGTCGTCGTGGATCCCGAGCCGGGCGTACTGTGAAGACATGCAGGCGATCGTCGTAGTACTTATCGGGCGCGCGGACCACTAGTCCACGACCCGGCATCGTCCGCGCGCATCCTCCCCGAAGCCTTCCGGCGAAGGGGTTTTTTCATGCGGGGCGGACGTCGACCGCCCCGCATCCTCGAAGCAGAGCAGGAGAGAAGATGGCACAGGTGAAGGCGAAGCCCACCGCACCGCCGACCTCGCCGCGCCCCGCCGGAAGCGGCGGCGTGGCCCCCACGGGTCCCGTCGGCGCCCTTCCGACGCCCTACGCGGACCCGGACCCGGAGCTCAACGGCCGCCAGATGACCGGCGCCGAGGCGATCATCCGATCGCTCGAGAACGCCGGCGCGACCGACGTCTTCGGCCTCCCGGGCGGCGCGATCCTCCCCACGTACGACCCGCTGATGGACTCCACCAAGCTCCGGCACATCCTCGTGCGCCACGAGCAGGGCTCGGGCCACGCTGCGCAGGGCTACGCGCACGCCACCGGCAAGGTCGGCGTCTGCATCGCCACCTCCGGCCCTGGCGCCACCAACCTCGTCACCGCGATCGCCGACGCGAACATGGACTCGATCCCCATGGTCGCCATCACCGGCCAGGTGGGCGCCGCGCTGATCGGCACCGACGCGTTCCAGGAGGCCGACATCGTCGGCATCACCGCACCGATCACCAAGCACAACGTGCTCGTGAAGGACCCCGCGGAGATCCCCAGGGCGATCGCCGAGGCGTTCTACATCGCGAGCCACGGCCGCCCCGGCCCCGTGCTCGTGGACGTCGCCAAGTCCGCGCAGCAGGCCATGACCGAGTTCCAGTGGCCCGAGCGCATCGACCTGCCAGGCTTCAACTCCGG
Organism: Demequina zhanjiangensis; assembly: GCF_030418315.1. Taxonomy (GTDB): domain Bacteria; phylum Actinomycetota; class Actinomycetes; order Actinomycetales; family Demequinaceae; genus Demequina; species Demequina zhanjiangensis. Next base: position 580,400 of record NZ_JAUHPV010000001.1, read on the forward strand.
CGCCAAGCCGCACGCGAAGACCGTCCAGGAGGCCGCGCGCCTGCTCGCCACCGCGCGTCGTCCCGTGCTGTACGTGGGAGGCGGCGTGATCCGCTCCGGCGCCTCCGCCGGCCTGCGCAAGCTCACGGACCTGTCCGGCGCCGCCGTCGTCACCACGCTCATGGCACGTGGCGCGCTGCCCGACTCGCACCCGCAGCACCTGGGCATGCCCGGCATGCACGGCACCGTCGCCGCGGTGGCCGCCCTCCAGAAGGCCGACCTCATCGTCGCCCTCGGCGCCCGCTTCGACGACCGCGTGACCGGCAAGCTCTCCAGCTTCGCTCCGCACGCCGCGATCGTGCACGCGGACATCGACCCGGCGGAGATCGGCAAGAACCGTGCCGTGGACGTGCCGATCGTGGGCGACCTCAAGGACGTCTTCAACGAGCTGGTGCCCGCGCTCGCGCAGGAGCACGAGCGCCACGGCAAGCCGGACCTCGAGGCCTGGTGGCAGCAGCTGGACGACTGGCGCACCACCTACGCGCTCGGCTACCAGGAGACCGCCGACGGGCTGTCCAACCCTCAGTACGTCATCCAGCGCCTGGGCGAGCTGAACGACCCCGACACGACGATCTACACGTCGGGCGTGGGCCAGCACCAGATGTGGGCCAGCCAGTTCATCAAGTACGAGCACCCCAACACGTGGATCAACTCGGGAGGCCTGGGCACCATGGGCTTCTCCGTGCCCGCCGCGATGGGCGCCCAGGTGGGCGCGCCGGACAAGCAGGTGTGGGCGATCGACGGCGACGGCTGCTTCCAGATGACCAACCAGGAGCTGGTCACCTGCGCGCTGAACAACATCCCCATCAAGGTGGCGATCGTCAACAACTCGTCGCTCGGCATGGTGCGTCAGTGGCAGACCCTGTTCTACGAGTCCCGCTACTCGAACACCGACCTTCACACGGGCCATGGCACCATCCGCGTGCCCGACTTCGTGAAGCTCGCCGAGGCGATGGGCTGCGTCGGCCTGCGCTGCGAGTCCGATGCGGACGTGGACGCCACGATCAAGCGAGCCAACGAGATCAACGACCGCCCGGTGGTCGTCGACTTCACGGTGTCGCGCGACGCCATGGTGTGGCCGATGGTGGCCGCGGGCGTCAGCAACGACGAGATCCAGTACGCCAGGGGCGTCGCCCCGGCGTGGGAGCGCGAGGAGAACGCATGACCACCCACACCCTCTCGGTCCTGGTCGAGAACAAGCCCGGCGTGCTCGCACGCGTTGCCGGACTGTTCTCCCGCAGGGCGTTCAACATCCACTCGCTCGCGGTGGGCCAGACGGAGCACCCCGAGATCTCCAGGATCACGGTGGTCGTCGACGTCGACGAGCTGCCGCTCGAGCAGGTCACCAAGCAGCTCAACAAGCTGGTGCACGTGCTCAAGATCGTGGAGCTCGAGCGCGACCGCTCGGTGCAGCGCGACCTGCTGCTCATCAAGGTGCGCGCGGATGCCCGCCAGCGTGCCGACGTGCTGCAGATCGTGGACCTGTTCCGCGCCCACGTCGTGGACGTCGCTCCTGACTCGGTCGTGATCGAGGCGGTCGGCACCTCGGAGAAGCTCCAGGCCCTCCTCGCCGCGCTCGCCCCGCACGACGTCCGCGAGATCGTCCAGTCCGGCACCGTGGCGATCGGCCGCGGCTCGCGATCCATCACCGAGCGCGCCCTTGAGCGCGTCACCGCCTGACCTCAACCGTCCGCCGTCGCAGACGGCGGTTCACCCGTACCCCACACACCCCGAACAAGGAGCGAAAACCGCATGGCTGAGATGTTCTACGACAAGGACGCCGACCTCTCGATCGTCCAGGGCAAGAAGGTCGCGATCGTCGGCTACGGCTCGCAGGGCCACGCCCACGCGCAGAACCTGCGCGACTCCGGCGTCGACGTCCGCGTCGCGCTGCGCGATGGCTCGAAGTCGGCCGCGAAGGCCGAGAACGACGGCTTCACCGTCATGAACGTCGCCGACGCGTCCGCGTGGGCCGACCTCATCATGATCCTCGCGCCCGACCAGCACCAGCGCACCATCTACAACGACGAGATCAAGCCGAACCTCGCGCCCGGCAAGACCCTCGCGTTCGCGCACGGCTTCAACATCCGCTTCGGCTACATCGAGGCTCCCGAGGGCGTCGACGTCATCCTGATCGCCCCGAAGGCCCCGGGCCACACCGTGCGTCGCGAGTTCGTCGCGGGCCGCGGCATCCCGGACATCATCGCCGTCGAGGTCGACGCGTCCGGCACCGCCTGGGCGACCGCGCTGTCCTACGCGAAGGGCATCGGCGGCACGCGCGCCGGCGTCATCAAGACCACCTTCACCGAGGAGACCGAGACCGACCTGTTCGGTGAGCAGGCCGTCCTCTGCGGTGGCATGTCGCACCTGGTCCAGACCGGATTCGAGGTCCTCACCGAGGCCGGCTACCAGCCCGAGATCGCCTACTTCGAGGTGCTCCACGAGATGAAGCTGATCGTGGACCTCATGTGGGAGGGCGGCATCGCCAAGCAGCGCTGGTCCATCTCCGACACCGCCGAGTACGGCGACTACGTGTCCGGCCCGCGCGTCATCACCCCCGAGACGAAGGAAGCCATGAAGGGGATCCTCAGCGACATCCAGACGGGTGCGTTCGCCGAGCGCTTCATCGCGGACCAGGACGCCGGCGCTCCGGAGTTCACGTCCCTTCGCGAGAAGGAGGAGTCGCACCCGATCGAGAAGACCGGCAAGGAGCTCCGCGCCCTGTTCTCGTGGTCCGACGCCAAGGTGGACGAGGACTACGTCGACGGCTCGGCCGCTCGCTGAGGACGGCACAGTGACGCTGCTCGACAACCCGCGCGTCGGCCCGGCCGACGCGGAGAAGGTCTACAAGCTCGCGGTCGTCGCGGGTGACGGCATCGGCCCGGAGGTCGTGAAGGAGGGGCTGAAGTGCCTCGCCGCCGCGATCGAGGGTCAGGGCATCGCCTTCGACACGACGGAGTTCGACCTGGGCGCGAACCGGTGGCACGCCACCGGCGAGACCTTGACGGACACCGACCTCGAGGCGATCAAGGGCAACGACGTGATCCTGCTGGGCGCCATCGGCGACCCGACGGTCCCGTCGGGCGTGCTCGAGCGTGGCGTGCTGCTGCCGCTGCGCTTCGCGCTCGACCAGTACGTCAACCTGCGTCCGTCGCGCCTGTACCCGGGGGAGGTGTCGCCGCTGGCCAACCCGGGCGACATCGACTTCGTGGTGGTGCGCGAGGGCACGGAGGGTCCGTACGTCGGCAACGGCGGCGCTCTGCGCGTCGGCACGCCGCACGAGATCGCGACCGAGGTGTCCGTGAACACCCGTCACGGTGTGGAGCGCGTGGTCCGCTATGCGTTCGACGTGGCGTCCAAGCGTGACCGCAAGCACGTGACGTTGGTGCACAAGCACAACGTGCTCGTGCACGCGGGCCACCTCTGGCGTCGCTCGGTCGAAGCCGTCGCGCAGGAGTTCCCGACCGTGTCGTGGGACTACCTGCACGTGGACGCCGCGACCATCAAGCTGGTCACGGACCCCGCATCGTTCGACGTGATCGTCACCGACAACCTGTTCGGCGACATCCTCACGGACGAGGCGGCGGCCATCTCCGGCGGCATCGGGCTCGCGGCGTCGGGCAACGTCAACCCTGACAAGACCGCACCGTCGATGTTCGAGCCGGTCCACGGCTCGGCACCCGACATCGCCGGTCAGGGCAAGGCCGACCCGTCGGCCACCGTCCTCTCGGTCGGCATGCTGCTGGACTTCCTCGGCTACGGGGAGCTCGCGGCCAAGGTCGAGGCCGCTGTCGCGGCCGACGCCGCGGAGAAGGGCGCCGCGGTGCGCTCGACCTCCGAGGTCGGCGACGCGCTCGCGGCGCGGATCCGCGGCTAGCACCACGTATCACCCTTCGCCGGAAGCGGGTCACTCACCGCCGCTTCCGGCCGTGATCCGGGACAACCGGGTCGCTCAGCGTCGGGGGGGGGGGGGCCCCCCCCCCCCCCCCCCCCCCCGGCCCCCCCCCCAACCCCCCC
>NZ_JAUHPV010000010.1 GCF_030418315.1 Demequina zhanjiangensis
GGAGGCCCGCCGACCCCTGGGCCCGGGGGGGCGCGCCCCCCCCGGGGCCCCCCCGCTCCTGCCGTATGCGCCGGAAGTCCGTCAGGCGCGCAGGATCGAGCTCATGCGCTTGCCGCGGGCCACCTCGTCGACGAGCTTGTCCATCCAGCGGATCTGCTGCATCAGAGGCTCCTCGATCTCCTCGACGCGCACGCCGCAGATCACTCCCGTGATGAGCCCGGAGTGCGGGTTCATCGCCGGGGCCTGGGCGAAGAACTCCTCGAGCGTCCGCTCGTCCGCCACCGCCTCGGCCAGCCCCGCGTCGTCGTAGCCTGTGAGCCACGCGATCACCTGGTCGACCTCGTCCTGGGTGTGGCCCTTGCGCTCCGCCTTCTTCACGTAGAGCGGGTAGATGCTCGCAAAGCTCATGCGGTAGATCTTGTGGCCAGCCATGACACTCCTCCGGGATGGATCGCTGCCGTCAAGGGTAGGCGCACCGTGCCGCGCGCGTGGGCGCGGCCCGCGGGGCAGTGACTCCGTGCGCCTCACCGGCTACCCTCGCTGTGTGGGTGGGGGTCGCTACACATTCGGGGACTGCGAGCTCGACGTCGCCGGCTACACGCTGGCGCGCGGGGGCACGCAGGTCTCCGTCGAGCCTCGAGTGTTCGACCTGCTTGCGCATCTGGTCACCCACCGCGATCGCGTGGTGACCAAGGAGGAGCTGCTCGACACCCTGTGGGGCACGCGTTTCGTCTCGGAAGCCGCGCTCACGACCGCGCTCCGCTCCGCGCGCCTCGCCGTCGGGGACAGCGGCAGCGCGCAACGGGTGATCCGTACCGTGCACGGCCGCGGCTACCAGTTCGTGGCCAGCGTGGCGACGCAGACGCCGCAGGCGGAGGTGTCGATCCCGCACGCCCCGCCGTCGCCCGGCGCGCAGCGGGTCCGCTTCTGTCACGCCGAGGACGGCGTGCGCATCGCCTACGCCGAGGTCGGGCAGGGCCCCGTGCTGATGAAGGCTGCCAACTGGATCACCCACCTGGACCTCGAATGGGGCAGTGCGGTGTGGAGCCACTGGCTCTACGGGTTGGCCGACGGCCGACGCCTGATCCGCTACGACGAGCGCGGATGCGGCATGTCGGACCAGGACGTGCCCAGCTCGACCTTCGAGGACTGGGTGAGCGACCTCGAGACCGTGGTCGACGCTGCCGGGCTGGACCGGTTCCCGCTTCTCGGCGTCTCGCAGGGCGGCGCCGTTGCGCTCGCGTACGCGGTCCGGCATCCGGAGCGTGTCACCCATCTGGTGCTGGCCGGGGCCTACGCCCGTGGCCGCATGGTGCGCGCCCGAGACGACGGCGAGCGGGCCGAGGCCGTGCTCGACCTCGACCTCGCCCGCGTCGGCTGGGAGCGAGACGACCCGAGCTTCATGCGGGTCTTCGCGTCCCAGTTCCTCCCTGGCGGCACCCTCGACGACTGGGACGACTTCACGCGCTTCCAGAAGCGGACTTGCTCCGGTGCGAACGCCGTGAGGTTCCTGGAGGAGTTCGGAAGCATCGACGTGAGGGACCTGCTTCCGCAGGTGTCATGTCCGACGCTGATCCTCCATTCGAGGGACGACAGGAGGGTGCCGGTGTCAGAGGCGCGCGACCTTGCCGCGCTCATCCCCGACAGCCGCCTGGTGCTGCTCGACAGCGCGAGCCATCTCATCGGCGCGGCGGAACCTGCCTGGCCTGAGTTCCTGTCCCATATCGACGCGTTCCTTGCGTCGTGACCTGCTGACCTTCACAAGGTGGTAGAGGTTCACCGCCACGAGGATCCCGTTGAGGACCACCATCGACGGGATGAGCATCAGTGCGTTGAACACGAGCAGCAGCGCTGAGGCCGCCAGGTTGAGCTGCCGAAGATGCAGCATGTCGCGCTGCGTCAGCGACAGCAGCAGGAGGGCGGAGCCGATCCAGCCGAGCGCCTCCGTCATCGCATCCCGATCATCAGGGCCGACGCGCTGCGCGCCGGCTCGGTGACCCAGCGGTCGCGCAGCGCTGTGCTGCTCACCTGGGATGCGCGGACGGTCCGTGCGTGGGATGCGTGGGGCTGTGGGTCTCGCGGCCTGGTGTGCGCGGCATCGGTCGCCGGGTGATTCCACTTGACCATGTCGACTCCTCTCTCGTGTGGCCCCGGTCAGGGCACCGAAAGATCGTCGTCCGGTCGGCTCGCGCAGACTTGAGGCGGACCTGAGGGGAGTCTGAGGGGCGCGTCAGCGCGGCGCTGCGTTGCCCGCCCGACGAGGTGCGGGGATGAGCGCGGCGAGCACTCCAAGCGTCGCTCCGACGAGGGTGTCGATCACCCGCTCGGGTGCGACCGTGGAGCCTGCTGTGCCTCCCGCCGACGTGACCAGCAGCAGCACGAGAGGGGTGATGAAGGTGAGGGCGAGCGCGTAGTGGCGCACGACGAGCAGCTCGATCGTGAACTGGAGCACGCCCAGCACCAGGGCCAGCGCGACGGTGCTCAGCGAGAGCTGCGCAAGGCCTGCGAAGAGGAGCGCGCCGGTGACCGTGCCGACGACGCGGTGGAGACCGCGTGAGGCGACGGCGCGGCGGGGCGCGCGCATCGCGACGACCGCCACTCCTGCGCACACGGTCCAGTAGGCGCGATCGGGGTCCACGATCGCGACGCTGAGGATGGTGCCGGTCAGTGCGACGGCGGCGACCCTGATCGCGACCGTCAGGCCGTCGACGCTCCACGAGGGTCCCGGTACGAGCGTGCGGAGCGGAGTCGCTGTAACGCGATGGCGGGAGAGGGCCAGCGGCGCGGCGGCGATGAGGGAGGCGAACGCCACGCCTGACGCGACAGCGCCCACGAACGACACCGGGTCGACATGGCGCACTCCGTCGGTCGCCATCGTGATGTGAGCCGACGAGCCGAACACGAGGACGAAGAAGATGGGCCCCGGAGGCCCCACGTCGAAGACCTGCGTGAGAAGGCCCGCGGCCACGGCGATCGAGATCAGGCCGACGGCGGTGGCGACCGCTGAGCCGCCAGCGGCTGCGCCGAGGGCGGCGCACAGCAGGAGAACGCTTCCGATCAACGGGACCGTCCGCGCGCGGTCCACGTGCTTCGCGCTGCCGAAGTACAGCAGTGCGAAGGCGCCGAGCGCAGCCTGGAAGCCGATCTCCGCGTGGCCCGCAGCGTTGCCGATGAGGATGGGCCCCGCGACGGCGATCGCCGCCTGGAGGCCGAGCGGCCATCGACGGTGGGGGTGGGGCCGCACGTCGCCGAGGCTGCGGACTGCGTGTGCCGCGGTGTCCATGGCGCGCCGCGTGCGAGACGGGCGGTCTCCGCGTTCCTGCGTCACATGGTCTCCTCGGGCCCTCGCGCGGGTCGGATCACCGACCGGGGAAGCAGTGAAGCCCCCGGCGCGCTCGGCGCCGAGGGCTTCCTCTGTGGCGGTGACGGTGGGATTTGAACCCACGGTACGGGGTTACCGTACACAGCATTTCGAGTGCTGCACCTTCGGCCGCTCGGACACGTCACCGCGAAGAAGGATACCCGTTGTTCACCGTGCCGCCTAATCGGCTGTGGGCGGCAGGTTGAGCCGCGCCGCCTGAGGCGGTCCAGGGGCGTGGATGAGTGCTGTCGCAACGGCCAGGCCCGCGCCTACGACGGTGTCGAGGATGCGTTCGCCGACCACGACCGGGGTGCCGAACTCGCCCGCTGCCGAGGTGACGATGATGAGCGCGAGGGGGGTGACCGCGGCCGTGGTGATCGCATAGTGCCGGGTGATCGCGAGCTCGGTGATGAACTGAAGCACGCCAAGGGTGAGGGCGAGCAGCCAGGGGTTCATCGGGGTCATTCCGAGCAGCATGTAGACGCCCACGCCTGCGATCGTGCCCACGGTGCGGTGGAGCCCGCGGGTGGCGGCGATGCCGCGCCCGGGCACGATGCCGACCACGACGACTCCGGCGGCCACGGTCCAGTAGGCGCGCTCCGGGTCGGTGTAGAGCATGCTGATCGCGGTGCCCAGCACGGCGACGATGGCAGTGCGGATCAGCATCTCCCGTGCCCCGCGGTCCCATTCGGGACGCGCCAGGATCTGGCGCAGCGAGCGGGGGACCACGAGCCAGTGCACGCGTCGCACGAGCGGCACGATGCTGGCGACCACCGCGAAGGCGCATCCGACGCTCACCCACCCCACCGTCGTCGTCCAGGGCTCACCCGCGGCTGTGGCGTGTGCCGACATGCCGTACACGATGACGGGGAAGAGCGGTCCGGGCGGCCCCAGCCGGTAGGCGTGCACGGCCGCGCCGACTCCGACGGCGACCAGGATGAGGCCGAGGCTCGTGAGAAGCGGGTGGGCTCCGACGGCGGCGCCGAGCGCAGAGGAGGCGACGAGCACCAGGCCGGCGAGTGGTCTCAGGCGGAGGCGCTCGAGCCGGGGGAGCGCCGCGAAGTAGGGGACCGTGAAGGCACCCACGCATGCGAGCAGGCCCTCCTCGACGTGCCCTGTTGCCGCTCCGATCAGCAGCGGCACCGTCATCACGACGGTCGCCTGGAGAGCGATCGGCCAGCGGGGCTCGCCCGGTGGTGCGATCGTGCCGAGGGTCGCGACCGCGCGCCTCATGCCGTCGCGCCAGATATCGCGCGTGCGGGGTGCTTCGGTCACTGCTCGCGGCGGCTCTCGAAGAAGTCGCGGAGCACCTGCGCACAGGCGTCCTCGCGCACGCCCGAGACGACCTCCACCTTGGCGCCGATCCTCGCGTCACGGACCACGTCCCACTGCGAGCCGGTGGCGCCCGCCTTCTCGTCCCACGCGCCGAGCACGAGGCGCGGGACCCGGGACTGCAGCACGGCGCCCGCGCACATCAGGCAGGGCTCCAGGGTGACAACGAGGGTGCACCCGTCGAGCCGCCAGGTGCCTCTGCGGTGGGCGGCGTCGCGCAGTGCGAGGATCTCGGCGTGGGCGCTCGGGTCGGCGTCCACCTCGCGGCGGTTCCTGCCGGTGCCGATCACCGCTCCCGACTCGTCGAGCACCACCGCGCCCACCGGGACGTCGCCTTCGGCTGACGCCTCGCGGGCGAGCACGAGCGCAGCGTCCATCGCCTCTCCGTAGGCGGCGTCATGCAGGCTGTTCATGGCGGCCACGGTACTGCCCCGCGGGGCCCACGTGCTGGGTAGGCTGTCCCCCATGGAGCTCCACGTCGCGAACCACCCGCTCATCGACCACAAGGTCACGATCCTGCGCGACAAGGAGACGACGTCGCCTGTCTTCCGTCTGCTCGTCGACGAGCTCGTGACGCTGCTCGCGTACGAGGCGACGCGTCACGTGCGGGTCGAGGCGCGCGAGGTGGAGACGCCTCTCACGAAGACGGTGGGCACCCGCATCTCGGACCCGCAGCCGATCATCGTGCCGATCCTGCGCGCGGGTCTCGGCATGCTCGACGGCATGACGCGGCTCATGCCGAACGCCGAGGTCGGCTTCCTGGGCCTCAAGCGCGACGAGGAGACGCTCGAGGCGATCACGTACGCCAACCGCCTGCCCGATGACCTCACCGGTCGCCAGGTGTTCCTTGTGGATCCGATGCTCGCCACGGGTGGCTCGCTCATCATGGCGATCGAGTACGTGCTGGAGCGCGGTGCGACCGACGTGACGTGCGTGTGCCTGCTCGCTGCGCCCGAGGGCATCGACAACGTGCGCAATGCTGTCGGCGACCGTGCGAACGTGAACGTGGTCGTGGCCAAGGTGGACGACCACCTCAACGAGGTCGGCTACATCGTGCCGGGCCTCGGCGACGCGGGCGACCGTCTTTACGGCATCATCGACCACTAGTCCTCGACGCGCCTTCAGCGGCGCCCGTCGTCCGACGGCCGTGACGGCCCTCGCGCCCGGACGCCCCGACGCGTCCGGTCACCCCACCCGGTACGCCGTGTAGGACACGGTGTCCGCGCCCCTCACGGCCGAGGCGAGGAAGAGCGACTGCTGCGTCCACGCGAGCTCGGGGTCGGACGACTCGAGCGTGACCGCGGTGCGGAACGTGTACGCGTCGGAAGAGACCTGCTCGCCGCGCAGCAGCGCCTCGAGCACCTCGGGAGGACCTGAGCGGAGTCCTCGCGCGTGGATCAGCACGAAGCCTCCCGTCGAGGTCCTCGCGGTGTAGGTCGCATCCACCTCGATCGCGCCGTCGGGCCGGACGATCTGCCAGTCCGCCCCGCCGGGGAGCAGCACTCCCTCGAGCTCGCCGCTGACGGTGCCACCGACGATCGGCACGACCCTCCGGTGACCCACGCGGGTCATGCCGTGGTCCTCGAGCGGGCCGAGCTCGACCTCCACGTGGAACGAGCGGGTGAGGGTCGGCACTGGCGCGTCGGTCATGTCCTCACGCTACCGGCGGCAGGAGGCTGTTCGTCCTCCGTCATCAGCGGCGCGCTCTGCGTCAAGCCCCCTCCAGGCGTCGGCCTGCACAATGGCACCGGCAGGCCCGTCGACGATGATCGGCCGCTTCCTACCGCCCCGGGGGTCGAGCTCCCGTCGCGGTGGGCGGCTCCGCGTCGAGGGCTCATTGGCCTGAGCGAAGGGAAGTCACATGTCAACGAGGACTGCGATCGTCGTGGGAGCGGGTTCGGCGGGTGCCGTGGTGGCGCGCCGCCTCATCGACGCGGGGGTGTCCGTCACGCTGCTCGAGGCGGGCGGCGAGGACACGAATCCTGCGATCCACGATCCGTCCCGGATGGGTGAGCTGTGGCACAGCGAGGACGACTGGGACTACCGGACCGTCCCTCAGGAGCACGCCGCAGGCCGGCGGCTTCACCTGCCCCGTGGCAAGGTCCTCGGTGGCTCGCACGCGCTCAACGCGATGATCTGGGTGCGCTGCGCACCTGCCGACTTCGACGCGTGGGCCGCCCAGGGCAACACCGGCTGGGCCTGGAAGGACGTGCTTCCCGTCTACAAAGCGATCGAGGACTTCTCGGGCGGCGAGTCGGAGCTGCACGGCGTCGGCGGCCCGCTGCCCGTGACCGACGACTACGAGCTGCACCCGATCCAGCGCGCCATCATGGACGCGGCGGTCGAGGAAGGCCTTCCCCTCAATGAGGACTACAACGGCGAGAGCCTCGAGGGTGTCTCGCAGCAGCAGGTGACGATGCGCGACGGCGTGCGTGCCAATACGTGGACCGAGTACCTCAAGCCCGTGCGGGACAGGCTCGACATCCTCGTCGGCGCGCACGTCCACTCCGTGCTCATCGAGGACGGCCGCGCGGTCGGAGTCCGCTACCGCTTCGACGGCGAGTATGTGGAGCTCAGGGCCGACGAGGTGGTGCTCGCCGCGGGCGCGCTCGACTCTCCCCCCATCCTCATGCGTTCGGGAATCGGCCCGGCCGACGAGCTCTCGGCGCTCGGCATCGACGTGGTCCGCGACGCGCCCGGTGTGGGCAAGAACCTGCACGACCACTTCCTGGCGCCCGTGATCTTCACGACCACGAAGCGCGAGGTGGGCCCGCCGCAGTCAGGCATGTCCGTCACCCAGTCCCATCACTTCTGGACGAGCCTTCCCGAGCTTCCGGTCCCCGACACGCAGCCGATCCACTTCTCCGTGCCGATGTACGGCGAGATGCTCGAGCCGCGCGGCGACGACGGCTTCTCGCTCATGGCGGGCATCGTCACCCCGAAGAGCCGCGGCACGATCGCGCTGTCCGGTCCGGGCCTCGACGACCCGGTGCTGATCGACCCGCAGGTGCTCGCCGATGAGGACGACGTGCGCTCGATGGTCGCCTCAGTCCGCAAGTGCCGCGCCATCGGCCGCCAGCCTGCGCTTGCCGACGAGTGGGGTGCCGAGGAGATCTACCCCGGCCCCGACGTCGCGGACGACGAGGTCGAGGACTACGTGCGTCGCACGATCGTCACGTACCACCACCAGGTGGGCACGTGCCGGATGGGTGTCGACGACGAGGCAGTGGTGGACCCGCGCCTCAAGGTGCATGGCATCGAGGGTCTGCGCGTCATCGACGCCTCGATCATGCCGACGGTGACGACCGGCAACACCAACGCCCCGGCGGTCCTGATCGGCGAGCTGGGCGCGCGCTTCATGCTCGAGGATCTTGCGCTCACGGTGGGCGCGAAGACTGCCGTCGCCTGACGGGAGTCGCAGCTCAGGGTCTCTCTCCTCCTCCCTGACGGGGCCGGCGATCGGCAGCATCCCGATCGCCGGCCCTTCTGCATGCGCGGGTGCCGCGTGACCGCCCCTGGACGCGAAAGGAGGGCCCGCCGGTGGTCGGCGGGCCCTCCCTGGATTCGGTTGCGGCTAGCGGTCCTGTGCCGCGGCGTTCACCAGCTCGCTGTCCACGACCTGCTCGAAGCGGACCACCTTCCCGTCGGCGAGGTTCCACACGTGGGCGACTCGCGCACTGAATGGCCGGCCCGTGACACGGTGCGTGCCCGAGTACGTGCCGAGGCCCACGACGGTGTCGCCGCCGTCGATCACGTCCTCGATGACCAGCTGGAAGCCCTCCCAGTCGGCCTGGATCCGCGCGAACACGTTCTCCAGCACCGCCTGCGGCCCGACGTACGTGCCGGCGTACGGGAAGCCGGCCGCCTCGGTCCACGACACGTCGGGCGCGAGCGGCGCGAGCATGCCGTCCATGTCGCCGCGATCGGAGGCGGCGTAGTGGTCCTTGATGATGTCAGCGTTGCTCATCGTGGTCCTCTCAGACGGGCTGGGCGTCGGGATACTCGACGGAGCCCAGCGGGTAGATGTGCCCTCCTGCGCGAGAGTGCTCGGACTCGCCCTGGCCGTTGAGACCCAGGAAGATGCCCGTGGTGCGCAGCTGGTAGCCCAGGTCATGCAGCCACACGCTCGCCACGGCGATCCTGAACTCGCGGAAGCAGAACAGGTAGATGCCGTGCTCGAAGCGCCACACCGTCGACAGGTCCGTGTCGCCGTGGCCGCGCTGCACTCCCTCGAGGCACTGCCACGAGTAGCGCTGGCTGGACAGGTACACGTGCTCGTACAGGTGGTACGGGCTGTACCTGTAGACGTTGCGCTTGCCGATCAGGTCGCGGCTGGGCCCCGGCACGTCCCCGGTCGGCTCGCCGCCATCGGTGACGCCCGCCCAGAACTCCTGCGTGACCTGCGGGGTGCCCTCGACCGCCTCGTCGGCGATGTGGGACACGATCGCCATCGCGCGATGCGTGCGCGACGACCAGATGAGGGTGAGCGCGGTGCGCTCGCGGCTCGTGAGCGGCAGGTTCACGTAGTGGACGTCCGGCCGCACCGCGACCGCGTCGTACGGGTCGATGGTGCCGTCGGCGGCCTCGATCGTGCCTGTCGCGCTCCACGTCACCTCGGACGCGCCGAAGTCCAGCGACAGCGACGTGCCGTCGTCGAGCGTGAGAGCGATGCGGGTCCCCGAGAGGTCCTCGTTCGGCAGGCGGTACGTGTCGATCCCGGCCGCGAACTCGTCGTAGGTCCGCCACTCGTCCAGTGCCGGGTCGGTCGTCGTCTCAGTCATGCGTGTCCTCCTCGGTTGTTCTCCAGGGGTCGAGCACGGCCTTGACGACGCCGTCGGCGCGCGACTCGATCAGAGCGAACGCGTCGGCGACCTCATCGAGGCCGAAGGTGTGGGTGACGATCTCCTCGAACGGGAGGTCGTCGCGGCTGAGCAGGGCGATCGCGGGCTCGAAGCCGCCCGCCGAGAGGAAGCTCGGCAGCACGTCCACCTCGCGGGTGAGCAGCTCCTCGTCAGCGAGGAACGTGACCGGTGCCGCGGCGCCGCAGGCGCCTGCGAGCACGACCCGTCCTCCGCGCCGCACCATCCGTACGGCGTCCTGCTGGGCGCCGGTGAGGCCGGCGGCCTCGATCACCACGTCGGGGGCCATCCCCGCGCAAGCGTCCTTCACCGCGCTGGCGGTGTCGGAGACCGCGCGCACGTTCACTGTCGCGTCTGCGCCGATCCGGGTGGCGAGCGCGAGCCGCTCGTCGCGCGTGCCCACGACCACGACCCTGCCCGCGCCCGCACTGCGTGCGGCGGCGGCGACCAGCAGGCCGACGGGTCCCGGCCCGATCACGACCACCACGTCACCGGGAGTCACGCGGCCGCGCGCGATCGCGCGGTGCGCGACGGCCAGCGGCTCCACGAGTGCGGCACGCTCCCACGGCATGTCCTGCGGCAGGCGATGGACGACGGCCTCAGCGGGGACGTGGAGGTATTGGGAGTAGCCGCCCCACAGGCCGGGCGCCACCGTCCGGGGGATGTTCACGCCGTACTGGCGGCCACGCGTGAGTCCCGTCGCCATGTCGTCCTGCTCGCACAGGTTGTAGCGACCTTCGCGGCAGCGCGCGCACGAGCGGCACGGCAGGAGCATCTCGACCGCGACCCTGTCGCCCACCCCGACACCGCGGGTGGCGGAGGCGGCGGCGCCGATCGCGGCGATCTCGCCCACGAACTCGTGGCCGGGCACCAGGGGGAACGGGTCGCCGATGTGTCCCGCGAGCAGGTGCAGATCGGTCGCGCAGATGCCGACGCGCATGACCTTCACCACCAGCTGGTCGTCCGAGGGGGCGGGGACCAGCGCCGTCTCGTGGGTGAGGGTGTCCGCCGCGGAGAACACCACCTGTCTGCTCATCGCGAGCGTGCTGTCGGTCATCGTCTGCCTTCCGGGTCGGCGTGAATGGGAGCGGGGTCCGCCGCACGAGCGTGGCCTCGCGCGACGGACCCCGCGGCTCGTGAGGTCATCCGAGGTAGGCCTGCTTCAACAGGTCCTCGTCGGACAGCAGGCCCTGAGGCTCGCCCTGATAGGAGACGCGGCCGCTCGTCACGACGACCGCGTCGTCCGCGACGCCGAGCGCCATGTGCGCGAACTGCTCCACGAGCAGCACACCCACGCCGGTCTCGGAGATCTGCTTGATGATGGGCATGAGCCGCAGGAACACCACGGGCGCCAGCCCGAGCGACATCTCGTCCAGCAGCAGATAGCGGGGCTTGGCTGCGAACGCGCGGGCGAGCACCACCATCTGCTGCTCGCCACCTGACAGCAGCACGGTCGCGTTGTCGATCCGCTTCTCCAGCTCGGGGAACAGCGCGAGCGCCTCCTCGAAGTCCGCCTGGGTGCGGGCCGTCAGCTTGAGGTTCTCCCGCACCGTCAGCGACGGGAAGATCATCCTGCCCTGCTCCACATGCTTGAGCCCGGCCGTCGAGCGGCGCCGACGTGACAGCTTCCGCAGATCGGTGCCATCCATCGTGATGGTCCCGCCGGCAGCCTGGACGACGCCCGAGATCGCTTCCAGCAGGCTCGTCTTGCCGGCGCCGTTGGGGCCGACCAGCGTCGTGATCTTCCCCGGCTCCACCTCGAGCGAGACGTTCGAGATCACCGGGCCGATGCCGCGTCGCACCGTGACATCGTCGAGGACCAGGCTCATGACACCATCTCCGTCTCTCCCATGTAGGCCTTGAGGACCTCGGGGTTCGCCAGCACGTCCTCCTGCCGGCCGGTGGCGAGCACCTGGCCGAAGTTGAGGACCACGAGGTTGGAGCAGACGCTGCGGACCAGGTCCAGGTCGTGCTCGATGATGAGGAGGCTCACGCCGAACCGTTCCGGCACCGCCCTCAACCGATCGGCGAAGGCGACATGCTCCTCGTGGGAGAGGCCCGCCGCTGGCTCGTCGAGCAGCAGCAGCTTGGGCCCGGCAGCGATGTTGGCTGCCACCTCGATGAGGCGGCGCGTGCCCACGTCGACCATCTGGAGCGGCGCCTGCGTGCCAGGGCATCCGAAGAAGGCGAGCACCTCGTCGATCAGGTCCTCATCCACCTCCTTGCCACCGACGAAGCGGGCGTAGGCGCCGACCGTCATGGTTGAGGGCACGCGGTCCTGCTGGAACGTGCGTCGCAGGCCGGCCCGTGCGATCTTGTGCGGCGCCAGCGAGTCGAGCTCGACCCCGTCCAGCGTCACCGAGCCCGTGTGATGCGGAAGGAACCCGGTGAGGGAGTCCACGAAGGTGGACTTGCCTGCGCCGTTGGGACCGATCAGGCCGAGGATCTCGCCCTCGTGGAGCTGCATCGTCACGTCGGACAGCGCCACCACGGCGCCGAACTCGACTCTCAGGTCCTTCACCTCGAGCAGCACGTTGTCGCTCGCCGCGGGCACAGGTGCGCCCACGGGTTCAAGCGAGACGAGCGTCGACTCGATCGAGTTGAGGCCTCGCTTGCGCTGCCACGCGAGGATCATGCGTCGCAGGTCGTTGCCCATGCTCGACTTGGTGGTCAGCGCCTGGATTCCGAGGACCGCGTAGATGATGCTCGCCCACTCGAGCGGGATGTTGAACTGCTTGAGGATCTCCGGGATCAGCACGAACAGGATGCCGCCGAAGAACGCCATCTCGATGAGGTGCGCGCCGACCGCCATGGACAGCACGTACAGGCCCAGCGAGTTGAGGGTCTGGAACGTGATGTAGTTCGCGGTGGTGATCTGGCCGACCATGAGCGAGCCCGCGATGCCGCCGATGAAGGCGCTCACCATGAAGGCGCTCAGCTTGGCCGAGGTGACCGAGGTGCCGGTGGACGCCGTGCCTCGCTCCGAGAACGCGACCATCCGCCAGCCCGCACCCCAGCGGGAGCGCTGCAGGTAGAACACCCCGAGGGCGACGATGATGACGACGCCGGCGACGAACAGGAAGTACGAGCGGTTGCCCGACAGGTCCTCGGCGCCGGGGATGCCGAACGGGCGCTGGACACGCTCGTTGGTCCACTGGTCGGGGAACGAGACCTTCTGCAGCGTCATGTCGAGCGCCGCAGCCACGCCGAGCGTCACGACTGCGAGGTTCACGCCACGCAGTCTCAGCGCCGGCAGGCCGACGATGAGGCCCAGCAGTGAGGCGGCGGTCGCGCCGACGAGCATGGCGACGACGAACGCGGCGCCCCCGAGCAGCTCTGGCAGGGCCGTCTGCGTCATCAGCAGGTCCATCACCCAGCCGCCGACGGCGGCGAAGGACAGCTGGCAGAGCGCGATCATGCCTGCCGTGCCGGTGACGATTCCGAGGCCGAGCAGCGACATCATGGCCACGAGCACGGAGGTCGCGATGAGCAGCCAGTAGTCGGGAAGTGCGAAGGCGAGGCCGGTGGCGAGGACGGTGACGCCCAGGGCGACGGCCCACGGGAACCACCACGGACCGTGGCGGCGGGGAGCGGGGGAGCCGGCGTCGGGCTGACGGCTCGAGGTGGCGGCGGTGGTGTCAGCGAGCGACATCCCAGACCTCCTTGCGCTGGTTCCACAGCAGGAACAGGACGATGACGGTGAGCGGCACCCAGTCGGTGAGCAGGGTGATGCTCGGGAAGCCGGTGAGGACGCCCTGGAGGGCGCCGACGAGGAGGCCGCCGGCGACGGCGAGCCACACGTTGGTGAACGCGCCCACGAGCGCGGCGGCCGCGGCGGGGATGAGCAGCACGATCATCGAGTTGGCGCTGCCCGCCTGGGCGTTGCCGACGATCGAGATGAACAGGGCCGACATCGCGCCGGTCTGCGCCCACACGAACAGCTGGAGGCCCTTGACGTTGATGCCGAGCAGCTCGGCGGCGGTCTGGCGGTCGGCGATGGCGCGAAGCCGCACACCCAGGGAGGTCTTCGTGAGAAGGAGCCTCGAGACCGCCGCGATGCCCACCGCGAGCGCGAGCATCAGCACGCCCACCTTGGTGACGGCGATGTCCCCGAAGGTGAACAGCGGACCCACCAGGAGCGGCGGATTGGCCTGCGGCCTGGTGCCGAAGACGAGGAACGACAGGGAGATGAGCCCCAGGAGCGTCGCGACCGTGACGGCTGAGCGGGCGGTGGTGCTCGACTCGCCGAGCCAGGTCGCGATGATCCAGCCGAGCAGCGCGGAGATCGCCGCCGCCGTCACCATCGCGATCAGGATGATCACCCAGGTGGGGAGGTCGAGCGGGATGAACCTCAGCGAGAGGTAGGCGCCGAAGACGCCGACTGCGACCTGCGAGAAGTTGATGACGCGGGTCAGGGTGGCCATGAGGACGAGCAGCACGCCGAATGCGGCGTACAGGCCGCCCGAGCTCAGGCCGACGACGAGGGAACCGAGGATGTCCACGATGCTCCTTGGGTTGTCGTTGCCGGGGCGCCGCGAGGGGGTCTGTCGACCCCCTCGCGGCGGTGGGATCCCGGTCGGGTCAGGTGCCGGCCGGGACGGTGGAGTACTGCCAGCCGATCTCGTCGCCGATCAGCAGCGGTCCGAGCGACTCCCACTCGTTGGTGCCGGCACGGAGCACCACCGGGTAGGCGGTGTTGTTCGGCTGGTGGAAGTCGGCGTCGCCGAAGAGGAACGGCGCCTGGGCGATCGGCGAGTCGATCGGGTCGGTCATGCCCTTCGCCGCGGCCGTGAAGCTCTCGCGGGTGACGTCACCGTCGATCGACTCGAGGATGTCGATGAAGTACTGCGCCGCGAGGTAGCCGCCCTGCGAGAAGGCGGTCTTCGGGACGCCGTGGGCATCCATCGAGTCGGCCCAGTCCTGCATGCCGTCGATCGTCATGTCGCCGTAGGGCGCCCACTCGGCCGGCAGGTAGATGTCCGAGCTGTAGGCGGCCGAGGCGGCGAACTGGTCGGAGTAGGCCGAGGTGAGGACGAGGACGGGGAGGTCCACGCCCTGGTTGGAGGCCTCACCGAGGAGCGCGAGGACGGCGTCGCCGACCTCCGCGACGAAGAGCGCGTCGCACGTCTCCGACTTGAGGCTCGAGACGTTGCCCGCGTAGCTCGCCTGGCCGCGCACGAGCGTCGTGTCGAGGTAGGAGAGCTCCTTGCCGGTCGAGGCCGACCAGGAGGCGATGGCCTGCTCGTAGGCCGCCTTCGCGGCAGCCTCATCCGGGACCATGATCGCGCAGATGTTCTCGAAGCCCAGCTCCTCGGATCCGTAGTAGAGCGTCGCGAACGTGTCGAAGTACGGACCCGTGTTGGTGGGGGCGATGTTCGGTGTCGCGAAGCAGTAGGGGTCCACTCCGGTGCCCTGGATGGAGACGATGCCGTTCTCCTCCCAGGTGGTGTGGTTCACCGCGCAGTCGAGCAGCGAGGAACCGCCCACGAGCGCGACCGCGCCGGACGAGAGTGCGTCCTGCGCGGCGGTCGCGGAGGCTGCCGGGTCGGTCTTGTCGTCGTAGACGGTGTAGTCGATCGGGCGTCCGTCGAGTCCGCCGGCGGCGTTGTAGTCGTCGAACACCGCCTGGACGGCCTCGGGCGCCTCGGGGAAGAAGGTCAGGCCGCTGAGCGCCGCGACGACGATCGGGTCGCCGGTGGCTGCGCTGCCCTCGCTCGAGGGGTCGTCGCTGGCGGACGTGCCGGAGCAGGCGGCGAGCGTGAGCGCGCCGACCGCGGCGATGGCTGCGACCGCCTTCAGGTTGCGTGAACTGTGCATGGGTGCGTGCCTCTCATGTCATGGCGGGACGGCGTTGTCTCGCGCGAGGAGCGCTCGTGTCACGTTGCACGATGACCCGCTCGACGGTGGCTCGCGCTGCGTCTTCGCAGCGATAGGGACCGTTCCGGGGCCGGTGCACTCCCTTGTTCTCAGGCTAGGAAGGGCCTGGATGATGCCCTAGACCAACGGGGCACGGGAGTTGTCTATGCGTGAACGTGTCGTGCACGCATCGTCATGGCGTCAGTACGAGGGGCGCGAATCGGCGCCGGGCTCGGGCGTCCACCGGGCCGCGAGGGCCTCGGATCCGCGCGCGAGCATGGCCACATCTGCGGCGACGAGGACGAAGCTCGCACCCTCGTCGAGGTATTGCTGAGCGGCATTCGGGTCGAAGGCGTTGACGCCCACCGGCTTGCCCGCCGCGCGGACTGCGGCGAAGGCGCGCAGCACGGCGGCCACCACGTCGGGGTGGGTCTGCTGACCGAGCAGCCCCATGGAGGCGGCCAGGTCGCTCGGCCCGACGAACACTCCGTCGACGCCTTCGACTGCGGCGATCTCACCTGCGGCGTCGACCGCCTCGGCCGTCTCCACCTGGACCAGGAGCGAGACGTGGGATCCAGCGTCGGCCAGGTACCCGTCGACCCTGTTCCAGCGTGCCGAGCGCGACAGCGCGGAGCCGACGCCGCGACGTCCGAGCGGGGGATAGCGCACCGCCTCGACGGCGGCCCGCGCCTCCTCGGCCGACGCCACCATGGGGACGAGCACTGTCTGCGCGCCGAGGTCGAGCACCTGCTTCAGCAGCACAGGGTCGTTCGCGGGCACCCGCACCACCGGCGTGGTCGGGTAGGCGGCGACGGCCTGGAGCTGCGCGAGCACGGACTCGAGGCCGTTCGGTGCGTGCTCCATGTCGATCAGCAGCCAGTCCAGGCCCGCGCCCGCGCAGATCTCGGCGACGACGGGCGAGCCGGAGCACACCCACATCCCGGCGAGAGGTCGGTCGGACGCGTCGAGCCGGTCGCGCAGGGTCGGGTCTAGACGAAGCGGCATGAGATCGTCCCCATCGGTCCGTAGTCGGCGAGCACCGTGTCACCAGGGTGCACCCACATGGGTCGCGTGAACGAGCCGGCGAGGATGATCTCGCCCGCCTCGAGCGAGTCGCCGTGCTGCGCGAGCTTGTTGGCGAGCCAGGCGACGCCGGTCGCCGGGTGGTTCAGGACGGCCGCGGCGACGCCCGACTCCTCGATGACCTCGTTGCGGTACAGGAGCGCCGAGACCCAGCGCAGGTCCACGGCGTCCGGGGCCGTCGGGTTGCCCCCGTAGACCATGCCGCCCATGGCCGCGTTGTCGGAGATGGTGTCCACGATCGTGCGGCCGTGCATCTCGATCCGCGAGTCGAGGATCTCGAGCGCAGGGATCACGTACTCGGTGGCGCGCATCACGTCGAACACCGTCACCTCGGGCCCCTCGAGCGGCTCGCCGAGGACGAAGGCGAGCTCGACCTCGATGCGGACGTTGGAGAAGCGCGCGTGCTCGATCGTCGAGCCGTTCTCGAACACCATGTCCGCGAAGATCGCGCCGTAGTCCGGCTCAGTGATGCCCGTCGCCGCCTGCATCACCTTGCTCGTCAGCCCGATCTTGCGGCCGACCGAGCGGCGGCCCGAGGCGATGCCTCGACGCCGCCACTCGTTCTGGACCGCGTACGAGTCCTCGACCTCCATGTCCGGGTAGCGGGCGGTGAGCAGCGGCACGGGCGTGCGCGTCCGCTCGGCCTCGGCGAGCTCGTCTGCGATGGCGACGATCGTCTCAGGGGGGAGCATGGATGCCTCCTCGGGCGTGGGTCAGAGCTGGTGGCCGAGCTTGTACTCGCCCTGCTTCCAGGCGGGCAGGTCCTCGGGGTCGTCGCTGGCGCGGGTGTAGCTGAATCCGTCGGCGCCGATCGTGACCTCCATCTCGGAGTCGTCGGTGCGCGCGATCACGGGCTGTGGCTTCCCGTCCAGGTCGAGCACGAGCGACGCCTCGGTGTACCAGGTGGGGACCACGGGGTTGCCCCACCAGTCGCGACGCTGGTTGTCGTGGACGTCCCACGTGATGACGGGGTTGTCGGGGTCGCCCGTGTAGTAGTCCTGCGTGTAGATCTCGACGCGGTGGCCGTCGGGGTCGCGCAGGTACAGGTAGAAGGCGTTGGAGACGCCGTGGCGGCCGGGGCCGCGCTCGATCCTGTCCGACAGGCGCAGCGCGCCCAGCTTGTCGCAGATCGCGAGGATGTTGTGCTTCTCGTGGGTGGAGAAGGCGACGTGGTGCATGCGGGGGCCGTCGCCGCCGGTCATGGCGGTGTCATGGACGGTCGGCTTGCGACGCATCCAGGCGGCGTAGACGGTGCCCTCCTTGTCCTGGATGTCCTCGGTGACGCGGAAGCCCAGGTCCTGCATGAACTTCGCGGCGCGCGGCACGTCCGGGGTGACCTGGTTGAAGTGGTCCAGCCGCACGAGCGCTCCGGGCGTGTACAGGTCGTAGCGCCAGGCGAGGCGCTCCACGTGGTCCACGTCGTAGAAGAACTCGTAGGGGAAGCCCAGCGGATCCTCCACGCGCACCGAGTCGCCGATGCCCTTGGTGAAGCCCTCCGCGCGACGCTCCACACGGCAGCCGAGCTCCGTGTAGTAGGCGACCGCCTTGTCGAGGTCCTCGGGCGTGCGGACACGGTACGAGAAGGCGGCGACGGCGGCCACCGGACCCTTGCGGAGCACGAGGTTGTGGTGGATGAACTCCTCGAGCGAGCGCAGGTAGATGACCTCGTCGTCCTCCTCGGTCACGGTCAGGTCCAGCACGTCCACGTAGAAGGCGCGCGAGGCGGCGAGGTCGGTGACCACCAGCTCCATGTAGGCGCAGCGCAGGATGTCCGGCGGCTCCACGCTGGGCGTGGGGATCGGGTTGTCCGTGTGGATGGGGGCTTCCTCGGTGACGAAGAAGCCCGAGCTGGTGGGCTTGCGGTCCTTCATGGTGGCGCTCCTTTGCGTCGAAGTGGTGGACCGGCCGTGACGGCCGTGCGGCGTGGCTAGTGGTCGGTCGCCTCGCGGCCGAAGGTGGGGTTGTGGACCTTGCCGAGCGTGATGTGCACGGACTGCTGATCCGTGTAGAAGTCGATCGAGCGGTAGCCGCCCTCGTGGCCGAGCCCGGAGGCCTTCACACCTCCGAACGGGGTGCGCAGGTCGCGCACGTTGTTCGAGTTGAGCCACACCATGCCTGCCTCGACCGACTGCGAGAAGTTATGGGCCCGCTTGAGGTCATTGGTCCAGATGTAGGCGGCGAGCCCGTACTTCGTGTTGTTCGCGAGCGCGAGCGCCTCCTCGTCCGTGTCGAACGGGGTGATCGCCACGACGGGGCCGAAGATCTCCTCCTGGAAGATGCGGGCGTCGGGTGCGACGTCGGCGAAGACGGTGGGCTCGACGAAGTTGCCCGTCTCGTGCCCGGCGGGGCGTCCGCCGCCTGCGACGAGGCGTCCCTCGGACTTGCCGAGCTCGACGTAGCTCATGACCTTCTCGAAGTGCTCGGGGTGGACGAGCGCTCCCACCTCGGTGGCGGGGTCGTGGGGGAGGCCCACGCGGACCCGCTTGGCCTGCGTGGCGTAGCGCTCCACGAACTCGTCGTAGACGTCGCGCTGGACCAGGATGCGGCTGCCGGCGGTGCAGCGCTCCCCGTTGAGGGAGAAGACGCCGAAGATGGTGGCGTCCACGGCGGCCTCGATGTCCGCGTCGGCGAAGACCACCGCAGGGCTCTTGCCGCCGAGCTCCATGGACAGGCCCTTGAGGTAGGGGGCGGCGTTGCCGAAGATGAGCTGTCCGGTGCTGCTCTCGCCGGTGAACGAGATGAGCGGCACGTCGGGGTGCTTCACGAGCGCGTCGCCCGCGTCCTCGCCCATGCCGTTGACCAGGTTGAAGACGCCCGCGGGCAGCCCGGCCTCCTCGAAGATCTCGGGCCACAGCGAGGCGGACAGCGGCGTGAACTCGGCCGGCTTGAGGACGACGGTGTTGCCGGTCGCGAGGGCCGGGCCGAGCTTCCACGACTCGAGCATGAACGGCGTGTTCCACGGCGTGATGAGCCCGGCGACGCCGATCGGCTTGCGGTTGACGTAGTTGATCTGGCGGCCCGGCACCTTGTAGGTGTCGTCGGCCTGGGCGACGATCAGGTCCGCGAAGAAGCGGAAGTTCTCGGCGGCGCGGCGCGCCTGGCCGAGAGCCTGGGTGATCGGCAGGCCCGTGTCGAAGGACTCGAGCTCGGCGAGCCGGGCGTCGCGGGACTCGACCACGTCGGCGATGCGGTGCAGGATGCGCGAGCGCTCGCGGGGGAGCATGCGCGGCCACGGGCCCTCGGTGAACGCGGTGCGTGCCGCCTCGACCGCACGCTCGATGTCGGCCTTCTTGCCGGCGGCCGCCTCCACGTAGACCTCGTTCGAGACCGGGTCGAGCACTCCGAAGGTGTCGCCGTCGAGCGACGGGACCGACTCGCCTCCGATGTAGTGCAGGATCCGGTCGGGAAGATCGGCGGGGACGTGACGCTCGACGGTGAGCGTGGTGGAGTCGGTCATGGTGGCCTCCGGGGTGGCGGATCTCAGATGTCGATGAGGCTGGATGCCTCGTCGGGGTGTTCATGGGTGACGTAGGCGTTCAGGGTGGCGACCCTGTGCCGACGGGCGGCGTCCTCGATGGCGGACAGGGGCGCGCCGGACTCGATGAGGGTGAGGATCACCTCGTGCTCCCTCACCGACTCCTGCGCGCGTCCGGGGACGAAGATGAAGGTCGACTCGCGCAGGTGGCCGAGCCGTCCCCACTCGGCGGACACGAGCTCGACCATGCGTGGGTTGCTGCACCGTTCGAACAGGGTCGTGTGGAACTCGCGGTTGAGCTGCGTGAAGGTGCGCGGGTCGAAGTGGTCGAGCGTGTCGATCATCTGGGCGTTGACGGCGCGCGCCTTCGCGATGTCCTCGGCGTCGAGGCTCCGGGCGGCGAGCGCGGTGGCGGCGCCCTCGAGGATCCCGAGCGACTGCATGCTGTACCGGTACGCCTGGTCGTCGACCATGGCGACGCGGGCGCCGACGTTGGTCTCGAACACCACGAGGCCCTCGGCCTCGAGCTGACGGATGGCCTCGCGCACGGGGACGACGCTCATGTCGTTCTCGGCTGCGATGGTGCCCAGCACGAGCCGGTAGCCGGGGCTGAAGCGCTGGTCGGTGATGCGCTCCTTGATCCAGTCGTAGGCGCGCTGGGACTTGCTCTGGGTGACGGTCATGAGTCCTGATCCTCCCGCGTCGCGTCGTAGCGGGCACGCCATTCGGCGTTCATGGGGAACAGTCCGTCGACGGGGTTGCCCTCCTTGACGCGGTCGGCGATCCAGGCGTCCTCGGCCTCCTGGGCGAGCGCTGCCTCGGCGATCTCGCGCGCCATCGTCGGCGGGAGGACGATCACGCCGTCGTCGTCGCCGACCAGGATGTCTCCGGGCTGCACCGCTGCGCCTCCGCAGGCGATCGTGGTGTCGATCTCCCAGGGCACGTGCTTGCGGCCGAGCACGGCGGGGTGCGGCCCGGCGGTGTAGACGGGCAGCCCTGTGGCCGCGACGGCGGCGGCGTCGCGGACGCCTCCGTCGGTGACGACGCCCTGTGCCCCGCGTGAGTGGGCGCGGATGGCGAGGATGTCGCCGAGCGTGCCGGACCCTGACTCGCCGCGGGCCTCGATGACGATGACGTCTCCGTCGCGCACGGTGTCGAAGAGCCTCTTCTGCGCGTTGTAGCCGCCTCCGTGGGAGGCGAACAGGTCCTCGCGTCGGGGGATGAAGCGCAGGGTGCGGGCCACCCCGACCATGCGGCGGCCGGTGACGAGCGGGCGGACGCCGTCGATGGTGACGTTCTCAAGCCCCTTGCGTCGCATCTGGGCGGAGAGGGCCGCGACGGGGGTCTGCTCGAGGATCGCACGCAGCTCGTCGTCGAGCGGCGCGGGTCCGGCAGGTGCGGCGGGGGGCAGGCCCGCGGCCTCGCGTGATCCCCACGCTTCGGTGCGCTGGAGGTCGTCGATGGCGGGCATGGACCCGAGCGTCGGGTCGAACGGTGTGGTGCCCTGCGTGACGGTGGTGGTGAGCCTGCCGCTGCTGGCGCCGGTGGCGGGGGAGTCGACCTCGACCTCGACCACGTCGCCTGGCACGATCACGGAGGAGCCGGCGGGGGTGCCCGAGAGGATGACGTCGCCAGGCTCGAGCGTGAGGTGCTGCGACAGGTCGGCGACCATCTGCGCGAGCGGGAACATGAGGCCAGCGGTCGTGTCGTCCTGCGCAAGGGAGCCGTTGACCCAGGCGCGGACCCTGAGCGCGGTGGGGTCCACGGTGCGTGCATCGATCAGGGTGGGGCCGAGCGGCGTGAAGCCCTCGCCGCCCTTGGACCGGACGTTGGAGCCACGGTCGTTGGCGCGCAGGTCGTACAGGCCCAGGTCGTTGCCGGCCGTGACCCAGCCGACGTGGCTCCAAGCCTCCTCGAGCGGCACGTGCCGTGCGGCGGTGCCGATCACGAGCGCGATCTCGCCTTCGAAGGCGAGCAGCTCGGTGCCGTGCGGGCGCTCGACGGTGCCGCCGGACGCGGCGACGGAGCTGGACGGCTTGAGGAAGTAGGAGAGGGCGTCGGGACGACGGCCGCGCTGGGCGGCGCGGGACTCGTAGGCCTGATGGATCGCGATGATCTTGCCCGGGCGTGACGGGAGGGCGGTGAACCGCGGGTCCGGGGTGGTGGTCCCGGTGGCCGTCTGATCGCTCATGAGCTCCCTCGCACTTGATTGGTATTTCAAATCGTATATGATCGGTCGGGACGGGGCAACCCTGACGGTCGACGAGGACCGGCGGGACAGGCCCGAGACTGACGCGGACGAAGGAGTCGGCATGCAGTTCCACCACCACGGCTACGTGTCCGGGGATCCGAGGATCAGCCCGGCCGCAGCCACGCTCGCCCCCGAGGAGCTCCCCGACGAGGTCGACGTGCTGATCGTCGGCGCCGGGCCGGCGGGCATGATCCTCGCGGCCCAGCTCGCGCAGTTCCCCGACATCGTCGCCCGAGTCGTCGAGCGCAGGCCCGGGCGCCTCGAGGTAGGCCAGGCCGACGGCATCCAGGCACGCAGCGTCGAGACCTTCGAGGCCTTCGGCTTCGCCCAGCAGATCACCGCCGAGGCGTACCAGATCAGCTCCATGAACTTCTGGGCCCCCGACCCCGCCGACCACAGCCGCATCGTCCGCGCCAGCCGCGCGATCGACGACCCCACCGGCATCAGCGAGTACCCGCACCTCATCGTCAACCAGGCGCGCGTGCTCGACTACTTCGCCGCCTCCATGGCCGCCGCCCCCACCAGGCTCACCCCGGACTACGGCTACGAGTTCGTCTCGCTCGAGGTGCACGACGGGGAGCCGCACCCCGTCGCGGTCACCCTCGCCCACACCGCGGGCGAGCAGCAGGGGACCGAGCGCGTCGTGAAGGCCAAGTACGTCGTCGGCTGCGACGGCGCCCGCAGCGGCGTCCGCGAAGCGATGGGGTTGAAGATCGAAGGCAACCAGGCCATGCACGCCTGGGCGGTGCTGGACGCGCTCGCGGTCACCGACTTCCCCGACATCCGCACCAAGTGCGCCATCCAGTCCGTCGAGGGAAGCATCCTGCTGATCCCGCGCGAGGGCGGCTACCTGTTCCGCATGTACGTGGACCTGGGCGACCTCGCCCCCGAGGACCACGGTCGCGTGCGCAGCACCACCGTCGAGGAGGCCATCGCTCGCGCCAACGCGATCCTCGCGCCCTACACGCTCGACGTCCGCGACGTCGCCTGGTTCTCCGTCTACGAGGTGGGCCACCGCATCGCCCCCCGCTTCGACGACGCACCCCAGCGCGCCGACGGCCTTCCTCGCGTCTTCATCGCTGGCGACGCGTGCCACACCCACAGCGCCAAGGCGGGTCAGGGCATGAACGTGTCCATGCAGGACGGCTTCAACCTGGGCTGGAAGCTCGCGACGGTGCTGCGGGGGGGAGCGCCGCGGGAGCTGCTCGCCACCTACGATGCCGAACGCCACGAGATCGCGCAGAACCTCATCGACTTCGACCGCACCTGGTCCACGATGATGGCCAGCAAGCCGGACGAGTCGAGCGACCCCGACGCCCTTGCCGAGTTCTACACGCGCACGGCAGAGTTCCCCGCGGGCTTCATGACCTGCTACCCGCCCTCCATGATCGTCGGTACGGACACGCACCAGGCGCTCGCGGCGAAGGTGACAGTGGGGAAGCGCTTCCGGTCGTGGCCCGTCCGGCGCGTGGCCGACACGGTGCCGGCGCACCTGGGCCATCACGCCAAGGCCGACGGCAGGTGGCGCGTGTACGCCTTCGCGGACCGCGGCGGCCTCGCGCTTCACGACTGGGCGGAGGCGGTGACCGACGTCCGCGACGGCGCCGTCGCCCGCGTCACCCCGCTCGGCGCAGACCTGGACTCCGTGCTCGACGTGAAGGCGATCTACCAGGAGCCCTACGACGAGGTTGCGCTTGAGAGGGTTCACCCGCTGTTCCTGCCACGGGTCGGTCCCTTCGGGCTCATCGACTACGAGAAGGTCTACGCCGCCGACCCCGAGGACGACATCTTCGACGCTCGCGGCATCTCCCGCGACGGCTGCGTGGTCGTCGTGCGGCCCGACCAGTACGTGGCGCACGTGCTCCCCCTGTCCGAGCCTGAGGCGCTCACCGCCTTCCTCGCGCAGCACCTCCACGCCGTCTCCACCGAACCCTCCATGAGCCACTGACACCAGGCGGACGGCCGCGTCCGCCAGAAGGAGCGACATCGCATGAGTCCCCACCAGCACGACCTCCTCGCCCAGGTTCCCGACCGGCTGTTCATCGGCGGACAGTGGCGCGAGGCCTCCGACGGAGCGAGGCTCGACGTCCGCGATCCCGCGACGGGGGAGGTGTTGCGCACCATCGCCTCGGCCACGGTCGAGGACGGCAAGGCGGCGCTCGACGCCGCGTGCGACGCCGGCCCCGCGTGGGAGGCCACGCCCGCCCGCGTCCGCTCCGAGATCCTCCGCAAGGCGTTCGAGATCGTGACCGCCCGCGCCGAGGACTTCGCCCTGCTCATGACCCTCGAGATGGGCAAGCCCCTGCACGAGGCCAGGGGAGAGGTGGCCTACGGGGCCGAGTTCCTGCGATGGTTCGCCGAGGAGGCGCCGCGAGTGTCCGGGCGGTACGGGGCGAACCCCGAAGGCACCGGCCGGATGATCGTGACGCAGCATCCCGTCGGCCCCTGCTACCTGATCACGCCGTGGAACTTCCCCCTCGCGATGGCGACCCGCAAGATCGCGCCAGCCCTCGCCGCGGGCTGCACCGCGGTCATCAAGCCTGCCGAGCTCACGCCCCTCACGACGCTGCTGCTGGCCTCGGTCTTCGAGGAGGCCGGGCTTCCCGACGGAGTGCTGAACGTCCTCACGACCCACCACTCTGGCGCGATGTCGGAGCCGATCGTGCGGGATCCGCGTCTGCGGAAGCTCTCGTTCACCGGATCCACGCAGGTGGGCATCCGGCTGCTCGAGCAGGCCGCCTCCGGCGTGCTGCGCACCTCGATGGAGCTCGGCGGCAACGCGCCGTTCGTCGTCTTCGACGACGCTGACCTCGACAAGGCCGTGGACGGGGCGATCGCCGCGAAGTTCCGCAACATCGGCCAGGCGTGCACCGCCGCCAACCGCTTCATCGTGCATCGCAGCATTGCCGAGGAGTTCGCGCGCCGCGTCACCGAGCGGGTGACCGGGATGAAGGTCGGCGCGGGGACGGAGGAGGGCGTGGCGATCGGTCCGCTCATCGACGACCGTGCGGTGGCCAAGGCCTCCGAGCTGGTCGCCGACGCCGTGGGACGGGGCGCTCAGCTGCGCGTCGGTGGCCGTGCCATCGATGGCCCGGGGACCTTCTTCGAGCCCACCGTCGTCTCGGACGTGGCCGCGGGGAGCGAGATCCTCCGCGAGGAGATCTTCGGCCCGGTCCTCGCGATCGTGCCGTTCGATTCGGAGGAGGAGGCGGTGAGCATCGCGAACGACACCGAGTACGGTCTCGTCTCCTATGTCTACACGGAGTCGCTCTCGCGCGGTCAGCGCATGATCGAGCAGCTGGCCACGGGGATGATGGGCCTCAACGTGGGGGTCGTCTCCAATGCCGCGGCGCCGTTCGGCGGCTGGAAGATGTCGGGCCTGGGCCGCGAGGGCGGGGCTGAAGGCATCCACGAGTACCTGCAGACCAAGTACACCCTCACGCCGGATCCCCGCGCGTGATCGCGGGAACCTTTCGGGTTCCCAAAAGATGACAGATCATATACGATGCCCGGTATCTTCCATGAAGAGGTGGCGAGATGAGCTCAGCAACGACGCTAGCGAAGCAGGACTTCTCCGTCCGACAGGACGGCGATGCCGACGTGCCCGTGGGGTTCCCCCAGTACCGTGACGCGGTCTCGAGAGCCGTGGTGGCGCTCGACGTGCAGTCGTCGATCCCCGACACGTTCAAAGGACTGGTCAACGCCGCGACCACCGGCGACATCCACCTGCTCGACGTGGACGCCGACCAGCACTCCGTGCACCGCACGCAGGGCCTGATCGCCCGCAGCCCCAAGCACTACCTCAAGTTCAGCGTGATCGAACGAGGAAGCGGGATGGTCGTGCAGGACGGGAGGGAGACGCGCGTCGGCGCGGGCGACCTCATCGTCTATGACACGGAACGGCCCTACTCGCTTCTGTTCGACGACCACATGCGCATGTCCGTGGTCATGTTCCCCCGCGACCTGCTCGAGATCCCGCAGTCCGCGCTGGCCCAGGTGACAGCGCAGCGGCTCGGCTCCGACAGCGGTGCCGGTGCCCTCGTGGGCCGTTACATCGGCGGGCTCGCGAGAGAGCTCGGCACGCTCGAGCCCCACGCGTCCCGCCGGCTCGTGCGCGCCGCGCTCGACATGGTGGGAACCGTCATCGAGACCGCGGTCGGAACCCGCGCGAGCGACCACGGGCACGACGCGCTCATGCGCCGCATCCTGGACCACATCGACGAGAACCTCGTCTCGCCGGAGCTCACGCCCGCGTCGATCGCCTCCGTGCACTTCATCTCCCTGCGGCATCTCCACGGGCTGTTCGCCGAGCAGGGCACCACGGTCTCGACCGTCATCCGCACACGCCGCCTCGAGCGGGCCTACGACTCGCTGGTCGACCCGCGCCAGGCGGGCAGGCTCGTCTCAAGCATCGCGTTCGACGCGGGCTTCGCCGACCCGGCCCACTTCAGCCGCACCTTCCGTGCGCACTTCGGCCAGGCGCCGTCGGACGTGCGCAAGGCGGCGTGACCCGCCACGACGATCCCGGGCTGCGCGCCGTGTCATCCACCGTGCGCGTCAAGACAATGGGCCCACGCCGCCATCGGGTGGAATGGGCAGCAACATCAAGGAGGATGTGATGAGCACCACTGCCACGATCCTGGACGCCATCAGCGCGGACGCGAGCACCGGCCGGCCGATCCCCGACGCCGCCACCCGAGAGATCATCGGATACGCCCCCGAGCACACCGTCGCGGACCTCGACGCCGCCATCGCCGCCGCCAAGGCCGCGCAGCCCGCGTGGGCCGCGCTCAGCCATGAGGAGCGATCGACCATCCTGCACGCCATCGCCGACGACATCGAGGCGAATGCGGAGGAGCTCGCGCAGATCCTGTCGCGTGAGCAGGGCAAGCCGCTCGACGGCCCGAACGCGCGGTTCGAGGTGGGCGCGTGCGCGGTGTGGACCAGGAGCGCCGCCGACACCGTGCTCGAGCCCGAGGTGGTCTTCGAGGACGGCGCCGCGCGTGCAGAGATCCACTACGACGCGCTCGGCGTCGTGGGCGCGATCGGACCGTGGAACTGGCCCATGATGATCACCGTCTGGCAGGTCGCCCCATCCCTGCGGATGGGCAACGCGGTCGTCGTGAAGCCCAGCGAGTTCACCCCGCTGTCGGTCATGGCGCTCATGGAGATCTTCACGCGCCACCTTCCCGACGGGCTGCTGACCGTCATCTCCGGTGGCCGCGACGTCGGCGCCGCGATGGCCGCGCACTCGGGCCTGGACAAGATCATGTTCACGGGCTCGACGGCGACCGGTCGCAAGATCGTGGAGTCGTCGGCCCACAACCTCGCCCGCCTCACGCTCGAGCTGGGCGGCAACGACGCCGGCATCGTCCTGCCCGACACCGACATGTCCGGGATGATGGAGGACCTCTTCTGGGGCTGCTTCATCAACACCGGCCAGACCTGCGCCGCGCTCAAGCGCCTCTACGTCCACGAGTCCGTCTACGACGACGTGGTCGAGGGCCTCGCGGCGATGGCGGCGCAGATGCCCATGGGTCCTGGGCTCGCGGGCGGCAACGTGCTGGGGCCGCTGCAGAACGAGAAGCAGTTCCAGATCGTGAGCGACCTGGTGGAGGACGCCAAGTCTCGCGGCGCCCGGGTGGTCGTCGGCGGCGAGCCCGCCGCCGACCTTGGCCCGCTCTTCTACCGCGCGACCGTGGTCGCCGACATCGACGACGGCGCGCGGCTCGTCGACGAGGAGCAGTTCGGTCCCGCGATCCCTGTCATCAAGTACTCGGACGTGGACGACGCAGTGCGTCGCGCCAACGCGTCCGAGCAGGGGCTCGGCGCCTCCGTCTGGTCCAACGACCCCGATGAGGCCTTCAAGGTCGCGACCCGTCTCCAGGCCGGCACCGTGTGGGTCAACGGACATGGAGGGCTCAACCCGGCCGTCCCGTTCGGCGGCACCAAGGCCTCCGGATACGGCAAGGAGTTCGGCGCGCACGGCCTCAAGGCGGTCGCGTCCCCCAAGGTGATCTCCCGCTGAGCATCTCTCCTCACCGCGCGGCGGCCACGTGACGACGTGGCCGCCGCGTCGTGCGTCTGGCGGAGTGTGACGTGCCGCGCACCGTGGCTCTCCGCTCTGGTCGTTTCATGACACGTGGAATACACTTCCCCACGGAGTCGTTACTACCTGAGTCGCGTGCCGTCGCATGGGAGTCGAGCCGCGATCCACGACGCGATCCCCCGACGAACGGATGTGAGAGGACCGCGCCCGCGCCGCTGTGGCCACTCGAATCTCGTTCCTCTGGAGAGCACCACCCGTATGACCGCTGACCTCAACACCCGCCGTCCCGCCGTCGCCGACGCCGCACCCGCGTCGCCCGCGAGCGTGGACGTGCACCCTGGAGACGCGCTCACCAAGGGCCAACGGGGCCTCCTCATCACCCTTCTCGGCGCGGCGGTCGCCCTCGGCCCTTTCACCGTGGACATGTATCTGCCCGCGTTCCCGCAGGTCGCCGAGAGCCTCGGCACCACCGAGGCGTCCATCCAGCTCACCCTCACCGCCACGATGATCGGTTTCGGCCTGGGCCAGCTGATCATCGGACCCCTCAGCGACGCGGTCGGCCGACGCTGGCCGCTCCTGGTCGCCACCTCGGTGCACGTGCTCGCCTCGGTGAGCATCCTGTTCGCACAGAACGTCGAGGCCGTCATGATCGGCCGGGTCTTCCAGGGCCTCGGCGCCGCAGGCGCCGCCGTGGTGTCCATGGCGATCGTGCGCGACCTCTTCTCCGGTCAGAAGCTCATCCGCACCCTCGCACGCATGGCCATCATCACCGGGCTCGCCCCCGTGCTCGCGCCGATCGTCGGCGCGCAGGTGCTCCAGTTCGTCGAGTGGCGCGGCGTGTTCGCCGTGCTCGCCGCCTACGGTCTGCTCGTCACGGTGGTCGCCTCGATCCTGCTCTTCGAGACCATGCCCGCCGACCGACGCGGCCGCTTCGAGCGCCGCGTGGTCCTGAGCCGCTACCGCGTGCTCCTGCGCGACCGCACCTTCCTGGGCATCATCGCGATCGGATCGATGGCGTTCTCCGGCCTCTTCTCCTACCTCTCCTCCTCGACCTTCGTGCTCCAGGACATCTACGGACTGACCACCCAGCAGTTCGCGCTCGTCTTCGGTGCGAACGCCGTCGGACTCGTCGCCTTCAACCAGACCGGCGCGCGCCTGATGAGGCGCTATCCGCCGCGCATGGTGATGACGCTGGGGCTGTCGCTCGTGGCGCTCGGCGCCGTGTCGCTGCTGATCGTGGGCCTTTTCGACCTGGGCCTCGTGGGCGTGCTCGCGTCGCTGTTCCTCTGCGTCGCGCCGCTCGGGTTCGTCATGCCGACGGTGCAGATCCTCGCGCTCGCCGATCACCCGCGCGAGGCGGGCACCGCGGCGTCGCTCATCGGCGCCGTGAACTTCGGCATCGCCGGCGTGGTCTCCCCGGTCGCAGGCATGCTCGGCATCTCCGTCATCGCGATGGCCACGGTGATGTGCGTGACGCTTGCGATCGCGCACCTGAGCCTGTGGCTCGTGGTCCGGCCCAGCGTCAGCCACGAGGTGATGCGCTAGGCGCCAGCGCCGCTGCGCGCTTCCGTGGAACCCCGCACGGCGGCTACCGTGCTCCCATGAGAAACGTCGGCATCCTCGTCTTCGACGGCTTCGACCTCATGGACGTCGCCGGGCCCTACGAGGTGTTCCTCACCGCCTCGCGCCTGTCCGAGAGGGATGGGGGAGCGCCGCTGTACTCGATCACCATGATCGCCCCCGACGGCGCGGACGTGTCCGCGTACGGCGGTCTTGGCGTCACGGGGCTGACGTCCGCAGCGGATGCGGGAGCGGTCGACGTGCTGGTCGTCCCAGGAATCATCGACCTTGCCACGGGGCGTGCCGATCGCGTGCTCGCCGCGGCGGTGCGGACCCTCTCCGATGAGGCGACCCTCGTCACCTCCGTATGCACCGGCGCCTTCTTCCTGGCAGACGCAGGCCTCCTCACGGGCAAGAGCGCCACCACCCACTGGGAGGACGTCCCTGACCTGGCCGAGCTCGCCACCGTCGGCGAGGCGGTGCCGGGGATGAGGTGGGTCGACGCCGAGGACGTGGTGACGTCCGGCGGGCTGATCTCGGGCATGCATATGGCGCTGCACGTCGTCGCACGGCAGCACGGGGACGAGCTCGCCTCCCGGACGGCGAGGCAGATCGACCTGGACTGGAGCCCGCGCCCCGAGCGTTGAGCCGCGCACCGGGCGCGGCGAGCGTCAGCGCTCGACCGCGGTGAAGGTGACGGAGCCCAGCAGGTAGCTGTCGGCGGATCCGTGGAGGGTCAGCGTGTGAAGGCCCTCACCCACGGTCTTCTCACGGAAGCTCTTCGCGTCGACGCCGAACGAGTTCGCGTTCGCGAATCCGAAGGCGGTCGAGTCCATCGCGTTTCCCGAGTCGGCGGTCGAGACCGAGCCGTTGCGCCAGTGCAGCGGGGCGAGAGTGTCGCCGTCGATGTCGAGCTGCTCGCCGATGGTGCCGCGCTCGCCACCCCAGCCGACGACGCCCACCGTGACGTTCGCGGCACGGGGCGCGAACAGGTCGAGTCGAGCCATCGTGCCCGGGACTACCCACTGGGTGCCGTCGTACACGGCGACGGACGCCTCGGGCAGCGAGTCGTCCGAGTAGACGACCGTGAGAGTGAACCCTGCGTAGTAGTCGCGGACGGCCGCCGGGTCGTGCGGGTCGTTGGCGAGCGCCACGTCGGCGAGACCGTAGGTGCCGGCCCCGGCGGCCGCGACGAGGTCCGTGATGTCGAGGCGCGCCTGGTAGACGGCGCGGCCGTCGGCGTCGGTGCTCACATCCACGTCGTCCGCAGTGATGTCAAGCAGCTCGGTCGCGCCCGGGACGTGGAGCTTCGCGGCTGCCGTGTCCGAATCGAAGGTCGAATCGTGCACCGAGCTGCTGGCCGCCCACTCGAGCATCGCGTACTCGACCGTCGCGCCTGCCGGGAGGTCGAGCTCGGTCACGTTCGACGCGTCGCGGCCCGCGAGCCCGTCCGCGGGAACCAGGTCGTAGTAGCGGCCGTTGAGGGACGGCATCGAGGCGTTGCCGTTGAAGTCGGCGGCGTGACCGCACGAGTGGTCGCCGGTGCGGCACTCGAGGAGGCTTGCGCCCACCTGGGTCGCGGCGACCTGTCCGGACGTCCAGTAGGCGGGCACCAGCAGGGACGACGCGGAGGACAGTCCGGTGCGGACGGTGTACTCGAACGTGTCGTCACCCGCGGAGACCCGGAACGACGTCGTCGCGTCGGACGCGAGTGCGCCTCGAATGTCCACGTCGAGGTCGAGCGTGGTCGACTCGCCGGAGCCCAGGCTCGCCAGATCGCATGAGGCGGTGGACCTGTCGTCGGAGAGGGTGCACTCCCACCCGCCGACGGTGAAGGTGCCTTCCGCGGCGAACGTCAGGTAGTCGCCGAGCAGGTCGGACTGCAGGAGCGAGAAGCCCATGCCGCCCGCGTCCGGAGTGGAGAACGTCAGGCCGTCCGGAAGGGTGATCTCCGCGGTCACATCCTCGGCCGCGCCCTCACCGTCGTTGTCCACGGTCACGGGAACGGACGGGGCGCTCGACGAGATCGACAGGAAGCCCAGCGGCGCCTGCTGGATCGACAGGCTCGCCAGCGCGACCGGCGGCTCGGTGGGCGGCGGAGGCGGGGGAGTGGTCGGAGGCGTCGTCGGCTTGATGGTGGTGGGAGGCGTCGTCGGCTCGGGCTCGGGCTCGGGCGTGTCCTCGGAGGTGGGCTCCTGGGGAGCCTCCGTCTCGTTCGGCGCCGCCGCGTCGTCCGACGAGGTCGAGTCGTCGTCAGAGGTCTGGGAGGCGGGCTCGAGCTCGATCACCGGAGCCGCCTCGGCGGTACCGCTGCTCTCCGGCTCCTCCTCCGCGTCGGGGGCCACGCTCGCCTCGGGCGACGCCTCGGCCGGCGTGCTCGCGCCAGCGGCGGGGCTCTCCGCCGAGGCCGTGGCCGCGGTCTCCGACGGGACGGGCGCTGCCGCCGGCTCGTCTCCGGGGCCGAAGAGGCCCAGATAGGAGGCTCCCGTCGCGGCCAGCGCGACCACGCCGACCGTCGCAGCGATCGGCAACGCAAGGGACGCGGCCGTGCCGAGGAAGCCTGCGACGGTGCCTGCCGTCGCCGCGGTGCCCGCCGCGCCCGCCGAGGCGAGCCCGCCGGCGCCTGCGGCACCCGCCGCGACACCGCCCACGGAGGTGGCCGACGTGGCGGTCGCTCCGCCGGATGCGGCACCGGCACCCGTGCCGGAAGCTCCTGCTCCGCCCGCGGCGCCGCTGCCGGATGCGGCACCCGCGGCCCCAGCACCGAGCGCGCCGCCGATCGGAAGTCCCCCCTCGAGCGCCCCCACTCCGAGGACGCCCATCACTAGAGGGGCGATGATCCCCCGCATGCCTCGATTGACGTCCTCGAGCTCGGCGACCAGTGCGGTGCATCGTTCGCACGACTGCACGTGGACGTCCACACGCGACGTCTCTCGCTTGCTCAGCCCGCCGCGCACGTACGCGCCCAGCTGGGTGTTCGCCTCAAGGCAGTCCACCTGGTCCGACGTGGCCAGGTGCTGCTGCAGGTAGGCCTGGCGGAGAGCCTCGCGCGCACGGTAGGCGAGCGCCGCGACGCCGTTCGCGCTCAGACCGAGCAGCGGGGCGATCTCCTTCGGGCTCTTCTTCTCGACCTCGGTGTACCAGAGGACGGCCTGCCAGCGCTCAGGCAGCGAACGGAAGGCGTCCGCGACGAGTCCCTGCTCGAAGCCCTCTATCGCAGGCTCTTCGGACGAGGCGCCGTAGCCGAGCGCGGCCTCGTACTCGCCCATGTCCTCGCGGGGACGCGTGCGTGCGCCGCGATTGATGACGTCCATGCCTGTGCGGCGGACGATCGTGAAGAGATAGGCGCGGAAGGCGAGGTCGGGGCCATCGCCACGCTGCAGCGCCCGCAGCACGCGCGAGAAGGACTCGGACACGACGTCGTCGATGTCGGCTGCAGTGTTCGTGTACTGCGCGGCGACCTTGCGGGCCGCGTCGACGTGGCGCTCGTAGAGCACGCCGAAGGCCGCCGCATCGCCGGCGCGCACGCCCGCGATGAGCTCGGGATCGCTGGACGAATCCGTCCACAGTGCGATGGCCTCGTGACTCATGGCTTCCTTCGTCGCCGCCGCAGGGGTTCGGCGGGTGCCGCTATTTTCTCGTGTACGCGAAGGAACATTCAAGGCCACGGCGTGAGCAATTGGTCACAGATGGATAAACCGGACACCGGCGCGACTCGCCGAAGAAATTCTTCGAAGAACCGCGTCATAGGTGTCATGGCCGCCCGTCTCATCTGGCATGAGCAGCGATGTGAACGTCTCGAGGACCGCCGTCGGCTCGCTCCTGCGCACGTGGGAGTCGGCCTCGGTGGACTCGGTGTGGCTGCGCCCCGGCGACTGGTACACGCCCGCCGCCGAGGCCCTGGTCGAGGCGCTTGAGGCGCGACTCGACACCGCCCCCGCCGCGTATCGGCTGGGCCAGGCCCGCGCCGCCGCCGGCGTCGGCATCACCGAGGCGATCGACGACATGGCCGTCCTGTTCCGCTCGGCCGGTTACGAGTCGGCGCCGATCCGCTCGATCCGTTCGCTCTGTGAGGGGTGGACCGAGGGAGACGCCACCGCGCAGGTGTCCACGCAGATGCACGACCCCGAGTCGGGCCTCGGCACCCCCGAGTACATGGTGCAGCGCCTCGCGGAGGTCTACGGAGCCGCGGAGCGCACCGGGCTCAAGGTGATCGACACTCACGCGCTCGTGATGGTGGACGTCTCCGTCGAGGACAACGACCCCTGGCAGCGCATGGCACGCAACGCCGCCGTCGGCCAGGCGCTCACCGGCGCCTACGGCGCGGGGCACCCGATGGCCCGCATGGGCGACGGGCTCTACGCCGTGCTCGTCGAGCGTGGCGCCGGCCTGGGCATCGGCATCGCCGAGCTCCGGGACCACATCGGCGCGAAGGCGGTCGCGATGCGCGTCGCGAACCTCGTGCGCCAGCCTCCGCGCGTGTGGATCGAGTCGCTCCCGGGCACGCACCGGTACGCGAGCGAGCTCCTGGAGTCCCTCCAGCGCTAGCGCGACACACAGTCTTGCGGCGCGTGACGAGCTGAGGGCGTCACGCGCCGCATCTTTCTCTCCGACGCCCCGTCTGCATGCTGCAGGCGGGGCGTCGTCGTGCGCGGCGCGACCGGCCCCTCCCGCCTTGAATCTCTCGCGCTCACGCGTGCGCGCCGACGCTCAACGACGGCCTCCTCGGGTCGATAGGAACCTCATGGATGGACGTGTCAGCCCGGTGGGCGGTGACCTCGCGGGCGCAGGCGCTCGTCAGGTGCCGCTCATCGTCATGCTCACGTTGTCCGCGCTGATCGTCGCGTGGGTCGCGCTGGAGGTATGGCTGGTGGCCCTCGGCCCGGGCGACCATCCGCACCGCGACATGACCCTCTACCTCTCGATCGTCGGCGGCGCCGCGGTGCTGACGTTCATGCGAGGCTGCTGCCGCCGCAGCGGCGACAGGTCCGTCTGGTTCCTCCTCGGCACCGCGCTCATCCTGGCGACGCTCGGCGACTTCATCTACACGCAGGTCGTGTCCGGCCGGGAGCCGGAACCCTTCCCGTCGATCGCCGATCCGTTCTATCTGGGCTACTACCCGTTCGCGATCGCGGGGGTCGTCGTCTTCGTGCGCGCGAGGGCAAGGCAGATTCCCGGCGCCGTCTGGCTCGACGGGATCATGCTCGCGCTCGCGACGGCGGGCCTCGTGGGAGCGGTCTTCCTCGCACCCCTCACCGACACCCTCACGGGCGGCACCGCCGCGATCCTCGTCGGCGTCGCCTACCCGGTGGGCGACACGATCGTCATGCTCATCGCCGGTGTCGGCATCGCGCTCGTCGGCATCAGGCGGGCGGAGGCGCTCGTCCTCATCGGAGCCTCCATGGTGGTCTCCGCGCTCGCGGACCTCCTCTACTGGAACCTCCTCGCGACCGACTCCTACGACGAGGGCACCTGGATGGACGGCCTCTGGCCCCTCAGCGCGCTCCTGCTCGCCGCAGCGGCGTGGATCCCCGCCGCCTCAAGGCAGACGGCGGCCTCGGGATCGCGGGGCCTCATGGTCGTGCCGGGCGCCACGCTCATCGCCGCCACCGCCACGCTCGTCATCGGCACCGCCGTCCCCATCCCCGTTCTCACGATCGGCATGGCGATCGCCGCGATGGGCGGCGTGCTCGTCAGGCTGAACGCCACGGTGCGGTCGACCCTCCAGCTGATGGACGCGCGGCGTGAGGCGACGACGGACGACCTCACCGGGCTGCTCAATCGTCGCGGCTTCGCGATCGAGGGGGCGCAGCTGCTGCTCGAGGTGGAGACCGACGGCAGAGCAGCGCTGCTCCACGCCGACCTGGACGGGTTCAAGGAGGTGAACGACAGCCTGGGCCATGAGGCGGGAGACCAGGTGCTGCGCGCCGTCACCGAACGACTCACCCTCGCTGTCGCCGGAGTGGACCCGCTTCTGGGCAGGCTCGGCGGCGACGAGTTCGCGGTGCTCGTGCCGCAGCTCGACGGCTCCGACGCGGCCCTGCTCGCGCACAGGATGAGGGCTGCGCTCGAGAAGCCGTTCGAGGTGCACGGCACCGCGGTCGCGCTGGGTGTCAGCGTCGGCATCGCGGCGGCTCCTGACGATGGGGCCGACCTTCCCGTCCTTCTTCGACGCGCTGACATCGCGATGTACCGCGCGAAGGTCGACGGCCTGGGCGTCGCGGTCTTCGACCCTGAGGTGGACATGGCGGGCGAGGACCACCTGCAGCGGGTCGCGGAGCTGCGCGAGGGGATCCGCGCCGGCGAGCTGGTGCTGCACTTCCAGCCGAAGATCTCGCTCGCGACCGGCGACCTCGAAGGGGTCGAGGCTCTGGTCCGCTGGGACCGCCCGGGGATCGGTGTCGTCCCTCCGTACGGGTTCCTGCCGCTCGCCACGCGTGCAGGTCTCATGGGGGAGGTGACGGTCGCAGTCCTCGATGCGGCGGCGGCCCAGGCGGCACGCTGGCGGGCGATCGGCATCGACCTGCCCATCGCCGTGAACATCCCCGCCATGACGTTCCGCAACGACCGGCTGCCGGTGCTCATGGAGGGACTGCTGTCGTCCTACGGGCTCCCGGGCTCCGCGATCCAGGTGGAGATCACCGAGGAGGCGCTGCTCAAGGACCGGGATCGAGCGCGTACAGTCCTGACGGCCCTGCGCGCGATGGGCGTGCGGTCGGCGATCGACGACTACGGCACCGGCTACTCGTCGCTGGTCTATCTGCAGGAGCTCGACGTGGACGAGGTGAAGATCGACAGGTCCTTCGTGCTGCCGCTGCTCCAGGACGAGCGCTCCGCCTCGATCGTGCGCTCCACGATCGACCTGGTCCACGCGCTCGGCCTGCGGGTGGTCGCGGAGGGGATCGAGGAGTCTCGCGTGGCGGATGCGCTCACGGCGCTCGGATGCGATGCCGCGCAGGGTTTCCACTGGACGCGGCCGCTGCCGGCGGCCGACTTCGAGTCCTGGTTCGGCACCTACCGCACCATCGCCACGATGGCGACGATGCGAGTGGCCGACGAAGAGGTCGTGCCTGGATCCTGACCCGTCAGTGGTCGTGGCGATGCCACAGGACGAGGGAGCGGCCCTCGTCGCGTCGCGCACGCTTGCCGCGCTCCACGATGACGACGTTGCCGCTC
Source organism: Demequina zhanjiangensis (assembly GCF_030418315.1). GTDB lineage: Bacteria > Actinomycetota > Actinomycetes > Actinomycetales > Demequinaceae > Demequina > Demequina zhanjiangensis. The sequence goes on from NZ_JAUHPV010000010.1 coordinate 37,003, forward strand.
GGGCCCGTGGTGAACACCCGGGAGCCGACATCGGCCCTGGGGCGAAGACGCTCGACCTCCTTCTCGAGCCGCTGCACCTCGTGAGCAAGGTGGAGGATGCGCTTGATGCCTGCAAGGTTGATGCCCTCGTCCTGGCTCATGCGCTGGATCTCGCGCAGCGTCGCGACGTCCCGAAGCGAGTATCGCCGGCCTCCTCCTGGCCGGCGCTGAGGCACGACGAGGCCGAGCCTGTCGTACTGGCGCAGGGTCTGGGGGTGCATGCCCGCGAGCTCCGCGGCGGCGGAGATCAGGAAGACTGGCTCGTCGACGTCCGGCTGCTCCACGGTCACCCTCCTTGAGGTCAGATCTCTGCGTCCCTGTACAGATCCTTGCGCGGGTCGTCCTTCGCCGTCTCGATCGCGAACTTCTGCAGCAGCTCCTTCGCGACCTTCGACAGCTTGGACGGCGCCGCGATCTCGACGGTCGCGAGCAGGTCGCCTGCGCCGTCCTTCGTCTGGAGCCCACGGCCCTTGACGCGCAGCGTGGTGCCTGACGAGGTGCCTGCGGGGACCTTGACCTTGACGCGCTGGCCGTCGAGCGTGGGGACCTCGACGGCGGAGCCCAGCACCGCCTCGTCGTACGAGATGGGCAGGCGCACCTTCAGGTTCTTGCCGTCCATGCTGAACACGGGGTGCTTCGCCACGTGCACGGTGAGCAGGAGGTCGCCGTTCGGGCCGCCGTTCGCGCCGGGCCTGCCCTTGCCGCGCAGGCGGATCTTCTGGCCGTCCTTGACGCCGACAGGAAGCCGAGTCGAGACCGAGCCGGTGTCCATGCGGAGCGACACCGTCGCGCCCTCGGCGGCCTGCCGGAAGGTGACCTCGGTGGCAGCCGCCACGTCGTTGCCCTGCTGGGGCCCGCGCCGGCCGCCCCCGAAGAGGTTGCCGAGCAGGTCCTCGAAGCCCTGCGCGCGGTACTGGCCGCCACCGGGTGCGCCCCCGGGAGCGCCGCCGCCGAACATGCCGGAGAACATGTCCTCGTAGCCGCCGCCTCCCGGGCCGCCCGCGGTGAAGCGTGCCCCGCCGCCCATGGCGCGGACGGCGTCGTACTGCTTGCGCTGCTCGGCGTCGGCGAGCACCGCGTAGGCCTCGCCGACCTCCTTGAAGCGCTGCTCGGCTGCGGCGTCACCAGGGTTGCGGTCCGGGTGGAGGTCCTTCGCGAGCTTGCGGTAGGCCTTCTTGACCTCGTCGGCGGAGGCATCCTTGGTCACGCCGAGCACCTTGTAGAAGTCCTTGCTGAACCAGTCCTGACTCGTCATGCCTTGCCTCCTTCCTGGGGTCGTGCGGTCTCTACTGCTGGTCCTCGGGCTGGGCGACGATCACCCGCGCGGGGCGGACGACGCGATCGCCGATGCGGTGGCCCGGCTGCGCGACCTGCTGGATCGTCGGCTCGGTCACCTCGCTGCTGGGCTGCGACATCAGCGCCTCGTGGTGCAGCGGGTCGAAGAGCTCGCCCGCCGCGCCGAAGCTGGACCAGCCCAGGCGACCGAGCGCGGTCTCGAGCTTCTCCGCGATCGATGCGAACGGGCCGTCGGCCAGGTCGCCGTGCTCGCGCGCCGCCGCGATGTCGTCGAGCGCGGGGATGAGCGCCTCGATCGCCTTCGCGGTCGCGTTGGTGGCGATCAGCTCGCGGTCGCGGTCCACGCGCTTGCGATAGTTCACGTACTCCGCCTGGAGACGCTGGAGGTCGGCAAGGTGCTCGGCCGCCTTGGCCTGGGCCGCGTCGAGCGCGTCGTCTGCGCCCGCCTCGTCGGCCTGGAGGTCGTCCCTGCCGTCGGCGTCCTCGTCGAGGAAGGTGCTTTCCGGGACGCTCTCCGCGGCGTCGTTGAGGATCCTCTCGGCCTGGGCCAGCGGGTCCTCCGACTCGGGGTTCTTGTTCTCGTCGGTCATGGGTCCTCCTTCAGGACGTGGGGGAAGCGCGGACGGCGGGCGCCCGGGCATGGTGCCGGGCGCCCGCCTGAACCGCTACTTCTTGTCGTCCTCGTCGTCGACGATCTCTGCGTCGACCACGTCGTCGTCGGCGGTCGGCTGGCCCGACGCGGCGGAGGCGGCGGAGTCGGCGTCCACGTTCACGCCTGCGGCCTGGTCGGCGGCGTAGACGGCCTCGCCGATCTTCTGCGCCTTCTCCACGAGGGTCTCGTGCTTGGCCTTGATGTCCTCGACGTCCTCGCCCTCGAGCGCGGTCTTCACGTCCGCGATCGCAGCCTTGACGTCGTCGGCGACCTCCGACGGCACCTTGTCCTCGTTCTCGGCCAGGATCTTCTCGGTCGAGTAGGCGAAGGTCTCCGCGTTGTTGCGGGTCTCGGCGTCCTCGCGGCGCTTCTTGTCCTCCTCCGCGTGCTCCTCGGCGTCCTTGACCATGCGGTCGATGTCGTCCTTGGACAGCGCCGAGCCGCCGGTCACCGTGATGGACTGCTCCTTGCCGGTGCCGCGGTCCTTCGCGGAGACGTGGACGATGCCGTTCGCGTCGATGTCGAAGGTGACCTCGATCTGCGGCATGCCACGAGGCGCCGGGGCGATGCCGGACAGCTCGAAGGTACCGAGCAGCTTGTTGTCGCGGGCGAACTGACGCTCACCCTGGTAGACCTGCACCAGCACGGAGGGCTGGTTGTCCTCGGCGGTCGAGAAGACCTCGGAGGACTTGGTCGGGATCGCGGTGTTGCGCTCGATCAGGGAGGTCATGACGCCGCCCTTGGTCTCGATGCCGAGGCTCAGCGGGGTGACGTCGATGAGCAGCACGTCCTTGCGCTCGCCGGAGATCACGCCGGCCTGGAGGGCGGCGCCGACGGCGACGACCTCGTCAGGGTTCACGCCCTTGTTGGGCTCCTGGCCACCGGTCAGCTCCTTCACGACCTCGGTGACGGCGGGCATGCGGGTCGAGCCGCCCACGAGGACCACGTGGTCGATGTCGGAGAGCTTGATGCCCGCGTCCTTGATGACCTGGTGGAACGGCGCCTTGGTGCGCTCGAGCAGGTCCTGCGTCATCTGCTCGAACTGCGCGCGGGTCAGGCGGGTGTCCAGGTGGACGGGGCCGTTCTCACCGATCGACAGGTACTGGAGGGAGATCTGCGTGGACTGGGCCGACGACAGCTCCTTCTTCGCCTGCTCCGCGGCCTCGCGGAGGCGCTGCAGCGCGGCCTTGTCCTTGGCGAGGTCCACGCCCTCGGTGTTCTTGACCTCCTTGACCAGGTGGTCGACGATGCGCTGGTCCCAGTCGTCGCCGCCGAGGCGGTTGTCGCCTGCCGTGGCCTTCACCTGGATGGTCGAGAACGCGTCCTCGTCCTTGCCGACCTCGAGCAGGGAGACGTCGAAGGTGCCTCCACCGAGGTCGAAGACGAGGATGAGCTCGTCCTCCTTGCCCTTGTCGAGGCCGTACGCGAGGGCCGCGGCGGTGGGCTCGTTGACGATGCGCTGGACCTTGAGCCCGGCGATCTCGCCGGCGTCCTTGGTGGCCTGACGCTCGGCGTCGTTGAAGTACGCGGGGACGGTGATGACGGCCTCGGTGACCTTCTCGCCCAGGTACTCCTCGGCGTCGCGCTTGAGCTTGCCGAGGATGCGCGCGGAGATCTCCTGCGCGGTGTACTTCTTGTCGTCGATCTCCTGCGACCAGTCGGTGCCCATGTGGCGCTTCACCGAGGAGATGGTGCGGTCGACGTTGGTGACGGCCTGACGCTTGGCGATCGCGCCGACGAGGACCTCGCCGGTCTTCGAGAACGCGACCACCGACGGGGTGGTGCGGGCGCCCTCGGCGTTCGCGATGACGGTGGGCTCGCCGCCCTCGAGGACGGCGACGCACGAGTTGGTGGTTCCCAGGTCGATTCCCACTGCACGGGACATGTGTGTACCTCCATTTGCGGCCGGGTGCCGCGACGTTCGAATGCTCGCTCGATAGTTGAGCGACCTGCACTCAAGTTATCCACAGCCGGGGTGCCTGTCAAGCCGAGCGGGCCGAAGTTGAGTCGACTCTGCTCAAGTTCTCAGGTGCACTGCGAATCCTTGGCGCAGCGGGCGCTCGCGTGGCGGCGACATATCGCAGAAATCCACCTGTGATAAGGGCAACACGCGCTTGGGGCACGAATCGTGACCTGCGATCGTTGGAAGGGCAGTCGCAATGCGGATGCCAGGTCTCCTGATCGCATCCGCATCGCCACGCTGAGGGACGGTCTCCGGTCGCTCCGCCATCCAGGCGGGGCCGGCCCGCACGCCCCTCGGCGTTTCCCCGTCGAGATATGGAGTGCCCCGGTCCGGCCATCCGGACGTCCCCCCCTGCCTATGAAGTTCACCACGTCACGTCTCCGCTACCTCGCGGCCGCGTCCATCGTCGCCTCTGTGGGCGCAGGAGCAGGCGCCGCAGGCGCTCACGCCGCCACCGTCGAGGTCGCCCTCCACCAGGCCCGTGAGGCCGCACGCGCAGTCGAGGACAAGCGCGACGGACTCGCGGCCTCCATCGAGCGCGCGCAGTCCGCCACCATCGTCGCCGAGGCGCACCTCGGTGAGGACTCGGTGTCCACCGCGGTCGGCCAGCTCGACAGCACCATCACCGCCGCCGCCTCCACTGCGGAGAGCCTCGATGTGGTCGTCGACATCCCTGAGATCGTCGCCACGCCGCCGCTCGTGGAGCCGACTGCAGAGGCTCCCTCTCCGCTGAGCGTCGACCCCTCGGCCGAGGAGGCCGCCGACGGCGACCCGGGTGACCAGGAGGAGACGGCCGAGGAGCCGGTCATCCAGAACGAGGAGGTCCAGAAGGTCCTCGACCGCGAGCCCGTCGGCCTCGATGCCGTCCGCGCCGCCACCGAGGAGCTCGAGGCGACCGCAGCAGCGCTCGACGAGGCCGCCGCAGAGGTGCATCGCGCCGCGAAGGACGTCGATGACGCCACCGCCCGTGCCGTGCTCGCCGACACCGTCGACACCCTTCACGCCGACGTCATCGCCGCGAACTCCCAGCTCGCCGACACCTTCGACAGCCTCGCGACCGTGGGGGACAGGGTCATGGACCCGCTCACCATCGAGTCCGCGACCGACGCCCGCGACAATCTCAAGGCCGCCCTCGCGTCGAGCGTCGAGCTCGATGACCTGCGATCCGTCCGGACGCTCGTGTCCCAGATCAGCGACGCCAAGGCAGGGCTCGACGACGCCATGATCGGCGTCGGCATGTCCCACCTCGAGTGGGTCGACGCCGAGAACGAGCGCATCGACGCCGAGAACGCGGAGATCACCCAGGCGTACAGGGTCGCGAAGGCCGAGGCCGCCGACGAGCTCACCTCCGCCTATCGCGCCGCGGTCGCCTCCCGGCAGAACGGCTGGAGCGGCGCGCCCCCCGGCGTCTCCTACTCGAACGGCCGCCTCCCGTCCTCCGCGCTGACCGCGATCCCGTTCGCGCCGAGCCACATGCTGCACCGCGACGCGGTCCGCTCGCTCGTGGCGGCGAACGCCGCCTACCGCGCCGAGACCGGCCGGAACCTGAGCTTCACCGACTCGTACCGGTCCTACTCCGCCCAGGTCGCCGCACGGGCGGCCAAGCCCACCACCACCGCGGCGCCCGGCACCTCCAACCACGGCTGGGGCATGGCGATCGACTTCGACTACGACTCCGCGAGGTGGATGGCGGCGAACGGCGCGGACTACGGCTGGGTCCACCCGCGCTGGGCACGGCCGGGAGGCTCCAAGCCCGAGTGGTGGCACCTCGAGTTCGTGGCGCCCGGCGTGAGCGGGACGATCAGCGTCGACGAGCCGGAGCTCGTCGCCAATGTGAAGAGCCTGCTCCCCGAGACCAAGTGATGGTCACGCCGCCGGCCAGCGCTCCACGAGGTGCCGGCGGTGCGTGGGCGCCGGATAGTCGTCCGGCCAGTACTCGTGCATGCGCACGATCCGTCCTGCGTCGACCGTGAAGAACGTGATCACGCGCGCGTTCGTGCGGCCATCGCTGACACGCGTGTCCGTGACCACCGCGCCGCCGTCCACCGCGGCACGCTCCACTTCGAACGTCCAGCGCGCGCCGGCCGGGTAGTCGGCGTTGATCAGCCGGAACGCCTCGGGGCCACGGATCAGCTCATGCGACTGGGGCCACACGCAGGTGAAGTCGTCGTGCAGCAGCTCGCTGATCTTCGCGAACTGGTTCTGCCGCATCAGCTCCCAGTAGCGCGCCACCACCTCGGCCGGTCCGTTCCTCATGCGGTCAGGCTAGTGAGCGCGGCGGCGCCGATGCGGAGATCCGCAAACCTGTGGAGAACCGTGCAAGCGCGCCGGGCCGCACACGCGCGAGCGGGCTGTCAGCCGTCCGCGCGATACGAGGCGGCGGCGGCCTCCACCTCCGCGCGGAACGGCTTGAGCCCGCCCGACGGGGTGGTGAGGGTGAACGTCACGTCCGAGTCTCCGCACCGCACGAGCAGCAGCAACGTGTCGGTGGAGTCGCCCGTGAGCTCGACCGTCGCGGTCTCGTATCCGAGCGGGCTCTGGCCCACCTCCATCGCACCCAGCCCGGACCTGTCCGCAGGCAGGTAGTAGCCGTCCATCGCGTCCTCGATCGGCAACGACGCAGAGTCGCCTGCGGCGAAGACGTCCACCTGGAGCAGCGCATCGGACGCCGCGGCCGTGCCGCCATCGAGGGCCCATACGCCCCCGAGCCAGTCCCCGTCCTCGGGCTGCGCCTCGAGGTGCTCGGCGGTGACGTCCGCCCAGCCGTCGGGGATCGACAGATGGCCCCAGTAGTTCCGGAGGTTCCACACCGCGACCCCATCGAGGTCTGTGCCCAGGTACGAGGGGACCGATCCGTTCTCCGCGATCACGGACTCCCGCGTCGGCTCCGGAGCGTCGGGGGAGGCTGCAGGCGCCTCGGACGTCGGAGCGGCTGAGGCGGCCGCCTCAGCCTGGGAGAAGAGGAGGAACCCGCCTCCGATGCCCACCGCGATCGTCGCAAGGACCGCCGCGATCACGACGGCCACGATCCAGGGGCCGCGCCGTCGCCGCGCCTTCACCGGGCTCGTCTGCTCGCCGAGCGGTGCCTCAGCACCCTGCCCCGTCTGTGACATCAAGCTCTCCCTCTCGCGTGCGCGGGAGCCTTCCCGCGGCGGCCACCGGAGCACCCTATCGGTCGGTTCCGGAAGCGAGCTGAGACTTCCAGCCCGGTGCCGGAAGCCTCTGGACCGGCACCGTCCCGCGTGCGTACCTTCTATCCATGGAGACCGTCCCCACTCCGGCCCAGGCCGCCGCGCACTTCGCAGCCCGTCTCTCCTTCGAGACGGACTGCTCCGACGTCCACGCCGCTCTCGAGTCCGGTGAACCTGGCTTCGTGCTGATCGACACGCGCAACGTCGAGGCGTGGGAGCAGGGGCACGTGCGCGGCGCGATCCACATGCCCAAGCCCGACATGCCCGCGCGCATCCCCGCCGAGTTCCCTGAGGGCACGCAGTTCGTCGTCTACTGCTGGGGCCCCGGCTGCAACGGCGCCACCCGCGCGGGACTCATCATCAGCGAGCTCGGCTACGCCGTGAAGGAGATGATCGGCGGCTTCGAGTACTGGGCCCGCGAAGGTCTGCCCGTCGACCGGGAGGCCCACGACCAGGCGAGCGGCATCACGCTGACGATCGACGCGACCCGCGTCCCGGACCCGCTCACCGCGGTCGCCAGCACGTCGGGCGAACGCATCGCCTGCGACTGCTGAGGCTTCCGAGCGCTGGCATCGCTTGAGTGCCGGGATCGGCGTGGAGCTCGGCACTCACGCGATGCCAGGACGCGCGGGCGAGGGCTGACGGGACAGCGTCCGTGCGGCACGCCAGCGCACAGGTCCAGTTCTATCCGTGCGCTCAGGTGCCGATCCGGCGCGTACGATGCCGCGCATGACGATCGGCTACTCGGCGATGCTCGCGCAGCTGGCCCCGCGCGAGGCGGTCGACCTCTCGATCCACGCGGAGCGCCACGGCTTCAGCGGCGTCATGGCCGCCGACCACTTCCAGCCGTGGGTACCGCAGCAGGGTCAGGCGCCGTTCGTGTGGAACGTGCTGTCGGCGATCGGCGAGCACACGACCGGCGACCTGGGCCCTGGGGTCACGACGCCGACGTTCCGGTGGCATCCCGCGATGGTCGCCCAGGCGTCGGCCACGCTGGCCGCCCTCCATCCCGGGCGGCACTGGCTGGGAATCGGCTCGGGTGAGGCGCTCAACGAGCACATCGTCGGCGAGTACTGGCCCGAGCCGCCCGAGCGCATCAACCGCATGTTCGAGGCGGTCGAGATCATCCGCAAGCTGTTCGACGCCTCGCTCGCGGGGAGGGACGTCCGCCACACGGGCACCTACTACAGGCTCGAGTCCACCCGCCTGTGGACCATGCCCGAGGTCGCGCCGGCGATCATGGTCGCCGCCGCTGGACCGGTGGCCGCGCGTCGTGCTGGCAGGAACGCCGACGGGCTCATCACCGTCGGCGCGCCCGCCGCGCGCCTCGAACAGCTGCTCGCGAGCTTCTCCAAGGGTGCGCGCGAGGCCGGCAAGGATCCGGCCGTCATGCCGAAGGTGCTCCAGCTCCACCTGTCCTGGGCTCCCACGTACGACGAGGCGCTCGCCCACGCGATGACCGAGTGGCCGAACGGCGCGATGCGGTTCCCGCATGGCGACATCCGCTCGCCCTACGAGATCGAGCAGATGGCGCGTCTGGTGCGGCCCGAGGACTTCGAGGATCGGATGCTGATCAGCGCCGACCTCGAGGAGCATCGCGCGAGCATCCAGCGCTACCTGGATCTGGGGTTCGACCGCATCTACCTCCACCACGTAGGACGCAACCAGCGCGAGTGGATCGAGGCGTTCGGCGCCGAGGTGCTCCCGGCGCTCTCGCATTGAGGTCCGGGCCGGCGGTGCCTGCGGCTAGTCGATCGAGCCGTCGAACGCGATGACAGGCCGTCCGTCGCTCGGGTGGGTGAGGACGGTCGCGGACACCCCGTAGACCTCGGAGAGCGTCCGTGGCGTGAGGACCTCGGCGGGTGGGCCGTCGGCCGCCACGGTGCCGTCGCTGAGCACGATCACGCGGGTGCACCAGCGGGCCGCATGGTTGAGGTCGTGCAGCGCGGCGACGACGGTCACGCCGAGCCGCGACACGAGGTCGAGGGTGTCGAGCTGCGCGGTGACGTCGAGGTGGTTCGTCGGCTCGTCGAGCAGCAGGATGCCGGGCCGCTGCGCCAGCGCCCGGGCCACGCTGACCCGCTGCCGCTCGCCCCCGGACAGGCTCTGCCAGGCGCGATCGGCGAAGGCGCCCGCGCCGACGGAGTCGAGGGCCGCGCGCGCCTCGGCGCTGCGGCGCGCGTGGTCGCCGCGTGCGAAAGTCCTGTGGTGGGGGAGCGAGCCCAGCTCGACGATCTCGAGCGCGGTCAGCGGGATGTTGCGGTCCGCCTGCTGCTCCATGAGCGCGAGGCGCCTCGCGATCTCCTGGCGGGGCGCGCGATGCGCGACGAGGCCGTCGACGGTGACCTGCCCGGAGGTGGGCGAGAGCATGCCCGCGATCGCGCCGAGCAGGGTGGACTTGCCCGCGCCGTTCGGTCCGAGCAGGCCGACGAGCTCGCCGGGTCCGGCCGAGAAGGAAACGTCCGACAGCACCTCCCGGTGCCCCCGGTGGACGGTGACGTCCTGGACGTTCAGCTCCATGTGGACCTCCCCGACCGCCACAGCACGAGCACGAACACGGGCACGCCGATCAACGCGGTGACCACGCCGACGGGGATCTCGCGGGGGTCGAGCACCGTGCGGGCCAGCGTGTCCGCCCAGACGAGGAAGATCGCACCGCCGAGCGCCGCAGCCGGGAGGACCCGTCGGTGAAGGCCTCCGGTGAGGGCGCGGACCACGTGGGGGAGCACGAGCCCGACGAAGCCGATCGCCCCGCTTGTGGACACCATCGCACCGGTGAGCGCGGCGACGAGCACGAACAGCACGATGTAGGTGCGTCGCGCGGGGATGCCGAGCGCCTCGGCCGCGGACTCTCCCAGGGCGAAGGCGTCGAGGCGAGGCGCGTAGAGCCGCAGGACCGGGTAGATCGCCACGAGTGCGATCGCTGCGACCGCGACCGTGGACCACGAGGATCCGGCGAGCGACCCGAGCAGCCAGCTCAGCACCTCCCGGTACGAGTCGCCCTTCGCGGCGATCACGATCACGAGGGAGGTCGCAGCGGCGAAGAGCTGCGACATCGCGAGACCCGCAAGCACTGCCGTCGTCGGCGTGATCGCCCCGGCGAGGCGGGCGATTCCGAGCGCCGCGACGAGCGCCACCAGGGCCCCGACGAAGGCCGCGACGGGCAGCGCCACGGTGATCGCGACCGCCGACCCGATGCCGAGCAGGAGCACGGACACGGCGCCGAGCGAGGCGCCCGAGGACAGCCCGAGCAGGTACGGGTCGGCGAGCGGGTTGCGGGTGATGCCCTGCATGACGACGCCCGCGGTCGCGAGCCCCGCGCCGACGAGGGCCGCTGTGAGCACGCGGGGGAGCCGGATCCCCCACACGATCGCATCCGTCGTGGTGGAGGGAGCCGAGCCCGCCCCGAGCCCCAGGTGGGAGGCGACCACATCCCAGACCTGCCCCACGGTGAGCCCGGCCACCCCGATCGTCACGGCGACGACGATCGAGAGGGCGAGCAGCACCGCGAGCGCGACGGGGACCGCCGCGTGTGCTCGGATGGGTCGGACCTCCATGTGTCAGTCGGTCTCGATCTCGGCGAGCTGATCCACGATCGACTGGACGGCCTGCGCGTTGCGCACGCCCGCCTCCCCCGCCGCGAAGGGGACGATCACGTACCGCTGCTCCTGCACCGCGGTGAGGTTGGCGGTCGCGTCCATGGTCTCGAGGCGCTCGATCTTGCTCTCGGCGGTGTTCCATGCGGCGTCGACGAGCACGATCACGTCGGGATCGGCGGCGACGACCGACTCCCACGTGACGGCGGTCCACGTGTCGTGGACGTCCACGATGTTGGTGAGCCCGGCGGCGTTCATCATCATCTGCGGCGCGCCGATGGCGGCGCCGACGTACGGGGTGTCGTCTCCCGAGGAGTACCAGAGCGCGGTGAGCCCGCGGTCGTCGGGCACCACCGCGTCGAGGTCCGCCCGCATCTCCGTCACCAGCGTCGCCGCCGCGTCCTCGGCGCCGAGCACGGCGCCTGCCTCCTCGATCTGCGAGAACAGCAGGTCGAAGGTGAGCGGGTCCGGCTGGTAGCCGTCCTCGCGGCACGCGGACGGGGCGACGTACGAGGCGATGCCGCGGTCCGCGAGCACGTCGCGCTCGCCGACGCCGTCGGCCGCGAAGTTGGACTCCCAGCCTCCGAAGATCAGGTCCGGCTCGAGTGCGAGCGCCGCCTCCTGGCCGGGGAGGAAGTCGGACAGGACGGGGATGTCGGTGGGCGCGTCGGAGTAGGGCAGGTCGATCTCGCCGTCAAGGAAGGAGGCGCCGACGATCCGGTCGCCGAGGCCCAGCTCGAGGACGAGCTCGGTGGTGGTCGACTTGACGGTGACGATCCGCTCGGGCGAGCCGCCCAGAGGGACGTCGAAGCCGCAGTTGTCGACGCTCGTGGGGGCGAGGTCGGCGGTCGCGGTGGGGCTTGCCGACTCGGCGGCGGGGGGCTCCGACGCGGTGGTGGCGGAGCAGCCGGCGAGGGCGACGACGGCGGTGGCCGCGACGAGCGCGGGCAGGGTGTGGCGAGGCATGGAGGTGTCCTTGAGTGGCGACGACGACGGCGATCTCGTACGGGCCTGCCGCCCCGATCTGGACGGCGCACCATGCCACACCCGGCAGGGACCCTGGGTGCCAGCATAGCCACGACGTGTTGCCGGGAGGTGTCAGCCTTCGTGGGCGGCGAGAGCGATCGCCGCGGCGATCTCGGGGAAGCCTTCGACGAGCAGGCCAAGGCTGACGCGGATGTGGTCGCCCCGGTGGGGTCCGGGCTGGAGTCCACGGGGCTCGTCGTCTCCGCCCACCTGGAAGGCGCTGCCAAGGCTCACGCGGATGCCGTGCGCAGCAAGCGTGATCTGGGCGGCCTGCTCGTCGCGCACAGGCACCCACACGTTGAGGCCGTCGGCTGCGGACACTGTGACGCCGGCGGCGCGGAGGGCTGCGGCGAGCTCGCGCTGGCGGGTGAAGTAGGCGTAGCGGGCGCGTCGGACCGTGGCCTCGGCAGCGCGGTCCTCGAGCAGGTGGTGCAGGAGCGCCTGCGTCATCCGCGAGGTCCAGCCAGGACCGAGCACGCGGTGCCCGACGATGCGGTCGATCGCCCCCTGGGGTCCGCCGAGCGCGGCGATGCGCAGGTCCGGGCCATGGGACTTGGAGAAGCCGAGCAGGTGGAGCGTCCGGGAGGGCAGATGCTGGCCGAGGCTCACGGAGGGCGCGGCGGTGACGAGGGCGCTGTGGTCGTCCTCGATTACCACCGCGTCACGGCCGTAGCGGTGGCGGGTGAGCACGGCGGCCAGGTCTGCGGCGCGGCCGGCCGTGAGGGAGGCGCCGGTCGGGTTGTGGGCGCGCGGTTGCAGGACCACCGCGGCGGGCCGTGAGGACAGCGCGGCGTCGAGCGATTCGGGCAGCATGCCGTGCCTGTCCATCGTGGCGGGCACGGCCATCAGGTGCAGGTGCTCGAGCAGGTCGAGCAGCACGGGGAACGTCGGCGTCTCGACCACCACACGGTCGCCGAAGCGGGCGACGGTGCGCAGGGCGCGCTCCATGCCGTCCATCACCCCGTCGACGACGGTGAGCGCCTGCGGCTCGTACGGCCAGATGCGGCGCAGGGGGGCCTCGAGCTCGGGGATGAGCGGGGGCTGCAGGTAGGTGGCGACGTTCGCGTGGCGGGGCAGGGCGCGGTCGAGGCTGGCCTTGATGTCGGGCAGGAGCGCCGGGTCGGGCATGCCCGTGGCCAGGTCGATGCGGGGGAGCGTCCCCTCGGGTGAGGGCGCGCGGCCCGCGAGCCGGTGTGAGCGGGGCGTGAGCCAGGGCGTCGGCTGCTCGAGCACGAAGGTGCCGGCGCGTCCGCGGGCAGCGATGAGGCCCGCGGTGATGAGGCCGTGCCACGCGTTGCTGACCGTCGCGGGGCTGACGCCGAGCTCGGCGGCGAGCGCGCGGACCGTGGGGAGCCGGGTGCCGGGGGGCAGCTCTCCGGTGCGTATCAGCATGGACAGCGCTGCGGCGATGCCCTGCGGATTGGGCTCCTCGATCTCCCGGACCAACGTCCCGACGTCCATGGCGGCAGCCCCCGGTCCGTGCTCATGTCGTGTCCCGTCCGTAACGAGACAGTCACGAAAGGAAACAGAGGAGAAATGTTCAAGCCTCACGATAACAGTCATTCGAGACGCCTCAGCGACGCCTCAACGACATAGAGGAGCGAATGGAATGACTGTCATCAAGGCAGCGATCACCCAGACGACGTGGACCGGGGACAAGGAGTCCATGCTCGACAAGCACGAGCAGTTCGTGCGCGACGCCGCGGCCCAGGGCGCGGACGTCATCTGCTTCCAGGAGCTCTTCTACGGCCCCTACTTCGGGATCACCCAGGACAAGAAGTACTACCGCTACGCCGAGCCGGCCGACGGCCCGATCGTGCAGCGCTTCGCCGCGCTTGCGAAGGAGTTCTCGATGGTGATGATCCTCCCCATCTACGAGGAGGACATGACCGGGGTGTACTACAACACCGCCGTCGTGGTCGACGCGGACGGCACCATCGTCGGCAAGTACCGCAAGAACCACATCCCCCACGTGGACAAGTTCTGGGAGAAGTTCTACTTCCGTCCCGGCAACATGGGCTACCCCGTCTTCGACACCGCCGTCGGCAAGGTCGGCGTCGTCATCTGCTACGACCGCCACTTCCCCGAGGGCTGGCGCGAGCTCGGACTCAACGGGGCCCACCTCGCGTTCAACCCCAACGCCACCAAGCCCGGCCTCTCCAACCGCCTGTGGGAGATCGAGCAGCCCGCCGCCGCCGTCGCCAACGGCTACTTCGTGCTCGCCCCCAACCGCGTGGGCCGCGAGGACAACGAGTACGGCGACGAGGCGGTCGACTTCTACGGCAAGTCGCAGATCGTCGACCCGCGCGGCAACTACGTGGGCGAGCTCGGCTCCGGCACTGACGAGGAGTTGATCGTCCGCGAGCTCGACATGGACCTCGTGCAGCAGATGCGCGACGACTGGCAGTTCTACCGCGACCGCCGCCCCGACAGCTACGGCGAGATCGTCGCCCCGTAAGGCATCAGGAACGAAGGGAGAGACCATCATGGCCACCACACTCATCAAGGGCGGCACCGTCGTCTCGGCCACCGGCCGCGTCCTCGCCGACGTCCTCGTCGACGACCAGACCATCGTCGCCGTGCTCCAGCCCGGCTCCACGTCGCTCGGGCACGACCTCGCGTCCACCGTCGACCGCGTCATCGACGCCACCGGCAAGTACGTGATCCCCGGCGGAGTCGACGCTCACACCCACATGCAGCTCCCGTTCGGCGGCACCAACGCGTCCGACACGTTCGAGACCGGCACCAAGGCCGCCGCCTGGGGAGGCACGACCTCGATCATCGACTTCGCCGTCCAGAAGACCGGCGAGAAGGTCGAGGACGGCCTCGCCGCCTGGCACGAGCTCGCGAACGGCAACACGTTCGTCGACTACGGCTTCCACCAGATCATCGGCGGCGCCGACGCCGACGCGCTCGCCGCGCTTCCGAAGCTGGTGGACGAGGGCATCACCTCGTTCAAGATGTTCATGGCCTACCCGGGCGTCTTCCACTCCGACGACGCGCAGATCCTCAAGGCCATGCAGATCGCGGCGGACACCGGCCTGATGACGATGATGCACGCCGAGAACGGCCCGGTCATCGACGTCATCGCCGAGCAGCTCGTCGCCCAGGGCAAGACCGACCCGTACTACCACGGCGTCGCACGCGTGTGGCAGGCCGAGGAGGAGGCCACCCACCGCGCGATCATGCTGGGCAACATCACCGGTGCCCCGCTCTACGTGGTGCACGTGTCCGCCAAGCAGGCGCTCGCCCAGATCGCGACCGCCCGCGACGGCGGCCAGAACGTCTTCGCCGAGACCTGCCCTCAGTACCTCTACATGTCGCTCGAGGACCACCTGGGCGCCACCTCCGAGGAGTGGGGCGCTTTCGAGGGTGCCAAGTACGTCTGCTCCACCCCCGTGCGCTCCAAGGAGGAGGAGCACCAGGACCACATGTGGAACGGCCTGCGCACCAACGACCTCCAGATGGTCTCCACCGACCACTGCCCCTTCTGCATGAAGGACCAGAAGGAGCTCGGACTCGGCGACTTCCGCAAGATCCCCAACGGCATCGGCTCTGTCGAGCACCGCATGGACCTGCTCTACCAAGGCGTCGTCACCGGTGAGATCACGCTCGAGCGCTGGGTCGAGATCACCTCGACCACGCCCGCCCGCATGTTCGGCATGTACGGCAAGAAGGGCGTCATCCAGCCCGGCGCCGACGCCGACATCGTCGTCTACGACCCCAACGGTCACACCTCGATCGGCGTGGGCAAGACGCACCACATGAACATGGACCACTCCGCCTGGGAGGGCTGGGAGATCGACGGCCACGTGGACGTCGTCATGTCGCGCGGCAGCGTGCTCGTCGAGAACGACACGTTCCTCGGCACCAAGGGCCACGGCTCGTTCGTCAAGCGCGGCCTGTCCCAGTACCTCATCTAGCCGCGCCCCGCCCGGCCTCACCCTTCCCCCGAGAGGAAAGACCCATGGACTTCGGAGTGGTCGTCCAGACCGATCCGCCCGCGCAGCGCACGGTGGCGCTCGCGAAGAGGGCAGAGGAGCACGGCTTCGGCTTCTTCTGGACCTTCGACTCGCACCTGCTGTGGCAGGAGCCGTACGTCATCTACAGCGCGATCCTCGCCGAGACCGACCGCATCAAGGTCGGCCCCTACGTCACCAACCCGGCGACCCGCGACTGGACCGTCACCGCATCCACCTTCGCGACGCTCAACGAGATGTACGGCAACCGGACCGTGTGCGGCATCGGCCGCGGCGACTCCGCCGTCCGCGTCCTCAACGGCAAGCCCGTCACCGTCAAGGAGATGCGCAAGTCGATCGAGGTGATCCGCGAGCTCGCCAACCGTCGTCCGGTGGAGCACAACGGTGCGACGCTGCAGTTCCCGTGGGCCAGGACCTCCGAGCTCGAGGTGTGGGTCGCGGGCTACGGGCCGCTCGCGCTCAAGGCGGCAGGAGAGGTCGGCGACGGCTTCATCCTCCAGTGCGCCGACGTCGACATCGCCAAGTGGATGATCGAGACCGTCAAGACCAACGCCTCCAACGCGGGCAAGGACCCTGACAGCCTCGAGTTCTGCATCTCCGGACCCATGTACATCGGCGACGACTGGGAGCACATGCGCGAGCAGTGCCGCTGGTTCGGCGGCATGGTCGGCAACCACGTGGCCGACATCGTCGAGAAGTACGGCAAGGGAGACCACATCCCCGACGTCCTCGCCGACTACATCGCCGAGCGCAAGGGCTACGACTACAACGAGCACGGCCGCGCAGGGAACTCGCACGCCGAGTTCGTGCCGGACGACATCGTCGACCGCTTCTGCGTGCTCGGCACCGCCGACCAGCACATCGAGAAGCTCGAGGCGCTCAAGGCCGTCGGCGTCACGCAGTTCGCGGGCTACCTCCAGCACGACAACAAGGAGGAGACCCTCCGCGTGTACGGCGAGAAGGTCATCCCCGCGCTGTCCGACTCCATCACGGCGAAGAGCTGAGCGGGGGAGCGACGATGTCCAAGCGTGCGGCAGCGGTCCTGTGGGGGATCGCAGGAGTCATCGCCGCGCTCGCGATCTGGGAGATCTACAAGGCTCTCGGACCCGACGAGGGCGTGGTGATCGGCGACGTCACCGTGCTGCCGCGCACCACCGACATCGCCATGCCGCACACCTGGGACGTCCTCGCCCGCCTCTTCGAACCCGTGACCCGCGCCGCCGGGGCCGACGTGCTGTGGTGGGCGGTCCTCCAGGCCGCCGCCTTCTCGCTCGGCATCGCGGCGCTCGGATGGCTCATCGGCGTCACCTTCGGGCTGGGCATCGCGCTGCTGATGCAGCGGTGGATCACGGCCGAGTCCGCGATCCTGCCGTGGGTCGTGCTCAGCCAGACCGTGCCGCTCATCGCCATCGCTCCGCTCGTCCGACGCTGGGGCTCCGAGATCACGATCGGCTCCTTCCAGTGGGAGAACTGGATGTCCGTCGCCGTCATCGCGTCGTACCTCGCGTTCTTCCCCGTCGCCGTCAGCGCGCTGCGCGGGCTCAAGTCGCCTCCCAGCGCCGACACCGACCTGTTCCGCGCCTACTCCGCCTCCTGGTGGACCACCCTGCGCAAGCTCCGCCTGCCGTCGTCAGTGCCGTACCTCATCCCCGCGCTCCGGCTCGCCGCCGCGAACGCCGTGGTCGGCACCGTCGTCGCCGAGGTCTCCATCGGCCTCGGCGGAGGAATCGGCCGCATGATCATCGAGTTCGCCGCCACCGCGAGCGGCGACCCCGCCAAGACCTACGCACCCATTCTCGGCGCAGTGCTGATCGGACTCGTCTCGGCGGGCCTCGTGGCGCTCATCGGCGTGGGACTCAGGCGCTACACGAGAGGAGGGGCTCCGGCATGACCGCCAAGCCCGTCGCCGTCACCGTCACGAACGTCGACAAGATCTTCCGCTCCCGCAAGGGCGCTGAGGTTCACGCGCTCTCCGACGTCAGCCTCGAGGTCGCCGCAGGCGAGTTCATCTCGCTCATCGGCCCCTCCGGCTGCGGCAAGTCCACCCTCATGCGCCTCGTCGCCGACCTCGACGGCATCACGTCCGGTGAGATCACCGTCTTCGGCAAGACCCCGGAGAAGGCGCGCAAGGACCAGGACTACGGCATCGCCTTCCAGCAGGCCGGCCTGCTGCCCTGGCGGAGCGTCCGCGCGAACATCGAGCTGCCGCTCGAGATTCACGGCTGGGAGCCCCGCGACCGCAAGGAGCGCTCCGACGAGCTGCTCGAGCTGATCGGTCTCGCCGACTTCGCCGACCACAAGCCGGACCAGCTCTCCGGCGGCATGAAGCAGCGCGTCGCGATCGCCCGTTCGCTCGCCGAGCGGCCGCGTCTGCTGCTCATGGACGAGCCGTTCGGCGCGCTCGACGAGATCACGCGCGAGCACATGCAGAACGAGCTCGTGGCCCTGTGCCAGGAGACCGGAGCGGCCGTCATCTTCGTCACGCACTCGATCCCCGAGGCAGTGTTCCTGTCCGACCGCGTCGTCGTCATGTCGCCCCGGCCCGGACGCATCACCGAGGTGATCGACCTGGACTTCTCCAGCCGCGACGAGGAGCTGCGCGAGGACGCCGCCTTCTACGAGGGCGTCACCGCAGTCCGCAACGCCCTGCACGGCGGCGAGACCGCCGGCGCCCGAGGGGTGGAGAACCGATGAACGCAGGCTCGACCGCACGCACGCTCCTGGCCCCCGTGGTCCTGGGGGCGGCAGCGATCGCGCTCTGGCAGCTGCTCGTCGTCGCCTTCCAGGTCGAGCCGTTCCTGGTGCCCAGCCCGTCGGGCATCGCCGGCGCGTTCGCCGACACCGCGTCGGGGATCATGGAGGCGAGCCTCGCGACCGGCCTCAACGCCCTGATCGGCCTGCTGATCGGCGCCGTCCTCGGCATCTTCGTCGCCATCATCGCGAACGCCCTCACCTTCCTGGACCGCATGCTCGTGCCGCTCGTCGCGGCGCTTGCCGTGATCCCGATCGTCGCTCTCGCGCCGATCTTCTACGCCATGTTCGGCGCCGCCGCCGAGACAGGGCGCCAGCTCGTCGCCGCCGTCGCGGTGTTCGTGCCGATGTACCTCAACACCCTGCACGGCCTCCGCCAGGTGGAGCCCGTGCACCGCGACCTCATGCGCTCGTACGCTGCGACGAAGGAGCAGACGAACCGCATGCTTCTCATCCCAGGGGCCATCCCCTACGTCCTCACGGGGCTCAAGATCGGGTCCTCGCTCGCCGTCATCTCCGCGCTCATCGCCGAGTACTTCGGAGGGCCCGCCAAGGGTCTCGGACGTGCGATCACCTCGTCGGCCGCCGCCAGCAACTACACCGTCGCCTGGGCCTACGTGCTCGGCGCGGTGCTGCTCGGCACGGTCTTCTACGGCGTCACCGCCGCACTTGAGAGCTTCTCGCACCGTCACAGGAGCGGGACATAGGCCCCCGGCGCACGACGGGGGTCCCGACAGGGGAGAACAGGGAGAGAACCATGGTTCAGATGGCACGACGCGGACGCCGCGTCATGGCCGGAGCGGCGCTGGCGGTCGCTGGCACGCTCACGCTCGCCGCTTGCTCGGGCGACACCGAGGCCTCGGAGCCCGAGGGCACGTCGTCCGACGCGCCGGCGGCCGAGGAGCTGACGCCGGTCTCGGTGCAGCTGCAGTGGCTGACGCAGGCGCAGTTCGCCTGCTACTACTCGGCGCTCGACCAGGGCTACTACGAGGAGGCGGGGCTCGACGTCACGATCCTCCCGGGTGCGGTGGACATCGTCCCGATCGACGTCCTGACCTCCGGTGGCGCCGACTTCGCGATCTCGTGGGTCCCGAAGGTGCTCGGCGCCGTCGAGCAGGGCGCGGCCGTCACCAACGTCGCGCAGATCTTCGAGCGCTCGGGCACGCTTCAGGTCGCGTTCGCCGACTCGGGCATCACCTCGGCGGCCGACTTCGCGGGCAAGAGCATCGGCTCGTGGGGCTACGGCAACGAGTGGGAGCTGATCGCCGGCATGCAGGCCAACGGTGTCACGCTCGACGACCTGGCCGGCGGCTCGACCGTGCAGCAGGCGTTCGACATGAACGCCTTCATCGCGGGCGACATCGACGCGGCGCAGGCGATGACCTACAACGAGTACGCGCAGGTCCTCGAGACGATCAACCCGGAGACCGGCGAGCTCTACACCGAGGACGACCTGGTCGTCATCGACTGGAACGACGAGGGCAGCGCCATGCTGCAGGACGCCATCTGGGCCGACGCGGACCGCCTGGCCTCCGAGCCCGCCTACGAGGAGGCCACCACGGCGTTCATCAAGGGCACCATCGAGGGCTGCGTCTTCGCGAAGGACGACCCGCAGGCCGCGGCCGACATCGTCACCGCCGCAGGCTCGACGCTCGGCACCTCGCACCAGCTGTGGATGGCCAACGAGGTCAACAAGCTGATCTTCCCGTCCACCTCGGGCGTGGGTCACATCAACGAGGACCAGTGGGACGCGACCGTCTCCATGTCGCTCGAGACGGTCAACCCTGAGGGTGCGACCATCATCACCACCGAGCCGCCGGAGACCGCCTACACGAACGACTACGTGGACGCGGCCCTCGAGGAGCTCGAGGCCGAGGGCGTCGACGTGTTCGGCGCCGACTACGCACCGATCGAGGTCACCCTCAACGAGGGCGGCGAGTGATCCGGACGCAGGTCTGAACCTGATCGGCCGACGGTCCTCCAAGGCCAGCCGATCTGAGCCGAGACGGGCGGGGCGATGCGCAGGCATCGTCCCGCCCGTCTCTTGCGCTTGCGCCGCTCTCGTGGGTGCGCGCACGGCCACGTCTCCCGGCAGGAGGGTGTCGACGACGTATCGTGGCGACGACCAGACTGTGAGGAGCATCGTGCAAGCCCGAAACCTCGTGCCCACCGCCTTCGCGGCAGCCGCAGCGCTCGCCGTGCTCGCGGGGTGCACCTCGTCACCCGAGCCCGAGCCGACGGAGACCGCCGGGCCGACCGTCGCGGCCACCTCGTCAGCCCCGGCCTCGACCGCCTCACCGACAGGTTCGCCGAGCCCCACTTCCACGGCTGAGGCTCCGCGTGAGCCTCGAGTCGAGGCGCCGGCCGACTGGTCTGAGGCCTCGTCTGAGATCGTGGACCAGATCGCCGCCGACCCTTCGGTCGACGAGGTCGTCGGGGTGTGGACCCTCTCCGACGGATCTGTCGTGTCGGTCGTCTCGACCACGAACGACAGCGGGTCGACGGATGCGGAGGCCTACTTCGCGTCGACGTTCGGATCCCTGGGCGCCGAGGACGGGGTGGAGGTCTCGCACGAGGTCACCACGACCGACGCGGGCGACCCGCTGCTGATGGTCGACACGGTGCCCGCGGGAGGGCTCGGCGGGGACGCGCAGTCCATGTTCTACGTGCTCACCTCCGAGGTCATCGTGTCGGGTGTCGTGACGACCTCGGTCGACGCCGCCGCGGATGTCTCGGACCAGATGCACAGCCTCGCCCGATCCGTCACATTCGAGTGACTTTGGCCACGCCGGCTCAGGGCCTGCTGGGAACCCGCCGATAACTCACTTACCCTGGGCGCTGCGCGCTCTGGCATCCGTTGAAAGGTACGACCCCATGCGTCCTACGTTCGCCGCTGGCCGTC
This sequence comes from Demequina zhanjiangensis, assembly GCF_030418315.1. Lineage (GTDB taxonomy): Bacteria > Actinomycetota > Actinomycetes > Actinomycetales > Demequinaceae > Demequina > Demequina zhanjiangensis. Next base: position 58,399 of record NZ_JAUHPV010000010.1, read on the forward strand.
TGCACCGATGGGCGGCCACGATCCTGACTGCCGTCATGGCGGTGACGGTCCTCGCCGTCACGCCTACGACGGCGCAGGCTGCGGATGCCAGCGACTTCGACCCCGGCTACATCATCTCGGACGAGCTGTTCTTCGACGGCGACTCGATGACGGCCGCCCAGATCGACTGGTTCATCGATTCGAAGAATCCCGGATGCGCGATCGGACGCACGTGCATCGAGAACTACCGGGAGAACGTGACCTCGAAGTCCGCCACCTCGTACTACGGGTGCGCGGCGATCTCCGCCGCCTCCAACCAGACGGCCGGCCAGATCATCGCCAAGGTCGCCAAGGCCTGCGACATCAGCCCCCGCGCGATCATGGTGATCCTCCAGAAGGAGCAGAGCCTCATCACGAGCACTGCCCCCTCCACCCGCGCGTTCGCGTACGCGATGGGTGCCGGTTGCCCCGACACGGCGCCGTGCGACGAGGACTATGCAGGCTTCTACGAGCAGGTCTATTACGGCGCGAAGCTGCTCAAGGGCTACACGCTGCCGCATTCGACGCACTACAACCGTTACGCCGCGGGCACGACGTCGTCCATCTACTACAACCCCAGGCAGTCCTGCGGCTCCAAGAGCGTCTTCGTCGCGAACCAGGCGACTCACGCCCTGTACGTCTACACGCCGTACACGCCGAACGCCGCGGCGCTGAACAACCTCTACGGCACCGGCGACTCGTGCTCCGCATACGGCAACCGCAACTTCTGGCGGCTCTACACCGACTGGTTCGGCTCCACCACGGTGCCGGGCGCCGGCCAGGTCGAGGCGAAGTGGGCCGAGGAGGGCGGCGCCGACGGGTGGCTCGGCGACAAGGTCGGCGACCTCGAGCAGTACTCGGACAACGGCGGCGGCCTGGTGCAGGCCTTCGACGGCGGCTACATCGTGTGGAGCAAGAAGTACGGCGCCCACGTCGTCTGGGGAGCTGTCCTGAACTTCTGGCGCGCCAGGGGCGGCCCTGAGAGCAACCTCGGCTGGCCGAGGGAGGACAACACTCGCACCAGCACCGGGGTCGGCGGACGCCACCAGCTGTTCGCCGGCGGCCTCGTGGTCGCGACGGGCGAGTACGGCACGTACAAGGTGTACGGGAACGCGTACAAGCGCTACGTGTGGACGGCGCTGACCGAGGGAAGCCTCGGGTATCCGCTGAGCAACCTCTACAGGGACCCCGTCTCGGATCTGCAGGCGCAGGACTTCGAGGGCGGCACGATCTTCCTCGACGGCGGCGACTCGACCTGGGTGCCGAACGAGCTCCGGGAGAAGGTGGATGCCTCTGGCGGCCTGACCGGCACGTACGGATGGGCCGAGCTGCCGCGCCGCTACGGTGCGGACGGCTGGTACCAGGAGTACGACGCGGCGATGCTGACCTGGAACGAGGAGCGGGGGGCGATCTCCGTCTTCGGCGGCATGTACAGGGCGTGGCTCTCGTACGGCGGTCCTGACGGTGCGCTCGGCTGGCCCACCACCGGCATGGGGCGCGAGACCGGCAGCGGCGCCGCGGTGCAGGACTTCGAGCACGGCACGATCTACGTCACCGGCGGCAGCAAGGGCTGGGTGTCTCCCGAGTTCGCGGAGATGTACGCGAGGAGCGGAGGCCCGTCCGGCGTGTACGGATGGCCAGGCAACGGCGGCATCGAGGACCCGAGCAACGGCGGTGGAGTCCGTCAGGAGTTCGCGCGGGCCACGCTCACGAAGACCGAGGCCGGCGAGGTCATCTCCGTGTTCGGCGGCATGTACAGGGCGTGGCAGGCGCTCGGCGGCCCGTCGGGCGAGCTCGGCTGGCCTGTCTCGAGCCTGTACAAGGACGCGGCCACCGGACTCTCCGCGCAGGACTACCAGCACGGGACGCTCTACACGAGCGGCTCCACGTACGGCTGGATCGGCTCGGAGTTCGTCCCGTTCGTCAGCGAGGCGGGCGGTGTCACCGGCAACTACGGCTGGCCGACCGGCGCGCCGGTCGAGTCGACCGCCAACGGTGGCGGCATGAGCCAGACGTTCCGCTCTGCAGTGCTGACGTGGACCGAGGAGAGCGGCGTGCAGTCCGTGTTCGGCGGCCTCAAGAACGCGTGGCTCGCCTACGGCGCGGAGTCGGGTGTTCTCGGATGGCCCACCTCGGGTCTCTACCGCGACCCGGAGCACGGCTTCGCGATGCAGGACTTCCAGCACGGCACGCTCGTGACGTCCGGCAGCCGACGGGCCTGGATCCCGGCGCAGATCTCGACTGCAGTCGCAGAGGCCGGCGGGCTTGGCGGTTCGCTCGGGTGGCCTACTGCGGCTCCGTACGTGGGTGACGACGCGGTGTCGATGACGTTCCCCGGGGGCACTGTCACCTGGACCGAGGCCACGGGCGCCGTCGTCACGCTGGGCTAGGCCGGGCCTTCCCGACGCCGCGGGCCGGGGTCAGTGCGCTCAGGCGCGTGCCTCACGTGCGCTGTGGCGCGCTTGATCAACCTGGGACATGTGGGTGACCACCCAGTCCTCAAGCGCGTGGAGCGGCGCGATCAGGGTGCGACCGTCTGTGGTCAGCTCGTAGTCCACGCGCACCGGGACCGAGGGCGTCACGGTGCGGGAGACGAGTCCGTCCTCCTCGAGCTGCCGCAGGGTCTGGGTGAGCATCTTCTCCGACAGCCCGTCAACGCGCCGCGCGATGTCCGAGAAACGTGAGGGTCCTTCGGCGAGCACCCCGACGATCAGGATGGTCCAGCGCGAGCTGATCCTGTCGAGCAGGCCCCTGCTGGGGCAGTTGCGGTCGTAGGGGTTCCAGGCGGGTTCGCTCACGGTTGCTCCTCTCCCCGATCCCGCGACCACTCTATCACTTGAGGTGCGTAACAATGTTTGCGAAAGTAACTAACTACGAGTAAGTTGCCTGACGTCGGCGGGATTCACCGCCCAGACCCACCGATGGCGGTCGCCATCGGGGCTGATCACTGGAAGAAGGAACGCATCATGACTCGCATCGCCGTCATCGGAGGAACCGGATACGCGGGACGGAACATCGTCGCCGCCGCTGCCGCCAAGGGTCTCGAGGTCGTCTCGTACAGCAGGAGCCTGCCGGAGACGCCCGTGGAGGGCGTGGACTACAGGACTGGAGACGTCACCGACCAGGCCTTCCTCGCCCAGGCCTTCGACGGGGTCGACGTGCTCGTCTCTGCACTGTCGCCGCGCGGCGCGCTCGCCGAGCCCGGCACGCTCCGTGGGATCGAGAGGACGCTCGCGCGCCTCGCCGAGAGCAAGGCAGTGCGGTTCGGCGTGGTCGGCGGCGCGGGCTCGCTGCTCGTCGCCGAGGGCGGGCCGATGGTCGCGGACACTGAGTCCTTCCCGGCCGCAATCAAGCCTGAGGCCGACGAGATGGCGAGCGTGCTCGCTGACCTCCGCGCCCACGAGGGCGAGCTCGACTGGTTCTTCGTGAGCCCGGCAGGCGGCTTCGGAGCCTTCGCTCCCGGGGAGGCGACCGGCGCCTACCGCGTGGGCGGCGACGTGCTGCTCGTGGACGGCAACGGTGAGTCCCACATCTCCGGGGCGGACTTCGGCCTCGCAGTGGCCGACGAGATCGTGAACCCGACCCACCGCAAGGCCCGCTTCACCGTCGCCTACTGAGCGATCGGCGCGGGCTGGTCCTGGCCGCCCGCGCCGCGCCGGGGTCTACAGCAGCCGGCCGTCGCCCATGCGGAGCACCCGGTGGGCCATCGCCTCCGCCTCGGCCGGGTCGTGGGTCACCAGCAGTGCGGAGACGCCCTGCGAGCGAAGGATGTCTCGCACATCCTTCGCGAGCCGTGTGCGCAGGTCTGCGTCGAGCGAGGACAGCGGCTCGTCGAGCGCGAGCAGCCGAGGCCTGGCCGCAAGGGACCGGGCGAGCGCCACGCGCTGGCGCTGGCCACCCGAGAGCTCGGACACCGCCCGGCCGCCCAGTCCCTCGAGGCCGACGATCTCAAGGAGCTCCGTGACGCGCGCGGCGCGGGCCTCGGCGGACACGCCGGCCATGCGCGGGCCGAAGCCGATGTTGCGTGCCACGTCCAGGTGCGGGAAGAGCTGGCCGTCCTGGAACACAAGGCCGAAGCGCCGCCGGTGCACGGGCGTCCAGGTCAGGTCCTGGTCGTTCCACGCCACCGTTCCAGAAGTCGGCTCGACGATCCCGACCACGGCGCCCAGCAGTGAGGACTTGCCGCAGCCCGACGGGCCCAGCAGCGCCACCGTCTCACCCGGGCCGACTCGCAGGGAGACTCCGCGCACCGCTTCCACCGGGGGCTTGCCGGGGTAGGTGACGACCAGGTCGGTGACTGTCAGCCCGCCCGGCATCCGCTCGTCGTCGCTCGCGCGTCCGTACGTCATAGTCCGCTCCCTGCTCTGGCGCGCCAGCGCTCCGACATCAGCATGATCGCCGCCACCGTCACCGCCAGCAGCACCGCCGACGCGTATGCCAGCCCCACGTTCTCCGCGCCCGGACGGCTCAGCAGCCGCGCGATGGCCGTGGTCAGTGTGGGACGGTCAGGGCGCGCGACGAAGGCCGTGGCGCCGAACTCGCCCATCGCGATCGCGAAGGCGAATGCCAGTCCTGCGCCGATCGCGGGTCGCAGCAGCGCGCCGTCCACGTGGAGGAGCACCCGCCACGGAGGCGCGCCGAGACTTGCTGCAGCGGCGCGAAGGCGCGGCTCGATCGCCCGGGCGGCCGGCACGAGCGCCCGCACCAGCAGAGGCAGCGCGACCACGGCCTGGGCGATCGGCACCAGCCACCACGACGCGCGCAGGTCCACGCCCAGCACGTTCCGGTTGAGCGTGAGCAGCAGGCCAAGGCCGACCACGACGGCGCTGACGCCCAGAGGAAGCATGGCGAGCGCCTCAAGGGTCGCGCCGCGCCGGCTGCGCTGCGCGATGAGCATCGCCGCCGTCACGCCGACGATCCCCGCGAGCAGGGTGGCGATCGTCGCCGTCACCACGGAGTTCAGGGCGGCCTGCCACACGGGCACCGGCAGCACGCCCCGCGCAGGCGTCGCGACCAGGGCGAGATAGTGGTCGAGCCCGTAGCCGTCACCGACCCGGAACGAACGCTCCACGAGCGCGCCCAGGGGGAGCGCGAGCAGGACGAGCGCCGGGGCGAGCGCCCCGCCCACGGCGAGCCTTTCGCCCCGGCGAGGGCCGCGTCGACCGTGCACGGTCTGCGTGAAGCCGCGCGCCCGGCCCATGCGCGAGCTGAGCCATAGCGCGAACGCGACGATCGCGACCTGCACCAGGGCCAGGACGGAGGCGGCGCGCAGGTCCAGGAACTGGTTCACCTGCAGGTAGATCTCGGTCTCCACGGTGCGCACGCGCGAGCCGCCCAGGATCAGCACCAGCGCGAACGACGTCGAGCAGAACAGGAAGACGACCGCCGCGGCCGAGGCGATCGCGGGAGCCAGCGCGGGCAACGTCACCCGCAGGTACGCCTGGGCACGGCTGGCGCCCAGGGTGCGTGCGGCGTCGGCGAGGCCAGGAGGCAGCGCCTCCCACGCGGTGCTCACGAACCGCACGATGACCGACACGTTGAAGAACACGAGGGCGATCACGATCGACGCCGGCGTCTGGTCAAGGCCCAGCCCGGACAGGATGCCTGACCCTGACAGCAGAGCCGAGAACGCGGCGGCGACCACGATGGTCGGCAGCACGAACGGCGTGGTGAGCACGGCCCGCATCGCGCTGCGTCCGCGCCACTCGAAGCGGCCGAGCGCCCACGACGCGGGTAGCCCCACCAGAAGCGATCCGGCCGTGCCCGCCAGTGCCAGCCCGAGCGTCGTCCCGATGGCGTCGAGCGTCCTGGAGGAGGTCAGGATCTCCCAGGCCGCGGCGACGTCCCAGTCCTCCAGCAGGCCACGCGCCAGCACGGAAGCGACCGGCCACAGGAAGAAGAGCCCCAGGAAGGCGAGCGGCACGACCGCGACCGCCCACCACACCAGGTGGCGGCGGACGGTCGCGGCGTGCGTGCTCATGGGCTCAGGAGGGGCTCAGTCGAGGACGATCGACGTCCACTCGTCGATCCACGCGTCGCGGTTCGCGTCGACCTCCGCGGGGTCCAGGGTGATCGGGGAGCCAGCGAGCGGTGCGTACTCGGCCCACTCGGCAGGGATCTCGACCGACGACGAGACCGGGTACACGTACATGTTCTCCGGGATCGTCGCCTGGAACTCGTCGGACAGCATCCAGTCGACCACCAGCTGCGCGCCCGCGACGTTCTCCGCGCCCTCAAGCACGCCCACGTACTCCACCTGGCGGAAGCAGCCGTCCAGCAGGGCGGCGGTGGTGGGCTCGCCGTCGATCACCTCGTAGGGCGGGGACGACGCGTAGCTCAGCACGATCGGGTAGTCGCCGCCGTAGTTCGGCGCTGAGAAGTCCGTGTAGTAAGAGTCGGACCACGACGCGGTGACGCGCAGGCCGTTCGCGGCCATGTCCGTCCACCACTGCTGCCAGTCGTCGCCCTCACTCCCGATCGTAGCCAGCAGGAACGCGAGGCCAGGGGAGGAGGTGGCGGGGTTCGTCACCGACACCAGCCCCGCGTAGGCGGGATCGGTGAGGTCGCTGAGCGAGGTCGGTGCGTCGAGGTCGCTGCCCTCGAAGTAGGCGAGGTCGTAGTTGAGGCACACGTCCGAGACGTCGATCGCCGTGAGCAGGTCCGCCGCGCCGGGGATGGCGTACTCCGCTGCATCCGACGCCGCCGGGGCGGACGATGAGTAGGCCGCCAGCACCCCGTTGTCCACCGCCCGGGAGGCGAACGTGTTGTCCAGGCCGTAGACCACGTCACCCAGCGGGGCGTCCTTGGTGAGCACCAGCTGGTTGACGAGCGTGCCCGCATCGCCCGGAGCGACGAAGTCGACCGTCATCCCGGTCTCCTCCTCGAACGCGGCCAGCACGTCGTCCGGCACGGCGAACGAGTCGTGGGTGACGACCGTGACGGTGGTGCCCGCCACGTCGGCCGGACCGTCTGTGGGGGAGGTCGAGGCGGACGGCTCCGCGGTGTCGGCGGAGCAGGCCGCCAGGCCGAGGACTGAGATGGAGGCCGCCACCGCGGCCAGGGTGCGCGTGCTGCGCATGGGTTTCCTCCCATGGATAGGAGGGGACGAGACTCGACTCCCTACGCCGGTGCTAGCCGGATCAGGTTCGAGGGTCTGCGGCTCTTCCGCACTCTCAGCGCCCTTGGCCCGGCTGTCACCGGGAGGCGCTCCCCTGTCGTGAGTCCCACCCTAGCGCGTGCCGGAGAGTGCTCAGGGCTCGCAGGCCCATCCGTCCTTGTCGGCGTCACGCGCGGAGTTGAGGTCGTAGAGCTTGGCGGAGACGAACGTGTCGTCATCGATTCCGGAGACCGCGACCCCGCCCACCTTGTCCTTCGTGGTGCTGTACTTCGCGACGCCGCCCGGATAGTCCTTCCTCAAGGAGGCGCAGGTCGTGTACGTCTTGCCGGCGACGGTCTGCGAAGTGGAGACTCGATAGGCGGTCGTGTAGCCGGTCCTGGTGCCCACGACCTTGACCTTGATGGACTTGAAGGCGTCGCCGGGCTGGACCACGTAGGTGCGCCCGGTCGCGACAGCCTTGCCGTCGACATACCAGGTCACGGTCTTGCTCACGGTGCCAGGACCCCACGTGCCGGTTGAGGCGGTGAGCTCCGCGCCGACCTTCGGGGTGCCGACGATGGTGGGGGTCTTGGCGGTCAGGAGTCGGTGAACGGTGATCGCAGCGCTCGTGCGGGTCCTCGTCGAGTAGCCCGACTTCGCGCCCTTGACCGTGACGGTGATCGCGTGGCCGGCGTCGGCCTTGGTGAGCGTGTACGTCTTCTTCGTGGCGCCGGTGATAGTGACGCCGTCGCGCTTCCACTGATAGGTCATCGCGACCGTGCCGGGGCCCCACGGCTCGACGGCCGCGGTGAGGGTCTTGCCTGCGTCGGGGCTGCCCGAGACCGTCGGGGCGGTCACCCCGGTCAGCATCCTCTTGATCGTGAAGCCGCCGCTGGTGCGCGACTGGGTGGTGTAGCCCGAGCGGCGGCCCGTGACGGTCACCGACAGGGAGTGTCCCGCGTCGGCGCTCGTCACCTTGTAGCTGGTGCTCGTGGCGCCGGGGATGGCGACGCCGTCCCGCCTCCACTGGTACGACAGCGCGACGGTGCCGGGCCCCCAGGCCGCGGCCTTCGCCTTCAGGGTGGCGCCTACGTCGTGGTTGCCGGAGATCGTGGGGCCCGTCGTGCTGAGCGCGCGGAGCACCTTCGTGGGCGTGGAGAGCGTCGTGAGCGTCTGGTAGCCCGGGCGAGCGGCCGTGAGGCGCAGGCTCACCTCATGACCCAGGTCGGCCGACGTGAGCGTGTACTTCTGGCCCGTGGCACCCGAGATGACCTTGCCGTCACGCAGCCATCGGTAGGTGATCGTGTCGCTGTACCAGTAGGGGTCGGTGTTCGCCGTGAGGGTCCTGCCCACGGCGAAGGTGCCGCTCACCTTGGCGACCGACGGCGCGTCGAACTGGGCCTTGGTGACGGTGATCGTGTTCGACGTCACGGAGGCAGTCTCGAACCGGTCGCTGTTCGTGGTCCCGACCGTGTAGATGCGGTGGCCGATGTCGGCGATCTCCGGGCAGTAGTAGGGCTTGTCGGCGCGGGGGATGAGCTCTCCGTCGCGGAACCACTGGTAGTCGAAGCGGGTCTCCAAGGGCCGGTCGATCTCGTCGACCATGGCGCACGACGCAGGCGTGGCGGGCCCGTTGAGCTCGAGGCGTGTGGTGGCGGTCAGCATCTGACGGACGTGCAGAGGGTCGCTGAGGAGCACGACGTCCTCGTAGCCCGATGTCACGACGGTGACGCGCGCACGGAGCTCCATGTCGCGCCACGGGGAGGAGGTCAGCCTCTTGGCGCCGGTCGCGATCACCGTCCCGCCCGCGTCGATCCACTCGATCTTGACCTGCGGATGGATCGACGTCGGCCAATCGAACGTCGCCTCGAGGTAGGGCCAGCTGGTGCTGCCACGGGTGAGCTGCGCCGAGAAGCCTGAGGTCTCCGCCCACGCGCACCCCGCCTCGTCACCGACTGCGGTGTAGGTGAAGCCCACGTCGCCGTTGACGCCCTCGAGCCAGATGTTTCCGTGGTCGCGCGCGGGCAGGATCACCTGTTGCCCGTCGGTCGCTCCCTCGTACCACACGAGCGTGACCGGGAGGACGTTCCCGAACAGGTCGGTCACGGTGGGCAGCGTGATCGGCGTGCACGCCTGCACGGTGCCGAGCGGGATCACCTGAGGATCCACGTCGTACTTGATGCCCTCGTCGGGCAGCGGTGAGAGGTCCGCCACGCGGTTGCGGTCCATGTACAGGCTCGTGAGCGCGGGCATGGTCGCGATGACGGAGACGTCGTCGAGGGAGTTGTGGGAAAGGTAGAGCTCGGTGATTCGCGCGTTGCCCTCCAGCGGCCCCAGATCGGTGATGCGGCCCGCGGGCGCTCCGAGGGTGTTGCTCCCGACCATGGCGAGGCGCGTCAGGGAGGGCAGCGCCGCTGCGTGCGCGAGGTCTGCGTCGTCGAGGTCCACCTCGTCCAAGAGCAGGTCTCGGAGGTTCGGCACATCCTCGAGGCCGGCCACGGAGGTCAGCGTCGGCTCGTACAGGGTGAGACGCCAGAGACTGTGCATCCCCGCGAACATCGACAGGTCTGCGGCATCGAAGGGGCCATCCGCCTTGAACGTCTCGAGGTTGTCGAGGCCGGCGAGCGGCGCCAGCGGCACCGGGTATGGCCCGGTCGAGTACGTGTAGGTCTGCACATCCAGTGACGTGAGGCCGGTGAGGGTGCCGATCCCGTCAAGGGAGTCGATGGTCGAGCGAATCGTCAGGGAGCGGAGGGAGGGCGCTCCGTGCAGCTCGGCCGCGGAGGTCGCGTCCCACTTCTCGATCACGAGCGACTCGAGGGAAGGGAGGGTGGAGAGGGGCTCGAGCGAACCGCCGAAGCGGTCGATGTCGATCGACGAGAGAGAGGGAAGCCCGCTCAGGGGAGCGAGGAGATCCTCGCTGCTTCCGAGCGATCCTCTGAACAGCAGACTCTCCAGCGACGTGGCGTACTCCAGCCCCACCAGGGATGCCGTCGAGGGCGAGGAGATTGAGCACGTCAGCGACGTCAGCGTCGCCATCTCGGCCCGGGTGACCTCGCCGATGTCGTTGCGGCCGAGCGTCTGCTTCACGCACGACTTGATGGTGTACCACCCGAAGGTGACGATGTCGTCGTCTGCGGCGTTCGCGACGGGCGCGGCGAGTGCAAGCGAGATGGCCGCGACGATGGCGGCAGCGGTCGATCGATACGAGCGCGTGAGCACGAGCTTCCCCCTGAGTCCTGACGGTCGGGAACCGCCTGGCTGCGAGGCATCGTGCTGGTCCTGAGCGAATAGAACCGCACCCGGCGCGGGCGTGTCAACACCCCCGTTCTGGGGGTGTCGCGGAGTGCTGCCGGCGCGCTCACGGGGTGTGCTCGAACGGAACGCTCACAATCCGGCGAAAGCGGACGATGTGTCAGCCGGACAGGCTCGTACTGGAAGGAACGCCCCGATGCAGAAGATCCCCATGCCCGGCCGCATGGACCAGGCGCCCGACGCGCGGCTCGCCCAGGAGCTGGCCGCGTTCCACGGCTTCCATTGGGGGCCCCGTGGAGAGGTCTTCGACCACACCAACGGCTACGTGGCGGAGAGCCTGTCAGACCTGGCGCGCGTGATGCGTGATCTCGGCTGGTTCACCAGCTATCGCGAGCCCGTCGCGGGCATCCTCAAGACCGAGGTGCCTCACGACGCGGACGCCGTGGTGCGAGCGGTGGGCGCCAAGATGCGCCGCTACACGGGCGCGCTGTAGGCCGCCTCTCAGCCGCCGATGCGGAGCGAGTTCAGCACGGCTTCGAGCTCGTCGACGCCGGATCCGGTCTCCTCGCCGGCGCTGGAGACGTAGAGCACCACCTCGTCCGGCCCGTGCACCACCGCTGCCGCGGAGTCGACGAAGTGCCAGCCGTAGTAGTCGTACTCGAACTCGGCCATGTAGCCCCGCACGTCGGAGTCGGTGACGATCGCGGTCCCTGAGACCTTCTCGGTCCCCGTCTTCTCGGGGTAGACGCTGTCGATCCAGGCGTCGACCTCGAGCTCGGGCTGGATGACGCCCGTCAGGCCGCGGGCGGAGTACACGAAGAGGATGCTCTGGTTGCCGTCGGGGTCGGTGTCGATGATCCAGGCGGCGTCCACCGAGACGTCTGGGCCCGGTCCTACAGAGGACTCCTCCGACAGCTGTGCCAGATCCAGTCCGGCGTCCTGCCACGCGGGGTCGTACTTGACGGTGCCGTGTCCCTCCAGCACCTCGAGGTTCAGCCAATCGGCGCCGGCCTGCGCGGAGAGCGGCTCCGGGTCCGTCGAGTTGAAGAAGGCCGTGACGGCGTCGAATCCTCCGATGCCGATCAGTCGGATGCCGAGCACCACCACGATCCCTCCGACGATGCTCGCCACGGTCACCAGGCGGCGGCGCTTGGGGGCGGGCGCGGGAGGCGTGCCGACGCCCGCGGCAGTGTCGAAGGTCGCGAAGGTGGGCTGTCCCGAGGTCGACTGCGCGGGGGCCGGGGCGGTGTGGGAGGTCCATGCGGTCCCATCCCAGTACCGCAGCGTGCCTGGCTGGGTGGGATCCGCGTACCAGTCCGCCGGAGGGGCGGCCTGGGTCGACCCCTGGTGCTGCGTGGTGATGCCCGCAGGCTGGCTCCCGGTCGGCTCCTGCGGCGCGGCGAACGGATCTGGCGTGAACGTCATCGGCTTCCCCTCGGTGAGGCGGTCCCCACCGCCACTCGGTGGGCCTGACGGTACCGGTTCGGGAAGCGTGAAGGAAGGGGCCGCGGCGTATGTCCGGAAGGTGCCTCCGGGTGCCGCCGTGGGTGCGCCGAGACTAGATCTCCGTGCGGTGGAAGCTCTGCCAGCTGCGCGATGCCGTGGGCCCGCGCTGGCCGCGGTAGCGGGAGCCGTAGCGGTCGGAGCCGTAGGGGTGCTCGGCGGGGGAGCTCATGCGGAAGAAGCAGAGCTGTCCGATCTTCATGCCGGGCCACAGGTTGATGGGGAGCGTGGCGGTGTTCGACAGCTCGAGCGTGACGTTGCCTTCGAACCCGGGGTCGATGAAGCCCGCGGTCGAGTGCGTGAGGAGACCAAGGCGGCCCAGCGAGGACTTGCCTTCGAGGCGCGCCGCGATGTCGTCGGGCAGCGTGACCGACTCATAGGTGGCGCCCAGCACGAACTCGCCGGGGTGCAGCACGAACGGGCGGCCCGGCTCCACCTCGACCAGGCGCGTGAGGTCGGGCTGGTCGACCGCAGGGTCGATCGCGGCGTACTTGTGGTTGTCGAAGACCCTGAAGTACTTGTCGAGCCGCACGTCGATCGACGCGGGCTGGATCATGGTCGCGTCGTACGGCTCGAGGGCGACGCGGCCTGACTCGATCTGCGCGCGGATGTCGCGGTCGGAGAGCAGCATGGGCCCAACCTACCGCCCGGCACCGCGGTTCCGCGCGGTCTTCCAGGGCGTCGGCGTACCGGTTTCCTAGGCGCTTCGACGCGTTTCGACGCGGTTTCGAGGACCTTGGATTCACGTCTCGAGGGCCGTCGGGGCTACGCTGTGAGAGCGCTCTCCCGGCGCAACTCGGCAGACTTTGGAAGGCTTGACCCATGCGCTACGGCCACTTCGACGATGAAGCCCGTGAATACGTCATCGAGACCCCCCACACGCCGTACCCGTGGATCAACTACCTCGGGTCGCAGGACTTCTTCGGCCTCGTCTCGCACACCGGCGGCGGCTACAGCTTCTACCGCGACGCCAAGCTCCGTCGCCTGACGCGCTACCGCTACAACAACATCCCCGTGGACGACGGTGGTCGCTACTTCTCGATCAATGACGACGGCGACGTGTGGAGCCCGTCGTACCGTCCGTACAAGAAGGAGCTCGACTCGTTCGAGACGCGTCACGGCATGGGCTACACGCGCATCACCGGCTCCCGCGGCGGCGTGACCGCGTCGGTCCTGCTCTTCGTTCCCGTAGGCGTGAACGCGGAGATCCACCGTGTGGAGCTGCGCAACGATACCGAGGCCGTCAAGGAGCTGTCGCTGTTCAGCTTCCTCGAGTTCAACCTGTGGAACGCCGAGGATGACCAGACCAACTACCAGCGCAATCTCTCCATCGGCGAGGTCGAGGTGGTCGACGGCGCGATCTATCACAAGACCGAGTACCGCGAGCGGCGCAACCACTACGCGGTCTACGGCGTGAACGCCCCGATCGACGGGTTCGACACCGACCGCGACACCTTCCTCGGGTTCGGCAACGGCTTCCACGAGGCGGCCGTGCCGCACGCGGCAGTCTCCGGCGACTCGATGGCGTCGGGCTGGTACCCGATCGCCTCCCACCACCTCAAGGTCACGCTCCAGCCCGGGGAGACCAAGGCCTTCACCTTCGTGCTCGGCTACCTGGAGAACGACCAGGACGTCAAGTGGGAGGAGCCCGGCATCATCAACAAGGTGGGCGCCCACGAGCTGCTCGCCAAGTTCGACACCGACGAGGCGACCCTCGCGTCGTTCGACGAGCTCAACGCCTACTGGGACGGCCTGCTCGGCTCCTACACGGTCGAGTCCGGCGACGAGCGGCTCGATCGCTCCGTCAACATCTGGAACCAGTACCAGTGCATGGTGACGTACAACATGTCCCGCTCCGCCTCGTTCTTCGAGACCGGCATGGGCCGAGGCATGGGCTTCCGCGACTCGTCGCAGGACCTGCTCGGCTTCGTCCACCTGGTCCCCGAGCGCGCCCGCGAGCGCATCCTCGACATCGCGGCCACCCAGTTCGAGGACGGCAGCGCCTACCACCAGTACCAGCCCCTCACGAAGCGCGGGAACCACACCTTGGGCTCGGGCTTCAACGACGACCCGCTGTGGCTCATCCTCGGCGTCGCCGCGTACATCAAGGAGACCGGCGACTTCGCGATCCTCGATGAGATGGTGCCTTTCGACAACGACGAGTCGAAGGCGCAGACGCTCATGGAGCACCTGCGTCGCTCCTTCAACCATCCGCTCGAGAAGGCGGGCCCCCACGGCCTGCCGCTCATCGGCCGCGCCGACTGGAACGACTGCCTCAACCTCAACTGCTTCTCCACGGAGCCCGGCGAGTCCTTCCAGACCACCGGCAACAAGACCGGCGGGGTCGCGGAGTCCGTGATGATCGCCGGCATGTTCACCGCGATCGGCCCCGAGTACGCCGCGCTCGCCCGCCACCGCGGCGACGAGGTCGAAGCCGAGCGTGCCGAGAAGGCCATCGCCGACATGCAGGCGGCCGTGCTCGAGCACGGCTGGGACGGCGCGTGGTTCCGCCGCGCCTACGACTACTACGGCAACCCGGTCGGCAGCCACGAGAACGCCGAGGGCAAGATCTGGATCGAGCCCCAGGGCTGGTGCGTCATGGGTGGCGTCGGCGTGGACGACGGCCGAGCCGCGCAGGCGCTCGACTCCGTACGCGAGCGTCTCAACACCCCGCACGGCATCGTCCTCCAGAACCCCGCGTTCACCGAGTACCGCGTCGAGCTGGGAGAGGTCTCCACCTACCCGCCGGGCTACAAGGAGAACGGCGGCATCTTCTGCCACAACAACCCGTGGATCATCATCGGCGAGACCGTGCTCGGCCGCTCCGAGCGTGCGTGGGAGTACTGGAAGCAGATCGCCCCTGCCTACCGCGAGGAGCAGTCCGAGGTGCACCGCCTCGAGCCGTACGTCTACGCGCAGATGATTGCCGGTAAGGACGCCGTCCGTCACGGCGAGGCCAAGAACTCGTGGCTGACCGGCACGGCGTCGTGGAACTTCGTCGCCGTCTCCCAGCACCTGCTGGGCGTGCGCCCCGACTATGACGGCCTGATCGTCGACCCGTGCATCGGCGCCGAGATCGGCGAGTACACGGTCCGCCGCACCGTCCGTGGCGCCACCTATGTGATCCACGTGGTCAACTCCGGCGGGAAGGGCGCGAAGCTCACCGTCGACGGCAGCCCCGTCGACGGCATGCACGTGCCCTACGCGCAGCCGGGCTCGCTCGTCCAGGTCGAGGCGGTCGTCTAGCCGCGCACCCCATCGCACGGCTGACCGCCCACACCGACGCCCCCGTGGTTCCTCAGGCCCGGGGGCGTCGGCGCGTCCGGACTCGCTACGCCGTCGGGGTCGGCGGTGCGGGGGGCGCCGGCATTGCGACAGGGGCCGGCGCAGCGGCTGCGCGTGAGATCTCCACGATCAGGATCCAGAGGCCCGCGAAGCTGACGAGCGTCGCGAGGGCCATCACCGGCGCCAGGAAGACCATGACGTCGGACCCGACCTCCTCGATCCCGGAGACACGGTTGCCCACGCTGAACAGCAGGAAGCCGCCCCACCACATGGCGAGGAAGGTGGCCATCCGGTCCTTGCCCGCCTTGAATCCAAGGTCGCTCAAAGCCTTCACGGGGCCGTAGAACCAGTACACAGGGATGAACCAGGACGCCCAAATCTTCCAGCCGGCGGGAGCCGGGTATCCCTGTGGCTCGACGATCTTCTTCACCCGCATCATCCACAGGCACAGCGTGACGTAGCCTGCGATGCCTCCGAGAGTGCCGATGGCCAGGAGGATCATCACTGCGGCGGCGCCTGCGGGCGTGAGCACCTGGACGACCAGCAGCCCGCCCAGGGCCCAGGCCAGTCCGGCGACGGCGGCTGCGATCGCGCCGACCTTCGCCCACGTGTCCAGAGGTGAGACCGTCGTGGGAGCGGCCTGAAGCGGCGCGACCTGCGCGTAGCCCTGCGGGGCGCCGTATGCGACGGGAGCGCCGTACGCGACCGGCACCGAGCCTGTGGGAGACGACGCCGGCGGCGGGAGCGGAGCGCCCGTCGGCGGTGCGAACGAAGACAGGTCCGTCGGCGTGGGCGCGGTCGCCGTGCTGGGAGGCGGAAGGGGGCCACTCTCAGGAGCGGCTGCGGTGCCTGCTGGGCTCACCCACGGATCGGTCGACATGCTGTCCCCTCGGCGGCGGCCGGCGGCGCCGTCCCCACGGCGCGCTTCGTCCGGTCCCCTTCGGAACGGAAACTAGCAGTCGCGGATGTCGTCGGCGTTTCTGGTCCGCGTCACGGCGAGTCGCGTCGCCGAGTGCCGCCCGAGGCGACCGTCGTGCCTGCTAGGGTGCCGGCACATCAGGCGAGCGAGCGAATGTCCGGGGGACCGCATGACCGAGATCGAACGCACCGAGGAGCAGGGGGAGCCGAACGCCGGCATCGTGCCTTCGGACGAGACCTACCTGGCGGCATCGGATCCGCGGGACCTGCTTCGGCGCCGCACCTTCGCGCTGTGGGGGACGGGTGCGTTCACCGGCGTTACAGCGCTGCTCGCCCTGACCTCGCTTGCGCTCCGCGGTGACAGCGGGTCGGCAGTCCTCGCCCTCTACTGGACTCTTGTGCTCCTCAGGCTCATTGCGATCGTCATCGGATGGATCGCGCTTGCGCGGTGGATGTCGGGAGTACGCGCGGCTTTCGTCGCCGCCGGCGCTCCTGCCCCAGCCGCGTGGCAGGTGTGGGCGAGCTGGTTCATCCCCGTGTACGGCTTGTGGGGGCCTTTCTCGGCGATGCGGCAGTTGACGTCGCACCTGCCCGCGATCGAGGCGACCCGTCACCGATGGTGGGTGGGGTTCATCTTCTCGTGGGTGTTCGTGGTTCAGGCGTCGTTCCAGGAGAGCCTCGGGTGGAATCTCGCGCTGGTGCTGCTGTCGGCTGCGGTGCTCGTGTTCTCGTTCGTGATGCTCCGCACCGTGATCGACCGCACCACGAAATCCCTGCTACGTCACTGATTCCCGGTCCCTCTGCCGACGCCACCGCTGCCGCCTGGCGAGCGGCTCTCTGGCTGCCTGAGAGATTTCTTGAGCTTGCTGCATCCAAACCCTCCCCTCCGTCGGAAGTAGGTGGTGAAGGAGGTCGCACCCCGGTGGCCTCCGGATGGGAGGAACCACCATGCGTAAGTCACTCATCGCCGGCGCCGCTGCCGGTGCGCTTCTCGCGGCCTCCGCCGCACCCGCCATGGCCGTCGAGGACGGCAAGGCCGACCTCTCGGTGCTTCACGGCATCCCCGACCTGACGGTCGACGTCTACGTCAACGGAGACCTCACGCTCGACGACTTCGCCCCCGGCGACCTCGCGGGCCCCCTGAGCCTCGACCCGGGCACCTACTCCGTGGCCATCACCGCGTCCGACGCGGCTGACGACAGTTCGCCCGTCCTCGGCCCGATCGACCTTCCGCTCGAGGAGGGCATGAGCTACACGGCCGTCGCGCACCTCGATGAGGCAGGCGACCCGACCGCCTCACTCTTCACCAACGACATCAGCGCCACCGCCGCAGGCGAGGGCCGTCTCACGGTCCGCCACACCGCAGCAGCGCCCGGCGTGGACGTCTGGGCCGACGGCTCGGTCGTCTTCGAGGACCTCATGAACCCCGACGAGGTCATGGCTGACCTCCCGGCCGCCACCTACGAGGCCGCCGTGTCCGTGGCAGGCGAGACCGACCCGGTGCTCGGACCGGCCGACGTGATGATCGAGGACGGCGTCAACACCATCGTGTACGCGTGGGGCTCGGCCGCCGACGACTCGCTTGCGCTCGCGGTCCAGACCGTGGACACGCACGCCTCGTCGCCGTCGGGTGTCCCGACCGGTACCCAGGGACTCGCCGCTGACTCCGAGGGTGTGCCTGCGGCAGCGATCGCCATCTCGCTTGCTGCGCTCGCAGCCGCGGGTGTGACGGTCCGGTTCGTCACCGCCCGCCGCTAGCAAGGCCTCCCCTCCCGGGGTGCGTCCCTCGTCCCAGGGGCGCACCCCGACCCGGGGGGGGGGGCGGGCCCCCACCCCCCG
>NZ_JAUHPV010000011.1 GCF_030418315.1 Demequina zhanjiangensis
GCTACACATTGAATCTGAACTCCACCGCATTCCGTAGCCGAATAACGTCTGGGCGTCCCCACGATGAACAGCCAGTCGCCGGGTTGAGTGAGCTGAGTGCGGCAGGTCAAGCTACCAGTCGAGGACGAGTAGCACACCGTCGCCCGAACATGCGGTTGGCACCGTGTGTTCCACGTTGAGGTTGGACAACACGCGCGCGTTTCCGCCAGCCTCCAGGTGGTCGCCGTCCTCGTAGGTCTCGGTCCTGGCGAAACGGGTGATCGTCAGTGATGTGCCGTCATAGGTGAAGCCGCCCTCCGGGAGCATCAAGATCAAAGGATTGCCGACCTTGACAGTGACGCCGTTCTCCTCGGAGGTCATGGACTCACCTGTGTCGATGTACACGCAACCGTCAGCGAACTGCAGGTCACCGGCGACGCCGACGCCGGCAACCGGCGCGTCCTCGGGGTACACGATCGTCGCGACCTCATCACCAGCGGGACCCGCGTCCGACTGAGCCGTGAACCCCGCGCTGATCGTGGGCCACAACAACGCGGCCACTACCACCGTCAGCGCCATGGCCAGAGCCGCGAGGGTGACGCCTCTGCCGGTCTGTGTCTTCGCCCCCATGGGGGCCATCATGCGCTCGGCGCAACGCGGGTATCAAGACTGCAATTGTCACGATTGAGCGTAGGTTGCACCGTGCAGACCTACTGCTCCATTGCCCCCGGACCCCACAGCCTCAGACCGAGAAGATCGACCTGGATGGTTGCGCGCTGCGCTCAGATGTTAGACGGCGACTACACATTGAAGCGGAACTCCACCACGTCGCCGTCGACCATGACGTAGTCCTTGCCCTCCATGCGGACCCAGCCCTTGGCCTTCGCCTCTGCCATGGAGCCGGCCTCGACGAGGTGGTCGAACGAGACGACCTCGGCCTTGATGAAGCCCTTCTCGAAGTCGGTGTGGATGACGCCAGCAGCCTGCGGCGCGGTCCAGCCCTTGCGGATCGTCCACGCGCGGGCCTCCTTCGGGCCTGCGGTGAGGTAGGTCTGGAGGCCGAGCGTGTCGAAGCCGATGTGCGCGAGCTGGTCCAGGCCGGACTCGGTCTGGCCGGTCGACTCGAGCATCTCGCGCGCCTCCTCCTCGTCCAGCTCGATGAGCTCGGACTCGAACTTGGCATCCATGAAGATCGCCTTCGCGGGCGCGACGAGCGCCTCCAGCTCGGCCTTCTTGTCCTCGTCCAGGAGGCCAGCGTCGTCCGTGTTGAAGACGTAGATGAACGGCTTCGTGGTGAGGAGGTTCAGCTCCTTGAGCTCCGCGAGGTCGAGACCGGCGACGGGAGCGCCCGCGAACAGCGTCTGGCCGGCTTCGAGGATCTCCTTGGCCTCCAGCACCGCGTTGAGGAAGTCGGCTGACGCCTTCTTGGCGCGCACCTCCTTCTCGAGCCGGGGCACGACCTTCTCGATGGTCTGCAGGTCGGCGAGGATGAGCTCGGTGGAGATCGTCTCCAGGTCGCCGGCCTCGTCGACCGAGCCCTCGACACGGGTGACGTCCGTGTCGGAGAAGGCTCGGGTCACCTGGCAGATAGCGTCCGCCTCACGGATGTTCGCGAGGAACGCGTTGCCCAGGCCCTCACCCTCGGAGGCGCCCTTCACGATGCCCGCGATGTCCACGAAGGACACGGTGGCGGGCAGCTCACGCTCCGAGTGGAAGATCTCCGCCAGCTTGCCCAGACGGGCATCGGGCAGCGGGACGACGCCGACGTTGGGCTCGATCGTCGCGAACGGATAGTTCGCCGCGAGCACCTCGGCACGGGTCAGAGCGTTGAACAGGGTGGACTTGCCGACGTTGGGCAGTCCGACGATTCCGATAGTGAGAGCCACGGGCGACAAGTCTACCGGCGTGTGCGTGTGCGCGGCTCAGCCACAGTCCCGGGCGCGCGCCTATCCTGACCGCATGAGCTTCGAGGAGATCTTCGCCCCAGGACTGGGGCGCGCCAAGGAAGAGTTGGAGCGCGAGAAGATCCTGCCCGCGCCCGCCCCCATCGCAGGCGCGCCTCTGCCCCCGCCCCCGCCCGACGGCGTGGAGATCCCCTCGCTCGACGACCTGGAGCCGTTCGACGACGAATAGTCGGCGCACTAGTAGTCACTGAGTGCTGAAAAGCGCTCGATTGCCAGCACTCAACGGCTACCAGCGCGCACTGGGCGGGCGGGCGGGCGCGGCGCGGCACGCCGGGCGCCCGCAGGAACGACGAAGGCGGGCCCCGGAACCCCGGGACCCGCCTCTCGCCTGTGCGTCGCTACAGCCCAGCGGACTCGCGTCGGCGCGTCTGCTCGAACGGGTCCGGAACCGGAACCGCGGCGATCAGCTTCTGCGTGTACTCGTGCTGCGGGTTCGAGATGATCTGCCGGGTGGTGCCCTGCTCGACGATCTCGCCCTGACGCATCACCGCGATACGGTCCGAGAGCTGCTCCACGACCGCGAGGTCGTGGCTGACGAAGAGGCAGCCGAAGCCGTGCTTGTCCTGAAGGTCCGCGAAGATCTCCAGCACGCGCGCCTGCACCGACACATCGAGAGCCGAGGTCGGCTCGTCAGCGATCAGCAGCTTGGGCTCGAGCGCCAGCGCACGTGCGATACCGATGCGCTGACGCTGACCGCCCGAGAGCTCGTGCGGGTAGCGGTTGCGGTAGGCGCGAGGGATCTCGACCTGGTCCAGCAGCTCGTTGACGCGAGCGGTGACGCGGTCCTTCTTCCAGCCCGCGAGCACCAGCGGCTCACCGACGGACTGACCGATGGGCCAGCGCGGGTTGAGCGACGAGCCCGGGTCCTGGAAGACGATCGAGAACGACTTGCGCAGCTGCGCCAGGTCGTGCCTGGAGATGCCGTGCATGTCGGTGTCGTTGACCACGAGCGAACCGTCGTGCACGGGCAGCAGGCCGACGGCGCAACGGCCGACGGTCGTCTTGCCCGAGCCGGACTCGCCCACCAGCGCGACCATCTCGCCCTTGCGGATCGTGAGGTCGATGCCGTGCACCGCACGGAACGCCGGCGTCGACCCGTTGCGCGGGTACTCGATGACGAGGTTCTTGGCCTCGAGCACGAGCGGAGCGTCCTCGGGGATGCGCTGCTCGTTCTTGCTGTCGAGCGAGGCGCCGAGGTGCGGCACCGCGCTGAGCAGCGCCTTCGTGTAGTCGTGCTTCGGGTTGGTGAAGATGTCGCCCGAAGCGCCCTCCTCGACCACGCGGCCGTCCTTCATCACGAGGATGCGGTCGGCCATGTCCGCCACCACGCCCATGTCGTGCGTGATGAGCACGATGCCGGCGTGGATGCGGTGCTTGAGATCGCGGATCAGCTCGAGGATCTCCGCCTGCACCGTCACGTCGAGAGCCGTGGTCGGCTCGTCGGCGAACAGCAGCGCCGGGTCGCAGGCGAGCGCCTGCGCGATCATCGCGCGCTGGCGCTGACCACCGGAGAGCTGGTGCGGGTAGGACTCGAAGCGACGTTCGGGCTCGGGGATCTCCACCAGGCGGAGCAGCTCGATCGCGCGCTCCTTCGCCTCGTGGGGGCCGAGGTCGGTGTGCTGACGCAGGGTCTCGACGATCTGGAAGCCCACCGTGTAGACGGGGTTCATCGCCGTCATCGGCTCCTGGAAGATGACGCCGACCTGCGGGCCACGGACACGCGACAGCGCACGCTGCGACATGCCCACGAGCTCGGTGCCGTTCAGCTTCGCGGAGCCGTAGTGGCGCCCGTTGCGCGGCAGCAGACCGATCATCGCCATGGACGACTGAGTCTTGCCGGAGCCGGACTCACCCACGATCGCGAGGACCTCGCCCGCCTTGACCTGGTACTTCAGGTCGATCGCGGCGGGGACCCACTCGCCCTCGACGTAGAAGTCGACGTGCAGGCCGTCCACGTCGAGCACGAGGTCACCAGGCTTCACCTGGTGGCCGACGCCCTCGACGGGCAGCTCGTCGGGAACTGTCTCAACCGTGGCGTCCGCCTCGGTCTCGACGGCAGGCGTTACGGCCTCGGTCGTCTCCGGTGTCTCACCGGACTTGTCACGGCGCGGGGTCACGAGCCCACCTCCGACTCCTGCTTGGTCGCGGCACGCTTGGCGAGCTCGCGCGCCTTCGGGATGCGCTTCTGGCGCGGGTCGAAGGCGTCGCGCAGGCCGTCACCGATCAGGTTGATGGTCAGCGCGAAGGTGATGATGAACAGACCCGGCCACCAGAACAGCCACGGACGCACCTGGAAGGAGCTGCTGTACTGGCTGATGAGGGTTCCCAGCGACACGTTGGGCGCCTGGATTCCGAAGCCGAGGAAGGACAGCGATGCCTCGAGGATCGTCGCGGCGGCCATGAGCAGCGTCGCGTTGACGATGATAACGCCCATCGCGTTCGGCAGGATGTGCCGGAACATGATCGAGCGGTCCTCGGCGCCGGCGACCTTGGCTGCATCCACGAACTCGCGCTCGCGCAGCGACAGGTACTCGGCGCGCACCAGACGCGCGAGGCCTGGCCAGAGAAGCAGGCCGAGCACGAGACCGAAGACCCATGGATCCTTGGTCGTGATCTCGATCGGGCCGAGCACCACGGTCCTGTCGGACAGCATGCGGCCGACGACCGCGGTGACGACGAGCGTCGGGATGGCGATGACCACCTCGGTCATACGCATGAGGACGTTGTCCACCCAGCCGCGGTAGTAGCCGGCGTAGGCGCCGATGATGACACCGAGCGTGGTGGCGACGACGCCCATGATCACCATCACGAGCACGGACACCTGGGCGCCCTGCATGACGCGGGCGAAGATGTCTCGACCGATCTCGTCCTGGCCGAACGGGTGCTCGCCGATCTGGAACGAGCCGTTCTCGAAGCCCATGGTGGGCGCGCCCTTGGGGTTGACCAGGTCGGACCTGTCGTTCGGGCCCCACTTCCACCAGCCGGGAAGTGCACCCACGCCGATCGAGGTGAACACAAGGATCACCGTGAAGGCGAGGACGACGGCCGAGACCATCGCGGCCTTGTGCCGGACGAAGCGCCCCCAGACGATGCGACCGATGGAGAGGCCCTCGGTCTCGTCGGGCTTGTCAGTGTTCTCAGTCATGGTGTTCTCGCTCATGCGTCCACCCGGATTCTCGGGTCGAGGACCGCGTAGAGGATGTCAGCGATCATGTTTCCGATGACGAGCAGCACGCCCGTGACGAGGAAGTAGCCCATGAGGACGTTGGTGTTGACCTCACGGAGCGCCGTCACGAAGAGCTTGCCCATGCCGTTCCACCCGAAGACGGTCTCCGTGATGACCGCACCGCCGATGAGGCTGGCAAGGTCCACGGGGATGATCGTCGCGAGCGGGATCAGCGCGTTGCGGAAGCCGTGACGCATCACGACCGTGCGCTCGGGCAGACCCTTGGCGCGCGCGGTGCGGATGTAGTCCAGGTTCATCACCTCGAGCATCGAGCCACGCATGTAGCGCGTGTAGCCCGCGAGCGAGATCAGGATGATCGCCATGATCGGAAGGATCATGTGGGTGTAGGTGTCGATCGTGCCGACCCAGTAGTTCGTGTTGTCGGCGAGCTGCGGGGTGCTCGAGCCGACGGTCGCGATGGGTCGGCCGTTGATGGTGGAGGTCTCCGTGTAGGGAAGCCACCAGCTCATCAGGTAGTCGAGCCACAGCAGGCCGTAGACGAGGCCACCGGTGATCGCGCCGACGCGGGCGGAGATCTTCTTGTCCGGTCCACGGAAGAGCAGACCGACGACGTATCCCGCGACGATGAAGCCGATCAGCTGGATGAAGGCGACAAGGCCGTCGGTGTAGCCGAAGGCCATCTGCATGGGCCACCAGGCGATGCCGCCGACGGCGGCCATCACGAGCGAGGTGTAGAGCGCCTTGCGGTTGTTCAGACCAGCCGCCAGGAACGTCACCGCGAGCGCGAAGCCCACGCCGAGGATGAGGATCACCACCGGGCCGAGGCTCGGGTCGAGGAACCAGCCGCTCCACGACATGAACGCGAGCACGGCCATGGTGAGGACCGCGGTCGTTCCGCCGACGATGAGGCGGCTCTTCCACGCGCCGCCGACGGCGGCACCGACCACCACGCCGAGGACGCCACCGATGATCAGCAGCGCCAAGGGTGGGATCGTCGGGTCCGCGAGGAAGTCGTTGAAGCCGATCGCTCCCCATTGCTTCAGGAGCACCGCCACCCAGAACGAAGGCAGCGAGTAGAGGAGGAAGTTGACCACGGTCACGCCGTAGTCGAAGCCTGTGTACTGCCGCAAGGCGGAGATCACACCGATCATCACGCCGAGGACGATCGCGGCGACCGAGGAGAATCCGATCAGCTTGAGCGTCTGGCCCGACGCCTTGCCGATCATCTCGGTGACTTCCTGGCCGGTCCTGTAGTCCGTGCCGAGGTCACCGGTGACCGCGTCGGCTGCCCAGTAGAAGTAGCGCACGGGGACGGGGACGTCGAGGTTCAGCTCAGCAGTGCGAGCCGCGATGAGCTCCTCACGGTTCTGCTGGTTCGACGCCCGGAGGTCTTCCAGGGGGTCACCTGCGTTCGCCGCGAGGAGGAAGAAGAGATATGTCGCGGCCAGCAGCACGCCGAGGGCGATGCCGAGCCGCTTGAAAATGAAGCGGGTCATAGGTTCCGTGATTTCGGTGCGGGACAGCGGAGGGGACCGCCGCACAAGGGTACAACGTGCGGCGGCCCCGTCACTGCGTGGGTCCTGCGGCCGCGAGGAAGGTCGTCCCCCGCGGCCGCAGGTTGGCCTGGATTACTCCGCGGCCGGGATGCCCCACTCCCAGTAGTTCCAGAAGATGGTCGGCGAGAGCGGGCTCGTCGACACACCGGTCATCTCGGAGTCGTACACCGTGACGCCCGGGAACTGGAAGATGGTGATGCCGTAGGCGTCGTTCCACAGCTCCGCGTCGATCTGGGCGAGCAGCTCGCGCTGCGCGGCCTCGTCGAACTCGGTCGAGAGCTCGTCGTAGAGCGAGTCCACGGTCTCGTTGGCGTAGCCGGTGAAGTTCGAGCCACCGTCCGAACGGAAGATCGACTCGGCGCCCAGCGGGGACGTCGAGGTCGACTGCCAGCCGAAGAACCAGGCGTCGTAGTCCGGGGTGCCCAGGAGCGAGCCCCAGCTCTCGTTTCCACCGTCGATCAGGTTGAAGCCGGCCTCGGCCAGCTGCGCCTGGTACAGGGTGAACTCGTTGACGCGACGCGTGTTGTTCGACGCGTACAGCATGTTCACGTCGATCGGCGTCTCGACACCGGCCTCCTCGAGCATGGCCATCGCAGCCTCAGCGTCGCCCTGGCCGTAGACCTCGGAGCCGTTCGCGGCGACCGACTCGTCGTAGCCGGGAGCACCCGGGAGGAAGACCTGCGACTGGTTCCACTCGGCGTTCGCCTGGAGCGGGATGATCAGCTTGTCGAGGACCTCGTTGACGTCCACCGCGGTGATGAACGCCTGGCGGACGATCTTCGCCGTCTCGGCGTCGCCGCCGTAGGTGGCGGGGTCGAACGGACCACCGTTGGAGAAGTTGAGGTCGATGTGCTCGTACACGGCCTCGGGCTCGCTGTCGATGGTGACCGCATCGCCGAGCGCCTCAGCAGCCTCGAGGATGTCCGAGGTCGCCTGCGGCTGGGTGATGGAGATCTCACCGTTCTGGATCGCCTGGATCGAGGCGAGCGGGTCGGTGATGTAGCGAACCGTGATGGTCTCGACCGACGGCGCGGGGCCGGCGGCGTAGTCCTCACGCGCCTGGAGGGTGATGTACTCGCCCTCGACGAAGTCGGTGACCTCGTACGCACCGTTGCCGACCAGGATGTTCTGGTCAGCCTCGGCCGGCATGGCCGTGGTGTCGAAGTCGAGGTTCCAGACGTTCGCGAGCTGGATCAGGGTCTCGGTGTCCGAGTTCATGATCGCGTCGTAGACGGCCTGCTTGGCCTCCTCGGCGTCCTCGATGCCGAGGGCACGCTGAGCCACGACGTGCGCGGGCACGCCCACGCCGGTCATGTTGAGACGCCAGTCGATCGAGGGGACCGTGTAGGTCAGCTCGAGCGCGCCGTCGTCGTCGATGGTCGGGAGCTCGGTGTCCGAGATCGCGGTGCCGTAGACGACCGAGTCGAACCACACCGACGAGTCGCTCGGGACGATGACGCCCGTCTCCTCGTCGTACTCCGGCTCGCCCTCGTTGAAGTAGCCGGACAGCGCGGCCCAGTTGAGCAGCAGGTCGGTGGTGTCGACAGCGACGCCGTCCGACCAGGTCACGTCATCGTTGATCGTGTACTTCACGGTCATCGGGTCCTCGGAGACGAGCTCCATGGTGCCGAAGTCCTCGTTGTCGATCAGCTGCTGATCGGCGTCGTAGTAGTTGAAGGACTGCTGCGTCAGGTACAGGATCACGGCGTTGGCCGTGGCGTTACCTGACGACGTGGACGAGTTGAACGAGTACAGCGGCTGGTTCCATGCCACCGTCACCGCCGTGTTCTCCACGATCGCAGACTGTGCAGAGCAGGCTGCCAGGGACAGCGTGGCCGCAGCTGCGACCGCCAGTCCCTTGCTCCATGCGCCGAGCTTCATACTCGACTCCTTTCCGTAGTCGATACCCGCCCAGGAGCACGTGGTCGGTTCCGCTCCAGGGCGCGCACGCTTGTCACGGGGAGGTTCCCCGTTGGCCGAAATCGTAAGGAGCGGTGCGTAACGTTCGCGTTACGGGAGACGTGAACTGACCTGATCGTGTCCAAAATGTGACATAGAAGTTCTTGTTTGGCGGAATTCTGACGCGATGGGCACTTTCGCGCAGGAAAACGGACAGGCTCGACAGGATTGTCACAGGGCCGTGCGAGAGTCGATCCGTGGACATCGTGATCACCGCCCTGCTCGCCCTGACCGTCGGCCTCTCACTGGGCTGGTTCGTCGCCTCCTCGCGCAGCGCCGCGAAGGTGGCGCGCCTCGAGTCGGAGCTGTCCGCGGCAGCGCGCCGGGAGCAGGACCTGCGCGCGTCGCATGAGGCCTATCTCGCCCAGGTGCGCGGAGACCACGAGACGCTTCGTCAGGAGTTCCAGGCGCTCTCCGCGGAGTCGCTTCGCGCAAGCCAGGACGCGCTGCTGCGGACGACGCAGGAGCGGCTTGAGCGGGAGCGGGACGCCGGCCGCGCGGACCTCGAGAGGCGCGAGCAGTCGGTGCTGAGGCTCGTGGAGCCGATGGCCAAGGCGCTGGATGAGGTGCGGCGGCAGACGTCTGAGGCGGAGCGCCTGCGGGTGGCAGGCAACGCCGCGCTCGGTGAGCAGGTGCGTCAGATGCTCGAGGCGTCCGAGAAGGTGTCACGCAAGGCGGACGACTTCATCAACACCCTGCGCCGCTCCGACGTCCGCGGAAACTGGGGCGAGGTGCAGCTGCGCCGCGT
Organism: Demequina zhanjiangensis; assembly: GCF_030418315.1. Lineage (GTDB taxonomy): Bacteria > Actinomycetota > Actinomycetes > Actinomycetales > Demequinaceae > Demequina > Demequina zhanjiangensis. Next base: position 9,394 of record NZ_JAUHPV010000011.1, read on the forward strand.
GGTGGAGCTCGCAGGGATGCTTCCGCACGTGGACTTCACGGAGCAGGAGGTCGTCAGGGACGGCGAGGGCAGGATCCTCCGCCCGGACATGACCGTCCGGCTGTCGGGCGGCAGGACGATCGTCGTCGACTCCAAGGTCGCGCTCGTCGCGCTCCTTGAGGCCTTCGAGACCGACGACGAGCGGGTCCGGGCCGAACGGCTCCAGGCCCACGCACGCCACGTGCGCACCCATATCGACGATCTCGCGGGCAAGCGGTACTGGGACCAGTTCGACTCCGCACCGGAGTTCGTGGTCATGTTCGTGCCGTCCGAGGCCTTCTATCAGGCGGCCGTGGAGCAGGATCCGGCGCTGCCCGAGTACGCCTTCGCGAAGAAGGTCGTGATCGCGACCCCCACCACGCTCGTCGCGATGCTCCGCACCGCCGCGCACGCCTGGCGCGAGGAGGCGCTGGCACAGAACGCGCACCAGGTGCTCACCACCGGCAAGGAGCTGTACGACAGGCTCATCACGATGGGCACTCACCTGTCCAAGGTCGGACGCTCCCTGGAGAGCGCAGGGAAGGCCTACAACCAGACGGTCGCGTCGCTCGAGTCCCGGGTGCTCGTGACTGCCAGGAGGTTCGGCGAGATGCAGCACCTCGAGGCCTCGCTCGAGTCGCCGGAGCAGGTGTCAGTCGACGCTCGAGAGCTCGCCGCCCCTGAGCTTCGCGACGCGAGCGCGGAAGGCGCGAGCGACTGAAGGACCGGTCGGCTGAGGGAGACCGAGCGGCTCAAACGCAGCCGGGTCAGGCCCGGCCAGCGGGCGTGAGACAGCCGGGTCAGGCCCGGCCCGCGGCCTCCTTGGCCTTCAGGTCGGCCCGGATCTCGCGCGGGAGCGAGAACATGAGGTCCTCCGTCGCCGTACGGACCTCCTCGACCGTCTCGTAGCCGCGAGCCGACAGCGCATCGAGCACGTCACGCACCAGGATCTCGGGGACCGAGGCGCCCGAGGTCACACCCACGGTCTCGACACCCTCGAACCACTCCTCCTCGAGCTCCGCCGCACGATCGATGCGGTAGGAGGCGTTCGCGCCCGACTGCAGCGCGACCTCGACCAGGCGCACCGAGTTCGACGAGTTCGCCGACCCGACCACGATCACCAGGTCTGCCTGCGGCGCGATCTTCTTCACCGCCACCTGGCGGTTCTGGGTCGCGTAGCAGATGTCATCGCTGGGCGGATCCTGCAGGTTCGGGAAGCGCTCGCGCAGGCGGCGGACCGTCTCCATCGTCTCGTCCACCGACAGGGTCGTCTGCGACAGCCACACCACGTTGTCCGGATCCGGGACCACGATGTCGTCCACATCGTCGGGTGAGTTCACGACGATCGTGTGCTCAGGCGCCTCGCCCGCGGTGCCCTCGACCTCCTCGTGACCCGTGTGGCCGATCAGCAGGATCGTCTGATCCGACTTGGCGAACCGGACGGCCTCCTTGTGGACCTTCGTCACGAGCGGGCACGTCGCGTCGATCGTCAGCAGGTTCCTGGAATCGGCGGACTCGCGCACCGCCGGCGAGACCCCGTGCGCCGAGAACACCACGCGGGCACCCTCCGGCACCTCGTCCGTCTCGTCCACGAAGATCGCGCCGCGCTCGGTGAGCGTCTCCACGACGTACTTGTTGTGGACGATCTCCTTGCGCACATAGATGGGCGAACCGTGCAGCTCGAGAGCCTTCTCGACGGCGATCACCGCGCGGTCGACTCCGGCGCAGTAGCCTCGCGGCGCGGCGAGCAGGACCTTCTTGGTGGTGGTGGCGGGCATGCTCCTCATCCTACGTGGCAGGCTGGTGGCCGTGAGCGGCGCTGACGGCTTCCCAGGGGACAACGAGCAGAGCCCCGCGACCCTTCCCGGGACCGCGGCGGAGACCGGCCCGGACCGCCCGTGGCCAGTCCGCCACCTCTCCCCCAAGATCGGCGAGTACATCGCCAGGATGTCGCCCGTCTGGGTCGAAGGCCAGGTGCTGGGGGTCAAGCGCTGGCGCGACCTCGTCTTCCTCACGCTGCGCGACACCGAGGAGAACATGTCCCTCGGCGCGACCCTGCCCGCCGCCGCGGTGGAGGCGCTGGGGGTGCCGCTCGAGGACGGCGCGCGGGTGGTCGTCCATGCGAAGCCGCAGTGGTGGACCAAGACCGGGTCCCTTCAGATGCGCGGCAAGGAGGTCAGGACCGTCGGGCTGGGCGACCTGCTCGCACGCATCGAGATGCTGAAGTCGGCACTGGATGCGGAGGGGCTCTTCGCCGTCGAGCGCAAGATCCCGCTTCCCTTCATGCCTCGGGTGGTCGGCCTCGTGTGCGCGACGCAGGGCGACGCCGAGCACGACGTCGTCGAGAACGCGCAGCGCCGTTGGCCCGCGGTGCGCTTCGAGATCAGGCGCGTCACGGTCCAGGGTCCGCGCGCGGTCCCCGAGGTGGTCGGCGCGATGCGTGAGCTGGATTCGCACCCCGACGTGGACGTGATCGTCGTGGCCCGCGGGGGCGGCGCGCTCGAGGACCTCCTGCCTTTCAGCGACGAGGGAATGGTGCGTGCGGCCGCGGAGATCGTCACACCGCTCGTGAGCGCGATCGGGCACGAGAAGGACTCGCCGCTGCTGGACCTCGTCGCGGACTGGCGTGCGTCGACGCCGACGGACGCCGGCAAGCGCATCGTGCCCGATGCCGCCCAGGAGCTTCTCCAGGTCAGCGGCGCCCGCGAGCGGATCCGCACAGCGGTGACCTCGCGGCTCGATCGGGAGGCCCGCGGCCTCGCCACGTTCCGCACCCGTCCGGTCATGGCGCATCCGGGCCGCATGCTCGACCCGCATCGCGACCGGCTCGAGGCGCTGCATCGGGCGTGCGGTCGTGCGCTCGTTGACGTGCTGAGCACTGCCGACGCGACGACGCGCGAGCTCGCGGCCAGCCTGCGCGCGCTCAGCCCGCAGTCGACGCTGGATCGTGGCTATGCCGTGGTGCGCGACGCGGAGGGCGCGGTCGTGCGAGACGCCGAGCTGCTGGATCCTGGCGACCAGCTGCTCGTCCGCGTGGCGCGCGGCACCTTCATCGCGTCGGTGGACGACGTGGATGTGGACCTGGAGGACGCCTGACGGCTCCTGGCCCTGCCCGGAGGCGCCTCACCGCCGGTGACGACTCCGCACGGCTGACGTCACCCCCGCGGGATCGACATCTTCGCGATCAGCCCTCGGGCGCCGCCCTGCTCCGCCACGCGGCTCCGTGCCACGAAGGCGACGTCCCTGTCACGGCTGCGCGCGAGCCTGTCGAGCACGGCACGCGAGATCGCGGGGTTCCCCGCGAGCGCGAGCTTGACCTCGGGTCGCGGATCGGCCGCGAGACGCTCGTGGATGTCCTCGGGCACGTCGGGTCGCGGGTTGCGGGCGACGCCAGCCCGGACGGTCGCGGCCTCATCGTCAGCAAGCCGGAGGAGCGCGAGCACCGACGTGTGCGGGTGGGCGGCCACGGTCGCCCGGACCAGCGCCTCCTCGCTGTTCGCCAGCCGCGCCAGGTCGGCCTGGGACACGCCCGCATCCAACGTGTTCTTCAGGCTTGCGAGCGCGGTCTCCTGCGAGTGCTTGTCGCTGAACATCTCTCACCCCGTTGTGAGTCGTGGTCGGCAGCCCGCACGGTGCGCGGGCGTCGGTCATGGAGGTCCCTGGAGCGGTCCTCCTCGACGCGCTACGGTGGCCTCGTGTCGAACAATAGCGACGATGTTGCCGGTATGACCTATGAAGACGCGCGGGACGAGCTGATCATGATCGTCGCCAAGCTCGAGGCGGGTGAGGCGACCCTTGAGGAGTCCCTCGGCCTGTGGGAGCGAGGTGAGGCTCTCGCGGCGCGATGCCAGGAGCTCCTCGACGGCGCGAAGGAGCGCATCTCGACGGTCCGCGGTGAGGCGGACATGGCGGATGCGGGAGTGGTCGGCATCGTTCCGGCCGAGGAGGAGGACGACGCATGAGCGGTCACGCGCTGGTGATCGGTGAGGCCCTGGTGGATGTGGTGGTGACGGCCGACGGATCGGTCGCCCGGCATCCCGGCGGTTCACCTGCGAACGTGGCGCTCGGCTTGGCACGTCTCGGGAGGGACGCCGAGCTGCTGACGTGGATGGGCGACGACGCCGACGGCGCTCTGGTGCGCGATCACCTCGCGGAGTCGGGCGTGACGCTGTGCGCGGGCTCGATGGATGCGTCGGCCACCTCGGTGGCGACGGCGACCCTGGACGCGACGGGCGCCGCGACGTATGACTTCGCGCTCGAGTGGTCGCTCAGCCCTCAGGCGCGCACCCGCCCGGAGCCGATGGTCGTGCATACGGGCTCGATCGGAGCCGTGCTGGAGCCAGGGGGCGCCTCGGTCGTGGCGAGGCTCGAGGCTGCGCGCGACACCTCGACGATCAGCTACGACCCGAATGCGCGCCCCTCCCTGATGGGCGATCCGGTGGCGGCGCGTGTCGCCGTGGAGCGGATCGTCGCGCTGTCGGACATCGTGAAGGTGTCCGATGAGGACGTCGCGTGGCTCGCGCCGGGCGAGGACCTGGAGCAGGTGCTGCTCGGATGGCTGGCGATGGGTCCGTCGTTGGTCGTGGTGACCCGCGGCGGTGAGGGCGCGACGGCGTGGACAGCGGAGGGTCGGGTGGACGTGCGCGCCCCGCGCGTCGCGGTGGTGGACACCGTCGGCGCTGGCGACTCGTTCATGGGCGGCCTGATCGACGGCGTGTGGGAGGCGGGCCTCCTCGGCGCCGCCCAGCGGTCGCAGCTCGCGTCGATGGATCTGGACACCGTGTCGGCGATCCTGGAGCGGTGCGCACGGATCGCGGCGATCACGGTCTCGCGTGCGGGGGCGAACCCGCCGTCCAAGCCCGAGCTGGACGCCTAGCGTCAGTCGGCGACGCGGAAGCCTCGCACGGGGGCGAGCCTCATCGGCCGCGCGTCGTCTCCTGAGGCCAGCTTGAGCGCGACGACCGGGGCGGAGACGTCGTAGGCGCGTTCGGTGTCGAGCCTGCCGGTCGCGGCGTCGCTCTCGGGGCCGCGTGCACGCAGCGCGAGCGCCTGGAGCGTGTGGACGGGCGTCGCGGAGTTGCCGACGAGCGCGAGCCGCACCTCAACCGACGGGTCTTGGGCGAGCGCGTCGAGCAGCGCTGACGAGCGCGCGATGGCGCGGTTCCCTGCGAGGGCGATGCGCACCTCGACGGACCTGTCGGTGGCGAGCCGGAGCATGGTGGGCATGGGGATGTCCGGGCGCGCAGCGATGGCGGCACGTACCGCCCTGTCGCGCGAACGGGCCATCTCCGCGATCTCCTGCGGATCGAGCCGGTCGCCTGCGGCGGCCTGCGCGAACATCGCGTTGCGCATTACTGTGCGCCATCCTCGAGCCATTCGGCTTCCCCCTTTGTCTGGCGCGCCCTCCCCTGGGTGCACGCCGGTCACAGTATGAGACATCGGATGCCGTGGACGATGACGAAGGTTTTCTGAGGAGATTCTTTGTGCCTGAGGGCGGATCGACTGCCACAATGGGCGCCATGACAACGGAGTTCAGGATCGAGCACGACACGATGGGTGAGGTGCGGGTCCCCGCCGACGCCCTCTACCGGGCACAGACTCAGCGAGCCGTGGAGAACTTCCCCATCTCGGGGGTGACGCTCGAGCGGCGCCACATCGAGGCGCTCGCGCGGGTCAAGAAGGCCGCGGCTCGCGCGAACGCGGAGCTGGGAGTGCTGGACGCGGACATCGCCGACGCGATCGTCGCCGCCGCGGATGAGGTCGCCTCCGGCAGGCATGACGAGCACTTCCCTGTGGACATCTTCCAGACGGGTTCGGGCACGTCCTCCAACATGAACACGAACGAGGTCATCGCGACCCTCGCGACTCGGACGCTCGGCAAGGAGGTGCACCCGAACGACCACGTCAACGCCTCGCAGTCGTCGAACGACGTGTTCCCCACGTCGGTGCACACCGCCGCCGCAGCGACCCTGGTGCAGGACCTGGTGCCCGCGCTGGAGCACCTCGCCGCGTCGCTCGAGGCGAAGGCGGAGGAGTTCAAGGACGTCGTGAAGTCGGGCCGCACCCACCTGATGGACGCGACCCCGGTGACGCTGGGTCAGGAGTTCGGCGGCTACGCCGCGGCGATCCGGCTGGGAATCGAGCGTCTGCTGGTGGCGCTGCCGCGCGTGGCCGAGGTGCCGCTCGGAGGCACCGCGGTGGGCACCGGCATCAACACTCCGGAGGGCTTCCCGCAGCGCGTGATCGCGCTCCTCGCGGAGGACACGTCCCTTCCGATCACCGAGGCGCGCAACCACTTCGAGGCGCAGTCCGCGCGCGACTCGCTCGTGGAGATCTCGGGTGTGCTTCGCACGATCGCGGTCAGCCTGACCAAGATCTGCAACGACCTGCGCTGGATGGGCTCGGGCCCGAACACGGGGCTGGGCGAGATCGCGCTGCCGGACCTTCAACCTGGATCGTCGATCATGCCGGGCAAGGTGAACCCTGTGGTTCCTGAGGCCGTGCTGATGGTGTGCGCCCGCGTGGTCGGGAACGACGCGACGGTCGCCTGGGCGGGCGCCTCCGGAGCGTTCGAGCTGAACGTGCAGATCCCCGTGATGGCGCTCGGCGCCCTCGAGTCGATGCGTCTGCTGTCGAATGCGACGACGGTCCTCGCGGACCGCACGATCGACGGCATCGCCGCCAACGAGGACAGGGCGCGGTTCCTCGCCGAGGCGAGCCCCAGCATCGTCACCCCGCTCAACCGGGTGATCGGCTACGAGAACGCGGCGAAGATCGCGAAGCACTCGGTGAAGCAGGGCATGACGGTCAGGGAGGCGACGATCGACCTGGGCTTCGTGGAGCGCGGGGAGATCTCGCTCGAGCAGCTCGATGCTCTGCTGGACGTCACCACCATGACGGGGCGCGGCTGAGACCTCCTCGGGGCATCACCCCTGCTGAGAGGCCCGACGCATCGCGGGCTGGGACGTAGGTCCCGCGCGCCGGTAAAGTAGGCGCATCACCACGCGCAGCTGCGGGTCTCACGCAGCGGGGAACACCGGCGCGGGCCCCTGCTGTTGCACCCAGCAGGAGGTAACCCCATGACACGTACACGTGTGCTCATCCTCGGAGGCGGCTACGTCGGCCTCTACACCGCCCTCACGCTCAAGCGGAAGGCCGGGGACAAGGTCGACATCACGCTGATCGACCGACGCCCCTACATGACCTACGCGCCGTTCCTGCCCGAGGCGGGAGCCGGCTCGATCGAGGCGCGCCACGCCGTCGTCCCGTTGCGCCGCACCCTCAAGGGCGTGCGCGTGCTCCAGGGCAAGGTGACGGGCATCAGCCACGCCGACCGCCGGGTCACCGCTCAGACGGACCTGGGCGAGGGGCTCACTCTCGACTACGACGAGCTCGTGGTCGCGCTCGGCGCCGTCTCCCGCACCTTCCCCACGCCCGGCCTCGCGGAGAACGCGATCGGCTTCAAGTACGTGGAGGAGGCGGCCGCGGTCCGCAACCGCATCCTGGGTCGCATCGCCCGCGCGGCGACCACCTCGGACCCGGCGCTGCGCAAGCGTCTGCTGTCGTTCGTCTTCGTCGGCGGCGGCTTCGCAGGGATCGAGGCGTTCTCGGAGACCGAGGACATGGCGAAGGCCACGCTGCGCTACTACCCCGAGCTGTCCCCCGAGGACCTGAACTTCGTGATGGTGGAGGCCGCGAACCACATCCTCCCGGAGATGGGCCCTGACATGGGCGAGTACACCAAGAAGGAGCTCGAGTCGCGTGGCATGCGCGTCCTGCTGTCGACCACCCTCGACAGCTGCGTCGACGGCCACGTCGAGCTGTCGAACGGTGAGGCCTTCGACGCCGACACGATCGTGTGGACGGCTGGCGTGAAGCCCGCGCCGGTGCTCGCCGACTCGGACCTTCCGCTCGGCCCGCGTGGCCACGTGAGCGCCTCCCCCACGCTGCAGGTCGTGAACGAGGACGGCAGCGTCGTCCCCGGCGTGTGGGCCGCAGGCGACGGCGCTCAGGTGCCGAACCTGGTCGAGGGCGAGGGCGACTGGTGCGCCCCGAGCGCCCAGCACGCGGTGCGTCAGGCCCGCCACCTCGGCGCCAACATCGCCGCTCACCTTGCGGGCGAGGAGCTCCACGAGTACAAGCACAAGCACCTGGGCATGGTCGCGTCGCTCGGCCTCAACAAGGGCGTCGCGGTGATCATGGGCGTGAAGCTGCGCGGCTGGCCCGCCTGGGTCATGCACCGCACCTACCACCTGTCCCAGATCCCCACCGTGAACCGCAAGCTGCGCGTGACGCTCGACTGGACGATCGCACTGCTGTTCCGCCGCGACATGGTGTCGCTCGGCCGCGTCGAGGTGCCGCGACGCGCCTTCGAGGAGGCCGCGCGCGGCTGACCCGCGTCAGACACGCGAAAGGGCCGCCATCCGCGTCAGCGGGTGGCGGCCCTTCGTGGTCTGCGGTCGCTACTCAGCCGACGCGATGGTGGGCTTGGCGGCCCTGCCGAGGCAGCAGTCCGTCGGGCAGACGTCCTGCCACGGACCGAGCGACGTGAGCGCCACGCGATCGCGCGGGGCCTCACCGTCACCGGCGACGTGACGCTCCTCGACCAGATCGATCAGCCCCGCGACGAACGCGGGATCCACGCCGACCGTGGGCACGCGAACGGCGCTCAGGCCCCGCTCCTCGCACGTCTCGAGCGCCTCGTTGTCGAGGTCCCACGCGACCTCCATGTGGTCGGACACGAAGCCGACCGGAGAGATCACGAGCCCGGTGGTGGACTCGGGCAGCGCCTCGATCGCGAGGTTGATGTCGGGCTCGAGCCACGGCACGCGCGGGTCGCCCGAGCGCGACTGGAAGACGAGCGACCACGGGACGTCAGGGAACTCGTCGGAGACACGGTCCATGATGAGCGCGGCGACGGCTCGCTGCTGAGCGACGTACCAGCCGCCTCCCTCATGCCATTCCTCGCCGCCGCCGGTCGGCACCGGCGTCCCGTCCGGCAGAGCCTCGCGGGGGCCCGACACGTCGGCCGCAGAGCTGGGGATCGAGTGCGTGGCGAACATGACGTGAGCAGACGCCCCGTCGCCGCGCTCGGCGAGCTCACGGAGGCCGCCGCGGACGGCGTCGACGTTCGGCTCCACGAAGCCCGGGTGGTCGAAGTACTGGCGCACCTTGTCGAGCACCAGCTCACCGGTCAGCCCTGCCTCCTCGAGCGCGGTCGCGAGGTCCTCGCGGTAGGCGCGGCAGCCGGAGTAGGAGGAGAACGCGGTGGTGACCAGCACGAGCACCCGACGGTGGCCGTCGGCGTGGAGCTCCTTGAGCGCATCGGTGAAGTACGGCTCCCAGAAGCGGTTGCCCCAGTAGATCGGCAGCCCGAGCCCGCGCTTCTCGATCTCTGCCTCGAGGGCGGCCTTGAGGTCGCGGTTCTGCTGGTTGATGGGGCTGATGCCGCCGAAGTGCCGGTAGTGGTGCGCGACCTCCTCGAGGCGCTCGTCCGGCACGCCGCGTCCACGCGTCACGTTGCGCAGGTAGGGGATGACGTCGTCCTGACCTTCAGGGCCGCCGAAGCCGGCGAGAAGGATGCAGTCGTACGTCGCAGGATCGACGGTGCGGGACGCGGCTGCGAGCGGGGGCAGGGTGTCGGTCATGACGCGAGCACCTCCACGGCCTCGGCGGTCGTCACGCGACGACCGGTGTAGAACGGCAGCTCCTCGCGCACGTGGCGGCGAGCCTCGGTGTAGCGCAGGTCGCGCATCATGTCGACCAGGTCCGTCACCTCGTCGGCCTCCATGGGAAGCAGCCACTCGTAGTCGCCGAGCGCGAACGCGGCCACGGTGTTCGCGACCACGCCCTTGAACGCGGCACCCTTGATGCCGTGCTCGCGCAGCATCTGCGAGCGCTCCTCCTCCGGCAGCAGGTACCACTCGTACGACCGCACGAAGGGGTAGACGGTCAGCCAGTTGCGGGGGCGCTCGCCGCGCAGGAAGCCGGGGATGTGCGCCTTGTTGAACTCGGCGGCGCGGTGGACGCCCGCGGCGGACCACGTGAGGGTCGTGCCTGCGAGCAGCTCGGTCGCGTGGAGCTCGCGAAGGGCGAGCTGGAGGTCCTCGAGCCGGGGGCCGTGGAGCCACAGCATCACGGTGCCGTCGGCGCGGAGACCGGAGACGTCGTAGATGCCGCGCAGGACCACGTCGTGCTCGGCGAGCTCGGTGACGGCCATGTCGAAGTGCTCGACGACCTCGGCGAGCTCCTCGTCCGGCGCGTCCAGCAGTCCGTCGAGGACGGAGAACAGGGTGAAGCCATCGGGCTGATCGGTCATGCCGTCATCCTCTCTTGTGAATTGCTCAAAACAAAATCTTGGGAGACGATCGCCGCGATGCCGCTCAGGCCCGCAGCCGACCCCACGACCTCGAGGTGTGGAGCGTCCCACCCCGGCGCATGCTCGGACGGCGCGGAGTCGGGCCACGCCACCACGCCATGCGCCCTCACCTGGGCCGGCGTGAGCGTCACGCCAAGCAGCCGCGAAGCGTCCGCGAGCGCCTGTCCCGCGAGCGAACCCGCGCTGGTGACGGGCCCCTCACGATCGAGCCCCGAGATCGCACGCGCGTCGTAGGAGAGGCGCACGACGTGCCGCCCGGGCGCGCGCTCCGCGAGCCACCGCCACTTCGCCGTGGCGTGGGTGAGGGCCTTGGCGCGGGTCACCCCGCCCACGGCGAGCACCCCCGTTCCACGCGGAGCGGAATCCAGCGCGGGCGCGTTCAGGACGAGCGTGACAAGGACCGCGCGGCCGGGCTTGCGCGGCTCCTCGCGGCGCTCCGGACCTGGCAGCAGCCTGTACGCCTCGGACTGCGGCACGGCGACCACGAGCGCACCCACCCTGACGGGGCGCTTGTCGCTCGCGATCTCCACCAGCCAGCCGTCGCGCTCGTCGGGGCGCACCGACACCACGTCGGCACCGGTGCGGATCGCACCACCCAGCTCGCGCACCTGCCGGGCCAGCTCCTCGGCGATCGTCGCGATTCCGCCCTCGAGCCCCATCGCCGCGGATCCTGCGGGCGACGCCTGACGGCGAGCGGCGGCGAGGGCCACGAGCCCGCCCTCGGCCGCGAGGTCCTCGGCCACGCCCTTGCCGAGCGAGGCGAACGGCAGCTCGTCGAGCGGGCGCGAGTAGATGCCCCTGACGACCGGCTCGACGAGACGGGTCGTCGCGCGCCGGCCGATCCTTCGCCTGATCACGGAACCGGCCGTGGCGGAGGCCGCGGGCTTCGAGACGGGGAGCAGCGTGTCGAGCCACACTCGCCACGAGCCGAGCCTGCCGAGCGCCGACACCACGTCGGGCGCGAACGGGTCGACCGGCACGCCCATCCAGCCCGCGGCAGGCAGCGGGTGTGCGCGCGTGGGGCCGACCACCCATGCCGGAGTCGGCGCAGGGGCGACCATCCTGTCCTCGAGCCCCAGCTCCCTGACGAGCCTCTCGACGGCACCGTCGCGCACCGCGAAGGACTCGGCGCCCGCGTCGAGCTCGAGCCCGTCGAGCTCGAGCCGCGACACCCTGCCACCGACGCGCGGCGCGGCCTCGAGCACCGTGACGACGTCACCCGCGCGCAGATGGCGACGTGCGGCGAGAAGTCCCGCGATGCCCCCTCCGACCACAGCGACCGTCCGGCGCTGGGGCAGCGACGGCTCGGTGCGACCCTCAGGCTCAGCCATGCTCGTGGACGTACTCGACGACCTTCTTCACCACGGCGGGGTCCGCGTGCGGCGGCATCCCGTGGCCCAGGTTGACCACGTGGCCGTGCGCCACGGCGCCGCGCGTAAGGACGTCCTGGACGTGCGCCTCGAGCACGTCGGCAGGCGCGGCGAGCAGTGCAGGGTTGATGTTGCCCTGGAGGGCGACGTCGGGGATGATCCCGGCCGCCTCATCGAGCGGGGTGCGGTAGTCGACGCCGACTGCGGTCGCGCCTGCCTGAGCGAGCGCGGGAAGCAGATGGCCGGCCGCTGTCGCGAAGTGGATGCGGGGCACGCCCAGGTCGGCGACGGCGCCGAGCGCGCGGGCCGACCCACCCGCGCAGTGCTCCTGATAGTCGCGCTCGGACAGCGCGCCCGCCCACGAGTCGAACAGCTGAACGGCGGACGCGCCCGCGAGGACCTGCGCACGCAGGAAGCGGCCCGCGACAGCGGAGGTCCAGTCGACCAGCGCCTCCCATGCGTCGGGGTCGGAGTACATGAGCTCGCGCGCCGCGAGGTGATCGCGGGAGGGCCGGCCCTCGACCATGTAGGCCGCGAGCGTGAACGGGGCACCGGCGAAGCCGATCAGCGGCGTCGCACCGAGCTCCGCGACAGTCAGCTCCACGGCACGACGGATGGGCTCGAGCGCGGTGTCGAGCACCCCGCCATCACCCTCCTCGCCCAGCTCGGGAAGCGCCTCCACGTCGGCCAGAGTGCGGACGGGCGCGCCGAAGACCGGGCCGACGCCGGGCGCGATGTCCACGTCCACGCCGGCGGCACGCAGCGGCACGACGATGTCCGAGTAGAAGATGCCGGCGTCCACGTCGTACCGGCGCACCGGCTGCAGGGTGATCTCCGCCGCGAGCTCGGGCGTGAAGCACGCCTCGAGCATCGTCGAGTCGACGCGGGCGGCACGGTACTCGGGAAGCGAGCGACCCGCCTGGCGCATGAACCACACGGGCCTGCGCGAGGGCTCACGGCCCTGCAGGGCGGCGATCAACGGGGAGTCCGCGGTGAGGCCGGAGGCGAGCGGATGGCTCACGGGGAGTGCACTCGAGGTCATGTCTCGATTCTGCCCTGTTCCGGTCGATGTGCTACCCACAGAGAGTGCATGCGAGAATGGATCCGCCATGTTGATGTCCCTCGTGGCCAGTCACCGCAACCGCGACCTCGCGCTGCTCGAGCAGTTGAGCCTCGGCGCGCAGAGCGTGGCGGATCTTGCGGTGGACGGCCAGTCCCCCGTCTCCGGCGCCGTCGTGCTGCCCACCTGCAACCGCTTCGAGGTGTACCTCGAGACCGACGACGCCGCGTCCGCGCGCGCGGAGGTCGTCTCGACCCTCGCCGCCGCCTCCGGACTCGCCGAGGACGTGGTGGCAGAGGCGCTCCTGGTCTACGAGGACGATGACGCCGCGCAGCACCTCATGTCGGTCGCCTCGGGTCTCGAGTCGATGGTCGTCGGCGAACGTGAGATCTCCGGTCAGGTGCGCCGCGCACACCTGGATGCCCAGCAGCGCCACCACATCTCGTCGCGGCTCGATCGCCTCTTCCAGTCCGCGCTGCGGACTTCACGCGTCGTCGCCTCGACCACGGGCGTCGGCACGTCCGGCCGCTCGGTCGTGTCCGTCGCTCTGGACCTGGCCGACGAGACCGTCGCCTGGCCCGGTGCCCGCACCCTGATGATCGGCACGGGCGCGCTCGCCGAGTCCGGGGTCGCGACCCTCCGCGCGCGTGGCGCGGTCCTCACCGGAGTGTTCTCCCCGTCGGGCCGTGGCCCCCTCTTCGGCTCGCGCCATGGGGTTCCCGTGGTCGAGTCCGACGCGCTCGCCGAGGCCGTGCGCGAGGCCGACGTCATCTACGCCTGCTCGGGCGGCGAGAGCATCGTCCTCACGCCCGCGCTCGTGTCGAGCGCTCGTGCGGGGGCGGCCCACCCGCTCACGATCGTGGACCTCGCGCTGCACCGGGACGTCGCTCCCGGCGTGGAGGACCTGCGGGACGTGCGCGTCATCAACCTGGAGCACGTGGGCCGTCACGCGCCCGGCGAGTCGGTCGAGGCCCTCGAGGCCGCGCGGTCGATCGTGGCGCACGCCGTCGCACGCCTGGGCGACGGCGAGACCGAGCGCGCGCTCGACCCCGCGATCGTCGCCCTGCGTGAGCACGTGTTCGGGCTGCTCGAGAAGGAGCTCGCCAGGATCCGCCCGGCCGCGGACGCCGACGCGGAGACGGTCGCGCAGGCCGAGCTCGCGGAGCAGTCGCTCCGTCGCTTCGCGCGCACGCTGCTCCACACGCCCACCGTGCGCGCCCGCGAGCTGGCGCGCGCAGGCGAGACCGAGCACTACCTTCACGCGATCCGCACGCTCTACGGGATCGACATCGCGATGCAGGACGACGCATGCCCCGCCCCGGGGATCGTCCAGCAGAGCGACGAGCACTCCATTTAGCAACGCCATTGTTGCGTTAATTCTTGCTCCTGCACTAGGTTAGGCAAGCCTCACCGGCGCACACTCGCGCCCTGCCGCCCCCGAAGGAGCCCCATGCGCACGCGCGTCCTCGTCACGATCGCCGCCGCGATCGCGCTCGTGGTCGCAGTCGCCCTCTCGCTCGCCATCGGCTCACGCGCGATCGACCTCGGGACGGTGTGGCAGGCGCTCACCCAGCTCGATCCGAACGACCCCGAGCAGCTCATCATCCGAGAGCTCCGCGTCTCCCGCACCATGATCGGGATCCTCGCAGGGGCCGCACTCGGCGTCGCCGGCGCACTCATGCAGTCGCTCACCCGCAACCCCTTCGCCGACCCGGGACTGCTCGGCATCAATGCAGGAGCCTCGCTCGCCGTCGTCATCGCCCTCTCCACAGGGATCGCCACCACCTTCGGCGCGCAGGTGTGGTTCGCCTTCGCGGGCGCCGGCCTCGCCGCCGTCATCGTCTACGCCATCGGCGCACGCGGCGCCGCCGCAGGAGCGCCCGTGCGGCTCGCGCTCGCAGGCGTCGCGTTCACCGCGCTCGTCACCTCCGTCACCTACGCGGTCCTGCTCGTCAACGAGCAGACCCTCGAGCAGTACCGCCTCTGGGTCGCCGGCTCCCTCACCGGCCGGCAGAACCACGACCTCACCGCGCTCGCGCTCATCGTCGGCGGCTCGATCGCCGCAGGCCTGCTCGTCTCACGACAGCTCCAGGCCATCGCTCTCGGAGAGGACGCCGCGCGCGCACTCGGCGTCAACATCGGCGTCATCCGCGCGCTCATCGTGCTGCTCGTCACGCTCCTCGCCGGCGCCGCCACCGCTGCCGCCGGACCCATCGTCTTCGTCGGCCTCGCAGTGCCGCATCTCGCACGCGCCCTCGTCGGCGCCTCCCTCCCCTGGCTCCTCGTCGTGAGCGCGCTCGGCGGCGCCGCGCTCGTGCTCATGTGCGACGTCATCGGCCGCGTCATCGCCTACCCCGGCGAGATCGGCGTCGGCATCACCACCGCGTTCCTCGGAGGACTCCTCTTCGCCCTCATGGCACGGCGCATGAAGGTGGTGGAGCTGTGAGGATCCTCCGCCTCGGGCCGCTCGGCATCACCACCCACCGACGCACCTTCGCCGTCGGACTCGTGATGCTCGCCGCCCTCGCCGGCCTGTTCATCGTCGCCCTCACCGTCGGCAAGTCGGACATCACGATCCTCGACGGACTCCGCGCGGCCGTCGGCATCCCCGTCGGCGCCCCCACCGACTTCATCGTCGGCCAGGTGCGCGCACCGCGCGCGCTCACCGCGATCCTCGTCGGCGCGATGCTCGGCCTCTCCGGCGCGATCCTCCAATCGCTCACCCGCAACCCGCTCGCGTCGCCCGACTTCATCGGCATCTCCGCAGGAGCAGGCACTGGCGCCGTCCTCACCCTCTGGCTCATCGGCGCCAGCTCGCTCTGGGTCGTCGCAGGCGGAGCCATCGTCGGCGCCCTCATCGCGTCCGCCCTCATCCTGCTGCTGTCCTGGCGGCACGGCATCGTGCCCCTGCGCCTCATCCTCGCCGGAATCGGCATGGGCTTCGTCGCCCAGGCCGCCACCCAGTACTTCCTCACCCGCATGGACGTGCACGACGCCGGCAATGCGCTCGGCTGGCTCGTCGGGTCGACCACCGGGCGCACATGGACCCACGTGACGGTCGCCGCGATCGCCCTCGCGGTGCTCGCACCCCTCGTCCTCTGGAACGCACGCGCCCTGCGCACCATGGAGATGGGAGACGACACCGCCCGCTCGCTCGGCATCTCCGTCGGCCCCGCCAGAGCGACGCTCGCCGTCTCCTCCGTGCTGCTGGCCGCGAGCGCCGTCGCCCTCACCGGCCCGATCGCGTTCATCGCGCTCGTCGCGCCCGCGCTCGCGCTGCGCCTCACCCGCAACGCCGGAGTGACCCTCATCCCCTCCGCCCTCATGGGTGCGGTCCTCCTGCTCGCAGCGGACCAGCTCGCGCAGCAGATGCCCGACACCCTCCAGCTGCCCGTCGGAACATTCACCGCCGTCGTCGGCGCGCCCTACCTGCTGTGGCTCGTGTGGCGCGCCTCCCGAGGAGGCCCTTCATGACACCGACCCTGAAGACCAGCGAAGCCGTCATCGGATACGGCGGTCCGCCCATCGTGCGGGGCGTCGACGTCGAGATCCCCGACGGCCAGATCACCGCGATCATCGGACCCAACGGCTGCGGCAAGTCCACCCTGCTGCGTGCCCTCGCGCGCCTGCTCACCCCCACCGAGGGCACGGTCCTCCTCGACGGCACCGACATCCACCGCATCCCCACCCGCGAGGTCGCCCGACGCGTCGGCCTGCTCCCGCAGTCGCCGATCGCACCCGCGGGCATCACCGTGCGTGAGCTCGTCGCCCGCGGCCGCACTCCCCACCAGAAGGTCCTCCGCCCGTGGAGCCCCGAGGACGAGACCGCCGTCATGTCGGCCCTCCACTCGACGCAGCTCACCGACATCGCCGACGAGTCGGTCGACCAGCTCTCAGGAGGCCAGCGCCAGCGCGCCTGGATCGCCATGGCGCTCGCCCAGGACACCCCCGTGATGCTGCTCGACGAGCCCACCACGTACCTGGACATCGCGCACCAGTACGAGGTGCTCGACCTGCTGCACAGGCTCCACCACCGGCAGGCCCGCACCATCGTGATGGTCGTGCACGACCTGCACCAGGCGGCCAGGTACGCCCACCACGTCATCGCGATGTCCGAAGGCGAGGTCGCCGCCAGCGGTGCACCCTCCGAGGTGCTCACCGAGCAGCTCGTCAGCTCCGTCTTCGGCCTCGACGTGCGCGTCCTCACCGACCCCGTCACCGGCACCCCCGTCGTCATCCCTGCCCACTCACCCGGCGGGCACGACGCCGACCCCACCTGAACGTCACCACCCCCACCCGGAACCCCCACGAAAGGAACACCATGCAGACCACGACCCGCCGCCTCGGCGCGGCCGCCCTGGCCGCCGCAGCGGCCCTGCTGATGGCCGCATGCTCATCCACCGAGAGCACCGAGACGTCGTCCACGCCCGACGCCACCACGTCGACCGAGTCGACCGCCTTCCCGGTGACGCTCGACACCGCGATGGGCGAGGTCACCATCGACTCCGAGCCGCAGCGCGTCGTCACGCTCGGCTCGCACGAGCACGAGTACCTCTACGCGCTCGGCGTCGCCCCCGTCGCCGTGCCCGTCAGCTGGCAGGGCTACGACAACGGCACCGGCCCCTGGGCCGAGGCCGACCGCGTCGCCGCCGGCGCGGAGCCCGAGCTGTTCGAGCCCGGCAGCACCACGTACGACGCCGAGCTCATCGCCTCGTTCGAGCCCGACCTCATCGTCGCGACCTACCCGAACCACACCATGACCCAGGAGGAGTACGACCTCCTCTCGTCGATCGCGCCGGTCCTCACGCGCCCCGCGACCGACTCCGCGGGCAACGAGACCGTCGAGTGGGGCGTCAGCCTGGCCGACGAGCTCACCCTGCTCGCGCAGGCCACCGGCACCACCGACGAGGCGGAGACGATCCTCGCCGACATCGACGCGGCATTCGCCGAGGTCCGCGACGCGCACCCCGAGTGGGACGGCCTCACCTCGCAGGTGGGCGGCTACTACGAGGGCCAGGCGTTCGTGTACGCCGCAGGCGACACCCGCAACCAGTTCCTCGCGAACGTCGGGCTCGACGTGTCCTCCATCGAGGGCACCGAGGCCGCATGGATGCAGATCAGCGCCGAGCAGGTCGACACCATCCTCGGCGACCTGGACTCGATCGTGTGGCAGGTCGCGACCACGCCCGACTCGCGTGACGCGCTTGAGGCGCTGCCGCTGTTCGACTCGCTGAACACCACCCAGGTGGGCGGCAACGTGTGGCTGACCGACCCGATCCTCGAGGGTGCGTTCTTCGCGAACTCGCCGTCCTCGGTCATGTACTCGATCGACGCCTTCGTGCCGATGCTCGAGCAGGCGCTCGACGGCGACCCGGCCACCGAGGTCGAGCCGTTCGTCTCGGACGCCTCGTAACCCGACCGCCCACCCCGAAGCGGGTCACTCAGCGCCGCTTCTGACCCCGATCCGGCTGATCCGGGTCGCTCAGCGCCGCTGACCCCGCCAAGGGAGCATCTCACGCAGCCCCCGTCGTCCTCGTGACGGCGGGGGCTGCGTCGTCCGTCGAGAGCTCCATCCCCGTGGCGAGCACGCCGATGGCGCAGGGCGACCCCGCTCCCGCGCGCTCACCGCGAGAGCGACGGTGAGCGACCCCGTTGAGCCGCAGAGCGCCCAGAAGCGACGGTGAGTGACCCGCACGGGGACTGGAGGGCGGCCGCGCATCCGACCGCGGGCGGCCGCGCGGCGACAGCGACGTCCCCGGACGCAGCGAGGCCCCCGTGCGACGCACGTCGCACGGGGGCCTCGTCCCACCCCTGCTGAGGGTGTCGGGGCGAGATCTAGAGGTCGAGCCGCTCGAGCATGTCGGTCACCAGCGCCGCGACCGCGGAGCGCTCCGAGCGCTCCAGCGTCACGTGCGCGAACAGCGGGTGGCCCTTCAGCGCCTCGATCACCGCGGCGATGCCGTCGTGCCGGCCGACCCGCAGGTTGTCGCGCTGCGCCACGTCGTGCGTGAGGACCACACGCGAGTCCTGGCCGATGCGGCTCAGCATGGTGAGCAGCACGTTGCGCTCGAGCGACTGAGCCTCGTCGACGATCACGAAAGCGTCGTGCAGCGAGCGGCCGCGGATGTGCGTGAGCGGGAGCACCTCGAGCATCCCGCGCGCCATGACCTCCTCGACCACCTCGGACGAGACCATCGCGCCGAGAGTGTCGAACACGGCCTGCGCCCACGGGTTCATCTTCTCGCCCGCATCGCCGGGCAGGTAGCCCAGGTCCTGGCCGCCGACAGCGTAGAGCGGGCGGAACACCATGATCTTCTTGTGCTGGCGGCGCTCCATCACGGCCTCGAGGCCCGCGCACAGCGCGAGCGCGCTCTTACCGGTGCCCGCGCGTCCGCCCATGGACACGATGCCGATCGAGTCGTCGAGCAGCATGTCGATCGCGATGCGCTGCTCGGCGCTGCGGCCGTGGACGCCGAAGACCTCCTGGTCGCCGCGTACCAGCCGCACGGTGCCCTCATCGGTGACCCTGCCCAGCGCGCTCCCGCGCGGCGAGTGGATGACGAGCCCGGTGTGCACCGGCAGCGACTTCAGGTCCTCGCCGCAGTCGGCCGCAGGCGGCGCGTCGAGCCGCTCGGACTCCCACAGGGCGCTCATCTGCTCGTCGGTCAGCTGGATCTCACGCATGCCTGTCCAGCCGGACTCCACGGCCAGCTCTGCCCGGTACTCCTCGGCCTCGATGCCGAGCGCCGACGCCTTCACACGCATCGGCAGGTCCTTGGACACGACGACGACGTGGTTGCCCTCCTTGCTGAGGTTCGCCGCCACCGCGAGGATGCGGGTGTCGTTGTCGCCGAGCCGGTAGCCGCTCGGGAGGACCTCCTGGTCGGTGTGGTTCAGCTCGACGCGCAGCGAGCCGCCCGCGTCGTTGATCGGCACCTGCTTGTCGAGCGTGCCGTGCTTCACCCTGAGCTCGTCGAGCATCCGCAGCGCTGACCGTGCGAAGTACCCCAGCTCCGGGTGGTGACGCTTCGCCTCGAGCTCCGTGACGACGACCACCGGCAGCACGACGTCGTGCTCAGCGAACCTCCTCATCGCTCGTGGATCCGACAGGAGGACCGAGGTGTCGAGCACGTAGGTGCGCAGAGCGACATCGGCCTCGACGGAGGCGTCGGTGGAGGGGGTGGTGCGGGGCGTGGTGGCGGTCACGAGGGCTCCCAGCGTTCAGGCCGCAGGGCGCCGAACGCCCCACGGCGTTCGGTCAGGTCGGCACCGGGTCGGTGCGACGAGATGGTGTTACCACGCTCCCGAAACTACGCCGGTGTGATGCGCGCCCGGAATGGCGACACGCCAGGTTTCACACGTCCGTAACCTTGCGCGTCGGCAGGGGAAACACGGGCTTCAGGGGCGTTCAGCGGCCCAGACGACGCTCCCGCAGCGCGTAGTCGCGCAGCGCACGGAGGAAGTCGACGCGGCGGAACGCGGGCCAATAGGCCTCGCAGAAGTAGAACTCGGTGTGCGCGCTCTGCCACATGAGGAAACCGGAGAGGCGCTGCTCGCCCGAGGTGCGGATGACCAGATCGGGGTCCGGCTGGCCCTTCGTGTAGAGGTGGTCCTCGATGTGGTCCACCTTGAGCCGCTCGGCCGCCTCGGCGAGCGACAGCCCTTCGGCATCGCACGCGCGCAGGTACGAGCGCACGGCATCGGTGATCTCGTGACGCCCGCCATAGCCGACGGCGACGTTGACCGAGACGCCGGTGGCGCCCTCGGTGCGGGCGACGGCAGCGGCGATCCGTCCCGCGGAGTCCGCCGGAAGCAACGTCGCGTCACCGACATGCCGAAGGCGCCAGCGTCCGTCGTCCGCAAGCGCCTCGACTGCGGAGCAGATGATCTCGAGCAGAGGCGCGAGCTCCTTCTGGTCCCTGTCAAGGTTGTCGGTGGACAGGAGCCACAGCGTGACCACCTCGACCCCCGCCTCCTGGGACCACTCGAGCACCTCGGTGATCTTGTCGGCGCCCTTCTGGTGGCCGTGCGCGGCGGGCGCGCCGATGGTCTTGGCCCAGCGGCGGTTGCCGTCGAGGATGACTCCGATGTGTCGCGGGAGGGAGGCGTCGCGCAGGCTGGAGACGAGCTGACGCTCGTACACGCCGTACAGCAGGCTCCGCAGACCCATTCGCGCCCTTTCCAGGAGGAGGAAGCGCCCACGGGCGCGGCTCCAGAGTAACCCGGAAGGCTAACCTACGTTACCGTAGGGTCATGGAAGAGAACCTGCCCACCATCGGCAAACCGATGCTTCGAGGCTGGCTTCACCTCGGCGCAGCCCCGCTCGCCTACTTCGCCGGCATGGCGCTCGTCGTCTTCGCGCCCACGCTGGCGGGCCGGGTGTCGTCGGCGATCTTCACGACCACCGCGGTGATGCTGTTCGGCACCTCGGCCGTGTACCACCGCGGCAACTGGTCGCCCAAGGCGCAGGCCGTCCTCCGACGGCTCGACCATGCCAACATCTTCCTCATCATCGCCGGCACGTACACGCCCCTCACAGTGATGCTGTTGGACGGATCCACCCGCGTCTGGGTGCTGTGCATCGTGTGGGCCGGCGCGATCATCGGCCTGCTGTCACGCATCCTCTGGCTGGGCGCTCCCCGCTGGGTGTACGTGCCGATCTACGTGGCCCTCGGATGGGTCGCGATCGGCTTCATCGGCCCGTTCTACGAGGCGGGCGGCGCGGCCGTCGTCTGGCTGGTCGTCGCGGGAGGCCTGTGCTACACCGTCGGTGCCGTGATCTACGGCTTCAAGTGGCCGGGAAAGTCAGCCCGATACTTCGGTTTCCACGAGATCTTCCACGCCCTGACGATCGCGGGCTTCGTCTGCCACTACATCGCGGCGTCGATCGCGATCTACAGCGCGGGCTGACCGGCCGACGCTACGGGGTCGACGGGCTGGGCGCCTCGCCTGAGGAGGCGGGCGGCTGAGCCTCGTCGCCCTTGCCCTTGACCTTGCGCAGGTGCTTGGTGAGCGAGCGGAACAGCAGCACGCCCGCGCCCGCAAGGGTGAAGGTGAACACGAAGGCCAGGAATCCCGGCCCGCCGGTGAAGTCTTCCACGGGGACAGTCCTTTCGTCTGGGGACTATCCTGCCTCATCATGAGCGACCTCCCCGAGCCGAACCGGACACCAGTCGAGAGCGAAGGCTCCGGCGCGCTTCCGCAGCTGTCCCGGCGCGGCTGGATCCTGGCGATCGCAGGCGTGCTCGCCCTGGTCGCCGCCGTCAGCGTCTACGCGGTCGCGTCGAACCAGGCCGAGCCGGTGCGCTTCCGCGACGTGGGCTTCTCCGTGGTCGACCAGCACGAGATCACCGCGACCTTCGACGTCTTCCTCTACGCCGACGGCGTCGCCTCGTGCACGGTGAGGGCCCTCAACAGCTCTTACGGCGAGGTGGGAGTCGTGACGGTCGACGTGGATTCCGTGGACGGCTCCGAGCAGCGCATCGACACGTCGATCGCCACCACCGAGGAGGCGGTGACCGCCTCCGTGCACTCCTGCACCTTCGCGCCGTCGGCCGACGGATAGGTCGCGAGCGACGCTGATCTCACCGGCCTCACCACGCGCCTTTCACGCACGGTCCCGAGGTTGATAACCTAGGCAGTCATGCCACAAGGAGGAATGACGTGACGGACACCACCGGTACCTGGCTCACCCAGGAGGCCTACGACCGCCTTCAGGCCGAGTACGACCACCTGGTCAACGTCGGCCGCGTCGAGATCGCCAAGGAGATCGACGACCGCCGCCAGGAGGGCGACCTCAAGGAGAACGGCGGCTACCACGCTGCCCGCGAGGAGCAGGCGAAGCAGGAGGCACGCATCGAGCAGCTGCGCCACATCCTTCGCAGCGCCACGGTCGGCGAGGCGAGCACTGACGCAGGCATCCAGTCGGGCACCGTCGTGGTCGCCGAGGTCATGGGCCGCGAGATGAAGTTCCTGGTCGGTTCTCGCGAGGTCGCCGGCGGCACCGACATCGACGTGTTCTCCGCGCAGTCCCCGCTCGGTGCGGCGCTCATGGGCAAGCACCCGGGCGACGAGACCACCTACACCGCCCCCAACGGCAACGAGATCCCCGTCAAGGTGATCTCTGCGGAGCCGTTCGGCGGCTGACCCGCTGACGCTTCACGGAGGCCCTCGCGCATGGCGCGGGGGCCTCCGTCGTGCTCGGGGCACGCTCGCGGCTTACGGCGGCGCGAGGTGTCACGGCGCGTCACGCGCGCTGCAGCAGGACAGCCGTCTCCGCGTGGGCCGTGTGAGGGAACATGTCCATGACCCGGATCTCGCGGGCCATCCAGGACGGCATCGCCGCGAGGTCGCGGGCGAGCGACCCAGGGTGGCAGCTCGAGTACACGACGGTGCGCACCTCCGACCGGTCGAGCCAGCCGGCGAGCGCGGGCCCGATCCCTCGGCGGGGAGGATTGACGACCACGAGCTCGGGCGCGCGGTCCTGCGCGAGCGCGAAGGCGGTGGCGTCGGCGGCAAGGAAGCGCGCGTCGGCGGCACCAGGTCGACCCGCAGCCACAAGCTCGTCCCGGGTCAAGGCGGCCGAGGCGATGGCCTGCTCCGAGACCTCGACGCCCAGGACGTCGCGACCAGGAGCCAGCGCGTGCAGCGCGAAGCCGCCCACGCCGCAGTACAGGTCCCACACGTCGGCCGGCGCGGCCGCGTCGATCCACTCCTCGGCCTGGCGGTAGAGCGCGCGGGCCACGTCCGTGTTGGTCTGGAAGAAGCTCTGTGGGCGCAGGTGGAGCGTGACATCGTCCAGCCGCATCGGGAGCGACTCCTGTGCGGTGAGCGGGATCTCCCTGTCGCCCTCGACCACCGCCTTGTGCTCGGGAAGGACGTTGAGGGACGCGACCGTCAGGGTCGGCAGCGCGCGCTGGAGCGACGGCAGATGCTTGCGCAGCCGCGCGAGCGCCTCCGTGGAGCGCATCACGAAGCGGACCATGAGGTCGCTGTCGGGCGACACTGTCACGAGCAGGTTCTTCAGCTCTCCGCGCCGCGTCGTCAGGTCGTACGGCTCGAGCGCGGCCAGGGTGATGAAGTCGGCAAGCGGCGCGAAGGCGGCCGAGAGCGCGTCCGGGTACAGGTGACAGCCCTGGAGGTCCACTCCCCCGCCGTCCATGTCGAGGATGCCGAGCGTCGGCGCCTCGACCGTGCCGCCGACGACCATCTTCGCCTTGGTGCGGAATCCCTCCTCAGCGCTGGCCACCGGGGGAAGCCAGACGGCGCCGTCGGCCGTCGTGCCCATGGTCGCCCTCACCGCGGCGTCCTTGTCCGCGAGCTGACGCGCGTACGGCGTCTCAAGCAGCGCGCACGAGCGGCACACGCCCGCATCGAAGTAGTCGCACTGCACGGAGCGAGTCTAGGCGCGGTGCGCGGCTGCCAGCCGTCAGGACGAGCGGGAGCCGTCCTCGTCGTCGTCCTTGCGACGCACCGGGATCTGCTCCTCGGTGGGCGGCTCGGGATCGTCGTGGTTGCCGCGGATCCGGATCTGTCCCGTGTGGACGACGCGCTGGAACGCCTCCTTGGACCGATGCGCCAGCTCCGGCAGCTGGCCGGACAACGGCGCGGGCTCCGGATCGGGCCGGAACTCCTTCTGAAGACCACGCGCGAAGGCGGTGAAGAACGCGACGACGGGGACCGCGATGATCGCGCCCACCAGGCCGAGCAGCAGCGTTCCGGCGGCGACCGTCAGCAGGATCACCATGGGGTGGAGCGAGGAGACCTTGCCGAACAGCCACGGGTACAGGACGTTGCCCTCGATCTGCTGCACGAGCAGGACGATGCCCGCCATGATCAGCGCGGTGATCGGGCCGCCGTCCACGAGCGCGACGAGCACGGCGATGATTCCCGACAGGGTCGCGCCGAAGAGCGGGATGAAGGAGAACAGGAAGACGAGGATTCCGATCGGCAGCGCCAGAGGCACACCGAGGATCCACGCGCCCACGCCGATGCCGACGGCGTCGACGAAGGCCACGAATACCGACGTCTGCGTGTAGCGGCGCAGCGTGTGCCACGCGTTGTTGCCCGCGCGGTCCACCTGGTCGATGTTGTCGTCCGGGAGCAGGCCGACCGCCCAGCCCCACATCGAGGAGCCGTCACGCATGAAGAAGAACAGGGACAGGAGCGCGATCACGGTGCCGGCGACGAGGCCGCCGATCGTTCCTGTGAACGACAGCGCGCCCGAGGCGAGACCGAGAGCATTGCCCTGCACGAGCGAGAGGATGTTGTCCTGGATCTCCTGCAGCTGCTCCGCGCTGATGTGCAGCGGACCCTCCGAGAGCCACGTGATCAACTCGTTGAAGCCCTGCAGCGCCGCGATCCTGAGCTCATCGAAGCCGGACACGATCTCCGCGCCGGCAAGCACCACGAGCGCGCTCACCACGGTGAAGAGCCCCAGGATCGCGATCGCCGAGCCGAGCCCGCGCGGGATATGCCAGGACTGCAGCCGGGCCACGACCACCTCAAGCGGCGCCGCGATGAAGAGCGCGATGATCACCGGGATCACGATGGTCGACACGGTCGTGAACAGGGAGCCCGCGGCGACGACCACGACCCCGACGACGATCAGCCGCCAGCCCCACGCCGCGGCGATCCGCAGCCAGGCCGGCACCGTGTCCGCAGCGTCGGTGCCCTGCATGTACGTGACATGCGAGCGGGTCGTGGGGGCGTCCTCGTCGGCCATAGGGTGAGCCTAACCGCCGTCGTCCCTGGCATGACGGCGACGCGCACGGGCCGCCCCCGGCCGCGGAACAGAAGGCGCGCGCAGGGCGTTTCCGCCTCCAGGAAGGAGCATGATGTTCGGACTGTCGAAGACGACGATGATCACCCCCGACCAGGCGCTGCCCGGTCGCGACGAGGAGCTGCAGATCTCCCCGACCCACGTGGTGCTGGGGACGCCGCTCAAGGGTCCCTGGCCCGAGGGCATGAAGGTGCTCTACGTGGGCATGGGCTGCTTCTGGGGATCCGAGAGGATCTTCTGGCAGCTCGATGGCGTGTACTCGACCGCGGTCGGCTACATGGGCGGATGGACGAAGAACCCCACGTACGAGGAGACCTGCACCGCGAAGACCGGTCACTTCGAGGCCGTGCAGGTGGTGTACGACCCAGCGAAGGTCTCGCTGGACGAGCTGTTCGCCGCCTTCTGGGAGAACCACGACCCGACGACGCCGAACCGTCAGGGCGGCGACATCGGCACGCAGTACAGGTCGGCGATCCTCGCGACCGACGAGGAGCAGCTCGCCGCCGCTCTCGAGTCGAAGGAGCGCTACCAGGCGCGGCTCGACGCTCAGGGCTACGGGCCCATCTCGACCCAGATCGAGCTGGCGTCCACCGCGGGCGACGGACGGTTCTACTACGCCGAGGAGTACCACCAGGGATACCTGCACAAGAACCCCGGCGGCTACTGCAACCACGGGTTCTGCCAGGTGTCATTCGCCTGAACGATCCCGAGACGCACGAGGGCCCCGCGGCTGATGCCGCGGGGCCCTCGTCGTCGATGGGGCGGGCGCGCTGCGCCCGCCGCCGTCAGCGCTGGTTGAAGATCGCGATGATGCGCAGGATCTCGGTGTACAGCCACACGAGGGTGACGAGCAGACCGAAGGCGCCCTTCCACTCGAGGTGGGTGGGGGCGCCGCCCTTGACGCCGCGCTCGATGAAGTCGAAGTCGGCGATCAGCGAGATGCAGGCGAGCAGCACGGCGACGACGCCGATGATCACGCCGAGCGGCATGCCGAGGATCTCGACGCCGCTGCGCAGACCCCAGGCGCCCTCGCTGTTGCCGAAGATCATGACGCCGAGGTTCACCAGCGAGAACACCAGGTAGGACACGAGTCCGATCATGAGGATCTTCTGGAGCTTGGGCGTGTAGCGGACCTTGCCGGAGCGGTACAGGGCGAGGGTCACACCGAGCGTCACACCGGTCGCGAGCAGTGCCTGAAGGCCGGCGCCGGGGACATCGAAGTAGACCTCGATCCAGTTCGTGAACGCGCCGAGGAACGCTCCCTCGAGCACCGCGTAGAGAAGCGTCAGCGGAGCCGAGCCCTTCTTCTTGAACGCGGCGATCATCGCGACGACGAAACCGCCGATCGCGGCGCCGAACATCGGCAGGTACATGGTGTCGAGCGGCGCCATGTAGGTCAGCGCTGCGGCGATGCCGAGGACGATGAGGGACCCGAAGGTCTTGGTGATGGTGCCCTCGTAGGACATGCGTCCGATCTGGGCCGGCTCCGCTGCCGGGAGGTCGAAGGTCGCCTCCAGCTGGGCGGCGTCGGCTGCGCCCTGGCGCTGGAGCGCCTCGGGGCTGAAGTCCTTGGACTGGGTGAAGAAGGGGTTGGCCACGGGGATCCTCCTGGCTCAGTCGAGTGTGCGTCGAGTGTACGCACGCACGCGACCCTCGGGGGATCGTCCGCGAGGACGATTCGGGCCGGACGCCCCGTCGCGTGCCCGCCGATGTGGATTCGATACGTCCCTTGCCAACAAATCTGACACGAATCCACATCAAACAACCTTTGTTTGAGTTGCTTTGTGTCCGTTCTCATGATTCGATGTGGTTATCAGAGCCGATCAGGACCACGAAGGGACGACGCCGTCCATGTACGCAGCGGAGCGACAGCAGCGCATCCTCGCCGAGGCGCGCCGCGAAGGCCGAGTCGAGGTGTCCGCGCTCTCCGAGCTGCTGGGCGTCACCTCCGAGACCGTGCGCCGCGACCTCACCGCGCTCGAGAGCCGCGGAGCGGTGCGCAGGGTCCACGGCGGCGCGATCCCCGTCGAGCGGCTCGAGCTCGAGCCCACGCTCGCCACCCGCAGCGCACGCAACGCCGACGTCAAGCGTCGAGTCGCCGCCCGCGTCCTCGAGGAGCTGCCGCCCGGCGGGACGATCCTGCTCGACGCAGGGTCCACCACGCAGACGATCGTCTCCCAGATCCCCGCAGACGCCGACTACACGATCATCACCAACTCGATCCCCGCCGCAGCCGCGCTCGCAGGCATGCCCCGCATCACCCTGCTCATGACCGGCGGACGCGTGCGAGGCGTGACCGGCGCCGCCGTCGGCCCCTGGACCACCGGAGCTCTCGACGGGCTCGTCGTGGACGTCGTCGTGCTCGGCACCAACGGACTGTCGGTCGCCCGCGGCCTCACCACGCCCGACCAGGTCGAGGCCACCGCCAAGCGCGCCATGGTCCACGCCGCACGACGCGTGATCGTGGCGACCGACTCCTCCAAGGCAGGCGACGATCACCTGCACCGCTTCGCCACGCTCGACGAGGTGGACCTGATCGTGACCGACGACGAACTTCCCGACGAGGTGGCCGCCGAGCTTCGCGCCGCCGGACCCCAGGTGGTGACAGCATGATCGTGACTCTGACCCCCAACCCCAGCGTGGACCACGCGCTGGTGATCGACGAGCTCGAGCGCGGCGAGGTGCTCCGCGCCGCCGACGCCCGGCTCGACGCCGGTGGCAAGGGCGTGAACGTCTCCCGCGCGCTCGCCGCCAACGGCGCCGAGACCGTCGCCGTCGTCCCCGTGGGAGGACACCAGGGCCACCTGCTCGCCGACCTTCTCGGAGCCACGGGAGTCAGCCATCGGGACGTGCCCATCTCCGGCGCGATCCGCATGAACGTGTCCGTGCTCGAGCCCGACGGCACCACCACGAAGCTCAACGAGCCTGGACCCGTGCTCTCCGAGGCCGAGACGCGCGCCATGGTCGACGCCACCCTCTCCGCCGCGGAGGGCGCCGCCTGGGTCGCCGTCTGCGGAAGCCTTCCCCCCGGCGTCTCGACCGACGTGTACAGCGACCTCGCCGACGGCGTGCGCGCCCGCGGGGCCCGCTTCGTGGTCGACTCCTCCGGCGCACCGTTCCTCGCCGCGGTCGCCACGAAGCCGAACCTCATCAAGCCCAATCACGAGGAGCTCGCAGAACTGGTCGGGCACGACCTGCCGACCCTGCGCGACGTCCTCGCCGCCGCACGCGAGCTCGTGACCTCCGGCATCGAGATCGTCGCGGTCAGCCTCGGCGCCGACGGCGCACTCCTCGTCACCGAGGGCGACGCCGCACACGCCCAAGCCAAGGTCACCACACCGGTGTCCACCGTCGGAGCCGGCGACTGCATGCTCGCCGGACTCCTGCACGGCCTCGCCTCGGGCCTCCCGATCAGCGAGGCCCTCGTCGGAGGTGTCGCATGGGGATCCGCCGCAGTGGCGCTCCCTGGCAGCTCTGTCCCCACGCCGGACGACGTCCGACGTGTCGCCCCCGCCCTCTCCCCCGAACTCCCGCTCTCCCTCGAGCTGGGGCACTGAAGCCACCGGAAGGGAATCCCCACCATGTCTCTGATCACCACCTCTCAGGTCGTGCTCGACCTGAAGGCCGCGGACCGCGCTGAGGCGACACGCACGCTCGCCGAGACGCTGGTCGACGCCGGCCGCTGCACCGATCTCGACGTCTTCCTCACGGACGTCACCACCCGCGAGGAGACGATGGCGACCGGCCTCCCCGGTGGCATCGCCATCCCCCACGCACGTTCCGCGGGCATCTCTGAGCCGTCGCTCGCATTCGGCCGCGTCACCGACGGCATCGACTGGGGCGCCCCCGACGGCCCCGCGAAGCTCGTCTTCCTCATCGCGGCCCCCGAAGGCGGCGGCGACGCGCACATGCAGGTGCTCCCCGCCCTCGCCCGTGCGCTC
This sequence comes from Demequina zhanjiangensis, assembly GCF_030418315.1. GTDB lineage: Bacteria > Actinomycetota > Actinomycetes > Actinomycetales > Demequinaceae > Demequina > Demequina zhanjiangensis. The sequence goes on from NZ_JAUHPV010000011.1 coordinate 38,942, forward strand.
ATGAAGTCCGAGTTCACCGAGGGCCTCGCCGCCGCGAAGACCGAGGCCGAGGTCGTGGCGCTCGTGGAGGCGGAGATCGGCGACGTCGTCCCGGCCGCCGCCCCCGCAGCCGAGGCCGCACCCAAGGCGGACACCCCCCTCGACACCCCGGCACCCGCCGCGTCGCTCAAGCTCGTCGGCGTCACGTCGTGCCCCACCGGCATCGCCCACACCTACATGGCGGCCGAGGCACTCGAGCGGGCAGCCGCAGAGGCGGGCCACACGATCGCGGTCGAGACCCAGGGCTCCGTGGGCGCCAAGGGCCTGTCAGCCCAGCAGATCGCCGAAGCCGACGCCGTGATCTTCGCCCACGACGTGGAGGTCAAGGGCCGGGATCGCTTCGCCGGCAAGCCGACCGTCGACGTCGGCGTCAAGAAGGCGATCTCCGACGGCCCCGCGCTCGTGGACCAGGCCGTCGCGATGGCCGCCGAGTGGAAGGCCGACCCCTCCAAGGCAGCAGCCGCCGCACCTGCGGCAGGCTCAGGCGGCCTCACGTCCAAGGTCGACGACACCGCCGGCATCGGCACCCGCATCCGCCAGTGGCTGATGACCGGTGTCTCCTACATGATCCCGTTCGTCGCAGCCGGCGGTATCCTCATCGCCCTGTCGTTCATGCTCGCGCAGGTCTCACTCGGCGAGAACGGCGCGATCGAGATCGTGAACTACAACCTGACCTCGGGCGACGAGTACAACATCGCCCAGAACTTCGACGTCACCTCGCTCACCGCATGGGCGGCGCTGCTGTTCGTCATCGGAGGCGCCTCCTTCGGATTCCTGGTGCCGATCCTGTCCGGCTTCATCGCCTTCGCGATCGCCGACCGGCCAGGACTCGTGCCCGGCATCGTCGGCGGCTCGGTCGCCGCCACCATGGGCGCCGGCTTCCTCGGAGGTATCGTCACCGGTCTCCTCGGCGGCATCACCGCCAAGTGGGTCGCCTCCTGGCCCGTCGCCAAGGGCGTACGAGGCATCATGCCGGTGGTCGTCATCCCGATGCTGTCCACCTTCGTCACCGTGGGCCTCTTCATCACCGTGCTCGGCCGCCCGATCCAGATCGCCTTCGACGGCCTCAACGACTGGCTCACCAGCCTGTCCGGCGGGTCCGCCTTCGCACTGGGCGCGATCCTGGGCGCGATGATGGGCTTCGACCTCGGAGGCCCTGTCAACAAGGTCGCCTACACGTTCGCGACGACCGGACTCGCCGCCGCTGGCGCCGTCACCGACGCCCCCCAGCTGAAGATCATGGCCGCCGTCATGGCCGCCGGAATGGTCGCCCCGCTCGCGATGGCGCTCGCCACCACGCTCCGCCCGAAGCTCTTCTCCGAGCCCGAGCGCGAGAACGGCAAGGCGGCATGGCTGCTCGGAGCCTCCTTCATCTCCGAAGGTGCGATCCCGTTCGCTGCGGCCGACCCGTTCCGCGTCATCGCCTCCTCCGTCGTCGGCTCGGCCGTCACCGGTGGACTCGCGATGGTCTTCGGCACCACCCTCCGCGCACCTCACGGAGGCATCTGGGTGCTGCCGCTCATCGGCAACTTCCTGCTGTTCCTCGTCGCGCTGGCAATCGGCGTGGTCATCACGACCGCCATCGTCCTGCTGCTCAAGTCGCGCGACTCCAAGCTCGCCACGGTCGACGCCGTGGCCACCACCGCCTGACGTTCTCTCGAAAGGAGACACACCATGCCTGCACGCACCGTCGCGATCGGCTCCTCCGTCGGACTCCACGCCCGCCCCGCCCAGCTGTTCGTCAGCAAGGTCCAGGCTGCCGGGATGCCCGTCACCATCGGAAGGCCCGGCTCCGCTGCCGTGGACGCCGGCAGCATCCTCGGAGTGATGGCGCTCGGCGCCAAGCACGGCGAGGAGGTCGAGCTGACCGCCGACGGCGACGGTGCGGACGCAGTGCTCGACGAGCTCGTCGCGCTCCTTGAGCGCGACCTCGACGCGGAGTGACGGCCATGTCCGAGCATGAGACCCGACATGGCATCGGCGTGAGCGGCGGCTCAGCCTCCGGGCCCGTGGTCCAGGTCGCGCCTCCCGTCCAGCCGCCCAAGGACGAGCCCGCGCCGGCCGACGTCGACGCCGCGCTCCAGCACGTGCTCGAGTCGTTCGAGGCGGTGGCGGTCGAGCTCGAGGCTCGCGCCGCCACCGCGGACGAGCACGCCGCACCCATCCTCACCGCGACCGCGATGATGGCCCGCGACGCGGGACTGCATCAGGGGGCGGGCAACCGGCTCAAGGCCGGCGACGGACCCGCGACCGCCATCGCGGCCGCAGTCGAGGAGTACGCCACCCAGTTCGAGGCGCTCGGCGGCTACTTCGCCGAACGCGTCGCCGACCTGCGAGACGTCGGAGCCCGCGCCGTCGCCGCCGCGCTCGGGCTTCCCGCACCCGGAGTGCCACCGCTGACCGAGCCGAGCGTGATCGTCGCGCTCGACCTCGCACCCGCCGACACCGCCACGCTCGACCGCGACCTCGCGATCGCGATCGTCACGCAGGCGGGCGGACGCACCAGCCACACCGCCATCCTCGCCGCTCAGCGGGGAATCCCCGCCGTGGTGCAGGTGCCGGGCGCGACCGAGATCCCCGCGGGCACGCTCGTCGCCGTCGACGGCGACGCGGGTGAGGTCGCGATCGACCCCGACCCCGAGCTGCTCGAGCAGCAGCGCGTGCGCCGCGAGAAGCGGGCCGCCGCGCTCGCCGCCTCGTCAGGACCAGGCCTCACCTCGGACGGCCACCACGTGCCCCTGCTCGCCAACATCGGCGGGGTCCAGGACGCCGAGGAGGCCGGCCCCCAGGATCTCGAGGGTGTCGGCCTGTTCCGCACCGAGTTCGTGTTCCTGTCCGCCACCACCGCCCCGACGCTCGAGGAGCAGACGGACATCTACACCAAGGTGTTCGCCCCCTTCGAAGGCCGACGCGTGGTGGTCCGGACGCTTGATGCCGGAGCCGACAAGCCGCTCGCCTTCGCCGACCTCGGCGAGGAGGAGAACCCCGCCCTCGGACGCCGCGGGCTGCGACTCTCGCAGGCGCTTCCCGAGCTGCTCGACACGCAGCTCAAGGCGCTCGCCGCCGCGGCAGAGGCCACAGGAGCCGACGCGCGGGTCATGGCGCCCATGGTCTCGACCGCCGAGGAGGCCGAGTGGTTCGCCGGGCACGTGCGAGCCGCAGGCCTCAAGAAGGCCGGCGTCATGATCGAGGTGCCCGCGGCCGCGCTCCGCTCCGAGCACGTGCTCGCCGACGTGGACTTCGCCTCTATCGGCACCAACGACCTGGCGCAGTACACGATGGCCACCGACCGCATGGCAGGTGAGCTGTCCGACCTGCTGGACCCATGGCAGCCCGCAGTCATCGACGTGGTCGCCGCCGCATGCAAGGGCGGTGCGGTGCACGACACCCCTGTCGGCGTGTGCGGAGAGAGCGCAGGAGATCCGCTGCTCGCACTCGTCCTCGTCGGCCTCGGCGTCGCGAGCCTGTCCATGGCGCCCTCCAAGGTGCCCGCGGTGCGGCTCGCACTGTCTCTCCACAGCGTCGACCAGTGCAAGGAGCTCGCGGCCATCGCACGGTCCGCGCGCTCGGCGGAGGACGCTCACACGGCGGTCCGCGCCGCCGCCAACCCTGCGCTCACGGAGATCCTCTAGAGCGCCGCAGAGCCCGACGCCAGGGACCCGCTATCCGCCCTGGCCGTCGACCGGCCCTCTTGCGCCCCGTCACATCCCGCGGGCCGCAAGGGGGCTTCTCTCATGTGTGAGCGACGCACGCGACACGAGTCGCGCGACTGCGCTGACTCGCGCCCGCGATGGTGCCCTCGGCGGGATTCGAACCCGCACTGAGCCGATTTTAAGTCGGCTGCCTCTGCCAGTTGGGCTACGAGGGCCAGGGGCGTCAGACCCCGCGGGCGCTCGACGCCCGCACCGCTATAAGCGCTCTGCGGCGGAGAAGGCGATGCCGTCCAGGATGTCGTGCTCACTCGTCACGACGTGGGGAAGCTCGCCGCCTGCGTCCTGCACCGCAGTGCGCACACGGGCCATGAGCGTGCGCCACACGAGCGCTCCGGCACCGATGACGTCGACGCGGCCGGGGTGCATGAAGCCGAGCGCCGCGCGCGAGTCGTGTGAGGCGTGCAGCAGCTCGTCGCACGCCTTGATCGCCGCGTCGATCGGCAGCACTGCGCCGTTGATGCGGCTGCGGTCGTACTCATGAAGGCCGAGCGCGTGGGCTGTCACCGTGGTGATGGATCCGGCGAGCCCCACAAGAGTGCGGGTCCTCTCGATGGCGACACCCTCGAAGGCACGGTCGATCGCGTCGTGGATGTCCTGGGTCGCGCCGGCGATCTCGTCGGGCTCCGGAGGGTCGCTGCGAAGATGACGCTCGGTCATCCGCACACAGCCGACGTCCATCGAGTGAGCCGCCTCAGGCTCGCGCTCGCCCAGGACGACCTCCGTCGATCCCCCGCCGAGATCGACCACGAGGTACGGCGCGTCGTGCTCGGCGTCGAGCACCGAGGTCGCGCCGCGGAAGCTCAGACGTGCCTCCTCGTCACCCGTGATCACCTCGGGCGTCACTCCGAGCCGCTCGCGGATCCCGTCGAGGAACACGTCGCGGTTCCGTGCGTCACGGGTCGCGGAGGTGGCGACGAAGCGGATCGCCTTCACGCCCGCGTCGGCACACTGCTGAGCGATCTCGTCGGTGGCAGCGAAGGTGCGCTCAAGCGCCTCAGCAGCGAACTCGCCGGTCTTGTCCACCCCCTGGCCCAGCCTCACGACCGTCATCGTGCGCACCACGTCGGTCAGGGTTCCTGCCTGGGTGTCGACGTCGGCGATCAGCAGACGGATCGAGTTTGTTCCACAGTCGATGGCGGCGACGCGAGTCATGCCACCAGACTAACCGCGCGTCACCGTCCGCCGGGCCAGAGCGAACCCTCCGGCTCGTTGGGGCTCTCCGCCTGGCGCGCCACGTCCGCGCTGTCGGCATCGGACTCGGAGGCCGGCGGCGGCGCGTCGTCCGCATCGTCGTCGAGGCCCGTCACCCAGTCGCCTGCGACCGTCAGCCGGATGTCCAGGCGCTCGCATGCCTCGACGAGCGGCTCGAGCGAGAGGGTCGTGGAATCCAGAGGCATCGAGAACTCGAGCACCTCTCCCCCGCTGTGCCAGCGGTGGAACCGCATGGGGTAGATGCTCTGCGGCCTCGAGTCGGCGTCGAGCTCGAGGAGCCCACCGGCGGGCACCTCAAGGCGCCAGGTGGATCCGACGAGCCGCGCTCGCGAGGTGGACGACGGCGTCAGGGACAGCACGAGGACCTCGGGAAGCCGATCGAGCTCGACCGGTCCGGGCTCAGGACGGTCGAAGCGCTTCGCCACGAACACGCCGATCCAGACAGCGGCGATCAAACCGGCGAGGCTCCCGCCGACCACGAACATCTCGGAGGTCTGCATCGGCCCGTCTGTGAACACGGTGAAGAGACCATAGGCGGGCAGGACCGCCACCAGCAGGAACAGCACCAGGCCCGCGAGCATGGCCATGGGGCGCATGCTGCCGCCGTGGTGCAGGATCGTCGCGCGCGACGAGGCCATCACACCATCCTTCGTATCCGGGTCGACGCGGGGGTGCGTCGGTGGAATGGACGTGCTCTGCACCGGGGGAGGCACAGAGCGTCATTGCTCAGGTCTCCCACGTTAGTCCGGCAGCGCCGACGAGGAAACCCCTTGGGGAAACCATTCTAATCGACACTCTCAGGACTGAGAACCTACGCCTCCAGCGGCGCGCACGTGCAACGGTCAGGACGCCACGACCCAGAGATGAGCTCCAGCGCCTCGTCTCCGAGCGGGTTCACGCCCGGGCCCGCCGCGAGAGCGTGCGCGACCAGCACATGCAGGCACTTCACCCGATCAGGCATGCCGCCCGCCGAGATCCCATCGATCTCGGGGACGTCTCCGAGCTCCGCACGCTCCGCAAGGTAGCGCTCATGCGCCGCACGGTACGCCGCAGCGAGCTCCTGGTCCTCCGCGAGACGCTCCTGCATCTCCTTCATCGTCCCGATGGCCTCAAGCGTGGAGACCGCCCCCACGGCGTCGGGGTGGGTCAGGTAGTAGAGCGTGGGGAACGGCGTGCCGTCGTCAAGGCGCGGCTTCGTCTTCACGACGACAGGGTTGCCGCACACGCAGCGCGCGGCGACGCCGATCACGGCTCGAGGCTGCCTCCCCAGCTGGGATCGCAGCACTGCCATGTCCTTGTCGTCGACCTCGGTTCTCACCCGCCCAAGTCTACGGTGGTGAGAGGGTCATCGGCCTCCTCGCCGTCGACCTCCTCGCCTTCGGTCTCCGAGCCGTTCTGCTCAGACTCAGCCTCGGAGCCACCGGCGGAACCCGAGCGATCCACCGCGTCGTCCACGGCCCCCGCCTCGACGACCGACCCCCACAGGTCATCGAACCACGCCGTGTCCTCCTGATTCTCAGGAAGCCGCGCCGCCGCGGGCGAACCGTCCGCGTGCTGCTCCACCGAGTCCGGATCGATGACCTTGTAGGCGACCTCGCCGGGATACACGTACTGGAGGCGCTCGCGGGCCTGAGCGATCACATATGCGTCGTCGCTCCAGCGATCCACATCGGCCTGAAGCGAGTCGACCTCAGCCTGCGCAGCGTCCCTCTCGGACTGAAGCTCCGACAGCGTCGCCTGCTGGCTCATGTAGACGCGCAGGCTCGGCACCACCACCGCGATCGAGAGCGCGACGATCACCACCACGACTCCGGCGCGCCAGGTGAACATCCCCGCGAGCGACCCCTTCCGGCTCGTCGGCTCGATGCGACGGGAGCCGTTCCCCGCACTCGAGGCGGTAGGACCGCCCGGTCGGGTTGACGCAGTGCGCGGCGCCTTCCGAGAAGGCGCCGCGGATCCCCGCGCGGGTGTGGACCGTGGCTTGCTCGCAGCGGCAGGCCGGCCCGCCGTCGTCCGCGCGGTCCCAGAGCGAGGAGCCGCCGTGCGCCCCCCGGACGCGCGCGACGCTCCGGCACGGGGGCCGGATCGGGGCGCGCCAGGACGGCTCGGGGCACTCATGCGCCCATTGTCACCGGTAGATGCCCATGCTCCCGACTCCAAGGACCGCGCGTCGCGCGATTCGCCATGGCTGTCAGCCGAGCATCCGCCGCTCGAGCACGCACTCCGAGGCGACGCCGTCGACCTCGAGATACAGGTGCCCCTCCGTCACCGACACGGAGAGCGCGCTGCGTCGCTCGAGGCGTGCCGCCGCGGCCTCGATGAAGCCCGGGTCGAACGAGGTCAGCGTGATCTGCTCGCGCTGATGGATCCGCTTGCCTTCCCACCCTGACAGCACCTTCTGAGGGTCGCGGTGCGTGTAGACCGCGGTCCGGTCGGCGAGCCGGCTGCCCCGATGCAGTCGCTCCGCCTCGGGCGCGCCGATCTCGATCCACACGGTGATGCGACCCGTGAGGTCGCGCACCATGACCGCCGGCTCCTCGGTCCCGGAGATGCCCTGACCGAAGTCGATGCCCTCCTCGAACTCCAGGCAGTAGGCGAGCACCCGGGTGAGCATGAACGGCGCGGTCTCCGACGGATGCCGCGCCACACGCAGCGACAGCGACTCGTAGACCCCGCGGTCCACGTCCGCGAGCTCGATCTCGAATGTGTGGACCGTCGCACCTGCTGCCATGGCGGACAGCCTAGGGCCCGAGCGGGTCGACCCTCGGCCCCATCGGCCCTGGTCGGCCGCCCCCCGGTCGTCACCGCGCCCGCCGTGCTGCCCGGTGCCCCGCCCCGCGCGCCGCCGTCGGCCCATCACACCTCGCCGTCGGCGCGCCCCAGACACTGTGAACCAATCCGCGCGCCGACACGCCAGCGTGTCGGCGGTCGCCACGGCGTGTCGCCGGGGTGTCGCGCGCCACGTTGGTGCGAACTGTCCGCGCGAGGGTGAAAGTCCCCGCAGCGCGCGGCTCGGCAGCCGGAAGCGGGGAGGTCGGGCGGCACGAGCCCGCGCTGCGCGGAGCATGTCCGCGACTTCGCCACAGCGCCCCAGATACGCGAACGGCGGGTGCGCCCCGAAGGGCACACCCGCCGTCGTGGCTAGGAACGCTTAGACGTTGCCGTAGCGGCGCGGGAACGCCGACTTGCCGGCGTAGACCGCAGCGTCGTCCAGCTCCTCCTCGATGCGGAGCAGCTGGTTGTACTTGTTGATGCGCTCGCCACGGGCGGGGGCACCGGTCTTGATCTGGCCGGCGTTGTACGCGACGGCCAGGTCGGCGATGGTGACGTCCTCGGTCTCACCGGAGCGGTGCGACACCATGGCGGCGAAGCCGGCACGCTGGGCCATCTGCACTGCGTCCGAGGTCTCGGACAGGGTGCCGATCTGGTTCAGCTTCACGAGGAGGGCGTTCGCCGACTTCTCGTCGATGCCCTTCTTGAGGCGGACCGGGTTGGTGACGAACAGGTCGTCGCCGACGATCTGGGTCTTGTCGCCGACCTTCGCGACGAGCTCGGTCCAGCTGTCCCACTCGTCCTCGGACAGCGGGTCCTCGATGGAGACCAGCGGGTAGTCGTTGACCAGGCCCTCGTAGAACTCGATCATCTCGGCGGGGGTCTTCTGACCGCCCTCCCACTGGTACATGCCGTCCTTGAAGAACTCGGTGGCGGCCACGTCGAGCGCGAGCGCCACGTCGTCACCGGGCACGTAGCCGGCCTTCTCGATGGCGACCAGGATCAGGTCCAGCGCCTCGCGGTTGGAGCCGAGGTTCGGCGCGAAGCCGCCCTCGTCACCGAGACCGGTGGCCAGGCCGCGCTCCTTGAGCACGGACTTGAGGGAGTGGTAGACCTCCGCGCCCATGCGCAGCGCCTCGCGGAACGAGGACGCGCCGACGGGGGCGATCATGAACTCCTGGATGTCGACGTTGGAGTCGGCGTGCGATCCACCGTTGAGGATGTTCATCATCGGGACGGGCAGGACGTGCGCGTTCGGGCCGCCCACGTACTTGAACAGGGCCAGGTCGGCCGAGTCGGCCGCGGCCTTCGCGACGGCGAGCGAGACGCCGAGGATGGCGTTCGCGCCCAGCTTGCCCTTGTTGTCGGTGCCGTCGAGGTCGAGCATCGTCTGGTCGATCAGACGCTGGTCCGACGCCTCGAGGCCGACGACCTCGGGGGCGATGATGTCGATGACCGCGTCCACGGCCTGCTCGACACCCTTGCCCAGGTAGCGGCTCTTGTCGCCGTCGCGGCGCTCGACTGCCTCGAACGCACCGGTCGATGCACCCGACGGCACGGCTGCACGCGCGAACGTACCGTCCTCGAGTGCGACCTCGACCTCGACGGTGGGGTTGCCGCGCGAGTCAAGGATCTCGCGGGCGCCTACGGCCTCAATGCTGGCCATGTTGCTCCTTCTCTCTGCCGCGTACACGGCAATGGGTACTGTCCTCTTGGAAGTCTAGCGACGGACCGGGGATCGCTCCCGCGGTCCTAGGTCCTACCGGATGAACGTCCGGTGACGCTTCACCTGACCTATGGTTCCATCCTGCGCGCACCTGCGCGTTCTGTCTCGCGGGCGGTGGTCTCGTAGGCGCGGACGGCGTCGCGCAGGGCGGCCTCCGCGTCGATCCCCTGCTCCGCGGCTTCGGCGACAAGAGCGAGCAGCCGCGACCCGACGTCCGAGCCTTGGGGCATGGGCACGTCGAGCTCCGAGCGCTCGGCGCGGGACAGGATCTTCTGCGCGCGCTGCAGCGCGGGGAGCGCGACGGGTACGCCGTCCATGACCGACTCGCGGTTCATGGTCTGCGACTTGATCTCCTGCCAGTTCGCGATGACCTGGTCTGCGTCGTCGGCCTCGACGTCGGCGAACACGTGGGGGTGGCGGACGATGAGCTTGTCGACGAGGCCGCGCGCGACATCCTCGATGTCGAACGGGTCGTCGGGGTGCTCCTGCGCGATGCGCGCGTGGAACACGACCTGGAGAAGGAGGTCGCCCAGCTCGGAGCGCATCTCCTCACGGTCGCCGGCCTCGACGGACTCGGCGAGCTCGAATGCCTCCTCGATCGCGTACGGCGCGAGGCTCGCATGGGTCTGCTCCCGGTCCCAGGGGCATCCTCCGTCTGAGCGGAGGGTGTCCATCACCTCAAGGAGGCGGGTCAGCTCGCTCACGGATCCCTTACTCGGTCGCGTCGGTCGAGGGCTCGGGTGTCGCGTCGGTGCCGCCCGGGGCGACCGGCTCCGGCGAGCCGAACCAGTCGGGTGCGCTCGCGGCGTCCGCGTAGCCGGTGATGGCGACGAACACGACGTAGACGGTCTCGCCGATCGTGCCGACGTTGTCGGAGGCTGAGCTTGCGGCCTGCGACAGGGAGTCGAAGAACGCTGCTGCGGTGAAGTCACCGAAGCGCGGGGAGGACACGGAGTCGGCCTCGAGCTCGTTCGCCATGTCGCTGAGGAAGGCGCTGCCCTCCTCGGACGTGGCGAGGAAGCCGATCGCCTTGGCGGTGTGCGTGACCTCGATCGCCTCAGGGCTCGTGTCGGCATCCGGGTAGCCGATGACCTCGGCCCACGCCTCGATGTCGGCGGCGATCTCGTCGTCGCTCCACGCCATGCCCAGGTCCGCGGCCTCGTCGATCGCGGCGTCGTGGAACAGCGCGAGGGTCAGCGCCCAGTCAGCGTTGTCGAGGATGCCGATGTCGAGCAGCCCTTCGCTGTACGACTGGACCTCCTCGAGGGTGACCGTGACGCCTGCGCCCTCGGCTGCGACACCTGGGTCGCCCTGGCCAGGGACGGCGCATCCTGCCAGCGTGGACGCGGCGAGGACTGCGGTGGCGGCGAGGGACACGCGGCGCTTATCCGAGAACATGAGCCTCATCCTAACCGCGTGCGGCAGGCGCGCCGACAGGCTGCAGCGCCTTCACCAGCTCGTGCACCCATTCGAGCATCGGGAGGCCCTCGATGGGCTTCCCGCCGAGGCGTGCGGTCATGGGTGCGGGGACCAGGATCTGGCGGACGGCGGGCTTGATCATGGTGCCGGGGTACAGGCGCGTGAGGCGCATGGACGCGGAGTCGGGAAGCTCGACGGGCGAGACGCGGATGAACTTGCCCTGGCTGACGACGTCGGTGATGCCGTGCTCGCGCAGCACGAGCCTGAGGCGTGCGACGGCGAAGAGGTTCTGCACGGGCTCGGGCAGGGTGCCGTAGCGGTCGTCGAGCTCCTCCTCGATCTCGGCGAGCGTGGCCTCGTCGGAGGCGTCCGCGATCTTGCGGTACGCCTCCAGGCGCAGCCGCTCGTGCTCGATGTACTTCGTGGGGATGTGCGCGTCGATGGGGAGCTCGATCGTCATCGGCTCCTTCTCCTCGGCCTCGCCGCGGAATCCTGCGACGGCCTCTCCGACCATGCGGATGTAGAGGTCGAAGCCGACGCCCTCGATGTGGCCCGACTGCTCGCCGCCGAGCAGGTTGCCGGCGCCGCGGATCTCGAGGTCCTTGAGGGCGACTGCCATGCCGGAGCCGAGGTCGGTGTTGGCGGCGATGGTCTGGAGCCGATCATGCGCGGTCTCGGTGAGAGCCTTCGACGGCGGGTACAGGAAGTAGGCGTACGCCCTCTCGCGCGCGCGCCCCACGCGGCCGCGGAGCTGGTGCAGCTGGGACAGGCCGAACGCGTCGGCCCGTTCGACGATGAGGGTGTTGGCGTTGGAGATGTCCAGGCCGGTCTCGACGATCGTGGTGCAGACGAGCACGTCGTACTTCTTGTCGTAGTAGTCGACGATGACCTGCTCGAGCTGCTTCTCGCTCATCTGGCCGTGGGCGACGGCGATGCGCGCCTCGGGCACGAGCTCGCCGAGCTTGCGGGCGGCGGAGTTGATGGTCTTCACGGAGTTGTGGATGTAGAAGACCTGGCCGTCGCGCAGCAGCTCGCGCCGGATCGCGGCGGTCACCTGGGCGTCCTCGTGTGGGCCAACGTAGGTGAGGATCGGGTGGCGCTCCTCGGGCGGGGTGGCGAGCGTGGACATCTCGCGGATGCCGGTGACGGCCATCTCGAGGGTGCGCGGGATGGGGGTCGCGGACATGGCGAGCACGTCCACGTCGGTGCGCATCGCCTTGAGGGTCTCCTTGTGCTCGACTCCGAAGCGCTGCTCCTCGTCGATGATCAGCAGTCCCAGGTCCTTGAAGCGCACGCGCCCGGTGATGAGGCGGTGGGTGCCGATGACCATGTCGATCGTGCCCTCGGCGAGCGCGTCGAGGATCTCCTTGGCCTCCTTGTCGGTCTGGAAGCGCGACAGCGCGGCGACCTTCACGGGGAACTGGGCGAACCGCTCGGTGAAGGTGTCGAGGTGCTGCTTGACGAGCAGGGTCGTGGGGCACAGCAGCGCCACCTGGGCGCCGTCCTGGATGGCCTTGAAGGCGGCGCGGACGGCCACCTCGGTCTTGCCGAAGCCGACGTCTCCGCACACCAGACGGTCCATGGGCACGGAGCGCTCCATGTCGCCCTTGACCTCGTCGATGGTGGTGAGCTGGTCGGGGGTCTCGACGTACGGGAACGATTCCTCGAGCTCGCGCTGCCACGGGGTGTCCTGCGCGTACTCGCGGCCGGTGGACGCCATGCGCGCGCTGTAGAGGCGGATCAGCTCGGCTGCGATCTCCTTGACCGCCTTGCGCGCGCGGCCCTTCGTCTTCTGCCAGTCGGCGCCGCCCATCTTGTTGACCGACGGAGCCTCGCCGCCCACGTACTTGGTGACCTGGTCCAGCTGGTCTGTGGGCACGGACAGGCGGTCGCCGGGGCCGCCCTTCTTGGAGGGCGCGTACTCGATGACCAGGTACTCGCGCTCGACGCCGCGGACGGTGCGCTTGGCGAGCTCGACGAACTTGCCGACGCCGTGGGCCTCGTGCACGACGAAGTCGCCGGGTCGGAGCTGGAGGGGGTCCACCTGGGCGCGCCGGCGGCTGGGCACCTTCACCTTGGGGCCGGCGGCGGTCGCGGCGCGGCCTGTCAGGTCGGACTCGTGGAGCAGGACGAAGCGCGACTCGGCCACCTCGTAGCCGCGGCCGGTGATGCCTGGCACCACCGCGACGACGCCGTCGGCCGCGTCGGCGAGGGACGGGACGACGCGGGCGGGCACGTCGGCGTCGCCGAGCTGCTCGGCGATGCGGTGTGCGGAACCGGTCGACGCGGCGGCGAGGACGACCTTCCAGCCGTCGGTCACGCGGGTGCGCAGCCAGGAGAGGCCCTCACCGAGGCGTCCGCGGAACTCCTCCGCGGGAGCGATGCCGGTCTCGACGGCGCCGTGCGAGCCGAACGGCCCGAGCGTCGTCCACGCGAGACCGCGGGACTCGATGCCCTCCTCGAGCTCGGCGAGACCCAGGAAGACCGCGTCGGCCTCGACGGGTGCCTCGGCACCGGCGCTCGCCGACACCCATGCGGCAGCCAGGAACTCCTGCGCCGTCCGCTGCAGGTCCTCCGCACGGCGGGCCAGGCGCTCAGGTTCGACGGCGAGCACGCGGGTGCCGCGCGGGAGCACGGCGGTGAGCGGCTCGAGCTCGTCGAGCAGGACAGGGATGAGGGACTCCATGCCCTCGACCGCGTGACCGTCAGCGAGGCGGGTGAGCATGTCCGCGGCGGCCGGGTACTCGTCCACGAGCGAGGCGGCGCGGGCCTTCACCGCGGGTGTGAGCAGCAGCTCGCGGCACGGCGGCGCCCACAGCAGCGGGACGTCCTCGAGCGAGCGCTGATCGGCCACGGAGAACGACCGGAGCGAGTCGATCTCGTCGCCGAAGAACTCGATGCGGACCGGGTGGGGGTCGGTGGGCGCGAACACATCGACGATGCCGCCGCGCACCGCGAACTCGCCGCGTCGCTCGACCATGTCGACGCGCGTGTAGGCGGCGGCCGAGAGCGATTCGACGAGGTCGGTGAGGTCGATCCTGTCGCCCACGTGCACACGCACGGGGGTCAGGTCCGCGAGGTGCGGCACGAGCGGCTGCAGGACCGCACGCAGCGGGGCGACCACCACGTCGAGGCGCGGCAGCCCGGTCTCCGAGGCGACCTCCTCCGGGTGCACGAGCCTGCGCAGGGTCGCGAGGCGTCGCGCGACGGTGTCGGAGCGCGGGCTCAAGCGCTCGTGAGGGAGGGTCTCCCAGCTGGGGAACAGGCCGATCGTCGCGGGGTCGAGGTAGGCGCCGAGCGCGAGCGCGAGCTGCTCCGCGTCTCCCCCGGTCGCGGTGACGACCACGACGGGACCGGCGTCGGCGTCGTCCGTGACCGCACTGGCCACCAGAGCGGGAGCCGCCGCACCGGGGCCGAGCAGGTGCCCGCTCGACGACAGATCGAAGGCGGGCAGCGACGCGAGGGCGTCCGCGAGCGCGGGTGCAGACGGGGCTGCGGTCTGAGACGACAAGGGTCCTCCAGGGCACGACGAAGCGCCGGAAAAGATCTCCGGTCGCCCTCCCATCGTAGGCGCGACCCCCGACACGGGATGCCGCCGGTGGAGAGCGCCAGCGGCGGGCGAGAGCCACGGCCGACGCGGTGGGGCCGCAGCCGGGAGGGTCTAGACGGTCGTCGCCTGCGCGGCGGCCTCCCGTGCGAGCAGCTTGAGCACCGCGGCGGCAGAACGCTCCGCGGCGTCGTCCAGATGCTCGTCGAACTCGACGCCACCGTCGCCCTGGCACATGTCCGACACGCATCGCAGGGAGAGGAACGGCACCTCGCTCATGGTGCACACCTGGCTGACCGCCGCGGACTCCATGTCGGTCGCGATCACCTTGGGGAAGCGCTCGCGGATCAGGTCGACGGTCTCCGCGACGGCGAACGCGTTCGCGGACGCCAGGTAGCCCTTCTTCGCGCCGAGCTCCACGGCCATGTCGACGAGCCGCTCGTCGGACTCGTGGAACTCGTGGTGGCCCGGCACCTGGCCGTAGGCGTAGCCGATCGACGTGGAGTCGGCCGACCAGTCCAGGCAGCAGCACGGGACCACGAGGTCGCCGACGGTGACGTGCCCGGGGATGCCGCCGCAGGAGCCGGCGGAGACGATCAGGGTGGGCGTCACGTCGGCGATCACGCCGTGCGCGACGAGCGTGGCGGCGCGGGCCGCGGCGACCATGCCGATGCCGGTGACGACGAGCAGGTAGCTCGCCTCTCCGCGCTGCACGAGATACGACTCGGGAGCCTCCGACACCTTCTCGGACGAGTCGGACAGCTTCAGGAACCCCTGTGCCTCCTCCGACATCGCCACGAGGACGGCCGGGATCGCACGGGTCGTCACCTCATCACGACCAGCAGGTCGTCGGCGTTCTCCAGGAACGCGTGCACCTCGTCGCGCATGTCCTCGAGCGAGTGGTTCGCGCCCCAACCGCACTGGATCGCGTTGGCTGCAGGCACCTCGGTGAGGTCGAGCATGTCGCGCATGGTCGCGAGGACGAGGCCCTTGACCTCCTCGACCGAGTGGTCGCCGCTCATGATGAGGTAGAAGCCGGTCTGGCATCCCATGGGGCTGAAGTCGATCACGTCCTCGGAGAGCGAGCGCACGCATTCGGCGAAGGAGTGCTCGATCGAGTGCACGGCCGTCATCTCGAGGTGCTCCTCGTTCGGCTGGCAGAAGCGCACGTCGAACTTGGTGAGCACGTCGCCGTGCGGCAGGACCTTGCGGTCGGCGACGCGGATGTAGGGGGCGTCGACCTTCGTGTGGTCCAGGTTGAAGGACTCGACCTTCATCTTGCGCGGTTCGGTCACGGCGACCGCTCCTTTCGCCTCGGGGATGCGGCGAGCGTGTCCTCGCCGACTCGTCTCCCATCGTCCAACCAGGGGGACGGTCAAGGATAATCCGCAGGCGGGCGGCCGCACCAGGGCTGACGGGCGCGGCATCGGGACACGTGTCCGATCCTTAGAATTGTGGCCATGTCCGATCCCGTCCTTGAGGCCGAGCGCCTGCTGCGCCGCTTCGCTCGGGACACGAATCTGCTGATCGCGGGCCGGCCCATGCGCGTCGTCGGCGACGGTCGTGTCGCCGATGCGCTGCGCTCCATGCTGAGCGGCATGGGCGCCCGGCTCTCGTCCACTGGCCCGGCCGACGCCTCAACCGCCTCCCCCGACGAGGTCGCCTTCGACGTCGCATCCGGTGCGATCACTCTCGGAGGCTCCCCCCTCGCGGACCGCGGCGACGCCTCAGGCCGCCTGGACTTCGCCGCCGCGCACATGCCGGTCACGCGCGCGATCGCACGCTCGCTGGACGAGGCCGACGCTGTGAGGGGACTCCGGATCGGCGTCTCCATGACGCTCGAGCCGAAGACCGCGAACCTGGCGCTCATGCTCGCCGACGCGGGCGCCAAGGTCGCGGTCTACGCGCACCCGGACGAGACCGACATGGACGTCGCTCAGGCGCTTCGGGACCGCGGCGTGCCCTGCGACGCCGACGCGACGCTCGCGCCTGAGCAGGAGCGCGGGGCGGCGCTCGCCTTCCTGAACCGGGGCTTCGACGTGCTCGTCGACGACGGCAGCCACCTGACCCGTCTCGCGCACGAGAAGGGGCTCGCCTGCGAATGGGTCGGGGCGACCGAGGAGACCACCTCCGGCCTGACCCCGCTGCGACGCATGCAGGAGTCAGGGGTGCTCTCGATCCCCGTGATCGCCGTGAACGACGCCGCGACGAAGACCGGCTTCGACAACCGCTACGGCACCGGTCAGTCGTGCGTGCTCGCGATCGCGGACCTGCTGGACGGCGCCGGGGTGACCCTGCGCGATCAGCCCGCCCTCGTCCTCGGGTACGGACCCGTGGGGGTGGGCGTGGCCGCGCACCTGCGCGCGCTCGGCGTCGAGGTGAGGGTCGCGGAGGTCGACCCTGTGCGGGCCCTGCTCGCGGCGCACGACGGCTACGAGGTGGGCGCTGCCGACGCCCTGGGGTCCGGCGCGCTCGTCATCTCGGCGACAGGTGTTCCCGCGACGGTGTCGCCCCACCTGCTCGTCGCGGCCAAGGCTGTCGCCGTCGCCGGCGGTGTTCCTGGCGAGGTGGTGCTCGACGGGCTCGCTGACGCCCTCGAGCCGGTCGCCACCGACGTGGAGCGGCTCCCGAGCGGTGCGCTCCTGCTCGACCGTGGCGGCTGCATCAACGTCACCGCCGCCGAGGGCAACCCGATCGAGATCATGGACCTCAGCTTCGCGACCCAGCTCGCGGCCGTGGCGGAGCTCGTGACCGCCAGGCCCGGCGTCGGCGTGCACGCGCTGTCCGACGCAGCCGTCGCACGTGTCGGCGCCGCGGCGGCGCGCGCCCGCGGCCTCTCGCTCTCCCCCGCGCCCCCTGCGTCGTCACCGACGCAGGGAGACTGGCGCTCCCCCCGCTTCGCCACCACTCCCAAGGAGCCTGCATGACGGCGTTCCCCGTCACCCTCTACTCGGCGTCCCTCGTGCTGCCGATCACCGCCCCGCCGATCCTTGACGGCGCGATCGCCGTGCGCGGCGAGCGGATCCTGCACGTCGGCTCCCGCAGCTGGGTCGAGCAGTCGCTCCACGAGCGCGGCCTCCCCGTGGAGCACGTGCACTGGGACGGCGTGCTCATGCCGGGCCTCGTCAACGCGCACACGCACCTGCAGTACACGGGCATGGCGTCCGTGGGCCGGGGACGCTACCAGGGCTTCGACGACTGGGCGACGGCGTTCAACCCCGTGTACGCGCAGCCGCACGACTGGGCACGCGACGCCGCTCTCGGCGCCTCCCAGATGATCGGGGCCGGTGTCACGGCCGCCGCGGACATCGTGACCGATCCCGAGGCCGCGCGCGCCCTCCACGACGCGGGCCTCGCGGGCATCGCCTACTGGGAGGTCATCGACTGGACCAACGACGATTGGCGCGCCCAGGGCCGCAAGGAGGTGGAGGCCGCGCTCGACTCGCTCCCCTCCCGGCCCGGCACGGGCCTGTCGCCCCACGCGCCCTACTCGCTCGAGATCGTCCCGCTGCTCGAGATCCCGGACATCGTCCGCGAGCGCGGCAGCCGCATCCACATCCACCTGGGTGAGTCGGGCATCGAGCGCGAGTTCGATCACGATCGCCACGAACCGTGGCAGTCGCAAGGGCTCGGCAGCCTGATCGAGCTCCGGCAGGCCGGCTTCGGCACCTCCGCGACCGAGTACGTGGACCACCTGGGGGTGCTCGGCCCGGACTGCCACATCGCTCACGGTGTGTACATGAGCGAGTCCGACCGCGCGATCCTCCGGGCCCGCGGCACCACCGTGGCGCTGTGCCCGCGCTCCAACGAGGTGATCGGCCTCGACGCCCCTCCCGTCGCCGCCTACCTGCGCGAGGGCAGCCCCATCGCGGTCGGCACCGACTCCCTGTCCTCGTCGCCGTCGCTCGACCCGATGGCCGACGTCGCCGCGCTGATGGGGATCGCCCGCAACCAGGGCTACTCGCACGACGACCTCGCCGAGCGGCTGCTCCGCGCCGCGACCCTGGGCGGCGCGCACGCCATGGGGATCGACGAGGGCCAGGAGCGCACGGGCTACCTCGCAGTCGGCGCGATCGCCGACCTCGCGTTCTTCGACATCCCCGTGACCGATGTGACGCAGACCCTCACCACGCTCGCCGAGTCCGGCGAGGGACGTGCCGCCGCGACAGTCTCGTCGGGCCGCGTCCGCTACGCGACCCCCGCGTTCACCAACGCCACCGGAGTCTCCGAGGAGCACGCATGACCGTCCCCGCCACCGCGTCGGCGCTGAGCCTCGAGCCGCATCCCGAGGGAGGCTGGTTCCGCCGCTACTACACGTCGCCGATCCCGGTCGAGACGCCCGGCGGCGCCCGCCCTGCGGTCACGATGATCCACTACCTGCTCGCCCCCGGCGAGCACAGCGCGTGGCACGTCGTGTCGTCCGACGAGATGTGGCTGTGGCACGGTCCCGGCCGCCTCGAGCTCGCGCTCGGAGGCGAGGGCGACGAGCCCGGCGAGGCCTCCGTCGTCGTGCTCGGGCCCGATGCTCAGAGCGGCGACGCCCAGCAATGCCTGGTACCTGCAGGGGTCTGGCAGTCGGCCAGGCTCGTGGCCGAGGAAGAGGTGCTCGTCAGCTGCGTCGTATCCCCCGGCTTCGACTTCGCCGATTGGAGACTGGCGGAGCACGACCAGTAGGATTCTCACACCCGCGAGCGATCGATGAGGATCTCGCTCGACCCCCCTTTCTGTCCCAGGAGAGATCAATGCACATTGCCCCTGCCCTGCGTCGCGCCTCCGTGGCCGTCGTCGCCCTCTCGACGCTCGCGCTCGCGGGCTGCTCCAGCTCCACCGAGGCCGAGACCTCGGCCACGCCGACCGACGCCGCGACCGCAGGCGCCGAGGCCGCGCTCGAGACCTTCACGGAGGGCAAGCTCACGATCGCCACCGGCGAGCCCGCCTACGAGCCGTGGGTCATCGGCGACGCCCCCGAGTCCGGCGAGGGCTTCGAGGCCGCCGTCGCGTACGCGGTCGCCGAGGAGCTCGGCTTCGCCGCCGACGACGTCGTGTGGGTCCGCACCACCTTCGACTCCGCGATCGCCCCCGGCGCCAAGGACTGGGACTTCAACATCCAGCAGTTCTCGATCACCGACGAGCGCCGCCAGGCCGTGGACTTCTCCTCGCCGTACTACGTGACCACGCAGGCCGTCGTCTCCGTCGAGGGCAACGACTACGCCGAGGCCGGCTCGATCGCCGACCTCGAGGGCGCCGCCATCGGCGTCGCGGTCGGCACCACGTCCTACGACGTCACCGCCGAGGCGCTCGGCGAGGACAACATCCAGGTCTTCAACTCCGTCGCCGACGTGGTCGCCGCCCTCAACTCGGGCCAGATCGACGCGTTCGTCACCGACCTCCCCGGCGCCTTCTACTCGGCCTACGTCGAGGTCGAGGGCGGCACGATCGTCGGCCAGTTCGCCTCCTCCGAGGGCGGCGACGAGTTCGGTCTCGTCCTCCCCAAGGACTCGCCGCTGACCGACGCCGTGACCGGCGCCGTCGACACCCTCACCGAGAACGGCACCCTCGAGACGCTCGAGACCGAGTGGCTCTCGGCGGCCGTCGACGTTCCCGTCCTCAACTAAGGACCTCCACGCATGACCACTGACGGAGCGCCCACGCTCACCTGGCAGCCCAGCACGCTCGAGCTCGAGCGTCGCGCCGTCCGCAAGCGGGCGTCAGGGCGCTCCGTCATGGTCGCGCTCGCATCGACGGTGGTCTTCGCCGCCGTCGCGGGCACGCTCGTGCTCACCTCTCCCGGCTGGGAGAGCGTGCAGCGCACCTTCTTCAACCCCGAGATCGCGATCGACAGCCTCCCTCGGATCCTCGAGGGCCTGTGGCTGAACATCCGCGTGCTGTTCTTCGCCGCCATCGGCGTCGCAATTCTCGGCACCCTGCTCGCGGTGCTCCGCTCGCTCCGCGGCCCGGTGTTCTTCCCGCTGCGCGCCCTCGCCGCCGGGTACACCGACCTGTTCCGCGGACTTCCCGTGCTGATCGTCCTCTACCTGGTGGGCTTCGGCATCCCCGCGCTCAACCCGACGGAGCGCTATCCCGCCGCAGTGCTCGGCACGATCGGCATCATGCTCTGCTACTCGGCCTACGTGGCCGAGGTGCTGCGCGCCGGCATGGAGGCCGTGCATCCGTCGCAGCGTGTCGCCGCCCGCTCTCTCGGGCTGTCGCACGGAGCGACGCTCCGGATGATCGTCATCCCGCAGGGCCTGCGCAAGGTGGTGCCCGCCCTCATGAACGACTTCGTGTCGATGCAGAAGGACGTGGGCCTCATCTCCGTCCTCGGCGCAGTCGACGCCATCCGCGCCGCCCAGATCGTGCAGGCGCAGACCTACAACTTCACGCCCTACGTGGTGGCAGGACTCCTCTTCGTCGCGCTGAGCTTCCCGATGATCCGCCTCACCGACCACATCTCCGCGCGCATGGCGAGCCGCGAGCAGATCGGAGGCACCGTATGAGCGCCGTCGAGCCCGGCAACGTCCCCACCTCCGGCAGCACCGCCACCGGCGGCGTCCTCGAGCTCCAGGACGTCCACAAGCTGTTCGGCGACAACCACGTCCTCAAGGGCATCGACCTGCGCATCGCCAAGCACGAGGTCGTGGTCGTCATCGGCGCCTCCGGGTCCGGCAAGTCGACCCTCATGCGCACCATCAACC
This sequence comes from Demequina zhanjiangensis, assembly GCF_030418315.1. Classification (GTDB taxonomy): domain Bacteria; phylum Actinomycetota; class Actinomycetes; order Actinomycetales; family Demequinaceae; genus Demequina; species Demequina zhanjiangensis. Next base: position 60,065 of record NZ_JAUHPV010000011.1, read on the forward strand.
TCATCGAGCGCGTCGACGACGGCCGGATCCTGCTGTCGGGCGACGACATCACCGAGCCGCGCATCAACGTGGACAGGGTCCGCTCGCGCATCGGCGTGGTCTTCCAGCACTTCAACCTGTTCCCGCACATGAAGGTGATCGACAACGTCACCCTCGCCGCGCGGAAGGTCCACAAGATGCCCGCGGCCGAGGCCCGCGCCAAGGGGGTGGACCTGCTCACCCGTTTCGGCCTGGGCGACAAGGTGGACGAGTACCCCGACCGTCTCTCAGGCGGTCAGCAGCAGCGCGTCGCGATCGTCCGTGCGATCCTCACGGACCCGGAGCTGCTGCTCCTGGACGAGATCACGTCCGCGCTCGACCCGATGCTCGTGGGTGAGGTGCTGGACCTCGTGCGCTCGCTCAAGGAGCAGGGCTCCACGATCCTCATGGCGACCCACGAGATGTCCTTCGCGCGCTCCGTGGCCGACCGCGTGGTGTTCATGCACCAGGGTCGGATCCTCGAGCAGGGCAGCCCCGAGCAGCTCTTCGGCGCACCTCGCGAGGACGCCACGAAGGAGTTCCTGGCGCGCGTCACGTACCGCTAGACCGCGATCGGCCCAGCGCCGGACCGGGTCAGTCGACCACCTGCTCCTCGCCCGCGTCGTTCACCATGGCGGGCAGCGACGCGGTGATGACCGAACCGTCGGCGCGCAGCGTGCCATGGAACGCCGCGGGGTCAGGCGCCCCATCGATGCGCGGTCCCTGGTGCTTGAGCGGCACCACGACCTCGTTCTCGGGCGTGACCAGATGCCGCTCGCCACGCACGTTCACGGACAGGGCGCGGCCGCGCTCGATCTCGAACGAGATCGTGCTCTGACGCACCGTCACCTTGAGGCGGTTCGCGTGGACCGTGACGCGGTAGGTGAGCGACTCCCAGCTGTCGGGCAGGCGGGGGTCGAAGTTGAGCCCCTCGCCGTGGTCGCGGAAGCCTCCGAAGCCGTGGACCAGCGCCGACCACACGCCACCGGTGGAGGCGACGTGCACACCGTCGGCGGTGTTGTCGTGGAGGTTGGCGAGGTCGACGAACAGCCCGTCCCAGAAGTAGCGCAGGGCGAGCTGGTGGTAGCCCACCTCGGCCGCGATGATCGACTGGACCACGCCGGACAGGGTCGAGTCGCCCGTGGTGATCGGGTCGTAGTACTCGAAGTCGGCGCGCTTCTCCTCGGGAGTGAAGTGCTCGCCCTGGAGGAACAGCGCAAGCACCACGTCGGCCTGCTTGAGGACCTGGAAGCGGTAGATGACCAGCGGGTGGAAGTGCAGCAGGAGCGGTCGCTTCTCGGGCGGCGTGTTCTCGAGGTCCCAGACCTCACGCTCGTGGAACAGCGCATCCTGCGGGTGGATGCCCAGCTGCTCGTCCCAGAGGATCGCCATGCCCTCGGCGGCGCGCTCCCACTCCTCGATCTCCTCCTCCTGGAGGTCGAGGCGGGCGACCATCTTGGCGTACTGGTCGGGCCACTGGCCCCGCAGCTTGCGCACGGACTCGGCGGCACAGCGCAGGTTGAAGCGCGCCATGACGTTCGTGTAAAGGTTGTCGTTCACGACCGTCGTGTACTCATCGGGCCCGGTGACGCCGTGGATGCGGAACGACTCGCCCTCACCGCGGGAGTGCCTCCAGAAGCCCAGGTCGGCCCACATGCGCGCCGTCTGCACCAGGATGTCCACGCCCTCCCGGGCGAGGAACTCGTCGTCCCCTGTGGCGAGCACGTACTTGTTGATCGCATAGGAGATGTCGGCGTCGATGTGATACTGCGCCGTGCCCGCCGCGTAGTAGGCCGACGCCTCCTCGCCGTTGATCGTGCGCCAGGGGAACAGCGCGCCGTTCTGCGCGAGCTCGCCGGCCCGGCGCTCCGCCGCAGGAAGCAGTCGATACCGGTAGCGCAGCGCGTTGCGCGCGATCACCGGGGACGTGTAGATGAAGAACGGGACGGCGTAGATCTCGGTGTCCCAGAAGAAGTGACCGCCGTAGCCGGAGCCGGTGACGCCCTTCGCGGGAACGCCGTACCCGTCGCCACGCGCGGCCGCCTGCAGCAGCTGGAAGATGTTCCAGCGCACCGCCTGCTGGATGTCCGACATGCCCTCGATCTCGACGTCGGACCGCTCCCAGAAGTCGGCGAGCCACTGACGCTGGTCCTCGAACTGCTTCTCCACGCCCTCCTCGCGGACGCGGTCGAGCGTACGGATGCAGCGGTCGGCGAGCTCGCGCGGAGGCACCATGCGCGACGTGTGATAGCTGACGACCTTGGTGAGCGAGAACGTCTCTCCGGGCTGAAGGCGGGCCCGGTACAGCTGCTTCGCATAATCGGGCGCCACCTCTGTGGTGGTCGAGTACTCGACGTCGGACTCGATGTGGTGCTCCATGGAGCACGCGAGCGTCATGCCGGAGTCGTGGGTGCGGTAGCCCAGGACGACGCGGTGGTCGTCGCCGTGGTGGATGCGCGGCTCGAGCACCCGCTCGTCGAGCTTCTCCGCCTTACGGGGGTCGAAGCCTGACGTGGGCTGCTTGGTCGCCCGGTACTCGTCGAGCCCCGCACCCCGGTTGAGCATCTGCGACGAGATCGCGATCGGCGCCTCGTTGTCCAGGAGCGTCACCTCGAAGCGCATCACCGCCAGGTGGCGCTGCGCGAAGGACACCATGCGGGAGGACCTCACGCGCACCCTGTTGCCCGCGGGCGTGCGCCACAGGAGGTCGCGCGTCAGCACGCCCTCCTTCATGTCGAGCGTGCGCGAGTAGTCGATCAGGTCCGCCACGGAGAGCAGCAGCGGCTCGTCGTCCACGTAGAGGCGGATGACCTTCGGGTCGGGCACGTTGACGATCGTCTGGCCGGTGCGCGCGAATCCGTACGCCTCCTCGGCGTGGCGGATGGGCCACGTCTCGTGGAAGCCGTTGATGAACGTGCCGTGCTGGTGGGCGTCGTGCCCTTCCTCGATGTTGCCGCGCAGGCCGAGGTAGCCGTTGCCGACGGCGAAGAGCGTCTCGGTCGTGCCGAGGTCATCGACGTCGAAGGAGGTCTCGATCAGCTTCCATGGGTCCGCGGGGAAACGCAGGCGGTCCATGTACTCGGGCGCACTCGTGTCCCGGAGAGGCCGGTGAGCAGCCTTCATCGTGCGATCGTCTCGCTGAGATCCTTGACCACGACGTTCGCTCCGGCGATCTCGAGCGCGTCCTCGCCTGCACCGCGGTCGACGCCGAGCACGAGGCCGAAGCCTCCCGCGCGCCCTGCGGCGACGCCGGTGAGCGCGTCCTCCACGACCACGCACTCCTTGGCGGGAACTCCCAGCAGGTCCGCCGCGAGCAGGAAGGTGTCGGGCGCGGGCTTGCCGGGAAGGCCCTTCTCGGCGGCCGTGACCGCGGACACGACCACGGGGAAGCGCCCGGCGAGGCCTGCGGCCTCCAGGACGGCGTCGGCGTTGCGCGAGCTCGACACGACGGCCATCGGCACGTCGCCGATCGACTCGAGGTGCTCCACGAGCTCCATCGATCCGGGGTAGGGCGTCACGCCGGTCTCCTTGAGCACTGACAGGTAGGCCTCGTTCTTCGCGTTGCCGAGGCCGCAGACGGTCTCGGTGCCGGGCGCGTCGGCCGGGTCGCCCCAGGGGATCTCCACCCCGCGGGACTTGAGGCAGCGCGCCACGCCGTCGTACCGGGGCACGCCGTCGACGTGCGCGAAGTAGTCCGCGCTCGAGTACGCGGGTGTGATGCCCTGCGCGGTGAAGTAGTCGTCGAAGAGACGCTGCCATGCGGCCATCTGCACCTCGAGCGTCGGCGTCAGGACGCCGTCGAGGTCGAACAGCGCGGCCGTGTACCCCTCACCCGGGGCCTGGGGGATGTGCCACGACATGATGCGCCTCCTGCGAGTGCTCGGTCGGTCACGCAGGCCCGGGCGGGAGAGTCCGGGACCCACCTTCTGGTCTTACTTCGATAGTAGTCAGCGGGATGGGGGCCGTGTCCACCCGAAAAGGGCCGCGATCCTGCTACGACGGACTGTGGAAGCGCTGCTGGGCGGCCTCGAGGCCGTCGCCGAGGACCGCTTCGACGGCGTCGGCGCCGTCGGAGACGAGGAAGGGGAGCTCCTTGCGTTCGGCGGCCGAGAACGGCTTGAGGACGAAGGTGGCCGCGTCCATGCGGCCCGGGGGGCGGCCGATGCCCACGCGGACCCGGATGTAGTCCGGGGTGCCGAGCGCCTTCGTGACGTCCTTGAGCCCGTTATGGCCGCCCGACCCGCCGCCGCGCTTGAGCTTGACGGTGCCGAACGGGATGTCGAGCTCGTCGTGGACGACGATCACGTCGGTCGGCTCGACCGAGACGTACTTGGCGAGCGAGCTCACGGGGCCGCCGGAGACGTTCATGTAGGTCATCGGCACGCCCAGCTGCACCGCCTGGCCCACGAGGCGGGCGACGGTGGACCGGGTCCGCGTCTTCTTGTGCGCCGACAGGGCGGCGCCCCCGCGGGAGGCGAGCTCCTCCACGACCATGGCGCCGATGTTGTGGCGCGTGGCCGCGTACTCCTCGCCCGGGTTGCCCAGGCCGATGACGAGCATGCTCATGGATGTCCTCGTGTGATGGTGGCTGGAATGGCGAACGCCCGGCCCGCGTGGTGCGGGCCGGGCGCTGTCACGCGTGAGGCAGAGGTTACTCTGCCGACTCCTCGGCGGGCGCCTCCTCGGCGGCAGCCTCGGTCTCCTCGGGCTCAGCGGCGGTGCGCGGCTGGGTCACGTGGACCACGAGGGCCTCGGGGTCGGTGAGGAGCAGCGAGCCCTTGGGCAGCGCGATCTCACCGGCGGTGATCTTGGCGCCCTCCTCGAGGTCCTCGACCGACACCTCGACCGACTCGGGGAGGTGCGTGGCCTCGGCCTCGATGTGGAGGGTGTTGAGCTCCTGGACGTGGATCGTCGAGCCGAAGGTCTCGCCGGTGACGTGGACGGGGATCTCGACGGAGACCTTCTCGCCCTTCTTCACGAGCAGCAGGTCGACGTGCTCGATGGTGCGCTTGACCGGGTCGCGCTGGATGTCCTTGGCGAGCGCGAGCTCGGAGTTCTTGTCCCACTCGATGGTGAGCAGCGCGTTCGCGTGCTTGAGGGCCATCATCGTGGCGTGGCCCGGGAGGACCACGTGGACGGGGTCGGTGCCGTGACCGTAGAGGACGGCGGGGATCTTGCCGGCGGCGCGGGTGCGGCGGGCGGCGCCCTTGCCGAACTCGGTGCGGGCCTCGGCGGCGAGCTTCAGCTCATCAGACATCGGGGTTCTCCTCGTGAGAATTGCGGACAGATAGCGGTTGCACGGCAAGGCAGAGCCGTGGCGCTTCTGCCGCGTCGATCACGTCGGGCCCTGCGCGGGCTCAACCTCGCCGAGGAACTGGAACAGTCTACCTGCTTCCCGGGGTCGATTCCACCCGTCGTCGGCTGCCGGGGCGAGGGCCGTTCCTCACCCCGGCACCGTCTCTCATTCGAAGACGACGACGACCTTCTCGGCGGCGCCGGGAGTGGCGGCGAGCTCGAGGGCGTGGAGCGCGTCGGCGCGCGGGATCTGGTGGGACACGAGGTGGGCGAAGCGCTCCCAGTGGTTCACCAGATCCTCCGTGACCTCGAAGATCTCCGTGGGGTATCCCATGGACAGGGTGAGGGTCAGCTCCGTGGTGAGCAGCGCGCCGAGGTCGAGCTCGACCGGCTTCTTGTGGACGCCGACGACGGTGGCGGTCGCGCCGTGCTTGGCGGACTCGGCGATCGTGGCGATCACGGGCGCGGCGCCTGCAGCGTCCAGGTACACGTCGGTGTCGGGCCGATCGCCGCGCACGAAGCTGCGCGGGGCGGTGCCGTGAAGCTCGAGGAGGCGGGCGGTCACGTCCTCCTCCGCGGAGTTGATGACGGCGTCGGCGCCCACGGCGAGGGCGGTCTCGAGACGGGACGGGACGACGTCCACGACGACCACGTGCTCGACGCCCCGGAGCTTCATGGAGATGGCGGCGCCCAGTCCGATGGGGCCCGCGCCGAAGACCACGGCCTTCTGGCCCGCCTTGGCGCCGGACCGGTTGACGGCGTGGCGCGCGACTGCCATGGGCTCGTTCAGCGCCGCGACGGCCCAGGGAACGTCGTCAGGGATGACCTTGAGGTGCACGTCGAGCTTCGCGCCTCGAATGAGCAGCTGCTCGGAGAGTCCGCCCTGGGCGCCGCCGGATCCGATGATGCCGTCGGAGGCGGCCATGGGGTTCACCACCACGTGGTCGCCGACAGCGATTCCCTCCACGTCGGCGCCGACGGCGACGACGACGCCCGCGGGCTCGTGGCCGAGGGGCGTCGCGCCCTGACGCGGCGGGATGCCGCCGACTGCGGTGTACATCGCGTCGGAGCCGCAGATCCCGCATGCCTTGACGTCGAGCAGGACGTCGCTGGCGCCCACCTCGGGGCGGGTCTCGTGGATCTCGTCGACGGTGCCGGGCCCCGTGACGACGATGGTGGACATGGTCGCGGGCTCGGTGCTGGTCTCGGTGGTGGTCATGGGTTCCCTCCCACGGGAATGCGTGCCGCTCGTCCCGGGTGGACGTCGCGTCGTTGACACGTCACTAAATCGGTTCAGTGGGCCTAGCATAGGCATGAGCCACGACAGGAATCGACCACGGAGGAGACGCGATGCCGAAACGGGCGACCCTCCGCGATGTCGCGGCCGCCGCCGGCGTCTCGCCTACGACCGCGAGCTTCGTGCTCAACGACACCCCGGGGCAGACCATCCCCGAGGCGACGCGCTCCCGCGTGCACGCCGCCGCCGCGGAGCTGGCGTACGTGCCCCACGGCGTCGCGCGCGCCCTCCGCGAAGGCAGCTCCCGCGTCGTCCTGCTCGACACCGCCGACATCCCCCACGGCCCCTCCCTGGAGGCCTTCACCGCGGGGCTGTCGTCCACGCTCGCCGAGCACGGGCACACCCTCCTGGTGCATCCCGCCGCGGGCGGCGACCTGGCGCGCACGATCGCCGATGTGCGGCCCCGCGCCGTCATCGACCTGGGCACCCTCTACGGCCCGGACGCGACCGGCACCGCGGACGGCGGGTGGAGCACAGGGCTCGCCGCACACACGTCCCGGCAGATCGAGCACCTCGCGACCCTTGGACACCGGGTGATCGCCTTCGCGATCCCGGAGGACCCCAAGGCGCACAGGCTCGCCGAGCTTCGGCTCCGCCACGCGGCGGAGGCAGCCGAGGCCCAGGGGGCTCGACTCGTCCCCCTGGCGCTGCCCTCCGACGACGATCAGGCGCGTGCCGCCGCCGCCGCGCTCCTGCGCGACCACCCAGACGTCACCGCGGCCGCGTGCTACGACGACACGCTCGCCCTCCGCCTCCTCGTCGCCATGCACCATGAGGGCAGATCAGCGCCAGACGACCTTGCCGTCATCGGCTTCGACGGCGGGCAGGCGCCGGCCCCCTGGTTGACCCGCCTCACCACGGTCACCATCGACGCCACCGAGTACGGCCGACGCGCCGCGTTCGCCGCCCTGGGCATCGATCCCGGACCGCGACCCTCGCCGGTGTCCCAGGTCACCGACGGCGACACCGCCTGATCCTGATCGCCTCGGGGCCAGCCGCGGACTAGGTTCGTGGGAGGGGCACAGTGCGACAAGGGGACGGCACATGAGGGCACAGAGGATCCACGTGATCGTGAGCCTCGCCGCAGCGTTCGCCCTCGCCGCGTGCTCAGGCGGCTCCCAGCCGACCGCGAGCCCCTCCCAGACCGCCGCGCCGACGGCGACCCCCTCACCGACCGTCGCCACCGTCGTCCCGGAACCGACGGCGCCCGAGGGACGCAACCCCGACATGGACGCGACCGAGGCCGAGCTGCGCGCCTCCCAGGCCACGACCGGCGAGAGCTGGCTCACCGAGGCGGCCGCGATCGACACGCCCGCCTGGTCGGTGGAGGACGTGTTCTGGAACACCTGGGACGGCGTCGGCACCTGGCACCGCATCGGCAGCCGCGCCGGGGCGGACATCCTGCGCCACGACGGATCCGGCGAGATCGTGGAGGTCGCGGCCGACGGCACGCCCACCTGGATTCCGTTCCCGTACCCGTGGCAGGAGGTCACCGCGCTCGACTGGTCGCCGGAGATCGAGTCCGACGACACGGTGTACTACGACTCGCTCGCGACCGCCGCCAACGTCGACCTCGACGGCCTCGTGCTGAGCATGCGCGGGCCCTACGTGCCGCTCGTAGGCTCGTGGTCCACCGCTGAGATCGCGACGGTGAACCTCTGGGCGGTCGACCGGTTCACGCAGGACGTCCAAGGCGGCTGGGGAGACGACCCCGCATGGGTGGCCTACGGCGCAGGCCTGGAGAACGTCGCGTTCGGCCGACGATCCCCCGTCGGCGACGTGTACGACGCCCCGCCCACCAGGCCCGCGTGGGACGACGTGGTGTGGGAGAACGGCTTCGGCACGGTCGAGGGTCGGTTCATCGACCTCTTCGATCAGGCCTGCGGGCCAGTGCAGACGCTCACCTGGAACATCCTGCTGACCGACCCCGACATGGCCGATTGGGAGGTCGCCGGCACGGTCGACGGCTTCCCCGTGTACGCGATGGACGAGGCGAGCGACCTGGCGACGCTGATGCACGACCACTACGTGCAGAATCCGGTGGGGATCCGGCTCGAGCCCGACGCTCGGGCCCTCTCGCTCGCCGAGTACGCAACCGCCCCCGCCGTGCTCGGCGTGCCCGCCGGAGACGGGTCCGGCTGGTGGCTCCTGCTCAACCAGTCGGTCTCGCTCCGCGCCTGGTGCTGACACCCGCGGACCGTCCCCGCGGGACTACACGCGCACCGCACCGCGTTGCCTCTTGCATGACCGCTTCGACCTCGACCGATGCCCGTGACGCCTGGCGCACCGCCGCGAGGGGTGGATTCGCCGTCTCCGGCCTGCTGCACCTGGTGCTCGCCTACCTGATCGTGAGCATCGCGATCGGGTCCTCCGCGGAGGCCGACCAGAGCACCGCGCTCTCACGCCTCCAGGACCTTCCGCTCGGCACGGCACTGCTGTGGATCGCGGCCGCCGCGCTGGTCGCGCTCGGGCTATGGCAGCTCGCCGACGCCCTCAGGGACGGCGACCTGAAGGACCGTGGCAAGGCCGCGGCGAAGGGCGTCCTGTACCTGGCGCTCGCCGGCACGACCATGTCCGTGATCCTCGGCTCCTCCGGCGGTGGAGACGGTCAGGCGACGGGCTTCGCCTCGACCCTCATGGCCGCACCCGCCGGACGCCTCCTCGTGGGGCTCATCGGCCTCGGGATCGTCGCAGGCGGCGCGTACCACGTCCACAAGGGCGTCACGAAGGGCTTCGAGGAGGACCTCAAGACCCCCTCTCACGAGGAGGTCGGCACAGGGATCCGCGTCACCGGCACGATCGGCTACGTGGGCAAGGGGCTTGCTCTCGGAGCAGTCGGAGTGCTGTTCGCCATCGCGGCGATCCAAGCGGACCCCGATGAGGCGAAGGGCGTGGACGGCGCGCTCGAAGCCCTGCTGGGGCTCCCCGGTGGTCCGGCGCTCGTGGCTGCCATCGGCGTCGGCTTCGCCGCATACGGTCTGTACTCGTTCGGCCGCGCACGCTACGCCCGGATGTGAGGAAGCACCCGCGGACCGATTGATGAGCTGCGAGGGGTGCGGTCCGCGGGCGCTGGCACCATTTGTACCGGACATTTCGGACATGCGGCGCACGCCTGTGGAGGAGTCCCTCCGCATCCGGCGCGGGCCGACGTCCACCCATCGACGATCTCGCTAGCCTGCCCCCAACCCTGCCGACGCGCGGCCTCGTCTGAGAGGTGACGAAGGGGGAAAGGGACACGATGCCATCACGGTGGGAGCCGGTGCTCCACGAGGTCGCCGGCGCTCGCAGAGGGCGCCTGCTGGCCTTCGCAGAGATGCTCGCGGGCGCCAACCATGCGGAGGACCTCGTGCAGGAGGCCGTCATCGCGACCTTCAGCAAGAGACGCGGGTTCGACACGGTCGCGCAGGCCGAAGGCTACGTCCGACGCGCCATCGCCTCACGCTACGTGGACATGGTCCGCAAGGACTCCGCCGAACGCTCCCGCATGCAGCGCACCGCCATACCCGAGGCCATCCCCGACCCCACAGAGGGGCTCGGTGGCGACGCCGCAGTCGATGCCGCGATGGCCTCGCTCAGTCCGCGCGAACGCGCCTGCGTCGCACTGCGCTACCTGGAGGACCTGTCCGTACGCGACACCGCTCAGACCCTCGGACTGTCCGAGGGCACGGTCAAGCGCTACGTCTCCGACGGGCTCACGAAGCTCAACACCGCCCTCGGCACCCACGACACCGCCGAGAGCCTCGAGACCACACACGTCGTCACCACGGACGGGGGCCTGCGATGAGCGAGCTGCGCGACATCCTCCAGGGCCGCCACGATCGACTCGCCACCTCGCTGCGCGACGCCGCCGAGTTCGACGAGCTCACAGCCGTCGGCACCGTCAAGCGTCGCCGTCGCACCCGTGCGCTCGTCACCAGCACCTCCACGGTGCTCGGCGTAGGCGCCCTCAGCCTCGGAGCCTTCCTCCTGCTCCCGGGTGCGAGCGACGACGGTGACCCCGCCGCCACCCTCTCCCCGAGCCCCACCCCCACCGTCACCGCGAGCCCGTCGGCAAGCCCGACCACGGCACCGAGCGCCCCACCTGAGCCCAGCGAGGCAGCAGTCCCGCTCGTCACCGGCGACGACATCGGCATCCTCGAACGGCTCGAGAACCCGACGACGGGTGAGACGTGGCATCAGCCCACGCTCATCGCCGCTCCCGCGCCCCTCGCGGATGAAGGAGGGACCTTCCTCAGCGTGGGCACGCGAGGAGACGCGGACATCGTGCTGTGGGTGGCTGGCGGCTTCGACTACTGGACGTCCGGATACGAGGCACGACTGTACGAGATCGACGCCGCGGGCATCCGGTGGATCCAATGCCCCTCAGTGGTGCCGAGCGATCGGTGCGAGACCCCGTGGGCCGAATGGGAGAACGGCGCTCGCAGCTTCGACGCCCTGACGAACTACGACAGCCTCACCCTGCCGCGTGCTGTCAGCCCCGCTCCGGGTTGGTCGATCGACCTGACGATCGCCGACGACATGGCGCTCCTGGGAAATGAGGCGCCTGGAACGACGCTCACTCCCAACGAGCGCGCGGTCCTCGGCTACGGAGAGCGCACCGTGATCGCCACACTGGGCCCCTGGCAGCTCGTCCAGGACCAGTCTGACGGCTTCGTTCCTAGCCTGATCGACGTGCGCTACCGCCTGGTGTCGGCCTTCGGCACGTCCATCGAGCTCGGATCGGAAGCAGGGTCGGACTATGCCGACGCCAATGCGGCATTCGGGGGTCCCAACTATCAAGGTGACGAGATGCTGCCCGCGTCGGGTACGTGCTTCCGAGCCGACGAGACAATCGACCCGCATCACGACGCCGACGGCTGGGTGGCGGCGGGGATCAACGTGGACGGTCAGCGCGTGTATCTGCCCGTCGAGGGAGGCAATGCGGTGAGTCGCGCGGTGTATGACACCCTCTTCGACTCCTCCTGGGCCTGGTCCGACGAGGCTGGCGACATGGTCTCCGGGGTCGGCGCCTACGCATACTCCACCTATGCGGAGTTCCTTGAGGCACGCAGCGTGGTGACGTGGGATCGCGGCGACGGCGTGTGGGTGGTCGGGATCCAGGCGCAGGCCTCCCAGCAGGTCTACGAGTGCGCCTGAGACTCGTCCGGACGCCGTGAGGGGCGGGGGGGCCGCGGGGCCCCCGCCCCCCCCCCCCGCCGAATTTTGGGTGGGG
>NZ_JAUHPV010000012.1 GCF_030418315.1 Demequina zhanjiangensis
CTTCTTCAGGAAGTCAAATCCGCGTTTCCGCGGCTTCCTGATTGGAGGGTGGTCACCGCTCCCGTGATTCTTGCGAATCTCGTTTGGGGCAACCCTTCAATCTTAGCCATTCTCACCGGCTTGTCAACTCGCCTTTCGGCGTGTCTCCGGTTCGAGTGGAGGAACTCCATCGTACATCGTTCGGATCGTCTCAGCGACCGCATCGGACGACTTCGTTCCGGGGGAAAACACTACAGGAGCCATTCAGGTGCTCATGACCAATCGCGCCAGATTTCTCGCGCGTCTCAACGAAGTGCCTGGTAGATCCGCCGAAATTTGTCGGCTGCGCCGCGCGTGGCCCGTGAGCCACCGCTCGGCCCGGACTCAGACGTGACACTGCGCGTCAGTGAAGCCCCTGCTCTCAGGCGGGTGCCGGCTGCGGCTCCTCACGCGCACCCGCCAGCTCGATCAGCGCGGACCCGAGCATCTGCACCAGCTGGGCTATCTCCACGGAGGTGATCGTCAGCGGCGGGGACACGATCACGGCGTCGACGAACCCACCGGTCGCGGGATACAGGATCAATCCGTGCTTCATGCAGATGCTCGCGAACTCCCGCACCGCGTCACCCTGCGCACGCCCCTCAGCATCGAGCTCGAGCGCGAGGAGCATGCCACGGCCCCGCACCTCGAGGATCAGAGGGTGCTCGCGCGCGAGCGCCTCCAGCGCGTCACGGACCATGACGGCGGCTTCCCGCCCACGCTCGATCACGTTCTCCTCCGCGAGCACCTCAAGCACCGCCAGCGCGGTCGCTGCGGTCAGAGGGTTGCCCGCGTAGGTGTGGCCGCCGAGCACCACTCCCGTCCCCTCAGCGATCGCCGTCAACACCTTCTGCGAGACAAGGGTCGCCGCCACGGGCGCATATCCCGAACCGAGGCCCTTCCCCATCGCCACGATGTCGGGCGCGACGCTCTCCTGCTCGCATGCGAGGACCGTCCCCGTGCGGCCCATCCCACTCAGCACCTCGTCGGCGATGAAGAGCGCCCCCGCCTCTCGGCAGAGCTCTGTCAGGCCCGCGAGGTAGCCGGCCGGATGAGTGCTCGCCCCGAGCGTCGCGCCGCCGACGGGTTCGATCAGCACCGCGGCGAGCCGGTCCTCCTGCGCTGCGATGACAGCACGCGCCTCGTCGAGCATCGCCTGGGCGTACTCCTCCTCCGTCCGGTCGCCGTGGTCCCGGAGCGCGTCACCTGTGGGGAGCGCGGGAATCTCGAGCGCGATCCCCGACACCGCAGCGCGGCGGGCGTGCCCCGAGGCCGACAAGGCGCCGAGCGTGTTGCCGTGATAGCCCTTTCTCGCCGAGAGGAAGACGGTCCGTTCAGACTCGCCTCGCTCTTGGTGGTACTGGAGCGCGAACTGCATCGCGGCCTCGACGGCCTCAGATCCCGAGCCCACGAGCCACGCCCCCGCAAATCCGGTCAGCTCACACAGGCGAGCCGCGACCTCCTCCGCGGCGGCGTTCGTGAACGCGCCCCGATGGGCGTAGGTCACCCGCGCGGCCTGCGCTGCGATCGCGCGCACGACGTGAGGATGACTGTGGCCGATCGCCGACACGACGGCGCCGCTGCACCCGTCGAGGTAGCGGTTACCCTCGGCGTCCCAGAGCCAGACCCCCTCCGCGCGCACCACCTCAGGAGGCTGTGCCGCGAGGACGTTCTGGATCAACGGGCGTGTCATGGTGCTCTCCGCCGAGTGGAAGGGTGCGTACGGGTGGATGACCCGTGTCTACTCCCCCGAGGTTTCCCCGCGGTCGACACGATGTGTCGGGCCGATGAACACCCTGAGCGGCGGCTACAGCACCACGAGGTGATCGATATGGATCAGCTCGCGCGCATAGTGGTCGCCGAGCTGCTCACCGAGGGCGTCAGTGCTGAGGCCCTTCATGCGCTCAGCCTCCTCGGCGGAGAACCCTGCGAAACCGCGGGCGACGAGTGCGCCGTCGAGGGCGAGCAGGTCGACGGGCTCGCCCGCCTCGAACTGACCCCGCACCTCGACCACGCCTGCGGCGAGAAGAGACGCGCGTCGGCTCGTCACCGCCCTCACCGCGCCGTCGTCCAGGACGATCCCGCCCCGTGTGCGTGCCGCGTGCGCAAGCCATTGAAGCCGCGTCGTATCCCTCTTGCCCGTCGGGAGGAACAGCGTCCCGACGTCCTCCCCGACGATCGCGCGACCGGCGTCGGCCGCGCTGGCCAGGACCACGTTCACTCCGGACGTGGTGGCGATGGACGCGGCCTCGACCTTCGTGATCATGCCGCCCGTGCCCACCGACGACCCTCGCCGCGAGATGTCGATCCCGCCCAGGTCGTCGGGCCCGTGCACCACCGCGATCCGATGGGCGCCCGGCGATCCTGGCGCGGCCGTGTAGAGAGCGTCGACGTCTGTGAGGAGGACGAGCGCGTCCGCAGCGATCGCCGTCGCCACCAACGACGCGAGACGGTCGTTGTCTCCGAACCTGATCTCGTCGGTGGCGACCGTGTCGTTCTCGTTGATGATCGGCACCACGCCCAGCGACAGCAGCGATTCGAGGGCCCTGCGCGCATTGCCGTAGTGAGCGCGCCGCACCATGTCATCCGACGTCAGGAGCACCTGACCCACGTCCAGGCCATGACGCGCGAACGCCTGCGTGTAGGCGTGGATCAGCTTGCCTTGACCGACGCTCGCAGCAGCCTGCTGGAGATCGAGGTTCGTGGGACGAGCGGTGAGACCGAGCGGGCCGATGCCGGCGGCGATGGAACCCGACGTCACCAGCAGGACGTCACGACCGGCGAGGCGCTCCCGTGCCAGGACATCCACAAGCTCTCCGAGTCGGCCCTCGTCGAGGTGACCATGCGCGCCCGTCAGCGAGGAGGACCCCACCTTCACGACGATGCGCCGGGCATGAGCCACCGCGTGGCGCGCGTGCTCGGTCACTTGCCCTCCCGTTCGCTACCGGCGCGCCGACCGCGCCAGCGCCGACACGATGATGGCGTCGGCTGGCTCAATGGTGTCAGATCTCCCCGTCGTCCTTGGACGGGTCGGTCCAGTGGCCCGCGTCGCGCTCGGTCCACAGCTGCTCGCGGGCGGCGCTCTTCGCGTCCATCCGCTCCTTGTGCTCCCGACGCTTCTCCGCGCGCGTCGCGCGGTGCGCGCGGTCGTGCTCCTCGAGCCTGAGGTCCGATCCGCGCGAGCCGAGCAGCTCCGCACCGGAGGCCATCGTCGGCTCCCAGTCGAACACGACGCCACCTTCGCGTGCGCCGATCACGACCTCGCTGCCAGGCACCGCTCCTGCCTTGAAGAGCCCTTCCTCGACGCCAGCGCGGGCAAGACGGTCCGCGAGATAGCCGACGGCCTCGTCGTTCGCGAAGTTCGTCTGACGCACCCAGCGCTCGACCTTGGAGCCCCGCACCTGGAAGTAGTCCTCCGCACCATCGCGCACGTGCGTGATCGTGAAGCCCGAGTCGTCCACCGACTTGGGACGCAGCACCACCGGCGCCTTCTCGATCTCAGGCATCTTGGCGCGCTCCTCCGCCACCATCGCGGCAAGGGCGTAGCCGAGCTCCTTCAGCCCCTCGTGGCTCACCGCGCTCACCTCGAAGATCGGCATGCCGAGCGCCTCGAGGTCCGGGCGCACCATCTCCGCCAACTCGCGGCCGTCGGGGATGTCGATCTTGTTGAGGATGATCACCTGCGGGCGCTCGGCGAGCGGCACGCCGCTGATCGCGTCGTCGGTCGAGTACGCCCGCAGCTCACCGGAGATGACCTCGAGGTCCTTCACCGGGTCGCGGTCGCTCTCGAGCGTGGCGGTGTCCAGCACGTGGGCGATCACCGAGCAGCGCTCGATGTGCCGAAGGAAGTCGTGGCCCAGGCCCTTGCCCTCGGAGGCGCCCTCGATCAGGCCGGGCACGTCCGCCATCGTGAAGCGCTTACCGCCGGCCTCCACGACGCCGAGGTTGGGCACCAGCGTCGTGAACGGGTAGTCGGCGATCTTCGGTCGCACGCGGCTCATCGCGGCGATCAGAGAGGACTTGCCGGCGCTCGGATACCCGACGAGCGCCACGTCGGCGATCGACTTGAGCTCGAGGACGACCGACGCCTCCTCACCGGGCTCTCCCAGAAGCGCGAAGCCAGGCGCCTTGCGCTTGGTGGTTGCGAGGGCAGCGTTGCCGAGTCCTCCGCGTCCGCCCTCCGCGATGACGATCTCGGCACCCTCGCCGACCAGGTCGGTCAGGACCTCGCCGTCGCCAGACTTGACGATCGTCCCGTTCGGCACGCCGAGGATGAGGTCCTGCGCGTTGGCGCCGTGCCTCATGTCGCCTGCACCCTGCTTGCCGTTCTCCGCGGTGCGGTGAGGCGCGTGGTGGTAGTCCAGCAGCGTCGTGACCTGCGGGTCCACCCGCAGGATGACCGAACCGCCGCGGCCGCCGTTGCCGCCGTCGGGCCCGCCGAGCGGCTTGAACTTCTCACGATGAACCGATGCGACGCCGTGGCCGCCCTTGCCTGCAGTCACGTGCAGGGTCACCCTGTCGACGAAGCTCGCCATGGTGGTTCCCTTCCGTCGGGGCCGGAATCGGCCTGGTGGGCAGCGCGATCGAGCGCGCGCCGCGTCATCGGCTCCTTCTGAGCCTAGAGACACGTCAGGGGCGCTGCCTGTCGGCGCGCCCCTGACGAGAGAAAGACTGTGGTGCGGCTGTTACTCGCCCGCCACGACGTCGACGACCTTACGGCCACGACGCTGGTTGAACGCCACCGAACCGGCGGACAGGGCGAACAGGGTGTCGTCCTTGCCGCGGCCCACGTTCTCACCGGGGTGGAAGTGGGTGCCGCGCTGACGCACGATGATCTCGCCCGCGTTGACGGCCTGACCGCCGAAGCGCTTCACGCCGAGGTACTGCGCGTTCGAATCGCGACCGTTGCGCGAGGAGCTCGCGCCCTTCTTGTGTGCCATGAGTGTCTCCTCGCCTTACTTGATGCCCGTGACCTTCAGGCGCGTGAGCTCCTGACGGTGGCCGATGCGCTTGCGGTAGCCGGTCTTGTTCTTGTACTTGAGGATGTCGATCTTCTCGCCGCGCTCGTTGCGGACGACCTCGGCGGTCACCTTGACCTTGCCGAGCGCCTTGGCGTCCGACGTGACCTTGTCACCGTCGACGAGCAGCACGGGGGCGAGCTCGACGGTCGAGCCAGCCTCAGCCTTGAGACGGTCAACGACGATGACGTCGCCCTCGGAGACCTTCTCCTGGCGGCCACCGGCCTTCACAATCGCGTACACCATGATGTGTCTTTCCTCTTGAAACTCGTGGTCGTGGATCTTTTGGGACCCTGTCCTGCCGCAGCCGCTCCCCAGAGGGCGCAGGCAGGGCTTTGAGGCGCTGTCGCGCCGACGGTCTAGATTACCCGCTGCCGGTACCGCCGGTCAAACCGGCTCGCCCGGGCCGATCAGCGTCGGCCCGAGGCGGCCGGATCAGCCGGCGTTCGGCTCCTCGTCGGGACCCGGCGTGGAGCCCTCCTCAGGAGTCACGCCTTCAGTGGAAGCCTGGTCGACCGCAGGCTCGACCTCGACGATCTCGGCGCCGGGCAGCTCGATGTCGATGACCGGGACCTCGCCCGCATCCTCGTGGTGCTCGCCCTCGTGGTGCGCCTTCTCCGCAGCCGCTGCGATCGACGCGAGCGTGGCCTTCACCTGCGCGCGCGCATCCTCGCGGTCGTCGAGCGCGTGGGTCTCACCCTTGGGCGGCTCGGCGTGGGAATGCTCCTCCTGCTTCTGAGCGGCGTTGCCCTTGCCGTTGCCGTTACCGCTGCCGGAGCGGTTGCGGCCTCCACGCGAGCGACGTGCCTCGGGCTGCTTCTCGCTCGCCTCCGCCACGGGCTCGCCGTGGACGAGGAAGCCGCGGCCCTTGCAGTGGTCGCACGTCTCGGAGAACGCCTCAACGAGGCCCTGCCCGACGCGCTTGCGCGTCATCTGGACGAGTCCGAGCGAGGTGACCTCAGCCACCTGATGCTTGGTGCGGTCGCGGCCCAGGCATTCGATGAGGCGCCGCAGCACGCGGTCACGGTTGGCCTCGAGGAGCATGTCCACGAAGTCGATGACGATGATGCCGCCGATATCGCGCAGCCTCAGCTGGCGGACGATCTCCTCGGCCGCCTCGAGGTTGTTGAGCGTCATCGTCTCCTCGAGCGTGCCGCCCTTGCCGACGA
This sequence comes from Demequina zhanjiangensis, assembly GCF_030418315.1. GTDB lineage: Bacteria > Actinomycetota > Actinomycetes > Actinomycetales > Demequinaceae > Demequina > Demequina zhanjiangensis. Next base: position 6,206 of record NZ_JAUHPV010000012.1, read on the forward strand.
ACTTGCCCGTGTTGACGTCGATGACCGTCATGGCCTCGGTGCGGTCGATCACGAGGGATCCACCCGACGGCAGCCACACCTTGCGGTCCATGCCCTTCGCGAGCTGCTCGTCGATGCGGGAGTCCGCGAAGACGTCGCCCTCGGAGGTGTACTTGTGCAGGCGCTCCATGAGGTCGGGCGCGACCTGCTGGACGTACATGGACAGCGAGTTCCACGTGTCGTCGCCCTGGATGGTGAGCGAGTCGAAGTCCTCGTTGAAGATGTCACGCACCACGCGGATGGCCATGTCGGGCTCACCGCGCAGCAGCTTGGGGGCCTTGCCGGAGCCGGCCTCGTCCTGAATGGTCTGCCACTGGCGCTTGAGCCGCTCGACGTCGGCGCGCAGCTCCTCCTCCGAGGCTCCCTCAGCCGCGGTGCGCACGATCACGCCGGCGTCGGAGGGGATGACCTCGCGCAGCAGCTTCTTGAGGCGCGCGCGCTCGGTGTCGGGAAGCTTCCTGGAGATGCCGGTGACGCCGCCCGCGGGGACGTACACGAGGAAGCGGCCCGCGAGGGAGATCTGCGAGGTGACGCGTGCACCCTTGTGCCCGATCGGGTCCTTGGTGACCTGCACCATGACCTGGTCGCCCGGCTTGAGCGCGAGCTCGATCCTCTTGGCCTTGCCCTCAAGTCCGGCGGCATCCCAGTTGACCTCGCCCGCGTAGAGGACGGCATTGCGTCCGCGGCCGATGTCGACGAACGCCGCCTCCATGCCGGGCAGCACGTTCTGCACGCGGCCCAGGTAGACGTTGCCCGCCATGGACTGCTGCGCCTGGTGGGAGACGTAGTGCTCGACGAGGATGTCGTCCTCGAGCACGGCGATCTGCACGCGGTGGTCCTTCTCGCGCACCACCATCGAGCGCTTCACCGACTCGCGGCGGGCGAGGAACTCGGCCTCGGAGATGACGGGGCGACGACGCGAGCCGTCACGGTTGTCACGGCGCCGCTGACGCTTGGCCTGCAGGCGCGTCGATCCCTGGAGCTGGTCCTCGTTCGACGACGAGCCGCTCGAGCCGGAGCCGGATCGCGATCCGCGGCTGCGCCGGCGACGGCGACGGGAGCCACCGCCCTCTCCGCCATCGGAGCCTTCGGTGGACTCGTCGTCTGACGACGACTCGTCGCTGGACGCCTGCTCGGCGGGCGCGTCGTCCTCGGAGCCCTGCTCGTCGCTCTCGTTTCCGGCCTCGCCCTCGGGGCGCTTCTTGCCCCGGCCACGTCCGCCACGGCGGCGGCGACGACGGTTGCCGCCGCCCTCGCCCTGCTCGCCATCGCCGGAGGGCTCTCCGTTGGCGCCCGACTCGTCCGAGGACGCGCCGTCCTGCGGCTCGGCCTTGGCGTCGGCGGCCTTGTCGGCTGCCTCGGACTTCTTCGCGTCGCCGGAGTCGGCGGGCTCCGCCTTCGGCTTCTTCTTCTTGGCGCCCGACGACTTCTTCTTCTTCGGCTTGTCCGCCGGCGCGTCGGAGTCCTTCTTCTGAGGTGACTCGGACTTCGGCGCCTCAGGCGCGGCGTCGGCAGGCTTCGACTCGACCTGCGGCGGCCCGGCGGGCGCGGAGGCGCGTCGCGGTTTGGGGGGCTCAGGAGCCTGGAAGACCAGTGCTGCTGCCGGTGTGGTGTTCTCCTCGCTCAATGCGGGTACCTCAAGTTCAGGCCGGCCACACCCGGCCGCGAACTGGTCGTCGGTCGCGGTTCACGTCTGTGACCGCGGAAGTCTGTCGGTCGCGGCTTACAGCGGCGCCTTACGTGCGCCGCGCCCCCGATGTCGCCGCTTGCGGCTGTAGCCGTGCGGGATCCTGTCAGGACCGGCGGCAACGCAGTCGCTGCGTCTGTCGCGCGGTTTGCATCCGGTGTGGGCGGATGCTGACCTGTTCACCATTGTGTCATAGAAGGTGACCGATTCACAGGAGCCCCGCCCGTCACGCACGCCGAGGCCTCGGCGACGCGCCCGAAGGTCACGTGCGGATCGACCGCTCAGGCTCATCTCGACGCGCCTGCACGGACGCCTCTGTACGTCGAAGGGTTCCCGGGATGCGACACTGAAATTCCTGGATCGACGCCCTCCGCCGGGACCTTTGTCCCGACCCGGGACGATGGTCCCCCAGGTAGTTTTCTGACGTATCTACCAAAGGAGGTCCCCGGCATGGAGGCGCTCGAGCTTGCCCGCTGGCAGTTTGGCATCACCACCGTCTACCACTTCGTGCTCGTCCCGCTCACCATCGGCCTGTCGATCCTCGTCGCGATCATGCAGACCGCGTGGGTGCGCACGGGCAAGGAGAAGTGGCTGAGGCTCACGAAGTTCTACGGCAAGCTGCTGCTCATCAACTTCGCGCTCGGAGTCGCGACCGGAATCGTGCAGGAGTTCCAGTTCGGCATGAACTGGTCCAACTACTCGCGATTCGTCGGCGACATCTTCGGCGCACCGCTCGCGATGGAGGCGCTGCTCGCGTTCTTCCTCGAGTCCACGTTCCTGGGACTGTGGATCTTCGGATGGGACAAGCTCCCCAAGAAGCTTCATCTGCTCACGTTGTGGCTCTTCGCGATCGGCTCCACCCTCTCGGCGTACTTCATCATCGCCGCGAACTCGTGGATGCAGCACCCCGTGGGCGCCGACTACAACCCGGAGACCGGCCGCGCCGAGATGAACTCGATCCTCGAGGTCCTCACGAACAACACGACGCTCGCCGCCTTCCCGCACGTGATCGCGACGGCGTTCCTCGTCTCGGGCACCTTCGTCGCCGGCATCGCCGTCTACTGGATGGTCAAGAGGCACCGCGAGGACGCGAACCACGGCGACCTGCCGATGTACCGCACCGCAGCCCGGTTCGGAGCCGTCACGATGCTGCTCGCCGGCGTCGCGGTCATCATCACCGGAGACGTCCAGGGCAAGCTCCTGGCCGAGCAGCAGCCGATCAAGATGGCGGCCGCGGAAGGCCTCATGGCGACCGAGACCGGGGCCTCCTTCTCGCTCTTCGCGCTCGGAAACCTCGCCGGGGACGACCCGGACTCCGTGACGCACTTCATCGAGATCCCGGGACTCACGTCCTTCCTGTTCACCGGTGACTGGGACGGCGAGGTCCGAGGCATCAACGACCTCCAGAGCGAGTACGCCGAGCGCTACGGCGCGACCGACGCCGCAGGTGAGGAGATCGAGTACCGACCGAACCTCCTGGTCACCTACTGGTCGTTCCGCCTCATGATCGGGCTCGCGGCGTTCTCCGCAGCGCTCGCGCTCACCATCCTGTGGTTCACGCGCAAGGGCGGCATCACCACCAAGCCATGGATGAAGGCTCTCGCGCTCATCTCGCTGCCGATGCCTTACCTTGCCGCGAGCTTCGGCTGGATCTTCACCGAGATGGGACGTCAGCCGTTCGTCGTCGCCCCCAACCCGGACGGCGTCGACATGGTGATGCTCCTCACGCAGGCGGGCTACTCCCCCAGCGTCTCCGCAGGAGAGGTCGCCTTCTCGCTCGTCGTGTTCACCGTGGTCTACGCGATCCTCGGCGTGTTCTGGTTCAAGCTCATCCAGCGGTACGCCGTCGAAGGCGCGCCGCAGGTCGAGGAGCCCACGATCGACGAGGACGGCTCCCGTCCCCTGTCCTTCGCGTACTAAGGAGTCCCTGACATGGATCTCGCACTGATCTGGTTCGTCCTCATCGCGGTCCTGTGGACCGGATACCTCGTCCTCGAAGGCTTCGACTTCGGCGTCGGCATGCTCATGGGCCTGCTCGCGAAGGACAACAAGGAGCGCCGCGTCGCGCTCAACACCATCGGCCCCGTCTGGGACGGCAACGAGGTCTGGCTGCTCACCGCCGGTGGCGCCACCTTCGCGGCCTTCCCCGAGTGGTACGCCACGCTCTTCTCAGGGTTCTACCTGCCGCTGCTGCTCATCCTCCTGGCGCTCATCGTGCGCGCCGTCGCGATCGAGTACCGCGGCAAGATCAACGACCCGAAGTGGCGCCAGCGCTGGGACTGGGCGATCATCGGCTCGGCATGGATCCCCTCGATCCTGTGGGGCGTCGCGTTCGCCAACCTGGTGCGCGGTGTGCCGATCGAGGAGGTCGACGGCAGGCTCGAGTACGTCGGCAACTTCTTCGACCTGCTCAGCCCGTTCGCCCTCCTGGGCGGTCTGGTGACGCTGGCCCTGTTCCTGTCGCACGGCGCGATCTTCCTCGCGCTCAAGACCTCGGGCGACTTCTCGAAGCGCGCAGGTGACTTCGCGAAGAAGATCTCGGTGGTGGCGCTCGCGCTCGCTGCGGTCTGGGCCATCTGGACGCAGCTCGCCTACTCGGTCGCATGGACCTGGGCGGCCGTCCTGGTCGCCGCACTGGGCCTCGCCGCGGTGGCGTGGTTCACCCGTACCGAGAGCTTCGGCAAGGCGTTCGTCGCCAACGCGGTCGTGATCGTCGGCGCCGTCGTGCTGATCTTCGGCTCGATGTACCCCGACGTGATGCCCTCGTCGATCGACCCGCAGTTCTCGCTCACGGTCGACAACGCGTCGTCCACGGACTACACGCTCACCGTCATGACATGGGTCGCCGTGATCATGACGCCGATCGTGCTCGCCTACCAGGCGTGGTCCTACTGGGTGTTCCGCCGTCGCATCAGCACGGACAACATCCCGGAGCACAACGAGCTGACCTTCTTCAAGAAGTAGCCTCTCTGGATGAAACCCATCGATCCGCGCCTGGTCGTGCGGATCGGCCCGGCCCGCCGCTACATCCTCGTAACGGCGGGCCTGGGCCTTCTCACGGCCCTGCTCGTCGCCGTCCAGGCACTCCTGATCGCCCGCATGCTGGCTCCCGTGCTGGCGCCGACGCCGCTCACCGGCGACGGGCTGGGATGGCTCGGCACGCTCGTCCCCACCTCCGCACGTGAACTGTCGTCCGGCCTGCCTCTGCTCGCCGGAGTGATCGCGCTGCGCACCCTCACCTCCTGGCTGCAGGAGCGGCTCGCGCACCGCGCTGGCGCCCAGGTCATCTCCGAGCTGCGTTCGCAGGTGGTCGCCCACGCTGCGGCGATGGGTCCGCGATGGATCGCCTCCGGCCGTGGCGCCGACGTGGTGACCGTCGTGAGCCGCGGTCTCGACGACCTGCTGCCCTACTTCGTGCGCTACCTGCCCCAGCTCGCGCTGGCCTCGACCCTCACCCCGATCCTCATCGTGCTGGTGCTGGGCCTCGACTGGCTCTCCGCGCTGATCGTCACACTGACGCTGCCTCTGGTGCCGATCTTCATGATCCTCGTGGGCCTGGTCACCCGTGAGCGTTCGGAGAAGCACCTCAAGGCGATGCAGACGCTGGGAGCCCGCACTCTCGACCTCATCGCAGGCGTCCCCACCCTCAAGGCCCTCGGACGTGAGCGCGGCCCCGCCGCGCGAGTGCGAGAGCTCGGTGAGGCGCACCGCAAGGCGACCATGGGGTCGTTGCGGGTCGCCTTCCTGTCAGGGATGGTGCTCGAGCTGCTGACGACGCTCGCTGTCGCGATCGTCGCGGTCACGATGGGCTTCCGACTGGTCGAGGGCGGAATCGGCATCGAGACCGCGCTGGCAGTGCTGATCCTCGCGCCCGAGGTGTACCTGCCCGTACGCAACGTCGGCACCCACTTCCACGCGTCCGCAGACGGCCTGGCCGCCGCCGACGCGGCCTTCGAGATCCTCGACGAGCCTCTGCCTGCCATGGGCGGCGACGCTCCCGCGCCCGATGCCGCACGAGGCGCGATCGTCGTCACCGGCGTCGGCATCGCGACGCCCGACGGCGTGCGCGAGGCCCCCTCCGGCGCCGACGTGCGCTGCTCGCCTGGAACCCTCACAGCGATCGTCGGAGCCAACGGCTCGGGCAAGTCGACGCTCCTGCTCGCTCTCGCAGGGCTGCTCCCGCCCACCGCGGGACGCATCTCCCTCGAGACCGGCAGTGCGGCTGACGACGCGCCAGAACGTGACGCCGAGGTCGTCGCCCAGGACGGCGCCCTGCTCGTCGATGCCGACGGTTGGGCCAAGCAGATCGCCTGGGTCCCCCAGCGGCCCGACCTCGGGCCCGCCGGGCGCACGCTCTCGCTCGGGCAGCGCCAACGGGTGGCTCTCGACCGGGCCTTCGAGTCCGGACGGCCCGTGCTGCTCCTGGACGAGCCCACCGCGCACCTCGACCCTGACTCCCGCGACCAGATCGTCGAGAGGATGCGCGCGCTCGCCGCGTCCGGCGCCACCGTCGTCGTCGCCACCCACGAACCCGACGTCGTGCACGCGGCGGACGAGGTCCTGACCGTGGAGTCGCGCGAGATCACGGAGGTGTCGGCATGAGCGTCACCGCCGAGACGACACGTCGGGAGGCGCCCACGCCAGGGGCCTCCGCAGCGCTCCGTGATGCGCTCCGCAGCACCGGGATCCGCACGTGGCCGGTCATCCGCGCCGTTCTCGCGGGAACCATGGCGCTCGGCTCCGCCGTCGGCCTCTCCGCCGTCGCCGCCTGGCTGATCGCGAAGGCCGCGGAGATGCCTTCCCCGGCCGATCTCGCCCTCGCTGCGGTGATCGTGAGGTTCTTCGGCATCTCACGCGGACTCTTCCGCTACCTGGAGCGCCTCGCGAGCCACGACACCGCGCTGCGCGGCATGGTCGAGCTGCGCGAACGCACCTACGAACGACTCGCCGCGGCCGGGGCCGGACGAGTCCTCACCCTGAGCCGCGGCGACATCGTCGCGAGGATCGGCACCGACCTCGACTCGGTGGGGGACGCCGTCGTCCGTGCGATCGTGCCCACCGGCGTCGCCGTCACGGTGAGCCTGATCTCCGTCGGCATCGTGACAGCGATCATCCCCGTGGCCGGGCTCGTGCTCGCGGGCTGTCTTGCACTCGCCGGCTTCGGTACGGCCGCTCTCACCGCGCGCCAGGCCCGCATCGCCGCCGAGGCGGGGGTGAAGGCTCACGCAGAGGTGGCCGCGACCTCGCTCGCCGCCATCGAGTCGGCCTCCGAGCACAGGATCTGGGGCACCACTTCCGAGTCGCTCGCGCGGGTGGAGCACGCGAACCGGGATGCTGAGGCCGCGCTTGAGGCCGAGGCCCGGCCCGCCTCCGCGGCCGCGGCGCTGCTCACCGTCAGCCAAGGGCTCGCCATCATCGGCGGAGTGTGGCTGGCCGTCGTCGCCATCGACTCGGGGCAGGTCTCCGGCCCCTGGGGAACTGTCGTCGCACTTCTCCCCCTTGCCGCTTTCGAGGCCGTAGGCGCCGTGCCCGCGGCCGTGCAGCAGCTGTACCGCTCGCGCGCTGCCGCGCGCCGCATCCAGGAGCTGACCACGCCGCTCGCGGGCACCGCCTTCGCGGCGACGACCGGCGCGTCGAAGCCCGCTGACAACACGCCTGCAGACGACGCGGATGCAGCCCCGCACGTCGAGAACCGGACGGACCCGCGAGTGGGGACGTTGACCCTCGACCGGCTCTCGGTCGCGTGGCCAGGCATGACCCCCACCAGGCCCATCAGCGCCGAGCTGCACCCGGGTGAGACGCTCGCGATCGTCGGGCCGTCGGGCATCGGCAAGTCGACGCTGCTGCTCGCGATCGCGGGTGCGATCCCACCCCACGAGGGCAGCGCACTGCTCGACGGCGCAGCGGTCACCCCCGCCGACACGGGCCACCGCATCGCGCTCACCGCAGAGGACGCTCACGTCTTCGAGACGACCGTGCTGGAGAACCTCAGGGTCGCACGCGGAGACGTCACGGCCGACGAGGCCGCCGAGGCGCTCGCCGCTGTGGGGCTCGACCGCTGGATCGCGGCGCTCCCAGACGGCCTCGACACGATGATCGGCTCAGGCGGGCACACGGTCTCCGGTGGTGAACGCCGGCGGCTCCTGCTCGCACGCACCATGCTCCACCCCGCTCCCGTGCTCCTCATCGACGAGCCGGCGGAGCACCTGGACAAGGACGGCCAGGACGCGCTGCGCGCGGTGGTCACCAGACTGAAGGCGGAGGGCCGTATCGTGGTGCTCGTCACGCATCACGAGTCCCCGCTTGGATACGCGGAGAGGCGGGTTGACCTGCGTGGGTGAGGAGAGACTGCCGGTGTCCGACGTGCTGACCGATGCCATCGTAGGGATGAACCGGCTGGACCTGAACGAGGTGCTCGACAGCTTCCTCGCCGCCGCGACGGTGCACACCGGCGCGCGCATGGCCGCCATCAACATCCTCGACGCCGACGGGATCTCCGTCGAGTTCCACTACAACGGAGTGCCCAAGGGCGTGATGGCCCACATCGGGCGCGCGCCGAACGCCGTCGGCACCCTGGCCACGATCCCGCTCGACGGCTGCCTCGTCATCGACGAGCTCACCGAGCACCCCGCCTTCCAGGGCCTGCCGCCGGGCCACCCGCCCATGGGGTCCTTCCTCGGCGCCGCCCTCGTCGTCCGCGGCGAGCTCTTCGGATACCTGTACCTCGCGAGCAAGGAGGGCGGGTTCACTGCGCGGGACCAGCAGATCGTGCTGGCGCTCGCCGCGGCCGCCGCGTCGGCGATCGACAACGCCCAGCTCTACGAGGCGGCGCTCGCCCGCGAGAAGTGGCTCACCGCGTCCCAGGACATCACCACGCAGCTGCTCGCCGACCCCGGCGACGAGGAGGCATTCGAGCGGATCGTTCAGGCCGCGACCGAGCTCGCCGGCGCCACCTCGGCAGCGCTCGTCCTTCCCGGAGTGGGCGAGGAATGGGTCATGGAGTTCACGCTCGGCAACAGGGCCGACGAGCTGCTCGGCCAGGTGCTGCCGGCGGACGGCCACGCGCTGACCATCATCCGGTCAGGTGAGGGCGTCGTCGCCGCCGAGCCCCCGGGCGGGACGGTGCTGCCCGCCGTGCGCGCCTTCGGGCCCACGCTGTACGCTCCCCTGCACTCCGAGGGGAAGACGTCAGGGCTCCTCATGCTGTGGCGGGAACCAGGTATGGCGGCCTTCGACCAGAACAACCTCGAGACTGCGCAGCGCTTCGCGAGCCAGGCGGCGATGGCCCTGTCCTTCGCCGAGCTCGCGCACGTCAAGAACGTGTCTCACATGCTCGAGGAGCGCGAACGGATCGCCGACGACCTCCACGACTTCGTGTCGCAGGAGCTGTTCGCCACCGCGATCCAGCTCGAGACCATCGCCTCGAACGTGCCCGCCGAGTTCAGGCCACGACTGCTGTCGACGCTGGACCACGTGAAGCGTGCGCAGCGCGAGGTGCGCTCAGTGATGGGCACCCTCGCCGGCGAGCGCACCTCAGAGCCGCTGTCCGAGCGACTGCGCCGCGAGTTCGTGCTCGCCCAGGACTCTCTTGGCTTCACGCCTCGCGTGGTGGTCAGCTGGGAGGACGTCGCCACCGCGACCGCGGCAGATCCGACGCTCTCGGACGACGCCGTCGCCGTGGTCCGTGAACTGCTCTCCAACGTGGCGCGCCATGCGGAGGCGACGGCCGTGACAGTGTCGATCGCGGCGCCCCCCGGCCGGTTCATCATCACCATCACGGACGACGGCGTGGGGCCCGCTGGAGCGACCAAGCGCCACTCCGGCACCTCGAACCTGGCGAACAGGGCGATCCGCCGTCAGGGCACGTTCACCCTCTCCCCCGTGCGTCCCGCGGCTGCGCGTCCTGGGACCGCCGCGGAATGGAACGTGGAGGCTTAGCCGCGGAAGGACTGCGCGCGACGCGCCGTCGCCCAGGCGACGACCTGTGTACGACGCTGCAGACCCATCTTGGCGAGCACGCTCGTCACGTGGTTCTTCACGGTCTTCTCGGCGATGCCGAGCTCCGTGGCGATCTCGCGGTTCGCGAGCCCCTGGCCCACGAGGGTCAGCACGCGACGCTCCATGGGCGTGAGGCGCGACAGCATGTCGTCCTCGTGCACGTCGATGTGCTGGCCGTGCTCGCGGCCGGTAGCCGCGTCCTTCACCGCCTGGAGCACCTCGGCGCTGCTCGCGGTCTTCGCAAGGAACACGTCGGCGCCCGCAGAGCGCGCAGCCGCCTTCGCGTCGTCGTCGTCATAGCTGGTGAGAACCACGACGCGCGTGTCCGGCAGCTTCTCACGCACGTGCTGGATCACGTCCAGTCCGGTGCCGTCGGGAAGACGGAGGTCGGACAGGATGACCTGCGGGCGGACGGCGTCGGCACGGCGGGTGGCCTGCGCGACGGACGACGCCTCGGCGACGACGGTGATGCCGTCAGCGCGGTCGAGGATGTCGCAGATGCCGCGGCGCACGACCTCATGGTCGTCGAGGACGAGGACTGTGATGTCGGACATGCCTCGATGGTAGCGCTAGACAGCGTCGATCCTGGGTTTCCTCACCCAGCGTCGTTGACACGTCGCGCACCAGTGCGTGGAGCGCCCGCCGATGACCGCCCGATGCAGGGGCCGCCCACACCTGTCGCACGGCTCCCCCGCCCTGCCGTAGGCGTGCAGTGACCTGTCGAAGTACCCAGACTCGCCGTTGACGTTCACGTACAGCGCGTCGAAGCTCGTGCCGCCCTGCGCGAGCGCGTCGCCCATCACCGCCCGCACGGCGTCGAGCAGGGCACGCGCTTGTGGGGCCGTCACCGCGTGGGCGGGGCGTTCCGGGTGCAAGCGCGCGAGCCACAGCGCCTCGTCGGCGTAGATGTTGCCGATGCCGCTCACTGCTGTCTGATCCAGGAGCACCTGCTTGACCCCGCGCGATCCGCGACGCCACGCGCGCGCCGTCGCCTGCGGGTCCAGCTCGGGGTCGAGCGCGTCGCGGCCGATGTGCGCGACCGAGACCGGGAGCAGCGGATGCACCGTGCCCTGTCCCGCGACTCGTCCGTCGACTGTCGCGACGAACGGCTCCGCGTGGAGGTAGCCGAACGTGCGCTGATCCAGGAAATCGAGGGTGAGCTGAGCCCCGTCGGCTCGCTCGAGCGAGAGTCGGGCACGGCAGTGGCGGTGCGGCTCGGGCGCGTCGGTCCACGCGCCGTCGTGCACTCTGAACTGGCCCGACATGCCCAGGTGGGCGCTCAGGGATGTCACAGGACGGCCGGGATCCGCGAGGTCCGCGAGCGTCAGCCAGAGGAACTTGCCGCGCCGGGCGGCCTCCGTGACCTGGAGGCCGAGCGTCTCGGCGGCGAACTCGGAGGCCCCGCCAGGCAGAAGCCTCACGCAGCTGTCGCGGCGGATATCCACGGCACGGATGGCCGTGTGAAGGATCAGGGACTCGAGACCGGTGCGGACGGTCTCCACCTCGGGCAGCTCAGGCATGCGAGCGCACGTTCATTGCGAACGCGATCCGGATCAGGCTTGGGACGCGGCAGCGGTGCCGACCTCGGCGGGCGCGTCCTCAAGAGACGCATAGGCGGCCGCGGCGGCCTCCTGCTCGGCGTGCTTCTTCGCAGTGCCGGTGCCCTGTCCGCGTACCTGACCGTCGACCACGGCGCGGGCGGTGAACACGCGGGCGTGGTCCGGGCCCTCGCCCTCCACGTCGTAGACAGGGGCCGGAAGCCCGAGCTCAGCGCAACGCTCCTGGAGCGAGGTCTTCCAATCCAGGGCGGCACCCGAGCGGGCCGCGGCGGCGAGCGACGGGCCGACGAGGCGCATGACGACGTCACGGGACGTCTCGATCCCGTGGGTCAGATAGACCGCGCCGAGGATCGCCTCGAAGGCGTCGCACAGGATCGAGTCCTTGTTGGACCCGCCCGTCGCGGTCTCGCCCTTGCCGAGCAGGATGCACGGACCGAGCTCGATCTGACGCGCGACGACGGCCAGCGACTTCTGCGAGACGCAGGCGGCGCGCATCTTGGCGAGCTCACCCTCGGGCAGATCAGGGTGCGCGTGATAGAGGTGGTCGGTCACGACGATGCCGAGCACCGAGTCCCCGAGGAACTCGAGCCGCTCGTTCGTCGGCAGACCACCCGCTTCGTACGCGAAGGAGCGGTGGGTGAGGGCGAGCACCAGCAGATCGGGGTCGATGGACACACCGATCCGCCGGACCAGGGCGTCTGCCGCCTGCTGGCCCGGGATGCTCACCGCTTCACCTCGCAGCGCGTAGTGGTACGCGCCTTATGCCTCGTGCTCGGTGCGCAGCGCCTCGGCGTACTGGCGGCCGTTGTAGGCGCCGCACGAGGGGCACGCGGTGTGGGGCAGCTTCTGGCCCTTGCACGACGGGCATGCGACGGTGGCGGCAGCAGTGGTCTTCCACTGGGCCCGGCGTGCACGCGTGTTGCTGCGCGACATCTTGCGCTTGGGAACAGCCACGGCTAACTCTCTTTCTTCTGGGACGGCTCGTCGACGGTCAACGTCTGCAGAGCCGACCACCTGGGATCGATCTTCTCATGAGTGTGACCCGGGTCGTCCGCGAGCCGTGCACCACACTGGTCGCACAGCCCCGGGCAGTCCGGGTCGCACAGCGGGGTGAACGGCAGCTGTTCAGCCACCGCGTCCCGCACGACTTCCTCGAGCTCGAGGGTCTCCCCGTCGAACTCGTAGACGTCCTCCGGCTCGTCCTCCTCGTCCTCGCGCTCCACGCCGGGGAGCTCGAAGAGTCCCTGGATCGGGGCGACGACATCAAGCCGCACCTCGTCCAAGCACCTTCCGCACTCGCCCACCGCTTCAGCGGAGACGGTTCCGGAGACCCAGATTCCATCCTGGACGGACTCGAGGCTCAGCTCGAGCCTCACGTCCGCACCTTCCGGCACGCCGATCATGTCGGTGCCGAGGACCGCGGGGGCTGGGAACTCCTCCGACACGAGACGCTGCGTCCCGGGTCGACCGACGATCTCCCGCGCGGGGAGGTCGTACGGAGAGGCCGGATGGCGCTTGGTGTGCGACACGAGCGCCTCCCGATCGGTTCCAGTCCTCATGGACCTCGGCCACACCAGACGGCGGGCCAGCGCACGATTCTACGCGAAAGATCGCCCACCGCTCAACCCGGGCGTCCAGACCCGCGGTGCGCGGTCCTCACCGGGTCACATCCGGCCCGTTCACCGAGGCTTGCCGAGCGCCTCGAGCACCGCCGTCTCGACCCCGGGCGGGACGTACGCGGTGATGTCACCACCATGCCTTGCCACGTCCCTCACCAGGGACGATGCGATGTGGCTGAGGGCGTTGTCCCCCGTGAGGAACACCGTCTCGATGCCCGTGATGGACCGGTTCATCAGGGCCATCGGCCGCTCGACGTCGTAGTCGGCACCACCACGGAGGCCTTTGACGATCGCCGTGGCGCCCACGCTCTCGCAGAAGTCGACCAACAGCCCCTGGGTCGAGGCGACCTCGATCCCGTCCAGGTGGGCCGTCGCCTCAGCGGCGAGCCGCACCCTCGTCTCCACGTCGAGCAGCGGCGCCTTGCTCGAGTTATGCGCGACCGCGATCACGACCTTCTCGAACACGGTCCTGGCACGCACGGCGACGTCGACGTGACCGAGCGTGATCGGGTCGAAGCTGCCGGGGAACACCGCGATCGTCATGCGTCCACGCTACCGTCGGCCGGGCCGTCGAGATCGACGACCCGTTCCCCGTAGTGCACCGTCGTCTCCCCATAGGCCTTGGACGCGACAGCCTCGATCCCCGACGGCCAGGGGGCCTCGCCTGCACGCGTCGACCATTCGAGGACGACGGTCGCCTCAGGCGAGAGCCTGGGCGCGAGGGCCTTGAGCACCGCAGCGAGATCGTCGCGAGCGATGTCGTAGGGCGGGTCGAGAAGCGCGAGGTCCCACGTGCCTTCCGTGCGTCCGAGGAAGGGAAGCGCCTTCTCCTTCACCGACGTGGCACGGCCCTTCAGCCTCAGGTCGGCGATGTTCGCCTGGATGACGCGCACGGCGGGAGCGGCCGCTTCCACGAGAGTGGCCGCGGAGGCGCCGCGGCTCAGCGCCTCGAAGGCGAGCGCGCCTGAGCCTGCGAACAGGTCGAGCACGCGGGCCCCGTGCAGGTCGCCCGCATGGTCGAGCCGCGAGAACACGGCCTCGCGCACCCGGTCCGTCGTGGGACGGGTCCCCTTGGTCGGCACGGAGATCCTCCGGCCTCCGAGCTCGCCGGCGATGATGCGGGTCATGCGTCCACGCTACCCGGTGGGGCACCACGCATCCGTCCCGGTATTCGTCTACGTTCGTCGGATGAGCATGCTGCACGAAGGGGGCCTCGTGGAACGGACGACTCGCACGCGCACGGTGGCATGGGCGGCGGGATCGCTCGTGGTCGGAGCGCTGTTGGGCTCGGGTGTCACGTGGGCGGTGATCTCGGGACAGGGCGACTCCTCGACCGAGGCGGTGGGGCAGGCTTCCCCGACGCCTTCCTCCACCGTCGTCGAGTCAGCCCCGGCAGACGAGCACGCTGACGCGACGCCCACCGCACCCATCCCCGAGGACGCCACCGATGGCTGCACCGCCGTCGTCACCAGCCATGAGAGCTGGGAGGGCGGATTCAAGGTCGAGGTGGAGCTCACGGCAGGCTCGGAGGACCTCGAAGGGTGGACGGCGTCGGTGCAGGTGGGTCCCGACGCCCAGGTCGGCTCTTCCTGGCGCACGCGTCCGATCTCTGTCGACGAGGGCGTCGCGACATTCGGACCTGAGGAGTACAACACGTCGGTCGATGCGGGCGCGAAGATCGACTTCGGCTTCGACGGGTCGGGAGATCTCACGGAGGACGTGCGGGCGAGCTGCTTCACCGAGCAGTAGCGCCTCATCCACGCGTGGTCCCGGCTCTCCGAGGTGCTCGCGGGAACACGAGAGCCTTGCCAGGCGCTGTCCTTCGGGATGCCCGCCGCGCGCTCCTTCGTGGCGGCAGGAAGGACGAGGCATGAGCCACGAGGCGAAGGACGACGAGGCTGCTGACGAGGTCACCGAGGCGCTGCCGACCACGCGCGAGCTGCCGGTCACGCAGCCGCTCCCCGCCGAGCTGCGCTCCGAGTCAGACCGGCACGTGCAGGCAGAGACCACTCAGGTGATCCCGGTCGAGCCGACAACGGACGCTCCGAACGACGCTCCGCCACCCTCGATCCCGCCTCGCGGCACGGGGCCTACGGCCACTGCTCCGAAGGCCTCCCCCACTCCTGCACCCCACGACGCCCGACCGGGGCGACCCGCACCGCTGCTGATCGGCGCCCTGGCCGTGATCGCAGTCCTGGCCGTGGCAGGGCTCACGCTCGGCGCGACCACGCTTCTCGGAGACCGGGGGCAGGTGGCCGCCGCAGCGCCGTCGGAGTCCCCGACGCCCTCAGTAAGCGCAACCACCTCAGGGATGCCGGCCTCCCCCACCCCGAGTGAGACCTCCACCGACACGGGGCTGGCCGACACCGTGGGCGTTGATGGCTCGCCTGGGAGCGACGGTGCCTGCACCGCCGAGGTGCGCAAGGAGAAGGCGAAGGACGGCGAGTTCAAGTTCGACGTGAGGGTGAAGGCACGCGCCGGCGGCGTGGAGACGTGGGAGGTTCGCGTCGACATCGGCGATGCCGCGGCGACCGAGGTGAAGGATGCGATCCTCGTGGGCCAGAAGGGTGGCGTCGTCACCCTGGCAAGCGCCGACGGCGCCGAGCCGATCGCGTCGGGCAAGCACACGGATCTCAAGGTCGAAGGCACGGGTGAGCCGAGCGGGCTCGCGATCGCCTGCGACTCCTGAGGCGGCTCAGCCCCGCTCGAGGAACTGCTCGCGATCCTCACCCAGGAACTCGTCGATCGCCAGCCCTAGGGCGGGGTGCGCGGTGAGCCGAGGGTCGGCGGCGACGAGCGCCTTCGCGTCCTCGCGTGCCTGAGCGATCACCTTGGCGTCGCGCACCACCCTGAGAAGCCTCAGCGAGTTGCGCCCGCCCGACTGCGCGGAGCCGAGCACGTCGCCCTCGCGGCGCAGCTCGACGTCCTTGTCCGCGAGCGCGAAGCCGTCCGTCGTGCCGGCGACCGCGGTGAGCCGCTCCTCGGCGACGCTGCCCTCGTCGGCGCTCGTCACCAGCAGGCAGACGCCCGGCAGCCCGCCTCTGCCGATGCGGCCCCGGAGCTGGTGCAGCTGCGAGATACCGAAGTGCTGGGCATCGAGCACGACCATCGCGGAGGCCTCGGGGACGTCGACGCCCACCTCGATCACGGTCGTCGAGACCAGCACGGGGGTCCTGCCTGACGAGAAGGCCGACATCGCTGCGTCCTTGTCCTCCGCGGACATGCGTCCGTGCAGCAGACCGACACCGACGCCCTCGAGCTCGGGTCGCGCGGCCAGCATGCGGGCGACCTGCGTCGCCGCGGCGAGGGGCGCGCGCTGCGTGGACTTCGCGGCGGCAGCGTCGCCGTCGAGCGGGAGCATGCCGTCGTCGGCCAGGTCGTCCGCGCCCGCCTCGGGCGAGTCCGGGTCCGCGGCGTCGGCCGAGTCGTCCTCATCGATGCGGGGGCAGACGACGTAGGCGCGCCGGCCCGCGGAGACCTCCTCGGCGACGCGCGCCCACACGCGATCGAGCCAGGCGCGGTTGCCCGCGGGGACGACGTGCGTGACAACCTCGGCGCGGCCGGCCGGCCTCTCGTCGAGCACCGTGGTCTCCAGGTCGCCGAAGACCGTCATCGCGACCGTGCGTGGGATGGGCGTCGCCGTCATCACGAGGGTGTGGGGCGGGTGCTCCCCTCGGGTGCGCAGCGCGTCCCGCTGCTCCACACCGAAGCGATGCTGTTCATCGACCACCACGAGGCCCAGGTCAGCGAACTGGACGGTCTCGCTCAAGAGCGCATGCGTGCCGACCACGATGCCGGCCGCGCCCGAGGCGGCGTCCGCGAGCGCCTGCCGCCGCGCCGCCGCCCCCTGGGAGCCGGTCAGCAGGGCGATCCTGGTGCCGCGCGCGTCGCCGCCGAGCGTGCCCGCCTCGGCGAGGGCACCGAGCATGGCGCGCAGCGTCCGAAGGTGCTGCGCGGCGAGTACCTCAGTGGGCGCGAGCAGGGCGGCCTGGCCACCGGAGTCGACCACCTGGAGCATCGCCCGCAGCGCCACGAGGGTCTTGCCGGAGCCGACGTCGCCTTGAAGGAGGCGGAGCATGGGGGTGTCCGCGCTCAGGTCCGCGCCGATCTGCTCGCCTGCGCGGACCTGGGCTCCCGTGAGGGGCCACGGCAGCTCGGAGTCGAAGGCGTCGAGGGCTCCGCCGGAACGTCCGGGGCGAGGCACCGTGCGGTGAGCATCGTGTGCGGCGCGTCGGCGGGCGAGCGCGGACTGCAGGACGAGCGCCTCCTCGAAGACGAGACGCTTTCGCCCGGCCCTCCAGTCCTCGTCCGTCTCGGGGACGTGCACTCCCCTCCACGCGTCGAGCAGCCCGACGTGACCGTGGCGCTCAAGGATCTCCTGCGGGACGGGGTCCGTGACGTCCTCGGGGGCCAGAGGGTCCAGGACGGTGCGGACGGCGCGCCCGATGCGCCACGTGGGCACTCCTGCCGCCGAGGGGTAGATCGGGATCGGACGGGAGGCCTCGAGGACCGCCTCGTCCTCGTCGGCCGCGTCCACGCCGACGATCAGGTAGTCGGGATGGGTCAGCTGGCGCTCGCCGCGATACTCACCGACCGTGCCTGTGAACAGGCCGGTGCGGCCCGCGCGCAGCTTGTCCTCGTGCATCCGCAGGACGCCCATGCGCTTGGCGAAGAACGTGAGTCGGAGCGAGTCCTGGCCGTCGGTGACGACCGCCTCGAGCATCGCTCCACCGCGGTTGCGCATGGGACGCGTCGTCGCGGACCGGACCTGCGCCATCACAGTGACGTGCTCGCCGACGCGCAGGTCGCGGATCGGCGTCATCTCACCAGGGCTTCCGTAGCGGCGAGGATAGTGCCTCAGCAGGTCGCCGACGGTGGCGAGACCCAGCTTGCCCAGCGACTGGGCGGTGCGAGTTCCCAACACCTTCGACAGCGGCTCGGTGAGCCTTCCGCCCGAGTGAGGTCCGGGCACGGCCGGGCCCGCGTCGACGGCGTCGGCTCCGCCCTGCGCGGGGCTCATGCGTCGAGCGACGACTCGACGCCGATGAGGATGCCCGGCTCACCGTGCCCGCCGTCCAGCACCTGCACGTCCGCGAGCGGGGCGACCTTGGCGAGCGACGCCCGCACGGTGTCAGCCACCATCTCGGGTACGCCGCGCGCGAGGATCAGGGTGACAAGGTCGGTGTCGGCGCCGATCATCCTGTCCACGTCGTCGTCGAGCGCATCGACCGAGGAGGACTCGGTGGCGGTACGGGCGACCGCATCGGCCATCAGCTCCGCAAGGTCCTCTCCCGGCGTCGCGAGCGCGGCGGCCGCCACAGCTGCGACGACCTGCGCCTCGTGGCCCGCCTCGAGCACCGTCATGCGCCAGTGGCGACGTCGCGCGGCAAGGTCCTTCGCCGCGAGCCGCAGCGCCGGGTTCCCTGCCACGACCACCGCGGAAGAACCCGAGGCGTCCTTCACCGCCCGCCGCAGCTCACGCTTCTTCAGCCGTTCCGGATCGGGGACGACGAGCACGACAGCACCCGCGTCCGTCAGCGGCTCCGCGAGCCCCGGGCACGAGGTCAGCGCGACCACGCCGGTCGCCGCCCTGTCGCCCGCGTGGCTCATGAGAAGGCTGCGCACCACGATCTGTCGCGCGTCCACCGACTGTGCGATCCGCACCGCACGCTCCGGCAGGTCGGTGTGCACGTGCGCCTGGGCGAGTCCGTGGCCGAACGACACGGTGACGGAGTCTCCGATCGCCTCGAGCTCCATGCGCAGCGCGCCGACTGCATCCGCGTCGGGCGGCGTCGCGACGAACATCACCTCGTAGGCGCCGCCGCCGGGCACGCCATGGCCCTCCGAGGCAGGCGTGTGGATCACGGTGCGACCCTCGCGCAGCTCCCACTCGACCTCGTCAAGCGCCTCGAGCGCACCTTTGCCCGCAAGGGTCTCGGCGAGCATCTCGAGCTGGAGCACCAGCCCTGCGGCGCCCGCGTCCACCACTCCTGCCTCGCGCGCGCTCGGGAGCTGATCGTGGGTCAGCGCGAGCGCGGCACGCGCCGACACGACGGCAGAGACGGCGACCGCCTCGCGTCCCGCCTTGGCCTGGACGGCCTCCCTCGCGCCCTTCGCGGCTGCACGCGCGACGGTGAGGATCGTGCCCTCGACGGGAGAGCTGACCGCCCGGTACGCGGACTCCGCAGCAAGCTCCAGCGCGTCCGCGATCGCCGCGGGCTTGGCCTTGTTCAGGCCGCCTCGCTCGTCGATCGCGGTCAGGAAACCAGAGAGGTACTGCGAGACGATGACGCCCGAGTTCCCGCGCGCGCCGAGCAGCGCACCGCGGGCGAAGGCGGCGACCACCTCACGGTGCGACGCGTCGTCCGGGAGCTTCGCGACGGCACGGTTGCCTTCCTGAAGCGTGAGGTAGATGTTCGTGCCCGTGTCCGAGTCCGCGACGGGGAACACGTTGATCGCGTCGAGGCTCTCGCGTGCGCGCTTCACCGCGTCGACGCCGGCGGTGAGCCAGCGACGCAGCTCTGCGGCCTCGCTCATCCGTGCACCTCTCTGCTCACAGTTGCCGCACGCGGTAGACGCTCAGCCCCGCGTGATCCGCTTCTTATCGTGGCACGAGCGTGAGACGATGGGGCGCAAGGACGAGCCCTCTCGGGGCGACGTTTGGCGCATCGCGCCCTCGTCCTATATCCTTGTGCGGTTGCCCGAGCACCTTCGGGCTCTCAATCGTGGCACTGTCGGAGTTCGCCGGCGTGCAAGAACTGTAGGAGAACTATCGTGGCTGCCAACTGCGACGTCTGCGGCAAGGGCCCCTCGTTCGGGCACTCCATCTCGCACTCGCACCGCCGCACCAAGCGTCGCTGGAACCCCAACATCCAGCGCGTCCGTGCCGTGGTCGCCGGGACCCCCAAGCGCCTGAACGTGTGCACCTCGTGCCTCAAGGCCGGCAAGGTCACCCGCAACGTCTAAACGTCTCAGCGGTCCGCCGCTGAACTGAACGGGCACCCCCATCAGGGGGTGCCCGTTTTCTGTTGTCCCCAGCCGGTCCTCGCGCCTACGCGAACCGCGTCATTCAGACAGTGAGTCGGACGCGACTCCCTGCGCCTGCGCGATGGTCGCGAGCCCTGCGATGTACGTGTCGATGATCGCCTCGAAAACCGCGTCGTAGTCGACGACGCGCAGCTCCTGCATCAGTCGCTGCACGTGCGGGTGATGCATGACATCGCCCACCTCGTACGCCTGCACCCATCCTTCTGCACTTGGCTGATCGGTGAGCCCTGACAGTCGTGCCGCATGGCTGGAGGCTGTCCCGAGCACCGTGTTCGCGAAGGCCTGGTAGTGCAGGACCGCCTCTGCTCCTTCGAAGCCCGCCTGGTGCACGGCCTCGAGCACGGCGTCCACGGCCCGAAGCTCGTTGACGCCTCCGGTCACGATGGTCATGGCGAGAGAGGACGCTGCGGGGTGGGAGGTGGCGGTCCGCCATGCCCGCCAGCCCAGGTCACGCAGGTCGGCGCGCCACTCGCCGCTCGGCTCGTAGCCTGCGAGCGAGAGTCCGTCGAGGTGGTCGGCGATGGCGACGAGCAGATCGTGCCTGCTCGCGAAGTGGCGGTACACCGCGGTCGGCGAGGCCTTCAGCTCGGCGCCGAGCGCGTTGAAGGTCAGCGCGGCCACCCCGTCCCTGTCGAGCAACGCCATGGCGGCCCCGAGGATCTCCTCCGCGGAGAGCGATCCGCGTTTGCGGCGCGCGTGCCGGGCCGTCGACGTCATGCGTTCCTCCTGATCATCTGTTGCTCACCCCATCTTGGCCCACGGTAGGCCGGTCACCTGTTTCTGCCGTGTAGAACCTTTGTTACAAGTTAGTGAATACCGTTGACTATGGCGTTCACTATTGCAGACTGGCTCTCCAAGACCCCCGTCAGAGGAGCCACATGCCAGTCCCGGACGCACCCACGCTCACCTACCGCTTCACGATCGTCGCCGAGGTCGGCGAGTACCTGAAGCTCCATCAGGACGCGGCACGCATGCTCGAGCTAATCCCCATCACGGGCGGAACCATCTCCGGCGACCTGACCGGCTCCGTCGTCCCCGGCGGTGGCGACTGGTGCTCCACCCTCGCAGACGGCTCGTACGAGGTCGAGGCCCGCTACGTCTTCCAGACGGACGACGGTGCACTCGTCGACGTCGTCAACACGGGAATCCTTCGCCACCTCGGGGACCAGAAAGGACCTCCGAGCGAGATGGGCTACTTCCTCACCACCCCGACCTTCAGGACCGTCGCGCCTGACCTCCAGTGGCTCACGCGCTCGCTCTTCCTCGGGAAGGCGCGAACCGCCCCCGGCGCCACCACGATCGACATCTTCGAAGTCTCACCCTGACCCACACCCACCGACACCACCCGCCCCACCACAAGGAGACACACCGATGACAGCCCGACCACGCGCCGTAGCCCTGCTCGGGGCAGCGCTCGCACTCACCCTCGCCGCCTGTGCACCCACCGAGGCCTCCTCGGACGGCACCCCCGACGCCGCCGGCACCAGCGGCACGACCGTCGACACCGACACGATCCGAGTCACCGTCGACGTGCCTGCCACCTTCGACCCCGGCGCCGCTCAGTCGCTGCCCGACTTCGTGCTCGCCCGCATGTCCTACGACACGCTCGTCCGACGTGACGACTCGGGCCTGGTCCCCGGACTCGCCGCCTCGTGGGAGTCCGACCACTCGTCCGCGACCTTCACGCTGCGAGACGGCCTCACCTGCGCTGACGGCACCCCGCTCACCGCGAGCGTCGTCAAGGACTCGCTCGACTACATGGCCTCCTCCCCCGCAGCGATCGTGAACGCAGGGCAGGTCTTCGGCACCAACGTCCCCGCGATCGTCGCGGACGACGACGCGGGAACCGTCAGCATCACGCTCGACAGCCCGTGGCCCGACATGGTCACGGGCCTCGCGATGGCGGCAGCCGGCATCGTCTGCCCGACCGGTCTCGCCGACCCCGAGGGCCTCGCGACCGGAGCCGTCGATGGCGCCCAGTCCGGCCCGTACCTCCTCGAGTCCGCCGAGCCCGGCGTCCGCTACGTCTACAGCCTGCGCGACGACTACGACGCCTGGCCCGAGTGGACGTCCGACGTGGCCGGCGCACCCGCCGAGACCCTTGAGTTCGTGATCTCCCTCGACTCGTCCGCGACCGCCAACCTGGTGCTCAGCGACGAGCTCGACATGGGCCACATCCAGCCACCCACCATCGAGCGGTTCGACAGCGAGCCTGACTTCGACATCAACACGTTCCCGTTCTCAGACACCTACGTGATCTTCAACGAGCGCGACTCGAGCCCCTTCGCCGACCAGGCGGCACGCGCCGCGGTCGCCCAGGCGATCGACCGGGACGCCTTCAACCAGGTCACCACCCTCGGTCTCGGCGAGGTCACCCCCGGCCTCACGACCCTCGCCGCACAGTGCCCTGCACCCTCGGAGGACGCGGTCATCGCCTACGACGCCGCAGCCGCCTCGGAGGTCCTCTCCGGCATGACGATCAGGATGATCGGCCCGAACATCGTCGGCGACAACGGCTCCGGCAACGAGTACATCGCGGAAGCGCTGCGCGCCGCAGGAGCCACGGTCGAGCTCAACAACACCGACGTCGGCACCTGGATCTCCACGCTGTACACCGACTGGACCAGCTGGGACATGACGATCTACGCCGACCTCAACTTCCTCGGAAGCCACACGAGCGCCGTCGACACGTTCCTCGGAGCCCCGTTCGAGGAGGGCGGCACGAACCTCGGCGCCGTGAGCAACCCCGACGCCGAGGACGCGTTCGCGGCGTTCCTCAACGCACCCACGGATGAGGAGTCGTGCGCCGCGCTCAACAGCTCGGTCGAGGCGCTCGTGTCGAACGCCGACACGATCCCGCTCGTGAACTCGCCCTTCACGTACGTCGAGCGCCCCGGATTCACGGTCTACAACCTCGGGTCCGCTCTGGACGACCCGATCTACCGGATCGACAACTGACCTGACCCCTCGGTGGGCGCCCCTGTGAACCCCACCACCTCGGTCATCGACCTGGCAGCGGCACTGCAGCGCCGCGAGGTCTCGGCAGTCGAGACCGCCCGCCTCTACCTCGATCGCATCGACGCCCTCAATCCGGGCGTGAACGCGATCGTCTGGATGGACCGCGAGGACGTCCTCCAGCGCGCGGAGGCCGCGGACGCGCGCCTCGCAGCAGGCACCGCCCGCCCCTTCGAGGGCGTGCCGATGCCCATCAAGGACCTGATGCCGGTCGCCGGCCAGCCCTGCACCATGGCCTCGCTCGGCGTCTCGGACGCGCCCGCGCAGAAGAGCGACCTGCTCGTCACCCTCCTCGAGGACGCAGGATTCGTCCTGTTCGGTCGCACCAACTCCCCCGAGTTCGGCTCCCTCACCGTCAGCGAGAACGAGCGGTGGGGCACCACTCGCAACCCCTGGAACCTCGCCTACACCTCGGGAGGGTCCTCCGGCGGCGCCTCCGCCGCGGTCGCAGCAGGCCTGGCGCCGATCGCCCAGGCGGGAGATGGAGGCGGCTCGATCCGCGTGCCCTCCGCCGCCACGGGACTCGTGGGCCTCAAGGCGAGCCGAGGCCGAGTCCCCACCGACGTCCGCGGCTGGGAGCACGGCGTGAGCGAGGGCTTCATCACCCGAACGGTCGCCGACACGGCCGCGGTCATGGACGCCGTCTGCATCCCCGACCTCCACGGCTGGTACACGGCACCGCCGCAGAAGACACCGTTCCTCGAAGCCGCCCGGAGCACGGTGGCGCCCCTGCGCGTCGGCCTCCTGCTCACGCCACCCACCGGCGTCGAGGTGGACGACGACTGCATCCAGGCCGCCATGCTGATGGCCCGCACCCTCGAGGAGGCCGGGCACACCGTGGTGCCCGTGGACCCCTTCATGTTCAACTCGGCCACGATCCTGGGATTCACCGACAAGGTGCTGAGCGCCGCCGTGTGGGCCGAGGACATCGAGGACCCGTCCAGGCTCGCGCCCTACATCCGCCGCAAGTACGAACGTGCTCAGCAGATCCACGCCGGCGAGTACGTCCGCCTGACCCTGGAGCTGCAGGCGGAGAGCCGTCAGGTCGTGTCCCAATGGGGTAAGGACTTCGACGTGCTCCTCACCCCGACGACGGCCTGCGTGACCCCGCCGACCGGGGTCGTCACCGACGATGCCAACGACCCGGACAACCCGAGCCTCACCGAGGTGCGCACAGTGTCGTTCACGGCATTCGCGAACATCGCGGGGCTTCCCGCCATCAGCCTGCCCGTCACCACCGACAGCCGAGGCATGCCGGTCGGCGCGCAGCTCGTCGGCGGCCCCTACGACGAGGCGACGCTCCTGAGCCTCGCTGCCGACGCCGAACGCAGGCTCGAGTGGCACACCCGCATCGCGCCGATCGCGCTCACGGCAGGAGTCTGACGCGATGACCACCGTGGAGACCGGACTCCGAGGCGTGGGCACACGCCTCGGACGAAGCGCCTGGGGAGGGTTCGCGCTCCGGCGCGGAGGAGGGCTGCTGCTCTCCATCGCCGTGCTGGTGCTGCTCACCTTCCTGATCGTGCCTCTCATCCCTGGGGACCCTGCCGCAGCGATCCTCGGTGCCGACGCGACGCCGGAGGCCATCGCCGCCATGCGGGAGCGCCTCGGCCTCGACGAGCCGCTCCCAGCGCAGTTCGTCGACTACCTCCGCGGGCTCGTCACCGGAGACCTGGGCACGAGCTTCCACTACGGCATCCCCGTGACCGAGACCATCGCCACGAAGCTCGGCTACACGACCACGATCGCGTTCGGCGCGATCATCGTGGTGCTCGCCGTGGCAATCCCGCTCGGCATGGCCGTCGGCGTGCTGACTCGCGGAGGCCGTCGGCCCGGATTGGCGACCACTTTCGGCGCCGTCGCGGGCTTCCTCGCGTCGTTCCCCTCGTACGTCGCCGCCACGGTGCTGATCATCGTCTTCGCGATCCAGCTGGGCTGGCTGCCCGCCGGCGGCGCCTCGTCCACCCAGGCATACATCCTCCCGATCGCCGCGCTCGCGCTGGGGCCCACGTTCGCGGTGGCACGTGTCGTCCGTCAGGAGACCTACAACGTCATGCAGCAGGACTTCATGCGCACCGCACGCGGCCGCCGCATCTCAGCGGCGCGGCTTCACCTCCGGCACGCGCTGCCGAACCTCCTCGCCAGCACCCTCACCCTCGCAGGCATCATCCTTGCCAGCCTCCTCGGAGGGGCGATCATCATCGAGACAGTCTTCAACCTCCCGGGACTCGGCACCGAGGTGGTCAGCGCGATCATCTACCGCGACTACCCGGTGATCCAAGGGATCGTCCTCACGATCGGCCTCATCGCGATCGCCATCAACCTCGCGATCGACGTGATCCTCGGGATCATCGACCCCCGCACCATCACGGCGGTGAGCCATGACTGACCTCCGTCGCAGGCTCAACGCACCCCTCGTCGCGGGACTGGCGATCATGGCGGCCCTCGCGGTCGTCGCGATCGTGGCGCCGTTCACGCTGCGAGAGGCGGCGGACACTCTCGGAGGCGCCCCGAGGAGCGCTCCCTCGGCCGAGCACTGGCTCGGCACCGACAGCCTCGGAAGGGACGTGCTCGCCCGCTCGCTGGTCGCCACGAGGCTCACCCTGCTGATGGCGCTCGGCGCCACGGCCCTGTCCGCAATCCCGGGGATCCTCATCGGCGCGTCAGTCTGGTTCGGCCCCCGCACGCTCCGCAATCTCGTGCTGCGGCTGATCGACTCGACGGTCGCCTTCCCCTCGCTCGTGCTCGCGCTCGTCATCGCCGCGATCCTGGGTCCCGCCACCTCGAGCGCCGTGATCGCCATCGGCGTGGCGGGCATCCCCGCCTTCGCCCGCATCACGTCCAACATGACGGCCAGCGTGATCCACTCGGACTACATCACGACCGCGCGACTTCTTGGAGTGCCTCGGTGGCGGAACTTCACGCGCCACCTGATGCCGAACATCGGAGGACCGCTGCTCGTGCTCGGTGCATCCAGCTTCGCGCTCGCGCTCCTCGAGATCTCGAGCCTCTCGTTCGTCGGCCTGGGTGTGCAGTCTCCCGACTACGACTGGGGGCGCCTGCTCAGCGAGGCGCTGCCGTCGATCTACTCGATGCCCATGATCGCCATCGCCCCCTCCGCGATGCTGATCATCGCGGGCGTCGGCGCGATGCTCACGGGAGACGGCCTCGCGCGCCACCTGGACCCGTGGTCCAGCGCCCCTGCACGCGCTCCCCGCACCGGGACCGTGACCACGACGGCGCCACGCACCTCCGACCTGGTCCAGATCGACGACCTGCGGGTCACCGCCGCGAATGGCACCCCGCTCGTCCACGGCCTCTCGATGCGCATCGGGGCTGGGGAGATCGTCGGCCTCGTCGGCGAATCGGGATCCGGCAAGTCCATGACTGCGATGTCGCTCGCCCGGCTCCAGCCCGACTCCGTCACGGTGGAGGCCGCCACGCTGCGCGTAGGCGACCTCGACATGCGCAAGGGCGGACGCAGGACCGCCATGGCCACCGACATCGGGCTGATCTTCCAGGACCCCACCCGGTCGCTCAACCCTGCCCTGCGCCTGGGCGGCCAGCTCACCGAGGTGCTGACGGTGCACATGAGCATGCTCCGCCGGGCGGCTCGACGCACCCTGGTCGACGGCTTCGAGCGCGTGAGAATCCGCGATGCGGAGCACCGCCTCTCGCAGCATCCGCACGAGCTGTCCGGCGGAATGCTGCAGCGCACCATGATCGCCTCGGCGCTCGCCACCAACCCGCGCCTCATCATCGCCGACGAGCCCACCACCGCGCTCGACGTCACGGTGCAGGCGGAGGTGCTGCGCCAGCTGAAGAGGATCAACCAGGACGACGCCACGGCGATCCTCTTCATCTCCCACGACCTCGGAGTCGTCGAGGCGCTCTGCGACAGGGTGCTCGTGATGCACCAGGGAAGCATCGTCGAGGAGCTCACCTCCGAGCAGCTCGCCGCACGCGACGTCAGCCATCCCTACACGCAGCGTCTGCTCGATGCCACTCCCTCGCTCTCGCTCACCGACGCCCGTCAGGAGGACCCCGCATGAGCATCGACGCCCTGCTCACCGTCCGCGATCTTCACGTGACTCTCGGGCACGGCGCCCGGGCCGCCACCGTGCTGACCGACGTGTCGCTCGACATCCCCAAGGGCGCGATCGTGGGGCTCGTGGGCGAGTCCGGCTCCGGCAAGTCGACGCTCGCGAAGACCATCATGGGCATCCACCGCGCGCAGGCGGGGGCGATCGAGTTCCAGGGAGAGACGATCGCCGGACCCGGTTCGCGCCCCCGCCGGTCAGCGAACCGGGCGATCCAGCTCGTCCCCCAGGACCCGTACTCCTCGCTCGACCCGCGCAGGACGGTCGGCCAGACCCTCGCGGAGGCGATCGACCCGCGACGGGCGCGCCTCGCGGCGCACCGTGACGCCGTCGTGGCCGCACTCGAGGCCGTCGCCCTCGATGACACCGCCGTGGACCGCTACCCGCACGAGTTCTCAGGCGGTCAGCGCCAGCGGATCGCGATCGCGCGCGCTCTGATCACCGAACCCGAGCTCATCGTGGCCGACGAGATCACGTCGGCGCTCGACGTCTCCACCCAGGCGGAGATCATCGACCTGCTGATCAGGCTCCGCGAGGACAAGGGCCTCACGATGCTCTTCATCACCCACAACCTCGCGCTCGTCGAGCGCCTGTGCGACCAGGTCGCCGTGCTCCTTCACGGCCGTGTCGCAGAGTCCGGCCCCGCGTCCCAGGTGCTTGCGAGTCCCGCCTCCGACTACACCCGGCAGCTCGTCGCATCCGTCCCCGGCGGCCCGGGGTTCACGCTCGAGAGCCCGGCCCCGTAGCCACGTCCCGTGGCGCTCGACCTCCGCAACGCCGAGACTCCTCGGCACTCCCACACTCCACTCCCACGATCAAAGGAAGCACTGTGAAGGCGATCACGTTCGACGGCACCACCACTGGCCCGCTGCTCGAGGAGGTGACGCTTGAAGCGCCCCGCGCGGGCGAGGTTCGCGTGACGGTCGCGGCGGCGGGGGTGTGCCACTCCGACCTCCACGTGCAGCGCGGCGAGTGGGAGGTGCCGATGCCGCTCGTCATGGGGCACGAGGGCTCCGGTGTCGTCTCCGCTGTCGGGGAAGGCGTCACCTCGCTGGAGGTCGGCGACCACGTGGTCCTGTCGTGGGTGCCGTCGTGCGGCGAGTGCACCAGCTGCCGCCGCGGGCGCGAGTCGAGCTGCCTCGCCGCCGCCAACACGGTCGCCGCACAGGGAGTGCTGTTCGATGGCACCAGCCGGCTGAGCCGCGATGGCCAGCCCGTCCACCACTACCTGGGCGTCTCCTCGTTCGCTGACGAGGTCGTCGTGCCGGAGACCGGCGCGATCAAGGTGCGAAAGGACGCACCTCTGGACACGATCGCGATCGTGGGGTGCGCCGTCGCCACCGGCGTCGGCGCCGTGAGGAACACCGCGGACGTCGAGGAGGGATCGACGGTCGCCGTCATCGGGTGCGGCGGCGTCGGTCAGAACGTGGTGCAGGGAGCCAGGCTGGCGGGCGCGGCCAGGATCGTCGCGATCGACCTCGCTGACGACAAGCTCTCGCTCGCACGCCGGCTCGGCGCGACCGACACCATCAACAGCACCGGCATCGACGCCGTCGCGGCCCTCAAGGAGGTCCTGCCGGAGGGTGCCGACTATGTGTTCGACGCGATCGGTCGGGTCTCCACCACCGAGGACGCGATCGCGATGCTCGCGCTCGGCGGCGCTGCAGTGATCGTGGGGCTTCCTCCCGTGGGCTCGCAGGCGCGCTTCGACCCGCTGAGCCTCGCGGAGGCGGACCAGCGGATCCTCGGGTCGAACTACGGCTCTGTTCGAGCGCATCGCGACATCCCTGCGCTCGTCGACGAGTACATGGCCGGCGAGCTCGAGCTTGACGTGCTCATCACGGCGCGACGGCCACTGTCCGAGGGCGCCGCCGCACTCCAGGAGCTCGCGGAGGGGCGCGCGGTACGCACTCTGCTGGTGCCAAGCCTCGGTTGACGTCGATGCCCTGCACGGGTCACCCCTGGCCAGAGCCCGGCAGCGCCGCCTACCGGCTGAAGTGGTCCCAGCCCACCGCGTCGGGCACCTGGCCGTCGACGCGGACCCCGGCGAAGGCGTCGGTCGCCTCGCCGATGACCTCCCAACCGGGCGGGACCGACGATACGGACGGGAAGACGGCGAGCAGCGCGTGGTCCTCTCCCCCGGTGAGCGCGAACCGCAGCGCGTCGACGCCGAGCGCGGCGGCGGCAGAGGTCGCGGCCGGGTGCACGGGCACCGCCGCCGAGTCGAGGGCGATCCCCACCTCGGACGCCCGGGCGATCCGTCCCGCGTCGCGCAGCAGGCCGTCGGAGATGTCCATCATCGCGGCCGCACCGCGCAGGGCTGCCTCGAGGCCGGCGCCGACGATCGGGCGCGGGCGCTTGAACAGCTGGCTCGCCTCGGGCACGGCGTCCACGCCAGCGTCGAGAAGCGCGAAGCCCGCAGCGGCCGCGCCGAGCGGCGCCGACACGGCGACGACCATGCCTGGATGCGCGTCGGCCCTGGTGACGACCTCGGTGCCGTGAGTCTCGCCGAGCACCGTCACCGAGACGACGATCTGGTCGGCCCCTGACAGGTCTCCCCCGACGACGCCCACACCGTGGGGCTCGCAGGCCTCGCGCAGGCCGTCGGCGAAGTCGAGCACCCAGTCCACGTCCAGGTCGGACGGCGCGCACAGGGTGATCTGCAGCGATGTGGGGACGGCACCCATCGCATCGATGTCGGCGAGGTTCTGCATGGCGGCACGCCACCCGACATCGGCCCCCGTGGACCACTCCCGACGGAAGTGCCTGCCCTCCACGAGGACGTCAGAGGACACGACAAGGTGGCCGTCGACCGCCACGACGGCGGCGTCGTCTCCGGGGCCGAGGATCTCGGCGTCGGTCTCGGGAAGCCTGGGGGCGAAGAGCGCGATGAGCGCGTCCTCGCCGATCTCGCCGATGGTCGTCATGGCGTCAAGCCTAGGGGCGTCGTCGCGCGGCCCTGGACGCGCGCGGACGACGGGCGCTCAGGCGATCTCGATGACCACCTTGCCTGCGGCGTGGGTGCTCTCGAGAAGCTCAAGGGCATCACGATGCGCCTCCAGAGGGAAGACGGAGTCGAGGTGCGGCCGCACCTTGCCCTCGTCGATCCATGCGGCGATACGTGCCAGGTCGGACCCGAGCGCCTTCGCGGTGAGCCGCACCAGACGTCGCCTCACGAACGGCGCGGTGACCTGCGCCCTGAGCATCCCGCCGAGCGGCCCGAGCAGCCGTCCCCCTCCGAGGCCTCCGAGCGGTAGATAGGCGCCGTCGGGGTCGAGCAGTGGTGCGAGCGTGCGCAGCGTGGACGTGGACACCAGGTCGAGGATCACATCGAACTGCTCGCCGCAGTCCTCGACGCTCTCCCGGGTGTAGTCGATGACGCGGTCGGCGCCCAGCTCGGAGACCCAGCCGGCGTTCCGACCCGAGCACACCGCGACCACCCGCGAGGCGCCGAGAACGCGTGCCAGCTGGAGCCCCATGTGGCCCACGCCGCCAGAGGCGCCGATGACGAGCACCCGGCCGCCCTGCGGCACCCCCGCCGCCTCGAGCCCCTGCAGTGACGTGAGCGCGCCCATGGGCACCGCCGCGGCCTCGGTGAAGCTCAGGGTGTGAGGCTTGAGCGCCAGGTTCCTAGGCCTCGCAAGGGTGTACTCCGCACAGGCGCCGAACCCGATCTCGCCGTAGACGGCGTCGCCGACGGAGAGCTCCGTGACGCCCGGGCCCACCGCGTCGACCACGCCCGCGACGTCGGCGCCCAGCACCTTCTCACCCGGCGACCGCCAGCCTGCGAAGGTCCGCACCAGCGCCGGGTCAGCGCGGTAGAGGTGCCAGTCGTACGGGTTGAGCGATGCCGCGCGGTTGCGCAGCCGCACCTGCCCCTCGCCCGGCTCGGGGAGGGGAAGGTCGGCAAGGCTCATGATCTCGGGGCCGCCGTAGCGGTCGTAGCGGACTGCCTTCATCGTGGTGGCGCTCATGTCATTCCCCCTGATGGCGGGCCGACGCCCCCGCGGCATCGGCATCCTCGGTGTAGTTGAACACGGAATCGAGCGGCACGCCGAAGACCCGCGCGATCTGGAACGCCATCTCGAGCGAGGGCGAGTATCGTCCCTGCTCGATCGCGATGACGGTCTGGCGCGTCACCCCGATGCGCGCAGCGAGCTCCGCCTGGGTCATCTCGCCCGCCTGGAAGCGCATGGCCTTGATGTGGTTCGTGACCCGCGTCGAGCGACCCATCAGAGGCCCTCGCGGTAGGCCGCGAGCGCCACGCTCGCGGTGATGACGGTGCCGAGGAAGGTCCCGACGAACAGCACATGTGCCGCCCAGAAGGTGTCGGCGTCCAGCGCGAGCAGGATCATGGTGGCCAGCACCGCGAGCCCGGTAGGCCCCGCTCCCGCGAGCTCGGCGTGCATGGCGATCTCACGGTCTCGCGCGTCGGTGACGACCTCGCCGCGGGCGCGCCACCGCAGCACCCCGAAGGTCGCGGCGTAGGCGACGCCTCCTGCGATCACCGCGACGAGCAGCGGTCCTTGCCACGCGACCTCGGTGAAGGGCAGCCCGTCGGTGCCCGCGCGGATCAGCACGACCACCCAGTACGCGGCGAAGGAGAGCAGGCCGAGGGCGAGGCCGATGCTCGTCTGCTTGTGCTCGAAGGTCATGCTCACTCCCAATGTCAAAGATTGTTGACATCGCAAAGGTAAAGCAGACCCGACACCGTGTCAAGAATCCTTGACATCGAGCCGACACTCGCTAGGCCGCGACAGGCTCCTCATGCTCGAGCCACCCACCACGCACCGTCGTCCGCCAGTAGGCGATCCCCAGGAACACGCCGCGCGCCACATTGAAGAGCAGGAACGCGCGCCAGAGGTCGTGGCCGCGGTCATCCCCCACCCACAGCACCCCCGCCGCAAGCACAGGGAAGAACACCGCCACCGCGCACAGCAGCATCGTCACCATCATCGCCCGCGTGTGCCCCGACCCGAGGAAGACGCCGTCGAAGAGGTACGCGAGCGAGCTGAACAGCGGCAGCGCGATCACCCACGGGAAGTACTCGCTCGCCGCCGCCGCGACATCCGGCAGATCGGTCATGATCGCGATCAGCGGATCCCGGGCCACCAGGTACAGCAGCGTGAACACCGCGCCGATCGACACCGCAGGCAACGCGGCCGCGAGGTTGGCGCGATGGAACTCCCGCAGGTCACGCCTGCCGATCTCGCGTGCCGCCATCGCCTCCGCGGCATGCGCGTACCCGTCCTGCGCATACGAGGCGAGGAGCATGAACTGCATGAGGACCGACGTGGCCGCGAGGACGTCCTCACCGATCCGCCCGGCGTACGCGGTGACGAACGTCAGGACCACATAGAGGATCGCCGTGCGGCCGAACAACCAACCATTGAGGCTCAGCACGCGCCCCCAGCCCGAGCGCAGGCCCTTGCCTTTCCAGCGCCTGACCGCCGCACGCACAGGGTCCGGAGCGAAGCGCCACCACAGCGCGGCCGCCACCAGCACACCCACCCACTCGGCGATCGCCGACGCGATGGCCGCCCCCTGCGACCCCCAGCCGAACCCGGCCACGAAGGTCACATCCAGGACGATGTTGAGGACGTTCACGGTCGCGACGATCGCCAGCGGGCGCCGCGTGTCCCCCGACCCGACGAACCATCCGTTCGCCACGAGCGTCAGCAGCGTCGCCGGGGCCGCGAGCAGGCGAATCAGCACATACGACGACGCGAACTCCCGCACCTCCCCCGCCGGTGCCAGCACGCCCATCAGGAGCGGCACCACCACCCACTGGACGACGACGATCGCGCCGCCCAGCGCCAGCGCGAGCAGCACCGACCGCTGCAGATGCACGGCGGCCTCAGACGTCCGCCCCCCGCCGAGCGCGCGCCCCACAAGAGACGTGGTGCCCGACCTCAGGAAGTTCAGCAGCCAACCGACAGCGCTGACCACGGTGCCACCGATCGCGACGGCCCCCAGATGAGTCGCATCGGAGAAGTGACCGAGCATCGCGGTGTCCACCAGGCCGACGAGCGGCACCGTGATGCTCGCGACGATCGCCGGCCAGGCCAGCGAGAAGGCACGACGATGCGGGAGGCCCCGCAGCAGGTCAGCCCTCGACGACAACGTGCACGCCGTGGCTGCGCGAGAACGACATCAGTCCGTCGAGGCGCTGGGCGTCGACGTCCGAGTCATGCAGGAAGCGCACCTCGGCGTCGCCCTGAGTCAACGAGTACAGCACTGCGCCCTGCTTCGTGTGCCCCACCTCGGCGAGTGTCAGCACACCGGGACCGAAGGACGCCCACTTCTGACGCGCCATCGGCGAGACGAGACCACCCAGCTCGAGGCGGTCGTCGACCACTCGGCCTTCCAGCACAGAAAGATCGGCCTTGGCGAGACGTCGCCCCTGGTATCCGAGCCAGGCGTTGAGGACGGTGCCGGGAAGCAGCACGATCGCGACCAGGGCGATCAGCAGCGGCTGGCCCTGCAGCACGAAGCCGAACGCGACAAGCGCGGAGATGCCCAGGACGACGGCGACGGCCCAATGGCGGTACCACTCGCTGAACGGCTCGACCCACGCCGGCGGCGCCAGCAGCTTCTCGGTGTGCGGCATGTTCCTCCTCGTCAGACCACCAGCCTATCGACGCCTAGGCTGGCCTCATGCCTCGTACGCCGCTGCTGCTGGGACTCGCAGCCCTGATCGCCCCGGCGCTCGCCGGGTGCGCCTCGCCGTACGCCGTGGATCCGGCCCCCTATGCCGGCGACCCGGACTGCGCGCGCGTCATGCTCGCGGCGCCCGACGAGCTCGGAGGGCTCGAGAAGCGCACCACCACGTCACAGGCGACCGCCGCGTGGGGTGGGGATGAGGCGGTGATCGTGGCCCGCTGCGGCGTCGAGCCTCCCGGACCCACCACGGACGAATGCCTCGCGGTCGAATCGACGGCGGGCAGCCAGGACTGGATCCTCACCGAGACGGACGACGCGTGGGTTGCCACGGCGTTCGGCCGCTCGCCTGCGCTCGAGGTCACGGTGCCGAAGATCCGTGCGGACGAGGCGATCGGCGACCTCCTCGCGCAGCTGTCCGGCCCCGCGTCCCTGGCGCCGGCCAACGGGCTCGAGTGCCTCTGACGCAGACTCCGGCTCGCGCGCGGGCCTCAGTCGCGGGGTGAGAGCTACTCGCGGCCCTCGTCGAGGGGGACGAGCATCGTCCTGAACGCTCCACGAGAGGCGTGGATCTGCCAGATCCTCTCCGCCACCTCGTCGATCGTGTATCGCAGCTTGGGGATGGCTCCAGGGATCACGAGCTGATGGACGCCGATCCCTTCCGACGCGAGCGCTTCGTGCAGCATCTCGCCGTAGGCGCTCTCCGCGGGGAACGCGACCGAGGTGCCGGCGAAGTCGGCGCGCGACTGCACGGACGTGCCGCCGTTGATCAGCAGGATCGTGCCGCGCCCCTCCGCACGCATGGACGGAAGCACGGTGCGGGCCGCATGGATGAGGCCCAGGGCCGAGAAGCTGAAGGCCTGCTCGGCGAGCTCCGGCGTCAGATCGAGCACGGGCTTGAGGAACGTGCGGAACGGCAACGGGCTGTACTGCAGGACCTCGACCGGCCCGAGCTCTGCCGCGGCTGCCGCGAGCGCGCCCGTCAGCTGGGCCGGCTGAAGCACGTCTGCGGCGTAGCCGCGCGCGGCGATGCCCTGGCTGCGCAGCTCCATGGCGATGCCGTCCAGCTTCTCCTGGTCCCTGGAGATCAGCGCGACCGAGAAGCCCTCGCGACCGAATCGACGCGCGACGGCGGCGCCGAGGTTCGGACCTGCGCCGATGATGGCGATCGTGGGCATGAGGGCTCCTTCGGTGTCGTCGATGACTTCACCCTCGACACTATCGCCCCAGGTGCGCGGCAGCGCGGGGGCGCGACGTGTGCCGCAGCAGCGTGGGTCAGCGCAGCCCGAGCGGCCTGGTGAGCGCTTCCCGGATCAGCGCCTCCACGAGCTCGGGGTACGCGACCCCGGCGGCCGCCCACATGCGCGGATACATGCTCGTGGGCGTGAAGCCCGGCATCGTGTTGATCTCGTTGACGATCACGGTGCCGTCCTCGCCCACGAAGCAGTCGACTCGCGCCAAGCCCTCGGCTCCGACCGCGGCGAACGCACGGCGGGCGTAGTCGGCGACTCGCGCGGCGACCTCCTCATCGAGCGCCGTGGGGCACAGGAGCTGCACATGCGCCTCGTCCAGATACTTCGCCTCGAAGTCGTAGAACGCATGGTCTCCGCCGGTGACGATCTCACCCTGCGGCGAGGTGCGCACGCCGTCGGCGGTGGCGAGCACGGCGGTCTCGATCTCGCGTCCCACGATCCCGGCCTCGACGAGCACCTTGGGGTCGTGCTTCACCGCGTCGGCGACGGCGGCCTCGAGCTGGTCCCACGACGAGACCTTGGAGATGCCCATCGAGGAGCCCGCACGGGCCGGCTTGACGAACACAGGAAGCCCCAGCGGCTCGAGCTCGGGCATCCGCGCGGCGACGGGCTCGCCCGGCCGCAGGACGATGCCGGGAGCCACTGGCAGGCCCGCATCGACGAACGCGGCCTTCATGAACTGCTTGTCCATGCCGACCGCCGAGGCGAGCACCCCGGAGCCGACGTAGCGCACGTCGACCAGCTCGAGCGCGCCCTGGATGGTGCCGTCCTCGCCGTACGGGCCGTGGAGCAGGGGGAAGACAGCGTCGACCGTGCCGAGCGAGGACACGGTGCCGTCGGCCTCGAGCCGCCATTCCGAGTCACCGCGCTGACGCGGCGGGAGGACCGTGGGGCCCTCGTCGGCGACAGCAGGCATGGAGCCGTCTGCGATGCCCCAGTCGGACGGGTCGGTGGACGCGAGAGTCCAGCGCCCCTCGCGCGTGATGCCGATGGCGAGGACGTCGTAGCGGTCGCGGTCGATCGCTCCGAGCACTCCCCCTGCAGTCACGCACGATACGCCGTGCTCGGACGAGCGGCCGCCGAACAGCACGGCCACGGTCGGCTTCGTCATCGCGTCCCTTCGATCGTGGTCACGCTCGACCCTACTGCCCCTCTGCCTTGCGCGGACGCGACACGAGCGCCTGAAGGACGCCCTCCTTGGGCGCGCCCTCGTGGATCATCGCCACGACGGCATCGCAGATCGGCACGTCGACGCCCTGGTCACGCGCGAGCTCCTGGATCGACAGCGAGGTCTTGACGCCCTCGGCGGTGCCCCCGGTCGAGGCGATGGCCTCGTCGAGGCTCGCTCCACGACCGATAGCGGACCCGAGCGTGTGGTTGCGTGACAGCGGCGAGGCGCAGGTGGCGATGAGGTCGCCCATGCCCGCGAGGCCCGAGAACGTCTCGGGGAGCGCACCGAGCGAGAGCCCCAGGCGAGTGATCTCCGCGAGTCCGCGGGTGATGACGGTGGCAGTGGTGTTGTGGCCGAAGCCCATCCCGTCGGCGATGCCGACGGAGACCGCGATCACGTTCTTGTAGGCGCCGGAGAGCTCGACCCCGACCACGTCCGAGTTCGTGTACGGGCGGAAGTAGGCCGATGCGGTGGACGCGGCGACGAACTCGGTCGCCGCAGGATTCACGCCGGCGATCACGGTCGCGGTCGGCTGCTTGGAGGCGATCTCCTTGGCCAGGTTGGGGCCCGAGACGACCGTCATCCGCTCGTCGCCGACTCCCCACGCCTCGCCGAGCACCTGCGACATGCGCTCATGCGTGCCCAGCTCGATGCCCTTCATGAGCGAGGCGACCACGGCGCCGGAGGGCACCAGCGGGGTCATCTCCGCGACGATCCCCCGCACGTGCTGCGCGGGCAGCGCGACAGCGACGATGTCGGCATCCGCGAGCGCCTCGGCGGCATCGGTCGTCGCGTGAAGGCCATCGGGCAGCTCGAGTCCTGAGAGTGCGCGGTCGTTCCGCCTCTCATCGCGCACCTGAGCGATCGCGGTGGCGTCACGCCCCCAGAGCGTGACGTCGGTGCCGGCGTCGGCGAGGACTGCGGCGAAGGTGGTGCCCCATGCGCCTGCACCGAGCACGGCGGCGCGCGTCATGACCCTCCCCCGATGACCCGCTCTCCTCGACGCATGTCCCAGCGGCCCTCGGGCGCCTTCTCCCCGCGGATGTCCTCGAGCATGTGTGTGAGCGTGTCGATGATCCTGTTCGTCGCGATGCGGAGGGTCTCCGCGTCCCTGGCGCCCTCCTTGAGGTCGCTGAAGTCGAGCGGCGGCCCCGCGACCACGGTGATCTTCTTGGGCGGGATCGGCTTGGGGACCTTGCCGTACGGCGCGAGCAGCTTGTGCGCACCCCACTGTGCGACGGGCACGATCGGCACCCCTGCGTCGAGCGCCATGCGGGCGGCACCGGTGCGCGCGACCATGGGCCAGAGCTCGGGGTCGCGTGTGAGCGTGCCCTCAGGGAACATCGCGATGCAGTCGCCGCGGCGAAGCACCTCGATCCCCTTGTCCACCGCGTCCTTGGCCTTGGTGGTGCCTCGGTACACGGGGATCTGGTCGACGCCGTAGAGCATCTTCCCCAGCACCGGCGCCTCGAACAGCGATGACTTCGCGAGGAACCTGGGCGGATGGCCGTTCAGGTACAGGTAGTGCGCAAGCGTGATCGGGTCGGCGTAGCTCGCATGGTTGGAGACGGCGATGAAGCCGGAGTCCTTGGGCAGGTTCTCCGCGCCGTGCCAGTCCTTGCGGGTGACGGGCCCGAAGATGGAGCGCAGGAAGATCGCGGCGGCCTTGTAGCCGCGGGTCTCTGGGGTGGCCACGTCACTCCACGCTCGCGCCGAGCGCGGCAAGCTTGTCGCGGAAGCTCTCGTAGCCGCGGTCGATGATCCCGATACCGTGCACGGTGGAGGTGCCCTCGGCGGCGAGCGCCGCGATGAGGTGAGAGAAGCCGCCGCGCAGGTCGGGGACCTCGATCTCGGCAGCCTTGAGGGGCGTGGGCCCGGAGATCACGGCCGAGTGGGTGAAGTTGCGCTGGCCGAACCGGCACTTCTTGTCGCCCAGGCACTCGCGGTAGAGCTGGACCTGCGCGCCCATCTTCTCGAGCGCGTCGGTGAAGCCGAAGCGGTTCTCGTAGACCGTCTCGTGGACGATGCTGAGGCCGGTGGCCTGGGTGAGGGCGACGACGAGCGGCTGCTGCCAGTCGGTCATGAAGCCGGGGTGCACGTCGGTCTGGATGGCGATGGGCTTGAGGTCGCCGCCGGGGTGGCGGAAGCGGATTCCCTCTGGTGTGACGGTGAACTCGCCGCCGACCTTGCGGAACACGTTGAGGAACATGCCCATGTGACGCTGCTGGGCGCCGCGGACCATGATGTCGCCCCCGGTGGCGAGCGCCGCGCAGGCCCACGAGCCGACCTCGATGCGGTCGCCGAGCGCCACGTGGTCGTAGCCGAACATCTCCGGCACGCCCTCGATCGTGACCGAGCGGTCGGTGTCCACCGAGATGATCGCGCCCATCTTCTGGAGCGTGTCGATCAGGTCCTTGATCTCGGGCTCCACGGCCATGTTG
Source organism: Demequina zhanjiangensis (assembly GCF_030418315.1). Classification (GTDB taxonomy): domain Bacteria; phylum Actinomycetota; class Actinomycetes; order Actinomycetales; family Demequinaceae; genus Demequina; species Demequina zhanjiangensis. The sequence continues at coordinate 44,795 of NZ_JAUHPV010000012.1, forward strand.
TGCAGCGTGGTGATGCCCTCGGCCATGACAGCGGTGAGGAGCAGCTGCTCGGTGGCGCCGACCGACGGGTAGGACAGCTCGTGGTGGATGCCCTTGAGCCCGTTGGGCGCGCTGAGGTGGAGCCCGTCGCCGGCCTCGGTGACCACGGCGCCGAACTTGCGGAGGATCTCCAGGTGGAAGTCGATGGGGCGGTCCCCGATGCGGCAGCCGCCGAGGTCCGGGATCACCGCCTCGCCGAGGCGGTGGAGCAGCGGACCGCACAGCAGGATCGGGATCCGGGACGAGCCCGCGTGGGTGGCGATCTGCATGGCGTCCGCGGGCTGCAGCTGGGACGTGTCCATGGTGAGGACGCCCGCGTCCACGTCGTAGTCGACGTCGACGCCGTGCAGGCGGAGCAGCGAGGAGACGACCTTGACGTCGCGGATGTCAGGGACGTTCCTGAGGGTGGAGGTGCTGGTGCCGAGCAGTGCGGCGACCATGGCCTTGGAGACGAAGTTCTTGGCGCCGCGGACGGTGATCTCGCCCTCGAGCGGCCGTCCGCCGGTGACGCGGATGGAATCGGTCATGGTCCTATGGTGCCGCATGGTTGGCCGCTCGCCCGCCTTCTTGGGGATCAGTGATGCTGTGGGCGAACGTCTGCCAGGTGGTTCGCCATGGCGGAGCGACCGCTCGCAGTCCTACAGTGGGCGACGTGACCAGGCCGCCGCGAGTGCTGACCACAGGGCTGACGACGCTCGACATCGTCCAGCTCGTGGAGCGCCTGCCGTTGCCCAACGAGAAGGTTGGGGCGCTCGACTTCGTGATCGCCGCGGGTGGCCCTGCGGCGAACGCCGCCGTCGCCGCGTCTCGGTGCGGGTCGGCCACGACGCTCGTGACCGCTCTCCCCGTGCATCCGCTCACCGCGCAGGTCACGGGAGATCTGCAGGCGTGCGGGGTGGACGTGCTCATCGCGGACGACTCGGGCGACGGGCCTCCTGCGACGGCGGCGATCATGGTCACGCGTTCCACCGGCGACCGTGCGGTGGTCTCTCCGACCGGCGGCGCGATGGCCGCTCGCCAGACGCCTTCCGACCTGGACGTCGGCGTGATCCTCCACGGTGCCGACGCGCTGCTGATCGACGGATATCACCGCCACCTCGCGATCCCCCTGGCGGAGGCGGCACGCGCGTCCGGCATCCCGGTCGTGCTCGACGCGGGGTCGTGGAAGCCGTACTCGCCCGAGGTGCTGGCCCACGTGGACGTCGCCGTGGTGTCCGACGACTTCGCTCCTCCGGGCACGGAGGGCGAAGCGGAGGCGGTGATGGCGTCACTCGAGTCCTTCGGAGTGGAGCGGACCGTCATCACGAGGGGCGGGTCCTCGGTGCTCTACCGCACCCCGGTGTCGGCCGGCGAGGTCGAGGTCCCTGCGGTGGACGTCGCCGACACGCTGGGCGCGGGCGACTTCTTCCACGGCGCCTTCACGCACAGGATCGCCGAGCTGGGGCTCGAGGACGAGCGGATCTACGACGACATCGCGTGGGCGGCCACCGTGGCGGGAGCGTCGCTCGGATCGTTCGGCACGCGCGCCTGGCTTGACACGCCGCTGCCGCACGAGCGCTGATCCAGGACGACGCTGTCAGGCCCTGTCGTTCCCGGGCGTGAGGATCCGGTCCGCGAGGCGGGAAGAGTCGTGGGCGAGCCAGTAGTTCTCCGCATCGACCGCGTCGACCCAGGCGCGCGCCGCCCCGGGCTCGCGCCCTGTGGCGACGCGTCGGCGCACCAACCGCTCGCGGCATACGTCCCACGGCACGTCGAGGAACCACACCGAGTCGAGACGCTCCCGCACCTTGAGCCACGGTGACGAGTCGAGGCACAGCCAGTTGCCTTCGACCACGACGATGCGGGTCTCCGACGGCACGCTGATGCGTCCGGGCACGGGCTCGTGGAGGGCGCGGTCGTAGTCGGGCACGGCCACCGGGCCGCGGCGTGGGGCGCGCAGCGCGTCGAGCACCCCGGCCAGCCCCGCAGGGTCGAACGTCTCGGGAGCCCCTTTCCTGTCGGCGAGGCCTCGTCGGACGAGCTCCGCCTGGCGCAGGTGGAAGCCGTCCATCGGAACCAGTGCGGGCGCGAGATCGCGACGCCTGGTGCGGAGCGCACCCACGAGTGCAGACGCAAGCGTCGACTTCCCGGAGCCGGGACCGCCGGCGATCCCGACGGTCCTCGTGCCGGGCGTGCTTCCCAGGTCCTCGATGAGCTGTGCCGCGAGCGCGCCGGCGAGGTCGGCGGTGGCGGGCGGGATGGAGGACGCTGTCATGGTGCGGTCACGAAGATGTCGAACAGCTCGGGGTGGTGCCCGTGGACGAGCACGGCGAACACGACGGCGTCGAACAGCAGGTGCACGGTGACGACGTAGCCGAGCGACCGGACCCGCGAGAACAGCCAGCCCTGGACGAGCGCGAACGGGATGGTGAGCGCCGGCCCCCACTCGCGATAGCCGAGCTCCCACAGGAAGGACACGAACACGATCGCCTGCAGGACGTTCGCGACGGGCACTGAGAAGTGCCGCGTCAGCAGTCCGAAGACGACGCAGATGAAGAACAGCTCGTCCCAGAGTCCGACGGCGTTGACCCCGACGAACAGACGGGCGATGTCCGAGCCGCCCTCGAGCGGCGGCCAGTTGAGGTAGACGCCGGAGCTGAGGAAGTACCAGGGAAGCAGCAGGTAGCCGATGACGACGACGGCGGCGAGGTACGCCCACATGGCGGGGGTCCAGCGTCGTCCCGTGCGCACAGGGAAGTGCACCGCATCGTCCCGGTAGAGCCACTTGGAGACCGCCCACGGCACGAGCACCGCGAGCGACTGCACGACCGCGAACCTCGTCATGCCGGCGTTCGACAGGTCGGCCTTGAGGGAGATGACGGAGATGATCGCCTGACCTGCGGCGATCAGCGCGAGGTCACGACCGAGCGCGCGGTCGACGAGGAGCCCGAGCACGACGCCGAGCACCAGGGGCACGTAGCCGAGCGGACGCACGTGGACGGCGAAGAGCAGCACCGCCGCCGAGGAGACGAGCGCGGCCGCCGCCAGACGCGCCGCTTGGGTCCCCGTGCTGATCGGGGACGCGACTGACTGCGGGGAGGACATGGCGGCTACTCCATCCTGGCGCGCACGAGAGGCATGAAGACCTCGTCGACGATCCAGGCGAGCCGAAGCGCGCCCGGCGCCTGCCGGGTCATCAGCACCTCGGCGCTGAAGAGGTCGAGGGGAAGGGCGAGCAGCCAAGGATCGATCGGCCCATCGGGGGCCTCTCCCCTGTCGACGGCACGGAACCAGGCGTCCTCCATGCGGGCCGCCGACTCGGACAGGAAGAGCTCGCGCAGGCGCGCGGGCGGGGTCACGTGGGTGATGCCGTCGCCGGAGGCCGAGGCGTAGAGCAGCGCGACGAAGCGGTCCAGGTTCAGGGAGGCCTCACCGAGGAGCACGAGGACGTCGTTGCGGAGCGTCCCGGTGTCCATGGGCTCGCCTGCCTCGCGCTGCGCCTGATGTGCGACGGTCGCTGCAAGCAGGGTGGCACGGCTGTCCCAACGTCGGGCCAGCACAGTGCGGCTGGTGTGCGCGCGCCGTGCCACGGCGTCGAGGGTGAAGGCGGGGTATCCACCCTCGGAGAGCACCTCCCAGGCGGCGTCAAGGATCGCGTCCTCGAGCACGGCGCCGCGGCGCCGACGCTTGACCTCGGGTGCAGGATTCACAGGTGCATCTTATCGAGCCGGGTTCCGCACACCCCGATGCCACGCAGAGGCCCGGGCAAGGACGAAGCGCGAGGGCGCGGACCGTCTCCGATCCACGCCCTCGCGCCCGCACCTCTGCTCAGACGATCAGTCGACCGGGCGTGCCGCGACGATCTCCTCCTTGGGGAGGGTCTTCGCGGGCAGCGTCTTCGGACGCCAGGCGTCACGCGTGCCCTCGAACTCCGTGATCGCTGCCTCATCGCGGAGGGTCAGGCCGATGTCGTCCAGGCCCTCCATGAGGCGCCAGCGCACGTAGTCGTCGATCTCGAACGGCACGGTGAGCTCGCCGCACGTCACGGTGCGGTCCTCGAGGGAGACGGTGATCTCCTTGCCCGGCTCGGCTTCGAGCAGCTTCCACAGGAGCTCGATGTTCTCCTGGCTGACGATGCCCGTGACGAGGCCCTGCTTGCCCGAGTTGCCGCGGAAGATGTCGGCGAAGCGCGAGGCGAGGACCACCTTGAAGCCGTAGTCCTTGAGCGCCCACACCGCGTGCTCACGCGACGAGCCGGTGCCGAAGTCCGGGCCCGCGACCAGCACGGAACCGGCCTTGTACTCGGGCTGGTTGAGGATGAACGACTCGTCGCCGCGCCAGGCGGCGAAGAGAGCGTCCTCGAAGCCGGTGCGCGTGATGCGCTTGAGGTACACCGCCGGGATGATCTGGTCGGTGTCGACGTTGGAGCGACGCAGCGGGACGCCGACGCCGGTGTGCGTGGTGAACTTCTCCATGGCTGGTCTCCTTACGCGAGCGCCGCGGGGGCGTCCTCGAGGTCGTCGGGGCTGGACAGGGTGCCGCGGACCGCGGTGGCGGCGGCGACGAGCGGGGACACGAGGTGGGTGCGACCGCCCTTGCCCTGGCGGCCCTCGAAGTTGCGGTTCGAGGTGGAGGCGGAACGCTCCTGCGGCTTGAGCTGGTCAGGGTTCATGCCCAGGCACATCGAGCAGCCGGCGTTGCGCCACTCCCCGCCGAAGTCGAGGAAGACCTTGTCGAGGCCCTCGCGCTCCGCCTGCAGGCGGACGCGCGCGGAGCCGGGGACCACGAGCAGGCGGATGTTGTCCGCCTTCTTGCGTCCCTGAAGGATCGCTGCGGCGGCGCGGAGGTCCTCGATGCGGCCGTTGGTGCACGAGCCGAGGAACACCGTGTCGATCTCGATGTCGCGCAGCGGTGTGCCGGGCGTGAGGCCCATGTACTCGAGGGCGTTGACCGCGGCCTCGCGGTCGGACTCCTCGGCGAAGTCCTCGGGGCTCGGCACGTCGGCCGAGAGCGGCAGGCCCTGGCCGGGGTTGGTGCCCCAGGTGATGAACGGCTCGAGCTCGTCAGCGTTCAGGTCCACCTCGGTGTCGAACACCGCGTCGTCGTCCGTCTTGAGCGTCTTCCAGTACTCGACGGCGGCATCCCAGTCCTCGCCCTCGGGAGCGTGGGGGCGGCCCTTCACGTACTCGAAGGTCGTCTCGTCGGGAGCGATGATGCCGGCGCGGGCGCCCGCCTCGATCGACATGTTGCAGATCGTCATCCGGCCCTCCATGGAGAGGTTGCGGATGGCCTCGCCGCGGTACTCGAGCACGTAGCCCTGGCCGCCGCCGGTGCCGATCTTGGCGATGATCGCGAGGATGATGTCCTTGGCTGTCGCGCCCTTGGGCAGCGTGCCGTTGACGTTGATCGCCATCGTCTTGAACGGCTTGAGCGGCAGCGTCTGCGTGGCGAGCACGTGCTCCACCTCGGAGGTGCCGATGCCGAACGCGAGCGCACCGAAGGCGCCGTGCGTGGAGGTGTGCGAGTCACCGCAGACCACCGTCATGCCGGGCATGGTGAGGCCCAGCTGGGGGCCGACGACGTGCACGATGCCCTGGTCGGCGTCACCCAGCGAGTGGATGCGGATGCCGAACTCCTTGGCGTTCTCGCGCAGCTTGTCCACCTGGGTGCGGCTGGTCTTGTCCGCGATCGGCAGGTCGATGTCGAGCGTGGGCGTGTTGTGGTCCTCGGTCGCGATCGTGAGGTCCGGGCGTCGGACCTGACGGCCGGCCAGGCGCAGGCCCTCGAAGGCCTGGGGGCTGGTGACCTCGTGGCACATGTGAAGGTCGATGTAGATGAGGTCGGGGGCGCCGCCCTCGCCCTTCTTCACCAGGTGGTCGCTCCACAGCTTCTCGGCAAGGGTGGTGCCCATGCGTTCCTCCTCTGGATCAGGCCTAGACATCTCACAATTTGAGACGCTAGTATCGCTCTATGGACAATCATAGCGGCGTCGGCGTGATTGACAAGGCGGCGGCTCTGCTCGCCGCCCTGGAGGAGGGCCCCGCCACCCTCGGACAGATCGTCGCGGACACTCACCTCGCGCGGCCGACCGCCCACCGGCTCCTGCTCGCGCTCGAGCACCACCGCCTCGTGGGGCGCGACCCCTCCGGCGCCTTCATCCTCGGCCCCCGGTTCGCACAGCTCGCCGCCGCCGTCGGCGAGGATCGCCTCGTCTCCGCCGCTCAGCCCGTCCTCACCGTCCTGCGCGACCGCACCGGCGAGTCCTCGCAGCTCTACCGACCCCACGGCGACCAGCGCATCTGCATCGCCGCGGCCGACCGCCCCATGGGACTGCGCGACTCCATCCCCGTCGGCACCACCATGACCATGTCCGCCGGATCCGCGGCACAGGTCCTCACCGCATGGGAGGACGCCGCGCGCATCCACAGGACGCTCTCGCACGCCCGCTACACCGCGAGCGACCTCTCGGTGGTCCGCGAACGCGGCTACGCCGAATCCTCGGGAGAGCGCGAGCCGGGCGTCAGCTCCGTCTCCGCGCCCGTGTGGGGCACCGCAGGGACCGTCATCGCCGCCGTCTCGATCTCCGGACCAGCGGAACGCCTCACCTCGCACCCCGCCGCGATGCACGCCACCGCTGTCGTCGAGGCCGCGCAGCAGCTCAGCGAGGTGCTGCGCCGCACCGCGGCCTGACGCCTCCAGACCTGACGCGCTTCAGACGAGACCTGGCTCCGCGGCCCGCTCCTCCATGCGGCGCGCAACAGTGCGCACCTGCCGATAGACGTCGTGACCCGACGACTCCAGGTCCACGACCACGATCATCAGCAGCTGAGTGCCCACGGGACGCACGATCAGCTGCACGTCCTCGCCGTAGACGATCACGCCCTGCGGCGATCCGAGATCGAACACCTCTGCTGACAGCCCCGCAGCCCCCATCAGCGCCGCCACGCAGGCGGCACCCGCCGCGCGCTCCTCAAGAACAGCGTCGTCGTAGTGCGCGATGCCGTCCTGCAGCGAGAAGACGACCCTGCGGACGCCCGTCGCCTGGCGCAGCAGTGCCGCAGCCTCGGCGCACTCCTCGCGGGGGATCACGAGACCGCCATCGCTGGGCCCGCGAGGCGCCTGAGGACTGCGATCTCCGACTGAGCAGCACTCGCGAGCGCTACGGTGTCGACTCCCGCCTCCGCGACGATCGCCAGCAGATGCTGGTGATCGACGGGAACCACGAACAGGCTGCCCTGCGCGCCCATCGTGAAGGTGAACTGCACCTCATCGAGGTCCAGCGACGCTGACGACGTATCGGCGAGCCCCAGCACCGCGGCCGTGAGCGCAGCGGCGCCGTCCCGCTGCTCGAGAGGCACGTCGTCGTACAGCGCGATGCCGTCAGTGCGGGCGATCACCACCCGCCGGATCCCGTCCACCTGCTTGCGCAGGCGGGCCGCGGCGAGCAGGCCGTGCTTGGCGACGATCATGACGACGAAGGTCCTTTCGGAGTGAGGAGAGGGGGCGACGGGGTGCGTCTAGCGCGCGAGCGCGACGCTCCCGAGAAGGTGGCGCAGCACCCTCTCGCAGTCGGCGGGGTCTCGCGGATCGCACTGCACGAGCGCGGCTTCGTCGATCCCGACGAAGGCCGCCACCTCGGCGGGCGACTGCGCTGACTGATCCCATCGGTTCGCGGCCACGACGAACGGCACGTCGGGCGCGAAGCCCTGGAACTGGCGGACGATCGACCGGAGCTGAGCGAGGGCCTGGAGCCTGCTCGCGTCGACGAGCAGCACATACGCGCTCATGCCCGTGGACAGCACCGGCCACATGAAGCTGAAACGCTCCTGGCCGGGGGTTCCGAAGAGGGTGACGACGGTGTCGTCGTCGAGGCGCGCGGTGCCGTGGTCCATCGCGACCGTCGTGCGCTGCTTGAGGGCCGACGTCGCGTCCGTGACCTCACGCTCGGCTCCCACCGAGTCGGCGGTGACAGTCTGGACGAAGGTGGTCTTGCCGGCACCGAACGGTCCGCCGACGACCACCTTGATGACCTCTGCAGGCATGCTTCCCTCCCCAGGCAAGCCGACGGCGGGGCAGCCTGAGAGCCGCCCCGCCGCACGGATGCTAGATCTCGATTGCCTTCTCGATGTTCTCGAGCTGGCGGCGCGCCATCGCCAGGTTCGCCTTGTCCTTCTCAAGCGCGAGGTACAGGAACAGGCCCTGGCCGGTCGCCGCGGTGAGCGGATGGATGATGTGGAACTGATCCTTGAGGATGATCATGATGTCCTCGATCGGCCCCTGGATGCCGGTCGAGTCCATGACGCGCAGCTTGGCGCGCAGCACCTCGGTGTTTCCAGCACCCGCGACCTCGAGGTCGATGCCCGACCCTGCGGTTGCGAGCGTCATCCCGGTCTCGATGTCGACCATCGCGGTCGCCTTCGCGCCGTCGATCTTGAGCGCGGCCTGCACGGCCTCGTTCGGCGTAGCCATCCTGTGTGGATCTCCTGGTTCTGAGGCCATCAGCCCCTCAGCGGTTGACGCGAGAGAGCGTGACCAGCACAGGCGCGGGCGCGCGGGACGCACCTCGCTCGAACCTGTCCATCGATCCCTCAGCGATCGAGCGCGATGGAGGCACTCGATGCCTTTGACGATACCCCGGACGGTAAGTGCAAGCATCGCTCCTCCGTGTGAGGTATTCCACATCACCAACATTGGAAAGGAGCGTTCCGGGACAACCGCGACCACAACTCAGCACGACGTGTCGAAACACCGGCCTCGCGCGACTCACCACCGAAACATCGATGCGGTTCAATGCCCCGCGGAAGGAGCTCCGATGCGCATCGATGACTACCTCAGGCTCGTCCCCAAGACTGAGCTTCACTGCCACTTCGTCTCGACGATGTCGGCCGCCAGACTGATCCAGCTCGCCGACCGCTACGGCGTGGCGCTCCCCACGACGGACCCGGAGGCGCTGTTCGCGTACGACGATCTCGCGGACTTCCTCGTCGCCTTCCGCGCAGCGACCGACGTGCTCAGGAGCGCCGACGATCTGGCCCAGGTCGCGTACGACGGCGTACGAGCCGACGTCGCCGCGGGATCCCTCCGCTACCGCGAGTACTACGTGAACCCCCAGTACTTCGCCCCCAAGGGCCTCGGCTATCGCGACCTCATGGACCCGATCATCGACGGTCTGCGTGCCGCCGAGAGCGATCTGGGGGTCGGCTTCAGGATCGTCGTCGCGATCAACCGTCAGGAGTCGGCGGCCTCCGCCTTCGAGCTCGTGGAGACCGTGCTCGACAACCCGCTGCCGGAAGTGGTCGGCATCGGCCAGGACGACCTGACGCCTGAGCTCACCGAGGACCCGGGACGCTTCGCCGACGCCTACGCGCTCGCCCGCTCCCACGGGCTCCGCGCCACCGCTCACGTAGGCGAGAGGCCCGTCGACAGCCCTGCGAACGTCCGCGTCGCCATGGACGTGCTCAAGGTCGACAGGATCGACCACGGCTACAGGATCGTGGACGACGCCGAGCTCACGGCCCGCGCACGCGACTCCCACATCCACTTCGCCACGACCCCCTGGTCCACGACCATCTGCTCCGGCTGGACGATCGACCCGCAGCACCGGATCAGGCGGATGATCGACGAGGGGCTCTCCGTCAGCTTCTCCTCCGACGACGCGGTCTTCTTCCGCACCTCAGTGGCGCGCGAGTTCACCGAGGCGCTTCCCCTGATGGGACTCGGTGTGGACGACGCGCGACGCATCGCCCTCGCAGGCATCGACGGCGCATTCTGCGACGACGACACCAAGGCGACGCTCAGGGCACGATTCGCCGCCGAGATGCTTGCTCTCGACACTGCGCTCGCTGAAGGCTCCTCGACGCTCGGGTCGGCTGCGTAGGCGCCACGCCGCCGAGGTCCGCACCACCGCGAGATCGCGGCCCTGCCAGGACCTTGGACCGACGAAAGGACCCCTCGGACGCGCGACGCTTAAGCATGGCTATCTGGGTCGTCTACGAGTCGCTGTGGGGCAACACCGCCGCAGTCGCCCATGCCATCGCCGAGGGCATCGGAGACGAGGCGAAAGCCGTCTCGACCGCCAGCGCAGACCCCGCCGAGGCCGTCGGCCTGCGCGCGCTCATCGCCGGCGCACCCGTGCACGGGATGACCCTTCCCACGACGCAGTCGATCGCGACCGCCACCGCCCACAAGGTCAACGACGATCATGCCGAGCCTCGCACCGACGAGCCGCTCATGAGGGACTGGCTGGACGGCCTGCCCGAGCTCAGGATCCCTGCGACGGCCTTCGATACTCGAGTCCGCGGGCCGCTCGGCCGCGGGGCCGCGACCGCGATCATCCGTGCGGAGGCATCGCGAGGCTGCACGTTGCTCGCGCAGCCCAAGGGCTTCCGCGTGGACTTCCGCAACGCCGGACCCGAGCAGGCCGACCTCCTGAAGGAGGGCGAGCTGTCCAAGGCACGCGCGTGGGGTGCGGAGCTGGGCGCGCTGCTGAGCTGAGCTACGAGGTGACGGCGGCCACGCGCTCTGCGGGCAGCGGTCCTGCTACGGGCTCAGTCCTTGCTGGTGGACTTCGACTTGTCGCCCGAGTTCCCGCGCGTGTCCGCGGTCGCGTTCGGGTTGGAGTTCGAGTTCGGGCCAGGCTTGGCGTCCTCATCGGTCGAGCTTCCCGCGTCGTCGCCGCTCTTCGCGCCGCCCGCGTTCGATCCGGAGCTGCCTGAACCCTCCTTGGAGTTGCCAGCGCCGCCGTTCGCGTTGCCGGAGTTGCCGGGCGCCTCGTCGGTCACGTCCTCCTCGACAGCCGGCTCCGAGCCGCTGCCGCCCTCAGCGGCGACAGCGTCCTCGTCGGCGGCCTCGGGCTCGACGATGCCCCGCGCGTGCTGGGACACGGCCTGACCGAACTCACGGCCCGTGAGCTCCGTCTGCGTCATGAACGTCAGCATCGCGGCGACCTGCTCACGCCGCTCGAGCGACTGCTCCGAGCCTTCGTTGAGCACCGACTCGGCCGCGTGCAGGAGCCCGGTCAGCTCCTCCGCCTCGTCGTCGTCCATCCCGTCCATGTCCTCGACGGCCTCGACGGAGGTGTCGAGCGCCTGCTCCACCTCGTCGTCCGCGAGGAGGGCCTGCACCTCGGCGAGGCGCTCCTGCGCTCCGCCGTTGTTGATCCCGACCACCTCGAGCGCGCGGTCGAGCCCGTAAAGGAAGTCTCCGGGAGCAGCCTCGTCGGCCATGGCGGCGCCACCGAAGGCGACTGCACCAAGACCCGCAAGAGCGAGGGCGATCGCGCCACGACGGCGCGTGCCTGAAGAGGAGGGACGCGACGCGCCGACCGGGCCGCCGTCAAGGGGGGCGGCGGCGGCCACGGCGGCGAGCCGACCTGAAAGGCCGACTACGTGCGCGTCGTCCATCTCCGTGACGTAGGTGCGACGGATGCCGTCGACCGCGTCGGAGAGGACGCCCAACTCTGGGTCCGCCGGCCTGCGGCCGGCGAGCATGGCTTCGACGTCTGCGTCGGAGATGCGGCGTGAAGTCATAGCACTCCTGTCATCGCTCGCGCCCATCGAAAGGTGACGCACCGTCCGCAAGTTTTTTCCGAAGAACCTTCAGCGCACGGCTCTGGATCGCCTTGACCGCCCCTTCGGAGCGTCCGAGCGCCTGCGCCGCCTCGGCCACGGACAGGTCACCGACAACCCGCAGCATGAGGACGTCACGCTGCGCCTCGGACAGGTGGGAGATCAGGCTCTCCACCTCGATCAGGGACATCGCGTTCATCGCGTCCGACTCGGTGTCCCCGAGCCAATGCGTCTCTGCGACCTCCATCGCCGTGTCGCCGTCCATCGTGCGGACCTCGCGCCCGCGCTTGCGGAACGCATCCTGCATACGCCGGTGCGCGATGGTGAAGACCCAGGAGCGGAAGTCGCTCTCGTCGCCCTCGAAGCGGTGGATGTCCTTCGCCACGGACAGGAAGGTCTCAGAGACGAGGTCCTCCACGTCGGGAGCGCCACGGCTCCTGAGGTAGCCGCCCACGTTCCCAGCGAGATCGCGGTAGAGACTCTCCCACGCCCACGCGGCCCCGGTGCGAGCGGCAGCGAGCACCGAGTCGAAGTAGTCGCCTAGAGCCACTGCCCGCCCCTCGTGATCGCTCGGTCCAGGCTGGCGGCCGTCACCCGCCCCCCAGCTGGCAGCCGAGCAGATCTCGGCTCGGCGCGAATCTAACACTCCGGAAGGGAGTGGACGAAACACCCACGATCGCGCCTCGTGCTCACCCTACGGGGGTGTGAGAGCAACACCACAGCGTCACGCCGGCGCACGTGAGAGCAGACGAGGGCCGGGCCGGCACGCGCGCGTGGACTACGTTGGCCACATGCTCACCTGCGCGATCGCTGCCCCGTGGCGACGGCCATGAGCACCGCGACGGTCATCGGAGGAGGACCGGCCGGGCTCTTCGCGGCCCAGACGCTCGCCTCAGCGGGAGTCTCCGTCACCGTCCACGAACGCAAGCCCTCGCCCGGACGCAAGTTCCTGCTCGCCGGTCATGGCGGACTGAACATCACCCACTCAGAGGCCCTCGCAGCCTTCGTCGCCCGCTACGGCGCCTCCGCGCAGAGGATCGCTCCGATGCTCGAACGGTTCGGCCCTGAGGACCTGCGCGCGTGGTGCGCCGACCTCGGTGAGCCGACCTTCGTGGGCTCCAGCGGTCGGGTGTTCCCTGAGGCGTTCCGCGCCACTCCCCTCTTCCGAGCCTGGCTGGCGCACCTGGAGGAGCTTGGCGTGCGAATCGAGCGGCGCTCCACCTGGTCCGGCTGGGATCCCGACGGCAGGCCGCTCATCACGGACTCCGCAGGAGAGACTCGTGCGGCCGCGAGCGACGTGACCCTGTTCGCGCTTGGCGGTGCCTCCTGGCCGCATCTGGGCGCCGACGGGGCGTGGGTGGAGCCATTCCGCGAGCGCGGAGTCGAGGTGACGGCGCTCAGAGCCGCCAACGTCGGGATGCGCGTCGACTGGTCGGAGGTGTTCGCCGAACGGTTCGCGGGGACGCCGCTCAAGAACGTGTCGCTCACGGTGCGCGGCAGCGACGCACCGCCTCAGCGCGGCGACGCGATGCTCACGCGCGCAGGGATCGAAGGCGGACCCGTCTACGCGATCGGAGCAGACATCCGCGCGGCACTCGAGGCGGCCGCCATGGGCGGCGCCGACTGCAACCTCCTGGTGGATCTGCGCCCCGACATCGACGTGGCGCAGCTCGCGCAGCGACTTGGGCGGCGGCGCCCCAAGGACTCCACGTCGACGTGGCTGCGGCGCGCGCTGGGTCTCGACGCTGCGGCGATCGGCCTCCTCCGCGAGGCCCGTGGGGTGGCGCTGGCCGCCGATCCCGCGCAGATGGCGGAGCTCATCAAGGCCGTGCCGGTCGCGATCACCGACACGATGCCGATCGACCGCGCCATCTCCACCGCAGGCGGGATCGCATGGTCCGAGGTGGACGAGCACCTCATGCTTCGCCGCATGCCCGGCACCTTCGTGGCGGGTGAGATGCTCGACTGGGAAGCGCCGACGGGCGGCTACCTGCTGCAGGCCTCGTTCAGCATGGGAGCCACGGCCGCGGACGGCGCGCTGGCCTGGCTCGGACGGCAGGCCTAGTCCCCGCGATTCCTGAACCGGGACACCGGCTCACGTTCCCGGCTGATTTCGCGCTCCCGCGTGCCGTCTTGGAGCCCCGGCCGGCTGACGCCGTGCGAGGAACACCTCGTCAGCCCCAAGGTGCGCCGGCATCGAGTTCACGTTGGAACCGGCCGCCGAGGAGTACAGGGCTAGCGCTTCTGCGCAGCGGGCCGAGCTTTCAGCCGTCGTCTAGGCGTTCGTCACGACGCAGACCGACAAGTGGGCAATCACCCCTCAGCAGGCTTCGTCGTCCCGATCTCGGACCAGCGCTTCCGCAGGGTCCGTGCGACGCTCTTCGGCCTTCGGTCGCGCGTGAAGACACCCTTCTTGTTCCCATCGACACGGTGGATGCCGATCGAAGTCTGGAAGTCGGCGAAGTTCCACACCTGCTCGCCCACGAACTCGGGGATACGGTCGAACACACGGTGATAGGTCGCGAGCAGGTCGTCCTGGTACTCCTCGGTCCAGGGCTGGTCCCAGACCGAGTGCATGCCTGACATGGTGTCCGCGCCGTACTCCGTCATCATCAGCGGCTTGCCGTACTTGTCGGCCCACATCCGCAGCTCACGCTCGAGGAAGTTCTCTGCAGTACCGAGGTCGCCGGGTGTCACGTACCAGCCGTAGTAGCGGTTGAGGCAGATCACGTCGAACAGGTCGGCCAGATTGTCATTGTCGGGGTTGGCGAACATCACCGCGGCGTAGGTGAGCGGTCGTGTGGGGTCGAGCTCTCGTGCGAGCTCCACGATCGGCTCGAAGTATGCGCGCGAGGCGGGGTCGTTCGACGCGGTCTCATTCGTGAGGCACCACATCACCACCGACGGGTGATTCTTGTCGCGTGCGATGAGCTCGCGGACGTGCTGCGCGAGTGCCGCCTGGGACGCGTCGTTGCAGGCCTCATCGGAGAAGGTCGGTGGAGCTTGCTGGCCAGTCAGGCCGGCGGCGACCTCGTTGTTGAGGCCGACCGCTGCGGTCTCGTCGATCACGACGATGCCGTGACGGTCCGCGAACTCGTAGACCTCCTCCGCGTACGGGTAGTGAGAGGTGCGGAACGAGTTCGCGCCGATCCACTCCATGAGCTGGAAATCGTGCACCAGGTACGCATCGTCGTGGCCCTTGCCTCGCACGGCGGTGTCCTCGTGCTTACCGAACCCGGTGAAGTAGAACGGCTCGCCGTTGATAAGGAACTCCGCACCCTTGACCTCAACTGTGCGGACGCCGACCGGCAGACGGTAGATGTCCCGCGTGTCGCCATCCGCGAGCGCCTCGATCTCGAGCTCGTAGAGGTATGCCGCGCCCGGCTGCCACAGGTGGACGGCGTCCACAGTGAGGGTGCCGCTCGCACCCTCAGCACTCGCCACGACCTCGCCCTCCTCGTCACGCAGGACGACCGACACCTCCCCTTCTCCGGTGAGGTCGACCGAGTAGTCGACAAGTCCGGTTCCGCCATCCACGCGGGTCACGATGGTGACGTCGTCGACGCTCACCTCCGGCACCGAGCACAGCCACACCGATCGCGCCAGGCCTGCGTAGTTGTAGAAGTCGTGGAGGTAGGTCAGGGACTCCTTGCCCGACATCCCGACCGCGACCTTGCCCGGCGGGATCGTCTCGTTTGTGAGGACGTTGGACACACCCACCGTGAGGCGGAAGCGCTCGCCGGGCGTGACGTGCTCGGTGATGTCCGCGGCGAACGGCGTGTAGCCGCCGACGTGCTCGGCGACGAGGGCGTCGCCGACATAGACGCGACCCTCGTGCGTGGCGGAGTCGAGGCGCACGACGATACGCTCCCCCGCCCAGCCCAAGGGCACCTCAACCTCGCGCTGGTACCAGACCCACCCGATGTGGTCGCGGATCGCGGCGTCGGTGAAGAGGTCGTTGTAGCTCGCCGGAACGGCGGCTTCGAGACGACCGGGGAGACGACGCGTCCACGGCTGGGGGTTGTCTGCAGCGTCCAGCGCGAAGCGCCAGAGTCCGTCGAGGTTGATCAGGCCGCGCGTCGCGGTCGACTGGGGCTTGAGCATGAGTCTGAGTCCTTACGAGTCAGTTCTGGGCCATGGTGAGACGCCACGTCCACGAGTACGAGGTTGCGTCAAGGCGGAACGCGGGCTGGGTATCGGGCCCGATCAGCGCCGTTCCCACGCCGCGGTGGGCGATGTCGATGTGCACGGTCGTGGTGTCGCGGTCAGGCAGCTCCCACCAGTGCGAGGCAGCTTCAAGGTCACCAATGGTGTGCCGTGACACGTTCATGTGCATGGGCTCGACATGCTGCGTCTCGACGATGCCAGGAACGCCTGTGAGGGCCGTGCTCCACACTCCACCACGGGTGCCGTTCTCCTGAGGCTTGAGGTAGGGCACGTCCATCGCCTCGATCGATTCGGACCAGTGGCCGAGCGTCACACCCGAGCGCCGATCGGGGTAGTTCTCGGACGGGCCGAGGCCTGTCCACTCCGCGAGGTCGAATCCTGGCACCAGAGTGAACTCGATCCCCACCCGCAAACCGTCGCTCGTTCCTTCGGGAAGCTGCACGTCCTCGGTGAGCACGTAGTCGCCGGGGGCGATCTCCTCGATCCTTCTGGTGTGGATCACCTGGTCGCCGTACGCCGCGGTGTAGGCCGTCCGCACGATGGTCGCGTCACCGCCGGCTTCAACCTCGCGACTCGCGGCGGTGAGCGCGAAGAAGCCGGACCGCACGAAGCGCTTGTCGAGCGCGAACGAGTTGTCGCACTCGGTCAGGGCCCGCCAGAGGCACAGCTCGGGCGGCGCAGCGAGAAGCGGATGGACGATGGTGCCGTCCTCGGCGAGGTCGCTCGGTGTGCCGCCCGTCGGAAGGCCAGTGTGCCGGAACGGAAGCTCGACCTGCTGAGATCCCAAGCCGGTGCCTCGAGGTGCCCACACCGTATCGACGGCTAGCGTGAGATCGAGCGCCAGCGCGATCGCGTCTGCGTCCTGCACCGCACCTCGGATCTCCGCGGAAAGCTCCATCTCGACGGTGGCTCCTGGCGCAGTTACGGGCAGTTCACAAGCGAACGTGAGCGTCTGCCCCGTGGCGAACTCGACTCGCAACGTGGCGGCGAGTGACTGCAGGCCGCTGAACTGCTGCCTGTTGCGCACCTTGAGGATGCCACGTCGCACCTCGTCCGCGTCGCTGACGATGCGCACGGGCGCGAAGACTCCCTGTGCTTCCACGAGCGCAGGCTGAGGAGTCAGGTCGGGGAAGACGATGCCGTTGGAGAGCGTGTTGCCGTTGTTCGGCTCGTCGCCGAAGTCGCCTCCGTACCGGTAGTGCCCGTCGCCATCGAGGTCGAGTCCGTGGTCTCGCCACTCCCAGATGAAGCCGCCCTGAAGCCCCGGAAGGGTCTCGAACAACTCCCAGTATCGAGCGAGCCCGCCTGTGGCGTTGCCCTGCGAGTAGGCGTACTCACATGCGATCAGCGGACGGTCGGAACGAGGGTCGGCCGAGTACGACTCAAGCGCGGAGAACGCGGGATACATCGGGCAGACGATGTCCGACGACGCGTGCCCGGCGTGCCAGTCCGGCGCGATAGCGCCCTCGTACTGCACGGGGCGGGTGGGGTCTACGTGGCGGCTCCAGGCGGCCATCGCGGGGTGCGCAGCGCCGTGGCCAGTCTCGTTCCCGAGGGACCAGATGATCACGGAGGCGTGGTTGCGGTCGCGCAGCACCATCCGCGAGTAGCGCTCCTGGAAGCGCGCGAGGTACCGGGGATCGTCCGCGATCGAGTCGGCGAAGGCATGTCCTTCGATGTCCGCCTCGCTCACCACGTAGAAGCCGTACTCGTCGCAGAGGTCGAGGAACTCGGGGTCGTTCGGGTAGTGAGCGGTACGGATCGCATTGATGTGGTGCGTCTTCATCAGTGCAAGCTCGCGGGCCATGCTCTCGCGCGTCATCACGCGACCGGTACGCGGGTCCGAGTCGTGCCTGTTGACGCCTTGGAGCAGCACACGGGCGCCGTTCACGAGCAGGTCACGGCCGACGATCTCGACGCGGCGGAACCCGACTCGGTAGGAGACCTCATCGATCACCTTGCCCTCGGGATCGCGCAACCGGATCGCGAGCGACTCAAGGTGCGGGGTCTCAGCCGTCCAGGGCAACACCTCGAGTCCGTCGAGAGCGAGGCTCGCCTCACCCGCGACGGTGTCGTGCAGGGCCGTCTGCGCGAGCTGGCGTGCCACGGGTCGCAGGTGCTCGGCGATGTCCGCGCCTGCCGGTGCAAGTGACACCAGGTCCATCATGTCCGGAGGCATCCCGTAGGACTGGGGCTTCTCATCGCGCTCGTCGCTCGGCTTCGGAAGCGTCTGCGACGGCTGGAAGCCCGTGACATCGGCGGTCGCTGACTGTCCGAGCACCTCGATCTCGACCGAGTGACCACGTGCGGCCTCTCGGGCGAGGGCCGAGACGAGTCCCGACACCTTCAAGGATCCGAGCCCTGCTACCGCGTCGAAGTCGGCGACGATCGTGACATCGTCGAGCCTCACCTCAGGGACCTCGATGATCGACACGGAGCGGGAGATGCCGCCGTGCCACCACTGGTCCTGATCCTCGATGTACGACTCGGGGGTGAACTTCTGGACGACGAGCATGATCTCGTTGTCACCGTCGTGGACGTGCTCGGTGATGTCGACCTCAGTCGCGAGGTGGCTGTCCGTCCCCGCGCCAGCGGCGACTCCGTTGACGAAGACGAAGAGTCCGCTCTCGAAGGCGCCGACGCGCAGGATCGTGCGCATCCCATCGCGACGGGAGAGCGAGACCGTCCGACGGTAGACGCCCGTGGGGTTGCTCGCGGGGAGCATCGGCGGCACGCCCTCGAACGGCATCGGGACATTGGTGTAGTGCGGGCGGTCGATGTCAGAGGTCACCGTCCAGAGGCTTGGAACCTCCGCAGTGGTCCACTCGCCGAGCGCCTCGCTAGCGTTGCCGAGCAACTGGAACTCCCACGTCCCGTCGAGCACGATCGAGGCATCGCGACGGACGCTCGACATCGGCAGACGGTCGAGGTGCACGAAGCCGTCCGTAGAAACGGCAAGCAGAGGAAGCGCGGTCATGAGTCGATGCCACCATTCTGAGCGACGGAGCCAAGCCACGCGAGGCTCGGCTTCGGAGTGCGGGCGAAGGTCTCGCGATCCACTGCCACGAGGCCGAAGGTGGGCTCCCAGTGGCCCCATTCGAAGTTGTCGAGCAGCGACCAGTGGAGGTAGCCGCGCACGTCCGCACCGTCCTTGATCGCCTCGGCGAGGTGGCCCAGTGCTTCCATGGTGTAGGCGATACGGCGCGCGTCGTCGTCGGTCGCGATGCCGTTCTCTGTCACCAGGATGGGGGTGTCCCCCGTCACTGCGGCGACGTGGCGGACCGCGATCCCCAAGGCGTCGGGTCGGTAGGCGGTGTTGACGAGCGTGTTGTCCGGGTGCGGGGGGTGAGGCTCGACGCCATCGGGGCCGACCCACTGGCTCGAGTAGGACTGCACGCCGACGAAGTCGTCGTCCTTGGATGGCTCGAGGTAGAGATCCTCGCGGACTCGCTGCTCCTCAAGGAGGCGGGCCTCTGACCCAGGCCTTGCGACGAGCGCACCGTTCGCCACGCTCCAGCCGATCTTCGCCTTCGTGCGCGCCCGAAGCACCGTCCGCGCCGCCTCGTGGGCTCGGACGAGGATGGCGCCGATCTCGGGGTCGGGAGCGGGAAGCACCTGAGGCCGGCTCGCCTGGTCGTCGGCGTGGTCACCGTCGACGGTGGGGCTCTGCCACTCCTGCTGCTCTCCGCCCTGCTGCGCCTGCGCGAACGCCCGAGCCATCCCCACCATCATCGCGAGCATGTTCGGTTCGTTGATGGTGACGACCCATTCGACTCCGTCAAGGATCGCAGCGGTTCGCTCGACGTACCGCTCGAACAAGGAGACGGCGTCCTCGGTGAACCAGCCTCCGCGCTCGGAGAACCACCGTGGCACGGTGAAGTGGTGAAGGGTGACCACGGGCGTAAGGCCGAGCCCGATGGCGTGCTCGATCATGCGGCGGTAGTGCCCCAGCTCCGCGAGGGAGAACTCACCTTCGACGGGCTCGATGCGAGCCCACTCCACCGAGAAGCGGTAGGCCGTCAGACCCGAGTCGGCGAGAAGCTGCATGTCCTCGCGCCAGCGGTGGTACGAGTCGCAGGCATCGCCGGAGCGCTCCATACCAGGGAACATACCTTCGCTGGCCCACATGTCGCTGTTGACGTTGTTGCCCTCAGTCTGGTGGGCCGCGGTGGATGCACCCCAGATGAAACCGTCAGGGAAGCTCGTCGCCATTGTCCGATCCTTGTCTCACACCGTTGGAAACCGATTGCCGAGAGGATATCACCAAATTCGTAGTCGGTTGCTATATTGCCTGTATGACCTCATCGGAGACGCCACGCAAGCGCGGCCCCTACGCGAAGTCGACGCAGGTGCGCGCCGGGATCATCAAGGCCAGCGCATCGGTCCTCGAGGAGCTCGGCTATCACGGCATGACCATCGCCGAGGTGGCGCGGCGCGCGGGCGTCAGCCACAACGGCCTGCTCCATCACTTCCCCGACAAGGACGCACTCCTCGTGGCCGTGCTGCAGGACCTCGACGACGAGCGACGCCAAAGATTGACGCTCACAGAGCCCGACGGACCGCTCGCACACCCACGGGAAGCCCTGCTGGCGACGTTCAACTCTGCCGCGCTCGGCATGGGCGGAGCCATGTTCGACCTCGAGCTCGTGCTCACGTCGGAAGCCCGAGACCCCTCGCATCCCGCGCACGCGTTCATGGAGCAGCGCCTTGCGGCGATCAAGACGTTCTTGACCCGTGCCTTCGCCGAGCTCGCGGAGCACGGCGAGCTCGGCGAAGGGATCGAGCCGCAGGTTGCCGCCACGATGTCGTTGGCGCTCCTGCAGGGCCTCATGACCCAGAGGGCGTACGCCCAGAACGCCGCAGAGCTTCAGGAGGCCGGCGAGCAGTTCCTCCGGTCGATTGGCGTTCCCGCCTTCGGGGACGAGGGCTGAAACTGCGGGGACGCCGCTAGGCAGCGCCTGCGCGAGCCTCGCGGAGCCGCTGCTCGTCCCTGAGTCGGATCCGATCTGCCCGCCGCTTCTCCTGGGCGATCGGGTCAGCCACGGGCGCTGCGAGGAGCAGCCGTTGCGTGTAGGGGTGGTCCGGCGCAAGCGTCACGCGGCTCGCCGGTCCCTGCTCCACGATCTCTCCCCGGTAGACGACTCCGACGCGGTGACTGATGTGCCGGACCACGGCCAGATCATGCGACACGAAGAGGTACGCCACTCCTGTCCGCCGCTGAATGTCGAGCAGGAGATCAAGCACCTTGCTCTGCGTCGACAGATCCAACGCGGAGACGGGCTCGTCGCACACGATCAGTCGCGGTTCGGGCGCGAGGGCTCGCGCGATCGCGACGCGTTGACGTTGACCACCCGAGAATTCTCGAGGGAGGCGATCGGCCGCGTCCGAGGGAAGCCCGACGCTGTCCAGCAGCTCCAGCGTTCGGCGGCGTGCGTCCTTGGGGGTGCTCCCCTGGACCACAAGGGGCTCCGCGATGATCTCCCCGACCGTCAACGCCGGGTTGAGCGAGCTGTACGGATCCTGGAACACCACCTGGATGTCCTTCGCCATCGCACGACGCTCACCAGGCGAGAGATGGCTGATGTCACGCCCATCGAACTCGACGGTGCCGCCTGAGACCGACGCGAGCCCCAGGACCGCGCGCCCGATCGTCGTCTTCCCGGAGCCGGATTCGCCGACCACGCCGTACGTCTCCCCTGCCGCGATCTCGAAATCGACACCGTGGACGATCTCGATCGGGCGCTTGCGGAAGCCCCTCACCGGGTAGGAGACCTTCAGATCCCTTGCTTTGAGCAGCGGTGCGGTGGGCACGTCATGCCTCCTTCGTTGCGGTCGCGAGCGCCCCGCTCGGGGGGTCGCTGCGCACGGTTGTCTCATCGAGGATCGAGTCAAGGAGCATTCGCGTGTACGGGTGCTGCGGATTCGCGAAGACGTCCTTGGTGATTCCGGCTTCGACGATCTCGCCCTTCTGCATCACGGCGAGCCGCTCGCAGATGTCCGCGACCACCCCGAAGTTGTGCGTCACCAAGATGATGCTCATCCCGAACTCGGACTGGAGATCCCGGAGGAGGTCAAGGATCTCGGCTTGGACCGTGACATCCAGCGCCGTCGTCGGCTCATCGGCGATGAGGACCCGAGGTCGGCTCGCGATGGCGCCTGCGATGAGAACTCGCTGGGCCATGCCACCTGAGATCTGGTGGGGGTAGGAGTCGAACACGCGCTTCGCATCCGGGATCCCGACTCTGTCCAGAAGTGCGAGCGCCTGCTCGCGGGCCCCGGCCCTTCCCTTGCCCGTCGAGGCGATGATTCCTTCGACGAGCTGGGAACCGACCGTGTACACCGGGTCGAGGTTCGACATCGGCTCCTGGGGGACGTACGCGATCGTGCCGCCGCGCAGCTTCTTCAGGACTCCTTCCGAGGCCCCGAGGATCTCCTTGCCGTCGAGCAGGATCGAGCCTCGCGTGATCTGAGCCTCAGTCGGCAGGACGCCAAGGATCCCGAACGCGGTCTGAGTCTTGCCAGAGCCCGACTCTCCGACGAGTCCTACGGTCTCGCCATCGCGGATGGTGAGCGACACGCCACGCACGACCTCGCGGACGACGCCGTCGGTTCCTTCGTATCCGATTCCCAGGTCTCGAACCTCGAGGAGTGCGCTGGTGTCCGGTTCGTGGTCCGATGCCTCAAATCCTGCCGCGAGGGCCTGCACGTCCTGCTTGGCGGGCTTCGGAGGCTTGCCTTGGAGCACGTCACGAAGAGCATTGCCGAACAGCACGAAGCAGGCGTTCAGGACGCCGAGCGCGAGCGCAGGCCAGACGTACTGCCACGGGTCCACGTAGAGATTGCGGAAGCCGTCACCGATCATCGAGCCGAAGCTCGGGATCACCTTGGAGCCGACCCCGAGGAAGGCCAGTCCCGACTGGACGTTGATCGCGGATCCAGCCAAGAAGGCGGTAGCGACGACGACCGGGCCACGAACGACCGAGAGCACGTGTCGGGACAGGATGCGGAAGTTCGTGAGTCCGGAGACCCGGGCCGCATCCACATAGAGCTCTCGGCTGACGGCGATGGTCTGGTTTCGGACGATGCGATAGATACCTGGCGACAACAGGACACCGAAGATCGCCATGGTGAACCTGTAGTCGCCCTTCGTCACCGGCATGAGCAGGATCAGCAGCAGGATCCCGGGGAAGGTCATGATGAGCGTGAAGGCCCATTCGGTGACCGTGCGCACCCGATCGAAGTAGCCGCCGATGAGCCCGAAGGTCACGCCGAGCAGCAGCGCGATCGAGACTCCGATCAAGGCGGAGACGAAGGCGGTGTTGATCGAGTGGAGCAGCCTCGCGAGGATGTCGCGTCCGAACTGATCGGTGCCGAGCGGGTAGGTCTCCGAGCCGAACGGCAGGTTCAGAGAATCGAGTCGAGCCTCCCAGAACGTGTGATCAGGGATGACGTTGGCGAGCAGCCCGAGCACGACGTACAGCAGGATGATGCTGCCCGTGATGATCGCCTGCTTGCTTCGCAGTGCGCGGCGGAAGAGGCTCTTCCTCCCGGGCGCTGACGTGGGTGATGCCAGCTCCTTGGGTGTTTCGCTGGCCTGTGGCGCGCTCAATAGATCCTCGCCTTCGGGTTGAGCCAACCGTTCGCAAGGTCGGTGATGAGATTGACGGTGACAGTGAGTCCGACAGCAAACAGGGTGACGCCCATCATCACGGGGAAGTCACCCTGGAGGGCCGCGTTGAAGCTGTAGAGGCCGAAGCCAGGGAGAGCGAACACCTGCTCGATGATCAAGGCGGATCCGAACATCGCGACGAACTCGAGGCCGAAGACTGTCAGCGCAGGGCCGGCAGCGTTTCGCAGCGCATGCTTGATGACGAGGGAGCGCGTAGGCACACCGCGCGTCCTGAGGGTGCGCACGTAGTCCTTGCGGAGTTCATCGACCATGGTGCCGCGCACCTGCGAAGCGATGTTCGCGCTGCCTCCGATGGCGATCGTGATGACGGGGATCACGATGGACCGGCTCCATGCCCCGAGGTCATCGCCCGGAGCTGTGTAGCCACCAGCGGGAAGCCAACCGAGGTTGACGGCGAAGAGGACGACCAGGCCGATCGCCACGAGGAGTCCCGGGATCAGGTAGCCGGCGAGCATGAGGCCCTGGGTGAGCGTGTCCACCACTCCCCCTCGGGATGCCGCGGTCACGCCGAGCACCACGGCGACGATCACGGAGATGATCAGCGCGGGGACGATCACTGAGAGGGTCACCGCGAGCCTGGCAGGCACTGCGTCCACGACTGGCTCGCCAGTGAAGAAGGAGGTACCGAGATCTCCCTGAACGACATTGCCCAACCAGTCGAGGTACTGCACGAACACCGACCGGTCGAGCCCCAGGTCAGCCTTGAGCTCGGCGACGAGCTCCGGCGACGCTGACTGGCCGAGTCGGGACGTGATGATGTTGTCGAAGGAGAACGACAACAAGAAGTAGGTGATGAAGGTGACCAGCAATACGAGGATCGCCCCGATCGCCAGTCGCCTCAAGGCGTAGAGAAGCAACGTGTGTCTCCGAGTTCTTCATGGGACATCGGCGGGTCAGCCATGCCGTGAGCCCCGGGGTCGGGCCATGTCCCGGTGGGGGCCGGGGGGGGGGGGGGGGGGCCCCCCCCCCCCCGCCCGGGGGGGGGGC
>NZ_JAUHPV010000013.1 GCF_030418315.1 Demequina zhanjiangensis
GCCGTGACCCGGGGGTCGCGCGGCACTGAGGCGATGCCAGGGCGGTCTCGCGGTCAGCGGCGCCAGAACTGCAGGCGACGCGCCAGCCCTGGCGAGGCGGCCTCGAGCTCGGCGGGCTCTTCCGGCGCCTCGACAGGCTCAGGCTCGGGCTCCTCGTCGATCACCGCGTAGGTGCGGCCGGTGTTCTTGATGATCGCGGTGATGAGGGCTGCGATCGGGAGCGCCATGAAGGCGCCCATGGGACCCGCCAGCGCTCCACCGGCGATCGCGCCACCGAAGGCGACAGCGCCGTTGAGCTCCATCGTCTTGGACGACAGCTTGGGGCTGAGCGCGTAGTTCTCGATCTGCTGGTAGACGAGCACCCAGGCGAGCAGGCCGATCGCGTTGCCGACTCCCTCGACCGCAAGGACGATCAGGATCGGGAGCGCGGCGCCCAGATAGGTGCCGATGAACGGGATGAAGGTCGAGACGAACCCCATGAAGAACGCCATCGGCAGCGCGTAGACCAGGTCCAGGCCGACCACGAGCATCGCGACGAAGCCGAGGCCACCGCAGACGCTGGCAAGCAGCAGGCGGGAGTAGAAGTAGCCGCCGGTCTGCTCGATCGAGGTGACGGCGACCCACTTGAACACGCGCTGGCGGTGGGGAGGCATGCGCGACATGAGCGCCCGCATCACGCGCGGCCAGTCGGCGGCGAAGTAGAAGGCGAACATGGCGACCGTCATCAGGTCGAAGACGATCCCGAGTCCCGACGACAGCGCACCGAGCGCTCCTGAGGCCCAGTTCTGGAGGACCCGCGCGATCGCGCTCGTGCCGTCGGCGGCGTCGCCCTGGTCGATCAGCGTGGTGCCGAACAGGCTCTCCCACCAGGTGTTCAGGTGCTCGAACCACACTGACGCGGCCGCGCCGACCTCGGTCGCGAACCGGACGATCCCGGGGATGAGGACGGCGACCAGGAATGCGACCAGGACCACGGCCGCCAGGTAGATGAGGCCGACGGCGGCGCCGCGTCGGATCCCGAAGCGCTTGGTCAGCGCCTCGACGCCTGGGATCATCGCGAGCGCGAAGAAGAGCGCCACGAACAGCAGCCCTAAGAAGTGGGAGAGCTGGCCGAGGGCCCACATGCCTGCAGCGACCACGAGCCCGACGGCGACGATCTTCCACAGCACCGACCAGATCAGCTTGTCGGTCCACGGGGGGAGTGATGCGCTGGGCCGCTCCGCCGCCTCCTTGCGCGCGGCGGCGACGACCTCGGGGGGCATCTCCTCCTTCTCGAAGGTCATGGGTCAGGCGGCCTTGAGCGAGCGGCGCATCGAGATCGCGCGACCGAGTCCGAGCGCGCCGAGGACGATGAGGCTGATCGCGATGAAGGCGACGAACACGACCGCGGTCCAGCCGGGGACGGCGATCGCGACGATGCCTGCGACAAGCGCGAGCGCGCCTGCGGCGATGGCCCATCCGCGTGAGGCGGCGTTGTTGGAGTCGACGAGCGCCATGACGCCCTCGACGATCCAGCCGAGCCCGGTGAGGATGACGGTGAGGAGCAGGAGCACGGCCGCGCTCGACTCGAGGTTGCGGAGCATCACCACGCCCGCGATCACGAGCAGCATGCCGAAGATCAGCATCACGGCGCGCATCGCGCCCGAGTAGCCGGTGCGGAGGGCGCCGATCACGAGCCGGATCACGCCGGCGAGCAGGAAGTTGATGGCGACGAGCGCGGCGCCGACCTTGAGGGTCGCGCCCGGCCAGATGAGGAGCGCGAGTCCGAGCGCGAGCGAGATCCCGCCGAGCACGCCGATGACGGTGCTCATGGAGCGCACGAGCTGCGGTGGCGGCGGCGCGTCATCCAGCGACGTGGCGATGGCGAAGAATCCGGTCGCGGAGCGGGGCTCCTCGGAAGGCATGTCTGGACGGTCGTCTGCGGTCATGTGACGCTCCTAGCCGATGGTGCAGGGGCACCCCGCCCCTGCACCATCGAACCTAGTGGGGAGCGACGGGCGATGCCAAGGTGACCAGGGAGAACAGGTCCTTGGGGTCGGCGGGCTCGGCCACCAGGTCGATCTCGGTCGCGTAGGGGCTTCCCGAGACCCGGTCGCGCAGGAAGCGCAGGGCGGAGAAGTCGTTGACCGCGAAGCCCACCGAGTCGAAGACGGTGATCTGGTGGTCGGACACGCGGCCCGCCGCCTGCCCGTCGACCACGCGCCACAGGTCGACGGTGGGGTGCGCGGCGCCCAGGTTCTGGATCTCGCCCTCGACGAGGGTCTGCGGGTGGAACTCGACGAAGGTGTCGGCGCGGCGCAGGATCGCGGGGTCGAGCTCCGTCTTGCCGGGGCTGTCCCCGCCGATCGCGTTGAGATGCATGCCGGGCTCGACCATGTCATCCGTGAGGATGGTCGCGTTGACCTTGTCCGCGGTGCAGGTGGTGACCACGTCGGCGCCCCGGACGGCATCGGCGGCGGACGTGGCGCGGTGCACGGTGAAGCCGAGCGCCTGTGCGTTGCGGGTGAACTTGTCCATGGCTGCGGGGTCCACGTCCCAGATGCGCAGGTCGTCGAGACCGAGCACCGCCCGCATGCCGAGCGCCTGGAACTCGGACTGGGTGCCGGTGCCCACGAGCGCGTGGACGCGGGATCCCGGGCGTGCGAGGCGGCGTGCCGCCATCGCCGAGACGGCCGCGGTCCGCAGCGCGGTCAGCAGTGACATCTCGGCGAGCAGGAGCGGGTAGCCGGTCGCGACGTCGGCCAGAGCGCCGAACGCCGTCACCGTCTGCAGACCGCGCGACGGGTTGATGGGGTGCCCATTGACGTACTTGAAGCCGTAGAGCTCCGCATCGGCTGTGGGCATGAGCTCGATCACGCCGTGCTCGGAGTGGGACGGCAGGCGCGGGCACTTGTCGAACTGCTCCCAGCGGCGGTAGTCGTCCTCAAGGTACGTGACGAGGTCGGCGATGAGGCTCTGAACCCCCTCGTCGGCCATCCAGCGGCTCATGTGGGCGACGTCGACGAACTGGACCATCAGCGGGCCTCCTCCGGGGTGGTGGGACGGGTGCGGAGCACGAGCGTGCAGCACTTGGCGCCGCCGCCCGCGAGCAGGAGCTCGGTGAGGTCGACGCCGATGGGCTCGTAACCGGCCTCGCGCAGCTGGTGCTGGAACGCGGTGGCGCGGGCGGCGGTGATGACGTGGAGTCCGTCGGAGACGGCGTTGAGGCCGAAGACGGAGGCGTCGTGCTCGTCGACGAGGATCGCGTCGGGGAAACGGCGCTCGAGCTCGGCGCGGCTGGCGTCGTCGAAGGCGCTCGGCAGGTAGGCGATGTGCTCGTGGCCCGGGCGGTCGTCGAGCACGGCGAGGGCGGTGTCGAGGTGGTAGAAGTCGGGGCGCACGAGTCGCAGCGAGACGACCTCGCGACCGAACAGCTCGGCCATCTCGCGGTGCGACGCGGTGTCGGTGCGGAAGCCTGTGCCGGCGAAGAGCGTGTCGCCGATCAGCAGGATGTCCCCTTCTCCTTCGTTGGTCTCCACGGCCTCGACCACGTCGTAGCCGGCGCGCGCGAACCACTCGGCGTAGAGGCCGGCCTCGGGGGCGCGCTCGGGGTGCGTGAACTTCGCGGTGTAGGCGGTGCCGTCGACCACGAGTCCGCCGTTCGCGGCGAACACCATGTCGGGGAGGTCCTCGCCCGGCTCGATCTCCTCGATCGTGAAGGAGAGGCGCTCGAATGCGCGCCGCAGCTCGGCCCACTGGGAGAGGGCGCGGGCGGTGTCGGTGGGGTCCTCAGGCTTCATCCACGGGTTGATGGAGTACGACACCGTGAAGTGCGACGGACGGCACATGAGCACGGTGCGGGGCGTCGCGACGCGCTGGGCGCGGATCGAGGCGGGAGCGGTGATGGTCAAGTCGGGACCTCCTTCACGGTCAAGCGTGACAGAGATTCCGTGACGATTTCGTGACCAGGAATAGTGATTCGGGCGACTTCATCGTGCTTTACGATGGAAACCTGCACCGAGCCGGAGGATGGGGGAGGAATGGCAATCGACGAACTCGACCGCCGCATCATCGACGAGCTCAAGCTCGACGGTCGCATCAGCTACCAGGACATGGGAGAGCGCATCGGCCTGTCACCCACGGCGGTCAAGCGTCGCATGGACAGGATGACGTCGGCCGGGGTCATTCGCGGCTACACGGTGCTCGTCGATCCTACAGTCGACGGACGCGACACCGAGGCGTTCGTCGAGGTCTTCTGCCGCGGCACCGTCGGCCCTGACGAGCTGCGCCGCATCCTGGGCGGCATCCCCGACGTGATCGAGGCGCAGACCGTCACCGGCGAGGCCGACGCGCTCGTCCGGCTGCGCGCCTCGAGCATGCCCGCGCTCGAGGATGCGCTCGAGAAGGTGAGGCTCGCGCCTCAGGTGGACTCCACTCGCTCCGCGATCGTGCTCTCGCAGCTGATCGCGCGCCGGGAGTGACGCAGCCGCGTCAGATCCAGGGGCGGCTCCACATGTGCATCCGCCAGTAGTCGTACGGGATCGGGTTGCCCGTCCACAGCGGCAGGAAGTAGCCGGCCACGATCACCACGATGCCCACATAGATGCCCACGATCGCGACGCCCGTGCGCGACCACGTGCCCGGCCCATGCGGCTGTGCGATCCGCTGCAGCGCCCACGCGATCACCATCACCAGGAACGGGACGAACACGACCGCGTAGAACGTGAAGATCGTGCGGTACGAGTAGGGGAGCCACGGCAGCCAGCCGGCCCACACTCCGAGCGACAGCACGAAGCCGGTGGTGTCGCGGTGGCGGATCAGCCGCCAGAGGGCGAAGAGCAGCGCCGCGATCCCCACCCACCAGATCGCGACGTTGCCGATCGAGGTGATCGCGGTCACGCACCGCTCGGCGCCGCAGTTGACGCCCTCGACGTCCTCGAACCAGAACGCCGTAGGACGCAGCTGCAGGAGCCAGCCCCACGGGTTCGACGCATAGTTGTGCGGAGTCGTGAGGCCGGTGTGGAAGTCCCACATCTGCCGGTGGTACTCGACGAGCGAGCGCAGGGCCTCGGGCAGCCAGGTCACGCCCTCGCCCGGATGATCCGCCGCCCAGCTCCTCGCATACGAGCCGTCGGTCGCGAACCAGTTCCACCACGTCGCGACGTACACCGCGGGTATCAGGATGACGGTGGCGAAGAACGTGGGGATGCCGCGCCAGACCGAGCCTGCGAACCACCGCTCGATGCCCGCGGACCTGCGGGCGCTCATGTCCCACACGATCGTCATCACCATGAAGACCGCGGCGAAGTACCCGCCCGACCACTTCGTGGCGACGGCGAGGCCGAGCGTGACGATCGCGGCGAGCCGCATCCATCTGACGCCCATGTCGGGCCCGTAGCCGAGCGTCGGATCCCTGCCCTCCGCCCGCGCGGCGTCCATCGCGGCGTCGAGCCGACGCCGGAACCGTTCTCGATCCCACACGAGAAGCCCGAAGGCCGCGACCACGAAGAACGCGAGGAACCCGTCGAGCAGCGCCGTGCGCGACATCACGATGTGAAGGCCGTCCAGCGCGAGCAGGAGTCCCGCGATGCCGCCGAACAGCGTGGACTTGAGCACGGTGCGGGCGATCAGCGCCGTCATGACGACCGTCGCGACGCCCACCACCGCGATCATGAAGCGCCATCCGAAGGGCGTGGGACCGAACATCTTGATGCCCAGCGCGATCAGCAGCTTGCCCACCATCGGGTGCACCACGTAGTCGCCCTCGGACCAGAGCCCTGAGTAGTCGCCCGACGCGAACGCCTGGTCGTCGCCGGTCCAGTTGCCCTCGTAGCCGTAGACGAGCAGCGAGAACGCGCCGCGGGCGTAGTACACCTCGTCGAACACGAGCTTGGTCGGGTAGGCGAGCGTCATGAACCGCAGCACCGCGGCCACCAGACCGACTCCCACGGCCATCAGCTGGACCCGCCAGCGGTACGCCCATCCCCAGATCACAGTCGAAGCCTATCCGTGGCGTGCCCTGAACAGGGGGAACCCGTGTGCGACGCTGGTGCACATGGACGAGACGACGACGGGCCTGGTGCTTCTGGGCGCCACCCCGATCGGCAACCCGGGCGACGCGTCGCCGCGCCTGCGCGAGGCCCTCGCGAGCGCCGACGTGGTCGCGGCGGAGGACACGCGCAGGCTGCGCGACCTCGCCACGCGTCTGGGGGTCGAGGTCCACGGGCGAGTCGTCGCCGTCCATGATCACAACGAGGGTGAGCGCGCTGCCGACCTCGTGGCCCACGCCGCGGACGGCGGCACCGTGCTCGTCGTGTCCGATGCGGGCATGCCGACAGTCTCCGACCCGGGGTACCGCGTCGTCTCCGAGGCGATCGCCGCAGGGGTGCCCGTCTCGGTGCTGCCGGGCCCCAGCGCCGTCCTCACCGCGCTCGCGCTCTCGGGGCTGCCGACCGACCGCTTCTGCTTCGAGGGCTTCCCGCCCCGCAAGGCGGGCGAGAGGGCGCGCACCTTCGAGGCGCTCGCGGGGGAGCCGCGCACCATGGTGTTCTTCGAGGCGCCGCACCGGCTGGCGGACACCCTGGAGGCGATGGCCGACGCGTGGGGCGCCGATCGCGCCGCCTCCGTGTCCCGCGAGCTCACCAAGACGTATGAGGAGACGCGGCGCGGCGGGCTCGGAGAGCTCGCCGCGTGGGCGGGCGACGAGAACCCCCGCGGCGAGATCGTGATCACCGTGTCGGGGCGCCCGGCCGAGGCGCTCGATCAGGAGTCCGCGGTCGACGAGGTGCTCGCCCGGGTGCGGACCGGCGAGCGGGCCAAGGATGCCGTGGCCGACGTCGCCTCCGCGACAGGGCTGTCCCGACGCGACCTCTACAACGCGGTGCTCCGCGCACGAGGATCCGGCGGAGATGCCACGGCCTGACCACGCGCGCTCGCGCAGGCCCGCGATGCTCTCCGCGATCGTCGCGGGGGCAGTCGGGCTCGCGGTGGGCGGGGGCCTCGGGTTCGTCGCTCCGTCCTCGGGCGCCGCGCCCGCGCCGCAGCCCACCCCCTCGGCATCGAACGCCGTGGCCCCGCCCACGATCGGCGCCGTTCCCGCGGTGACCGCGCCCGGCGACCCGCTCGCGCTCGACAGCACCCTGCCGCTGTCCGACGTCAGGACTGTCGAGACGGACCTCGACCAGAGGGCGGTGGAGATCTGGTCGACCAAGGACCCCACCTCTGCCTGGGTGATGGTGAACAAGGCGAACCCGCTCGAGCCGTCGGACTACGAGCCGCAGGGCCTCGTGAGCCTTGCTGGCCTGACCGGTGGTGCGGGGGAGCGCCTCACCGCGGAGGCCGCCGCGGCGCTCGTCGACCTCAGGGATGCCGCCGTAGCGGACGGGCTGGACCTCGCGGTCGCGAGCGCGTACCGGAGCCGAGGGGAGCAGCAGGCGCTCCACAGGCAGTACGTCTCCCAGTGGGGTGCGGCCCGCGCGGAGACCTTCTCGGCCCGCGCTGCCCACTCGGAGCATCAGACAGGGTGGGCGGTGGACGTCCATTGGTCGTCGGAGTGCCGCGTCAAGCAGTGCTTCGCGGACGAGCCGCTCGGTCGCTGGATCGCCGCCCACGCGTGGGAGCACGGATGGATCGTCCGCTACCCGGACGGTGGCGCCGAGGTCACGGGCTACCGGTACGAGCCGTGGCACCTGCGCTACGTGGGAGTCGAGCTGTCCACACGCATGCATGAGGAGGGCATCTCGACGCTCGAGGAGGCGCTCGGCTTCCCCGCCGCGCCCGACTACGCGGACTGACCTTCGCCCGTGCGCGGCCCGACGCGAGAGGGGTCCCGCGTCGTCACTAGGATGGGCGGCATGTCGCACATCCTCTCCGCTGTCGCCTGGCCGTACGCGAACGGCCCGCGCCACATCGGCCATGTCGCCGGTTTCGGCGTGCCCTCCGACGTCTTCAGCCGCTACATGCGCATGGCCGGGGAGGACGTGCTCATGGTCTCGGGGACCGACGAGCACGGCACCCCGATCCTGGTGCAGGCCGAGGGCGAGGGCGTGGACCCGCAGGTGCTCGCCGACCGCTACAACCGCGTGATCGTCGAGGACCTCACCCAGCTGGGCCTCAGCTACGACCTGTTCACCCGCACCACGACCGGCAACCACTACAAGGTCGTGCAGGAGATGTTCAAGGCCGTGCACAAGAACGGCTACATGATCGAGCAGACGACGCGCGGCGCGATCTCGCCCTCCACCGGACGCACCCTGCCGGACCGCTACATCGAGGGCACGTGCCCCATCTGCGGCACCGACGGCGCGCGCGGCGACCAGTGCGACGCGTGCGGCAACCAGCTCGACGCGATCGACCTCATCAACCCCGTCAGCCGCATCAACGGCGAGACGCCCAAGTTCATCGAGACCGAGCACTTCTTCCTCGACCTGCCGGCCCTCACGGATGCGCTCGCGACGTGGCTCGGCTCGCGCAAGGGCTGGCGTCCGAACGTCCTCAACTTCTCGCTCAACCTCCTCAACGACGTGCGCCCTCGCGCGATGTCGCGCGACATCGACTGGGGCATCCCCATCCCGCTCGAGGGCTGGGAGGACAATCCCACCAAGCGCCTCTACGTCTGGTTCGACGCCGTCATCGGCTACCTCAGCGCGTCCATCGAGTGGGCCCGCCGCTCGGGCGACCCCGACGCGTGGCGCAAGTGGTGGAACGACCCGGAGACCCTGTCCTACTACTTCATGGGCAAGGACAACATCACGTTCCACTCGCAGATCTGGCCGGCTGAGCTCCTCGCCGCCAACGGTCGCGGAGCCAAGGGAGGCGTGCTCGGTCCGTTCGGCGACCTGCAGCTCCCCACCGAGGTGGTCTCGAGCGAGTTCCTGACGATGGAGTCCGCCAAGTTCTCCTCGTCGCGTGGTCACGTCATCTATGTGCGCGACATGCTGGCGCGCTACCAGCCTGATGCTCTGCGGTACTTCATCGCCGTCGCCGGCCCGGAGACGTCGGACGCCGACTTCACGTGGTCCGAGTTCCAGCGCCGCACCAACAACGAGCTGGTCGCGGGCTGGGGCAACCTGGTCAACCGCACCGCCTCGCTCCTGCACAAGAACGTGGGTGAGATCCCCGCGCTCGGGGAGCTGCAGGATGTGGACCGCGCCGCGCTGGACAAGTCGCTCCAGGGCTTCACCCAGGTGGGCGACCTGGTCCGTCACCACCGGCAGCGTCAGGGCATCTCCGAGGCGATGCGCGTGGTCGGGGACGCGAACGCGTACCTCGCGGAGACGGCTCCCTGGAAGCTCAAGAACGAGGACCCCGACCGCATGCGCACCGTGCTCGGCGTCGCCGCGCAGCTGGTGAGCGACGCGAACAGCATGCTCGCGCCCTTCCTGCCGCACTCCGCGCAGAAGGTCCACGAGGCGCTCGGCGGTACCGGCACGTTCTCGCCGATGCCGCAGATGAACGAGGTCGACGACCTCGACATACCCGACCGCTCCTACCCGGTGATCCAGGGCGACTACTCGTCACAGCAGGGCACGTGGGGCCGGCGCGACCTGGTCGCGGGCACCGTCGTCCCGCCGCCGTCGCCCGTGTTCACCAAGCTCGACGACGACATCGTCGAGGCCGAGCTGGACCGCATGCGGAGCGACGACTAGGTGGCGCGTCGCGGAGCCTGGCCGCCGGCGCCCGAGCCGCTGCCCTCACCCGTCGTCGACAACCACTGTCACCTCGAGTCCCCCGCCGGGGATGAGCCGCGATCCGTCGAGGACAGGCTCGCGGAGGCACGCGGCGTCGGAGTCGACCGCGTGGTCCAGATCGGCTGCGACCTCGAGGCCGCAAGGTGGACCGCCGGAGCCGTGCAGGCGTACCCGGAGATGCTCGGCGGGGTCTCGCTGCACCCGAACGAGGTGCCGCTCCACGTCAAGGGTGAGCATCAGACCGGCGTCGGCTACGACGAGGCCTTCGCGGAGATCGCGGCCCTCGCCGCGGGCGACCGGATCCGGATCATCAGCGAGACAGGGCTCGACTACCACTGGACCGACGAGCCTGACCGTCCCGCCCAGATCGCGGCGTTCCGCGACCACATCGCGCTCGCCAAGGAGCTCGGCCTCGCGCTCGGGATCCACGACCGCGACGCCCACGCGGACGTGCTCGACGTCCTCGCGAAGGACGGCGCGCCCGAGCGGACGGTGATGCACTGCTTCTCGGGCGACGCCGCGATGGCGCGCCTGTGCGTGGATCGCGGCTACCACCTGAGCTTCGCGGGCAACGTCACGTTCAAGAACGCGCATGAGCTGCGCGCCGCGATCGCCGTCACGCCGATGTCGCGCCTCCTCGTGGAGACCGACTCGCCCTACCTCACCCCCCATCCTCACCGCGGGGCGCCGAACTCGCCCTCGCTCGTCGCGCACACCGTCCGTGAGGTCGCGCGGGTGAAGGGCATCGCGGTCGAAGAGGCGTGCGAGGCGATCGACGTGACGAGCGTCACTTTGTATGGTTCCTGGTAGATCGGTCACACTACGATTCAGTTCGCCAAGGTCGTTACCGATATGAGATAAAAGCGTGAGTGTCTCGCCCCCGAGACGACCCCACGATGGCTTCGATTCCGCTCCCGGAAGGGACCTCTTGAGTTACCTGCGCACCACTGCTCGTCCCGGAGGACGCCGTGATCGGCGCGCCCGGACGGGCTCGCGTACACGCGTCATGCGCCAGCTCGGCGTGTCCGCCGCGCTCATCGCATTCGCCGCGGGATCGTTCACGTCCACGACCGTCGACGCGCTCACGACCGTCCGTCAGGACGCGGGTGCGACCACCACGCTCGAGGTCATCGGCCCGGTCGATGCGGGCGAGTCCCAGGTCGAGGTCGTCACGGAGACCGAGGAGGTCTCGCTTCCGCACGGCACCGTCACCGAGTCGGACCCGAGCGCGATGAAGGGCGAGGAGAAGGTCGTCACCCAGGGCGAGGCGGGAACGTCGCTCGTCAGCTACGAGGTCACCTACGTGAACGGCGAGGAGGTCTCCCGCGTGGAGACCGTGTCCGTGGTCGTGGATCAGCCGGTGGACGAGGTCGTCTCGGTCGGCACGCTCGTGGTCCCGGTCGCCACCTCCAACCCGACCGGCAACCGCGCGATCGGCAAGGAGCTCGCTGAGTCGATGTACGGGTGGACCGACGGCCAGTGGCAGTGCCTTGAGGCGCTCTGGACTCGCGAGTCCGGCTGGAGCCACACCGCCCACAACTCGTCCTCGGGTGCGCACGGCATCCCGCAGGCGCTCCCTGGCTCCAAGATGGCCAGCGCCGGTGCCGATTGGTACTCGAACCCTGCCACGCAGATCAAGTGGGGCCTCGGGTACGTGAAGAACCGTTACGGCAGCCCCTGCAACGCGTGGGGCCACTTCACGTCGGTCGGCTGGTACTGACGCCCGTGGCCGATCTGCTCGGTCCCAGCGACGTCAGGACGCTCGCCGAGTCGCTCGGCACCGCCCCCACCAAGAAGTGGGGACAGAACTTCGTGGTCGACGCGGGCACGGTGCGTCGCATCGTGCGGATCGCAGGCGTGGAGGCCGGCGACCACGTCGTCGAGGTCGGTCCAGGTCTGGGTTCCCTCACTCTCGCGTTGCTCGAGGCGGGTGCGTGGGTCACCGCCGTCGAGATCGATCCGCTGCTTGCCGCGGCTCTCCCTCAGACGGCGGCAGCGCGTGCTCCCGAGGGGTCGGAGCGGCTCGCCGTCATCGGACAGGACGCGCTCGAGGTGCGTGAGCTGCCGGGAGCCGGCCCCGAGGCCGGACCGCCCGCGGCGCTCGTCGCGAACCTGCCGTACAACGTCTCCGTGCCGGTGATCCTGCACTTCCTTGAGACCTTCCCTGCGCTGCAGCGTGTGCTCGTCATGGTGCAGGCGGAGGTCGCCGACAGGCTCGCCGCGCCTCCCGGCTCCCGCACCTACGGCATCCCCAGCGCGAAGGCAGCGTGGTACTGCGACGTCCGCCGCGCGGGTGACGTCGGCCGAGCCGTGTTCTGGCCGGTGCCACGCGTCGACTCGGCGCTGGTGCTGATGGAACGTCGCGACCCGCCGTCCACGACTGCGACGCGCGAAGAGGTCTTCGCGGTGATCGACGCGGCCTTCGCGCAGCGGCGCAAGGCGTTGCGCGGGGCGCTCGCGTCACTCGCGGGATCGTCCGCGCGCTCCGAGCAGGCGCTCCTCTCCGCAGGCATCAGCCCGCTGACCAGGGGCGAGCAGCTGGGCATCGAGGACTTCACGCGGATCGCCGAGGCGATGGCAGCCCTCGACTGAGCATCACGGCATGGCACGATGGGGCCCATGCCACGCACCGTCACCGTCCGCGCGCCGGGCAAGGTGAACCTCCAGCTCGCCGTGGGACCTCGCCGCGACGACGGCTATCACAGGCTCGTGACGGTGTTCCAGGCGGTGAGCCTGTATGAGACGGTCACCGCCACCGCGCGCGACGACGAGGACATCGTGCTGCGCATCGCCGCGTCGCCCGCGCTGACCTTCGATCCGGCAAGCGTGCCGACCGACGAGTCCAACCTCGCCGTGCGCGCCGCGCGCGCCGTGGCCGAGCGTTACGGGATCACCGACGGGATCGACCTGGACATCGTCAAGGGCATCCCGGTGGCAGGCGGCATGGCGGGCGGCAGCGCCGACGCCGCGGCCGCCGCGGTCGCGTGCGCCGAGGCGTGGGACACGGGAGCGTCGCGGGTGGAGCTCGAGGAGCTGTGCGCGGGCCTGGGCGCGGACGTGCCTTTCTGTCTTCACGGGCATACTGCGGTCGGGCTCGGCCGGGGTGATGAGCTCTCGCCTGCCATGACCCACGGACAGTTCCACTGGGTGTTCGCCACCCAGAGCGAGGGGCTGTCGACGCCGGCGGTGTTCCGTGAGTTCGACCGCGCGGTGGCGGCGGGCGAGGCTGAGGTGGCCGAACCCGCGCTCGACGATGCGGTCATGGCGGCACTCATGGCGGGAGACCCGCGCGCGCTCGGGAGCGCCCTGACCAACGACCTTCAGCCCGCCGCGCTGCGCCTCGCGCCCCACCTTCAGGACGTGATCGACGCGGCGAAGGACGCCGACGCGGTGGGCGCGATCGTGTCAGGCTCCGGCCCGACCGTCGCCGCGCTGGCGAGGTCGCGGCAGCATGCCCTGGCGATCGCGGCCCACCTCACCGCCGAGGACGTCGCGCACACCGTCCTCACGGCGTCGGGCCCTGCGGCG
Source organism: Demequina zhanjiangensis (assembly GCF_030418315.1). GTDB lineage: Bacteria > Actinomycetota > Actinomycetes > Actinomycetales > Demequinaceae > Demequina > Demequina zhanjiangensis. The sequence goes on from NZ_JAUHPV010000013.1 coordinate 13,197, forward strand.
GGCGCAGCGATCGTCGCGGACCTGTCCGACTGACGCGGGAGCGATCCAGGCGTCAGTCCTTCTTCGTCAGCGCGTCGCGGATCTCCGTGAGCAGCTCGATCTCGGTGGGCGCGACGGGCTCGTCCGGCGCGGGCTCGTCCTTCTTCTTGTGTGCGGCGAGCTTGTTGAGCGGGAGGACGACGGCGAAGTAGATCGCGGCAGCGATGATCAGGAAGTTGATGACCGCGGTGAGGAAGGCGCCGATCGCGAGCACCGCGTCGTCCGCGGGGTCGGCGGTGCCTGCGTCGTTGAGCGTGATCGCGAGCACGTTCGACAGGTCGGGCTGGCCGAAGATCGCGGCGATGAGCGGGTTGACGATGTTGTCGACGAGCGAGGTGACGATCGCTCCGAACGCGGCGCCGATGACGACCGCGACCGCGAGGTCCACGACGTTGCCGCGCATGATGAAGTCCTTGAAGCCCTTGATCACGGCTGTTCCCCCTGGTCAGGTGACGTGACGCGTCGGCTCCGGGTCGGCCGAGGTCGTCGGGCGCAATCCGCCCGAAGTGAATCTATCGGACGGGTGCTGATCGCGCGAGGGAACGTGGCACGCCGTGCCGGGAGGTCTCGCTCAGTGCTCGCTGGGCAGGCCGGGCCGACGCTCGAGTCCGTGCAGCCCGTTCCACGCGAGGTTCACCAGGTGGCTTGCGACGACCTCCTTGGAGGGCTCGCGGACCTCGGCCCAGTGCTGACCCGTGAGCGCGACCATGCCGACGAGCATCTGCGAGTAGATGGGGGCGACCGACGGGTTGAGGCCGCGCTTGCGGAACTGGTCCGCGAGGAGACCCTCGACCTGCGCGGACACGTCGCCGAGCAGGGACGAGAAGGTGCCGGAGGTCTGGGCGACGGGCGAGTCGCGCGCGAGGATGCGGAAGCCGTCGGGCGAGGCCTCGATGTAGCCGAGCAGCGCCATGGCGGCGCGCTCCACGAGCTGGCGGGGATGCGCGACCTGCGACAGGGCTCCCGTGAGGGCGCCGAGGAGCGCCTCGACCTCGCGGTCGACGATGACGGCGTAGATGCCCTCCTTGCCGCCGAAGTGCTCGTACACGACGGGCTTGGACACGTCCGCTCGGGCCGCGATCTCCTCCACGGAGGCGCCCTCGAAGCCCTTCTCGGCGAACAGCGCGCGGCTCACCGTGAGCAGCTGCTCTCGGCGCTCGCGGGCGGTCATGCGGGAGCGGACGGGCTTCCTCGGTTCGTCGGTCACGGTCCCAGTCTGCCGTGTTCGGCTGGCAGACTGGGTCATCCTGGGAACTTCGGGTCCCATTCCGCCCTGGTGTAACGGCAGCACGCAGGCCTTTGGAGCCTTGCGGTACAGGTTCGAATCCTGTGGGCGGAGCGGTCAGGCCCGCACGCCGGTGCGCGCGAGGTCCCGGGCCGCGACAGGTAGAGTTGTCACCGATCGACCCGAAGCCCTGACAGGGCCCAGCGAAGGGGGAGTGTTGACCCGCACCCGTCCCGCGGCCGTGATGATCCTCGCGGCAGGCGCAGGTACCCGTATGAGGTCGGCTACCCCGAAGGTCCTTCACAGGATCGCGGGCCGCACCCTTCTCCACCACGCGATCGAGGCGGCGCACGAGCTCGACCCGCAGCGCACCGTCGTCGTGGTCCGGCACGAGCGTGACGCCGTCGCCGCGCATGTGGCCGACGTCGCCCCCGAGGCGCTCGTGGCCGACCAGGACGAGATCCCCGGCACCGGTCGCGCGGTCTGGTGCGGCATGTCCGCGCTCGACGCGACCACTGTCGCCGCTGCGGTGGCGGCAGGCGCGGCGGGAGACCGCTCGGTGCTCGGCCTTCAGCTGGAGGGCGCTGTGGTCGTCACCTCAGGCGACGTGCCGCTCGTCACCGGTGACCTTCTGGGTCGCCTGGTCGACGCGCACACCGAGATCGGCAACGCCGTCACCATCCTCACCGCCAAGGTCGCTGACCCCACGGGCTACGGGCGCATCGTCCGCGGCAGCACGGGCGACGTGATGGCGATCGTCGAGCACAGGGACGCCACGGACGAGCAGCATCGGATCGACGAGATCAACGCAGGCATCTACGTGTTCGACGCGTCGGTGCTGCGGGAGGCGCTCGCCCAGGTGGGCACGGACAACTCCCAGGGCGAGATGTACCTCACCGACGTCGTCTCGCTCGCGCGCGAGGCCGGCGGGCGTGTGGGCGCGATGATCGCCCCGAACGCCTCCGACGTCGAGGGCGTGAACGACCGCGTCCAGCTGTCCAAGGCCGGCGCGACCATGAACCGGCGCATCGTCGAGGACTGGATGCGCGCAGGCGTGACCATCGTCGACCCCGAGACCACGTGGATCGACGCCGATGTCACGCTCGGAGAGGACGCGACGATCCTCCCCGGAGTCCAGCTCCACGGTGCGACGACGGTCGGCACCGGCGCGACCGTCGGCCCCGACTCCACCCTCACAGACGTCACGGTGGGAGACGGCGCGACCGTCACCCGCGTGCACGGCGTGTCCTCCGTCATCGGGGACCGCGCCACGATCGGCCCGTTCACCTACCTGCGCCCCGGCACCGTCGTCGGGGTCAAGGGCAAGGTGGGCGGCTTCGTCGAGACCAAGAACGCAAGGATCGGCGACGGAGCGAAGGTGCCTCACCTCAGCTACGTCGGCGATGCGGAGATCGGGGAAGGCTCCAACGTCGGGGCCGGCACGATCTTCGTCAACTACGACGGCGTGCACAAGCACCGCACCGTCGTCGGCGCACACGTGCGCATCGGCTCTGACAACACCCTCATCGCGCCCGTCACCCTGGGCGATGGCTCGTACACAGGCGCCGGCACCACTGTGCGCCACGACGTGCCGCCGGGTGCTCTCGCCATCAACTCTTCGCCTCAGCAGAACGTGGACGGGTGGGTGGAGCGCCGCCGCCCCGGCACTCCTTCCGCTGAGGCGGCCGAGCGTGCTCGACGCGCGCCCGGGTCTCACGAAGGACTATCGTCGGGCGAACAGGGCCCGACGCATGAAGGAGAGTCATGAGCTCGATCATCTCGAACCCGTCTGAGCGTCGGATGGTGCTCGCCGGCGGGCGCGCCCACCCTGAGCTGGCTGAGGCCGTCGCCACGGACATGGGGATCGAGCTGCTGCCGACCACCGCCTACACCTTCGCCAACGGCGAGCTGTACGTGCGGTTCGGCGAGTCGGTGCGAGGTGCAGACGCCTTCATCATCCAGTCGCACGCCGCGCCCATCAACGAGGCGATCATGGAGCAGCTGATCATGGTCGACGCCATGAAGCGCGCCTCCGCGAAGCGCGTGACCGTGATCATGCCCTGCTATGGCTACGCCCGTCAGGACAAGAAGCACAAGGGTCGCGAGCCGATCTCCGCCCGCCTGATGGCTGACCTGTTCAAGACGGCCGGTGCCGACCGCATCATGTCGGTGGACCTGCACACCTCGCAGATCCAGGGATTCTTCGACGGCCCGGTGGACCACCTGTGGGCGATGCCGCTGCTCGCGCAGTACGTCCGCACCCGCGTGGCTCCCGACAACCTCACGATCGTCTCGCCCGATGCGGGCCGCGTGCGCCTGGCCGACCAGTGGTCCGACCACCTGGGCGCGCCGCTCGCGATCATTCACAAGCGTCGCGACCCCTCGGTGCCGAACCAGGTGAAGGTCCACGAGCTCGTCGGTGACGTCAAGGGCCGCACCTGCGTCCTCGTCGACGACATGATCGACACCGGCGGCACCATCGTCCAGGCGGCCGAGGCGCTGTTCGAGAACGGCGCTGCAAGCGTGATCGTCGCCTCGACCCACGGGCTCCTGTCTGGCCCCGCCGTGGAGCGCCTGCGCGACTCCGGCATCTCTGAGGTCATCGTGACCGACACCCTGCCGATCTCTGATGACAAGCGCTGGGACGGCCTCACGGTCCTGTCCATCGCGCCGCTGATCGCCCGCGCGATCCATGAGGTCTTCGAGGACGGCTCGGTCACCAGCCTGTTCAACGGCAACGTTTGACCGACACCATCATCTGAACGCGTGAGGGGCGGGGGGGGGCCCGGGGCCCCCCCCCCCCCCCCCCCCGGG
>NZ_JAUHPV010000014.1 GCF_030418315.1 Demequina zhanjiangensis
CTATTCGGCTACGGAATGCGGTGGAGTTCAGGTTTAACGTTTAGCGAATGGCGCTTGCCCCGTGGATGTCGAGGTCTAGATGGCCGCGACCATCTGCGGCGACGACCGCTCCTGAACGCCTACTGAGAGAACTTGAAGCGAAGGCCCTGGAGCGCGACGGGCTGATCATCGAGCGGATATATCTCAAAGTCGATTTCGTCGCGCGCAAGAGAATCGCTGAGACCCCACACGAGTAGCCCGGGCCCGGGCCCGTCATCGGTCCCTTCCGCGTAGCCCTCACCCAGGTAGGGCTCATCGAGCGCAAGCCCGGACTCGTGGAGAACAAGCGGCTTGACGGTGAATGAGGGGCAAGTCCCACACCCGCAACTTGGTCGGGCCTTCGCGTCCTGCCCGAGTGTTGCTGTGTCTCCCGTGCGGCCGTTCCAGGTGGCCAGCCAGGCCTCGACGAGGGCCCGCTCTTCGAATGAGAGGGCACGCCAACCTGCGATTGGGGTCCTTCGGGCCGTGTCCGCCATGCGCTCACGATATGGGCCTTCGCGGGAGCGTGCCAAAGCCGCTCTAGCCGACGATCGCTCATCAGGCAGCTCCGCGCAACGGCCTCAGCTTTGCGTCGAGCCCGGCTCGCTCAAGACGTTTATCGGCTACGGAACGTGGTGGAGTTCCGCTTCAACGTGTAGTCGCTTCCGGCGCGTGGCGGTAGTCCGCATGGGCTGCCGCAGCACCTGGCGGTCGACAGACGCCAAGCGCTGGCGAGACATCGGAGCTTCTTGGACCGGCGGCTCGTGGCGCTTCCACGGCTGGCTTGTGTGCGAGATCTGCAATTATGGCTCAGGTGAACCCTGTGCCGGATGGCGAAGTGGACCGTTTGCTCGCCACGCTCGAATCGATGGTCGTGCTGTTGCGCTCTTCGGATGAGCCGTTCTGGGCGGACTGGATTGAGCATGCTCGGAACGAGATCCAGCGCCGAGATGCCCACGGTCTGGATCGTCTGCTCGGCGCGTATGGGGGCATGGGTAGTTTGAACGACCTGTATCTCGGACGCGAGGCCGCCCGGTTCGATGCGCTGAAGGACGATGCGTGGTTGATCGCAAGGGACCTCCGGGCCGAACTGCGCGGTGCATAGGTGCCCTTCGCGCCCAGTGCGGACGCAGACGTTATTCGGCTACGGAACGCGGTCGAGTTCCGCTTTAACGTCTAGCGTTATTGACGGGAGCCGTTATACACTCTCGGCGTGATCAGATCGTTCGGTGACAAGGACACTGAGCGGCTGTGGCGTCGTGAGCGTGTGCCGTCGCTTGATCCCCGGATTCAGCGGGTGGCGCTGCGCACGCTTCGCCAGCTGGGATCCGCGGAGACCCTCGAGGACTTGAGAGTGCCGCCGGGGAATCGGCTCGAAGTCCTGAAGGGCGATCGATCTGGTCAGCACAGCATCAGGATCGATGACCAGTGGCGGATCTGCTTCGTGTGGACCGATGCTGGACCGGAGGAGGTGGAGATCGTTGACTACCACTGACAAGATTCCGCCCATCCACCCGGGCGAGGTTCTCATGGAGGACTTCATCGAGGGATTCGGGATCACTCAGAACAGACTTGCCGTGTCGATTGGCGTACCGCCTCGGCGCATCAACGAGATCGTCCACGGCAAGCGCGGAATCACGGCCGACACCGCGCTCCGGCTCGCGAAGTACTTCGGCACCTCCGCTCAGTTCTGGTTGAACCTCCAGACTCACTATGAGCTCGACATTGCGGAGGATCGCGCTGCGGAGCAGATCGCCGCGATCACTCCTCTGCAGGTGGCCTGAGCGCAACGACGGGAGGGCGCGCGGTGAGCGACTTCGTCGCATACGAGCCCGGCGCGCACGGAGAGCTGCGGGGTGGGGTTGTCGAGATCAGACCGGCGACCCAGGACGACGCGCCGGGACTGGCTGCGGTGATGTCCTCGCGAGGTGGGACGCCCAGCGATCACCTGAAGGCAGCTCAGCGCCTCATCGATCGCCTCCCGGTCCTCCTGCTGGCCGAGAGTGCGGGCGACGCCGTCGGGTGGTGCGGAGCTCAGCGGTCCGTCATTGAGGCGCACGGCCACCCGGAGTGGCTTGTGGGGGGTCTCACGGTCATCCCCGAGAGTCGCCGACGCGGGATCGCGAGCCGGCTCCTGCAATGTGTGCTCAAGGCTCGCGCAGACGGTAGCCCCGGTGAGCCCCTGTTCAGTGTGGTGAATGCCCGCAACCCTGCGTCAATCGACCTCCACCTCGCGCTCGGGTTCATCGAGGTCGCGCGGGCATCGACCTTCGCGGGCATCCAGTTCACTGGGGGTGAGGGCGTGCTGCTTCGACATCCGTGAACTCGGCGACGCGACTCGTAGTCCGGCCACGGAACGCGGTGGAGCTCAGGTTCACTGCGGAGTCGCATTCGCAGGCGGGAGGCGGCGCCAGCGGCGTCGTTCCTTCACGGAGATTCCGTGTTCGGTGGCCGGGTGCCGCTACTCTCACGCCATGACGCTTCGTCACATCGCTCGCAGGAGCGCTTCTTTCTCCGTACTCGTGGTCGGGCTCATGGCCGGTGGGTGTGCCGCGCCGACCGCTGATCCAGTCCAGATGGTGGCGGCCGATCCTGATGAGTGGGTCGTGGTCATGTTCGAGGACACGGACGACCAGTTCGACTCCGGTCTCATGGATGCGCTCCTCGACACGGAGATGGCAGCCGATGCAGCGCTGGCGGAGGCCGGAGCAGGCTGGATCGATGGCAACGATGTCGGTGACTACAGCTACGAGCTCTACTTCGTGGGCGATGACGCGACTGAGATGTGGTTGCTTCTCGACCCGATCTTCGCTGACGCACCTGTCGCGTGGACTCGTGTCGAGTTGCGGGAGTCACTTGAAGACCCGTCGCCTGAGGTGCTCGCTCAAGGCTGAGTAGTTGGGCGAGGAGTGGCTTCATCGCGCCACTTGTACGGCAGCGATTCCGCGTCTTTGCGCGAGCGCGGTCGGTCCAGTTCTGGGAGGCGGTTGCGTGGGCCGCGTCCAACGGCGGGCCGTGGGCTCCGACGCCGGGGTCAGCCCTCGTGGTGGTGAGGCAGGCTCGGTGGATCCGCGGGCCACTCCAGCGCGCGCGTGCTCACGTAGTCGCGCTCGATCCCGTCGAGAGGATCGGTGAAGCGGAGCCGACGCGCGACCAGTCGCAGCGGTGACGAGAAGTCCGACGGGTCGTCCTCCACCACCTCGGGGTAGAGCGGATCGCCGACGAGAGGGAGGCCCGCGTCGGCCATCTGAAGCCGCAGCTGGTGAGTCTTGCCGGTGAGGGGCGTGAGCCGGTAGAGCGCGTGGTCGCCGCGCACCTCGACTACCTCCACGAGCGTCTCCGCGTTGGGCTCTCCGGGGACGAGCCGCGCCTGGAGCACGCCACGGTCCTTCTCGATGCGCCCCACGAGCCGTAGGGGGAAGGTGAGCGACGCGTCATACCTGCCGATCGCGTCGTACGTCTTGGACATGCGGCGCGACTGGAACACCTTCGCGTACGCGCCGCGGCATGCACGGTGCGTCGTGAACACCAGCACGCCGGCGGTGAGGCGATCCAGCCGATGAGCGGGCGCGAGCTCTGGCAGATCCAGCGCGACGCGCAGCTTCACGAGCGCCGTCTCCCGCACGTGCGCGCCGCGGGGCATGGTCGCGAGGAAGTGGGGCTTGTCGACCACCAGCAGGTTGTCGGTCCGGTCGAGCACCTCGATGGGGAACGGGACCGGCACCTCGGGCTCGAGCGGGCGATGGAACCAGACGAAGCGATGCGGCCGGTAGGCCTCGTCGCCGGTGAGGACCACCCCGGCGTCGTCCACGAACTCGCCCTCGGCGAGCCGCCGCTCCACCTCTGCCTTCGCGGGGAGCCGCTCCAGCAGGAACTCACGGATCGTCGCCCAAGGAGGTGCGCCGTCGAGTCCTGGGCCGGGCATGCGCACCCACGCGGCGTCCAGCCCGTGACGCTGCGGTAGCGGGGAGCGAGGAGGCATCAGCTCACCTGGGGGACGCGGACGACGGGCACGGAAGCATCGTACGGACGTCGCGGCCCTCAGGGGTGCGTACTAGCGTGTGGCCATGACGCGCTACATCATCTCGTTCCCCAGCGAGGCCATGGTCTTCCCCGAGGAGGACCTCCCCGAGGTGGCACGTGCGGCGCACGCGGCGCTCGACGAGATCAAGGCCGCGGGCGCGTACGTCTTCGGTGGCGGGCTCAACGAGGACGTCGCTCCGGTGCGCGTCACGGCCGACGGTGCGGTGAAGGACGGTCCCTACCCGCAGACCGAGGGCCTGTGGGGTGGCTTCACCATCGTGGACGTGGCCACGCGCGACGAGGCGCTGATGTGGGCGGCGAAGATCGCCGACGCGTGCCGTTGCGACCAGGAGGTCCGCGAGTTCCAGTACGACCCCGAGTCCTGACGGACGGGCGGACGCATGTTCGAGACCTGGGCGTCGCCAGCGCTCGCGGCAGTGCTCGCGGGTGCAGCCCTGTGGGGGGTGCTGCTCACGCCGCTGCTGCTGTACCAGGTGCGCGCCTACGGAGGGTTGAACTACCGCCGAGTCTTCGGCGCAGGACTGGTCTCGATCTATGGCGTCGCGCTCGTCGCCTACACCCTGCTCCCGACTCCCGGCGCTGAGACGTGGTGCTCGACCGACCACGAAGGCGCGATAGAGCTGAACGCCTCCCACTCGATCGGGGACATCCAGTGGGCCGTCTCCCGATTCGGGCTGATCGGATCCCTCACGTCGTTCACGGTGCTTCAGGTCGTGATGAACATCGTGCTGTTCATCCCCTGGGGCGTCTTCGCCAGGCGCTACTTCCACATGCCCTTCATCCTCGCGGTGCTCTCGGGAGCATTCGCCTCGCTCGGGATCGAGTTGGCGCAGTACGCGGGAGGCTGGACGTTCATCGGCTGCCAGTACAGGGTCGCTGACATCGACGACCTGATCGCGAACACGCTCGGAGCATTGCTCGGTGCGCTGATCGCGCCGTTGGTCCTGTCGTGGATGCCCGCCGCGCGCAGGCTCACCCGCGAGCGGCTCGATCCACGAGAGGTGTCGGGTCTGAGGCGCGCCGCGTCGGTCGTGATCGACCTGGTGATCGTGTGGGGAGTGGCGCTCGCGGTCTTCCAGCTGGTCGCGTGGCTCGCCCCGGTGAGCGGCTCCGACGCGGCGGCTGCGGGCCGGCATGCCCTCGCCTTGGGAGCGGGCGGGCTCGTGGCGTTGCTTCCGACGCTCGGCGGCTCCGGCGCGTCGATCGGGGAGCGGACGCTGTGGCTCCGTCCCCAGACCAGAACGGGAACGGCGCCTGGCCGAGGCCGGACGGTCCTGCGAGGTCTCGCGGGGACCGGCGTGTATGCCGGGCTGGCCGCGTGGGGGTCGTCGGTCGAAGGGGTGGGCCTCGGCGCCGAGGTCATCGTGGTCGCCGCCCACGCCTACGGGGCGACGCTCGTCCTCTGGGCCGGGATCGACCCGCGAGGCGGCCTTGCCGACGCCATGACCGGCTGCACGACGGTCGACGCGAGGGGCCGGACACCGTCCACAGGCTCTGGCCCCCAGGCGAGCGGCCTCGTACCGTGACGTCATGAGCGACAGGAAGCTGATCTCCTCAGGAGGTCCGTGGGAGGACCGCATCGGGTACTCACGCGCCGTGGTGCAGGGCGACTGGGCGTTCGTCTCGGGCACCACGAGCACCGAGAGTGACGACGTCGCGGAGCAGGCCGACGCCGCGCTCGCGATCATCGCCGCGGCGCTCGAGGAGGGTGGCTTCTCCATGGCGGACGTGGTCCGGGTGCGCTATCTGCTGCCGGATGCCTCGGAGTTCGAGGCATGCTGGCCCACGCTGCGACGCTGGTTCGGCGACGTCATGCCGGCCGCGACCATGCAGCAGTGCGACCTCCTCGACCCCGCGATGCGGATCGAGATCGAGGCGACCGCCTTCAAGGGCTGACGGCCGTCACGCGGCGCTGCTGCGCCGTTCCTGCATCGCCCGCAGCTGGGTCCGTGTGCGGCACAGCTCCTCCTTGAGCCGCCTCGGGGTGTGGTCCCCGAACGCCTCCACGTAGCGCATGTCGTCCTCGCACTCGGCGAGCAGGTCCATGGGATCCAGGCGCAGCAGCGCGGCCATCGTGGCGGGGGTCACCTCGGTTCCCTGGAGTGGGATCGCCCCCGGAGCCGGGAGCGTGCCGACCGGCGTCTCGACGCCCTGTGCGCGGCCGTCCAGACGGTCAGCGATCCACGCGAGCACGCGGACGTTGTCCCCGAACCCTGGCCACAGCAGCCGGCCTTCGTGGTCTGTCCTGAACCAGTTCACCTCGAAGATCGGCGGGGGCTCGGCTCCGGCCTCCCGCACCGCGTCGCCCACGTCGAGCCAGTGCTGCCAGTGGTCTCCCAGGTTGTAGCCGCAGAAGCGGCGCATGCCGAACGGGTCGTGCCGCTCCGTCGTCTCCGTGACCGAGTCGTTGACGGTCTCCTCGGTGAGCAGGGTGGCGCCCATGAGCACCCCGTGATCCCAGTCGCGTGCCTGCCTGACGAGCGGCACCGCGCGCGAGCGTCGGCTGCCGACGATGATGGCGTCGAGCACCACCCCGGCGGGGTCGTCCCACGAGTCGGCCATGCCGGGGAACTGGTCCGCTGAGACGGCGAACCGTGCGAGGGCGCGGGCCGCGGGTCGGCCGCTCGCGGGGGTCCACCGCTGGCCCGTCCAATCGGTGACGCCGGTGGCGGGCGGGTCTCCGAGCGACTCCCACCAGACGTCACCGTCGTCGGTCACCGCGGTGTCGGTGAAGAGGGTGTGGCGGCTGATGGCGTCCAGGGCCGTGCCGGTGGAGGGCACGACGCCGTACATCCCCGCCTCGGGGTTGATGGCGCGCAGCCGTCCATCGGGGCCGGGCGCGATCCAGGCGACGTCATCGCTGAGGGTCTCGACCTTCCAGCCGGGGAGCGTGGAGGTGAGGGTGGCCAGGTCTGTCTTGCCGCATCCGGGCGGGAAGGCGGCGGCGAGGTGCCGCTGGCGTCCTGCAGGGTCGGTGAGGCGCAGCAGCGCCATGTGCTCGGCGAGCCAGCCCTCGTCCCGCGCGAGCGTCGAGGCGGAGCGGAGCGCGAGAGGCTTCCACGCGAGGATGCTCGCGCTGCCGTGGGCGGCGCCGTACGCCCACATCTCCTTGTCCTCGGGGAAGTGGCACACCTGCTTGGTGAGGTTGCGGGGCATGGGGGACGCGAGCCGTCCGTCACGCAGTGGACGGCCGACGCTGTGGACGCCCCGTACCCAGGAGGCGCCGGGGTCGAGGCGTGCGAGCACGTCATCCCCGACGCGAAGCATGGCATGCATGTTCGCCACGAGGTACGCGGAGTCGGTGATCTGCACGCCCATCCGCGCCATGGGGCTTCCGAGCGGTCCCATGCAGAACGCGACCACGTACATGATGCGACCCGACATGGCGCCCGCGAACAGCGAGGGCAGGATCTTGCGCATGTGCTCGGGGTCGGCCCAGTTGTTCGAGGGTCCCGCGTCGGCGGGGTCGACGCTGCACGTGTAGGTCCGGGAGCCCGCGTCGTCCAGGTCGGCGGGGTCCGAGCGCATGACGTAGCTGTCGGGGCGGATCGCCGGGTTGAGGCGGACCGCGTTGCCGTTGCGGATGAGCCGGTTCATGACGATCTGCCGTTCGGCCTCGCTGCCGTCGCACCATTCGATGCGTTCGGGCGTGGTGATGGCGGCGATCTCGGCGACCCATCGGGCCAGCGGCTCGGGCGCGACCGGCGGGGTGGTGAGCGGCAGGCTTGCGCTGAGGGTCATCGCTCCTCCTTGAACGACGCGCCGGGTCCGGGTGTGGGCCCGGTACGCCCCACGAAACTCGCACCGCGGGGGCTTGTCAAACGCGTGCAGGTGGGGGAGCGCTCTCTCAGCGAAGGGGTGCGGACATGACGATGCCGGCGCCCCTCAAGGAAGGCGCCGGCACCGTCGCCGCGGCGAGGTCGAACCCCCGAACTACGCCGCGGAGCTCCTGTGCTGCTCGAGCATGCCGCGCAGGCGGTCGCGCAGCAGCCTCAGCTCGTGGTGGATCTCGTCGGGCACCTTGTCCCCGAAGGTCTCCAGGTAGCGGGCCGCGTCGTCGGACTCGGCCAGGTGGGCGCGGGCATCGATCCGGAAGAGCTCGCTCCACTGCTCCGGGGTGACGCCGGCGCCGTCGATGTTGATGGCCTTCGAGGCGGGCAGCACGCCCACGGGGGAGTCGACGCCCTCGGCGCGACCCTCGAGCCGGTCCAGGATCCAGGCGAGGACGCGGATGTTCTCGCCGAAGCCTGGCCAGAGGAACTTGCCGTCGGAGTCCTTGCGGAACCAGTTGACCTGGAAGATCGCGGGCTGCTCGACGCCCGCCTTCTGAACGGCCTTGCCGACGTCCAGCCAGTGCTGCCAGTAGTCGGCCATGTGGTACCCGCAGAAGGGGAGCATGGCGAACGGGTCGCGGCGGAGCTCGCCGACCGTGCCCTCGGCTGCGGCGGTCTGCTCGGAGGAGATGGTCGCCCCCATGAAGACGCCGTGCTCCCACGAGCGGGACTGGGCGACGAGCGGGACGTTGCTGGCGCGTCGGCCGCCGAAGATGATGGCGTCGAGGACGACACCTTCGGGGTCCTGCCAGTCGTCGGAGATGGTGGGGCACTGCGCCGCCGAGACGGTGAAGCGCGCATTCGGGTGGGCGGCCTTGGTCCCGGACTCAGGGGTCCAGGAGGCACCGGTCCAGTCGACGAGGTGGTCGGGCGTCTCGTCGGTGAGCCCCTCCCACCAGACGTCGCCGTCATCGGTGAGGGCCACGTTCGTGAAGACCGTGTTGCCCCACAACGTCTCGACGGCGGTCTTGTTGGTGCTGATGCCGGTGCCGGGGGCGACTCCGAAGAAGCCTGCCTCCGGGTTGATGGCGCGCAGCCGGCCGTCGGGCCCGGGAGCGATCCAGGCGATGTCGTCGCCGATGGTCTCGACCTTCCAGCCGGGCACCGTGGGCGCGAGCATCGCGAAGTTCGTCTTGCCGCAGGCCGACGGGAAGGCCGCCGCCACGTGGAAGACCTTGCCGCGCGGGTTGGTGACCTTCAGCAGGAGCATGTGCTCGGCGAGCCAGCCCTCGTCGCGCGCCTGGACGGAGGCGATGCGCAGCGCGAACGCCTTCTTGGCGAGGATCGCGTTGCCGCCGTATGCGGAGCCGTAGGACCAGATCTCGCGGTCCTCGGGGAAGTGGCAGATGTACTTGGTCTCGTTGCAGGGCCACGGCACGTCGGCCTGGCCGCGGGCGAGCGGCGCGCCGACGGTGTGCGCGCAGGGCACCCACTCGGTGTCGGGTCCGATCTGCGCGAGCGCCGAGTCGCCCATGCGAGTCATGGTGCGCATCGAGGCGACCACGTAGGGGGAGTCGGTGACCTGCACCCCCAGGCGCGCCATCGGACTGCCCACGGGGCCCATCGAGAACGGGACGACGTACATGGTGCGTCCCTCCATCGACCCGCAGAACAGGTCGGTGAGGGTGCGGCGCATGGCGGTCGGCTCGGCCCAGTTGTTGGTGGGGCCGGCGTCCTCCTCGCGCTCCGAGCAGATGAAGGTGCGGGACTCCACGCGTGCGACGTCCGAGGGGTCGGAGCGCACCAGGTAGCTGTCGGGGCGCTTGCGCGGGTCGAGCTTGATGGCGGTGCCGGTGCCGACGAGCTTGTTCATGAGGCCGTGGAGCTCGGCCTGGGAGCCGTCGCACCAGACGATGCGGTTCGGACGGGCCAGCTCCGCCATCTCGGCGACCCACGCGACGACGCGGGAGTCGGCCTGGGGCGGTGCTGCGATGCCGCTGGGGTTAGCGGTGACGGTCATCGTTCCTCCTCGAACGTTCGTCAATCTTGCTCGGTACTTCCGACGCTAAGCCTGTCTGCGCGGTCTTGACCCCCTGTTTCGCGCGAAATTTCCGCGATTCTTTCGTTAGAGTGAATTCATGGCCGATCTCACCACTCTGGGCCGACGGGTGCGGCACTTCCGCACGGCCGCGGGCCTCACGCTCGACCAGCTGGGCGCCGACGTCGGCATCGCCGCGAGCCAGCTGTCGCTGATCGAGAACGGCAGGCGCGAGCCAAGGCTCAGCCAGCTGGGCGAGATCGCCGCACGACTCGACGTCGCCGTCGCCGACCTGCTGGATGAGTCGCCGCCCGACGAGCGCTCGGGCCTCGAGATCGAGCTGGAACGCGCCCAGAAGAGCCCCGCCTACCGCGAGCTCGGCCTGCCGGAGCTCCGGCCGTCCCGCACGATGGCGGACGACACCTTGCAGACGCTCGTCGGCCTGCACCGTGAGCTCGATCGTCGCGCGCGCCAGGCCGTCGCCACCCCCGAGGAGGCGCGGCGCGCGAACACCAGGCAGCGGAGGTGGATGCGCGAGCGTGACAACCACCTGCCCGAGATCGAGCGCGTCGCCGACGAGGCGGTCGCCGCCGTCGGTCACTCCACCGGCGCGCTCACCCACAGGTCCGTCGCGGAGATGGCCGAACGGCTCGGGCTCACGATCGTGCACGTGGACGACCTGCCTCACTCGGCCCGGTCGGTGCTGGATCCCGATCGCGGTCGCATCTACATCCCACCCGCGTCGATCCCCGGCGGGCACGGACTGCGCTCGCTCGCGCTGCAGGCCATGGCGCACGTGATCCTCGAGCATGAGGCGCCCACGGACTACGCCGACTTCCTGCGCCAGCGGCTCGAGGCGAGCTACTACGCAGCCGCCTGCCTCATGCCGCAGGCGCCCTCGGTCGAGTTCCTCCAGAAGGCCAAGAACGAGAGGCGCATCGCGATCGAGGACTTCCGCGACGCGTTCGGCGTGACCCACGAGGCTGCCGCCCTCAGGTTCACCAACCTCGCGACGTCGCATCTGGGCATCCGTCTCCACTTCCTGCGCGTCACAGGAGACGGCGCCGTGGAGAAGGCGTACGAGAACGACGGGCTTCCGCTGCCCGTCGACGTGACGGGATCGACCGAAGGGGAGATCGTCTGCCGCTACTGGAGCGCGCGCCAGGCCTTCGCGCGAACCACCCGCACCACCGAGTACTACCAGTACACGGACACCCCGGCCGGCACGTTCTTCGAGGCCACGCAGACCGGCGCGGGATCACCGGGGGACTACTCGATCACGCTCGGCGTGCCGTACGCGGAGTCCAAGTGGTTCCGTGGGCGGGAGACCACCAATCGGGCGGTCTCGCGATGCCCAGACCTCAGCTGCTGTCGCGCCCCCGACTCCGACCATGCCGCACGGTGGGGCGGACGGGCCTGGGCGAGCGCGCGCGTGCATACGCACACCTTCTCGCCGCTGCCGCACGGAACGTATCCAGGGGTGGACGACAGGGAGCTCTACGAGTTCCTCGCGTCCCACGTGGACGACGACTGAGGCGCGCGCCCGGGTAGCCCGGCGCCGCCCCTCGGCGGTCCAGGGTGGCCGGGGGCCTGGTTCAGCCCGCGGTCGCGACCCTCTGCAGGTCCGCAGAGGCCGCCTTCACCTCCGCGACGTGCGCCACGACGTCGGACGCGTCCCTGTCGGTGAGAGCGGCGGCGTTCGCGACGTCCGACACCGAGCGCGAGATCTCGTTCGTGGTGGCCGACTGCTCCTCGACCGCGCCCGCGATCGACGTCTGCACGTCCGACACCTGGTCGATCAGGGCGGTGATCGAGCTGAGCGCGCCCGTCACGTCGGCCGCGTTCGACTGCAGCTCCGAGATCATGCCGGTGATGCGCGTC
>NZ_JAUHPV010000015.1 GCF_030418315.1 Demequina zhanjiangensis
ATGGGTAAGATTGAAGGGTTGCCCCGAGCGAGGTCCTGGAAGGGATTGAGTCGGTGCGCGTCCGAACTTTGAGAACTCAACAGTGTGCCACATAGTCGATGCCAATTAACCTCCGGCATCTGGTTGGTCGGTCCGTTTGGGCTGGTTGGCTGGGTGCGGGATTCCTTTGGTAGACAACAATTTGTCAGTGACATTTTGTTCGATGCTGGAGATTGAACGGACCTTTTTGGTTCTGGCCCTTTGGGGCTGCTTCGTTTGTCTGTGACCCGCTTCGGCGGTTTGCGATTGAACATTTACGGAGAGTTTGATCCTGGCTCAGGACGAACGCTGGCGGCGTGCTTAACACATGCAAGTCGAACGGTGAAGCGAGAGCTTGCTCTTGTGGATCAGTGGCGAACGGGTGAGTAACACGTGAGTAACCTGCCCCAGACTCTGGGATAAGCCTTGGAAACGAGGTCTAATACCGGATACGCGACTCCACCGCATGGTGAGGGTTGGGAAAGTTTTTCGGTCTGGGATGGACTCGCGGCCTATCAGCTTGTTGGTGAGGTAATGGCTCACCAAGGCGACGACGGGTAGCCGGCCTGAGAGGGCGACCGGCCACACTGGAACTGAGACACGGTCCAGACTCCTACGGGAGGCAGCAGTGGGGAATATTGCACAATGGGCGAAAGCCTGATGCAGCGACGCCGCGTGGGGGATGAAGGCCTTCGGGTTGTAAACCCCTTTCAGCAGGGAAGAAGCGAAAGTGACGGTACCTGCAGAAGAAGCGCCGGCTAACTACGTGCCAGCAGCCGCGGTAATACGTAGGGCGCAAGCGTTGTCCGGAATTATTGGGCGTAAAGAGCTCGTAGGCGGTTCGTCGCGTCTGCTGTGAAAGCCCGAGGCTCAACCTCGGGTCTGCAGTGGGTACGGGCGGACTAGAGTGTGGTAGGGGAGACTGGAATTCCTGGTGTAGCGGTGGAATGCGCAGATATCAGGAGGAACACCGATGGCGAAGGCAGGTCTCTGGGCCACAACTGACGCTGAGGAGCGAAAGCGTGGGGAGCGAACAGGATTAGATACCCTGGTAGTCCACGCCGTAAACGGTGGGCACTAGATGTGGGGCTCTTTCCATGAGTTCCGCGTCGCAGCTAACGCATTAAGTGCCCCGCCTGGGGAGTACGGCCGCAAGGCTAAAACTCAAAGGAATTGACGGGGGCCCGCACAAGCGGCGGAGCATGCGGATTAATTCGATGCAACGCGAAGAACCTTACCAAGGCTTGACATATACCCTCTATCCCTGGAGACAGGGAGTGCTTCGGCGGGGTATACAGGTGGTGCATGGTTGTCGTCAGCTCGTGTCGTGAGATGTTGGGTTAAGTCCCGCAACGAGCGCAACCCTCGTCCTATGTTGCCAGCACGTAATGGTGGGGACTCATAGGAGACTGCCGGGGTCAACTCGGAGGAAGGTGGGGATGACGTCAAATCATCATGCCCCTTATGTCTTGGGCTTCACGCATGCTACAATGGCCGGTACAAAGGGCTGCGATACCGTAAGGTGGAGCGAATCCCAAAAAGCCGGTCTCAGTTCGGATTGAGGTCTGCAACTCGACCTCATGAAGTTGGAGTCGCTAGTAATCGCAGATCAGCAACGCTGCGGTGAATACGTTCCCGGGCCTTGTACACACCGCCCGTCAAGTCACGAAAGTCGGTAACACCCGAAGCCGTCGGCCTAACCCTTTGGGAGGGAGACGTCTAAGGTGGGATTGGCGATTGGGACTAAGTCGTAACAAGGTAGCCGTACCGGAAGGTGCGGCTGGATCACCTCCTTTCTAAGGAGCATCTGGCCTCAGGTGAGCGTGTCTCATCATGGGTGTCCAGGCCTCGTTTCTGCTCTCACATGTAGAGCGGCGAGAGCTCATGGATGGAACATCGACGGAGGCGCCTGGATAAGGGTCTGACCAGTACGCCGAGCTTGCTCGGTTGGAACGTCTGATGACTCCTTGCTCGGCGCGGTTGGCACACTGTTGGGTCCTGAAAGGTCGGACCGCCTCTTGAATCAAGAGGAGCGACGGACTTTCCAGGGCTTGGCTGCCGGTGATATCGGCAGCGAGCTGGACGGACCACCTGGACCTGATCGAACCGCACACCGCAAGGTGTGTAGGCGTCAGGTTGTGAGGGTGGGCCCGGCCGTAGTTTGAGAACTGCACAGTGGACGCGAGCATCTTTGATATCTGTGGTCAAGTTTTTAAGAGCACATGGTGGATGCCTTGGCAGTAGGAGCCGAAGAAGGACGTTGTAGCCTGCGATAAGCCTCGGGGAGCTGGCAAACAAGCTTTGATCCGAGGATGTCCGAATGGGGAAACCCCGCTGGAGTCATGTCCAGTGACCCTCGTCTGAACACATAGGGCGAGTGGAGGGAACGTCGGGAAGTGAAACATCTCAGTACCGACAGGAAGAGATATTCCGTGAGTAGTGGCGAGCGAAAGCGGAACAGGCCAAACCGTATGCGTGTGATAGCCGGCAGGCGTTGCGTATGCGGGGTTGTGGGACCTTTCTAGAGGATCTGCCGATCCTCTGAGGAGTCAAAAATCCGCGTGATAGTCGAAGGGCATTGAAAGGCCCGGCATAGAGGGTGCGACCCCCGTAGACGAAATTGCGCGGACTCCTGAGAGTCATCCCAAGTAGCACGGGGCCCGAGAAATCCCGTGTGAATCTGTAGAGACCACTCTATAAGCCTAAATACTACCTACTGACCGATAGCGAATCAGTACCGTGAGGGAAGGGTGAAAAGTACCCCGAGAGGGGAGTGAAATAGTACCTGAAACCGTGTGCTTACAATCCGTTGGAGCCTCCCTAGATGGGGTGACAGCGTGCCTTTTGAAGAATGAGCCTGCGAGTTAGTGCTCAGTGGCGAGGTTAACCCGTGTGGGGCAGCCGTAGCGAAAGCGAGTCCGAATAGGGCGTTTGAGTCGCTGGGTCTAGACCCGAAGCGAAGTGATCTATCCATGGCCAGGTTGAAGCGCGGGTAAGACCGCGTGGAGGACCGAACCCACTTGGGTTGAAAACCGAGGGGATGAGCTGTGGATAGGGGTGAAAGGCCAATCAAACTTCGTGATAGCTGGTTCTCCCCGAAATGCATTTAGGTGCAGCGTTGCGTGTTTCTTGCCGGAGGTAGAGCTACTGGATGGCCGATGGGCCCCACCAGGTTACTGACGTCAGCCAAACTCCGAATGCCGGTAAGTGAGAGCGCAGCAGTGAGACTGCGGGGGATAAGCTTCGTAGTCGAGAGGGAAACAGCCCAGAACACCAACTAAGGCCCCTAAGCGTGTGCTAAGTGGGAAAGGATGTGGAGTTGCATAGACAACCAGGAGGTTGGCTTAGAAGCAGCCACCCTTGAAAGAGTGCGTAATAGCTCACTGGTCAAGTGATTCCGCGCCGACAATGTAGCGGGGCTCAAGTACACCGCCGAAGTTGTGTCATTCACACACTGCCTGGCCTTTTAGGTCCAAGCGTGTGGATGGGTAGGGGAGCGTCGTGTGGCGGGTGAAGCTGCGGGGTAACCCAGTGGTGGACGCCACACGAGTGAGAATGCAGGCATGAGTAGCGAAAGACGGGTGAGAAACCCGTCCGCCGAATGACCAAGGGTTCCAGGGCCAGGTTAATCCGCCCTGGGTAAGTCGGGACCTAAGGCGAGGCCGACAGGCGTAGTCGATGGACAACGGGTTGATATTCCCGTACCGGCGAAGAACCGCCCATGACGAGGCGGACGATG
The DNA here is from genome assembly GCF_030418315.1 of Demequina zhanjiangensis. Taxonomy (GTDB): domain Bacteria; phylum Actinomycetota; class Actinomycetes; order Actinomycetales; family Demequinaceae; genus Demequina; species Demequina zhanjiangensis. Next base: position 3,758 of record NZ_JAUHPV010000015.1, read on the forward strand.
CTAAGTGCCCAAAGCCGGTGAACCCTTCGGGGGAATCTCGGTGGCGCGCACGAACCAGATCCGTAGTAGTCAAGCGTAGTAACAGGGGTGACGCAGGAAGGTAGCCGAGCGTGGCGATGGTAGTCCACGTCTAAGGGTGTAGGGCGAGCTGTAGGCAAATCCGCAGCTCATGTGCCTGAGACCTGATGGTGACCGCAATAGCGGGAAATCGGTGATCCTATGCTGCCAAGAAAAACCTCGGCGCGAGGTTCTAGCCGCCCGTACCCCAAACCGACTCAGGTGGTCAGGTAGAGAATACTAAGGCGATCGAGTGAATCGTGGTGAAGGAACTCGGCAAAATGCCCCCGTAACTTCGGGAGAAGGGGGGCCTGAGGCGTGAACCACCTAGCGTGGGGAAGCGTTTGAGGGCCGCAGAGACCAGGGAGAAGCGACTGTTTACTAAAAACACAGGTCCGTGCGAAGTCGCAAGACGATGTATACGGACTGACGCCTGCCCGGTGCTGGAAGGTTAAGAGGAGAGGTTAGCCGCAAGGCGAAGCTTTGAATTTAAGCCCCAGTAAACGGCGGTGGTAACTATAACCATCCTAAGGTAGCGAAATTCCTTGTCGGGTAAGTTCCGACCTGCACGAATGGCGTAACGACTTCTCCGCTGTCTCCACCGCGAACTCGGCGAAATTGCACTACGAGTAAAGATGCTCGTTACGCGCAGCAGGACGGAAAGACCCCGGGACCTTTACTATAGCTTGGTATTGGTATTCGGTGTGGTTTGTGTAGGATAGGTGGGAGACTTTGAAGCTCATACGCCAGTATGGGTGGAGTCATTGTTGAAATACCACTCTGATCACTCTGGATATCTAACCTCGGTCCGTAATCCGGATCAGGGACAGTGCCTGGTGGGTAGTTTAACTGGGGCGGTTGCCTCCCAAAGAGTAACGGAGGCGCCCAAAGGTTCCCTCAGCCTGGTTGGCAATCAGGTGGCGAGTGCAAGTGTACAAGGGAGCTTGACTGTGAGAGTGACAGCTCGAGCAGGGACGAAAGTCGGGACTAGTGACCCGCTGGTGGCATGTGGAAGCGCCAGCGCTCAACGGATAAAAGGTACCCCGGGGATAACAGGCTGATCCTGCCCAAGAGTCCATATCGACGGCATGGTTTGGCACCTCGATGTCGGCTCGTCGCATCCTGGGGCTGGAGTTGGTCCCAAGGGTTGGGCTGTTCGCCCATTAAAGCGGTACGCGAGCTGGGTTTAGAACGTCGTGAGACAGTTCGGTCCCTATCCGCTGCGCGCGCAGGAAACTTGAGAAAGGCTGCCCCTAGTACGAGAGGACCGGGGTGGACCAACCTCTGGTGTGCCAGTTGTTCCGCCAGGAGCACGGCTGGTTGGCTACGTTGGGAAGGGATAACCGCTGAAAGCATCTAAGCGGGAAGCCTGTTTCAAGATGAGGTTTCCATGGGAGTGATCCCGAGAGGCCCCCAGCAGACCACTGGGTTGATAGGCCGGATGTGGAAGAGAGGACTAACGACTCTTGAAGCTGACCGGTACTAATAGGCCGATAACTTGACACAACACATATATCTGTAGCTACGCGTCCACTGTGCGGTTCCCGAAATACGGACGGGAACCCGTTTGATATTTCCATAGAGTTTCCGCAGCCATAGCGAGAGGGAAACGCCCGGTCCCATTCCGAACCCGGAAGCTAAGCCTCTCAGCGCCGATGGTACTGCACTCGCCAGGGTGTGGGAGAGTAGGACGCTGCGGGACAACACTTTTACCGAAGGGCCGCCC
>NZ_JAUHPV010000016.1 GCF_030418315.1 Demequina zhanjiangensis
CAACCGGATCACCGCGATGATCTCCACCCTGCAGGAGGACAGCACGCACGTGACGACCGCGCTGACGGCCATCACGGAGCTGATCGATCAGATCTCCGCCGCGCAGACGTCGATCGCGGGCGCGGTCGAGGAGCAGTCGGCGACGACGAACGAGATCTCTCGTTCGGTGAGCGAGGTCGCTGGGACGGCGCAGGCCACCCTGGCCGACGTCTCGATCATCTGGGAGAGCGTCTCCCAGGCGAGCGAGGCCTCCCAGCGGCTCGAGGAGCTCAGCTCGCAGGGCTGAGCATGCCTCCCACGGACCCCCGGACGCCGCGGACTCGGCCGCCGGGGGTCCGTCGCGTCTGGGCGTGGCAACCTTGGATGCATGGAGATCGTGCACCTTGCCCTCGCGTCCGACTGGGACGCTGCCGTCGCCGCCGGCGAGTATCGGATCTCTGGGCGCGGCATGACGCTCGAGGACGAGGGCTTCATCCACTGCTCCACGTGGGTGCAGCTCCCGGCCACGGCCAAGCGCTTCTACTCGGACTTGACGGAGCCGCTCGTCGCGCTCGTGATGGACGAGGACGTGGTGCGCGCCGCAGGGACCGAGGTGCGCTACGAGGGCGACTCCGACCTGTTCCCGCACATCTACGGCCCGATCGACCCGGCGTGGGTGACGCCCCGCCCTGCCTCGATCGCGAAGGGCTGGCTCTCCTTCGAGTGACGCCTGGTCAGGCGGCGACGGGCGTGGGCGGCTCGACGGTGGGCTCGTCGACGTTCACCGGCTCGAGGTCTGCAGGTGTCGGAGGCAGAGGCTCTGCCGTGCTCGCCTCGATCTCCCGCTCGCCGAGCTTGACGACGATGACGCCGATGAGGACGAGGCCCGCTCCTGCGAGCTGGATGCCGCCCGGCGCCTGACCGAGCAGCAGCCACGCGAGCAGGGTCGCCGCGACGACCTCGAACAGCCCGACGAACGAGGCGAGGCGCGAGCCGAGGCGGCGGGTGGCTGCGATGCCTGCCACGTATGACACTCCGGCGGTGATGACGCCGAGCGCGGCGAGCACGGCCCAGACGGGGGCGTCGAACGGCACGAAGTGGACCGAGCCGTTCGCGAAGGCCATCGGGAGGATGCCTGCGACGGCCGCGATGACGAGGCCGACGAACGCGACCAGCAGTCCGCCGGCGGCGAGGGTCAGCGGCGGCAGCCCGGTGGAGTCGTCACCGGAGATCACGAAGTAGACGGCGGCGCCGACCATCGCGCCGAGCGCCCATGCCACGCCGGTCGTGGACAGCGGCCCCCCGCCGAGCACGTCCAGCAGGAGCACGAGCCCGGCAGCTGCGAAGCCTGCGCCGACGAAGGTGGCCTTCGCGGGGCGGTGGCCGTGTCGCAGCCACATCCATGCGACGACGGCGACGGGTGCGAGGTACTCGATGAGCAGGGCGACGCTGACGTCGAGCGTGGAGACGGCCATGAAGTAGCACAGCTGCGCACCGACGACGGCGAAGGCGCCGTAGGCGACGATCGTGCGGAATCCGCGGCGCAGCGCCGACCAGTTCCCTCGCAGTGCGAGGAGCCCGGGGACGAGCAGCACCAGGGCTGCGATCCCCACGCGGGTGAGAGTGGCCGCGCCGGCGGACCAGCCGAGGTCCATGAGGCCGCGTGCGAGGCTCCCGGACAGCCCGAAGGAGCCCGCGGAGACGAGGGCGAGGCTGAGGCCGGAGGCGACGCGCCCCACGGGCGCGTCATGAGTCAACGTCTGCATGACTCCTGACGCTAGCGGCCGCCTGATAATGTGTCAACATGGCTTTCACCGATGACACAGCGATGGCGCTCGAGTCCGGCGTGCGCCTGTCCAACACCGAGCTGGAGCCCGACACGCTCACGACGCTCGATCAGCTCCTGACGTTCTTCCGCGAGTACGAGTACACGGGCGACGAACCCACCGAGCGCGACCTCGAGGAGGTCCGCGCGATCCGCACGCCGCTGCGCCGCCTCTTCACCGCCGAGCGCGACTCGGCCGTGCCCCTCGTGAACCGGATCCTCGCCGACGCGCGCGCAGTCCCCCGCCTGGTCCGTCACGGAGACACCGACTGGCACATCCACGCCACCGACGACGATCGCCCCTTCGCCGAACGCGTCCTGGTGGAGACCGCGATGGGCATGATCGACGTGATCCGCGAGGACGAGATGAGCCGCTTCGACCGCTGCGCCATGGAGGACTGCGAGGGCGTGGTGCTCGACCTCTCACGCAACCGCTCCCGCAAGTACTGCTCGGTCACGTGCACCAACCGCGCCGCACAGGCCGCGTTCCGCGCCCGCCAGGCGTCCGACGAGGCGGAGGATGAGACCGCCGACGCCTGACCGTCACCCTGTGTCCGTTGACGGTTTTCTCACAAACCCTCGGGATCGGGAATTTCCGGGCGAATGACCCCGCAAGAGGCACCGCGCCCGCGGCCGCCCCGGATCGGGAGAGTCCCCATGTCACTGCTCGCACACCCGCACAGCGCCCGCGCCACCAAGGAGCACCCGCTGCTCACGCGCGCGGGCAATCTCCGCGCGATCCTGGACAGCGTGCAGGCCAACGTGTTCGTCGCCGACCTCGACCACAACATGGTCTACGCGAACCCCAGCGCGCTCGCGGCGCTGCACAGCATCCACGGCTCGGTGAAGGACAGCTTCGGCGTGGACTCGGGAGACATGGTCGGCGGTCAGATCCACCGCTTCCACCGTGACCCCGAGCGCATCAAGCGGCTGCTGGGCGACGGCAAGAACTTCCCCCGCTCCGCCTCCTTCAGCTTCGGCGAGACGACCCTTCACACCGACATCAACGCCATCCGCGACGAGTCCGGCGGGATCATCGGCTACTGCGTGGCGTGGTCCGACGCGTCGTGGGACGAGTCCGTGGGCGAGGTCGCGCGTGAGACCAGCAGCCGCATCCTGGAGCTCGGAGAGCGCCTCGAGGGCCTTGGCGCCTCGCTCACCCAGCAGGCGGGCCAGACCTCGCAGAGCGCGAGCACCGCGGCAGCCGCCGTCGAGCAGATGAGCGCAGCGGTTCACGAGATCGCAGGCTCGACGACGCGAGCCGTCGCCGTGGCGCACGATGCCGTCGGCGCCGCTCAGGACGCCAGCACGACCGTCGACAAGCTCGATGCCTCA
>NZ_JAUHPV010000017.1 GCF_030418315.1 Demequina zhanjiangensis
ACTACACATTAAACCTGAACTCAACCGCGTTCCGTGGCCGAACAACATCTGGATTGACGAGCCTCAGGCCAGGTAGGGAGCCTGCGCCGGCGCTCCGTTCCCGCGCGACCAGCGAATCCCCCTGACTCCGAGAACAACGAGCCCGAGCAGAGCAAGAGCGCTCACCACCACGAGCGGCCACGCCCACGGCGAGTGATCCCCGCCGCTGATGAAGTACGTATCCGCCAGCCCAATCGCAGGCGCGACCGACGCCCACCAGTACGCGAGAGGCCCAAGCGTCAGCAGCCCGAGGCCAACCACGGACGGAATCCACCAAGCCAGCGGGCGCGCCGCGGCAAGAAAGGCGATCGCAAGCATGGCCAGCGGCCCGAACGCAAGGAATGAGACGACAAGCCACACGTCCATGGATTGCCCAGCTGCCTCCACTTCGGTGTAGATCTGGCGCAGCGGTGTCCCCGGCACGGCCCAAAGTGGATTGAGCACGAGGATCTGGACAATCGCCCACCCCGAATAAACAGTCACGGCCAGGAAGCTCAGCACACCGGCGAGCGCGCCACGGCCCTTCGACGACTTGTCAGCGAGTGTCATGTGGTCATCCTAGGCACAGCCAACTTCTGCTTCGTCTTCTTCACAGCGCGAGCAGGACGGTCGGTCTGCCGAGCGCAGATGCTAGAGGGCAACTACACGTTGAAGCGGAACTCAACCGCATTCCGTAGCCGAACAACGTCTGGATGGCCACGTTCTTGTCCGCTGTACGACGCCACCACACCCAACCTTGACAACCCATCGCTTTTCGTTACTATCGATTTTCGATAGGGGGACGAAAGATGGAGACCAAGGTCAGACGATCAGCGGTCGGTGTGGTGCAGGTGCTGGCTCTTGCACTCGCCGCCATCTCAGCGGCGTGGGCACTGGCCTGGCTGCTCGGGCCGAACGGCTTCAACGTCATCCCGCTGTACAGACTTGGAAACGCTCTCACGTGGTCCGACGCCAACGGAATGCCGTACGAAGCCGTCACTGTCGACGGTGAAGCCGGGGGCCAGACGGCAGCGGCGGCCACTGAGATTGTCGGCGGCCTCAGCGACACTGCGAACGGGACCGTTGGCTCCACATTCTTCGGCGACGAGTCCTATGTGGTGCTCTATGTCTCCAGCGCCAAGGAGTTCCTGTGGATGGCAGTCCGAGCGGTTCCACTGCTGGGCGTCGCAGGGATCTGGTGGCTCGTGGCACGCATCCTCGGCGACATTCGCAGAGGCGACGGCTTCGCCAGAAAGGTCGAACGCCGGATCATCGCGATCGGCGCTCTTGTCGCAGTCGGCTCGCCATTGGCTACGTTCGCTCAGTGGAAGGTCGCAGATTGGCTGGTCTCGGGATCGTCGGCGAGCGAGATAGCGACTGCGGCACCGCTGAACGTCAACCTCTCGGTCGTGGCGATGGGACTCGTGATCGTCGCGATCGGCATCGCATGGCAGGAAGTCGCCTCCATGCGCAGGGAGCTTGAGGGCCTAGTGTGAGCCCGGCGGAACCTGCCGACCACCGGATCGTGTCCACGCTCGACGCAATGCTCCAAGCGCGAGACATGACGCTCACAGAACTCGCAGACCGCACCGGCATCACAGTCGTGAACCTCTCGGTACTCAAGAACAACCGCGCACGCGCCGTACGCTTCTCCACGCTCACAGCCATCTGCGACGCTCTGGACTGCGACGTCTCAGACCTGTTCCGCGTCGACCGCTAGGTGGAGCGGATGTGCCGAGCGTAGCCAGTCAGACCGCGCAGCACTCGAACCGCCCAGCCTCTCGGCGTTCTGTCGAAGCAGCGACTAGCTTGGATAGCCGAAGGCTCGCTGGGAACTACACATTAAATCTAAATTCGACCGCATTCCGTAGCCGAATAA
>NZ_JAUHPV010000018.1 GCF_030418315.1 Demequina zhanjiangensis
CGCCTCTCGCTCTAGCGACTTGAGGTGGTCCTCGCGCGAGGCGGGATCGCTCGCCACAATGGGGCCGTGACTAGTGCGGTGATCTTCGATGGACGAACGCGACTGACGTTCAGCGATCCGGTTGGCTCGGGCAGCGTTGTGGACTACGTGAGCGTGACTATCGAGGGGCCAGACCTCTCAGCCAGTCGCCAGGTCTACGGCGGCTGGTCCGAGGGGTTCGCTCACCTTGGCAGGTACTTCGCGACGTTGGCGGAAGGCTGGCGGGGTTGGGACGGAGAGCGGACATTCGAGTCCGTCGAGAGCGACCTCCGTCTTGCCGCGACTCATGACGGTCGCGTTCACTTGGCAGTGATGCTCTGGGAATCCACAGAGCCGCGTGGCTGGCAAGCACAGGCTCAGCTTCGGATCGACGCAGGTGAGCAACTGGCGTGCGCAGCCCGTGACATTGCTGACCTAGTTGGACGGTGAGTTGGGCGTCCCG
>NZ_JAUHPV010000002.1 GCF_030418315.1 Demequina zhanjiangensis
GATGCGATGCCAGGGCGCATCTGCGTCCGACCCGGGCGCGGTCGACAGGGACGATCGCCGAACCTCACCGAGATCAGCGACTGGTCGCGTCGGCGGCGCCCGCCGGTCGGTGACCGCTACAGCTCGCGGTGCACGACCTGCGCGGACACCTGAGCTCGCGGCATGATCAGCATCGAGTCGATGTTCACGTGCGCCGGCCGCGAGGCGACCCAGGAGATCGCCTCGGCGATGTCCTGGGCGACGAGCGGCGTCATGCCCTCGTAGACCTTGTCCGCTCGATCCTTGTCCCCGTCGAAGCGGACCATGGAGAACTCCGTCTCGACGAGGCCAGGGTCGATCTCCGAGACGCGGATCGGCTGGCCCTTCATCTCGAGCCGCAGCACGCGGGTGAGCGCCTTCACGGCGTGCTTCGCCGCGTTGTAGCCGGCGCCGCCCGGGTACGGCTCGAGCGCCGCGATGGAGCCGAGCGTGATGACCTGACCGTCACCGGACGCGACGAGCTTGGGCAGCAGCCCGCGCACGGTACGCAGCGTGCCGAGCACGTTCACGTCGTACATGCGCAGCCATTCTTCGTCGCTCGCGTCAGCCACTGACGTGGTGCCGAAGGCTCCGCCCGCGTTCGCGACCAGCAGGCTCACCTCGGGGACCGCGTCGCAGAAGGCCTCGACCGACTCGGGGTCCGTCACGTCGAGCGCGAGCGCGGTGCCGCCGATCTCCGCGGCGAGCGCCTCGAGCCGATCGAGCCTGCGCGCGCCCAGGACCACGTGCCATCCGTCTGCGGCGAGCTGACGTGCGGCGGCCTCACCGATGCCGCTCGAGGCTCCGGTGACGACGGCGGTGCGCTGGGTCATGAGGCGATCTCCTTGGATATGCGTGCCCGTGGAGGGCGTGCCGGGACTCTCACCACCATGGCCGGGCGTCGACCACGGCGCCAGAGCCAGTTGCTCCCCCGATGGTAGGGGGAGCCGTGTTTCGCCTAGGTATCGGACGCCTGCGCGCGGACGAGCGCGATGACGGCCTCGACCCCCAGCCCGGCGTCGCGGGCGCGAGCGACGAGCGCCTTGGCGTCCTCCCCCAGGCCGGCGAACGCGGCGGCACGGTCGGTGAGGACCGCTCCGCGGCCCCTGCGCATCTCCACGAGACCCTCGTCGCGCAGCTCCTGGTACGCGCGGAGCACCGTGTGGAGGTTCACGTCGAGCGCTTCCGCGACCTCGCGGGCGGACGGCAGCCGCTCGCCCGGGCCGACGCGCCCTGCGGCGGCATCGGCACGGACGGACGCCGCGATCTGGTCGTAGAGCGGCGCGTCCGACGCGGGATCAGTCCTGATCAGCATGAGCGGCCTTCTGTGCGGCGGCGGCGAGCACCGATGCGGCGGTCTGGGGGTCGTCGACCGTGATGACGAAGCGCCGGCCGCTGCGCCGCGTGACCTGGAGCGCCTGGCCGTTGCGCAGGATGATCCCGGTCGCGCCAGGGGCGAACCTGATTCCCCAGCCGCCGAACTCGGCGAGGCCGCTGACGTCGATGACCGAGACGTCGGCGATGTCCTCGACGGGGATGGAGAACCGGGGCCAGCCAAGTGCGGATCGCGCCTCGAGGCCGTCGAGATCGGTGCGCACCCTGAACACCGTGCTGGCGCTGGTGAGCAGCGCCACGAGCAGGACCACACCGGTGAGGATCCAGGCCGCGACGGAGTCGCCGGCGAGCCACATCCACACCGCAGCTCCGGCGAGCACGATGCTGACGGCGATCAGGATCGCCATGAGCGTCGCCCCTGCTTCGGCCCTCCCGAGCCACACGACCTTCTCGCTCGGTGCGACCGGCATCGGCCCCACGGCCTGGCGGCTGGGCTGGGCGAGCTCCTGGCGCGGCTGCACCGCCCATCCGAGCAGACCGATGAGGACCGCGACGACGTAGGACGCGACGACCACTCCCCCGATGGATGGCTGGTCGCCATCCTCGAGGCCGCGCTGGACCAGCAGCGACCCGGTGGAGATGGTCGCGATGAGCGCGGTGAAGCCCACCCCGATGGCAGGCATGAGGCGCAGCATCGGGCTGCGCTCGCCGCGCCTGATCGACGGCAGGGTGAACGCCATCATGAGGGCCGGCAGTCCGAGGCCGACGGCGAGGGTGAGCACCGGGTAGGTCCAAGCGGGCCCGTATCCGTCGGGACCTTCCGAGCCCCAGTGGGTCACGACCTCCGCGGGGAGGTCTGCCATGAGCCAGAGCTGAAGCGCCAGGGCGATGGCGACGAGCGCGTCGGGCGCGACGAAGCCCACCATGAAGGCGCGGCGCAAGACGGGGTCGTGACGCATGAGATCTCCTCGAGAACGAACACTGTTATAGAAGAACTATAACACTCGTCCTCGTGCGCGCCAAGGTCAGTCAGCCGAGGCCTGACCCTTCGCCTCCGACTCCGCGCGCCCAGGGGTGCCGCGATGCACGAGCGACGGATCCACGAGGGTCAGACGGAACACCTGAGGCGCCGACAGGAACAGCACCACCATGAGGTACCAGCCGCCCTCGACCAGGATCCGCGACTCCGTCAGCGACTGCAGCAGCATCGCCACCGTCAGCAGCGTCCACGCCAGGGGGATGTAGGTGTCACCCCGATCAGCGCGCTCCACAAGGCGCCACGACGAGCCGAAGATCAGCACCACGATCGCGACCAGGAGGGCCAGCCCGACCAGCCCCATCTGCAGCCACGTGTCCAGGAACGCGTTGTGGGCGTGCGTCGCCAGCACTCCTGCGCGCTCCACGATCCCGCTGTACGGCGCCTCCCACACGGGCCAGTAGCCCACGTAGCCCCAGCCCTCGGGCCGCATCTCGGCGGCTGCGACGACCTGCCGCCAGATCTCGGTGCGGTTCGTGAGATCCGCGCCGCGATCGAACACCCCGAAGATGACGTCCCTGTACTTGATGGTGAGCACCGCCGCGACAGCAGTCAGCGTCAGCACGGCGCGCGAGATCACCTTCTTGCCGCCCGGCGGCGCCCTCCGGATCCAGAACGCGGCGATCGTGATCCCCGCGAGATACAACGCCGCCACCGTCACCGTCGCGGACATGGTCAGCAGGTGAACCGCCCCGGCCGCGAGCAGCGTCAGCGCGGCATCCGCGCGCCGCACCAGCCCCTCGAGCAGCACGACGACGCCCGTCACCGCGGCGAGCAGCGCGATCATCCCGAACGGATTGCGGTTGCCGACCCAGCCCTGGATCGGCCCGCCGTCGAGCAGCAGTCCGTCGGTCCACGTCAGATCGTCGCCCACGACGTTCTTGCCATCCGTGAGCGACGTGAGGTCCGTCATGGGCGGATAGATGGGCCCGCGCACCAGGAAGGCCGCCACCAGCTCGAGCAGGATGCCGAGCCCGAGCGAGACCTGGAAGCCGCGATACAGCAGAACCATGAAGCGCCGATTGCCGGCCGAGCGCACCGTCACCGCCGCAGCGAACGTCGTGGCGAGCAGCACCACCACCGCAAGCACGGACACCGCCCTGGTCGACGACCACAGCACGGTCAGCGTCGCCAGGCTGACGAACGCACCGAGCGGCAGCGGCAGCCTGACCGTCGCGAGCGTCGGACGGAACGCCGCAGCGATCGCGACGATGCTGAGCACGCAGACCGCCGCGTAGACGGGGATGCCCAAGAGATAGCGGAACCCCTGGCCCGACGTGAGAAGCACGATGATCCACACCGTGAGTCCGTCACGCACGGGTCGGCTCGAGAGCCGGTCACGCCAGTTCACGCGATCGTCTCCTGTCTCCGCATGGTCCGCACGATCGCCGGGCGAACGTCATCGGCCGGCGCCCCTCGTGCTCAGTGTGCCTCAGTGACAACGACCCGCCGCCACAGAGGCTCCCGTCCACGAGGCGTCGCAATCAAACCGTGACACGCGGCGACGCGACGACGCCGGCTACAGCCCGCGCGCGTCCAGCCACGCGAGGAAGTCCTCGGCGGCGATCACGGGAGTCCCCCACTGCGCCGCCTTCCTCGCCTTTCCCGACTGGGTACCCCTCTCGGCGACGACGAGCACGTCCGTCCTCGTCTTCGTGACGCTCGGCACGGGCACCAGGCCAGCATCGGCAGCCCATCGCATCATGAGGTCTCGGTCCACGACGCCCCTCGTCGCCGACACGACGGTGCCCGTGAAGCACACGCGTGCCCCTGGCCCCAGCACCGCCGCAGCCTCCACCGGGCCAGCCGCCTCGAGATCCGGGGGCAGCACGTCGACCCCGAAGTGGCGCTCCGCGGCGCGCACGCGCGCAAGCACATGCTCGTCGTGCGCGATCACCCGCTGCCACGCCCCCGCAAGCATCTCCGCCATGACCGCGCTCGGGTCATCCTCCGCGGACAGGTTGCCTCCAACGACGAATCCCTCCGCTCCCAGCACCGCGCCGGGGCCCGAGACTCGCGCCTGCAGGAAGCCACGCCCACGCGACCACGCCGGGAACGCGGTGCCGGCCTCGAGCTCGCCATACGAGTCGCGCAGCCACCTCTCTCCCGCGTCCCTCATCGCCCGTGCGCGTTCGAGCGCGGTCCCCGTCTCCAGTGCGTCGCGCTCTGCCGAACGCAACGCTGCCACGGGGAGCTCGGAGCCGAGAGCCATAGGCTCCACCACGCCATGACGTTTGAGCTCGAAGTCGATCCACCCCAGCGTGCGGTCGATCCCGACACCCACCGGAACCCTCCCCGCGAGGAGCGGGGAGAGGCAGGCCCACGCCTCCGTCAGCACAGGCGCCAGCTGCACGTCCCGCACGGTGATCCCGAACTCCTCCTGCGCCCCGTACAGGTCGCTCGTGGGGTTCACGACGGTCGTCGCCTCGTCGCCCTCATCCGTCACCACGGCGATCTCCACGGGGCGAGGCCTGTAGCGATCGCCCACCGACCCCACCGTGAGGACGCTCACGTAGACCCGGCCAGCGTCGGCGTCGTCCCCGCCGCCACGCCCTGACGAGGCGAGGAAGCGCCGGATGCGCCCATCCGTCTTGAGGTCCCGCGGCAGCACGTCGCGACGCAGCACCAGGCCATCGAGAGACGTGCAGCGGCTCAACGCCACATACAGCTGACCGTTCGCGAACGTGCCGCCCGTGAGGTCGACCACCACACGATGCAGCGTCTGCCCCTGGCTCTTGTGGATCGTGATCGCCCACGCCAGCTTCATCGGCAGCTGCGTGAACCTGCCGACCACCTCGTGACGCACGGCGCCGCCGCTCGCCACCGGGCGGGTGATCTCCCACGTGTGAGGCCGCACGTGCACCGTCACGCCCTCGCGCAGCCCCACATGGACCACGGGTCCGTCGCGATCCTTCGTGAGCTCGAGGATGCGACCCAGGGTGCCGTTCGCCCAGCGATCCAGCGGATCGTTGTTGAGCAGCATCACCTGTGCCCCCACCGCCAGGTCCAGGCTCGCCTCGGTCGGATGCTCGAAGCCGTCCGTGTCCCCCTCGATCTCGGCCCGATACGAGCGCACGGGCGCCGGAAGGCGGTCGAGCATGTGACGGTTGCGGGCGCCCACGATGCGGTTCGTCGTCGCGAGGGTGAGCCAGAACTCGTCCTCAGGCGGCTCGAAGTCGGGATCCGTGCGCGCGTTGAGGGCGGCGCGCGCGTCGTCCAGCAGAGAGCCCTCGCGCACCGCGTTGAGGATGTCCACCAGCCCCGAGTCGCCGATCTGCCGGAACACCGTCGTCAGCTCGACCACCGCGAACCTGTCGCGATCGAAATGCCGAGCAGAGAAGAAGTAGGGCGTGCCGAAGCGCTCGTCGAAGAAGGCCACCTCGTCGTCCCTCACCACCGGCGGCAGCTGGTGGAGGTCCCCCACGAGCACCAGCTGGACACCCCCGAAAGGCTCGCCGTGCTTGGGACCGAACCGCTCCAGCGCAGCCGCGAGCGCATCGAACAGGTCGGCGCGCACCATCGAGGCCTCGTCCACGATCAGCGTGTCCAGCTCCGCGAGAGTCTGGGCGAAGCGGCCGGGGAAGTAGCGCGGCCCCCGCACGTGCTCCTCCGTCACCCCCATGGGGAAGGAGAACAGGCGGTGGATCGTGTAGCCGTCCACGTTCAGCGCCGCGATGCCCGTGGGAGCGACGGTGATCGCACGCCGACCGGTCGTCGCCAGGAAGTGGCGGATCAGGGTCGACTTTCCCGTGCCTGCCCGGCCGGTCAGGAACATGTGCGCGCCCGAGTCCAGGAGGTCGAGCGCGCGCTCGAAGTCCTCCGTGAAGGTGAGCTCAGGCGTCGTCATCATCCCCGTTCCGTGGCGCACGCACAGGCGCGCACCCGACAGTCTGAACCAATCCGACGGGCGACACGCCGTGGAACCGCGCCGACGGCCGGGGCTGGTCGGCGTGTCGCGGCTGAGCGTGGTGCGTACTGTCCGGGAGAGCGCGCAGCGCGCCTCACACCCCGCGGTCGAGCCGCCCCGACGACGGCAGCTCGACCGCCAGCTCCTGGAGCCGGGCCATGTCCTCCACCGGCGAGGCGCCCAGATCGCCCCACCCCTGCGACTCACGCCTCAAGCCGGCCACCGCGATCCCCAGCTGACGTGCGCTCATCATGGTGCGCGCCGGCTCCGGGAGGACGGTCAGCACCCCGAGCTGAGTCATGAGCGCGACCAGGTCCACGACCGTCACATCCGAGCGGAGCGTCCCTTCAGACTGGGCGCGCGCCACATGGACCTGCAGCCGCGGCTCGAGCTCCGTGCCCGCCGTCGAGGCCGGGTCGATCTGCGCCATCCGGCGCGCAGCCGCGGCGAACACCGGGTGAGCGTTGTTGGTGGCGACGGAGCGCTCCAGATAGCCCACCACCCCGCTCCAGCCGTCCGGCGCGTCCTCGAGCGCGTCGAAGATGGCGATGAAGTGCTCATGCGCGCGAGCATGCAGCGCCCGCACGACGTCATCGTGGGAGGCGAAGCGGCGATACGTCGTCGCCACGCCGAGACCCGCCTCGTGAGCCAGCTCGTTGAGCGAGAACTCGAGCCCCTGGCGCGCGAACAGTCGCTCCGCAGCGTCAAGGAGCTGACGGCGGCTGCGCGCGATCTCGGGGCGCGGCGCCCGGGACGTGGTCATGGGAACCGACTCTAGCCGCGCACCTCGGCGCCCACCGGGCGCCCTCCTCCCGATTCCCCCACCACCGCCAGCACGAAAAAGCAGGACCGGGGAGACCCGATCCTGCTTGTGTCGTGGAGCTGAGGGGAATCGAACCCCTGACCTTCTCATTGCGAACGAGACGCGCTACCAACTGCGCCACAGCCCCATCGCCCCTTGCGGAGCGGATAACAGGATAGCACCGCGCGGGAGTGCAAGTCACACCGCGCGGGCCCCGTCACCCCAGGACGCGCGAGGGCCCGGAAGGCGGAAGCCTTCCGGGCCCTCGCGACCTGGCTGGATCAGACCGCGTCGAGCACGTCGATCACGAAGACGAGCGTCGAGTTCGCCGGGATCGACGAGGTCTCCGAGTCGCCGTAGCCGAGCTCCGGCGGCACGATCAGGAGGACCTGCGAGCCCACCTGCACGCCGGCGAGACCCTCGACCCAGCCCTCGATCAGGTTGTCGGTGGACAGCGGGAACGAGATCGGGACGCCGTTCGCCCACGAGGACTCGACCTCGGTGCCGTCCCACAGCGACAGCGCGTACTGCACCGTGACGGTCTGCCCCTCCTCGACCTCGGGGCCGTCGCCCTGGATCAGCGTCTGCGCCACGAGCTCGGCGGGCTCGTCACCCGCGGTGCTCATGTCCACGGACGGGGTGCCGTCCTCGCCGAGCGTCACCGTCGGGAGGCCGTCGGCCGGAGCCACCGCGGTGCCCTCGGCGCGCAGCGGCGTCACCTTGTCCACCGTGACGCCCATGACGATCGGGCTGCCGGTGGTGTCGAACGAGCCGTACACGATCTGCGCACCCACGTGCGCGCCGACCAGCTGCTCGTAGAGGGTCGGGTCGAGCAGGCCCTCGGTCACGCTCAGGAGCTCGGTGTAGCCGGTGGCGTAGGTCGAGTTGACGAGCGACCCGTCGATCCCGCTGTAGATGACGTAGGACACCGAGGCGCCCGTGCCGTCAGCGATCTCCTCGCCGTCGCCGTCCTGAAGCGTCATCGCGCCGGTGTCCTCGAACAGCAGGCACGACTCGAACGCGAGCTCGGGGGCACCGTCGGCGCCTTCGTTCCACTCGACGCTCTCGAGCGCGGCGGCCGTCTCCAGCGTCTCCGCATCTGCGCAGGCGTTCGCGTCGACGGTCGCACCAGCGGTGGCCGACGCCGTCGCGTCCGGCTCGTCCGAGCTGGTGCAGGCGCTCAGACCGAGCGCGCCGATGGCCAGGACTGCCGCGGCTGCGGCAGAGCGTCGTACATTCACGTGGATTCTCCGTGGGTCGGGTGTGGCGGCGGGCCGGTCTCGGCAGCGCACGCGCTCCAGAACGTGTTCCAGCGTACGCGTCGCACCAGATGCCCAGGGACACGACCCTGCCATGACAACCTCCGAGAACGCGCAGAGGTTCCCTGCGAGAGGCGTTCGCCACACCGGCAGAACCGTTTCATGCCGGACACGGCTCCGAAACACCCCCACAACACATCGGCTTTACCGTTCTTTGAAGACTGGCGGTGGACCCTCCGCCCACGGCCCGCCTCGAAGGGAGGTGAGCAGATGCTTGAGCACATCGACCCGTTCAACGGGACCGAGGTGACGGATCTGCCCGCGCCCTCGAGGCTCGCGGCGACCTGGTGGTGGCCCAAGCCGCAGGTGGGGAACACGCATCCCGGCGCCTCGCATCCGCTGGGCATGGTGTCGGCCTGCGCGTACTCCGGCGCGTACCCGACCGGCTACGGCCTGTACGACCTGTCGACTGAAGGCGTGCCCGAGCGGGTCCACGACTCCTACGTCGCTTCCGGCTTCACCCACTTCCAGCAGTCCGGCACCGGCGCGATCCGCAAGTACTACAACTACTTCCGCGTGACGCCGATGCTCGAGCCGCTCGACGCGCTCGGACGCACCTTCGCCCTCACCGACGAGGAGGCGTCGCCCGGGTACTACGCCACGACGCTGGACAACGGCGTGCGTGCCGAGATCACCGTCGGCCCCAAGTCCGCCGTGCATCGCTACACGTTCCCCGAGCACAAGGACGCGCGCATCGTCGTGGACCTGTCCATGGGCGGGCTCACGATCCCGTACTCGGCGACGGTCCCGCTGCGCGCCTACCTCGAGTCGCTCGCGCCCGGCCAGGCGCAGGGCGAGATCGTCGTCGAAGGCGCCCCGCTGTCCGTCTACCTCGAGTGCGACGCCCTCTCGTGGCGCCAGATGCTCTGGTACGACCGCCGCCTCATGCCTGCCGGCGCACGGCTCGACCTGGACCACATCCGCCCGACGACGCTGCGCCCCTTCGGCCTCATGTGGGCCGGGCCGTCGCTCGCCGGCCAGACGATCGAGCTGCGCATGGGGTTCTCCCTGCGCGGCGTGGACCAGGCCCGCGAGAACCTCCGCAAGGACTGCGGCACCGGCCACGACCGCTTCGACAAGCGGCTCGCCTCCACCCGCTCCGCATGGACCGACATCGTGGACGGCATCCACATCGAGACCGAGTCCGATGCACGCCGGGAGGTCTTCTACACGGCGCTCTACCACTCGCTGATCAAGCCGTCCTTCGCGCGCGACGAGTCGCCGTTCTGGTCCGCGAACGGGCCCTTCGCGTATGACATCTCCACCATGTGGGACATCTACCGCACGCAGCTTCCCCTCCTCACGGCGCTCCAGCCAGGCAAGGCGATCGAGCTCGCGAACGCGCTGCTCACCATCAGCGAGCAGGAGGGCAACCTCCCCATCGGCTACCGCATGGCGCGCGGCTCGGACCGCTTCTCCCGCCAGGCATCCGCATTGGCCCACACGTTCCTCGCGGACCTCTGCCAGCTCGACATCCCCGGCATCGACTGGGACTGGGCGCTCGTCAACATGCAGGCCGACCTGCGCCGCACCTACGGCGAGGACTACCTGCTCACCGGGCGTGCGCACCCGATCTCCCACACGCTCGACCTCGCCTTCGGCTACTGGTGCACCGCCAGAGTCGCCGACAGGGTCGAGGACGCACCTCTCGTGAAGGAGCTCACGTCGCTCGCCGTCCGCTGGCGCAACGCCTTCGGGGACGACGGGCTGCTGCTCGACTCCAACTTCTACGAGGGCACCAAGTACAACTACTCGTTCCGCCTCCTTCACGACATGGCCGCGCACATCGCCGACGCGGGTGGCGACGACGCGTTCGTCGCGATGCTCGACAGGTTCTTCGGCTTCGGCGCCGCGCCGGTCACGCAGCCCGGCGTCGCCCCCTCGCCGGAGGAGATGGACGCCGGCTACGCGCTCGGCCGCTTCGAGGGGCTCAACAACGAGCCCGACATGGAGGCGCCCTGGGCCTATCACTACGCGGGCCGGCCCGACCGTACGGCCGAGGTGGTCCACGACGTCGTCCACCAGCAGTTCGGCCGGGGTCGCGGAGGCCTCCCTGGGAACGACGACTCCGGAGGCCTCAGCTCCTGGTACGTGTGGGCGAGCCTCGGATTGTTCCCCGTCGCCGGCCAGAACGTCTTCCTGCTGCACCCGCCGTCGTTCGCGGGAGCCACGATCCAGATGTCCCGTGGCCGCCTCACGATCGAGACCGACGGCTTCGTCGAGCCCGTCCCCGGCGGTCCCGTGCAGCACGTCCAGTCCGTCACCTTCGACGGCGAGCCCGTGCCGTCCTGGATCGACGGCACCCGCCTCCACGCCGGAGGCACCCTGCGCTTCGTACTCGGCGACCAGCCGAGCACGTGGGGCACCGACGAGCGTCCGCCGTCGATGCCAGACCCCGTCGCGACACCCGTCTCGACATCCCCCTGAGGCCCACTGCCAGCCCCTCACCTTCCAAGGAGGCAGCCATGAACATCGAGATCAACCGACGCCTGGTCATCGTCGTCCGAGCCGATCCGGTGATCTGCGGTCATAGCGGCGAGGCGCGCAACCTCGCCGAGGTCGCCCTCACCCGCGGTTTCGACGATGTGCGCATCGTGACGTGGCCGCTGGACCGTCTTGAGGAGACGGGACTGCCGCTCAAGCCTCTGGATACCGTCCTGCCCTACTCCCCCGGGATCACCGTGGAGAGGCCTGCCCCGGTCGGCGGGTACAAGATCCCCGACGGCCGCTATCTCGCGGGCGTGGTGGGTCGGCTGGTCGAGCTCTTCACCGACGGTGTGCCCACCGTGGCGCTGTCGCTGTACCTGCACCCGCACACCACCGCGGTGGCGCAGGCGGTGCGCATCGCGCGAGCGAGCGGCCTGCCGACGAACGTCACCACCATCGCCGAGGCGGTCGGCTCGGACATCACGGACGTGGTCCGCTCGGCCGTGGAGCATGGTGAGTTCGGTGCGGCAGCCGCAGTGCTCAGCGACTACCTGAGCCAGGACCGGTGCGTCGCGGTGTCCGAGTACACCAAGCAGGTCATCGTCGAGTCGGCCGCCGAGCTCGACGCGATGTACGGCACGGCCTTCGCCGCCCAGTGCGAGGAGCGCGTCACGATCTCCTACCCGGCGATCGACACGTCCGCCTACCTCGCGCTCGACGCCACCGAGACCGATCGCTACCTCGCCGCCCGCGGGCTCGAGCGCGGTCACTATGTGCTCTACCTCTCGCGCCTGCAGAAGGCCAAGGGCGTCGACGACCTGATCCGCGGGTTCGCAGCCTCCGAGGCGTGCCGCACCCAGCAGCTCGTGATCGCCGGCCGCGGACCCGACCTGGACTTCTTCAAGTCGGTGGCCGAGCGTACCTCCGCGAGCGACCGCATCCACTTCCTCGAGGACGTGGGCGACGAGGAGAAGCCGCACCTCATGGCCGCCTGCTCGGCATATGCGCTTCCGTCGAAGCCGGCACCCGAGTTCACCGAGACGTTCGGGATCGCGCTCGTGGAGAAGATGCTCGCCGGTGGCGGCCCCGTCATCACGTGCGACACCGGAGGGATCCTCGAGGCCGTCGGTGACACCGCCGTCGTCGTGCCCTCCGGGGACGCCTCCGCGCTCACCGTGGCCCTCAACGCCTGCGCCGGAGGACTCGACGCCGCCGACCGCGAATGGTGGCAGAGCCGGGCACGCGAGCACGCCATGCAGTTCGACCGCGTGAACGTGTTCGATCGCCTCTTCACCGGACTCGTCGGCGACTCACCCGAGCTGCCGCTCACCGCGAACGTGAGCCGCGTGAAGGTCTGACCCTCCGCCCACATGTGAGAAGCGCCGGCGCCCACCAGGGGCGTCGGCGCTTCTTGCGTCTGAAGGCAGGTCGCGTCAGGCGGACGCGCGGCGACGCGCCAGGATCTGCTCGAGAGAGCCGGAGGCAGCCGGACGCTCCTCCGCCACGGGCTGCTCCTCAGCCTTCCCGTAGCGCTCGTCCGCCCAGCGCTGCGCGACCGCAGCAGCACGCGTGTAGTCGTCCTCGTCGATCGGACGGGCCTGACGCTGACGCACGGTCGGCTTGAGGGTGTAGGCCGGAGCGGGCATCGCCTGCGGGCTCCAGCCGGCCTCGTCCTCGTCGTCCGCGAAGGCGTCGCCGTCGATGATCGAGCTCGCCTGCGGGATCGAGCCCGTGGTGGCGGCCTCCTGCGCCTCGGCGCGCGCGGCAGGGCGCTCGACCTTCGGGGAGGGCGCCGTCAGCGGCGCGAGGTTCTCGGTGGTCACCACCTTGATGGCCTGAGTCTCCAGGTCCGACGGCATGCTCTCCTCACCACGCGACCGGTCACGGCTCACGCGACGCAGCGCCTGAGTGGCGGTCGCGGCAGCCTCGACCTCTCGCGCGACTGCGAGCACGTGCGAATCAGCCTTGCGCTGCGCGTGCGCGGTGCGCGCGCCGACGACGACGAGCCCCGCGAAACCGGCGGACACGATCGCTGCGACGACGGCGGGGAACGCAGTCGCCGCGACGACGATCCACGCGACGACGCTCAGGGCTCCGGCGGAGGCGGTCACGCGGGCACGGCGACGCGCCTGAGCCCTACGCTCCGCGAGGATCGCAGCACGGTCACGACGCATCGACAGACGCTCGCGCTGCGCGAGGGTCGCGGCACGGTCCAGCGGCGTGGCCGGACGTGACACGTGCGAGGCTCCGAGCGCAGCCACCGAGGCGCGCGCCTCGCCCGTGACGAGAAGCGGAACCTCTCCTGACGTGGATCCCGTGGCCTGACGGGCGGTCTCGACGCGGGCGGCGGTCGCCTTGACGACCCGCATGTCCGCGGAGAAACGGTCCTCGGTACGGACGAGCGCGTACTCCGCGCGCTCGCGAGCCCGCTGCGGGATCACGTACGCGAGCATCATGCCGAGCGCGACGATCGCGAGGAGTCCGACAGGGGTCATGTGACGACGGTAGGGCCGCACGCCGCCCGGTGCCGGGACCACCGTCGGCGTGTCAGGACTGGGGGCGTGTCCAGGTGTGCCATGGGCGCGGTTCCTGCGCCGTCAGCGCGAAGACGCGGTGGTCACGCCACGCTCCGTCGATGTACAGGTAGCTGCGCCGCAGACCCTCGTCACGGAACCCCACCTTGCGCGCGACGCGGATGCTGGGCACGTTGTCGGGACGCATCGCGATCTCGAGCCTGTGCAGCCCTTGCGCGTACGCGTAGTCGGCGGCCAGGGTGACGGCGCGGGGGGCGATCCCCTCGCCCGCGCGATGCTCGGACACCCAGTAGCCGATCGAGCCTCCGCACTCGGGACCCCAGGTGATGCCCGTGACGCTCACGCGACCCACGAGGGCGCCCTCGACCTCGATCGCCATCGGGTACGCGGTCGCACGGCGCCACTCGCGGGCCTCACGACGCACCATCTCGCCGAACGTGATCGCACGGCTCGTCTGCCCCGGCGGCGCAGTGGCCTCCCACGGTCGCAGCCACTCGCGGTTGCGGTCACGGAGGGCGAGCCATTCGCGCTCGTCGCGTCGGCGCAGCCGTCGCAGCACGATCCCGTCGCGGAACAGCCTCAGCTCGGTCGCCACGTCACCGCTCCCACGGGTGGCATTCCACGAACGCCTCGCGCTGCAGGGAGGTCGCGTGCTCGGCGACGAGGAGGAGCGCATCCGACGCTGCGACATCCGCGAGGGTCATCGCGGCAGGATCGCCGACCGGCTCCGCCCACGGCACGTCGCCGTGCGGGATCAGCCGGACCGCCACGGCCTGCGCGAGACCGGCGGGCGAGTCGATCGCCTGGGTCAGGCGCGCCCTCACCATGCCGACGGAGCGCTCGCGACCGCTCATCGCGAGCAGCGTCTGGCGCACATACGCCTGGAAGGCGACGGCGGCCGCAGGCGGCCGGCCAGGGAGCGCGATGACGGGCACACGGCGCCCGCCCCCGGCGTCGAGGAAGCCGAAACCATGGTGGCCGCCGGGCCGCAGCGCGAGGTCGACGACCTCGAACTCCCCTCGCTGCGCGAGCACGTCGGGAAGCGTCTCCTCGCGGCCTCCCGAGAGGCCTCCGCTCGTGAGGATCACGTCAGCGCGCACCAGCTGGTCCTCGAGGGTCGCTGCGAGCCGCATCCTGTCGTCGGGCACCGGGCCGACCCGGTAGGCGTTCGCGCCGGCGTCGCGCGCCATCGCGGCGAGCATGTGCCCGTTCGACTCGGCGACGCCACCGCGGGCGTCACCCGGCTCGAAGAGCTCCGATCCGACGGACACCACGACGACGCGCGGCGTGGGGTGGACGAGCAGGCGGGGCCGACCGAGCGCGGCCGCCACGGCGAGCTGGCGCGCGCCGATCCGAGTTCCCGCGGGCACCAGCACGCGCCCCGGGGCGAGCTCCGAGCCGGCGGGGCGGACGTTCTCCCCCACCGCGACCGGGAAGGTCACCGTGACGCGGGCGACACCCCCGTCGGTCATCGAGACGGGGACCACAGCGTCGGCGCCCTCGGGCAGCGGAGCACCCGAGCCGAGCCGTGCCGCGGTGCGCGCGATGTGCCTCCGGGGCGCTCTGGCCTCGACGCTCACATCGTGCGAGACCATCAGGGTGACGGGCTCACCCGGCGAGGCCTGCGCGACGTCGTCTGCTCGGACCGCGTAGCCCTCGCAGCTCGCGACGGCGTGGGCCGGCACCGGAATCTCGGCGACAAGGTCCTCCGCGAGCGTCGCGCCAGGCGCGTCGGCGATGAGGACGTCCAGGTCGGGGACGGGCTCCAGCGACTCGGCAACGATGCGGCGATGCTCGGCGAGAGTCCTGGAGATCATGGCTGCATTGTCCCGGGCTGCGGGGAGGCGGCGCAACGCTTGACACCGCGAGTCCGGACCGCGGCCGCGTGTCACAAAGCGGTAACGCGGATATGCCACGATGGTTCACATGACGCAGAAGTCCTCGCCTTCGTCGAGCACGCTTGAGCCGGAGGATGCGAAGGCAAGCCTCCGCACGAGCCTCCGGAAGGCACGCACGCATCGCTCGGAGCGCCGTATCGCCGAGCACGCGGAGTCGCTTCGGGACCTGGTCATGGCCATCCCCACCGTCGGCGGGGCATCGTGCGTATCGGTCTACGCGTCACGCCCCCACGAGCCCGGCACCGGGCCGCTGATCCAGGCGCTCCACGAGCACGGGGTGAAGGTGATGATCCCGTTGCTCGGCGACGGGCTCCAGCGAGGGTGGGCCTGGTACAAGGGCGTCGACGATCTGATCGAGAGGGCCCCTGGCCGGCCCCCCGAGCCCTCGGGCGACTTCCTGCCGTTCGACACGATCGCACGCGCCGAGGTCGTCGTGGTGCCCGCGCTCGCCGTGGACACCGGGGGCATGCGCCTCGGTCAAGGAGGCGGCTGGTACGACCGGGCGCTCCCGCAGGCCTCACCCGGGGTCCCCTTCATCGCGCTGGTCTATGACGACGAGCTGTTCGACGCTGACGGGGCGCCGCTGCCCCGCGAGGCGCACGACGTGGGGGTGCAGACCGTCGTCACCCCGTCGCGAGTGCTTCACCTGCCTGCCTGAGCGACCGCGTATATACCCCTCCGGGTATCCACCATTCGCGCGGTCGGGCTAATATACGCACCATGCCCAAGTACAGCTACGCGTGCACCGTGTGCGACCACCGCTTCGACGCGGTGCAGTCCATCCACGCTGCCTCGCTCACCGAGTGCCCCGAGTGCCGGGGAGAGCTGCGCAAGGTCTTCGGCAACGTCGGCGTGACGTTCAAGGGTTCGGGCTTCTACCGCACCGACTCCCGTGCCGGAGCAACCTCAGGCTCCTCCGACTGACACGCGCCCGCTGAGCCGCACCGCGCGATGCGCGCCTCGGCTCGGCGGCGCGACGGGTCACCAGTGAGGCGGGCGATCCCCACGGATCTCGTCATCACGGCTCTGCCCTGAACGCGAGCCGCCCCAGCCCTCCTCCTCGTCCTCCCACGCACGCGTGGGGATCAGCGGACGCTCGGCACCCCGCGCAGCACTCGGCTCCGGGACGCCGGCAGGCTTGGTCGGCTCATCCTTCACGTCCTCCGCCTTCGGGAGCGCCACCGCGAGCTTCGGCACGCCGAAGCCCATCGCGGGAACCGGCTTCGGCTCGGGAGCGGGCTCCGGCTCAGCCTCGGGCTCAGCGCCAGCCTCCTCGACCTCTTCGGGCTCCTCGGCCGACTCGGCAGAGGGGGCGGAGGGTGCCGACGCAGCGGACTCGGCCGACTCGGCAGAGGGAGCAGTCTCGGCAGAGGGGGCAGTCTCGGGAGAGGGAGCAGTCTCGGGAGAGAGCGTGGACGGCGCGGACAGCGCGAGCTCCGGCTGCACGACCTCTGCGGTCTCCTCTGGCGAGAGAGCCGACGGCGCCGACCCTGCCGACGGCGCCGACTCCTCCTCACGCGCCACAGCGTCGTCACCCGGCTCCTCCGCGGAAGCGGCCGAGACAGCGGACTTCGCCGACGCGGCCGACGCCGGCTGCGACACGAGCATGGGCCCGATGCCGAGCGTGAGCGGAGCCTGCTCCGGCTCCGCCTCGTCGTCGGCATCCACCGGCTCCGGCTCCACGCGCAGCTCCGGCACCGCGCCCGTGACGAGCGGTTCGTCGTCGGTCAGCTCGTCGGGCTCCGCGAGCGTCACCTGCTCGACGTCGAGATCGAAGACGTCCTGACCGGGGATCTCCTCCGCCCCCTCGTCGGGAGTCTCGGCGCTCGGCGTCGGCGCGAGCACGGACGGCGCGAGGTGCGGCAGGGAGATCGACGCGGTGACAGCGGGCGCCTCGGTGACGTCGAGCGCGTCACGCACGTACTTGGCGGCGGCCTCAGGATCCATGAACACGTCGAGCGTCCACAGCGGCAGCACCGTCCAACCGAGCGCCTCGAGCCGGGTGCGCTGCCAGCGGACCCGGTCGCGCAGGCTCGCGTTCATGCGCGTCGAGGCCTCGTCCGTGACGACCGCGAGACGGAAGCCCTCGTCGTCGCCGAGGCCGACCACCATCGGGATCGCCTCGGACCCTGAGCCGTAGCGCAGCCGCACCTGGCAGCCCAGACGACGCAGCCGTGCAGCGATGTCGGCAAGCAGCCAGTCGGTGGGGGCCGGCTCTGGCCGCTCGGCCGCGACGGCGGCACCCGACGCCGCGACGAGCAGCTCGCGCAGCATGTCGACGCCGTGCCCTGGTGTCGAGCGCTCGGCGATGGGCTCCAGCTGGCCGGGCGTGAGCGCGCTGAAGACCCAGGTGCGCTCCTTTCCGGCGACGAGCGCCTGGGTGAGCGCGTGGGCGCCACCCTGCTCGCTGAGCACCCCGAGTCGACGCGGAACCTCGCCGCGCGCGTCGCGCGCCCAGCCCCAGCTGAGCACGACGTCGTCGGCCGAGTAGCCGGCGGCATCGCCGAGACCCACCACAGGGATGCGTGCGGCAAGCCGAGGGTCGCGCTCCTCGAGCGCCTCACGGAGCTTGAGCGCATGCAGGTCGTTGCCCGCGACGACCAGCACGGTGCGTCGGGGGATGCTGTCGGCGGTGCGTGCGAGGTGCTCCACCACGGTGGAGACCTCCGCATGCGTGGTCTCCACCTCGAGCATCCCTGCCACCGGCGTGCCGACGGCGTCGAGCAGCTGGACCGCGAGCGACTCGGGCTCTCCCGCGGCGGGGAGCCCGGACAGCGAACGCCCGTACACGTGCTCCTGGAGCACGCCCGTCACACGCGGATCGCGCGGCTGCGGGAGCGCAGGCAGCGTGGCCTGCGGGAGGAGCGAGGCGAGCGTCGCGACCGCGGAGCGTGTGGCCGTGTGCGCGTCGCCGAGCACCACCACCTGCTTCGCGCGTGCGATCGCCGGCACGAGCTCCGCGAGCGCGAGCGACTCGGAGGCGACAACGACGAGCACGTCGAGGACGCGCGCGGCGGGCATGAGACGCGACACCTGCTCGGCACGCACGAGGCTGACCGGCCGCAGGGCGGAGACGAGCGGTTGGAAGTCCCGCCACAGGTCACGGTACGGGGCGGCAGATCCCTCGACGAGGAGCGCGAAGAGGTCACGCGCCATCTCGGGGTGACGGGCGATGGCCGCTCTGCGGCGCTCCGCCGCCGCGCGCATGAGGGGCTGCACGCGGGAGGAGGAGAACTCGCGATCGCGCTTCTCGAAGTCGTGGACGGCGTCGGCGAGCGCGCCGTACTGGGTGAGGCGCGAGTCGGCTTGCACGATCGCGTCGAAGGCGGCGGCCCACCACGCGAACTCGAGGTCAGTGCGCACCTGGGCCGCGTCGGGCTCGCGCTCCTGGAGGCTCTCGAGGAGCGGGCCGAAGCCTGCCTCCTCGAGGTCGACGCCGAGCGGTGTCTGGTCGACCTGCTCGATCGCCGCAGTGAGCCCGCCGGCGAGGCGCTCGAGCACCGAGGTCATGCGCTCCCACGACTGCGAGGGCAGGTCCTGCTCACCGCTGACCTGCGCGACCGCGTCCGCGATGACACCCCACGCCTCGCCCGCCTGGTCGAGCCGGGAACCGTACAGGTCGTAGTCGTCGGGGACCACAGGCCAGCCACCCGCGGAGCAGTGGGCGCGCCAGCGGACCGAGACGTCGTGCGCGGTCAGCAGCTGCTCGTGGAGCCGCTCCTTGCCGCGCCCGGGGCGCAGCAGCTCGACGGCTCGCCGCATGAGCGCCTTGCGCTCCCGCCGCGGCAGCTGGACGTGGCGCGGCGACCCGTCGGGGGCGGTCGCGGCGACGAGGTCGTGGAGGGAACGGTGGAAGACCGCCGGCGAGAACACCTCGAGGGTGTCGCGGATGTCCTCGAACAGCCGCACCTGGTCGGCCCAGGTGGTGAGGTCCGGAGCCTCGTCGACTCCGGTCTCGTGGGCTGCGGTCGCTGCCTCGACGCGCATCCTCGGGAGGTGACGGGTGAGGAGCGCCGCGAGGGCGTCGTCGAAGGTCGCCCCCTGCTCGGCGGAGTCGGTGACGTCACGCCACCAGGCGTCGCGGGGGCTCTCCTGCTCGCGCGCGGCCTCACCGAACGCGTCGGGGTCGTCAGGCTGCTCTCCGGACACCTGGAGGTGGAGCGCTGCGGCGACGGCCGCGAATCCGCGCTCGGCGACGAGCAGGCCTGCGTCGGGACCCAGTCGCACCCGGGTGGCGGGCTGCGGCTCGCCGGTCGTGAGGCGCACGAGCGCCTGCACCGCCTCGAAGGCGCTCACGCCCCACGGACGGTGCACGCGGTGCAGGGCGTCGAAGCGGGCATGCAGCCGGTACCGGGCGGTGAGGAGGTCCTCGCCCTGGCTCCTGAGCACGTCGTCGTCCACCTTCGG
The DNA here is from genome assembly GCF_030418315.1 of Demequina zhanjiangensis. Taxonomy (GTDB): domain Bacteria; phylum Actinomycetota; class Actinomycetes; order Actinomycetales; family Demequinaceae; genus Demequina; species Demequina zhanjiangensis. The sequence goes on from NZ_JAUHPV010000002.1 coordinate 19,684, forward strand.
CGAGCCGAGAGTGATGGCCTCGAGGAGCTTCGCACGAGCCTCCGTGTTCCAGGCCTCCACCGCGGCGTCGATGGCGAGCTCGGCGATCCCGAGCTCCTCCATCCGCTGGTGGATGCTGTGGAGCATGCTCTCCTGGCCGGCGACGACGCCCACGATCCGCCCGGAGGCGGCGCCGTCGGCTGCGATCGCGGCGGCCATCCCGACGCTGTCGGCGCCGGGCGGGGACTGCAGGAAGACGTGGCGCCCCGTGGCGATGAGGTCGAGCGCCGCGAACTGGGCGTCGTCCAGATCCCCCAGCCCACGCTCGGCGAACGGGTCCCTGTCCCCGACGGGGAAGGCAGGAAGCGGGAGCGCGAGCGACCCGGTGGCGTCCTGATCGCCCGAGGCCGCGACGAGCACATCGCTGGCGGCGATCACGGGGTCCAGCTCGTCGAGGTCGTCGAGGAGCCGCTGCTCAGGGTCGTCGAAGACGCCGAGGACGAGGCGCTCGGGTGCCTCGAGCTCCTCGCCAAACAGGTCGGTGCGCTCGAGCACGGCCTCCCACAGGGGGCGCGGGTCGAACTCGCTTCCGGAGGAGACCAGCGGGAGGGTGCGGGCGATCGTCTCCTCGTCGCCGCGTGCACGCATCTCGGCGGCGAACACAGGGTTGACGCGCACGTCGTCCAGGAGGGTGAGGACGATGTCGCCGTCGCGGCCCGGCTCGAGGGTCACGGGCCGCAGCAGGAGGGGCAGCTCGCGGCGGTGACCCACCTCGTCCCAGGCGACGGTGCCGATGCCGAGCTCGGCGGTCCACGCGCCTGTCGCGGCGTGCACCTTGAGCGCTTCGGCGAGCATGCGTCGCGCGCGCGTGAGCGCTTCCGTGCGCGCCTCGCCTTCGCGGATGAGCTGGCTCAGCGGGGTGGGTCGGCCAGCGAAGAGGGGCGCGAGGCCGCCGGGGTGCGCGGAACGCAGGTCGATGAGGGAGCCGGCCACGCCGGAGAGATCTCGAAGTCCGGACTCGGCGTTGTGCTGGCGCAGCTGCTCGCGCCATTCGCGTAGGGCGTCCGCCACGAGGGCGCGTCCGATGTAGTCCGTCACGCCCCCAGCGTAGGAACTGTGCGCGCGAGACGCCTCCCGCCACGCCGCCCGGGAGCCCACGCCTGCCTCAAAGGTGCTGGAACCTGGGACTTTCGGGGGCCACGAGGATTCGGACGATGCGCGCCCACTTGTACAGCCGACGCGCACCGTCGAGGTTGATTGTGGCGCTCGGCGATCGGGCCCGTCAATTTCGGTTCTGGAAAGGCGCAGAACGCCCACGGATCGCCGCTCGAGCACCAGGGCGGATCCCGCGTCGGCCCAGGGCGGGCGCCGGTGGCACAGACAGGGGCGCCGGTCGGTCCGCAGGGAGAACAGCGGTCCGACCGGCGCCCTGCCGGCTCTGATGCCGTCGATCAGCTCACGAACTGCGCGAGGAACGCGAGATCGTCGGGCTGATCGATGCGGTAGCCGCCGCCTGTGCCGGAGCACGTGGCGTTGAGGCCGTAGGAGGTGACGGCGGCGATGGTCGTGGTGCCTGCGACGAAGATCGGGCCGCCCGAGTCACCCGAGCAGGTGCCGCCGCCCGACGCGTTGTTGGTGAAGAGCACGGCGTTGCCCGCCTTCTTCTCACCGAACGCGGCGTCGGCGTTGATGATCTTGACCGACGCGGTCAGGCGGGTGAGCGACGCCTCCGTGAGGCCCGTCTGGGCCGGAAGCGAGCGCTGCAGGCCGTAGCCGACGGGCGTGAACGTCGTCGTCTTCTTGCCGCCGGGCGCGAGGAGTGCGTCGAACAGGCCCTGCTCAGGGAGCGTGCCGTACTCGTCGAGGTAGACGGGCTCGTCCAGCACCACGACGCCGAGGTCGTGGAGGTAGAAGGCGGCGTCGTCGTACTCCGGGTGCGTGTACGGCGAGCCCTCGACGGACAGGTCGGTCCCAGGCTCGAGCACCTCGTCACCGAACGGGTAGCCGTAGGTGGCACGGTCGTTGACGTCCTCGTGGAACCAGATCGTCACCGACTCGGCTCCGTAGGTGCAGTGTCCTGCGGTGACATAGACGGTCGGGGACACAAGGGTGCCGGAGCAGCGCCAGGCGGGCCCGTTCGCGTCGTCGGCGACCATGAGGCCGACGTAGGGGTGAGCGCCGTCGTCGGGCTCCCCGTTCTTGATGGCGGCGGCCGGGACGGCGAGGGCTGCGGTGAGCATGACCGCGGCCGAGGCCGACACGAGTGCTTTCAGGGTGCTGCGCATGAATCCTCCATGGGGTCGAGTGGCGACGCAGAACTCTGGAGAAGGCGTGCAGATGGCCGGACTCCCCGATGCCCGGCCCTGTGGGACCACGCCCCCCAGCGTGGGCCGGACGCTCCGCGGATCGTGTGTCGATCCTGGTTCCAGACGGTGCTCCGACTTGCCGCTGACGCTAGCACCGGACATTCGGTATGTCTCGGACTATTCGGGACGGACGCAGGAAAAGTGCACCGTCGTTCCGCATCGCGCTGGTCGTGGGGCGGCCACGCCGGATTCTTGCGCGGTTGACGGCCGGGCAGACGAGAACCGGGGCCCGACCATGACGGTCGGGCCCCGGTGCGGGCGCTGGGGCTGCAGCGCCCGGTGTGAGCGACGGCGCGCGGCGGGGATCCGATACCCGGCGCGCCGTGCTCAGGTCAGAGTGCGAACGCCGCCTCGAAGCCGGCGTTGATCGCGTCGCCCACCTTGGCGGGCTTCACACAGTCACCGATCGCGACCGCGTTGCCGCGGGCGGTGAGACCCTCCACCAGCGCCGTCGCGGGACGGACGCCGAAGGCGGACACCACGGTGTCGGCGGCGATCTGGACGGGGCCGTCGGGGCCGTCGACCTTCACGCCCTTGTCGTTGACCTCGACGACCTTGTGGCCTGCGAGGACGGTGACGCCCTGGGTGGCGAGGTCGCGCAGCAGCGTGATGCGGTTGATCATCAGCAGGTCGTTCGCGACGCCGTCGGCCATCTCGACGATCGTGACGTCGTGGCCGGCCTCCTGCATCTCGAGCGCGAAGTCGGCGCCCGACAGGCCACCGCCGCAGACCACGATGCGCTTGCCCAGGTCGGCGCCCAGGTGGGCGTCGATGACCTCGACGACGTTGTCGCCGTCAAGGCCGGGAATCGGGGGCGCGAGCGGGGTGGTGCCCACCGCGACGATGATCTCGTCGGCCGCGTCGAGCTCGGGCGAGTCCGCCGTGATCTCGGTGCCGAGGTGGACGGTGACGGGCAGGTCCTTCAGCTGACGCTCCCACCAGAAGATCATGGAGCGCAGCTCCTTCTTGAACTCCGGCGTGGCGGCGGGCCAGAGGACGCCGCCGAGCTGCTCGCTCTTCTCGTACACGTCGACGGTGTGGCCGCGCAGGGCGGCGACGCGTGCGGCCTCGAGGCCGGCGGGGCCGGCGCCGATGATGGCGACCTTCTTGGAGGTCTCGGCGGGGGTGAGGACGCGCTCGAGCTCCATGCCGACGCGCGGGTTCACGGCGCAGCCGAGCGCCTTGCCCACGAACGCGTTGCCGACGCACAGCTGGTTGCAGCGGATGCAGGGGCGGATGTCCTCGCGGCGTCCCTCGGCGAGCTTCAGCGCCCACTCGGGGTCGGCGATGAGCGCGCGACCGATGCCGGCGAAGTCCATCTCGCCGTTCGCGATGGCCTCCTCGGCGCGCTCCGCGGTGAGGTTCCCGCAGCCGAGGACCGGGATCGACAGCGCCTTCTTGAAGGTGCCGACGTGGGTCATCATGCAGTTGTCGCCCAGGTAGTAGGGCGGGAAGACGTAGTCCATCGCCTCGTAGGAGCCTTCGTCGACCATGAGCAGGTCGAGCCCGGCCGCCTCGAGCACCTTGGCGATCTCGAGCGACTCCTCGGGGCCGCGGCCGCCCTCGAAGCGGTGGTCCACGGACAGGCGGAAGCTGACCGGGAGGTCGGGGGCGCCCTCCCTGACGGCGGCGATGATCTCGGCGGCGAAGCGCACGCGGTTCTCCACGGGGCCGCCGTACTCGTCCTCGCGGCGGTTCCAGACGGGCGAGAGGAACTGGTCGATCAGGTAGCCGGTGTGGCCGTGGATGTCGATGGCGTCGATGCCGGCCTCGGCGCAGCGCTGGGCCGCCTCCTTGAAGCGCTGGACGATGACCTTGATCTCCGCGGTCTCGAGCGGACGGCAGATGACGCTCGGGTCGAGCCAGTGGGTGTTGTCCGAGGCGGAGATGGGTGCGTTGTCGGGGTCGACGTTGTTGATGTTGCGGCCGAGGCCTGCCGTGAGCTGCACGGAGACTGCGCCGCCTCGAGCGTGGAACGCGTCGGCGAGCTTCTTGAGGCCCGGGGTGGCGGCGTCGGTGTCGACGCGGCCGAGGCCCTCGGCGATCATCTCGTAGTCGTTGGTGACGGCGTTGATGCCGGTGCACACGAGTCCGGCGCCCGCGGCGCGCTCGGCGTAGTAGGCGACCTCACGGTCGGTGAGGTGACCGTCGTGGTCGCCCATCTCGGTGCCCATGGGCACCATGACGACGCGGTTGCGGAGCTGGAGCTTCCCGAGCGCGACAGGCTCGAGCACATGGGAGAAGGTGGCGGTGGACATCGTGGGCTCCTGGGGGTCAGGGGGGGTTTCCGGGCCTTGCCTGATATACACATGGCAATTACTTAGGAACCTAGGCCACGCGGTCGCCACCCGCTCGGGACCACCGTCCCGCTGTGGCGTAGGCCACGAGGCCCGGAGGATCCTCATCATCGGCCACCCGCAGCCGATCGGAGCGACTCATGGGGGCGCTGGGCGTCCGCATGACCCAGCACCGCGCCGCGCACCTTGCGCCCCCACCCCCAGGAGTCTCCTTGCCTTCCTTCCGCACCCCGGGCGTGGTCGCCCAGCTCAAGGCCGCGACACTCGGCGGCGCCGCCGTCACCGCCCTCGTCGCCGTGATCGCTGTCGCCGGGATCAACTCGCTGCACGACGTGCGCGACGCTGAGCTCGAGCAGTCCGTCCCGTACGTCTCCGGACTCCAGTCGATCGCGCTGGCCGCGAAGGCCGCTGCCAACGATGAGCGAGGATTCCTGCTGACGGGCGACCCCGAGTTCTCCGCTGAGGTGCTCGAGAGGTTCGAGACGATCGATGGCATGCTCGCCGACACGCGCGCCAACGCCGCGGACGAGGCGCAGCTCGCGTCGCTCGACCGGCTGGAGACCGAGCTCGTGGCCTGGGAGGACGCCCTGGTCGCGGAGTTCGACCAGTACGCGACCGACCCCGAGGGCGCCGAGGCGGTCGCCCTGGAGGACAACCGCGCGCTGCGCAAGGTCTACGAGACGACGCTCGCCGAGATGATCACCGACGGAGAGACGCTGATCGAGGAAGGTCAGGGCTTCGCCGCTCAGGTCGCCTGGCTGCGCACCGCGATGATCGCGCTCGGCGTGCTCGCCTTCGCGATCGGCGCCGCGGCCGGCTGGTGGCTGTCGCGCCGCGTGAAGCGCGCCGTGACGTCGCAGGTCGAGGGCCTGCGCGCCTTCGCCGACGGCGACCTCGCGCACCGCGTCCCGGTGACCTCCTCGGACGAGTTCGGCCAGATGGCAACCGCACTCAACACCTCCGGAGAGCGGCTCGCGGAGGCGCTCGGCGCGGTGGCCCACTCCGCAGGCACCGTGCTTTCCACATCCGAGCAGCTGCGCTCCACCGCGTCCTCGATCGCGGCCGACGCCGCAGAGTCCGCCCGCCGCACGGCGGGCGCGGCCGGCACGGCCTCGCGCGTGAGCCACGATGTGCAGTCCGTCGCCACGGGCGCTGAGGAGCTCAGCTCCGCGATCAGCGAGATCGCACGCAACGCGGGGGACGCGACAGATGTCGCCACCCGTGCCCGCGAGGTCACCGGCCGCACCACTGAGCAGATCGCACGCTTGGGCACGTCGTCCCAGCAGATCGGCTCCGTGGTGCAGATGATCAATCAGATCGCGGAGCAGACGAACCTGCTCGCCCTCAACGCGACGATCGAGTCCGCGCGCGCAGGCGAGGCAGGAAAGGGGTTCGCGGTCGTCGCCGGCGAGGTGAAGGAGCTCGCGGGCGAGACCGCCCGGGCCACCAAGGACATCGTGGGCCAGGTCGAGGCGATTCAGCGGGACACCGAGGCTGCGGTCGCCGCGATCGCGGAGATCTCCGAGGTCGTCGAGCGCATCCAGGACTACCAGGGCACCATCGCCTCCGCGGTCGAGGAGCAGTCCTCGGTGACCTCGGAGATGACCCGCGGACTGAGCGACGTCTCCACAGGTTCGGGCGAGATCTCGCTCGCGGTCGACGCGGTCGCGCGCGACGCAGAGGAGTTCACGAGCGCCGCAGCGAGCACCCTTCAGGGCGTCGAGGAGCTCGACGCCCAGGCGAGCGAGCTGCGCGCCGTGGTGGGCCGCTTCAGATTCTGACGCCCACGCCGCGGGCGCTGCAGGTCAGCGCTCGCGGCGTCGCCTGAGCACCTCGCGAAGTGGCGGAACGATGACGCCGGCCTCAGCCATCTCGAGGCGGGTGCGCCGCCTGTTGCGCAGCACCCCTGAGACGCCCACCAGCCACGGCACGAGCAGCGCCGCGAACGCGATCCTGTACTCGTCGAGCGAGTAGACGGAGCTGCCTGCCGGTGAGGCGACCTGGAGCACCAGTCCGACCAGGAGCACCGAGGCGATGGTGGAGACGAAGCCGCCCATGTTCACGAACCCGGTCGCGGTGCCGAGCTGCGCGCGGGGCGCGAACGTGCGTGCGTAGTCCATTCCGATGAGGGATACCGGACCACCCGCGCCCACTACGCCCATGAAGATCACGAGCTCCCACATGGGCCGCGGCGTCGACGGCACGAGAAGCACGACCCACGCGATCGCTGTCGCGACGGCAGAGCCGAGCACCATCCAGCTGCGCCTGAGCGGATGCCTCGCGGTGTACGACCCCGCGATGGGGCCGGCCACCATCTTCGCGATCGTCAGCACCGTGAGCAGCGCCGACGCCTCGGCGCGCGTGAGCTCCTGCGCCGTGATGAAGAACGGGACGCCCCACAGAAGCGCGAGGGTGTTCGCGGAGAACAGGCTCGTGAAGTGCGTCCAGAAGCCCAGACGGGTTCCCGCCGGCGACATCGCGAGGCGCACCTGGGAGGCGAACCTCTCGCGTTCGGGGGCGGCGACAGCAGCCTCGGAGCCGGGGCCTTCGGCGACCACCACGTCGTCTTGGCCGACAGCGCCGGGCCGAGGCTCGCGTACGCCCACCGCGGCGACGACTGCGATGACGACGCCTGCGATCGCGAGCGCGACGAAGGCCACGGTCCACCCGTAGGCGGCGAGCAGCCAGGCCACCGGGATCGCGGTCGCGAGCTGGCCGGTCTGGCCGACGAAGCCGGTGACCTGGACCATGAGGGGCGCCCGACGCGGCGGGAACCAGTGCGCGACCAGGCGGCATGCGGCGATGAAGATCGGGGCGTCGCCCGCGCCGAGCAGGATGCGCGCGGCGATCGCTGTGGGATAGCTGTCCGCGAGCGCGAGCATGAGCTGGCCGACTGCCATGACGAGCGAGCCGATCACGATGACCCGCTTCGCCCCGAAACGGTCGAGCAGGGCGCCTGCGGGGAGCTGGAGCGCCGCGTAGGTGGCGATCTGCGCCACGGAGAGCATCGCAAGCCCGGTGGCCTGGATGTCGAAGCGGTCGAAGGCCTCGACGCCCGCGACGCCGAGCGCGGTGCGGTGCACCACTGCGAGGAAGTAGGCGCCGATGGCGGCTGCCATCACGAACCAGGCCTGACGGGGGACGCGCTCGACGGCGTCGGTCATGGCGGTCCTCCGTCCTGTGAGGAGGTGGGATCCGGGGAGGTCCTGAGGGGCGCGTTCACTGTAACCGACGCCGGATGCCGGTTTCGGCCCTGGAGGTCCCGGGGCCGCGACGGTCCGCGCTCGCCGGCGCAGACGGTTGACGCGTCAACTCATCACCCCTGGCAGACCCCTGGATCAGCGCCGGGACCTTGGTCGCTTACTCGTGTAAGCGCACAGACGTACCGTGACAGCGTCCACCCCGTCACCGACGATCCGAGGGACCAGACCACATGACCGCACTCTCCACGCCCCGCGTCCGCGCGGAGCAGCCCACCGACGTCCTCTTCGAGCCCTACATGCTCGGGAAGCTCCGCCTCAAGAACCGCTTCGCGATGGCCCCCATGGGCCCGCTCGGGTTCTCCGACGCCGACGGCGGCTGGAACGCCCGCGGCATCGAGTACTACGTGGCCCGCGCCAAGGGCGGCACCGGCCTCATCATCACCGGCGTCACCTTCTGCGAGAACCCCGCCGAGGACGTGCCCCGCCCGTCCGTCGCCTCCTCCGTGGTGAACCCCGGCCACTTCATCCGCACCTCCAACGAGATGACCGAGCGCGTCCACGCGTACGACGCGAAGATCATGCTGCAGATCTCCCCCGGATTCGGTCGCGTGATCATGCCGCAGTTCATCAAGCCCGGGAACCTGCCCGTCGCGCCGTCCGAGATCCCCTACCGCTGGGGCGAGCAGACCTGCCGCGAGATGACGGTCGAGGAGATCCACACCACCGTCAAGAACGCTGGCAAGGGCGCCTTCAACGCACAGCGCGGCGGCTTCGACGGCATCCAGATCCACGCGGTCCACGAGGGCTACCTCCTGGACCAGTTCGCGATCTCGATGTTCAACCAGCGCACCGACTCCTACGGCGGCTCGCTCGAGAACCGCCTGCGCTTCGCGCGCGAGGTGCTCGAGGAGATCAAGACGCGTTGCGGCGACGACTACCCCGTCACCCTGCGCTTCTCCCCCAAGTCCATGATCAAGGACTGGCGCGTGGGCGCGATGCCCGGCGAGGAGTTCGAGGAGATGGGCCGCGACATCGAGGAGGGCATCGAGGCCGCTCGCCTGCTCACAGACTGGGGCTACGACGCGATCGACCTGGACGTCGGCTCCTACGACTCCTGGTACTGGTCGCACCCGCCGATGTACCAGGAGAAGGGCCTCTACATGCCCTACTCCAAGCAGGTGAAGGACGCCCTGCCCGACGTGCCCGTGATCCTCGCCGGCCGCATGGACGACGGCGACCGCGCCGTCCGCGCCGTCAAGGAGGGCTTCGCCGACCTGATCAGCCTCGGCCGCCCGCTGCTCGCCGACCCTGAGTGGGTCAACAAGCTGCGCGCCGGACGCACCGAGACGATCCGCCCCTGCATCTCCTGCCAGGAAGGCTGCATGGGCCGCATCCAGGCGTACAACTCGCTCAACTGCGCCGTGAACCCCGAGGCGGGCCGCGAGGCCGACCGCAAGGTCCGCCCCGCGCTGCGCGCCAAGAAGGTCATGATCATCGGCGGCGGCATGTCCGGGCTCGAGGCGGCACGCGTGCTCGCCGAGCGTGGGCACCGCCCCGAGGTGTTCGAGGCCGGCGACAGGCTCGGAGGCGTGGTCGTCGCGGGCGGCATGCCATCCTTCAAGGAGGACGACCACGACCTCATCGCCTGGTACGCGAGCCAGCTCGAGGAGCTCCAGGTGCCCGTGCACCTGAACACCCCGGTCACCGAGCAGATGATCGACGAGACCGACGCGGACCACGTGATCCTCGCCACCGGCTCGAGCCCACGCACGCTCGACCTGGGCGACGCCGTGCCCGTCACCGAGGCCATCGACGCGCTCATGGACCCGGCGCCCCTCGCGGGCAAGCGGGTCGCGATCGTGGGCGGCGGCCTCACCGGCTGCGAGCTCGCGCTCCACCTCAAGGAGCTCGATGAAACCACGCAGGTCACCATCGTCGAGGCGGGCGCCGACGTGCTGTCCATGTCCGGCCCGCTCTGCCACGCGAACCACGACATGCTGCACGACCTCGTCACCTACAAGGGCGTGGAGGTCGTCGCGAACGCGTTCGCGCAGCGCACCACCGAGACCGGCCTTGAGGTCAAGGTCCAGGACGCGACGCTGACGGTGGAGGCCGACGCGGTCGTCACCGCCATCGGCTACAAGTCCTCCGCGACCCTCGCCGACGCGGTCGCCGCCTCGCGGATCCCGTTCCACGTGCTCGGGGACGCCCGCAAGGTGTCTAACATCATGTACGCGATCTGGGACGCCTTCGAGGTCGCCACAGAGCTCTGATGAAGGGAAGGTGAGCCCGGTGCCAGACGAACGCACGGCACCGGGCTCACCTGCGCCTGCAGGCGAGGGCGCACGCCGGCGCCCCACGAGCGCGGACGTCGCCCGGCGCGCCGGAGTCTCCCGCGCGACCGTCAGCTTCGTCCTCAACGACAATCCGACGCAACGCATCTCCCCCGCCACTCGGGAGGCGGTGCTGGCAGCGGCCGCCGAGCTCGGCTACCTGCCTTCGCCGCACGCGGCAGCGCTCCGCTCCGGCCGTTCGAAGCTCGTGCTCATGCTCGTCCCCCACTGGGCGTCGAGCGAGACCGTCATGCGCTACCTCGAGCTCGCGGGAAGTCACCTCGCGGAGCACGGACTCTTGAGCGTCACTCACATCGAGCGCTCGGCTCCGCTGCGCGAGCTGCTGACCGCCGTCCACCCGGCCGCCGTGCTGAGCCTCGTGCCGCTCTCCGACGAGGAGTCGGCGCTGCTGGCCCAGGCGGGAGTCGTCGAGGTCCACGGCTACATCGCCGACTTCCCCGACCGCACCCGGACCGTCACGCTCAACCAGGAGCACATGGGGCACGCGCAGGCGACGCACCTGGTCGACCGCGGCTACGACCGGCTCGTGTACGTCGCGGGACCCGAGATCGGGCATCCCATCCGCCCGGCCGGTCGCCTCGCCGGCGCTCGCGCAGCCGCGGACGAGCATGGCGTGCCGCTTGAGCACCGCACGTACCGGACGGAGGACGAGCTCGCGGCGCTGGTCGACGCGTGGCACTCCTCGGAAGGACGGCTCGGCGTCTGCGCCTTCGACGACGTGACGGCGCTCGAGGTGCTCGCCAGCCTTCGCACTCACGGCGTCGACGTGCCGGGCCACGTGGGGATCGTCGGGATGGACGACATCCCGGCGGCGCGCTTCAGCGAGCCCCCGCTGACGACGGTGCGACCCCAGCTGGGCCCTCAGGCTCTCGCCGTCGCGCACGCCACCCTGGAGGCACTGGACGTGCCGTTCGACGACACGGAGAAGGTCGCCAGCGGCGAGATGCCGGTCGCCGCGGTCGTGCAGCGCTCAAGCACCTGACGCACGGTCAGTCAGACGGCCCTGTCACCGGAGACTCGCGCACGGAACCAGTCCTGCGACTCCTCACGGAGCGCCACCTCGACGTGCGCGTTGCCGGACCGCACGGCGAGGACCACGTGCTGCGAGCCGAGATGAGACCTGTCATTCGCGTCGGGCGCGCGCTCGCCCGGGTCCACCGAGTCGATCGTCAGCACGGTGTCGCCCGCGGCGATCCGCCCCGCGTCGACCAGCCACTCCTCGCGACGCCAGTCGGATCCAAGACCTGGAACCGCGCCGTCCACGACGCGTACCCACGCGAGCGCGACGCCACGCGACTCGCGTGCCCTGCGGCCGTCGTCGCTCTCCGGGAACCGTCCGAAGACGAAGTCGACGACGCTCGAGAGATAGCCCCCCATGAATGCCCCCTTGCTCAGTAGGACCACTATGCCGCGACCGCGCGGTCGACGCGAGGCGGTCCCGCCATGAGGTGGAGAAGGTGGGGCTCCGGCGTCTCTCGACGCCGGAGCCCCTCCCCGGTCTGCAGGTCGTCAGTCGGTCGCGACAGGAGCCTGAGCGGCGAGATCTGCGGCGGTCAGGAGCGGCAGCTCGGTGCCGAGCGTGCGCGCGAGCTGGAACCCGCCATGGACGGCGGACAGGATGCTGTCCGCCTCGACCGCGTCACCGATCACGGAGACGTCGACCTTGCCCTCGAGCGCCATGCGCAGCTCGTCGTTCGGCGTGTAGCCGGCGGCGATGACGACCGTGTCGGCGTCGATCGTGGTCTCGGCGCCGCCCTTGCTGTAGGTGAGGCCGTCGTCGGCGATCTGGGTGACCCTCGCGTCGGTCACGAAGTCGATCTCGGAGTCCTCCAAGAGCTGGGCGAGTGCGAGCTCGTTGTTGCGGCAGTGCGTGACGGTCGCGAGGATCTTGTCCTCCATCTCGACCACGGTGACCGAGTCGGCGGTCTGGGCGATCATCGCGGCGGCCTCGCAACCGACGAGACCCGCGCCGATGACGACCACCTTCTTGCCGTGCGAGGCACGCCCGGTCAGCAGGTCGTTGGCCTTCACCACGGACGCGCTCTCGATACCGGGGATCGGTGGCATCGTGTGGCGGGCGCCGGTGGCGAGCACCACCTTGTCCCAGCCGCCCTCGAGGATCTCCTCGACCGTGGCGTCCTTCATCGTCTTGACGACGACGTCCGACGCGAGGGTGCGGTTCACCATCACGTCGGCATAGTCCTTGACGTCCGACTTGAACGACGGGCCGCCGGCCGCGTAGAGGGTGCCGCCCAGGCGGGGGCCCTTCTCCCACAGCTCGACCTCGATGCCGCGCTTCGCCGCGGTGAGCGCGAACTCCATGCCGCCGGGGCCACCGCCGAGCACGAGCGCGCGCTTCGGCTCGGTGACGGGCTCGATCGGGTTCATGTCCTCGGCGTAGCAGGTCGGGTTCACAGCGCACACGTAGTGCCCGCCGCTGAAGCCGGAGAAGAGGCACTCGTTGCAGCCGATGCACGGCGTGACGTCATAGGCCTTGTTCGCGGCGACCTTGTTGACCCAGTTCGGCTCCGCGAGCGCGCCGTGGCCGAGACCGATGAAGTCGCCCTTGCCGTCGGCGAGGACCTTCTCCGCGACGCCGGGGTCGTTGAGCTTGCCGGTGGTGAGCACGGGAACGGTCGCGATCTTCTTGACCTCCGCGGCGAGCCACGACTGCAGGGCCTGCGGCTGGTAGACCGTCGGGATCGCCTTGTACCAGGCCTCATAGCAGCCCATGTCAACGTGGAGGGCATCGACACCGGCCTCCTGGAGGAGACGGCTCTGCTCGAGACCCTCCTCGAGCTCGCGGCCGCCCGGGACGCCGTGGTACGGCGTGTACTTGTAGAGCACGGGGAAGTCGGGACCGACGGCCTCGCGCACGGACGCGACGATGTCGAGCCCGAACTTCATCCGGCCCTTGAGGTCGCCGCCGTACTCGTCCTCGCGCTTGTTCCACAGCGCGGACGAGAACTGGTCGATCAGGTAGCCGCCGTAGCCGTGGATCTCGACGGCGTCGGCACCGGCGGCCTTGGCGAAGGCCGCACCCTCGCCCATCTTGGCGACGAGGTGCTGGATCTGCTCCACGCTGAGCGGCTCGCACATGAGGCCGGGGAACCAGTAGGACTCGACGGCGCTCGCCGCGAGGGGTGCGACCTCGGCGGCGTACGGGAGCTGCATGCGGCCCAGGCCGGGGGTGATCTGGATGCAGAGCTTCGCGCCGGCCGCGTGGATGCGGCTCACGAGCTCCTTCATCTGCTCCATCGACCGGTCGGTGCCGATGATGTTGCAGGCCTTCTGCTCGAACTCGGTGGACACCTGGTTGGCGCCGGTGATGATGAGCCCGAAGCCGCCTCTGGCCCGCTCCTCGTAGTAGCGGATCGACCGCTCGTGGAACGAGCCGTCCGGTTCTGTGGTGGTTCCCATGGGGGCCATGAAGACGCGGTTCTTGAGCTCCATGGTGCCGATGCGGCCTGATTCGAGCAGCTTCATCGATGCTTCCTTCTTCCGGGCGCTCAGGGCGCGCCGGGGCAACCGCCGGGGAACAGATGCTCGCGGCCGTCCTTGGACGCAGGTGATCGTGTCCTCACAGGATTACTCGACATGCGTCAAATTGCGCGGGACGGAAGTCCCGAACGGAGGCCCCCGAACGCAGGACGGCCCCGCCATCCCGAGCCTCTCGGCTTGAGGATGGCAGGGCCCGCACTGCCGAAGGGGAGGGTGGGATCGGTCAGTGCGCGTCGGCCGCGACGGCCTCGCCGCGCGCGACCAGGCCGGCCTCGTCCGACAGCTTCACCTCACGCAGGAACAGCGTCAGGACGAAGCCGACCACGACGAGCGGCACGAGGTACCAGAACGACGGGGCGAGGGCGTTCGTGAACGCCTCCACGACGCCCGTCTGCACGGGCTCCGGCAGCGACTGCACGAGCTCGGGGGTGAGGCTGGAGCCGTCGAACGCGCCCGCCCCTGCGGTCGCGTCTCCGGTCACCGCCATCGACTCCTGCAGATCGGCGAAGTTGTCCGTCAGACGCGACGTGAAGATCGTCGTGAACAGCGCAGTGCCGATCGCCGCCCCGATCTCACGGAAGAAGTTGTTCGAGCTGGTCGCGGTGCCCACCTCGTGCGGGTCCACCGAGTTCTGCACGGCGAGCACGATCGTCTGCATCACCAGACCCATGCCCGCGCCGAGCACGAAGATCATGGCGCCGAACAGCACCATCGACATGTCGCCGGTGATCTGGGTGAGCCACGCGATGCCGCCCGCGGTGATCGCGAGCCCGAGCACGGGGTAGATCTTGTAGCGCCCATTCGCGCTGATCAGGTAGCCCGAGCCGATCGCGGTGATCATCATGCCGGCCATCATCGGGAGCATCAGGAAGCCCGACTGGGTGATGCCCGCGCCGGTCGCCATCTGCAGGAACGTGGGCAGCATCGCGATCGCGGAGAACATGCCCATGCCCAGCACGAGGCCGATCAGCGTCGTGATCGTGAACGTCGTGTTCTTGAACAGGCGGAGGGGGATCAGCGGCTCGGCCGCACGGTTCTCGACCACGATGAACGAGGCGATGGCGAGCACGGTGATGATGGCAAGCCCCGAGAGACTCGGGCTCGACCAGTCGTAGCCGTCGTTGCCGAGCGACTCCCAGCTGGTGAGCATCACGATGCCGGTGGTGCTGATCACCATGGTCAGGATGCCCGCCCAGTCGACGGGACGGTCGGAACGGTGCGTGGGGATGCGCAGGGCGAACCAAGCGATGACGACGGCGATGATGCCGACGGGCACGTTGATCCAGAAGGTCCAGCGCCAGCCGGGCCCGTCGGTGAGCCAGCCGCCCAGGAGCGGGCCGATCACTGCCGAGATGCCGAAGAGGGCACCCATAGGGCCGAGGTAGCGGCCACGCTGCGAGGCGGGCACGATGTCGGCGATGATCGCCTGCGACAGGATCATCAGGCCACCGCCACCGAGACCCTGGACGGCGCGCGCCGCGACCAGTTCGGGGAAGTTCTGGGCGAGCCCGCCCAGGAGCGATCCGGTGGTGAACAGCACCACGGCGATCATGAACGGCCAGCGTCGACCCCACTGGTCGCCGAACTTGCCGTACAAGGGCATCACGATGGCGACGGCCAGGATGTAGGCCGTGACGACCCAGCCCTGGTGCTCGACGCCGTGCAGCTCGCCGACGATGGTCGGCATCGCTGTGGAGACGATGGTCTGGTCGAGCGAGGACAGCAGCATGCTGGCCATGAGCGCGCCGAAGATGATCCAGACGGTGCGCTGCGTGAGCTGAACGACAGGCTTGTCGGGTGGAGCCGCCGTCTCGGTGGAGTCGGACATGAGGGACCTTTCAGTGTCTGGGCAGCCCGCAGTGCGCGAGCGCACCGGTGCGGGTAGAAGGAGAAGTGAGGTCGAGACGGCCGTCAGGCGGGGCTGCGGCCGGGAGGGATGAGGTCCGTGAGCTGGGCGATCACGCCGTCGAGGACCTGCTCGGGATCGCGGGTGCAGTCCTCGCGACCCCAGGCGACGGCGACGTTCTGGAGCAGGAGCATGAGGAGGCCGCTTCCGAGCTCAGGGTCGGCCGACGCCGCGCCCGAGGCGATGCGCTGTTCGAGCAGGGCGGCGAAGGTGGCCTTCTGCGCGTCGAACCAGGCGATCTGCTGGGACAGGAGGCTGGGCTCCTTCTCCGCGAGCGCCATGCTGCGCTTCATCCCCTCCTTGTAGGCCGCGAGCCCTGAGACGAGCGCGCGAGCCACGACGACGAGATCGTCGAACGCCTCACCCGTGGGGCCGCCGGCCACGAAGGTGTCGACCACGTCGGCGTCGATGTCGGTGCCCGGGAGCCCGAGGACGGCCTCGTCCTTCGAATCGAAGTAGTTGAAGAAGGTGCGGGCCGAGACTCCGGCCTCGGCCGCGATGTCCTCGACGGTGACGGCGTCGAGGCCGCGGGCGAGCACGAGGGTCTGGGCGGACTCGACAAGCGCGGCGCGACGTGCGCGCTTCTTGCGCTGCCGGAGGCCGCTGCTCGAGTTCTCGCTGGTGTCCATGTCTCCATAGTTGCACTCACTGCAATATTTCGTCAAGCGCATTTTTGCAGTGAGTGCAAAACTTCACGTCGCTGTGCGTTCAGCGCACGGGGAAGAACATCTGCAGACCGCTGTACACGTAGTCGTAGCCCCACGGATAGTCATGCAGATGCCCCTCGACCACCCAGTACATGAAGTTGCCCTCCGAGAAGCCACGATCCGTGTACGCGAACACATCGGAGCCCTCCCGCACCTCCGCAGCCATCGCGTCCATGTTCGGCACCGCCATGTCCTCCGAGCCCGTCGCGGAGAACACGAACACCTCCCGCGGACCGTAGCCCGATTCGCGCACGCCCTCCTCCAGCTGAGCCACCGTCGCCTCAGTCGCCGACAGGCCGCCCATCATCCCCTGATTCCAGCTGTCGCCGCTCATCGGGAGGTAGTGCGCGAAGACCTCCGTCGCGTTCTCGAGCATGTGCCACGTCGTCACACCACCCATCGAGAAGCCGCCGAACGCGCGATGCTCCCGCGACGCCTCCAGCCCGTCGGCATCGACCGACTCCGCGAAGGTGCGGAAGCGCTCCTCCACGACGGGGATCAGGTCCTCGACCAGCTCGTCCGTGAACGCCTCGACGTTGCGCTGGAAGGTGGCACCTCCTGAGCCGTACCCCGTGTCATAGGTCGGCGCGACCACGATCATCGGTCGCACCAGGCCGTCGGCGATCATGTGGTCGAAGATCGAGGGCAGCGCCGTGGGCCGCGACGGGTCGCCCATCCACGACCTGATGCCGCCACCGCCGCCGTGCATCAGGTACAGCACGTCGTATCGGGCCGACGCGTCGGCCTCGCCGTAGCCCGGGGGCAGGTACACGAGCGCCTCCTTCGCGACCTCCGACGCCCCCTCAGGGTCGTGGCGGCTCGCATACTGGACGACCTCGAGCGTTCCGGCAGCCTCAGCTGGCGCACGGTAGGCGTCAGGCACGAGCGCGGGCACCGGATCGAGCCCGGCATCCGAGCCTCCCCCGCCGGACGGCTGCGCCTCCGTCGACGGCACCGCGCCACGAGAGGCGCCATCCGGCTCCACGTCCACGGAGGAGCAGCCCGCGACGAAGGCGGCCACTGTCGCGGCCACCGCCCCTGCGGCGCCCGAACGTCGGGAATGACGGGTCATCACGGTGTCCTCTCAGGGTGGGGTCAGGGCTGCGACGGCAGAGCGGAACGACGAGCCGACGCGACGACGGCGACGCCGAAGGCCGCGCCGGCAGCGTTCGCCACCAGGTCGCGCGGATCCGAGATGCGGTCAGGCATGGGGATCTGCAGCACCTCGATCGCGAAGGTCAGCGCGACAGAGGCGGCGAACCCGCGAACCACGCCGAAGCGAGCGGCAAGCAGGCCCACGGGCACGAACAGCATGACGTTGAGCATGAACTCACGCGGAGAGCCGCTGGTCCACGTCACCGGATCGGCCCACATCTCCGGATCGAGGATTCCCCGATGCGGCTGCGCGCCCTGGGTCGCCCACGGCGTCGGCGCGAGCGTCGCGAAGGCGACGAAGCCGAGATACAGGACCACACCGACGCCCCACGCCACGTCACCGCCGGTCAGCGGACGACGTCGGGGAGGGGCGGCGTCGACCGCGGGAGCAGGACCAGGCTCAGGCATGCGGGCAGGCTACGCAGGGTTTCCGTCAAGGAAAGAGGCTGTGAAAGAACCCCTTTCGTCGGGAACTCCCCTCCGACACGCCCGGCACGGTTCGGTGGGGGCATTGGCGGGCGCTCCGCCCGCCCCGAAGAAGGAGCACCCATGTATCAGGTACCCGACCAGACCGGCAGGGTCACTGTCATCACAGGCGCGAACAGCGGCCTGGGCAAGGAGACGACGCGCAGGCTCGTCGAGGCGGGCGGAGCGGTGATCATGGGCGTCCGCGACCTCGCGAAGGGCGAGGCCGCGCGTCAGGAGATCCTCGCCCAGCACCCGGAGGCGGATCTCACGCTCGCGCTGGTCGACATGGCGGACCTGAGCTCCATCGCGCGCTTCGCGGACGCGGTTCTCGCGGACGGCGCCCGCATCGACACGCTCATCAACAACGCGGGCCTCATGGCCGCACCCACGCGGATGACCACGGTCGACGGCTTCGAGCTGCACATGGGCACCAACTTCTTCGGCGCCTTCGCACTCACGATGCGACTCCTGCCACGACTCCTCGAGTCCCCCGCGCCGCGAGTCGTGATGCTGAGCAGCAACCTTGCCCGCCAGGGACGGATCGTCCTGGACGACCTCCAGCGCGAGCGTCGACGCTACAGCCGATTCGGCGCGTACGGCGACTCCAAGCTCGCCGACCACATGATGGGCCTGCACCTCGCCAAGGTCGCCGCCGAGCGGAACTGGCCGCTCATCTCCGCGATCGCCCACCCCGGCTACACGAACACGAACCTGCAGACCGCCGGCGCGAGCATCGGCTCGTCGAAGGTGCGCTCCTCCACCGGCTTCTCCCAGAAGATCATGCCCACCCAGGGCGTCGAGGAGGGCGCGGTCGCGGTCCTTGTCGCGGCCACCGACCCCAAGGTCAACGGCGGCGACTACTACGGTCCGACCGGCCGGATGAACATGATCGGCCCGGTCGCGCTCACCGAACCCGCCAAGCAGGCGCTCGACGAGGACACCGCGGCGAAGCTGTGGGTGGAGGCCGAGCGCCTCACCGACACCTCGCTACCCTCCTGACCGGACGGGGATCCGCAAGAGCTGTGCGTGGGACCCGGGGGCGAGGCCCGCGCACAGCCCTTGCGGAGGTCAGGGGAGCTGACGCGCGCGGAACCGCGGGAACATGGCGCGCTGGAGCCAGCGTGGCATGCGGCGGTTCGGACGCCCGGTATCGAGGCCCGCGACACGCGCCATGTCCTCGTCGTCGAGGGCGAAGTCGTGAACGTCCAGGTTCGCGGCGATATGCGCGGGGTTGGTCGACTTCGGGATGACGATGAAGCCCTGCTGAAGATGCCAGCGCAGGAGCACCTGGTGCACGGTGCGGCCATGCTTCGCCGCCAACTCCGCGAGGACGGGCTCAGAGAGCAGCTGCTGGCGCCCGTGCCCCAGCGGCGCCCACGACTCGATCGCGATGCCCTTGTCCCGCAGATGGGCGACGAGCTCGGGCCGCTGGTAGAAGGGGTGCATCTCGATCTGGTTCACGACCGGCGCGATGCGGGCGACGGCGAGCAGGGCGTCGATGTCCGCGATCTCGAAGTTGCTGACCCCGACCGAGCGGATCTTGCCCGCATCCACCGCCTCCTCCATGGCGCGCCACGCGCCGGACCAGTCCGGGTACGGCTGGTGCAGCAGCATGAGGTCCACGTAGTCGAGGCCGAGCCGCTCGAGCGAGGCGTCGATCGACGCGACCGCAGCCTCGTAGCCGTAGTCGCTCAGCCACATCTTGGTGGTCACGAAGATGTCGCCGCGGGGCACCCCGGACGCGGCGATCCCCCGACCGACCGGCCGCTCGTTGCCGTACACGACGGCCGTGTCGATCAGGCGGTAGCCGGACGCGAGCGCCGACTCGACGCTGCGCTGGCACACGTCTCCGTCGGTGATCGTGTAGACGCCGAGGCCGATGCTCGGCATGGTCAGGCCGTCGCTCAGGTCGACGGTCTCGGGAAGCGCGTAGGAGGTCATAGAGCCGACGCTAGGGCCTGCCGACGCCGTGATGGGGGTTCCGACACGACCCCCCTTTCGTCCGGCGCCCGTCGGCAGCACGTGCCTAGCCATGCGCCGGCAGCAGGCTGAACGCGTCCTCGTCCTCCTGCGCGTTGTGCAGGCGCAGGACCCCGTAGAGCGCGTACAGCATGCGCCGCAGCTCCACGATGTCGTCGGGCTCCGCATCACCGTCGATGCTGTCGAGGAGCCGACGCAGCCGCCCCACCTGGTGCTCGATCTCAGCGTGGGTGCGGCTGAGCGCCATGACCGCCTCGTCGGTGCCGCGCGCCCTCGCGACGAGCGGCACCAGCCGCTCCTCGTCGGCGCGCTCATGCGGAAGCAGGTCCGTCTCGAGAGCGTCGACGAGCGCGATCGCCTCCGAGACGTCGGGGTCGTGCGCGTCAAGCGCGTCCGCCACGGACGCCACCCTCTCCACCAGGGGCGACACGCTGTCGTGCTCCTCCCGCAGCGCGGCGAGCGTCTCCTTGTCCTCCTCGCTCAGCGCGACCGAGTGGAGCCGTCCCGGCAGCACCGCCCTGAGCGCGATCCCGATCGCGAGCAGGTCGATCACCTCCTGCAGGGCCGCACCGACGGTGGGGGCCAGGTAGCCCAAGGCCGCAGCCACCATCGCGACGAGCGACAGCCCCATGCCCACCGCGACGGCCTGGAAGGCGATCCTGCGCGAGCGCGCCGCGACGGCCATGGCGTCCGCGAGCGCGTCGATCCTGTCCACGGTGAGCACCACGTCGGCGGCTTCCGAGGAGGCGGTGGCGCCGCGGGCGGCGAGGGCGACCCCCACGTCGGCGGCGGCGAGCGCCGGGGCGTCGTTGATGCCGTCACCCACCATGATCGTGGCGCCGTGGCCCCGCTCGCGGCCGAGCGCCTCGAGCTTGTCCTCAGGCGTGCAGTCCGCGAGCACCTGATCCACCCCGACGATCCGGCCGACAGCGGCGCCCACGTCGGCCCGGTCCCCCGTCGCGAGGACGACGCGGGTGACGCCCGCGCGGCGCAGGGCACGGACCATGCGGGGCGCGTCCGGGCGGATGGGGTCGCGCAGCAGGAGAGCCGCGACCACCTCGCCGTCGACCTCGACGAGCGAGCTCGCGGAGCCGTCCAGGTCGGCGCGCTTGCGCACCCGCCTGATCCAGCGCGGCGGGGTGTGGCCGGCGATCCAGGTCATGCGGCCCACGCGCACCCGATGCCCGCCGACCATGCCTTCGACGCCCTGCCCGTGCACCTCCTGCACGTCCGTCGGCATGACGACGTCGAGGCCCCGCTCCCTCGCGGCCTCGACGATCGGCCCGGCGAGCACGTGCGCGGAGAGCTGATCCACGGAGGCCGCGAGCCTCAACGCCTCCTCGCCATCGCCGTCGGGCGCGGTGATGACGTCGGCCAGCTCGGGGCGCCCGCGGGTGAGCGTGCCCGTCTTGTCCACGAGCACCACGCGACCTTGGGCGAGCTGCTCGAGCGCGCCTCCGCCCTTGACGACGACCCCGAGGCGCGCGGCGCGCGAGAGGCCCGAGACGATCGCGATGGGCGCGGCCAGCAGCAGCGGGCACGGCGTCGCGACGACCAGCACCGCGACAGCGCGCACCGGGTCGCCCGACACAGCCCACGCGGCGCCCGCGAGCACGAGCGTGAGCGGCACGAACGCGACCGCCCATCTGTCCGCGCTGCGCACGAACGGCGCCGAGATCCCCTGCGCCTCCTCCACGAGCCGCACGAGCGCCGCATAGGTGGAGCTCTCGGAGGTGGTGGTCGTGAGGATCTCCACCGGGCCGCCGACGTTGACCACGCCGGAGCGCACGTCCTCGCCCGCGGGCCTCCCGACCGGAAGCGGTTCCCCGGTGAGGGCGGACTCGTCGAAGGTCGCGTCGTCGGACAACCGACCGTCGACCGGTACCACCTCACCGGGGCGGACGAGCAGCCGGTCGCCGATCCGCACGTCGGCGACGGGGATCTCCTCGAGCCCGTCGGCCACGATGCGACGCGCCGTCCTGGGCGCCCTGGCCGTGAGGAGGCTGAGCTCGCGACGCGCACGGGCGTCGGCCATGGCCTCGAGCACCTGCCCGGTGGCCAGCATGAGGGTGATGATCGCTCCGGCGAGGGGCTCGTCGACGGCGAGCGAGCCCGCGAGCGCGAGCACCGCGATGATGTCCACCGTGGGCCGCTTCTGCGCTGCGGCCTGCACCGTGGCGGCGAGCGCGAACACGAGACCGAGGACCGTGCAGGCGATCCACATCCACCGCGCGGCCACGTCGGCGTCGACCCACCACGCGACGGCTCCGCCCGCGAGCAGGAGCCCGGACACGACGAGGACGATCATCTCAAGGTTGCGGCCCAGCCATGCCTTCATACGCTCACGGTACGCCCGTCTCCGTTGCCACGCTTAGCAGGGACGATGCGGTGAGGTGAGCCTCACCTGCGCACGCGACCTCCGACCGGCTGCCGGCAGGCCGCGATGCTGGGCTCCTCTAGACCGCAGACGACACCGACGGACGGGCCGCCAGGTGGAGCGTCTCCCCCTTCGCGAGCGCCTCGACGATTTCATGCAGCCCGGCCGCCCTGGTCTCCTGCCGCCCGTGGATCGGCACGGATGCCGGGTCGTCGGAGCGGAAGGCGTGCTTCACGTCAGGGTCGGAGAAGAACACCTCGACGTACCTGTCGTTCGCGAGGAAGGGAGCGACGCCGCGCATCCCGTGGGCGGTGTACCAGAACACGACCAGGTCGTCGGCCTCGACCTTCTCGAGCACCTGCTCCGCGTACCAATGCCACGACAGGATGTCGACCTCCGCCATCTGAAGTCCGCCGATGGTGGTCCTGACCCGCTCCGTTGCGTCCATACCGTCATTGTGCGCGCGCGTATGGGGGCGGCGCGCGTCGACAACTGCGCCCACGCGCCTTCACGCGCGCTGGCATCGCATGAGTGCCGAGATTCGGGTCAGGACCGGCACTCGTGCGATGCCAGGGCGCAGGAGCGCCCGGCGAGCCTTTCAGCGGCCAGCCACTCCCTCACCATCCAGGCACGACGACGCGACGACGTACCCTGCGGCGCACCGCTCCCGAGAGTAGATTCGAAGGAGATCGGGCGGCACGCCCACCCGAGTCCCCGCAGGCTCGAGGAAGAGAGATGCGCTGGCAGCAGATCGTCGACCGATTCCGCCCGGTGTCCGCACCAGGAGGAGCGGCCGAGTCTGCCGAGCACGTCGCCGACCGCACTGGCCCCGCCCTCGAGCTCGCACCGGTCTTCGCGTTGCTGGACCCCGACCTCGAAGCAGCCCGCCACACCCTGGACACCGCTGACATGCGCGCTGCCGCACAGCTCGACGACGCCAGGCAGCGCGCCGCCTCCCTGCTCGCCCAGGCGCGCCGCGAGGCGCCCGCACGTGAGGCCGAGGCCGCCGCACACGTGCTCACCGAGGCGGCGAAACGCGACGCCGCACTGGTCGACGACGCTCGCCGCCGCTCCCGGGACGAGCTGCACGCGCGCTCTCCCCAGATCGACGCGGCCGCGAGGGCCGTGGTCGACAGGCTCGTCGACACCCTCAAGGCGCTGCCATGAGCATCTCGTGGGTCGCCGCCACCGTCCGCGTCAGAGCCCTTGCCGCGGGGCGCGCCGGTCGCGCCGGAGCGGCGCGCCTCGCACAGTCGGACTCGCTGGACGACGCCGCAGATCTCCTCTCCCGGTGGAGCTATGGCGCCCGGCTCGGCCCCGAGACGACCGCCACGGCGCTCCAGCGCTCGGTGCGCGAGACGCTCCTGTGGCAGTTGAGGGTGCTCGCAGGCTGGGCGCCGGCGAACGGCACGGGGATCCTGCGCGGCGCCGCGGCCGAGTTCGAGCGGGACAACATCCTCATGCGCATGCGCGAGCTCCAAGGTGGGCCCGCGGAGCGGCCGTTCGAGCTCGGAGCGCTTGAGACGTCCTGGTCCACGCTCCGCCATGCGTCGAACGCCGACTCGCTCCTCGCGCTGCTCGCGAGGACTCCGTGGGGCGAGGTCCCCGCCGACGAGCAGGACCAGCTTGCTGACATCCTCACCGCGACCTGGCTGGGACGCTACGCCGCCGCCGCTCCCGGTGCGCAGGCGTGGGCCGCACGGCGCGCGGCGATCCTCACCGCCCGAGCGAGGTTCGTCGACGGGCTGGACCTGGCTCCGACGCTGCGACGGCGTCTTCGCCCTCTGCTCGGGACCGCCTGGGAGTCCACGACCGATCTCCCCGCCTTCGCCGCGTCGCTTCCGAGCCGCGTCCGCGCGGCCCTGGCGGGTACGGACGACGCCTCGGGCCTGTGGTCGGCGGAGTCCCACCTCTACGCCCTCATGGACGACGAGGCGTCGTCGCTCCTGCGCACCGGCACCCCGCGCCCAGAGTCGCTCGTCGCGGGGCTCGCACTCCTCACGGTCGACGCCTGGCGGATCCAGGCGGCGATCGCCGCCGTCGAGTCGGGGCAGGGCGCGAAGGAGGTGCTCGATGCCGCATCGTGAGCATGGAGGCCCCGTCAGCATGGAGCGGGTCGCGATCGTCGTGCTCGACGAGGACCGTGAGCGCGCGCTTGAAGCGGTGGCGCGGGCAGGCGTCGTCGAGCTGGATCTCCACGCCGCCGGCAGCGGCGAGAGCGACGAGTTCAGGCGTGCCGTCGCCGCGGGCGTGCGCCACGACCGGCTCGTCGGCTGGGTGGGCTGGATGCCGCGACCCGCGCACGGGCCGCTCGCGGAGACGTTGGCGGAGCTCGGCGGGGCGCTCGTGCCTCTCAAGACGCCGCTCGGCGAGCAGCCGCCGACCCTGATCGCGCACGGCGCGTCCGGGACCTCGCGCACTCTGGTGGACACCTACGGCGTCGTCCCCTATGCGGATGTGGACCCCGCGAAGATGGCGGCGGCCGCCTACATCGTCATGTTCGGGATGATGTTCGGCGACGTGGGACACGGCGCCCTCCTCGCGCTGATCGGGCTCTCGATGCGCTGGGGCTGGATCAAGGGACTCGCCCGGTTCCGCAGGACATGGCTGTTCGTCACCCTCGCAGGCGTGGCCGCCATGGCGTTCGGAGCGCTGTACGGCGAGGCGTTCGGCCCGACGGGGCTCGTGCCGGTGCTGTGGCTCAACCCGATGGAGGACCCGGTCCCGCTGCTGCTCGCGGCGATCGCGTTCGGTGCGGTGCTGCTCGCCGGCTCGTACGCGACAGGCACCGTGAACAGAGTGCGGGAGGGCGGCTGGGCGTATGCGCTGTACTCGCGTGCGGGCCTCGCAGGGTCGGGGCTGTTCCTTGCGCTCGGGCTGCTCGCGTGGGGCCTGATCTCGAGCGTCCTCGCGCTGGTGGTGGTCGGCTCGGTGCTCGCGCTCACCTCCGTCGTGCTCATCTTCGTGGGGATCGTGTCCTCCGAAGGGGGCGGCGCGACCGCGTTCCTGCAGGCAGGGATCGAGTCCGTCGACAGCGTCAGCCGGCTGGGCTCCAACATCATCTCGTTCGCCCGGCTCGCCGCGTTCGGGCTCACCCACGCCGCGCTGCTCGCCGTCATCTGGGAGGGCACCACCTCGCTCTGGGCGCCGGGCTGGGGCGCGGCCGCCGCGGTGCTCATCTTCTTGGTCGGCAACGTCATCACCTTCGGACTCGAGGCGCTCGTGGCCGGGATCCAGGCACTGCGCCTCGAGTACTACGAGCTCTTCTCCCGCGTGTTCGTGGGAGAGGGCCGTGCCTTCCAGCCGTGGCAGCCGCCCCTGCCGCCGGAGCGGGACGTCGACGCGGACGGCCGCGCCGACGATGCCCCGTCACCCACACCGCCCCTCGTCCCCGCACCTGCCCCGTCCGCGCCGCACCGAAAGGACTGACCCATGACCGTCTGGCTCCTCACCCTTCCCGTCCTCGCCGGTGTCGCCCTTGGCGCGACCCTGCTCCTCAAGCGCCGACGCAGATCCGGCGTGATCGCCGTCGTCACCGCGAACATCGCCGTGCTCGCAGGAGCCGCGATGGTGCTCTTGTCCGGCACCGCCGCGAGCGCAGCGCCCGTCGCGACCGCCACCGCGGAGGCGACCACGAGCGCAGCCAACGGGTCCGCGCTCATCGCCGCCGCCATCGCCGTCGCCGGATCGTCGCTCGGCGCGGCGATCGCCGTCGCGTACACGGGCTCTGCGGCCCTGGCGGCGATGAGCGAGCGGCCCGAGATGTTCGGTCGCGCGATGGTCGTGGTGGGCCTCGCCGAGGGCATCGCTATCTACGGCCTCATCATCGCGATCATCCTGATCGGCAACGCATGACGGCGAACCTGCTCTCGGAAGGCGCGGTCGTCGCACTGGGCGAGCGTCGACTCGTCGGCGCGTTCGCGCTTGCAGGCGTACAGGTGCGCGCTGTCGAGGGCGCCGCCGAGGTGCGCGCCGCGTGGGAGAGCCTTGACGAGGGGGTGGCGCTCGTCATCCTCACCCCTCACGCAGGCCAGGTGCTGGGCGACGAGATCGATGCGGTCGACGCGCCGCTGACGGCGGTGCTTCCGTCATGAGGTCGCTGCCGTCCGGCTCCAGTGCTGCCGCCGCTCCCCTGCGGGCAGCGATCCACGACCGTGCGGCGGCGGCAGCGCGAGCCACCGCAGGCGAGGCGGAGCGTCGGGCCGCCGAGATGATCGCCGACGCGGAGCGCCAGGCATCCGCGATCGCGGACCGGGCCGTGGAGGCGGGGAGGACGGCGGCGCAGGCGGATGCGGCACAGCGGTCCGCGCGGGAGAGGCGGCGCGCGCACGAGCTGCAGCTCGCGGCGCGGGAGTCGCTGCGCAGGGACCTTGAGGCACGCGTGCTCGCGCTGGCGGTGGAGCTGCGGACCGGGCAGGAGTACCCCCGTCTCATGGACGCGCTGCGCGGCGAGGTAGGCACCCTGCTCGGCCCGGAGGCGACGATCGAGGAGCATCCCGACGGGGGCGTCGTCGCGTCCCTCGGCGCGAGGCGCGTCGATCTGTCCCTGCCGAGCCTCGCGAGGGCGACCCTCGAGTCGATGAGCGGGGAGGTGGCCGAGCTGTGGACGACATGACGGACGCCACCGCATCCGGGCAGGCCAGGACCGTGCGCGTGACGGGCCCGCTGCTCGAGGCCGACGGCGTGCCCGACGTGGCGATGGGAGAGATCCTCCACGTGGGACCCGACAGGATCAGCGCGGAGGTCGTCGCCGTCCAGGGAGGGCGCGCCACCCTGCAGGCGTACGAGTACACGGGCGGGATCCGCGCGGGCGAGCACGCTGCCCCCAGTGGTCGGCCGTTGACCGGACTGTTCGGCCCCGGCCTGCTGGGCAGCGCCTTCGACGGCCTCATGCGCCCGCTGACCTCGGCACCCGTGTGGCTGAGCCCCGACCGCCCGCTCCACACCGCGGAGGGCGCTGACGCTCGTCGATGGCACTTCGAGCCGAGAGTGGTCACGGGGGACGAGGTGTCCGAGGGTGACGTGCTCGGCGTCGTCCCCGACTCCGGCGCGGTCGAGCATCGGGTCATGGTGCCTGCCGGCACGCACGGACGTGTCGAGTGGATCGCCGAGGCGGGCGAGACGGGCGCGCTCGACAGGGTGGCCACCGTCGCCGGCACGGACGTGCATCTGTCCGACCACTGGCCCATCCGTCGTCCCCGGCCCTTCCGGGAGCGCCTGTCCGATCCGGTGCCGCTCCACACCGGCCAGCGGGTGCTGGATCTCTTCTTCCCTGTGGCGCGAGGCGCGGCCGCGGCCGTCTCGGGAGGCTTCGGGACAGGCAAGACGATGCTGCTGCAGCAGATCGCCAAGTGGTGCGACGCGGACGTGATCGTGTACGTCGGCTGCGGCGAGCGCGGCAACGAGATGGCCGACGTGCTCGACGACTTCGCGCAGCTCGCCGACGAGCGCACGGGCGGGCGGCTCGTGGACCGGACCGTCGTGGTCGCCAACACGTCGAACATGCCGATGATGGCGCGCGAGCTGAGCATCTACACGGGGATCAGCATCGCCGAGTTCTACAGGGACATGGGGCACGACGCGGTGGTCATCGCCGACTCGACGTCACGATGGGCGGAGGCGCTGCGCGAGTTCGCGAACCGCCGGGGCGACCTGCCGGCGGAGGAAGGCTTCCCCGCCGACCTCTCGTCCCAGCTGGCGGCCTTCTACGAGCGCGCGGGACGCGTCACGACGCTCGGGGGCCAGGACGCGTCAGTCACCGTGATCGGCGCCGTCTCCCCTCCGGGGGGCGACATGTCCGAGCCGGTCACGACCATCACCCAGCGGTTCGTCCGAGCCATGTGGATGCTCGACCGCGACCTCGCCTACGCGCGCCACTATCCGGCCGTGCAGTGGTCAGGATCCTTCGCGCGCGACACCGCGGGCCTCGCCCGCTGGCAGACGGTCCGCGGGGACCCGGAATGGTCGGTCAGGCGAGCCACCGCCCTCGAAGTGCTCGCGGAGGCGGACAGGCTCGCCTCGCTCGCCGAGGTGATCGGCGTCAACTCCCTCCCGAGCCGCGAGCGCATGGTGGTGCTCGGAGGACGGCTGCTGCGCGAGGCGGTGCTCGCCCAGAACGCGCTCCACCCGCACGACGCCACCTGCTCCGACGAGAAGGGGGCGGCGCTGCTGGACACGGTGCTCGAGGTGATCGACGCATGCCACGCCGCCATCGACCGCGGCGCGACGGCCACCGCGGTCGAACGCCTCGACTTCGGGCCCGTCATCCGCGCCGCTCAGGCGGCCGGCAGGGACGACTCGGCGACGATCGCGACGATCCGCGAGCAGGCGCTGGACGAGCTCGGGAGGCTCCCATGAGCGAGCTGCGCGACCGCGAGCCGCACGCGAGCGCCCTTCCCGGCGCCCGAGTCTCGCATCGGGACATCCGCGCCATCCGAGGCCCGCTCCTGACCGTCGGTGGCGTCGAGGGCGTCGGGTGGGACGAGTCCGTGGAGGTGGAGACCCCGGACGGGCTGCGGCACGGGCTGGTGCTCGATGTCGACTCCGACCAGGCGACGGTGCAGGTGTTCGAAGGCACCGAGGGGCTCACCTCGGGGGCGATCGACGTCAGGTTCGACGGGCGGCCGCTGCACATCGAGGTGGGCACGGGCTGGCTCGGCAGAGTCTGCAACGGGCGCGGCGCCCCGCTGGACGGCGGCCCTCCGATCACCGGCGACAGGCTGGCCCCGGTCGCAGGCTGGCCGCTCAACCCCGTCGAACGCGAGCCCCCCCACGAGCCCGTCCTCACCGGCGTCTCGGTGATCGACGCCCTCACCACGCTCGTGCGCGGGCAGAAGCTGCCGATCTTCTCGGTGGCGGGGCTCCCCCACCTGGCGCTCGCCACCCAGATCGCGGCGCAGGCGACGAGCGCAGGATCGAGCTTCATGGTCGTGTTCGCGGCCATGGGCCTGCCGCACGCGGACATCGCCTACGTGCGCGACCGGCTCGAGGCCCGCACCGCCTCAGGCGAGCTCGTCCTCCTGCTCAACGCCGCCGACGACCCCGCCATCGAGCGCATCCTCACGCCCCGGCTCGCCCTCACCGTCGCCGAGCACCTCGCCTTCGAGCAGGGAGCCGACGTGCTGGTGATCATGTCCGACATGACCAGCTACGCGGAGGCCGTCCGAGAGGTCTCCGCCGCGCGCCGCGAGATCCCCGCCCGACGCGGCTACCCCGGCTACCTCTACAGCGACCTCGCAGGCCTCTACGAGCGTTGCGGACGCGTACGTGGCCGCGACGGCTCCGTCACCGTCGTCCCGGTGCTCACCATGCCGGCGGGCGACATCACCCATCCCGTGCCCGACCTCACCGGGTACATCACCGAAGGCCAGGTGGTCCTCTCCCCGGAGATCGCCTCGCGCGGCGTCTACCCGCCCGTGGACACGCTCAGCTCCTTGTCGCGCCTCATGCGGCTCGGCGCCGGGAAGGACCACACGAGGGACGACCACCTGGACGTCTCCGCGCAGGTGCTCGCCGCGCTCGCGCACGCCCGCCAGTCGGCGGCTCTCGCCGAGCTCGTCGGCGCCTCGGCCCTGGGAGAGACCGACCGCGCCTACCTCACGTATCGGGACACCGTCGAGCAGCGGCTCCTCCATCAGGGACAGGGTGAGACGCGAACCCTCGACGACACGCTGGACCGGGCGTGGGCGGCGCTCGGCGTGCTGCCGCGTCAGGAGCTGACCATGGTCTCGCCCGAGATGATCGCGAGGCGGCTCCCTGGCGAGGACGCGGGGGTGCGCGATGGCTGATGTCGGACGCGCCGCGCGCCTGCGAGTGCAGCGCCAGCTGTCCACCGCGCGGCACGGCGTGGAGCTGCTGGAACGCAAGCAGCGCATCATCGCGACCGAGCATGAGCGGCTGCTGCTGCGCCAGGACGAGCGAACGGACCCATGGGAGCGCGCGGCCACCGAGGCGCATGCGTGGGCTGATCGTGCGGCAGCGGCCGACGGCTGGCCGACCATCGCGGCCACGTCGCCGCCCACGCCCGCCAAGGTCCGGGTCGGCGTGGACAGCGTCATGGGCGTGCAGTTCCCAGGCGAGGCGACCGTGGACCTCCCGCGCGCGCGACGCGCGGGAGGGAGCTCGTCGCTCTCCTACGCTGTCGCCGCCGTCGGCGCCGCCGTGGAGGCCGCCGCCGCCTACGCCACCGTCCGGCGGGCGGCCGCGACCATCGCGGCCGAGCTCGCGGCGACCCGTACGCGGCGCCGCGCGATCGAGCATCGGTGGATCCCGCAGCTCGAGGACCGGCTCACCACGATCGAGCGCGCGCTGGACGAGCTGGAACGCGAGGAGAACCTTCGCGTGAGATGGGCGGTCGACGCGCAACGTCCGCGGCCTGTGCGGGGCAGGGAGGGAGCGCCGAGATGAATGGACCTGTGCTGGTCGCCGTCAACGATTCCGACGCCTCGCTGCGCGCGGCCGACGTCGCGGCGGACCTGGCCGCGCGGGCGGGGTCCGCGCTGCGAGCGGTCGCGGTGGTGGAGCCCGACGGGGCGGGCCCGGACCCGGACGTGGAGGAGGCGCTGCTGCGCGGACGCGAGCAGGCCTGCTCCGCGGCGCTCACCCATGTGCTCCGCCTGGGTGCCTCGCACGAGGTCGAGGCGTCCGTGGTGCTGAGGCGCGGCCGGATCGCCGCGGAGATCCTGGCCGAGGCGACCGATTGCGGTGCCGACATGATCGTGGTGGGCCGCATGGAGCGGCCAGGGCACGTCATCCCCGCGATCGGGTCGCACACGCTCCACGTGCTCGAGTTCGCGCGGACACCTGTGCTGGTCGTGCCCCAGGACACGCGACCACCAGGAGGTCCGTAGGCGCGGCGGCGGCCTGGTCTCGAATCAGCGCCGACGGTGGAGACAGCTCCGCATCCGCGATGCGCAGCGACTCGTGGTGCGCCTGGACAGATTCGAACTGTCGACACCCGCTTTAGGAGAGCGGTGCTCTATCCCCTGAGCTACAGGCGCGGGGTAGATGACAAGGGTACCGAACGCGCGGCGCCGCCCACGTCACCAGCGCGAGTGGACGTGCTCCCTGATGTCCTCGTTGTAGATCTTCGCGAGTGCCGCCATCGTCTCGTCGGGGATCGTCGGCAGGTCCCCGACCGCCGCGTTCTGACGCGCCTGCTCGGGCGTGCGCGCTCCGGGGATGACCGTGGTGGAGCCCATCTGCTCCACCCAGCGCAGCGCGAGCTGCGCCGTGGTCCAGCCCTCGGGCGTGAGCTCTGCGACCTTGCGGGCTGCCTCGACCCCGATCGGGAAGGGCACACCCGCGAACGTCTCGCCCACGTCGAAGGCGGAGCCGTCGCGGTTGTAGTTCCTGTGGTCGTTCGCCGCGAAGGTGGTGTGCTCGTCGTACTTGCCTGAGAGGAGGCCCGACGCGAGCGGCACACGCGAGATGACGGCGACGCCCTTCTCTGTCGCCTCCCGCAGGAAGTGCTCGGCGGGCTTGCGGCGGAAGATGTTGAAGATGATCTGCACCGAGGCGAGGTCGTCCTCACCGATCACGTGAAGCGCGTCCTCCACGAGCTCGACGGAGACGCCGAAGTCGGCGATGCGCCCCTCCTGCTTGAGGGTGCGCAGGTCCTCGAAGGTCTGCGGGTCGTGGAAGACGGCGGAGGGCGGGCAGTGGAGCTGCACGAGGTCGAGGGTGTCGACGCCGAGGTTCTCGCGTGAGCGGTCGGTCCACCGGCGATAGTTGTCGAGGTTGTAGCCCTCCGGCGTCTGCTCAGGAAGGCGGCGCCCCATCTTCGTGGCGACGAAGAAGCTGTCAGAGTCGTCCCGGTCCTTGAGGAACTGTCCGATCGACTGCTCGGAACGGCCGTCGCCGTATCCGTCCGCGGTGTCGAAGAAGGTCGTACCCGCGTCGGCCGCCGCGTGGAGGATGTCCTGGGAGCGCTGCTCGTCCGTGTCCCCCCAGTCCCCGCCCAGCTGCCAGCAGCCGAGGCCGATCGCGGAGATGTGCCTGCCGATTCGTTGCGCCATCGCAGTTCTCATATCGCCACCGTATCAACGCTGAGAGCGTGACACCTGTCGTGCTCGCCGCACCGTCGCAGACCCGGGAACGACGAAGGCCGCTCCCCGTCGGGGAGCGGCCTTCGTGAAGCGTTGCGGAGCTCAGCCGGTGACGCGGACGTACACCGGGTTGCTCTGCCAGATCGAGCGGAACTGGATCGTCTTGCCCGGGCGGGGCGCGTCGATCTGCAGGTTCGGTCCGGCGTAGATGCCCAGGTGTCCGGGGCTGACGATGATGTCGCCCGGCTGCGGGCTGGAGACCCGGGTGCCGACGTTGTAGTAGGCGCCCGAGGTGCGCGGCAGCGAGACGCCGAGCTTGCCGTAGACGTAGGAGACGAAGCCCGAGCAGTCGAAGCCGGAGGGCGACGATCCGCCGGAGACGTAGGGCACGCCCACGTACTTCGATGCCTCGGCGATGACGGCGGATCCGGAGATCGCTGCCTTGACCGCGCTCGACTGGGCGACCTTGGTCGCAGAGCCCGAGCTCGAACCCGAGCTGGACGTGCCGGTGTTCGTCGACGTCGTGCGGCGAGGCGCGACCACGACGGGCTCCGGGTCCTCGGAGACCTCGATCTCCGGCTCGGCGAAGTCGAACTCCGCGTCATCCGCAGCCACGACCACGTTCGAAGCGTCAGCGATGTCCTGTGCAAGGTTGGCGTTGACCTCGGCGACGACGGAAGCGTCGGGGGTTGCCGGGGCGTCCTCCTCAGGCGTCACGAGTGCCATCGCGGCTACACCCGTGAGGGGAGCGACCACAAGCGCACCACCCGCGGAGATCGCGATGGCACGCGTGCGAGCACGCTGGTATCCGTACCTCAAATTCTTGATTCCTTCCGCACCATGCGGCGCGTCGGCGACACGACCCCAACGTCCGACCGATGCCGTGCGTTCCCTCTTGGTGGGGGTCTCTCACATCCACGATGCGATTCATTAACTGAGTCCACAGTAACTGCCCGCACGCGGATTTGCACGTTCCAGGTCACGAAATGGTCACGAAGACGTGCCGCGCCACAACGTTCGAGAGGTGGACCTCGCCCGCCTCGCCGACCAGCACGACGTCCTCACCCTCACGCCTCACTCCGAGCGAAGCCCCTGCTATGACCCCAGCCTCGAGCATCGGCTCGAGCACGTCCGGGTGCGCCTGGGGGTTCTCGCCGATGCGGATCACTGTGACTCGGGACACATTCTGAGCAGCCGCATCGAGAAGTGAGATACCCCCCGGCGTGTCGGCGCCCGACACGCCGAGCTCCTCGAGCCCGGGCACCGGGTTGCCGTACGGCGACATCCGTGCGTCCTCCACGAGCGCGAGCACCCGCTTCTCCACGCGCTCGCTCATCACGTGCTCCCACCTGCAGGCCTCATCATGCGCATGCGCCAGATCCAGCCCGAGCACATCCGTGAGGAGCCGCTCGGCTAGTCGGTGCTTGCGCATCACGCGCATCGCGATCTGCTCACCCTCAGGCGTCAGCTCGAGGTGGCGGTCGTCCGAGACGACGACGAGTCCGTCACGCTCCATCCTCGCGACCGTCTGCGACACGGTGGGGCCCGAGTGCCCGAGCTGCTCGACGATCCGCGCACGCATGGGGACGACGCCGTCCTCCACGAGCTCGTAGATCGTCCGGAGATACATCTCCGTCGTGTCGATCAGGTCGCTCACGCGAACCGCCCCATGCCGTGGTACTCCCAGCCGGCGTCGATCCATCGCTGCGGATCGAGGCAGTTGCGCCCGTCGATCACCTTGCGTGCCGCGACCATGCCTGCCACGACCTCAGGATCCATCTGCTTGAACTCGTTCCACTCGGTCGCGACGAGGATCACCTCCGCGCCGGCGCACGCCTCCTCCAAGGAGGAGGAGTAGGTCAGCTTCGGCGACACCGCACGGGCGTTGTCCGCAGCCTCCGGGTCGTACACCCGCACGTCCGCGCCCGCGAGATAGAGCTTGCCCGCGGCGTCGAGCGCCGGGGAGTCGCGCACGTCGTCGCTGTTGGGCTTGAAGGCAGCCCCGAGCACGGCGACCTTCGCACCGTGCAGGACACCCCCCACGCACTTGGCAGCAAGGCCCACGACGTGCTCGCGACGACGCAGGTTCACCTCGTCCACCTCGCGGAGGAAGTTGAGCGAGTGACCCACGCCCAGCTCGCCTGCACGCGCCTGGAACGCCCTGATGTCCTTCGGGAGGCAGCCTCCGCCGAATCCCAGGCCCGCGCCCAGGAACTTGCGGCCGATGCGCTCGTCGTAGCCGATCGCGTCCGCGAGCTCCTTCACATCCGCGCCCGTCACCTCGCAGATCTCCGCGATCGCGTTGATGAACGAGATCTTGGTCGCAAGGAACGCGTTGGCCGAGACCTTCACCAGCTCCGCGGTCGCAAGATCCGTCACCAGGAACGGCGTTCCGCGGTCGAGCACCTGCGCGTAGACCTCGCGTGCCATCGCCTCGGCGCGTCCAGCCGAGGCCTTGTCGACGCCCAGCACGAGCCTGTCGGGGCGGAGCGTGTCCTCCACCGCGAAGCCCTCACGAAGGAACTCGGGGTTCCACGCGAGCTCGGCGTCGGCGCCGACGGGCGCGAGCTCGCGGACGCGCGCCGCGAGGCGCGCAGCGGTGCCGACAGGCACCGTGGACTTGCCCAGGATCACGGACGGCCGCGTCAGCTGCGGCGCGAGCGTCTCGATCACCGCGTCGACGAATCGCATGTCCGCCGCGTTCTCGCCCTTGCGCTGGGGCGTGCCCACACCGATGAAGTGGACGTCGGCCTCCGCCGCAGCGACCGACGCGTCGGTCGTGAACCGGAGGCGGCCGGAGTCCACATGCTTGCGGATCAGCTCGGGCAGGCCCGGCTCGAAGAACGGCACCTCACCCCGCGACAGGCGCGCGATCTTCGCCTCGTCGACGTCGATGCCGATGACCGTGTGGCCCAGCTCGGCCATCCCTGCGGCGTGCGTCGCACCGAGATAGCCGGTGCCGAAGACAGAAACCGTGAGCGACATACGGCCAGCGTAGTGGGTGTCATCCCGCCATGGGGAGGCCCTCGGTGCCGGTTCTCGGGAGGCGTTCAGCCGCGCGGAATGGTCGCGATCGCCGCCAGTCCCGCGGTCTCCACGGCTGCGGGACCCTCCGAGTAGCCGATGAACACGGACTCGCCTGCCGCGAGGATCGCCACCCTGCCGCCCGCGACGACGGTGGTCGTCCCTTCGAGCGCGAGGACGATCCGCGGGCCCGGCTGGGACGCGAACGCCCCTCGGCGCAGCAGCGCCAGCGCGAACTCGTCCGCCGCCGTCGTGAACTTGGTGACGGGGCCGTCGACCTCGATGGTGGGCACCTGCGGCGCGGTGGGACGGGTCTGCGCGAGGAACAGGAGCTGGCCCAGATCGATGTGCTTGGGCGTCAGGCCCGCGCGCACGACGTTGTCCGAGTTCGCCATGATCTCGAGCGCGACGCCGCTCTGATAGGAGTGCACGATGCCGTCGCCGGTGAACGACGCCTCGCCGGGCTCGAGCCTCACGACGTTCATCGCGAGCGCCACGAGCACGCCGGGATCGCCAGGGTGCGCATCCAGCGCGTCCGCGGCGGTGTGCATCGCGTCCGAGCCCCGCCCGGCCGCGACGGCCGCCTTGAGCGAGACGAGGACGGGCATCGGCTGGATGCCGCGCAGGCATGCGTCGACATACTCGGAGATCGCGTCCTCATCGTCATCCGCGTCGTCGAGCACACCCTCCAGCACCCGTGCACCATCGGCGTCCAGGAGCGCGAGATCAGCCCGCAGATCCTCGACGGGCCGGAACCCGGTGAGCACGACGGTGGGCGTGAGCGCCACCACCATCTCGGGCTTGTGGTTGTCGTCGCGGAACGTGCGCTGCGGGTCCATCACGGGGATGCCGAGCCCGTTCTCGCGCTCGTAGCCGGCGACGGCGTGCTCACGGCTCGGGTGGACCTGGAGCGACAGCGGCTTCTTGATCGCAAGGATCTTCAAGAGGTACGGGAGGCAGTGCCCGTGCTTCTCGGCGATCTCGGGGCCGAGCGCCCCCATCGGGTCGTCTGCGATCAGTGCGTCGAGGCCCTGCTCTCCCCCGTCGATCGTCGCTGGGTAGACGGGGTGCGCACCCCACCAGGCCTCCGCGACGGGCGCAGTGGAGGAGGGCATGCCGAGCATCGACGGGATGGTGTGAGCGTCGCCCCAGTCGTAGGGCTGAAGCACAGGGGTCAGGGCGTGCACCGCCCCATCTTGTCATGACCGGAGGCCAGTCCTGGAAGGCCCCCGCGAGCACTAGGCTGTCGGCATGTCCGACTCGCTGACGATCCCCTCAGACCTGCTGCCCCGCGACGGGCGCTTCGGCTCCGGCCCCTCGAAGGTCTCGGGCTTCCAGATCGAGGCGCTCAAGGCCGCAGAGTCCATGCTTCTCGGCACCTCGCACCGCCAGGCGCCGGTCAAGAACCTTGTGGGCGACATCCGCCAGATGCTCGCCTCCTTCTTCTCCCTCCCCGACGGATACGAGGTGGTCCTCGGCAACGGCGGCTCCACGCTGCTGTGGGACGCCGCCGCCTACGCGCTCGTGCAGCGCCGCGCCCAGCACAGCGTCCACGGCGAGTTCGGCTCCAAGTTCGCAGCCGCGACGCTCGGCGCGCCTCACCTCGACGCCTCGAGCATCCTGCAGGCCGACGCCGGCTCGATCGCCACCCCGGAGCTCGAGGAGGGCATCGACGTCTACGCGTGGCCGCACAACGAGACCTCCACCGGCGCGATCGCCCCGGTCACGCGCCTCCGCGGCGCGGACGGCGCGCTCATGGTCGTCGACGGCACCTCGGCAGCCGGCGGCACGGAGCTGGACGTGAGCCAGACCGACGTCTACTACTTCGCCCCCCAGAAGAACTTCGCGTCCGACGGGGGCCTGTGGTTCGCGCTCATGTCGCCCGCAGCGATCGAGCGGGTGGAGCGGATCGCCGCGTCCGACCGGTACATCCCCTCGATCCTGTCGCTCCAGGACGCGGTGGCGAACTCGCGCCAGAACCAGACGCTCAACACGCCCGCGATCGCCACGCTCGTGATGATGCGCGCGCAGCTCGAGTGGCTCATGTCGAACGGCGGCATGGCGTTCGCGGCATCGCGGACGGCCGACTCGGCCTCGCGCCTCTACACGTGGGCGGAGCGCTCAGAGCTCGCACGGCCCTTCGTCGGCTCCGCCCCGCACCGCTCTCCCGTCGTCGGGACCATCGATCTGGACGCCTCCGTCGACTCGGCTCAGCTGCGCGCGGTGCTGCGCGCCAACGGCGTCGTGGACGTGGACCCGTACCGCAAGCTCGGTCGCAACCAGATCCGTGTGGGCATGTTCCCTGCGGTGGATCCCGAGGATGTGTCGCGCCTGACCGCGTCCATCGACTGGGTGCTGGAGCGGCTCGTCGACTGACCCACGGCGGCATCCGCGCCTGAATCGGCGTTCACACCACCGCTGGCGGTGTGACATACGTCACACCTGGTACATGAACCCTGCTCGGCACGAGCTATGCCCGGTTTCACCCCTCTGAGACCTTTTTCACAAGTCCTTCCAAGGCCCCTCCACGCATTCCTAGCATCGCTGTTGTAAGTGATGCGAAGAGCCGTCGACGCCCCGTCCGACGGCCCGGCCCAGCCCTCGCATCCCGACAGGCTCATGGCGTGCGAGGAGATCATGGAACAGTCAGAGGTGAAGGTCCGGCGCGAACCGCGCCGCCGCTGGTACTGGGCGGCGCTGGCAGGCATCCTGCCGCTCGCGATCGTCGGCACCTCCGTCAGCGCCGCCGCGGCCTGGCTGCCCGAGGACTCCACCGCCGCGACGGTGCAGAACGAGGCGACGCCCACCACCGTCGCGACCTCCGAGGTCAAGGCCGACGGATCCGTCGAGGACGCTGACATCGCGGCCTCCGTGCCGAAGGTCGAGATCAGCAAGTCGCCCGAGCCCGAGCCCGTGGTCCCCGTCTACTCGTCAAGCGGTCGCTCGACGACCTCCTCCGGCACCTCGCGGTCGACTGGCTCCTCGTCCGGTTCGTCGGGCTCGTCCAAGTCCTCGACCCCCTCCGTGTCGTACACCCAGTACTGCGCGAACCCGTCCTCGCCCTACTCGGCCGGATCGAGCGCGAAGTCGCTCCTCACCGCCGCGAACAAGGAGCGCGCCCGCCTTGGCCTGCGCTCGCTCGGCTGGTCAGGCTCGCTCTCCTCGGCCGCCCAGAGCTGGTCCGAGAACATGGCCAAGACGGGGAACCTCGCGCACTCCGGCCGCGGCCAGGAGAACGTGGGCTACACGTACAACAGCGGCGGCATCAGCGTCGGATCCGGCCTCACCATCATCCACAAGGCCTGGATGCGCTCGTACGGCCACTGCACCAACATCATGTACCCCGGCTACTCCGTGATGGGCGCCGGCGTCGCGAAGACCGCCGACGGCACCGCCGTGTACTCCACCGAGAACTTCGGCTGACACTCCGCTTTCCACGAGGGCCCGGGCAACCGCTCGGGCCCTCGTCGCGTGTGCGGACGGATGTGAGCCGCCGGGCGAGGCTTCGATCAGGCCGACGGGCCGGCGGCGGGCGTCTCCCGTAGCCTCCACGGCGGGATCCACCGCATCATCGCGCCCGCGGTGGCCACACCGACGACGCCCGCGGCACCGAATCCCAGCGGGAACGCGATCGCCGTGCCCACCGACAGCAGCACCGGCCCGAGCAGCCCGCCCGCATCCTGCAACGCCATCCACAGCCCGATGAACATCGCCCGCCCGCGCGCCGGAGCCACATCTCCCGCGAGCGTCATCAGCACTCCGGAACCCCACCCGTTCCCGAGGCCCAGCACCATTCCCGCGATCGCCAGGCCGAGCGCGTCGGAGGTGCCCAGCAGCATCACGGTGCCGGCAGCGAGCAGCAGCGAGGACGGCACCGCCGTCCACTTCCTCCCCCACCTGTCCATCACATAGCCGGCAGGCACGAACAGCACCATGTCCACGGCCGCGGAGATGCTGAAGATGACGGAGATCGTGTGATCGTCCAACCCGAGGTGGGCTCCCCACAGCGGGATCACGACGTTGCGGAGCTGCCTCAGTGCGCCGGTCAGGACGACGGCGATGCCCAAGGTGCGCAGCGTCGGCGCGGTATGGCGCACCACCTCCGCGAGACCCACCCGATGCTCGGGAGCGTGACGGTAGTGGCGGCGCCTCCACGCAGGTGCGAGCCGGAGCGCCACCATCCCGGCAGCGATGAACCCGGCCGACATCACATACGTCCACGACAGCCCGACCGCCACGATCACCGCCGCACCGAGCAGCGGTCCCACGAAGTTGGCGACGCGCCACAGCCCCGCCAAGGTCGTGAGCGCACGCGCACGCTGATGGTCGGCCACAAGGTCGTCCACCTGCGCCTGGCGGGACACGTGCACCGCCGCGTGGCCCGCGCCGAACACGACGGCGCCCGCCAGGAACGGCAGGACGCCCGGAGCGGCCGCGCACGCGAGCGCGCCGACACCGAGCAGACCGAGCGCCGCCATCGACGCGCGGGTCGAGCCGAGCCGCTCCACGAGCGCACCCACGAAGGGGGAGGCGATCAGGCGGCCGAGAGAGTACAGACCGACGCCCAGCGAGGCGACGGTCGCAGGGCTCCCGAAGTCGAGGAGCGAGAGGGTCAGCAGCGGAAGGATCGCTCCGACGCCGATCTCCGCGAGGAACGTCGGGAGGTAGGTGGATGCGACGAGCGCCCGGACGAGCGTCGCGCGCGCTGAGGGTTCTGGGGAGACGCCGGCGCTAGCCAGCGGCGTTCTCCTCGTCGGCAGGTCGCTCCGGTACGGGCTCGACCTCGTCGGCAGGCCCTGCAGGATCGGCGGGCTCCGCCGTCACCCGGTCCGGCTCCTCCGCCGCGTCAACCGCGTTGTCGGCCTCAGCAGCGTCAGCTGCGGGGGCCTCGGCATCGGTCGAGTCCTCCGGGGTTTCTTCGGTCGGCTCGTCGGACGCGGGCACGGCTTCCGAGACAGGCTCAGCGTCGACCGCAGGCTCAGCGTCAACCGCAGGCTCAGCGTCAGCCGCAGGCTCTGCCGCGGGCTCGGGCTCGGCGTCAGCCGCAGGCTCACCCTCGGACGTGGCTGCAGGCTCAGCGTCAACCACTGGCTCAGTCTCAGCCACGGGCTCAGCCGCGGGCTCGGGCTCCGGCTCCGGCTCGGGCTCAGGCGTCACCAGATCGAACGGCTCGTGCGAGTTGTCCACGTACACCGGGTCGTTGGCGGGCCACTGCGTGCCCTGGCGCTCGACATCGGTCTGCGAGTGGGCGCCGCAGCCGTGGTCGACCGCGACGACCGAGCCGTCCGACGGGGACCACTCGTTCGCACATGCGCCGAAAGCCGTGCGCAGGGAGCCCGTGAGCGGGATGAAGAAGGCGCAGGTGGAGCACGGCGCAGTGGAGGCGACAGCGGAAGGCGCGGTCGGTCCGTGCGATCCGCGAGACCAACGCTCCGCGGCGTCGCTCCGACCGCGGGGCGCGAGCACGCGCTCCCGGCCGAGTCCGAACTCCCAGATCGCCAGCTCGTCGGCGTCGGCATCGCCGGTCTCCTCGTACCCGTGCATGAGCCGCGAGTCCTCGTCGATGCGCGGCAGCACCATCGACGGCTCGAGGTCTCCGGGCTGGACCCTGTCCGCCCACGGGATCCACGACGGCGCGAGGAGCGCGTCGTCCGCGGGCACCAGATGGGCTTCGCAGATGTTCGCAGTCTTGAGCCGCGGAGTGCGCGACAGGGTCACCGACCACACCCAGCCCCGGTATCCGGGCAGGGTGCAGGAGAACAGGTGGGTGACGAGCTTGTCGCCCTCGTCGTTCGCGGAGAGGTGCTCGCCGACGGCGGCGGCATCCTGGGCCGCCTCGATGGCGGCCTCGCGAGCGAGGTCGACGGCTGCGGCCAGGACTGCGTCGACAGCCATCAGGCGTCCAGCTGCTCCGCGACGGCACGCAGCACGGCAGCCACCTGGGCGCCCTTGGCGCCCTCCGGGTAGCGGCCTCGGCGCAGCGAGTTGGAGACGCCGTCGAGCATCTTGATGAGGTCCTCGACGATCACCGTCATCTCCTCGGGCTTCTTGCGCATGTTCTGCGCCACCGAGCCGACGGGCTCCTGGATGGTCACGGCGAGGGCCGAGGGGCCGCGTCGGCCGTCGGCGATCGAGAACTCGACCTTGGTGCCCGGCTTCGGGCTGGTCGTGCCCGCAGGGAGGGCGGACGCGTGCAGGAACACCTCGCTGCCGTCCTCGCTCGCGATGAAGCCGAACCCCTTGTCGGAGTCGAACCACTTCACTTTCCCGGTGGGCACATCTACCTCGCTGATCTCATGGACGCCGCGGTCGCGACGCGGGCACCAGTCTAACGGCCTCCAGCAGTGAACCCGCAGGTGACCGCGGTGCGCCTACTCTCGAGGCATGGCCGTGCTCATCGATCCACCGCTGTGGCCCAACCACGGCACAGTGTGGGGCCACCTTGTCTCGGACTCGTCACTGGACGAGCTGCATGACTTCGCGCGCCGCGCAGGCATCCCGGAGCGAGGCTTCGACCTCGACCACTACGACTACCCGATCGCCCGGCAGCAGCAGCTCCTGGACCTTGGGGCGACGCTCGTGTCCACGCGCGACCTGGTCCTGCGGCTGCGCGCGTCTGGCCTGCGCGTCACGAACGCCGAGCGCTTCGGCCGCGACTGACGCGTCGTCCCCGCGCCGGCTCCATCCAGAACCCCAGCCGTCCGCCGGCCCGAGCCGTCCCGGCAGCCGCATGCCGTCGGCGCACCTCCTCACCTCCATACCCCCTCGCCGCACCCCCTCGCCGCACCCCCTCGCCACGGCCAGACGCGTTCCGACACCAAGCGGGTTCGGACACTGTGAACCAATCCGAGCGGCGACACGCCAGCGTGTCGGGCTGCGATGCGGCGCGTCGCCCGGCGTGTCGGCTCCACATTGGTTCGGAGTGTCGGGCGGCCACGGAGGTGGTGAGCACCTCCGCGCCCTCCGAGCACGACGAAGGCCCCCGGGTCTCCCCAGGGGCCTTCGCGTGAGCTGTCGCGATGCGACGCTGGGCTTAGAAGCCCATGCCTCCCATGTCAGGCGCGCCACCGGCCGGCATCGCCGGCTCGGGCTCGGGCTTGTCCGCCACGACCGCCTCGGTCGTGAGGAACAGGCCGGCGATCGACGCGGCGTTCTGGAGCGCCGAGCGGGTCACCTTGACCGGGTCGTTGACGCCCGCGGCGAGCAGGTCCTCGTAGACGCCGGTCGCGGCGTTGAGGCCGTGGCCGATCGGGAGGTCCTTGACCTTCTCCACGACGACGCCGCCCTCGAGGCCGGCGTTGACGGCGATCTGACGCAGCGGGGCCGAGACGGCCGCGGCGACGATCGACGCACCGGTGGCCTCGTCGCCCTCGAGCGAGAGGTCGGCGAAGGCGAGGTTGCCCGCCTGGATGAGGGCCACGCCACCACCGGCGACGATGCCCTCCTCGACGGCAGCCTTCGCGTTGCGGACGGCGTCCTCGATGCGGTGCTTGCGCTCCTTGAGCTCGACCTCGGTGGCCGCGCCCGCCTTGATGACGGCGACGCCGCCTGCGAGCTTGGCGAGGCGCTCCTGGAGCTTCTCGCGGTCGTAGTCCGAGTCGGAGTTTTCGATCTCGGCGCGGATCTGGCGCACGCGGCCCTCGATCTGCTCCTCGGCGCCAGCGCCCTCGACGATCGTGGTCTCGTCCTTGGTGACGACGACCTTGCGCGCCTGGCCGAGCGTGGTCAGGTCGGCGCCGTCGAGCGACAGGCCCACCGACTCGGAGATGACGGTTCCGCCGGTGAGGATCGCCATGTCCTGCAGCATCGCCTTGCGGCGGTCGCCGAAGCCGGGAGCCTTGACGGCGACGGCCTTGAAGGTGCCGCGGATCTTGTTGACGACCAGGGTCGCGAGCGCCTCGGACTCGACGTCCTCCGCGACGATCAGCAGCGGCTTGCCGGTCTGCATGACCTTCTCGAGGACGGGGACGAGGTCCTTGACGTTGTTGATCTTGGACTCGACGAGCAGGACGTAGGCGTCCTCCAGGATGGCCTCCTGGCGCTCGGGGTCGGTGACGAAGTACGCCGAGAGGAAGCCCTTGTCGAAGCGCATACCCTCGGTGAGCTCGAGCTCGAGGCCGAGAGCGTTCGACTCCTCGACCGTGATGACGCCCTCCTTGCCGACCTTGTCCATCGCCTCGGCGATGAGCTCGCCGATGGTGGGGTCGCCGGCGGAGATGCCTGCGGTCGCGGCGATCTGGTCCTTGGTCTCGACCTCCTTGGCCGCCTTGAGCAGCTCGGCGGTCACAGCCTCGACGGCCTTCTCGATGCCCTTCTTGAGGGCGATCGGGTTGGCGCCTGCGGCGACGTTGCGGAGACCCTGGGTCACGAGCGCCTGCGCGAGGACGGTCGCGGTGGTGGTGCCGTCACCGGCGACGTCGTCGGTCTTCTTGGCGACCTCCTTGACGAGCTCGGCGCCGATCTTCTCGAAGGGCTCCTCGAGCTCGATCTCCTTGGCGATGGAGACACCGTCGTTGGTGATGGTCGGCGCGCCCCACTTCTTCTCGAGCACGACGTTGCGGCCCTTGGGGCCGAGGGTGACCTTGACGGCGTCGGCGAGGGCGTTCATGCCCCGCTCCATGCCGCGGCGGGCCTCCTCATCGAAGGCAATGATCTTTGCCATGAGTGATGTTCCTCTTCCGATGGGTGGTGGCTCCCGCATC
Organism: Demequina zhanjiangensis; assembly: GCF_030418315.1. Taxonomy (GTDB): domain Bacteria; phylum Actinomycetota; class Actinomycetes; order Actinomycetales; family Demequinaceae; genus Demequina; species Demequina zhanjiangensis. The sequence goes on from NZ_JAUHPV010000002.1 coordinate 63,749, forward strand.
GCCCGCGACGGACGGCGCTCTCCGCACAGTTCAGGTCACTGCGAGGGTCGCGCCTCGACCGGAAGCCGAGGTCTAGTTAGCACTCAGCAGGTGCGAGTGCTAACGCCGATTCTGGCACTCTCCCCCTGCGAGTGCAAATGGCGCGACGGTGAACGTGCCGCGGGGGCGCGCGGGGCGCGACGGGTGGCTACGCGGCCGGGTCGGACGCGAGCAGGACCTCGATCTGGTTCCCGCCCGGGGGACGCTGCTCGAGCACCGCGTCGATGCCGAGCAGCTCGGCGATGTGCGCGGCCGTGTCGGCGAGCTCGGGGTCCTCGTAGACGACGGTGTTCTCGCCGTTGGGGATCAGCGAGGCGTTGATGTTGTTCGCGGTGACGGCCGTGAAGCCGTCGGCCTCGAGGATCTCCTGCTGCGCACCGGCGATGCCTGCGATGCCGGCGCCATTGCGCACGAAGACCTCAGCGTCGTACACGATCACCGGCTCGGGGGTCTCCGAGACAGTGGGCGTGGGGCTGGCCGAGGGGGACGCGGACTCGCTCGCGGTCGCCGTGGGGCTGGGCTCGGCCGTCTCGGTCGGCTCCTCGGTGGGCGTGAAGCTCGTCTCGGGGTTCGCGATGTCCTGGTTCCAGGTGTACGCGACCCAGCCGTAGGCGACGCCACCTGCGATCAGGAAGACCGCGAGGGGCAGCAGGAGGCGCGTCCACCAGGGACGGGGCGCGCGGTGCACGCCGACGGGGCCCGCCTCGCGGGCGAGGACGTCGAACTCATCCTGCTCGTACTGTGCCACGCGCCGATGCTACCGAAACTTCACAGACCGGCGGCGCGGCCGCGGCCGCGCTGGCGGGCGGCACGCATGCGGCGGAGGCGCTTCACGAGCATGGGATCGTGCGCGAGCGCGCGCTCATCGTCGATCAGTGCGTTGAGGACCTGGTAGTACTCGGTACCGGAGAAGGAGAACAGCTCGCGGACGGCGTCCTCCTTCGCTCCTGCGTACCTCCACCACTGACGCTCGAAGTCGAGGATGGCGATGTCGCGGTCGGACAGACCCGACGAGGGCCTCTCCTCGCGCTCCAGGCGCACTGCTGAACCGCTCACATCGGCCTCCTTCATCGAGGTCCAGGCTATCCGCGAACCACGTCGATGTCATTCACCGTGCGGTGCGCGCGCCGCTAGCCTGGCCTCATGCCGACGATGTGGCGCGATCAAGTGGCCCCCGACTGGGTCGACGTGCTTGAGGATGTGGAGCCGACGCTCACCCGCCTGGGCGGCTTCCTGCGGGAGGAGATGGCGCTCGGCCACGGCTACCTCCCTGCCTCCGGGACGATCCTGCGCGCGTTCGAGACCCCGCTCGCCGACGTTCGCGTCGTCGTGGTCGGCCAGGACCCGTACCCCACGCCTGGCGACGCGGTCGGGCTGTCGTTCTCGGTGCCTCCAGGCCATCCGCAGCCGCGCAGCCTGCGCAACATCGCCGCCGAGCTCAAGGACGACACGGGCGAGGAGCTCATCGGGGGCGACCTGAGCCACTGGCAGGGCCAGGGCGTCATGCTCCTCAACAGGGTCCTCACCGTCAGGCCCGGCCTCCCCGGCTCCCACCGGGGCAAGGGCTGGGAGGAGGTGACGGAGAAGGCCCTGCGCGCACTCGCGGCCCGCGGCGGCCCGCTCGTCGCGATCCTGTGGGGCCGCGACGCTCAGGCGGCGGGCTCGCTCCTGGGTACGACGGCGAGGGTGCAGTCGGCGCATCCCAGCCCTCTGAGCGCGTCGCGCGGCTTCTTCGGCTCCCGCCCGTTCTCCCGCGTCAACGAGCTGCTGGCGCAGCAGGGCGCCGAGCCGATCAGGTGGGGCACGCCGCAGCCCTGATCCGACCACCCCGCTTGCGTCAGCCTCGCAGCATCACGCTCGATCGGCGCATCCGGCCGAGCGTCAGCAGCATCAAGGAGCCGGCGAGCAGGAGCATCAGCGCCATGCGGAGCAGCCCTGCTGCGTCCGCTCCCGTGTTGCCGAGCTCCTGACCCCCCGTGCCTCCGCCTCCGCCGGTGCCGAGCTCGTCACCGGAGGCGACAGGCACTTCGACCTGATCCGTGACAGACCCGGTCTGGTCCGAGTCCGCGGTGGCGGTGTTGAGGATCGACCCGGCCTCGGCGTCTGCGTCCGTGACCACGTAGGACCCCTCGAGCACACACGTCTCGCCAGGCGCGAGGAAGGCGCAGGTGACGGAGTCCGGGCTCAGCATCGGGTCGGACACGACCACGTTGGTGAGGTTCGCCTCGCCCGTGTTGGTGGCGGTCACCGTGTAGGTCAGCGTGTCGCCTGCCTCGATGTCGCCGGATCCATCGTCATCGGCGTTGACCGGCTCATCCTTCACGATCGCCAGCTCGGGCGCGGGGAGCGGGGTCACCACTGGCGGTGTGGTGGTCACCTCGGTCTGGTCCGATCCGCCCGTCCCGGTGTTGGCGACGCTGCCGGCCTCCACATCCCCGGCCGTGACGATGTAGGTGCCGGTGAGCTCGCAGGTCTCGCCTGGCGCGAGCAGCGGGCACGTGACCGAGTCCGGATCCAGCAGCGGGTCCGAGACGACCACGTCGGTGAGGTTCGCCGTGCCCGTGTTCGTCGCGGTCACGGTGTAGGACAGGGTGTCTCCCGCGGAGATGTCTCCGGACTCGTCGGCGTCCTCGAGCAGGAGCGGCGCGCCCTTCTCCACCATGAGGCGCGGCAGGGGCACGGGCGAGACGACGATCGAGTCGACGCCGCCTGTCTGGTCGCCGTCTCCGGTGCCCGTGTTCGTGATCTCGCCCGCCGAGACGTCCTCGGCCGTCACCACGTAGGTGCCCTCCAGGACGCACGTGTCGCCGGGCTCCATGAACTCGCACGTGATCGAGTCGGGGTCGAGCATCGAGTCGGACACGACGACGTTCGTGAGGTTCGCCTCGCCCGTGTTCGTCGCCGTCACCGTGTAGGTGAGGGTGTCACCGACGGACACGTCGCCCGAGCCGTCCTCATCGGCATTCACAGGCCCCGTCTTCACGACCGTGAGATCGGGAGGGACGAGCGGGGTCACGACGGGAGGCGTCGTGATGGTCTCGGTCTGGTCGGAGCCACCCGATCCGGTGTTCGTGATGCTGCCGGTCTCCACGTCGTCGGCCGTGACGACGTAGGTGCCCTCCAGCACGCAGGTCTCGCCAGGTGCGAGAAGCGGGCACGTGACCGAGTCCGGCGTCAGCAGCGGGTCCGACACGACCACATCCGTCAGGTTCGCGGTTCCGTTGTTGGTGGCGGTGACCGTGTAGGTGAGGGTGTCGCCTTCCGAGATGTCCTCGGAACCGTCCGCGTCGTCGGTAAGGACGGGCTCGTCCTTCACGATCATGAGGTCCGGGACGGGCAGCGGGGTCACGACGATCGACTCGATCTCATCGGTCTGGTCCGAGCCGCCGGTGCCAGTGTTCTCGATGGTGCCGGTCTCCACGTCGTCGGCCGTGACGACGTAGGTGCCCTCCAGCACGCACGTCTCGCCAGGTGCGAGAAGCGGGCACGTGACCGAGTCCGGGCTCAGCAGCGGGTCCGACACCACCACGTTCGTGAGGTTCGCCTCGCCCGTGTTCGTCGCCGTCACCGTGTACGTCAACGTGTCCCCGACCGAGAGGTCTCCCGACCCGTCCTCGTCAGCGTTCACCGGATCCGACTTCACGACCTCCAGCTCGGGCGACGGCACGGGCGTGACCACGGGCGGAGTCGTGATGGTCTCCGTCTGGTCGGTCGAGCCGGTCGCCGTGTTCTCGATCTCGCCTGCGGCGACGTCCTCCGCCGTCACCGTGTACGTGCCCTCGAGCACGCACGTCTCGCCAGGGGCGAGCAGGGGGCATGTCTGCGATCCGGGAGTGAGCATCGCATCGATCACGACCACGTCCGTCAGGTTCGCCGTGCCCGTGTTCGTCGCCGTGACCGTGTAGGTGAGCGTGTCACCCTCGGAGACGTCGCCGGAGCCGTCCTCATCCGCGTTGACCGGGCCTGTCTTCACGACCTCCAGCTCGGGCGACGGCACGGGCGTGACCACGGGCGGAGTCGTGATGGTCTCCGTCTGGTCGGTCGAGCCGGTCGCCGTGTTCTCGATCTCGCCTGCGGCGACATCCTCCGCCGTCACCGTGTACGTGCCCTCCAGCACGCACGTCTCGCCCGGCGCGACGAGCGGGCAGGTCTCGGACCCCGGCGTCAGCATCGTGTCGATCACGACGACGTCCGTCAGGTTCGCCGTGCCGGTGTTGGTGGCCGTCACCGTGTACGTCAACGTGTCGCCCTCGGAGATGTCCCCCGAACCGTCGGCGTCGACGGTGAGCACCGGCACGTCCTTGACGAGCGCGAGATCGGGGAAGGGCAGCGGGGTCACGACGATCGACTCGATCTCATCGGTCTGGTCCGAGCCGCCCGTCGCGGTGTTGTCGATCTCCCCTGTGGCCACATCGTCCGCGGTCACGGTGTAGGTGCCTTGGAGGACGCACGTCTCGCCCGGTGCGACGAGCGCGCAGGTGACCGAGCCCGGCGTCAGCATCGGGTCGGACACCACCACGTCCGTCAAGCTCGCCGTGCCGGTGTTGGTGGCCGTCACCGTGTACGTCAACGTGTCACCCACGGAGATGTCACCGGAACCGTCCTCGTCCGCGTTCACGGGCCCCGTCTTGACGACCTCGAGGCGCGGGGCGGGCACGGGCGTGACGACGATCGACTCGACCTCGTCGGTCTGGTCGGAACCACCGGTGCCGGTGTTCCTGATCTCGCCCGCGGCCACATCATCGGCCGTCACCACATACGTACCCTCGAGCACACATGTCTCTCCAGGCGCCAGCGTCGGGCAGGTGATCGAGTCCGGGGTCAGCAGCGGATCGCTCACGACCACGTTCGTGAGGTTCGCCTCGCCCGTGTTCGTGGCCGTCACCGTGTACGTGAGCGTGTCACCCTCGGAGACGTCGCCCGACCCGTCCTCGTCCGTGTTCACGGGCCCCGTCTTGACGACCTCGAGCCCGGGCTCAGGCACGGGCGTGACGACCGGGGGCGTGGTGATGACACCCACCTGGTCGCCGTCACCGGTGCCGGTGTTCCTGATCTCGCCCGCGGCCACATCATCGGCCGTCACCACATACGTGCCTTCCAGCACGCATTGCTCCCCAGGCGCCAGCGTCGGGCACGTGATCGAGTCCGGGGTCAGCAGCGGATCGCTCACGACCACGTTCGTCACGGTGGCCGTGCCCGTGTTCGTGACGGTGACCGTGTAGGTGAGGGTGTCGCCCTCGGAGATGTCACCCGACCCGTCCTCATCGGCGTTGGCCGGGGGATCCTTCACGATCGACAGCTCCGGGTACGGCACAGGCGTCACAACGATCGACTCGATCTCGTCGGTCTGATCCGACCCCCCGAAGGCGGTGTTGTCGATCTCGCCCGCGGCCACGTCGGCCGCGGTGACCACGTACGTCCCCTCGAGCACACAGGTCTCTCCAGGCGCCAGCGTCGGGCACGTGATCGAGTCCGGGGTCAGGAGCGGATCGCTCACGACCACGTTCGTGAGGTTCGCCTCGCCCGTGTTCGTCGCGGTGACGGTGTACGTCAACGTGTCACCGACGGAGATGTCACCCGAGCCGTCCTCATCCGCGTTCACCGGATCCGACTTCACGACCTCCAGCTGAGGCGACGGGAGCGGCGTGACCACCGGCGGAGTCGTGATGGTCTCCGTCTGGTCGCCGCCTCCAGCGCCGGTGTTCGTGATGCTGCCCGCCATCACGTCGTCCCCGGTCACCACGTAGCTGCCCTCGAGCACACAGGTCTCTCCGGGCGCGAGCGTCGGACACGTGATCTCGCTCGGCGTCAGCAGCGGGTCGGTCACCGTCACATTCGTCAGGTTCGCGGTCCCCGTGTTCGTCGCCGTCACCGTGTACGTCAACGTGTCACCGACTGAGATGTCGCCCGAACCGTCCGCGTCCGCGCTCAGCACCGGCTCGTCCTTGACGATCTCCAGCCGAGGTCGAGGAACCGGCGTGACGACGATGTCTCGAGTCGACCCGGTCTGATCGGAATCGGCGACGCCCGAGTTGAGGACGAACCCGAGATCGACCGCCGTCTGAGTCACCACGTAGCTGCCCTCGAGCACACAGGTCTCTCCGGGCGCGAGCGTCGGACACGTGATCTCGCTCGGCGTCAGCAGCGGGTCGGTCACCGTCACATTCGTCAGGTTCGCGGTCCCCGTGTTCGTCGCCGTCACCGTGTACGTGAGGGTGTCGCCCACGGAGATGTCACCCGAGCCGTCCGCATCCTCGGTCAACGCCGGGGCGTCCTTCTGGACGGCGAGGTCAGGGAGCGGGACGGGCGTCACGACGATCGAGTCGATCTGATCGGTCTGGTCCGAGTCGCCCGATCCCGTGTTGGTGATGCTTCCCGCGGCCACATCGTCGGCGGTCACCACGTACGTGCCCTCGAGCACGCATGTTCCACCCGGCACGACCGGATCACATGTGATCGAGGCGGGCGTCAGCATCGGGTCGCTCACGACCACGTTCGTGAGGTTCGATCCTCCCGTGTTGGTGACGGTGACCGTGTACGTGAGCGTATCGCCCTCGGAGACATCGCCCGACCCGTCCTCGTCCGCGTTCGTCGGCCCGGTCTTGACCACCTCCATGTCCGGAGTGCCGACGGGGGTGACGATCGGAGGCGTGGTGATGGTCTCCGTCTGGTCGCCGCCGCCTTCGGCCGTGTTGGTGATGCTGCCGGAAGCGACGTCGGCGGCAGTGACGACGTACGTGCCTTCCAGCACGCACTCCTCGCCTGGCGCCAGCGTCGGGCAGGTGATCGAGTCGGGAGTCAGCAGCGGGTCGCTGACCGTCACATTCGTCAGGTTCGCGGTGCCCGTGTTCGTCGCCGTCACCGTGTACGTCAACGTGTCGCCCTCGGAGATGTCACCCGAGCCGTCGGCGTCGTCGGTGAGCTCGGGGACGTCCTTGACAACGATCAGCCGTGGGGTCGGGACCGGCGTGACGACGATCGACTCGATCTCGTCTGTCTGGTCGGAATCGCCGGTCGCCGTGTTCTCGATCTCGCCCGCCGCCACGTCGTCCGCGGTGACCACGTACGTGCCCTCGAGCGCACAGGTCTCTCCAGGCGCGAGCAGGGGGCACGTGATCGTGTCGGGAGTCAGGAGCGGGTCCGAGACGACGACGTCCGTCAAGGTCGAGGTGCCGGTGTTCGTCGCCGTCACCGTGTACGTCAACGTGTCGCCCTCGGAGATGTCACCCGACCCGTCCTCATCGGCATTGACCGGGTCGGACTTCACCACAGACATCCCCGGGATCGGCACCGGTGTGACGACGATCGACTCGATCTCGTCGGTCTGGTCGGAGTCGCCGACGCCGGTGTTCCTGATCTCGCCCGCGGCCACATCGTCGGCCGTCACCACATATGTGCCTTCCAGCACGCACTCCTCACCTGGCGCCAGCGTCGGGCAGGTGATCGAGTCAGGCGTCAGCAGCGAGTCGGTCACCGTCACATTGGTCAGATTCGCCGTACCCGTGTTCGTCGCCGTCACCGTGTACGTCAACGTGTCACCCACGGAGACATCGCCGGAACCGTCCTCATCGGCGTTCACCGGCTCCGTCTTCACCACCTCAAGCTCGGGGCGCGGCAGCGGGGTGACGATCAGGTCGCGGGTGGACCCTGTCTGGTCGGAGTCGGCGGTTCCCAGGTTGATGAGGAAGCCGAGAGCGACAGCGGCCTCGGTCACCACGTAGGAGCCTTCCAGCACGCACTCGTCACCCGGGGCGAGCGTCGGGCAGGTGATCGAGTCGGGGGTCAGCGACGAGTCGGTGACGACCACGTTCGTCAGGTTCGCGCTGCCGGTGTTGGTGGCAGTCACCGTGTACGAGAGAGTGTCGCCGACCGAGATGTCACCCGAGCCGTCAGCGTCGACGACGAGCGTGGGCGCGGTCTTCTCGACGTCGAGCCGCGGAGTGGGAACCGGGGTGACGACGATCGACTCGATCTCGTCGGTCTGGTCGGAGCCGCCGACGCCGGTGTTCCTGATCTCGCCCGCGGCCACATCGTCGGCCGTCACCACATATGTGCCTTCCAGCACGCACTCCTCACCTGGCGCGAGCGTCGGGCAGGTGATCGAGTCAGGCGTGAGCAGCGGGTCGGTCACCGTCGCATTGGTCAGATTCGCCGTGCCCGTGTTCGTCGCCGTCACCGTGTACGTCAACGTGTCGCCCACGGAGACATCGCCGGAACCGTCCTCATCGGCGTTCACCGGCCCCGTCTTCACCACCTCAAGCTCGGGGCGCGGCACAGGGGTGACGACGGGCGGTGTCGTGATGGTCCCCGTCTGGTCGCCGCCGCCCTCCGCAGTATTGGTGATGCTGCCTGCGGCCACGTCATCGGCCATCACCACGTAGGTGCCCTCGAGCACACAGGTCTCTCCAGGCGCGAGCAATGGACACGTGATCGAGTCGGGCGTCAGCAGCGGATCGCTCACCGTCACATCCGTCAGGTTCGCCGTGCCCGTGTTCGTCGCCGTCACCGTGTACGTGAGGGTGTCGCCCTCAGAGATGTCGCCCGAGCCGTCCGCATCCTCCGTGAGCACAGGCTCGTCCTTCGCGAGCTCAAGAGCGGGGCGCGGCAGCGGCGTGACGATCACGTCGCGCGTGGATCCGGTCTGGTCCGAGTCGGCCACAGCGCTGTTGAGGATGAATCCGAGAAGTCCCGCCGCCTCAGTCACCACGTATGTGCCCTCCAGCACGCACTCCTCACCGGGCGCGAGCGTCGGGCAGGTGACCTCGCTCGGCGTCAGCAGCGGGTCGGTCACCGTCACATCCGTCAGGTTCGCCGTACCCGTGTTCGTCGCCGTCACCGTGTACGTCAACGTGTCACCGACGGAGATGTCACCCGAGCCATCCGCGTCCTCCGTGAGCACCGGGGGCTCCTTGTCCACCGTCAGACGCGGGGTCGGGAGAGGTGTCACGACGGGCGGCGTGGTGACGGTCTCCGTCTCGCCCGAGTCGCCCGTGGCGGAGTTCTCGATCTCGCCCGCCGCCACATCCTCGGCCGTGACCAGGTAGGTGCCCTCGAGCACGCAGGTCTCCCCCGGCTCGAGGACAGGACACGTCGCCGAACCGGGTACGAGCATGGTGTCGATCACCACCACGTCCGTGAGGGTGGCGTTGCCGGTGTTCGTCGCCGTGATCGTGTAGGTCAGCGTGTCGCCCTCGGAGATGTCACCGGAACCGTCCGCGTCGTCCGTCAGCACGGGCACGTCCTTCACGAGCGAGAGATCGGGCACGGTCACCTCGACCGTCACCTCCGCCGTCGGCGGCTCGCGCGGGATCAGGTTGCCGTCGGGGTCGCTGCCCGTCACCGACGCCACGTTCGTCGTGGTCTCGGTGATCACCGCAGTGCACTCGTACGTCCAGGTCTCGCCGATGCTCAGCCGGCCGTCACCTTCGATGTCGCCCGACACGTAGTCCACCGGGGAGCACATGTCATCCGTCACGACGGGGTCGATGATCTCGTTGTCCAGCTCGCAGACCACGTCACCTTCGTCGCACACGCTCACGTTCGTGATCGTGTACGTGTAGGTGACGGGAGTGCCCGCATCCACCAGCAGCTCCGACGCCTCCTTGGTGATGTCGAGAAGCGGATCGTGGACCCTCACGCGGTCGCTGTCCGTGCCCTCGGCGTTGCCGTCCGGCCCCGTGGCGTCGACCGTGACGGTGTTGGTCGTCGTCTCGTCGAGCGTGGTCGTGCAGGTGTACTCCCAGGCCTCGCCCGGCTCGAGCACGCCAAGCTCACCCCCGTCACCCGATGGCCCCACCAAAGGCGAGCACGTGTCATCCACGACGTCCACCGTCGTGAAGTCCGCGTCACCATCGTTGAACACCACGATCGTGTAGGTGACCGACTCACCGGGGAAGACCAGCTCCTGGTCCGCCGTCTTGCTCACGTCGAGGCTCGGCGCGATCACGTCCACGACCGCGATGTCCCAGTCGAGCCACGGCCTCCCCAGGGAGTCGCGGCCACCCACGACCACCTCGTTCGTCACGTCGTCCTCAACCACCGTGGTGCACGTGTAGGTCCACGTCTCGCCCGGATCCAGCAGCCCGTCGCCGTTCGTGTCACCGGGGTTGGGCTCTCCAGAGGCGGGCACCAGAGGCGAGCACTTGTTGTCGATGATCGTCACGTCGCTCAGCGGGTCGTTGCCGGGGTTCGTCACCTCGAACGAGTACGTGACCTCGTCTCCGGGACTGACGACCGTCGGGTCAGCGGTCTTGTCCACCGCGATCGCCGGGTCGATGACGTCCACCGTCGCCTCGGCGTCGTCCGTCACGAGGTTGCCGAGCCGGTCCGTTCCCGAAGCCTCCGCGATGTTCGTCGTCGTCTCATCAAGCGTCGTCGTGCAGGTGAAGATCCAGGTCTCCCCGTCGTCGAGCACGCTGTCACCGTTGGTGTCACCGGCCGTCGGCCCCTCCACCGGAGCACACCTGTCGTCGGTCACCGAGACCGCGTTCAGCGACTCGACGGTGCCCTCGGCGAGCGTCACCTCGTAGGTGTAGGTGACGGCGCCTCCGGGCCTCACGATCAGCGGGTCGGCGGTCTTCTCGATCGCGATCCCGGAGTCGATGACCTCGACCGTCGCCTCGTCCTCGTCAGTGACGGCCTCGTCCTCGCCGGAGCCTGGCGTGACCGGATCACCCGTCGCCGTCGCGGTGTTGGTGAACGTCTCGTCGACCGTCACGGTGCACGTGTAGATCCACGTCTCGTCGAGGTCCAGGACGCCGTCGCCGTTGGCATCCCCGGAGTCGAGCGTGGGGACGCACTCCGGCACGTCGGGGTCGGAGATCTCGACGTTCTCCAGGGGATCGTTTCCTTCGTTCGTCACCTCGAAGGTGTACGTGACGTCGCTTCCCGGCTCGGTGAACTCCGGGGCGACCGACTTGTCGAGGCCGATCTCGGGCATCACCCGCTCGATCTCTGCCGTCGCCTGGCCCGGGTCGGGCTCCTGATCGCTCGTGACCTCGGCCACGTTCACGAGCTCGCGGGGGAAGGGCGAGCCGTCCGCGTTCACGGTGCCCGTCACCTTCGCGGTCAGGTCGTCGCCCGGGGCGAGGTCGATCCCGTCGGCCTCATCGACGATCGTCGGATGGCTCGTCGTCGTGAACGTGTCCATGCAGGCGATCGCCAGGTTGTCCACGGAGAAGTGGTCGTTGTCATCGTTGTCCGCGCCCGTGGCGACTCCGATACGGCTCGTGGGGCCGAACAGGCCAGGCGTGTCGGCGGCGCTGATGGTGGTGCTGAACGACGTCCAGTCGCCCACCGCATCCATGAGGATCGAGTCGGCCTGGATCCACGCGTCGTCGTCGTTGTCGCCCCCGATGCTGATGACCCCGTCGCCGTCCCTGATCTGCGTGATGCGGTAGTCGAACGCGACGGTGCACTGGCCGTAGCTCGAGTAGTCCGCAGGCCAGACGAGACCCTTGTCCTTCTTGTTGATCTTCACCGCGCAGTCGCCGGTGACGCTGCAGTCGTCGCCAGGGGTCGTCTGGCTCTCCGAGGCGACATCGCCCGCGGTGCGGTCCGCCGGGTCGTTGTCCCGGTACTCGCCCCAGCCCGGCGCGAGGCCGGTCGAGAAGTACGCCTTCGACTTGTAGTTCTCGAAGTCGTCCGAGATCCCACCGGCTCCGGCGCTGATGACGATCTCATCGAACAGCACCTCGTTGTTCGTGTTCACCTGCGGCGCCGTCGTGACCTCCACATCCGCGACGATCCCGAGCGCGCCACCGCTGATCTGGCACGCCGGCGGGATCGCAACCCCGGTGAGATCCACCGAGAAAGGCCCGTCCGGGGTCGCGAGCACCGAGTCGTCCGCGTAGTCGATCGCGTCGAGCTGCTGCCAGCCGCCGCCATCCCAGCAGCCGACGAAGAAGCGGCCGGCCTCGTTGTTCCGGGTGATCGTGTACTCGTACGAGACGTCCACGCTCGAGACACCCGACAGGTCGGTCTGCCATTGCAGGCCCTTGTCCCCATCGGTGATCCGCAGGCACTGACCGTCGCCGCCAGGGCAGTCAGCGCTGGACTCGATCCTGACGTCGCCGTCCTTGGCCTGGTCGTTGTCGTTGTACTCCGTCCAGCCCGCGTCGTAGGTGTTGTCATCGTTGACATCGCGGTCGAACCCGTCGTCGATGAGCGTGACCGGCGCGGTCACGATCGTCTCCACGTGATCGACGCCCGTCGGCAGGTCGTCCGTCAGCACCACGTCGGTCTGGGTGGTGTCCCCCGTGTTGGTGACCGTGATGAGGTAGCAGACCTCGTCGCCTGGATAGTAGGTGGGACCGTCGAGCGGCTCGTCCGTGGCGCAGTCCACGGGCACCTTCGTGATCTCCAGGTCGCCTGCGACCACGTCGAAGGAGGCGTCGTCATCATCGGTCACGTTCCCGCTTCCGTCTGGAAGGGTGCCTGTGACCTCGATCGTGTTCACCCCGGAGGAGGGGGCTGCGGGCGCGGGCGAGAGCGCGCACGAGTAGGTGATCGACTCGCCGACCGCGAGCGCACCGAGCGTGCGGTCGCAGGAGGGCGCCTCGGGGTCGGTGACGGTGACGTCCTCAAGGTCGACGTCACCCGTGTTGGTGACCGTGATGTCGAACACCACGTCCCCGCCGTCCGTGACCGTCTGTCCATCCGGACTCTTGTCGACCGTGATCCCCGGTGCGATCGCGTCGACCTCGGCCGAGTCCTCCGCCGTGACGGGATCGCCTTCCTCCGTCTCCGCAGACGCCGTCGCGGTGTTGACCAGGTCCTCTCCGACGGGCGCGACGCAGGTGAAGATCCATTCCTCTCCCACCTGGAGGATGCCGTCCCCGTTCGTGTCACCGCTCTGATAGACGGGCTCGCACTCCGGAACATCCGGGTCTGTGATCGTGACATTGCTCAACTCGCCCGGCCCCACGTTCGACACCACGAAGGTGAACGTGACGTCCACAGGGTCGCCGCCGTTGCCGATCACGTCGATCTGCGTCGGATCCGCCGACTTCTCGAGGCGAAGACCGCTCACGACGGTCTCGTCGGTGTCGGTGTTGTTTCCCGGGACGAGGTCGAGCTGCGGCGCATCGACGGTCGCGGTGTTCTCGATGACGCCCGTGGCGTCGGCTCTGACGCGGCCGGTGATCTCGATCGTCGCCGACTCGTCCACCGCGAGGTCGCCCAGATCGCACTCGACCTGCGACCCGCCGTAGCCGCAGGTTCCTTGCGACGGCGTCGAGCGGACATAGATCAGCTGCGCGCTGGGCCAGTCGTCCACCACGGTCACGTCCGTCGCGTCGTTCGGACCGTTGTTCGTCACGGTCAGGGTGTAGGTCAGCTCCCCGCCGGGCGTGATGCTCACCAGGCCGTCGTCCTTCGTGAGGGAGAGATCGGCTCGCTCCACCACGACCGTCGGAGTCGTGTCGAAGCCGCCGCGCCCGCACAGATCGCTCACGGAGATCTTGACCTGACAGTCCTGCGCGCCCGGGGGCGCGGTGAACTGGGCGGACACGACGCCGTCGTCCGTGGTGCCCTCCACCGGGTCGAAGGTGCCACCGCACGTCGACACCCACTCGTACTCGTAGCCGGGAGAGCCACCCGTGATGGTGGCGCTCACCGTCACGGTCTCCTCCGCGACGATCGTGGCCGGCGCGTCCACCGACACCTCGAGGCCGCGCTCGATGCCGGACAGCAGGTTGAAGTTGAGGAAGGCGCGGATCGCTGCGACCGCCGCCTCGTCACCCGTGTCGAGGTCGTGCCCGGATTCGTACATCACGAGCCCGTTGCTCGGGTCGTCGTACGCGCGACCGTAGACCAGGGTGGCCGCCTCTCCGGGAGAGACGTCGAGGTCGGGGTGGTCCGGGTCCCAGGCGAGCACCTTGGCGCCAGGGTTCCACGACGAGTCGCCGGAAGGGAGGTAGATCTGCTCCGACCCGTTGGTCTGCGCGTCGTCGATGGAACCGACGAACTGCATGATCGGGTCGGACCCGTTCGCAGTGTAGGTGTAGGGCGGGGTGCCGTCGTCGTGGTCGCCGAAGTCGATGAGCCCTTCCGTGGTGAGGAAGTTGAGCTCGGGATCGGGATCCACGTCGTCAGGATCGGAGACGTTCTCCAGCACCGACACCGCGTGGCAGCCCGCCCAGATGTAGCCGCCCTCGGCATTCCACGGCACGAGGCTTCCGTGGTCCTCCCAGCTGGGGTCCGCGTGCGGAAGCACGAAGAGGTCATCGCAGGTGGTGAGGTCCACCGGGTCCTTGAAGATGTACGCGATCTTCTCGTCGCCCGTCGCCGCGGAGATCGTGGTCTCCGGGATGAACGCCGCCTCGTAGTACGCCTGCCCGATGCTGCCGTTCTGGTTGTCGAGCACGGCGTTCGGCCAGTTGGTGAGGGTCGTGTAGACCGGCGCCGTGATCGCGGTGGTCGTGGGGCCGACGATGACCACGCCGTCGTCCCCCGCGTTGAAGTAGCCGCCGCCGTCCAGCACGGTGCCGTCGGGACCGCCCCACTGGTCCAGCACCGCCTTCGCCTCAGCCGCATACTCGGCGCGGATGACGAAGGGGCCGCTCGTGAACTCGCGCCCGTCGTACTCCAGGTCGACGTCGGTGGACGCCTGGGAGCCATCGGTCGTCTTGTCCGGGTCGATGATCCATTCCACCGGGATCAGGTGCTCGATCATCAGCGCGTAGACGAGACCGTACGCCTGAAGCGCGTTCTCGTAGGTCTGCGGGTTCACACCCATGTCGATGATGTACGCGCCCGGTTCGAGCGTGGTGCCTGTGGCCGCGGTGGGGATGGGAGCGGCCTCGGCCGACCGCACCGCCGTCACGCCGACGAGCGCGAGAGAGAGGACGACAGCGAAGGTCAGCGCCCGCCAGATGCCGTGATCGAGCCCCGTCCACGACGATGCCCTCCGGGTGCCTGTACCGCGCACTCGGAGGGACCTGTCTGCGGCCTCACCGTCGAGGCCCTGGAAAGAAAGGTGTGTCCTCATTCACAGCCCTGCCCAACCGGGGCGCGAAGGCGTCCCCTATGTCCCCCCGCCACTCCAATGTGACATAGAAGTGCACCGAGTGCCTGGTGAGAGGGATGTGACAGGGCAGAGCCTCGATGGAGCTGGCAGCGGGACTCGAACCCGCAACCGCCCGATTACAAGTCGGGTGCGCTACCAATTGCGCCATGCCAGCGTGTCCTCAAGGGACGCTCCAGGATAGCGGGCGACGGGCGTGCCCTGTGAGCGCCATGGATGCACGAAGGCGCCGCACCCGGACGGGCACGGCGCCTTCGACGCATGGAGTCGTCGCTACTGCGCGGCGAGCTCCTCAAGGTAGGCGCGGACAGTGCCCTCGCCGAAGTAGGAGACGTCCTCCTGGTTCACGATCTCGCCGCCCACGGCCATGGTGGGCGTGCCGGACACGCCGTCGATCGACGACTGGTCCGTCGCGGCTGCGACCCATGCACGGAACTCGTAGTTCGAGAAGGTGTCGGCGACGTCGCTCGGGACACCGACGTTCACCGCGATCTGCGCGATCTCGTCATCGCTCAGGCCGTCCGAGCCCTCCTCGGGCTGGTTGGCGAACATCGCCGAGACGAACGGGACGAAGTACTCGGGCGCCTGGTCGGCGATCACGGCGGCGGCGTTGGCCGACCGGGTCGAGTAGTTGGTGCCGTTCGAGTAGGCGTCGAGGATCGCGATCGGGTGGTAGTTCACCTGGATGTCGCCCGCCTCGCGCAGCTCGTCCATGTCGGCGGCATTGATCTGCTCGAAGAAGTTGCAGTACGGGCACATGAAGTCGAAGTACAGATCGACGACCACGGGGTCGTTGTCGTCGATCTCACCGGCCACGCCGGACGAGCCGACCGGGATGCCTCCGCTGGGGAGCGAGTTCGCCGGCGAGCCCTCGGCTCCCGAGCCGATCTCGTCGAGGGAGCTGTTCTGGCTCAGGATGAATGCCACGAGACCACCGAAGACCGCGATCGCGACGACGATGCCGGTCACGATGATCAGAGTGGTGCGGCGCTCCTGCGCCTTGACGTTCGCCTTGGCCTTGGCGCGCGCCTGCGCGGCCTTGTCGCTTGATGCCATGGTGGGGGAGTGTCCTCTCGTCTGTCCGGGTCAGTCTAGGCGTCAGCCGGTTCGGGCTCGTTCGCCATCCAGCGGTCGAGCGAGAACGGGGTCTTGGGGAAGAGCAGGAGCCAGGTGCCGAGCGCGATGAAGCCTGCCCGTTCGGCCATGTGGCCCCAGTAGTTCGCAGTCTCACCTGCTTCGAGGTCGCCGCCGCCGCCGAAGCAGCCGCAGTCGATCTGATAGCCGTTCGCCCACGCCCATGCGACGCCGAAGACGAATGCGGCCATCATGGCCAGCCACGCGACGGCGGCGAGCCGGGTGAACAGGCCAAGGAGCAGCAGGAGCGCGAGCAGGAGCTCGATCACCGGAAGCATGGTGCCCACGAGCGGCACCACGACCTCGGGCAGAAGCCGGTAGGCGCGGACGGCGCGGATGCTCTGATCGATGTCGGTGAGCTTGGGTATCGCCGCCGCGATGAGGATGCCCGCCATGCCCAGCCGCACGAGCAGGCTGATCCATGGCTTGGCGACGTCGAACCTGTCCTTGAATGCCATCACCCCTCCTGGAGGTCGTGTCACAGTCGCGTCAGACGCGAACGCTCAGCGGGGAACCGTGACGACGGTACACCGCGCGCGAGGGCACGCCCCCCGCAACCTTCGTCCACCCAACGAGACAGGATCAATTGTTGTTCCCACAACTAACTGTGGGGACCGTCACTGCCCCGGACCCTGCGGCATCGGCCACCACCAGGGGTCTGCCTGGGTGTAGACCGCGACGGTGACGACGCCCAGCAGCACCACGGCGACGACCACCCAGGCGACCGCCAGGCCACGAGTCGGAGCGAGCCCGTACGCGAGCCTGCGAGCGCCGTCGCGGGTGCCCTCGGACCAGGGCCCCACCCACATCGTCGCTGCCGCCGCGAGCATCCCGAGACCGACGGCTCCCGCATGTCCCCACACCTGGCCGGCAGGGGTCGCGGACGCGATCAGCGCGCTCGAGACGAGCCACCACACGAACGCGCCGATGCCGAAGCCGATCACCGCCGCGAGGAGGACCGAGGGAAGCACCTCGACGGCCCCTCGGAGCAGATGCCACGGCATCCCGATCGTCTGCACCACCGCGTCGCCCTTCCGCATGCCCCGACGAGCACGCCCGGCGGCGAGGGACGCCGCCCTGCGGTGCACCCCGCGCGCCACGATGGCCGCGCCGACGAGCACGAGGAACACGATGAACGGCGCGAGGGCCGACGCTGCGGCGATCGCGAGCGCCCACGCACCGAGCATGAGGGGTCGGCCGGAGGCGGGCTTGGGCACCAGGCCCGCGTCGAGCGCATCCCAGGGACCGACAGGGCGTCCGTCGTCCTCGTCGTACTCGTCCTGCCCGTCGTACTCGTCGTCGTCGAAGGCCTCGTCGTCGAGGCCGTGCTCGTCGTGCGCGTCGCCTTCGTCGCCCGGCCACTCGCTCTCGTCGCTGCCGGAGGCGCCGTCGCCCTCCCACTGATCCTGCTGGCTGAGAGGCATCACCGCGGTCCCCGCGACGGGTGCCACCAGCGTCGGCTCCGGGGTCCGGGCGCCGAGCACCTCGGTCGCGCCCCGCAGCGCTGCGACCACCTCCGCCGGCGTGGGGCGGCCCCCGATGTCGCGGCTCAGCGCCGCCTTCAAGGCAGGCGCGCCGGGCACGTCAGGGAGGTCGACCTTGGCGTCGAGCGTGCGGGAGATCGCGCCGGTGCCGGAGCCGAAGGGGGCATCGCCGGTCATCGCGTAGGCGACGGTGGCCGCCCAGGACCACCGGTCGGCGATGGGTCCCGGCTCGGCCCCGTCGATCACCTCGGGCGCCACGTAGCCTGCGGTGCCGCTCACGAGCCCGTCCCTTGTGAGCCGCGCATCCTCCTCGCGGTGGGCGAGGCCGAAGTCGATCAGCACGGGCCCTGCGGGTCCCATCATCACGTTCGACGGGGTGACGTCGCGGTGCACGACGCCGGCCGCGTGGGCCGCCTCGAGCGCTGACGCGATGCGCTCCGCCAGGTCGGCCAGGTCGGCGCCCGCGAGCGGTCCATGCTTCTGCACGTGGTCGAACAGCGACAGTCCCGGGATGTACTCGGATACGACGAACGTCTCGTCCCCGTCGACCTCGGCGTCGAGGACCCGGGGCACGGCGGGGTGCCGGAGCGACTGGAGCGCACGCACCTCCCGTCCGAGCCGTTCGCCCGCGACCGGGTCGGAGGCCGCGTCGACGAGCTTGAGCGCGGCGAGCTGGCCGCCGCCGTCCTCGACCAGGTAGACGGCGCCGGAGCCGCCCCTGCCGAGCTGCTTGCGCACGACGTAGCCGCCGATCTCGTCGCCAGCCTCTCGACCCAGTCCCACCATGGCTCACACCGTACCGGGCCACGTCATCCCAGGACAGCGGCCACCACAGGACATTCGGGACGAAGGTCCTGCCTAGGCACACCCACTGGGCTATGGCAAGATGGTGCCCGTCTCGGCGACGGTGCCGGGACAAGTGTCACTGTGGACACCACACGGGCACTCTTCACTACGGATCGTCCGGCACGTACCTGCCGGTGAAGGGACCACGAACCATGGCAACTGTCACCTATGACAAGGCCTCGCGCATCTACCCGGGGACCGAGCGCCCCGCGGTCGACAGCCTCGACCTGGACATCGCCGACGGCGAGTTCCTCGTCCTCGTCGGCCCGTCGGGATGCGGAAAGTCCACCTCGCTCCGCATGCTCGCGGGCCTGGAGGACATCGACAAGGGAAGCATCTGGGTCGGAGACCGTGACGTCACCCACGTGCAGCCCAAGGACCGCGACATCGCGATGGTGTTCCAGTCCTACGCGCTCTACCCGCACATGACCGTCGCCGACAACATGGGCTTCGCGCTCAAGATCGCGAAGGTCGACAAGGCTGAGATCCGCAAGCGTGTCGAAGAGGCCGCGAAGATCCTCGACCTCACCGAGTACCTGGACCGCAAGCCGAAGGCCCTCTCGGGTGGTCAGCGTCAGCGTGTCGCCATGGGCCGCGCCATCGTGCGTCAGCCCCAGGTGTTCCTCATGGATGAGCCGCTGTCCAACCTGGACGCCAAGCTCCGTGTGCAGACCCGTACCCAGATCGCCGCGCTCCAGCGTCGCCTGGGCACCACCACCGTCTACGTGACCCACGACCAGGTCGAGGCCCTCACGATGGGCGACCGCATCGCGGTCCTCAAGGACGGCGTGCTGCAGCAGGTCGGCACCCCGCGCGAGATGTACGACACCCCGGCGAACGTGTTCGTCGCGGGCTTCATCGGCTCGCCGGCCATGAACATCTCGACGTTCCGCGTGGACAACGGCTACGCGATCGTCGGCGACTCCAAGGTGCAGCTCCAGCGTGAGACGGTCGCGAACATGACCGACGCCGACAGCGGCGAGGCCGTGCTCGGCTTCCGTCCCGAGTCGCTCGACCGCGTGGCGCCGAACACCGACGGCGCCATGCCCGTCGAGGTCGTCGTCGTCGAGGAGCTCGGCTCCGACGCGTTCGTGTACGGCCAGCTGCCCAAGGCGGCCACCACCCTGGCCGACCCGAAGTTCGGCGGCACGGGCGAGGTCATCGTCCGCGTCGACCCGCGTGACGTGCCCAAGAAGGGCGAGTCCATCTGGGTGAAGATCCGCGAGGGCGAGCAGCACGTGTTCTCGGCCGCGTCCGGCCAGCGCATCAGCCCGTCTGCTGCGTCGACCGCCGCGACGCCCAAGGCGTAAACGCCGCGCACGCTCGAAGGAAGGGGCGGTCCCGGGTCACCGGGGCCGCCCCTTTCGCATGCACAGGCCGTGACATCCGCCCCCTTGAGCGCGGACGACGCCGCTGCAGACACGCCTCCCAGCCCGCCACGGAGGTCCCGACTCATCACCCCTGGTGCCGCGTAGGCTGAGGGCATGCCGCTGCTGATCACAGGGGCCGCCGACGCGGGCCTCATGGAGCTTCCCTGGGACATTCCTCTGAGCGCATGGCCGGAGGAGAGGATCGCCGCGCTCCCGCGCGGACTGTCCCGTCACGTCGTCCGCTTCGTGCGGCACGGCGACGGCGTGCTCGCCGTCAAGGAGACGAACCCTGAGATCGCGCACCGCGAGTTCCACATGCTGCGCGAGCTCGAGCGCATGGAGGCGCCGTGCGTGAAGCCCGTCGCCGTGGTCACCGGCAGGCAGACGTCCGCGGGAGAGGAGCTGTCAGCCGCGCTCGTGACCGAGCACCTCGCGTTCTCCCTTCCGTACCGTGCGATCTTCTCCACCGCACTGCGCCGCGGCACCCTGACCCGCCTCATCGACGCGCTGTCCGTGCTCGTCGTCCGCCTCCACCTGGCCGGCTTCTACTGGGGCGACGTATCGCTGTCGAACGCTCTCTTCCGCCGCGACGCCTCAGAGTTCTCCGCGTACCTGGTGGACGCCGAGACGGGCGACCTGCACCAGCAGCTCTCCGACGGTCAGCGCGAGTACGACCTGGACACGGCGACCACGAACATCGTGGGCGAGCTGCTCGACCTCCAGGAGTCCGAGGACCTGGACGAGAGCGTCGACCCGTTCGACATCGGCACGCGGCTCGAGGCCCGCTACCGCGAGCTGTGGACTGCCCTCACCTCCACCGAGACCATCGATGCGAACGTGCCGTTCCACGTCGCCGAGCGCGTCCGCGCGCTCAACGCCCTGGGCTTCGACCTCGGCGAGATCGACATGCAGCAGACCGAGGACGGCACCGCCATCACCCTGCGGCCCAAGGTCGTGGACGCCGGCTACCACTCACGTCGCCTCATGCGCCTCACCGGCCTCGACGTGCAGGAGAACCAGGCGCGACGCCTCCTCAACGACATCGACGAGTACCGGGTCGTGCGCGAGGACCGTGCAGGGGCCAGCGCCGACGAGACGTTCGTCGCCCACGAATGGCTCACCCACATCTTCGAGCCCACGGTCCGCGCCGTGCCCCGCGCGCTGCGTGGCAAGCTCGAGCCCGCGCAGGTGTTCCACGAGGTGCTCGACCACCGCTGGTACCTGGCGCAGGCCGCCGCGAAGGACGTGCCGATGCCGGTCGCGACCGCGTCGTACGTCAAGAACGTGCTTCCCACCAAGGCCGACGAGCAGGCCGTCCTGGGGCGCTCGCTCGCCGAGATGACGGCCGAGCTGCCGGCGCTCACCGCGGAGGTAGGCACCCGCTACGAGGTCCGCGACCCGTACGCGAACGACAACACGCACGCGTGGGGCGGCGTCCCGGAGCCCGAGGAGGAGCCGGAGCCCACCGTCACGCGGGTGTCGACGCGCATCCCCACGCAGACCCGGCGTCCCCTCACCGCCGAGGAGCGCGCGGCACGGGACGCCGAGGCAGAGCTCGGCACGCTGGACTCCCCCGACGAGGACTGACGCCGCCAGACCGGCGCCGCACGGTGCCGGCGGGAAGCCTGCCCGTGCGGATCAGGACACCGCCCGCTGCGGAACCACGTCGCCGATGTCAGAGAGCAACCACGTCTTGAAACCGCTGAGCTGGTCGAAATCGAGCTTGCGTGTGTTCACGAAGGACACATGATCGACGTGACCGATGACGTGGCCGATGACGTTGCGCTCAAGCGCGACCACATCCTCCACCTGGTCCGAGTTGAGAACGTTGGCATACAAGCTGTCATTGAGATCCTCCGACTCGAGGATTCGATCGACGATCACGGCCAAGTCGTCTGTCGTCGAGAGGGCGTGGTCCTCTCCCTCCCTCAACAGGAAGACGATTCGGCGCACGGTGCTCCGCTTGCCCTTCTTGAAGTCCTCATACAGCTCCTCGGCGTGCACACGGGTCGAGATGAGGAACTCCTGACGCGTGAGCGGCTCAAGCACCGCGCGCATGAGGTCCTTCGTACGCACCTGAGCGCGCACAAGCCATGGCACCTCAGCGCCTCGCAGGGTGCGGATGTTGTACGCGAACAGATGCAAGGGTCGCAGGTAGCGCCTTACCTCGCCGGAGGAGGCATCAACGAGCAGCAGGTCGTCGCCGAGCACCCGCATCCCCTCGCCCATGAGACCAAGCGTGAGAGTCGTCTTCCCGGTGCCGCCGAATGCAGGGAAGAGGTATGCGTCACGCCCCTTCGTGACCCCTGCCGCGTGCATGAAGAGGATGTTCCGCTCCAGCAGTTTCAGGTATGCGACGGGCTCGATGACCTGCGCCTGGAGGAACAGGGTGACCACATTGGTGTAGACGCGAGCCAGGGGCTGATCCCTGAAGTAGATCCGCACGTGATCCGTCTCGAGCCCTCGGACCACGTAGTCGTACGTGAAGATCTTCTTGAACCGCAGACTTCGGCGGACGTCACCGGGTTCCTCGTCCGGCAGCTCCTGGACGATCGCTGCTGTGATGCGCGCAGCGTCCGGTCGCTCCCCCGTCGCCATGCGCGCGTACTCGTTCTCGAAGTAGCGATGATAGCGACGGCGCGACGCGACGACCTCGATCGTCAGCGCAGGATGGATGGTCCACGCAGACGACGACGTCATACGGGTCTCCCCTCAGTTCCGCTCTCTGGATGGCGGGTCAGGACACCGCGCGCTTGGCCTCGTACAGAGCGATCGACGTGGCGACGGACGCGTTGAGGCTCTCCGTGGTCGCCGCGATCGGGATCGAGACGATCTGGTCGCAGGTCTCGGACACGAGCCGCGACAGCCCGTCGCCCTCCGACCCGACGACGATCGCGAGAGGCCCGTCGAGCAGGTTCGACTCGTGAAGGTCGACCTCTCCCCCGGCGTCCAGACCGATGGCGAAGACGCCGGCCTTCTTGTAGTCCTCGAGGGTCCGGGCGATGTTCGTCGCGCGTGCGACGGGCACGCGCGCCGCCGCACCAGCGGACACCTTCCACGCGGCCACCGTCACGCCTGCCGCGCGACGCTCCGGGATGACGACGCCTGAGGCACCGAAGGCACCGGCCGACCTGAGGATCGCGCCAAGATTGCGGGGATCCTGGATGTGGTCCAGGACGACGATGCGCACTGGCGCGGTCGCCTCGAGCAGGTCGCGCGGGTCCGCGTACTCGTACGGCGGCACCTCGAGCGCGACGCCCTGGTGAGGACTGCCGCCTGCGAGGCCGTCGAGCGCCGCCTTGGTGACCTCGCGCACCTCGATGCCCGCCTCGACCGCGAGGCCGACGATCTCGGTGACCCTGTCGTCCGCCTCGATCCGGTTGAACACGTGGAGCACGTTCGCGGGGATGCCCATGCGCAGCGCCTCGAGGACGCTGTTGCGGCCGATCGCGAGCTCGTCGGAGCCCGAGGTCCGGTTCCGCGGCGTCTGCTTGCCGCGCGGCGCCGGCCGCTTGGCAGCCTCACGCTCCGCGCGCTGCTTCGCCTTGTGCGCCTTGTGGTACGGACGGTCCTCGGCCTTGGGCGTGGGGCCCTTGCCCTCGAGCGCCTTGCGCCCGTGCCCGCCTGTGCCGACCGAGGCACCCTTCTTGGAGCCCGGGTTGCGGGTCGCGCCTCGACGCTGTGAGTTCCCTGCCATGTCAGCCCTCCTCGGCCAGCGCCCAGCGGGCGCCGTCGGCGGCGTCCTCGATGACGATTCCTGCGGCCTGGAGCCGATCGCGGATCTCGTCCGCGGCGGCCCAGTCCTTCTCAGCGCGCGCCTCGGCGCGCTTCTCGATGTCAGCTCCGACGAGCACCTCGAGCGCCTTGAGCGCCGGCTCGGACGTCCGGGAGGCGTCGGCCCACTGGGACGACGCGGGGTCCAGCCCGAGGACGTCGAGCATCGCGCGCACGGACAGCAGCGCGGAGCGAAGCGCGTCGTCGTCCCCTGCGGTCAACGCCGCGTTTCCGCCGCGCACGGTCTCGTGGATGTGCGCCATGGCTCGCGGCACCGCGAGGTCGTCATCCATCGCGGTGACGAACGGCTCGGGCAGGTCCGCGGACGCGACCTGCTCCGCCGTGGGAGCGCCGACGCGCTCGGAGGCGCGGGTCACGAAGCCTGACAGTCGCGCCCACGTCGCCTCGGCGTCGTCCATGGTCTGATCGGAGTACTCGAGCATCGACCTGTAGTGGACCTGCGCGAGCGCGAGGCGGAGCGCCGCCGCAGAGTGGTGCGCGAGCACCTCCTGCACCAGCAGCCCGTTGCCGAGCGATTTGGACATCTTCGCCCCGGACTGGGTGACCCAGGCGGAGTGGAGCCACGTCTGCGCGAAGCCGTACCCGGCGGCGCGCGACTGCGCCTGCTCGTTCTCATGATGCGGGAAGCGCAGGTCGAGACCGCCGCCGTGGATGTCGAAGGCGTCGCCCAGATAGCGGCGCGCCATCGCCGAGCACTCGATGTGCCAGCCCGGCCGACCGGGACCCCACGGGGAGTCCCAGCGCGCGGTCTCAGGCTCGTCGGCCTTCGACGCCTTCCACAGCGCGAAGTCGCGGGGATCGCGCTTCACATCCGCGGGGGCGTCAGGCGCAGGCTCGAGGTCCTCGAGCGACTGCCGCGTCAGCGACCCGTACTCGGGGAACGACTGCACGTCGAAGTAGACGGAGCCATCGTGCTCGTAGGCGTGACCCAGCTCGAGCAGCCGCGCAGTGAGCGCGAGGATCTCAGGCATGTGGCCGGTCGCGCGCGGCTCCGCATCGGGCGGCAGGACGCCGACGGCGGCGTACGCGGCCTGGAACTCGCGCTCGTAGCGCAGCGCCCACGCCCACCACTCGACTCCCGCGTCCGCGGCCTTGGTGAGGGTCTTGTCGTCGATGTCGGTGATGTTCCGCACCATCGTCACGTCCAGGCCGGACCGTTGCAGCCACCGCTGCAGCACGTCGAACGCGACCGCGGATCGCAGGTGACCGATGTGGGGGCTCGACTGCACCGTGGGGCCACACAGATAGATGCCGACCTTGCCGGGAGTCAGGGGCGTGAAGGGACGCTCCACGCGGGTGGCGGTGTCGAACAGGTGCAGAGTCACGCCCTCAAGGCTACCGGGCGTGATGCAGGGCTGCGTCTGCGCAGGACGGCGCCGAGGAGATGAGGGCCGTCAGGCGTCCGGTGCGACGACCAGAGCGGTGGCGATCGCCGCGACGCCCTCGCCGCGCCCGGTGAGGCCGAGGCCGTCCGTCGTGGTCGCCGAGACGGTCACGGGAGCGCCGATCGCGTCCGACATCGCAGCCTCCGCGTCGGCCCTGCGCGGGCCGATCTTGGGACGGTTGCCGATGACCTGCACCGCCGCGTTGCCGATCTGGAAGCCGGCCTCGCGGACGCGGCGCGCGGTCTCCGCAAGCAGCGCAGCGCCAGAGGCGCCCTTCCACTCGGGCCGGTCCACGCCGAAGTTGGAGCCCAGGTCGCCCAGCCCCGACGCGGAGAGCAGCGCATCGCAGATCGCGTGTGCGGCCACGTCACCGTCGCTGTGACCAGACAGCGCGCGCTCGTCGGGCCAGCTCAGCCCCGCGAGCGCGAGGCCCGTGCCGTCGCCGTACGCGTGCGTGTCAGTGCCGATTCCGGTACGGATCATGGCGTCGCGATCCTCTGCTCGAAGTGATCAAGGTCTTCGGGATAAGTGACCTTGCGGCCCTCGACGTCGCCGTCGCAGGTCACCACGCGGTAGCCGTAGCGCACGAGGAGCGAGCCGTCGTCGGTGCCCTCGAAGCCGTCAGCCTCAGCGCGTGCATGCGCATCACGGAGCTCGGTGGCCCGGAAGGCCTGAGGGGTCTGGACTGCGCCGAGAGAGGCTCGGTCAAGGTAGCCGAGGGCGCCGTCGGAGGTCGTCACGATCGTGTCCACGACAGGAAGGACGGGGATCACGCCGTCCGCGTCCTCCAGGGCCGCGAGCGCGCGACCCGACACCGCCACCGGCATGAAGGCACGGGCGGCATCGTGCACGAGGATCTCATCGGCGTCAGGCCTCACCGCGGCGAGGCCGAGCGCCACCGACCGCTGCCGGGTCTCACCGCCTGCGACGACCACCACGTCGGCCGCCACATGTGCGACGGCGTCACGAAAGGCGTCGAGGTGCTCGGCGGGTGCGGTGACCACGACCTGCTCGCACACGGCGGCAAGGGACGACGCGGCCCACGCCACCAGCGGAATGCCGCCGACGGGCGCGAGCGCCTTGGGAACATCGAGACCCAGCCGGGTCCCTGAGCCAGCGGCCGTCACGACGGCCGCGACGGTCACGAGGCGAGGACCTCGTCCAGACGGGCCTCCGCCGACTCCTCGTCGCACTTCTCAGCGAGCGCGAGTTCGGAGACGAGGATCTGGCGCGCCTTGTGAAGCATGCGCTTCTCGCCCGCGGACAGGCCCTTGTCGGTGTCACGACGGCTCAGGTCGCGGACGACCTCGGCCACGCGGATCACATCGCCGGAGGCGAGCTTCTCACCGTTCGCCTTGAAGCGGCGCGACCAGTTGGTGGGCTCCTCGACGTACGGCTCACGCAGGACGCCGAACACCTTCTCGAGGCCAGCCTCGTCGACGACGTCGCGGACGCCGACCAGGTCGACGTTCTCCGCGGGGACCTTGATGGTCAGGTCGCCCTGTGCGACACGGAGCTCCAGGTACGTCTTCTCCTCGCCCTTGATGGTCCTCTTGAAGATGTCCTGAATGGTGGCCGCACCGTGGTGCGGGTAGACGACGGTCTCGCCGACTGCAAAGTTCATTGTGGAGATAGCCCCTTCGTCGCGGAGCCCCAGTCTATCATTCGCGCCCCGTGCAATAACAGGTACACTCTGGGACCCGCCGAAACGACACGCCGTGAGCGACGCCCCGCGTACCCACTATCCTGGTCCTGCACGTCTCCCTGGAAAGGTCCCCTACGTGAAGCTGCAAGTCACCGCCCGCATCGCCGCGGCCGCGATCGTCGCCCTGTCCCTCGCCAGCTGCTCCTTCGCTGCGTCCATCACCACGTCCCAGCAGTACTCCGCCTCCGACGGTGTCCGACTGGAGCTCGAGGACGTCACCGGCCTCAACCTGCTGGTGATCTCCACGGACGAGGGCGCACCCGCCGCGCTGATCGGCTCCTTCGACAACTCGGGCGACGAGCCCGTCTCCGTGACCGTCGGACTCGGCGGCGAGGACACGAGCTTCACGGTGCCGGCAGGCGGCGTCGTCGCGCTCGGCCTCGACGAGGACGAGACCGCCGTCGTGGGCACCAGCACCGCGGCCCCCGGTCTCATCGCGTCGGTCTCGGTCGAGACGCCGCGCTCCGGCATGCAGGACGTGGACGTCCCGGTGCTCGACGGCACGCTCGAGGAGTACGCCGACACGCTGGAGATGCTCCAGTCCGTCGCGGGCTGACGCACTCCGCCTCAGACTCTCCAGAAGCCCCGGGCAGGCCGCCCGGGGCTTCTGCGCGTCCGGGGCCGTCCGGGGCCGTGCGCGCCGCGGCTCGCGGCTCGCGGCTCGCGGCTCAACGGCGCGAGGCGCACGGCGCACGGCGCACGGCGACAGTCCGAACCAACCTCACGCTCGACACCCCGACGCCACGCCGCTCAGGTGCGCGACACGCTGGCGTGTCGCGCCCCGGATTGGTTCGCACTGTCGGCGAGCTGAGCCGCGAGAGGTCCGGGACGACGAAGGCCCCTGGGGTCTCCCCCAGGGGCCGTCGCTCACGTTCAGCGGATCAACCGAAGCGGCCCGAGATGTAGTCCTCGGTGGCCTTCTCGGCCGGCGCCGAGAAGATGGTCGTGGTGTCGTCCATCTCGATCAGCTTGCCCGGCTTGCCGGTGCCCGCGATGTTGAAGAACGCCGTCTTCTCGGACACGCGCGCGGCCTGCTGCATGTTGTGGGTCACGATCACGATCGTGTACTCGGACTTGAGCTCCTGGATGAGGTCCTCGATCGCGAGCGTGGAGATCGGGTCGAGCGCCGAGCAGGGCTCGTCCATGAGGAGCACGTCCGGCTTGATCGCGATCGCGCGGGCGATGCACAGACGCTGCTGCTGGCCACCGGAGAGCGAGGAGCCGGGCTTGTCGAGGCGGTCCTTGACCTCCTCCCACAGGTTCGCGCCGCGCAGCGACGACTCGACCAGGTCCTGAGAGTCGGACTTGGACATGCGCTTGCTGTTGAGCTTCACGCCCGCGAGCACGTTCTCCTCGATGGACATCGTGGGGAACGGGTTCGGACGCTGGAACACCATGCCGACGTGGCGGCGGACCGCGACCGGGTCCACCTGCGGGTCGTAGAGGTTGACGCCGTCCATGAGGACCTCGCCCTCGACGCGGGCGCCGGGGATGACCTCGTGCATGCGGTTGAGGGTGCGGAGGAAGGTCGACTTGCCGCAGCCCGACGGGCCGATGAAGGCCGTCACGGACTTCGCCTCGATGGAGAGCGACACGTCCTCCACGGCGAGGAAGCCGCCGTAGTAGACGTTGAGGTTGTTGACGTCGATGCGCTTGGACATGAAGAGGGGTCCTTACCGTCCGGTCTTGGGGCTGAAGTAGCGGGAGATGAGGCGCGCGATGAGGTTGAGCGCCATGACGATGAGGATGAGCACGAGCGCCGCCGCCCAGGCGCGGTACTCGGTGATCTCACCGACGCACGCCACGGACGGGTCGTTGCACGGCTGCACGCCCTTGCGCCATTCGGACACGATGTACACGGGCAGCGCCATCATTCGTCCGTCGAACAGGTTGAGGTTCATCGAGTCGGCGACGCCGACGGCGACGAGCAGCGGGGCCGTCTCGCCGATGACGCGGGCGATCGCGAGCGTCACACCGGTCGCGATTCCCGCGATGGCGGTGCGGACGACCACCTTGAGGATCGTCAGCCACTTGGGCACGCCGAGCGCGTAGGAGGCCTCGCGGAGCTCGTTGGGCACGAGCCGCAGCATCTCCTCCGACGAGCGGACGACGACGGGGATCATGAGCACCGACAACGCGACGGCGCCGACGAATCCTGTCTTGGTGCCTGGCCCGACGACGATCGCGAAGAGCGCGTACGCGAACAGACCGGCGACGATCGACGGGATGCCCGTCATGACGTCCACGAAGAACGTGACTGCCTTCTTGAGCCAGCCGTTGCCGTACTCGACGATGTAGATCGCGGTGAGCAGGCCGATCGGCACGGAGATGACGGTCGCGGCGATCGTGATGAGCAGCGTGCCCCAGATGGCGTGCAGGATGCCGCCCTCCGGCATGCCTCCGAACACTCCGCGCATCGACTGCTGCAGGAAGTCGAGGTTGAAGTTGGCGTCGCCGTTCGAGTCGACCATGAACCGGTCCACGCCGCGCTCGACCACGGTGACCGACAGCCACACGAGCGGGATGACGGCGAGCGCGAAGGCGAAGTAGACGACGAAGCTCATCCAGCCGTTCGTCAGGCGGCGCCGCAGCGGCAGCTTGCCGAGCCCCGCGGTGTCAAGGGTGGTGGAGGTCATCAGTTGGCTCCCGAGAACTCGGAGCGGCGCGACACGATCCAGCGCGCCAGCATGTTGACCAGCAGCGTGATGACGAACAGCGCGAGGCCGAGCGCGATCAGCGCGCTCACGCCCTGCGAGTTGGCCTCAGGGAACTGGCCCGCGATGTACGACGCGATGGTGTTGTGGTTCGCGGCGTTGAGGATCTGGAACGAGTAGGTGAGGCCGACGGAGAGGATCATGTACACGGCCATGGTCTCTCCGAGCGCGCGGCCCAGGCCGAGCATGGTGGCGCCGATGATGCCCGAGCGTCCGAAGGGGAACACGGCCATGCGGACCATCTCCCAGCGGGTGGCACCCATGGCGAGCGCCGCCTCCTCGTGGAGCTTGGGGGTCTGCAGGAAAACCTCGCGGGTGACGGCCGTGATGATGGGGATCACCATGATCGCGAGGACGATGCCGGCGGAGAGGGCGACGCGGCCCGTGTTGGACACCGTCCCGTCGTCCGCGGGGGCGAAGAGCGGGATCCATCCCAGGTAGTCGGCGAGCCACTGGTAGAAGGGCTGCAGCACGGGGATGAGCACGATCGCGCCCCAGAGGCCGTAGACGACGGAGGGGATCGCGGCGAGCAGGTCGATCAGGTAGCCGAGGCCGGAGGCCAGCTTGCGGGGCGCGTAGTGCGAGATGAAGAGCGCGATGCCGATCGACAGCGGGGTGGCGATCAGCAGCGCGATCGCGGAGATGAGCACCGTGCCGAAGATGAGGTAGCCAGCGATCTCGATGAGGCTCTGACCCTCGTCGGGCCTGATCCATGAGACCTTGTCGGCGAGCTCGCCGGACGCGTCGGTGATGGCGGGCCAGGCCTCCACGAGGAGGAAGGTGGCCACTGCCGCGAGGGTGACGAGGATCAGGCTGGCCGCCGTGATCGACAGGCCTCGGAAGGCGGTGTTCGCCGTACGCTGCGCGGGCGCCGTGAGAGGCGTGATCTCGACGCCTGCGGACTGGCGGTCCTGGGTGGTGGTCACGTAGTGCTCCGTCGTGAGTGACAGCAGGAGGGTGGTGGGTTCATCCTCTCAGATGAACCCACCACCCTGCCTATCCGTTGTTACGCAGCCGCGATCTCGTCGAGGATGCCCGTGATGCGCTCGGAGAGCGTCGCGGAGATCGGCGAGGAGCCGGCGGCGGAGGCGGCCTGGCCCTGGCCGTCGGCGGAGGCCACGTACTTGAGGAACTCGGTCACGAGCGTGCGCTCGGCCTCGTCGTCGTACTGCTGGCACAGGATGTGGTACGAGACCAGGACCAGCGGGTAGGCGCCCGCGGCGGTCGTGGTGCGGTCGAGCTCGATCGCGAGGTCGTTCGCACCGTTGGTGCCCTCAGCGGCGGGCGAGGCGTCGACGACCGCGGCAGCGGCCTCCGGCGAGAACGGCACGTACTCCTCGCCGACCTTGACGGCGACGGTGCCCAGGTCACCGGCGCGCGACGCGTCGGCGTAGCCGATGGTGCCCTCGGTGTCCTGGACGATCTGGACGAGAGCCGAGGTGCCCTGGCCGGACTCACCGGCGGCGCCGGCCCAGTCGCCCGAGGCCTCGTGGCCCCAGGTGGTCGAGGCCTTCGACAGGTAGTCGGTGAAGTTCTCGGTGGTGCCCGACTCGTCGGCGCGGTGCACGATCGTGATGGTCGACGACGGGAGCTCGACGCCCTCGTTCTGCGAGGCGATGGCCTCGTCGTCCCACGAGGTGATCTCGCCGTTGAAGATGTCCGCGATGGTGTCCGCGTCCATGTTCAGCGAGTCGACGCCGGGAAGGTTGAAGATGACGGCGATCGGGGAGATGTACATGGGCAGGTGGATCGCGCCCGACTCACCGTCGCAGCGACCGACGGCGAGCTCGTACTCCTCGGAGTCCATCAGCGAGTCGGAGCCCGCGAAGGAGGTGGCGCCGTCGAGGAACTGGGTGCGACCGCCGCCGGAGCCGACGGGGTCGTAGTTGACGGTGACGTCGGCGTTGAGGCTCTGGAAGCCGGCACGCCAGGCCTCCATGGCCGACTCCTGGGACGACGCGCCCGCGCCGTTCAGCGAGCCGGAGAGCTCGACGGTGGTGGTGGTGTCGTCGGACGACGCGGGGGCCGACGACTCGTCGGAGCCCTCGTTGGACGCCGAGCAGGCGGCCAGGGCGAGAGACAGCACAGCAGCCGTAGCGACGGCACCGGTGCGCTTGGCAATCTTCACGTTCGAATTCCTCACATGCGGATGACCCGGCTCCCTGCCGGACAACTAGAACGCTAGGCAGAGAAGGTGACGGCTCGGAGGGGGGAACCTGAACTCTAGGTGAACATCAGGTGAACCCGATCCTGGGTGTCACGCTGCGATCACGCCGAGGTGGCCGTCAGGTGAACGACGGTCAGGCGGGCGGCTCGAGCGTGTAGCCGACGCCGCGGACGGTCTGGATCAGCACGGGGTTGTGCGGGTCCTCCTCGATCCTCGCCCGGAGCCGCTTGATGTGCACGTCGAGCGTCTTGGTGTCGCCGTAGTAGTCGGCGCCCCAGACGCGGTCGATGATGACCTGGCGGGGCAGGACGCGTCCCGCGTTCTGGGCGAGCAGGAGAAGAAGGCCGAACTCCTTGGGGGGCAGCGACGTGGTCTCGCCGTCGCGCTGCATGGTGAGCCGCTCGGGGTCGATCGTCATGCCTGCGACGCTGACGCGCGTCGGCTCGTCGGCGAGCGAGTCGTAGCCTGCGGCGGCGCGACGCAGCACGGAGCGGACGCGGGCCACGAGCTCGCGGCCGCTGTAGGGCTTGGTGACGTAGTCGTCGGCGCCGAGCTCGAGGCCGATGATCTTGTCCACCTGGTCGTCCTTGGCGGTGACCATGATGATGGGCACCTCGGAGCGTTCTCTGATGGTGCGGAAGACGTCGGTGCCGCTCATGCCGGGGAGCATGAGGTCGAGCAGGACCAGGTCGGCCCCGTCGCGCTCGAAGAGCTCGACGCCGCGGGTGCCCGTCTCGGCGGTGGAGACGCTGAATCCCTCGCGTCCCAACAGATACTTCAGGGAGTCCCTGTAGGACTCCTCGTCCTCGACGACGAGGATGTGCGCCTCGCTCATTCGACCGTTCCCTCCTCCTGCGTCTGGAGACGCAGCGTGAAGGTCGAGCCGACGCTCGGCTGCGACCACACCTCGACCGTCCCTGCGTGGCGCAGGGCGATGTGCTTGACGATGCTCAGTCCCAGCCCGGTGCCGCCCGTGGAGCGGGAGCGTGCGGGGTCCGTGCGGTAGAAGCGTTCGAAGATCCGCTCCTGGTCCTTCAGATCGATGCCGATGCCGCGGTCGATGACGGCGACCGAGGCCACTCCGTCCTCCTCCGCGAGGGACACGGTCACCTTGCCGCCCTCCTCGGAGTACGCGATCGCGTTGTCCACGAGGTTGCGGACCGCCATGACGAGCAGGTCGTGGTCCCCCATGACGACGGGGTCGGCGGTCACGGCGCTGCTCACCTCGATCCGTCGCTGGTCGGCGGTGAGGGCCGCGCCGTCGATCGACTCCTGGACGACCGCGAGCAGGTCGACGGGCTTGTGGTCCCGCACGGACTCCTCGCCCTGGAGGCGCGAGATCTCGATGATCTCCTGGATGAGCTTGGTGAGCCGGCGCGACTCCTTGCGAATCTTGCGCGCGAACTCGCGCACCATGTCGGGGTCGTCGGCGCCCTCCTCGATCGTCTCAGCGAGCAGGGAGAGCGCGCCGACGGGCGTCTTCAGCTCGTGCGACACGTTGGTGGCGAACTCGCGGCGGGTCTGCTCAGCGGCGCGCATCTCGGTGTTGTCGTTCGCGACCGCGAGCGCGAGCTCGTCGCCGAGCGGGGTGACGCGCACGTGCACGTGGGTGATCGCGCCGAGCACGCCGCGGCGGATCTCGACCTCGCGCTCCACGGGCTCGCCACGTTCCCAGGCCTCCTCGGCCAGGTCGGCGACCTCGGGCTGGAGCTTCCCGTCCAGGCGTGCGACGGCCAGAGCGGCGGCGGCCGCGTTGGCGAAGGCGGCGCGACGGTCGCGGCGCACGATCACGGCTCCCGACTGCATCGCAGACAGCACCTCGCGGGTGCGGTGCGGCACGAGAGTGCGGGCGATGACCTCCTGCTTGTGCCGACGACGCAGCAGCAGCGCACCGAACCCGGTGCCGGCGGCGAATGCCAACACGATCCACATGACATCCACGCCATCCATGCGGACACCGTACCCACGCGGCATCGAGTTCACCCAATGTTCACGAGAGACACCATTTGTTCACCGCTGGGCATGCGTCGGCCCTGGAAGTGATGGGAGACTTGTGGGCGTCACCTGTCCCACAAGGAGAACCATGCGAACGCTGTTCACCGCTGAGATGTCCGAGCTCGCGGACGACCTCATCGCCATGGGCCGCCACGTCGAGACGGCCATCAACCGTGCGAACGAGGCGCTGCTCACCGCCAACGTGGAGCTCGCGCAGTCCGTCATCGCTGACGACGCGAAGCTCGACGACATCGAGGAGACCGTCGACGAGCGCTGCGTGCTGCTGATCGCACAGCAGCAGCCTGTCGGTCTCGACCTGCGCACCATCATCTCGGCGCTGCGCATCTCGGCCGCCCTGGAACGCATGGGCGACCTCGCGCAGCACATCGCCGAGGCTGCCCGACGCGCCTACCCGGAGTCCGCGATCCCGGCGGCTCAGCACGAGATCTTCGAGCGCTTCGCCGCGGCGGCCGCGGAGACGGCCACCGCGGTGCGCAGCCTCATGGAGACGCGCGACCTCAACGCCGCGGCTGAGATCGTCTCCGATGACGACAACCTGGACCGGCTGCACGCCGAGGCGTACCAGTCGCTGCTCGACCCCCAGTTCGAGGGCTCCAATCAGGAGGTGCTCGACATCGCCCTGATGGCGCGCTTCTACGAGCGCTTCGGCGACCACGCCGTCGGCATCTCGCGCCGGATCGTCTACCTGGTCACGGGCGACCACACGGGCGAGCAGGCCCGCATCTGACGTCCGAGCCTGCGGCCCGCATCTCTCTCCCGCGGGGCTGCGGGCTCGGTCACGCGCGGCCCGCCTCGGCTCGCGCCGCCTGACACGACGAAGGGCCCCCACCGTGCGGTGGGGGCCCTTCGCTGTCTGGCCAGACGATGAGAGGCTGACCGAACGCTTGCTTCTAGGTTACTTCTTACCCTGGTTCGCGACAGCCTGAATCGCCGCGGCGGCCGCGTCGGCGTCGAGGTAGGTGCCGCGCGGGTTGGTGGGCTTCAGCGTCTCCTCGTCCAGGTGGTAGACGAGCGGGATGCCGGTGGGGATGTTCACGCCGACGATCTCGTCATCCGCGATGCCGTCAAGGTGCTTGACGATCGCGCGGAGCGAGTTGCCGTGGGCCGCGACGAGGACGGTCTTGCCGGCCTTGAGGTCCGGGACCACGTCCGACTCCCAGTAGGGCAGGGCGCGCTCGAGGACGTCCTTGAGGCACTCGGTCTTCGGGACGGGCTCACCGGCGTAGCGGGGGTCGCCCTCCTGCGTGTACTGGTTGTCGTCCGAGATGACGGGCGGCGGCACGTCGTACGAGCGACGCCAGATCATGAACTTCTCCTCGCCGAACTGCTCGAGGGTCTCGGCCTTGTTCTTGCCCTGGAGGTCGCCGTAGTGGCGCTCGTTGAGGCGCCAGTTGCGCTTCACGGGGATCCAGTGACGGTCGGCGGAGTCGAGCGCGAGGTTCGCGGTCATGATGGCGCGACGCAGGAGCGACGTGTGGACCACGTCGGGCAGGATGCCCTCCTCCTTGAGCAGCTCGCCGCCGCGCTTGGCCTCGCCCCAGCCCTTCTCGTTCAGGGGGACGTCGACCCAGCCGGTGAACAGGTTCTTCTCGTTCCACTCGCTCTCGCCGTGGCGGAGCAGGATCAGTGTGTAGGTCATGGACTCAGCCTAGCGGCGTGCCGGGTGGGCGCGACCGGGACGGAATGCCCGAGCGGGGACGACGCAGCACGACGGCCTGAGCGGGACGACGCGCCACTCCCCCGGCCGGCAGGGGCGTCGGCCCTCCGGACCGCGCCCGGTCACCGCTGGGCGACGCAGGCCGGGCTGGTGATCGCGATCTCCTGGAACGGCAGCTCGGCGATCGCGCCGATCTCCTGCTCCGGCGCGAGGGCGAGCACGTCGGACCATGCGTACGAGCGTGCCTGGTGACCGCGCTCGCACGCGATGTGGAGGCGTCCGTCGATCACCGCGAAGTAGCGCGGCCAGTGCCCTGAGTCGAGGCTCGCCCTGTAGCGGGGCCACCCCTCTGGGCTCAGGTCGAACACGGCGATGACATCGGGGCCGCGGACGCCCACGAGCAGGACGTCGTCCACGAGCGCCACATGCGAGGCGTCCCTCGTGTCCTCGGAGCGGGGTGCGACTGCGGTGATCGCCTGCTCCTCGATGAGGATCGCCTCGGCCGTCTCCGCGTCCCAGCGGAAGGTGCGAAGCATGGAGTCGAGCTCGCACGTCACATAGAGAAGGTCGCCGCGGACCGCCATGTGGCGCGGTCCGGACCCCCCGGGCAAGGTGGCGGCGATGCCGTCCGGCTCGAGGATCCCGCCAGGGTCCACGCGGTAGCGACGCAGCTCGTCGGTGCCGAGGTCAGCGACGAGCACGTGCTTGCCTCCCGGCGCGAACGAGGCCGAGTGCGCGTGCGGCGCCTCCTGGCGGTCCGTGCGGGGTCCGTGGCCGTGGTGCTCGTGCCGCTGAAGCTGCTCGTCGTAGCCGGGCATGCCGTCGGGCAGGAGCGCGAGCACCACCAGGTCCCCGCTGCCGTAGTGGCTCACGTAGAGAGCGTCGGCCTCACGGGAGAGCAGCAGGTGACAGCCGTCGGTCCCCCCGGTGGGGATCGACGCGACGACGCGGGGGTCGTCCGGGTCGGACACGTCGATCGTGTGCACCACGGAGGCGGGCGCCTCCGACAGCGCGTACAGGAGCGGCTCCGAGGGGTGGGCGAGGACGAACGACGGCGCGGGCAGCTCGAGCACCTGCGCAGCCGTTCCGTCGTCCTGCCTCCATAGGCCCTCGCCGAGGCCTACGGGCGTGCCGAGGCCCTCAGCGGGGTAGGTACCCCACCAGAGTCGGGCCATCAGTGCGCCGCGTCGTAGGCGTCACGGAGCTCCTGCGAGACGCGTCCGCGCTCGGAGACCTCCATGCCCTGCGCACGGGCCCACTCGCGCACCGCGTGCGCGTCGGTGCGGGACTTGCGGCTGGAGCCAGCGGCGCGGCGGCCACGTCCGGCGGAGACCTTGCGGGACTTGGAGGTCCACTTCTCGAGGTCGGTGCGAAGCGCTGCGGCGTTGTCCGCGTTGAGGTCGATCTCGTACTTGGTGCCGTCCAGCGCGAACGACACGGTCTCGGTGGCGGCGCCTCCGTCGAGGTCGTCGATGAGCACTACCTGGACCTTCTGAGCCATCCTGGATCCTTTCCCAGATTCTGCGGCGAATTCCTGTTCCCTCAGGGAAATCGTCGCGTTCGGTCCCCTCGCACGCCCAGCATAGACATACACCCACGAAAACGCGCGAATTGAGCCGATAACCTGTGGAAATCGGAGGATTAATTCCGATTCCGAGAGGATTGAAATACCCCCGGGGCCATATTTCCCCCACACTCGACGGAAAAGTCGAGAGTTATCCCTGCGAACTGCTCGTCTCGCGGCCCGAGCCTTCGGCCCCGCCGTTCACACCCGAATCCGGTTCCGGCGCGTCCTCGCTGGAAGCGTGCCCCGATCCCGCCGCGGCCTCCTGCTGCGCATCCCACTCCGCCTCCTGAGCGGCGATCGCCGCGCGCTCATTCCTGTCCGCACGGATGACAGCACGCATCACATACCAGAAGAGCAGCCCCACCCCGATGCTCGGAATGATGCTGATCAGCATGGCGTCGATGCCGCTCATGTCACGCCTCGTGCGGCTTCACGAGCGGGAAAGTGATGGTCTCGCGAATTCCCAGGCCGGTGAGCGCCATCAGGAGTCGATCGATTCCCATGCCCATACCGCCCGACGGGGGCATCGCGTACTCCATCGCGGTCAGGAAGTCCTCGTCCACGCGCATCGCCTCGTCGTCGCCCTGCGCCGCCATGCGCGCCTGCTGCTCGAACCGCTCGCGCTGGATCACGGGGTCAACGAGCTCCGAGTACGCCGTCGCCAGCTCGAAGCCGCGCACGTACAGGTCCCACTTCTCCACGATCCCCTTCTTGGACCGGTGGTCGCGGGTCAGCGGGCTCGTCTCGACCGGGAAGTCGCGCACGAACGTAGGCGCGTGCAGGGTGGAGCCGACGTGGTGCTCCCACAGCTCCTCGACGAGCTTTCCGTGGTTGACCCGCTTGGGGTCCACGGAGATCTCGAAGCGGTCGCACAGCATCTCGAGGTGCGCCACCGTTGTGTCGGCGGTGATCTCCTCGTCGATCGCCTCCGAGAGGGAGCCGTACATGTCGAGCGTGGTCCACTCGCCGGAGAGGTCGTACTCCTCGCCGTCGGTGAGCGTCACGACCTGCGTGCCGAAGATGTCGTCGGCGGCTCCCTGCACGAGCTCGCGCGTCAGCGTGGCCATCGTGTCGTAGTTGCCGTACGCCTCGTACGCCTCGAGCATCGAGAACTCGGGCGAGTGCGACGAGTCCGCGCCCTCGTTGCGGAAGTTGCGGTTGATCTCGAAGACCTTCTCCACGCCGCCCACGGCCGCACGCTTGAGGAACAGCTCCGGCGCGATGCGCATGTACAGGTCGATGTCGTACGCGTTCATGTGCGTGACGAACGGGCGCGCAGCGGCGCCGCCCGGCTGCGTCTGCAGCATCGGGGTCTCGACCTCGATGTAGCCGCGAGAGTGCAGGGACTCGCGCAGGCTGCGGTTCAGGGTGGCGCGGTTGCGCACGGTGTCGCGCGCGAGCGGGCGCGCGATCAGGTCCACGTAGCGCTGGCGGACGCGGGTGTCCTCGGCCAGGTCCTTGTGCAGGACGGGCAGGGGGCGCAGCGCCTTCGACGCGATCGCCCACTCCGAGGCGAACACCGACACCTCGCCACGACGCGACTTGATGGCACGCCCCTTGGCGAACAGGTGATCGCCCAGGTCCACGTCGGACTTGAAGGCGGCGAGCGAGTCCTCGCCGACCTCAGCGAGGCTCAGCATGATCTGCAGGCGCTCGCCGGCGCCATCCTGGATCGACGCGAAGCACAGCTTGCCCGTGTTGCGGACGAAGACCACACGGCCGGCGACGCCGACGATGTCCTCCGTCTCCTCGCCGTCGGCCAGCCCGTCATAGGCGGCCTTGACGTCGGCGATCTCGTGAGTGCGGTCCACGGTGACCGGGTAGGCCTCGCCGCCGTCAGCGATGAGGCGGTCGCGCTTGGCGCGCCGGACCCGCATCTGGTCGGGAAGGTCGTCGTCGTCAGGGAGAGCAGGCTGGTCGTTCACGCCCTCTAGGGTACCGGCGGCGCTCCGTGGCCCACGAACCGGGCCGCTCAGCGGCCTCTCACTGGGTTCAGAGCCCCGTCACGCATCACCCACCTGGTCCTTGAGCGCCGTCAGATCTGCTCCTTGAGCGCCGTCAGATCTGCGATCTCCCAGGCCTCCTGGACCATGCCGTCGCGCAGGTGGACGACGACGGCCTGGTCCATGCGGAACGACCTGCCGGTGCCGTCGACCCCTCCGAAGGTGCCGACCATCGTGCCGGTGACGATCACGCGCGCCATCTCGACGCCCTCCTCCGCCACGACCTCCTGCACCTCGTGGTGCAGGTCGGGCATCGCCGCGAGCGCCGCGCGCCACACGTCCTTCTCCTGCGCGCGTGCCGACGTGGACAGACCACCGGGGGCGTGGACCATGACGTCCTCATGCAGCAGCGCATCGAAGGCATCGAGGTCGCCCTGGTCGCCTGCGCGCAGCCATCGAGCGATGACGGAGTCGCGGTGGTCGGACATCCGCCCAGTGTCACATCGAGCGGGCGGGCGCGCGCGGTGAGGTCCGGCCAGAGGGACGACGGGCTCCCGGGTCTCGCGCAGGCGTGTTCCCCGAGTGCGGGCCGGCCCGGCCGCTCGGCTACTTCAGGTCGAGCGCGATGTCCACGATCGGTGAGCTGTGGGTGAGGGCGCCGACGGAGAGGTAGTCGACGCCGGTGACGGCCACGTCGGCCGCGTTGTCGAGCGTGAGCCCGCCCGTGGCCTCGAGCAGGACGCGGCCCGTCTTCTTCTCCTTGGCGCGGATCTCTGCGACGAGCTCGGCCATCGCGTCGGGCGCCATGTTGTCGAGCATGAGGAAGCGGGCGCCGGCCTTGATCGCCTCGTGCGCCTGCGCCGGCGACTCGACCTCCACCTGGACGGGTACGTCGGGGAACGCCTCGGCGATCGCCTGGATCGCTGCGGTCACCGAGCCTGCAGCGGCGATGTGGTTGTCCTTCACCATCGCGCAGTCGTAGAGGCCGATGCGCTTGTTGACGCCGCCGCCGCAGCGCACGGCGTACTTCTCGAGCTCGCGGAGCATGGGCGTGGTCTTGCGGGTGTCGAGCACCTGCGCGCCGGTGCCCTGGAGCGCCGTGGCCCAGCGCCGGGTGTGGGTCGCGATGCCCGACGCCCGTGACAGCAGGTTGAGCATCGTGCGCTCGGCGATGAGGACCACGTGGCCGACGCCCTCGATCGTCGCGAGGGTCGTGCCTGCGTCGACCTGGTCGCCGTCGGAGACTGCCAGCTCGACCGTCGGGCGGGGAAGGCCGAGCCGGATGGCCACCTGGCCGAGCACCTCGGGCACCACGTCGAGCCCGGCGACGACGCCGGACTCCCTCATCACCACAGCAGCGGACACGCGCGCGTCCGACGGGATGGTGGCCTGCGTGGTGACGTCGCGGCCGGGGAAGCCTCCCAGGTCCTCGCTGAGCGTGCGGCGCACGGCGTCGGCGAGCCAGGACTGAGCGAGAGGACGCTCCTGAGGCAGGAGCTCGGGGTGCATCGGGCCGGCGCCCGAGGCGGCGGCGGTGTCGACAGCGTCGGTCATGGCTTTATGTTGGCACGACTTCCTCACACGGCCTGGGCCAAGGGGTACGGGGAGGGGTATCCTGTCTTGTCATCTAGTGCTATGGAGGCCCCCATGTCCGAGGTTCACCTCACCGAAGCCGACCTCGAGCCGGTCGTGAAGCGCCTGCGCCGTGCGCACGGACAGCTCGCCGGAGTCCTCCGCATGGTGGAGGAGGGGCGCGAGTGCGGCGACATCGTCACGCAGCTCGCCGCCGTCTCGAAGGCGATCGACCGCGCGGGCTTCACCATGATCGCGTCCGGCCTGGAGCAGTGCGTGCGCGAGGGCGAGAGCGCGTCCGAGGCGAAGGTCCGCCTCGAGAAGATGTTCATGGCCCTGTCCTGACCTCGGTCGGGATCCTTTCGCGCCGCGATCTCCTCGCGGCGCCTCGCCGTCGGCCTGCCGGACCCGTTCCGGACAGGTTGACGGCTCACCCACCCCACGCGGCGTCGCGCCTGCTCGTACGCTGATCTGAAGCGCGCCGATCGTGCGGTGAGGTGCCCGCGGGACCTAGGTCTCGCATACCCCCGGGGGTATCTGGTACGGTGGTGCCATCAACCCCTGGAAGGAGTACCCATGCGCATCGTCGTCGTCGGAGGTGTCGCCGGAGGCATGAGTGCCGCCGCACGCGCCCGCCGCCTCAACGAGTCCGCCGAGATCATCGTCTTCGAGAAGGGCCCGGACGTCTCGTTCGCCAACTGCGGCCTGCCGTACCACGTCGGCGGAGACATCGAGTCCCGCGACTCCCTGCTCCTGCACACCCCCAAGACCCTCGGCGCATCCCTGGGCCTCGACGTGCGAGTCAACACCGAGGTCACCTCGATCGATCGCACCGCCAAGACCGTCACCGTCGTCGGCCCCGAGGGCAGCGACGTCGTCTCCTACGACGCGCTCATCCTCTCCCCCGGCGCCACCGCGTTCACGCCGCCCATCCCCGGCATGGACCTCCCCCAGGTCACCCACCTGCGCACCGTGGACGACGCCACCGCCCTCGCTGCCCGCGTCGG
Source organism: Demequina zhanjiangensis (assembly GCF_030418315.1). Lineage (GTDB taxonomy): Bacteria > Actinomycetota > Actinomycetes > Actinomycetales > Demequinaceae > Demequina > Demequina zhanjiangensis. The sequence goes on from NZ_JAUHPV010000002.1 coordinate 105,175, forward strand.
CGAGGCCAAGACCGCCGCCGTGCTCGGCGCCGGCTTCATCGGCCTCGAGACCGCCGAGGCCCTCCGCGAGCGCGGCCTCGACGTGGCCCTCATCGAGATGGCCCCCCAGGTCCTGCCCCCGCTGGCGCCCGAGATGGCGCGCCTCGTCGAGCTCGAGCTGCGCGCCAACGGCGTCGACGTCGTCACCGGCCTCGCGGCCTCCGCCGTCGAGCCCGCCGCGTCCGGCAACGGCGTCACCGTCACCCTGTCCAACGGCGCCGCCGCAGACGTCGACATCGTCGTCGTCTCCGTGGGCGTCCGCCCCAACTCGTCGCTCGCGTCCGACGCCGGCCTCGAGGTCGACGAGCGTGGCGCGATCATCGTCGACGAGCACCAGCGCACCGCCGACCCGAGCATCTGGGCCGTCGGCGACGCCATCGCCGTCAAGAACCAGATCACCGGCGTCGTCGGGCCCGTCCCGCTCGCCGGCCCCGCCAACCGCCAGGGCCGACGCGCCGCCGAGTCCATCATGGGCGTCGCCAAGCCCGCCAAGCCCGTGCTCGGTACCGCGATCGTCAAGGTGTTCAACCTCACCGCCGCGATCACCGGCGCCTCGCCGCGCATGCTCGACCAGGCAGGCATCGAGCACGTCGTCCACCACACCCACCACCTCAACCACGCTGGCTACTACCCCGGCGCGGACCAGGTGCACCTCATGGCGACCTTCGCCCCCGACGGCACCCTCCTGGGCGCCCAGGGTGTCGGCCGCTCGGGTGTGGACAAGCGCATCGACGTGCTCGCCACCTCGCTGCGCGCCGGCTTCGGCGCCGACGACCTGGCCGAGCTCGAGCTCGCCTACGCACCGCCGTTCGGCTCCGCCAAGGACCCCGTCAACATGCTGGGCTTCATGATGCAGAACACGCTCATGGGCACGCTCAAGCTGTGGCACGCGTCCGACGTCGAGTGGGCACGCGAGAACGCGCTCATCCTCGACGTGCGCTCGGCAGGCGAGTTCACCCGCGGGCACCTGCCCGAGGCCGTGCACATCCCGCACGACGAGATCCGCGAGAACCTGGACCGCATCCGCGAGCTCGCCGACGGCCGCCCCGTGCGCGTGCACTGCGCCTCCGGCTTCCGGTCGTACCTCGCGCACCGCATCCTCGACCAGGAGGGCTTCGACTCCGCGAACTTCGACGGCGGCATGCTCACCATGCAGACCGCGCTGCCGGAGATGGAGCTCGTCACGGGCGTCGCCGAGCCGGCGACCGCCTGACACCACCGTCGGCCGACGGCCCCACCGGGCCGCTCGGTCGGCGGGCCAGGTCCCGCCACCAGGTGGGCCGGCCAGGTCCGCCACGGCTGGACCACCTCGTCCCGCATCCCGCGGGACCCACCACTGTCCCGGCCCCCGCGCCGTCCGACCCGCCCAGCGGCGCGGGCGTCGCGAGGGTCCGGGCTTCAGACCCCGACTGTGGCGCTCACCCCCTTGCGCGACAGCCGGATCAGACAGGACGGGGGCGGTCTTTTTCCGGGGGGCCGCCCCCGTCCGGCTGTCTGGAGTGCTGGCGCGACGGTCCGGCGCCAGTGTCGGCGGTTCGGACCAGTTCTGATTCAGCGGCTCAGTCCGGCGCTGCGTCAGTGGCTCGGCAGTTCGAGGATTCGCGCCCTCAGACAGAGCCGACAGTACGAACCACTCTGAGCCGCGACACCCCGTGAGGCCGGGCTCGGAGCGCGGAATCGGCGGCGTGTCGGACTGAGAGTGGTTCAGACTGTCGGGGCAAGGGCGGCCGGAGCAACGGCCGCTCACCGGCGAGCGAGGCGTCAGCCCAGGTCGAGCGGGACCTTCATGAGCGACAGCGCGCCATCCGGGTCGAGCGACGCGGCCTGACGGACCTCCCAGCGCTCGTCCTGCTGAGGGAAGTCGGTGCGCAGGTGACCGCCGCGGGTCTCCTCGCGCGCCATCGCCGTACGCACCAGGACGGACGCAGCCTGAAGCACGTTGGTCGTCTCCCACTCGGCCACCTGCGGGGCGGGCCCCACGGCGTTGTCCGAGTGGAACTGCGCGCGCAGCCGCTCGAGCCGGATGTCGGCCCGCTCGAGCCCCACGCCGTCACGCACGGGCCCGGCGCCCTGGTGGGCGATCTTCTGGATGCGGGGACGTTGAGTCGCGGGCACGAGCGCGTTCGGGCCGAGTCGGTCGACCGGCTCGTGCTGCCGCACCACTCCGTCCGCTACGACCGCCGCGGCGTCCTTGGCGGCACGCGTCGCGAACACGAGCCCTTCAAGCAGCGAGTTGGACGCGAGACGGTTGGCCCCGTGCACGCCCGAGCAGGCGGCCTCGCCCACGGCGTACAGGCCGGGCCTGGTGGAACGGCCGCGCAGGTCGGTGAGCACGCCTCCCGAGTGGAAGTGCTGGGCGGGCGCGACGGGGATCAGGTCGGTGCCCATGTCGATCCCACGCTCCGCGAGGCGCGCGTGGATCGTGGGGAAGCGCTGCCTCAGGAAGTCGTCGCCCAGGTGGCGGCAGTCGAGGAAGACGTTGTCCGACTCCTCCTGCGCCATCATGCGCACGATCGCCTTGGAGACGACGTCGCGCGGGGCGAGCTCGGCGAGCTCGTGCTGGCCCACCATGAACCTGTCGCCCTCGGAGTTGAGCAGGTAGGCGCCCTCGCCGCGCACGGCCTCGGAGATGAGCGGCAGCTGGCCGAGCGCCGAGGACCCCTCCCACAGCACCGTCGGGTGGAACTGGACGAACTCGACGTCCGCGATCGCCGCACCTGCGCGCAGGGCCGCGCCCAACCCGTCGGCCGTGGCCGACGCGGGGTTCGTGGACGACTGGAACACCTGGCCGATGCCTCCGGTCGCCAGGATCACGGCCTTCGCGAGCGCGGCGCCGACGCCGTCGCGCGAGCCCTCACCGATGACGTGGAGGGTGACGCCGCAGACCGGGCCGGGGATGCCGTCGGCGTCGGGGGCGGCGGTGAGGAGGTCGACGACCATAGCGTGCTCGATGATCTCGATGCCTGGGTCGTTGCGGACCGCGTCGAGCTGGGCGATGAGCGCGCGGGAGATCTCGGCCCCGGTGGCGTCTCCGCCGGCATGCGCGATGCGGTCGCGGTGGTGGCCGCCCTCGCGGGTGAGGGTGATGGACCCGTCGGCCTGGGTGTCGAAGTGGGCGCCGCGGCCGACGAGCTCGCGCACGCGGTCGGGGCCTTCGGTGACGAGGGCGCGGACGGCGCTGGGCGAGCAGGTGCCGACGCCTGCGACGAGGGTGTCCTGGAGGTGCTCGTCGGGGGTGTCCTCCGGGTCGAGCGCGGCGGCAATCCCTCCCTGCGCCCAGATCGTGGAGCCGGAGCTGAGCACGCCCTTCGTGACGAGGAGGACGTGGTCGACCTTCTGCCGCAGCTCGAGCGCGGCGGTGAGGCCCGCGATGCCGGAGCCCACGACGACGACGTCGGCGTGAACTGTCCAGCCTGGCTCAGGCGCGCGCAGGCGCTGCACGAAACGGGTCATGAGCCACAGACTATGCCCGCGCTAGGCGTCCTCCGTACCGCGGTGGTACGCGTCCCAGCCGTCGGTGTGGAAGGCGTGGGTGCTGAGCCCGGACGGCTCGAGGCCGGACCCGTCGGGCACGAGCCCGGGTTCGTCGGACAGCTCGACGATGCGGTTGTCCTGGTCGACGAACACGACGTGCGGCTCGTAGGTGCGGGCGTCGGCGTCGGACAGCATGCCGTAGCCGATGATGATGACGGTGTCGCCGGGCTGCACGAGGTGGGCGGCGGCACCGTTGATGCAGATCTGCCCTGAGCCGGACTGGCCGGGGATGGCATAGGTGGTGAGGCGTGCGCCGTTGGTGACGTCCACGACGTCCACCTGCTGGCCGGGCAGCACGTCAGCGGCCTCCATGAGGTTCGCGTCGATGGTGATCGAGCCGACGTAGTGGAGGTCGGCCTGGGTGACGGTGGCGCGGTGGATCTTGGAGATCATCATGGGGCGCTGGAGCGAGGTGACGCTCATGGTCGGGTCCTTCCTTGGGTCGTGGGGCGGCCCGGTCAGCGCAGGCGGGTGACCACGTTGTCGATCAGTCGGGTGTCGCCGACGGTGGCGGCCACGGCGATCACCACGTCGCCTCGATGGTCGTCGCCGACGGGGTGGGCGTCGGCGGGGTCGAGCGCGGCGAGGTAGTCGACGTCGAGGCCCGGGGTGGAGTCGAGGATGGCCTGTCCGGCGGCGACCGCGGCGGAGGCGACTGCTCCGGTCTCAGCGGCGTCGCGGGCGGCGTTGAGGGCGCGGGACAGCGAGAGGGCGCGCGCACGCTCGTCTTCGCTGAGCCTGATGTTGCGCGAGCTGAGGGCGAGCCCGTCGCCGTCGCGCACGGTCGGCACCGACGTGATCTGCACGGGCAGGTCCAGGTCGCGCGCCATGGCGCGGATCGCGATGAGCTGCTGGGCGTCCTTCTGGCCGAAGAAGGCGACGTGGGGCTGGACCAGGTGCATGAGCTTGAGGACGACGGTGAGCATGCCGTCGAAGTGGCCGGGCCTGTGTGCGCCTTCGAGGATGTCACCGATCTCGCCTGCGCTGACCGTGACGGCGGGATCGCCGTGCGGGTACATGGTGGTCAGGTCGGGGGCGAAGAGGACGTCGACGCCGGCCTGCTCGAGCAGCGCGGCGTCGGCCTCGAGCGTGCGGGGGTAGCTCTCCAGGTCCCCAGGGTCGTTGAACTGGAGGGGGTTGACGAAGATCGTGACGACCACCTGGTCGGCGGCCACGCGTGCGGAGCGCACGAGCGCAAGGTGGCCGGCGTGGAGGGCACCCATGGTCATGACGACCGCACGCCTGCCGGGCGCGTCGCCGCGGCGGGGCGGCTCTAGCTCCCTCAGCTCGGCGGGGGTGGTGATGATCCTCATCGGTCCTCCAGGTCGGGGCCCTGCGCGGCGGGGCCGTAGAGGTCACCGGGCTCGAGCCCGAGCGCGGCGATCACCCCCGCGTAGCCGTCCGCGCCGAGCCGTCCGCCGGAGAACGCCAGGTCGGCGGTCGCACGGGCCATCGCACGGTAGGCGGCGAGCGTCTCGGGGCTTCCCGAGAGCGCCGCGAGGTGCGCTGCCACGGTACCGGAGTCGCCGCGGACCACGGGACCGGTCAGGGTGGTGACCGCCCCTGGGGCGTCGCTGAGCGCGCCGTCGACGGAGGCGTGCGTGAGCGGTCCGAGGACGCGGCCGGGCTCGTCGACGCCGATCCTGGCGAGCGTGGCGCTGGCCTGGGTGACGGCGGTGACCACGTGGTTCGCGCCGTGGACGAGCGCCGCGTGATACGCCGCACGGTCCTGTTCGGCGACGACGACGGGCTCGCCTCCCATCTCGACGACGAGGGCTTGGGCGATGGGCAGCACGGGCGCCGAGGCGGTGACGGCGAAGGCGGCATCGCGCAGGCGGGCGCGGTCCATGCTGGTGCCGGTGAACGTCATCGCGGGGTGGATGGCGAGGGGGATCGCTCCGGCGGACTGGGCGTCTGCGAGGACGCCGGTGCCATAGCGGCCCGCGCAGTGGACGACGAGCTGGCCGGGCTTCCATGCGCCGAGGGTGGCGAGTCCGGCGACGAGGGACTCGAGGGAGTCATCGGGCACCGTGAGGAGGACGAGGTCGCTCGCGCTGACCACGGCGTCGGGGTCGAGCCGGGGCACTCCTGGCAGGAGTGTGTCGATGCGGTCGACGGAGGCGGCGGAGGAGCCGGAGGCTCCCACGACCTCGTGGCCGGCCTCGCGCAGCAGCGAGCCGAGGACCGCGCCGACGCGTCCGGCACCGACGACCCCGACCGCGAGGCGGCCGGGACGCTGGGACGGGTCAGACATCGCGGCGCTCCGGCGGGGTGGGGCTGTGCGGTGCCTGCTCGACGCGGTCCGCGGTCGCGGTCGACCCGTCGGTTGGGACGGGCGCTCCCGGTGCGTCGGCTGGGAGGGGCGCGCGCGGTGCGTCGGCCGGCAGGAGCGTCGGCGCGACGTCGGACTCCGGTGCTGCGGTGATGTCGTCGGAGGCGAGCACGTCGTCGATCGCGGGGGCGACGGCGGCAAGCCACTGCTCGGGCGTCTGCTTCCGACGGCCCTCGCGGGCGCGGATCGCCTGCTCCTCGATCAGCCGGAACGCGTCCTCGACGGCGAGGTGGTGGGCGGCGGGCATCACGGGTCCGGGCGTGGAGTGGATGATGACCGACGCGACGCCGGCCGCGCGCTCGAGCGGCCCCTGGCTGAGGCCGAGCGACTGGGTGCGCTCGTGCGGCACGATCGACAGCTCGCGCACGAGCGCGCCCTCGCGGATGAGGAGCGCGGTCTCGGTGGCGCGCACGCCGCGGTTCTTCCACTGCATCGGGTCGAACCAGCGTGCGGAGCGGGGTGAGGCGACGAAGCCTCCGTCGGCGCCCCTTCCGGACATGGCGCGGGAGATGGTGCCCTCGGGGTCAGGGTCGCCCAGGTCGGGGAGGACGAGCCACAGGGCGGCGAGCGCGTCGGCCCTGGTGCCGACCGGCAGGAGCGTGGAGACGGCGGTCTCCCCTGCCTGGTAGCCAGCGACATTGATGGTGATGCGCCACCAGTCGCGTCCGCGCCACAGGAGAGGCTGACGGAGCTTGACGGCCTGGACGCGGCCGGGCGGCACGGTCTGGCGGCGTGTCTCGAGCATGCCGTGGCGCAGTCGGACGCCGTCGGCCGAGATGCCGGCGACGAAGCCGAAGCCTCCGGTGAGCCTCGTCCAGACGTAGCCGACGATCGCGAAAACGAGAGGGAGGAAGCCTGCGATCGACCCGCCGATGATGCCGAGCAGCGCGGTCTCGACCTCAGAGCTGACCGCCAGGATCACGACCAGGCCGGCGAGCGGGAGGCCCACGAGCCACAGGAAGGGCCCCGACAGCGCGATCGAGGCGACCAGCCTGCCGAGCGGGACCGACAGGACGTCGCGCTCCTCGGCGGCGGCGATGGCGGGCACGGCCTGCTCGTCGGGGCGGAGGACGTCGCGCAGGCTCGGTTCCTGTGCGGACCCGGCCGACGGCGCCTCACCTTCCGCTGCGGCAGGACGGCCGGTCTTGAGTCCCGCGGCAAGCACCATGATCTCGTTGCGGAGCGCCTCGGCGTCTCCGAGCCGGAGGTACTCGAGCGCGACGGTCGACCCTTCGCCGCCTGCGACCTCGATGCGGACGGACGCGAACCGGAAGATGCGTGCCAGGAGCGGCTGCACCACGTCGACGGCCTGAAGCCGGTCGAGACGGGCCTGCTTGTTCTGACGGAACAGGATGCCCTTGCGGAGCTCGACCGAGTCGTCGGTGATGCGGAACGTGGTCATGCGCCACGCGAGGTAGCCACCCGCGACCACGAACAGGGCGATCACCAGTCCGATGATCGCGAGCGTGATGATCGCCGGATGCCAGGTGCCCTCGGCAGCCTCGCCGGCACCGCCCGCCCACTCGGGGGCGTTGTTGAAGAACCAGTACGCGCCGATCGCACCGAAGACCGACCACGCGCCCAGGAAGGGCGAGACGGGATGGAGGCGCGTCCACTCGCGGGGCGCCTGGTAGACGGTCGGAGTCACAGTCCCGCCAGGGTCGCCTCGCCGCGTGCCGTGAGGCGGTCCCTCAGGCGGGCGGCCTCGTCGGTGGGCACGCCGGCGATCGACGCGTCGGTGCCGGGAGCGGCGGTGTGGAGCTGGACGCGGGCGATGCCGAACGCGCGCGCCAGCGGCCCGGCCTCGACCTCGACGAACTGCATGCGGCCGTAGGGCACCACGGTGACGCGCTTGAACATGCGGCCGCGCTTGACCAGCAGGTCGTCCTCCCGCTCGGCCCACGCGTGGGCGCCCACCTGGCGCACCACGATCCAGCTGGTCCAGAGCAGGATGATCGCGACGGCTGCGGGCGCGAGCCATACGAGCCCGCCGAACATGACGGCGGGGACGGCGGTGGCCACGAGAAGCAGGAGCAGCGGGATGCCGAAGCTCAGCAGCCGGGCAGGGATGAGACGCCTGTCCACGTAGGTCCAGGAGGCGCCTTCGGGCTCGAACCAGGTCATGGGGTCCAGTCTGCCAAAGGCGACGACGCCCGTGCGTCGCCCTCAGGGATGATCGGCGCCCTCAGGGTCCGGGGCAATGGCCGACGCGCGGCTCACGCAGGTGCGGAGCCAACCCGCGACGCGCGTCGTGTCACGCAGGTGCGGGGCCGGCGCCGCCGGGGACGCTGACTCCGTGATGCTCGTCGTCGTCCTCGTCGATCCGGCACCAGCGCTCGGCGACGACGCCCGCAACGAGCATCGCGATCGACGCGCCCGCGGCGATCATCGCCTGGATGGCGATCGCGCGACGCGGCGCGTGGTCCCAGTACGCGAGCAGGCCCAGCACGTAGCCGCCCATCGCGCCTCCGAGCACGGCACCGCTGTAGGCGCACGCCTGCGCGAAGGCCGCCGTGCGGACCGCCTTCATCGAGTCGATCGGCCCGCGATCACCTTTCCGGTATCCGCGCACCGTCCACCCCCACGCGATCGCGATGCCGCCCGCGATGAGGCAGCCGATCGGGAGCGATACGGGCACCGCGAACGGAGGGTTGCCCCGGCCCAGCAGCAGAGCGGCGAGGGCCCAGGCGAGCAACAGGGTGGGCACGCCCCAGAGTGCGAGGCGCCGCCAGGTCAGCAGTGTCACGTCAGGGGCGCGGCGCCTCGCCCTCCCACGGCGTGGACGACGACGGCGCACCTCCCTCCGCGTACGGGGTGGGGTCGTTGAACTGAGGGGTGGGCGCGGACTGCGCCGGCGTCACGGCCGACGGTGCGCTCGGCTCCGCGTCCTCGGGGACGAATGCCGTGGTGGCGGGGTCGAGCGCCGGGTCCACCTCTTGAGCCTCGCTCTGCGGGATCTCGGGCTGCATCGCGCCTGACTCCGGGGCCTCGGGCTGCACGTCCTGCGGCTCGATCTCCTGCGGCTGGACGTCCTGGGGTGCGGCCGCCTGGCCCGTCTGAGGCTGCGCGACGATCTGCACGCCCGAGGTGTCGACGGTCGTGACCAGGTCCCCGACCCTGCCGCCGCCCTCGCCGGGAAGCACCGCGTCGGCGTCGAAGGCGGCCCACGGCACGAGCACGAAGCCACGCTCCTTGGCGCGCGGGTGAGGCAGCTGGATGTCCTCCGCCTCGGCCACGAGACCGTCGAAGTCGATGATGTCGATGTCGAGCGTCCGCGGGCCGTTGGCCACGCTGCGCTCCCTGCCGTAGACCATCTCGATTCCCTGGCAGGCGGCGAGCAGGAGGCGCGGGGACAGCGTCGTCTCGATCGTGATCACGGCGTTGAGGTAGTCAGGCTGCGGCGGTCCGCCCACGGGCGTGGACTGGACCAGCGGGGACGCGGCGGTGACGGTGATGCCGTTGATGCGGTGCAGGTCGCCGACGGCGTTCGAGAGGTTCTGCGCCATGTCGCCCAGGTTCGCGCCGAGCGCCAGGACCGCCTTGACGGGCCTGCCGGGCGCCGCGTCGAACGCGTCGCCGGTGGGGCGCGCGCCTCCAGGGGACATGGGGTCGTCGGGCATCCCGGCCGACGAGCCGATCCGCTTGTCCGCCCACAGCCCACCGGTGCGCAGGTCGCGACGGATCCGCACCGTCACGTCCGCGAACTCGACGTGGAGTGGCGCCTGCGGCTTGTGGACCACGACGTCGACGCAGTAGACGCCCTCCATGTCCAGCACCGCGAGCGCGATGTGCTCCGCGACGGTCTCGATCAGGTTGGCGGGGTCGCCCGCGAGGATCTCGGCGGCCACGTCGGCCACGTTCGAGTAGTTGAGGGTGCGCGTCAGATCATCCGAGCCTGCGGCGGCGCGCGTGGAGACGTGGGCGACCACGTCGGCGTAGAAGAGCTGGCCCGTGGTCCGCTCGTTCGCGTTGACACCGTGGAAGCCGGTCACGCGGATACCGTGCACCGCGATCTGATCCAGCTCGACGCCGTCCTTGACGTAAGGGGTCGCATCCATCGTCATACCCTTCATCGTGCCGTGTACCCGGCCTTTGTCAACGCGGACACGACGGAGATCGCGTCGCGCGCGGCGGCGGCCTCGTGGACCCTCACCGCCCACACGCCCTCGAGCGCGCACACTGTGGTGACCGCGGTGGTCGCGGCCTCACGGTTCGCCGGGTCGGCGCCGTCTCCCCCGCCCGACGCGATGGCGGCCCCCAGGAACCGCTTGCGTGAGGCCCCGATGAGGACGCGGTGACCGGCCGACCATTCGCGCCAGCGCGCGATCAACGGCCAGTTCGACTCGGCGACCTTCGCGAAGCCCAGGCCCGGGTCCAGGATGATCCGCTCCGGGGCGACTCCCGCGTCGGTGAGCGCGCCGATGCGCGCGTCGAGCTCGGTGGCCACCTCGGCCACCACGTCGGCGTAGCGGTCCGCTGAGTCCATCTCGGTGGAGTGGGCGCGCCAGTGCATCGCCACGTAGTCGCAGTCGAGCTCGGCGACCGTGGCGGCCATGCTTTCGTCCGCGAGGCCGCCTGAGACGTCGTTCACGAGCGTCGCTCCCGCCTCGACCGCCGCGCGGGCCGTCTCAGCATGCATCGTGTCGATGCTCACGCTGACGCCCTCGGCCGCGAGCGCCTTCACGACGGGGATGACCCGCGCCTGCTCCTCGCGCGGCTCCACGCGGGCCGCCCCCGGACGGGTCGACTCTCCCCCGACGTCGACGAGCGTCGCGCCGTCGTCCCTCAAGGCGAGTCCGCGGGCGATCGCCGCGTCGACGGTGTCCCAGCGTCCACCGTCGGAGAACGAGTCAGGGGTGACGTTCAGGACCCCCATCACGAGCGTCGGTCCTGAGGTGCTACGGCCGGCGCCGCTGCTGGCGTCGGCCCTCTCGCCCCGGGACGCGGGTCGCTCAGCGTCGCCGGTCCCCCGCGCGGGTCGCTCAGCGTCGGTCTGCACCGGTTCGACGCCCGTTCCGGGTCGCTCAGCGTCGCTCACGGCCGTGTCACCACCCCGTCAACGCCCGACGATGAGGCTCATCGCCTCAGCCCGGGTCGCCGCATGACGCATCACACCACGCACCGCCGACGTGACGGTGCGCGAGCCGGGCTTGCGGACCCCACGCATCGACATGCACAGGTGCTCCGCCTCGACCACGACGATCACGCCGCGCGCGCCCAGCTCCTCGACCAGCGCGTCCGCCACCTGGGTGGTGAGCCGCTCCTGCACCTGTGGCCGGCGGGCGTACATCTCCACGAGCCGCGCGAGCTTGCTCAGGCCCGTGATCCGGCCGTCGACCCCAGGGATGTAGGCGACGTGCGCCACCCCGTGGAAAGGCACCAGGTGGTGCTCGCACATCGAGTAGAGCTCGATGTCCTTCACGAGGATCATCTCCTCGTGGCCAAGCTCGAACACTGTCGAGAGGACCTCGGACGGCTCCTGGTCAAGTCCGGAGAAGAACTCCTCGTACGCGCGAGCGACGCGCGCCGGGGTGTCCTTGAGACCGTCGCGGTCCGGGTCGTCGCCGATGGCCGCGAGGATCTCCCTCACCGCCGCCTGGATGCGGGGCTGGTCGACTGCCATCTCAGGCCTGCCTTGTCGTCGGATCGGATGCTGTCGTCGGATCGGATGCTCTGGTCGGGCCGGGCTGCCGTCCCGTCAGGACTCGTCGGACTTCTCTGCCGTGTCGGCGTCGGCAGCGTCGTCCTTGGGCTCGACGATCTCCGGGGCCGGAGCCTTCGGCTCCTCCTCAGGAAGCGGCGCGGGCGGCTCGGTGGGCGCCCACTCGCCAGAGACCCAGTGGCCGCGGCGGTCGATGTGCTGCACCTGAGCGAAGATGCCGGCCAGCTCGTCCTCGCCGAGCGTCTCCTTCTCGAGCAGCTCGGCGGCGAGCCGGTCGAGGACCTCACGGTTCGCCTGCAGCGCCCACGTGGCCTCCGCCATCGCCTGGTCCATCAGCTTGCGGACCTCGTCGTCGACGATCGCGGCGACACGCTCCGAGTACTCGCGGCCGTGACCCATGTCGCGACCCAGGAACACCTCGCCGGAGCTTCCCGACAGGCGGACCGAGCCCACCTCGGTGCTCATGCCGTACTCGGTGACCATCTGCTTCGCGATCTCGGTCGCCTGCGAGATGTCGTTGCTCGCGCCGGTGCTCGGGTCGCCGAACACCAGCTCCTCCGCCACACGACCGCCCATCGCGTACGCGAGGTTGTCGAGAAGCTGGTTACGGGTCTTCGAGTAGCGGTCCTCCGCCGGCATCACCATCGTGTAGCCGAGGGCACGGCCGCGCGGCAGGATCGTGACCTTCGTGACCGGGTCCGTGTGGTTCATGGACGCAGCCACAAGCGCGTGACCGCCCTCGTGGTACGCCGTGACCCGCTTGTCGTGGTCGTTCATCACGCGGGTGCGCTTCTGCGGGCCGGCGATGACGCGGTCGATCGCCTCGTCCATCTCCGACGGGCCGATGCGCTTCTCGTCGCGGCGCGCGGTGAGCAGCGCCGCCTCGTTGAGCACGTTCGCCAGATCGGCGCCCGTGAATCCGGGCGTGCGGCGCGCGACCGACTCGAGGTCCACCTCGGGAGCGATCGGCTTGCCCTTCGCGTGCACCTCGAGGACCTTGCGTCGTCCCTTGAGGTCCGGGGCGTCCACGCCCACCTGACGGTCGAAGCGGCCCGGGCGCAGCAGCGCGGGGTCCAGGATGTCGGGCCGGTTCGTGGCCGCGATCATGATGATGTTCGTGTTGATGTCGAAGCCGTCCATCTCCACGAGCATCTGGTTGAGCGTCTGCTCGCGCTCGTCGTGACCGCCGCCCAGGCCGGCGCCACGGTGACGGCCGACGGCGTCGATCTCGTCCACGAAGATGATCGCCGGGGCGTTCTTCTTCGCCTGCTCGAACAGGTCGCGGACGCGGCTCGCACCGACACCCACGAACATCTCGACGAAGTCCGAACCCGAGATGGAGAAGAACGGCACGCCTGCCTCGCCCGCAACGGCGCGCGCCAGCAGCGTCTTGCCGGTGCCGGGAGGGCCGTACAGCAGCACACCCTTCGGGATCTTCGCGCCGACCGCCTGGAACTTCGCCGGGTGCTCGAGGAACTCCTCGATCTCCCGCAGCTCGTCCACAGCCTCCTCGACGCCCGCCACGTCGTCGAACTTCACCTTCGGCATGTCCGGGCTCACCTGCGAGGCGCGGGAGCGGCCGAACTGCATCAGCCTGTTGCCGCCGCCCTGCATGCTGGACAGCAGGAACCAGAAGACCACCACGATCAGCAGCAGCGGGATGAAGGTGATCAGCAGGCTCGTCCAGATCGACGTGGTCGCCAGCTCAGCGTCGTAGCTCTCCGCCGTCGAGGCCTCGACGGCGTCGATCACCGCCTGACCCTGCGGCTCCGCGTACGTGAAGTACACGACGTCGGAAAGATCCGGCCACGTCTCAGGCGCATCCGACGGCAGCCGGTCCGCGAAGTCCTCGACAAGGGTCAGCTCGACTCGCTGGTCGCCGTCGATCACCTTGGCCTGCTCCACCACGTCGGCAGAGAGCAGCGCGAAGCCATCGGACGTGTCGACTCGATCAGTGCTGGGACCGAAGAAGCCGGACACGATCCAGCCCAGGAGCACGATCATCACCACGAGGAGCAGGATGCGGGGAAGATTCTTCATCGTGCCTATGACTCTACGCGAGGGCTCGGAGTGGGTGGAGACCGTTTCGCCCCAGGCAGAGAGGCTCTCTCGGGGACCCCTTCGCGGTCGACCGGGCTGTCGCGCCCGGCGCGGCCCGACGCGCGGGGACCGGACACTTTGCACCAATCTCAGCCGCAACACCCCGGTCGGTCGCGCCAACCGAACCGCGACACGCGCGCAGCGGCGTCCAGATTGGTTCGCACTGTCGGAGTGAGCCAGCCCCTTCGCCACATCACGCCGATCACATCGTCGACGACCCCGGAAGCGGCCTGCAGGACATCCGCGCTCGTGTACCGCAGCACCGCGTAGCCGCTCAGCTCGAGCGCTCGATCGCGCTTGCGGTCGCGCGCGAACTGCTCGCGGTCGTGATGGAAGGCGTACCCATCCGTCTCCACGACGACGCGCCCCTCGACAAGCAGATCGACCCTGCCCACGCCGGGAAGGAGCACCTGGGGCGTCACCGAGAACCCTGCCTCCCGCAGAGCCACCCGTGCGACGGTCTCAAGCGGCGACTGCGCACGTCCGTCGATGGCTCCGATGACGCGGGAGCGCCTTTGTTCGGTCCCGCGGGTGAGGAGCAGGGACTCTTCCGACCGCACCAAGCCGCGGTTGATCGCCGCATCCCACAGCGCGACTTGCTCAAGCGGAGTCGTGCACAGGCCGACGATGTCGAGGTGCTGCCTCGCGAGCGCCCCGCGTGTCGGCAGGTGCCGGTGGATCACCACCTCGTCGACGGGACGGCTGCGCGGGTCACCGAGTGCTCGAGGCTGCGGGACCCCAAGATGGATGCGCTCATCCTCCGTGAGCAGTGGCAGACCATGTGACGCGCACCAGGTGAGGCACGTCGGCGTAGCCCGGAACACCGAGGCGAGAACCCGTTCGCGGTCGGTGCCCGGTAGCGAATAGCAGCCGCGATGCGGCCTGACGAGCTCTCCGCGATGCACAGCAGCCAGGAGAGCCTCTCGGCTGACGCCGACGCGCTGAAGCTCTGCCCAACGCGCGACACCGCCTCGTTGCTCGACCGCCCTCAGAGGTTCCATGGTTCGACGGTCGCGGAGTCGAGCTCTCGCACGGAGTCGTTGCGCACCGGCTGGGGGCTTCGCGAGCGACACCACGGACTGTGGACGCCGATGAGCGGGCTGTGGACGCCGAGGATTCGGACGCGTCACGCGCGTCGACGCGTCGGATCACCCCACCTCGCCCGCACTGCGAACCAAAGCCAACGGCGACACCCCGTCGACACGCCGACGCAGGGCGCGACACGCTCGCGTGTCGCGGCGAGATTGGTTCAAACTGTCGGGTTTGCGGGAGGTGCGCCGCGCGCCCCGCCCCTGGGCTGGTCAGCCCCCGTAGACCTCCGGGTTGAGGATCGCGACGAACGGCAGCGTCCTGTACTTCTCCGCGAAGTCGAGGCCGTAGCCGACCACGAACTCGTTGGGGATGTCGAAGCCCAGGTACTTGATCGGCACCTCGACCTTGACGGCGTCGGGCTTGCGCAGCAGCGCGGCGATCTCGACGGACTCGGCGCCGCGGGACTGCAGGTTGCCGAGCAGCCACGACAGGGTGAGGCCGGAGTCGATGATGTCCTCGACGATGAGGACGTGCTTGCCGGTGAGGTCGGCGTCGAGGTCCTTGAGGATGCGGACGACGCCGGAGGACTTGGTGCCGGAGCCGTAGGAGGAGATCGCCATCCAGTCCATCTGCACGGTGGGCGGCATGCGGCGCGCGAGGTCGGCCATCACCATGACGGCGCCCTTGAGCACTCCGACGAGGAGGAGGTCCTTGCCCGCATAGTCGGCGCGGATCTGCGCGGACATGACGTCGAGCTTCCGGCCGATGTCGTTCTCGCTCACGATGATCTTCGTGAAGTCGTTCATGTCGAACGTCTGGTCCACGTGTGGCTCCTGTGGGTGCGGTGAGGGGGGATGCCCGACGCTGGGCTGGCTCCGGGAGGGGACCCGGGGCCGGGGTGGGCGGCGACGATGCTCTGTCGCTGCCGTCGGCGAGCTGCGGCTCAGGTGGCCGGTCGCTCCAGGGGATGGCTGATCACAAGCCTGCCATATTCGCGCTTCGCCTCGTACCCGCCGGGCAGGGAGACGGCGCCTTGGCCTTTGTACTGGGTGACGAGCGCGTCGAGCGCGTTGACGTGCACAGTGGTGAGGGGGCCTGCGCCTTTGGCTTCGGCGAGCATCTTGAGCATGCGGGAGCGGATCGCGTCGGGCAGGGCGGCGAGCATGTCGCAGCGCCATTCGTCGGAGCGGACGGTGGAGGCGGAGGTGCTCATGGCGGAGCGTGCCTGGCGGTCGAGCTCGTCGGCGTCGGCTTGGAGGAGTGCGGCGGAGCGGGCGAGCCCGGAGACGACGCCGGGCCCGAGGACGTCGTGGAGGGCGGGCATGACGGTGGCGCGCAGGGCGGAGCGGCGGGGGCCGTCGGGGTCGGTGTTGGTGGGGTCGTGCCAGGGGTCGAGTCCGAGCGCGGCGCAGGCGGCGAGGGTGTCGGTGCGGCGGACGGAGAGGAGGGGGCGGGCGATGCGTCCGCGGCGGGGCGGGATGCCGGACAGGGCGCGGGCCCCGGAGCCGCGGGCGAGTGCGAGCAGCACGGTCTCGGCCTGGTCGTCTATGGTGTGGCCGGTGAGGATCTGCGGGTCCTGCCCGCCCTCAGCGTCGACGCGGGCGTTGATGGCGTCGTAGCGGGCCTTGCGGGCGGCGGCCTCGAGCCCGCCATCACGTCCGACGACGACCTTCTCGATGAAGACGGTGTAGATGCCTGCGAGCCGAGCCTGCTCGGCGGCGTGCTGGGCGATCCGGTCGGAGCCTGGCTGGAGGCCGTGGTCGATGATGATCGCGCCGGTGAGGTAGCCCTCCTTGCGGCCCACGTAGGCGGCGGCCGCGGCGAGGGCGAGAGAGTCGGGTCCGCCGGAGAGGGCGACCCACACCTTGGTGCCGATCGGCATGCCGTCGAGCGCTTGTCGCACGGCGCTCCGGCATGCTGCGACGGAGGGGTGTGGTGCGCTCATGCGGGGTCAACCTTCACAGCCACATCCTGCCAAAGCTCCGATGAACTCGTCGATGGCCGCGCGGGGGCGGGGCTGCCCGGGGGGCATGCCGTCGGCGAGGGTGGCGAAGACGAGCCAGCGGCCGTCGGCCGTCTCGATGAGGCCTGCAAGGGCGGTGACGCCGGTGAGGGATCCGGTCTTGGCGAGGCCGCGGCCGACGACGTCGTCGGTTCCTGCGCGGTCGGCGACGGTCCCTTCGACTCCCATGACGGGCAGCCAGTCGAGGATGCCGCTGGTGTCGTCGCTGACGGCGGCGGCGCGGAGGGCGTCGACGAGCTGGTTCGGGGTGATGCGGTTGCGGTCGGAGAAGCCTGCGCCGTCGTAGAGCTGGAGTCCTGTGGTGTCGACGCCGAGCCCGTCGAGCGCCTCGGTGACGGCGGCGGCGGCGCCCGAGGGGGTGGCCTTACGGCCCGTCTCGAGCGCGAGGATGCGGCCCACCTGTTCGGCGACGGTGTTGTCGGAGTCGCGCAGCAGGTAGGTGACGATGTCGGACATGGGCGCGGATTCGACGCTGGCGACGACGCTCGCGCCGCTGGAGGCGGTCCTGGTGACGGTGGTGCCGACGTCGATGCCGCGGTCCTCGAGAAGGGCGGCGAAGGCGTCGACGGTGTCGCCCACGGGGTCGTCGGAGCGCTGCGCATAGGCGTCGTCGGTGAGGCGGCCCTCGTCGATCGCGATGCCGGTGACGCGGCCGGCGTACCCCTGCTGCAGCGCATAGTCGGGCCACGACTCGGGGTAGGCGGGGCCTGGGTAGTCGCTCGTGTCGACGGCGACCGTCACCGTGCCGAGGTCGGTGCCGAGCGCGTCGACCACGGCGTCGGCCAGGTCCGCGAGCCCGGCGTAGCCGTTGGCGACGGACGGTCCTCCGAAGGCGGCGATCTCGTCGGCGCTGGCCGTCCCCAGGTCGCCATGGTGTCCGTAGCCCTCGGCGAGCAGGATGTCGCCGCCCGCGACGAGGGTGAGGGTGCGCGCTCCTGGATCCCACGCGGCGTCGGTCGACAGGGTGTGGTCGGGTCCGAGCGCGGTCGCGGCCGCCACGGCGGTGAGGACCTTCGTGGTCGACGCGGGCACCTGCGGCTCGTCGGCGTCCAGGTCGGCGAGCGGCTCGCCTGTCACCAGGTCGATGACGGACACGTTCGTGGACGTCCCCGTGCGCGGATCGTCACGAAGCTCCTGCGCGAGGATCTGAAGCTGATAGGGCGACGGGAGGGGCGCGTCGGCCCCGGTGCCGTCCGTCAGCGCCAGGCCTTCCATGGACGACGACGGGGCTGGGGACGCCGTCAGGAAGGGCGCGGCGACCGGCGGGGCGGGCTCGGCGGTGAGGAACCCGGGCACCACGTCGGCCACATCCGCGGCAAGATAGCCGAGGGCGAGCACGGAAGGGACCGCGATCGCGATCGCCAAGCGTCTACCCATTCCGCCCTCCGGTTCGATGCGTCAGACTAGTATCCAGTCAACGAACCTCGCGGCCCGACCCGGTCGCGTCCCCGAATGTTAGGACCAGCATGGAGTTCGACGTCACGATCGAGATCCCCAAGGGCTCGAGGAACAAGTACGAGGTGGATCACCACACGGGCCGCATCAAGCTGGACCGGATGCTGTTCACGTCGACCCGCTACCCGGACGACTACGGATTCATCGACGGGACGCTGGGCGAGGACGGCGACCCGCTTGACGCGCTGGTGCTGCTCGAGGAGCCGACGTTCCCCGGCTGCCAGATCCGCTGCCGCGCGCTCGGCATGTTCCGCATGCGCGACGAGGCCGGCGGTGACGACAAGGTGCTGTGCGTGCCCGTGGGCGACCAGCGTCAGACGTGGCGTCAGGAGCTGACCGACGTGTCGGACTTCCACCGCCTTGAGGTGCAGCACTTCTTCGAGGTCTATAAGGATCTGGAGCCCGGCAAGTCGGTCGAGGGCGCCACCTGGGTGGGCCGTGCGGACGCCGAGCGTGAGATCGAGCGGTCCTTCGACCGTGCGGCGGGCACCCCGTTCGCGCACATGAACCCGCTGTACCCGCCGCAGGAGCACTGACCTGAGGCGGTAGCGGTCGCGGATGTCCGCGACCTTGGTGTGAGGGAGGCCCCGGCGATGCCGGGGCCTTCGTCGTGTACGGGCTGTCCGGGCTCCGGGCTCCGGGCTCCGACACTTTGAACCAATCCCGGGGGCGACACGCGAGCGTGTCGCCGGCCGGCTCGGCGTGTCGACCGGGTGTCGCGGGGCGGAATGGTGCGAACTGTCGGAGACAGGCGGCGGGTTGGCCGGGCTAGCGGCTACCGCCTGCCGCCTGCCGCCTGCCGCCTGCCGCCTACCGGCTACCGGCTACGGGCGTCCCGCGTAGGGCATGATGTCGCCGACCGCCCAGTTGTTGTAGACGCGGGTGCCTGCGACGTGGCCGGGCGTGGTGGCCTCCATGACCTTGCCGTTACCGATGTAGATGGCCACGTGGTAGATCTGCGAGGCGTTGCGGTTGGTGCCCCAGAAGATGAGGTCGCCGACGCGCAGATCCGAGAACGACACGTGCGTGACCGCCGTGTACTGCATGCGCGAGCTGTGCGGCAGGTAGTGGCCTGCAGATCCCCAGGCCGCCTGCGTGAGGCCGGAGCAGTCGTAGGCGGGTCCGCTGCCGCCGTAGGCGTACGGGGCGCCGACGAGCGTCTGCGCGTACTGCGCCGCGGCGCTCCCCTGGGATGCGGTGGAGCTCCACCCTCCGGACGATCCTGACGAGCCGGAGCTCGAGCCGCCCGACGAGCCCGACGAGCCACCGGTCGCGGTGTCGTCGGAGCTGCCTGAGGACGAGCCTCCGCTTGAGGACCCACCCGAGGAGGAACCACCGGAGGTCGACCCGCCGGTCGACCCGCCGTCGTCGTTGGACCCGCCCGACGACGATCCACCGGAAGACGAACCACCGGAGGAAGAGCCCCCGCTGGACGAACCACCAGAGGACGACCCACCAGAAGTCGAGCCGCCGGACGACCCCCCGTTCGCGGCGTCCTGCGCGGCCTTGTCCGCTGCTGCCTTCGCGGCGGCCTCTTCGCGTGCGCGCTCGGCGGCGGCTGCTGCGGCTGCCTCGCGTTCGGCTTGGAGGCCCGCCTGGCGCTGCTGCTCGAGCGCGACGGTGGTGCCGTTGAGCTCGGCGAGGCGGTCGAGCGCCTCGGCCTGGATCTGCTGGGTCTGCTGGACGGCGTCGTTCGCGTCCTCCTGGGCCTGCTGCGCCTGCTGGAGGGTGGTCCGCGCCTGCTCCTCTGCGAGGACTGCCTTGTCGGCGGCGTCCTCGGCGTAGCCGCGCATGGTGGTGGCGACGAGCTCGGCGGCCTTGACCTGCTGGAGCACAGCGTCGACCTGGCCGGAGGCGCGGTCGAGCGATTCGGTGCGGGTGATGACGTCGTCGAATCCGTCGGCGGTCATGACGGCTTCGAGGGAGGCGAGGTCGCCTCCGCTGCGGTAGTCGGCGAGCGCGACTGCGGCGAGCGCTGACTTGGCGTCCTCGAGGGCGTCGTCGGCGTCGTCGGCGCGGGCGTTGGCGGCGAAGAGGTCCTGCTGTGCCTGCACGTTGGCGGCCTGGGCGACGTTGTAGTCCTCGCCTGCGGCGAGCGCGGCGATGTTGGCCTGGTCCGCTGCCGACTGGAGCTGCGCGATGGCGGAGTCGAGCTGGGCGACGGTGGCGGCCTGGTTCTCGGCGGCGGCGCGGGCGGCGGCGATGTCGTCGGCTCCGGGGTAGGCGTCTGCCTGGGGTGCGACGGCGACGGCGAGCATGGTGCCTGCGAGGGCGAGCGCGAGCGCGCCGGCGGTGCGCCGTCCGGCGGTGACTGCCCATGCCATGGGGTTCAGTTCCACGTTCTCCTCGCGCGTGTGCGCCTGTGATGTGCGGCGGGGGTGCCGCGGGGTCCTCAGGTTAGGTCCGGTTGTTCCGGATCGTCACCCCCTGAGGGGTGTGCGATTCCTCTCACCGTTATCGGCAACCATAGTGACACGCTTGAGGCTGATGTGACAGATGTGACCAATCTGACGAGCGACCCGAGACACCCGCGCCGACGCGTCGGCCGCCGTCGCGCCCCGTGCCGACCTCGGCGCCCCGGCCACCCCACGACAGGCCCGGTCGCACGGCGTTGCCCTAGGCTGAGCGCCTATGGACGACGACGGCATCGAGACCGACGCGTGGGCGGCCGACGAGGGCCCTGGCCCAGGCGCTCCGATCCCCGCCTCTGCCGCGTGGCGTGAGGGCGATCACCCTGGTAGACGCAAGTTCTTCCGCTTGGGCGACATGCCGCTCGAGGCGGATCCGAGGGGAACTCTGCCCGACGTCGTCCTGGCGTACGAGACGTGGGGCGAGCTCAACGCGGCGAAGGACAACGCGATCTACATCGCGCACGCGCTGACGGGCGACAGCCACGTGTTCGGACCTGCGGAGCCGGGCCACCACACTGGCGGCTGGTGGAACGCGATGGTCGGCCCGGACAAGCCGATCAACCCCGAGAAGCACTTCATCGTGTGCGCGAATGTGGTGGGCGGCTGCCAGGGCAGCACCGGGCCGGCGTCGCCACATCCGGAGGATGGCAGGCCGTGGGGCTCGCGCTTCCCTTACGTGACGATGCGGGACATGGCGCGCGCGGAGATCGCGCTCATGGACTTCTTGGAGATCGACCGGTGGCGGCTCATGACAGGCCCGAGCATGGGCGGCATGCGCGCGCTTGAGTGGGTCTCGATGGTGCCGGAGAGAGTCGGCGCGATCTCGCCCGTCGGGTCCACCGGCGCGACGACGGCGGACCAGATCGCGTGGTCCACGTCGCAGATCGCGGCGATCCAGGCGGACCCGCGCTTCCGCGGCGGCGACTACTACGACGCGGCCGACGGGGACGGGCCTCACGTGGGCATCGGCATCGCCCGCATGATCGCGCACACGACGTACAGGTCGGCTGGCGAGCTCAACGACCGCTTCGGCCGCAGCTACCAGGGCGACGGCGACCCGCTGGGCAAGGGCGGCCTGTTCTCGGTGCAGTCATATCTTCAGCATCACGCGCGCAAGCTGGCCCGACGGTTCGACGCGAACACGTACGTGACGCTCGCGCAGGCCATCCAGTCGCACGACGTGGGGCGCGAGCGCGGCGGCGTGGAGACGGCGCTGGCCCGGTACGCGAGCCCGGCGCTCGTCATCGCGATCGACTCGGACCGCCTGTACCCCATGCAGAACTCGCAGCGGCTCGACGCGGCGCTGTCGGGCTCGGACGGCATCAAGGTGGTGCACTCCCCTGTGGGCCACGACGGCTTCCTGGTGGAGGCGGCGCAGATGATCGCGTTCATGGAGGAGTTCGAGCGCTCGCTGTAGCGAGCGCCGTCGACTCGAGCCGAGGAGGAGATCCCGTGCCGCTGGACCCTGACATCGCCCGCATCCTCGAGTGGGTGAATGCGCAGCGTGCCGCGCAGACGGAGCCGCTGACGGTGGAGACGTTGCGTCAGCAGATGGCCGACTGGGGCCGCGGTGCATTCGGGGTGGACCGTGTGGAGGGCATCGAGGCGGAGGACGTGGAGATCCCGACGTCGGGCGCGAAGATGCACGCACGCATCTACCGTCCTGCTGGGCTTGCGACTCCTTGTCCCACGATCGTGTACGCGCACGGCGGGTCGTGGATCATGGGCAGCGTCGACATCTACGACGCTGTCACGCGGCGCATCGCCCGCGAGGTGGGCGCCGTGGTGGTGAGCATCGACTATCGGCTCGCTCCAGAGCACCCGTTCCCGGCCGGCTGGGAGGACGCACGCGATTCGATCCTGTGGGCGCACGAGCACATCGACTCGCTGGGCGGGGACGACGACGCGGTGGTCATCGCCGGGGACAGCGCGGGCGGCAACTTCGGCGCCTCACTGGCGGTGTGGGCACGAGACGCCGGCGTGAAGCTCGCCGCACAGCTGCTCATCTACCCGTCGTGCGACCTGTCCCAGCGCTACCCGTCCATGGACGAGTTCGCGACCGGCTACCTCTTGGAGACTCCCCCGGTCGACTTCCCCGACCGCGCCTACCTGGTGGACCCGGACCTGCGGTGGCATCCGATCGCGTCGCCGCTGCTGAGCGACAGCCTCGCGGGCCTGGCGCCTGCGGTGATCGTCACCGCGGAGTTCGACCCGATCAAGGATCACGGGACCGTGCTCGCGGATGCCTACCGGGAGGCGGGCACGCCCGTCGTCCTGAAGGAGTACGCGGGGCTGATCCACGGGTTCGTGTCCGCGGCGTCGTCCCCGGCGGCGATGGCCGCGATAGACGACTTCTGCGCGGAGCTGGTGACGGTGCTGGGGTCGACGCGGGGCTGAGCCGCCGCTCGCCCGCACGCCGCTCGCCCGCACGTCCCCACCCCGCACCGGCCAGCCTTCCGATCCCGGACAGTTCGCACCAATCTCAGCCCGACACGCGGAGCGACACCCCGGAGAGCAGGCGGCTCGCCGGGGTGTCGCGCGTCGGATTGGTTCAAAGTGTCGGGGGGCGATCTGGCCCAGCCCGAGCGGCCGCGGCGCTACCGCTCCGAGAGCACCTTCTCGATGATCGCGAGCCCGGTCTCGGCCTCGTCGGCGGTGATGACGCACGGCGGCACCACGTGGATGCGGTTGTCGGCGATGAAGGGCAGCAGGCCGTGGTCCATGAGCGCCTTCTTGATGGCGCCCATCTCCGCGGCGGGCAGCGGCTCCTTGGTGGCGGGGTCGGCGACGAGCTCCATGGCCCAGAACACTCCGACGCCGCGGACCTCGCCGATCACGTCGAGCCGCTCGGCCATGGCCTCGAGGCGTGGGCCGATGACGGTCTCGCCGATCGTCGCGGCGTTCTCCACGATGCCCTCGGACTCCATGGCCTCGATCGTCGCGACGATGGACGCCATGGCGAGCGGGTGGCCGGAGTAGGTGAGGCCGCCGGGGAACACGCGGTCGTCGAAGGTCTTGGCGATGGGGTCGGAGATCATGACTCCGCCCGCCGGCACGTAGCCGGAGTTGACGCCCTTGGCGAAGGTGATGAGGTCGGGCGTGATGCCGAAGTGCTCGTGCGCGAGCCACTTGCCGGTGCGGCCGAAGCCGGCCATGACCTCGTCGATGATCAGCATGATCCCGTAGCGCGTGGCGATCTCGCGGGCGCCCTGCATGTACTCGGCGGTGGGCATGATGACACCGGCGGTGCCGGGGATGGCCTCCAGCAGGATCGCGGCGATGGACGACGGACCCTCGGCGACGACGGTGCGCTCGAGGTGCTCGAGGGCGCGCGCCGAGTCCTCCTCGGGGGTGGTGGCCCAGAAGTTGGAGCGGTACGGGTAGGGGCCGAAGACGTGCACGTGGCCGGTGGCGTACTCGTTGGGGATGCGGCGCCAGTCGCCGGTCGCGACGATGGCCGCGCCGGTGTTGCCGTGGTACGAGCGGTAGCGCGAGATGACCTTGTCGCGGCCGGTGTGGAGGCGGGCCATGCGGATGGCGTTCTCGATCGCGTCGGCTCCGCCGTTGGTGAAGAAGATCTTGTGGAAGCCCTCGGGCGCGTGCTCGAGGATCTTCTGCGCGGCCTTGGCGCGGGCGTCGTTCGCGTAGGCGGGGCCGATGGTGGCGAGCCTGGCGGCCTGCTCCTGGATGGCGGTGACGACGGCGGGGTGCTGGTAGCCGATGTTGACGTTGACGAGCTGGCTGGAGAAGTCCAGATACTCCTTGCCGTCGAAGTCCCACACCTTGACGCCGGAGCCGCTGGCGATCGGGAGGGGCGCGAGCGCGCCCTGCGCGGACCAGGAGTGGAAGACGTGGCCGGTGTCGGCCGCGGTGATGGTCGCGTTGTCGCTGGGCTGGATGAAGGGCGACTGGCTCATGGGTCCTCCGGGTCGTGGGCGGCGCCGGCGGTTGCCGTGCGTCTTCGATCCTGTCGCATCCGGCCGACGGGCCGCGCTGTCGGATTCGACGATTCCAGTATGGTCGCTTCATCAGTTCCGACATCCTGGCGGGGTGTCTCGCCCGGAGAGGGGTGTCCGATGCCCACGACGCTGACCACGCTGGTCGAGGACCGTGCGCTCTCCCTGACGACGCTGGTCGAGGGTGATCCGGCGTTGCACGACGAGCCGCTCGCGTGGGCGCACAGCTCCGACCTGGCGGACCCCACGCCGTGGCTGGCCGAGGGCGGGCTGCTCCTGACGGACGGCGTGAGCTTCATGGAGCGCGCGACCCCGGCGCAGCTGCACGAGTATGTGGTGCGGCTGCAGCGGGCGCGGGTGATCGCGCTGGGCTTCGCGATCGGGATCGCGCACGACACGGTGCCGCCGGCGCTGATCGAGGCGTGCGAGAAGGAGGGCCTGCCGCTGCTGCAGGTGCCGCAGGCGACGCCGTTCATGCAGATCATCCGGCACGTCTCGGACGCGATCGCGAAGGACGAGCGGGCACGCCTCGAGGCGTCGCTGGATGCACAGCGCGCGGTGGCGCGCGCGGCCCTCCGCCCCGACGGCCTGCGGGCGATCCTCTCGGAGCTGGAGCTGCGTCTGGGCACGTGGGTCGCGATGTTCGATGCGTCGGGCGAGCGGGTGGACGTGGTGACGCGCCGGGAGGTGCCGGACCACGCCGTCGGCCCGGTGACTGAGGCGGCGCGCAAGCTGCTGTCGCGCGGGCGGCCCGGCTCGGTGCGGTTGGACGACGCGGGGGTGACGGCGACGCTGGAGACGATCGGCCGTCGCTCTCCCCTGCGGGGCGTGCTCGCGGTGGGATCGGCGGGTGACCTGGATCTGGCGGGGGCGGATCTGGTGTCGAGCGTGATCGCGCTGGCCGGCATCGCGCTCGAGCAGAGCCGCACGCTGGACACGGCGCGGCGGCGGCTGAGGTCGGGGATCCTGGAGCTGCTCCTGGAGGGCGCGTTCGACGTCGCGGACTCGACCGCGCGGGCGCTGTGGGGCGGGCTCCCGAGCGAGCCGCTGGTGGTCACAGTCGCAGCGTCCGACTCCCCAGGTTGGGGCCTGCTGGAGCAGCTGGAGACGTTCGCGGACCGGCATCACGGACGGATCTTCTTCGCGGAGCGCGACGGCCAGGTGGTGGCGGTGACGGCGCGGGGCGACGAGATGCTGACGCTGCCGTTCCTGGAGCGCTCGAGCGTGCGGGCCGGGTCGTCGGGGCCGGTGGCGTGGGCCGAGCTGGACCGTGGCATGGACGAGGCAGCGAGGGCGCTGGCGACCACCACGTCGGGCCGACCGCTCGCAAGGTTCCCGGAGCTGGCGGAGCGCGGCGTGCTCACCTACCTGGCGGAGGCGGGCGGAGAGGCGGTGGCGCATCGGCTGCTCGCTCCCCTGCTGGAGGATCCTGCGGATCGACAGCTGATCGACGCGGTGGGCGTGTGGCTCGCGCACCTGGGCCAGTGGGATCCGGCGTCGCGCGCGCTGGGGATCCACCGGCAGACGTTGCGCAGCCGGGTGGCGATCGCCGGCCGACAGCTGGGGCTGGACTTGGAGCGCATGGACGACCGGGCGGAGCTGTGGGCGGCGCTGTCGCTGCTGAGGCTGACGCCGTCGGACCAGGGCTGAGGCGTCGCGGCGGATGAGCCGACGCGACGGCGGCCCACCCCGATCGGGTCACTGAGCGCCGGTTCTCGGCGCTCGGCGCGCTTTGCGGGTCGGCCAGCGTCGTCCCGCGGCGCTGCGCGACCCCGAACCCGGCGAAGCGGTCGCAAAGCGACGCTGAGTGACCCGCGACGACGGCGCGGGGCAGCACCGCGACCACCAGGCACCCGGACAGCACAACGCCCGCCGACCGGTGCTGAGGCACGGCCGGCGGGCGCTTGCTCCCCGTGGCGTCCGAAAGGGAGGGGACGCGGGCTAGTCCGTCACGGGGAAGCCGAGGTTGATCCCGCCGTGCGACGGGTCGAGCCAGCGGGTGGTGATGACCTTGAGGCGGGTGAAGAAGCGGATGCCTTCGGCGCCGTGGGCGCGCGAGTCGCCGAACAGCGAGGCCTTCCAGCCGCCGAAGGAGAACGCGGCGACGGGCACCGGGATCGGGACGTTGACGCCGACCATGCCCACCTGGATCTCACGCTGGAAGCGGCGAGCGGCGCCGCCGTCGTTGGTGAAGATCGCGGTGCCGTTGCCGAAGGCGCCGGAGTTGATGAGCTCGACGCCGTCCTCGAAGGTGTCGACGCGGACCACGGACAGGACGGGCCCGAAGATCTCCTCGGTGTACACGGCCGACGTGGTGGGCACCTTGTCGATCAGGGTGGGGCCGAGCCAGAAGCCGTTGGGGTCCCCATCCACGGAGATGCCGCGGCCGTCCACGACCACATCGGCCCCGTCCTCGGCGGCGGTCGCGATGTAGCCGGCGACCTTGTCGCGGTGGACCTCGGTGACGAGCGGGCCCATGTCGCACGAGCGGCGTCCGTCGCCGACCTTGAGGGTGGCCATGCGCTCGGTGATCTTGGGGATGAGCGCGTCGGCCGAGTCGCCGACTGCGACGACGACGGAGATGGCCATGCAGCGCTCGCCTGCGGAGCCGAAGCCGGCGTTGATGGCGGAGTCGGCGACGAGGTCGAGGTCGGCGTCGGGGAGGACGAGCATGTGGTTCTTGGCGCCGCCGAGGGCCTGGACGCGCTTGCCGCGGGCGGTGCCGGTCTCGTAGACGTACTGCGCGATGGGGGTGGAGCCGACGAAGGAGATGGCCTCGACGTCGGGGTGGGTGAGGAGGCCGTCGACTGCGACCTTGTCTCCGTGGAGGACGGTGAAGATGCCGTCGGGCAGGCCGGCCTCCTTCCAAAGGGCGGCGAGCCAGTTGGCGGCGCTGGGGTCCTTCTCGGAGGGCTTGAGGACGACGGCGTTGCCGGCGGCGATCGCGATGGGGAAGAACCACATGGGGACCATCGCGGGGAAGTTGAAGGGCGAGATGATGCCGACGACGCCGAGCGGTGAGGGCACGGAGTGGACGTCGACGCCCGTGGAGACCTGGGAGGAGTGCTCGCCCTTGAGGTGGGCGGCGAGGCCGCATGCGAACTCGACGACCTCCTGGCCGCGGGCGATCTCGCCGAGCGCGTCGTCGATGACCTTGCCGTGCTCGGAGGTGATGATCTCGGCCAGCTCGCCCTTGCGCTCGTTGAGGAGCTCGCGGAAGCGGAACATGATGGCGGTGCGGCGGGCGAGGGGGGTCTCGGCCCAGGCGGGGAAGGCGGCCTTGGCGGAGGCGACGGCGGCGTCGACGTCCTCCTGGGACGCGAGCGCGACGTTCTTGGTGACGACGCCGAGCGCGGGGTCGTAGACGGGGGCGGTGCGGTCGGTGGCGCCGGGGGTCTCGGCTCCTGCGATCCAGTGGCCCAGGGTGGGCGGGGTGGCGTCGGTCACGGCGTGCTCCTTCGGGACGGTGGGGCGTTGCCTTGAACCTAGGGCGCTGTCACGTGGCGAGCAGTGGCGTATTCGGTGTTTCCGCGCCGGCGAAGTCACCGATCACGCTACGGCGCGGTCGGGAGGGCCGATGCGGCACCCGGCACGGTGCTGGACCCGTGAGACCACGCCCGGACAGAGGCCGACGCGGCGGCCCGAGGAGGGTGGGAGGGGGCCGCCGCGTCGAGTCTGGGGGTGCGGGTCAGGCGTCGAAGTCGCCGATCACCGCGTCGTCCGTGGACTTTCCGATCACCTCGGAGTAGAGCGACCACTTGCCGTAGATGAGGCCGTCCTTGATGTAGTACTTGTTGCCGCGCTTGAGGCCGACGGTGTCCCTGCCGTCGCCGTTGAAGTCGCCGACGATCGCGTCGTCAGAGGACAGCCCCATCTTGACGCCGTAGATCGGCCATCCGCCGCGCAGCAGCGTGTTCTTGAGGTAGTACTTGTTGCCTCGCTTGAGGCCGATCGTGTCCTTGCCGTCGCCGTTGAAGTCGCCGATCACGGGCTCGTCGGACGAGTAGCCCATGCTCTTGGCGTAGTAGACCCAGCTGCCTCCGCCCAGCTTGTTGCTGACGTAGTACTTGTTGCCGCGCTTGAGGCCGATGGTGTCCTTGCCGTCGCCGTTGAAGTCGCCGACGATCGCGTCGTCAGAGGAGTAGCCGAGCGTGAACTTCTTCCACACGCTGCGCGTGTTGATGCTGTTCCACAGGTAGTAGGTGCGGCCTCGTTTCACGCCGAGGTCGTCATCGCCGTCACCGTCCCAGTCGCCCACGAGGATCTCGTCGGTGCTGTAGCCGTGGCGGATGCTGTCGTGCGGGAGGCCTTCACCGAGGTTGTTCTTGATGAGGAACGTGGTGCCGCGGCGGAGGGAGACGGTGTCCATGGGCTCAGGCGCGGGGGCGACGCTGGCGAGCGGGGCCTCGTAGCTCGAGTCGGGGTTGGTGCCGATGTACTGGCCGAACACCTGGACGCCCCAGCTGACGCCGAACTTGTCGGTGTACCAGCCCGCGCCCATGTAGTTGAAGCGCGACTTGACCATGTTCTCGTGGTGGCTGGGGGACTTGATCCACTGGTCGTTCATCTTGGCGACGGGGTCGTTGTAGCCGCGGTTCCAGGCGACGTTCTCACCCCAGGCGTACCAGTTCGAGGGGATCTGCTTGCTCGTGTTCGGGTTGTGCGAGAGCGGGACGCCGGCGTAGGGGTCCTTGAGGAGCGCGCGCTCGTAGATCGCGGCGAGCTCCTCTGCCCATGCCTGGGCGACGGCGTCGAGGGCGCGGGAGCGCTTGACGTAGGACACGCCGTTGGCTGCCCGTTCCTTGTTCGTGAGCTCGATGATCTTGTCTGCCGGGTCGCTGTAGCTCACGACGGCCTGCGCGGGGGCGGCGACGGAGAGCGTCAGGGCCACGAGGATCGCGGCGACGAGAGGGGCGAGCAGGACGCGTGGGTGGGCGTGCATGGGTTCCTCTGC
This sequence comes from Demequina zhanjiangensis, assembly GCF_030418315.1. Taxonomy (GTDB): domain Bacteria; phylum Actinomycetota; class Actinomycetes; order Actinomycetales; family Demequinaceae; genus Demequina; species Demequina zhanjiangensis. The sequence continues at coordinate 134,673 of NZ_JAUHPV010000002.1, forward strand.
GGCGCGCCGTTCCGGGCGCATGCGGGCCGACGTCTGGTCCCGCCGGCGCGCGTCCACTCGTCCGTTTTGGGCTGGATTTCAGCCGCTGTGAGGTGTTCCACGCGCGCCGATAACCGCATTCCCCCTGCAAATGTGATTCATGACACACAAAGCGTCACAATCCTCACATTTCAGGATCGCTGCCGATAAAGGCTTGCTTTCCTATCGGCAGTCCTCTAGCGTGTGCGACATGTTCCGTCGAATGTGCCGCTGACCCGCGCACGTTCGGCGTGCGCCCAGACGGGCGCCGCTCGCGACTGAGACCTCCAGGCTGAGAGCCTGACGAGGACCGGCGAGCACAGACTCCCTGAAGGGCGCGAGAGCCCACGTGTCGCACCGCGCCCCTGGGGTTGCGGACGGTCGGCGCGCTTGCACGCCCGATGGTCGGTGACACGAAGCCCGGGGATCGCGGATCAGCCCCTGATCAGCTTTCTTCTTTCACCCCGGACCACACAGGAGCTTCCCGACATGACGAACGACAACTGGGCCTTCGAGACCATCCAGATCCACGCCGGCCAGACCCCCGACTCCGAGACCGGCGCGCGAGCGCTGCCGATCTACCAGACCACGTCCTTCGTGTTCGATGACACGACGGTGGCGGCCAACCGCTTCGCACTGGCGGACCTGGGCCCCATCTACACGCGCATCGGCAACCCGACGCAGCAGGCGGTCGAGGACCGCGTGGCGGCGCTCGAGGGCGGCGTGGCGGGCCTGCTCGTCTCGAGCGGCAGCGCGGCGAACACGCTCGCGATCCAGAACATCGCGGAGGCGGGCGACCACATCGTCTCCTCCCCCAGCCTCTACGGCGGCACGTACAACCTGTTCCACTACACGCTGCCGAAGTTCGGCATCGAGGTGACGTTCGTGGAGAACCCGGACGACCCGCAGTCGTGGCGCGACGCGGTGCGTCCGAACACGAAGGCGTTCTTCGGCGAGTCCATCTCGAACCCCAAGCAGGACCTGCTGGACATCGAGGCGGTCGCGAACGTGGCGCACGAGGTCGGCGTGCCGCTCATCGTGGACAACACGGTGGCGAGCCCGTACCTGGTGCAGCCGCTCAAGTGGGGCGCTGACATCGTCACGCACTCGGCCACCAAGTACCTGGGCGGTCACGGCACGGCGATCGGCGGCGTGATCGTGGACGGCGGCTCGTTCGACTACGCGCAGGACAAGGAGCGCTTCGCGAACTACAACACCCCGGACCCCAGCTACCACGGCCTGGTGTACGCCCGTGATCTTGGCGTCGGCTCGGCGCTGGGCGCGAACCTGGCGTTCATCCTGAAGGCGCGCGTGACGCTGCTGCGTGACACGGGTGCCGCGATCAGCCCGTTCAACGCGTTCCTCATCGCGCAGGGCATCGAGACGCTGAGCCTGCGCGTGGAGCGTCACGTGGAGAACGCGAAGGCGGTCGCGGAGTTCCTGGCGGACCACGAGGACGTGGACTCGGTCGCCTACTCGGGCCTGCCCAGCTCGCCGTGGCACGACCTGCAGCTCAAGTACGCGCCCAAGGGTGGCGGCTCGGTGCTGGCGTTCGAGATCAAGGGCGGCAAGGAGGCGGGTCAGGCCTTCGTGGACGCGCTCGAGCTGCACTCCCTGGTGGCGAACATCGGCGACGTGCGGTCGCTTGCCATCCACCCTGCGACGACGACGCACTCGCAGCTGACCGCGGAGGAGCAGGCGACGGCCGGCGTCACGCCGGGCCTGGTGCGGCTCGCGGTGGGCATCGAGAACATCCAGGACATCCTGGCCGACCTGGAGACGGGCTTCGCGGCGGCTGCGGCCGTGCGTGAGGCGCAGCAGGCGGCGGAGACGGTGACCGTCTGATGGATGACGACTACTCGTCCTGGGTTCCCGACGCTGAGGTGGAGGAGGGGCTCCGGCCCCTCCCCGCCTCGGCGGCGTGGCTGCCTGGCGATGAGCCGGGCCGGCGGCAGTTCTTCGAGATCGAGGGGCTGCCGCTGGAGGCCGACCCGCTGGGCTGGATCGACGTCACGCTCGCATATGAGACGTGGGGTCAGCTGAACGAGGCGGGCGACAACGCGATCTACGTGGCGCACGCGTTCACGGGCGACAGCCATGTGGCGGGCGCCGCGGGTGACGGCCACCTGACGGGTGGCTGGTGGAACGGGCTCGTGGGTCCGGGCAAGCCGATCGACACGGACCGCTACTTCGTCGTCTCGGCGAACGTGGTGGGCGGCTGTCAGGGGTCGACGGGTCCGGCTCACCCTCACCCGGTCGACGGCCTGCCGTGGGGGTCACGTTTCCCGTGGCTGACGTTGCGCGACATGGTGCAGGCGGAGGCGCTGCTGGCGGATCACCTGGGCGTGTCCAGCTGGGCGCTGGTGATCGGCCCGTCGATGGGCGGCATGCGTGCGATCGAGTGGGCGGCGACCTTCCCCGAGCGCGTGCGGGCGATCGGCGCGGTGGGCACCACGGCGGTGACCACTGCGGAGCAGATCGCGTGGAACGCGGCGCAGACGGCGGCGATCCGCCTGGACCCCGCGTTCCGCGGTGGGGACTACTACGGTGCGGCCGACGGCGCGGGCCCCTACCTGGGCCTCGGCATCGCCCGCGCGATCGCCCACACGACGTACCGGTCGGAGCCGGAGCTGGAGGAGCGGTTCGGCAACCGGGCGCAGATCGGGGACCCGTTGCGGCATGACGGCCTGTTCGCGGTGGAGTCCTACCTGGATCATCACGCGGACAAGCTGGCGCGACGCTTCGACGCGAACTCGTACCTGCGCATGATCCACGCGGTGAACACGCACGACGTGGGCCGTGGGCGCGGCGGGCTTGAGGCCGCCCTCAAGGACTACGAGGGCGAGGCGCTGGTGCTCGCGATCGACTCGGACCGCCTCTACCCGCTCAGCAACTCGGAGCGGCTGGCGGCGGCGCTGCCGGGCGACGCGGAGGTGACGCTGCTGCACTCGGAGATCGGCCACGACGGCTTCCTGGTCGACTCGACCGGCCTCAACGACGCGGTGACGCAGGTACTGCAGAAGGTGGCGGCGAAGGTCTAGCGGCTACTGCTTGGCCTTGATCTTCTCCGCGCTTGCGAGGGCCGTCGTGGCGCCTCCCTGGTAGGTCGCGTTGGCGGTGACGGTGACCACCTGGTTCTTGGCGGTCTTGAGGTCGTCGGCGGTGGCCAACCACAGGTTCGAGACGGACTCGCCCTTGTATGGACCCCACGAACCGGCGGTGGAGACGAGCACGAGCGTCGCCCAGCCGTCGGCGCGGGAGTAGCTGGCGAGCGTCCAGGGCTGCCCCGACGGAATGCCCTCGGTTCCGCCGATCCCCCACGCGTGGTCATCACCCGAGACCGGCACCTGCACGGTGAGAGTCACGGTGGTGGCAGCCGGTACGTCGTAGCCGATGTTCTGGACGTAGAAGCCGATGAGGATTGCCCTTCGCGGCCCGATCCAGAAGTCGTCCCAGTGGCGGGGCGTGAGCTCGCCGACCTGCACTCCCTGGCCCGCAGGGATGAGGACGACGCTCCCCGAGGACGACGCGGCAGGCACCGCCGTGGCCACGAGGATCGCTGGCGCTGCCCACGCCATCCCTTGGAGGGTCTGTCGTCGGCTCAGGCCGGTCGGCAGCTCTGTGACGTCACCGTCGTTGAACGGTCCGTCGGTGTGGTGGTCATGCATGTGAAACGGTCCTCGGCAGTCGTGCTGCGCCCCTCAGCAGAACGCACGATGGCCCCGGGGGTGGGGCGGCGTCCCTTCCACCGTAGAAGCCGTGGTGTGGCGCGCGAAACGATTCCCGGCACCCGAGGCCACGATTCGGTCACAAATGACCGGGCAAAACGGACGTATCCAGGTACTTCGTCCTAGAAGCGACACCGGATGCCCTAGGGTCCTTGACCGGACGAAGGGGTGCGCGCCCCCGCGCATCCTTCTCCACGTCACACAGGGAAGGGGCCCCTATGGACCAGATGGATACCGCCATGCCTGAAACGCTCGACGTCTCGCGCAGGCATGTGATGCAGGGGATGGCATGGGCGGCGCCCGCGATCCTCGTCGCGAGCGCCGTTCCGGCCGCGGCGAGCTCGTTGGTCACCTGCAACACCGCGAACAACGGCAGCGTCGCCGCGCTCGACTCGCTGGGATGGGCCGTCGCGCAGGGCGGGCTCCGCCAGGATGCGGGTGGCGGCGTGGAGACCGGCTGGACTCCGGCCGCCTCCGGAACTCTCAGCCAGTGGAATCTTGGGGGCGGCACCGGCTTGGCTGGCGCTTCGGGCTTCCAGTCGATGAGCGACAACACGCTCGACAACGGCAACACAGTGGTGACCGTGACCTACACCTTCGACGCGGTGGCGAACACGATCTACACGATCGACTTCTCGACGCGCATGCAGCACGGCTTCCACGAGGCCTCGAGGAGTGCTCGCCAGAGCCTGGTGCTGACGGCGGAGCAGTCGGCAGGCGCCACCCAGCTGATCGGCATCACGGTGGACCACGGTGGAAGCCAGTTGCCGGCGACCAACCGCACGGACGCGCAGATGCGCGATCTGGGCTACCAGATGCAGCCCGCGGCGCCGCAGCGCACCGAGGGGCAGGCGAGCGACGCGGACTTCGCCGACTGGAGCCCGACCTACACGGCGATGGAGACCGGACAGGTGACGCTCCAGTTCGTCTTCACGCTCGAGCCTGTGTACCCGATCGGCAGCACGATCGGCGACTGGGACGTGACGGCATGGGACCGTCAGGTCTCGGACGACATCTGGCTCAGCGAGCCGCGCGTGTTCCAGTCGGGCTGCCTGAGCACCTAGCCAGCCAGCAGACGCGAAAGTGCCCCGCACCCGAAAGGGTGCGGGGCACTTTGTGCGCAGATCAGCTGTACGCGAGGGTGGTGGTCATCGGCACGGAGGACGGGCTTCCCGTGGCCGAGAAGGCTCCGATGACGACGACGGAGACGTAGCCTGCGTACTTCGGAAGCTTCCAGTTGACGGAGAGCGACGACCCGCTGGCGAGGGAGATGAGGCCCGACTGCGCGGCAGGCTTGATCACCATCACGCCCGTGTCGGCGTCGGCCCCGGTCGCGGGGAAGTCCGAGCTGGCCAGGTCGATAGTCCACGCCGGGTCGACGACGATCGCGTCCTTGGTGCCGTTGGTCCACTTGGTCGCGGTGAAGGACACGCGGATCTCCGTGATGGAGTAGGTGCCGTCGAAGGTGTCGTTTCGAGAGATGTTGGCCGTGGTGCCCGCGAAGTTGCCATTGATGGAGGCCGAGTTGTTGTGCAGGTCGCCTGAGTAGGTACCCGACACGATCGGCGCGAGGTCCACGGTTCCGGAGTTCGCGGCAGCCGGCACCGCGGTCGCAATGACGATCGCGGGAGCAGCCCATGCGGCACCCTGGAGGATCCGGCGGCGCGAGACGCCTCCCTCGTTGGAAGCGGTCACGTCAGCAATCTCAGTCACGTCTTTGTCCCCTCAGGCACCCTCAGCACATCGCTCCTCAGGCGATGTTGCATTGGTCACATTAGGGCCTCAGTCCCACATTTGCCAATACCTGAAGGGTGTACGGCTACCAGGCGGTTCAGCGCTGTTCGAGCACGCCCCTTGCCACCAGTTCCCCAGCGAGGGTGCAAACCGCCGCAAAAGGGTCACCACTCGGAGGCGCACCGAACTCTTCGACGAGCAGCGTCGCGAGCGTCGACACGTCGGCAGGCTCATGCGCATGCCCGACGAGCGCGGTCGCGACAGCGGAGAGGAGCACCACCTCGGAACCGACGAGCACCAGCATCTCGCCGTCGCGCTCGACCGCATCCTCGTGGACGGCGACGACGACCGCGTCCTCGGCAAGCGGTGCGGGGGTGGGTTCGGTCATCGCTCCCCCAGCAGCTCGGGCATGAGAGGCAGGACGTCGACAGCCTCGCGGTAGCTGAGCCTGGTCAGTCCGCCGACGTGGTCCACGGTGTCGGACAGCGAGTTGAGCTTGCGCGGAAGCCGCGCCATGTAGGACGTCTGCTCGGTGAGCTCTGCAAGCCCGCGCAGGTGGGGCACATCCTCGAGGACAGGCGTGGTGGGCGCGTCGGGCCGACGATCGAGCAGCACGAGCCTCGTGAGCCTGAGATCGCCCGTGGGCCTGGCAAGGTCGAGCGAGTCGGGGCTCCACTGCAGTTTGATGCCCTGGTGCGACTCGGTGATGACGGACAGCGGCTTGGGGTACGGGATCACACGGTCACCGGAAACTGCGAGCGTCTCGTCGGTCACGTATCCGTAGTGGGCTCCGAGCACGCGCGCGAGGGTCGTCTTGCCTGTGCCGGAGGGTGCGACGAATCCGATCACGTCGCCGTCACGCGAGGCGATGCCGGCGGCGTGCAGCATGACGAGAGATCCGGCGCCTCGGTCGATCCCTCGCACGGTTGCTGCCGCGGAGAAGTGGTGCAGGGCCTGGAGGATGTCGGGGAAGGCGAGGGCCCCGCGTGCTCGAGCGGCGGCCACGGCCTCGGGCTCGCCGCCGACGTGCACCTCGACCGGCACGGACTCCTCGCTGTCCTCGCTGACGAGGCACCGGCTCCACACGCGGTGCATCTCGCGGGCAAGGTCATCGCCGCGCTCACCCGTGCAGGCGACGGCGAGCCGCGTGCCGAACACGTCGAGGGTGAGCCCGGAGGAGGGGGGCGTCGCGGCGGAACCCGAGGGGCCGACGAGCGCCGACCAGATCTCTGCGGCGTCCTCGCACGACTCGTCGAGCAGCCGACCTACCGCATCCGCGTGGGCGCCGGGACCATCCCAAGCGGGAAGTTCCCAGTCAGGTGAGACGGGGGTGCGGCCGCGTCGGTTCGCGAGGATCAGCGGGTGCTCGCGGAGCGGTGCGGAGAGCTCGACGACGGCCCGGTACAGGTGCTGCAGCTCGCCCATGGTGAAGGTGCGGCGGGCGGCGCGCGGGTAGCGGCGGACGAGCGCGTCGCGTTCGGCCTCGGTGCCGGTGAGAAGCATGTCTGTGGCGGCGACCATGGGGGCGCTGAGCGAGCGGGCAGCGAAGCCGTCAGCATTGCCGCCGTGGCGGGTGATGAGTTCGGCGGCGACGGGGTCGATCCGGGCGCCGTCGATGGCGTCGAGTCCTGCGGAGGTGACACGGATCTGGAAGGCGTCGACGCCATGGGCGGCGAGGCTGCGGCGCAGCAAACGTTCCGCGAGAGCAGCACGACCGGTGTGCTCGGTGTCGACGATGAGGATCCGGAAGGCGGACCGCAACCGTGCGGGCATGCCTACCGCTCGGCCTTCTTACCGGCGTGGCGGGCGCGCGAACTCTCGGAGCGGGAGCCGCTCCGGCCAGACTTCTCGGACGTGTACTCGTAACCGTAGCCGTAGAGCTCGGAGCCAGGCCCCTTGCGGCTGATGCCGTCCAGGATGACGCCGAGCGGGCGCCCGTTGACGCGCTCCAGGTTGGCGAGCGCGCGGTCCAGCAGGTCGATGGTGGTCTTGCCGGCGCGGGCGACGACGAGCGCGCCGTCGGTGCGGGCGGTGAGGATCGCGGCGTCGGTGACGGGGATCAGTGGCGGGGAGTCCACGAGCACGAGCGTGTCGTCGGGGAACGAGTACAGCAGGCTCTGCATGGCGCGTGAGCCGAGCAGCTCGGACGGGTTCGGCGGGATCGCGCCGGCGGCCATGACCCACATGTGCCCGGAGGTGCCGGACTGCTGGAGCACATCCTCGGGACGGGCCTTGCCCACGAGGACGTGGGTGAGGCCCGCGCCGTCGACCAGGCCGAGCACCTTGGCGACCGAAGGCCTCCGCAGGTCGGCGTCGATGAGGATGACGTTGCGACCGGTCTCGGCGACGGACTGAGCAAGTTTGATGGCGGTGGTGGACTTGCCGTCGCCCGGCAGCGCGGAGGTGACGACGACCACGCGCGGAGGGTTGTCCACGTCCATGAACTCGAGGTTGGTGCGCGCCTCACGGATCGCTTCGGAGAGCGGCGTGCCGATCGTGGTGACGCCGGCGCCCTTCTTAGCCACGGACTGGTCGAACGGCAGGGTACCGAGCACGGGGACGTCGAACTCGCGCTCCACGTCTGAAGGCAGGCGAAGGTAGCGGTCGCGGACGGCGCGGATGAGCGCGTAGCCGATGCCGAGCGCGAGGCCGAGAAGCAGACCGAGCGCGACGTTGAGGCGCGTGTTGGGCGAGCTAGGCGCTCCAGGGAGCGATGCGGTGTCGAGAGTCTGCAGCGCGATGACGGTCTCGGCGCCATCCGAGGTCTCGATGTCATCCACGACCTCGGTCATGCCGTAGATCCACGCCTCGGCGAGTGCCTGGGCCTCCTCCGGCGTGGCACCCTCGGCGTTGACGCGCAGCACGGCGGTATCGGTCGGGTTGGAGACGGAGACGCGCTGGATCAACGAGTCGGCAGAGTCGGTGGTGCCGAGCTGGGCGGCGGCGATCTCCGCGACCTGCCGCGACTTAGCGATGTCCAGGTACGACTTCACGCGCGACTTGGCGTAGTTATCGCCGACGAGGGCGTCACCCAAGGAGGCTGAACCACCAGTGGTGACGATGGCGGAGCCGGACGACGTGAAGACCTGCGGCTGGATGCTGGAGTACGCGAAGGCGGCCGCTGCGGCCAGCAGCGTGATCACCCCGATGACAAGCCAATGGGCGCGAAAGATCCGCAGATAGTCCTCGAACTCCATGAAACCGCCCCTCAGAACTGCGCGCTGAGCACGCCTACACTGCGGGCCAGTCTAAGTGTGCTCAGGGGCGCTGCTCGTGCGCGTCGTCCTGGATCAGCCCCAACTCGAGAAGTTGGGCGAGGAACTCTCGGACATCTCGGGCAATCTGGTCGCGCGGAGCGCCGAAAGCCTCGACCAGTTCGTCGACGATCTGCTCCTCGGTGCGGTCGCCGTCGATGCGGGACCAGATCTCAAGCGAGGATCCACCGACGCGCAGCGGCATGAGCGGACGCGGGAGACCGGCTAATAGCACTAGCGACCAGTACTGATCGCCGCGAGACTCTGCGATGTGCGGGGAACGAGCAAGTGGACGGCAACCCTTCGGAAACTCAGCGCCCACGCGAATGCTCTCCACTAGAGCGACCCGGAGTCGGCAGTATCCGCGTGATTCGACGGAGTCGATATCGGATCATCGCGAGCGCATCGGTTCCCGCCACGTCACCCAGCGATAGCAGATCCGCCTCCGACGGCCAAAGCGCTCGAAGTGCATGGCGCCACGGTTGCCCCACGCGACCTGACATTAGCGCTTCGCCAGCCGCCCCCGTGAAGTTGCCACCAAGACACCGTCGAAACTGCCAAGCCACAATGGCGCGAAGCGGCACACCGCTATCGCGCTTCCGACGAACGCCTAGCACCGACCGGAGCAAGGGGTGCGCCGACCACCGACAGCCGAGCGACTCGGCGCGAGTCGCAAGGACGGAAACCCCTTCATCGCCAGCAACCTGAACAAGGTTCCGTGCGAGCTCCTCAGTCTTGTCCGTCAAGTCGGCGCGAGATTGTGGGGTCCGGAGCTCGGCGACGACGGCGACAAGGGCATGGTCGACGGTCGATGGCACCGAGACAGAGCAGCCCGCAAAGACCTCTTGAACAGAGTCTTCCCAAAGGAGTTCAAACACCTTGGCGGGCTCCCCCAGGAGTCCCGGAAGCGCAAAATGCACGTCCACCGGCGCAGAAAAGAGCTCGTGCCGCACCTGTACAGCGTGCGATGAAAGCAGTTCCCACACGGTTCCACTACTCTGAGTCTCGAACCCGCAAGCCGCTAGGCCTGCGAGCAGGTCTGGTAGACGATTGGGCTCCACTAGAACATCAACATCAGTGCTCCATCGCCTAGCCCTGAGACCCTGCCTAGCAAGTGTCGGGCCCTTGATCACAAGGACTCGCACCGACAGCGCCCGCCCAAGTTCCGCAACCACCCCGTGAAGAAGGTCAACTGACTCCTGGACGCCCATTTGGGCGGAACTGTCCATGCTTGGCACGAATCCCACTCCTCTTGGGTCTGGGCTCAGAGAGCATCCCAACATCGGATAGCGAGCCGCCCCTCATCGATAGTCCGAGCCGGAACGTCAATCCGAGATCTGACGATGAACACAGAACGCCGCCCCACGCCGGACAACAGCACCGGGACCTACAGAGCACGTCGGTGCAGGCAAACCAGCTTCGTCATAGGCGCCGTTCGCGGAACCTCCCCGACGCAGAACCGCCCCTGCGGCACCCGCGGATCCTAGATATGCCGTCCGATGAAAGTAAGACGAATCTGCTCATCATTCGCATCCCGCACGACGTTGTCCCGACTAAGTCCTGTGTTTCTAGTTCCAAGAACCGCGGGAAAGTCTACGCTCTGACCCTCGACAAGCTGTATCTCGAAGCCCCCTTCCCGCGCTAGACGGTTCAGCCAAACGTCGTCCGCCTTTGGGCAGAGCCGACTGAAACCCCTCGCCTGAACCAGCGCCAACTCACAAAACTCCGGAGGATAGGCCACCCCGGAGACACCGGTGAGGAACATGTCAGCCGGACTGGTGGCATCGGTGGCAAAAGGCCAAGTACGGTACGGCGCCAGACCGCCAGTCCCGGTCCGGACGACTTCGCGGGCTCGATAAGCGGTCACGCGCTCTGCCTGCGCGGGGTAACCGCTGCGGCTCCGGAGGCCATCGAGCCAGTCGCGCGGATAGATGATGTCATCATCGGCCGTCACCAGAACTTCGCGTAGCTCAACTGAAACCCCAAGCGCATGGAAGTACTTGTTGTGCGGGCCGAGCCCCACCTCGGCCTGACCAACCTCGAGACCACGCCGGCTCAGCCTCCGCCAGCGCCAGCTGTCCGCACGGGAGGCGTCGCCAGGCTCGAGCCAAAGAATGATGCGCTTCGGCCGAACCTTGCCCGCGCCGATCGAGACCGCTGTGCGCCACGCCTTCGACGCTCGGACCCCGTGCGAGGTGTAAGAAACGATCCCGAATCCATCTGGCGACACCAGGCTCGTTCTCGAAAACACTGACAAGAACTCGACTCGCACGGTGGCGATAGCGTCGACAACCCGAAGCCGCAAACTCTCGAACACCCGACAAGACAGATCACGAATCGTCATCTACTTCAAATCCTTTCAACAGAGCAATCGCAAACGCTGCCCTTTGCTCATTTCCACGGCACCCACTGAGCCATATCCGCAGCTTGAATACTAGGGATCCACGAACACGCTCGCAGGCGCCAATCACTGTGGGAATCCGCCAACTCGCAGGACTCAATCGCCTCGAGTGCGGATCACTCTTGCCGGTGCGCCCACGGCAATGGCCAGGGGCGGTACAGTCCTCTTCAGGACCGAATTCGCGCCGAGGACGGCACCACTTCCGAGAACTGCACCTGGAAGCACCGCGCAACCACGGCCGACCCAGACGTCATCGCCAATGTCTACGACACCTCTTACAGTCTGATCCGCAACGAGTGCACCAATCTCCAACCCGTGCTCCGAGTCACGGATGGAAGAGTACTCAGCGATCTGCGTGTCCGCTCCGATCGAAATTTGGTTGGCTGCAGCGACAATAACTCCGTGCATGATCTTCACGCGGTCGCCAATGCGCAAGCCTGCATCGGGAAAAACTTCGAGGATGACGTTATACCCCATATAGACTCGGCTTCCCAAATGGATTCCCGGTCCAGGCGGCACGCGGAAATGAAACCCGGACTCAACCTCTAGAAGTCGCCCTACCGAGCCGCCCGCGGAAATAATCCGAGCTGACACCATGGCGCCCCGAACAAGCCTGACAGCGCGACGGAGGAACCTATTGACTCGCCTGAACGTCACCTCTCTAGGCATTACGACCATCCCTCCGAACCCTATAACCCGAACTTGTGACCCGGCGCCTTCCACGGACGACACGAGAGCTCGCATCCGCACCGCACCGAGATTCGACTGCGAATGCTCCCGGCAACAGGCAGCCCATGAAGGAAGCTCCGATTGCGGCCCACAGGAACGGACCAAAGGCACTCGGATTGGCAAACGCCGAGAAAGCCATGCCGGAGGCAATACCCGCAACACTGGACACGGCAAAATGCCTGTGGAGCGAAGGCACTATGAGCGGTCGCCACAGAATGTACGCCTGAACCACAAGGAGCAACGCGACACTGGCGACACCAATATCGAAAGCCAAACTTATATAGGCGTTCTCGAGGCTACTCTCAAGAGTCACGCCTTTGGTTCCCGATCCCAGTCGATAGCCAGCCCCCACAACGAGGTATTCTTGCCAGTTCTCAACGAAGTACTGCCATGCCTCGCCACGAACGGCGAGGGAATCATCAGCTCCGGCCTCAAATCTCGAAACGAGTCCGGCGGTAGTGCTAGTGGCGAGATAGAGCACGGAGATAATGGAAACGACAAGCACGGAGACACGCGCCGCGACTGATCTCAATCCAATGAAGGCGAGATAGGCCACGGCGACTAGAGATATTCCCGCAACGGAGCGCGATTGAGTTAGAAAGATGCCTGAGAGAATGGCCGCAAGCGAAAAGTATCGAACCCAAGAGCGTTCAATCACTGGTATAAGCGGGAGCGCCATCGCGAGAATGGCTGCAGCCTCAATAGGGCTGTCAAATGTGCCAAAGGGCCGATCTACATGGCTCGTCACAAACCAAGATTGGTTGCGAAGACGCGCCGACTCCCACACTAGAGCGCGAGACGCGACGGCCTGAGCGCCGATCAGCGCCGCCTCTGCGACAGCTATGGCAATCCAGAGTCGCGCCAGATAGCCGAGTTCCAGACGTCCTGTCGCATGCCCACCAGCAACTAGCGCTCCAAGGACAAGCGTCAATATGAACGTCGTCACATATGCCAGAATTTCCGAAGCACCAGCGAGCATAACCGTGGTCACGAAACCGATGCCGCCAATCACAGAGAGCGCAAGGGCGAGAATTGGCGCGATACGAGCAACTAGCAGTAGAGAGCCACTGGGGCGGAATAGGAGAGCGAACGCCGCGCCCACCAGCATCAAGTTCGCGGGGTGCATTGCTGGCGATTCAACCGGAAGGCCAGGAAGCAACACGGCGACCGCAGCTGGTGGGACGACAGCACGAGCAACTAGAACTGCGCTCAAGAGCCATGTGATTCGACCGTGGAGAGCGACCCCCACCGCGCCCCACGCAAAGACCAGCAAGAGACCGAGCACGAACTACTTCACCCCCGACACTCTCATCCGAGGCGCGGTGCGCGTTTGCGGCTGTGTCTGGATCGACAAGCATTGCCTGGAGCCCACCCAGAGCATCGATTGGCGCTGAAACCTGGCTGCTCTCGGGATCACGATCGTAGCGCCTTCCGGAACACGCCGGGCAATGCGGTCAGATCTGCGACACGGGGTAGCGCGAAGGCCACCGGCTCGGCGTCAAACACGATCCACATAGCCACAACTGCTCCAATACCTGCGGCCGCGTTGGCGACGGAGGCGGCCATAGCGGCCCCCAACGCTCCATAGTTTGGAACGAGGACAAACAACAGCACCACGTTGGTCACAACCGACGCGAAGAGGAGACCACTTCGGATTCCTGGCCGTCCTCGAGCGGCGAGGCCAGCCCCTGCTATAGAACCGGGGTTCCCGACGACGAGTCCGACAACCAACACGACTATCACGAGCGTGGATCCAGAAAAGTCATCGCCAAAGATCCAAGGCACTGCCAAGGGGGCTGCCACGCATACGCCAATCCCCACTAGCGCCGTGATCAATGTCGATGTCCTCGCAACTTGTGCCAAACGATCCAATGAGGGCGCGGCCGACTCCCTTGGGAAGATCACGTCGCGGAACGCGGTATTGAAAACCAAGATCGCCTCAGCCACGTTCACAGCTACGACGTAGATGCCAAGTTCTCCGGTCGCGGATAGAGGCGTGATTAGCACTTGGTCAATCCGCCCAAGCAAGGCCCCCGACAGGGTGCCGAACCACAACAGAGCTGCGTAGAGAAAATACTTCCTCGCTCCGTCCTCGGCTGGCGGCGCGGACTGCGTGCGTAGGCTCCTTGCGAACGCAGGCAGGTAAGAAACTCCGCCGATAGCATACGCAGCGGCCATTACGATTGTGGCGGTGGTGACTGTTAGAGCACCGCCCAGAGCTAGCCCGTATACTCCCAACAGCCGTACGGAGGCCGTAAGGTAGCGTTCGGCAGCGACCGAACGCCAGAGATGGTGGCCCATGGCCCACCCGCGGAGCGCACTTTGACCCAGCGCGGGAACTAGAGCGATGGACGCTAGGCGGATCAGCCTTTCCAAACTCTCCACTGATCCGCTCAAGACCGGTGCTAGTAGATATATCGAACTGACGCCAATCAGGCCAAGAACCACGAGAGCGGCAGTGAGATACAGGCCAACACCGCGTGCGAGGCGCCTGTCCCGGGCAAGAAAATGTGTGAGCGTCTCTGGAATGCCGAACGCAAGCACCACGATGGCGAGCGACAGCGGCGCCGTCGCTGCCGCGAGTTCACCCCTCCCCTCCACACCGAGCACTCGGGCAAGTACGGGAGAGACGATTAGCATCGACAAAGGGTTTGCGACCCCCGATACCGCGGCGGTCAGGGCGTCCCGTCCGAAACTCCTGCGCCCGCCAAGGGCCGAGTCGCTACGCATGGGCGAGCTCTCCCGATTTGCGGCGCTCAGGCCGGCTAGCGCAAGCGACCGGGCAACTAGTCAACGCCAACCTCTCCCAGTTTTGCAGCAACGTTGTGTGCGACAGCAGCCCATGTGAGGTTTGACTCGGCGTACTCTCGTGCGGCTCGACCTGACCTGCGGACATACGCCTCATCACTCAACGCATCAAGGAGGAGCTCTTCGAGTTCGTGAGCATCGTGGTAGACAGCACCACCGCCTGAGGCAAGGAGGTGAACGCTCGCGGCGACCTCGTCGGTCGTGACAACATGCATTCCGCCTAGCATCGCCTCTGCTACGGATATGCCGAAGTTCTCGTTCTCGGATGGCAGCGCGAACACGCCGCACCGAAGGAAGCACCACGATGCTTCGGCACGAGTGACCGGTCCCACAATCAACACCGTCTCTTCCAGGCCAGCAGCGTCCACGAGTTGCTGGAGGTCTTGCCTGGTCCACTCTCCATCCGATCCCGCAATAACGAGCTTCCCTTCGGCGCCCCGCTCCTTCGCAGCCCGCCATGCTTCAATCAGCGCGTCGGGCCTCTTCTTGCGCGCAAGTCGGCCGAGGAAGAGCACTGCCTTCTCGCGTTCGATATCTCCCAAGAACTCCGCCACGCTTCGCACGGTCTCAGGCTCTTCGAGCGCGGCGCCGAGCGGCACTATGCTCACCTGATCCGGTCGGACGATGTCTGAAGCCCGTTCGCACTCC
This sequence comes from Demequina zhanjiangensis, assembly GCF_030418315.1. Classification (GTDB taxonomy): domain Bacteria; phylum Actinomycetota; class Actinomycetes; order Actinomycetales; family Demequinaceae; genus Demequina; species Demequina zhanjiangensis. The sequence goes on from NZ_JAUHPV010000002.1 coordinate 149,993, forward strand.
GAGTCGGATGCGAACTGAATGAGACTGGCGCGACCAATCACATGCCGCCCGATAAGTGCATGGAAAACGCGCTTTCGCCTCCTCGAGTTGGCCCGTTGGTATGGCTCAAGTGAGCCGTGCGCTTGAATTACATACGGCTTTCTCATAAGGATCGCGAACAGAGCAGCGATTGTCGGAGTTGGCAGGTACTGTCCATGGATATGGACGGCGTCGCTCCTCCGAACCTCTCTCCACAGACGAAGCCAGACTGCCGGGCTAGTCTCGAAGCGTGTAGGCGGCATAGCTCGGCCGACGATTATTCGTGCGCCGCCAGAACTGAGTTGGCTGACGACTTCGTGGGATCTTGACCCGCTAGGGGATACTAGGTCGGTTGTGACAATCCGGGCATCTACCCCCTGGACACGTAGCGCCTTGTTCAAGCCAACGCTTCCGACCGCGGGTCCACCAAAGGCGGGACCAACGGCACCGATCACCTGGGTGATCCTCATGATTGGCGACCTTCTTCCTGTTGGCGCTTCAGCTCCCTGGATTTGAGCCCGATCTGCCAGTAGTAGGCGGACAGTGCAATCGAATAGTCGAAGCCCGCGCGTCCATCAAGGATCCCGAACCGCAAGAGGTACGAGTACATGAAGAACGCGAGCGGCTTGAAGGGCACCCGGTCGAAGAGCCTTCCCTGCCTCGAACGATTCACCCGATCAACCCCATGGGCCTCCCGCCGCGCCCGCAGACCGGCTTCCCAATCGGAGTACCGGTTGTGGCGATCGAACCACGTCCGCACGGGATCGAGGTCGTCGTGGCGGAGGAGCCCATCCAGAGTCACGACGGCACCGTCGCAGACAGGCTGATAGTGCCCCTCGAGTTCCCCCATGCCGATGAGACCGAGATCGTCGACCGGCTCGAATCGGGCGCGATCCCGATGCAGGAGCACCGTCTTATACACGCGATGCCCATACCTCAGCGCCTTGCCTGCAAAGTGGTACTCAAGCCTCAGCTGAGCGGCGGCAGCAGCGGGCGATTGCCCGACAAAGCGCCGGATCGACGCAGTCAACTCTGCGGAAGGCACTTCATCTGCGTCGATGAACAGCACCCAGTCATGCTTCGTCTGTACGTTCTCCAGCTGCCACTGCTTCTTCTTGGGGTACTCGCCATTCCAGTGGAAGTCCACGACTCGAACGCCCTTGCCCCTCGCGATCTCGACTGTCCTGTCATCGCTCAGCGAGTCGACCACAATGACCTCGTCGAACGCGTGGAGCCCGTCCAGGCAGACCGCTATGGCTAGCTCCTCGTTCTTGGTCTGCACAAGCACGGACACGGGGACCTTGGACTCCGAACCGGTCACTTGACGCCCTCCGTCAATGGAAACCGAGCAGCGCCACGCTCGGCTGGAACACCCGCATACACGAAGTTGGGATCCAGTTCACCGCTAGCAACCGATCCAGGCGCCACAAGGGCGGATCGACGCGCGAAGGTTCCCCCAAGCAACAAGCACCGGCTCGTGATCCAGACACCAGGCTCAATCACCACCGGCTTCGTGATGAGCGCCATGTCGCGCCGATGCGCGTGGCTGCCCGTCGTGATCATCGTCTCCTGCGAGATGACCACGTCATGACCGATGGTCACCTGGTCCTGGTTGTGGATCCAGACACCCTCGCCGATCCAGCAATCGTCGCCGATCTCGAGCTTCCAGGGGAACTTGACGCGGGTACGAGGGCGGAAGATCACGCCGGACCCGATCTTGGCGCCGAAGAGCCTCAGAACCGACACGCGGAGGCGCGAGGAAACCTGTAACGCATTCGTAACAAAAAGCCATTCGAAAATGCCCCACAAATAGACAACTGGGGCAGGCCTGCCCCACGCGGTCTTTTCACCGGGTGCATCTTTGAGCGGAATGACAGGAATCTCTTCCCCCGCTGTCTCAGAACTGCCCATAGCCCCTCACACTATCGGTCGTTTGCGTGCACTATTCTCTACCCGTGACCGACCCCATCAAGGCGGCGATTCTCAGCCTGAACTACTCTCCGGAGCCCACAGGCATCGCGCCGTACACCACGAGCCTCGCCCGGCATCTCTCGACCGCCGGGAAGCGAGTCACCGCCATCACCGGCTTCCCCCACTATCCGCAGTGGAAGCGTAACCCAGACGATCGAGGGTGGAGAAGACGCGACCTTGACCAGGGCGTTCACCTGCGTCGGCTCACCCACTACGTCCCGAATCCGCCCCGCGGATCGCGTCGGCTGGTCTCAGAGATCACGTTCGGACTGCATCAGGTGCGCGTCGGCTGGAACCGCCCTTCGGTGACCGTGTTCGTGTCCCCCGCACTGTTCTCCAGCGCCCTGTGCATGGCCCGCTCACGCACCTTCTCCCGCTCCAAGCGCGTGGTGTGGGTGCAGGACCTGTACTCGCAGGGCATGGCAGAGACGGGCGAGGGCAAGGGCCTCGCCGTCCGCGTCGCCGCAGGCGTCGAGGGCTGGTTGCTGCGCAACGCCGACGCTGTGGTGGCCATCCACCCGGCGATGGCGGAGCGGATCGCCACCGACCTGAAGGTGGACCCGGAGCGCATTCACGTGGTGCCCAACTGGTCCCACATCACCGTGGAACCCGTGGACCGCGCCTCGGTCCGTGCGCGGCACGGATGGGCCGAGGACGACTTCATCGTGCTCCACGCCGGCAACATCGGGAAGAAGCAGGGCCTCTCCAACGTGGTCGAGGCGGCCAAGCTGGCCGAGGCCTCAGAAAGCAAGGTCCGCTTCGTGCTGCTGGGCGACGGTGCCGACCGCGCCCGACTGGAGCAGGAGGCGGGCGACTGCTCGCGCCTCACCTTCATGGACCCGCTCCCCGGCGACGACTTCACGGCTGCACTTCAGGCAGCCGACGCGCTGCTCGTGAACGAGCTCCCCGGCGTGCGGGAGATGGCGGTGCCGAGCAAGCTCACCAGCTACTTCGCCGCCCGGCGCCCCGTGATCGCCGCGACCGACCCGACCGGTATCGTGGCGTCGATCATGAGCGACGCCCACGCCGGGCCGATCGTTCAGAGCGGCGAGCCAGACCTTCTGCTGGCAGCCGCCGAGGACCTCTCCGATGATGCGACGTTCGCCGACCACGCTTCCGAGGCCGGCTATGCGTACTTCCAGGAGAATCTCAGCGAGGCGGGCGCCATGCAGTCCTGGGACAGCATTCTCAAGGCTGTTACTCGCGCGTAATCCGCATCACCTAGACTTCGCATTCATAGCCAAGACGTGCCAGAGGGGGCACGCGAGGGGGTACGCATGACCAAGAAGGCTTTCATCACCGGCATCACCGGGCAGGACGGCAGCTACCTTGCAGAGCTGCTCCTGAGCAAGGGCTACGAGGTCCACGGGCTCATCCGCCGTGCCTCCACCTTCAACACGAGTCGGATCGACCACCTCTACGTGGACCCGCACAACCCGGACGCCAAGCTCTTCCTCCACTACGGAGACCTCTCCGATGGTGCGCGTCTCACCACGCTGCTCGCGGAGATCAAGCCGGACGAGGTCTACAACCTCGCGGCCCAGTCGCACGTGCGCGTCAGCTTCGACGAGCCCGAGCACACCGGCGACACCACCGGCGTGGGTTCCATGCGCATGCTCGAGGCAGTCCGCCTCGCCGGCATCGACACCCGCTTCTACCAGGCCTCGTCCTCGGAGATGTTCGGCGCCACCCCGCCGCCCCAGGACGAGGACACGCCGTTCTACCCGCGCTCCCCCTACGGTGCCGCGAAGGTCTACTCCTACTGGGTGACCAAGAACTACCGCGAGGCGTACGGCATGTTCGCCGTCAACGGCATCCTGTTCAACCACGAGTCCCCGCGCCGTGGCGAGACGTTCGTGACGCGCAAGATCACCCGCGCGGCCGCCCGCATCAAGGCCGGCCTGCAGGACGAGCTGTGGCTCGGAAACCTGGACTCCGTCCGCGACTGGGGCTACGCCGCCGAGTACGTCGAGGGAATGTGGCGCATGCTGCAGGCCGACGAGCCCGACGACTTCGTGCTCGCCACCGGCGTGGGCCTCACCGTGCGCGACTTCCTGGAGACCACGTTCAGCCACATCGGCTTGAACTGGCAGGACTACGTGAAGTTCGACGAGCGCTACCTGCGCCCCACCGAGGTGGACGCCCTGATCGGCGACGCCTCCAAGGCCGAGCAGAAGCTCGGCTGGAAGGCCACCGTCGACGGCTACGGCCTGGCCAAGCTCATGGTCGAGGCGGACCTGGAGTCGCTCGGCTTCGAGGGCAAGCCCTGGCACGACAAGGTGAAGCTCGCCTCGTGGAGCGTGGCGTGACCGCGTCCGACGGCGTCGACTTCACCCCGGGACCGCTCGACCGCGACGCAACCTTCTACGTCGCCGGCCACCGCGGCCTGGTCGGCTCCGCCATCTGGCGCCGACTCGAGTCCGCAGGCTTCACGAACCTGGTGGGCCGCTCGTCCTCCGAGCTTGACCTCAAGGACCGGGACGCCACGTTCGCGTTCTTCGCCGAGACCAAGCCCACCTACGTGGTGCTCGCCGCCGCGAAGGTGGGCGGCATCATGGCGAACAACACGTACCCGGTGGACTTCCTGTCCGACAACGTGCGTATCCAGACGAACGTGATCGACGCCGCGATCGAGCACGGCGTGAAGCGACTGCTGTTCCTCGGCTCGTCCTGCATCTACCCCAAGCTGGCCGACCAGCCGATCCGTGAGGACTCGCTCCTCACCGGCTATCTGGAGCCGACCAACGACGCCTACGCGATCGCCAAGATCGCCGGCATCCTTCACATCCAGGCCGCGCGCCGTCAGTACGGGCTGCCGTGGATCTCCGCGATGCCCACCAACCTCTACGGGCCGAACGACAACTTCTCCCCGCAGGGGTCCCACGTGCTGCCCGCGCTGATCCGCCGCTACGACGAGGCGGCCCGCTCAGGCGCCACCACCGTCACCAACTGGGGCACCGGCACGCCGCGCCGCGAGTTCCTGCACAGCGACGACATGGCCGACGCATGCCTGCACCTCATGGAGCACTACGACGGACCGGCCCAGGTCAACGTGGGCACCGGCTCGGACGTCACCATCAAGGAGATCGCCGAGACCATCGCCAAGGTGGTCGGCTACGAGGGCGAGACCGAGTGGGACACCTCCAAGCCCGACGGCACGCCTCAGAAGCTTCTGGACGTCTCCCAGCTCGCCGACGCCGGCTGGACCGCTCAGATCTCGCTCGAGGACGGCCTCCGCCGGACCTACGAGTGGTACCAGGAGAACGTCGAGCACCTGCGAGGATAGCGGAAGCCACTACATAGCTGCTCCAAATGGTTCCGCCTCCGAGCCATGCAATGCAGTGCCGGGCTTGCCACCTATCTATCCCGTTGCCTCTGGAGGGAGGTCGCGCTTGCGCCTCGCCGGCACTCCTGCGTAGAGGCCGTGTGCTTCGGTGGATTCGGCAACCACAGAACCGGCAGCCACTATGCACCCCGTAGCCACGCTGACCCCTGGTAGAACTGTTGCCCCGGACCCGATCCAGCAACCGTCGCCAATAGCGACGGCTTCGCCAAGCGATTTGCCCGCCCTGCGGTCGGCACCACCGATCTCGTGCGTCGAGGTTACGATCCTCACGTGATCGGCAATCTGAACACCGTCGCCAATAGCGATAGCCGCTTCGTTGTCGAGGTAGACGTCGTAGTTGATAAACACGTTGTCACCAATGGCGACCCGGCCGCCGCGCGGCAATTTCAGACCTGGCATCACGAGCGCCTTCCCGCTGATATGCACCCCGGACGCCTTGAGCAAGAGCGGCCGAAACCTGTGTGGAAGGACTGATGAAGAAGCCACGGTGCGTAGCACGTCGACCAGGTACCTTCTACTCGCCATGTTCCTGCTCCAGTTCTACTCTGCTGGGACTCTATCGGGACAGTCGCTGTTGCCAAAGCGGATTGTGCCGTCGCATTTCCCCCGCTGCTTAGAGATCTCGCAGGCTACCGACGTGATTCCAGCGCGGCCCGGGCGCTGACTCCTCGCGGACCAAGGACACGCTAGTTGCGGGTCCAACTTGCCAAGCGTGTCTTCATATGACCGTGAATGCTCTTGCCCGCCTTGTGCGAACCGTTCACCGCGTAGCGCGCCCATGGCACCCGGTTGGCGACCTCATAGAACGCCAGCGATCCCACGAGGGTGACTGACACCACGATCAGCCAGCCCACCACGCCGTCGACCCCCGCCCGGATCAGCAGCAGCGAGCTCACGAGCACGAGCGGCATGTGGATCAGGTACACCGGCAGCGAGGCGTCCACCAACCAGGTCACCCACGCGCGCGGCCGCGGGAACAGTCGCGGTGCCACGCGCAGGACCAGGACCGTCATGCCGAGCCCTCCCACGGTCCACGCCACCCCCTCCATCAGGACCGTTCCGCCTGATCCGAGCGTCGGCCACGACCTCGCCGCGAGCACGGCCCCCACCGCCGCTGCCGCCACCGGCACCACCGCTCGAAGCGGGATGCGCGCGAGCCGGTCGAGCAGCCCGTCCCGCGACCCCAGCAACACGCCCAGCAGGAATGCGGGGGCGAACAGCAGCACCGTCCTGGCCACCAGTCCGTTCGTCACCGCGCGAAGATGCCAGTGCTCCCACCCGGCGAGCCCCACCGTCACGAGCACGACGGACGTCGCAGCGAACACCGTCAAGCACACCCCGGGCCTGGCGACGAACCGCGCGACCAGCACGCGTGCCACGGCACCGGTGTAGCGGCGGAGCCACGGCGAGGCTGCCAAGGCGAGGACCGCCGAGTACAGCAGCAGGTTCACCAGGAACCACAGATGGATGGTCCACGCGCTCGATGGGGGCCACGCCGCGTCGGCCATGTAGGAGACCGCGCCCTCATGAGAGCCCATACGCGAGTAGCCGATCGCCCACCACTGCGCCGGCCACAGCAGCAGCACACCGGTCACCAGAGGGATCCCGAGCCGGCGAAGCCGGCCCCTGAACCACGCACCCGGGCCCCGCCTGCGCAGGATCAAGGCGCTGAAGAAGCCAGCGATCACGAAGAACGCCGGCATGCGCCACACATGCAGGAACTCGGCCAGGAACCACAGGAAGGCGCTGTCCTGCTCCGACCGCACCAACCACGGCTGACCGCTGAACGCCAGCGCCGCGTGATAAGGGATCCCGAACAGCATCAGGAACGCGCGCAGCCCGTCCAGATAGACGATGCGCGGCGACGTGCCGACGGCCATGCCCTGCCCCCCTCAAGGACCTGACACGGACGCCTACCCCCAGACGCTCCGGTCAGTACGCCCCGCTGCGACCGAACACCGCGGTGAACGTGCGCAGCAGGATCAAGGTGTCCCCCGCAGGAGACCAGTTCTCCGCATAGTAGAGGTCAAGGCGCACGGCCTCCTCCCAGGAGAGGTCGGACCGGCCCGAGACCTGCCACAGCCCCGTCATGCCTGGCTTCACCAGCTGACGACGCTGCACCTCACCCTCCCATGCCTCCACCTCACGCGGAAGGGGCGGACGCGGACCCACCAGGGACATGTCGCCGATCAGCACGTTGAACAGCTGCGGCAGCTCGTCGATCGAGTAGCGGCGGATGAACCTTCCGATCGGGGTCACGCGCGGGTCGTCCTTCATCTTGAAGTGGACGCCGTTGCCTTCGTTCAGATCCTCGATCTCCTTCAGACGCTCCTCCGCGTCCGCATACATGGACCGGAACTTGAACATCCTGAAGTGCTGCATCCCCAGGCCCACGCGCTCCTGCCGGAAGAACACCGGCCCGGGCGAGGTCACCTTGATAAGGATCGCGACCACCAGCATCGGGATCGCCCCGACGAGCAGCATGAGCGCGGCGAGCAGGCGGTCGAACGCCGACTTGGCCCAGTACTTGGCACCCGTGAACTCCGGCGAGTCCACATGCATGAGCGGCAGTCCCTGCACCGGGGTCATCAGCACGCGCGGACCGGCGACCTCCGCCAGCGCGGGCGCCACGATCAGGCCGATGTCGGTGCCCTCGAGCTGCCAGCCGAGACGACGCGCATACTCGTTGGACTTCGCATCGCTACCTGCCACCACGATCACCTCGGCACCGACGCTGCGCGCCAGCTCCACCAGGTTCGTGTCCGTGTCGATCACGAGCATCTCCGCCGCGCGCTCATCGCTGTCCGTCGTCCCCGCGATGCGCGCCACCCCCGCAAGCCGGTACCCGGCCAACTGCGACTTGCTGAGCCTGTCAGCCACGTCAGCCGCCAACGCTGTGGGCCCGATCACCAGCGCGTTGATGAGCAGGCGGCCACGCTGGCGCTCCGCATGCACCCACGTGCGCCACACCAGGCGGTAGACCATGATCGCGATCATGCCCACGGGCAGGGCGACCAGAAGATAGGAGCGGGAGATCTGCCACTGCGTCACGAAGCCGACCACGGCCACGATCAGGAACGCCCCGAGCGAGGCCCTGAAGACTCGCTGAAACTCCTGTGGGCCATGACCCAGGATGCGCACCTCACGGCTCTTCACCAGGCCCAGCAGCACCCACCACAGCACACCGATCGCCACCGAGAGAGTGGCGTACGGGAAGGAGTTGGATCCGGTCACGGCCGCATTGGGGTCCACTCCGAAGCGCGTGTACTGCGCGATCACCATGACCAGAGCCACGACGAAGGCGTCAGACAGCGCAAGCGCGATACGCAGTTGGACGGCCCAGCCGCTGCGTCCCCGCAGCAGACCTGCCGAACCCCCGCCCCTCCGGGAATTCATGATCGGATTCTAGCAATGGCGAATGTCCACTCTGGACACCTGTATCGGCGTGAGAGAATGCACGAGCCGGCATTTCTGGAAATGTCGCACCAAGTGCCGAGCCGAGGGGGAAAGCCCGCACCGTGGAGCTTCAGGACTACATCCGCATCCTGCGCAAGAACTGGATTCTGATCGCCGTCACGTTCGCGCTCGCCGTGGCCGCGGCGTTCACCTACACCGCAGTGACGCCGCCCACCTACACGTCCAGCTCCAAGGTGTTCGTCTCCACCTCAGGAGCCAGCTCCGCGTCCGAGCTCCAGTCCGGCAGCTCCTTCACCCTGGCCCGAGTCGCCACCTACGCGGACCTGGCCACCACCCAGTCCGTGCTCGGCCCCACCATCGACTCGCTCGGCCTCGCCGACACCTCCGTGGACGACCTCCGAAGCCAGGTGTCAGCATCGGCCCCTAGTTCCAAGTCCGTGATCGACATCACCGTCACCGACGAGGACCCCGCGCTCGCCACCGCGATCGCGACCGAGGTGGCCACCCAGCTCGCCGTGGTGGTCGAAGAGCTCGAGACCACCGACTCCACCGACGGCTCCCCCGTCCGCCTCTCGATCGTGCAGGAAGCGCAGGAGCCGACCATCCCGTCGGCCCCGAACATGCGGCTCAACCTGGCGCTCGGCGGCCTGCTGGGCCTCGCCCTGGGCCTTGGCCTGGCGCTCACGCGCGCCGCGCTCGACACCCGCGTGCACAACGAGAAGGACGTCGAGCTCATCACCGAGGTGCCGATCCTGGGCGGGATCGTGTTCGACCCCAAGGCCAAGCAGCGTCCTCTCGTCATCCAGGCCGACCCCAAGAGCCCCCGCTCCGAGTCGTTCCGCACGCTGCGCACGAACCTGCAGTTCCTGGACGCTGGCCGCGCCGAGCGCGCCTTCGTGCTCACCAGCTCCATGCCGGCAGAGGGCAAGTCCACCACCGCCGCCAACCTGGCCATCGCGCTCGCCGAATCCGGCAGCCGGGTCCTGCTCGTGGACGCGGACCTGCGCAAGCCCACGGTGCACAAGTACCTCAGCCTCGAAGGCGGAGTGGGCCTCACCGACGTCATCATCGGCCGCGTGGCCCCCGCCGACGTCATCCAGCGCTGGGGCAACGGCAACCTCTACGTGCTCGCCGCCGGCCAGATCCCGCCGAACCCCTCAGAGCTGCTCGGATCCACCGCCATGGAGCGCCTCATCGAGCAGCTCACCAGCCAGTTCGACGTGGTGCTGTTCGACGCGCCCCCGCTGCTGCCCGTCACCGACGCCGCCGTGCTCGCGCGACTCGTCGGCGGAAGCCTCGTGATCGTCGCCGCAGGCCGCACCCGCACCAACCAGCTGGAAGCCTCCATGGACGCGCTCGAGGTGGTCGGCGCGCCCCGCTCCGGCGTGGTCCTCACCATGGTGCCCACCAGCGGGCCCGACTCCTACGGGTACGGCCGCTACGGCTACGCCTACGAGGAGATCCCCGGCGCCAAGCCGACGCCCGCCGCGCGGCACCACGCGCGCTGACAGGCCGCCGGAACGGCGCCTGCGGGCATCGGCGGCGCGGGGCGGATGCCGGGATGTCGGAGCGTTTCGACGGGCTGCCGCGCGCGTTGACGGGGCGTCGGCGCGCTAGCCCCGCGTCACCGCATACGCCACCATCGCCGCCAGCAGCAGCGCGGCCACGAACATCCCCCACACCGGCAGGCCCCCATAGACCCGCCGATACCAAGGCTTATACGACTGCGACGTGTACGGCATAGGCCCCTCCCCCATAGACACGTACCCCACTGTCCACCAGCACCCTTTCATATTCACCAGAAATGAGAAAAGGGCTATCCGCCACAATTCACGCGAACGCAACAAAGCAGCTCTCGGCAGACAAAGAAAGAACCCCGCCGCCCTCACGGGCGACGGGGTTCTTCAGCGTCTATGCGGTGACGACTCAGACGGTCGCATCCACCTTCGCGCCAGCCTCACGACGGCGGGCCACGATGCCGACGGCACCGGCACCCGCGACGAGCAGACCACCCGCGACGGCGATCATGCCCATGTTCGAGGCACCCGTGTTGGCCAGCTCGTCGCCAGCGGCGAGCTCACCGGAGTCGGTGGTGGTGCCACCGGTGGAACCACCGGTGCCCAGCTCACCCGAGTCGGTCGTCGCGGTGACGTCGATCGTGCCGTTCCAGATCGGCTCCTGCTGCGGGCCGGTCACGACAGCGTTGAGGACGCCGGCCGCGGTGGGCGCGGTGAACTCGAAGACCATCACGCCGTTGTCCGGGGTCTTGGTGAGCTCGAACGTCACCGAGTTGCCGGTCGCCGGGTTGGTGACGGTGAAGACGTAGGTACCGTTCGGCACGTTCGCGAACGAGAAGGTGGTCGAGGTGCTGATCGGCATCGAGAAGGTCGTGCCGGGGACCTCGATAGCCGGGTAGGGAGCCGCAGACGCAGCGCCGGCCGACCCGAGCATCAGTGCGGCCGCGACAGCGACCGAAGCGAAAATCTTGCGCATTGAGCAAATCCCCCAACTATTTCTCTGCCTGTCCAGCAGGCCTCAAGGACATCTGTACGCACCATATCAGGCACGTTGCCCCTCGGAAAGATTAGCAGTCAGTGGAACGCGAGTCGACACCCACAAAGTTAAGAACAGGTTTCGAACCGGGGGTGACAAATACGTCCCCAAGAGTGAAAAAGGGCGATTCGGGCATCACGGTCATCGTGATCTCGATGGCCTCGCCAGGCGAGAGCGCGACCGGCACGATCACCAGATCCCTGCCCGCGACCACCGCAGGCGAGTAGCCCACCACATCGCCGTCCGCCATCACGCTCAACACCCGATACCCGTCCGGCACGATCAGCGAGAAGTTCGCCCCGAAGTCACCCTCCGGCACCCAGTTGCCCACGCCCGCGATGTAGTCAGGAAGCTCCGCCACCTCTCCGTCGAAGCTGTGCGTCGCGTTGACCGTCAGCGTCCCCTCGGCCACCCGGCCGTCGGACACGCACATGCTCACCTCAGCGCCCGCGGTGACGTCCACGTAGTAGCCGATCTTGGAGCCCGAGCCGTCGTTGACGAACACGCCCGACCACACGCCGTCACGCAGCTGGTCACCACCCGCGGGCGTCGGCTGCAGAAGCGACTGCTCCTCCGGCACCGACGACCAGACCGAGAAACGTGACTCGTCGAGCGCCCGAGCCAGACCGTCGACCGCCGACGACCCCCCAGCCAGCACCTCCGAGAACAGCGCACCCGCCGTCGCCGCGAAGAACGCGTCCTGCTCGCTCGGATCCTCGAACTCGAAGTACGCGCGATTGAGCATCACCTCGGCCAGGTTCGCGCCGCTCACCTCGATGCCCGCGACCTCCTGCGCCGGGGCGTCACCCAGCATGTAGCCGAGCGCCACCGGATCCAGGCTCACCACCCCGTCGGGCGCCTGCCCCGTCTCCCGCTCCACGAACTCGCTCATGAGCTGAGCCGCCCGCGGGAACTGCGGAGTGAAGTTCACGTCCTGCGCATACAGCGCGATCGCCTCACCGAAGGCGTCGATCTCCTCCTGCGTCGCACCCTCGATCGGCTCGCGCGGGATGTTCAGCTCGCCGGCCGAGTAGTACTCGCCCATCAGCGGACGACCGTCATCGATCGTCACCATGATCACCGCGCCCGGGATGCCCCCCGACGCACGCGGCTCCGCATTGTTCTGCAGCATCACCGCATACGTGCGCGGCCCCTCGCCGCCCAGCATCCCCGGCAGCAGCTGAGACAGCGTCGTCGCGTCGTCCACCAGAGCGACCAGGTCGTCCAGCTGGCCCGTCAGATCGCCGAAGGCCTCACCCACGACCGCCACTGAACCCGACGTGTCCACCGCATCCAACGCGTCGATCTGATCGCGCAGCACCGACTGCACCTGCTCCAGAGTGGGCCGATACGGCTCCATCAGGAACGGATCGATACGACCGTCCGTGAACTCCGGATTCGCGAGCGCATCCAGATCCTCCAGCTGCGAGAGAGGCGTCAAGGCCTCATCCGCGAGCGCCCTCACCGCAACTCCCGCCGCCTGCAGCGGCCGCACCTGATCCTGCACCCACGGGATCTGGGCCGCCAGCCACCACTGCGGGCCCTGCGTGTGATCCGCGAAACCGTTCGCCGCCACCGAGAGGGTCTCCACCTCAGCCCTGAGAGTCACCACATCCCGCGCCGACACCGCCTCCTGCGCGCGCGCCGCCGACGCCTGCAACGTCTCCGCCTCAGCCCTCGCCTGCCACGCATCCCAGCCCAGCAGACCCGCCCACGCAAACAGGACGAAAAGGAAACCAGCGACCAGCCACCAGCCCCACCGGCGCCGCCTAGGCGCCGCATGGACTGGCGGTCGCACCATGCATCCCCTCTACACTGGGCCCGAGTTCCTCGGGGGTACCAGCCATGACATCAATCCTGACCGTCTGCACCGGCAACATCTGCCGGTCGCCTGCCGCGGCCATCGCGCTCCAAGGCTACCTGGGCGACATCGCACAGCTGAGCAGCGCAGGCGTCGCCGCACTCGTCGACGAAGGCCTGCCCATCGCCATGTCCCTCGCACTCGAGGAGCACGGACTCGACGGCCGCGGCCACCACGCCCGCATGCTCACCCCCCGCATCGTCGACGACAGCGACCTCATCATCGCCATGACCGCCGAACACCGCCGACGCATCGTCTCCGAAAGCCCCCGCGCCCTCAAGCGGTCCTTCCTCTACATGGAGCTGGTCGCCGCCGCCCGCGCCGGAGCGCCGCTGCCCGGAGACACCCCCGCCGAACGCGTCGCCAACATCGCCCCCGCCATCCAGGCCTACCGCCCCTACCTCGCCGGCCAGGACATCCCCGACGTCCCCGACCCCTACCGTCGGCCCCAAGAGGTGTACGACGAGGTGGCCACCATGATCGTCGCCGGCGCCGGAGACATCGCCGCCTGGGTGCGACCCGAGGACGACGGGCGCTAGGCGAGGCCGGCCCGCGCGAAGGCGCTAGTCGCCGAAGACCGCCGACGCCGCCTCCGGGACAGGCTCGCCGCACGCCCCCTGGACCCACGCCTTCACCGTCGCGCCCGACTGATAGGCGTAGAAGTAGGCCCACAGCACCGGCGTCATCGGCTCCTCGGCCTCGAGCATCAGCACCTCGCCGTCGAAGCAGCTCCGCACGATCATCCTCGAGCGCGAGATGTGGTGCGTCACCGTGATCACCGCAGCGCTGTCCCACCCGCGCGCCGCCGCCTCATCCCGCAACCACTGCGCCTCACCACGCGTCGTGAACGGCTCCGGCTTCGCACAGGCGACGACCCCGTCGGGCGCCGCACACGCCTCCTGCGCCAGCTCATAGGTGCCCTCCGCGATCTCCGGATCCAACGACACCAGCACGTGATCCGTCAGCCCGTCCGCCACCAGCTGCTGCGCGATCTCCATCCGCTCATCCGTCGGCGGGCCCAAGACCAAGGCGACATCCACGTCGGCCGGCTCATCATGCGCAGGAGCGACCAGGAACGGCCACCCCACCGCCACCACACCCGCGACAGCCACGACCGCCGCGAGCGTCCACATCGCCGCACGTCGCATGCGGCACAGGGTAGCGGGCGGGAGGTGGCTGGCGGCAGCGTCGGGCTGGCGGGTAGCGCGTCGGGCGGGTGAAGCGTCGGCCGGGTGAGACGTCGGGCGGGTGAAACGTCGGCCCCGCGTCCGGGCGTGAAAAAGCCCCGCCGAGAGGTCTCTCGACGGGGCTCGCTAGGTCAGCGGCTGAGGTCAGATCAGCGGATGTCAGTCTTCGAGGTGGCCGACATGGCGTCCGCGATCTCGTCCTGCACCGACGCGGGCAGGTTGGCGAACTGGCGCTTCTCGGACTTCTTGTAGAAGCCGGAGAACAGCGAGGAACCGATCATGGTTGTCTCCTTCGTATCTCAGAGGGTGTGCCGCACGGCAGGTGCGACGGAGGTAGAAGCGGTGCAGCCCTGACGGCTGCCGCTCGGAAGCGCCGAGACCGAGCCGCTCAGGGCAGCGCCCCGGCACGATCCCTGGCGAGAGTTGACGAACATCGTCAGCGGATGTCGGTCTTGGAGGTGGCGGACATCGCGTCGAGGATCTCGTCACGCGTGTGCGCCGGGAGGTCGCTGTAGGCAAGACCGGTCGACATACGGCCGATCACTGCGCTGATCACGTCGAGCATTGGGCTCTCCTTCTCTTCGGTGTGAGACCGGGAGCCTGGACGTGGAGTCCGGAATCCCGGTTGGCCCCACGTTGGGACAATGCAAAAGTCCCGCCATGACCGTTGCTTTGGCGACGTTGTCATCAGCGGGACGCTGTGTTCACTATATCGGCCGACGGGGGTGGAATCCAAGCCCCCTGTCGCTCAGATCACACAGATTGCCGGATTGCATGCATGACCTGTCCCGGTGCGGGCGGTTTGCGAGGTTCCAGGGACGACGCTGGGGCGGCGCGGGGTCGCGGGAGGGCTGGCGGCGGGGGTGGCGCGGGGTGGCGACGGGGTGGCGACGGGGGTGGTGGCCCGCCCTTCGAGCGCACCTTTTGTCCCAATTGTCAGACCCTCCTGATTGGCTAGAGCCATGGACATCTCGACCGCCGCGATCGACGAAGCGCTCGACGCGCTGCGCGCGCTCGACGGTCAGGCCACGTCCGCGCTGAGCCCCGACGCCCTCGTGGACGGTGTCCAGCTCCTCACCCGGATCGGCCGCCTGTCCGACGCCCTGCGGGCTGCGCTCGCCGGCGAGCTCGAACGCCGGTCCACCCCCTCCAAGGGGGACGCGGGCGTCGCGAGGCAGCAGGGCTACCGCGACGTGCGGCGCATGATCGCCTCCACCGCAGGCACCTCCCTCGCGGAGGCGCAACGGTCCATCGACGCCGGACGCATGCTGCTCGGCGCCGCTGCGGGGAGCGACCCGGCGGCCGACGCGAGCGGTCCCGGGCTCCCTGGCGCGCCTAACGTGGGAGGCAGCGATGGGCTGGACAGTGGGCTGAGCGGTGGGCTGAGCGGCGGACTGGGAGGCGGGCTGGGCTCCGGGGGTGCGTCGTCCGCGACCGCGCCTGCTGGGCGTGAGCCGGCCGGGCGTGCGCATCTCGCCTCCGCCGTGCGAGCCGGCGACATCGCTGTGGACCGCGCCGCCCTCGTCACCCGCACACTCGACCGGATCACCGAGCTGCGCGCCGCTCTCGCGAGCACCCCCGACAGCTTCACTCCACCCGAATGGACCGACCCCGCAGTCCTCGAGGAGCGACTCGTCGACGGCGCCCTGCGCCTCACCTACCGCGACCTCAACCGCATGTGCCAGCGCGCCATCGCCGCCACCGACCCACGCGCCTGGGAACAGCAGGAAGAACGGCAGCACCGCGAGCGCCACGTCACCATCGCCCACCAGGACGACGGCATGGTCAGCATCCGCGCCGTGCTCGACCCGCCTTCGGCAGCCCCCGTCATCGCGCTCCTCGAGGCGCACGTCAAGGACGGACTGCGCCGACGCAGTGACGCCATCAAGGAAGGCGCCGAGCACGTCGACGACCGCACGGCCATCCAGATGCGCGCCGACGCGCTCACCTCCATCGCCCGGCACGCGCTCGGCTGCGACCAGACGCCCAGCGGCGTCACCACCACCGTGGTCGTGCGCATCAACCACGACGACCTGCAGGACGGGCTCGGCATCGGCGACGCCGACGACCTCCCCCACCCCGTCAGCGCAGGCGCCGCCCGGCGCATGGCCGCCGACGCACAGATCATCCCCGCCGTGCTCGGCACCGACTCGCAGGTGCTCGACCTCGGCCGCAGCGTCCGGCTCTTCACCAAAGCGCAACGCCTCGCACTCGGAGAACGCGACGGAGGCTGCGCCATCTGCCACGCCCCACCCTCCTACTGCGAAGCGCACCACATCCGCTGGTGGACCAGAGACCGCGGGCCCACCGACCTTGAGAACGGCGTGCTGTTGTGCGTCTCCTGCCACCACCGCATCCACGACGAGACATGGAAAGTCCACACCGACGGCAACGACATCCGCGTGACTCCGCCGCGCTCCGCCTTCCCCGCGCCACGCACCACCAGACCCCCAGGCCGCCACGACCGCCCGCACTCCAACCCGCCCCGACGCCCCCACCGAGTCGGCGGGCGTGCCGCACTCGACCCATCGCGACGGCCGGAGTAGATCGCGACATCCGGACTAGATTGCGGCAACCGGAGTAGCCGGGCGTGCGCGGCTCGGCCTGGTCACCCGTCGCGCGCGGCTAGTCCCGTGCGACGCAACCCCCGCGGCTCGGCCTGGTCACCCGTCGCGCGCAGCCGACCTAGCCGAGAACCGCCTCCTTCTGGTCTGATGGGGACCGGGAACCCGGTCGAGCGGGAACCGGGGCTTGGTCCGGTCCGGACCAGGAGCGCGACGCCCACCAGCGTCGCACCAGCGGAGGGGAGGGCGCCATGAAGATCCTGACGATGCACGCCTTCTACCAAGTGCTCGGCGGCGAGGACATCAGCCACCGCACCGAGACCGCCTACCTGCGCGAACGCGGACACGACGTGCACGACCTCACCGTCCACAACGCCGACCTCGGCGACCTCAGCACCCCCGCCCGCATCCGCGCCACCCTCTCCAACCCCCGCACCGGCGAAGCCGCCCGCCAAGCCATCGCCCGCTTCCAGCCCGACGTCGCCTACTGCAATAACCTCTTCCCCGGACTCTCCAGCTCCGTCATCGCCGCCTGCAACGACGCCCACATCCCCGTCGTCCGAGTCCTCCGGAACTACCGCATCACCTGCGCCGCCGGCTCCCTCTACCGCGACGGCCAACACTGCGACAGCTGCGTCGGCTCCTCACCCCTCCCCGGCATCATCCACGGCTGCTACCGCGGATCCCGCCCCACCACCGCCATCGCCACCCTCGCCCGCCAACGCGACCTCCACCGCAACCGCGACACCCACTGGATCGCCATCTCCCAGTACGTGCGCGACATCGCCATCCGCGCCGGACTCGACGCCGACCACATCACCGTCCGACCCAACCTCAGCCAGCCACCTGCCCCCAGCGCAAAGACCGACGGCGCGGGTGCAGGTAGGGACGCGGCGCAGGCGAGTGGCACAGGTGCAGGCGCGGCGCAGGCGGGCGGCGCGGGCGCGGGCGCGGGCGCGGCGCAGGGAAGTGGCACGGACGCTGTCACCGCGCGCCCCGGCGGCGACCACCAGCCACCCACCCCCACGGGAGGCGCGCCGACCATCCTGTACGTCGGCCGCGACACCCCCGAGAAGGGCCTGCCGCTCCTGCTCGACGCCTTCACCACCGTCCGCACCCACCGGCCCGACGCACAGCTCCACATCGTCGGCGCCTCCCGACCCCACGACACCACCCCCGGCGTCACCTGGGTCGGGTCCGTCCCCCACGAGCAGGTCGCCGCCCGCATGGCCGACGCCACCGTCCTCGCCGTCCCCTCCACCTGGGCCGAACCCTTCGGACGGGTCGTCGTCGAGGCGCTCGCCGTCGGCACCCCCGTCGTCGCCGCCGCCACCGGAGGACTCGCCGAGCTCGGCGGCCAAAGCGTCGACCTGTTCGACCCCACCTCACCCGCCCAGCTGGCCGAGCGCCTGCTCGACGCCCTCGCACGCCCCGCCGCCGAGACCGCGCCGCTCGCCCGCGCCCGCTACGACGCCGACTTCGCTCCCGACCGCTGGTACTCCATCACCATGGACGTGCTGCAGCGCGCCGCCGCAAGCCGCTGACCCCGCTGACCTCACTGACCCCGCGGACCATGCGGACCGTGCGCAAGCCGGGCACCGTCCAGGCAGAAGCCGGCGGCGAGACAACCCAGACGGGCAATCCCAGGCTCCAGCCGGCGGCGAGACAACCCAGACGGGCAATCCCAGGCTCCAGCCGGCGGCGAGACAACGCAGACGGACAGCCCCGGGCTCCAGCCGGCGGCGCGACAACGCAGACGGACCGTCGGCCGGGCGGAGAGGGGGGGAGCCGACCGCCCCTGAGGGCACCGCTCCCGCTCAGCAGCCCGCCACGTCCACCGTGACCGACGGCTCCCTCGCCCCCGGCGTGACCACCACGTCGTCCATGGCTCCCGCGCCCTCCAGGTCCAGCTCCAACGTCGTCGACCCGCCCGGCGCCAACACCACCGGCACCTCCACCAGGCGCCGCCCATCCACCGTCTCCGGCGCCAAGAAGCCCTGCTCGCCGTCCACCACCAGTGACGCCGCCACCGTTCCCCGCGGCGGAACCACCAGCACCGACAGATGCAGCTCACCCCGAGGCACCGCCCCCACCCCCTGCGCCACATAGTCAGGCAGGTCCGCCACGTCCCCCTCGAACGTGTGCGTCAACGTGAGCTTCACGGTGCGCGACCCCTCCGTCGGCCCCGTGCACGCCCCCGTGACCACTGCCTCCACGTCCAGGTAGTAGCCCATCTTGTTGCCCGAACCGTCGTTCACGTAGATGCCCAAAGCACTCAGGTCCGACGCGTAATCCCCCGCGATCGGAGTCTGCGCCAGCAGCTCCTGATCCGAAGCGTCGGCCGACCAGACGAGCAGCCGATGCTCCTCGATCGCCCGCTCCACCCCATCCATGGGCCGTGCCGAGCCCGACGACAACGCCCCGAACACCGCCGCAGCCGCCTTGCCGAAGAACACGTCCTGATCGCGCGACCCCGCATAGAGGGCGTACGCCTCGCTCAACATGAGCTCGGCCACGTTGTCAGCCGTGATCTCCACGCCATCGACCGCCACCGGATCCGCGCCCTCCAGCATCCAGCCGAGCGCGATCGGGTCGATCGACACGACACCGTCCACCGTCTCCCCCCGGGTCGACTCCCAGAACTCCGTGGCCAGCGCCGCCGCCCGCGGGAAGTCGGGGACCGCCGTCACGTCCTGCGGGTACGTGGCGAGGCGATAGCTGAGGACCCGCAGCTCATCCTCCGTGACGCCTGCGATCGGGCCGCCGTCCTTCAACATCCACGACGGCACATAGTCGCCCGTCGTGAGGCGACCGTCGTCGGCCGTGAGCTCAAGGAACGCACCCGGCACGCCCCCCGTCGCGCGCGGCTCCGCGTTGTTCTGGATCATCACCAGGTAGGTGCGCGCGCCCTCGCCCCCCAGCATCGCCGGCAGCAGCTCCGCCACCACGTGCGCGTCACCCACGAGGCCCGACAGCTCCGCCAGGTTGTCCTGCAACGAGGTGAACTGCTCCGCCAGCGGCTCGACGGTGCCCGTCAGGTCCACGGCCGCCAGCACCTCCCGCTGCTCGTCCAGCGTGGTCGCCGCAAGCGCCAACGGCTCCCGATAGTCGGCCAGCAGTCCCGGGTCCAGGCGACCGTCCACGAACTGCGGCGACTCCAGCGCCTCCAAGCCCCCGATCGACGCCAGCGGCACCAGCGCATCCTGGGCGATCCTGTCGACCGCCGAGCCCGCCGCCGACAGCGGCACCACCTGGTCCGCCACCCATGGAACGTGCGCCGCCACCCACCAGTGCGGCCCGTCCGTCGCCCCCGCGAAGTCCGCCGCGGCCACCGTCAGCTCGGAGACGGCGGCGTTCAATCCGGCGGCGTCCCGGTCCGCGAGCGCGTCCTGCGCTGCGCTGGCCGATGCCGTGAGGGACTGGGAGGAGCGGTCCAGGGTGCGGGCGTCGAGCGCGAACGCGACACCCATCGCGGCCACGCCCAGCAGCAGCACGCCGATCACGACGAGCACCACCTTCGGCCAGGTGCGACGCCGAGCGGGTGCTTCTCGACCGGGCGCGTTCTGATGCGTGTCGGTTGCGTCGCGATCCGACGCGGGCCCTTCCTGGCCCGACGCAGCCATGTCCCGACGCTCGGCAGGTGCTTCTCGACCGGGCGCGTTCTCTTCTTGACGCGCCTCGGGCGCCCCCTCCTGTGTCACGCCGCGCACCTCCCCCAGAACGGCGACGGCGGGGCCAGCCGGCCTCCCACCACTCGCGACACTACCTCGCACGTCCATGAACAGGCCACAGACCAGGCACTTTGTCTTAGGTGAAGTATCAACGAATTTTCCCCACACCGGTTGTGACATACGTCACACCGACCTATATTCGACTCAAGCGAGCCCTGGGGGGTCCTGTGCTCGCGAGTACCGCAGCCCGGGTGGGGGATCCGGGTGCGGCGAGTCCCCAGCTCAGGCGGTGACGCATGTCCCATGCAGCCACAGTGTCCATCGGCGGAGTGAGCATCTCTTCCGCCACCCTTGAAGAAGCGGTCGACGACGCGCTCCTGCACGCCAAGACCCACGACGGCACCTGCCTTCGATTCACCAACACCTGGTGCATCGTGCTCGCCGACCACGACGACGAGTACCGGCGCGTCCTCAACGAGTCCGGCGAGAACTTCGCCGACGGACGCCCCGTCGCCGACGCCATCGCCCACCGCACCGCAGCGTCCGACTGCCACGTCCGCGGAGCATCGTTCTTCGAATGCCTGCTCGACAAGGGCCGCGAGCACGGCGTCCGCCACTTCTTCTACGGCGCGGACGACCTCACGCTCGCCCGACTCACCCGCACGATCAACGAGCGGTACCCCGGAGCGATCATCTCCGGCCGGCTCGCACCCCCCTTCGGCACCGCCGAGGAGCTCTGCGCGACCGACCTGCTCGACACGATCGCCGCAGCCAAGCCCGACGTCGTGTGGGTGGGACTCGGCACGCCCAAGCAGGACCATGTCGCCACCCGGATCTCCCAAGAGCTCGGCGTCACCACCGCCGCCGTCGGCGCCGCCTTCGACTTCCTCGCAGGCACCAAGGCCACCGCACCGCTGTGGATGCGCCGCACCAAGCTCGAATGGCTGTTCCGGTTCGGCTCCGAGCCGCGTCGCCTCTGGCGTCGCTACACGTTCGGGATCGTCGACTACCAGCGGATCATGTGGCGTGAGAGGTTCCGCGCCGCCTGATCGAGCGACACCCGTGGCGGGGTCGACCATCGCCGCGGCCGATCCGACCCTCAGCGCAGCCGACACGGCCCTCACGTCCCGCCCCGGACACACGTGAGAACACTGAACGCGGCAGCGAAGGATCCGGCCACTAGCGCGATGGCTCGACCTCGCCGCCACGCTCATACTCCACGACCACCTGGCTGAGCGCCGAGCCCGCCACCCCCAGGCCTCGAGCAGTCCGGCCGACGAACCAGCGCACCGGCTCGCGGAACGTCACCGCCGACACGACACCCATCGCCAGCGCCTGACCCACACGCGCCACACCACCCGCGAGCACGACCGGGCGCGACCGGTCCTGAAGCATCACCCTGCCCAGCACGTTTCCTGCCCGCATGTGACGCTTCCACGCCCACCTCACGCTCATCCGCGAGCGCGGCAGCGGCTCCGTGACCGCCGCTTCCGCGGACCACACGAACCGGCAGCCGTGACCGTCGATGAGCCGGTGGAAGAAGTCGGTGTCCGACCCCCCGGTCCTCGAGAAGCTCTCCGAGAAGGTCGGCTCGCCCGCCTCCACCCATGCCTCGCGGCGCAGCAGGGTGTTGTTCGTCGCCGGGATGCCCTCCGAGGACCCCTCCGGGAACAGTCGACGCTGGAACAGCCCCGACCTCTCCACCCAGCCTGGCCTCGGCTCCGGATAGACGGTGAGGACATGCCCGTTGACGATGTCAGCGTCGTACCCGTGCGCGGCCCCGACCAGGGCGCCGAGCCACCCCTGCGGGACCTCCTCGTCGTCGTCGACGAACACCAGGGCGGCATGCGTCTCGCCCCACTCCGCCAGACACCGGTTGCGCGCCGCCGCGATGCCCGGCCGAGGCTCATGCGCGTACCGCACCTCACGCTCGTGGGACGCGGCGAACGCCTCCACCTGGGCCTGCGCGTCCCCGTCCGTGCTGTTGTCCACCACGAGGAGCGTCGCGTCCGACGTCGTGGCGTCGGCGGCGTACGAGTCGAGGAAGGCAGCCAAGCCCTCCGGCCGCTTGTACGTGCAGACGGTGACGAGCACCTCCGACGCAGCGAACGGTGTCCTGGTCATGGCGCCTCCTCCGGGGGGTGGGCTGACACTGACGGGCGGGCGGGCCCTGGGAGGCGGGCCGACGCAGATGGCTGGGTATGCGCTGACGGGTGAGCGGGTCCTGAGAGGTGGGCCGACGCAGATGGCTGGGTTGACGCGGCTGGCTGGGCAAGGGCAGGCGGCTGGGGTGGTGCCGCCAGGGGAGCCTGCAACCGCCCTGGTTCATCCCCCGAGCCGGCGGGCGCGTCGTCCGCATAGGTGAGCGCCACCGCGAGGACGTACAGCATGTAGCCGAACGGCGACTCCAGGATCACTCCCACCGCCGCCGAGAACAGCACGCCCACCTGCACCGCCGCCGCGATCGTCTCCGCACGCCCACGCCTCAACCGACGCAACGCCCCCACCGTGAGGACCGTGACCGCCGCCAACGCGATCGCCAACCCCACCATGCCGCCCGTCGCGAACCAGCCCACCAGGATGCTGTGAGGCTGGCGCACCGAGTGGTCGCCCGAGAGGAAGACGATCGCCCCCGAGTCAGCCACATAGCTCGAACCGAAGCCCTCGCCCAGCCACCATGTGCTCGGCTTCGCCGCCACGTGGTCGATCACCAGACCCCACGCGTCGATCCGTGCCGTCGTCGTGTTCGAGCCGCCGTCCGACGACACCGCACCCGCCACCAGACGTTCCAGACCGCGCGCCCAGCCGTCGGCCGTCGCCGCCGCCCTCAACGCCGCACCCAGCAGCGGGATCGCGATGAACACGGCCGCCAGCCGCACCGGCCCCGCACGCTCGTCACGGAAGGGGCGGGACGCCAGGATCGCCACGACCACCACCACCATCGCCGACACCAGGCCCGCGCGAGAGCCCTGCGCCAGCACCGCCGCTCCGCTCAGGCCCGCCACCATGAGACGCCACCCCAACGGCACCTTCGCCACCAGCAGCACCGACACGATCGCGATGCCGCTGACCAGACCGTCGAAGTCTCCGCGGGCGTCGAACACGTCCACCCCGACGAAGCCCACCCGGACCGCCGGCAGCACGCCCAGCACCGCCGCCGCGTACCAGAAGGTGTGCACCACCGCCGCGCGCATCAGCCAGGTCAGCACCACGTCGGTGCCGAGAGTCCTCACGACCCTCACGATCACCGGTGCCAGCGCCAGATACAGGTACGGGAGGGCATCGCGCAGGACCAGCAGCATCGGGCCGTCGGCACGCACCAGGCCGAGCAGCACCAGCACGCCCCACAGGATCGACGCCACCACCACCGGCCGCGGCGCACGCCGAATGGAACGGTCGGGGCCGTTGACCACGCGGTGCAGCCCCAGCAGCGCCAGGCCGCCCACCACCAGCAGATCCGACATATATATAGGTGTGCCCGGGATGCCGATGTGACTTCCCCAGCGCCCGAACGCCACCGGCACCAGCAGCCCCGCCAGGATCAGGGCGGCTCCACCCGTGAGCGCGCCCCGCGAACCCTGCGGGAGGGTGAGCGGCACGGGCGCGCCGGGAGCCGTGGGAGTGGCCGACGTGGGCGTGCCGGTAGCCGTGGGGGTGCCCGACGCGGGTGCGCCATTGGCGGTCACGCCGCGCCGTGGGCTCCCCGCGCTGCCGCCCGCCGTCATGCCTGCCCCTCCTGGCGCTCGACCACCTTCACTTCAGGCTCTGAGCGGCGTCGCACGTCGAGCCCTGATCGGGGCGGCGGCTCCTGCCCGTACAGGCCCGCCAGGAAGTCGACGTACCCCTCGAAGGTCCACGGCCGATGCGGCTCCGGGCTCTCCGCCACGGCCTTCCTGATCGCGTCCGCCAGCCGCTCCGGAAGCGTGCCGACGGGATGCGCCGGCACCACACGCGCCAGGTCGCCCGCCATGTCGGCCACGCCTCCCAGGTCCAGGCACACCACCGGCACCCCCACACCAGCCGCCTCCGCCGCCGCCCACGGCGCCGAGTCATGCAGGCTCGGCAGCACGAACACCTGGGCCGCCGCCATCCGCTCCATCGCCTCCGCATGGTCGACGGCGCCGTGGCAGCTCACCCTCGGGTCGTCCGCCATGCCCGCACGCTCCACCAGCGCGGCCGTGCCCCCGCCGCACACGTCCAGCTGCCACTGCTCCGGCAGGTGCCGCATCGCGCGCAGCGCGAGCGGCAGACCCTTCCATGCCACACCGCGTCCCGCGTAGAGGATCGACGGCGACGCTGTGGCGTCCGCGACGTCGGTCTTGGCGTGGGCGGCGTCGGTCCCGGCGGGGTTCGCCACATGGTTCCCGGAGTGCGTTCCGGCGCTGGTCGCGGCACCGGCCCCGGTGTCCCCTACGAATGCGGGTGCGGTGCGCGCAGGGATCCCGTCATAGTCGACGACCGCGTTCGGCCGCCTCACCACGCGGGACGACCTGCGCCACGCGTGGGCCGTGTCCGAGTTGAGGACCGCCACCACATCCACCTTGCCGCGCAGCAGCACGCGGTTCGCCGTCCGCCCCAGCGCGCCCGTCACCGTGCGCAGCGACTCCGACACCCACTCGCGTGCGCCGAGCCCGAGCACCAGCCTCACCGGGGGCCGCGTCGCGCCGCCCACCGGGCCCCACACCCACCGATCGCCCTCCCGGCGCCTCATCAGGCCGAGCGGCGAAGGAAGCCAGTCCGACGCGTAGGTCACGTGGTGCACCTCGCATGGACCCTCGGCGCCAGCCAGGCGAGAGGCGAACCTGCTCGCACGCGGAAGCCAGTCGAAGTAGCGCGCGTAGACGCCACGTCCCGCCACGCGAGACGCACCGACACGATGCACCGTCACCTCCGCCGGAAGCTCGCCGATCCTCTCCTCGAGCCGGCCGTCGTCGCCCGCACGCGTCACCAGGTGGATGCGGGATCTCAGCTCCGCCGCAGCCTTGAGCGCAACCCAGCCGGCGCCAGGCTCGCTGCCCTGATCCGGATGACAGGCGAACGCCAGGAGGATCAGCGGGCGGGCGGACCTCGAGACGTCGGCGTCGGAACCGCGCTCCACGCCGGCTTCCGTGCTCAGCCCCATGCCGACGTCGGCGTTCAGGTCGACGCCCGCAGCGGCGTCGGCACCCAGCTCCCCGACATCCCAGCGGTCCACCGTCTCGTCCCCCATGCGTCCCTCGCTCATGTCCGCCCCCTAGACCGAAGCCGCCGTCGGCTGCGACTCCTGCGACTCCGGCCGGGAGGCGGCCCGCCACCGGTATCCCGCGTGCAGCCCGATCCGCAGGATCGCCGACACCGCGCCCGCCAGCGGCACCGCGAACACTCCCATCGCGGGGATCGCCGCCACCAGCACGCCCAGCGCCACCAGCTCGCTCGTGAGCGTCAACGTCAGCGCGAGCCCGTACCGGCGCTCCGCCATCGCGTACGCGTTGAACGGGTTCGCCGCCGCCGACAGCGAGTACGCGCCGGCCCTCGCGCTCGCCAGCGGCGCATCCACCGGACGGCCCAGCACCAGCGACACGAGCCCCGAGAACGGAAGCAGCAGCAGCGCATAGACCACGCCCGTGGAGGACACGACCGCCACCAGCCGGCCCATCCTTCGCCGCGCCTCCCGCATGCGACCCGCACCGATGGCGCGTACCGCCTTCGGCATCATGAACGAGGCGACGCCCGTCCCCAGGATCAGCACCGGCTGCGCCGCCACGCGCGCCGCCTCCAGGCCTGCCAGCGCCGCCGGCGAGATCAGGGCGGCCACCAGCAGGTTCGCCACATAGCCGGCACCGTGCCGCGCGAAGCCGGTCGACGCGACCATCGCCTGGCTCGCCACCGGCAGACGGTCCCGCTCCTCCACCTGAGGCACGTCACGATGCCAGCGATACCCGGCCGCGATGCTGACCGCGTTGCCCAGCGCGAGCGACCCGAACGGTGCCGCCAGCACAGCCCACGCAGGAAGCCCGTCGACCGTCTCCACCGTCACCAGCACGACCGCCACCACTGCCAGGTTGAGGCCCGACACCCCCGCCGCGCGCCCATGCCTGTCCGCCACATGGAGCGACGCCCGCAGATGATCCTGGAACGGGGACAGCAGGGACAGCACCGCCGCGGTTCCGCAGATCGCGACATACGCCTCCGTGCCGTCCAGATGCCCCAGCATCGGCGCCCCCGCGAGGAACACCCCGACCGCGGTGAGCGCACCGTACGGCGCCGCCGTGGTCGCGTCGGCCCTGTACTGCGGCCTGCGCAGATCCTGCTGGCGGTTCGCGTGAAGCCGTTGCGGGATGTACGCCAGGTACTGCGGCGCGATCATCAGCGCCGTCATCGCAGCGAACACGAGCGCGTAGAGGGCGAGCTCCTCGTCGGTGAGCGAGCGCAGCGCGATCAGGGAGGCCAGGAACGTCGCGACCGACGCCGTGCCGGCGTCGGCAAGCGCCATCGCACCCCCGCCCAGCACGCCGAAACGGCCCTTGGCTCCCGCACCCATCCCGTCGTCCCCCGCTCAGGTCCGCGCGGCCAGATGGCGGCGCAGTCGGGGGAACGTGTAACGAGGAGAGACCGCGGCCGCCGCGACCAGACGCCACGCGCCGAGCCGGCGACCCTGCGAGAGCGCCAGTCCACCCTCCCGGTACGCGGCCGCCGCATAGTCGCGCCGACGGGTCGCGAAGGACGGCTTGTCGAGCTGCTCGAACTCCTCCCACGTGAGGTCCCCGCCCTCGTCACGGCGTGCGAGCCGCGCCTGAATGAAGCGCGTGTTCTTGCGCTGCCTCGCGTGAGCTCGGGCGCTGGCGGCGTTCGGGCTGAGCCGGTAGGCGCCGAGCGGTTCGGCGATCCAGCCGATCTCGCCCTGGCGTGCCACACGTGCGAAGAAGTCGAGGTCCTGGGCGTAGCGCAGCTCCGTGTCGTAGGGGCCGGCCGCCTCAACCGCGTCGGCCCTCATGACGATGCCCGACAGCGGGAACGGCATGAGCCTGCCCGCCCGGATCCTCTCGGGCGCATCTCCCACCGTCGGGTCCTCACCCGCGGCGCTGCCCAACGAGGCACCGACCTCGTCCACGTACCGCATCATCGATCCCACGGCGACGCGACCCTCCATCAGCGGGAGGGTGCGCTCAAGCTTCTCCGCATCCCACAGGTCGTCGGCGTCAAGGAAGGCGAGGAACGGTCCTGACGCCATCTCCGTGCCCAGGTTGCGTGCCGACGAGACACCACCGTTGGGCTTGCTGACGATCGTGAGACGCGGATCCTCGAGCCCGTCCAGGCTGCGCATCGTGTCGTCCGTGGAACCGTCGTCCACGACGATCACCTCGAGGCGCGCGTAGGTCTGCGCGAGCACCGACTCGACGGCGTCGCGGACCACCGAGCCCACGTTGTAGGTGGGCACGACGACGGAGACAAGGTCCGTCGATCCCCTCTGCGGAATGCCCATGTCCCTCCCCCGGGCCGTTCCTGTGCCTCATAGTAGGCACGAAAGGGATTCGTTGAGAAGTCCTCCATTTCACTGGGAACCGGCACACCCAGTGAGGTATGGTCCACAGAAGGCGCCCGCTGACGGCGGAGCGACCGGTGCGGTGGGGCAGCGAGGGGCGGCCCCGGCAACCGTGGGGAGGGGCCGTCATGGAACTGCACGATTACCTGGCTATTCTGCGAAAGCAGTGGATGGTCATCACCGTCATCACACTGCTCGGCGCACTGGCAGGACTCGCGCTCGCCCTCACCGGCACGCCCACCTACGCCGCCACCGCCAAGGTCTTCGTCTCCACGACCAGCGGAGACAGCGCCGCCGAGCTCGCCCAGGGCAACTCGTTCACCATGCAGCGAGTCGAGACCTACGCCGACCTGGTGACCACTGCCGCCGTGCTTGAGCCCACCCTCGAAGCGCTCGGACTCGAGTCGCCCCTGTCCAGCATCCGCGGACGGCTCTCCGCCACCTCGCCTGACGACACCACCATCATCGACGTCACCGCGACCGGCACCAACCCGCAGGCGACCGCCGCGCTCGCCACCGCCGCCGCGGAACAGCTCATCCTCGTCGTGGAGGACTGGGAGCAGCCCACCGCCGCGTCCGGGTCCCCCGTCTCCCTCTGGATCGCACAGCCGGCCGAGACCCCCGGAGCACCCCAAGGCGCCTCACCGCTGACGAGCTCGGCGATCGGTGCCTTCATCGGACTGTGCCTGGGCATCGCCGCCGCACTGCTGCTGACCGTGCTCGACACCCGGCTGCGCAGTCAGCGGGACGTGGCTCGGATCACCACGTCCGCCGTCCTCGCCTCGATCCCGTACGACCCCAGCACACCCAGCCACCCCGTGCAGGTCCTCGCCGACAGCCAAGGCCGCAACGCCGAGGCGTACCGCACGCTCCGCACCAACCTCGAGTTCGTGCAGGGCGGCCGCACGGGAGCACCCGTGCTCCTCACCTCGTCGGTGCCCGGAGAGGGCAAGACCACCACCGCCGTCAACCTCGCGATCGCGCTGGCGCACTCCGACGCCCGAGTGCTGCTCATCGAGGCGGACCTGCGCCGCCCCCGCGTGGGCAAGACCGTGGGCATCGAGTCCGGCGTCGGCCTCAGCGACGTGCTCGTGGGACGCGTCGCCATGGAGGACGCCTGCCAGCCGTGGGGCGCGAACGGGCTTGAGATCCTCGCCGCGGGCACCATCCCGCCGAACCCTGCAGAGCTGCTTGGCTCGGAGTCGATGCAGATGGTCCTGGACCTCGCCGCCAGCGAGTACGACCACGTGATCGTCGACGCGCCACCGCTGCTCGCCGTCACCGACGCCGCCGTGCTCGCACGCATGGTCAGCAAGGTCATGGTGGTCGTGGGCATCGGGCGCGCCAAGAGCCCCGAGCTGCGCAGCTCGCTCGAGTCGCTCGCCAACGTGGGCGCCGTACCGTCCGGCCTTGTCCTGTCGATGGTGCCCACGCGCGGGCCCGACGCCTACTCGTACACCTACGGCGGATACGCGTACACGCCCGAGCCCGAGGCACGCCCGTCGCGCCTGCGCTCGCTCTTCCGCCGCAAGCCCGCTGCCGCACCTTCGTCCGAGGGTGGCGACGCACCCGCTGCGGACGACGCCGGTCACGCGGGCGACGAGCCGCGGTTCGGTGACGACCACCTGCTGGACGAGGCCGCCGAGCCGATCGTTGAAGCCGACGGCGACCGCCCCGACGCGGAGGCCGGGCCCGAGTCCGAGGCTGAGCTCGAGGCCGCGCCTGAGCCCACGTCCGAGCCCGACGTCCGAGCCGGCGACAGGACCGGCGACAAGGACGACCTGTCAGAGGACGATGACGCCCTCACGGAGGACGGGGACTCCAGCGCCCTCTCGGCGGACGACGACCGGGTCAAGGCTCGCACCGGCCGCTGAGCATCGGGGTCGGCGCCCAGGCTGCCGCGGAGGCTGCACCGGGGGGTCGCCGAGGCTGCCAGACAGCCAGCCAGGGGCCGTCAGCCCATCCGCGCAACCCGAGCGGGCGACGCCGGGGCGCGAGTCACGCGCGGCGTGATCGTTGCATCGGCGCCCCGCAACACGTCGTCCAGCTGGCCCCCGCACCTCCACAAGCAACCCAGCGTCAGCGAGAGACGCCCCCGCGTGCTCTCAGCGCACGCTCGGCCTGCAGCAGTCGGCGCACCCCCAACTGCTGGCCGCCCCGCTGGAAGCGCTGTCCGCGAGCGGCTCGCCCGCTAGTAGGCGCCGCGTCCTGCCACGACCGCCCACGCCGTACGCGCCAGGATCAGAGCGTCGAGGCCGAGCGTCCAGTTCTGCGTGTAGTGAAGGTCGAGTCGCACGCTCTCCTCCCAGGAGAGGTCGGAGCGTCCGCTGACCTGCCACAGTCCCGTGATGCCCGGCTTGACCAGCTGCCTGCGCGAGACGTGGTCCTCCCATTGCTCCACCTCGCGGGGCAGCGGCGGGCGGGGGCCGACGATCGACATCTCCCCCTTGAGCACGTTGAACAGCTGAGGCAGCTCGTCCAGCGAGAAGCGTCGCAGGATGCGCCCGACCGGGGTGACGCGCGGGTCGTCCTTCATCTTGAACATGACGCCGTTGCCGTCGCTCGAGTCGCGCAGCTCGGCGAGCCGCTCCTCCGCGTCCGTGTACATGGTGCGGAACTTGAGCATCTCGAAGGGCTGGTGGTCGCGGCCCACCCTGATCTGCCGGTACAGCACCGGGCCTGGGCTCGAGATCTTGACCGAGGCCGCGACGATCGCGAGCGGGAGGGCGAGGACTGCGAGGATGGCGGCCGCCCCCAACCTGTCCGCCGCCGTCTTGAGGACGCGTCGGCCGCCGCGGAAGCGTGGTGCCTCCACGTGCATGAGCTGCATACCTGCGACGGACGCCACGGCCACACGTGGCCCTGCGACGTCGGCGATCGTGGGCGCGACGATGAGCCCTACGCCCTGGTCCTCCAGCTCCCATTCGATCTTGCGGGCCTCGCTGAGGGACACGGCGTCGGTTCCGCTGAGGATGATGAAGTCGGCGCCCACGTCGGCGGCCGTGCGCGGCAGCTCGGCCATGTCTCCGAGCACGGGCACTCCCCTGAGCAGGGTGCCCGACGCGGCCGGCACGTCGGTGGACCGCCTTCCTGGGGTTCCGACGTCGACCAGGCACACGCCCACCACGTCGTAGCAGATGTTGGAGTCGTTGCTCTGGAGCCTTCGGACGAGCTGCGAGGTGGTGCGATGCGGCCCCGCGATGATGACGCGATGGCGCAGCCGTCCGCTGGCGCGCTCCTCCCGCAGCAGGCCCCGGAGGGCTCGTCGGTAGAGGAAGATGATCGCCGTGCCGACGGGGATGGCGAACAGCAGGTAGCCGCGGCTGACCTGCCATTGGGTCAGGAAGCCGACGACTGCCACGATCGCGAAGGTGTGCCAGCCGGCTGTGCCGACGCGCTGGTACTCCTCGGGCCCCTCCCCGAGGACGCGGACGTCGCGCGAGCGGGTCCACCCGAGCTCGAGCACCCAGAGCACGCCGACGGCGAGCGTCATCCACCAGTAGGCGGGTGCCGCGGGACCGCTGATCGGCTCGAAGGGGTCCCATCCGAAGCGGACTCCGTGCGCGACGACCATCACGAGCGCCACGACGAACGTGTCCGCGAGCAGGATCCGGGCCTGGAGGCCCTTCACCCACCCGGCGGACATGTTCCTCGACGGCGCGAACGCTGTCATGGACATGACTGTCCCCCCATGCGACGCGTCGAGGCGACGACGCGTCAGACGCTGGTGCGCGAGGCGGTGCGTCGTGTGGCGATGGCGACCGACACGACGCCGCCGGCGAGCAGGAGCCCGCCTCCGACGGCCATGGCCGTTCCTTCGAACCCGGTGGACGCGAGCGGCGCGGAGGCCGTCTGGACGTCCGTGGTGACGGGTCCGGCCGAGAGCACCTCGGTCGTGGTGACTGCGGCCGGCGTGAAGGTCGCGGTGTCCACGACGTCCCCGTCGACTGCGGCCTCTGCCGTCACGTCCTCATCGATCCCCCCCGGAACCGTGAACGAGAACGTGGTGGGCGTCTGACCGAGCGTCTTGGTCTCCGACAGCACTCCGCCGCCGAGGTTGACCTTGAAGTCGATGACGGTGCCGTTGGGCCCCGTGAGCTGGCAGGTGATGACCTGGCCAGGAACGAAGGTGGCGGCGTCGCAGACCATGACGGGCGTCTGGATCGGGTAGTCGGCGGCGAGCGCCGCGGTTGGTGCCAGGGTCATTGCCCCGGCGAGCGCAAGTGCGCCAGCATAGCGAATTCTCATGGGTCCCCTCCCTCAATGTGACGTGTCACATGTGAGATACGCCACACGGAGAGGCTAACAGCGCATGTCCGATCTGTCTCTAGGAGTCCGATTTTCTCTGGAGAACGCAGATTTCCTGCGGACGACCCCTCTCGGCTCACCGACCCCGCTTCGCCGCCTGTACCAGGATCTCTGCGAGGTGGAGGCCGTCCACCCCTGCCACCTGATCGGCCTGGGTGCGGCAGCTCACCCCGTCCGCCATGTAGATCGCCTGCGCGCCTTCCACGCTCTTGCCGTCCTTGCTGAGCCCTGCCTTCTCGAGCGCGGGGACGAGCGAGGTGTGGGCGATCTCGACCGACAGGTCGTAGTGCCCGTTCTCGTAGCCCCAGTTGCCGGCAAGGCCGCAGCAGCCCGACGCCTCGGTGACGTTCGCGCCGGCGCGGGCCAGCAGGTCGCGGTCGGCCGTGTAGCCCATGACGGAGTACTGGTGGCAGTGCGGCTGCACGACCACGTCCTGGCCGTCGAGGCTCGGCACCTGCCACTCCGGGTCCGGCTTCACGGGCGCGCGTCCGGTGAGGACCTCGGCGAGCGTGTACGTGCCGAGCGAGACGGCGCGTGCGCGCGGGTCCTCGGGGAGGATCTCCGTGATGTCGCCACGCAGCACCGCCATGCAGGAGGGCTCGACGCCGATGATCGGGATCCCGTTGACCGCGTACGGGCCGAGCACGGTGAGCAGGTGCTCCAGATGCTTGCGCGCACCATCGAGCTGCCCGGTGGAGATCCAGGTGACACCGCAGCACGCATCGCCGGCGGTGACGATGACCTCGAAGCCCGCCGACTCGAGCACCTCGACGATCGCCGTGGGGATCTCCGGGTCGAGGCCGTCGGTGAACGAGTCGGCCCACAGCACCACGCGACGCTCGGTCCTCTCGGGGTTCGGGTCGTGGCCGCTGGACCCGGTCGACGGGTCGCTCACCAGCCCGGTGCCGCGCGTGGCGCGACGGGACTTGGCGACCTCGGTGCGACGGAACGGCTTCGCGGCGAACCGTGGCAGGGAACGACGCTTGTCCAGGCCCGCGATCGGGAGGATCAGCCTGCGCAGCCAGCCGACGGACATGACGCCGTTGACGAGCCACGGCACCCAGCCGATGAGGTTCATCCAGCGGGGCAGCCAGCCGATCGAGTAGTGCGGCATGGGGCGCAGACGTCCCTGGTAGGAACGGTGGAGCACCTCGGACTTGTAGGCCGCCATGTCGATGCCCGAGGGGCAGTCGGACGAGCAGGCCTTGCAGCTGAGGCACAGGTCGAGGCTCTCGCGCACCTCGGGCGCGGTGAGCCCGCCGATGAGCGAGCCGTTGATCGCGTCCTGGAGGACACGGGCGCGTCCACGGGTGACGTCCTTCTCGTCCTTCGTGGCCGCGTAGGACGGGCACATGAAGCCCGTGCCCGTGCCGGGAAGGTCGGCGCGGCACTTCCCGACGCCGGTGCAGCGGTGCACCGCCTCGGTGAGGTCGCCGTGGTCGTGCGCGAACGCGAGGCCGCCGGTCGACGGCGCGGTGCGCGGGGCCGACGGACGGCGCAGGTCCGCGTCGAGCGGCGCCGGGTCCACGATGACGCCCGGGTTGAGGAGGTTCTCGGGGTCGAACAGGGCCTTGACCTGGCCGAACAGGTCGATCGCCTCTCCCGAGTACATGGCGGAGAGCAGCTCGGAGCGGGCGCGGCCGTCCCCGTGCTCGCCGCTGAGGGAGCCGCCGTGGGAGGCGACGAGGGCTGCCGAGTCCTCCATGAAGGCGCGCAGCGGCCGTCCGTCCTCCTGAAGCGGGATGTCGAGTCGCACGTGGATGCAGCCGTCGCCGAAGTGGCCGAACGGCTGACCGTCGACGCCGTGGCGGGCCATGAGCGCGTCGAAGTCGCGCAGGTAGGCGCCGAGCCGCTCGGGCGGGACGGCGGCGTCCTCCCAGCCGGGCCAGCACTCCTTGTTGTCGGCGGAGCGTCCGGCGAGACCAGCGCCGTCGGCCCGGATGGCCCACAGCTTCGCCGACTCCTTGGCATCGCGCACCACGCGATAGGTGGAGGTGCCGGAGTCGGCGGCGATCGCCGCCATGGCCTCCTCCGCCTCCTCGGCCGACGGCGCGCCGACCTCGACGAGCAGCCAGCCGGCGCCAGGGGGCAGCTCGGGCACGCCTGCGTCGCCCTTGGCGGCGCGCACCCTCGCGACCAGCCGGGCGTCCAAGCCCTCGATCGCCTGAGGCTGGTGGGGAAGCATGGGGACGACGGCGTCGGCCGCGGCGGGCATGTCGTCGTACGCGAAGACCCCGGTGAGCCTCACCGTCGGCACCTGGACCAGGCGCAGCGTGGACTCGAGGGTGGTGGCGAGCGTGCCTTCCGACCCGACCAGGAAGCGTGCGAGGTCCGACCCGTTCTCGGTGAGCAGGTGCTCGAGCGAGTAGCCGGAGACCTGGCGGGTGAAGCGGCCGAACTCGGTGCGGATCAGCGCAAGGTTCGCATCCACAAGCTCCTTGAGCCCAGGGACGACGGCCGATCCGCCGCCGGAGCCTGAGCGCGACCGCGCGGTGAAACGCCGGCCGAGCCCGTCGACCACGTCGAGCGAGAGCACGTTGTCCGCCGTGCGACCGAAGGCGAGCGCGTGAGGACCGCACGCGTTGTTGCCGATCATCCCGCCGAGCGTGCAGCGGGTCCAGGTCGAGGGGTCGGGGCCGAAGCGCAGCCCGTGCGGCTCGACGAGGCGCTGCAGGTCTCCCATGACGACGCCCGGCTGGACACGGGCGGTGCGCGCCTCCACGTCCACATCGAGGATGCGGTTCATGTGGCGGCTCGTGTCCACCACGATGCCCGTGCCGATCGAGTTGCCGGCGACGGAGGTGCCGGCGCCACGCATCGTCAGCGGGGTACGGCTGGTGCGGGACACCTCGTGGATGGCGACCAGCTCGTCGGCGTCACGGGGGAAGGCGACCACCTGCGGAACCACACGGTAGTTCGACGCATCGGTGGAGTACTCGGCGCGGCGGCGGGAGCCTGTCTCGACCTCGCTCACCCCTGCCTGACGCAGGGCGGACGCGAGCTCACGGACGTCGGCGGCCGGAGCCGCGGCGGGGGGTTCGGGCGCGGTGGTCGTCACGCTCGCCATTCTTGCACCGGATGGCGGGGCGCAGACCGGGACCAGCGCCCGGGGCGACGTGACATCCGGAAGGGAATCGTCGCCCCGGGACAGCGAGAGGGTCAGGCGGCGGCCGTGACCCCGATCTCGGCGAGCAGCGCGAGCACCCGCCGCTCGATCTGATCGCGAGCGTTGCGGGCGCCCGAGAGACCGGAGAGGTCTCCTTCGAAGGTCCAGTCGAGGTAGCGCTTGCCCGGGTAGACGGGGCACGCGTCGCCACAGCCCATGGTGACGATCACGTCGGCGGCGCGCAGCGTCTCCTCGGTCCACGGCTTCGGGAACTCGCCCGTGATGTCGATCCCGACCTCCGCCATCGCGGCCACCGCGTCGGGGCTGATCTCGGAGCCGGGCTCGGATCCGCCCGACCAGCCGACGGCGCGGCCGCCGGCGTGCTTCTCGAAGAGGCCGAGAGCCATCTGCGACTTGCCGGCGTTGTGCACGCACAGGAAGAGGACTGCAGGCCGCTCGTCCTGACCGTGAGCGCGATGGCTGGACGCGAGCATCCTCTGGCGCGCGAACTTCTCGGCCAGCAGCGGGAGGTACTGGGGGATGCGTGCGTTGTCCCGCAGCACGTCGTACGAGTGGTCGAGCAGCACGCGCACCGTCTCGCGTCCGAACGCGCCCGCGAACTCGTCGACGAGCCGCTCGTAGGCACGGTCCAGCGCGAACTGCTGATCCAGGGGGATGGGGTCTCGGTGGGGCGTGGCGGTCATGATCGTCCTCGTCGGCATCTCGGGGCGCACTGGTTGCCTCAGCGCTCATTGAGATATTAATACCTCAACGATCACTGAGCAATAAACGCGACGACCTGGATCCGCAGTGGACGCCTCGCGCCACCCGCGCAACCCTTCCCCCACGCATCCACAGCCCTGCTTGGCATTCCGTGTGAGGTAGGCCACACTGTGAGCACACACATGCGCAAAGTAGACGTGTCAACTGATACCTACGCAAAGCGAACGGCGAAATTTAGCAGCAACTCACATCCAACGCATCATCGTGTTGCAAATGTCACACGAGGTCACTACCGTTGCTGCCGCACAGTCCTTCCAGGGGGCGGAAGGAGTCCCCGGGGCTGCGCGCACGCCAGGGGGCGGGCATGAAACTCAGTGAGAAGATCGCGGCCACTATCAGCGCCGCAGCGATGGCGATCGCCGCATTCGCGATCCCCGCAGTCGCCGCGTCGGACGACCCGACGCCCTACACCGTCGACGCCACGGGCCTGACGCTGCCCGCGGGCGACGTCTTCGTGGACAACCAGGAGATCAACGTCAAGACCACGGTCGGTGACGTCTCCGTCCACTTCGAGGCGAAGTGCATCGACCGGGACGACGCCGAGTGCGCAGGAGAGCGCCACGAGCTCGCCCAGTACATCGGGAAGAGCTTCATCCCGTGGTCCGCGTTCGGACTCACCGACTACTACTGCATCACCTGGGTGCAGGTGGGCGGCTACGACGAGCACTTCGGCGAGGGCGGCCAGCAGTCGGTGTGCAACACCGGCAACGGCCAGTGCCCCACCGACTACACGAAGCTCAGCGAGTCCTACAACGGGGGCAACTCCTGGACCGCCGACAAGGCCTACGCCTCGGTCATCCTGGTCGCAGGCAAGCCCGGCGAGTTCCGCAACTTCATCATCGACAACGTGCTGAGCGGCGCGCTCCTCCAGCGCGGTGACGCGCGGGACATCTCCCACATCTGCGTGAAGCCCCAGTCGGGCTCCACCCCCTCGGAGACCCCCAGCTCGACCCCGTCCGAGACGCCCAGCACCACGCCGTCCACGACCCCGAGCAGCACCCCGTCGTCGACGCCCAGCTCGACCCCGTCGACCACCCCGTCGACCACCCCGAGCAGCACGCCGTCCTCGACGCCCAGCACCACCCCGTCGAGCACGCCGAGCACCACGCCCTCGACCTCGCCGTCGCCCACCTCGAGCGCGTCGCCGAGCGAGACCAGCTCACCCTCGCCGTCGCCCTCGTACATCAAGCCGTCGACCCAGGTGAACTCGCCGACCCCGACGCCCACCGGCTCGGTCGCCCCGACCGGATCCGCATCGCCGACGCCCAGCACCACCCCGTCGACCGGCTCGACGCCGTCCACCAGCCCGTCGACCGACACGAAGGTCCTGTCCGCCGGTCCGGCGGTGCCCGTCCGCGGCACCCCGACCTACACGGGCTAGCACCGCACCGCTGCTCACCCGCCCCGAGCAGCACGAGAGGGCCGCGCCTGATGGCGCGGCCCTCTTCGCATGCCCGGCCCAAGTCGGTCGCAGACTCACTCGGTGATGCGCACCGGCGTCCCCAGCGGCGGACCGATGACCTCCGCAAGGCGGGTGATCGTCGCGTTCGGCACCCTCACGCACCCGCTCGAGACCACCCTCCCGAAGGACGTCGGATCGTTCGTGCCATGGATGCCGATCACCGCCTGGCCACCGTTGAAGGACTCGAGCGTGGACTGATAGCCGGAGAGCCCATAGGCGTACGGCCCGTAGGCGCCGGCAGAGTTCGGCACCCTGAGGAGCTCCTTCACGTAGTAGACCCCACCCGGCGTGGGCCGATCATCGCGCCCCACGCCGATCTCGGTCCGCAGCACCACCTCGTCCCCCTCGTGGACGACCATCTCGAAGTCGGACAGTGACACCTCGATCCAGAAGTCGGTCGTGTCGACGCTGACGTCCTCGGCCTTCACCCAACCCGTCGTGCCGTTGGGACGGATCGGTAGGTACACCTCGTACCAGTCGGGCGCCTGCGCCGCGACATCGGCGACCAGCATCACCAGCGGGGTCGCGCCGGGCACCGTGAGGACATCGGCGGATCGCAGCTCACGGACCACTGAGCCGTCAGGCTCGTCGTAGATGTCGATGTTCAGGCCGTTGACCGTGACGAACGTGCTCGACCAGTCCTCGATCACCGGCCCGTCCTCCTGCGGGGCAGAGGCACCCGCGGTGGCAGTGATCGGCCGTACGACCTCCGCCGCCACGGTCGGGGATGCGCCCGCCGCCCGCGGAGCGGGCTCATCGGAGAGGGGGCTGACGAGCGAGAGGCCGATGCCGATCGCCACCATCACGAGGAAGCCTGCGATGAAGGGCGCGACAGCGCTGCGCGCGAGAGGGGCGAAACCCTCCTCCGAGGTGCCCATGAGCCCTCCTCGCCTCCCGATGGCGGGGCCCGCCCGCCGTCAGAACGGGCGTGCCGCTGAGGCGAGTGTAGCCATCCGTGCGCGGCCTCAGAAGTGCCCCTCACGCACGAATAGGTTGACACTCATGCAAAAACAGCGAACTTTAGCGTACCCACGGGGGCATGTGCAAGAGTTCAGTTGGAAATTCCACTCACCGGGCGTACCGTGAGGGGTAGAGATCTTGGAGGGGATTGAGGGATTTCCCCGGGTCTCGGCTGAGGTGAGAGCAATGAAGCTCAACGAGAAGGTGGCGGCGACCATAAGCGCCGCAGCCCTGGCCACCGCGGCCTGGGCGATCCCCGCATTCGCGGATCCTGGTGGCGGCCAAGGCGGCACGGGTGAGGCCAACAACCTCAAGGTGTTCGTCTGCAAGTACGTCACCACGCCAGGTGAGGGCGAGATACTGCAGTCGGGCCACAACCCGATCGCGGTCGCGATCTCGTCTCTCGACTGGGACAGCATCGAGCTGCCCCCGCTAGGAACCTGGTTCAACGACAAGCACGGACGCTCTGTCGTCATCGGATACAAGGACTGGAACGGCGGCGGCCAGAGTGGCGAGCCCGGCGTCGAACTGTGCCCCATCCCCGAACCCACGGGCTCTCCGTCACCCACGGCGACAGAATCGCCGTCGCCTTCGGAGACCCCGACCACGACACCGTCGGAGACCCCGTCCCCGTCGGTCACTCCCACCGGCTCCCCCGAGCCCACAGGGACCACGTCGCCTTCGCCGTCGCCCTCGTACATCGAGCCGTCGATCCAGAAGACGACCATCTCGCCGTCCCCGACCGGCTCTGCGGAACCGACCGGGACGACCTCCCCGACGCCCACGACGACCAGCTCGCCGTCCCCGTCGGACACCACTGACACCAAGGTCCTCTCGGCAGGCCCGGCCACCGCGGTGAGCGGCACGCCGAGCTACACCGGCTAGGCCAGGAACGACGCGCGGGTCGGGTCTCGTCGCCCGGCCCGCTCGTCACCCTCAGGGCCCTCCGGGAGGCGCGCGGCGATCATCAGCGTCGCCGCGATCCCGGACGCAAGGGCCCCGGTCGGCGTCGGCCCGTGTCCCCCCACCCCTGCGGGCCGACGTCGATCGCCGAGCGCGCCCCTCCGTCACCCCTGGCCGGATGAAGTGACGTCTGTCACACTGTGAGCACGGAAGTCAGTTCACCTCAGGTTCTTTGGAGCAATTCGCTCAAGAATCGGGCGAAACTTACCGATAACCGCTCGCTTGAGCAACATCGTGTTGCCAATCTCACACTGACATGCCTACGGTGTCTCCAGAGACCCCCTTGGGGATTGAGGGAGTTCCCAGGTCTCAGCTGAGGGAAGTACTAGCGATGAAGCTCAATGAGAAGATCGCGGCGACTGTGAGCGCCGCTGCACTGGCCACTGCGGCCTGGGCCATCCCGGCCTACGCGAACGGAAACGGTGGGGGCGCCGACTCCGACGCGAACCACGCCTCCTACTGGGGCGAGGGCTGCTACAAGATCGACAACCTGAACCTGAAGAGCTTCTCGTTCGACGAGGCGTTCTCGCTGCTGATCGTCAAGGGCGGCACGGCGAACAAGGTGTACGAGGAAGCGACCCAGGACGGCGTCTACTGGGCGGCGATGAACCCGAACAGCGGGAAGCCGTACGGCGTCTCGCACGTGATCATCTGCCCGCCGGTGGAGGAGTCGCCGTCACCCACGCCGTCCGAGTCGGAGACTCCGACCGAGTCGCCGTCGCCCACCGGGTCGGCATCGCCGACGCCTTCCGAGACGTCGACGACCACGCCGCCGGCAGCCCCGTCGAAGCCGCCGAGCCAGTCGCCCAGCCCGTCTGAGACGCCGAGCGAGTCGCCGTCGCCCACGGGTTCCGCCGAGCCGAGCGCCACGGCCTCGCCGTCGCCGTCGTACATCGAGCCGTCGACTCAGGTGAACTCGCCGACGCCGACGCCCACGGGCTCGACCGCGCCGACCGGGTCCGCGTCGCCGACGCCGTCGGACACCCCGACCGAGACGACCGACACCAAGGTGCTGTCGGCTGGACCCGCCACGGCGGTCAGCGGAACCCCGACGTACACCGGCTGATCTCACGCTGAAAGGAAGGGGACGGATCGATGATCCGTCCCCTTCCTTGTGCGTAGAGTGCGAATTATAAGGAACTTCTCCACAGTCGTCCCTTTCATGTTGCGAACCTCACATTCCGGTGGAAATGTGAGGAGCGAGGCTCAGTTGGGGGATGAGGACTCCCCCAGGTCTCACGCCTTGGGGGGCGAGGGCAATGAAGCTCAATGAGAAGATCGCGGCGTCCATCAGCGCCGCAGCACTGGGCACCGCCGTCTGGGCGGTGCCGGCACTTGCATGCGAACCCGCACCGAACCCATGTCCGGACGGGTACACGCTCAAGTACGAGAACCTGAACCACAAGTCGTGGGTCGCTGACGCCGACTACGTGACGGTGCTCATCGGAGTGAAGAACCACTCGAGCATGACCTACGACGACGTGTCCGAGAACGACACGCTCGATCCACCCGGACAGAAGAGGATCACCTACGTGTGCGTGATGCCGCCGGCTCCGTCGCCCACGCCGTCCGAGGTGCCGACGACCTCACCGTCGCCGTCGTACATCGAGCCGTCCATCCACGAGACGACGCTGCCACCCACCGGCTCCGCAGAGCCGAGCGCGACAGCCTCGCCCACACCGTCGTACATCGAACCGTCCGTCCAGGAGACCACGATCACGCCGACCAGCTCCGAGGAGCCCGCGTCGTCCGTCTCGCCCACACCGGCAGAGACGACGGACACGCAGGTCCTGTCCGCAGGGCCCGCGGCGGCCGTGAGCGGCACACCCACCTACACAGGGTGACCTCTCGCGAATAGGGGGAGGGCCGGGGCGATCCGCCTCGGCCCTCGTCGCGTCCTTGAGAGGGTGGAGCCCGAGCCGACACGGAGGCCCCACTCGGTCAGCGCCGCAGCGCCGCGTCGCCTCGGCGAGGCAGCGCCCTACAGCTCGTCCACGAACACCGGCGTCCCGAGCGGCAGACCCACCTGAGTCGCCAGCTCCGTGATCGCGTCGTTGCTCATCCGGATGCAGCCGCTCGACACATCGGTGCCGAGCCGCTCCGGCTCGTTCGTCCCATGCATGCCGATCACCGCGTCGCCGCCGTTGAAGGAGTCGAGCACCGGCTGGAAGCCCGAGAGCCCATAGGCGTAGGGGCCGTAGATCCCGTCCGGGTCCGGCACCTCGAGCAGCTCGCGCAGGTAGTAGACGCCACCCGGCGTCGGCCTGTCCGAACGCCCGATCGCGATCGTCGTCTCGAAGATCTGCTCCGTGCCCAGGAAGCCGGTGAGCGTGTAGTCCGTGAGCGATACCTCGAGCCAGTAGTTGGTGGTGGTGATGTCCACATCCGAGGCACGCACCCAGCCCATCGTCCCGTTGGGACGTACCGGCAGATGCACCTCGTACCAGCCGGTCGCGCGCGTCTCCACCAGGAATGTCAGAGGCGTCGACTCGGGGACCGTCAGCACGTCCTCCGCGGCGATCGTCTGCTGCACCTCGCCGTTCGGCTCCGTGTAC
Source organism: Demequina zhanjiangensis (assembly GCF_030418315.1). Classification (GTDB taxonomy): domain Bacteria; phylum Actinomycetota; class Actinomycetes; order Actinomycetales; family Demequinaceae; genus Demequina; species Demequina zhanjiangensis. Next base: position 192,240 of record NZ_JAUHPV010000002.1, read on the forward strand.
ACATCCACCGAGTCCTCGAGCGCCGTCGCGAGGTAGCTCAGGTGCGTCTCGATCTCCACCTCGGACGGCGAGAACGTGACGATCCCGCCGTCGGCCGTGATGGCGGGTTCAGCGTCCGACGAGACGTGCAGCGCCTCGATCTCCTCAGGAGTGGGGGCCGTGTAGCAGCCCGCGAGCGCCAGCACCGCGACCGTGGCTGCCGCGACCTTCGCAAGCCTCGTCAGCCTCACCATGTCTCCCTCGCGCCGATGCACCCGACGCTTCCGGGGCACATCAGGAGTCTAACGACCGGACACCCGGCATACCAGGGAGGGTGGGCCCGCGCGGCTCTACGATAGGGACATCGGGCAGGTGCGGAGGAGGGGCCCATGGCCGGGTCGAGGAACAGCGACGACGAGGCGCGGGGCGACGTCGACGCGACGCCGCGTGAGGACGCGGCCCCGGGCGCTGGCGCGCAGCCGCCGATCTCCCCTGGGAACCGGAAGGACGACAGCCTCCCGAAGGCGGACGACCCCGTCAACGGCGCCGAACCCGCTCCAGAGACCGGAGCCATCCCGGCGCTGCGCAGCGGCGCCCCTGGCGTGGGCAGCACCGTCAAGGAGACGCTGATCGCGATCACCAACCCGGTCGCGCTGCGAGGCGTGGGCTCGGCGCTCGGCGGCGGGCTGGTGCTGCTGCTCCCCGGGCTCGCGTTCAACACGCTGCAGCTGGTCTTCGCCGTCGCCCTGTTCGGATCCGCGGCGCTCGACGTCATCTACGTCTTCTCCGGCCGACGCCGGTGGGGAAGGCAGCGCCATCGCGCCTACGTGATGCTGCGCGCTCTTCTCACGCTCGGGTTCCTCGCGCTCGTGGGCCTTCTCGCGTTCTACGGCGACGCGGGCGACGGCATCGGGCTGGAGCTCGCCGTCGTGCTGGCCGGCTTCTACGTCCTCGTACGGGCGCTGCTCGTGATCGGCTCGTCGATCCGAGGCAAGAACGTTGCGGGGCACCGCGTGATCAGGATCGCGAGCGGGGTCGCTGCGGCCGCCATGGCAGTGCTCGCGATCGCCTGGCCCGACGCCGTGGTCCAGGGCGCCCTCGTGATCCTCGCGGTGGGCGCACTGATCCTGGGCGCCCTGCTCGTCGCATGGGGGCTGCGCTACGCGGAGCACCCCGAGCGCACACAGATCGATCCCTACTCGACCACCATCGGCGAGGTGCTGTGGGACTGGATCCGCCAGTCGGACATCGGGAAGCGGTCACGCGCCGAGGTGAGCCAGACGCTGTACTTCGAGGGTCGCGACCGGCTGTCGAAGCTCGGCGCGTGGTGGGTGATGCTGGTCCTCTCCGTCGCGATCGCCAGCTACGCGGTCATGGCGGACTCCACCGCGGTCGTGATCGGAGCGATGCTCGTCGCACCGCTCATGGTGCCGATCCTCGGACTGGCGGGCGCGCTGGTGAACGGCTGGGCGAACCGTGCAGGCCAGTCCGTCCTTCTCGTCGGGCTCGGCACCGGAGTCGCCATCCTCCTCTCCTACGGCCTCGCCGCATGGGCGCCGGTCGCGATCGCCTTCGACACCAACACGCAGATCACGTCGCGGGTGAACCCCACTGCGCTCGACATGCTGATCGCGCTGGCTGCGGGGGCTGCCGGCGCCTTCGCCACCGTGAACTCCCGTGTCGCCTCGGGCATCGCGGGAGTCGCGATCGCCGTCGCCCTGGTGCCGCCGCTCGCGGTCACCGGCATCAGCCTGGCCAAGGGCCGCGAGGACGACGCACTGGGCTCGTTCCTTCTCTACCTCACCAACTTCGTCGCGATCGTCGTGGCGGCCGCCTTCGTGTTCGTCCTCACGGGCTTCGCGCGCCACAAGGTGCTGCAGCGCAACCCCTGGGGCATCGTCGCGACGGTGGCGCCGTACGTGGCGCTCGCCGCCGTCGTCATGGTGCCGCTCGTGTTCACGTCGCAGTCAGCGTTCAGCACCTCGTCGAACTCGGCGAGGGTGCAGACGCTCGTGGAGGACTGGCTCGGCGATGACAGCGATCTCCTGGTCCAGTCGATCTCGATCGACGGCTCCGAGATCACGGTGATGCTCGTCGGGCCTGGCCAGTCGCCCGATCCTCGGGACCTGCAGGATGCGATCGTCGACGACCTGAACTGGCGGGTGGCGCTGACCGTCGGTGTGACGCCGGTCGAGGTGACGGTGCTGCCGACGGCGACGCCGTCCACACTGCTGGGAAACTGACCTCGAGCCGAAGACTAGTGCCGGGCCGCGGTGAGGCAAGGCGGCAAACGTTGTCGCGTCACCATTCTCACGATGCCAAATAGCGCACCTACGAGGGGCTTTCGCCCGGGCACGAGGTCCCGACTCGTCCACGAATAGTCGGGATAGCGTGCCGTCAACCTCACCGACGAGCGACGCGACAGCGCCTTGCGGGCCCGCCCGCTCGTCACCGCCGCGGACGCGAACTGAGAAGGACGACGCCACATGGGCACCTTTGCGCGCAGTGCGATGACCACGGCCTACACCAAGGGCGTCAAGCCCGTGATCTTCAAGATGCACCCCGACAAGGTGCACGACGACATGATCCTCCACGGCTCCTGGGCACAGCGGATCCGTCCCGCCATGGCCGCCGCCGAGGCCCTGCTCAAGCACGACGACCCGGCGCTCGTCACCCAGGCCTACGGCCTCACCCTGCGCAACCCGCTCGGCCTCGCCGCCGGACTCGACAAGAACGTCGCCATCCCCGGCATCCTGCAGATGACAGGCTTCGGCTTCCTCACCTTCGGCTCCGTCACCTCGCGCGTCTGCCACGGCAACCCCAAGCCCTGGTTCCACCGCCTGCCCGAGCAGGAGTCGCTCGTGGTGCACGTGGGGCTCGCCAACGGCGGCGTCGACGCCGTCGCTCAGCGCCTGCGCGAGCTCAACGCCCAGGCGCACCCCCGCTACACGGCGCTCCCCTTCAAGATGTCGATCGCCCGTACCAACGATCAGCACGCCGGGGACACCGCCGAGGGCGTCGAGGACTACGTCACCTCCGTGCGCAAGCTCGATGGCCTGAGCGCGCTGCTCGAGCTCAACATCTCCTGCCCCAACACCACTGTCGGCGAGAAGTTCACCGAGCCCGAGGCGCTCGACCAGCTGCTCACCGAGATCGACGCCGCGAACCCTGCGCAGCCGATCGTGCTCAAGATGCCGTCCGACAAGACGTGGGAGCAGTTCCGCGACCTCATCGACGTCGCACTCGACCACAACGTCGCCGGACTCACGATCGCGAACCTCCGCAAGGACCGCGACTCCGTCACGATGGACCCCGCGATCAAGGGCAACCTGTCGGGTCGACCCGTCCGCGACCTCAGCACCGACATCATCCGCCGCAGCTACCAGCACGCGGGAGACAGGCTCACGATCGCCGGACTCGGCGGAGTCTTCGACGGTCAGCACGCCTACGACAAGATCTGCGCAGGCTCCACGCTCATCGAGCTGGTGTCCGGCCTGATCTTCCGTGGCCCCGCCGTCGTCGGCACCATCGCCAAGGAGCTCGTCGAGCTCGCGCACGCCGACGGCTTCGAGAAGGTCCAGGACGCCGTCGGCTCACGGGCCGACGCCCCCGTCCCCACCGACTGACTCACGCGCGCGGCCGGGGATGGTTTCATAGGGCGGTGACCGCGGACCGCATGCTGCTCGACGACTACTCGCTTGAGATCACCGCACGCGACGGCGACCGGCTCACCGAGGCGGCGCCGCTGATCCCTGCGGGGACCCGCGTGAACATCACCGCGCTCGGCACCGAGGACCCGACGGCCAGGCTCGCCCTTGCCGCGTCGGCGCACCGGCTGGGCCTCACCCCGGTGGCTCACCTGTCCGCCCGACGCCTCACGTCCGAGCAGGAGCTCCGCAGCGAACTGCAGGCCCTCGCCGACCAGGAGACGTCCGCCAGCGTCGTCGTGGTGGGAGGGGACCCGCGTCGGCCTGAGGGGCCCTTCGACTCGGCGCTGTCCGTGATCGAGACCGGGCTCCTGCCCGAGCATGGGGTGCGGCAGGTCGGCGTCGCCGGGTATCCCGACGGCCACCCCGACATCGACGACGCGACGCTCGTCTCGGCGCTGCAGCACAAGCTCGCGGTGCTCGACGCCCAAGAGCTCGAGGCGACGGTGCTCACCCAGTTCTCGTTCGATGTCGACGCCGTGGTCGCCTGGATCACGCGCGTGCGCGACCTGGGAGTGACCGTGCCGGTCAGGATCGGCGTGCCCGGTCCCACCTCCGTGAAGCGCCTGCTCGCCTTCGCCCGCCGCTGCGGCGTGAGCACGAGCGCCGGGGTGGCCCGAAAGTACGGGCTGTCGCTCGGCAACCTGCTGACGACCGCGGGCCCCGACGCGTTCGTGGACGAGCTCTCCGGACGGCTGGACGCGGCCTCGCATGGCGACGTGCGACTGCACCTGTTCGCCTTCGGAGGGCCGCAGTCGACTGCCGAGTGGGCGCGGGTGCACTCCCGCCGCTGACCGACGCGCACCTACGCGGCGCCCTGGCCGAGCTGCAACGATTCTCCGCCGTCCCCGACTCGAGCGCTCACCACATTACCTCAACGTTGACTGAGGCATCGCGATGCGCCAGGATGGTGCGACGTGAGCAACGAGCACGTCCCTGACCCCGCCGCCCCCGCCACCCCGGCCGGCGCCGCCACCCCACCCGCTCCCGCACTCTGGCGCCGCGCCCTCGCGGAAGGCCTGGGAACCGCACTGCTCGTCGCCGTCGTCGTCGGATCCGGCATCATGGCGCAGCAGCTCTCCTCCGACGTGGGTCTGCAGCTGCTCCAGAACTCGCTCGCCACCTTCTTCGGGCTCACCGTGCTCATCCTGCTGTTCCAGCAGGTCTCCGGATCGCACTTCAACCCCGCCGTGACCCTCGTCGAACGGATCGTCGGCGGCATGGACCGCACCGGCGACGCGGCCGCCTACATCGGCGCGCAGATCGTCGGAGGCCTCGCGGGGGCCGTGCTCGCGAACGCCATGTTCTCCGCGCCGACCACGTGGTCCACGACCGACCGGGCCACCTCCGCAACCGTGCTCGCCGAGGTCGTCGCCACCGCCGGGCTCGTGCTCGTCATCCTTGCGCTCGTCAGGACCGGCCGGGCGGCCATCGTCGCCCCCGCCGTCGGCGCCTACATCGGCGCCGCCTACTGGTTCACCTCATCCACCTCGTTCGCGAATCCCGCCGTCACCATCGGCCGCATGATCACGGACACGTTCGCGGGAATCGCCCCCGCCTCCGTCCTGCCCTACATCGGCGCACAGCTCATCGGCGCGGCGCTCGCCGTCGTCATCGCGAGCGCGCTCTTCCCCCGCACCGCGTCGCCGACGGCCTGACGGAGGCGCTTCCGCCACCGGCACAGCGGCCCCGTCCACGCGCACGAACATCCCTCTGGCGAAAGTCACAAACCGGATATATCGTGCAGGCATGAACTTCCGCGCCTCCACCCTCGCACTCGCCGGACTCGCGCCGCTCGTGCTGGTCCTGGCGCTCACGTTCGGAGCCATGCTCGGCTACGCGCAGACGAGTCCCGGCGACCTTGGGGACTGGCGCGTCGCGTCGGCCTGGTCGTTGCTCGTCATGGGAGGCGCAGCCACGGCGACCGTCGTCGGCACGTGGAGGAGCGATGCCGACCGCGCACCCGGCAGGCTCAGCCTCGGGTACGCCGCCGCCGCAGCGCTCGGCATGATCGTCTTCGTGTACTTCCTCAGCTACACGGGCTGACGCGGTCGAGCGCCAGCGCGCTGAATCTGCACGGCCGTCGCCCGGTGACGCCCTCGACCGCTACTTGGACGAGCGTCGGCCGAACACCGCGTGGAGCCCCGGCAGGATCGAACCGATCATCATCAGATTGCCGCCCAACGGCGCATCGGCGTGGACGCGCGACCCGGCGACCAGGAGCGCGGCGAAGATCATGGCCGACACCACCCGTCGGCCAGTGCGCTCCACCCGGGTGAGAGCGGTCTCCATCTGAGGCACCGTCACCGCAAGCGTGCCATCCTCCGCCTTGCCCAGGACCGTGTCGAGCCGACGCGGCATCCGCCACAGCATGCCCGCCGACTCCCACGCCTGATGGGCGTAGTGGTTCACGAACTCGACCGGCTCGCCCCGCAGCATCTTCTGCGCGTAGGGATCCACGGCATCCCACACGTTGAACGACGGATCCAGCGCCGAGCACACTCCCGACGTCAGCGAGCCCGCGCGGATGATCAACAGGTAGTCCTCCGGCATCTGGAAGGGCATCTCGATCATCAGATCGCTGAACTCGAGCGCGAAGTCACGCAAGTCCCGCACATCGATGTCGCGCAGCTCTGCGAGGCCCATGCCGCCGAACCTGGCGAAGGCCTTCGTCACGGCGCGCTCCAACTCGCCCAGGTCCGCCTCCGGCAGGAGCACGCCCGCGTTGTGCATCGCCTCGACCATGCCCCGACCGTCACGGCCCACGGCGGCCAGCACCAGCTCCCTCAGGGCAGTCCTCAGGCCCGGCGGCACCTCGCCCATCATCCCGAAGTCCACGAACGTGAGCCGCCATCCGAGACCGTCGCCTCCCTTGGTCGGCGAGACGAACAGGTTGCCCGGGTGAGGGTCGGCGTGGAAGAAGTTGTGCTCGAAGAGCTGGTCCAGCATCACGGCCGCGAACACCGACGCCACCTTCGCAGGGTTGATCCCTGCCGCTCGCAGCGCTGCGAGGTCGGTGATCTTGATCGCCGAGACATCCTCAAGGGTCAGCACACGACGTGATGTCCGCTCCCACACGACCTCGGGCACGCGCACCCGCTCGTCCTTCTCGAACGTTGCCGCGAAGCGTTCGCAGTTGGACGCCTCATGCAGGTAGTCGATCTCCTCGAGGCTCGCACGCGCGAACTCCTCGACCAGCGACGGCATGTCCACCCGCTTGGCCACGACGCGCACGCGCTGAAGCCAGCGCGCCACCCGCCGCAGTGCCGCGAGGTCCACCGCGACGATGCCCGCGATGCCCGGCCGCTGCACCTTGAGGATCACGTCCTCATAGCCGGTCTGCATCGCGTCGGAGGGGGTGAGCCGTGCCCTGTACGCCTGGCCCAGCGAGGCCGCCGCGACCGGGTCCTCGTCCACGCTCGCGTAGACGCTCTCGAGCGGGAGCCCCAGCTCCTCCTCCGCGAGCGCGCGGATCTCCGAGAACGGTGCCGCGGGCACCTCGTCCTGCAGGCCCTCGAGCTCCTTCGTGATCTCGGGCGGCAGCACGTCAAGGCGCGAGGACATGAACTGCCCCAGCTTGATGAGCAGGCCGCCCAGGTCCACAGCGATCAGGCGGAAGCGTGCGGCGATCTTGCGCAGGCGCGCAGTGCGGGTGCGCTCCGTGACCGCGCGCAGGCCGATCTTCGGCAGGACGAGCTCGTACCAGCCCATCGCGATGAACTGCATCGCGGCGAACCGCATGATGCGGCGGTACCGGGCGCGGTCAAGACCGGCGTCAGGCATTCAGCCTCCTCGTTCCCGCCGGCCGTGACGGGTCTGCGTCACTCCTTGGCAAGGATCGAATAGATCGTACGTCGTGCCTCGTTGAGCGCGTCAGCGACGGCCTCCTGCTGCGCCTCGGAGCCGACGCGCGCCGCCTGCGTCGCCGCCTGGGCGAGCTCGACAGCCGCCTTGGGAACAGACCCCAGGTGCAGACCCTCGGACCACGAGCCGCTCGACTCCCACGGGACGTCGTCGGCCACATCGGCGGCGACCTCACGACCCTCCTCGGTGAGCGCGTAGATCTTCCTGTCCTGCTTGGTCTCGACGGTGACGAGGCCCTCGTCGGCGAGCATCTGCAGCGTCGGGTACACAGAGCCTGGGCTCGGCTTCCAGCGCCCATCCGTGCGGGACTCGATCTCGCGGATGATCTGATACCCGTGCATCGGCTGCTCGGCGAGCAGAGTGAGCACGGCGGCGCGGACATCGCCGCGACCCACGCGCGTGCCGACCCGCTTGTCGAACTCGGACTTGAACTGGTTCATGGCGTCGCGCAGCGCATCCGCCGCGTCGTCCGCGTTGAAGCTGCGTGCACCGCTCGATCGGTACTGAGAACCCATGATGACCTCCTTCGTCCGTATCGTCAGCGATAGTGAACGATACATCGCTAGTGTCACTCCGATAGTCGTCAGATGCAAGACCTCGCCGCACGCCCAGGTCAGAGGTCCGGTGCGACGGGCGGCGACCGCTGCCTGCACTCCTCACGTGGAACCACGGCAGGGCACCGCGCTGAGAAGGCTCGCGAGCACGCGCGCCCGACTCGTGCTGCTCATCGTCGCCACCGCACTCGTCAGCCTCGTCGCGCTCGCGCTCCTCCACTCGCCGCACGGCGTCGCGGCGTCGCCCAGTGAGATCGTCGCGACCGACGGCGGGGGGGCACGCCGCCCACATCGTCGCCGGACACGGCGACATGACCCCCGACCAAGGCTTCGCGGCCATCGCCGGCATGGTCACCTCTGGAGGCCTCGACGCCGGCCTCACCGCCGACTGCGCCTCGTGCGGACCATCCGACAGCGGCATCGCCGTGGCATGCGCGATGATGCTCCTCCTCATCGCGATCCTCGCGCTGCCCTTCGTCTCCCGGACGCGCGTCGTCACAAGGACGCCACAGGCCGTCGCCCGCCAGCGCGTGCGCAGCCCACGGCTGCCCGCGGCCCCCGACCTCACCTCCCTCTGCATCAGTCGCACGTGAGCGCGCGGCGATCGCCCCGGCGGCACCTCCGCCCGGCGGCCCCCATCGCCCCGCACCTGAGCGCCCCCAGGACGCCACCGCCTCACTCCTGAGGCTCCCGTCGACGGCCCGCACTCCGGCGCCCCGACCTCACACGACTTCAGAAGGAACTCTCATGTCATCTCGCACCACCCTCACCCGTGCCCTGCGCACTCTCACCGCTGGCACGATCGCCGCCGCTGCGGCGCTCACCCTCGCAGCCTGCTCGACGGACGAGCCCGCCGCCTCACCGGGAACGTCGGACGACGCCGTCGCCGAGGCACCCGCAGACGACTCGGCTCTCGCCACGCTCGGGCTCGACGGCGCAGACGCGCGAACCATCATCGACACGCTCGACGCGCTCCCCCGCGACGAGCGGCCCGAGACGCTCTACGCGTCGATCCGACCCGACGCGCTGCTCGTCACCGACGGCGACGGCGAGGAGACCTCCATCGCCACGCCCGACGACGCCTTCTACGTCTCGCTCGCGCCCTACGTGAACCAGACCCACGACTGCTACTTCCACAGCCTCACCACCTGCACCGGCGAGATCCAGAACGAGGAGGTGCACGTCGTCGTCACTGACGACGCCACCGGGGAGGTGCTCCTGGACGAGACACGCACGACGTTCGACAACGGCTTCGTCGGCCTGTGGCTCCCCCGGGACCTCGACACGACCGTGACGATCGAGAAGGACGGGCTGTCCGCGAGCGCCGCAGTGTCCACCGGAGACCCCGAGGACGCCACCTGCATCACGACGATGCAGCTCGCCTGACAGCGTCGCGCGCGTCGGGTCGCAGTCACTGGGCTTCGGCTCGGCGCGCGCCACCGCGGGCGGTGGACGCCGTCAGCCATCCGACGCGGGCGCGCCGTTCTGCTCGGACTCCTCCACTCGCCGCTCGAGGCCGGCCACCACCAGCTCCGCGCCGATCAGCGCGACCACGGCCCCGGCACCGATCGCCACCACTCGCGCCAGAGCGATCTCCCAGGTCGTGTCGGGATCCGCTGCCGCACCCGCCGAGACCACCGTGATCGTCTGCAGCGCGATGAGCTCGACACGGCGATCGATCGCCGCATAGGCGAGCGCGGCGACCATCGCGACGCCCGCGACGACCAGGACGAGCCAATGCGGCAGGACCACTGCGAGCCCGATCGCGACCACGGCGCCGATCGCCGTGCCGACCACCCTCGCACCGGTCTCCGCACGCACCTTCAGGTGCTCCGGAGAGAGCACGACGCACAACCCGATGACCATCCAATAGCCGTGGCCCCACTCCTGCCACAGCACCACGGCCACCGCGACCGCGGCGAGAAGCGCGAGCACGATGCCATGCCCCCATGCGACCGGCACCTTCACGGGCGTCGCCGGGGCCTTGAGACCGATGAGCCGCACCACGACCGCCACGCCGAGCGCACCGAACGCCGCCAGCAGAGCCGTCGACCAGGGGCCTCCCTGCCCACCCAACGCGCCGATCACCGCGGGAAGCACAGGCACGGCGAGCGCCACAGCGCCGTAGCGGATCGTGAAGGGGATCGTCGCGAGCGCGGTGGCTCCGACGACGAGCGGCAGCAGGGCAGCGTCGGCGCCGACAGCCGCGGCAGCCCCACCGGAGACGGCGAGGAGCGCCACCATCCCCGCCTTCGCCGGCATCGGAGCCTCTCGAGGCGCAAGCCCCACCATCCCGACGACGCCGAGCAGCGCAGGCACGAGCCCGTCGGCCCCGGCGAGCATCGCCGCACCCGCGAGGATCGCGCCGATGCCCAACGTCGCGACGATGGCCAGAGTCCACGCCTTAGCAGGCGGACGTCGAAGCGAGCGCGCGGTCATGCTTCGGAACCTAGCAGGGCATCGCCTGTGTTCAGCCGCGCTCGCCGATCCCGGGCATGGCGACGAGGTTTCCGTGGTCCCCGTGGACCTCCAAACCGGCCGCTTCCCCCGTGTCGGCGAACTCGACCGTGCCGTCGGGCGCGACGAGCTCCACATGGACGTGGCCGTCGAGCGTCTCCTCCACACGGCGATGCATGCTCGTGCGGATGGGCGCGTGAAGCAGACCGCCCCGACGCCTCTCCGCCCGCAGACGCAGGGCCGCGCCCGACTTGGCGCGCAGCACCCACCTGACCTCGTCGTCGTCGATCTCGAGGCTCTCGGTGCGCGCGCCCGTATAGGTGGCGAAACGGTGCAGCTCGTCCCGTCCGTCACCGGCCATCCGCAGGCCGACGATGAACCCGCGGAAGCTCGTACGCCCCCAAGGGATCGTCGCGATCGACGCCGACAGGCTCACGCCCGGGGTCGAGAAGTGGTTGGTCTGCATCCACACGTACGCCGACGGGAACGCTCTTCCCCAGTCCTTCTCGAGGTAGCCGAGCCCGCAGTCGAACACCATCTCCCGCTCGCCCAGCATCAGGGTCCCTCGCAACTCATGGCCGAAGGAGACGAGCCCGTGATAGCACTCCATCACCGGCACCCAGCCGTAACGACCCATGATCCCTGGGGACCCGAGAGTGACGGGCCATGGGTCGAGCGGCGTCGTGAACGTCACCGCACCCCGCAGATCGGAGGCTGGCAGATCGACGGCGATGCCCGTGCGTCCGAAGAGGTTGTCCCCGACCGCCACGTCGAACCGTCGGGGGTCGGCGCGGAAGTCGGACGCGGGGAACACCTCGTACCAGGACTCTCCCGTCACGCCGTCGAGCACCTGCACGAAGGCCTCATCGCCGCCGTGCTCGCCGCCCTTGAAGATGCCGGGGATCACCGCGATCCGCGCGCTCCGATCCTCAGAGACCAGCTTCACGTACCAGCCCTCGAAGAAGCCGACGTCGCCCTGGTAGTCGCCGTGATAGCCCTCCGGGTGGCGTGCCGCTGCGAGCGTGCCGAGCGTGCGCGTCACGGCCTGCGACGCGCTCGTCAGCGGGGACGTCATGCCCATCGCGCCAGGGTAACGGGTGCACGCGCCGCGCGCGGGGCGAGTGCTCCTTGCACGCTGCTCGGGGGACGCACCACCGGCGCTCGCCGCCACCGGGACGAAGGTCACGGTGGCCGGGTGGCCCGCGGGTGTAAAGCGGAAGTTGGGGGGCGTGGGACTGAGGAGGGCCGCGCCATGACCGGCATCGCCACGACGCGCGTCGGTCCCACGACCGCCTTCGCACGACACCAGCGACCGACGCCGTGCACCACTTCCCCACGCATCCGCCGCACGACCCCTTTCCAGTGCACCCACGAGGGGAGGTGTCCATGAGCGAAGCACACCCACCGATCAATGACGTCGACGCGCGTGAGAGGGACGACGCGTCCCCGCGCAAGTCGCACGTCGGGCATGACCATACGCATGGAGGTGCCTCATGAATGCCCGGATCAGCACACTGCGGACAGCCCTTCCCCTCGCACTCTGCGCGCTCGCGCTCGCAGCCTGCTCGACGACGGACGACACCGCAGACGCCGCGAGCGCAGCAGCTCAGGCCACCGGCTCAGCCATGGCCGAGGGCGGCACACGTATCGCCGTGACCCTCACCTTCGAAGGTGAGACCTGCACCTACGACGGACCCTCCGAGGCCGCCGCAGGCACTGTCGAGCTGACGTTCGTCAACAACACCGAGGGCTACGGGACCGCAGAGCTCTTCGGCCTCGACGAGGGATACTCCCACGAAGATGCAGTGGCGGCCCTCGCCGAGAGGACCGACGGAGGCTGGCCCTCCTGGATGCGGGAGATCGGCGCCTACGACCTGACCCCCGCGGGAGAGACCAACGTCTGGACCAAGGACCTCGACCCCGGCGCCTACGCGGCATTCTGCGTCGACACCTCCCCCAAGGAGGCGTTCGCCGCCGGAGGCCTCACGCTGACCGAGTAGCCCGCGCGTCAGAACAGCGGCTGGCCTGCGGCGATCCGCTTGCGGATGCCGCGGAGCGGCCGACGGAGCGGCGCCTCGCGCACGGCGCGGGGCACCGCTCTCTGGAACGCGGCCATGCGGCGATTGAAGCGGTCGTAGCGACGCTGCTCCTCGTCGTCCCACTCGATCCGCATCATGTCGCGGAAGCGGGGACCCAGATAGCCCGCGGTCATGCGGATGCGCCATCGCAGCAGCCGCTCCGGAACGTCGCGCCCCAGGTACTCGAGCCTCAGCACCCGCCACAGGTAGTCGCGCGCCGTGTCGTCGATCTCAAGGTCTGCTGCGGCCTTGTCCCACCACGTCTCGAACTCGTCGCGCGTGGCCGGCCAGTCCTCGGGCGGCATCTGCAGCGTCGTGCCGAACACCATGCCCTGCCGATAGAACTCCTCGCGGAACTCACCGGCGAGCGGGCCGTGCACGAACTCGTAGGCGTTCTCGGCACCTCGGTAGAGGCACGCTGCCACCCAGATCTGCAGCGTCGGGTCGAACGCACGGTACGGCACCTTGGCCCCCGGCTCCGACTTCACGGGAGCATGCGACTGGTTGGTGGCGGCACGGTAGGCCGCCCGGTCATCGGCCGAGCCCAGCATGGTGACCGCGATGTAGCCGATCGTGGTCCGCATGCGCCTCTTCGGATCATGGAAGAGCGCGCCGGGTCCCTTGCTCTCCATCACGCCGTAGGCCACGGGCGGGCGCGAGAGCTGCCAGATCACGTTGGCGGTGCCAGCAAACGAGATGAACCAGTTGGCGCCCTCACGGAGGGCGCTCGTGTCGAGGGCGTCGAGCTCCTGTCGACGCTCGGCTTTGAGTGTCGCCATAGCGGCACAGTAGCACGAATGTGAATCTGCGTTAACTTATGGAGGCTGGAGGTTCGCAAGGTCACGCCAGAGACCGGTCCCCGAACCGCGCCACCCCCGAGGGCCGAGCCCGCTACCCGAGAGGGGCGATGACCCACGAGCACGCTCCATCACACTGCGCGGGCCACTGGGGCGGCCGAGGCGCTCGATGCTCGAACGGGGCCGGCGTGAGCATCGAGCGCCTCCAGAGTGCGGCGCACCCCTGCGAGCGAGCCGCGCCAAAGGACCGATCAGGCAGCGACAGCGACCCGCTCGACGTCGGAGTCGACCGAGTCCCGCTTGAGCGCCTTGCCGAGAGCAAGGAAGAGCAGGACGAAGGCAGCGCTCATCGTCATGTGCCCCAGCCCTGCAGTGCCGGCGATTGCGGGGCCAGACTCCTGCCCGAGGACCGTGAGCGTGCCATGCCAGCCCATCATGAGCGCGGTCACGACAAGCGCCACGTTGTAGAGCCAGAAGAACCAGCCGAACAGCTTGCTGTCGGAGAGGCGGAACAGCTTCTCGAGCACAAGCACGATCAGCAGGACCAGGGTGCCCAGCGCGAGGAAGTGGGTGTGCACGCCGCTGAGCATCGTCGGCTGACCCTCGAAGTCATTGAGCTTGGTCAGCTCGCGATAGTAGAGCCCGGAGCCGAGCCCCGCGATCGTGTAGGTGAAGGCGGCCAGGAAGAGTCGTCGCACCAGGATTCCTTTCATCGAGGTGTCGCGCAGCCCGGGGAGGGCCATCTTTACCGACACCAGTGTCGGGATCCTAACACCACGTTCTCACTCCCGGGAACAGGGGCTTATCGGCAGCCCTCTGCGTATGCCACGGAGCCGGCCCGGATAGCATGCAGGCATGGCCAACTCTGCACCGATCGACGACGTCCCGGCCGGAGGCGACGTGATCCGCCTGGGCCAGTTCCTGCAGCTCGCCGGACTGGTCGACTCCGGCGGCGAGGCCAAGGAGGCGATCCGCAGCGGCGAGGTCACCGTGAACGACGAGGTGGACCTGCGCCGCGGACGCCAGCTCCAGGCGGGCGACATCGTCTCCTTCGCGGGACGGAAGTCGCGCGTCAGCCACTGAGCACCGCACGCGTCAGCCACTGAGAACGGCGCGAGACGACCACTGGGCGTCATCCGGGACGCGCGCTAGGCACCGTCGCGGAAGAGCGCCGGGCGTGGTGCAGGACGCACTGCTCGGGGATGCAGCCGCGCGCGCTCGTGCCGTCACCTGCCATGCAGTCCCGGCAGCGCCAGCGATCACTGCAGACAGAACTCGTTTCCCTCAGGATCACGCATCTGGAAGTAGACCTCTGGCCACGGCCCCCACGACTGATCGACCAGCCGCACCACCTCGGCACCCAGGGCGACCAGGCGATCCTTCTCCTGCTCCAGCTCACCCCTCGACGGTCGCCGCCCAGGCGTCGTCTGGATGTCCAGATGCAGGCGATTGCGCCCCACCTTCGGAGCGTCGGCGTGCTGGAAGAAGAACCTGGGCCCTTCCTGACCCTCGGCAGGCTCCGCGAGCCCTCGCTTGTTGAGATCGCTCTCCGTCAGTCCGGCTGCGAGCAACTCGCTCACGAACGGCTCCTCCCACTCGGTGACGGGATAGCCGAACGCTCCAGCCCAGAACCGGGCGAGCCGCTGCGGATCGTCAGCGTAGATGGTGATGTTGCCGAGTCTGGATGGCATGGGGTCTCCACGGGGTCGTCGCGTGACCTCGACGGTACGCCTGCATCGGCGCCGACGCCGACGCGGGCCGCAGCCAGTGCAGCGGCCGTACCGACTCACCCGCGACGCGCGCCTCAGGTGGCGGGCGAAGGCTGCCCCACGCCACCGAGCCCCGCCCGATGCTCCCTGGCATCGCATGGGTGCCGAAACCGGACGCATTCTCGGCACCCATGCGATGCCAGGACGCTTGAAGCGCGGTTCGGTCAGCCCCAGCCAGACACGGCCGCCCCGAGTGACCTACGCGCCCACCCACTGCGCCCTAGTAGTCGCTGAGCGCCGAGATCCGGCCGATTTCCCGCACTCAACGACTGCTGGCGCACAGGCGCCCGGCCGCGAGAAACGCGAAAGGCCCCGGGCGTCACAGGCGCTCGCCCAGGAACGCGAAAGGCCCCGGTCCAGTGGACCGGGGCCTTCTCGTTGGAGCCGCCTGTGGGAATCGAACCCACGACCTATTCATTACGAGTGAATCGCTCTGCCGACTGAGCTAAGGCGGCTTGCACCACGAGGGCGCGGAGACATCCTACAGGCTCAGCACACCAAACCCGAATCCGGCACCGTGCCGTCCACGAGGAACTCATCGACCGTGTCACCGATGCAGTCGTTCGAGCGCCCGTAGGCCGTGTGACCGTCGCCGTCGTAGGTGAGGAGCACCGCGTTGCCAAGCTGCTCGGTGAGGCTCTCCGCCCACTCGTAGGGCGTCGCGGGGTCGCGCGTGGTGCCGACCACGAGGATCGGGTTGGCAGTGTCCGGGTAGTCCAGCGACTCGATCGTCTGGTGCGCCACCCACGGCCACGCGGAGCAGCCGCCACCTGAGGCGAACCACCAGCCGAACGTGGGCGAGGCCTCCTCCATCGCGGCGGTCAGCTCCTGCTGGTCAGCGACCGTCCAGTCGGACCGGTCGGTGCTGTCGAGGCAGCTGATGGCGGTGAAGGCGATCGTGGAGTTCGCCGTGTACTCGCCGCTGATGGTGTCGCGGTCCAGGTAGAAGCCCGCCAGCTGATAGAAGATGAAGGCGGTGCCCTGGGTGTAGACCTCGTTGATGGCCTGAAGCAGGTACGGCCAGCTGTCCTCCGAGTAGAGCGTCACGACGATGCCGTAGACCATAAGGTTGCCGTTGACCTCAAGACCGTCCTCCCCCGTGGGCAGCGGACTCTCGAGCGCGTCGCGCGCGAGGTCGCCGATCTGCTCGCGGGCGGTGTCCATGTCCGCGGAGAGCGGGCAGGTGGGCTCGCCCTGGCAGTACTCGAGGAAGCTGGTCAGCGCCGTCTCGAAGCCGGCGGCCTGACCCTTGCCCGCCTCGATGTCGTCCAGCAGGAAGTCGACGGCCCCATCGAGGACCATGTGGCCGACAGTGTCGGGGTACAGCTCCGCGTAGGTGGCGCCGAGCTGGGTGCCGTAGCTCGCCCCGACGAAGTTGAGCTGATCGTCACCGACGACGGCACGGATCACGTCCATGTCGCGCGCGGCCGAGACCGTGTCCACGTTGGCGATCAGATCACCCGTGAGCTCCTGGCAGCCGGCAGCGAACTCCGCGGTCCGCTGATCGGCGGCCGCGAGGTCATCCTCGGTCTCGAACGAGTAGTCGGTGATGTAGTACTCGTCGAGCACGTCACCGTCGCCGCACTCGATGCCGGTGGACTCGCCCACGCCGCGCGGATCGAAACCGATGACGTCGTACGCGGCCGCCACCGAGTCGCCGTAGTAGGACGTGAAGTACTCGAGGAAGTCGAGCCCGGAGCCGCCCGGGCCGCCCGGGTTGATGAGCAGCGATCCGACCCGTGCGTCGCTCGATGTGGCGGGCGCCCTGTTGATCGCGATCTCGATCGACTCGCCACCCGGATCCGTCCAGTCGAGCGGCACCTCGACGTTCGCGCACTCGAAGTCGCCGCACGAGGACCAGTCGAGCGTCTGCTCGTAGTACGCCGACGCGTCGGCCGGTGCCGAGGACGACGGCGCGCCGTTCTCGGAGGGGCTGCTGCTGTCTCCGCCGAACAGGTCGCCGGGGCTGCAGGCGGCGAGGGCGAGGGCGGAGACGGCGGCGAGAGCCACCCAGTGACGGCGTGAGGTCATGGCGTCCAACCTAGTCGAGCCAGATGCGCGGAAAGTCCCATTTCACAAGGTCGGACGCGCCACGGTGTCAGTCACACCACTCGGTCGCGCACGACACGGCATCACACGAGCCAAGGAGCCGAACCGGCCACGAGATCACGCGACGGGCTTGGGCCTGAGCGCCAGCAGCATCGCCTCGACCGCGAGCAGCGGGGCGACGTTGCCTGCGAGCCGCTCGCGCGTGAGCGCGAGCGCGTCGAGCACCCGCACGGTGTCCTGCACGGTGGAGCGTTCGGCGATCTGCGCGATGTGACCCTTGTGCGAGGCGTTGACGAGCGGCACGCCTGAGCCCACCTGCATGACGGAGACGTCGCGGTACAGGCTCATGAGGTCGACGATCGCGCGGTCGAGCACGTCCCGCTTGTGACGGGTGGCGCGCCGCTTCTGGTCGTCCTCGAGCTGCTTGACCTGGGAGCGCAGGGCGGGCGGGAGGCGTCCACCGTCGTCGGCGCCCAGAGTGCGGAGCAGCTCGTTGCGCTCCTGTGCGTCGCGCTCCTCCGTCGCGGCCTTCGCGTCGTCGTCCGCGACCTGAACCAGGTCGGCCGCGGCCAGGACCGCGTCGCCCACTCCCCTGATCTCCGTCGCGAGCGCGAGCACCTGGTCGCGGCGAGCACGCGCCTGCGGGTCGCGGGCGAGGCGCCGGGCGATGCCGATGTGGCTCTGCGCCGCATGCGCGCATTCGAGCGCGAGCTCCGGGTCGATCCCATCACGGCTCACGAGCAACTGCGCGACGACCTGCGGGTCGGGGACGCTCAGCCCGACCACGCGGCAGCGCGACCGGATGGTGACCACCACGTCGTCCGCGGACGGCGCGCACAGCACCCACACCGTGCGCGGCGGCGGCTCCTCGATGGACTTGAGCAGCAGGTTGGAGGTGCGCTCCGTCATGCGGTCAGCGTCCTCGACGATGATCACGCGCCACCGGCCCTGGCTGGGCGACGTCTGCGCGAGCGACACGAGCTCGCGCACCTCATCGATCGAGATCGTCACCTTCTCCGTCGCGACGACGGTCACGTCCGCGTGGGCTCCGCTGAGAGATGTGGTGCACTCGCGGCACTCTCCGCAGCCGTTGTCCGAACATTGGAGCGCGGCCGCGAAGGCGCGCGCCGCCTGGGAACGCCCGGAGCCTGGAGGGCCCGTGATGAGCCACGCGTGGGTCATGGCCGACGCATGGGCGGCGGCCGCACGGAGCGGCGCAGTCGCGTTCTCCTGGCCGACGACGTCGACCCACACCCCTGCGACAGGCGGCGCATGCTGTGGATCGGCGACGGCCGTCCCCAGGTCCTCGGAGGCGTCGTCGATCATGGCGTCCTCGGGGACGGCGGGGCCTGGATGCCGGACGCGGCGAGGATCTCACGCTTGCGCTTGAGCGCTGCCCGCACCGCCGAGAACACGTCGTGGAACACCTCGCCCTCGGGCCGAGCCGCATCCACGACCGCGTAGCGCGCCGGATCGCGCTGCGCGAGGGTCAGGAAGCCCTGCCGGATGGTTTGCGCATGCTCCACGGTCTCCCGCTCGACCCGGTCCAGATCTCGGGCCATCCGCGACTCGTCGGGCGCCATGTCGAGCACCACGGTCACGTCCGGCAGGAGCCCGTTCGTGGCCCAGCGGGAGATCCGCTCCACCTCCGGTCCGAGCCCGCGCGCACCGCCCTGATAGACGATCGACGAATCGATGAACCTGTCCTGCAGCACCACGGCGCCGCGCTCGAGCGCAGGCATCACGACGGTCTCCACGTGATGGGCGCGGTCGGCCGCGTACATGAGGGCCTCAGCGCGAGGCGCGACGTGGTCGCCGTGCATGATCAGCTGACGCAGCTGAAGCCCGAGCTGGGTGCCGCCAGGTTCGCGGGTCATCACGACCTCGCGACCCGCGGTGTGCATCGCCTCGGCGAGGCGGCGCAGCTGCGTCGTCTTGCCGACGCCGTCCCCACCCTCGAACACCACGAACAGGCCCGTCTTCATGGAGCAAACCTACCCGCGGAATCTGACGCGGCGAATCGGACCGAGGGCCTGAGGCACCCCGATCGCCCTCGCCGACTACCGCTCGCCGGGACCGCCGTGCTCGTCGGGGTAGATCAGGCCGATCTGGTTGCGCACCTCGTCCATGATCCGCATGATCTCGAGCGAGTTCTCGAGCGTGTGCAGCGGCGACTCGGTGAGCCCGGCGGCGACGCCGCGCGCGACCTCGGCCGCCTCGAACTGGAAGCCGTTCGGCACGGTGCCGTCGTACTCCCACATGGTCCCGTCATTGCGGACCACGCGGAACGAGGTGGGGTTGTAGAAGACGCCATCGACCTCGATGTAGCCCTCGGTGCCGCCGATCAGCGCCATGCAGGGCGACTTCGCCTCCATGGTGGTGGTGAGCGACGCCTGCGCGCCGAGGCTCGCGTAGTCGAAGACCATGGAGACCTGGCCGTCGACGCCCGTGTCGGTGAGACGGCCGACGGCGGTGATCGTGTCGGGGACGCCGAGCATGTCGTGCGCGAAGGCGATCGGGTACACACCAAGGTCCAGCAGGGCGCCGCCCGCGAGCGCGGGGTTGCGCAGGCGCTCCACGTGGGAGATGGGCTGGCCGTGGTCGGCCTGGACGGACACGACCTGGCCGATCTCGCCGCGCTCGATCGCCTCACGCAGCGCGTACATGTGCGGCAGGTGACGGGCCCACATGGCCTCCATGACGAAAACGCCCTTGGCTCGAGCGGCGTCGACCACGAGCTGCGCCTGCTTCTCGTTCTGGGTGAAGGCCTTCTCCACCATCACGTGCTTGCCTGCCTCGATGGCGAGCAGCGCGGGCTCATGGTGGTTGTTGTGCGTGGTCGCGACGTAGACGATGTCCACGTCCGGGTCGGCGACGAGCTCCTCGTAGCTGCCGTACGCCTTCGGCACGTCCATCTCGTCGGCGAAGGCCTGCGCCCGGTCCAGCCCGGAGGCTGCCGCGACTGCGACCACCTCGGACTTCGTGTAGTGGGTGACGGCCTCGGCGAGCTTGTGGGCGATCCCGCCGGCCCCCAGGATTCCCCAGCGGTAGGCGGGCGCGGACATCGGCAGCGGTGCACTCATGGCTTTCACCCTAGACCCGAGCAGGCCGCCTGGCACACCGTGCCTCGCCGAGGATTCATGCCGGGGCCGGCACCTTGTCGGTGATCAACTCGGGGGTCCGTTCGAGCACGCTCTCGCACCGTCGCAGCGAGAGCCGATGAAGCAGGCCCGCGATCGCGACGAAGACGAGACCGCCGACCCAGCGCGGCACCCACATTCCTGCAAGACCGTAGAGCAGGGCGACCACTCCCATGCCGACGATCACCCAGCCGAGCACCGCGAACGACGGGCCCATCGCCGAGTACCGGTTGGCGGAGGAGCGATCAGCGTCGAACGCGTAGCGGGTGGACATGAGGACAGAGGCCGCGACGGTCCACAGCGCCATGCCGACCACGAAGAGCAGAGCAGCGAGGAGGTTGCGCCACTGGTCCCGCCACGCGGCCTCCGCGACCGCGAAGACGGTGCCGAGCGTGATCGCGAAGCCGATCACCACCGCCTGCTTCGCGGCGAGCGCGTCCTTGAGGCCGCTGCCTGCGACGTGAAGGTAGGCGATCCCCTGCCCGTCGAAGTTGAACATGCCTCCGCCGATCATGATGGCCATGTAGGCGGCGCTGAACGCGGCCCCGGTGGCGAGCCAGTCGCTGCCGACGAACGAGTGCGAGACGAAGGCACCGAGCGCGAGCCCCATGCCCGTGGCCTGCAGGAGCCGAGGGTGACGTCGCATGTAGCGCAGGTGCTGCGAGGCAGCGGCGAGCACCTGGGGAGACCTCACGCCGCGCAGGACCAGTGGCGGGAGCGCGAGTCCTGCACGAGCGCGCCGCGCAGACCGGTCTGCGCCGCGTCCGGCGCCTCGCTCCGCTCGGGACATCGCCCACACCCACGCGGCTGCGAGCGCGACGACCCAGAGCGCGGACACCCCTACCCAGCCGATCGCGGGGATGAGCGCTCCGCCTTGCATCTCGACCATCGCCCGGCCGACGGAGGCGCCAGGCAGCCAGCCGACGAGCGAGGTCACGACCGGGCTCACGGTGGGCGCAGCGCCGTCGGCCGGCACCAGATAGGGCAGTGCCTGCATGACCGCGTAGAACCCGAGGCCGAGCGTGCCTGCGAGCAGCACCGAGAGGTCCCGACCGCGGCGCCCCGCGATCGCTCCCGCGAAGATCGCCTGGATCACTCGGGACACGAGGACGCACGCCGCAGCGAACAGGACGGCCAGCACGGGCGTGAGCAGGCGGCCGACGACCGGAAGCCCCGCGGACGCCACCGGCCCGAGCGCGGCGAGGAACGCGAAGAGCGCCGTGGGCGACAGCAGCGCACCCACGCCGAGCCCGACCACCTTCTGCGTGGTCGACATCGGGTACGTCTCGAGGCGCGACGGGTCGACTATCTGGTCCTGAAGGCTGGGGATCGACAGCGGGATCAGCACCCAGCCGGCAAGGATCGAGAACAGCAGCGATTCGTACAGGAGCCCCATCACTGCGGCGCCGTCGCCGCGCGCGAAGGAGACGAGTGCCGCCGAGAGCACTGCGGCGCCCAGCCCGAACAGCGCGGCGAGCACCCACACGCCCCGCACCTGGAAGCCGCTCGAGATCGTGCGACGCCGGATCGCCCAGCGCAGGCGGATCAGGACTACAGCCACGACAGCTCGCCCTCGCCCAGGTCACGGCCGCCGACCAGGTCGACGAACGCCTGCTGAAGCGTGGGCGCCTGGCCGCGCACCTCGGCGACGGCGCCCTCGACCCGGGCACGCCCGTCGGCCACGACGACGACGCGGTCGCACAGACGCTCCACGACGTCCATCACGTGGCTCGAGAAGACGACGGTGCCGCCGTTCGCGCGGAAGCGCTGCAGGAGGTCCTCCATCACCTGGGTGTTCACCGGGTCCAGAGATCCGAACGGCTCATCCAGCACGAGCACACGTGGGCGGTGGATCAGCGCGACCGCGAGGCCGATGCGCTTGCGCATGCCCAGCGAGTAGTCGGCGATCATCTTGGACTGCGAGTCCTCCATGTCGAGCACGTGCAACAGGTCCGTGGCACGACGGTCCGCCTCCTGGGCGTCCATGCCGCGCATGAGGGCCGCATACTCGAGCATCTCCCGGCCGGACAGTCGCTCGAACAGCGCGGGATTGTCGGCCACCCATCCGAGCCGACGCTTCGCCTCGCGCGGGTCGGGCCACACCTCCACGCCGTCCACCGACGCCTGGCCGTGGTCCGGCCGCAGCACCCCGATGATCATGCGCAACGTGGTCGTCTTGCCCGCGCCGTTCGGGCCTGCGATGCCGTAGAAGCTGCCCGCCGGCACGGCGAGGTTCATCCCGTCGACCGCCCACGTGCCGTCCCCGAACGACTTGTACAAGCCGGTGGCCTCGATGGCCGTAGTCATGCGTCCCCCTTGAAGCGTCCACGACGACGCGCAGGCCCGCGCAGGCCATGCCCCCTCAGGCGGCGCGCCGCGTCCTCCCAGGGTAGACCCGCACGATGACGCCGAGTGTCAGCCTCGGAGTGCGTTGCCAGAAGCCCGCGCTGCTACGCGTCGCCCACGTGGATCCAGGTCTGCATGCCGTCCGTCGGCTCGTCCCACGCGGCGCCGTATGCGGCCAGATTCGGTGCCACGGCGTCGACCACGAGGAAGGCGGAGCCGAGAGCCTCATACGCGTCCGGGAACACGCAGGAGGCGGCCGGTGGCAGCATGGGATCCACGGCCGCATCGCCGAGCTCGAGCACCTCCCAGCCGTCGCCGTCAGTCCGCCATTCCAGATACCTCGAGCGGGCACCCTCAGGCGTGTCGAACACGAGCCAGGCATCCTCGCCCACCATCCAGTGGTCCGGTGGCACGTCCGCGAACGGAGCCTGCACGCCGAACAGGCGAGCGAGCGTCGCGACCTCGTCGCCCAGGTCCAGGAACGTCGAGGTGCTCCCCACCGCCGGCTCCCCGCCCTGACGAAGGTCACCCAGTGCGTTGCACGACCGCTCCGGAGTGTCGACGGCGAACGCCTGGAAGACCCCGTCCGACGGCGCTACCAGGCTGGGCGTCGCCGACGGCTCCGGCGCGTCGATCGGTGACCGCGGGTCGAGCACGGCTGTCGCGAGCAGGGTCGCCTCGCCCCCGAGCGCCACCAGCTCCTCGTCGGTGAGCGCCCCGAGCTCGTCCCAGTCGACGCTCATGAAGGGATCGGAGTACGCCTGCGCCACGACCACCGGAGTGCCCACGGTGTACGCCGAGTACACGGGACCCTGACTGCACGTGCCCCCGACGGGCACCAGGACATCACCCATGCCCGAGTAGTAGCCGCCGGTCACGCCACCGCTTTCGCCCGCGGTGGACGTTCCGACGATCACCCCGTCCGAGACGAGCAGCGACGTCACCGTCCACAGCACATCACGCCCGCCCCACGAGCCCCGCCAGACGAGCCGATCGTCGTTGTCGTCCACGTCCGCCTCGTCGCTCACCAGCGGCTCAAGAGTCTCTGTCACGCGCGCCCCACGCGTCGCCGCCGAGGCGTCATGGATCGTGACGCCGGGTTCAAGGTCGAACGGCTGACCGCAGCCGAGCCTCCGGTCGAATCCCATGGAGGTGTCCACCTCGGCCGGCACCACGGGCGCATCGCCGTAGTCGTCGAGCCGCACCTCGAACGACATCGGGGACGGAGACGCCGGATCCCACTCCGCCTGCGCACCACCGGGAAGCACCGCCCACGCGCCTGCCACGAGGAGCGCGACCACCGCCGTCGTCCCGGCCGCACCCAGCACACCACGACGACGACGCCCCGACGCGACCCTGCCCGACAGCACCTGGATGCGGTCCTCCGAGGCGAGACGAGGCGCCATGCCCTCCGCACCGTCGTCCCCGAGCGCCTTCAGGCGCCCATGCAGATCGCTCATGACGTCCTCCTCGACACGATCGCGGCGGTCTCGCCCAGCAGCTCCAGGCTGTCCGCACGCTCGCCCAGCTTCGCGAGGGCGTTCGACAGGTATCTCTTCACAGTCCCGTCCGCCAGACCCATGGCGGCTGCGGTGGCGGCGACCGTGAGGTCGTCGTAGTAGCGGAGCACGACCGCGGTGCGCTCCTGCGCGGTGAGGGAGGCGAGGGCCCGACGGAACGCGTCCTCGTCGGCGAGCGCCTCGGCATGGTCGGGACCCACCTCGGCCGCCACCAGGCCGGGCGCCACCCGACGCCAGCGCGCCTCGCGCCGCACCCGATCCAGGTGAAGCGTCCGCATGGCCGCCCGCACGTATGCCTCCGCGGCCTGCACGTTCGGCAGCCGACGCCGACGCACGAACACCTTCACAACCGCGTCCTGCACCAGGTCCTCGCCCGCGGCCTGCGACCCCGTCAACAGGTAGCCGTAGGCGGCCAGGCGTGGCGCGGCGGAGCGCATCAGCTCGGTGAGCATGTCATCCACGTCGGTCGATCCCCCGTCCCTCGACACATGAACGCTTCGACGCGTCGGAGGGTTGTAGCGACCCTAGCGGGACGACGCCTGTCAGAAGACGGGACGTGCGCCGGTCAGCCGGCGAGGCCTGTGAACTCGACCGTGGGGAGCCGCTCGGAGTCGAGGATGTCGATCCAGGCCCCCCTCACCTGCCCCTCGGGACCCAGCGCTCTCACCACCAGATGCAGGCGCGCCTCGCCATCCCCGGCGCGCGCACCGCGTACCGATCCCTCCGTGCACAGGCCCGGCGCCACCTCGCTCGAGAGCGGCACCTCCCAGTCATCCGTGTAGCTGGAGGGAAGCGCGCCCAGCTCCGCCACCGGGATCTCGAGCGGGCTCACACCGACGACCATGTCGTCCCGCACCACGACCACCGCGGCATCGAGCGTGATGCCCTCAGGCACCACGTTCGCGACCGCCTGCACGAACAGCGGTGCGAACCCAGCGACGGCCTCCGAGGGCGAGCCCTCCACGCGGAGCGTGTCGTCGATGGTCAGGGCGCGCGCCTCGAAGCGAATGCCCACCTGCAGCCACTCCCACAGCGCGCTCGGGTACAGGCCCGGAACCTCGTCCCCGCACACGAACCCTCGGTCGCGTAGCGCGCGCACGAACCTCGACTCGCGCAGCCTCCACGGACCCTCCGCGAGCACGCCCTCGCCCGACCGCGTGCCTGCACGCGGCGACGGCGGCACGAGAGGGGCTGCCGGCATCGTGGCCGTCACAGTCGGCGCGGGCTGCGCCTCGGGCGGGTCGCTCGGCGTCGCCACCATGCCGCCCACGAACAGCGAGACGAGGGCGAGAGCAGCCGCGCCCAGCCCTGCCCCGCGCAGGAGCCGCCTGCGACGCAGCGGTCGTGCATGCGCGGCGGCCGCCTCGACCGCCCCTGCGGCGCGCAGCGACTCGGCGACCCGCTTCCCTTCGCCCGCCACGCCGTCGCCCAGCAACGCCCTGAGATCCCTCATCGCCGCGCCTCCCGCACCTCGACGAGCTCGGGCTCGGGGCCCACGTCGTCGGCGCCCAGAAGAGCTGCCAGCCGCGCACGCCCGTCATCGAGGCACCGCTGGGCGGCACCTTCCGAGAGGTGCAGGCGCTGCGAGATCGCCGATGCCGAGCATCCATCCAGGTAGCGCATGGCCAGCGCGGTTCGCTGCTGAGGCGGCAGCGCCGCCATGGCGATCGCGACGGGGTCCGTCGGTTGCTCCTGGCCGTGCTGCGCCGCGTCATCGTGGGCGGAAGGCGGGACCACCCAGCGCGCCTGACCCCGCGGACCTTCCAGGTGAAGCGCGAGGACCGCGTCGGTCAGCCGCGACTCCACGGCAGCCTCGCCCGGGAAGCGCAGCCGTGAGGCCAGCACCTTCACGATCGCGGCCTGCACCAGCTCCTCCGCGGCTGCGCGAGAGCCCGTGAGGGCGTACGCATACGCCCCGAGTCGCGGAAGCGCTCGGGTGCACGCGCTCTCCCACTGATCTGCCACGTCGCTCACCAGTCCCTGCAGGGTAGGCACGCGAGGCGATGCTTAGGAACCTGCGAACCTCGCGACGTCAGGCGACAGGCGACAGGCGACAGCCGACCGCGTCAACCCACCCTGGAGGTCTCGACGAGGTCAGCGCGGTCGGCGGTGCGCCCACCGAAGACTGCGGCTGCGAGCAGCAGCGCGAGCGCGAGCGTCGCGACGATCACCCAGGGGCTGACGCTGAGAGCATTCGGATCGCACGCGTCCGTGTAGTTTCCTTCGTCGTCGTACGGGTAGCACGCTGCCGCCGTGTCGAGGAGCCAGACCAGCGCGATCCCCCCGACGGCCGCGACCCCCATCGCCCACCGCATCCATGACCTCATGCAGCGGACATTACTCCCGGCGGGTCGCCCTGACCAGGGAGAACGCGGCGACGAGCCCGAGCACGAAGGTGGCGATCACGCCGCCGGGGACGCCCATCACAGGGCCTGCGTTGCAGACCTCATGCCCGGCGGAGTCGATGTCGCACAGCGTGCGCGTGTTGAGCCAGATGAGCGCGATGAATCCGGCGGCCGCCAGCGCGACCGCCGCCCAGAGCAGACGACGCACCCTCACTTCTTCTTGGGCGCCGCCTTGCGCGTGGTCGTGGTCTTCTTCTTCGCTGCGGTCTTGCGCGCGGGCTTCTTGGCGGGAGCCTTCTCGCGCTTCTCCTGCAGAAGTTCCACGGCGCGCTCGTGGGTCAGCTCGTCGACGGTGGTGCCGCGCGGGATCGTGATGTTCGTGACGCCGTCGGTGATGTACTCGCCGAAGCGTCCCTCCTTCACGACGATCGGCTTCTCCGACACCGGGTCCACGCCGAGCTCCTTGAGCGGCGGCTTCGCTGTGCGGCCACGACCGCGCTTGGGCTGCGCGTAGATCGCGAGGGCCTCGTCCAGGGTGATCGAGAGGAGCTGCTCCTCGGACTCGATCGTGCGGGAGTCCGTGCCCTTCTTGAGGTACGGGCCGTAGCGGCCGTTCTGCGCGGTGATCTCCTCGTCCGTCGCAGGGTCCTTGCCCACGACGCGGGGCAGCTCCATGAGCTTCACCGCGTCCTCGAGCGTGACGGTCGCGAGGTCCATCGACTTGAACAGCGAGGCGGTCTTGGGCTTCTGCTTCGAGCCCTCGGGAAGCACCTCGGTCACGTACGGGCCGAAGCGTCCGGCCTTCGCGACGATCTCGGTGCCGAGGTCGGGGTGCGTGCCGAGCGAGCGCTCGTCGCCTCCCTGGTTCTCGAACAGCTCGTTCGCCTTGGCGACGGTCAGCTCGTCGGGCGCCAGCTCCTCGGGGACCGACGCGGTGTCCATCTCGCCCTCGTCGCCGTCGGCCTTGGGACGCTGGATGTAGGGACCGTAGCGGCCGACGCGCAGCTCGATGCCGTCGCCGATCGAGAAAGTGTTGATGGCGCGGGCGTCGATCTCGCCGAGGTTGTCGACGAGGTTCTTGAGGCCCTCGCCTCGACCGTCGGCGTCCTCGCCGGAGCCGAAGTAGAACTCGGACAGCCAGTCGACGCGGGCCATGCCGCCCTGCGCGATCCGGTCCAGGTCCTCCTCCATGTCGGCCGTGAAGTCGTAGTCCACGAGCCAGCCGAAGTGCTCCTCGAGCAGACGGATGATCGCGAACGCGAGCCACGTGGGCACGAGCGCCTGCTTGTCCACGCGGACGTAGCCGCGGGCGATGATGAGGTCCACCATCGACGCATACGTGGAGGGGCGGCCAAACTTGCGGTCCTCGAGCTCCTTGATCATGGAGCCCTGCGTGAAGCGCGGCGGCGGTGTGGTCGAGTGCGTGAGCGGCTCGAGGTCGGCCGCGTCCACGGCCTGACCCTCCGTCAGCTGCGGCAGGCGGTCGTCGTCGGCCTTGCCGCCCGACGTGGGCGCGTCGTCTTCCTCGTAGCGGGACTTCTCGCGCGTCTCCTCGTAGACCGCCATGAAGCCCGGCTGCGTGATGATCGTGCCGGACTTGGAGAACTCGACCGCGTGGTGCTCGGCCGTCGTCGCGGCGAGGCGCACCGTGGAGGTCGTACCGACGGCGTCGGCCATCTGCGAGGCGATCGTGCGCTTCCAGATCATCTCGTACATGCGGAACTCGTCGCCGCGCAGCTCGGCGCGCAGCTGGTCCGGGGTGCGGAACGTGTCTCCCGCGGGGCGGATCGCCTCGTGCGCCTCCTGCGCGTTGGAGTCCTTCGAGGCGTAGACGCGTGCCGACGGGGCGACGGCGTCGGCCCCGAACAGCTCGAGCGCCTGAGCGCGGGCCGCGCGGGTCGCCTCGCCGGACAGGCCAGGCGAGTCGGAACGCATATAGGTGATGTAGCCGCGCTCGTACAGGCCCTGGGCCACACGCATCGCGTCGCGGGCGCCCAGGCGGAGCTTGCGGCTCGACTCCTGGATCAGGGTCGACGTGATGAACGGCGCCGCAGGACGACGCTTGTACGGCTTCGAGTCGACGCCCGCGACGGTGAACTCCGCCGAGGCGAGGCCCGCAGCCAGCGCACCCGCCGTCGCGGCCGTGATGTGGGTGACCTTGTCGCTCTTGAGCACGCCGCGGTCATCGAAGTCCTTGCCGGTCGCGACGCGCTTGCCGTCGACCGTGGTGAGGCGGGCCACGAAGCTGCGACCCGCGTCGGGCCCCTCCTTCGCGGTGAACGTCGCCTGCAGGTCCCAGTACTCGGCGGAGCGGAACGCCATGCGCTCCCGCTCACGATCCACGACCAAGCGCAGCGCGATCGACTGCACGCGACCCGCGGACAGTCCGCCCTGGATCTTGCGCCACAGGACCGGCGACACCGAGTAGCCGTACAGGCGATCGAGGATGCGGCGCGCCTCCTGCGCCTCCACGAGCTCCATGTCCACCTCGCGCGGCGACTGGAGCGCGCGGGCGATGCCCTCCTTGGTGATCTCGTGGAACGCCAGGCGCTTCACGGGGACCTTGGGCTTCAGCACCTCGAGCAGGTGCCACGCGATGGCCTCCCCCTCGCGGTCCTCATCAGTCGCGAGGTAGAGCTCGTCCGCCTCCTTGAGGCGCTTCTTCATGTCCGCGACGACCTTCTTCTTGCCCGGGTCCACGCGGTAGTAGGGCATGAAGCCGCCGTCGATGTCGATCGAGAACTCGCCGGCCGGCGACTTCTTGACCTCCTCGGGCAGCTCCGACTTCTCCGCCAGATCGCGGATATGGCCGACGCTGGACACGACGTCGTAGTCGTCACCCAGATAGCCGCCGATCGTGCGCGACTTGGTGGGCGACTCGACGATGACGAGCTTGCGGGGCATCGGACCTGCCTTGCCTTGGAGGAAGAGAAGCGGTGAGGCGACCTGCAGGGGTCGGAACGCACTCAATATACATACGGACGGCGACACCGTTCCCGGGCACAGGTCACGCCCCCTTTGGGGGCGGTCGGTGCCGCAGGTCCCGCGGGGCATCCTCGATCACGTGCCACGATGGGGGACGTGAGCCTTCCTCCCGACACCATCACCCCGCAGCTGTCCGAGGCCGTGCTGGCCGCCATGAACGCCGCCACCGAGGCCGAGGTCATGCCCCGCTGGCGTGCCCTCGAGAGCCACGAGATCCGCACCAAGTCCTCCGAGTGGGACCTGGTGACCGACGCCGACGAGGCCGCCGAGCGTCACATCACGGCCGCCCTGCGCGAGCTGGTGGACGTTCCCGTGGTCGGCGAGGAGGCGACCGCACAGGACGGCTCGCTGCTCGACCTCGTGGACGGCGAGGGTGCGGTCTGGGTCGTGGACCCTGTGGACGGCACCAGGAACTTCGTGGCGGGGTCTGAGGCCTTCGGCTGCATGGTCGCGCTCATCGACGACGGTCGCACCGTCGCCTCATGGATCACCTACCCGGCCGTCGGCCGTGAGATCCACGCAGCCAAGGGCGTCGGGACGTTCCTCGACGGCGAGCGCCTGCTCGCGTCGGCACCGGCCGACCCTGCCGCGCTCCGAGGGGCGGTCTCCGCGAAGTTCCACGACGGCGACCGCGACGCCCTGCTCGCCGCCGCCGAGTCGATGGGACCCGCACAGCCGATCCGCTACTGCGCCGCCTGGGACTACCTCGACGTCGTCACCGGGGCGACGGACTATGTCGCGTTCACCCGCACGCTTCCCTGGGACCACGCCCCCGGTGCGCTGATCTGTCAGGAGGCCGGCCTCGCCTCGGCTCGGCCGTCAGGCCTCGAGTACCTGCCCGGCGGCGATGTGAACGCAGGCATCCTCACCGCGCACCCGTCCGTGTGGGAGCGGGTCGCCGCCACCCTGCGCACGGCCTGACGCGGCGTCCGAGAGGGGGGAGCCCCCGCCCATCCCCTCCCGGACACCACACTCGGTTGGCCGCTAGGACGTGATCCTGCGCGCCCACATGAGGGCACCGCCCACGCCCAGCAGGGCCATAGCGAGCAGCGCCATCGCGTAGTGCTCGCCACCGGTCGACGCGAGCACGCCAGTGCCACCGGCGCCTGCGCCCGCCGGGACCGGGCGCTCGTCACCTGCGGCAGCGACGCCCTCGTCGGGCGCGTCCTCGCCGCCGGAGCCTGCGGCCTCCTCACCGCCGCCCTGGCCCTCGCCGCCAGCGCCGCCGCCGTTCTCGCCTCCCGGCGCGGCGTCAGGCGCCGCCAGCACCGTGATCGGCTGCCAGCCGGCCAGCTCACCGAACACCGAGTAGACGGCGACCTTGTGCTCGCCAGGCGTGACATCGGCCGGGATCTGCACCGTGAGCGAGGTCTCCGTGAAGTCCAGGATCTGCAGTTCGACCGGCTCCGAGAAGAGGAGCACGTCGATCTGGGTGTCGGGGTCAACAGTGGGATCAGGGTCGGGAGTCGGCTCGGGGTCGGCCGACGGAGGGATCAGATCCGGCTCGGGTTCGCCCGTGCCGCCAGGCGCAGGCGTGCGCGTCGACGCCGGGGTCGGGTCCTCGGTGCCGCCCTCGCCGCCGAGCGACCTCGTCGCCGTCGGCTCGAGCGGGGTCGGCGGCTCCGGAGTCAGCGTGAGCGTGCCACCCGCGACGACGGTCGGCGGCACGACGAAGCCGCCCTGCGCCTCCTCGACCAGGTCGTCCTCGCTCGGGATGTAGTCGCCGGGAACCTTGAACTCGAGCACGGGGGTGAAGACGGTGTCCGCAGTCACGGCGTGCGGCAGCGCAGGGCTCCAGCCGACGAACACCTGGTCGAACGGCACGAACACGTTGAGCGTGACGTCCTCCTCGGTGATGATCGTGCCCTCCTTCACATGCGGCAACGCCGGCGCGATCGACAGGACCTCCTGCTGGAAGTCCACCGTGTAGAGGCAGCGAGTCGGCAGCGTCGCGCCTCCGACCTTGAGCTCGCGCACGTCGCCATCGCAGTCGAAGCCGAAGGCCCCGTCGTGGAAGAACGCGGTGGGCCGCGCGCCAGGCTGGCCGACGCCCTGGAAGATGTTGCCCGCGAACGTGGCAGACGCCTGGGTCGAGTGGAACTCGATGGACTCAAGGCTCGGCGAGTTGAGGAAGGTGAACTTCGGGAACGCAGACGGGTCCCCTTCGATCAGCAGCGTGCGCAGCGCGGCGATGTTGCCGAACGCGGTGTCTCCTGCGTCCGTGACGCTGGCCGGGACCACCAGGTCGACGATCGCCGTCCTCGAGAATGCGAGACCACCCACCTCGGACACCTGTCCCAGGTCGACGGACGAGAGCGACGTCGCATTCTCGAAGGCTCGTCCGCCGATCGAGGTCACCGTCGACGGAAGCACCAGCGAGGTGAGGGCGTCCGAGGCGGCGAACGCTCCCCCGCCGATCCGCTCGAGGCCCTCGTGCAGCGTGAGGGTCGCGAGAGCGTCCGCGTCGCGGAAGGCGTTGTTGCCGATCCGGGTGACGGATGCCGGGACGTCGAGCGAGGTGAACGCGTCGGCCCCCGACATCGTGTCGCCGTCGCCGACGATCGTCACGGGCAGGCCCGACACCTGCGAGGGGATCACCACGTCGGTGCAGCCGCGGACGTCGTCGATCGTCACCTGAGCCTCGCCGGGGTACAGCACGTCGAACGTGCAGCCGTTCACCTCCACCGTCCCCGGGTCCTCGCTGAGCGGAGACTTCTCCACGCCCGCAGTGGTCACGCTCGGACTCACGGCCGGCTCAGCGAGGTCGGCCTCGGGGTCGGCGGACGCCGAGGGGGCCACGGGCTCACCCTCGGGCGCGAGCTCCTTGCTCGCGAGGGCGGCAGGCTCCGCCGACGGCGCCTCGCCCGGCATCTCGGATGACGCCTCAGCAGGCTCCTCGGGCGCCTCGGAGTAGGCGGGGTCCGCCTCCTCCGTCGGCGCACCTGCCGGGGCTGTGACCTCCTCGACCGGCGGCTCGGCGGACACCGACACGGACGGCGACGCAGCAGAGCCGTCGGCGGGCTCACTCGGAACGGCGCCTGCGACGGCGGTGGACAGGACCACGAGCGTCGCGGTGGCCGCGGCGACGGCGAGCGCGGTCGTGGAGCGTGGACGGGGCAGGGGACGCACGGAGGACTCCTCAGGCTGATGGAAGCCCCGTCGGCCGACAGGGCACAGACCTGGGAAGTTACGGGGACTCGAGGCCTTCGACCAGGGTTTGAGACGGTTCCTCAGGCCCTCCTCAGGAATCCCTCAGCCACGCGGACGATCCGGGACGAATCAGACACGCCAGAGACGAAGAAGGAGGGGCCCCGGCGAACCGGGACCCCTCCTGGAGAGAGTCGCTGACGCTTACGCGTTGACCAGCTCCTTGTCGTCGGCGGCGACGGTGGCGGCCGACTCCTTCTTGAGGCCCGAGGCGAACCACACGGCGGCGGCGCCGAGGGCGATGAACACCAGGCCGAGGCCACCGATGAAGGCCGAGATGCCGGTGCCGAGCTGCAGGGTCGAGGCGGTCACGGAGCCGACGCCGAGCTCACCGAAGAGGGCGTGCGCGGTGGGGTTCCAGGCCTGGGCACGAGCCGGGCCCTCGAGCGGGTGCATGCGGTCGAAGTCGGCCCAGTAGCGACCGTCGGTCTCGACCTCGTAGGTGCCGGCCTCGAAGACCTCACCGTTGTACTCGACGTCCTCCTCGAGGACCACGGTGGTGGTGCCGTGCAGCGTGTGGTAGCCGACGAGCGCCATCTGGTACATGTACTCGCTGCCGGTGTTCACGAGCGGGTCGTTGGGGTCGAGCTCCGAGTAGTTGACGTTGTAGCCCCAGTCGTTCTCGAGCAGGTCGAGGATGCCCTCGGCGCCCTCGACGGTGCCGCGGTCGATGAGCACGCCGTCCTCGTTGTAGGACAGCTGCACGTTCTGGGCCTCCGAGAACTTCTGGAGGGAGTTGGCGCCTGCGGCGACCTGGGAGTAGGCGAACAGACCTGCTGCGACGAAGGCTGCGCCGACCAGAGCGAGGAACGCTCCGAGGATGTTGAGCTTCTTGACCATGGGGATCAGTGGTTCCTTCCGGGGGGTTTCGGATCTTGCTTGTGACACCCACGGTTCCAGCCGGTTGACACGTCCCCTAGGGACCTTCTTCCCGACGCCCGGGCCTAAACCCGGGACCTTCGCACCAAGTTTTTCCGCCGTCGGGACCGACGTCCTGGACGTGTCACCAAAGCGTGTGGGCAACGCGTCACCCAGGGACATCGGCGCAGCGGCCGCACTGAGGACATGAAGAAGCCCCCGTCCGCCATGGACGGGGGCTTCCGACACCCAGGCACCCCGATGCCGACCACCGGGCGCCTGGAGTCTCAGCGGCGCACGAGCTCGGGAAGATCCCCTGGCTCAAGCACGTCCGCGAGGCAGCGGTCGCCGACAGCCTCGGCATACGCCGGGCTCGTGCCCGCGAGCTGCACCTCCTGCAGCACGGGCGCTCGGCCCGTGCGACGCTCGATCTCCGCCACCGTGTCGAGGATGTCCTGGCGCGAATGCGTGAGCGGATCCACCGTCAACCGCACCTCGTACTCCACGCCCGAATCGCGCACGATCTCGAGCGACTGGTACGCGCGTCGACCCGCGACTCCCGTCCGGGTGATGTCCGAGTACCCCTCCGGGGTCCCCTTGATGTCCAGCGCCACCCAGTCGCAATGCTGGAGCGCGAGCTCCAGGCGCCCCGGGAACGCGCCAGCGGTCTGCAGGCCCACCTCGTAGCCCATCTCCTTGGCCAGGCGCATCGCCTCCGAAAGCGCGCCCTGGCGCGTCGGCTCCCCTCCCGAGAAGACGACGGCCTGCGTGTGTCCACGCCGTGCCCGCAGCTCCCGCTCCACATCCTCCCACTCGACGGCGCCGCCCTTGCGGGAGTCCTGCAGGTCCGTGCCGAAGCAGTACGTGCAGCGCCATGGGCAGCCCTGGAGGAGCACGGTCGACGCAAGCCGACCCGGCCAGTCCTCCAGGTTCGGAGCGCTCAGCGCCGCGATCGCCAGGAACTTGGGATCGAAGCCCTCACCGAAGCCCTGCCGGGCCGCATCTGCGGAGCTCGCGCGCCGGCGATCCGGGCTCGGCACCTCGACCACGACGTCCTGAGCCGCACCCACCTCCTCGCGCGCCTTCGCGCAGACCTCCTCGAAGGTCAGCTCGCCCGTGGGCAACGGCGCCTTCCACCCCTCAGTGAACACCGGGCGGTGCAGGGGGCGCTCGCGAAGCACCTCGTCGGCGTCGGAGCTCGCGACGGGCTCATCGGAGCAGCATGCGTCGCCGCCGTGCCCCATTCCCCGGCCCTTGCCCCGACCTCGACCCTCGCCACGGCACTCGCCGTCACCCTTGCCGCGGCCGCCGCAGCACTCGTCATCGGTCGTATCGGTGAGGTTCAGCGGATCGAGCGCCATGATGCGGAACTCCTGGGGATGAGCGTCGAGGACGCAGGGCGGGACGCCTCGCAGCGGGCGCCGCAAGACCCGTCGAGCGCCGTGAGGCCGCTCGGCTCCCTCATTCTCGGTCGGTGACGAGCCACCGACCTGGGCATCAGGGCCTAGGCCAGCTCCGCGAGTCTCGCCTCCACCACCGTCGCGATCAGCGCGCGTGGAGGCGCCTCCCCGAGGGGGATCTGAACGGCCCCCTTCGACCACCTGAACCCGTCGAGCACCGTCGCGTCGAGCGATCCCAGCACCGTGCCCGAGTGCGGAAAGAACGTGACGTGCGCCTTCGCAGCGGAGAACCCTGCAGCCAGCTTCCCGCCGACCCTGTACGCGGGCGCGCCGTAGCTGAGACACGGCTCGGCGTCCGGAAGCAGCTCCTCCAGGAGCGCGCGCAACTCGGCCATGGTGCTGCGATGCTCACCGTCATAGCCGGACAGGTACTCGTCGATCTCCTGGGCTGTCACGCTGCCAGCGTATGGCCGCCCCTGCGGCCGTGCACGGCACGTGCGCAGCGCGCACCCTCAGTCCGAGGACATCGGCAGCAGGAAGCCATCCACGACCAGGCCCCGCACGGCGTCGGCCAGGCCCGATGCCATGGCCGCCGTCGGGACATCGAGCAGGGCCGCGAGCGCCGCCGAGATCTGGCCGGCCGTCAGCTCCCCGTCACAGGTCGAGACGAAGCCCGCGAGCGCGGTGTCCGCGCGCACCGCCCGCCCGAGCCCGCCGCCCTGACGGATCAGGATGTGCTCGGGATCGTGCTCCGTCGCGCGGCCGTACGTCTCCTTCGTCACGTCCGACGCGACCACGTAGCGCTCGGCGAGCAGCGCGTCATCCGTGAGACCTGCCTGCCAGTCGTGCGCGTCGAGTGCGGCCGCCAGGTGCGCGCCCAAGGGGCCGGAGACGGCCCCTTCGTGCTCCTCAAGCCTGCGCAGCGTCGGCGTTCCCGACACAGGGCGCCGCAGCGTCACCACCCCGAAGCCGATCGACTCGACCCCACGCGCATCGAAGTCCGCCAGGTACGCCTCGTACGCGGCGCGGAAACCTGCGCGGTCCCGCTCCGGGGTCACGCCGGCATCACGCAGCCACGTCTCCGCGTACTCGGCAGCGTCGAGCAGGTCGCGCTGGATCACCCACGCGTCCAGCGGGACCTCGGACGCGTCGAGCCACTCCTCGAGACGCTGCTCCCAGGTCATGCCCGCGCGGATCTCCCAGTTCCCCAGATGCTGCGCCACGCCACCCGGAGCGAGCACGGTGCCGACCTCACGGATCAGTCCGCCCACCAGGCCATCGCCGCCGACCCCGCCGTCGCGATACTCGAAGCTCGGCGCCCCCGGCGGAGTGATGACGAACGGCGGGTTCGAGACCACCAGATCGAACTGCTCACCCGCGACAGGCTCAAGCATCGACCCCTCGCGCAGCTCCCACGCGGCGGGCGGCGCGTTCAGCGTGCGGTTGAAGGCCGCGAAGCTCAGCGCGCGGCGCGAGATGTCGGTCGCGACCACCTCGCGCGCGTGCGTCGACGCGTGCAGCGCCTGGATCCCGCAGCCCGTTCCCAGGTCCAGCACGCGGCCCACGGGACGACGCATCGTCGCGCCGGCCAGCGTCGTCGAGGCGCCGCCGAGGCCGAGCACGTGGTCGTCCGCCAGGCGCGCGCCCGTGACAGCCTCGCCCAGATCCGACGCGAGCCACCAGTCGACCGTCGACTCGCCGTCCGCGCCGGCGGCGGCTGTCGGGCGGAGGTCGACGCGTGCGCGCACGGAATCGGCGTCGCCCGCGCCCGCCGCCTCCACCAGGCCCGACGCGATCGCCCGCTCCACGCCGAAGCCGGCCAACGCGTCGGCCACCTGAGACCGCGGGACCTCGTCGCCGAGCGTGAAGAGCCTGCTGAGGATGCCGATCGGGTCTCCGCCAAGCCGCCTTGCCTCGCGCTGCGCAGGCACCGTCTGCTCTCGACCGAGGGCACGCATCGCGCGATCCCCCAGCGCCTCGGTCACGGTGTCGACGGTCCAGCCTGCGAGGGCGGCCCGGAGCGCATCGGCGTCCGACTCGGACAGGGTGACAGGGGTGCTGCGTTCGCCACTGCGGGGGGTGTTCCCGTCAGCGCGGCGGGGGGTGCTGGGGTCGGTGCTGCTCACTCCGGCGAGCCTACCTTCGGCCCCTGCGCCCGACACTGCGAACCAATCTCGGGGCCGACACGCCGCACACCCGCCCGCCCGTGGACCTTCTCTCGGTGTGGCGCGGTTCAGCGTGGTTCGCACTGTCCGAGCAGCACTCCCCGCGCCTCAGATCCCGGTCAGCAACGCCCTGTAGAACGCGACGCCGCGACCGAGCGACTCGACCTCGACCTTCTCGTTCGGCCCATGCACGGCGGTCCGCTGCGCAGAGTTCATCCTGAGCGGCGCGAACCGGTAGGTGGCCGGCGCGATCGACGCGACATGCCGGGCGTCGGAGGCCGCGAGCATCACATACGGAAGCGTCACAGCGTCCGGGTACGACGCGGCGACGGCGCCCTTGAGGAGCTCCCACCGCGGGTCGGTACCGCTGGGCGAGACGGGCGACGGCTCGTAGGACTCGAGGATCTCGATCGTCACTCGCTTGTCGCGCACGGTGCGGCGGATGTGCTTCACCGCCTTCGCGACGGAGCTGCCGACCGCGATGCGCATGTTGAGGATCGCCGAGGCCGACGTGGCGAGCACGTTATGCCCTGGGCTTCCCTGGAGCTGGGTGATCGCGGTCGTGGTGCGGACCATCGCGGCCATCTCCGGGCTGATGCCCGGCAGGGCCTTGGTGAGCACTGCCTTCAGCGACCCGGCCCGGCTCAGGATGCCCCCCAGGCGCCCCTTCACGTGGGGCCCGACGGTCTCGAACATCTCGACCGACACGTCGTTCATGGACGACGGATGCGGGTGCCTCTCGATGCGGTCGAGCGCCCGCGCGAGGATGCCGGGCGCCGACTCCTTGGGCGGCGTCGAGGCATGGCCGCCGGTCGATTCGACCGTGAGGCGGACCGTCGCGATGCCCTTCTCGGAGACGCCGATCACCGCGGCCTCCGAGTCGAGCCCAGGGAAGGCGCCGAGCGTGACGGCCCCGCCCTCGTCGAGCACGAGCCACGGCTTCACGCCACGTTCCTTGAGCAGCGCGGTCGCCTCGATCGCGCACGAGCCGTACGACTCCTCGTCGGCGCCCATCAGCAGCAGCAGGTCCTGCGGAGGGGTCCACCCCTCGGCGAGCAGCGACTCGACGGCGTCCAGCAGGACGACGAGCGCACCCTTGTCGTCGAGCGTGCCGCGCCCGTAGACCCAGCCGTCCTCGATGACGCCATCGAACGGCGGATGCTCCCAGCCTTCGGCCTTCCAGTCCTCGGGGATCGGGACGACGTCCTGGTGGGCCATGAGCACGACGGGACGGTCCGACGCGACGCCCGGGATCCGGATCAGCAGGCCCGCACGACCGACGATCTCGGGATCGTGGTCGAGCACGCGCGGGTAGAGCTCGGTGAGGGCCTCGTGGAAGCGCGCGAAGACCGCGGCCTGCTCAGGAGTCAGGTCGCCTTCGGTGCCCGGCGTGACGGTCGGGATGCGCACGAGCGCCGCGAGGCGCTCGGCAGTGGCGGCGGCGTCGGCCGGGCTCGCCACCCCGTCGGCCGGGTTCCACGCACCCGCGGACGGCACGTCCCTGACGTCGGGGCCCCTGTCCTCATAGCCGGGACCCGAGCCGAGCACGTCGTCTGCGCTCATCGTTCATCCTCCTGTGCGATGTCAGGGGACTGCGGTGCGGGGGCTTCCGGGGGCCGGGGTCGACGCTGGGTCTCGGAGACCACGACGTCGGGCCCGATGGCTTCGAGCGCGAGCGCGTCGGAGCCCTCCCCCAGGCCCTCGGCGTCGGGGTCGGCCGACGTGAACGCCACCTTGGGCACGGTGAGGAGAGCGCCGACGGCGATGATCGCGGTGACGCCGCAGATGGCCCACACGGTCTGGTAGCCGGAGAGTGAGGCCGCGGTGGTCGTCTCGGAGTCCACGCCGGACGCGAGCGCGAGCGCGAAGATCGCCGACGCGAACGCACCTCCGAGCGTCTTGGTCGTGTTCGTCAGGCCCGTGGCGACGCCGGTCTGATGCGGGGGCGCCGCGGCCGCCGCCGTGGCGGGCAGAGCGGCGACGAGCGCGCCCGAACCGAGACCGGCCACGATCATCAGGGACGCCACGATCAGCACCCCGCCATGGAAGGGCACGAGCAGCAGGTAGCCGGCACCCACCAGGCCCGCGGCGGCGATCAGCACCGGGCGCGGCTGGAAGATGCGGGAGATGCGGGCGTAGAGCGCGGCCCCGATCAGCAGCGACAGCACGTACGCGCCGATCAGATAGGAGCGCTCGGCAGACGCGAGGCCCAGTCCGTAGCCGACCTCGTCGGGGTTCGTGCCCGCGAACGTGGACAGCGGCCCCTGCGCGCCCAGCACCGACACCCCGAACAGGGCGGAGGTGAGGATGACGGGCCACAGCGTCGGCCGGGAGATGAGGTGCATGTCGATGACGGGGTCGTCCTTGCGCTTCTCCACCTCGACGAACCACCACAGCAGGGCACCGCCGGCGAGGATCACACCCCACACGAACGGGGTGAAGCCGTTGACGCGGGCCAGTGCGAGACCGCCGGTGATCGCAAGCAGCGCCAGCGAGAGGAGCACGGTGCCGGACGAGTCGATCTTGCCTCCGGCGCGTGTGCCGGGGTCCTCGACCTTGAAGATCACGACGAACAGCGCGATCGTCACCAGGACCGCGGGCACCGACAGGGTCATCCACAGCGGCAGCAGGCCGCCGAGCTGTCCCGCGACGAGCGCGCCACCGATCGCACCCGCCTCGAGCGCGACCACGATCAGGCCGGCACCCTTGCTCGTGAGCTCCGCCGTGTTCGGATGCTTGCGCGCGCGGGCGTGGATGATCGACACGTTCATCGGCAGCCACACCACGTAGAAGCCCTGGATCGCCCACACGAGCGTGAACAGCCAGAACGACGGCGCGAACGCGATCCCCCACGACGCTGCGGCGGTCACGATCAGCGAGCCGATCAGCACCTTGCGGTGGCCGATCATGTCGCCCAGGCGCGCGAGCAGCGGCACGACGATGGCGCTCAGCAGCAGCTGCGCGGCCTCGAACCAGTTGATGTCGGAGTCGTGGATGTCGAGGTTGCGGGCGACGTCGGTCAGCAGGGGCGTGTAGAAGCCCTGGATGACTCCGGACGTCGCCTCGACCACCACGAGGGCGCCGACGACGCCCGCGAGAGGTCCTACGGTGCGAGAACGGGACATACGCGCATCTTGGCACTGCTTCGTTTCGGACGTGTGTCCAACTTTTGAGAACGTCTACCTTCCAGCGCGGCGGTGCGCGGTAGCGCCCGCGACGTGGCCCCGGGTCCCCAGCCCTGCCCCGGCCCTGCCGCCACCCGGCCGCGCGACAGTTCGCACCAATCCCAGCCGCGACACGCCGGGGACACGCCGCATCGGGGCGCGACACGCTGGCGAGTCGGCGCTGAAATGGTTCGAACTGTCGGACACTGCTAGTCCGTCGTCGCCGCCGCCTTGTCCGCCTCGTGCTCCACGTCGCCTGCGTGGGCCCGACGCCCGGCCGCCATCACCGCGACGACGGCGAGCGCGGCCGCGATCAGCGCGATCCCCCATCGCAGCCACGCGTTGGCGCCGTCGCCGAAGCTGAGCGCGACGACTGCGGGCGCGATGAGCAGCGCCACGAGGTTCATGACCTTGATGAGCGGGTTGATCGCGGGGCCCGCCGTGTCCTTGAACGGGTCGCCGATGGTGTCACCGATGACGGTCGCCTCGTGGGCGGGCGAGTACTTGCCGCCATGGTGGCCGTCCTCGACGATCTTCTTGGCGTTGTCCCATGCGCCGCCGGAGTTGGCGAGGAACACCGCCATGAGCACGCCTGTGCCGATCGCCCCGGCGAGGAAGCCTGCGAGCGCGCCTACGCCCAGCCCGAAGCCGACGAAGATGGGCGCCATCGCGGCGAGCAGTCCGGGGGTCGCGAGCTCGCGCAGGGAGTCGCGGGTGCAGATGTCCACGACGCGGCCGTACTCGGGGCGCTGCTGGCCGGTCATGATGCCGGGCATCTCGCGGAACTGGCGGCGGACCTCGAACACGATCGCGGAGGCGGCGCGGGTGACAGCGTCGATCGCGAGCCCGGAGAAGAGGAACACCGTCGCGCCGCCGATGATGACGCCCACGAGCGTCATGGGGCTGATGATCGCGAAGTCGACGGAGTCCATCGCGGCGGCAGCGTCTGCCAAGGCGGTCTCCACGGCGTCGGAGTAGGAGCCGAACAGCGCCGTCGCGGCGAGCACGGCGGTCGCGATGGCGATTCCCTTGGTGATGGCCTTGGTGGTGTTGCCGACGGCGTCCAGGTCGGTGAGGGTCTGCGCGGCCTCCTCGTCGACCTCGCCGGACATCTCGGCGATGCCCTGGGCGTTGTCGCTGACCGGCCCGAAGGTGTCCATCGCGACGATCACGCCGACGGTGGTGAGCAGTCCGCAGCCGGCCAGCGAGACCAGGAAGAG
Organism: Demequina zhanjiangensis; assembly: GCF_030418315.1. Lineage (GTDB taxonomy): Bacteria > Actinomycetota > Actinomycetes > Actinomycetales > Demequinaceae > Demequina > Demequina zhanjiangensis. The sequence continues at coordinate 233,844 of NZ_JAUHPV010000002.1, forward strand.
CGCCAGCGGGATCGACGAGCCCGCCACGAAGAACAGGATGACCACCGCGCCCGCGATCACGGTGGCGGTGTACACGGCCGACGTGAGGCCCAGGCCGATGCCGGACAGGACGACGGTCGCGGCGCCGGTGAGCGACGTCCTGGCGACCCTCCGCGTCGGCGTGGCTGCCGTGTCGGTGAAGTAGCCGGTGAGCCACAGGATCAGCCCGGCGAGGCCGATTCCCACGAACACCGCGACAGTGGCCATCAGCCGCGGGTCGCCGTCCAGGTCCGCGAGCCTCGAGCCGGACAGCTCGGCGAACGAGCCCGGCAGGTAGACGTACGCGGCGATCGCGGAGAGGACCGCGCCCACGAGCGCCGAGAGGTAGAAGCCACGGTTGATGGCCTTGAGGCCGGACTCGCCGCGACGGACCTTGGTGACGAAGATGCCGATCGTGGCGACGAGCGCGCCGACCGCGGTGATGATGAGCGGGAAGACCAGCCCGTCCTCACCGAACGCCGCCTTGCCCAGGATCAGCGCGGCCACGAGGGTGACGGCGTAGGACTCGAACAGGTCGGCCGCCATGCCCGCGCAGTCGCCGACGTTGTCGCCCACGTTGTCGGCGATGGTCGCCGCATTGCGGGGGTCATCTTCGGGGATGTGCTGCTCGACCTTGCCGACCAGGTCGGCCCCCACGTCGGCCGCCTTGGTGAAGATGCCGCCGCCCACGCGCATGAACATGGCGAGCAGCGCGGCGCCGAAGCCGAAGCCCTCGAGCACCGCCGGCGCGTTCTCACGGAAGAGGAAGACCACGGCAGCCGCACCTGCGAGGCCCTGACCCACCACGCCCATGCCCACGGCCCCGCCCGTGCGGAACGCGATCCTCGCGCCCTTCGCGCGCCCGTCGGGCTCCGTCGCCGCCGATGCGACCCGCACGTTCGCCCGCACAGCGAGCCACATGCCCATGTAGCCGATCGTCGCCGAGCAGCCCGCGCCCAGCAGGAAGAACAGCGACCGGCCCCACCGGACGCCCGCGTCGCCCGGCAGCAGGAACAGCAACGCGAACACCACTGCCGCGAACACCGCGAGCGTGCGCAGCTGACGGTTGAGATAGGCCGACGCACCCTCCTGCACCGCCCCGGCGATCTCCTGCATCTTCTCCGTGCCCTCGCGCGCCTTCAGCACCTGTTGGCGCAGAGTCCACGAGAGCACGAGTGCGGCGGCGGCGATCAGACCGATCACGACCACGATGACGATGCTTGACGAACCGAGCTCGACGGGCTCGGACACGGCGACGCGCATGACGCCCTCCTGAGGGGACATCCCGCAGGAACTCCGTTGTCACCGCGGGCTCGGTAACCCGACTTTAAGGGACGATAGGTGCAGGTGCACCCGCTGACGCGCGCCCCAACGTTTTTCGCAGGTCGTGCGTCGACATTGCGAGAGCGCCTCATGACAGCCATGCGAGGGGATCGAGGATGAGCGACTGGCGAGCCACGATGGAACAGCTCGTGCGCACACGCGAACGAGCGTTGCTGGGCTACGCCTACCTGGTGTGCGGGGACCCTGTGCAAGCACAGGACCTCGTGCAGGACGCCCTGGTCAAGACGTTCGCCAAGCCCCGCGCGGGCCTGGAGATCGACAAGGCCGAGGCCTACGTCCGACGGGCGATCACCACGGTCTTCATCGATCAGTACCGGCGCGGCCAGCGTTGGCAGAAGGTCCGTCACCTGTTCCAGCCGGAGGAGGTGGGCGGCGACGAGTTCGCCCCCATCGACGCCGGCGCGGAGGTGGCCGACGCTCTGCGGACGCTGCCACCACGGGTACGCGCATGCGTCGTCCTGAGGTACTTCGACGATCTCACCGTGCCTTCCATCGCGAAGGAGCTGGGGATCGCCGACGGGACGGTGAAGCGGTACCTCAGCGACGGTATCGCCCATCTGGAGCAGGCATTGGGGGCTCTCGACGATGCCGACAGGCAGGTCGAGACGACCCTCGTCTCCGATCGCGGTGGAAGGAGCTGATCATGAGGCTTTCGGATTCTCTGCACGGCGCGGCCGACAAGGCGCCCGTGGACGGCATGCAGATCTCTGCGGTCGAGGCGGCACGACGGGTGCAGCGGCGCAGGTCGCTGCGGGCCGGAGGCACGGGCCTGCTGGCGACGGCAGGCGTGGCCCTGCTCGCGGTGGGCGTCGTGGCGCCGAACCTCGGGGGCAGCTCGGGCAGCGACGGCGCCGACATGGCGGCGGGGCTCCCTGAAACGGCGATGGACGACGCGGGCGGCACGATGCTCGCGTCGGGCTTCTGCGGCGGCACCGTGGAGGGGCTGGCGTACGGGGACTCACCCGTGACGCTCGACGCGGCGCTGACCCGCGGGGATGCCGACGTCACCGCCTACGAGCCCGCCGAGATGCTCTCGTGGGAGACGACCACGACGGCCCGCGACGACGTGTCTCTCGGCGCCGGGCGACCGCTCACCTACGCGTACGTGCTGTGGGACGGCGTGGTCGTCGGCAAGTACCCGGGACCCGACGACGTGTTCACCGACGACCTCTTCCTGCTCGACCTCGAGTCAGGTGAGTCGTACACCGACGAGTCCGGGATCGAGCTCGTCAACTGCTGGGACGGCGCCCCGCTGCCGGCCGCCGACTACGAGCTGGTGCTTGCCCAGGAGTTCTGGAGCACCGAGCCGATCGCTGAGCCGACCCTCCCGACGGACCCCGACTCCACCGCAGCGCCGGAGGAGACGGGCGTGCCGGAGCCTGACCTCACCGAGGAGTCGGTGGACCCTGTCGAGCCGACCGTCGAGCCCCTCGACCCCGACAGCGCGGTGAGCAACGACAACGGTGACGCTTCCAGCTCGGGCATGGCCGACAGCGACATGGGCACGTCCACTGACGGAGCGGCGAGCAGCGGACTCGCCGCCGACCAGGGCTTCCGCGTGGTGGCCGAGCCGCTCGCCTTCACCATCGACGGGGACCGGATCGAGGACCCGTTCGCCCAGTACCTCGGCGTCCCTGAGCCCGCACCGGGACCCGTCGAGACCCCCGACGACCTGCTCACGCCCGACACGGCGCGCTCGCTGTACGAGCAGGGCCTCACGGGAGCGTGGGACATGGCGGCAGGCAGCCAGCGCGTGGTGCTCACGAACGACAGCACCCAGACCGACGGCGACCTGTGGTCGCGCCAGTGGTTCGGCTGCAGCTACGAGCCAGGAGTCGACAGCGCCTTCCCGAGCGAGTCGGCGGTGATCGACCTGGTCGACGTGTCCGCGCCGCTGCCCTCGCGCGTCTCGGTGAGCTACGGCTGGATCGTGGACGGCAACCCCGCGATCGACGCCGCCGTGACCAACGTGTCGGACTGGACGCTTCCCTTCTGGGACGGCGGTCAGCCGAACCTGGTGCTGGTCCAGGACGGCCGCGTGGTCGCACAGGCCTACCCGACGAACGCCGACCGGAACGGCGGCATCGTGATGATGGAGGGCGCGGCCGACTCGGCCGAGTCGTCGCTGATCGCACCGGAGTACTTCACCGACGGCTTCATGTCCCCCGGCGAGGCCTACACCGGGACCTACCTGTGGCGCGACGTGAGCACGTGCGACCAGATCGGTTCGCTGGCGGCCGGCACCTACACGGTGCTCGACCAGCGCAGCATCTATGTCGACTCGGGCGCGGGCTACTACGAGTACGACATGCCCGCAGTCGAGGAGGGTGCGGCAGTGGAGGGCTTCGCGAGCGACGGGGAGTCCACCGAGGGCTCGTCGGGAGCCGCCGACGCGATGCCTGTCCCTGATCCTGATGCCAACTACGACTGGGTCGAGCTGACCGTGTGGACGTCGCTCGGCACCGTGACCGTCACGACCTGACCCTCTCCGCAGGCTGAGGCGGGGCTCACCTCTCGGTGGGTCCCGCCTCTGCCGTCGTCGGCTCGTGCGGGTCCAGGTACGACGCGTCGCGCTCGTCGAGGTCGTCAGGCTCGCCTTCCCCGACGATCATCTCTGGGGCGCGCGCGACCAGCAGCCAGACCGGCAGGAGCGCCAGGGTGAGCACCGTGAGGCTGGCCATCGATCCGCCGAACACCGCGGCCATGAACAGTGCGAGCCAGCCGTTGCGGCCGATCGCGAGCACCGCACCGAGCACGCCCGCCGCGACCGCGAGCGCGAGCGGCATGTCCGGCATGAGCGAGTAGCCGAACAGGCCGGCCGCGGAACCGATGAAGACCGCGGGGAAGATGCGGCCGCCTCGGAAGCCGGCAGCGGCGGCGACGACCAGGGCCGCGGTCTTGATGAGCGCCATGCCGAGCAGCTGCCAGGTGCCGTAAGAGTCCATCTCGGCGATCAGCTCGCCGGTCTCGTTCGCTCCCTTGAACAGGGTCAGCGGTCCGCCGATCCAGCCGAGCAGTCCCAGCACCACGCCGCCCACGGTCACGTAGAGCAGAGGGTGGCGAAGCCTGCGGAAGAGGGCGTGCAGGGGCGGCATGGCGATCGACGCGAGAACGCCGAGCACTGCGGCGATCAGCGCGACGGCCGACGCGGTGGCCAGGTCGACGAGGCGCGGGTCCGTGTACTCGGGCAGGTCGAGCGCGAAAGACTGCGCATGCAAGAGCTGCATGGTGATGGTGGCGGCCCCGGCTGCGATCAGGGGGGCGAAGAGCCGGTCCCAGAGCAGGCCGCCGCGCTTCGCGGCGGCGACCAGCTCGGTCAGCAGGAGCGCGGCGGCGACGGGTGTGCCGAACATCGCGCCGAGCATGCCTGCCGCGGCGAGCATGAAGGCGCCCTGCGTGCCGATGCCGGGAGCGATCTTGCCGAGCAGCCACACGGTGAGCGCCACGTCGATCGCGATGATCGGGCTCTCGGGGCCGAGGCTGACGCCGCCTGCGAGCCCGAGGATCAGGACGAGCGCGACCCCGGGAAGGGCGCTGAGCCTGAGGACCGGGGCGAAGAGCTCGACCGTCGCGGAGTCGTGGCCGCCGTGTCCTGGCACCTTCCACAGGGCCAGGCCGACGAGGGCGCCGATGACCGTCATCACCACCAGCGTCCACCAGCCGGCGTGCTCCTGGACGCCCAGGGACGACGGGATCGTCTCCCACAGCGTGTGCTCGAGCGCCTCTGCGACGATGTCGATGCCCGCGAGGAGCAGACCCGACAGCACACCGACCACGAGCGCCGGGATCGAGACGAGGACCAGCTGCTTGAGGCTCGGATGCGATGCGCTGCTCACACCTCGCGAGCCTAGAGCACCCTGCCTGATCAGGCACGAGAGCGCCCTCGCTCTCCGGAGATCACTCCCCGGGCGCCCGCTCCGCGCCGAGCCTACGATGGAGATGAGGGCGCCTCAGGTGCTCTCCGGAGGCGACCATGGCACAGCACGACGATCCTTCCCGCGGCGGGGGCGCTTCGGACGGTCGGGCGCGCTCGCGTTCCACCGCAGTGGCGTGGGTGGTCGCGACCGTGGCCCTGATCGCGCTCGGCATCGTCGCCTGGATCGCATGGGGGCCGGCCACGTCGGACGACGAGCCGGAGCCCAGCCCGTCGGACGCCACCCACACTCCTTCCGTCACGGTGACTGAGACGGTGGAGGCCGACCCGAGCCCGTCGCCGGACCAGACCGTCCCCGGAGGCGCGGGCACACGTGAGGACCCCTACTGGATCGGCATCGACTTCACCTTCGACGGCTCCCTCGTCGATGGCACCGACAGCGTCTTCAACGTCGCCGTCGCGGCAGCCCTGCCCGGCACGGCGACCGAGACAGGGGTCGCATGCTGGGCGGTCTCCGGCACCATGACGCCCCAATCCTGGCCGACGCAGCCCGACGACCCGTCGCGAGAGTCGGTGCCTGAGATCGGCATCTCAGAGGCGACGTTCGAGGGCGCGACCGCGAGCGGCGTCGATGCCGGGGATCGGTGCGACCGCGGCGATCTGTCGGGGTCGGTGGATCTCGGCTCCCCGGAGCTCGAGTCGGTGCCTGCGGACGGCTTCGACTTCGTCGTCATGTTCTTCGCGGAGTACGACCAAGCCGCGCCGGATCCACAGGTGGCGCTCGACTACGTCACGGTGGGCGCGCTGCAACGCCCCGACGGCAGCGACTCGAGCCTCATCTACGTCAAGCCGACGGGGCAGTAGCCCGGAGCCGCACGCCGCTGCCCACTCGGCGTCTGTGCGCCGTGCGCCGAACCTCTGAGGCCTAGCGCGAGAACGCGGGGCCCGCACGGGCGACAGCCGTCCCGACCAGAGCTCCCGAGCCGACCCAAACTGTGACCTGAACGTCCGCGCGATCCTCGGCCGTACAGACCACCACCACCGCGGCGTTGGCCGCGGCAAGATGCGACGCCACGACGCATCCGTCGCCGTCCCGCCGCTCCGCGAACGCGCCCGCCAACGCCGCCGCGTCGGCGATCGCCTGGGCGCGAGTTCCCCGAGCCGACTGCCCCGCCAGCCCCGCCACCGCGACCGCGAGCGCGACGGCGCAGGCGATCAGCCCGACGACGACTGGCACGGCCGAGCCTCGCTCGAGATTCAGGTCCCGCGCCCGGGGCCACCGGCGCAGCCGAACTGCCTGCTCGACCCTCACGGCGCGTCCGTGACGACCACGCTGGCCCGGGCGTCGGGAAGCCAGCCACCCGCCTCGACGACCACGGTGACGATGACCGACGCTCCCGACTCCGCGACGCTCACCGTGGCGCCGTCTCCGACAGCAGACGCGGCGGCCGCGGCAGCTTGTCCGGGCTCGCCCACCAGCACCGCACGCGCCGCCGCTCCAGCGGCCTGCTGTGCCGCGACCTGACGCGCGCCCCACACCCCGGCGCCCGCCACGGCGCCCAGCAGCAGGGCGACGGCGGGCATGGCGGCCGCCAGCTCGACGGCCGCCGACCCGTCGTCGCGAGACGATGGGCGCCTCACCCGCCGAAGGCTCCCCTGATCACTCCGGCGAGAAGCTCACGCACCTCGTCGGAGCGGATGAGGACCGCGAGCACCCCGGCGAACGCCGCGGCGGCGACCGTCACCATCGCGTACTCCACGGTCGCCATGCCGCGGTCGTCCCAGGCGCGAGCTCGCTCTCGCGCCCGCTCTCGTGCGAGCTCCAGCTCGATCCGCTCGCACTCCGACAACTCGCATTCACAGGTGGAAACGTGCTCTGTCTGCTCGGCCATCTGGGCCTCCTCTCCTCGGGCCTTCAGCCTCGCCGAGCAGGGATCGCGAGGGGCACGAGCCTTCGCGATCGGTGGATGAACGGGCCAGAACGCGGGGACTGTGCACGCCCTGGGCGAGCAGGCGACACGCCCCTGACGTACCGTGAAAGTCCGCGCACACGGATCCGGAGGTCCCCGATGAACCGCACCGCGCCCGCGTCCTCACGCACCGTCCTCGCCGCCTCGATCGCCGTCCTCGCGCTGCTGCTCGCCGCATGCACCGGCAGCCCGGACACCACGAGCTCAGGCTCGGGCGACGTGCCGTCAGAGACCGCCACCACCAGCGCGCCGGGCACTGCGACTCCGAGCGGCTCCGACCCGTCCAGCGCGAGCACCGCGTCCACCGCGCCAGCCGAGCCCGACGCCGCCGAATCGGCCGTCGTGGAGGTCTCGGCAGTCGAGTTCACCTACATCGTCTCGACCACCGAGGTTCCCGCGGGCACGGTCGTCTTCGAACTGCGCAACGACGGTGGCGCCGACCACGACCTGGTGCTCGAAGGCGGTCCCGGCGGCGCGACCGCGGTCATCGGGCCTCAGGAGACGGCCACCCTCTCGGTCGACCTTGAGCCCGGCACGTACACGCTCTACTGCTCGATCGGGAACCACCGCGCGCTCGGCATGGAGTTCCAGATCACCGTCTCGTAGGGGCCACGCTCAGGCGGGACGCTCCGCGGCGAAGGCGATGCCAGGCCGTGCGACCCGCACCCTCACCTCGGTGTCGGGGACCACGGGCGAACCGCCGATCACCCGCGCCTCCACGGGGTCTTGAACGCCGGGCAGATCCAAGGTGACCACGGCGTCGTGCCCGAAGTAGGCGACGTTCCTCACCAACGCCACCGTCCCGTCGGACGCGTGATCGGGCCGCTCGAGCACGAGATGCTCCGAGCGCACGGCCACTTCCACGCGATCCCCTGCGTGCGCTGTCTCACCGAGTCCGAGAGTGGCGGGCACCTCGCCCAGCGCGCACGTGACGGCGCCTCCGGTCCAGGTGCCGGGGAGCACCACCGCGCCGCCCACGAACTGCGCGAGCCACCGGGAGTGCGGCGACTCGTAGATCTCGGTGGGCGATCCCACCTGCACCAGTCGGCCTCCGTCGAGCACGGCGACGATGTCGGCCATGGAGAGCGCCTCGTCCTGGTCATGGGTCACGAGCACCGCGGTCGTGCGGGTGCGGCGAAGCACCTGCCGGACCTGCGCCCGCACCTCGGCACGGAGGGAGGCGTCGAGCGCGGAGAAGGGCTCGTCCAGGAGGATCACGTCGGGCTGGGGAGCGAGGGCACGCGCGAGCGCGACCCTGTGACGCTGCCCGCCGGAGAGCTCGCCTGGCATGCGCGAGCCGAGGCCTTCGAGGCCGACCATCGTGAGCAGCTCGTCGGGGCGGCTTCCCGCCCGCTCGGCGCGGGGCAGACCGAAGGCGACGTTCGCTCGCGCATCGAGGTGAGGGAACAGCGCAGCGTCCTGCGGGACCAGGCCGATCCGGCGCCGCTCCGGGGGGACCTCGACGCGCGGACCCGTGAGGACGCGGTCGCCCACGACGATGGCGCCCTCGAGCGGCGAGTGAAGGCCGGCGATGACGCGCATCAACGTGGACTTGCCCGATCCGGAGGGGCCGAGCACGGCGGCCAGCTGGCCCGACGGGACCGTGAACGTGACACCGTGCACGACGGGAGCGCCGTCGTAGGCGGCGACGACCTTGCGCACCTGCAGCTCGCTCACGCGCTCTCCCTCCGTTCACGGACCGTCGCGACGGCTTCGCGGGTCAGCAGCAGCGCTGGTCCCGCCGCGACGGCGACCAGCACCAGCGCGTAGGGCGCCGCCGCACCGTAGGCCGCGGACTCGGTCAGCCGCCACAGGGACGTCGCCAGCGTATCCGTGCCGGTCGGACGCAGCAGGAGGGTGGCGGGCAGCTCCTTCATGGCGGTGAGCGCGACGAGCAGCACGGCCGCGCCGATGCCAGGCCAGGCGATGCGTGCGGTCACACGCGTCCAGACTCCCGCGCGCGTCGATCCGAGCGTCCGCGCCACGTCCTCGAGCCCCGGCTCCACCTGGCCGACGCTGGCCCGCACTGCTCCGACGGCCTTCGGCAGGAACAGGACGCCGTACGCGAACGCCAGCATCCACACCGACTGGTAGAGCGCCGGGACCACGGCGAGTGAGAAGAACACGAGCGAGAGTCCGACCACGATGCCGGGAAGCGCGAGACCGATGTAGCTCGCGGATTCGAGGACCTGGCTGAGGTGCGACCGGAACCGGGCCGCGAGCAGACCGATGGGGAGGGCGAGCGCGAGCGCCACCGCCGCTCCGCCCGCGGAGAGCGTCACGGTGGACAGCGCGTCCGAGGCGAGGTCCGCGGCCCCGACGGTCGTGGCGGTGTCGGCGCGACCGGTGAAGTACCTCAGGAGCGTCGCCATGGGGACGACGACGGCGGCGACCGGGGCGACCGACAGCACGACGGGAGCGGCCCACGTCCACCGACCCAGCGCCACCGGGGTTCGCGCCGCGCGGGCCGTGACCGCGGAGCCCTGCTCGGACTCCCTGCCTCGCAGCCGGCGTTCCGCCCACACGAGCGCGATGCCCATCGCGGCGAGGACGGTCGAGAGCGCGGCGGCGAGGGTGCGGTCGAACTGGCTCGTGTAGGCGGAGTGGACCGCCCACGTGAACACCTCGAAGCGCATGAGCGCCACCGCGCCGAAGTCGCTGAGCACGTACAGCGCGACGAGCAGCACGCCCGCGAGCGTCGCGGGTCGGATCTGCGGCCACGTCGTCTCGAGGAAGGCACGCGCACGCGATCGCCCGAGGGTCCGGGCGACATCCTCGTGCGACGGGTTCGCCATCCTGAGGGCCGCGAGTGCCGGCAGCGTCACCAGCGGCACGTTGCACACGGTCAGCACCAGGAACGCGCCCCAGAATCCACGCACAGGGCTGAGGGCCACCCACCCGAACGCCGCGACATACGAGGGCACCGCGAGCGGCAGCGTGGAGACCACGGTCCACACACGTCGGCCCGGCAGCCGCGCCTGGCTGAGCACCCACGCCGTCGCGGTGCCGAGCACGAGGCACGCCGCCGCGACCGCGACGGTGAGACCGACGGTGTTCGCGGCGAGCTCGAGCGTGCGGGGACGCATCAACGCGGTGAGCACGGCGTCCGGCTCCGCGCCGAGCACCCGCACCAGCAGGTAGACGAGCGGGATCGAAGCGAGGCCCGCAGCCACGACGGCCGACGCTGTCAGCACGAGCCGCGCGACCGAAGGACGCACGGCCCCCCGGTTCGCGGGCGTGGTGAGCAGGGCGGCGCGCATCGCGGGGCTGCTAGAGCAGGCCGACCTCGGTCAGAAGCGCGGTCGTGTCGCCCAGGGTGTCGAGATCGGAGAGGTCGAGCTCGGAGTTGGTGAGGTCCGCGAGCGCGGGAAGACCCTCGGGAGCGTCGATGCCGGGCGCGAGCGGGTACTCGTAGGTGGCGTCGACGAAGTACTGCTGGCCGTCCTCGGACACCAGGTACTCGAGGAACGCGAGCGCGTCCGCGTCGTCGGCGGCGCCGTCCAACAGGCCGGCGCCGGTCACGTTGACGATCGAGCCCGCATCGCCCGCGGCGGGGAACGACAGCTGGGCGCGCATCCCGTCCTCGCCGAGCTCCGCGAGCGCGCGGTACCAGTAGTAGTGGTTGATGAGGCCGAGCTCGATCTCGCCCGCCTGGACAGCCTCGAGGATCGCGGTGTTCTTGGGGTAGAGCTGGACATCGTTCTCGACCATGCCCTCGAGCCACTCGCGGGCGACGTCCTCACCCTCGAGGACTCGCAGGGCGGTGACGAAGGACTGGAACGAGGCGTTGGTGGGCGCGATGCCGACCTTGCCGTTCCACTCGGGGTCGGTGAGGTCGAGCACCGACGCGGGGACGTCGGCGGCGTCGAGCGCCTCACTGTCGTAGGTGAGGACGCGAGCGCGCCCGGTGACCCCGACCCACGATCCGTCGGTGGATGTGAACCCGGGGTCCACCGCCGTGGTGATGCTCTCGGGGAGCGTCGCGAAGAGGTCCGCCTTGGCGACGGCGCCGAGCGCGCCGGCGTCCTGGGACAGGAACACGTCGGCGGGGCTGGCGGCGCCTTCCTCCTGGAGCAGGGCCGCGAGCTCGGTGGTGCCCGCGTAGCGCACCTCCACCTCGATGCCCGTGTCGGCGGTGAACTGGTCGATGAGGGGCTGGACCAGATCCTCCTCGCGCCCTGAGTAGAGGGTGAGGGTGCCGTCGGAGCTCGCGGACGCGTCCGATCCGGCGGTGGCCGACGGGTCTGAGGTCTCTCCTTGGGCGCAGCCGGCGAGGACGAGCACGGACGTGCAGACTGCTGCGAGGGTGCGGGCGATGGCCATGACTGCGGCTCCGGGGGTTGTCGAGTCGGTACGCCGGGAGGATAGCCCGAATTACGCGACAAACCAATATCGTAAATAGGAAGGATCTGCGCAACGCAGCGAGCCCGCGACCGTCGGTCACCCCACGCCCACCCCCACCCCCACGCCAGACGCGACCGCCGCGAGCATCGGGACGACCCCGATCATCACGAACGCGGGCAGCAGACACAGCGACAGCGGCAGCGCCACGCGCACCCCGAGCTCCGCAACCTTCGCCTCCCGCCGCGAGGCCTCCGCACGCTCGAGCGCGAGCCTCGCGGCCGCGAGCGCCGGGCCCGGCGCACCTCCCGCGACCCAGCACCAGCGCAGCGCCTCCTTCAGCGGACCCAGACGAGGCGGGGCGCCCTCCCAGGCGGCATCCCATCCCTCTCCCTCCCTGAGCCTCGACGCCGCCTCGACGAGCGCCTCGGCATTCTCGGGCGCCAGGCTCTCCAGCGCGCCGCCCACCCCCTGGAGTGCGCCCCGCACGTCCAGCCCGGAGGCGACAGCCACCTCGGTGAGGAGCATCGCGAAGGGCACGGCGGCCTCCTCCGCGGGCGGCGACGCCGTCGCGCGCCGCACCATCCGCGCGAGCCACCGCCGCCCCGCGAGCGTCAGCAGCAGGCCCGCGACCAGGCAGGTGCCGCCGAGCGGGCTCGTGACGAGCCACCCGACCGCTCGCGTGTCGATCGCGGCCGCGAACACCACCCCCACTGCGGGGAGCCACCCGAGGATCCGCGCCGAGAGCCGCGCGCCCGCGGCGCCTGCCTCCGCCCGGGCCTCGGCGTCCTCCGTGTCCGCGAGCCTTCCCGCGAGAGCCTCCACTGTCGGCGCGAGAGGACAGCCGGCTCGATGAGCGAGCCTCGTCGCAGCGACGAGCTCGGGCGGCGCCCCCGCAGGAGCGCCATCCGGCCCTGGAGCGCCCAGCCCGGCAGCTGCCCATGCCGTCGCAGGAGGTGCACCGGCCCGCAACAGCCCCGCGGCCGTCGACAGCTCCGGTGCACCCACCGCGATCGCCTCCCGCGTCGTCCACGGAGGGAGCGGACGCCGCGTCATGAGGTGGGCCCCGGGAGCCGTTCCACACCGAGCGCGCCGCCGCGAAGCACGAGCCTCACGACCTCGACGACCCGCCGCACCCCGTCGGCACCTCTCTCCAGGTGGATCACGGCGTCGAACGCGGCGGCGGCGTGGAGCGCGACAGCGTCGGGCCGCATGTCTGCGAGCGCCCCGAGCGCCGTGAGCCGAGCCGGGACGTCGGCCGCCGAGTTGGCGTGCATGGTCACCAGCCCGCCACGGTGGCCCGTATTGAAAGCGAGCAGCACCTCTCGCAGCTCGGCCCCGCGACACTCTCCCAGGACGACGCGGTCGGGACGCATCCGCAGCGCCTCCCTGACGAGAGCCGAGAGCGGCACCGCGCCTGCGCCGTCGACGTTCGCGCGCCGCTCCACGAGGCGCACCACGTGCGGGTGATCCGGGGCCACCTCCCCCGCCTCCTCGATGACGACGATCCGCTCGGTGGGGGCCGCAAGGGAGAGCAGAGCGGTCAGGAGCGTCGTCTTGCCGCTGCCGGTGGCGCCCGTGACGAGCAGCGAGGCGCGGCGTCGGACCATGTCACGCAGGGCGTGCATCCCGGCGGGATCGACCATGCCGCTCGCGACGAGCTCGCGCGGATCCAACGCCCCAGCGCCGAGCCGCCGGATGGAGACGGCCGCGCAGCCGTCGGCCACGGGAGGCAGCACCGCGTGGAGCCGAGACCCGTCGGGCAGGCGCGCATCGACGCACGGGGATGCGTCGTCCAGGCGACGCCCCGCGAGGGAGGCGAGCCGCACCGCGAGATCCCGCACCGACCTGACGCTCGCGAGCGCCGCCCTGACACCCAGGTCGGCCCGTTCCAGCCCGGAACCGCGGTCGAGCCAGACGTCCGCGGGCCCGTTGACGAGCACGTCGGTCACGCCGGGCAGCGCCAGGAGGGGACCCAGCGGGCCAGCCCAGCCAGGCTCGTCGTCCGGCGGGGTGGAGTCGAGCACGGCATGCACCCGGTCATCGTGACTCGCGCCGTGGAGCCGGTGAGCCGCCCCGCTCGGCCCGGTGGACAGCCGCAGGCCGCAGACGACCCGTGGACGACTCCGCGATGTCGGGACCCTGGAACGCTCGCACCGGGTGCATCCACCTTTAGGCTTGTGGCGGGCGGGCCCGCCCGGCGGGATGTGGACACTCCTCCGGTCGGGTCCGTTCCCTGTTCCCGGGCTACGCTGTCCCCGATAGGGGAGGTAGGGCCATGGCCAGCCACGCACGAGGCCGGCGGGGCACGCACATCCGCGTGCGGACCGCGGCGTTCTTCGACCTGGACAAGACCATCATCGCGACGAGCTCGTCGTCCGCGTTCGGCCGGTCGTTCCTTGACGAGGGCCTGCTGACACGGTCCGACGCGGTGCGTGCCGCCTACGCGCAGCTGCTCTTCCAGATCGGCGGAGCGGACGAGCGGCAGACGAGCCGACTGCGCGACGCCCTCAGCGAGCTCATCGAGGGGTGGGACGTCGCCACGGTCCAGCGGATCGTCGCGGAGACCGTGCACGAGCACATCGACCCTGTCGTCTACGCCGAGGCGCTGGACCTGATCCGCCGCCACCAGATGAACGGCCGCGACGTGATCATCGTCAGCGCCTCCGTGGAGGACGTGGTCCAGCCGATCGCCGACCTGCTCGGCGCCGACGGGATCCTCGCGTCCCGACTCGAGATCGAGGACGGCCGCTACACCGGCAAGATCACGTCCTACATGTACGGGCAGGCGAAGGCCGACGCGATCCGCGACCTCGCCGCCCAGCGCGGCTACGACCTCGGTGGCAGCTACGCCTACTCCGACTCGGTCACCGACGTGCCGATGCTCGCCGCCGTCGGCCACGGCTTCGCGGTCAACCCCGACCGCGCGCTCCGGCACGCGGCGGTCGAGCGCGGCTGGGGCATGCTCAGGTTCCGCAAGCCTGTCGAGCTGCGCAGCGGGGTGGGCGGCCGCCACGTGCTGGTCACCCTCGGCCTGCTCGCCGTGGGCTTCCTCGTGGGCATGTGGCTGTACCGGGCGACGCAGCGCCTCGACGAGGACGAAGACGTCTGACGGGCCCCGTGACGGGCAGCGGGAGCCGCACGCACTTGCCCGCCGACACGCTTCTTGACCTGATCTAGCAGGCCGCTTAACAAACTCTGGAAGATTCGTTGGATCACGCCTAACCTGGCGGGCATGGCCAACGATGTCCATGAGTCCCCGTCTGCAGTCCCCGCCGAGTCCCCGAGCTCGAACGACGTCCGTGAGGATCGTCCGCACGACCCACGCCACCATGTGACGCTGGAGAACCTCCACACCGAGCGCCGCAGCTTCGCGCCGCTCGCCTCCTTCGCCGCACACTCCAACGCCACGCTCTTCGAGTACAAGAAGGCCGAGGCGGACTCGCTGGAGTACTGGAAGGAGGCGGCCCGTCGGCTGGTGTGGAAGGAGGAGTTCTCCGAGATCCTCGACTGGTCCGACGCGCCCGTCGCCCGCTGGTTCCACGACGGCGTGCTGAACGCCTGCGACAACGCCGTGGACCGGCACGTGCGCGAGGGCCGCGGCGACCGGATCGCGTTCCACTTCGTCGGCGAGCCCGGCGACACCCAGACGATCACCTACTCCGATATGCACGAGCGCGTGCAGAAGGCCGCCAACGGGCTGCTCAGCCTGGGCGTCGGCAAGGGGGACCGCGTCGCCATCTACCTGCCGCAGATCCCCGAGGCCGTGGTCGCCATGCTGGCGTGCGCGCGCATCGGCGCGATCCACTCGGTCGTCTTCGGCGGCTTCTCCGCCGCGAGCCTGCGTCAGCGCATCGACGACGCCGAGGCCAAGCTGGTCATCACGGCCGACGGTGGCAACCGGCGCGGCTCCCACCTGCCCCTCAAGCCCCTGGTCGACGAGGCGCTCGCCCCGTCGATCGCGCACCCCGGGTTCGCGGCATCGGTGGAGCACGTCCTGGTCGTGAAGCGCACGGGCCAGCCCACCGAGTGGACCGATGAGCGTGACGTCTGGTGGCACGACGTCGTAGACCCGCAGCCGGCCGAGCACGAGCCCGAGTGGGTCGACGCCGAGCACCCCCTGTTCATCCTCTACACGTCCGGCACCACCGGCGCCCCCAAGGGCCTGTGGCACTCGACCGGCGGCTATCTCACGGGCGCCGCGCACACGCATCGGATCGTGTTCGACCTCAAGCCGGAGACCGACGTCTACTGGTGCTCCGCCGACGTCGGCTGGATCACCGGCCACACGTACATCGTCTACGGCCCCATGATCAACGGCGCCACGCAGGTGCTCTACGAGGGCACTCCTGACACCCCGCACCAGGGGCGATGGTGGGAGATCATCCAGGAGTACGGCGTCACGATCTTCTACACCGCGCCCACCGCGATCCGCACGTTCATGAAGTGGGGCGAGTCCATCCCGGACGGCTTCGACCTCAGCTCGCTCCGGCTCCTGGGAAGCGTGGGCGAGCCCATCAACCCCGAGGCGTGGATGTGGTACCGCCGCGTCATCGGCGGCGAGCGCTGCCCCATCGTCGACACGTGGTGGCAGACCGAGACTGGCTCCATCATGATCTCCCCCCTTCCCGGCGTCACTGCCACCAAGCCCGGCTCCGCCATGACGGCCATGCCAGGCATCGCGGCCGACGTGGTGGACGACGAGGGTCGACCCGTCCGCGGCGGTGAGGGCGGCTACCTGGTCATCAAGGAGCCCTGGCCGTCCATGCTGCGCGGCATCTGGGGCGACCGCGCCCGCTTCGCCCGCACCTACTGGAACCGCTTCGACGGCATGTACTTCGCCGGCGACGGCGCCAAGAAGGACATCGACGGCGACCTGTGGCTGCTCGGCCGCGTGGACGACGTCATGAACGTCTCGGGACACAGGCTCACCACCACGGAGATCGAGCACGTGCTCGTCGCGCATCCGTGGGTGGCCGAGGCGGCGGTCGTGGGGGCGACCGACGCGATCACGGGTCAGGCGGTGGTCGCCTTCGTCATCGTGCGAGGCGATGCTGAGGGGGTCCCGGACGACGGGGCGGCCATCGCGGACGCGCTCCGCACGCACGTCCGCAAGGAGATCGGCCCGCTCGCCAAGCCGCGCGACATCCTCGTGGTGTCCGAGGTGCCGAAGACCCGGTCCGGCAAGATCATGCGGCGCCTGCTGCGCGACGTGGCCGAGAACCGACCCGTCGGGGATGTCACGACCCTCGCCGACTCGTCGGTCATGGACGCCATCAAGGACGGGCTGGCCAGCGGCAAGTCCGACTGAGCCACTCCGTTCGGCCGGTGATCTTCCCGCTGGGCGCGCCACTCTCCCGGCACGCCCGGCGGGTCACCCACCGCCGCTTCTGCGCCCGTTCCCGACGTTCCGGGTCAGCCACCGCCACCACGCGGGTCACTCCACCCGCACCCAGGGCCCACACACGTCCGACGTGAGCACCTGGCCCTCCTGGACCGTCGCCGTGCTGGTGGTCGCCTCCATCACGAGCTCGTAGTCGACGCCCTCTGCCTCGACCTCGAACGTCGACCACACCGTCCACCCGCACCATGTGTCCACGTCGTCGGGATCGGGCACCGCCGTGCCCTCGTACGTGCCTGGAGCGATGTCGAGCCCCACCACCCAGTAGCCGTCGTCGAAGGTGTCGGGGAACTCGGTCGGAGGGTTCGCCTCATCGACCAGCTCCCATGCCCCGCACCACTGCGTGTAGGCGCGCTGCCCCTCCGCGATGCGCATGACCGGATGACCTCCGTCCGTGCCTCGCGCCATGACGATGTTCTCGAGCCCGCGCTCGGCGCCCTCGTACAGCCCCCACTTGCAGCTGCGGTCGAACAGCGCACCGTTGTTGCCCGGGTCAGCCTCGATATCGCCCACCGCGCGATACAGGCCAGGGACGACGTCGACGCCACCCACGACGGCGAGATCGACGACGGTGGTGCTGAGCTCCGTGTCGTCGAAGCTCGTCGCGAGCTGCCCTGACCCGTCGGCGGCAGCCACGCTCGGCTCTGCGGTCGGGCCCAGCCCCTCTCGGCCCGCGGTCGCTGCCGTCGCCGACGCCTCTGCCGAAGGTGTCTGCTCCGATGCGGCTGCAGAGCACCCGGCCACCGCCACCATGACCGCCACGACGCCTACCGCCCACCACGTGGCCGCACCGCTTCGCTCGCGCATCAGATCCCCCCGAATCCGTCCGCGCTCCCCTGGCGCGGTGTGCGCCAAGCCTGCCACGTCGTCTGCCCCTTCACCAGGCCTTTTCGCGAGTTCTCGACGCCACTAGGGTGAGGCGATGAGTAGCCCCTCTTCCTCAGTGCCCGAGCCACGCAATCCCGCGCGGCTGCGTTGGGAGGGGCTGCCCGAGGCAGTTCAGCAGCGCATCGGCGACCTCGCGGGTGCGCCCGTCAGGTTCGCTGACACCTCCACCACGGGGTTCAGCCCAGGTTTCGCCGGCGTGCTTCGTCTCGACGACGGGCGGCACGTCTTCGCCAAGGCGATGAACGAGACGGACCACCCGCACTCGATCTGGCTGAACCGCCGTGAGGCGAAAGTGGCGCGCGCTCTCCCCGAGTCGACGCCCATGGCCCCGCTGCTGTGGGAGGACGACCTCGATGGCTGGCACCTGCTCGGCTTCGAGGCGATGCTCGGCCGACCCCTTGACCCGCGGTCTGCTCGGGACCGTGAGGAAGCCGCCGGCCTCTACAGCAAGGTCGCGGCGATCGACGGTTCGCGCGTCACTGTCGCCGGCGAGCGCCTCGAACCGTTCTCGGAGGCGCTTTCGGACCTCTTCGACCGCTGGGCGAGACTCTTCGACTCGAAGGACTGCGACAGCCGCCTCACTCACGTCGGCGAGCACTCAGGCTGGGTCGCTCGCCACGCGGACGAGCTCTGCAGCTGGGAGGCTGCCGCCCCCGCGCTGTCGCAGGGCGCCGCTCTCGTGCATGCTGACCTGCGAATGGACAACATGGTGCGACGGGCCGACGGTGCGGTCGTGGCAGTCGACTGGCCGTGGGCCTGCGTCGGCGCGCCATGGCTCGACGCGCTGTCGGCGAGCTGTGGGCTATCCATGCAGACAGGCATCCCGGCTCGGCAGCTGTTCCACGCGAACCCGGTGGCGAACAAGGCCACGCGCGATGCAGAGGTCGCTCTCGTCACGACAATCACCGGCTACTTCACGCAGGCGGGCACTGAGCCGGACGTGCCGTCATTGCCTGGACTTCGCGAGTTCCAGCGTGGGCAGGCCAAGCCTGCACTCGCGTGGCTGCGGAGCCTCGTCCCCGAACTCACGTAGCGGAAACGCTACGACGGCGCGTGACGGCACACGCGTCCGGGGTCTCGAAACCCTAGACTCTGGCTGACACAGGAACCGGGGGTGGGGGTGTCGAATCTGCCCACAGTGCGACGGTGGCTTCCGAAGACTGATCAGCTGCTGACTGAGAGAGGCTTCACGCCCGACGGCGAAGGTGGCGCAGTCCTCTCAGGCTCCGATCTCCAGTTGGCGGCATGGATCAACCGGATGACGCACGACGACCACCCGAGCACGCTCACCCCGCAACTTGATCTCCGCTCCGATGGTGCGCTCAGCTTCGTGGCGACCATCTACTTCGCGGAGGCTCTCGGGAACCCGCTCTGGTACGGAAGGTCAACTGCCGACCGGCGCGCGATGGACGACGAGGCCCTCCTCTTGCTGAGCGACCTCCTGTCGCTGCCGTTCGAAGGAGATTCACTTCCCCGGATGCTGCTGGCCAAGGGCGCTGCGATGCCGCCGTCGTCCCATGCGCGGCTCAACGCTCTGATGGCGGCGCTCATGATCGCCACGCAGCGCGGTTTCGATGCCTTGCGCGACGAGGCGGCCGCGCTGGTCACGCGCGACACGTGGGAACAGATCGATGCCTGGGGCTGGTACGAGTCCTGCCGCACGTACCGGATCCCGGTCACGTTCACCATCCGGCGATGGAGGCCTTCGCCTTGGTGGAGGTTCTGGGGCCGCGGCGAGCGCTACGTGGAGACGATGCCCGCGTGCGACTCGGGCGCGTGACCACGCCCGCACCAAGACCCGCAACTCCCTGCGTGCGGGCAATCCGTCGGCGCTCCGCTTGAGCTCAGGTCACCGTTGCGGTGATGTCCTGACCAGCCCATCGATGAGGCGCGCGACATCCGAGGGATGCAGCGCGACGACGAACTCGAGCAGCCGACTGCCCCATGGCGCCACGATGACGGCGCGGCCACGTCGGGCTCCGATCGTGAAGCCGGGCCGGATACGGTCCAACGGCACGCTTCGGAGAAGGTCGATACCGGGCGGCGTGAACAGGAACGCACGCTCACCCGTGCGGAGAAGGTAGAGGGAACCGAGCCGGCCGCTCACCTGACGCGGGGCCAAGAGAAGTCGGGTGACGCACACAGGGACCTGGATGGCGAACCATGTCACAGCGAGCGCGAGGAACCCGGCAGTCGCGCCTCGCGGCTCGCCGATCAGGAGGATCGTCATGCAGGCTCCGCCCACGGCGACGGACGCGACCAGGGTCATGAGGTCACGCCTGCGTGCATCGCGTGCCACTCGACTCGAACCATAGGCGTCGGCGACTCGCTCGATCCTCATGCCTCGCTCACGGCCCCGAGCAACTCCTGGCCGGAGTGCACGACCTCAACGGGAACGTCGCGAAGCTCCGCAGGCAGGGCCGCCAACTGATGCTCGCCGACAAGGCATACCGGTCCACCCACTGGGATGACAACCCAGTCCGCCGCCTTCGCAACCTCGAAGATGACCTCCCACGCCCTCTTTCCAGCGACGTGGTTGAACATGAGTCCATTCATCGGCGACTTGCGCGCACCGTATACATCTGCACTCCCGTCGCCGGTGCTGATAGATAACCCGTCCACACTCAGCAGCGGCGCAAGAATCGGGCCGATTGTCGCCGCCATGTCGACCGGATCGTCGCCGAATCCCTGCACGTAGATGTCGAAACTCATACACGGATCGTGGCATCACACCCACACCACGGCAACGCCCAGCGGGCAGCCTTGCCACGCTTGGATCGTAGGGCGTGCACACATCCGCACGCGTACTGCTTTGCGCGCAGCACTGCCGTCGAGCGCCGCAGGAGAACGGGGTGGATTGAGAACTACCGGGCTTGCCGGCGTCTTCCGTGCCTCGTCGGCTCGCTCCGCCGCTAGAACGCGAGGGTCAGCGCCACCACGGCCACGAGCACCAGCACGAGCGCCGCAACCCCAAGAATCACCAACCGAGAACCGCGACCAGCATCGCGAGCGGCCCAGCGGTCCACCGTCGGCGCGAGCGCCGCTCCGACGATCGCCGGCGCCGCGAACACGCCGATCACGAACAGGTCGGACGGCAGATCCATGCCTCCGTTCTGCACCGTCTGCATCACCCACCCGAACAGTGGCAACGGGAGCGCGACAGCCGCTGCGATCCCGGCGTGCGCCAGCGCGTTCGTTCCGGAGGACCAGCCCTGCGCGCGGTGGGACAGGCGTCGCGCGAGCAGGCGCGTCAGCACCGGCACAGCGATCAACGCGCCGATCAAGGCGTAGATGATCCCGACGACGAGGCTGATCCCACCCACCATCGCCGCGCTGCCATCGGGATAGGTCGCGGACGCCGCCCAGGACATCACCGGGACGAGGAGGGCGGACGCAAGCACGAAGGTCACCTCGCCCGAAAGCAGCGCGCGGGTGAGCAAGCCATCGCGGGCGCCAGGTGCGCGCCCTGACGCATCAGTAGGTACGGCCGCCATCGGGGACCTCCTCAGCGACGTCGCGACGTGCGCGTCGTCACCTCCATCGTCCCACTCGGCTACCGTTCCCGCCCTGCGACGAGCGCGCGCCGCAACTCGTGTTCGACCTCGCTGCTCCGCTAGCGTTCATGCCACGATCCCAACCCGGGGGCCTCATGTTCTTCCTCAAGTCCGCGCTGCTGTTCGTGGTCGCCGCCCTGTTCGAGATCGGCGGCGCATGGCTGGTGTGGCAGGGCCTGCGGGAGCATCGTGGCTGGCTGTGGGTCGGCGGAGGCGTGATCGCGCTCGGCCTGTACGGAGTGTTCGCGGCGTTCCAGCCCGATGCGAACTTCGCGCGAGTGCTGGCCACGTACGGCGGGGTCTTCATCGTCGGCTCGATCCTGTGGGGAGTCGTGGCCGACGGGTTCCGCCCCGACCGCTGGGACGTGATCGGGGCGCTGATCTGCCTCGCGGGCGCCGCGGTGATCATGTACGTGCCGCGAGGCGCGTAGCTGCGTTCACGAGCGGGCCACAGCGGCGCTGAGCGACCCCGAACAGCCGGAAGCGGCTCGGAAGCGACGCTGAGTGACCCCGAACAGCCGGAAGCGGCGCGAATGCGACGCTGAGTGACCCGCACGTGGGCGGGCCGTTCACGGGCGACACACGTGTACCCGGAGAGCGACAACCGTGTACCCGGTGCCGCTTCAGTGAGACGATTCGATCCATGCGGATCACCCCGGAAGATCCGGCGATGCCGGACGTCGTCGCACTGCTTGAGGAGCACCTGCGCGACATGCACGCCACCTCGCCTGCCGAGTCCGTCCACGCGTTGGACGTCACCCGCCTGAAGAAGCCCGGCATCGTCTTCCTCGCCGCAAGGGACGACGACGGGACGCTGCTGGGCGTGGGCGCGATCGCCGAGCTCGATGCGAGCCACGGCGAGATCAAGTCGATGCGCACGGCGGAGGCCGCGCGAGGGAAGGGCGTCGCCGCCGCAGTGCTTCGCGAGCTCCTCAGCACGGCGCGCGACCGGGGCTACTCCCAGGTCAGCCTCGAGACGGGGACGCAGGAGTTCTTCGGCCCCGCACATCGGCTCTACACGCGTGCAGGATTCACCGCGACAGGCCCGTTCGCGGACTACACGGAGGACCCGCACTCGAGATACTTCACGATCCGCATGGAAACAGAAACGCCCCTCAGACCGTTGGAGGGGTGAGAGTCGCGACCAGCGCGGCGTCGACGTAGGAGCGCACATGACCGTCCCCCGACGCATGTCCGTCGTCCACCGCACCACGATGCGCGCCGTCGCCCTCGGCGCCGCCGCGGGCCTCTCGGTAGGCGGTGCGACCGCCGCCGCAGCCGCTCCGGAGGAGTCGTCCGACGACGCTCCCGCCACGACGCAGTCCATCCAGATCGTGGACCAGGACGACGTGGTGGACGACCAGGCGTAGCGCCTCACCCACAGCAGACGCGCGAAGGCCCGGCGGGACAGCCCGCCGGGCCTTTCGCATGCGCTAGCCGAGGATCGAGGGACGCTCGGGCATCTGGTGCAGCACGTGCTCGCCGAGGAACGCGAACACCGTCTCGTACCAGACGACCGCGTGCTGCGGCTTGAGGATCCAGTGGTTCTCGTCCGGGAAGTACAGGAACTTGTGCGGCATGGAGCCGTCCTCGTCCATGAAGTGCGCGGACAGCTCGGCCCACAGACGCAGGCCCTCCCCGATCGGCACGCGGTAGTCCTTGTCGCCGTGGATGATGAGCATGGGGCTCACGATGTCCTGCACGAAGCGGTGCGGCGAGTTCTCGAGCGCCGACTCGGGCGTGAAGATCTCCTGCCAGTACTCGGCGTGGTCCGTGGTGGGACCGAACTGGTCCATGGCCCACAGGCTCGCGTGGGTGACGATCGCCTTGAAGCGGTCGGTGTGGCCGGCCACCCAGTTGGCCATGTAGCCACCGAAGGAGCCGCCCATCGCGGCGGTGCGCTGCTCGTCGATGTCGTCACGCGCGACGGCGGCGTCGGTGATGGACATGAGGTCGGTGAACGGCTTGTCGCCCCACGAGTTCCAGCCGCGCGCGATGAAGTCGAGGCCGTAGCCGGTCGACAGCGCGGGGTCCGGGAGCAGCACGGCATAGCCGCGAGCGGCGGCCAGCAGCGGGTTCCAGCGCCACGACCACGCGTTCCACGAGCCGAGCGGCCCGCCGTGGATCCACAGCAGCAGCGGCGCGGGCTTCTCGGCCGACGCGCCGTCGGGCAGTACGAGCCAGGCGCGCACACGCGCGCCGTCCTCCGCGACAGTCTCGACCTCGGTCAGGGTCCCGGGCACAGCGGGCACCGGCGCGGGTGTCGCGAACTCCGTGACGGCGCCGTCGAAATCGACGCGCACCGGGTGCGCGGGAGCCATGTACGACGAGCGCAGCGCCACCAGCCCCGCGCCCGTGCGGTCGAGCGCGACCGCCGTGTACGCGTTGTCGTCAGCGACGACGGTCTCGACGGGCGAGCCGTCGAGCGGGATGCGGAAGATCGGCGCTCGGCCGTCCTGGTCGGTCGCGGTGATCAGAGCAGTGCCGTCCACCGTGAAGGCGATCTCGCCAGGCCAGCGGTCCCAGCCCTCGGCGACGCGGCGCGGCTGCGAGCCGTCGATGCCGCTGAGCCACAGCTCCTGGTCGGTCGGCCCGTTCGGGTCGGCCTTGGGCATCCGGATGTGCGCGAGCATGGACCCGTCGGGGCTGATCGCGGGGACGGCGTGGTCCACGTGGGCCTCGTCGAAGAGGACGGTGTGCGCTCCGGTCGCGACGTCGATCGAGACGAGGCGGGCGCGTGAGCCTCGGCCCTCAGGCGTCGGCATGGCGGCGACCAGCGTCGTGCCGTCTGCGGACAGCGCAGCGCCGTCAACGTCGGCGGAGCGGCCGGGGTGCGGCGTCAGGTCCACCGGGCGCGGAAGCCAGCCCGGGTAGGGAGCCGGACCATCCGACGGCATCTCCGCGTTCTCCATCCCTGGCGTCTCCGCGGGCAGGTCGCTCAGGTCGATCGCGAGCAGGTGCGTCTCGTCCGGGCCGAGGTCGTGGTCCCAGTGGCGCACCGGGTAGGCCTCGTGGAGGATCGCGTTGACCTTCTTCTTCTTGCGGTCGGCACGGATCTTGGTGTCGTCCTCAAGCGTCTCGGCCGAGCGCATCAGCGGCGCCGCGATGACGACCACAGGCGCGGACTCGGCGACGGCCACGAGGCCGGACACACCTCCGGCGAGCGCCGTCACCGGCCGAGCCTCGCCGCCGGCCGCAGGCAGCACCCACAGCTGCGGCACGTCATCCTCGCCGGCGCCCGGGCGGGCCGACACGAACAGCAGGTCGCCCGCGGACGTGTACGCCGCACCACCCTCGCCCTTCGCCGAACGCGTGAGACGCACGGGTGTGCCTGAACCGTCGGCCGGGACCGCCCAGAGCGCCCGCTCGTAGGAGGTCTTGTCCTCGCTCAGCGACGCGACGGTGAGGGCGGCGCGAGCACCGTCGGGGCTCAGCGCGAGGCCCTCCACGCGAGGGATCGAGATGTAGTCGTCAAGGGAGTCGAAAGGCGTCGTCGGCATGCCTGCCACCCTACTCGCGGACGGCGACAGAACCGCCCCTGGGGACGACGCTGAGGAGGGTCAGACGGGCTCTGCGTCGACGACGCGCGCGCCGCCCTTCCAACCTGCCTCCCACTGCTGCTTCTCGCGCGTGGCGAGCATGACGACCACGCCCCACAGGCCCAGGTCGTCGATGAACCCGAAAGGTCCCAGGAACAGCTCGGGGATCAGATCCACGGGCAGCAGCGTGTACAGCACTGCAGTGATCGCCGTGAGCCACGTCGTGATCGACAGCCTGTGCTCACCGCGCCGTACCGCTTGCGCGAATCTCCACCACATACTCGTTCTCCCTTCCGCCCCCAGAGCCTGTGCACGACGCTTCCGCGCGCGCCGACTGGTTCTTCCCAACGTTGAGGATGGCCTCCACGCTAACCCGCGATCGGCGGTCGCGCGACCGAGGCACCGGGTGGCGCCGGGCTACGTCAACGCTGCGCCGCGCCGTCTGCTTCCCGTGCGGCGCGCTCGCGCAGGTCCAGCCACCTGTCCACGCTGGCCACCAGCCCGAGCGTGAATACCCCCAGGCTCGCCCCGGCGAGCACGTCGGTGAAGAAGTGATAGCCCAGGTACAGGCGGCTTCCTCCCACCAGCACGATGACGACGACGGACAGCACCGCCCACGCCACAAGCGACTTCCGGGGGTGCCGACGCCGCAGCACCAGGTACCCGAGCACCAGCACGAGCGTGGCCGCGCCCGTCGTGTGCCCTGACGGGAACGAGAAGGACGTCTCGAGGCCCGGGATCACCTGCAACGACTCGTCCGGCCGGGGCCGCTCGATGATCGCCTTCACGATCATCGCGATGAGAGTGGACAGCACCATCGCCCCCGCGAGGAGCAGCGGGTCTCGCCACTGCCTGCTGCGCGCGCCCCAGATCGCGCACACCACGCCCACCACGATCGGCAGGATCACGGGTCCGAAGGCGTTCGTGATCGCGGTCAGCGTCGTCGTGAGCCATTCGGTCCGGTGCGACGCGAGCCAGTCCACGAGAGGCTGGTCGACCACGTACAGGTCCTCCTGCTCGAGCAGCGCGTCGAGCAGGCCCGCGAAGGCCCACACGGCCAGCCCGGAGACGACGAGGCCGGGCAGGACGGCTCGAAGGAGGTCGCGGCGGGTCATCAGTCGAGTATGCCGAAGGACGCGACGCGATCACGCCGGACGATGCCGGTCACGGTGCGATCGGCAGCGCCTCGACGTAGGTCACCACGTCGTCGAAATCGGGGTCACCCACCTGGATCGCCTCGACGTCGGCCGCGACCTCCACGGGGACCTGGACGATGTCGTAGAAGAAGTACTCGGTCCCCACCGACACCTCCGCGTCCCACAGGGACTCGTAGCCGCTCAGCCCAGTGCCGGTCCAGTCGCAGTTCGCGTACCCGAAGTGGCTCTCGCCGCCGGCGACGAGGTAGAGGTCCGGGGTCGCAGCCCAGTCCGACACCGTCCCGGTCGCGATCGAGGTCGGCGTGATGGTCCCGACGATCGCCTTGCACTCGCCGCTGTCCTCGCCGTCGGGGGTCGGCAGGTCGATGTAGCCGTCGATCACGACCTCCCACGCGTCCTCACCCACGCCCCACCACGACTCGTAGGAGAACGCCTCCCCGGCGGACACGAGCTCGAGGCCATCCGGAGCGGAGGCGCCCGCCGCGCCATCGAGCGAGCTCTCGGGGTCGGCGCCCACGTATGGCAGCTCGGCTGCCTCGACGTAGACGGAGCCGTCAAGACTCGGGTCGCCGATCACGAGCGCTTGGATGTCACCGGTCACGTCCTCGGGGATCCAGATGTCGTAGTAGTAGAGGTAGAGCGTGTTCTCGGGAACCTCGGCGCTCCACAGGTGCCCGTAGCCCAGGGCAACGAGCTCGCCGGTGTCGCAGTTCTGATTGCCCTCGTAGACCTCGCCGTCCACGATCGCGTAGGCGTTCGGAGTGTCGATCAACGAGGACGTGCGCTGCCCCTCAGGCACATACGTCGGTGTGACGCCACCGACCACTGCGATGCACCGACCGGGCCCGGTCCACGTGGACTCAGGCAGCGGCATGTACCCGTCGACGGTCACCTCCCACACGGTCGCGTCCTCGCCGATCCACGCCGAGTCGTAGCTGAACGGCGTGCCCGCCGCGATCGGGTCCTCGACCGAACCGAGCCCGGGTTCCCCATCCGGGCCCGTCGCACCCGCAGGGCCGCCGGAGAACAGCGTGCTGTCGAAGAAGTCGCCGAACTCGTCCTCGGCGCTGTCCACGAACACGACGATGGACACGACCATCGCCACGATCGACGCCACGAGTGCGATCACCGGCAGCAGGTTGCGGTCGCGCTTGCGGGCCAGACCGATGATCGCGAGCACCAACGCGGGGATCGTGAAGAACCACGACGTGAACGCGAAGATGCCGAGGAAGGCGAGGCCGAGCCCCACCACGGCGAGGATGACGCCGATCAGGCCGACGGTGCTGCGCTTGGGCTCCTCGGGAACGGGCGGCTGCCCCCACTGCGGCTGGCCGTACGGACCGGGCTGGCCGTAGGGCACCTGCTGACCGTAGGGGGCCGCCTGCGGTGCCTGCATGGGCTGACCCCACGCGGGCGCAGGCTGGGGAGGCGCGGGCCACTGTCCGGCGGAGGGCTGGCCCTGCACGGTGTGGTCCTGTCCCTGCGGCGAGACCGACGGGTGCTGAGCGGGCGTGCCCTGCGGGCTCCACGTCTGTCCTGGCGCAGCGAACGCGTCCGGAGCATCCGTCCCGCCAGGCGCGGACCACGGGTCCGGGGCGGGCGGCTGCTGAGGCTGATCGGTCATGCTGTCCCCCTTCGACCGCTGCGCGGCACCCGGGAACGCTACCGCTCGCGGGGCCGGTGGAACAAGAGCCACATCTGAGCGTGGGGCGCGAGCCCGACGGGGCGGTTCAGCCCCTGAGGTCGCGCCGCGTGTAGGCCCAGACGCCCGCGGACCCGAGCACCGCCGTCGCGACCGCCAGCACACCCACATGCCACCAGATCAGCCCGTTCTCGAGCGGGACGTTCGACGAGTAGTAGTAGAACGGCGACAGCCGGGCCCACGGCTCGAGCGCGTCGTTGATCTCCGCGAAGGACGCCACCGCCCACCCGACGATCGCTACGCCGATGCCCGCGCCGTTCGCCACCGACGGGTTGCCGCTCAGCGCGCCGCCGAGGAACGCGACGGCGGCGAGCGTCGTCCCCAGCAGCATCAGTGAGAGGGTCGCGCCGGCGACGTTGCCCCAGTCGAGGCCCAGGCCTGCGACGAGGTTGCCCGCCGCCATGCCTGCTCCCGCGAGCGCACCCGCGCCCGCGGCCATCAGCACCGCGGCCGCAAGCTTGCGCCACGCGAAGGCGGCACGCGAGATCGGGCTGCCCATCACGAAGCTGACGCGACGCGTCCGCTCCTCGAGCGCGAGGCTCGCGCCGCGACCGATCGCCACGACAGCCACCGCGACGGGCGCCACGATGCTCAGCCCCTCACCGTGGTACCAGCCCTCGGGCGTCGAGTAGTCGGCGAAGCCGACGAGCGCCATGATCGAGTCCGGGAAGGCCGATGCGAACTCACCCACGAAGTCGGACACCGCGAGGAACAGCGGGCCCAGGGCGAACATCATGAGGAAGATGCCGCCGCCCGCGATCGTGAGCGCGGCACGACCCTCGGCCATGGTGATGCCCACCACCCCGGTCGCGTTCGAACGGCCGCGCAGCATGGCGAGCGCCTTCTCCACCCGCGGGTCGCCGGTCACGCGTTCGACGAGCGGCAGCCGCCCCTCGCCGGACTTCAGGTCGCGGGCGTCCAACGTGAGGAACGCGACCGCGATCAGCACCACGGATCCCGCGAGCATCCACAGCACGGGCGTCCATTGCACGCCGTTCGCCAGGGGGTCGCCGTCGGAGATGTAGTACCAGGGGGAGATCTGCGCCCAGTCCTCCCACCCGGAGATGAGGGGCACCACCCCGGAGATCAGGAACGACAGGACGAGCAGGCCCGTGGCCACTCCCGATCCGAGCGCCTGCTGGCCGGTCGACGTGCTGAGCATCAGGGCGAGCGAGCCGAACAGCAACGACACCGCGAGCACGTGCACCGTCGCCGCCCCGACGTCGACGCCCTCTGTCGTCTCCCCGAAAGCGACCACCGAGAGGGCGTAGCCGCCCCAGCTCGCGAGGCCCGCGCCCAGAAGCACGGTGACCATGGCCGCCGTCTTGGACCACAGCAGCCGCCGACGCGAGCGGGGCACCGTGGTCAGGATGTTGACGGTGCCGGTGCGCTCCTCGCCCGCGAACGTGGCCGCGCCGATCGAGATGGCGATCCCTGCGATCACGAAGGGGCCCAGGAAGTTGAGCATCATGCTCATCATCAGCATCGTCACGCCGCCGACGGAGCTGAGACCGATCGCCGTCGAGTAGAACTCGGGCATCTGGTCGAAGAAGGTGAGGACCTCGTCGCCCATGCCCGAGTAGGCCCACATGCTCAGCAGCGCCGTTGCAGTGAGCGCTGCGACGCCGATCAGCGCACCGATCCACCGGTCGCGGATCGACTTGAGGTAGAGCGTGCGGAGCATCATCACACGCCTCCGGCGCCCGTCGTCGTGGGCTCGTCGGCGGCGTCCCCGCGGGCAGTGTCCGCGTCCGCTCCAGCCTCGGCCACCTCGTCGCGATAGAACTCGAGGAACATCTCGTCCAGGTCGAGCGAGCCGGACTCGACGGACAGGACCTCGCGACTCGTGGCCGCCTTCAGCAGCGGCGCCATCGAGCCCTCGTACTGCAGCGTGAGCGTCGCGCCGTCGGCCGTCGCCTCGTGAACGCCTTCGACGGACAGGAACTCCTCCGCGGCGACGGGGGCCGCGAACTCGAGTCGCAGCCGCCGGACGGCCTTCGCGCGCAGATCGTCCATCCGCTCCACCGCGACGAGCCGCCCGTGGCGGATGAAGGCGACGCGATCCGTCACCCTCTCCACCTCGGAGAGCGTGTGGGAGGACAGGAAGACGGTGTTGCCCTCGGCGACATGCTGGCGAAGCATCGCGTGGAACTCGAGCTGGACGAGCGGGTCCAGGCCGGTGATGGGCTCGTCGAGCACCGCGACCTTCGGGCGGTTCATGAAGGCCTGGATGATGCCGACCTTCTGCCTGTTGCCGGACGAGTACTCGGCGACGCGTCGGCCCAGGTCGGCGTCGAGCCGTTCGCACAGCTCGTCGACCCACGCCCAGTCGACGCCGCCACGCAGATGGGCGAGGAACTCGAGCGTCTGACGGCCCGTGAGGTTCGGGTACATGGCGAGGTCGGACGGGAGGAAGCCAAGGCTGCGGCGGATCTCCACCGCGTCCTTGCGGGAGTCGAGCCCGAGCACGCGGCACGAGCCCGACGTGGGGCGGATCAGATCCAGCAGGCAGCGGATCGTCGTGGACTTCCCGGCGCCGTTGGGACCGAGGAAGCCGAAGATCTCCCCCTCGGCGATCTCGAAGGACACGTCGTCCACGGCGACCACGTCGCCGAACCGCTTGGTCAGGTGATCGATCTCGATCGGTGCGGGCGCCATCGCCACTCCTTCCGGCGCTGCATGGCGGCCCGCGGGAAGGCGGTCCTGACGGCAGCGTCCTCACCTTCAGTTCTAGTGGAATCCCGGCGTGCGGAGCATCATTCTCAGGGATGAATGCGTAGGTGCCCCGTCCCCAGTCCCGCAACCTGTGCCATTCAGGCCTCAGACCAGCACAAAGGGGTCGCCACCGAAGGGCCCGCGTGCAACGATAAGAACCATGTCGGACAGCATCGATCTCAGCGAGGCGGGGCCGCAGCCCGCACCGGACCCGAGCGCCCCCATCGACATCGTCTCCGACGAGACCATGGCGGTGCCCGTCTATGAGACCGAGGAGACGTCCGAGGACCTCCCCGAGGACCGCTTCCTGGACCGCGAGCTGTCCTGGCTCGCCTTCAACCAGCGCGTCCTCGAGCTCGCGAAGGACCCTGCCACCCCGCTGCTGGAGCGCGCACGGTTCCTCGCGATCTTCGCGTCCAACCTGGACGAGTTCTTCATGGTCCGCGTCGCGGGCCTCAAGCGACGCATCGCCGCGGGCTTCGCCGTCCCGTCCGCCACCGGCATGAGCCCCACCCGCCTGGTCGAGGCGCTCACCGACCGCGCCCACCAGCTCATGGACGAGCACGCCGCGGTCTTCGAGGACGTCGTGCTCCCGGAGCTGTCCCGCGAGGGCATCCACCTGGTCCGCTACGACGAGCTTGGCGACAGCGAGCAGAACCGCCTGCGCAAGCTCTTCCGCTCCGACATCTTCCCCGTGCTGACGCCGCTCGCCGTGGACCCCGCGCACCCGTTCCCCTACATCTCCGGCCTGTCCCTCAACCTCGCCGTCGAGATCCGTGACCCCGACTCCGAGAAGGAGTACTTCGCGCGAGTGAAGGTCCCCGAGACCCTCCCCCGCTTCCTCTCCGTGGACATGAAGGGCCGCCCCTCGCAGCTGGTCGACGCCTGGGCCCTGTCCGACGAGCCGCGCAGCTTCGTCACGCTCGAGGACGTCATCGGCGCCCACCTCGACTACCTGTTCCCCGGCATGGACGTGCTCAACCACTACACGTTCCGCGTCACCCGCAACGAGGACATGGAGGTCGAGGAGGACGACGCCGAGAACCTCCTCAAGGCCATGGAGCGCGAGCTGCTTCGCCGACGCTTCGGCCCCGCTGTGCGACTCGAGGTCGCCGAGAACCTTCCGCCCAAGATCCGCGAGCTGCTGGTCCGCGAGCTCGGCATCACCGAGATGGACGTGTTCCACCTCCCCGCCCCGCTCGACCTCACGGGCCTCAACGTGATCGCCGACCTGGACCGCCCCAAGCTGCAGTTCCCGGCGTTCCGACCCACGACGCACCACCGGCTCGCACCGGTCGAGACGGCGCAGCAGCAGAACATCTTCGCTGCGATCACGCGCGGAGACGTGCTCCTTCACCACCCGTACGACTCGTTCTCCACGTCAGTCCAGGCGTTCCTCGCCCAGGCGGCGAACGACCCCAAGGTCCTCGCGATCAAGCAGACGCTCTACCGGACCTCCGGAGACTCGCCGATCGTGGACGCACTGATCGAGGCCGCCCGCAACGGCAAGCAGGTCCTCGCGCTCGTCGAGATCAAGGCGCGCTTCGACGAGCAGCGCAACATCTCGTGGGCCCGCAAGCTCGAGCAGGCGGGCGTGCACGTCGTGTACGGACTCGTCGGCCTCAAGACGCACTGCAAGCTCTCGCTCGTGGTGCGTCAGGAGGAGGACGGCCTCCAGCGCTACAGCCACATCGGCACCGGCAACTACCACCCGCGCACCGCGCGGCTCTACGAGGACTACGGCCTCCTGACCAAGGACCCCGACGTCGGAGCCGACCTCACCAAGCTGTTCAACCAGCTCTCCGGCTACGCGCCCAAGGCGAAGTTCCGCCGCGTGATCGTCGCCCCGAACGGCATCCGCAAGGGGCTGATCGACCGCATCGAGGCCGAGGCGGCACGCGCCCGCGCGGGCGAGGACGCCTGGGTGAAGATCAAGGTCAACTCGCTCGTGGACGAGCGCACCATCGACGCCCTCTACCGCGCGTCGCAGGCGGGCGTGAAGATCGACCTGGTCATCCGAGGGATCTGCGCCATCCGCCCCGGCGTCCCTGGGCTCAGCGAAAACATCCGCGTGCGCTCCATCCTGGGCCGATTCCTCGAGCACTCCCGCATCTACGCCTTCGGAGGCGGCGGCGAGCCGGAGGTCTTCATCGGTTCCGCCGACCTCATGCACCGCAACCTCGACCGACGCATCGAAGCGCTCGTGACCATCGTCGACGAGGCGCAGGTCGCCAGCCTGCTCGAGAACGTCGACCTCGCCATGGCGGAGACCACCGGCGCATGGGAGCTCCAGCCCGACGGTGCTTGGAAGGCGATGAGGTCCGACGCGGAGGGCCAGCCCCTGCAGGATCTCCAGTCCCTGTACATCGAGCGTCAGCCCCAGCGGAGGAAGAGCGGGAAGTGAAGCGCTACCCTCCCGGCACTGTCGTGGCGGCGGGAGCACTGGTCTGGCGGGTCCGGAACGGTCAGCTGCAGGTGCTCGCCGTCCACAGGCCGCGCTACGACGACTGGTCCTGGCCGAAGGGCAAGCTCGACCCAGGCGAGACCCTCCCCGCCTGCGCGATCCGTGAGGTCGCCGAGGAGACCGGCAAGCAGATCGTGCTCGGGCAGCCTCTGCCGACCCTCCGCTACCCGATCGCCGGCGACAAGACGAAGGTCGTGAAGTACTGGGCCGCGAAGGTCGCGTCCAAGGAGACCGGCCCCATCCGCGCTCGCCCTCCGTACCCCAAGATCGACAAGTCCGAGATCGACAGGTCGGCCTGGCTGACGATCGACGAGGCCGCACGCCGCATCACGTTCAAGGACGACCTTCGCCCGCTTGAGGCGCTCGTCACCGCTTACGAGAACGAGCGCCTCGAGACGCACGCGTTCATCATCGCCAGGCATGCGCGCGCCAAGCGTCGCAAGGCGTGGCACCGCTCGGACATCACGCGCCCCATCACCAAGCGGGGACAGGAGCGCGCACGGCAGCTCGTGCCGCTCTTCGCCGCGTTCGGCGCCGCGCGCATCACGTCCTCGCCTGCCGAACGGACGATGGCGACCATCCGTCCGTATGCGGAAGCATCCGGCATCGAGGTGAAGACCTACGAACGGCTCACCGAGCCAGGACATGCCGAGAAGCCGCTCGCCACCGCGAAGCTGCTCCAGAAGATGCTGGACAAGGACGTCGCGCGCGTCATCTGCGTGCATCGCCCCACGTTGCCCACGATCATCGAGATGGTGCGCGCGGCTACCCGCTGGTACACCAGGGGTGCCCTGCCACGGTCAAACCCCTACCTGCCTGCGGGCGGGGTGCTCGTCGCGCACGTGCAGGCGACCGACAGCGGATCGCGCGTGGTCGCGGTGGAGTCTCACGGGCTTCAGGTGCCGCTCTAGGCGCCGAGCCTGGACATGAGACGACGTCGGACCGGGAGCGCCAGTCGGCGCAAAGGCCGCTCATGGCGGCTGGTGTTGGAGCCCGGGGCTACCGCGGTCCGACGTCACCACCACTGTAACCCCGAATCACCCCTGTGTCCGCCCCCTTCGGCGCTGCGCGAACACCCGCGATTCGGGTTGCGAAACACCGCTCATCCGCCTCCGCCTCGTAGGCGTGCGACGCCCGGCTCAGGTGACCGCCGACGCCCCGCATCTGCCTAGGATGGACGGATGACGAACGCACGCCGCCCACGCCGCGATGCGATCGCCAACCGTGAACGGCTCATCGATGCCGCCTTCGTGCTGCTGGGGTCACGCGACGCGGACATCTCGGTCAGCGAGCTCGCCGCCGCCTCCGGCGTCGGGGTCGGCACCGCATACCGCCACTTCCCCAACCACGAGGCGCTCGTGCGTGCGCTCTACGATCGCGCGGTCGACGAGTTCGCCAGCCGTATCGAGTCCGTGGCGGTGGCCGGGTCCGCATGGGACCAGCTCGCCAAGTTCGTCGAGGAGGGGACGCTGATCGTCGCGGACACCCCTGGCGTCAGGGCTGTCATGCGCCTCATGTACGACCTTGACCCCGACTACGCGCCGGCGCGCCGCGCCGTGGCCCCGTTCGACCAGCTGATCTCCGCTGCGAAGGCGGAGGGTGCGCTGCGGGACGACATCACCGCGGCCGATCTGACACTGACGGTGTTCTCGCTGGGCTCGTTCGTCGGCCGCCCGGTCGGACCGGAACGTGAGGCTCTCTCGCGGATCTCCCGCCTGGTCGTGGACGGGATGCGCGCGGACGGCGCCAAGAGCGACCTGCCTCCCGCGCAGATGGACCAGCCGGCGTTCCACGCGTTCATGCACCGCTCGAACGCGGCGCCGCCTCAGGTGGACTGACGCCCGTGGGCGCGGTGAGCCCACCTACTGAAGTAGCGAAGGGCGACGCGGCGGCGTGAACGCCGCGTCGAGCCGTGCGCCGCTGTTGACGCGCTCGCGCGTCAACAGCCAAACAACTCAGTCGAGCCGCTCCTCGCGCCACATGCGGGCGTTGGTCTCGAGGTCTTCTCCGGTGCGGAGGAGCTGGGCGGCTCGCATGGTGGTGCGGTGGGCACGGGCGTCGGAGTGACCTTCGTCGGTCTCGGCTTCGAAGGCGATGCCGGTGGCGACGACGCGGCAGAAGGCGCCTGCGCGTTCGAGCGCGGTGGCGAGGTCGCCGGAGTAGACGCCGGAGAGGATCTTGTCGGCGAGGCGCTGGACCTCTTCGGGTCCGGGCGGGTCCTCGACGCCGGCGATGGCGTGGCGGACGTGGGCGGCGTGGACGCCGTGGTGGTAGGACCGGGCGACGGCCTCACCGTCAGTCTTGACCCATTCGCGGATCATGTAGAGGCGCCAGAGCGAGCCGGGCAGGGTGTGCGCTTCAGCCTTGGACCAGAGCATGGCGACGGTGTCGATGCCTTCTTCGTCGACGAGCCGGATGAGGCGGTCGACGAGCTCGGGGTCCTGTGAGGCGCGTGCTTGGGAGACCATCGCGTGGGCGGTCTCGTGGGCGATGAGCGCGCGGTCGGCGGGGTCGATGTCCCCTTCGATCTGCTCGGCCTCCTCCATGTCGAGCATGGCGGGCCGGTGGAAGCGTCGTTCGGCCACTCAGAGGTCTCCGTCTGAGGCGCCGAAGTCGTCGCTGCGTCCGGGGGTGCCGGCTCCCTCGTCGGCCTGGAAGTCGAGGCTGACGGAGTTGATGCAGTAGCGGTCGCCGGTGGGCGTCTGGGGCGCGTCGGGGAAGACGTGTCCGAGGTGGGACTCGCAGGCGGCGCAGCGGACCTCGGTGCGGACCATGCCGTGGCTGAGGTCTTCGTGGAGGGTGACGGCGTCGGAGTCCTTGGGGTCGAAGAAGGACGGCCAGCCGCAGTGGGAGTCGAACTTGGTGTCGGACTTGAAGAGCGCGGCTCCGCAGGCGCGGCAGGTGAACGTGCCGCTGCGCTTCTCTTCGAGCAGCTCTCCGGTCCAGGGGCGTTCGGTGCCTGCCATGCGGAGCACCTGGAACTCGATGTCGCTGAGCTGGGCGCGCCATTCGGCGTCGGTCTTGACGATCTTGTGTGAGGTCACGGTGGGGGCTCCTTCCGGCAACCAGGGTACGCGTCACGGGGTGAACGTCGGACGGCGTCAGTGGCTTCCCGTCGTCCGGTCGGGGAAAGGGAGACCGCCCGGCCGAGCCCACCGAGGGGGGGTGGTGGTGCGCGTATGCGTCGCGGGACGGCCATCAGGTGGGAACCCGACCTCCCGAGGGGGGGGAGGGAGGCCGGTGTGGCCACGACAGTCAGCGTGTGTCCCGCGCGGCTCAGGCCGAGCGGTTCTACCTGTATCGACGCTTTCGTGGGGCGGTTTGTTCCCGGTGACGCGAAACCGTCTCGGGCGGGCTTCCACGCAGGGCGGGGGTGGCCTCGCATCTGGGAGTTTGCTTTTACGAAACTGTCGTGTAGCGTAATTCGCGGCCACCCGGTAAGGCCTGCCTTACCTCACTTTTCGTCGCGACTCCTGACCGTCCCTTCTCACCCAAGGAGAACCATGCACACGTCCCGACTCGCGCGCTCGGTCGCGCTCGTCGCGGTCGCCTCCGCCGCTCTCGCCGCATGCTCGAGCGCTGACGCCGACACCGCCGCCGACGCCACCTCCGCAGCCGCCGAGGCCGCTCAGGTCACCATCGCCACCGCGACCGGGGACGTCACCCTCGACGCCGACCCGCAGCGCGTCGTCGTGTTCGAGCACGGCATCCTCGACATCATCGACACCCTCGGCCACGGCGACTCCGTGGTCGCGATCCCGCACCACGCGCTTCCGTCGTACCTGAACGGCTACACCGAGAGCACCGCAAACGGCGGCACGCTCTTCGAGCCGGACTACGAGGCGATCAACGCCGCCGAGCCGGACCTCATCATCGTCGGTGGACGCTCGGCCTCCACCTTCGACCAGATGGAGGAGATCGCGCCGACGATCGACCTCAGCTACGACTGGGGCTCCGAGGGCTACTCGACCTCGCTCGAGCGCAACGCCCTCGCCATCGGCGCGCTGTTCGGCGAGGAGGACGCGGCACAGACCGCGGTCGACGAGCTCACGGCTCAGGGTGACGCGATCGCCGCCGACGCCGGCAACGCTGGCGCAGGCCTCGTCGTCCTCACGACCGGCGGCCAGGTCTCGGCCTTTGGCCCGAGCGACGAGGGCCGCTTCGACTTCGCCTACGGCGTGCTCGGCCTCGAGGCCGCGACCGACCAGGGCACGATCGACGAGCACGGCGACTCGATCTCCTACGAGTTCCTCGCCGACCTGGACCCCTCGTGGCTCATCGTGATCGACCGCGACGCGGCGATCGGCGAGGAGGGCGAGAGCGCCCAGCAGCTGCTGGACAACGACCTGGTCAACGGCACCACCGCCGCTCAGGAGGGACGCATCGTCTACGTCACCCCCGAGAACTGGTACCTGTCGATGGGCGGACTCACCGCGATGAGCACCGTCTACGACGAGGTCGCCACCCTGGTGGGCTGACCCCTGTCCGCACCTTCGCGCGCCACGGCCGCGACGCTCGCCCCCTGGGTGGCCGTCGCGGCCGTCGGCGTGCTCTCAGTGGTCTCGCTGGCGGTCGGCGCCGCGGGCGTCGGGCTCGGAGAGCTCGTCGGCTCCGACGAGGGCCGCTCGCTCCTCACGCTGTCCCGCTGGCCGCGCACCGCGGCGCTCATCCTGTCGGGTGCCGCGCTCGCCGTCGCCGGCCTCATCATGCAGCAGCTCACCCGCAACCGCTTCGTCGCACCGTCGACGGCGGGCACGGTCGACGCCGCCACGCTCGGCGTCCTCACGTCGCTGCTGTTCTTCGCGAGCGCGCCCGTCATGGGCAAGGTGCTCATCTCGACCGCGTTCGCGCTGGCCGGCACCGCGGTCTTCGTGGTGCTGATCCAGCGCGTCCAGTTCAAGGACGTCGTGTTCGTACCGCTGGTCGGCCTGCTGCTGGGCGGCGTCTACCGAGCGATCGCTGAGTTCGTCGCCTACCGCGAGGGCCTTACGCAGAGCCTGTCCGTCTGGACCAACGGCGACTTCTCCGGCATCATCCAGGGCCGCTACGAGACGCTGTGGCTCGCGGGCGCCGCGGCCGTGCTCGCGTACGCGTTCGCCCACCACTTCTCCGCCGCCGGCATGGGCCGCGACTTCGCGACCGGCATCGGCGTGGACGTGCGCAGGGTGACGGCGCTCGGCCTGTCGATCGCCGCGTTCACCACCGCCGTGGTGGTCGTGACG
The DNA here is from genome assembly GCF_030418315.1 of Demequina zhanjiangensis. Classification (GTDB taxonomy): domain Bacteria; phylum Actinomycetota; class Actinomycetes; order Actinomycetales; family Demequinaceae; genus Demequina; species Demequina zhanjiangensis. The sequence goes on from NZ_JAUHPV010000002.1 coordinate 272,033, forward strand.
GCCGGCGCGATCCCGTTCCTCGGCCTGATCGTGCCGAACCTCGTCACCATGGCGATCGGCGACAACCTGCGCCGCACCCTGCCCGTCACGGCCATGGCCGGCGCCGCGCTCACCTTGGCGTGCGACATCCTCGGCCGCCTCCTGATCTTCCCGTACGAGATCCCCATCGGATCCATCGCGGGCGTCCTCGGCGCCGTCATCTTCGCGGCGCTCGTCCTGCGCAAGGGGAACCGCTATGCCCACGCCTGACCAGGCGACGCGCGTCGTCCAGGAGCCCCCCGCGTCGTCGCTTCCCCCGGCCGACGCGCCACGCCGCCTCTCCCGCACCGCCTGGGTCCTGCTGGGGCTGTCCGCGCTGGTGCTGGCCTCCGTCGCGCTGTTCCTCACCTGGGGGGTCGACGGGCACTGGGACTTCGCGCTTCCCCGCCGCCTCGAGCAGGTGGCCGCGCTGGCCGTCGTCGGCACGGCGATCGCCGTCTCCACCGTCGTCTTCCAGACCCTCACGCACAACCGGATCCTGACGCCGTCGATCATGGGTTTCGACGCGCTCTACGCGCTGTTCGCGACCGTGCTCGTGTTCGTGCTCGGATCCGCAGCGGTCGAGACCATGAACCCGTGGGTGATGTTCAGCTCCACCACGGTGCTGCTGCTGGTCGGCGCCACGGCGCTGTACCGATGGATGCTGGGCGACGGCTCGCGAGGCCTCTACACGCTCGTCCTCATGGGCGTGATCGCGGGCACGCTCTTCGGTTCGGTGCAGGGCTTCCTGGTGCGGATCATGGATCCCAACGAGTTCGACTCGCTTCTGGACCAGCTGCTGCCCAGCTTCGGCGACCTCGACACCTCGGTGCTGGCGCTCGCCGCCGCGCTGATGGTGACGGGCGTCGTGCTCGCCTTCCGCCTCGCCCCCACGCTCGACGTGCTCACGCTCGGTCGCGAGCGCGCCGTGACGCTCGGGGTCGACTACCGCCGCACCGTGACCCGGCTGCTCATGCTGGTCGCGCTGCTCGTCGCGGTGGCGACGGCCCTCGTCGGCCCAGTGACGTTCCTGGGCCTGCTCGTGGCGAACCTCGCCTACCAGGTGACCCGCACCCACCGGCATGTGGTGACGATGGTCGCCGCGTCGTTGATCGCGGTCGTCGCCCTGGTGCTGGGGCAGGCGCTGCTCCAGCACGTCCTGCACTTCAACGCGACGCTCGGCTCGATCATCAACCTGGTCGGCGGCGTCTACTTCATCCTGCTGATCCTCAGGGAGGCTCGCGCATGATCGCCGTCGACAACCTCACCAAGTCCTACGGTCCCGCGACCGTCGTCGACGGGGTCTCGCTCCAGCTTCCGCAGACGGGCATCACCTCGATCATCGGCCCCAACGGCGCGGGCAAGTCCACGCTGCTGTCCATGATCACGCGCATCCTCGGCGCCGATGCCGGCACGGTCACGGTGGACGGCGTCGACGTCTTCGCCTCGCCTGGCAAGAAGGTCGCGCGGCTCCTGTCGGTGCTGCGCCAGGACACCTCGATGACGGCGCGGATCACCGTGCGGGAGCTCGTCGAGTTCGGACGCTTCCCGCACTCCGGGGGACGCCTCACGCCCGAGTGCCGCGCCGCGGTGGACGAGGCGCTCGCCTACTGCGACCTCACCGAGCTCGAGTCGCGGCCCATCCACGAGCTCTCCGGCGGCCAGCGTCAGCGGGCGTTCGTCGCGATGGTGCTCGCGCAGGACACCCGCTACGTGCTGCTCGACGAGCCGCTCAACAACCTGGACATGGCGCACGCGACCGGCGTGATGCGGCTCCTGCGGCGCCTCGCGGAGGAGCGCGGCAAGTCGATCGTGCTCGTGCTCCACGACATCAACTACGCGTCCGCCCACTCGGACCGCATCATCGCGATGCGCGACGGCGCCGTCGTCCACGACGGGCCGCCGGAAAGCGTCATCACCCCTCATGCGTTGCACGAGGTGTACGGGATGGAGTTCACCGTCCACCGCATCGAGGGCGACTGGATCGCCGCCTACTACCGCTGACCTTCTGCGGGTACCTGGTTGTCGCCATCCGGGTACCTGAGAGTCGATCGGCCCGCACCACCCCGAAGGAGTCCCCCATGACCGTCACCCTCACCGGCCACGCCGCCACCGACCGCGCCGCGCGCTGGAACAAGCAGCTCGCGAGCCACCTGGGCCGCAAGATCGACGCGCAGTTCGACGCAGAGACCGGCACCGCCGTGATCCGCCGCGAGGACACCGCCCTCACCATGGGCGCCACCGACGCGGGGATCGCGTTCTCCGTGGTCGGACCCGACGAGCAGTCCGTCTTCACCCTCACCGCCATCATGCAGAGCCACCTGGAGCGCTTCGCGGAGAAGGAGGGGCTGCGTTGCGAGTGGGACGAGTCCGAGCTCGCGACCCGCTATGCCGAGGCGCTCGCCGAGTTCGAGGCGAAGCGCGCCGAGCGCAAGGCCGCGCAGGCGGCCGCGGACGCTGCCGAGGCTGCCGCCAATTAGCCGCCCGCGGTGCCGCATCGCCGCCCGGCGGCACCGACCCTGCGTGACACACTGGCGCGGTGACCGACGCCACCCCCGCCCGCCGCGCAGTGCTCGGCATCGCGCCGCTCCAATGGGCTGACGCGCGGGCAGGTTTGAAGGCGATCGGCCCACTCATGCCCGGCTCGGTGCTCTTCGGCCTGGCCTTCGGCGCGCTCGTCCGGGTGGCGGGCATCGACCCGTGGGTCGGGTCGTACGCGTCCGTCTCCGTCGTCGCAGGGGCGAGCCAGATCGCGATCGTCGAGGCGATCCGCGCGAACGCGCCCGCGATCATCGCGATCGTCACCGCGCTGGTCATCAACGCGCGCTTCGCGCTGTACTCGGCAGCGCTCGCGCCCGTCTTCTCGGCCTTCCCGCTCCGCTGGAAGCTGGGCCTCGCCCACCTCATGACGGACCAGGCGGCCGTCGTCTCCCTGCAGAACGCCGATCGCTACCCCGACCCTGTGCGCCGACGCTGGTTCATCGTCGGCGGTGCGCTGCCCTTCGTCGTCGTGTGGGCGGTCGGATCCATCGCAGGCATCGTCCTCGGGCCTGTGATCCCGGACGCGTGGCAGATCGGCTTCATCGTCCCGCTCATGTTCCTCGCGGTCCTCGTGCCTGGACTCCACGACGCCCCGGGCGTGGTCGCCGTCGCGGTCTCCACGCTCGTCGTCGTACTCGCCAAGGACCTCCCGTGGGGCCTCAACGTGCTGGCTGGCGCTCTGATCGGCATCGCCGTCGGCGCCTTCGTGCCCTTGCGCGCGAAGCCTGAGCCCGAGGTGCCAGACGACGGGCTCGCCCACGATGCAGGAGGTGGCGAATGACCACGTTCCTCATCTTCACCTTCGCCGCGATCGGCACCTACCTGATCCGCATCAGCGGCATCGTCATCTTCGGGCGCGAGCGCGACATCCCGCCGCGCATCGAGAGGGCGCTCCAACTCGTCGGCCCCGCCGCGATGGCCGCGATCGTCGCCAACACCCTGCTGCTCGACGAAGGCCAGTGGCGCGGCTTCGGTGCGTGGCACCTCGCCGCGATCGTCGCGGTGGGTGTGGCCCTGTGGCGGCGTTCGTCGGGCGTCACCATGGCCGCCGGCGCAGTGGCCTTCGCGGCGCTGCTGCTCGCGGGGCTGTAGGCGGCAGGCGGGCCTGACGCGCCTACAAGAGACGTTAGCTCCCGAGTAACGACCCTCAGTCTCCTAGGGCAGGCAACGAGAGCCCCTGGGCGGTCGTCAGTCTCCTGACAGCGCTGCGGATAGTCGCCAGAACACCGACGCCATCACGTCTCGGACACCTACCGCTCAGGCACATCGAAGGGGATGACATCGATCCACGCGTTGTGCGCCGGCGCCGGATAGCCGACAAGGTCCAGCAGCTGCACCGCTCCAGTTTCCAGGTCGACGAGCACGACCGACTCGCGAGGATGGTCGATACCTTCCGAGACGGCGCCCGCACACTTCACGATCGCCTTCGAGCCTGAATAGACGACCGCAGGGACGACGGCGTAGTCGCCGGCAGAGCAATCGAACGAGGTGAGCAGCGTTCCCTCCGCCCCATAAAACTCGGTGATCCCGCCCTCTGACCTCACGTACGTTTCGGACTCGTTGTCATAGGTCGCGACAGCATACGAGGCGGCCCACGGAACAGCGACCACTTCGATCGATCCCGTCTCCAGATCGAGCGCGAAGTAGCCGAAGCCCTCGTCTCCGGACTCCGCGAACAGCACTGTCGTCTCGTCAACCCAGCCGACGACGACGACGGTCGGCCAGTTGGATTGGAGGTCCGCCACCTCGCGCACGTAGGACCCGTCAGTCGCCGCCATCTCGACTGACGAACGCCCCGCGTCAACGTTGAAGCAGACCACGGAGTCTCCGCTCGGAGAGACGGACATCGCAGCCAGCAGCGCAAACGAGTGGCAGAGGACGCTCGACACCGAGCCCATGCTCGCCCGAGCGATGCCCCAAGACTCCGACGTCGGGAGTCCCACGACGAACTCTGACGCGCTCACTCCGCCCACCCATTGAGGACCACCGATCGCATAGCTCTCGTCGTAGCTCGGATGCGCCTGCGAGATCACCTGCCCGGACTCGAGGTCCACGGTCAGCAGCCGGTTCTGCTCCGTGTCCTCGAGCACCGCGTAGAAGTACTGCCCGTTGTCCTGATCCAGCCACATCTGCTCGCCGGTCCAGCCCACGAGCCGGCTCGCGTCGTACTGATCGAGCGTCCCGATCTCGGTGAGCTCGCCGTCCGGCGAGACCATGAGGAGCGCGTCGGTAGCGCGGGAGCCGACGGGCTCGATGCCGCCTCCCAGGTCGACCTCGAAGTACGGCGCGTCCTGATCGACCTGGACGCTCAGCAGGAACCAGCCGTCAGTCGCGTCGGCCGACGTGACGACGCCGTCGTCAGTGGGCGACGCGCTCGCCGAGGCCGACGGAGACGCGCTCACGCTCGGAGTCGGTGACGGGCTCACACTCGTCGCCGGTCCACCGTCACTACCGCCACCCCAGGCCAGCGCCCCCACACCCACCGCGGCCATCGCCAGCACACCACCGGCAGCCACCGTCATCGTGCGCGTGGTCCGACGTCGACGCACCGACCGCACCGCAGCCAGCTCATCGAACTCGGGCGCATCCCGCAGCGACGCCGACAGGTCACGGAACTCGTCGTCGAACATGCCCTTCAACCCGCTCATCGTGCACCCCCCTTCATCGACACCACCGCGGCCGTCTCGCCCACGTCCTCAGGCTCATCCGTGCCTATCAGAGCGTTGAGCGCCCGGATCCCATCCGACGTGTACCGCTTGACCGCACCCTCGGACAGCCCCAACGCCTGCGCCGTCTCACGCACCGACATCTCCGACAGGTAGCGCAACGTCACACACGCACGCTCACGCGCCGACAAGTGCGGCAACGCCTCACGCAACGTCACCCTCACGGCCACCTGCTCCGACGCATCCGGAACCGCCTCCACAGGCGCCACCCGCTCCGCCCGACGCCGATCCGCCGACTGAGACCTCACCCGATCCACATACCGCGACGCGATCGCCTTGCGCACATACGCCTCCGCCTGCGCGACATCATCGAAGCCCCGCCCCCTCGAGAACGTCGCCACGATCGCCTCCTGCACCAGATCCTCCGCATCCGACGGACCCGCCAGCATGGACGCGAACCCCAACAACCGCCCACGACGCTGCGACGCCAACTCATGCAACGCCGACTCCCACCGAGCCATCAGGCCATCACCCCCATCACAGGAAGAGGACGGGGCAGGGCGCGCATCGGTTGGTCACGGAAGGATCACGGATGTCAACACGCTCAATGGAGCGCCGCGTCGGGCTCGCCCAAGCGGAAGCCGGTGAACGCCACCCGCAGCCCGGAACGCGACGGGGCGCAGCAGAACGGGCCGACGCTCGCGTCGGCCTCGGGCGGGAGCGGCGCCACACGGACGAGCCGCCAGGGCTCGTCGTCCACGCGAGCCCTCACGGTGATCGCATCGCCGGAGCGCGAGGCTCGCACCGTCACCTCGCGCCCCACCCACTCGGGTACGGGCGCGACCGACCAGTCGGACATCCCATGGGTGACGACGGCCCCGACCTGGGGCGAGCCGTCGGAGACCTCGACCCCGGCCTTGATCCACGTCTCGGAGTCGACGTGGATCATCACGCCTGCCTGATCGAACTGCTCGGCGTAGTCGAGGACGAAGGACACCTCGGCCGCGGCAGCCTGCCCGAGAGGCACCACAAGTGCGTGGGCATCGTCGTGGACGAAACCGTAGCTGGTGGTCCGCCACGCGTCGGATCCTTCGCGCGCCTCGACCACCAGCCGCGCGCCGTCGACCTCGGCCGAGACCGGCTCCGTGGTCCACGTTCCCTGCGAGAGAAGCTCACCCCAGTCCATGCCGCCCACGCTAGCCCTCGCGACCTCCGCGGGCGACGCAGACCCGCGCCGCCCGCGAAAGCGAAGCCGCTGCTAGCGTCGTCCCCGTGAGAGTGGCGTGGTACTGGGTGCGCATCATCGGGGCGGTGACGATCTTCACCGCGCTCGCGGCGACGTTCTACGCCGTGCTGCAGGCGGGGGACCTGGAGTTCTGGAACTTCTTCGGCTTCTTCACGATCCAGTCGAACATCATCGCGATGCTGGTGCTGTTCATGTCGGCGCTCTACACGGACCGTCCCAGGTGGGACTGGTTGCGGTACGCGCGTGCCGCCTCCACGACGTATCTGGTGATCGTCGTGGCCGTCTACTGGACGCTGCTGGTGAACGTGGACGTGCAGACGCCGCAGGTGTGGACCAACACGATCCTGCATGGCGTCTCGGGCGCGATCATGCTGGCCGACTGGATGCTCGAGGGTCCGCGCAAGCCGTTGAGCTGGCGACAGTCGTGGACGGTCCTGATCTATCCGGCGGTGTGGCTGACGGTCATCCTGATCCGCGGCGCGACCGACGGCTGGGTGCCCTACCCGTTCCTGGACCCGGCGAACGGGTACGCGTCGGTGTTCGCGGTCGCCGCCGGCATCGTCCTGCTGGGCTGGGTCGTGGGGCTGGGCATGTTCCAGCTGACGCGGTGGCGGCCGATCACGCCGGACGACAACCACGTCGCGGCGCATGAGGCCGCGCCCGCCACGCTCAAGGACGATGATCCCGACGATGACCCGGCGCTGGAGCCGGACCCCGTATGAGCTTCGACACTGTCCCGCCACCGGCGCATCCGTCCATCTCGGAGGAGACGGTCGTCGCGCTGCTGGCTGACCAGCATCCGGAGTACTCGGACCTGCCGCTCGGCCCACGCTTCGACGGCTGGGACTGCGCGATGTTCCGCCTGGGCGACGGGCTCGCCGCACGCCTGCCCCGCACGCAGGCGGCGGTGACGTTCCTCCAGACGGAGATGCACTGGGTCCCGCAGCTGAGCCGCGGCTGGGACTTCCCTTCGCCCGAGTTCACGGCGCACGGCCAACCCGGTCATGGCTATCCGTGGCCGTGGGCGGTCATCACCTGGATCCCGGGCGATACGGCTGACGAGGTGCCGCTCGCCGCCCACGCGGGCGCTGATGTCGGCCGGGCACTCGCCCAGGTGCACGTCGAGGCGCCGGCGGACGCGCCGTTCAACATCGAGCAGTCGATCCCCATGGCGGACCGCAGTGAGAAGACGCTCGAGCGCGTGCTGAAGGCATACAGCTCAGGCGGCCCGCATGGCGAGCGCCTGGACGTGGATGCGGCGATGACGTTGTGGGAGCAGGCGCTTGCCGCGCCCTCGAACACCGAGTGGGTGTGGTCGCACGCCGACCTGCACGGCGCGAACGTGCTGAGCCACGACGGTGCGTTCGGCGGGATCTTCGACTGGGGCTCGATGGCGATGTGCGACCCGGCGGTGGACGTGGGCTTCACGCATTCGCTGCTTCCCGCGCAAGGGGTCGACGCGGCGCTCGCCGCGTATGACGATGCGACGGGCCGCGTGGACGACGCGTTCGTCGCCCGGGCACGCGGCATCGGGCTGAGCAAGGCGGTGGGCATGGCGCTGTCGCCTCGCGAGGTGACGCAGAGGATGGCGTGGCGCACGCTCGAGGCTCTCGGGCTTCTTCACTAGACGCGAATAAATACCCCCGAGGGCATTTCCACCGCACTCTCTCACACGCGGGCCACCGGTGCCGATAGGCGAGATCGAACCGGTTCGAGCACCCGCAGTCCCCCCTGTCCTCCGCTCGGGCCCCGACCCATGCCCAAGGAGCGCTGTGAAGCGTCGCATTCTGACCATCGCCACTCTTGCCCTCGCCACCGTCGTCCTAGCCCCCACTGCCGCGTCGGCTGCGGACTGGGACATCAGCTGCCCGTTCCCGCAGAACTACACGCTCACGGGCGACCTGGACTACAGCGGCATCTCCATGTCCGCCAACTGCGACTACTACGTCAATCTGAACGGCTACACGCTTCGCATCGGCGGCGTCACGATGGCGCCGGGCTCCGACGCCACGATCGTCGACACCTCGGGCGGCGGCAGCTTCTTCAGCATCGCGAAGTACAGCACCGACGCGGGGGTCTCGATCCCGATGGGCTCGGTGCTGACCATCGGGAGCGGCGTGAGCTTCGTCGCCACGGGCGGAGTGGATGGCGCGGGCATCGGCGGCCTCTCCGGCCAGTCCGCAGGCACCGTCGTCGTCGAGTCAGGCGCGACGCTGGTCGCCACAGGCGGCGCGAACGCGGCAGGGATCGGCGGAGGCAACGGTGGCGACGGCGGCACTGTGCTCCTCGAGGCCGGCAGCGACGTCACCGTGACCGGCGGTACGTCCGCGTTCGGCGCCGGCCTCGGTGGCACGGCCTTCGGAACCCTCAACGTGGCAGGCACCCTCGCGCTCCCGTCGGGCTCGCTCCTCATCCCTGACTCTGAGGCCGGGGATGAGGTCACGGTCACCTCGACGGGACTCATCGCGGGCCCGTCGGGAGACGAGACCAACGGCGCGGCACTGACCGGCACCGGTCAGATCGCCAACTCGGGCATCATCGCGCTGCGCTCGAACCTCGTGGCGGAGACGCTCACGGTGACGGACCGGGCCTACGCGGTCACGTTCGACGATCAGGCGGGGACCACCTCGATGGATCGCGCGTTCGCACCCACCTTCGATGCGGGCTACCGCACCGTTCCGACGCCGCCGTCGGACACCGCATGGAACACCGCGGCCGACGGCTCGGGCGACTGGTTCACCTCCACCACCTCCCTCACTGCCGACACCTTCCTCTACGCGGTCCCGGACGTGTTCATCACCTTCTCCGCACCGCCCGCGACCACCGTCGATGACGGCGGTTCGCTCACGTTCTCGGTCGCCGCCCAGGATCACCTGGGAACCCCGATCGATGCGAGCGCCGCGACGGTCTCCAGCTCGAACACCGCCGACACGGTCGACGGCATGACCGTCACCTTCCACGAGCCGGGCACCCGGACCATCACCGTGGCCTACGCGACCGGGAGCACCTCCACCAGCGTGACAGTGCCGACCCCCGAGTTGCTGCCGCTCAGCGCGCCTGCCACGGCTCCCGCGCAGACCGTGGCGACCGAGCAGCGTGACGCGCTCGCGGCGACGGGCGTCTCCTCGACCGTGCAGGCGCTGCTCGGCGCAGGATCGGTGCTGGTCGTGGGAGGCATCTCGCTGCTCCTGATGCAGCGTCGCCACGGCTGACCGCCCGGAGGGGCGGTAGCAGTCCGACGCCCGTACCGAACGGCGCGGCGAAGCCCGCTACGCTTCCGCGGCCTCCGAGCGACGGCGCGCCATCTTCGCCTTCACCACCCAGTAGACGACGGTGAGCGCGAAGAGCAGGATTCCGATGCCCGCGAGCCAGAGGAGCGCCTCGACGACGAAGCCGACGATCGCGATGGCGAGGAACAGGACCAGGAGGACTACCAGGAGAGTTCTCATGGTGAGGGAACATCTGGCTGGGGTTCGCCATTCCGAAGGCTGGCGCCCATCATCCGTGAACGGGCCGCGAGCGCCGCGCCTCATGAGCGTCCTTCGTGGAGCCTCACCTCCAAATGCGTACTGTTGCGTATTTATTTGAGGCATGCCAGAGTGAGTGCCGAAGTTGCGGGGTCATCACCACGGTGCGAACCCGCTCGCAGTCCCCGAAAGGTCCCCATGCCGCACGCGCTCCTCGCTCACCTCGCCTCCTTGCCGCCCCTTCAGGCCGCGACGGGGACGACGCCCGCGTCGGATGCGTCAGCAGTCGGAAGCGCGACCGATGCGCAACTCGCTGCCACAGGACCTCTCGAGGCCGCGCTGCTGTTCGGCCTCGCCGCCGCGCTCGTGGTCGCAGGCATCGGAATCGTGCTCGCAGGACGCCGGGACGACATCATCGAACGGTGACCCGCTGAGCGCACAGCGGCGCGGCCGGATGGGGGTTCCGGCCGCGCCGCTCCTCTGGAGCTGACTCCCGCTTAAGGTGACTCAGCCCGCGTGGTTCATGCCCTGACTGCGCTGCTGCTTCTGCACCTGTGACGGGTTCGGAGCCTTCGCGTCAGGATTCTGGTTCCGTGCATCCTCATCGTGGTGGCCGTGCCCGTGAGCGTCACCTTCTTCGGCGGGACGATGCGAGGCGGCATTGTCCATCGGGATCGGCTTGTCCTGGTCTCGGTCAGCGTGCTCATTCATCGCTGCTCCCTCCTTCGGTAGCCGTTCTCCTATGACAACGCACACGCGTGCCGATCGCATCCGCGGATCAGAAGGTTCGCGGAGCGCGGATACCATGGCAGGCGGGCCTCTAGCTCAGTTGGTAGAGCAGCGGACTTTTAATCCGTAGGTCGTGGGTTCGAGCCCCACGGGGCCCACCAACGTCGGCCTGGCCGGGAAACTTCAACCCTCGGGAGAGGCGAACTCCCGGTTCACCTGCGCCCACCGGATGAGGAACGCGGGTTCATCGAGCCGACGGCGTCGCATCCAGGACGTCACCTCGTCGTTGCACTTGCTCGCGTTGCATGACCGACAGGCGGGGACGACGTTGTCGAGCGTGTAGCGGCCGCCCCGTGAGATCGGCAGCACGCAGTCCTTCTGGAGCGCGGACGCCGCGTCGCCGCAGTAGGCGCAGCGCTCCCAGGCGTCGAGGATGCGCTGCCACTGATCGGTGGTGAGGTCGCTGCCTGAGGCGGCGACGCGTCGGGCACGGCGGCGCGAGGAGCGAGCCTTGCGGGTGCGTGCGACTGCCATGATCCGCACCCTAGTTCCAGCCCCGGCCGCAGGACTGCGCCCGCGCCGCACGCGCGGCGACCTCCATCCGAGCGCCCCTGAACGCAAAGCGAGGCCCGCCGAACGACTCACGTCGTGCGGGGGCCTCGCTGATGCTCTGGCGGATCCGGCCGCCGCGCCAACGATCTGCGAACAGCTATCGAGCTACCTCGTCGCCCACCAACGCACGACCGAAAAGGACACAGTCCTGAGACACGGCGTGGATCGGATGCGGCTGGCGCTTCCGCAGTGCGCGCAGGATCGGCGCTCGCACTTTGAGAGCCCAGATAACGGCGGCTCCAAACAGCGGCACGACCACCAGAAGCGGCAACGCCGCCCACGCTTCGCCCGTGTCGGCGAAGACGATCACGCCGATCATCAGCGCGACGAACGCGACCCAGAACACGAAGCTGGTGATCCACTGCGTGAAGTACCACCGGCGAACCTGCTGGTTGGCAATCGCCTCAACTGATCGCTCATAGGCGCGAAGAGCAGCCCCATCGACATTCGAGCCTGCGTGTGCGCCGACGGCACCGAACTCGACAGCGCGGGCGTAGATCGACTTCCGGACGTCCAGAGGCGGCCCCTCGCCCGGCCGGATCGACATCAGGTCCACATCATCCTCCCCCCCCGGCGAGCCCTCGATGGAAACCTAGCAGCGCGGGCATCAAACGTGCTGTCAGCGGCGGCGCGAGGCACGAGCCTTGCGGGTGCGTGCGACTGCCATGACCCGCACCCTAGTTCCGGTCCCGCGTGCAGGGGTGCGCTCGCGCCGCAGACGCGGTGGCCTCCGTCCGAGCGACCCCCGAACGCAAAGCGAGGCCCGCCGGACGACTCGCGTCGTGCGGGGGCCTCGCTGAAGCTCGGGCGGATCCGGCCGCCGCGCCGCAGACGCGGCGGTCTCGTCCTTAGAGGTTGGCGTTGAAGAACGCCTCGATCTTGTCGAACGGGATCACGTCGACCTGGTCGTACAGGTCGGTGTGGCTCGCGCCCTCGATGGTGACGAGCTCCTTGTTGTCGCCGGCCATGGACTCGAATGCGTCCTTGCTGAAGTAGTACGAGTGCGCGGCGTCACCGTGCACCAGCATCACCGGCTGGCGAATCTCGCCCGCGTACTGGTTCAGCGGCATGTTGAGGAACGACTCGGGCGTGGTGACGGTCCAGCCGTCGTTCGAGTTGACCGAACGCGAGTGGTAGCCGCGGTCCGTCTTGTAGTAGTCCACGTAGTCCACGAGGAACTGCGGTGCACCCTCAGGCGCCTCGGCAGGAAGCCCGCCGACGAGCTTCGGCTCACCGTTCTTGAAGTCCTCAGTGCGCTGTGCGGCCATGGTGGCACGCTTCTCGTGACGCTGCTCCTCCGAGTTCTCCGACTGGAAGTAGCCCTCGGCGTTGACGCGGGTCATGTCGTACATGGTCGACGTGACGGTCGCCTTGATGCGGGGGTCGATCGCCGTGGCGCTGATCGCCATGCCGCCGAAGCCGCAGACACCCAGGATTCCGATGCGCTCGGCGTCGACGTTGTCCTGCACGGAGAGCATGTCCACCGCGGCCTGGAAGTCCTCGGTGTTGATGTCGGGCGAGGCGACGGAACGGGGCAGGCCGCCGCTCTCACCGACGAACGACGGGTCGAAGACGAGCGTGAGGAAGCCACGCTCGGCGAGGGTCTGCGCGTAAAGGCCGGACGACTGCTCCTTGACGGCGCCGAAGGGGCCGGCGAGGGCGATCGCGGCGAGCTGGCCGGTCGCGCCCTTGGGGGTGTACATGTCGCCGGCGAGCGTGATGCCGTAGCGGTTGGTGAAGGTGACCTTCTGGTGGTCGACCTTGTCGCTCTGCGGGAAGGTCTTGTCCCACTCGGTCGTGAGCTGAAGGTTCTCTGCAGTCATGTTCTTGCTCCTTGCCTCGTGCTGCGCCCTGCGGCGTCGCGAGTGGCGGATGCCGTATCGCTGCGCCGTCCGGGCGACTCTGTTGCAGAAGCCCCCGCCTGGCCGGGGGAATCCGATCGCTCGGGTTCCGCTCCACCAACGACGGATGCTTCACTGTGTGACAACTTCAGCGTAAGGAGAGTTCATCCCTTCCTCTGAGACCCCGTGAGACCCCCGGTCGTGAGACGCGTTCCGACAGGGACCCCCTCGCCGGGAATGCCTGGCAGCGCACCTCACCACTAGTTCACGGGCTTCGCCACCGCGGCGCGGAACCACGCTTCCGAGTCGGCCGGCATCGCCACCTCGACCACAGGGCCGGGACCTCGCACGGTCAGCACGACGGCGTCCAAGCCGGCCGGGAGCATGAAGTCCCCGGCCGCGCCCGTGCGGACCGCGTCGTCAATGCTCTCCACGACCACGGTGGTGGAACCGACGTGGACGCGCCCCGGAGAGACATGCCACTCGCTCGACAGCCATTCGCGCCCGAACCTCCCGAGGTCCGCATCGACGCCGCGCAACGCGCCCACGAGGATCCCTTCGCTCTGCAGCCGCGCGATCCGTCGGCGCACCACGCGGCTCGCGGCCGCATCCCCCACGGCGATGCCGAACACCTGCCCCAACAGATCGAGTACCAGCGCACACCCCCCTCAGATGGAGGAAGCATCCCACCCCGCCCGGACTCCGCGCGCCGCCGCGCCGATACGATGTCCACCGAACCCGAGAGAGGACCCCACGGTGGCGAAGCTGTACTTCCGCTATGGCGCGATGAACTCGTCCAAGTCGGCGCTGCTGCTGACGGCGGCCTACAACTATGAGGAGCGCGATCAGCATCCGGTGATCGTGAAGCCCGGCATCGACACCAAGGCGGGAGAGTCTGTCCAGTCCCGCATCGGTGTGGAGCGCAAGGTCGACGTCCTCCTGGGTGCCGAGGAGTCGTTCCTGGAGAAGCTGACCGCCTACCGGGACCTCTCGCAGATCGACGCGGTGTTCGTGGACGAGGCGCAGTTCCTGACCCCGTCCCAGGTCGACGAGGCGTACGAGATCGCCGTCATGCGCGGCGTCCCGGTGCTCTGCTACGGCCTTCGTGGCGACTTCATGACGCGCTCCTTCCCCGGCTCTCTCCGCCTGTTGGAGATCGCCCACGCGATCGAGGAGCTCAAGACGATCTGCCGATGCGGCTCCAAGGCCGTCTTCAACGGCCGCCGCATCAACGGCGAGTTCGTGAGCCATGGCGCGCAGGTCGCGATCGACGGCCAGCAGGCCGAGTACGAGTCGCTGTGCGGCCGCTGCTACATCACGAAGGTGGGCCCGGTCCGCCACGCATGACAGCCGACGCCAGCCCCACCCGCACCTCCCGTCTTGCGTGGACGGTTTTCGCGGTCGCGTCGGCCACGTACTTCATCGCGGTGATCCACCGCACGGCGCTGGGCGTCGCGGGGGTGGACGCAGCTGAGCGCTTCGGCGTCGAGGCGACCGCGCTGTCGCTGCTCGCCGTGCTGCAGATCGCCGCGTATGCGGGCATGCAGGTGCCGGCCGGGGTGCTGCTGGACCGTTGGGGTCCCGCACCGGTGATGGTGGCCGGGTCGCTGGTCATGGCGTTGGGTCAGGGCCTCATGGCGTTCGCGCCGGACCTGGGGTGGGCGCTCGCGGCGCGCATCCTGATCGGCGTGGGCGACGCCCCGATCTTCATCGCTGCGACCCGCGTGGTCGGGCTGTACTTCCCGCCAAGACGCGTGCCGGTGATGGTCCAGATGACGGGCCTGCTGGGTCAGTCGGGCCAGCTGGCGACGGCGATCCCGGTCGCATTCGCGCTGCATCACGCGGGCTGGGAGGGCACCTTCACCGGCCTGGCCGTCGTCGGCATGCTTGCGGCGCTCGGGGTCTGGTGGACGATGCTGCGGCCGGGCCACGGGAAGCCGACGGAGGCTCCCGACAGGTTCTCCATCGCACAGGCGCTGCGGCTGCATTGGCGGACGCCGGGCGTGAGGCTGGGGTTCTGGTCGCACTTCCTCGGCCCGTTCTCGATCAACACGATCGCGCTGCTGTGGGGCGTCCCGTTCTTCACGCAGGGTCAGGGGCGCTCGACGGCGGAGGCGAGCATGCTGCTGACCGTCGCCGTGGTCACCAACATCGCGGTGGGCCCGGTCATCGGTGCCCTCACGTCCCGCTATCCGATGCGGAGGACGTGGCTGGTGCTCGGCGGGGCGAGCCTGACGGCCCTCGCCTGGGTGATCGTGCTGATCCCCGGCACGCCACGGCCACTGTGGGAGCTGATCGCCTTCGTGGTGGTCGTCGCGGCGGGCGGGCCCATGTCGCTCGTGGGCATGGACTTCGCGCGGTCCTTCGCCGTGCAGCGCCGCGTGGGCAGCGCCACCGGGTTCGTCAACATGGGCGGTTTCGTCGCGAGCATCATCAGCATCCTGGTGGTCGGCATCGCGCTTCAGCTCGCCTCCCCCAGGGGAGCGACCACGTACACCCTCGACGAGTACAGGATCGCGTTCGCGACCCTGCTGATCCCGTGGCTCATGGGCGTGCTGGGGGTCGTGATGAGTCGCCGCGAGACGCGGGCGACGATGGCCCAGGACGGTGTCATGGTGCCCACCGTGCGCGAGGTGTGGCGCCGCTTCCGGCAGCGCTGACGCTTCGCCTGGCTCGGCCGCGAGGGGCCGGCGCGCTTACGCCTTGGGCGGGTCCTCCAGCAGGTCCTCGGTGGCGCCCAGACCGGTCGGCCCCTCCCATTCGATGACGGTCGCGCCGGACCCCAGGTCGACTGCGAGGGTGGCCCAGGCGTCGTCGCCGCGTCGGGTCATGGTGAGCACCGAGCCTTCGACGGTGGTCTCCACGTCGCCGTCGAAGGCGGGCAGCTCATTGCGGAAGGCGCACAGCGCGAGCAGCGCCTTGACGACGGGACGGTCGAGCGCTGCCTTCCTCGAGTGCTGGTCGTAGTAGGGCCGGTTGATGTCGCGGCCCACCCCGGTGGCCCTGAGCAGTGCCATGTCGTTGGGGGCCGCGAACGCACCCGCGTAGTAGACCTGCGGGATGCCTGGGGTGAACAGCTGGATGGCGCGGGCCGCGAGGTACCGGCGATCGTCCTGGCCGAGCGCATCGTAGAACGTGCAGTTCACCTGGTAGAGGTCAAGGTTCGAGGCGGCCGCTCCCGTGGACTCGCGCGACGTGCCGCCCGAGTGCTCGTGGATGCCTTCCACGAGCTCGTCCATCTGCGCGTCGGACAGCAGGCCGGGTCCACCGCCGGGGTCGGAGGACGGGCCGACGTCGATGATCCCGATCCCGTCGTGCGTGTCGAGCACCGTGACGGCGTTGCGCGGCCGGATCCGCATCCAGTGCTCGAGCACGGCGGGATTACCGGTGTAGAGCGCGTGGAGCACCAGCGGGGGAAGCGCGAAGTCGTAGACCAGGTCCACCTTGGAGGCGATCTCCATCTGACGGCGGAAGTAGGAGTGCACCTCCACGAGCACGTCCACGCCGCGAGCGCGTGCCTGGTCGGTGAACTCCTCGATGAAGTCGAAGGACTCGGGGATCATGAACGACGTGGTGCCGGGCACCTTGACCGCGTATCCGACGGCGTCGAGCCGCACGAGCCGTACGCCTGCCTCACCGGCACGGTCGAGGATGCGCTCGAGGTAGGCCCGCCCGCCCTGGGAGGAGACGTCGATGTCGATCTGCTGGGACGTGAACGTGGTCCAGACAAGACGCTTCTCGCCGCCCAGGGTCATCGGCGTGAAGGGAAGCCCGGGCCGGGGCCGATAGATGGCGGTGAGCTGCGCCTCGGTCGCCCCCTCGGGGAAGACGCTCTCCATGGTGAGGAACACGTCGGCGAACTCGGACTCACGTCCGTGCGCGACCACGTCCTGGAACATGGGCGACTCGGACGAGACGTGGTTGACGATCAGGTCCATCATCGTGGTGTGCGTGGTGGAGAGGTCTCGCACGTCCTCCCACGAACCCAGCCGAGGGTCGACGGCGGTGTGGTCGCTTGGGTCGAACCCCGCGTCGGCGCCGTCGAAGGGCGTGTAGAAAGGCAGGACGTGCACGCCTGCGAACGCCGAGGCGAAGGGCTCCTGCCTGAGAAGGTCCCGCAGGCCTGGCAGGTCGCCGGCGAGCCTGTCGGCGTAGGTGATCAGCTGTACTCGCTCGTCCGGACGCACCATCGCGCACCTTCCTTCCGTCGTGTCCAGCATCCCGCAGAACGGAGGTCGGCGCGACCGAACCGCACGGACTGCGCCGTCATCCGATCAGGCGCTCTACCAGCGCGGGCACGGCAGTCTCGATCGGCTGGCGGATGACCTCGTCGGCGTACCGGTCGTAGGCCGTCGGCTCTGCGTTGACGACGATCAGCGTGGCTTGAGAATCCAGCGCGACCCCCGGCAGGGAGGCCACCGGGTACACGGTGAGGGTCGTGCCGATCGCGAGGAAGACGTCGCACACGTCCGACGCGGCCACGGCCCGCCTCAGCGCCGCCTCGGGGAGCTGCTCGCCGAAGTAGACGACGTCGGGCTTGAGGATCCCCCCGCACTCGGCACATCGCGGGTCGGGCTCGGAATCGAGGCGCGCGAGCACGTCCACCGTGGGGAGCGGCCCCGCTGCGCAGGCGACGCACGAGGTGGTGGCAAGCGTGCCGTGAAGCTCGACCACGTCGTCGGCGCGGGAACCTCCGGCCTGGTGGAGACCGTCGATGTTCTGGGTGAGCAACGCCTCGAGGGCGCCGGCGTCGGCCAAGCGCGCGAGGGCACGATGCGCCTCGGTGGGTCGCGACTCCCAGGTCGGGTGCGAGCGCCAGTCCCGCCACCCTTCCTCCCGCGCGGCGCGGTCACCCAGGAAGACGTCGATCTCGAGCAGGCGCGCTCGCTCAGGGTGGAGCGTCCAGACCCCTTGGGGCCCACGGAAGTCCGGGATGCCCGCGCCCGTCGAGACGCCGGCACCGGTCAGCACTGTCACGCGAGTCGTCACGCTCCGACACTACGACCGCCCGGGGCGCGTCGAGTCACGCGACCACCTCGGAGGCACCTCGCAGACGGCTCACAGCGGACTGTGAGCATGCGCGAGTGGACTGAGGTCATGAGCACCACGCACCGCACCATGGCCGCGATCGCGGCAGCCTCCGCCGGCGTTCTCCTGCTCGCCGGCTGCACGACGGATCTGGACGCTCAGGGCCCCGTGTCCTCAGCGACGGCTGCCTCCGTCTCCACCACCAGCGCGGGCGACGACGCGTGGCACGCCGACGCCGAGGACGTGCCTGGGGACGACGGGCCGGGACCCGCGATCGATGCCCCGAGCCTCGCCACGAGCATCGCAGTGTGGGATCTCGACCTGAGCTTCGCCGCCGCGAACGCCGTGAACGGCACGGAGTCGAGCCCGGAGACGATCGGCAACACCGCCGCGATGGCGGACGACGAGTCGACGCTCGACCCCCGCGTGAGGATCGCAGCATGAACGCGCACGCAGCCGCCCTGAGCCGCCGCGAGCGCTCGCCACCATGAACGCGAGACGTGTCGCGCGCTATCGTGCCGTCATGACCGACGGCACTGTGGCCATCCGGGACACGACCTACACCGACGCGCACGGCGTCCGCATCCACGTGCGCGTATGGGAGGCGGCCTCGCCGAGAGGCGTCGTCCAGCTCCTGCACGGCGTGGGGGAGCATTCAGGGCGGTACGACCACGTGGGACGGGCGCTCGCCCTGGCGGGCTTCACGACATGGGCGGACGATCATCGCGGCCACGGACGGACAGGGCTCGAGCAGCACGACGCGACGGCCCGGCTCGGCACTCTCGGCCCCGGCGGTCATCGCGCTGCGGTGGCAGCGGTGCATCAGCTCACGGGCATCATCGCCGCCGCCCATCCGGACCTGCCGCTGATCCTCGTCGGCCATTCGTGGGGCTCGCTCATGGCGCAGATCCTCCTCAACGAGCACGCCGAGGACTACGACGCCGCCGTGCTGATCGGCTCCGCGCATCGCACCCTCCGCCATATGAACGGCGGCGACCTCAATGCCCGGCACAAGCATCTGGGCCACACGGGGCTCGAGTGGCTGAGCCGAGACGAGTCGGTGCATCACGCCTTCAAGGCTGACCCCCTCACGACTGACCGTCCCCTGCTGAAGCTGTTCGGCCTGCCCGACACGATGCGCCTGCTGGGCCGCCCCGCGCGCGACTTCACGGCCGACCTCCCGTTGCTGCTGATGGTCGGGGCCGATGACCCGCTCGGCGGGCCCGCCTCGATCAGCCACCTGGCTCGCGACTACCGCGACCGCAGCGGCCTCACGGATGTGACCGTGAAGGTCTACGCGGGCGCACGCCACGAGATCCTGAACGAGACCAACAAGGACGAGGTGATCGGCGACCTGATCGCATGGCTCGGCCTGCATACGGACGGCCATGTCCCAGGGAGGGCATAGCGTGGGACGCATGAGCATCCCCACCCACACCCTGTCCGACGGCCACGAGATCCCGGCGCTGGGCTTCGGCACGTATCCCCTGCTCGGCAGCGATGGCTACGCGGCGGTCCGCTCTGCACTGGACGCGGGCTACCGCCTGCTCGACTCCGCCGTGAACTACGAGAACGAGGGCACGGTCGGCAAGGCCGCGCGCGACTTCCTCGCCGAGTCCGGCCTGGACCGGGACGCCCTGACGATCCAGTCGAAGATCCCCGGCCGCCACCACGACTACGACCGCGCGCTCGCCTCGATCGAGGAGTCGCTGGCCCGCACGGGCCTTGACCGGATCGACGTCATGCTCATTCACTGGCCGAACCCGAGCGTCGGCAAGTATGTGGACGCGTGGAAGGCGCTCGTGGAGGCGCAGAAGCGTGACCTGGTGCGCTCGATCGGCGTCAGCAACTTCACGCCCCGCCTTCTCACGGAGATCGTGGACGCCACGGGCGTCTCCCCGGTGGTGAACCAGGTGGAGATGCACCCCTGGTTCTCGCAGGCCGACCTTCGTGCCGTCCACGCCGACATGGGCATCGTGACCGAGGCGTGGAGCCCGCTCGGCAAGCGCAACGCCCCGTTCGACGAGGCGCCGGTGGCCGACGCGGCGGAGGCTCACGGCGTCAGCCCCGCCCAGGTGATCCTGCGCTGGCATGTGCAGCTGGGCTCGCTGCCGCTGCCCAAGTCCGCGACGCCCGCACGCCAGGCCGCGAACCTCGACGTGTTCGGATTCGAGCTGACCGCCGCGGAGGTCGAGGCGATCTCCGCTCTCACGCGCGAGGACGGGCGCCTGTTCGACGGCGACCCGGAGAAGCACGAGGAGATGTAGCCGCGAGGGGTGCCTTCCCCGGTGAGCCACGCTAGGTTCAAGGAGGGCATCACGCGCAGGGCGTGACGATCGACGAGGCGGGGGCCACATGGCGATCCTGGGCACAGCGGACGTGAAGGGTCGCCTGTCGCGCGCAGGGCTCGCGAAGGCGGTCTTCGTCCCCGCGGCGATCATCATCTTCGCGTTCGTGCTGTTCGCGCTGATCTGGCCCACCGGCGCGGCCGCGGTGTTCGAGGCTGTGAACAACGAGGTCATCTCGGTGTTCGGCTGGTACTACGTGCTGATCGCCGCCGTGTTCGTCGTGTTCGTGCTCTACCTGGGCTTCAGTCAGTACGGGGACGTCGTGCTCGGCAAGGACGACGACGAGCCCGCCTTCTCGAACTTCAGCTGGTACGGACTGCTGTTCGCCGCAGGCATGGGCATCGGCCTCGTGTTCTACGGGGTCTCCGAGCCGCTGTCGCACTTCGCCTCTCCCCCGCCCGGCGTGACAGGAGCACCTGAGCATCTGGCCGAACAGGCGATGGCGCGGACGTTCCTCCACTGGGGGGTGCACGCGTGGGCCATCTACATCGTCGTCGGCCTCGCGGTGGCGTACGCGGTGCACCGTCGGGGGCGGCCGGTGTCGATCCGCTGGACGCTCGAGCCGGTGCTCGGCGACCGCGTGAAGGGGCGCTGGGGCAACGTCATCGACGTGGCCGCGGTGGTGGGCACGCTGTTCGGCCTGGCCACGTCACTGGGCTTCGGGGTGCTGCAGCTCTCCGCAGGCCTGGACAGCACCGGGATCGCCGACCCGACCGTGTCGACCCAGGTGTGGCTGATCGTCGGCATCACGCTGGTGACCATCTTCTCGCTCGTCACGGGCGTGCAGAAGGGCATGAAGTGGCTGTCCAGCACGAACCTGGTGCTCTCCGGCGCGATCCTCCTGTTCGTGCTGTTCGCCGGGCCGACGCAGTTCCTCCTGGCCGAGTTCGTCCAGTCGATGGGCGCCTACCTGTCCGGCTTCATCTCGATGGCGTTCGACACGTCGGCCTTCGCCGGCGAGGCGGGCCGCGAATGGCAGTCGTCGTGGTCCACGTTCTACTGGGGCTGGTGGATCTCGTGGGCGCCCTTCGTCGGCGTCTTCATCGCGCGCGTCTCCAAGGGGCGCACGGTGCGCGAGTTCGTGTGGGGCGTGCTGCTGGTGCCGGCGCTTCTGACGTTCCTGTGGTTCTCGGTGCTGGGTGGCGCCGCCATCTACCGCGAGCTGTACGGCGAGGGCGGGATGATCGGCGCCGACGGCACCGTGGACATCGAGGGCTCGCTCTTCACCCTGCTCGAGGGGCTGCCAGGCGGGTCGGTGGCGATCGTCGGCGCGATGATCCTGATCGCGCTGTTCTTCGTGACGTCCTCGGATTCCGGTGCGCTCGTGCTGTCGATGCTGTCCACGGGAGGGAATGAGGAGCCGCCCTCGTGGGTGCGGGTCTTCTGGGCGACGACCACTGCGACCGTCGCGATCGCCCTGATGGTCTCCGGCGGGTTGACGGCGCTGCAGACCGCGGCGATCCTCACGGCGCTGCCGTTCTCCATCGTGATGATCCTGATGATGATCTCCACGGTGCGCGCGCTGGCGCTCGAGCATCGTCGCAAGGTGCGGGCAGGGCGCGAGGAGTTCGTGGAGCACGTCGCCTCGCGGATCGGCGACCACTTCGGGCTTGAGCCGACCACCACGGAGATCGACCTGCGCGGCACGCGTATCCGATGGCGGCGGCGCGGTGCGGCGTCCCCCTCCGAAACCCACGCGCCAAGCGCGGACACTCCTCCAAGCGGTGGCGCCGTCACCTACACGCGGGTGGACGCCGACGAGGTGGAGACCGTGATCCCGGCAGACGAGGACCCCGACACGGATCGACGGTGAGCGTCGGCGCCGGCTCCTAGACCTCGCCGTCGCGGCAGGCAGCGGCGACCCTGCGGTCGGCGTCACCGAGCAGGTCGTCGCCCGCGAGCCCCCACTGCTCGCGCAGGTCGAAGCCTTCCGCGTCGGCCAGGTATTGGAGCTGAAGGCCGTCGACGGCGGCCATGCAGCGTCGTGCAAGTCCGCGGGCGTCCGGGACCACGTCACCGAAGAGCGCCTCGAAGTGCTCGGCCTCGCGCGCATACCTGTCGACGAACCATCCGTGACCTGGGTGCGAGGGGTCGATCGCGGCCGACTGCACCGCCACGAAGAGGCGGGCGGCCTCGGGGCGGGCGAGGATGCCGTCGATCATCTGGTCGAACACTGCCCGGGGGGTGAGTCGGCGGCCGAGCGACTCGATGCCTTCGGCCTCGTCCCGCTTGTCGCGGCGTTCCACGAGCGCGACGAGCAGGTGGTCGAGCGTGGGGAAGTGGTGCATGAGGCCAGGCGCCGTCATGCCGCACTCGCGGGCGACCGAGCGGAGAGTGAGGCTGCGGTGGCCGTGCTCGTCGGTGAGCGCCATCGCGGTGTCGAGGATGCGCTCACGGCGGACGGCTGGCACGAGCCTCTCGCTCATGAGCCCTCCCCTCGTGGCGCCTCGTCGGGATCGGTCGAGTCCGAGCCTGGAACTATCTAACATTGTCAGATAGTGTGTTCGCAACCGCAGGACACCGCCCAGGAGGGACACCGATGACCGACATGGATCGCGCCCGCGAGATCGTCGCAGGCCTCACGACCGACGAGAAGATCTCGCTGCTCTCGGGAGCAGACTTCTGGACCACGGTCGCCATGCCGGAGCACGGCATCCCCGCCACCTCGCTCTCGGACGGCCCGCACGGCCTCCGCCACCAGGACTCCGACGCCGACCATGTCGGGCTCGGCGCGTCCGACCCTGCGACCTGCTTCCCGACCGCCTCCGCGATCGGAGCGACCTGGGACCCCGAGCTCGCCAGGGAGATCGGCGCCGCCCTCGGACGCGAAGCCCGCGACCTGGGCGTGGACGTCATCCTCGGCCCAGGACTGAACATCAAGCGCCACCCTGCCGGAGGACGCAACTTCGAGTACTTCTCCGAGGACCCCGTCGTCTCCGGCCGCATGGCCGCCGCGATGGTCAACGGCATCCAGTCCGAGGGCGTGGGCGCCTGCCTCAAGCACTTCGCCGCGAACAACCAGGAGCACGATCGCATGCGGTCCGACTCGGTCGTGGACCAGAGGACGCTGCGCGAGATCTACCTCACGGGCTTCGAGATCGCCGTCAAGGAGTCTGAGCCCTGGACCGTCATGTGCTCCTACAACAAGGTCAACGGCACGCACGCGAGCCAGCACCGCGGCCTGCTCACCGACATCCTGCGCGACGAGTGGGGCTTCGACGGCCTCGTGATGTCCGACTGGTACGCCGTCGCCGACCGTGCCGCGGGTGTGCACGCCGGGCTCGACCTCGAGATGCCTGGCTCCGGTGGCACGTGGGACGGGCAGGTGAAGCGCGCACTCGCCCAGGGCACACTCTCCGCCGAGGACCTCGACCTCGCGGCCGCACGCGTCGTCACCCTCGCCCTGCGCGGACAGGCGGGCAGGGAGCAGCACCAGCACGACGCCCCCGTCGACCTCGATGCCCACCACACCCTCGCCCGCAAGGCCGCCGCCGCGGGTTCGGTGCTCCTCTCCAACGACGGGATCCTGCCCCTCGCCGACGACGCGAGCATCGCCCTCATCGGCGCCTTCGCCACCGCGCCGCGCTACCAAGGCGCCGGCTCGTCGCAGGTGAACCCCGCCCGCCTCGACACGGCCTACGCCAGCCTCCAGGACCGCCTCGGCTCGCGGCTCACCTACGCGCCCGGATACGACGCCGTCACCGGGGAGACCGACGACGCCCTGGTCGCCGAGGCCCGCCGCGCCGCATCGTCGTCCGACGTCGTCGTGCTCCTGCTCGGCCTCCCCGGCTCCTACGAGGCCGAGGGCTACGACCGTGACCACCTGCGCCTGCCCCACGGGCACACCCGGCTGCTTGAGGAGGTGCTTGACGCCAACCCCGACGCTGTCGTGGCGCTCGCAGGCGGCGCACCGATCGAGGTGCCGTGGGCCGCGCGTGCGCGTGCGGTCCTGATGGCCTACCTGGGCGGTCAGGCCTCCGGCTCCGCGCTCGCCGACGTGCTCCTCGGTGATGCCGAGCCCGGCGGTCGGCTCGCCGAGTCGTTCCCGATCCTCGGCGCCGACCTGCCGTCGCACGGCACCTTCGCCAACCACCCGACGCAGGCCCTGTACCGCGAGAACCTCTACGTTGGCTACCGCTTCCACGACACGTGGGACACGCCTGCGCGGTTCCCGTTCGGCCACGGCCTCGGCTACACGACGTTCAAGGTCTCCCACCTGCGCACCTCCGGTCGCGGAGCGAAGCGCACCGTGACCGTCGACGTGACGAACACCGGCGAGCGAGCCGGCTCCACCGTCGTCCAGGCATATCTGCACGACGTCGCCTCGTCGGTGCCTCGTCCCGAGCAGGAGCTCGCCTCGTGGAAGAAGGTGACGCTCGAGCCCGGCGAGACGACGTCGGTGTCGCTGATGATCGACGAACGGGCCTTCGCCGTCTACGACGTCGCGGCCGGCAGCTGGGCCGTCGAGGCCGGTGAGTTCGCCATCCGCGTCGGACTCTCGTCCACCGATATCCGCGCGACCGCGACGGTGCGCGTCTCCGGAGGCGACGAGGTGCGCCCCGTCGCCTCGCCCGAGGGCCCGGTCGCCACGGCTGCAGAGATGTCGACGCTGCTCGGCCACCCCGTGCCGTCCCCGATGCCCACGCTCCCCTTCAACCGAGAGACGACGGTGAGGGAGCTCAAGCTCAGCGCTCTGGGAATGGGCATGCGCGGGATCATCCGCAAGGTGACGGAGAAGGAGCTCGGGGCCGCCACGGAGGACGACCCGGTGGCCGACAACTTCTACGAGAGCACTCCCCTTCGCGTGATGGCGATGGGGTCGAGCGGAGCCGTGTCGCTGCGCGCTGTCGACGCGATCATCCGCACCCTGAACGCGAGCACGGCGAAGGTGCGGCGAGCGCGCCGCACGCAACGTTCCTGACGCCTCGGCGACGTCACCGCTGGGGCCGTTCACTCGACGCGACGGCGCCGTCGGCGCGCCCTAGGCTGGCGGCATGACCGAGGGCTCCGCGACGATCACAGTGACCGGGCATGGGGCGGCCTGCCAGGCCGCCGACGCCGCGACCATCCGCATGGCGTGCCACGCGGAGCGCGCGACGGTGGCGGACGCGGTGGCTGATGCGAACGCCGCGGTTCGGCTGGTGCGCGCGGCGCTCGCAGAGCATGGGGTCGACCTGGAGCGGTCGTCCACCGCGGCGGTGGAGATCAGGGCGGTCGAGCGCCGTGGCCCCGAGGGCAGCGTGCACGTGAGCGGCTATGCGACGACGCATCGACTCACCGTCGAGGTCGACGAGCTCCATAGGCTCGGACAGCTGCTGTCGGCGGCCGTGGCGGCCGCGGGCGACTCCGCGCGGCTCGAGGGCGTGACGCTCTCGGTGCGGGACAGCGGAGCCCTGGCGGCGACGGCGCGGGACCGTGCCTGGGCGGATGCCGTGCATTCGGCAACTCAGCTCGCCGAGCATGCCGCGAGACGGCTGGGAAGTGTGATGCGCATCGAGGAGGGCGCCGGCGCGGGCCCTGCTCCTGCGGTGCGCATGGCGGCGGCCATGCCGGTCGAGCCGGGGGGCGTGGAGGAGCGCTCGTCGGTCACGGTCACCTGGGCGCTGGCCTGATCCTCTCTCGTGTGCGGGGCCCCGGGGTTCCGCATGGAGGGGGAAGGAAGACCCCGGGGACCCGCATCATTGAGGTGCTCTGAGTCGCGCCAACGCTCGACTCAGAGCTGATCGGGGACCTCCGGCGCGGCTGGGCTCGAAGGGGGGGTTTGCCCGCCTGCAGCCTTGAGGTCTTTCCGATCGGGCGATCAGATCGCCTGAAAGAAACATTATCGAAAGTGATAACACACAATCGGGGACAAAGGTCACCCTCAGCGAACTCTGAGACTCCGAAGCACCCCGGTCCTCCGCGGACCGTCCGTCAGCGGTACTCCGGGTTGGGGTGCCCGAACCGCTCCCCCTCGTCCCACTCCTGCCGCGAGTTGCCGCCCGCAGGGAATCCGCCCGAATCCCGCAGCCAAGCGGCCGTGTGCATCAGGTTCCAGGTCATGAACGTCAGGTTCCGCTGCGTGAACTCCGTCTCCGGACCCCCGCTGCCCTCATCCAAGTACGACGGCCCAGGACCGATCGCGCCCAGCCAACCGGCGTCGGCATTGGGCGGGATCACGTAGCCCAGGTGCTGCAGCGAGTACAGGACGTTCATCGCCACATGCTTGACGCCGTCCTCGTTGCCCGTGACGATCACGCCCGCCGTCTTCCCGTAGTAGAGGTACTGGCCGCGGTCGTTCAGCTCGCCGGAGAGCCCGTACAGGCGCTCGATCACGCGAGTCGCGACCGACGATTTGTCGCCCAGCCAGATGGGCGTGCCCAGGACGAGGATGTCGGCGGCGAGGATCCGTTCGGCGAGCTCGGGCCAGTCGTCGGCGTCCTGATTTCCGCCCGGCACATCCTCCCGCATGTCCGGATAGACACCCGGTCGGATGTCATGGTCGGCCGCGCGGATCACGTCCACCTGCACCCCGTGCTCACGCATGAGCGCGATGGAGTCGTCCATCAGCCCCTGCGTGTGGCTCAGCGCAGGGCTGGGCTTCAGAGTAGTGTTGAGGTAGACGGCCTTGAGGCCGCTGAAGTCGGCTTCGGTCACGATGCTCCCACCCGACGCGCGGGCCGTTCGCCGGCTCTCGGCTGGCCGCGTCGCCTCGTGTCGGGAACGTCTGGAACCGGGACGCACATTCCCTTCGCGGGCGTGCCGCCTCCGCTAGACGACCTCGCGCAGGCGGCCCGTGTGCACGTCGAACACGAAGCCACGCACCTGGGTCGAGTCGACCAGGAAGGGGCTACGGCGCAGGCGCTCCATCGACTGACGCAGATCCGCGTCCAGGTCCACGAAGCTCTCCGGAGTCCAGGTGGGCTTGAGGCCCGTCTCCTCGAGCAGCTGGTTGCGCAGCTCGTCGTCGGTGAAGGTCAGCGCACCACAGTCCGTGTGGTGGATCAGGATGATCTCGCGGGTGCCGAGCTTGCGCTGGGAGATGGTGAGCGAGCGGATCATGTCGTCGGTGACGACGCCGCCGGCGTTACGCATGATGTGCGCGTCACCGATCTCCAGGCCGAGCAGCGCGAAGATGTCCAGGCGCGAGTCCATGCACGAGACCACGGCGAGCTGCCGCTTGGGGGCGAGCGGACGGTCGGGCGTGTACTGCTCCGCATACGCCTCGTTGTTCTTCAGCAGCTCGTCGGTGATACCCATCGGACCCTCCCGGTCTCGTCGTGCGATCAGTTCATCGTAGGTGGCGCCACTCGAAACGGCGCTCACCTGACCTCACAGCAATCGGGTCACCACTGTGCTGTTGCCGACAACCATGTACCCGGCGGGCGACAACCAGGCACCCGGTGAGCGACGTTCACGCACTCGAAGCGAGTGGTGCGCCTCCCCATGAACGCCACGAGGGGCCCTGCGGATTCCGCAGGGCCCCCCGGGCTGTGTCGCTGAGTGCTGCGCGCCTAGCGCGAGGCACCTGCGCGGCGCTTGTTGTAGACGTCGAAGGCGACAGCGAGCAGAAGCACGAGGCCCTTGACGATGTTCTGGAGCGACTGGTCCCAGCCGATCAGCTGCATGCCGTTGGTCATGGTGGCCATGATCAGACCACCGATGATGGCGCCGGTCACCTTGCCGACACCACCGGTGACGGCCGCACCACCGATGAACGACGCGGCGATCGCGTCGAGCTCGAACATGTTTCCCGCACCAGGCTGGGCACCGTTCGAACGGGCACCGAACAGGACGCCCGCCACACCGGCGAGGAAGCCCATGTTCAGCATGATGCCGAAGTTGACCCACTTGACCTTCACACCGGACAGGGTCGCGGCGGTCAGGTTTCCACCGATCGCGTAGACGTTGCGGCCGAACACCGTGCGGGTCGTGACGAGCGTGTAGACGATGACCAGGATGGTCAGGATGATCAGCACGTTCGGCAGACCGCGGTTGTTCGCGAGCAGCCACGACAGCCACATCACAACGGCGGCGACGGCGACGAGCTTCACGATGAACAGCGGCATCGCGGCGACGTGCTGGTTGTAGCTGACCGCCGCGGCACGCTGACGGAACTGCGTGAAGATGTAGGCCGCGACGGCGATGGCGAACACGACGAGCGTGAACACGTCATAGCCGGGCCCACCCAACAGTCCGTTCTGGAAGCCGACGCCGATCCGCGCGTACTCGGCCGGGAACGGCGAGAGCGAGATGTTCTCCAGCGTCAGGTACGTCGCGCCACGGAACATGAGCATGCCCGCGAGCGTCGTGATGAACGCCGGGATGCCGACGAACGCGACCCAGAAGCCTTGCCATGCGCCCACGAGGATGCCCACGCCGATGGCGGCGAGCACACCGACCCACCAGGGCATGCCGTTCTTGATCACAAGAACTGCGGAGACCGCTCCCGAGAAGGCGACCACCGATCCGACCGACAGGTCGATGTGGCCGCCGATGATGACGATCACCATGCCGATGGCGAGCACCAGGATGTAGGAGTACTGAAGGATGATGTTGGTGACGTTCTGACCCGTGAGCAGCGTGCCCTCGGTCAGGAACGTGAACAGGATCACGATCGCGATGAACGCGATGAAGATGCCGGACTGCCGGAGGTTCGTGGTGAATGCCGCGCGGATCGAGGCCCCGATCGACTCGGTGCTCTCATCCGAGCCCGGCTTCTTTGCCGTTGCAGTGGTGGACATTTACTTGCCTTCCCCAGCGGAAGCCGCGGCGGGCTTCGCAGTTCGTTCTTGAGTCATGAGCTTCATCAGTGCCTCGGGGTTCGCCTCATCGATGGGCAGCTGCCCAGTGATGCGCCCGAAGGCGAGGGTGAAGATGCGGTCGCAGGTGCCGAGCAGCTCGGGAAGCTCGGACGAGATGATCACCACGGCCTTGCCCTCAGAGGCGAGCTTGTTGATGATCGTGTAGATCTCGTACTTGGCTCCCACGTCGATGCCGCGTGTCGGCTCGTCGAGGATGACCACATCCGCATCGGTGTACATCCACTTGGACAGCACGACCTTCTGCTGGTTTCCACCGGAGAGGTTGCCGGCCTTCTGGAGCACCGAGGGCGTCTTGATGTTCATCGCGACGCGGTACTCCTGAGCGACCTTCAGCTCCTCGTTGGTGTTGATCCAGCCGTTGCTGGTCAGCTTATGGATGCCGGCTGCCGAGATGTTGTGCCGGATGTCGTCGATCAGGTTGAGCCCGTAGCGCTTGCGGTCCTCGGTCGCGTAGGCGATGCCGTTCTGGATGCACTCGGCGACGGAACGCGTGTGGATCTCCTTGCCACGCTTGTAGACCTTGCCGGAACCGTGACGGCCGTAGGTGCGGCCGAAGACGCTCATCGCCAGCTCGGTGCGCCCGGCGCCCATGAGTCCGGCGATGCCGACGACCTCGCCCGCCTTCACGTCGAAGGAGGCGTTGTCGATCACGATTCGATCGGGCTGCGTCGGGTGGTTCACGGACCAGTTCTCGACCCGGAAGAGCTCCTCGCCGACGTGTCGGCCGGTCTTCGGGGGATACCGGTTCTCGAGCTCTCGGCCGACCATGCCACGGATGATGCGGTCCTGGTTCGACTCGGGGTCGGACATGTCGAGCGTCTCGATCGTCTGTCCGTCGCGGATGATCGTGGTGGTGTCCGCCACGTACTCGATCTCGTTGAGCTTGTGGGAGATCATGATGGAGGTGATGCCCTGCTCGTCGCGCAGGCGCTTCATCAGGTCCAGCAGGTGCTGGGAGTCCGAGTCGTTCAGTGCGGCGGTGGGCTCGTCGAGGATCAGCAGCGACACGTCCTTGGAGAGCGCCTTCGCGATCTCGATGAGCTGCTGCTTGCCGACTCCGAGCTGCCCGACAGGGGTGGTCGGGTTCTCGTCGAGTCCGACCTGATGCATCAGCTCGATCGCCTGGGTGTTGGCCTCGTTCCAGTCGATGAGACCGAAGCGGCCCTTGCGCTCGTTGCCGAGGAAGATGTTCTCGGCGACCGTCAGGTGCGGCACGAGTGCCAGCTCCTGGTGGATGATGACGACACCGGCGTGCTCCGACTCCTTGATCGAGTGGTAGCGAGCCTCCTTGCCCTGGAAGACGATCTTGCCGTCGTAGGTGCCGTACGGGTACACACCCGAGAGCACCTTCATGAGAGTGGACTTTCCGGCGCCGTTCTCGCCGCAGATCGCGTGGATCTCGCCCTTCTCTACCCTGAGCTCGACGTCCTCCAACGCCTTCACTCCGGGGAACGTCTTGGTGATGGAGTGCATCTCGAGGATGTTCTCAGCCATCGTTCCTCTCCATTGACGTGATGACTAGTGCCCTGCCTTGCGGTGCCGGCCCCGGCGAGGGGCCGGCACCGCAAGGATCAGGATTGTGAGGTTTCGGTGATGCCTTACTCGGCGACGCCGGAGGCGACCTCAGCCTCAGTCCAGTAACCGCTGTCGACCAGCAGCGACTGAATGTTGCCCGCGTAGACGATGTCCGACTCGAGGAGGTACGACGGCACGACCTTCACGCCGTTCTCGTAGGTCTCGGTGTCGTTCGCCTCGGGCTCCTCGCCAGCAAGGAACGCGTCCGCAGCGGTGACGGCCTGGGCCGCGAGCTTGCGGGTGTCCTTGAAGATGGTCGAGAACTGGACGTCGTCCGCGATCAGCTTCACCGAGGCGATCTCAGCGTCCTGACCGGTCACGATCGGGAAGCCATCCGAGATGGTGTCGGGGTAGCCAGCGTTCGACAGGGCGGTGATGATGCCTCGCGACAGACCGTCGTAGGGCGACAGCACGCCGTCGACCTCTTCACCCGACGAGTACGTCGAGGTCAGCAGGTCCTCCATGCGCTTCTGCGCGGTCTCCTGCTGCCAGCGGAGGATCGCCACGGTGTCGAAGTCAGTCTGACCCGAGGTCACGACGAGCGTGCCGTCGTCGATCAGCGGCTGGAGCACCGACATCGCGCCGTTGAAGAAGAATCCGGCGTTGTTGTCGTCGGGCGAACCGGCGAACAGCTCGATGTTGAACGGTCCGGTCGCGTCGCCCTCGGAGCCGTCCTCGTTGAGCAGGCCGAGGCCCACGAGCAGCGAGGTGGCCTGCTGGACACCGACGGTGTAGTTGTCGAACGTGACGTAGAAGTCCACGTTGGCCGAGTCGCGGATCAGGCGGTCGTACGAGATGACCTGGATGCCGTTGTCAGCTGCGGTCTGCAGCTGGCTGGCGAGGGCCGTGCCGTCGATCGCGGCGATGATCAGCAGGTCGGCGCCGTTGGTGATCATCTGGTCGATCTGCTGCGACTGGGTGTTGATGTCGTCGTTGCCGAACTGAAGGTCGACCTCGTAGCCGAGCTCCTCGAGCTGGGACTGAACGGCGTCACCGTCAGCGATCCAGCGCTCCGACGTCTGGGTGGGCATCGCCACGCCGATGCGGTAGGACTCGCCGGTGTCGCCGCCAGGTGCGGCGCTGTCCGAGGTGTCCGTGTCACCGG
The DNA here is from genome assembly GCF_030418315.1 of Demequina zhanjiangensis. Classification (GTDB taxonomy): domain Bacteria; phylum Actinomycetota; class Actinomycetes; order Actinomycetales; family Demequinaceae; genus Demequina; species Demequina zhanjiangensis. The sequence continues at coordinate 304,013 of NZ_JAUHPV010000002.1, forward strand.
CGCCTCCGCCGCCACACGCCGCGAGGGTGAGAGCCATCGCGGTGCCGGCTGCGGCAGCCATGAGCTGCTTTGCCTTCATATCTCCTCCTTGAGATCCACCCCACGCTGCGTTGCGTGGGAACGGTGGTACTGCCCATTGTGTTTGCGTTCACATCCGGGCGTCAAGCCGGTCAGGTCACGATCACGTAACTAAGGAATCACGATCGCCGATACCGGTTCGATACCCTTTTTACCAGGTGCTTCAGTCAGCGAAGACCTTGGCGTTCAGAGCGAGGTCGCGGGTGAACCCGTCGATCGTCGTCTCCTCGGTGATCGCGGCGAGCTCGACACCGAGCATGCGCGCGAAATCCTTCCAGCAGGCGAGCGAGGTCTGGGTTGACATCACCGTGTGATGCGCCGCTCCAGCCTCGAGCCAGCAGGTGGTCGCCGTCGCGAAGTCCGGCTTGGAACGCCAGACGGCACGGCCGACGGGGAGGTTCGGCATGGGGGCCGGCAGGTCGACGTTGTCGACCTCCGCCGCCACGAGCCGGAACCTGTTGCGGACGTCGGACATGGCCACGACGATCGCGGGACCCGGGTCGGCGGTGAAGACCAGGCGGACCGGGTCGTCCTTGCCTCCGATGCCGAGCGGGTGCACCTCGAGGCTGGCCTTCTTGGAGCTCAGCGACGGGCTGACCTCGAGCATGTGGGCGCCGAGCGACAGCTCCTCGCCCACGGCCAGGTGGTACGTGTAGTCCTCCATGAGGCTCGCTCCACCGGGGCGGCCCGATCCCATGACCGCGGCGATGCGGACGAGCATCGCCGTCTTCCAGTCACCCTCGGCGCCGAAGCCGTAGCCCTCGGCCATGAGGCGCTGGACCGCGAGGCCGGGAAGCTGCTTGAGCCCGCCCAGGTCCTCGAACGAGTCGGTGAAGGCGTGGAAGCCTCCCTCCTCGAGGAACGACCGCAGGCCGATCTCCACCGCGGCGCCGTAGCGCAGCGACTCGTGCTTGTCGCCGCCCGGCTTGAGCTCGTCGACCACGTCGTACAGGTCGAGGTACTCAGCGACGAGCGCATCGATCTGCTCGTCGGTCGCGGCGTCCACACGCTCCACGAGCTCGTTGATGCCCCACGTGTTGATCTGCGTGCCGAACACGGTCTCGGCCTCGGTCTTGTCACCCTCGGTGACAGCCACGTAGCGCATGTTGTCGCCGAAGCGGGCGACCTTCATGTCGAAGGCGGCCGCACGGCCGGCGCAGGCACGGCTCCACTCGCCGATGCGGGTGGACACCTCGGGGTTGGAGGCGTGGCCCACGACCGTCGTGCGGGGGATCGCGAGGCGCGACTCGATGTAGCCGAACTCGCGGTCGCCGTGCGCGGCCTGGTTGAGGTTCATGAAGTCGAAGTCGATCTTGTCCCACGGCAGCTCGACGTTGGCCTGCGTGTGGAGGTGGAGCATCGGCTTCTGGAGTGCGTTGAGCCCCGAGATCCACATCTTCGCCGGGGAGAAGGTGTGCATCCAGGTGATGATGCCGATGACCTTCGGGTCGGCGTTGGCGGCCTTGATCGTGTCGAGGATCTCGTCGCGGCTCTTCACCACGGGCTTCCACACGAGCGTGGCGGGCACGTCGCCCGACGCCTTGAGGGTGTCGACGACGCCCTGGGACTGCTCGGCGACCTGCGCCAGCACCTCGGGCCCATAGAGGGTCTGCGACCCCGTGAGGAACCAGACCTCGTACTCGGCGAGGTTCGGGACGATCCCGGTCATGCCATGCCTCCCTGCGGCTTCTGTCCGTAGACGTTCTGGTAGCGGTCGAACAGCGCGTCGATCTTGTCCTGAGGAATCGGGACCAGGTCGCCGCCCTGCTTCGCGATGTGGGTGGTGCGAGCCACGTCCTCGCACATGACGGCGGCCTTGACGGCGTCCTTGGCGTCCTTGCCGATGGTGAACACACCGTGGTTGGCCATGATCACGGCGCGCGAGCGGTGGCCGTCGAGCGTCTCGACGATGCCGCGGCCGATCGAGTCGTCGCCGATGATCGCGAACGGTCCGACGGGGATGGGGCCGCCGAACTCGTCAGCCATGCCGGTGATGACGCACGGGATCTCCTCGTTGCGCGCGGCCCAGGCGGTCGCATACGGAGAGTGGGTGTGCACCACGCCGCCGACATGCGGCATGTTCCGGTAGACGTAGGCGTGGGCTGCGGTGTCGGAGCTGGGCGAGCGCTCGGAGCCGAGCGTGCCCTCGATCAGGTTGCCGTCGAGGTCGCAGACGACCATGTTCTCGGGCGCGAGATCGGGGTACATGACGCCCGAGGGCTTGATGACGAACAGGTCGTGACCGGGGACTCGGCCCGAGACGTTTCCGCCGGTCCACATGACCAGGCCGTTCTCGGGGAGAAGGGCGTGCAGGTCGCTGACCTGCTTCCTGAGGTCGGCGACTGCCGCCTCGATGGCTGCGACGTCGTAGTCGCTCATGGAGGGCCTCCTTGCCTTCAATGGTTCGATGATAACGCTAACATTCCGGGGGCACCTCCGGGACCGAGGTCCCAGAGCCACCGATTCCTTGCCGCAGCGGCTCCGCGATCAGGGTCACCCGCCACCCGGTGCGGGCGCCGCGACCGAGTCCCGCCGGACGATCTCCGCGTCGAGCGGAGCGGTCGACGGCGGCTCCTCACCTGCGAGGGTCGCCTGCAGGAGATCGACGGCGAGCAGGCCCACCCTGCGGAAGTCCTGCCGCACGGTCGTCAGAGGCGGGAGCGTGTGCGCAGCCTCGGGGATGTCGTCGAATCCGACGACGCTCAGCTCCTGCGGCACCTTCCTCCCGGCGAGCGCTGCCGCATGCATGAGCCCCATGGCCATCTGGTCGTTCCCGCAGAACACCGCGGTGGCTCGCGGGTCCAGACGCTCGTAGGCCTCGTAGCCCGACTGCGGGCTCCAGTCGCCCTCGAGGATCGGCAGACGCGGAAGCGAGTGCCGCGCCATGAACCGTGCGTAGGTGTCGGAGCGCAGCTGACCCTCGGTCGAGTCGAGCGGGCCACGCACGTGCTGGATGGCGGTGTGCCCCGCGTCGAAGAGCTCCTGCATGGCCAGATCGGATCCGCCGATCTGGTCCACGGACACCGACCAGCGGCCGCGCTCATCGCCGGTGAGTAGGTAGGCGGTCGGCACCTCGGCACCCATGCGGTCGTGCACCTCGAGCACCGCGCGCGACGGCGCCATGATCACGAGCGCCTCCACTGCCCTGCCGTAGAGGAACTCGAGCGCGCTCTCGATCGACGAGGACTCGCGCGAGGTGGTGGTGATCAGGGGCTGAAGGCCGGAGTGGCGCAGCGCCGACTCGACGGCGTACAGGCTCGAGGTGGCGCCGAACGTCGGATTGTCGGGGGCGAGCACGCCCACCACACCGGTGCGACCGGTCGCGAGCGAGCGTGCCGCGAGGTTGCGGCGGTAGCCGAGCTCCTCGATCGCGTCGATCACTCGCTGGCGAGTCTCGGGACGGATCCCCTCGAATCCGTTGAGCACTCGCGACACTGTCTGATGCGAGACGCCGGCGAGCGCCGCCACGTCATGCATGCTGGGACCACGGGCTCCTCGGCCCATCGCCACCTCCTCGGGACGTCACCGGCTGCCCGCTACAGCCGGGGGTGTCCTGGACTGACCTCTGCCTGGCATCCTGCACCGCGCTTCCTTGCGCGGTTCAGGACCAAATGCCCCGCAGGCTCGGTCTCTTCGCCTGGACGATGTTCACGGTAACATTCCCGTAGGCAGGTTGTGCACTTCGGAGCGTGCAACCGTCATCAAACCGAGACATGGACGACGAAGAGGCACCCATGAGCAACGAGGCTCCCGCACGAGACATCGCCGCCGAGGCGGCGACCGCTCTGACCCACCTCACCTCCGCACCGCTCACCGGCGTGTGGTCCGCCCCCGGGCGCGTGAACCTGATCGGCGAGCACACCGACTACAACGACGGCCTCGTGCTGCCCTTCGCGATCGAGAACCGCACCTGGTGCGCCGTCTCGGTGCGCGAGGACCGCCTGGTGCGCGTCTATTCCACCTTCTCCCAGGAGACGCGCGAGCTCTCGCTCGACGGCATCGCCGACGCGGAGTTCGACGGGTGGAGCGCCTACGTCTTCGGCGTCGTGTGGGCGCTCGATGAGCAGGGCGTCGACCTGTCCGGCGTGACCGGCGTCGATCTGGCGATCGCATCCGACGTGCCGTCAGGAGCAGGCCTGTCGTCCTCGGCCGCGATCGAGTGCGCCGTCGCGACGGCGCTCAACGAGCTCTGGGACCTCGGCCTCGACTCCGGGCAGCTCGCCAAGGCATGCCAGCGGGCGGAGAACGTCGCCGTGGGCGCTCCCACCGGGATCATGGACCAGACCGCGTCTCTGCGCGGCGAGCAGGGCCACGCGGTCATGCTCGACTGCGAGAACCTCGTGTCAGAGCTCGTCCCGCTCCCCCTCGAGGAGGAGGGCCTCACCATCCTGGTGATGAACACCCACGTGGAGCACGCGCACGCCACCGGCGGCTACGGAGAGCGCCGGGCCGCGTGCGAGCGCGGCGCCGAGGCGATGGGGGTGGCGACGCTGCGTGGGCTCACGGTCTCCGACCTTCCGCGCGCCCAGGAGCTGCTGGACGACGTCACGTTCCGCCGCGTGAAGCACGTGGTGACCGAGAACGAGCGCGTCGTCGAGACCGCCGCCGCACTGCGTGCCGATGGGCCCCGCGCGATCGGCGATCTGCTGCTCGCCTCCCACGCGTCGATGCGCGACGACTTCGAGATCTCCGTGCCCGAGCTTGACCTCGCGGTGGACACCGCGATGGCGCACGGCGCCGTCGGCGCGCGCATGACCGGTGGCGGCTTCGGCGGCTCGGCGATCGCCGTGATGCCCAAGGAGCGTCTCGAGGAGGCGTCGAAGGCGGTCAAGGCGGCGTTCGCGGACGCAGGCTTCACCGCGCCGTCCACGTTCACCGTCACGCCCTCGCAGGGGCCCCGACGCGACGTCTAGTCTGAACCGCGGCAACGCACGAGGAGGAGCAGGGATGAGCTGGCTGGTCACCGGAGGAGCGGGATACATCGGGTCGCACGTGGTGCGTGCGCTCGCGGGAGCGGGCATCGCGCCGGTCGTGCTCGACGACCTGTCGACCGGCCTGGACAAGTTCATCCCGTCGGACGTGCCGTTCGTGCGGGCGTCGATCCTCGATCGCGGGGAGGTCATCGCGGCGCTCAAGGACTATGACGTCACCGGGGTCATCCACTGCGCGGGCTACAAGTTCGCCGGCGAGTCCGTGAAGTATCCGCTGCACACGTACGAGCAGAACGTCGACGGCACACGCGTGCTGCTGGACGCGATATCCGCGGCCGGCGTGACCAAGCTGGTGTTCTCGTCGTCCGCGGGCGTCTACGGCACCCCCTCGACCGCCGTCGTCACCGAGGAGACCGGGACGTTCCCCGAGTCGCCCTACGGCGAGTCGAAGCTGATCGGCGAGTGGTTGATCCGCGACCAGGTGCGCGCGACCGCGGACTCCGAGGCACCGCTCAAGGCGACGTCGCTGCGGTACTTCAACGTGGTCGGCTCCGCGTTCCTCGAGGTGTGGGACGCCTCGCCGCACAACCTGCTCCCCAAGGTCTTCGCGCGCATCGTCGACGGCCAGCCGCCGGTCATCGCGGGCACCGACTACCCCACCGCCGACGGCACCTGCGTGCGCGACTACGTGCACGTGCAGGACCTGGCGATCTCTCACGTCGCTGCCGCGCAGGCGCTCGACAAGGGCAAGGAGCTGGAGAAGGTCTACAACCTCGGCTCGGGTGACGGCTCGTCGGTGCGCCAGATCATGGAGGCCATCGTGAAGGCCACCGGCACGGACCTGCCGATCCAGGAGGGACCGCGTCGTCCGGGTGACCCCGCGTCGATCGTGGCGAAGGGCGAGCTCGCCGCCCGCGACCTCGACTGGAAGATGCGCTACTCGGTGGACGAGATGGTCGCGAGCGCCTGGGCGGCACACCCCAAGGCCTGACCGCCGAGTCCAACGTGCGCCGGGGCGTCGGCCCCGATACCCTCACCGCGTGCGCCCATGTCCCCGGAGGCGCGTCACCTCACCGACCCGCACGGGCGCGGGTCGGCTCGGACACAGGGAGATCACGGCATGAGCATGTTCAGCTGGACGCTGCACGGAGACGGGCGCACCATCGCACCGGGCGGGGCTGTGGCTCCCGACGAGCGCCTCACCTACCCCCGCACCATCGGCATCGGCATGCAGCACGTGCTCGCCATGATGGGCGCGACGCTGCTGGTGCCCGCCATCACGGGCATGCCTGCCGCGACCACCATGTTCTTCTCGGCCATCGGCACCGCGCTGTTCCTCACGATCACGCGCAACAGGGTGCCGAGCTACCTTGGCTCGAGCTTCGCGTTCCTCGCGCCGCTCGCCGCCGCGGGTGTGAACTCGGCGAACGCCCCGCTCGACGGTGCGACCATCTCCCGCGGCCTGGGCGGCGTGCTGCTCGCGGGCGTCCTGCTCGCGCTCGTCGGCGTGCTCGTGAACTGGCTGGGCGCCGACTGGATCGCGAAGATGATGCCGCCCGTGGTCACGGGCGCGATCGTCGCACTCATCGGTCTCAACCTGGCCGGCACCGCGCGCAGCCAGTTCGAGGCGAGCCCGTGGACGGCGCTCGTCACGCTCGTCGCGGTGCTGGTGTCGATGGTCGCGTTCCGCGGCTTCCTGGGCCGCATCGCGATCCTGGTGGGCGCGCTGATCGGCGCGCTGTTCGCCGCGCTGCGGGGCGAGTGGACCACCGCGCTGGACTCGCTCGGCGGCCTCACCCCCACGGAGTTCATCGGCCAGGCGGCATGGTTCGGCCTTCCCGAGCGGCACAGCCCCACCTTCGACGGCTCGGTGCTCGTCGCGTTCGTGCCCGTCGTCCTGATCCTCATGGCCGAGAACATCGGGCACCTGAAGTCAGTGACCGCGATGACCGGCCGCAACCTGGACGGCGAGACGGGCCGCGCGCTCTTCGCCGACGGCCTCGCGACCACCGTCGCCGGCCTGGGCGGCGGTTCCGGCACCACCACCTACGCAGAGAACATCGGCGTCATGGCCGCCACCCGCGTCTACTCGACGCTCGCGTACTGGGCCGCGGCGGCGTTCGCGCTCCTGCTCAGCCTCGTCCCCAAGTTCGGCGCGATGGTCGCCGTCATCCCCGCCGGCATCCTGGGCGGCCTGTCCGTCCTGCTGTTCGGCCTCATCGCCGTGCTCGGCGGCCGCATCTGGGTGGAGAACGGCGTCGACTTCACGAAGCCCGTGAACCTGGTCACGGCTGCGGTCGCACTGATCGTCGGCACCGCCGACTTCACCGCCACTGCGGGCTCCATGGTGTTCAACGGCATCGCGCTCGGGTCGATCGCGGCGCTGGCGATCTACCACGGGCTCGGCTGGATCGCCCGGGTGCGCGGCACCGACGTGGAGGAGACGCACGGCACCCCGGCCGACGCGGACATCTAGCCGGTCCCGCACCTCGCCCGGTCCCCGGTCGCCGGGCGCCGCGCTTCGGAAGCGTCGGTTGCCGACAGCCCCCACCTCCGACACTTTGAACCAATCCCGCAGCCGACACCCCGCAAGAGCGGGCTTGGCGCCCTGAATCTCGGGGTGTCGCGCGTCGGATTGGTTCAAAGTGTCCAGGAGGCGAGGGTGGGAGCGGGCGCGGCAGGCAGGCCAGCTCGCAGCAAGCGGTCGAGCACGGTCAGGAGCGGGAGCTCCAGGCCACCTCTGCGAGCCACCTACCCGACGGCTTGAGGGCTCGATCGAAGGTGACGGGGTCCACTGCGGCGAGCCCGAACGTCGGCCGGTAGCCCTCCGCCCACTCGAAGTTGTCCAGCAGGCTCCACGCGTAGAAGCCGCGCACCTCTACGCCGTCGTCCATCGCCTGCCGGAGCGACGTCAGGGACCGCGAGTAGTACTCGATGCGCTCGTCGTCGTTCATCGTCGCGATGCCGATCTCCGTGACGATCACGGGCACCTGCGCGACCGCGTGCGCATGGCGGACCGAACGGCCCAGCGCCTCGGGCTCGAAGCGCCAGCCCATCTGCGTCACCCGGGTCTCCTCCGGCACCGGCAACAGGTTGCCCGCTGCGTCCAGGTGCTCGGTGGTGTACGTCTGCACGCCCACGTAGTCGTCGTCCTGCGCCGCCTCCAGGTAGACGCCGGCCCACATCCGCATACGCTCGGCCTCCGGCGTTCCGGGCGTCAGCTCGTCCCAGCGGAACCCCGGGCCGTCAAGCGTGCCATCGGGGTGCGTCACCTGGTCCGGAAGGGCCAGCGTGAGGCCGACGGGGAAGTCACCCGGTCCCGCCTTGAGGACCTCACGCGCCTTCAGGTGGGCGCCCACGAAGTTCTCCGTCGCGGCCCGCAGGCCCACGTCGCCCGCGGCGATCCCCGGCGCGAAGCCACCATGCTGATAGCCCATGCCCGCTACCACGTTGGGTTCGTTGATGGTCGCGGCCAGGTCGATGTGGTCGCCCAGATGCTGCACCGCGATGTCCACGTAGCGGGCGAAGCGGTCCACGATCTCCGCGTTCATCCAGCCGTCCTGCAGGGCCATCCACTGTGGGGTCGTGAAGTGGTGGAACGTGACCGACGTCTTCAGCCCCATCTCCTGCGCCGTCGCCAGGATGATCCGATAGTGCTCCAGGGCCGCGAGCGAGAACTCCGCCTCCGCCGGCTCGATCCGTGCCCACTCGATGCTCATCCGGTACGAGTCGAGTCCCATCTCGCGGACCAGCTCCAGGTCGTCGCGCCAGCGATGCCACGAGTCGCATGCGTCGCCGCTCGACTCCTTGGCCGGGCTGCCCTCCTGATGCTCGAAGGCCCACCAGTCGCTGTTGGTGTTGCCACCCTCGATCTGATGCGCGGCAGTCGCAGCGCCCCACAGCCAGCCCGACGGGACCGGCCCGAAGTCAAAGGTCGTCGACTCGGACATGGCCTGCTCCCTCGCTCAGCGCGTCCTCAGGGGCGCACCTCAAGCCTAGGGCGGGCCCTCGCGTCGGGCACCTGGAAGGCTCAGCTCCTCGTGCCGTTCGGGCCAGGGGACGACGCACGTCGCCCGCACTCAGTCCCAGCCGAGCTCCGCCAACCGGTCGTCGTCGATGCCGAAGTGGTGGGCGATCTCATGCACGACGGTGACCGCCACCTCCTCGCGCACATGGTCCGCGTCCTCGCACATGCGTAGCGTCGGGTTCTTGTAGATGAAGATCCGGTCAGGCAGCTCGCCGAACCCGGTGTCGCCGCGGTCGGTCAGCGCGATCCCGTCGTACAGACCAAGCAGGTCAGGGTCGTCGCCGTCGGGCTCGTCCTCGATCAGGATGACCACGTTGTCCATCAGATCGAACAGAGCATCAGGCACTGCATCCAGGGCATCGTCGACCGCGGACTCGAACTCCTCGTCGCTCATGGAGACCATGGCGACATGGTCCCACGGGCCGGTATGATGTCGGGGTTGCTCAGGCCCCTTCGAGGGTCTGGAACGATGCCCTCATCGTCTAGCGGCCTAGGACTCCGCCCTTTCACGGCGGCAGCACGGGTTCGAATCCCGTTGGGGGTACGTAGCACTGTTCAGAATGGTCTACACTAGTCGTCGCGCCTCTTTCAGAGGAGCGAGCAAGGCCCTGTAGCGCAGTTGGTTAGCGCGCCGCCCTGTCACGGCGGAGGTCGCGGGTTCAAGTCCCGTCAGGGTCGCGGTAGCGACAGCCCCTTCTCGTAAGGGGTTTTCGTCCATCGGGGGTCCGCCCCCACGGCTCTGTAGCTCAGTTGGTAGAGCGTTCGACTGAAAATCGAAAGGTCACCGGATCGACGCCGGTCGGAGCCACCACAGAGAAGAACCCCCGCTACGGCGGGGGTTCTTCGTTTTCTGCGGCTTGACTGTTTGGGGTCGACCCCGCACTTTGAATCTCTGACTGACTTGTCGGCAGACTCTCTATTCTTCGTAGCCCTCGGCGGCCCCATCGGCGATCGCGAGGTAGCTCTCCGCCAAGGCGCAGGCGCCGCGAGCGGCGTCCGCCTCCTCACCAGACACGTACTCCCCCGTGACGCGCCACGTATAGCCGACGGGAAGCGCACCGAACTTGGCCTCGCTCACGAGATAGTCGGCGTCCGGCTCGCTGAACATGTGCGGACCCGCGATGAGGGGGACCGATTGCCCGTCGACCTCAAGCGAGTAGCAGGCCCAACCCTCGACGATGACAGACTCCGCCATACCCTCGACAGTGACCTCGGCTTCCGGCTCACGCGTCAGCGTCGGCGTGAGTGGACCATCTTCGGAGCTCACGGTGCACCCGCTGAGGAGCGAGGCCACAATTGGCACGACCACCCCGGCCAAGACGACGCCAGAGCGGAGCGACCACGCGTCGGTACCGGCATCTCCACCTGTGCGGTTGAGCCCTCTCAGCGGCATGATCACGAACGTACACGGAGCAGCGCGCAGTCGGCACGACAACTACGTGCCGCCCTCGGCCTCGCCTGTGCACGCCAGGGCTACCTCACGCGGAACACAGCGATTGCCGCAGTGGCGAGATGTGACACCGTGAACCGCTGCACCCGCGCGGGCGGTGGTCAGCGGGCGGTGCAGGCGATCGTCGTGACCATCGCCTCGCCGCGCACGGCGAACCCGAGCATCCGGCCCGTGAAGCCGCCGGCAACCTCGGTCGAGAGGTAGCGACCGTCCAGCCGCGCGAGCACCTGCTCGCCCTCATCGGTGTGGACCGCGAGCGTGATCGTGTCAGGCCCGGGCCTGGCGAGGAACTGACCGTGATCAGGCACGGCCGCGATAGTGACCGTCACCTCCTGACCTGGCGCGATGACGATCGACCCGTGCTCCGTGCGCACTTCTCCGATCACACTTGTCGCGACGACGCGCTCGCCCTCGACCTCCACCGCGTACATATGCGCCTCGTCGAGCCGTAGCGCGAACGCGCCCCAGCCCTCGCTGACTGCGAGCGTCGCCGTGGACGTCCATTCGAGGTCCTGGACCCGTGCACCCACGAACCGGACGACGTCGCTCGCAAGCCGCAACCCGTGCGCGCCGGTCTGTGCGAACGTCTCGGGGAAGACTCCGGGCGACGCCCACCGGGCGTGGAGCCGGTCGCCGCGGAAGTCGTCGAGGAACGAGTGGTCCGTGGCGACGATCTCGTGCCGCGGGTCGATGACGACGGGCCAGTCGTCGTGCCACTCGATGCCCGCGAGGAAGGTCTCGCGGCCGTTCACATGGAATCCGGGGCTCACGCCGCGCGGGCGGGTGCCAAGAAACGTGATGGCCCAGTCACCGTCGGCCTTCTCGAAGATGTCGGCGTGCCCGGTGTTCTGCACGGCGACCGCGCGGCTCCGGTGGCTGAGGATGGGGTTTGCGGGACAGCCCTCGAAGGGACCCGTAGGTGAGACGCCTCGGGCGACGCTGACGCTGTGACCACGCTCGGTGCCGCCTTCGGCGATCACCAGGTACCACCATGACCCGCGCTTGAAGATGTGCGGCCCCTCGGGGTGCGCCAGACCGGTCCCGCTCCACAGCCGACGCGGCTCCTCCTGCAGCTGCGCCGTGTCGGGGTCGATGCGCGCTTGCGAGATGCCGACGCCCAGCTCGCACCAGGTCAGGTAGCACTCGTCGCCGTCCCAGCACAGATCGGGGTCGATCCCGACGGCGCCCTGGGTCACGGAAGGCTCGGACCAGGGCCCGGCGATGCTCTCGGCGCGCAAGATCACCTGCTCGGGGGCCTCTCCGACGACGTTCGTGGTCACCAGGTAGAAGACGCCGTCGTGGTGGCGGAGGGTGGGCGCGAAGATGCCCGTGCTCCCCAGACCCTCCGAGTCGGGCAGCTGGCTGGTCCTGGTGAACGCATGTCCGACGAGGTCCCAGTGCAAGAGGTCCGTGCTGACGCGGAGGGGGACGCCGGGCCGGTACTCGAAGCTCGAGTTCGCCAGGTAGTAGGTGTCTCCGACCCTGCAGATGGTGGGGTCGGGGTGGAAGCCCGCGACCGCGGGCTCCGAGACCTCGACGGCGGTCACGGTGCCACCCCGCCTCGACCGGCAAGGTCACCGAACCAGGCGCCGCTGGGCTTCACCGTCCGCTCGAAGGTGGCGTGGTCGACCGACACCAGCCCGAACGTCGGGGCGTAGGAACCCCATTCGTAGTTGTCCAGGAGGCTCCAGTAGAAGTAGCCGCGGATGTCCACGCCGTCGGCGACCGCCTGGCGCAGTCCTGCGATCGACTCGCGCACGTAGTCCTTGCGGCGGGCGTCGTCCGCAGTGGCGATGCCGTTCTCGGTGACCAGGATCGGCACCCCGGGAGCGAGCTCGGCGGTGTGACGCGCCGCCTCCGCCGCGGCGGCGGGGTAGTACTCCCAACCGTTCAGGGTCCGCTCCACATCGTCGCCGATGGGGAGGGCGCCGTCGGGCCCGAGCTGGACCCGGGTGTAGGCCTGGACGCCGATGAAGTCGTCGTCCTTGGCGGCGTCGATGAACACGTCCTCCCGGGGCCACCCCCACTCGCGTGCCACCTCCTCCGCGCCGGGCTCGGCCTGGAAGTTCTGATTCGCGATGGTCCAGCCGACCTGCGCATCGGAGGCGCGGCGCAGCACCTCACGTGCGGCGTGATGGGCGTCGATCACGCGTGCGGAGACCTCAGCGTCAGGCGGCGGCATGGCGCCCGCGACGAGCTCCTCCCTCTCGCCCTGAGCGACCATCGCCGCGAGCATCGCCAGCATGTTCGGCTCGTTCATGGTGACCACGTGGGACACGTCGCCGAGGATCGTCGCCGCGGCCTCGACATACTCGAGGAAGTGGGCCAGGTTCTCGGACTTCTGCCACCCGCCCAGGTCGGAGAACCATCGTGGGTTCGTGAAGTGGTGAAGCGTCACGATCGGCGCGATGCCCCGCTCGAGGCAGCCGTCCACCATGCGCCTGTAGTGCGCGAGCTCGGCCTGCGACACCTTCCCGGGAGCCGGGACGATGCGGCTCCACTCGAAGGAGAAGCGGTAGGCGTCGAGCCCGAGCGAGGTGACGATGTCCAGGTCCTCGGGCCAGCGGTGATAGGAGTCGCACGCGTCCCCGGAGCGCTCGGGAAGGAAGGAGCCCTCCTGGTTCTCGAGCGCCCAGAAGTCGCTGTTCACGTTGTTGCCCTCGATCTGGTGCGCCGCCGTGGAGGCACCCCACAGGAACGTGTCGGGCAGTGCGGGAGCGGAGTCGTCGGTCATCGTGGTCCTTGCGATCGTCATCGATACATCGGTTGCGGGGCCGCTAGGCGGGCGGGGCGATCGCGTAGGGCAGGTTGTCGGGGTCGACGAGCACGTCCACGTCGTCCAGTCGACCCAAGGGTCGCGACCCGGCGACGGGCTTGTCGGCCTCGATCACGACGGCCTGGAACCCGAACGTGTCGATGCCGACATGGGGCCGGTGGGTGGCGGACTCGAACGAGAAGACCTCGAGGATCGTGGGTCCGGAACGGAGGTAGTCGATACGGAACCCGCGGGGCTCCTCGGGAGGGATGAGCGATCCGATCGCCGCGAAGCCGAGCTCGCGGTACGCGCCGATGGTCTGGTCGCGGTCCACGACCGTGCTCGCCACGTGGTCGAACCGGGGACGGCCGGGTGCGCCGAGCGAGCGCTCGGCGGCCACCTCGGACGGGTCGGCCTCCCGCGTGTAGTCCACGAAGCCTTCGATGACCTCGAGCACGGTGCCGTCCGGATCGAAGAAGAAGGCGGTGCGGACGCCGACCCCGGTGTCCATCGGTTCGGCGCGGAACCGCACGCCCGCCTCACGGAGCCGGGCGACGACGCGGTCGAGGTCGGACACCTTGAAGCCGACGTGACGGAACCCGAGCGCGAGGTCGTCCTCCTCCCACGTGCTCGGCTGGGCGTCGGCCCTCCTCAGCAGGATCTCCGCGGTGACGACGTCGAGCACCGCCGATTCCGAGGTGACAGAGCCGTCGACGACGGCGCTCAGCATCTCTCGATAGAACTCGACGGCGCGCGGCACGTCGGCAACGTTCAGGATGACCCGTGTCATCGCCATGGGCTTCTCCTTACTTGATTCCGGTGGACGCGACGCCCTGGATGAACTGGCGCTGGAGGAGGAGGAACAGCACGAGGATCGGGAGCACGACGAGCGCGGCGCCTGCCATCAGCAGCGCGTAGTTCGTGCCGTTCTGGCCGATCGAGTACAGCGCGAGCGCGACGGGCAGCGTGTACTTGTCCTCGGTCTGCGCCACGACCAGCGGCCACAGGAAGTTGTTCCACTGGGCGAGGAAGGTGAGGATCGCGAGCGTCGCGAGCGGCGGACGGCACAGCGGCAGCACGATCTGCCAGAAGATCCGCCACTGGCTCGCACCGTCGATCTGGGCCGCCTCGAGCAGCGCGTCGGGGATCTCTCCGATGAACTGCCGCATCAGGAAGACGCCGAGCGGGGTGACCAGGTACGGGAGGATGAGGCCGTACAGGGTGTTGCTCAGTCCCATGTTCGTGACGAGCACGAACAGCGGCACGAAGGTCGCGATCGGAGGGATCATCAGCATGCCGAGCACCAGCCCGAACAGGAGCCGGCGTCCCGCGAAGTCGATCTTGGCGAGCGCATAGCCGGCCATCGAGCTGAACGCCAGGTTGCCGATCACGCAGGCGACGGCCACGACGAACGAGTTCACGAACGCGTTCGAGAAGTTCAGCCCGCCGACCAGGTCCGCGTAGTTGGACAGGGTCCACTGCTCGGGCAGCCACGCGGCGGGGTTGGCGATGATCTCGCTGTTGTCCTTGAACGACCCGAGGATCATCCAGGTGAACGGCAGCACCATGAGCAGCGCGGCGGCCGTGAGCGCGATGTAGGTGAGCGGCTGCGAGATCCGGAACGGTCGCCGGTTGGTCGCACGCTCGTCGGTGGCGGGGAGGGTGGCGGTGGTCATGTCAGCCCCTGTTTCTGAAGATGCGGAACTGCAGCAGGCTCAGCAGGACGATGAAGGCGACGAGCACGTACGACGCTGCGGCGGCCATGCCGTACTCGCCGAAACCGAACTGCTCGTACGCGTAGTAGCCGATGGAGATCGTGGAGTCGAGGGGTCCTCCGCCCGTCATCACGAAGGGCTCCTCGAAGAACTGGAGGTAGCCGATGCTGAGGAGGACCGCGACGACGAGGGTGGTGGGGCGCAGCAGCGGGAGCGTGATGCGCCAGAAGGTGGTGAAGCCGCGGGAGCCGTCGACGGCGGCGGCCTCGTAGACGTCCCGGGGGATGCCCTGGAGGCCCGCGAGGAAGATCACCATCGGGAGTCCGATGTTGCGCCACACGGCCATCACGATCAGGGCGGGCATCGCCCAATGGGGATCGTTGAGCCAGTCGGGACCGGCGATGCCGATGCGGGCGAGCACACCGTTGATGAAGCCGTCGTCCTGGTAGAGGTATCGCCAGACGACCGCGATCGCGATGATGCTGGTGACGAACGGGGCGAAGAACGAGACGCGGAACACACCCTTGAGGCGGTTGATGCCGCTGTTGAGCGCGATCGCCGCGACGAGGCCCAGCCCCATGGTGAGGGGGATGCCGACGGCGACGAAGTAGAGGGTGTTGAGGATGGCTCGGCGGAACTGCTCATCGCCGAACAGCTCGGCGAAGTTGCTCAGTCCCACGAAGTTGACGCCGAAGGGGGATCGGACGTCGCGGACTCCGATGTCGGTGACGCTGAAGCCGAGCGAGGCGATCACAGGGCCAGCGCCGAAGACGACGAAGAGCAGGAAGTACGGTGCGGCGAACGCCCACGCGATCAGGCTGCGGCGCCGCCGCCCGTGGGCGGGTCGCGCGGTACGCGACCCACCCACGGACTTGAGCTCGGGGACGGACATGTCAGTCGCCGACGCCGATCGACTCCGCCTCGGCCTGGAGCGCGGCGAGCGCCTCGGCCGGGGTGGCGGCGCCGCTCGCGACGCGCTCGATCTGAGCGTCCATCTCTGCGGCGACCTGGGGCCAGGTCGTGACGGCCGGCGGCGAGTTGGTGTCGTCGAGCTGCTCGCGCATCACCGAGTACATGGGGTTGTCAGCGATCGGCGAGTAGTCCCATGCGGTGGCGACGGAGGGCAGGTCGAAGGAGATGTCGAACCACTTCTGCTGCACCTCGGGCTCGGACAGCCAGCGGACCAGCTTCCATGCGCCGTCGGCGTTCTGCGCCTCCTTGAACACGCCCATGTGGGCGCCTCCGACCCAGCTCGTGTTGCCGGCGGGTCCGGCGGGGAGCGGGGCGACGGCGATCTGGTTGTCGTAGAAGTCCTGGCCGCCTGCGGCGACGAGCAGGCTCGACTCCCACGGTCCGGAGATGATCGAGCCGACGTTGCCGGCGACGATGTCGGGCTCCACCTCGCCGATGTTCGTCGGGCCGTTCTGCGCGGTGTGGCCGTCGGTGATCAGCGACTGGTAGTACGCGAGGCCGGCCTCGGCCTCGGGGGTGTCGAAGGTCCAGGTGGTGCCGTCGTCGGACAGGATCTGGGCGCCGCCCTGCCACAGGAACGGGAGCACGAACTGGTAGCTGTTGGGGGCTCCGGTGAAGATCGTGGTGCCGTACTCGGCACCGCCGTCCTCAAGTGCGGAGAAGAACGTGTCGGTCTCCTCCCAGGTGGTCGGCGCCTCGACCCCCGCGGCCTCGGCCAGGTCGGAGCGGTAGAACATGACGCGGGTCTCGACGTACCAGGGGACGGCGAACATGGTGCCGTCGATCTGCGCGGCTGCCGCGGAGCCCTCGAAGAAGGCCGAGGCGTCGATGAGGCCCTCGGGGACGGGGGCGAGCGCGTCGGCCGCGACGGCTGCGGCGAGGTCGGTGGTGCCGACCATCGTCATGTCGGGCGTGCTGCCGGAGGCGACGGCTGTCTGGATCTTGGTCATGTAGTCGGACCAGGGGACCGCGGTGACCTCGACGGTCGCGTCGGGGTTGTCAGCCTCGAAGTCGGCGGTGAGCTGGTCCAGGAGCTCGCCCTCGGTGCCCATGGCCCACACCTGGATGGTGCCGGTGGCGGGTGAGTCGTCGATGGCTGCGGTGGTCTCGCCCGGCGCGCTGGAGTCAGCGGGAGGGGCGTCGGCACGGCCACAGGCCGTCAGCGTGAGGGTGAGGGCCGCTGCTGTCGAGATCGACGCAGCCAGGGCTCTGCGGTTCATCGGTTTCCTCCTCGTTGAGAAAAGTGGCGGGTCGACGACCTCGCCTGCGGTGACGGTACATCGAAAACATTGCAAGTGCAACACTTTCATTTCGGGACAAGTAGAGTGTCTCCATGAGCACTGCAGAGCCGCGAGTGCGACGCGGCCCCTACGCGAAGTCGCGCGAGCGACGGGCGGAGGTCCTCCACGCCGCGATCGCGGTGTTCGGCGCCAAAGGCTACAACGGGGCCTCGATGCGCGAGGTGGCGCGCGAGCTCGGCATGAGCCTGACCGCGGTGACCCACCACTTCGGGAACAAGGTCGGCCTGCTCGAGGCCGTGCTCGAGGAGACGGACCGTCAGGGTGAGGACGTCGACATGTCTCAGGGGCTCGTCGACTGGGCGACGAACCTTGCCGAGCGCAACCTGGCCCGACCCGAGCTGCTGCGCGTGCTCGCGATCGTCGCGGCCGAAGCATCGTCACCCGAGCACCCCGCGCACGAGTGGGTGGTGCAGCGGTACGACCGGATCCGCGCGCTCGTCATGGAGCTCGTGCTTGAGGACCAGAGGGCGGGTCGCATCGCCGCGAGCCATGACCCCTCATACGTGGTCGACTCCGCCCTCGCGCTGTGGGACGGCCTCCAGCTTCAGTGGCTGATCGACCCGAAGGTGGACATGGTGTCCCGCCTGAACTTCGCCCTGAAGGCACTCGTCGCCTGACCTGCATCGTCCCGCTGGACGAAATTGTTGCAAGTGTCATATGTTGGGCCGAGCGTGCCACGACGGCGCGCCCGCAACCCCTGGAGGTCACCGATGCCCTCGCTCACCACCCTTCCGACCCCACGCCCGTGGGCACCGGAGCGATCCCTGCGATGGGGGATCATCGCCCCCGGCTACATCGCCGGATACTTCGCCGGCGCCATCAACCGACGCACCGACCACACCCTCGCCGCAGTAGGCTCACGCTCGCTCGAGCGCTCCCAGAAGTTCGCCGCGGAGCACGGCATCGCCCTCGCCTTCGGGAGCTACGAGGAGCTCGTCTCCTCCGACGACGTGGACGCCGTCTACATCGCGTCGCCGCACTCCGCCCACCTCGACCAGGCGCTGCTCGCCATCGAGGCAGGCAAGCATGTGCTCGTCGAGAAGCCGCTCGCCACCACCGGCGCCGACGCCGCACGAATCCTCGAGGCCGCGCGAGCAAAGGGAGTGCTCGCGATGGAGGCCATGTGGACGCGCTACCTGCCGCAGTCCGACATCATCCGCCAGCTGCTCGCCGACGGCGCGCTCGGCGAGATCACCTCGGTCGCCGCGGACTTCGGGTTCGCGTTCCCCTTCACGCCGGAGCACCGGCTGTACGACCCCGCCCAGGCCGGCGGCGCCCTGCTCGACGCGGGCATCTACCCCGTGTCGTTCATCTCCTCCGTGCTCGGCGCACCCCGCTCGGTCCACGCAGTCGGCAGCGTCGCCCCGTCCGGCGTGGACAAGCTCGCGCTCGTCTCCCTGGACTACGACGGCGCAGTCGGCACCGCCCTCACCTCGCTCAACGGCTGGCAGCCCATCAACGCCACCATCTCGGGCACCGAGGGACGGATCGAGGTGCACCGCGAGTTCATCCAGCCGAGCGGCCTCACCGTCACCACCTACGACGACTTCATGCAGCCGCCCAGCGTGCTCGAATGGGACGGCCGCGACTACGACCCCGCCTACGACGCACTCAGCTGCGAGGCCGACGCGTTCGCCGAGTTCGTCGGCAAGGGCCTCCTCGAGTCCCCGATCCACTCGCACGCCGAGGTCGTGTCCGTGGTCGACACCCTCGATCGAGCACGCACCCAGATCCTCACCGCACACCAGGAGGCGCAGTCATGACCGCGGAGACCGAGCTCGCCGAGACCGTCGAGAGGCTCGCTGCGGAGCAGACCGAGCTTGTGCTCGACTCCCTCACCCTCAACGACGCGTGGGCGCTCGGCAGCATCGCCGTCGAGATCGCCCGCGAGCGCGAGCTCCCCGTCGTGATCGAGATCCGCCGCGGCGAGCAGGAGGTGTTCCACGCCGCGATGGAGGGCACCAATGCTGACAACGACACGTGGGTCGCCCGCAAGGCCGCCTCAGTACGTCGGTACGCGATGTCGAGCCTGAGGCTCGGGCTGTTCTTCCGCATGCACGGCGTCGACTTCCACGAGGCGTCCGGGCTCGCCAAGGGCGAGTTCGTCGCCGCGGGCGGATGCATCCCGCTCGAGGTGCGCTCGGCAGGGATGGTCGGCACGCTCGCCGTCTCCGGCCTCACCGACGAGCAGGACCACGCGCTCGCCGTCGAAGCCCTCCGGCGCCACCTGGCCTGAGCAGCGCTGGCGCCGCGGTCCGCTCAGGCGGGCAGCGGCGCCAGGCTGTACTCGCCGGCGCCTCGACCAGCCTTGACCAGGACGAACACCTCGTCGAACAGTCGGTGGCGGCGCAGCGAGATACGCCCCGAGAACGCGCCCGGCTCCCCGTCGACCGGCGCAAGGATGTGCCCGTCGGCCCATACCTGCGTGCCGTCGGCGCCGCCGTCGACGCGGACGGTGACCTCCCAGAAGGCGTCACCCTTCACGATCTCGACGGCATGCGCGGTGGTGCCCGGCGCGTCTTTCGTGCCTCCAGAGCCCGCCGGGATCACGTCACTCGGCAGGCTGGGCGTGAGGAACGCCGGCAGGCGCCGAGCCGTCGCCTGCTCGTACGCGTAGGCGCGGTCGATCAGCACGTCGTCCGAGTACGCGGGCCCTGCGAAGGTGAGGCCCACCGGCATCTGGGTGTCCCCCATGAAGCCCATCGGGACGGTCACGGTCGGGATGCCCAGGTGCCGGATCACGCGGTTGCCGTTCGAGTAGACGACGCCGTTGCGTGAGGCGTCGGCCAGGCTTTCCGGGCGCGTGAAGAGGTCGTCGCGACCCACGTCACCCGCGGCAGGGAAGACGATGAAGTCGAGCCCCTCCGAGACGAGCCACGCCTCGAAATCATCCTTGCGCGCCTGTTCGAGCCCGGTGAGAAGCTGGTCGAAGCCAGGCACCTCGTCGAAGGAGGACGGCACCCCCGCCTTGGCCATCTCCGCGAGCCGCTGCCAGTCGAAGCCACCGCGCGCACGCGTGATCCACACGGGCCACAGCGCATCCTCGACGGGGAAGACCGAGTCTCCATCCACGTCGGCCCACGACCTGAGGTTCGGGTCGCCGTTCACCTGGAGGAACTGGTCGAGCACCATCGCTGTGACGGGGCCGCCCTCCATGGTCCGCCAGTTCGCGGGCACCAGGCCGCGCGCGGCGAGGCCCTGCGCCCCGGGGCGGTCCTCCTCGTAGTTCTCCCATGCCGGGAACGAGACCTCGATCACCTCGGCGCCCAGGGCGCGCAGGTCGTCGGCCGCCTGATCCCACAGCTTCCGCACGCTCGGGCGGATGACGGGGGGTTCGAGCGGGGCGTCGTCCTCCCCGATGAAGATCCTGGGCACGCCGATCCTGAGGCCATCGAGACGAGTCGGGCGCTCGCGGAGCATCGGCTTCGAGACGACGCTCTCCGGCTTGGGGAGCTCCACGGCGGTCTGCTGCCGCCAGAAGTCACCCGTGGTGTCCGGGTCCTCGGCGATCAGCACGTCCAGCAGGATCATCAGGTCGGAGACCGTGCGGGTGTGCGGGACCACGACGTCGCACGTGGGACGCAGCGGCCAGTTGCCGCGGATCGAGATCAGACCTCGCGAGGGCGTGTAGGCCACGAGCGCGTTGTTCGACGCAGGCGACCGGCCCGATGAGACGGTCTCCTCCGCCATGCCGAACGCCGCCATGCTCGCGGCCGTCGAGGTGCCCGAACCGTTCGACGAACCGGAGCCGTAGGCCGCGGTGATGTAGTCGGGGTTGTACGGGCTGCGCGCGTAGTCGTAGACGCCCGGCTGGATGCCGCCGGCCGCCATCGGGGGCATGTTGGTCTTGCCGATCAGCACCGCCCCGGCCTCCTTGAGGAGGGCCACGCTCGCCGCGTCGTCCGTCGCGACCAGGTCCTTGAGCGCCGGGCTGCCCGACGCGACCGTCAGCCCCTTCGCCTTGTAGGAGTCCTTGATCGTGAAGGGGATGCCCTCGAGCAGTCCCGCCTCGCCCCGCGCACGGCGCGCATCCGAGGCGGCTGCATCGGCCAGGACGTCAGGGTTGAGCACCGCGAGCGCATGCAGGCAGGGTCCAGTGCGGTCGTAGTAGGCGATCCGGTTGAGGTAGGCGACCACCAGGTCGACGCTGGTGACCTCCCCCGCCTCAAGCGCCGCGCGCATCTCCGGCAGGCCCATCTCCACGATGTCGAAAGCCTTCACGATCCCAGAGCTCCTTCGTCCAGACCCGGGTGAGAAGCCTCACGGTAGACCTCGCTGTTTGCAGGGAGGTTTCGTGGCGTCACCGCGTGCTGGCATCGCATGAGTGCCGAATCAGGCGTGCATGTCAGCACTGGTGCGATGCCAGGACGCGCGAGGTGCGCGCGTCAGGCGACGCCGGCGCGGTTGCGGGTCAGGCGACGGACGCCGCCTCAGCACCCACAGCGGCGGCTGGCACAGCACTCGCCGCACCAGCACTCGCCACCGCAGCGTCGGCCCTCACGGCCGCAAGCATCCGACCGATGCCTGCGATCCCGGCGAGGATCTCCTCGTCGGAGGCCGCGAGCGCGAGACGCACCCACCCTTCTCCGGAGGCGCCGAACGTGGATCCGGGCGCGACCGCGACGCGCTCCTCCTCGAGAAGCCTGAGCGCCCAGTCGTCCACAGGCAGGTCGCCGGCCAGCTCCGTCACGTCGATCCACAGGTAGAACGCGCCGTCGGGCCGGACGTACGGGATGCTGAGGCGATCGAGCTCGGCGACGGCAAGGTCGCGCCGACGCTCATAGGCGGACCTCATCTCCTCGACGCAGTCCTGGGGTCCGGTGAGCGCCGCGACCGCGGCGAGCTGGGCGGGAGTGTTGACGCAGGCCAGGATCGTCTCCTGCAGCTTGCCGACCACGGACAGCAGCTCGGGCGAGCCGACCAGGTAGCCGACGCGCACCCCCGTCATCGCGTAGGTCTTGGAGAAGGAGAACGTGGAGATCACGAGGCCCTTCGTGTCGAAGACGGCGGGTGACACGTGCTCCACTCCGAAGGTGAGGGCGTCATAGCACTCGTCGGAGATCAGCCAGATGTCGTGCCGCTCGGCGAACCGCACCAATGCCTCGAGGGTCTCGGCGCTGTAGACGGTCCCGAGCGGGTTCGACGGGCTGTTCACCAGGATCGCCCTCGTGCGCTCCGTGACAAGCGCGTCGAGCGCGTCGATCTGCGGCACGAAGTCGTGCTCGGGTTCCAGTCGGTACGGGACGGCGCCGCACTGGAGCATCTCCATCGCCATGGTGTAGTTCGGCCAGCCCGGGTCGGGGATCAGCACCTCGTCGCCGGCGGTGAGGATGGCCGAGTAGGCCGCGAACAGGGCCTCGGTGCCACTCGCGGTGACGGCGATCTGATCCGGTGTCACCTCGAGCCGGTTCACCCTCGCCAGCTTGTCGGCGAGGGCGGCGCGCAGTTCGGGGATGCCCACGTTGGAGACGTAGTGGGTCTGACCCTCGAGGTAGGCGGCGGAGCCCGCGTCGAGCACATGCTTCGGGGGGATGAAGTCCGGCTCACCCACGTGCATGCCGACGAACGGCTTCCCCGACGCCCATGCGGCATCCATGATCTTGCGGATGCCCGAACGCGGCATCCTCTCCACCTGCGGTGAGACCTGCGGCACGACGTACTCCTCCCGACGAGCGATGACGAGGCAGGAGGCGCGCGGGGACGGCACGGCCTCCTCGCACTGTGCTCATCGTGACACCGCGCACGTCCGCGTGCCAGTGGCTGCGGCGCATCGGTGCCACCTCGCCGCCGGGTGGCCTGGTCGGCAGTCGAGGCTCACGCGTTTGCGGCCGCAGGCCGATACACGATCTACTAGGACTATCCAACAAGGGGAGCAGTCGATGTCGTCTTTCGCCAAGTCCGCCGCCAATGCACTCTTCGGCAACATCGTGGGTCGCTACCAGACCATGCTGAAGATCGAGCTCGAGCGCGCCAAGGCCGACGTCTCGGCCAAGCTCAAGGAGATCGGGATCGGCTCCGCGCTGCTCGCGGTCGCCTACCTGTTCGCGTTCTTCGCGCTGCCGCTGCTGCTGACCGCGGCCGTCGCCGGCCTGTCGACGGTCTGGCCGGTGTGGCTGTCCGCGCTGGTCCTCGGCGGCGTGGTGATCGTCATCATGCTGATCCTCGTGGCCATCGGTGTGTCCAAGATCAAGAAGAACAAGGACCTCACCCCCACTGAGTCCGTGGAGAACATCAAGAAGATGTTCTCCTGGGAGTAGCCCCGGGTCTCCTCAGGTTCGGCTGACGCTCAGGCGGCCAGGTCCGTCTCCGTCGGCACCACCGGCGTGCGCGGCTTGCGCCCAGCGAGCCACACGCCCACCAGGACGACGGCCGCGCCTGCGACCTCGTACCAGTGCAGCTTCTCCCCCAGCACCAGGACGCCCAGCGTCGTCGCAACTACAGGCACCAGGTACGTGACGGACGACGCCGTGGTCGCCCCCGCGATCTTCACCACGCGCCAGAACAGCACGTACGCGTACGACGTGCCGAGCACGCCGAGCCCGATCAGTCCCCACAGGGCGACAGAGTCGAGTGCGAAGGCGCTGGGTTCGGGGCTGCCTGACACCACCGCGAAGGGCGCGAGCATCACCGCGCTGACCCCGATCTGCGTCGCAGACAGGACGGTGTGCGATTCGTCGACCCTCGCCAGGAGCCGACGCGACAACGTGGACCCGATGCCGTAGCAGGCAGTCGCCCCCAGCATCAGCAGCACTCCGCCCAGGGGGAAGTCGGCGACGTTCCACGCGCCCACCAGGATCGCGATGCCCAGCACGCCCACGAGCAGCCCCGCGAGCTGAGACCGGGAGATCCGCTCCGCAGGGATCAGCAAAGCAACGAAGAACGCCGTCCACAGAGGCGTCGTCGCGTTGAGCAGGCTCGCGAGGATGGACGTCAGCGACTGCTGCGCCATCGGGATGAGGATCAGCGGGATGCCCGACATGAAGAGGCCCACCGCGGCGACGGCCGCCACACCTGTGAGACCCAGGCGAGGCCGGCGTCGCTGCGCGGCCACCATGAGCCACAGCACCAAGGCTCCGACGGCGAGGCGTCCGAAGCCCACCTGGCTCGGCGAGAAGGATCTCAGCGCGAGCTCGATGAAGAGGAAGGAGGAGCCCCAGCCCAGGGCGATGAGGGCGAGCAGCGGAGCCCACTGGCGGGCAGGGGCCGCACTCACGGAAGGCTCTGCTCGGAGAAGCGGGAGGGGGCGGCGTCGTCCTCGTGGGCGGCGGACTCCACCAGGGGAAGACGGCCGACGGGGGTGCCCGCCTCGAACGCGAGCATGGAGGCCTTGATGCCCACGCCGCCGAAGCCGTACGAGCCCAGGCGCCCTCCGGCGCGGATCACACGGTGGCAGGGCACGAGGATCGCGACGGCATTGCGCCTGCAGGCGGTGCCCACCGCACGCATCGCACGGGGACGACCGGCGGCCGCCGCGAGCTCCTGATAGGAGACGGGCTCACCTGCCGGGACCTCACGCATCGCCTGCCAGACATCCTGGAAGAACTCGCCACCAGGCTGCTCCACGGGCACCTCCAGCAGGGCGTCGAAGTCGCCTCCGAGCCACGCCTGCACCGGGCCGACGACAGCATCGAGAGGATCCTCGACCACCGGACGCGCCGCATGCGGGGACGGGAGCCGCCGCACCAGATCGCGGTCGTCCTCGTCGAGTCCTGCCGCACGCACCACCCCGTCCTCCGGGGTGACGAGCAGCCGCAGCACGCCCCAAGGCGTGTCGACGTGAGCACCGTGCAGCGGGGAATCCGTCATGGATGAAGGCTAGATCGCCGGCACCATGCCAGTCACCGCAAGGTGGTTCCGATCGTGGCGCCGCGCACCACGGCGCGGCATCCTCCTGCCTGCAGGGGTGGGGGGACCCTCGGCAGGAGACGGACGGTCAGTTCTGCTCGCGAGCCTGGGACAGGAGAGCCTGAACCTCGGCCTCACGGAAGCGGCGGTGTCCGCCAAGGGTGCGGATCGAAGAGAGCTTGCCCACCTTGGCCCAACGGGTCACGGTCTTGGGGTCGACGCGGAAGATCGCAGCAACCTCGCTCGGGGTGAGCAGCTTCTCCGGCTCCTGAACAGTGTCAGCCATCATTTCCTATCCCTCAGTCTCAGTCGGGGGGTCCTACGGACGGGTTTACGTCACATGAGACGCCCCAACACCCCCATCATGACGCGAAACGTGAAAATTGGTCGGATATGCCCGAGAGGGGTAGTCGCGGTGAGGCGAACAGGCGTTGTAAAGTATGGGGGAACTCGACACGCAGGACCCGCGGAAGACGCGGCTCCGAGACGGTGGAAGGGGCGGCGACATGGGGCGCGGCCGTCAGAAGGCTAAGGACGCGAAGATCGCGCGTCAGCTGAAGTACACGAACCACACCTCTGACCTGAGGGACCTTGAGCGTGAGCTCATGTCCGGACGGCAGTCCTCTGCGCCCTCCGAAGAGTCCGACGAGTACAGGGACCGCTGGGCGGACGACGAGGACTGACCTCACGCTGAGTCAAGGCCCGGGCAGCGCCCGGGCCTTCGGCGTAGTGGGCGCGTGACGCACGGCTGATGTGCCATGCGACCGAGCCCTCCCTACCCGGGCAGCCACGTGCCTCGGCGCAACGGCGAGACGACGCGCGCGTCAACCCAGGCGGTACGCGCCGCTGAGGTTCACCGCGCCGCCCGTCACGCCCTTCGCGCCGCGGATCGTGTCCGGCGAGGCGATCCGGCCGTCGTCACTCTGGATCTGACCCAGCACCCACGCGGGCACCCCTGCAGCCTCAGAGGCGGCGATCAGTCCGTCCGCATCATCGGCGGAGACGATCGCGACCATGCCGACGCCCATGTTGAGGGTGGACTCCAGGTCGTGCCACGGCACCGCTCCCGCGGCCTGCACGAGTGCGAAGACGGGCGGGAGCGTCCACGAGTCACGCGCGACCGTCGCGGCGAGCCCCGCGGGGATGATCCGGGCCACGTTGGCCGCGAGTCCCCCGCCGGTGACGTGCGACAGGGCGTGCAGGCCGTCGAACTCCACGGCCATGTCCACGCACAGCCTCGCGTAGATGCGCGTCGGCTCGAGCAGCTCGGCGCCGACGGTGCGGCCAAGCTCGTCCACGTGGGTGTCGAGCTCCCAGCCTGCGTGCGCCGCCACGCGACGCACGAGCGAGTACCCGTTGGAGTGCAGTCCAGAGGACGCCATCGCGACCACGACGTCGCCCTCGGCCACGCGCTCCGGGCCCAGCAGCCTGTCGGCCTCCACGACGCCGATCGCAGCGCCGGCCACGTCGTAGTCCTCGGGGTCCATGACGCCGGGGTGCTCCGCCGTCTCGCCGCCGACGAGCGCCGTGCCTGCCAGCTCGCAGCCCTCGGCGATGCCCCGCACGATGTCGGCGATCCTCTCGGGCACGACCTTGCCGCACGCGATGTAGTCGGTCATGACGAGCGGCTTGGCCCCGCACACCACGATGTCGTCGACGACCATCGCGACAAGGTCCTTGCCGATCGTGTCGTGGACGTCCATCTGGCGTGCGATCACGATCTTGGTGCCCACACCGTCGGTCGACGAGGCGAGCAGCGGGCGGTCGTAGTCCTTCAGCGCGGAGGCGTCGAAGAGCCCCGCGAACGCACCGATGCCACCGAGGACCTCGGGGCCGTGCGTGCGCGCGACGGCGTCCTTCATCATCTCGACGGCCTTGTCACCCGCCTCGGTGTCGACGCCGGCGCCGGCGTAGGTGATGGGCTCGCTCATCCGGCGACCTCCTCGCGCTGCTCGAGCAGCAGGTGGCGCGCGTCCACGGGAGGCGCGATCGGGTACTCGCCGGTGAAGCACGCGGTGCAGAGCCGCTCCTGCGCCTGGTTCGTGGCCTTGACCATGCCCTCGAGCGAGATGTGGCCGAGAGAGTCGGCGCCGATCTGGTCGCACACGTCCTGCACGGAGTGGCCGACGGCAGCGAGCTCGGTACGGGTCGGGAAGTCGATGCCGTAGAAGCAGGGCCACTGCACAGGCGGTGACGAGATGCGGACGTGCACCTCGGCAGCGCCGGCGTCGCGCAGCATCTGCACGATGGCGCGCTGCGTGTTGCCTCGCACGATCGAGTCGTCCACGACCACGAGGCGCTTGCCCTCGATGACCTCGCGGAGCGGGTTGAGCTTGAGGCGGATGCCCAGCTGGCGGAGCGTCTGGGACGGCTGGATGAAGGTGCGGCCCACGTAGGAGTTCTTCACCAGGCCCTGGCCGAACGGGATGCCGGAGGCCTGCGCGTAGCCGACGGCGGCGGGAGTGCCGGACTCGGGCGTCGGGATGACGAGGTCGGCCTCGACCGGGTGCTCGCGGGCGAGCTCGCGTCCCATCTCAAGGCGAGACGCCTGCACCGAGCGGCCGGCGATCGTCGTGTCGGGGCGGGCCAGGTAGACGTACTCGAAGATGCAGCCCTTGGGGTCGGGCTTCGCGAAGTGCTGCGAGTGCACGCCGGACTCGTCGATCGTGAGGAACTCGCCGGGCTCGACCTCGCGGACGAACGCGGCGCCGACGATGTCCAGCGCGGCGGTCTCGGAGGCGACGACCCAGCCGCCGCTGGGCAGCTCGCCGAGCACGAGCGGGCGGACGCCCTGCGGGTCGCGCGCGGCGTACAGGGTGGTCTCGTCCATGAACACGAACGAGTAGGCGCCCTCAAGGTGCGGCAGCAGTTCGAGCGCGACGTCGGCGAGAGACTCGCCCTCCCCGCCGAGCAGCGCGGTGACGATGGCGGTGTCGGTGCACTTGCCACCCTTGAGGTCGAGCCGCTTGGGGTAGCCCTCACGCTCGATGAGCAGGTCGATCAAGGCCTGCGTGTTGGTCAGGTTGCCGTTGTGGCCGAGCGCGACGGTGCCGTTGGCGGTGGGGCCGAGCGTCGGCTGGGCGTTCGCCCACACGGAGGCGCCGGTGGTCGAGTAGCGGGCGTGGCCGACGGCGATGTGGCCCGTCAGCGCCTCGAGCGCCGCCTCATCGAAGACCTGGGAGACGAGGCCCATGTCCTTGAAGACGAGGATCTTCTCGCCGTCGGACGTGGCGATGCCCGCAGACTCCTGTCCGCGGTGCTGCAGAGCGTAGAGGCCGAAGTAGCTGAGCTTCGCGACCTCCTCGTGCGGCGCGTACACGCCGAAGACGCCGCACGCGTCCTGCGGACCCTTCTCGTCCGCCATCAGGTCGTGATTGAGCCGACCGTCGCCTCCGCGCCTCATCGGGTCTCTCCTTCGTCGGTGGTGGCGGGCGTCGTGGAGCCCTGTGCTGCCGACGCGGGGGCGGCGGGAGCGTCGGTGGTGCCGGGGGCCGCGTCGGTCTCGACCGGCATGAAGGGGTTCGGGGCGCCTGCCTGCTCCGCGAGCAGGCGGGCCCGCTCTGCGTCGGCACGCTTGGAGGCGACGGCGTCGGCCCTCGCGACGTACAGCCCGGTGAGGGTGCCGCCGATGATCGCGAAGCCGAGCGCCACGATCAGACCGGTGACGACACGTCCGGCGACCACCGAGTTCGGGAGGAGCGATCCGAGGAGGAAGCCGACGGCGGCGGGGGTGCCGGCGCCCGTCAGCATGACCCGGCCGAAGCGCGGCGCACGTCGCACGACGGCGGGGACCGCTGCTGCGAGCTCCTCGTCCGTGGGTTCGGGCGTCGCGTCGGTGGCGGGGGCCTGGTCGGTCTGTGCCGCTGGCGACTCCGGCGTCGGCGGCGCGAAGGTCGAGTCGGCGTTGCCGCCAGGGTGTGCAGGGGTGGACGCGTCGCTGGTCTCGGGGACCGTGGAGTCCTCGCCGGCGGTGGCGTCCTCAGGGCGGGGGGCGTCGCTCACGTGGCAAGTCTAGGCGGTGTGCGAGGGCCCCGGCACGTCTCGTGACGTGCCGGGGCCCTCGTGGTCGGGATCAGCCCTTCGTGGAGCCCGCGAGCAGGCCGCGCACGAAGTAGCGCTGAAGCGAGAAGAACACGATCAGCGGGATGATCATCGAGATGAACGCCGCAGGCGGCACCAGGTACGCGGTGGCACCGTAGCTTCCTGCGAGGTTCGAGATCGGGTAGGTCAGCGGGTAGGTGTTGATGCTTCCGAACACCGCCGACACGAGCAGGTCGTTCCAGACCCACAGGAACTGGAAGATCGCCAGCGAGGCGATCGCAGGAAGCGACAGCGGGATGATCACCCGGAAGAAGATCTGGGTGTGGCTCGCGCCGTCCACGCGCGCCGCCTCGATGATGTCGCTGGGGATCTGTGCGATGAAGTTGTGCAGCAGGAACACTGCAAGCGGCATCGCGAAGATCGTGTGGGCCAGCCAGACGCCTGGGAACTCGCCAGCGATGCCGACGCCGTTCGGGCCGAGCAGTCGCAGCAGCGGGATCAGGGCCAGCTGGATCGGCACCACCTGGAGAGCGAAGATGAACACGAACAGGAAGTTCGAGCCCTTGAACGGGATCCACGCGAACGCGTAGGCCGCCATGAGGCCGATCACCAGGGGGAACACGACCGTCGGCACGGTGACCACGATCGAGTTCATGAGGTTGCCGAGCAGCGGATCTGCGCTCGAGCTGTCCCCGAACGAGTTGAACAGGACGTAGCCGAAGTTCTCGAACGTCATGTCGCCACTGAGAAGGACGTCCCACCAGGCCTCGGTGCGGTACTGGTCGCCCGGGACGAGCGACGTCATGAACAGACCGATGGTGGGGATGGTCCACAGCGCGGCGATGATGATCGCCGCCCCGGTGGCCCACGGGGAGGTGAGGTTCTCCTTGGCCTTCGCCGCCTTGCTCTTCGGCTGCTTCGTCTCGTCGGGGATCGCGGGTGCGGGGGTGGCCATCAGCGGGTCTCCTTCACCTTCTGGAGCGATCGCACGTTGTAGATCACGATCGGGATGACGAATATGAACAGGATCACGGCAAGCGCCGCACCGAGTGGCTGTCTCTGCTCCACGAACGACAGGACGTACATCTTGTTCGCCACGACGTCGGTGTTGTAGCGGCCCTGTGTCAGCGTGCGGACGATGTCGTAGACCTTCAAGGTCGCGATGGTGATGGTCGTCATGACGACCACGAGCGTGCCGCGGATCGACGGGACGGTGATGCGCCAGAACCGCTGCCACGAGTTCGCACCGTCGAGCGACGCCGCCTCATTGATCTCAGGCGGGACGCCCTTGATCGCCGCAGAGATGATGACCATTGCGAATCCGGTCTGGATCCACGACAGGATGACGATCAGGAAGAACGTGTTCCATGGCTCCTCGGCGAGGAAGTTGATGGGCCCGATGCCGAACGTGCCAAGAACGGCGTTGAGCATTCCTGTCTGAGCGCCCGTCTCGTTGTAGTCGTACATGATCGAGCCCCAGATGACCGAGGCGCCGACGAACGAGATCGCCATCGGCATGAAGACCAGCGACTTCAGCGCCTTCTCGCCCTTGGCACGGTCGATGAAGACCGCGTAGGCGAGGCCGACTCCGGTGGACAGCAGCGGCACCAGGACGATCCAGACGAGCGTGTTGAGGATCGTGCGGAAGACCGTGGGGTCAGTGAACGCGTAGATGTAGTTCTGGAGACCGACGAAGTTCGACGTCTCCGTGTTGATGCCCGTGACCGGGTCAGGCTCCTTGACGATCTCGGTGAACGACAGCCAGACGGTGTCGATCACCGGATAGACGAGACCGATGCCCAGGAGCACGAGCACCGGTGTGATCAGGACGACGAGCTGGACCTTGTCGCGGATGCGTCCGCGCACAAGGTCGGCGCCGAACATGACAAGAGCGACGACTGCGATGAAGGCCACGATCGAGATCGCGGCGAGGAGCAGGTTGCTCCCCTGGGTCGACCAGAACTCACCGTCCAGTCCCGACTGAGGTACGAGCGCTGCGGCCTCGTGGATCCCCGACATGGGTGTGCCTCTTCTCCCTTGAACGATCGTGTACGCGGAGTGCTCAGCCGGGCCCCGCGGAGTGCGGGGCCCGGCCGGTCACTGTGAGCCTGGGTTTACGGCCAGGCTGCGTCGATGTCCGCGAGAACCGTGTCGAGGTCCTTGCCCTGGACGTAGTTGACCATCTCGGTCCAGAACGCCGAGGCGCCCACTGCCGAAGGCATCAGGTCGGATCCGTCGAAGCGGAAGACCGTGTCGTCGGACTGGAGGATCTCGATGGCCTGCTGACCGATGGCGCTCGAGGCGTTCGTCGGGTCGAGGCCCTTGTTCGCCGAGATGACGCCACCGAGCGAGACGCGGATGTTGGCCCACGTGTCGGACGACATGTAGGTCTGGACCGCGTCGACCTCAGGAGCGTCCCGGAAGGAGGCCACGAACTCGCCACCGCCGGTGACGGCCGAGGGGTCACCCTCGGCGATCGGCGGGGTCAGGAAGGCCCAGATGTCGCCGTCCTCGGCGACGGTGGTGCCCTCCGGCCACTGTGCCTCGTAGAACGAGGCCTGGTGGTGCAGCGAGCAGGAGCTCTCGAGGATCTGCAGACCGGCCTCCTGGAAGGAGGTGTCCACGATCGACTGGGTGCCACCGAGACCACCGTTGATGTAGTCGGTGTTCAGGGCGATGTCGCCGAACTTCTCGAAAGCCGACTTGATCTCGGGCGAGGCGAAGTCGAGCTCGCCGGTGACCCACTGGTCGTAGGCGTCAGCGCCGGCCTCGCGAAGGACGATGTCCTCCACCCAGTCGGTGCCGGCCCAACCGGTCGCGGTGCCGGACTCGAAGCCGATGCACCACGGCTTGTAGTTGGGGCCTGCGCCACCGTTGTCAGCCATGGTCTGGGTGAGCGTCATGAGCTCATCCCAGGTGGCGGGAATCTCGTAGCCGTTGTCAGCGAACTCGGCTGGCGAGTACCAGACCCAGCCCTTGACGGAGGCCATGAGCGGTGCCGCGTAGAAGGTCTGGCCGACGGTGCCGTACTGCTTCCAGTCGGCGGACCAGAACTCGTCCACGTTCGCTTCGACGGCCTCGGATGCGGGGATCACCGTTCCGGTGCCGACGAGCGTCTGGAGAAGGCCCGGCTGCGGGATGATCGCCAGGTCGGGCGGGTTTCCTCCGTCGACGCGGATGTTGATCTCGGTCTCGAACTCGTCCGAGCTGACCACGTTGACGGTGATGCCGGTGCAGCTGGAGAAGTCGGTGAACGTCTCCTCGAGCTGGCCGAGCTCGACTCCGGTGATGGTGGTGTAGACCTCGACCTCGCCACCGTCGAAGGTGCCGTAGTCGGCGTAGTCCTCACAACCTTCCATCATCTCGCCGCCGCCGCCAGAGGCGGAGTCCGAGGTGTCAGGGTCGTCGCTGGACGAACAGCCAGCGAGTGCAAGGCCCGCGATCGCCGTCGCGGCGATCGGAGCGATATAGCGTCGCTTGATGGACAAGGTGTCTCCTCTTCATTGAGTAGCACTGCGTAGTGCCGCTACCCCATTCCACGAGCGGCACACACGTCCGCGCCGGTGGAGACACCGGTCCGCATCGCCGTCGACGCAAACGCTTACATTCAACGTAGGGGCATCGTGAAGCAGTGGCAACCGCTGAATGGTTTCAAAATGGCAATCGTTACTCCCGCGTGACCTCGATCCTGCGCCGTCGAAACGTCTGAAAGTACCTCCTACCAGGGACTTCGATCATCGACCCTGCACTTGTACGGAAACCGCTTCGATGGGCCCATGTCACGAAAGCCGGACCCTCGCCGCTCCGTCGGCCGCACGTGCACAGCCCGGTGTAATGTCGTGAACGGCGATGGAACCCGCCTGGAGGCCACCTCCGAACCGCCGATCTGGCTGATGGCTCCTGTCCCGCCGACGCACGGGCAGGCGACTGCCGCCCAGGAAGGTCACCGGCCATGGACCGCACACCTCCCCAGCCGAGCGTCTCCCGACTGCCGGGCTTCCGCGCCCAGCCGCTCGTCGTCGGCGTGCTCCCAGAGACCTCGCCCATCCTCATCCACGCCGCCGAAGGACTCGCGCTCAGCCTGGAGGCCACCCACCTGGTCTTCGCCTACGTGGACCCCACCCGGGTGGTCGTCGAGGAACGAGCCGACGGCGGCGTCGTCCATGCCGCACTCGACTCCGACGCCGACGACTCGCAGTGGGAGACGACGCGCGACACCCTGGCGGCTCACCTCGGGGACCAGCTCGCCGGCACCACGCTCCCGTGGGAGCTGCACTACCTCGCGGGACGCGCCGACCGCGCCCTCACGCACCTCGCACGCGCCGTCGACGCCTCGATGATCGTGGTCGGCAGCCGCGGCGGAGGTTGGCGCGAGCAGGTCAAGGAGACGTTCGAGGGTTCGCTCACCACGCACCTCAGCCAGCACCAGCATCGGCCCGTCGTCACGGTCCCGCTCAGCGTCGTCGACTGGAAGGATCCGGTGGTCAGGTGAAGGCCACCCACCCTGCGGTCGTCACGGCGGCCGTCATCGTCGGCGCGGCCGTGGGCACCACAGGGCGTGCACTCCTGGGCCACGCTCTGCCCACGGCCGACGGCGCCATCCCCTGGGCGACGCTGCTCGCCAACATCGTGGGCGCATTCCTGCTCGGGATCCTCGTCGACTGGATCGCGCGGATCGGCGACGTGGGCGGCTGGCGCCTGGCCCGCATGGGACTCGGCACGGGCGTGATGGGCGGCTTCACCACGTACAGCGCCTTCGCGGTCGAGACGACGCGACTGCTCGAGGGCGGGCACCTGTGGGTCGGACTCGCGTACCCCGTCGGCAGCTTGCTGCTCGGCATCGCGGCCGCTGGGATCGGCATGTGGGTCGGCGGACGGCTGCCGCTGCCGGGTCGAAGCCGGGCGGTGGCGACGTGACGCTGCTGCTGACTGCGATCGCCGGCGGACTGGGAGGCGCCGCGCGCTTCTGGGTGGACACCGGCGTCGGCCGCGTGAACCGGACCGCTTTCCCTTGGGGCACCTTCGTGGTGAACATCAGCGCATGCCTCTTCCTGGGCGTCGTGGCGGGGGTCGTGTCCGCGCGGAGCGCACCCGAGGCCGTCCTCGCCGTGCTCGGAACCGGATTCGCGGGCGGATACTCGACGTTCTCCACGGCGCTCGTAGAGACGGTGCGGCTCATGCGCGCCGGAGAGTTCGGCATGGCCGCCGCGCAGTGCCTGGGAATGGTCGTGGCGGGAGTCGCTGCGGCTGCGGCAGGTTTGGCGATCGGGGCGGCGGTTTAGCAGGAGCGTTGCGGCAAGTGTGAACATCTGTTTACAGTAGGCATGTGACCCCTGCCAGCTCCACCAACCCTCCCGTCATCCGCGACGCAGCCATGCGACTCTTCGCCGAGCCCGGCGGCGACCGCGCCACCGTGAGAGACATCGCCGCCGCCGCAGGCGTCTCGCCCGCGCTCGTGATCCGCCACTTCGGATCGATGGACGGGCTCCGTGCCGCAGTCGACGAGCACGTCGCCACCCAGATCGCAGGCTTCCTCGCCGGCATCGATGCCGATCCCAGCACCGCCGTCGACCCTGACCAGACAGGCGCGCTCGCCGACTCCGCCACCCAGGTGCTCGCCGCCAACCCCTCGCTACCGCGCTACGTGCTGCGGAGCATCGCCGACGGCGGGGAGCGAGGCACCGCACTCGTCGCCATGCTCGTCCAGTCGAGCGTCAGCACCTGGGAAGGGATGGTCGACGCCGGCGTCGTTGAACCCGGCCCCGACCCTCGCGCACGGGCGGCGCTCGTCGCGATCCTCGACCTGGCCGTCCTCGCCCTGCGCGAACCCCTCGCCTCCGCGATGGGCGACGACCCCCTCACCGGCGACGGCGCACTCCGGTGGACAGCAGAGGTCGCTCGGCTGCTCGGCCCCACCACCGCATCCACCACCGAAGGACCCACCGATGAGTGACACCGCATCCGCCACCGACACCTCCCGCGCCCCGAAGCTCACCGCCGCCGCCATCCACGGCGCCGGCCTCATGCTGGGACTCGTCTACCTCGCGGGCGGGCTCGACGGGCTGCTCGGTTCGTACGCCCCCGCCGCCTCACCTGGTCGACGCTGGCTGCTCGCCGCCGCCGGGATCATCTACTTCGTGCGGTTCCTCGTCACCCAGTTCGTGATGGTGAAGCGCGAGTTCCCGTGGTCCGAGGCGTGGGCCGTCGGCCCCTGGGCCGCGCTGCTTCAGGCGGGACTCATCGGGATCGGCGGCCAGGCGTCGGCTCCGCTCGGATGGCTCGCCGCCCTCGCCGTCGCGCTCTACCTGGTCGGCTCCTACCTCAACACCGGCTCTGAGTGGCAGCGACGCGAATGGAAGAAGGACCCCTCACACCGAGGCAAGCTCTACACCGAGGGCCTCTTCTCACGCTCGATGCACGTCAACTACCTGGGCGACTGCCTGCTGTTCACCGGCTTCGCCATGCTGACCCACTCGTGGTGGGCCGCGATCTTCCCGGTGCTCATGACCGCGAGCTTCATCTGGGTGCACATTCCACGGCTCGACGCACACCTCGCCGACCACTACGGCGAGCAGTACGACGCCTACGCGGCCCGCACCAAGAAGCTGGTGCCGTACGTGTACTGAGGCCGCCCGCCGCAGGTGCTCAGGACGCGTTGCGCGCAAGCTCCAAAGCGACGTCCTCCCACCACTGCCCCGCAGCGGGTCCACCGTTGCAGGTGCCATCCGACTCGCCCGGCACCTTCGCCCACACGCGGGCGATGAGCCCCTCGGTCGCACCGGTAAGTCCAGGGTTCTCACCCAAGGCGCGTCCGCGCGGGTTGCACCACTCGCCGTTGGAGCCGTTGCCGTTCCGCGAGGTATCGGTGACGTACGGGAGCCCGACGGCCGCCGCGACCTGATCGGCCCAGGCCTGCTCGTCGGCGGTCGCGTTGTAGTTCGAGGTGTTCGTCGCGAAGCCCGCCAGATGCTCGGTGCCGACCTGCTGAATACGGGACGCCGTGTCGTCTGCCGCGCGCCAGCCCGAATGCCCCACATCAAGGAAGACCTCAGCGCCCGCCTCATCGAGGATCGCCGCGGCGCCCGCCAGGAACGACACCCGATCGCCCTGACCGTCGCAGTCGCCCAGGCTCGCAAGCCCGTCGGGCTCGAGGATCACCCACGTGGTGCCGCCATCCGCAAGCGACTGAGCCACCTGCGACACCCAGCCCAGGTACTCGTCCTCCGCGGCGCCGCCAGCGCTGTAGAGACCGCAGTCGCGACCGGGGATGTTGTAGACGACGAACAGGGCGATCTCGCCTGCGGCGGTGGCCGCCTCAGACACGGCGGCGGCCTCGGCCACCGCGCCGTCCCCTCCGTTGAGCCACACCCCGATGGGCTGGGATGCGATCCGGTCGATCAGCTCGGCGTCCGTGTCCCGCCCCTCCTCACGCGCACGCTGCAGCGCAACGTCCGCGCTGCCTGGCGCACGGTAGAACGACGACGCTGCCGGAGCCGCCTCCTCCTGAGTTCCGCCTGAATCCATGTCCCCCTCCTTCGTCGCAGGAGCCGACGGCGTCGTCGCCGCCACTACGTCACTCGCGCTCGGCGTCGGGCTCGGCTCAGGGGATTCCGGCGAGCAGGCCGCAAGTGTGAGCACCCACGCCACCACCGCGAATGCCTGCTTCACGAGACCCCCTTATGACAGCCGCCCCCGGCCGCGCATCACCATCGTGGCATAGAGACGTCCGGCGTCACTGTCGCCGACCCACGTCGCACACACGGGGGAACGGCATGCGCCCGCAAGCTACGCCAGCGGCAGGAACGCTCCCAGGTCCGCCCGCTCCCCCGACGCCTGCAACGAGCCCGCCGCCACCGCGTCGGCCCAGGAAAGCGAGCCCGTCGCCAACGCGAGCCACGTCTGCGCATCCGTCTCGATCACCGCCGGCGGGGTCCCACGGGTGTGCGTGGACCCCTCGATGCACTGCACCGCCCCGAAGGGAGGAACGCGCACCTCGACGGATCGGCCAGGCGCCCTCACCGAGAGCTCCTCCAACGTGTAGCGCACTGCGGTCGCAAGCGTCGTGCGGTCGGGGGTCGGCGCGTCATCCCTCGCGATCGCGGCAGACGGCTCGTGGAGACCCTCCGACGCGGCGGAGGCGCGACGCCACGACTCCACTGCGGCCTTGCCGGCCGCCACCTGGATCCGCCGACGCGGAGCCATCAGGCGAAGCGCGACGGAAGCGTGTCCGCCCAGACCTCTTCCAGCTCCGCCAGCGGCAGCGCGAACAGGCCCTGGAACTCCAGCGCGGCCTCGGAGCGCGCCTCATAGTCGTAGGTGACGCCCACGCGAAGGTTCGGCACTCCACGCGCATCGAGCATCGCCGTCAGGCGCGGCTCCTCCGTGCGCGGCACCGAGACGAGCACGCGACCCTGCGACTCGCTCAGCAGCGCCTGCGCCGCCGAGACGCCATCGCGTCGGCAGATCTCGTCGACGACGATGCGCGCACCCACGCCGTAGCGCAGCGAGCCGAGCGCCGCCGCCGTGACGAGGCCGCCCTCCGACACGTCACGCGCCGCATCGATCAGGCCATCGCGGGAGGCAGCGACCAGCACCTCTGCCAGCACCTTCTCCGCCTCGAAGTCCACCGCCGGCGGAAGGCCGCCCAGGTGACCCTGCAGGGCCGAGAACTGCGAGCCGTCCAACTCGTTCCGCGTCGTACCCAGCAGGTAGAGCACCTGCCCGCCCTCGCGCCAGCCGGAGGGCGTGGCGCGGGTGACGTCGTCGAAGACACCCAGGACGCCGACGATCGCCGTCGGGTTGATCGACGAGTCGATCTTCCCCGGCTCGCCAGTGCCGTTGTAGAGCGACACGTTGCCGCCCGTGACGGGCACGCCGAGCGTCTGGCACGCGTCGGCCAGGCCGCGGATCGCCTCCGCGAACTGCCACATCGAGTCCGGGTCCTCCGGTGAACCGAAGTTCAGCCCGTCAGTGACGGCCACGGGAGTCGCACCCGCGATCGCGACGGCACGGTAGGCGGCGGCGAGCGACTGGCCCGCACCCGCGTACGGGTCGAGCTTCGTGTAGCGGTCGTTCGACCGGGTCGCGATCGCCACGCCTCGGCCCGTCGACTCGTCCACGCGGATCACGCCGGTCGTGTCGGGACGCGCCATCGCGGTGTTGCCCTGCACGTAGCGGTCGTACTGGTTGGTCACCCACGACCGGTCCGAGAGGTTCGGGGACGCCAGCAGCTCGACAGCGGCCGCGCGAAGCTCATCCGGATCCTCCGGGAGCGACGGCGCGTGGTCCGCCTGAAGGCCATCCATCCAGGCCGGGCGAGCGTACGGACGGTTGTAGACCGGACCGTCGTGCGCGACCGTACGCGGGTCCACGTCGACGATGCGCGCGCCGTGGTGGTCGATCGTGAGGCGGCCCGAGTCGTTGACCTCGCCGACCACGGCGGTCTCGATGTCCCACTTGCCGGTGATCTCGAGGAACTGGTCGAGCTTCTCCGGCGTGACGACCGCCATCATGCGCTCCTGCGACTCCGACATGAGGATCTCGCCGGCGTTCAGGGTGGGGTCGCGCAGCAGGACGTCATCCAGCCACACGTGCATGCCGCCCGAGCCGTTGGAGGCGAGCTCCGACGTCGCGCACGAGATGCCGGCGGCGCCCAGGTCCTGGATGCCCTGCACCACGTCAGCCGCGAACAGCTCGAGGCAGCACTCGATGAGGACCTTCTCCATGAAGGGGTCGCCCACCTGGACCGACGGCCGCTTGGCGGGCACCCCGTCCTCGAACGTCTCCGACGCGAGGATCGACGCTCCACCGATGCCGTCACCGCCGGTGCGGGCACCGAACAGGACGACCTTGTTGCCCACGCCCTCTGCGGACGCCAGGTGGATGTCCTCGTGCTTCATGACACCCACGCACAGCGCGTTGACGAGCGGGTTGCCCTGGTAGCAGGAGTCGAACACGACCCCGCCGCCCACATTCGGCAGGCCGAGCGAGTTGCCGTAGCCGCCCACACCTGACACCACGCCGTGGACGACGCGGGACGTGTCGGGGTGGTCGATCTCGCCGAAGCGCAGCTCGTCCATGACGGCCACGGGGCGCGCGCCCATCGCGAGGATGTCGCGGACGATGCCGCCGACGCCTGTCGCCGCACCCTGGTAGGGCTCCACGAACGACGGGTGGTTGTGCGACTCGACCTTGAAGGTGACCGCCCAGCCGTCGCCGATGTCGACCACACCGGCGTTCTCGCCGATGCCGACCATCAGGTGCTTCTTCATGTCCTCGGTGGTCTTGTCGCCGAACTGGCGCAGGTGGACCTTCGAGGACTTGTAGCTGCAGTGCTCCGACCACATGACGGAGTACATGGCGAGCTCGGCCGCGGTGGGGCGGCGTCCGAGGAGCGACACGATGCGCTCGTACTCGTCGGCCTTGAGGCCCAGCTCAGCCCAGGGCATCTCCTGCTCCGGCGTCGCGGCAGCGTTCTCGACGGTGTCGGGCACGTGCGCGGGCGCGGCAGGCGTGGTGGTCTCGGTCATGGAG
Source organism: Demequina zhanjiangensis (assembly GCF_030418315.1). Taxonomy (GTDB): domain Bacteria; phylum Actinomycetota; class Actinomycetes; order Actinomycetales; family Demequinaceae; genus Demequina; species Demequina zhanjiangensis. The sequence goes on from NZ_JAUHPV010000002.1 coordinate 343,661, forward strand.
GACGTCCTCACGGGATCGGATTTCCGGCGATGGATACCGATCCAGCGTACCCGCGCGCGCCCAGGACTCCGCGCGCGCGAGCAACGGTCCTGGCAGATGAGTCGCGGGCGAACCGGGTCGGGCCTCACGACCACGACCCAAGCCGCGAAGCGACTCCGTGGGGCGTGCCTCAGCCTGCCTGAGCGTCGGGTGTCGCAAGCTCGGCGACCGCGTCGCGCGCGGTGCGGAGCACGTCCTCCCACACGCGTCCCGGCGCGGTGACGTGCAGGTGCACGCCCTCCTCCCATGCGAAGCCGTCCGACCCGAGCCTGTCCGCTACCGCCTGGCCGAGACGATCGAACGAGGTGGCGAGGACCAGCGGCGCCTGCTCCGATACGAGCAGCACGTGAGTGCGGCCGGGATGCCGCGACGTGCCGCAGTCGCGGATGAGGGCGCGTGGCCCCGCCGCAGGATGGGTACGCGTCTCGAGCGCCTCCCCCGGGCGTCGGCCGGGCAGCGATGCCAGCGGCACGGCGGCCTGAGCGGCCTCGGCGTCAGAGCCCGAGCCGGGCCGCCACTCCTCAGCCCCCGAGAGCGCCTGCTCCAGGGCGCTCAACAGCGAGTCGCCGCCCTGCACGTCGTCGTCGGGTGCCATGACTCTTCCTTCGTCACCTTGAGGTCCTTCTATAAGAACCCATCGGCAGAGGATGTGCACTCGATGACGAAAAACTCGACATTCGGGGCGAACAGCGTCCACCCTCGCAGGACCGCGCCCGGCCCGGGCAGACCCGGCCCCGGCGGCCTCGCTCTACAGTGGCCGCATGATCTGGCTCCTGCTCGTGGTCGCGTTGGCGGCGTGCGGCGTCGCCGTGCGGCTCGCCTTCCGGTTGCGGGCCGAGGTGCGTCGGAGCGAGGAGCTGGAGGCGCAGCAGGCGCGCGATGCTGCCGCCGCGCTTGAGCTCGCGGCCTCGACGGAGCGGGCGCGCATCGCCCGTGAGATGCACGACGTGGTCGCCCACACCCTGTCCGTGGTAGTCGCTCAGGCCGACGGCGGCCGCTTCGCCGGGCGCACCGACTCTGACGCCGCGATCCGCAGCCTCGACACGATCGCCGAGGTCAGCCGCTCCGCGCTCACGGAGATGCGCGCGCTGCTCGGAGTGCTGCGTGAAGGCGAGAGCGAGGCTCAGATGGGCCCTCAGCCCTCGCTCGCCGACATCCCGACGCTGGTCGCCTCCACCCGCGAGGGAGGCCTGGACGTCAGCTTCGTCACGACAGGCACTCCCCGCCCGGCCCCGATCGGCGCCGGCCTCGCGGCGTACCGCATCGTGCAGGAGGCCCTCACGAACGTGCTCAAGCATGCGGGTCCGAACCCGAAGGCGTTCGTGCAGCTGCGCTGGGAGGATGACTCGCTCACCGTGAGCGTCGCGGACGACGGCCGCGGAGCCGCCGCGCGGGGCGACGGTGCGGGCCTCGGGATCGCAGGGATGGCCGAGCGCGCGAGCGCCTTCGGCGGCAGCCTCTCCGCCGGCCCGAAGGCGGGCGGCGGCTTCCTGGTGCGCGCCCGTCTCCCGCTGGCACCGCGGGACGGTAGCCTCACCTCAACGCCGGCGGCACAGGCCGGCACGACCCCGGGAGCGGATGCATGAGTGACGAGCGCGAGATTCTCACCTGGCAGGGCTATGGCGAGGCCTCGCGTGAGCTGGCTCAGATGGTCGTGGACGACGGCTACGAGCCCGACCTGGTGGTGGCGGTCGCACGAGGCGGGCTCCCCGTCGGCGGCGCGATCTCGTATGCGCTCGGCACCAAGGGCGTCGGTACGCTCAACGTCGAGTTCTACACGGGCGTCGATGAGCGCCTTCCGGCCCCCGTGGTCCTCCCTCCGCTGCTGGACACCGAGTCGATGCGCGGCATGAAGGTCCTGGTGGCCGACGACGTCGCGGACACGGGAGAGACGCTCGCCCTGGTGAAGTCGCTGATGGAGCAGTACGCCGCGGAGGTGCGCACCGTCGTCCTCTACGCGAAGTCGCGCTCCGTGATCGACCCGGACTACGTGTGGAAGCGCACCGACCTGTGGATCACGTTCCCCTGGTCCGCGCTGCCTCCCGTCACGCCGAACAAGCCGCACCCCGAGCTGGGCTGACGCCCGTCGGCGCGGCGCCGACGCTGACACTCCGGGGAGCGCACATCCCGGGCCGCCCGCTGAGCCGAGGGGCATACTGGCGCGCATGACCATCCGTGTGGCGCTCGTCGACGACCAGCAGCTGATCCGTGCGGGGTTCCGCATGGTCGTGGACTCGCAGCCCGACATGGAGGTCGTGGCCGAGGCAGGTGACGGCGCCTCCGCGGTGTCGAGCCTGCTCGCGCTCGACCCTCCCGCAGACGTGGTGCTCATGGATGTGCGCATGCCCGGCATGGACGGGATCGCCGCCTGCGCCGCTCTGACTGAGGCCTCCGACGCCAAGGTCGTCATCCTCACCACGTTCGACCTGGACGAGTACGTCCTGGCGGCCATCCGCGCCGGAGCCTCGGGCTTCCTGCTCAAGGACGCCCCGCCCGAGGACCTCCTCAGCTCGATCCGCACCGTCCACGCGGGCGACGCCGTGATCGCACCGTCGTCCACGCGCCGCCTCCTTGACCGCGTGGCCGCCCTGCCAGAGCCCGTCGACGACTCCCGCCTCGCCGACCTCACCGACCGCGAGCGCGAGGTCCTCACCCTCATGGCGAAGGGCCTCAGCAATCAGGAGATCTGCGCCGAGCTGTTCCTCGCCGAGCCGACCGTGAAGACCCACGTGGGCCGCGTGCTCGCCAAGCTGGGTGCCCGCGACAGGGTGCAGGCCGTCGTCATCGCCTACGAGACGGGGCTGGTCGCGCCGCACGCGTGAACCGGCATCGCATCGGGGCCCGAATGCGTCGGGGGCGCTCACCACTTCCGTTGCGCGTGTCAGAGGCATGGACTTGAGTGGGCACATGACGTCGACAGGGCCCTCGAACCCCGCACCCTCCCGCGCTGAGGCGAACGAGCTCGCCTCAGCGGCGAACGATGCTGGCCTCGCCATCTTCCGGGCCGCAGCCGAAGACGCGGACAACGCCGTCGTGTCGCCGCTTTCGATCGCCCTGGCCTTCGGCATGATCAAGGTAGGCGCGAGCGGTCCGGTCTCCGACGCCCTCGATTCTCTGTTCGGGTACCCGGCCACCGGCATGGACATGCTCGCTCGCTTCCGCGCTCTCGCCACCGCGATGACACGCGACGAGGCAGCCACGGTGCAGATCGCCAACCGGGCGTTCCTCGACCAAGGCTTCACCGCGAACCCCGAGTGGGCGAATGCGATCGGCACATGGCTTGATGCAGGAATCGAGGCCCTGCCGCTCAGTAGCGATCCGTCGGGCGCGCGTCGGCGCATCAACGCGTGGACATCGGACAGAACCGAGGGAATGATCCCGGAGCTGCTGCCCGTGTCGATGCCGGGCCCCGATTCGCAACTACTCTTGGTGAACACGGTCTACCTGCGGGCCGAGTGGGAACGACAGTTCACGCGCGACGACACGTGGGACGAGGACTTCACCCTCCTCGACGGCAGCACCATCGATTCGGAGATGATGCACCGGACGATCGACACCTCGTTCGTGGTCGACGATCACGTCTCTGCCATTCGGCTTCCCTACCTGGGCATGTTGGAGATGGTCATACTCGTGCCGCCAGCGGAGGATTTCACACGCGTGCGGGGCGGGTGGGATCAGTCCATGCTCGACGAACTCGACTCGCGCTGGTCGGACGGCAAGGTCGAGCTGACGATGCCGCGCTTCGAGGCCGAGAGTCGCGTGGATCTGCGGGACACGATCGAGACCCGCCTCGGGGTGTCGGGCCTGTTCGAATCACCTGGTCTTGACGGTATCGGCGAAGACCTGGGGCTCAGTGGCGCGGTGCACGCCGTCAAGATGCTCGTCGATGAGGAGGGCACCGAGGCCGCTGCCGCCACGGCCATCGACATCATGTTCATGGGCTCGGTGCCGGAGCCGTCAGCTCCACCGGTGGTCATCCGCGTCGACCGTCCTTTCCTTTACGCGATCCGGCATGTCGGTACAGGTGCGATCGCGTTCGCAGGTCAGGTCACCGCTCCAGTCGCACCTGAGGAACGGCCAGGTCATACCCGGGTATGACCTGAAGTCCATCCCCCCGGCCGACGCGGCGGCGAGGTCCGCGCCGATAGTTTCGTGGTCATGAAGGGGAATTCGGGGGAATCCTCGGCGACGTCAGCAGCGTCGCCGGCTGAGTCGCCGCTCGCGCTGCGGTCCAGGGGGCTGACCAAGGCATACGGAAGCGGCGCCTCAGCCGTCATGGCGGTCGATCACGTCGACCTCGACATCCCGGCAGGGGTGCTCACCGCCGTCATGGGGCCGTCCGGTTCCGGCAAGACGACGCTCGTGCACCTGCTCGCCGGGCTTGACCGGCCCGATTCAGGTCAGGTCTGGGTGGGGGACGACGAGATCACGGCCATGAAGGACAAGCAGCTCGCGAAGGTGCGGGGCCGGATCGTCGGCTTCGTCTTCCAGGGCTTCAACCTGATGCAGACCATGAGCGCACGCGACAACATCGTGCTGCCGCTCAGGCTGAACGGCCTGCCTCAGGATCCTGAGTGGCTGGACGCGCTCGTGGAGATGCTCGGCATCGGCCGCGAGCTGGAGCGTCGACCGTACGAGATGTCGGGTGGTCAGCAGCAGCGGGTCGCCATCGCTCGCGCTCTGATCACCCGGCCTCGGGTCGTCCTGGCCGACGAGCCGACCGGCAATCTCGACACGCATGCGAGCGCCGAGGTGCTCGCCCACCTGCGGGTCTCGTGCCGCGAGCTCGGCCAGTCCGTCGTCATGGTGACGCACGACCCGACCGCCGCGTCGTATGCGGGCCGGGTGCTGCTCTTCGCCGACGGCAAGGTCGCCGGGCACGTCACCGATCCCACACCCGACGCTGTGCTCGCCGGACTCGACGCGCTGGCGGGGGTCGAGCGATGAGGGCCGCGGCAGCCACCGTCATGGGGATCGCCGTCGCGGCGGTCATGGCGATCTCCATCCCATGGGGGCTGGGCACGTACGGCGAGACGTTCTACTACAGCAGCGACTCGATGGGATTCGCGCCGCTGGGCTTCCTGGTCATCTACCTGGCGATTCCGGCCGCGCTGCTGACGGCGGTCCTCACGGCAATGCTCGGGGTGCGCGCCAAGGACGCCCATGAGCGCGCTGTCATGGCCGCACTCGGGGAGACCGCTGGCACGAGCATCCGGCGAGCTGTCCTTGTCGGGCTGCGGGACGGCGCGATCGCTGCCGGCATCGCCTACGCCTTCATGGGCGCGATGCATCTGGCGGTCGAGAGCGCCAACGGCTGGCCCTCGTTCACCACGGAGACGAACGCGTGGGCAACCCGAGCGGTCGAGGGCGCGGTCGGCATCGTCGCCCTCACCGTCGCGCACCTGATCAGCGCGTGGCGTCGGAATCGTTCTCCCGTCGAGCTCTCGCGTGCAGCGGTGGGCGCCTACCGCCGACCCAAGACCGGGCATCTGGCGGTGCGAGCAGGGGTGGTGCTGGCCGCCGCGGCAGGTCTGATCGTGGGGCTCGCGCTGACCCACGACGGCGACGCGGGCGGTTCAGCGTCCGGACTCGCGGACGGCGCGTACATGACCGTGTGGATCGCGGCCGTCGCTGTTGCGCTGACGGCCCTGCTCCCGGCCGCGACAGCACTCGCCTTCCGGGGCGTCGGCCTCGCGAGCAGGGTCGCGGATCGGCTCGGCTCCACCCAGCTCGCCGCAGTGCTGCGCACTCGGTCCGCGGACCGGACCAAGGCGGCCGCCCGCGTCGTGCTCGTGATCGGCGTCTTCGGCTTCGCCGCCGGCGCGCTCGGGGCGGTCGACACCGGCGTGCGCCACTCCGACTCGTTCGCCTTCATCTACACCGAGAACCCCACCGACCCGGTGGAGACCGTTGCACGCATCGAAGCGATGGATGGCGTGACCGACGTGGTCGCCGCTGACGTCGTCGGTCTCGGAGCCGACGACTGGACCGAGGTCGTCGCGGTCGACCCCGCCGACCTGGTGGGCGTGGACGACGAGCTCGCTGACGCCCTGCTCGCGCATCCAGGCGCCGCGGTCGCGAGCTCCAGCCTCGCGGGAGGCGACGCCTCACGCGACGGGGGCGTCGCCCGCGCGTTCCGTCCCGACGCGGTGGTCCCGCTCGTCGGCTGGGGACTCGCCTACGTCGATGCCACCGAGGTCGACCTCGACTCCACCGGCCACACCTATCTGGTCTACGTGTCCGAAGGCGCCGACCGCATGGCCATCGGCGACCAGCTGATGGACGCCGTGCTCACCAGCGACGGCGCATCACCTGCGAGCCAGGGCATCACCTTCCCCGCCGGTCAGGACGGCGGCTACTCGTGGGAGACCCCCGACCTCGGTGCCTCTCTCTTCTGGATCGTGGTCGTCGTCCTCGCGCTCGCACCCGTCGCCTTCACTGCGGTGAGGGCCGGCACCCGGGACGCTGCAACGCTGACCGCGCTCGGGTCACCGGCCCGGGCGGTCCGAACGGCCGTCGCCATCGAGGGCGCAGTCCTCGGGCTCACCGCCGCCACGATCGGCGTCGTCTCCGGTGTCGCGACGGGCGCGCTCACCGAGGTGCTGGACCGTGCCCGCCTCTCGCTCGACGGCGTCATCACCGACTCCTACCTGGCGGTCGCGCTCGACTCGATCAACTGGGTGACGTCTCTGGGCTTCATCGTCGTCGTGAGCCTCGCCTACGCGGCCCTGGCGGCGATGGTCGCGAGCGCAGTCCATCTTGAGACGCCTGCCGAGGCGCTCAAGGAAGGGACGGCAACGCGATGAAGCACCTCTCCACCCTCGCCATCGGCGTGGTCGCCGCCCTCCTCGGATGGGTGACCGGCCCCATCTGGGTCGGCCAGACACCACTGGCCGACCCGGGCAACATGTACAACCCGTACATCCCGGTCTTCCCGATCATGCTCTTCTACGCGCCGATCCTGATCGCGTTGGGCGCCGCGGTCATCGGAACGCTCGACGCCGCGCACCTCGCCACTCGACGCTCGGAGCTCGCGGCGCTGCGCGCGCTCGGCAGGACCCGTGGCGGCCTCGTCCGCGCCGAGGTCCTGCGCCGCACCGGTCTCCATGCAGCCGTCTCCGTCGGCGGACTCGTGCTCGGCTCGCTGGCCGCGCTCCTCCTGCGAGTGGCCGCCTACGGCTCCGTGGGGCACGATGCAGCGGTCGACTGGGGCGCCGTGTTCTCGCTCGGCGCCGTGCTCGTGGTGCTCGTCGCCTCGTCCGCGCTCGGCACGCTCGCCGCCGCACTGTGGGCGACCGGCTCTCCCGCCGGCGTTGGGGCCGGTGCACGCGCGACGGCCGCCGACGACGCCGTGCCGTCCCGAGGGGGCCTCCAGTCTGCGTCGGACCCCGAAGCGGCACCCGTGCGTCGGCGACGCCGTTGGCCGTGGTGGACCGCGGGTGGGCTCGTCCTGTTCGTCGGGATCGGCTTCGCGTTCCCCTTCCTCGCCAGCGACGGCGGCGTCGTCCCGATCCTCCTCGCGATCGCACTCAGCCTCGCGCTCTACCTCGCACTTCCCGCCCTGCTCGTGTGGGGTGGCGCGTCGCTCGGCAGCCGGACCGTCTCGGCTCTCGGCCGCATGGCCGCCCGGCGCGCGGACCCTGGGACGACGCGGGGACTTGCCTCCGATGCGCTCGCCCGGCGCGTGCCGCTTCGCACCGCGGCGGTCGGCGCGATCGGGCTGGTCATCGCAGTAGCCTCCGGAACGAGCATCGTCCTCAACAGCAATGCCGCCCGCAACGAGCTCTCTCGCGCTTTGATTCCCGACGCGGTCGTCTCGTCCGTGCCGGTGCTGGTCGACGGCGACTACCTCGGCGAGCCCGACGCTCCGCCTGGGTGGGCGCCAGCACTCGACGCGGAGGTCGTGGCCGCCCTGCAGGCCGACGACCGCCTCGTGGTCGTGCCCGTGGCCGTCCTCGTGACGGAGCGCACCGAGATCCCGAGCGAGTACGCCTCGTTCCCCGGTGAGATGCAGCCCGGACAAACGGTCATAGCGCTGACGCCGGAGGCGCTCCACGGCCTCGCCGACGCGAGCCTGCGCGCGATGTACCTGGCCGACGGCGTGCAGCTCGCGAGCACGCAGACGCTCGTCGTCGGCGACACGAGCGTCGCAACGGACACTCCGAGCGTCGCCTCGCCGTTCGTCACGATCTCGCGGCCATGGGCCGAGGACGTGTTCGGCGACGCCGCCGACTCCGCGCTTCTCGTGTACGTGGCCGATACCCTCCCGCGGTCGGCCGAGACCCCGTTGCAGTACAGGGAGCTCGACGCGATCCTCGCGGAGCACGACCTGGAGGACGAGCACCTCACCTGGCCCGCGCGCTACGAGTCCTACGACGTGGGATCGCGCGCCGACGCGGCCTCGCTCCTCCTGATCGCAGGACCGTTCATGCTCGGCGCCGTGGGCATCGTCCTCGCGCTGACGGCCGCCACCCAGCGGCTGAGGGCGCGCGAGCATGCAACGCTCGCTGCTCTCGGCGTCCGGGCTGGCACCCTTCGTGCCGCCGCAGCCCTCGAGGCGGGGACCGTCACCGCCGTCGGCAGCGTGCTGGGGCTCGCCGCTGGCGTGGTGCTGGGAACCTCCTTCTCCGCGCTCAACGGAGCGGGAGGTCTCGGGATTCGGCTGTGGAACGTCGGCTTCGACCTCTCCCAGACGCCGTGGGTGGCCCTCGTCACGCTCGTGCTCGCCGCGACCGCGATCGCCGCCGGGCTCGCTGCGCTCCTCCGAGTGCGAGTCGACGCCAGGACGCCCGCCGAGCAGCTCCGTCAGGCAGACAAGGAAGGCGTCCGATGATCCGCCAGCTGATGCGCGAGCAGTTCCGGGTCCAGAGGGCATACATGATCTGGACCACCGCCCTCCTCACCCTCGCCATGGCACTCGCGTCGTACGCGGCGTTCGTGGCGGCCCAGCAGAACGCCACCGGGGACTACGTGACCCATGCGTATGGGCTCGACGGTGAGTGGAACCGGCTCATCTATCTGGGCGACCCCCTGGAGGTTCTCGGGGTGCAGACCACGCTGAGCGGCGACGAGCTCGACACGCTGCTCGCCGACCCCCAGCAGGTGGAGGCTGGCGTGGTCGCCTACGTCTCCGACGCGGTCGTGATCGCCCCACAGACCGCCGACCACTTCGTGAGCTCGCAGGACATCGCCAGCGACGCCCTGTGGTCCGTGGGCGCGCTCAACGGCGACGTCGACTGGGATCTGCTGCTGGCGAGTGGCTCGGCACCCGGCCACGGTGAGGTCGCACTCGATGCCACGTGGGCCGACGCGCACGACATCGCGGTGGGTGACACCGTCCGCGCCGGAGCGATCGGCGGTGGCGACGGGTTCACTTTCGTCAGCACCGACGAGCTGACAGTGAGCGCCCTGCTACGCACGTCGCTCGACGGGAAGTTCGGTGTGTGGAAGGACCGGGCACTCATCGGCTGGGACTCGCTTGAGGACCTCGGGAGGCTGCCGCTCCAGTCAGTTGAAAGCGTCTCGTCCACCTGGGTGGCCCCTGTGTGGCTCTCCGCGCAGCAGGGCACCCCTGCCCTGGAGGCACTGGCGGGCGAGGACATGCGCATGACCTTCGGGGCCTCCGGAGGCCTCGCGTGGATCTTCCTGCTCGCCGCCGGAGTCCTCACCGCGGGACTGGTGGGCATGGCTTTCGCCGTCGGCCGCGCGCAGGCGCAGGCGCGTCTCCAATGGATCGCGACCGCACGCGTGCTTGGTGCCAGAAGGGGCAGCGTGGCTGCCGCGAGCGCGCTCGAGAGCCTTCTCGCGGGAGTGGTCGCGGGAGCGGTGGGCACAGCTCTCGCGTTCACTGCGATCTCACTCGAGTGGTCGGTGACGCTGCGCGCGCGACCTGACGCCCTCGTGCCGGCCGGGGTCACCGTCGCCAGCTGGGTGGTGGCCGCCATGGTCGCGCTCGCCATCGTCGTCGCCGGCATCATCGGCGCTGTGCCCGCGTTCTGGGCTGCGAGGGTCGCTCCCGCCGCGGCGCTCAAGCCCGTGACGCCTCTCGCGGAGGCGCGAACCTCGCGGAAGGTGCCGCTGTGGCCCGTGGTCGTGGCCTGGACCGTCCTCGCCGCCTGCATGCTCGCCGTAGCCCACGGGATCCCCGGTGAGCAGGGCTGGGCGGCCCGGCTCGCCCAGTCACCAGGTTTCTACGCTCTGGCCATGGCCGCCTCGGTCGCAGCCGTCGTGACCTCGATCGCGCTGATCGTCGAGATCGTGCGGCGGGTGGTGAGGCGGTTGTCCTCGCGGTTGTCCCGTGCGCGGACCCCGTGGCTGATCGTCGCGGGCACCTCACTCGAGGGTCGCCCGGCGGCGGCCTCCGCGCCGGGCGCCGTCATGGCACTTGCGGCGACCGCCGGAGCAGGCATCGCCAGCTCTGCCGCGTTCTACGGCTGGACCGCGGTGTCCGACCCCACCAACCAGACGCTCGGCCCGCAGTGGGCCTGGCTCGGCCCGTTCGCGTTCGCGCCGAGCATCACCACAGGCACGTCGTACAGGCTTGCCGCGGTCGTCGCCGCCGTCGTCTCCGGGCTCCTCGTGCTGGTCGCACTCGCGGCGCATCTGTCGGACAGGCTCGCCTCCGCATCGGAGGAGCGTGCCCGCGCAGCACTCGGCCTGGACGACGCGTCGGCGCGGCTCGCCGGCGCCACACGATTCAGCCTTCCGCTGGTCGTCGGCGTCGCGGTGGGAGGGGTGCTCGGCATCGTGGGCGCATGCGCGCTCTTCTCCTTCTCGTCGGGCAACCTCTCCGACCCGGACTACGCGGTCCACGGCCCCGACTGGGCGCTGCTGCATGTCTCTCACGCCCTGGTCCCCGTGGCCGTGGTGCTGGTCCCGATGCTCGCCATGATCGCGCTCGGCGCTGTGGCCACCGCCTTCACCGTGCGAACGCCTGAGCGCCTCACAGAGAGGATCGCCGCATGATCCGCCAGCTGATGCGCCAGCAGTTCCGTGCGCACCGCACCTCCCTGGTATCGACGACGCTGCTCCGAGCGACCGTCGCCCCATAGTCGGTACCCCCTGGGGCGCGGGACCCTTCTGGCTCGACACCCCAACCATTCGCCCACCCCGGTGCGTTTGTCATATGTCGGGCGTCGTCGTGTCGGCATGCCATCTCCCACGCGACGATGCACGCCTAGGTGAGCGGAAGCGCGATCCGGGGATCAGGGCCGAAAGGCCCGCGGCCCCGTCGACTGGTGTGCCAAGGGGGCAACGCACCAGGAAGATCGGGCTTCCGCTCGCCGCGCGTGAGAGCACCTCCGCCGCCCTAGACTGGGCGTGACGGAGCCACACAAGGGAGTGCTGATCATGGCCGACTATGCAGGGGACATCACGCCGCAGCAGGCGTGGGAGATGATCGAGGACGGCGCGGTCCTGGTCGATGTGCGCACCTCCGCCGAGTGGCAGTGGGTGGGCGTCCCCGATACGGCTCCCGCGGGCTCCGGACCGATCTTCATCGAGTGGTCCACGTGGCCGGGCGGCGCACGGAACGACGCCTTTGTGCAGCAGCTCCAGGATGCCGGGATCACCGCCGACGCCGAACGTCCCGTCGTGTTCCTGTGCCGTTCCGGGCAGCGGTCCATCGGCGCGGCGATCGAGGCGACCGCGGCCGGCCTGGGCCCGGCCTACAACATCGTCGGCGGGTTCGAGGGTGGACCCGACGACTCGGGCCACCGCGGCCAGGTGGCCGGCTGGAAGGCCGAGGGCCTTCCCTGGCGCCAGAGCTGACACGGCTCCTCTTCGACTCTCACGCGAGGGCGGCATCCACTCCGGGTGCCGCCCTCGTCGCTTCTCCCAGCACCTCCGTGCTCAGCCGCGGCGTCTCTCGCAGACGCCGGCAGACGCTTCGGTGACACCGAAGGTCACGAAAACGCAACATCCCCACCTTCGAGTTGCAATGTTTCCGCGAGCAACCTAATGTCGTGAACACGACGCGCATCGAAGCGCTTCGACTAACGAGACGACGGAGTCTGAGATGGCAACTGTGGATGACGTGGCGAAGGCCGCGGGCGTCTCCATCAGCACCGTCTCGTACGCGCTGAGCGGCAAGCGCTCCATCTCGCAGACCACCCGCCAGCGGGTCCTCAAGGCCGCCGCCGAACTCGACTACCACCCCCGCGCAAGCGCTCGAATGCTCGCCGCCAACCGCTCGCAGATCCTCGCGGTGACCGCGCCGCTGCACGCCGACACCGACCACTCGGTGCACATGCAGTTCGCGATGGAGGTCACCAAGGAGGCGCGCAGCCTCGACTACGACACCCTGCTGCTGGTCCACGATGACCCGATGGAGGGCATGCGTCGCTCCGCAGCCACAGCGCTGGCCGACGGCGTGGTCGTCCTCGACGTCGACGCGCACGACCCGCGCGCCGACCTGGCCCGCACCATGGACTACCCGGTCGTGTTCGTCGGCATCCCCGAGCAGTCCGAGGGCCTCATGTGCGTGGACCTCGACTTCGAGGCCGCCGCGCGCCTCGCGGTGGACCGCCTGATCGAGGCCGGGCACTCGTCGATCGGCATGATCTCCCACCCGCGCATCACGATCGAGCGCGAGTCGAACTTCCCGCTGCGCTTCCTCGCCGCGTTCGAGGAGCACTGCCGCGCACGCGGCATCGCGCACGCCGTCGCGTACCCGGACGGCAACCACTCGGCCGTCGGCCCCGTGGATGAGCTTCTCAGGACGCTGCCGGACATGACCGCGCTCGTCCTGAACACCAGCTCGGATGTGGCGAACAGCGCCCTTCCGGCCCTCTTCGCGCACGGCATCACCGTGCCGCACGACATGTCCGTCATCGCTGCAGGCGCCGCCTACCCCACGCATCGCCTCAGCGTTCCGCTCGACAGGATCCCGCTCGACGCTCACGCGTCGTGCGCCGCCGCGGTGGACCTTCTGGTCGCCGCCATCGACAGGGGGATGCGCGAAGCGCGCACCGTCCTGATCGCCCCCGAATACCAGGACTTCGGCTCCGTGCGCGCCCCCGCGCCCAGGGCCGAGAAGACGGCCCAGCACTCGGCATGAGAGATCTCAACCGTGCTGGCTCGTCGGCATCGTCGAAGCGCTTCGACAGCGATGCCACGCAGATCGCCCGGGACCCCCGGGACCGACTACAAGGAAGTAGGAGAGAGATGAAGCACCGCACTGGAGCAGCGGCCGCCGTGCTCGCCATCGGCGCGCTGGCCCTCACCGCCTGCTCGTCCGGAGGAGACTCCGAGCCGGCAGCCACCAACGCAGACGGCTCGGCCGACTACAGCGGCGAGACCCTCACCGTCATGCACTACGAGGGCGAGGACTCGGCGATGGGAATCGCCTGGAACCGCGCCATCGAGATCTTCGAGGAGGAGACCGGCGCGACCGTCGACCTGCAGACCACGGCGTTCGAGGACCTCAACGCCTCGGCCGAGCAGCTCTTCGACTCGTCGGACGCCCCTGACGTCTCCGAGTACAACAAGGGCAACGCCACCGCCGGCCAGCTCGCCGCGATCGGCGTCATCCAGAACATGGACGACGCCTACGCCGAGTACGGCTGGGCCGACCTGCTGGGCGAGGGCATCGACACCATCGCCATGTACGACGAGAACGGCGTGATGGGCTCCGGCTCCTTCTACGGCGTCCCGAACTACGGCGAGTTCGTGTTCCTTTACTACAACGAGGACATGTTCGCGGAGCAGGGCATCGAGGTGCCCACCACGCTCGACGAGCTCGAGGCCGCCATGGCCGCGTTCTCCGACGCCGGCATCACACCGCTGACCACTTCCGCCCAGGAGTACCCGATGGGTCAGCTCTGGTACCAGCTCGCGCTGAGCCAGGCCGACCGTCAGTGGGTCAACGACTACCAGCTGTACGAGAACCCCGTGGACTGGACCGGCCCCGAGGTCTCCTACGCGAACGAGACCCTCGTGGACTGGCTCGACAACGGCTACATCTCCTCCGAGGTCACCGGTATGACCGCTGAGGACGCCGGCCTGCAGTTCATCAACGGCGAGGTCCCGATGTTCTACTCGGGCTCGTGGTGGTACGGACGCATGCTGTCCGACATCACCGGCTTCGACTTCGGCATCACCAACTGGCCGGACACCACCCTCACCCCCGGTTCGGGCGGAAACATGTGGGTCATCCCGGTCGAGTCGGAGCAGCCTGAGCTGGCGAAGGTCTTCATCGACATCACGATGCGTCCCGAGGTCCAGGCGCTGCTCGGCGAGTCCGGCGGTCTGCCGGTCGCGGCGAACACTGACGACATCGCCGACGCCGACGCGCAGGCCCTCATCGGGATCTTCAACGAGGTCAACGACCGTGACGGCCTGTCCTTCTACCCCGACTGGCCGACGCCCGACTTCTACGGCGACCTCAACTCGGTCATGCAGGGCCTCGTGAACGGCGACTACGACGCGTCGTCCGCCGCGACCCAGCTCGAGACGTACTACGAGGACTACGTCTCCAACGTCCGATAACCACCCCTTGTGACGGCGGGGTCCGGGTCGACCGGCCCGGGCCCCGCCAGAGACGGACCTCCCATGTCTTCCTCCCTCCCCCTCGTGCGCGAGAAGCGCCGCAGCAAGCGCCGGATCGAGCCCGCTCGCATCCCTGAGCGCGGCGGCGGCAAGCTCGGCTACTGGCTCTACTTCATCCCCGGCGCCATCGCCGTGGGCCTCATCATCTTCTATCCGCTCGTGCGGAACCTGCGCCTGAGCTTCTTCCACTGGAGGGGCGGCCGTGCGGAGGAGCAGTTCGCGGGCCTCGACAACTGGATCGCCCTGTTCGGCGACCAGGAGTTCATCCAGTCGTTCCAGAACATCTTCCTGGTGATCATCGCCATGGTGATCGTGCCGACGCTGCTCGGCCTGGTCATCTCGGCGCTGCTCTTCGACGTGGTCGGCAGGCGCTTCAGCGGCAAGCTGTCCAGCTTCCTGCGCGCCACCTACTACCTGCCGCAGATCCTCCCGATCGCCGTGGCCGGTGTGATGTTCAGCTGGATCCTCCGCCCGAACGAGTCGGGCGTGCTCAACCAGTTCCTGTCCGCCATCACCGGCAACGAGGTGACGGTCAACTGGCTGGGAGGCTCCTACGGGACCGCGATGGCCTCCGTCATGGTGCTGATGATCTGGATCCAGATCGGCTACCCGGTCGTGATCTTCATGGCGGCGCTCGGTCGCGTCGAGCCGCAGCTGTACGAGGCCGCGGAGCTGGACGGCGCCAACTGGTTCGAGCGCTTCCGCGCGATCACCCTGCCGATGATCCAGCCCGAGGTGTTCGTGGTGTCGCTGACCACCACGATCGCCGCGCTGAAGGTCTTCGCGCCCGTCTTCATCCTGACCGCCGGTGGTCCGAACAAGTCCACCTACGTGCCGTCGTTCTACGCGTACAACGAGTTCATCAACGGCACCGACAAGGGCTACGCGGCTGCGATCGCGTCGTCCATCACCATCGTCGTCTTCGTGGTCGCGGTCATCTTCATCCGCGTGCAGAACCGCGTCGAGAGCAAGGAGGCGTGACGCCATGTCGACCATGACGACGTCGGCCAGCAAGGCCACTGACCCCACGCCCGCGAACAAGAACAAGTCGCGGCCCCGCACCCCCGCCGAGTGGGTCCTGATGGTGCTCGCGACGCTGGGCGCGCTGCTCATCGTCTTCCCGATGCTGCTGCTGCTGCTCAACGCGTTCAAGTCGCCCGCCGACTACGCGAACTCGAGCCCGCTGGACTTCCCCGAGGCGCTCGACTTCACAGGCCTCCAGACGTTCTGGGAGACGCAGAACTTCCCGCGTGCGCTGTGGAACTCGATCTTCATCTCGACGATGGTCGCGGTGCTCGCCGTGATCCTGTCGGTGCTCAACTCGTTCGCGATCGGCATCGGTCGCGTGAAGGGTCGCACCTGGATCGTGCTCGCCTTCCTGATGGCGAACCTGATCCCGCAGGAGATGCTGTTCGACCCGCTGTTCCGCCTCTACGACGACCTGGGCCTGCTGTCCAACCCCTGGTCCGTGATCATCACGTTCACGGTGATCCAGGCGGCGTTCGGCACCTATCTGCTCTCGAGCCTCCTGGGCACGTTCCCCAAGGAGATCCTCGAGGCGGCAGCGGTGGACGGCGCGAGCCGGGCCAAGATCCTCCGCTCAGTGATCGTCCCGATCATCAGGCCGACGCTGTCGGTCCTCATGGTGTTCTTCTTCATCTGGACGTGGAACGAGTTCCTGCTTCCGCTGGCGTTCCTCAACACGTCGGACTCGCTGACCGTGCCGCTGCTGCTCGAGCAGCTCAACGGTGAGCGCCAGACGGACACCACCACCCTGATCGCGGGCACGCTCATCAGCATCATCCCCACGATCATCTTCTTCCTCATCTTCCAGCGCACCCTCACGCGCGGCATCACGGCAGGAGCAGTCAAGTGAAGTTCACCGACGGGTTCTGGATGCGCCGTCCCGGCGTCACCGCCCACTACGGCCAGGAGGCGTACGACGTGTGGGCGGAGGGCTCCGTCCTCACGGCCTACGCACCGACCAAGCGCATCGTGGGCCGTGGCGACACGCTCAACCTGCCGATGCTCACCGTCACCCTGTCCTCCCCGCTCGAGGGGATCGTCAAGGTGCGGATCGACCACCACCAGGGCGGTCACCCTCACCGGGGCTTCGCGCTCCCGGGCTCGCAGGGCGAGATCGGCGAGGTGGTCGTGGACGACGAGGGCGGCACGCTGACCTCGGGCGCGATCACTGCCCGCGTGAGCAAGGGCGCACCCTGGAAGCTCGACTTCGAGGTCGACGGGAAGCGCGTCACCGGTTCGGGTCACAAGTCGCTCGGCTACATCGAGCTGGGCAAGGAGTCGACGGTCACCGCGGAGCCCGCAGGCCTCGTGGGCTACAGCCCTGACGGCATGGCTCCGCACTCGACGTACGTGCACGAGCAGCTCGACCTTGACGTCGCGGAGACGATCTACGGTCTGGGCGAGCGCTTCGGCACGTTCGTGAAGAACGGCCAGACCGTGGACATGTGGAACGCCGATGGCGGCACCAGCTCGGAGCAGGCGTACAAGAACATCCCGTTCTACCTGTCCTCCAAGGGCTATGGCGTGCTCGTCAACCACCCGGAGCACGTGAGCTTCGAGGTCGGCTCGGAGGCCGTGGAGCGCGTCCAGTTCTCCACCGCGGGCGAGTCGCTCGAGTACTTCGTGATCGCGGGGCCGACGCCGGCTGACGTGATCCGCCGCTACACCGAGTTGTCGGGCCGCCCGCCGCGCGTGCCGGCCTGGTCGTTCGGCCTGTGGCTCACCACGTCGTTCACGACCGAGTACGACGAGGAGACCGTGAACTCCTTCGTGGATGGCATGGCGGAGCGGGACATCCCGCTGTCCGTCTTCCACTACGACTGCTTCTGGATGCGCGAGTTCAACTGGACCGACGGCGTCTGGGACGAGCGGGTCTTCCCCGACCCCGACCTGATGCTCAAGCGCATGCACGAGGACAAGGGCCTGCACGTCTCGGCCTGGATCAACCCGTACATCGCGCAGCGCGGCAAGATGTTCCGCGAGGGCGTCGAGGGCGGCTACCTGGTCAAGCGGGCCGACGGCACCGTCTGGCAGTGGGACCAGTGGCAGGCCGGCATGGCGCTCGTGGACTTCACGAACCCCGAGGCGACGGCCTGGTTCCAGGAGTTCGTCCGCACCCTCGTGCGCCAGGGAGTCGACGCCATCAAGACCGACTTCGGTGAGCGCATCCCCACCGACGTGGTCTGGCACGACGGCACCGACCCGATGACCATGCACAACCTCTACACGCAGCTGTACAACGAGGCCGTGTTCGAGGTGCTCAAGGAGGAGAAGGGCGAGGGCGAGGCAGTCCTGTTCGCCCGCTCCGCGACCGCTGGCGGTCAGACGATGCCGGTGCACTGGGGCGGCGACAACTCGTCGTCCTACGTGTCGATGGCGGAGTCGCTGCGCGGCGGCCTCTCGCTGCTGTCGTCGGGCTTCGGCTACTGGAGCCACGACATCGGCGGCTTCGAGGGCACCCCCGACGCGGGTGTGTTCAAGCGCTGGCTCGCGTTCGGGCTCATGTCCTCGCACTCGCGTCTGCACGGCTCGTCGAGCTACCGCGTGCCGTGGGCCTTCGACGACGAGGCGGTGGACGTGGCCCGCACGTTCACCAAGCTCAAGCTGTCGCTCATGCCGTACCTGTTCCGCACGTCGGCGCAGACGGCCGAGTCGGGCCTGCCCATGATGCGCCCCATGTTCATGGCGTTCCCGGGAGACCCGGCCACGCAGCACCTGGACCGGCAGTACATGCTGGGCGACGACCTGCTCGTCGCGCCGGTGTTCTCCGAGTCTGGCGAGGTCATGTTCTACCTGCCTGAGGGCACGTGGACGTCGCTGCTCACGGGCGAGAAGGTGCAGGGCGGACGCTGGGTCGCTGAGACCCACGGCTTCGAGTCGATGCCGCTGTACGTCCGCGAGGGCGCCGTGATCCCGCGCGGCACCCGCACCGACCGTCCGGACTACGACTTCCTGGAGGAGGTCGAGCTGCACGTCTACCCGGGACCCGACGGCGAGCGCACCGTGGTGCTCGAGTCGGCCTCCGGCGAGGTCGACACCGTGAAGGTCACCGTGGGCGACGGCGTCGCGACCGCGGTGTCCACGTCGGGCCGCACGTACACGGCGACGGTGGTCTGACCAGCACCGTCCCACACCCTCAAGGGGAGCCCGCATCGCCTCCCCTGAACGAAGAGGAGCCCCCGGCCCGCTTGGGCCGGGGGCTCCTTCATGTGGGGCGCAGGCATGGGAAAGGTGCAGCGACCCGCCCCTCGGTACGCTGACCCCATGACCGCCGACGACGTCCCCGCGTTCCGACCCGACACCCTCGCCGTGCGCGCAGGACAGCACCGCACCCCGTTCGACGAGATGGCGGAGCCGATCTTCCTCACCCAGGGGTACATCTACCCGACGGCCGCGGAGGCGGAGGCGGCGTTCGCCGGCGAGATCCAGCGCTACCAGTACTCGCGGTACGCCAACCCGACGGTGACGATGTTCGAGGAGCGGCTCGCCGCGATCGAGGGCGCCGAGGACTGCTTCGCGACCGCGACGGGCATGGCGGCGGTCTTCGTCTCCATGGCGTCGATCCTCAAGTCAGGCTCGCGCCTTGTCGCCTCCCGCGCGTTGTTCGGCTCGTCGATCAACGTGTTCGACGAGTACTTCACGGGCTGGGACATCGCCGTCGACTACGTGGACGCCACGGACCCTGCCGACTGGGAGCGCGCGCTGGCCACCCCGGCCGACGCGATCTACCTCGAGTCGCCCACCAACCCCATGCAGGACGTCGTCGACATCCCACACGTGGCGGCCCTGGCCAAGAAGGCGGGCGCCCTGCTGATCGTGGACAACGTGTTCGCGACCCCGATCGGCCAGAAGCCGCTCGAGCTCGGCGCCGACGCTGTCGTGTACTCGGCCACGAAGCACATCGATGGCCAGGGTCGCGTGCTCGGAGGTGCTGTGCTCGGAGGCGCCGAGTACGTGGACAAGGTGCGCCAGATGGTGCGCAACATCGGCGCGACCATCTCGCCGTTCAACGCCTGGGTGCTCGGCAAGTCCCTTGAGACCCTCCCGATCCGTGTGAAGGCCCAGTCCGCGTCGGCCCTGGAGCTCGCTGGCTGGCTCGAGGCGCACCCCAAGGTCGCGGTCGCCCGCTACCCGCTTCTGCCGTCGCACCCCCAGCACGAGCTGGCGGCGCGGCAGATGACGCTCGGCGGGACGCTCGTCACGATCGACATCGCCTTCCCCGAGGGCGTGGACCCGCACGGGGACGAGGCGAAGGCCGCCGCCTTCCGCTTCATGGACGCGCTCAAGGTCATCGACATCTCGAACAACCTGGGCGACGCCAAATCGATCGCCACACACCCCGCCACGACCACGCATCGCAAGCTGGGCCCTGAGGGACGTGCGAAGGTGGGGATGTCCGCCGCGACGGTGCGCCTCAGCATCGGGCTGGAGGACGTCGAGGACCTGCGCGCGGATCTGGAGCAGGCGCTCGCAGCAGTCTGACCCCACCACCGCACAAGACGAGGAGGAGCGTTGAGCAAGGCTTCGGAGACGACCCTCCATGTCCGCGAGCGCGCCCTCACGGCCCCTGCCGCCGACTACGGCGCGCCTGCGGACGCCGAGGCGTGGCTCGCGGGGATGGACATCGCGTTCCCCGACGTGGCGATCACCCTCATCTGCGGGTGGGACGGCACCACGTCGCTGCTCATGAGCACCGGGGGCGGCATCGTCGGTGCGGGCAGCCACGAAGGGGTCGAGCGCGCGGCGCGGAGCTTCGTCTCCGAGGCGGGCGCGTGGGTCGACGAGATGCTGCCGCTGCCCGAGGACCTCTCCTACCCCGAGATGGGTCGGGTCCGCTTCTTCATCCGTCGCGGCGACCGTTGCGTCGTGGGCGAGGCCTCGGATCTGGAGCTGTCCGAGGGCCGGCACGATCTGGCCGGGCTCTACGAGCTCGCGCAGATCGTCGTGACCCAGGTGAGGCGCAGCGCGCGCGGCTGAACCCCCTGCTCTTGCGGGGCCCTCGCACCTCCACTACGTTCCCAGTCATGGGAGACAATGCAGCCGCCCCAGACGGCTCCACCGCGCCACCCGCTCGCTCCCTCGCGGAGCGCCTCGTCCCGGCCCCGTCGTGGCCCGGCGCACTGCTCGTGCTCGCCCTGTCGCTGGGCCTGATCCTCGGACTGCCTGCACTCGCGACCACGATGCACGGAGGCGGGTATCCCGCCGACGAGCCGTTCGAGGCCGCGCCTGGGCTCCAGGTCACGGTCGCCGAGGGCTGGGAGTACGACGACAGCAGCGGGATCTTCTACACCTTCACCCGGGCAGGCGCGACGCTGGTGCTCGTGCCCGCGGTCGGCTCTGACCAGAGCGTTGAGGAGGCGCTTCAGGTCAGCACCGATGCGCTCGAGCAGTCGAGCTATCTGGTCACCGACCCTCAGACCTTCACGACCGACGCAGGCGACAGCGGCATGGTCGTCTCCGGTCACTCCGACACCGAGGCATCGGCCACCTGGATCATCGAGCATGACGGCGGCCAGGCCACGTTCCTGCTCACCGGGCCCGACTCGACCTTCTCCGAGACCTACGAGGCGGCCGACGCTCTCGTGCAGACCGCCGTCGTCCTGGAGGTGACCGAGTGAGCACGCCAGCCGCCTTCGTCGCGCCCCGCACACGGAGCGCTTTCGATCCCCGCTCGCTCGTCTTCTGGGTAGGCGTCGGCCTGCTGATCTACGGGATAGTGCAGGCAGGATCGCACGTGGCCATCTCCTTGCTGAGTGCGCCCGTGCCAGGCGCCTTCGCGCTGCTCCTCTGGTCCGGGTACGCCGCCGCCGTCCTCGCGCTCATCCAGCGCTTCGCCGCCTTCGAGCGACGGCCCGCTCTCTCGATCGCGATGGCGTTCGTCTGGGGAGGCTTCATCGCCACCGGCATCGGCACGGTCGCTGCACCGGCCGCTCACTCCATCGCCGCCGACCTGGTCGGCGCCGACAACGGCTGGGCGACCGCAATCGGAGCCGGAGCGGTCGAGGAGCCTCTCAAGATGCTGGGCCTGGTCGCGCTCGCGCTGATCCCCGGGGCGCGCATCCGCTCAGCGGCCGACGGCCTGTTCTACGGCGCGATCATCGGACTCGGCTTCGAGGTGGTCGAGTCGTTCCTGTACTCCACCCAGTGGGAGGTGTCAGGCACCAGCTTCTCCACCATCGTCCTCTACCTGTTCCTGCGAGGGTTCGTCGGCGGGCTCGCCTCGCATCCCACCTACTCGGCGATCGCGGGAGCCGGCGTGGGCTACTTCTTCGGCTCGACGGCGAGCGCGATCAAACGGTGGGCCGTGATGCTCGGCACGCTCCTCCTCGCGATCGTGCTGCATATCTTCTTCGACTCGCCGCTGCTCGAGTTCGACAACCCGCTGCCGTCCACGGCCATCAAGAGCATCCCCGTCATCATCCTCGCGCTCATCATCGTGCGGATCGTGCGCGGCAAGCAGCGCAAGGCCCTCGAGGCGGGTGCCCGCGACGTGGTTCCTGATGAGCTGGTGAGCCCCGCGGACTTCGAGTCGCTGAGGACGCGCAAGGCCCGCAAGCAGGCCGTCAAGGCGATGAAGAAGGAGCATGGGCGCAAGGCCGCGCGAGCGCTCACGGGAGTGCAGCGCGCCCAGCTCGACCTTCTGGTCTCCGCACTCGACGATGGCATGGAGTCAGTCGAGGCGCGCGCGGCGTGGCAGCGTCTCTATGACGCACAGCAGGGGCTTCGGGAACACATGCCGACGGCCGCGACCGGCTGACAGTCGCGGCACCTCCGCGGGGTTACGCTGGCTCCAAGTTTCCGACCCAGGCCGGCTTCGAACGCGAGGAGTGTGACCCATGTTCCTCGCCGAGACCGGCCCCACCGGCCGGATCCCCTTGGCGATCCGCTTGGTCGGCAGGAACGGCGTGGCGGGGGCGGTCATCGTCGGCCTGATCGCCCTGGTCTACCTGGTGGGGATCCCTGCGCTCGACGCCGCGCTCCGCGGGCCCGCGATCGACGCGTCGAGGGTGACCTCGTCCAGCGGCATCAGCGTCGTCCCGCCCGAGGGGTGGGCGTACGACCCCGACTCCGAGACGTTCCAGGTCTTCACCCAGGCCGGCGCGACGATCATCGTGGCCCCGGCGCTCCCGTCGGACGGGACGCTTGAGGAGGCGGTGGCGCCCACGCAGGAGCAGCTCGCGTCCGATGAAGGCGGCCAGTGGGTGGTCAGCGAGCCTCAGTACTTCACCACGCGCGCGGGCGACCGGGCGGTCCTGCTCGCCGCGCAGAACCCGACCGACGCGCAGCTGCTGTGGATCGTCGAGCACGAGGGTTGGCACGTGCGGGTCGTCATGAACGCGCCCGCGGCATCGCTCGAGACAGCGTTCGGCTCCGCGCAGGAGCTCGTCGAGTCGATGCGGATCCAGCCGGGCGGTGCGCCGTGATCGCCCCGCGCACCGCGTCGGCCATCGATGTCCGGTCGCCCGTGATGTGGGTGGGCGCGGCGCTCTTCCTCATCGGCGCTGTCCGGCTCCTGCCCGCGGTGTTCAGGTCGCTGACCGAGGCTCCGGGACCCGGGCTGCTGGCCTTCACCCTGTGGTCGGCATACGGGATCGTCGGCGCGCTGCTGATCTACAGGTTCGAGATGTTCGAGCGTCGGTCGCTGCGCACGACTGCGGTGGCTTTCGTGAGTGGGCTGGTGCTGGTGCCCGGCATCGCGATGGTCGCGTCGCCCGCCCTGCACGGAATCCTGGTGTCGTTGCGTGGATCGGCGTCCGACTGGGACTCCGCCATCGCCGCTCCGCTCGTCGAGGAGCCGCTCAAGCTGCTCGTCGTGCTCGCGCTCGCGCTGATCCCCGGCGCCCGCATGCGTTCCGCCTCGGACGGCCTGTTCTTCGGCGTCATGGTGGGCCTCGGCTTCCAAGTCACCGAGAACTTCCTGTACTCGACGCAGTGGTCAGCCCAGGGCGCCGACCCGCAGCTCGTGCTCCAGACGTTCATCCTCCGCGGCTTCGTCACGGGCCTGTGGTCGCATGCGACATACGCCGCGATCACCGGCGCCGCGATCGGCTACTTCTTCGGCTCGACCCGCGACCTCAGGACCAGGTCGCTCGTGCTCGCCTTCGCACTAGGCGCGGCGATGCTGCTCCACGGGTTCTTCAACTCGCCGCTGCTGCAGCTGGGCGTGGTGCCGTCGGCCATCCTGAAGGGCATCCCCGTGCTCCTGCTGGGGCTCGCGACGCTGCGGTGGGTCCACATGCGCGAACGGCGCGCGCTCCGTGCCGACGCCCGCGACCTCGTCCCCGACGAGCACGTCAGCCCGGATGACTTCGACGGCCTCGTGACGAGGCGTGTGCGACGACGCAACCGCAGGATCATGACCGACAGGTTCGGCCCGACGGCAGCGCTCGCCTTCGCTCGCCTGCAGCGCGCTCAGCTCGACACCCTCATCACCGCGCACGACGACGGCGTGGGTTCCGCGCGTTACGTTCAGGCGGTCCAGGAGCTCAGGTTCGCGAAGAAGGATCTGCGCGCCGAGGTCGAGGCCGCAGCGGCCGCGCAGCCGCCCGCGATGGCTGGGGGCCCTGGCGGCGCGACGCCTCCCGATCCGGAGACGCCGCCCGCCGGTCAGCGGCCCGCTGGCGAACGGTAGCCGGCGAAGCGCCGAAGTCGCAGCGAGTTCCCAACGACGAACAGGCTCGACGCACCCATCGCTGCGGCGGCGATCATCGGGTCGAGGATGCCGAAGGCGGCGAGAGGAATCGCGGCGCTGTTGTACGCGAACGCCCAGAAGAGGTTGCCGCGGATGGTGCCGAGCGTCCTGCGCGACAGTGCGATGGCGTCGGCCGCCGCCCTCAGGTCGCCCGAGACGATGGTGAGGTCGGAGGCCTCACGCGCCACGTCGGTGCCGGTGCCCACCGCGAGGCCGAGGTCGGCCTGCGCGAGCGCGGGGGCATCGTTGATGCCGTCGCCGACCATCGCGACGCGGGCGCCCTCCGCCTGGAGGGTGCGCACCACGTCGGCCTTGTCGCCCGGAAGCACCTCGGCGATGACGCGCGAGATGCCGACCTCGTCCGCGACCGCCTGCGCCGCGCGTGAGTTGTCGCCGGTGAGCAGGACCACATCGAGACCGAGCTCGCGGAAAGCCCGCACGGCCTCCGCCGAGGTGGGCTTCACCGCGTCGCTGACCACGAGCAAGGCCTCCGCCACGAGCGGCGTGCGGACGGCGAGTCCACCCATGCCGAGACCACCTGCGGCGACCGGGGAGCGGCCGACCAGCACGGCCGTGCGCCCCTCGCCCTCAGCCGCGTGAGCGGCCTGCTCGAGAACCTCGGGGACCTCGTCGAACAGGCGACGCGATCCCACGTGAACCTCGGCGTTGGCGCCGTCTGCGCCCGCGCCCTTGACGGTGGCGACCACGCCGGAGCCGGGGATCGCACGGAAGCCCTTGACCGGGACTCGGGCGGGCCGGGCGGCAGCGATCGCCTGAGCGATCGGGTGCTCCGAGCGTGCCTCCACCGAGGCGGCGGAATCGAGCAGGACATCGGCCTGCTCCGGCGTGAGGCCAGGCGTCTCGCTGGCGACTAGAGTCATGCGCCCCTCGGTCACAGTGCCGGTCTTGTCGAGCACGATCGTGGTCACCTCGCGGGTGTCCTCGAGCGCCTCGGGACCCTTGACGAGCACGCCCAACTGGGCGCCTCGGCCGGTGCCGACCATGATCGCGAGCGGCGTGGCGAGTCCGAGCGCGCACGGGCAGCTGATGATGAGGACGGCCACGGCGGCGGTGAACGCCTGGGCCGCCGAATGCCCCGTGACGAGCCAGAGCCCGAGCGTGACGATGCTGAGCGCGATGACCGCGGGCACGAAGATGCGGGCCACTCGGTCGGCGAGGCGCTGCACCTTCGCACGGCCGGTCTGCGCCTCGTCCACCATGCGGGCGATCTGGGCGAGCATGGTCTCCGACCCCACGCGGACCGCCTCCACCGTGAGGGCGCCGTCAGTCGCGACAGTGCCGCCCACCACCTCGGACCCCACGTGCGCGCGCACCGGAACCGACTCGCCGGTGACGAGGCTCGCGTCCACGGCGGCCTCACCGTCGACCACGACTCCGTCGGTCGCGACGATCTCACCGGGCCTGGTCACGAAGCGCATGCCCACCTGAAGGTCAGCGCGGTCGATCACGGTGCCGTCCTCCAGCCGGGCTGTCGAGGACTGACGGCTGCTCAACGCGCGGATGGCGTCGCCCGCGCGCGCCGACGAGCGGACCTCCATCCACTTGCCCAGCAGGATCAGCGTGACGATCACCGCGCCCGTCTCGAAGTAGACGTGGGCGTCCGCGAGCGCACTGCCCGCGTGTGCGAGCAGCACGACCGTCGACCATGTCCACGCAGCGACGGTGCCGAGCGTGACCAGGGTGTCCATCGTGGTGGATCGGTGCCGGGCGGCACCGATCGTGGCCCGGTGGAACGGCCACGCGGACCAGCCGATCACCGGCGTCGCGAGCGCGAAGGCGACCCACTCCCATCCGGGGAAGTGGAGCGCGGGGATCATCGAGATCACCATGAGCGGCGCCGTGAGGATCGCGGCCAGGGTGAAGCGGCGGCGGTAGTCGGCGATGCGCGCCGCGTCGGCGGCGGCGTGCGCCTCGTGCTCCTCCTCAAGAGTCGGTCCCTCGCTGCCAGAGGAGGCCGGCACCTGGTAGCCGAGCTCGGCGATCGTGGACCGCATCATCTCCGCGAGCGCCTCAGGGTCGATCGTCCCGTCCGTGCGTACGGTCGCGCGACGGGTCGCGAAGTTGACCGTCGCGTCGGCCACGCCGTCCAGGCGCGAGAGTCCGCCCTGGATGGTCGCCGCGCACGACGAGCACGTCATGCCCTCGACGGGCAGGGTGACGGGCGGGGCGGCCCCGGTGTCGGGTGCGGTGTCAGACGTGGCGGTCATCGATGGCTCCGTGAGCGTAGGAGAGGTGTGGTGGGAGCGCGGCCGGCGCGAGTCGTCGCCCGGCCGGGCTCGCGGGTCAGGCGACGGTGTAGCCCGCGCCGGTCACGGCCTCGTCGATCGCGAACTCGAGGTCGTCGGCGGGCACGGTGCCGTCGGTGAGGACCTTGACGTTGCCGGTGGCGACGTCGATCTCCGCGCCGGAGACGCCGTCGGTCGCGGTGAGCGCCTTGCGGACCTTGCCGGCGCAGCCTTCGCAGGTCATGCCGTGGACGGTGATGTCGATGGCGGGGGTGGCGGTCATGGTGTCCTCCTGGGTCTCAGGGCGCCCTGGTGGCGCCTGCTGAGCACGAGAGTAGACCTTCCAGTGCGGTGGAAGGTCAAGTCGCGGGAGCGTCCCGCTCCACCACGTGATACCCGAGCCCGGTGATCGCCGCACCGGCGAGCATCTCCAGGTCCTCGGCGGGCATGGTCCCGTCGGGCCGGAGCACCGCACGACGCGTCACGGGACTGACGCCCGCGGAGGCCACTCCGGGCAGCTGAAGCAGGCCATCGCGGATGGTCGTGGCGCAGCCCGCACATGTCATCCCACCGATGCGCAGCTGAACGTCCCCTTCGGACACCTCGGGCTCTGTGACGACCTCCGGCTCGGCACCATCCCCCTCAGACGAACGCTTCCTCAGCCCGGCGATCGGCCTGAACCTCATGCGTCGGCCCTCACTGGGATCGTCGAGCCGAGCAGCGCCGGACCGGAGTGGGCACCAACGCCGCGGTGAGCGTCAGCGCCATGGTGAGCGTGCGCGGACGAGTCGGCTCGGCCCGCCTCGATCACCTGGCATCGCGCCGGATCGGTGCACGCGACGGGGTCGAGGCTCTCGGCGCGCGACCGCATCACGAGCAGCTCCTGCTTGGCCGCGAGGAGGCTCTCGATCTGCCGGTCGATGTCGTCGAGTCGCCGGGTGAGCAGCTCCGTGGTGTGCTGACACGTGGACTCGCCTGCGCGCTTCATCGCGAGGATCTCGCTCGTCTCCGCAAGCGAGAGCCCTGCGGCCTGGGAGTCACGGATGAACCGCAGCTGCGCCAGGGCCTCGTCCCCGTAGTCGCGGTAGCCGTTGGCGTGGCGCGGCGCCTCCTCCATCAGTCCGATGGACTCGTAATAGCGCACGGTCTTGGCCGTGACGCCTGCCTGCGCGGCAAGATCACCGATTCTCATGCTTCCAGGGTACTGGAAGGTTCACCTCTGTCCTCTGACGGCTGAACCCAGCCGCTGAGGCGCGATTCTCAACAGTGCGAGAGTCATCCTCGCCGCCGCGACCCCCAGGGGCCTAGGCTCTGACCATGCGCACCTCACCCCGACGGCTCGGCCTCCTCGGCGGAATCACCTGGCACTCCACGCTCGTCTACGAACGATTGCTCCACGAAGGCGTCGCTGACGCCATCCCCGGCCGCACCGCAGACCTGGTGCTGCGCCACTACGACTTCGGAGACGTCGGCCAGTCCCAGCACACCGGCGACTGGGTGGGCCTCGCACGCACCTTCGCCCAAGACGCGAGGTGGCTCGTCGAGGGAGGCGCCGAGGCGATCCTCATCTGCGCCAACACCATGCACGTCGCCGCCGCCTCGGTGCAGGCCGCGGTGGACGTCCCCGTGATCCACATGATCGACGAGACCGCCAAGGCCATCAAGGCGCAGGCACTCGACACCGTCGCACTGCTCGGCACCGGCTTCACCATGCGCATGCCGTTCTATCGCGAGCGCATGGCTGCGAACGGCGTGACCGTCCTGGTCCCCGAGGAGCCGCAGCTCGAAGAGGTCCACCAGCTCATCTACACCAAGCTCACCCACGGCATCGTCGAGGACGAGGGGCGCACGCTCATCAAGGACGCCACGACGCGGCTGCTCGAGCGCGGCGCCCAGGGCGTCATCGCCGGCTGCACCGAGATCCCCATGGTGCTCACGGCCGACGACGTCGACGTCCCCTACTTCGACTCGCTCGAGATCCACGCGAAGGCCGCCCTGGAGTTCTGCCTCTCCGACTGAGAGGATTCACTACACACGACAAGGGCATCGACCCTGGAAGATGCGGCTTGCGCCGCCACAGACCCTGGCTGAGGAGGGTGCACGGTGACACTCCCCTCGCGCGTGCCCCCGGAACGGCACGATGTGCCCGCATGGGCCGTGCGGGACCAGATCGCCGCCACCCACCTGCGCTTCGACGCGATCGACCGCGACACCACCTCGCATGCGACGATGCTGCGCCGCCTCGGACTCCACCGCGTGATCTGGGACCGCTTCAGCGAGGACCCCGGCGCTCGCGTCAGCGCGCTCGAGGCGCTGCGCCGCGAAGGGGTCACCCTCGACGGCGTCTGGGTCTCCCACCCTCTGCCCGACATCGGCGAGCCGGGCTACGAGGAGCGCTTCGGCGTCGTCCCCCACCACCTGCGCGCGCTCATGGACACCGTCACCCGACGTGGGATGTCCCCCGACCTCTGGGTGCCGCTCTCGTTCGCTCCCCCAGGAGCTCCAGCACCGCTCCCCGCACGCACCCACCGCGTCGAGGT
Organism: Demequina zhanjiangensis; assembly: GCF_030418315.1. Taxonomy (GTDB): domain Bacteria; phylum Actinomycetota; class Actinomycetes; order Actinomycetales; family Demequinaceae; genus Demequina; species Demequina zhanjiangensis. The sequence goes on from NZ_JAUHPV010000002.1 coordinate 372,751, forward strand.
CGAGCGCGCCGCAGACCACCTCGTCGGACTCGCCAGGCTCGCCCACGGGCACGGCCTGTGCCTCGTCCTCGTCAACCACGGCGGATGGGCAGGCGAGCCGCAGACGATGCTCGACATCGTCGCCGCACTCGAACGCCGCGGGCTCAAGAACGTCGGCATCGGACTCCAGCTCCAGCACGCCCAGCACCACACCGCAGACCTGGACCAGGTGATCGAGGAGCTCGGCGACTCGCTCGTCGCCATCGTCCTGTCCGGCATGGACGCGGGCGCAGAGCTCTCCGGACGCCTCATGCTCCCCTTCGGCGCAGGCAGCCGCGACAGGTGGGTCACCCACGCGCTCGTCGACTCCGGCTGGAACGGGCGCGTCGTCGTCCACGCCGCCGGCCACGACGACGCCGAGGCACGTCTCGCGGACAGCCTCGAAGGCCTCGAATGGGCGGTGGGAAGGCTCGCCGGCGCGCGCACGCCTCGCCCCGCACCCAGGATCGTCGAGCCGACATGGCCACCCGGCTGGGCGTGGCGACCCGATTCCGCGAGCCGAGCCGCAGGACACGCGCGACCGCCGAAGGCCCCGCTGCCCACCCCCTACGGACAGCCCGAACCGCGGCGCGACACCCCGCGCGTCGACTCCGCGCTCGCCTACCTGCAGGGGTCGCGAGGCGAGAAGCCCACGCCCACCCCCACGCCGACCCCCAGGGCGACGCCGGAGCCAGCCCCTACGTCGGCCGCGGCGCCGCAGGCGACTCCCACCGCTGCCCCCACGCCGACGCCTCCCGCCCCCGCACCAGCGCTCACACCTGCCTCCGGAGCTGCCGCGAAGCGCCGTCCCGAGCCGCTCACCGAGCAGATCCCGACAGCGTCTGCGCCGGCACCGGCTGCAAGACCGGCGCCGGCGCCGGCGCACACACCCGCAGCCGCCCCGGCCCCTGAGCCCGCTGCACTGCAGCGCCGGGCCCCGGCATCCCACACCTCCGCGCCTGCGCACCCCGCACCAGCCCGTCCCGAGCACGTGCGCCCCGGGCCCGATCGGCCTACGCCAGCGCGCCCCCTGCCGGTGCGGCCGGGCCTCGACGCCGCGCGCGCGTTCCTGCCACGCCGGCATCGTGCGAGCCTGCTCACATCCGCCCCTCTGCCCAGCGACACGCCCTCGAGAGCCCCAGCCGCCACGAAGCCCGCCACCTCGCCCATCGCTACGGCGACCGAGAGGTCCTCGTCCACACCGCCGGACGCTGCCGATGAGATCCGCCGCTCCCAGATCAGCGACCATGCCCCCGACCCGTACTCAGGGGCGCTGCACGCGCTGCTCACCCACCTGGAGAGCGTCGGGTTCACGGGCGCGCCACGGTCATTCGGCTGGGACGACCAGGGCAGGCATCTCGTGGAGTTCGTGCCGGGCACTCGCGTCGACGACCCCCGCGCACCGGCCGCCGCTCTCGACGCGGCCCGCATCGGCAGGTTCGTGCGGGACATGCACGACGCCCTCGCCAGCTTCCGACCGCCCGTCGGCGCGCGCTGGTTCGAGGGGATCCCGTCGCCAGGCCACGACCTGATCGTGCACCAGGACCTGTCGCCGTCGAACATCGTGGTCAAGGAGGACGGCTCGCTCGCCGCGATCGACTGGGATGCCGCCGCGCCAGGCACCAGGCTGTGGGATCTTGCCCAGGTCGCCCACTCCTTCGCACCGCTCTACAGCGCCGACTCGGACCTTCGCGGCAGCATCTCCCGCCTGCGCGGGATCGCCGACGGCTACGGACTCGACGAGGCCGACCGCGAAGCGCTCGTGCCGCTCCTCGCGCAGCGTTCGGCGAGGATGTACGACTACCTCGAAGCGATGCTCCGCACGGGGCAGTCGCCGTGGGTCGAGCTGTGGGAGCGTGGGATCGGCACCGTCTGGCGCCGCGATGCCGCATGGATCCACGCGCACGAGCAGGACTGGCATCGCGCGCTGCTGGATCGCGTGCCAGCCGTCTGACCTCTCGCGCCCCCGTCGGTCGAGCGATGCCTTGACGCACCCGCGTCGCCGAGCCGAGTCCCGCGAGCGGGCCCGATGTCGCGGCTACCAGCCGATCTCTGCGAGCAGCTCCTCGGCCGTCTCGCGGGCGCTCCGGCCCGCGTTCTCCACCACGACGTCGTCGAGCGCCAGCCCGTCGAGGGAGTCGTCGAGCTCGATGGTGCGGGCGTGCGCCCAGTCGCGCCACCTGCCCTCGGGCTCGCGGGCGTCGATGCGTGCGCGGCGCTCCTCGAGCGGAGCCGTCACCCGGGCGACGACCACCTCGGGTGCCCCCACGTCGTCCCCGAACGCCTTCGCCCAGCGCGCACGGTCGTCAGCGTCCTCGACCACGCGCGCCACCACGACGCACCCGTAGCCGCGGTGCCGGTACAGAGGCGCGATCCTGTCGATGGCAGCGAACATGAGGCCCTGGTGGTACGGGTCGGACGGGTCATCCGGCACCGTCTGGCACAGCGCGTCGGCGTCGAGGAAGGCGGCGCGGGCGCCACGGTCCTCGAGCGCATCCAGGACACCCGAGGCCACGGCGGTCTTGCCCGCGCCGATCGTGCCGTTGACGATCAGCACCCGGGTGGGGATGGCGCGGCCATAGCAGAACGTCCCCTCCTCGTCCTTCCACTCGCCGTAGTTCGTGATGCGGTCGTAGCCGATCCGCTCGTACAGCGCGAGCGCCTCGGGCTGCTGGTCGCCCGTCTCGAGCACGATGCGGGTGGCGCCCGCCCGACGCGCATGGGACTCAGCGACGCCCATGATCGCGCGGGAGTGCCCATGCCCCCGATGCTCGGGCTTCACGTAGAGGCGCTTCAGCTCCACGGCGCCCGCCTCGTGGTACGGCGACCATCGCAGGACTGCGCTCGCGACGGGCTCGTCGTCCGAGTAGCCGACGAGGGACACGATGAGGGTGGGGAACGTCGTCTCGAGCACCAGGTCGGGCTCTCCGTAGCGCTCGGCGAGCTCGCGCTGCTGGTCGGTCCAGAGTGCGAGGGCGTCGGCGTCATCAGGCGCGACCTCGCGGATGGTGATCATGGTTCCAAACTATCCGTCGCGGGGCGGACGGACAGGAATGTGGGAGAGCGCCGCGCCGTTCCTCTCCCGGACGTTTCATGACTGTGCATGCATCTGGAGGTGCGATGAGGAACATCGGATTCCTGTCCTTCGGCTGGTGGTCCGCCGCGCCCGGCTCACGGGTGCGCACCGCCAAGGAGCTGATGGACGACACGATCCGCCTGGCCGAGGCGGCCGAGGACGCCGGCATGGACGGCGCGTGGATCCGCATCCACCACTACGAGCAGAACACGTCGTCGCCGTTCCCCCTCCTTGCTGCCATGGGTGCGCGCACGTCCAAGGTCGAGCTCGGCACCGGCGTGATCAACATGCGCTACGAGAACCCCCTCTACATGGCAGAGGCCGCCGGCACCGCAGATCTGATCTCCGGAGGCAGGCTCCAGCTGGGCGTCTCACGCGGCTCACCCGAGCCCGCGGCCGACGGCCCCGGCACCTTCGGCTACCCGCTCCCGGTGGGGAAGACGCCCGCCGAGGACGCCGCCGAGCGCATCGCGCAGTTCCGCGAGGCGATCTCGGGCGCGCAGATCGCCGCGCCGGGCGCGCATGCCCACGTGCGCGCAGGTGAGAGGCTCCCGATCACCCCTCAGAGCCCTGGCCTGAGCGAGCGCATCTGGTACGGCGCGGGAGGAAACGAGTCCGCCCGCCGCGTGGGCGAGCTGGGCATGCACCTCATGTCCTCCACGCTCGTGGCGGAGGCGACGGGCGAGCCGCTCGGCACGGTGCAGCAGCGTCAGATCCAGGTGTTCCGCGACGCATGGCGCGACGCCGGCCACGCGGGCGAGCCGCGCGTCTCCATCTCGCGCTCGATCATGCCGATCGTGGACGACGCGACGCAGATGTACTTCGGCCCGCACCTCAAGCGCGACCGCATGGGCGCCAACCGTGACCAGATCGGAGAGCTCGACAACGCTGTCTCCACGTTCGGCAAGACCTACGTGGGCGACCTGGACAAGCTCGAGAAGGAGCTGCGGGAGGACGAGGCGGTGATGTCAGCCGACACCCTGCTGGTCACGATCCCCAACCAGCTGGGCGCCGACTTCAACCGCATCACGTTCGGCGCGCTCGCCGAGCTGAGGGACCGCCTGAGCAGCTAGCGGCAGGACATGGGGGCGGGGCCGGCTCGCCCGCACCTCCGCGCCCAAGCCCACTCGAGCCGGCGCCTCCGCGCCCGAGCCGTCTCGCGCGCGCCCGGGCTGCCCCGCACCCGACAGTTCGCACCACTCGCGCGGCGACACGCCGCGCGGCAGCACCGTTCGGGCCGGCTCAGCGGGGTGTCGCGGCTCGGATTGGTTCAAAGTGTCCGGAGACGGGTCGTTCAGGGGCGGTCGGCGGTCTCCGAGTAGACGACCTTGAACCGCTCGCACACCACGGGCATGTCGGGCGCGAAGCCCCGCTCGGAGAACTCCTCCCAGAACGACTGGTGCACGGCGCGCCAGTGCGCGAGCGACCGGTCGCCCTCACCCTCGGACTCGGCGTGCACCTCGTCGACCTGATCGAACGGGACGACGCTGACCTGCGTCGTCTGGATGACCGCCTGGGGTGCGCCGTCGGCGTCGACGATGATGTTGACCTCGCCCTCCTGCGGCAGGGGGTCGTCGTCCTCCTCGAAGTCCCACAGCGATGACGACGTGCCGGTCTTGGTTCCTGCGAGCACGAGCTCGAGCAGGCCTGCGGCGTGCGCGCGGGTGCCTCCGAAGGCCCAGGCTGCGGGCACCTCGGCGGGCATCCCGGTCAGCTCGGCGCGGGCGCGCTCCCAGAACGTCGCAAGCGCCGCGTCGTCGGCGTCGGCGGGCTCGTCCTCCCACGTCGCGCTGTCCCCGGCCACGTCCTCGCCGTAGTGCAGCACCTCGGGCACGGACTCGTAGAACGGGCGGAGCAGCGCCTTCCACTCCTCGAAGTCGGTCGAGTCGCCGAAGCCGTACTCCTCGCCCTCGCCCGCATCCCACTTCACCGTGAGCAGGTAGGTGGAGGGGGCCTCGACCCCACGCCTGCACGTGTGCGTGGCGTAGCCAGGCTGGCGCGCCAGCAGCGGTTCGGCGGCACGGAAGGCCCGCTCGAACGAGGACTCGAAGCCTGCCCTGACCGGGAGCACGACGGATTCGACGATCATGGTTCCTCCAGGAACGATCGGGAGCGGGTCGGCGGCAGCCCGGCTCGGCCCACCGAGGCGGACCGACCTCGGCTACGCGTGCGCCAGAAGACCCTTGATGGCAGAGGTGAAGAACGCGAGGCCGTCGGTGCCCGCACGCCCGGACTCCACGGAGTCGGGGCCGAAGCCAGGCTCGACCGCATGCTCGGGGTGCGGCATGAGGCCGACGACGTTGCCACGCTCGTTGGTGATGCCCGCGATGTCACGGCGCGAGCCGTTCGGGTTCCAGCCCACATATCGGAAGGCGACGCGCCCCTCACCCTCGAGCTGGTCGAGCGTGTAGTCGTCGGCGACGTACTGGCCGTCCTGGTTCTTGAGCGGGATGACGATCTGCTCGCCCTCGCGGTACTCGGAGGTCCAGTTCGTCTCGGCGTTCTCCACGCGGAGCGTCTGGTCGCGGCAGATGAAGTGCAGGTGGTCGTTCTTGATCATCGAGCCGGGCAGCAGATGCACCTCGGTGAGCAGTTGGAAGCCGTTGCAGATGCCCAGGACCGGCATGCCGCCGTTCGCGGCGTCCACGACCTTGTCCATGATGGGCGCGAAGCGCGCGATGGCGCCGGCACGCAGGTAGTCGCCATAGGAGAAGCCGCCGGGCAGCACCACGGCGTCGACGTCCTCGAGGCTCTCGGAGCCGTGCCACAGCGGGACGGCCTCGGCACCGGCGAGGCGCACGGCGCGGGCGGCGTCGCGGTCGTCGAGCGTGCCGGGGAACGTGACGACGCCGATGCGGGCGGTCATGCTCAGACTTCCTCGACGGCCACGGACACGACGTCCTCGATGACCGGGTTGCTCAGCAGCGTCTCGGCGGCCTTGCGGGCGGCGGCGAGCACCTCCTCGGTCACCTCTCCCTCGACGGTCAGCTCGAAGCGCTTGCCCTGGCGGACCTGCGCGAAGCCCTCGATCCCGATACGGGGGAGGGCGGAGGAGACGGCCTTGCCCTGCGGGTCAAGGATCTCGGGCTTGGGCATCACGTCGACGACGATGGTGGGCATGGCGCCAAGTCTACAAGCCGGAGCCCGCTGCTGAGCCTGTGCTCCGGGTCTCCGCGACGAGCACGCACGCGAGCATGCGATCGCCCTGGTTCCACGTGGAAGCGGTGGGGTAGACGATCGAGTAGTACAGGGTGGAGTCGCCGTATGGCGTGCCGACGTACCCTTCGAACTCGGCATAGCAGAGCTCGTCCGCCTCAGCGATGAGAGCGTCCTCGTCGAAGCCGTCGAGCCTGCTCTCGCTGACCGCGTACACCTCGCCGTCGTGCTCTTGCGCACAGTCCACCTGGGGCAGCGCGCTCGTGCCTTCGCCGCCGACCGTGCCGTCGTCCGACGCGACCGCGGCACCGAAGTCGACGCACTCTCCCACGGTGAGCTCGCGGAGAGGCGTGTCCGGCTCCTCGGCGCCGCTGCACGCCGTGAGCAGGAGCGCGATGGCCGCAAGACCGAGGAGCGGACCGCGGCTCAGCTGCGAGCCCCGCGTCCTCATCCCCCGGTCCCGGTGCACACGGCCGACGCTACCAAGGCGTCGGCCGCGGCGGTCCGGGCCGGGCACGGGATCAGATCCCTGAGTCCTTGAGCGAGCCGGTCTGGCCGTCGACGATCAGCAGGCATGCGATCTGACGGTCCCCGTCATCCCAGGTCTGGCTCGACGGGTAGACGAAGGAGTAGTAGAGCTCGGAGTCCTCCCAGGCAAGGCCGACGTAGCCCTCGAAGGCCTCGTAGCAGGCGAGGTCCGCCTCCTGCTCGATCGCGTCGATGTCGAACTCCGGCTCGGCGCTCTCGACGACCGCGTAGACCTCGGCGTCGTGCGGCTCACCGCAGTCCACGACGGGGAAGTGCCCCACCTCTCCCTCGGTCTCCGCCACCTCGCCCGAGGTGTCGAGGCACTGTCCGACCTCGAACTCCTGCAGCGTGAAGCTGTCGATCACCGAGCATCCCGAGAGGACGGCGGCGAACGCCGCGACGGTGATGGTGCTGATGACGGCGCGTGCGCGCATGAGGCCCCCCGAGGACGTAGGTCGCGCGCCGGTCGCGCGCAGAGGATGAACGTAGCAGTGTTCGACACTCGGGCGCGAGAACCTGTGGACCGGTGGGCGCTGCGGGGCGATCGGCCGCGCGGGCGCACCACCGCGTCGGCGTGAGGCACACCGCCGAGTACGCTGGATCGCCGCCCGAACGGAGAGACCATGATCGACCTTGTCACCGCCGTCGACACCGACGCGATCCTCGCCAGCGCGCTCGTCACGCTCCGCGTGGTGCTCGAGTATGTGGGCACCGTCGCGTTCGCGATCTCGGGCGCTGTCGCGGCCAGCCGACGCCGGATGGACCTGGTGGGCGCCGTCGTCCTGGCGAGCCTGGTGGCCGTGGGCGGAGGCACGCTGCGCGACCTGCTGCTCCAGCAGCCGGTCTTCTGGATCGAGAATCCGACGCTCGTGGTGGTCGCGATCGGCGTCGCCCTCGCGATCGCGCCCTTCGCGCGGCGACGAGACCTGGGCGCCTTCGCGCGCCACCGGATCGTCGAGCTGTCCGACGCGGTGGGCCTGGCGATCTTCGTCGTGATCGGTACGGGGATAGCGCTCGACCTGGGCGCCAACCCCGTGGCCGCGATGATCGTGGGAGTGGCCAACGGCGTCGGAGGAGGAATCCTGCGCGACCTGTTCTCCGCCCAGGTGCCCGAGGTGTTCTGGAACGGCCAGCTGTACGCGACGGCGGCGCTCGGGGGCGCGGTCGTCTACTGGGCGCTGTGGGCATGGGGCCTCGCACCCGAGCTGGTGTTCTGGGTCCCGCTCGTGGTGATCCTCGCGCTGCGCGTGTTGTCGCTCACGCGCGGGTGGGGTGTCCCGTCGGTCGCGGTGGTGCAGAAGCGCGAGCTGCAGACCGAGAGCCACGCCTAGACCGAGGCGACCTCCGGCCCACCTACCGCTACGCCACGCTCAGCAGATCCACGCGTAGGTGATCTCGTCCCGCGTCAGCCAGGTGAAGAGGTCGCCAGAGTCCGACTCCCAGTACGCGAGTGCGCCTTCGTACGTCACGAGCGTCCCCACGTCGTCCCCCAGCCCTGGCGCGACGACCGCAGGAAGGTAGGCGGCTGAGACCACTGCGACGTCCGAGCCGGCAGAGGCGGAGGCGTCCGCCCACCCCGGGATGGGGTCGTCCGGGAACTCGTCGAGATTCGCGGGCGTGAACGGGTACAGGGGCCCGCCCTCCCACTGAAGGATCTCGTTGCCGCACGCCGGGTAGTAGAGCACTCCGGCCTCGACCCGAAGCACCTCGCCTGGAGCGCCGTGATCGCTGTGCTCGTCGTAGGTCACCTCGCTTGACCCCAGGCCGCAACCCGCAAGCGCCAGGCTCGCCATCACGGCCGCAGGCCACACACGAAGAACCCTCATGCAATGACGACGCACTGCTCCCCCTCGAACGTTGGTGACCACCCCTGACAGGAAGGTACCGCCGCGGGCGCGTCAGTGCTTGGCGAGCCTGTCGAACGCCTCGACGTAGCGCTGACGGGTGCGCTCCACCACCTCGGCGGGCAGGGCGGGCGGCGGCGCGTCGGACTTCTTGTCCCACTCCGACTCGGCCGACGTGAGCCAGTCGCGGACGAACTGCTTGTCGAAGCTGGGCTGCGCGTGGCCGGGCTCCCAGTCGGCGGCGGGCCAGAAGCGGGACGAGTCGGGGGTGAGCACCTCGTCGGCGAGCAGGATCTGCCCGTCGGCGGTGCGGCCGAACTCGAACTTCGTGTCGGCGAGGATGATGCCCTTCTCGGCGGCGATCTCGTGCGCGCGCGAGTAGACGGCCAGCGTGAGGTCGCGCAGCGCCTCGGCGTCCTCGCGTCCGATCTGATCGACGATCACCTCGAAGCTGACGTTCTCGTCGTGCTCGCCCACCTCGGCCTTGGTGGCGGGGGTGAAGATCGGCTCGGGCAGACGCGAGCCGTCGACCAGCCCATCGGGCAGCGGGATGCCGCAGACCGTGCCGGACTCCTGGTACTCGGCCAGGCCGGAGCCGGTGAGGTAGCCGCGGGCCACGCACTCGACGGGGAACATGTCGAGCCGCTTGCAGACCATCGCGCGCCCCTCGACCTCGGCCGGCACGGGCGCCTCGACGGTGTGGTTGGGCACGATGTCCGCCACCTGGTCGAACCACCACAGGCTCAGACCCGTGAGGATGCCGCCCTTGCCGGGGATCTCCGTGGGGAGGACCCAGTCGTAGGCGCTGATGCGATCGCTCGCCACGACCAGGACGACGTCGCCCCGCGGATGAGGTTCGACGGGCTCATACAGATCGCGGATCTTCCCGGAGTAGACGTGCCGCCAGCCCGGCAGCTCGGGGGCGGTGGGCGGGACGACGTGTCCGGGCATCAGCCCTCCAGGAGGTTCTCGCCGGCGGCGGCGCGCGCGGCGATGTCGGAACGGTGGTGCGAGCCGGGCAGGTCGATGTGCGCGAGGCCCTCGTACGCCTTGGCACGGGCCTCGTTCAGGTCCGCGCCCTCGCCGACGACGGACAGGACGCGACCGCCCGAGGCGACCAGGTGGTCGTCGGTGTCCTTGGCAGTGCCGGCATGAAGCACATGGACACCGTCGACGCGCTCGGCCTGAGCGATACCGGTGATGCGGTCGCCCTTGCGCGGATCGGCAGGGTAGCCGTGGGCGGCGAGGACGACCGTGACGGCGGCCCCGTCCTTCCACTCGAGCGGAGGCAGGTCAGCGAGCCGGCCCTCGGCAGCGGCCATCAGCACGCCTCCGAGCGGGGTCGCGAGCTGGGCGAGCACCACCTGCGTCTCGGGGTCACCGAAGCGGGCGTTGAACTCGACGACGCGCACGCCCTTCGACGTGAGGGCCAGGCCGCAGTAGAGGATGCCGACGAACGGGGTGCCGCGGCGGGCCATCTCGTCGACCGTGGGCTGCGCGACCGTGCGGACCACCTCGTCGACCAGGTCTGCCGGGGCCCAGGGAAGCGGCGTGTAGGCGCCCATGCCACCCGTGTTGGGTCCGGCGTCGGCGTCGTAGGCACGCTTGAAGTCCTGCGCGGGCTGCAGAGGGACGACGCTCGTCCCGTCGCAGACGACGAACAGCGACACCTCGGGGCCGTCGAGGAACTCCTCGACCACCACCTGGCCGCCCGCGTCGACGATCGCCGTGCCGTGGGCCAACGCCTCTGCGCGATCCGAGGTGACGACGACGCCCTTGCCGGCAGCGAGACCGTCGTCCTTCACCACGTGCGGCGCACCGAACTCGTCGAGCGCGGCGGCCACCTCGTCGGCCGTGGTGCACACGCGAGGCGCTGCCGTCGGGACGTCGGCGGCCGCCATGATCTCCTTGGCGAAGGCCTTGGAGCCCTCGAGCATCGCGGCGTCACCGCTGGGCCCGAACACCGGGATGCCTTCGGCACGCACCGCGTCGGCCACACCCGCGACCAGAGGCGCCTCAGGGCCGACGACCACAAGGTCGGCGTGCACGAGAGCGGCGAGCGAGGCGACGGACATACCGTCGTTCGGGTCGATCGAATGCAGGGTCGCGAGCTCGCCGATGCCCGGGTTGCCCGGGGCGGCATGAAGCTGCGTGACGGACGGGTCAAGGTGGAGCGCACGGGCCAGCGCGTGCTCACGCGCCCCGTTGCCGACGAGAAGGACGATCACGGTCGCGAGTCTACCGACGGCTCTCCCACCATCGCCGCCGGAGAGCCGAGGCTCAGAGGTCCAGCACGGCCAGAGTGGGCGTGCGCCCCTTCTCGATGTGCGCATGCGCGATCGACCTGGCAAGCGCCTCATTGCCCGACGCGATCGCATCGATCAGCTCATGATGCTCCGCGCACGCCTTCACGGGGTCCCGCTCGGACGTGAGGTAGAACAGCCAGGTCATGCGCTGGGCGATCTGACTCATGAGGCTGCTCATCAGCTCGTTCCCCGTCATCGCCACGATCTCCGTGTGCAGGCGCGCGCTGGCCTCCGCGACGTCGAGCATGCGGCCCTCATCCGTCGCCTTCTGCTCCTCGTCGACGATGCGACGCAGGGGTGCGACGGCATCCGAGCCCGAGAGGCGGCGCGCAGCGAGGCCGGTCGCCGCCACCTCGATGCCGAGCCTCACGTCGAAGAGCTCGTCGACGCGGTCTGCGGTCCACCGCGTCACGACGGCGCTCCGCCGAGGCTGCTGGTCGATGAACCCGTCGCGGGTCAGAGTGTGGAACGACTCCCGCAGCGGCACGCGCGACACATGGAACGCCTCGCTCAGACGCGTCTCGTTGAGGCGCATGCCCTGCGGGTACTCGCCAGTGATGACGTTCTCGCGGATGCGCCCATAGATCCAGTCACGCAGGGCGCCGTGAGGGACGTCACCGCCGTCCGGTGACGACGCCGAGGGAGGGGCCGCAGCGATCACACTGGCGTCGCGAGAATCTTCCACGTCGAGCAACTATACGACCCCTGTCGCCGCAGCCTCGGGGAAGGGTGACCACCCGATCCACTTCTTACGAGGGTCGATCGGCGCGAACGGGCCACGCTTGCTGGTCCGCTTGCCGAGCTTCACGAGAGCCTCGGCGACCGCGACTGCCGAGGCGACCCCGTCGAGCACGGGCACGCCGAGGCGAGCCTCGAGGTCGCGGTCCAAGCCCGCATAGCCTGCGCATCCGAGCACCACGGAATCGGCGCCCGCCTCGATCAGCGGCGCCGCCGCTTCAGCGAGCGCCTCGACCGCTGCCGGGGAGTCGGCGTGGATCGACAGGACAGGGGTCTCCGTCGCCGAGATGGCGCTGCATCGGCTCAACGCACCCGCCGTGTGGAGGCTCTCGCGGATGCCCGGGATGGTCGAGCTCATGGTCGTGACGACTGCGAACCGATCGGACACGAGCGCCGCCAGGTAGGCCGACGCCTCGGTCACATCGACCACGGGGACCTCGACGAGCTGACGGACGCCTTCCCTGCCGTGCTCGCCGTAGCCGGCCATGACGACAGCATCGAACGCGGTCTCACGGGACACCGCGTCGATCACCGCGGCCGCGGTCATGAAGCTCTCCAGGAAGCCCTCGGCCGACGAGGGACCCCAGGCAGGCTGGATGGTCCGGATCTCGGTGCCCGCCGATGCGGCCGCGCGGGCTCCCGAGTCGATCGCATCGGTGACGTCGTCCGAGGTGTTGCAGTTGACGACGAGGATGCGCATCTCAGTCGACCCGCGCGAAGTCGACGGCGATGTCGCGAAGCGAGACCGGAGAGTCGAGCAGGCCGCCACGCACCACGCCGTTCTGCCAACGCATGTAGGTGTCCTCGCGCAGGCGCGTGCCCGTCCACATGCGCAGCGCGCGCATCCGCTCGATCGACGCGATCAGGTGGCTCTCGGACACGCCGGGGTACCACTTCATGACCTGCGGGACGAACTCGGCGGCGGGCGTCCCGTTCATGAAGGCCATCGCCTCCTCGAGCGCCGTGTTGAACCGCGCGATCGCGTCGCCCTTCGCGGCGACCGTCTCAGGCGTCGTGTAGTAGACGCTCCACGGGATGTCGCCACCGTCCTCCAGGAGGTCGAGCACCACCGTGTGGCCCTTGCTCTCCCAGGTCTTCGCCTCGACGATCCCGACCTGCAGCGCGTCACCGAAGCCGCCGTGGTAGAGCTCACCCATCATGGCGTCGGTCAGGTCGTGCGAGATCCGCGCGCGCGCAGGATCGATGTCGTTCTCGCGCAGCCACATGTCCAGGTAGATCCCGCCGCTGGCACCGCCGCGGCCGGGCACCATGATCGCCTTGCCGTCGATCTGCTCGAGCCACGGCCCGGTGGGCTCGTCGCGCGAGATGAGCGCGAACGCAGCGCGGTGGCACATCTGGCCGGTGACGACCATCTCCCGCCCGTGCCCGCGGTACATCGCAGGCACCCAGACTCCGCCGAGCGCGAGGTCGTGCTCGCCGGACGCGATCCCGGTGACCACGTCCTCCCAGTCGTGCGGGACGATGGTCTCCACCTCGACGTCGTGGTTCTCGAAGTGACCGAACTCGCGCGCGACGAACTCGGGCATGTAGCCGGAGGCTCGGCCGGTCGCGGTGACGCGGATGACATCAGTCATGAGTGAAGGTGTTCCTTTCAGTGGGACCGTGGCTCAGCCGACGGTCGAGGTCTGGGGGACGCGCACGCCGGTGGCGGCGTCGAAGAGCGAGACGTGCGCGGGATCGAGCTGCAGCACGCAGGCCTCTCCCATCACGCGTCGCTGGGTGTGCGAGGCACGGACGAGGATGCGGGACTCATCGCCCTCCTGACCCTGCGGCTGGCACGCGATGATCGCCTCGGCGCCGGTGCGCTCGACGACCTCCACGGTCACCGGCAGGCCCGGTGCGCCCTCGTCGGCGAGCATCAGATGCTCGGGACGGACTCCCACGATCGCGCCGGAGGCTGCGATCCCAGGCTCGAACGCCGTCGGGTGCGCGGCGACGATGTCGGGCGAGATGAGGTTCATCGCGGGCGAGCCGACGAAGGTCGCGACGAAGGTGTTCGCGGGGTTGTCGTAGACCTCGTCAGGCGTGCCGATCTGCTGGATGCGCCCGTGGTCCATCACGATGATCCGCGTGGCCATCGTCATCGCCTCGATCTGGTCGTGGGTGACGTAGACGAACGTCTTGCCCACCTTCTGATGCAAGGCGGTGATGTCCACGCGCATCTGGGTGCGCAGCTTCGCGTCGAGGTTCGACAGGGGCTCGTCGAGCAGGTACAGCGAGGGGTCGCGGACGAGCGAGCGCGCGAGCGCGACCCTCTGACGCTGACCGCCTGAGAGCGCGCCCGGACGGCGGTCCAGATACGGCACGAGGCTGAGCTGCTCGGCGATGCGATCCACCTCGCCCGCGATCTCCGGGCGGTGCATGAGCCGCGAGCGGATGATCGATCCGAGGATCGGGAGATGCTGCCACGGCTTCATCCGGTCCATGACGAGCGGGAACGCGATGTTCTGACGCACGGTCATCTGCGGGTAGAGCGCGTACGACTGGAAGACGAAGGCGATGTCGCGCTTGCGCACGTCCCACTCGTTCACCGTCTCGCCGTCGAAGAGCAGCTCGCCGGAGGTGATCTCCGTGAGGCCCGCGATCATGCGCAGCAGGGTGGACTTGCCGCAGCCGGACGGGCCGAGCAGGACGAGGAACTCGCCGCTGTCGACGCTCGCGTCGAACGGCTCGAGCACCTGGGTGTCGCCATACGACTTGGCGACGGAGCTGAACTGGAGCTGAGGCACGATCAACCTTTCACTGCGCCGGCGGTGAGGCCGGAGACGATGTGGCGCTGGACGAGGAGGAAGAACACGACGGCGGGCGCCGCGAAGAGGGTCGCGACGGTCATGATCGCGGGCATCGACGAGCTGGGCTGCTCCGCGAGGACCGACAGACCGACGGACGCGGGCCACATCTCGCGACCGGTCACGAACGTCGCGGCGTACATGAACTCGCCCCAGCCTGCGAAGAAGGCGAGCACCGCGGCCGCCGCGATCGAGGGGAGCACGAGCGGCAGCAGCACTGCGGTGAGGGTGCCGAGCGGTGGGCTGTTGTCGACCCGCGCGGCCTCCTCGAGCTCGTACGGGATGCCGTCCATGCCGACCTTGATGATGAAGGTCGACACTGGCAGGGCGAAGGCGGCGTTCACCAGCACGAGCCCCCACAGATTGTTCACGAGCCCGAGCCCGAGGAACAGCGCATAGATGGGGATGAGGAACACGGCCTGCGGCACCATCTGGGTGGAGAACAGCAGGAAGGACACGAGTCCTCGCCCGTGGAAGCGGTAGCGGCTGAGCGCGTAGGCGCAGAGCGTGGCGAGCAGGATCGTCAGCACCGTGGTGCCGATCGCGATGATCGCCGAGTTGCTCAGCATCGAGACGACGGGGACGCCGTCGAGGTCGTCGGCGAGCTCCTCCCAGTTGCCCAGCTGAGGCAGGAGCGGCTGCGGCTCCGTGTACAGGACGCGCTGGCTGCTGAGCGCGGTGTTCAGCATCCAGTAGATCGGGAAGCCGACGACTGCGGTGAGGACGATCGCGACGAGGATCGTCCAGGGCGAGCGCTTGCGGCGCGGCGAGTGGGCGCTCATCGGCCGTTCCTCTTCTCTGCTCGGCGTTCGACCATGAGGTAGGCGAGCGCGAAGATGACGGCGAGCGTGATGCCGATCATCGCGTAGGCGGCTCCCATCCCGACCTCCTGGTACTGGAACGCCTGACGCTGGATGGCGACCACGATCGTGCTGGTGGACATCACGGGTCCTCCTCCGGTCATGACGGCGATGATGTCCCAGCGGCGCAGGCTCTCGATCACGAGGAGGATCCCGAGCAGGCGGAACGTGGGAAGGATGTGGGGCCACACCACCCAGGTGAAGGTGGCGACGGCCGACGCGCCGTCGACCCGGGACGCCTCTGCGACCTCGTCGGGGACGGACTTCAGCGCGGACAGGGTGACGAGCATGACGAGGGGCGCGAACTGCCACGCGGTCACGAGGATCACCGAGACCATCGCCCACGGCTCGGAGGTCAGCCATGCGACGGGCTCGCCTCCGGCGCCCTCGATGATGCGGTTGAAGATGCCGCGCGACTCGCTGAACATCCACAGCCAGATCGAGGCTGCGGCGACCGGCGGGATGGCCCAGGGCGAGGCGAGCACTCCCTTGACGAAGCCGTGGCCTCGGAAGCGGGTGTTCACGACGAGGGCGGCGAGCGTGCCCATCACGAGCGCCAGGCCGGTGGACCCCAGCGTGTAGGCGAGGGTGTTGGCGAGCACCTGGGGCAGCGCGGTGCCGGCCATGAGTGCTTCGAAGTTCTCCAGCCCGACGAACGAGCCACCACCGGGATTGGTGAGGCGCGCGTCGGTCAGGCTGATCCAGATCTGCTGGAGGAGCGGCCAGAACACCATGAAGGCGAGCAGCACCATGGGTGCGATCAGCAGTGCTGCGGGAGTGGCGACTCCCCGGAGGGCCCGGGTGAGCCGGAGCCTAGGGCTCCGGCTCACCCGGGGGTTGGCTGTGGCTGTCATGATCAGCCGAGTGCCTCAGCTTCCGCCTGCACCGTCGCGAGAGCCTCCTCCGACGTGACGTCGGAGCTGAGCACGAGCTGCAGGTTCTCGAGCATCGTCTGCATGATCTGGCTCGTCTGCATCTCGTGGCCGGGGATCAGGCGACCGGTGGTGGTCTGTCCGATCTCGAGGAAGCCCTCGGCCCAGGGGTACTGCGCCGCGTACTCGTCGGAGATCGGCACGTCGGTGGCGAGCGGGTCGGCGCCGCTGGCTCCGCGGACGCTCAGCTGACCCTCCTCGCTCACGAGCCAGGACACGAAGTCGAGGGCCGCGTCGAGGTTCTCGCTGTTCTGGTTCACGACCACGTAGAGCTGCTCGTGGTAGCCGGGGTTCGGCATCGGGTTGGGGGCCACGCCGATGTCGGCGGGGTCGACCACGCCCTCGAGCGAGGAGATGAGCGCGCCACCTGCGTGGTCGGACATCATCGCGACCTGGCCCTGCGCGAACATCATGCGCATGGTGTCGAAGTCGTCGGAGGCGAAGATCCCGGCGTCCTGCATCTGCTTGATCGCCTCGAAGCCCGCAACGTTCTCCGGGGAGTCGATGGTCAGCTCGCCGTCCTCGGTCGCCCAGGCGCCGCCCGCACCGTAGGTCCAGGTGTCGATGCCCTGGGTCCAGATGCCGTGGCCCGCGAGCGGGGTCTGGTCGCCGAAGCCGATGGCGTCGGTGTTCGCCTCGATGGTCTCGACCGCGGCGATGAGCTCGTCGACGCTGGTCGGCACCTCGACGCCCGCCTCCTCGAGGATGGCGGCGTTGTACATGAAGCCGAACGGCGCACGCTGCCATGCGACTCCGAGGCGCTCGCCGTCGATGACGCCGCCCTCGTTCGTGGCGTTCAGTTCCGCGCCCTCGACCGCGGAGTCGAGCGGTGCGAGGAAGCCCGCGTCCACGAAGTTCAGGAAGACCGTGTCCTGCACGAACATCACGTCGGGTCCGGCGCCCGAGCCGAGCTCGGTGGTGAGGCGCGTCTCGATCTCCGAGTTGGGGATCTCGACCCGCTCAACGGTGCCGCGACCGGTCTCCTCGTAGGCAGCGACCGAGTCCCACAGCGCGTCGCCGCGTGCGGCGTCCAGCCACTGAGAGTTGGCGAGCGTGACGGGAGCGGCAGTCTCGCCCTCGCCGTCGTCGGTCGCGCCTTCGCTTGAGGTGCAGGCCGCCAATGCGACTGCCAGACCGACCGCAGCCGTTCCGGCAGCTGCGCGCTGCAGGGGGTTCCGAGTTGCCATGTCCACTCCCTTGGTGACGCTTTGCGCCATCGATAGGTTCACTTGCGTGTAACAAGATCGGACCTGAGAACGACTTTTCGGCTCTCCGGAGCGATCTTGTATGACAAAAGTAGACTGGTCATGTTTCGTCCATGCAACGCCGAGGTTGCGCTCACGAAACACTTCGAGGCGGCGCCGCGACGCGCAGTGAACCGGTTCGCTTCAACTCGACGCCTACGCGGAGAGCAACCAAGGGGCTGTTCCAGCACAGACGGAGCACGAAGCATCGCCGCATCCGGGGAACGAGGCACGCACCGTACGGCAGAAGCCGCCGCGCGCGCGACACTCAGAGTCTACAGACGGCTCTCCCACCATCGCCGCCTCAAGACAGCGACCACGGTCCACGCGAGCGCGAAGGTGAGCACCCACATGAAGGAGGTGCGGAAGAAGAAGGCCCAGATCGCTCCGACGACCAACCCTTCGAGGAGAGCTCCACGGACGTGTGCGGTCATGGACCCTTCTCTCTCGCGTCGTGCGTCATCCGAATCCGGCCGGCTCATCCTCGCACGGTCCGGGTGCGTCCTGGCATCGCATGAGTGCTGAATCTCCCTGCCCTCTCAGCACTCATGCGATGCCAGCGCGCAGGCGGCGAGCAGTGGTGGCTGCGCGCAGGCGGCGGGCGCGGGAGGCAGCGCGCAGGCGGCGGGCACTTTGGCCCGCCCGCCCCCTCCCCTTCCACGGCCCACCACGGTCCAGTTGCTGACTGAACGTTCGTTCAGTAGATTCGAGAGTATGGCGACCACGAGCGAGCCGGCACCCATCGCGTCCACCGTCCGCGACGAGATCCGCGCGTGCGCCCTCCGCCTCTTCGCCGAGCGCGGCGTGGCCGGCACGAGCGTCCGCGACATCGCCGCGTGCGCCGGCACCTCACCCGCCAACGTGCTTCACCACTACGGCTCCAAGGAGGGCCTCCGAGAGGCGGTGGACGACGAGGTCGCGCACCTCTTCGCGCATGCCGCGAGCACCGCGCCCGACCAGCTCGCCGACATGATGGACCCCGCCACAGGCGGAGGGTCCGGCAGCTTCGCCGAGCTCCTGCTCTCAGCGGTCCCACCCGACTCCCCCGTGCCCGCCTATGTCCGACGCCTGCTGCTCGACGGCGGTGACGCGGGTCGCCGCCTCTTCCGCAGCTGGTTCGACTCGGCGCGCGCACTTCAGGACTCGCTCGTCGCGAGCGGAGTCGCACGGCCCGCCGAGGATCCCGACGCACGCACCGCCTTCCTGCTCGTCAACGACCTCGCGATGATCCTGTTGCGCGAGCACGTGGCCGACGCGATCGGCACCGACCCGCTCACCACCGAGGGTGCGGCGCGCTGGACCGCGGACGCGCTCGACGTCTACCACCACGGCGCCTTCAGGACGCCTCCCGACGGCTCCCCCACCGCCGGCTCCACAGGTCCCCGCACGCGGGGCCACGCAGCCACCTGAGAAGGAGCACGCATGACCGCCGAGACAACCACCGACCGCGGCGTCCGAGTCGCCGGACTCACCAAGGTCTTCGGCGAGGGAGACAGCGCCGTCCACGCCCTCAAGGGGATCGACCTGGAGATCAGCTCCGGCGAGATGATCGTCGTCCTGGGTCCCTCAGGCTCCGGGAAGACGACGCTGTGCAACATCATCGGAGGCATCGAGACGTCCACGGACGGCAAGGTCGAGGTCGCGGGAGTCGACATCAGCGACGTCGCACCGGCGAGGCTCTCCGACTTCCGGCGGGACCACGTGGGCTTCATCTTCCAGTTCTTCAACCTGATCCCCACGCTCACCGCCCGCGAGAACGTCGAGGTCATCATCGAGATGACCGGGCGCGGAGACAAGACCCAGGTGCCGAAGGTGCTCGAGGCTGTGGGCCTCGGCGACCGCATGGACAGCTTCCCGTCCCAGCTCTCGGGAGGCCAGCAGCAGAGGGTCGCTGTTGCGCGCGCCCTCGCGACCGACCCGGACATCCTGTTCGCCGACGAGCCGACCGGAGCGCTCGACCTTCCCACCGGGCAGCAGATCCTCGGCCTGCTCCAGGATCTGCACAGGCAGGGCCGCACCATCATCGCCGTCACGCACAACGCGTCCGTCGCACAGATCGCCGACCGGGTCATCACGCTGGTCGACGGTCGGATCGACTCGATCCAGGTCAACGACAGCCCGGCCGACGCCGCCGACGTCACCTGGTGATCGCCATGCAGGCGCGCACCAAGAAGACCTTCCGGGACCTGTGGCGGCAGCGCACCCAGGTCATCGCCGTGGGCATCACGATCGCGCTCGGAGTGATGCTCTACATCACCGCCGCAGGAGCGTTCCAGAACCTCACCGCGTCCTACGATGCGACCTACGACCGCCTCGGGTTCGCCGACCTCATCGCCACGGGGGGCGACCCGGAACAGGTCGCGCAGGCCGCGCTCGACGCCGGAGCCGCGGAGGCGATCGCACGCACCCAGGTCGATCCTCCGATGCTGCTCGAGGACACCAAGCTGCTCGGACGCGTCGTCGGGCTCCCGAGCGACGGCCGCGCGCCCGTCGACGACGTCGACGTGGTCGAGGGCGACTACCTGGACCCGAGCGCGCCGGACTCGATCCTGCTTGAGAGCCATGCCGCGGGAACGTTCGACCTCGGGCCGGGGGACAGCCTCGAGATCTACACGGCGACGGGGTGGCACGCGGTCACCGTGGCGGGCGTCGCCGATTCCGCCGAGTACCTCTGGCCCGCGCGCAGCAGACAGGACGTGCTGTCCGACCCTCACTCCTTCGCCGTGGTGTTCGCCGACGAGGCCACGGTGCAGGAATGGTTCGCGACCGGGCCGACGCAGACGCTCGCCTTGCTGGGCGAGGGGGCCGACGAGGAGACGGTGACCGCCGCGATGAAGGACGCGGGCGCGTCGGCCGTCACCACGCAGGACCAGCAGCCGTCCCAGGCGACCCTCAACGAGGACCTCCAGGGGTTCGACCAGATGTCCGTCGCATTCCCCGCGCTGTTCCTCATCGCCGCGGGCGTTGCCGCGTGGGTCCTGCTGACACGACGCATCATCCAGGAGCGCCCCGTCATCGGCACGATGATGGCCGCTGGCGCGCGGCGAGGCAGGATCCTCCGTCACTACCTCGCGCAGGGCGCCCTGATCGGACTCGTCGGATCCGTCGTGGGCGCGATCCTGGGGGCGCCGCTCAACAGCCTCGCGACGTCGGCGTACACGGGGGTGCTCGGCGTCCCCGACACGGTGGTCCGGAACTACCCGTGGATGATCGCCGTCGGCATCGCCTTCGGGGTCCTCGTCGGCGCCCTCGGAGCGCTCGGGCCAGCGGTGGTCGCCTCCCGCACGGCGCCCGCGCAGGCCATGAGACCCATCGCCGACGCGTCGCCACCCGGGGCGTGGAGCAGGCTCGTCGCACGCATGACCGGCGTTCCCGTCGGGCTGCGGATGGCGCTGCGCGATCTTGCGCGCTCCACGCGACGCACCTTCGCCACCATGCTCGGCACCGTCCTGGCGCTCGTCCTCGTGCTCGCCTCCGTCGGCATGATGTCGTCGATCCTCGAGGCGATCCGCATCCAGTTCGACGAGGTCGAGCTCGCCGACGCGACCGTCACCGTTCAGGACGCCTCCGGCGCGGCGGGCGCGATCGAGGCGATGGAAGGCGTTGCCGCCTTCGAGGACGTCGTCGCGGGGGAGGCGACGATCCTCGCGAACGAGGAGAGCTACGAGACGGCGCTCACCGGCTACGAGCCTGGCACCGCGATGCACGGCTTCCGCGGCGTCGACGGAGAGACGCTCTCCGTACCGGCCGACGGGATCCTCGTGGGCCACGCGCTCCAGGATCTCCTGAGCGTCGACGTCGGCGATGCCGTCACGGTCTCGACCGCGGCTGGCGACTCCCAGACCACGATCGCTGGGTTCGTCGACGAGCCGATGGGCACATCCGCCTATGCGTCGCTCGACACCGCCTCGGCGATGCTGCCGCCGACCGGCGTGACGTCCCACTCGCTGCTGTTCACCGAGGATGCGGACCGCGACGCGATGCGCCAGGCCATCACCGACGTCGACGGCGTGGTCGCCTATCAGGACTCGCGCGCGATCCTCTCGATCGTCCAGCAGTACCTGGGGCTGTTCTACGTGTTCATCGGCGCGATGATCCTCCTGGGTGCGGTCCTCGCGCTCGCGGTGATGTACGTGACCATGGCCGTGAACGTCGTCGAGCGCACCGGGGAGCTCGCGACGCTGCGCGCCGCTGGCGTGCCGCTGCGTCGAGTCGCCGGCGCGATCGCGACGGAGAACATGCTGGCCACGCTCCTGGGCGTGCCGATCGGGCTGCTGCTCGGGGTGTGGGCGGCGCAGGCGTTCATGGACACCTTCAACGACGACCTGTTCTCGCTGACCGTCCGATGGTCGTGGTGGGCGCTGCCCGCCGCCGCTCTCGGCGTGCTGCTCGCCGCACTTGCGTCGCAGTGGCCCGCCTCCCGGCAGATCGCGCGAGTCGACATCGCAAGGGTCGTGAGGGAGCGCGCCTCCTGACGCGCCCATGAGGGGCACACCCCTGGCGGGCACCCTCCCGCGCCCCCTTCCGCGCTCCGACACCCCTCAAGAATGCGGCGCGCGAGCCTGGCACCCGCCAGGGGCCCCTCAGCACACGGCGATCACCGAGGTGTCACCGCGAGTCATGCCACTCAGAACGGTAGACCCGGAGCGATCGCTCCGCAAGAGGCTGGAGACGCCCTCGACTAGAGGCGCGTGTGGATCAGGTCGTGGCGCGCGATGATCTCGTCGCGGGCCGGGCCCACGCCGATCGCCGAGATGCGGCAGCCGGAGATCTTCTCGAGCGCGAGCACGTAGTCGCGCGCGTTGCTCGGCAGGTCCTCGAACGTGCGCGCCTTGGAGATGTCCTCGGTCCAGCCGGGGAACGTCTCGAAGATCGGCGTCGCCTTCGCGAAGAGCGCCTGGTCCTGCGGCAGCTCGTCGTAGCGGACGCCGTCCACCTCGTACGCGACGCAGACCGGGATCTCCTCGATGCCGGTGAGGACGTCGAGCTTGGTGAGCACCAGGTCGGTGAGGCCGTTGATGCGTGCCGCGTAGCGGCAGATCACCGCGTCGTACCAGCCGCAGCGGCGCGGACGTCCGGTGGTGGTGCCGAACTCGTATCCGACATCGCGCAGACGGTCGCCCCACTTGTCCAGCAGCTCGGTGGGGAACGGACCCTCGCCCACACGGGTGGTGTACGCCTTCACGATGCCGATGACCGAGTCGATCGCGGTGGGGCCGACGCCGGAGCCGGTGCACGCGCCGCCTGCGGTCGCGTTGGAGGACGTGACGAACGGGTACGTGCCGTGGTCCACGTCGAGCATGGTCGCCTGGCCGCCCTCGAAGAGGACGTTCTTGCCGGCGGCGAGCGCCTGGTTGAGCACCAGGCCGGTGTCCGCCACCATCGGTGCGATCTCGTCGCGGTAGCCGAGAAGCTCGTCCGCCACCTCGTCGACAGTGATCGCGCGACGGTTGTACACCTTGACGAGCATGTGGTTCTTGGGGTCGAGAGCGCCCTCGATCTTGTCGCGCAGCAGGCCCTCGTCGAAAAGGTCGCCCACGCGGATGCCGAGCCGGTTGACCTTGTCCGCGTACGCGGGGCCGATGCCGCGGCCGGTCGTGCCGATCTTGCGCTTTCCGAGGAAGCGCTCGGTCACGTTGTCGAGCGTGCGCGCATACGGCGTGATGAGGTGCGCCGCGTTGGAGATCAGCAGCTTGGAGGTGTCCACGCCACGCTCCTGCAGCGCGTGCAGCTCGCCGAACAGCACACGGAGATCGACGACGACGCCGTTGCCGATCACGGGCGTCACGCCCGGCGTCAGGATGCCGGAGGGCAGCAGGTGGAGCGCGAACTTCTGGTCGCCGACCACCACCGTGTGACCGGCGTTGTTGCCGCCGTTGAACTTGACGACGTAGTCGACGCGCGAACCGAGCAGGTCGGTCGCCTTTCCCTTGCCCTCGTCGCCCCACTGGGCTCCGACGATCACCACACCAGGCACGGTGCTGCTCCCCTCACCCCGGTGCTTCGCCGGGGGCTTGGTCATGTTCAGGGGCGTGAAGAGCCCCTCAGAAGGTTATCGGCCCTTCGGCCGCGCGACTCAAGCGCGCGCCGACGGGCCCGGACGTGGGTGAGCCCCCGCGGTCGGTGACCGCGGGGGCTCGACGCCACAGATCCGCGGTACTTAGATCTTCTTGCCGGCCGAGCCGAGCTGCTGGCAGGCCTCGACCACGCGGGCCGCCATGCCGGCCTCGGCGAGCTTGCCCCAGGCGCGGGGGTCGTAGGTCTTCTTGTTGCCCCACTCGCCGTCGACCTTGAGGACGCCGTCGTAGTTCTTCATCATGTGGTCGACGACCGGACGCGTGTACGCGTACTGGGTGTCGGTGTCGATGTTCATCTTGATGACGCCGTGCGAGACCGCGGTGGCGATCTCCTCAGCGGTCGAGCCGGAGCCGCCGTGGAAGACGAGGTCGAACGGCTTGTCCTTGCCGAACTTCTCGGCAGCGGCCGACTGGATGTCGCCGAGGATCTCCGGGCGCAGCTTGACGGCACCGGGCTTGTAGGCGCCGTGCACGTTGCCGAACGTCATGGCCGTCAGGTAGCGGCCCTTCTCGCCCAGGCCCAGCTTCTCGATGGTCTTGATGCCGTCCTCGGGGGTCGAGTACAGCTTGTCGTTGACCTCGGCCGAGTGGCCGTCCTCCTCGCCACCGACGACGCCGATCTCGATCTCGAGGATCGTGTCAGCGGCCTGCGACATCTCGAGGAGCTCCTCGGCGATCAGCAGGTTCTCGTCCATCGGCACGGACGAGCCGTCCCACATGTGCGAGTTGAAGATCGGACCCTTGCCGGAGGCGATGGACTCGGCCTCGAGCTTCAGGAGCGGCTTCAGCCACTCGTCGAGGTAGACCTTGTGGCAGTGGTCGGTGTGGAGCGCGATGGTGACGCCGTACTTCTCGGCGACGACGCGGGCGTAGGCCGCGAGCGCGAGCGAGCCGACGACCGCGTCCTTGATGGTCGAGCCGGAGGCGTACTGACCGCCACCGACGGAGACCTGGATGATGCCGTCGGACTCGGCCTCGGCGAAGCCCTGGATAGCGGCGGTGACGGAGGACGACGAGGTGATGTTGATCGCGGGGAACGCGTAGCCGCCGGCCTTGGCGGCATCAAGCATCGCGGCGTACGACTCGGTAGTGGCGATTGCCATGGGTTGCTCCTGACATTGGTGCGGATGGAACCGCCGTCCATTCTGTCAGACATCCAGTTCCGTCGTGGGCGGGCTTAGGTCCCGCGACCGCAGGGGATCGCGAGGCGCCTCAGCGATCCGGATCGCGTCGCGCCTGTGCCGCAGGTAGTCGAGCTCGGCGGGGTTGCTCGCGAGCGCGACGGCCTGGTCCCATTCGGCCTGCGCCCCCGCCCTGTCGCCGGCACGTTCGAGGAGGTCGGCACGGGCGGCATGGAGCAGGTGGTAGCCGTCGAGGCCCTCGATCTCGTCGATCTGCGCGAGCCCCGCCGTCGGCCCGTGCACCTCGGCCCAGGCGACCGCGCGCGCGAGCCGGGCGACCGGGCCGGGCGCCTGCTCGAGCAGCAGGTCGTGGTACCTGACGATCCGCTCCCAGTCGATGGGATCACGGGTGTGCTCAGCGGCGATGAGCGCCTGGATCTGCCACGGCCCGAGGTTGCGCATCGCGAGCGCACGGCCGAGCACGGCGTAGCCGCGGCGGATCATCGTGCGGTCCCACAGCGCGCGGTCCTGGTCGGCGAGCCGCACGAGCCTCCCGTGCGCGTCGACGCGCGCGTCCTCGCGGGAGCGGTGGAACAGCTGCAGGGCGAGCAGCCCTGCGAGCTCGGGATGGTCGGGGAGCGAGTCTGCGGCGGTGGCGGTGAGCCGGATCGCCTGGTCGGCCAGCTCGACCCTCGTGAGCGCCTCGGCCGACGCGGCGTGCGCCAGGTAGCCCTCGTTGAAGAGCAGTCCGAGCACGGTCGCGAGCAGGTCGGCGCGCTCAGCGAGGTCGGCGGGAAGGGTGAGCGGTATCCGGGCGGCGCGGATCTTCCGTTTGGCGCGCACGATCCGCTGCTGCACCGTGGCCTCGGGGATCAGCAGGGAGGCAGCGACCTCCTCGGTCGTGAGACCTCCGGCGAGCCGGAGCGTGAGGGCCACCTGGGTGTCGCGGGACAGCGCGGGGTGGCAGCAGAGGAGCAGGAGCCTCAGCTGCTCGTCGCCGGCGTCGTCGAGCTCTGCGGCCCACTCGGCCGGGTCGACCTCGGGCTCTGCCCGCTCGTCGCGAGCGACACCCGCGCCAAGGACACGCGCCTGGGAGGCCAACCGTCGGTCGGCCACCGCCTCGCGGCGCAGCCGGTCGATCCCGGCGTTGCGGGCGACAACGTAGACCCAGCCCTCAGGCGCGTCTGGCACCCCCTGTGTCCACGAGGAGGCGGCCGTCGCGTATGCCTCCTGGAGGCAGTCGTGCGCGAGATCGAGGTCTCCTAGACGGTCGGCGAGGAGGGCGAGCAGCCGCCCGCCCTCCTCGCGTGCGACGCGGGTGAGTGCCGCGTCGACGCCGTCGGCCTGTGTCAGGACATGTCCGTGGGGAAGACGGGTCGCACCTCGATGGCTCCTTCGCCAACCGGGAGCCTGCGCGCCCACTCGAGCGCGTCGTCGAGCGTGTCGACGTCGATCAGGTAGTAGCCGCCCAGGTGCTCCTTGAGCTCCGCGAACGGGCCGTCGACCACCTGGGTGGCGCCGCCGGCGTGGCGCACGGTCGTCGCGGTCTCGGCGCCCTGGAGCGCCTCGCCGGAGTCGTAGGCGCCGGCGTCGATCAGGTCCTGCGTGTACTGGGTCCACGCGGCCATGTACTCGTCGAAGCCGGGATCTCCGGGCTCAGGCGACGGCAGGGTGGGGTCGGAGGCGATGAGCAGCAGGTACTTCATGGCGTCTTCCTTCGTGTCGGCGAGCCCGGGAACCTCCCGAGTCTCACCCTGACGACGCAGCGGAGGCAAGAGATCGACATCGTTCGCTGAGATTCTCCGGGGCGCTTCCGCGCGTCTAGCTTCCGGGGCGCGACGCAGGGGCCGCGCGTGTGAGAACCCTCACATCACACGCACGGCGGCCGATGGGTGGTCGAAGCCCTCGCGCCGCGCTTTCGGATCCGCCCTGTCCCCTGCCGCTGAAACGGACACTCGATGCCTAGCATGATGACAAGCCAGCCCAGCGGCATCGACGACCGACATCCGACGCTCACACCCCCCGGAAGAGCCAGGAGGGAGCAGGTGCAGCACTCTCGCGTGCTCGTCGTGGACGACGACGAGATGATCCGCGCCCTGATCGCCGCCGTGCTGGCGAACGAGGGCCTGGACGTCGTCGAGGCCGAGTCGGGACCGGCTGCGCTCGAGATCCTCTCCGTCGAGCAGCCCGACCTGGTGATCAGCGACGTGATGATGCCGGAGATGGACGGCTTCCAGCTCATCACCAAGCTCAGGGCGACGGCCGACGCAGGGTCGGTCCCCGTCCTGTTCCTCACGTCCCGCATCGACCCGTCCGACTCGGCCACAGGCCTGCGCCTGGGTGCCACCGAGTACCTGCGCAAGCCCTTCACCCCTGACGAGCTGGTGGGGCAGGTGAAGCGGCATCTCGCGGAGCGTCCCGAGGAGGTCGAGGCCTCCCGTGCGCGGACGCCGTTGCCCGGAAGCTCCGAGCTGCACGACAGCGTCGACTTCATCCGGTCGCAGGGCCGCCGGGTCGCCGTCGCGAGGATCGCGATCGAGGAGCGCCTGATGGTCGAGGCACGCTTCGGCGCCGTCGGCTGGGCCGACGTGCAGGAGCAGCTGGGCGCTCTCGCCCGCGCCCGCCTGGGCGAGGAGGCCGTGCTCGGCACCGACGGCGGCGACCTCATGGTCGCTGTCAGCGGCGTACCGCTGCGGAGCATGGACGGCGCGCTCGGCGCAGTGGCGCGGGACGTGTCGGACACGCGCTTCGCCGTCCGCGGCGAGTCGGTGCGGCTCACCCCCACGATCGGCTGGGCCGACGCCGCGAGCGGCATCTCCACGGACACCGCGATCGAGCGGACGGTGAGCGCCGCCGACGCAGCTCGCGACCTCCTCGACCTTCAGCCCGTGCGCTGGCGCCCCGAGATCCAGGAGCCCGAGTCCCGGCAGCCGTCACTGGCCGCCCGCGTCGTCGCCGCCGCGACGACGCCGTTCCAGATCGCGCTCACCGTCGTCCTCGGGATCGTGGGTCCGTTCCTCATCTACCAGGCGCTCTACAGGCTGGGATTCGACATCTCGAGCGCGATGTACCTGATCATCGTGTTCGCGCTCGCGATCACAGGGATGCTGATCTGGTCGGAGGGCTTCTACGCGCTCGACCCGATCCGGCCACCGAAGCAGCCTGGCGCTCCTGCGCCACCCGCGACGGCGATCATCGCGGCCTACCTGCCGAACGAGGCGGCGACGATCGTCGACACCGTCGAGTCGTTCCTGCGCGTCGACTATCCGGACCTCCAGGTGATCCTCGCCTACAACACTCCGCGCGGCCTGCTCGTGGAGCGGACGCTGCGCCAGATCGCCGAGCGGGACCCCAGGTTCCTGCCGCTGCGCGTCGAGGGATCCACGTCCAAGGCGCAGAACGTGAACGCTGCGCTGCGTCACGCGCGTGGAGAGTTCGTCGGCATGTACGACGCGGACCACCACCCTGCGCGGGACTCCTTCACGCGCGCGTGGCGATGGCTGTCGAACGGCTACGACGTGGTCCAGGGCCACTGCGTGATCCGCAACGGCGACGCCAGCCGGACGGCCCGCACCGTCGCGGTGGAGTTCGAGGCGATCTACGCCGTCAGCCACCCCGGCCGCGCGCAGCTGCACGGCTTCGGCATCTTCGGCGGCTCGAACGGATTCTGGCGCACCGAGGTGCTGCGCCGCACCCGCATGCACGGGTTCATGCTGACGGAGGACATCGACTCGAGCCTGCGCGTCATCGAGTCGGGCGGCAGGATCGCGAACGACCCTGGGCTGATCTCGCGCGAGCTCGCTCCCACCTCCTGGCACCAGCTGTGGAACCAGCGCATGCGGTGGGCGCAGGGCTGGTTCCAGGTGTCGAAGCGCCACCTCCGACACGCGTGGCGCTCCCGCACGCTGACGATGCGCCAGAAGCTCGGCATGACGGCGCTGCTGGGCTGGCGCGAGGTCTATCCGTGGATCAGCGTGCAGATGTTCCCACTGATCGCGTTCCTCGCGTGGCGCGATGCGGGCCTGGAGAGCCTCGACTGGTTCATCGCGATCTTCGTGCTCACCACCCTGTTCACCACGACGGTGGGCCCCGGCCAGACCTTCTTCGCGTGGCGCCTCGCCGCGCCCGACATCCGTCGCCACAAGAAGTGGTTCTGGTTCTACCTGTTCTTCGCGTCGCTGTTCTACACGGAGTGGAAGAACGTCATCTCGCGCGTCGCCCAGGTGAAGGAGACGATGGGCGAGAGGCAGTGGAAGGTGACTCCGAGGGCGGCGAGGCGATGAGCGGCGATCAGAGGTCGGCGGGAGCGTGGCGGAGCCTCGTGCTCGCGCCGCAGCGGATCGTGGTGCGACGCTCGGAGCTGCTCGCAGGCGCGGCCGAGGGATCGGTGTTCGACGCGGTGGCCGAGAGCGCGCAGCGTGTGCTCGGCGCCGACGGCGCGCTCGTGTCGGTCGAGATCGACGGGAGCCAACGGCGCGTCGGCGCGAGCGGGCTCGGCCTGGACGAGGACGCTGCGGACATCGAGCTGTTCCGACGGACCCTGCGCCGCGTCGAGCCGCTCGCCATCGAGGACACGTGCGACTCCGGCGATGCCTCCGAGGCCACGAAGGTCCGCGCGTCGATGGGCGTGCCGCTGCTCGTGGACGACGTCGCCGTGGGCACGCTCGCCGTGTTCTCGCACGCTCCGCGGCGGTGGTCGGACGACGACAGGCTCCACCTTGTGACGCTGTCCCAGTGGCCCGTGGCCGAGCTGGCGCGGATCGACACGCTCGCACGCCTGCACGTGGCGGAGGCGGCGCTCACCCGAGCCACCCGTGTGTTCGACGCGATGGCGGAGGGCGTGATCGGCCTCGACCTCGAGGGGCGGGTGGCGCTCGCGAATCCTGCGGCCGCCCGCATGCTTGGCTGGCAGGCGTCCGACCTGATCGGGCAGGACCTCCACGCAGTCGCGCACTTCCAGCGCCCTGACGGTGCCGCCTACCCGCACGACCAGTGTCCCGTGCTGACGACGCTTGAGGACGGCGCTGCGCGTGCGGCAAGGCGCGAGACCTTCTGGCGTCGCGACGGCTCTCCGCTGCACGTCGACCTCTCTGTCGGAGGCCTGATCGACGAGGGTGAGGTGACGGCAGCGATCCTCGTCTTCGACGACATCGAGGAGCGCCTGGACGTGGAGCGGATGAAGGACGACTTCGTCTCGATCGTCAGCCACGAGCTCCGCTCGCCGCTCGCAGCGGTCCACGGCTCGCTCGAGCTGATCGGGGATGTCGCCGACGACCCCGACGCGACCGCGCAGATGCTCGGCATCGCACGCCGCAACACTGACAGGCTGGGGAGGCTGGTGGACGACATCCTCGACCTTGAGCGCGCGTCCACGGGACGCCTGCAGCTCGAGCGGTCCGAGCTCCACGCCGTCTCCTTGATGGAGCAGGCGTCTGAGTCGGTGTCCGGCCTGGCCCGCGAGGGGGACGTGACGCTCGAGGTGAGGCCGTCGGACGTCACCTTCTGGGGCGACGGCCGACGAGTGGTGCAGGTGCTGACGAACCTTGCGAGCAATGCGGTGCGCTTCTCGCCGCAGGGCGGAACCGTCACGCTGACCGCGCATCGTCTGGACCGCGAGGTCGCGATCGAGGTGACGGACGCGGGCCCCGGGATCCCCGAGGAGGATCAGGAGCGGATCTTCGACCGCTTCTGGCAGGTCCCCGCAGGGTCGCCGCGGGGCCGCAGGGGCTCGGGCCTCGGACTCGCGATCGCTCAGTCGATGGCACACGCGCACGGCGGAGGAGTGTCGGTGCGAAGCACGGTGGGTGCGGGGAGCACGTTCACGCTCCACGTGCCGGTGCGTGCGCGCCGAAGCACGGTGCCGGTGGATCGGCGCACCGAGGACGGGAGGGACCCGCGATGACGAGAGTCGTGCTCGTG
Source organism: Demequina zhanjiangensis (assembly GCF_030418315.1). Lineage (GTDB taxonomy): Bacteria > Actinomycetota > Actinomycetes > Actinomycetales > Demequinaceae > Demequina > Demequina zhanjiangensis. The sequence continues at coordinate 403,380 of NZ_JAUHPV010000002.1, forward strand.
GTCGACGACGAGGCTGACATCCGCGCGATCGCGCGCGTCGCGCTCGAGACGATCGCCGGATGGCGCATGCTCGAGGCGACGAGCGGCGATCAGGCCCTTGCGGCGCTCGCCGGAGGCGTTCCGGACGCCGTGCTGATGGACCACCTGCTCACGGGCGAGGACGGCCTCATGGTCGCCGCGCGGCTGCGCCAGGAGGCAGGACTCACCGGCGTCCCGATCCTCATGATGAGCGCGGCCTCGACCGCACCGACGTCCGACGACGTGGACGGCTTCATCGCGAAGCCGTTCAACCCGCGCACGCTCGCGGCCCAGATCTCTGCAGCGGCGGGGTGGAACGCATGACGGCACAGGACCCCGCGGACATCATCGCTGTGCTCTGGGAGCGATTCAGGCCTACGGTCGCGGAACGCCTCGACGCGATCTCCGCGGGCGCGGAGGCGATCGCGGACGGAGCGACCGCGGGCGATCCACGGGTGCGCGACGCGCACCGGGCGGCGCACAACCTCGCCGGCGCGCTCGGCTCCTACGGCAGGCCCGACGGCAGCGTCGTCGCGCGTCGGCTCATGGGGCTGCTCGACGAGCCGCGGCCCCGGCACGACGCCGTGGTCGGCGAGCTGGAGACGCTGCGAGGACACTGCGCATGAGCGTGGAGACGACGCACCGCACGGTGCCGACGGATCGACCGGCTGCAGCGGTAGGCGCGCGCTTCGCCGGCCTTGAGGGCTATCGCGGCCTTGCCGCGCTGGCGATCGTGATCTACCACGTGTACCAGCATGTGGAGGCGGCGGATCCGGGCTCGCTCGGCGCCCAGGACTCCGCGTCCTACATCGCGCTGCACGGGCTCGACGGGCTGGTGAGCCTCTTCTTCGTGCTCTCCGCGTTCCTGCTCTTCCTCCCGTATGCGCGCGCGGTGCTGGGCGACGCGGACTCACCGAGCGCGCGCGCCTTCCTGGTGCGCAGGGCGGCGCGGATCGTCCCGCTGTACCTGGTGGCGATCCTCGTCGTGTGGTCGGCCCGGAACACCAACCTTCCCGGCGCGTACAGGGACCTGATCGAGCATCTGCTGTTCATCCAGAACTACGACAACACGTACATCTTCTCCACGATCGGACCCGCGTGGTCGCTCGCAGTGGAGGTGCAGTTCTACGTGCTGCTGGCGCTTCTTGGCGCGGTGCTCGTGTGGGCGGCGCGGCGCCTGACCCGGCGGGGAGGACTCGTCCTCCTCACCACCGTGGTGTCCGTGATGTTTTTGGGAAGCCTCGCGTACAAGCTCGCGTCGTGGCTGATGCTCGGCACCTTGGGCGACGACTGGAAGGTGTGGTTCGGGCTGCCTGCCAAGCTCGACGAGTTCGCGCTCGGCATGGGCCTGGCGATCGTCGTCGCCGTCGGCCGCGCACGGCTCGGCCGAGTGGGCGTCGAGGTGACGCGCTTCACCGGTCTCGCCGTCGTGGTCGCGTCGTTCATCCTGCGACCCGAGGGCGCGGGGAACCATGCCTGGTTCCACACCGGGACCGCTCTCGGATTCGCGCTCATGCTCGCGGCGAGCGTCCTGGGACCGGGCGACTGGTGGACCACCGCGCTCGGCCGGAACCCGCTCGCCTTCCTGGGGCTGATCAGCTACAGCCTCTACCTGTGGCACGAGCCCCTCATGCTGCTGCTCGACTCGCGCGGACTGCTTCCGGGGGGAGCCGGCTTCGGCGGCTTCGGCCTGATGCTGCTCGTGGTCCTCCCGCTCGCGATCCTCGCGGCGTGGCTGAGCTACCAGCTCATCGAGCGACCGGGCAATGCGATCCGGGGACTGATCGACCGTCAGGGTCGCTCGCGCGACTACTACGACGGGGAGTGACCCGACTGGGCTCAGCCCTGGTGGCCGGCCTCGATGTCGCCGTGCTGGCGCACCCACGCGTGCATCGCGATCGCGGCAGCCGCCCCCGCGTTGATCGACCGCGTGGAGCCGTACTGGCTGATCGCGAGAGTCGCCTGCGCCACCTCGCGCACCTCGTCCGTGAGTCCCACCGACTCCTGCCCGAAGACCAGCACGCACTCGCGCGGCAGCGCGAACGTCTCCAAAGGCACCGAGCCGGGCAGGTTGTCGATCCCGATCACCGGCAGCCCGGCGTCGGCCGCCCACGCGGCGAGGTCCCCGGCCGACGGGTGGTGACGGATGTGCTGATAGCGGTCCGTGACCATGGCGCCGCGCCGGTTCCAGCGTCGATTCCCGACGATGTGCACCTCCTGCGCGAGGAAGGCGTTCGCGGTGCGCACCACCGAGCCGATGTTCAGGTCGTGCTGCCAGTTCTCGATCGCCACATGGAACGGATGCCTGCGGGAGTCGAGGTCGGCCACGATCGCGTCGTGCCGCCAGTACCGGTACCGGTCCACGACGTTGCGGCGGTCTCCCTCGCGGAGCAGCTCAGGATCCAGGCGGGGATCCTCCGGCCACGCGCCTTCACCGCCAGGCCACGGGCCGACGCCGTGCTCGGGCGCCGAGTCGGACTCGCGGTCGCTCACGGCTCGACGAGGTCGATCCGCAGCGCGGCGGCTGCGGCGCGCGCCCGGAGGCGGGCGTGCTGCACGTCCTCGCCCTGCGCGACCGTCACTGCCACCCGCCTGCGCCCCTCGACCCGCGGCTTTCCGAACAGGCGCAGGTCGGCGCCGGAGACCGCGAGCGCCTTGTCGACGCCGGAGAACACCGGCACGCCACTGCCCTCCGCCAGCACGGCACAGGACGCCGACGGGGCGCGGAGCGGCTGCTCCGAGACCGGCAGGCCGAGGATCGCGCGGGCATGCAGCGCGAACTCCGACAGGTCCTGCGAGACGAGCGTCACAAGGCCGGTGTCGTGCGGTCGCGGCGACACCTCGGAGAACAGCACCTCGTCGCCACGCACGAACAGCTCGACGCCGAACACGCCCCACCCGCCCAGCGCCTCAGTCGCCGCTCCCGCGATGCGTCGGGCCTCTGCGAGCGCAGCCTCCGACATCGCCTGCGGCTGCCACGACTCCCGGTAGTCGCCGTCCACCTGCACGTGACCCACCGGCGCCAGGAACGTCGTCCCTCCCGAATGCCGCGCCGTCAGCAGCGTGATCTCGTAGTCGAAGTCCACGAAGCCCTCGACGATCACCCGCTCGCCGCCCGCACGACCGCCCTCGACCGCGTACGCCCACGCGGCATCGACGTCCTCGGGGGTCTTCACCACCGACTGCCCCTTGCCGGACGACGACATCACAGGCTTCACGACGCACGGCATCCCCAGGCGCTCGACCGCCTCGCCGAACGCCTCACGCGAGTCGACGAACTCGTAGGGCGACGTCGGCAGGCCCAGCTCCTCGGCCGCCAACCGCCGGATGCCTTCGCGGTCCATCGTGAGCCTCGTCGCCCGGGCGGTCGGCACCACGCGAGCCACGCCCTCGGCCTCCACCTCCAGCAGCACCTGGGTCGCGATCGCCTCGATCTCGGGGATCACCAGGTGCGGGCGCTCACGGTCGATCACGGCACGCAGCGCCGTCGCATCCAGCATGTCGATCACATGGCTGCGATGCGCCACCTGCATGGCAGGCGCTGCCTCGTAGCGGTCCACAGCGACCACCTCGACGCCCAGCCGCATCAGCTCGAGCGCCACCTCCTTGCCCAGCTCGCCCGAACCGAGCAGCATCGCGCGCGTCGCAGTGGAGCTGAGAGGCGTTCCGAGGGTCACAGTGGCGTCGGTCATGCGCCCATGGTGCCAGGGGGCGAGGCGAGGCGCAGACCGCGTGCGACGAGGCGCCGCGTACCCTGGTGCCCGTGCACCTCACCGCAGCCCTGACCGTCCCGGCCATCGGACCCGACTGGATGGACCCCGAGGTCCTCATCACGGGCTTCATCGACAGCTACGGCACCGCCGCGCTCGTCGCGATCTGTGCGGTCGTCCTCATCGAGACGGGGCTCCTGTTCCCGTTCCTGCCCGGCGACTCGCTGCTGTTCACCGTCGGCCTGTTCGTGGGCACAGGCGCGCTCGACGTCCCGCTCTGGGTCGCATGCGTCGCGCTGTTCACCGCCGCCTTCGTGGGCGACCAGATCGGCTTCCTCATCGGCCGCACCGCGGGACCACGGATCTTCAACCGGCCCGACTCTCGGTTCTTCAAGCGTGAGCACGTGGACAAGACCCACGCCTTCTTCGAGAGGTACGGAGGCCGCGCGATCGTGCTGGCGCGCTTCGTGCCGTTCGTCCGCACCTACATCCCCGTGGCCGCGGGCATCGGCAAGATGCACTACGCGCACTTCATCCGCTACAACGTGATCGGCGCGTTCCTGTGGGGCGTCGGCGTGACGCTGCTCGGCTTCTGGCTCGGCGGGTTCGACCTGGTGAAGGACAACATCGAGGTCGCGCTGATCCTCATCGTGTTCGTCTCGCTGCTGCCGATCATCTTCGAGTGGGTCAAGCACCGCCTCGAGGCGCGCAAGGCCACGCCCCAGCTCGAGACCGACGAGGGCTGAGCCCGCGGGCCGCTACGGCCCGCTTCCTCGCGCGCGGGGCCAGACGGTCCCGCACATGCAGAAGGCCGGCCCCGCCGCAGCGGGACCGGCCTTCGTCGCGTCTCAGGTCAGGCGAGCGCCTTGGCCTTGAGCGCCTCGTACTCCTCGGCCGAGATGGTGCCCGCGTCGAGCAGCTCCTTCGCGGCCTTGATCTCCGTGGCCGGACCGGTCGCCTCGGCCACCAGACCCTTCGTGTACTCGACCTGGGCGGCGCGCGCCGAGGCCGCGGCCTCCATGTCGCGAGCGGTCATCGACTTGCCGCGCGCGATCACGTACACGAGCGCACCGAGCACCGGCAGGACGATGACGAACAGCACCCAGAGGAACTTGGCGAAGCCGCCCAGCTCCTGGTCGCGGAAGATGTCCACGATGATGCGGAACACCAGGAAGATGAATGCGACCCACACCATGATCCACAGGGTGAACAGGAGGATCGAGAAGAAGTCCCCAAGGAAGTCCATTGTCTGCTCCTCGCAGATAGACGGCCGACCCCGACGGTCGGCTCTGCTCCCAACGTAGCGCTATCACCCCTGACAATGCACGAGAAAGGGGGCCTCGGAGCGCGCCAGTGCCAGTGGAGCCGTTCGCCTGTCAGAACTGGACGCCAGGCACCTCTCGCGCGGCCTCCGTCGTCTCGAAGTACTCGGCACGCTGGAAGCCGAACGCACCGGCGATCACGTTCGTGGGGAAGGTCTCGATCTTCGTGTTGAGGCTGCGCACGTTGGCGTTGTAGAAGCGCCGGCCCGCGGCCACACGGTCCTCCGTGTTGGTCAGCTCCTGCTGAAGCTGGAGGAAGTTCTGGTTGGCCTTGAGGTCGGGGTAGGCCTCGGCCACCGCGAACAGCCGTCCGAGCGCGGCGGTCAGCACGTTCTCCTGCTGTGCCTGCTCCGCGGGGCTCGAGCCGGGTGCGGCGGCGGAGGCACGCGCCTGGGTGACCTCCTCGAGAGTCGCGCGCTCGTGCTTCGCGTAGCCCTTGACCGTCTCGACCAGGTTGGGGATGAGGTCGTGCCTGCGCTGGAGCTCGACGTCGATCTGGCGCCACGACTCCTGCACCAGGTTCCTGAGGCGCACCAGGCCGTTGTACTGGGCCACCGCCCACACCACGACCAGCACGACGACGATCAGCACGATCCAGCCGACGATATCCATCCGAGCACTCCCCTTCGGTTCCTGCGGACGATGCTAGCCGCGCGGTGCTCCACGGGCCAGGTGCCGCCCGACGGCGCGCGTCACAGACCTCGCGTCCGCGGATCCATCTTCAGGATGTCGAAGTCGCCACCGACACGCCGCGTTCCCTCGGCGTCGGGATCGATCCCGGTCCACCGACCGCTCGTGAGCGCGCCAGGCGTCGTCGCCCACTCCGGCGCCGTGTCTGCGAACGGCCTCATCGCCTCGCTGCCCCACGCGGGCATGCCGTAGTCGACGACCACGTGCTCGCGGATCTGCCGCGCGACGCCCGTCAGCGCGCCGAGGCGCGAGGCGAGCGATTCGACCCCCTGCGGTCCGCTCCGCCACGCCATGAGCGCCGACCCCTCGAAGCGCAGCGCGAGGCCCTCGACGTCGGTCCGCAGCAACCGATCGATCATCAGGGGGTTCAGGACTGCGTGCGCATAGCGGGGGTCGTCGGCAAGCACCCTCCAGCGACGGTTGAACTCGTGAGATTCCACGTCGACATCGCGCCCGCCGAGCGCCTTGGCGACACGGTCCGCGATCCCCTCCGGCACGATGTCCAGGCGCGGCAGCGTCACGGGCAGCTCGACGAGGGTCACGTGATATCGGTGATGCTCGGTGCGCGTCCGTCGGCCGTTCGACACGGGCAGGCCGAAGAGATCGTCCTGTGCGGGAGCCGACCAGTCGGTGCGCTTGACCTCGTAACAGTGGGTGAACGTGGCGCAGCGCGCCCCGGAGAAGGTGCCCGTCAGCACGTCCTCCTGGCGCTGGTTCACGCCCTCGCCGAACGGCGCCTCATGGAACCGGCCCGAGTACTCGAAGGCGCGCGGCCTGTACTCCCACCCGTGGGTCGTCGCGAACTCGGCGAGCTCGCGACGATGCCGCCAGCGCGAGATCTGCTCCCAGGCGAACCAGCCGATGCCCGCCGATATGCCCAGCAGGATCCCCACCGCGCGGCCACCCGAGCCGCCGAACAGCATCAGCACCACGACGATCGCGGCGAGGAGCCCGGCGATCAGGCCGCTCGTGCCACGGAGCCTCCACGGGGAACCCATGCGGCTCACCCTAGCGAGGGGGCGCTTCGCCGGCCGGGGCTCGGAGAGCCGGCGTCACAGGCCCAGGTCGTCCAGCCCGTACAGGTAGAGGTAGGGAAGACCCTCCGCCTCGATCTTCTCCTTGGCGCCCGTGTCGCGGTCCACGATCACGGCCACGGCCACCACCTCCGCGCCCGCCTCGCGCAGCGCCTCGACCGCCGTCAGAACTGAACCGCCCGTGGTCGAGGTGTCCTCCACCGCGACCACCTTGCGGCCGGCCACGTCCGGGCCCTCGACGCGGCGCTGCAGCCCGTGCGCCTTCGACTCCTTGCGCACCACGAAGGCGTCAAGGTCCAGGCCGCGCGAGGCAGCAGCATGCATGAGCGCGGTCGCCACCGGGTCGGCGCCGAGCGTGAGGCCACCCACGGCGTCGACGTCGGCCGGCCCATAGCCGGCCTCCTCGAGCGCGTCGAGAAGCACGTGGCCCACGAGCGGTGCCGCGCGATGGTGAAGGGTGATCCTGCGCAGGTCGACGTAGTAGTCGGCCTCCTTGCCGGAGGCGAGGGTGACGCGGCCGCGCACGACGGCCAGCTCGGTGATCAGGTCGCGAAGCTGCTCGCGCGGGGTGCCGGAGGTCATGGGGCAAGCCTACCGACGGCAGCGAGACCCGCTCAGCGCCCGGGGCGCTGGCTGCGGCGGCCCCGTGTGAGCCGTGCCGGAAGGAGCCGAAGGCCTGCACCCGCCAACCCGTACAGTGCCGACGGGGTGACCACCGTCTGGCCTCGCCGCACCGCAGCGAGCGCGCTCGTCACGACCTGCTCCGGCTCCAGCCACAGAAGATCCGGATACTCGTCACGCATGTGGGCCAGCTCCTCCGAGCTGTGGAACTCTGTGGTGACAAGGCCGGGAAGCACGGCGGTGGCGGTCACCGGCGAGTCCGCGAGCTGACCCGCGATCGCCTGAGTGAACTCCACCACCCATCGCTTGTGCGCCGCATAGGTGGAGTTGCCCAGATGGGCGGCGATCGACGCCACGTTCAGCACCGCGCCATGACCACGCGACAGCATGCCCGGCAGTGCAGCATGGGTGAGGCGCAGCGGCGCGGTGACGAGGACGTCGAGCATCCGCTTCTCGTCCTCCCACGTGCTGTCCACGAACCGCTTGCCAAGTCCGAAACCGGCATTGTTGACCAGCAGGCTCACCGGCGCATCAGGATCAGCGACCCGCCGTGCGACGACCTCAAGGCCGTCCGGATCCGCGAGGTCGGCCGCGAGCACCTCCGCGCTCTGCCCGGTCGCGGACGCGATCACGTCCGCGATCTCGCTCAGACGGTCGCGCGAACGAGCCACGAGCACCACGTCGTGGCCCGCTGTCGCCAGCTGCCACGCGAACTCCTCACCGAGCCCCGCCGAGGCCCCCGTCACCAGTGCAGTCGCCATGCGCCCAGGCTACGGGACGGCCGTCGTGCCGTGTCCGCGCGCCGGGTACCGTGGTCGCCATGCGTCTTGCCACCTGGAACGTGAACTCAGTCCGCGCTCGCGAGGAGAGGATCCTGGACTGGCTCCGCCGCTCGGAGACCGACGTCCTCGCGATGCAGGAGATCAAGTGCAAGCCCGAGCAGTTCCCGCTCGCAGGCTTCCAGGAGCTCGGCTACGAGGTGGCGATCCACGGCCTGAACCAGTGGAACGGCGTCGCGATCGCCTCGCGCGTGGGACTCGAGGACGTGCAGACGTCCTTCGCCGCGCAGCCGGCGTTCGGCAAGCCAGGGCAGGAGCCCGTCGTGGAGGCGCGTGCCCTAGGTGCCGTCGCCGGCGGGGTCCGGGTGTGGAGCCTGTACGTGCCCAACGGCCGCGGACTGAACGACCCCCACTACGCGTACAAGCTGGACTTCCTCGCGCGGTTGCGCGACGCGTCGGCCGCGTGGAAGGACGAGCCGACCGCGCTCGTGGGCGACTTCAACGTCGCACCGCTGCCGACCGACATCTGGTCCGAGGAGGACTCCGAGGCGGAGACCCACGTGACTCCCGAGGCGCGGGCGGCGTTCCACGCGCTGGCCGACCACGGCTACGAGGAGCTGTCGCGGCGCTTCCTGCCCGCGGAGGGCACGTACACCTTCTGGGACTACAAGCAGCTGAGGTTCCCCAAGGGTGAGGGCATGCGGATCGACTTCATCTACGCGTCAGAGCCGCTGGCCGCGCGGGCGCAGGACGTGACGATCGTGCGCGACGAGCGCAAGGGGAAGGGCGCATCGGACCACGTGCCTGTGGTGGTGGATCTCGACTGAGAGCCGCCGCGGCTGCTCAGTGCGCGGCGCGGGCGCCGATGGCGCGCTGCACCGCCGGGTCGCCCAGCGAGGCCAGCCACTCGAGAAGGTTCGACGGCGTCGCGGGATTGGCCGCCACGACGGGCCGGAGCGTCGGCTGCGCGTAGGCGATCTCCGCGAGCTGCTCAGCGGTAGCGCCAGGGTCGGCGGCGAGGGTCTCGCCGGTACCGACCAGCATCTGGGTCACGACGAAGCCTGAGTCGGCCGTCCCCCCCTGGGCGCCCATGGTCACGGTCTGGTCGGTCGCCTCGGAATTTCCCCCTACCAAGGCGTCCCGGACCAGCACCACGATGACCATGAGCGGCACCAGAGGCAGAATCCACAGCAACGGCGGATAGCTCGCGTTCTCGACTGTCGCCAGAGCGGCAGCGGCCCCGATGAACACCGCAGCGCCGATGGCAAACGCGCGGAGCGAGGTCGGAGTCAGTTCTACTCTTGGCAGACGCGAGGACGCGACGATCCCGGCAAACAGAACCCCCGTGATGACAAGAACGAATTCCTCCGCTGACCAGTGCATCACTTCTCCTTGCCGGAACCGGGCCCGCCTCTCGGCGAGCTTGCTTCGAGCGTGCCAGCGGCCCATGGCTCGGTAAAGCCCCCACTTATGGGGGCACCCCGCTGGGGGGCATCCGTGACACTGCTCACACCAGGAGGTTCGGGCCCCACACGGACCAGAGGATCCGCTCCGTTTCAGTAGAGTGAGCACAGAGACACGACGCACCTGGGGGTGGATCATGGCGACGAGGACGATCGCGCTCGTGGAGGACCATGCCCTGATCGCGATCGGCTTCCGCGACCTGATCGCCTCGACCGACGACCTGGTGCTCGCCGGGATGGTCGACACGGTCGAGGGACTGAAGAGCCTCGACGCGGAGCTCGACCTCGTCGTCCTGGACCTGCGCCTCGCGGACGAGTCCCTGCCCGCCGACAACGTGGCCGCGATCCACGCGATGGGCGCCCACGTCCTCATCTACACGGGCGCAGAGGACCGCAGACTCATCCAGTCCGCCGCACGCTCAGGCGCGCTCGGACTGATCCGCAAGGCGTCCGACCCGGACACCCTTCTCGACGCCATCCGCACCGCAGCGATCGGCAAGGAGGTCTTCAGCACGGACTGGGCCGCTGCGATCGACTCCGACGCCGTCCTCACGGACGCCAAGCTCTCCAGGCGCGAGCAGGAGATCCTCGGTCTCTACGCCTCCGGAGAGACCGCGGTCACCGTGGCCCACCGCACCGGACTGTCCCGCGACACGGTCGCCGACTACGTCAGCAGGATCCGCCGCAAGTACGCCGAGGCCGGCCGGCCCGCACACTCGCGCGTGGACCTGTACAAGCGGGCCGTCGAGGACGGGTACCTGGGGAACTCCGAGTGAGCAGCCCCGCGGCGCTCACGGCATCCGAGGTGCACACCTCCGGGCCCGGCCCCGCCGCGGAGCGCATGCTGCGCAACATCTACCTCTCCTGCGGGCTCGGTGGACTCGTGTTCGCCGGGCTCCTCATGCCCAACGCGCTGTCGCAGCTCGAGCACCTCAGGCCGGTCTACGGGATCGCGACGATCGTCGTCGGCCTGCTCGCACCCATCAGCCTCGCGGTGCTCGCGACGTGGGCACCGATCACGGTCATGCGACGGCTCGCAGGGGCGATCGTCATCGTGTTCGCGCTTCTGCACCTCACCTTCCCGCTCGGCCTCGTCGACGGCCTCGGCTCCCTGGACGCGGCGCCATGGCTCCAGGGCATCAACGCCCTCCACGCCGTCATCGCGACCGTCGTCTGGCAGAACCGCCTCGTGTGGCTCTACGGCTTCGCGCAGGCCCCCGTCGTGATGTTCACCCAGATGGCAGCGCGCCCCGAGTCCGACATGCTCGCCTTCCAGGACGCGATCGGCGGGATGCTGTACTCGCTGATCCTCATGGGCACCTCACTCGCGGTGGTCCGCGCCGCGACCGCCGTCGACGAGGCGGCCCGAGACGCGCGGGAACAGGCTGCCGCCCAGGCGAGCGCCACCACCCGCGAGCGCGAGCAGACGCGCATCAACGCGATCGTGCACGACGACATCATGTCGGTGCTGTACGCCGCAGGCACCCCGGCACCGCCCCCGGGCGTCGAGGAGAGGGCCTCCGAGGCGCTCGGAGAGATCGACGCGCTTGCCGCAGACGACGCCGGAGCCCGCTCCTACATGCCTGAGGAGCTCGTGGCGATGCTCCGTGCTACTGCGCTCGAGGAATGCCACGACGTCGAGCTTCACGCCTCGTGGAGCGGAGACGAGCCGATCGGCTCCGACGTCGCGGTCTCGATCTCCGAGGCGCTCGCGGAGTCGCTCCGCAACTCGCTCCGGCACGCCGGTCCGGTGGACGAGGTGCGACGCACAGTGGACGTCGAGGCCTCCCCCGAGGTCGTCACCGTCGTGTGCGAGGACGACGGAGCGGGCTTCGAGCGGAGCAGCATCTCCGAACGTCGCCTCGGGATCCGCGTCAGCATCATCGAGCGCATGCGGGGCCTTGACGGCGGCACCGCAGAGGTGTCGAGCGGCGTGGGAAGCGGCACCGTCGTCACCCTGATCTGGAGGCGCCCATGACCACCGCTCCTCCACGGATCTCGACCGACGCCGCGAGCCTGCTGTATCTCGGCTCCCACCCCGCCCAGCTGCTGCTCGGGCTGTACGGCGTCACCAACATCGTCTTCGTGGTCCTCACCGCCGACATCGTGCACAGCCCCTGGGTCTCGCTGCTCGCAGTGATGCTGGTGCTGGTGGCGGCCTCGCTCGTGATCCAGCCGGGCCCCGACCCGTTCCCCATGCGCGAGACGCTGATCGTCGTCGGCATCGTCACGCTCGCCACCGCGATGGTGTCGTGGAACCTGCCCGGCACGGGCGAGCTCGGCCGTGCCTCCTGGCATCACGGCGCCAACGCGTGGCTGCTGTTCTTCCTCGCGCTGCGTCGCCGCACCGGGATGGCCTGGATCGGCTTCGCAGGGATGGCACTCGTCACCGCGGCATGGGGCTTCACCTCGGGCCGAGGCGCCCTCTCCGCGGTCGCCATGCTTCAGACTCACGCGGGGACCGTGGTCGTGGCCTCGCTCTTCGGAGCAGGGCTCAGGCGCGCCGCCGCCGACATCAACGTGTTCACCGCGCTGGCGGACCGCTCTGCGCGCGCCTCAGCGGAGGCACAGGCCCGCAAGGAGATCCGCAGGCGCCGCGTCGTCGAGCTCGCGGAGACCGCGACCGGCCCGCTCGAGCGCATCGCTGCAGGCGGGCCCTTCAGCGACGAGGACCGGGCGGGCTTCCTCGCGGCCGAGGCCGAGCTGCGGGACTCGGTGCGCGCCCGCGGGCTCACGCTGCCCGCGATCGTCGCCTCGACCTCCGCCGCACGGCGCCGCGGAGTCGACGTCACGCTCCTGGACGACCGCGCGGCCCCCATCGCGGACGGAGAGGTGATGGCCCGGCTCTCCAAGGAGGTCGCGACCGCCCTCGACAGCGCGTCGGACGGGTCCGTCACCGTGCGGCTCCTGCCCGAGGGCCGTTGGGCGCTCGTGACGATCGTGTCCCAGTCCAGCGTCGCGAGCACCCGCGTCGAGCTCGACGCCGACGGCCTCAGGGTCGAGGACGAGGAGCACACCGACACCGCGCCAGGAGACGACGAAGGCCGGGACTGAGACAGTCCCGGCCTTCGCTCTCAGCGCGCCCGGAGGGATTCGAACCCCCAACCTTCTGATCCGTAGTCAGATGCTCTATCCGTTGAGCTACGGGCGCGTGGCCCATCGGGCCGAGACACGAGTATACAGGTTTCCGAGGGTGCTGATGCACACTCGCCCGAGGCCCACCCCCGAGCGCCTCCCGTGCACGCCGCCCGGGCGTCTCGCGCGCCTCGCACCTCTCCTCACAGCGTAGAGTCGAGGGATCGCAACGCCGCGACGAGGAGGTGGACCGTGGAAGGCTCTCGCACCCTGGAGACCATCGTGCGGATGGAGGCGCCTCCCGATCTTGAGCCGGCGCCTCTCCTCGACGCCGTGCTGGAGGAGGCGTCGGTCAACGCGATAGGTCCCGACTCGATCGCCGCCGTCGCCGCCCGGGCCCGGATGTCGGAGAAGGAGATCCACGAGCTCTATCCGGACCATCGGGTGCTGCTGGTCGAGGCCCTTCAACGCCGCGACGAGCTGGGGGCGGCCCACCTGGCGGAAGGGCCGCGCGACGGTCGCACATTGCTGCTCGCCTTCCTGGAGACCGCGCGGGCCAACACCGCGGCCCCTGGCGCCGTGGAACTGTTCGCGACCCTGTCCGCGGCCGCGACGTCCGCGGACCATCCTGGGCACGAGTACTTCCGCACCCGATACCAAGCGCTGCGCCACCTGCTCGTCGATGCGCTCAGGGAGCTCGAGGAGGAAGGCGAGCTCGAGCATGGCGCGGATCCGCAGGGGATCGCCACGCAGGCCATCGCGCTGCTCGACGGCCTCCAGGTCCAATGGCTGCTGGACCGCGGCGCACTGGACATGCCCTCGCTCGTGCGGAGCTTCTTCAACGCGTGGCTGGTGCACCCGCTCCACTGACGGCCGCTGGACGAGCCTCGTGGAATGCCGAAGGCCCCCGACCGGGAACGGTCGGGGGCCTTGTCGGCGGAGACGGTGGGATTCGAACCCACGGATAGGTTGCCCCATCACATCCTTAGCAGGGATGCACCTTCGGCCACTCGGTCACGTCTCCTCGGCACCAGGGCCGGGGACCAGGGTACCGGGCCTGCGACCCGCCGAGCAACGCGCGGCGCAGGCCTGGAGCGGAGAGTGTGGGATTCGAACCCACGGAGACGGGTTACGCCTCAACGGTTTTCAAGACCGTCACCTTCGGCCGCTCGGTCAACTCTCCTTCGGCGGGCCGACGACTGGTGCCGGCGCTGCGCCGGTGCCATTCTGCCAGCCCTCGGGCAGCCCTGGGGTCACGACCGTGAGGCCGTACAGCGCGGCGACCCTCGCAAGCTCCGCGTCGTAGGTGGCGATCGTGTCGATCGCGGGATGCGCAGCGGCGGCTCCCAGGTGAAGCGCCGCGAACGGCTTGAGCACCGCTGCCGCGTGCGTCGACACCGTCACGTTCTGATCCGAGAAGCGGATCAGCGGCATGCGGGAGCGCACCACCTCGACCACCTCGAACGCCTTGGCCTTCGACTCCCTCGGGTACAGCTCTGCGGCCTGGCGCAGCTCGGTCAGCCCCAGCTGTGTGGTCGCGACCTCACGGATGCGGGGCACCACCCAACGGTTCCACTCCTCGAAGTACCGCACCCCCGGGAGGAAGCGGCACAGAGCGGTGCCGTCGACGTAGATCACGTCCCCAAGGTTATCGCCCTGGGGAAAGCCGACGCCGCGCCCCGCCCAAGGCGGAGGCGCGGCGTGCGGCGCTTCATGAGGACTGTGCGGGCTACTCGCCCTTCAGACGCTTCATCGCCAGCTGGACGACGGCGATGAGGGCCTGCTTCGTGGCGGCCTTCTCGCGGGCGTCGGTGTACATCATCGGCACGTCGTCTCCGATGCCGAGCGCCTCGCGGACGTCCTCGAGCTGGTGACGCGCGACACCGTCGAAGCAGTTGACGCACACGACGAACGGGATGCCCTTGCCCTCGAAGTAGTCGACGGCAGGGAAGCACTGGTCGAGACGCTCGGTGTCCACGAGGACGACCGCGCCGATGGCGCCGCGGACCAGGTCGTCCCACATGAACAGGAAGCGGTCCTGTCCGGGCGTGCCGAACAGGTACAGCCAGAGGGCACCCGGGAGGGCGATGCGACCGAAGTCCATCGCGACGGTGGTGGTGGTCTTGCGGTCGCTGACGCCGCCGGCGTCGTCGACTCCGATCGACTTCTCCGTCATGGCCGCCTCAGTGTTGAGGGGGTCGATGTCGGAGATCGAGCCGATGAACGTGGTCTTGCCGACGGCGAAGCCGCCGGCGATCACGATCTTGACGACGGTGGGCGCCACGTGCGGAGGCGTGGTCGCCGCCGGCGCGTTAGAGGGCTGCGATGCCATCGAGGACACTCTCCAAGAGACTCAGGGACAGGCCGCCTTGCGCGTCGTGCGTGCTTGCGTCGTCGGCCGTCCCGCCGGTGTGGATCTTCAAGTGATTTTCTTGCGCAAGGTCCGTCACGAGCACCCTGACCACACCCAGCGGAAGCCGGGTGTGGGCGGAGAGCTCCGCCACGGACTGATACTGACCTGTAGCGAGCTGCAGGATCGTCTTCTTCTCGGGGGTGAGCCCCCTCAAAGCCTGAGGGCTGGAGAGCGACTCGACGAGCGCTTCCATGGGCAGGTCCTTCCCTGCCGCCTTCACGCGGCCTCCGGTGACCGCGTACGGACGGACCGCGTAGGTCTCGTCGTCGTGGGGAGTCTGTGCGTCACTCATGACGACCTCCTACGCGCGGAGCTGTCCGTCGACGGGGAGGTTCTGGCGCATCTCGGTGATGAGCTGCGGGGTGAGCGCGTTCTCGGTGCGGGTCACGAGGAGGGTCATCTCGTAGCCCACCAGGCCGACGTCGCAGGTCGAGTCAGCGGCGACCGCGAGCACGGAGCCGTTGGACACCGACATGAGGAACAGGAACAGCTCGTCCATCTCGATGATCGACTGTCGCACCTCGCCCGCCTGGAGCTGACGCGCAGCACCGCGGGTGAGGGATGCCATGCCGGACACCACGGCGGCGAGGGTGTCGCCGCCGGTGCGGTCGAGGTTCTTCGACATGGCCATCAGCAGTCCATCGGCGCTGACGACCAGCGTGTGGCGCGTGCCGGGAACCGTCTGGACGAAGTTGTCCAGCAGCCATCCGAAGTTGGTCGCCTCGGGACTCAGTTCGGTCACTGCTCCTCCTTGGTGGTGTTGCTGCTCCATCGGCGGAGCTGGATCGTGGTGGTCATCGGGATCAGGACTGGTCCCGGTCAGGCGTGGACTGGCTCCGGTACGCGGCCACGTCGGAGCGTGCCCTCTGGGTGCCAGAGTAGAAGTTCGAGA
This sequence comes from Demequina zhanjiangensis, assembly GCF_030418315.1. GTDB lineage: Bacteria > Actinomycetota > Actinomycetes > Actinomycetales > Demequinaceae > Demequina > Demequina zhanjiangensis. The sequence goes on from NZ_JAUHPV010000002.1 coordinate 419,397, forward strand.
AGCGGCGCCGGACCGCGTCCGCGTCGCGCGGGCCGCCCGGGATCTGCACCTCGGCCTCGAGGGGCTTCTCCTCCTCGAGGGGCTTGACGCGCTCGCGCTTGGTGAGGCCGGCCTTGGTCTTCTGGACCTTGGGCCGCTCGGACATGAGCGAGCTGAACTCGGAGAACACGGCGGAGGTCACGTCGGACTGCTCGACCTGGTCGGACTCGGGCTCCGGGTCGATCTGGACGACGGGCCGGTAGCCCTCTCCCGGGCCTGTGGCCTGGAGCGCCTCGGCGCCTGCGGCCTCCCAGCCGACAGGGCGTGCGAGCTGGTCGGGCGAGTACATCGTGGACTCGGCTGCGTCGTGCATCTGGTGCACGGCTGCTGCCTCTTCGGCCCATCCGCTGTCGCCGGACTCCGCAGGCATGAACGTGCCCGCGGCGGGGCTCGGTGCGGCAGGAGTGAAGGCGGGCGCCTGAGGCTCGGCGGGCGCCTGAGGCTCGGGTCGGGTGAAGGAGGCACGCGCAGGCATCGTCGGCTCCGGCTCCTGCACGGGCGCGGGCGTCGACTCCTGGGGCGCGTACAGCTGGGCCTGGGGAGCCGGAGAGAACCCTGCGGGCTCCGGTGCGGACATCGCCGACGGCGCGGGAGTCGGTGCGAACGGCGCGGGCGCCGGGCTCGGCTCGGACAGCGGCGTGAAGGCGGCCGGCGCAGCGGGCGTCACAGGCGCAGGCGCCGGGGTCGCCGGCGCGGGTGCAGGAGCTGCCGGCGCGGCGGCCTCCTCGCGGCGTCCACGACCGAACAGTCGGTTGAAGAAGCCGCCCCTCGCGGCGTCCTCGGCGGCGCCGTCGTGGATCAGGTCGTCGAAGCCGACGGCGGGGCTGGCCTCCGCGACAGGCTCGGGCGCCTGCGGCGCATAGGCGGCGGCAGGGGGCTGCGCCTCGTAGCTGCTCTGCGGCGCGGTCGGCTGGGGCGGTTCCGTCGGCATGTATCCGCCGGAGTGCGCGCTCGGCGCCGGGGCCTCGGGCTGCATCGCGGGCGCCGCCTGCTCGTGCTGCCAGTACGGCTGGGCCGGCTCGGCGGGCTGGGTGGGCGCGGGCGCGTCCTCGACGAGGGAGACCGACTCGACTCCGGGTCCGACGGGATCGTCCTCGAGCTGCGGGATCTCGAAGGCGCCGGTGTCCGCGGGGACCTCCGCGTCGGAGGCCTGGGGGATGCCGAACCCGTTCTGGATCAGCGGGGACTGGCCGGTGGTGGCTGGAGCCTCGTGACGAGCGTCGGCGGCCTTGATCCCGGCGGTGAAGGCGGCGGCGACGCCAGGCCTCGCGCGGGTGGCGAGAGGCTCGTCCGCAGTCGGTCCCGTCGGCGCGGCGGACGGTGCGGCGGGCGCCGCGTCCTCGTCGGGGGCGAAGGTGGGGATCGAGAACTCCGGCGTGGGCTGGGCCTGAGGTGCCTGCGCCATCTCCGACGGAAGCGGTGCGGGCGCCTGATCGCCGGCGCCGCGCGAGCGGAAGCCGCGGAACATGGCGGCGCGCTGCTCGGCGCTCTGCGGGGACACCTCGGCCGCGGACACGGTGGGCGTGAAGCTCGTGCCCGCCTCACCCTCGAGCGCGGACAGCTGCTCGGCGGTCGCGCGAGCGGGAAGGCCGATCACGTTCGCGGTCTGGGCGTCGGCGGTCGCGGGGGAGGCGGACTGCGCCGCACGACGACGGCGGGCGGGCAGGCCTGCGGCAGTGGCGCCCGAGACGAGCTCGGCGGAGTCGACCGCGGTGCCCTCAGGGGCTGCGGCAGCGTCCTCGCGGATCAGGCCCTCGACGCTCGTGTCCGCCGAGGCGGTGGCGGGTGCGGGCTCCGGGGCGGAGGCGACCTGCGGCGCGGGAGTCGACGGAGCCGAGGGTGCGGCGGCGCCGCGGCTGGGCAGCGCGCCGTCGCCACGCGCAGGCAGAGCGCCGTCGCTGCGGCCCGAGAGCGACGCGCCCTCCTGGAAGCCTGCCGGTGTGTAGGACTCGTCGGAGGCCGGGGCGGGACGCGCGACGCCTGCCGCCTCGGCGGGACCGGTCAGCGGGTTGTCGATGACCTCGTCGGCGACGAGCGACGACGGACGCGAAGCGGCGGGGCGCTCGACCACGCGGTCGTCGAACAGCGCGGCAGGCAGGACGACGGACACGGCGGTGCCCGCGCCCTCCTGGGACGCGATCTCGACCTTCGCGTTGATGCGACGCGCGATTCGACCGACCACGAACAGGCCGAGGCGCTGGGCTCCGAGGATCTCCGACGCCTGGTTGGAGGCGACACGCGAGTTGGCGTTGTGCAGCTCCTCGGGGTTCATGCCGATGCCGGTGTCCACCACCTCGACGAGGTAGCCCCCGGAGGCGTGCTCGGTGGTGCGGACCGTGACCGGCGTGCCCGGATCGGAGAAGACGGTCGCGTTCTCAAGCAGCTCTGCGAACAGGTGCGCGGCGGTGAGCGCGGAGTGGCCCACCATCTGGGGGTCGGCGTCGAGGTCCAGCTGGATGCGCTCGTACAGCTCGATCTCGGACGATGCGGTGCGGATCACGTCGGACAGCGGCATCGGACGGCGCAGACGACGACCCGTGTCGATGCCTGCGAGAACGAGCAGCGACTCCGAGTTGCGGCGCATCCGGGTCGCGAGGTGGTCGAGCGCGAAGAGCTTGGTCAGCGTGTCCGGGTCGTCCTCGGAGCGCTCCATCTCATCGATCGAGGCGAGCTGGCGGTTGAGGAGGACCTGGTCTCGGCGGGCGACGTTGACGAACATCTCCGAGATGGAGCCACGGAGCGCGGCCTGCTCGGCGGCGATCGACAGCGTTGCCGCGTTGACGCCGTTGAACGCCTCCGCCAGTCGTCCGACCTCGTCCTCGGACTCGACGGGGATCTGGACCTCGGAGAGGTCGACCGACTCTCCAGGCATCGCGACCCGCTCCACCAGGCGCGGGAGCTCCTGCCGGACCGCGGTCGCCGTGGTGGTGAGACGTCGCAGCGGCTGGACGATGCGGCGGGCGATCGCGTTCGCGACGAGCACCGCGACGAGGAACGCGACGACGACCGCCGCGGCGATCAGCAGCACCTGGACGACGAGGGCCTGCACGTCGGTGTCGGACGTGCTGACGATCTCGTTCCACACCTGGTCCTGATACGGACGGTAGTGGGCGACCTCAAGGTCCACGACCTCGGCCCACGGCTGGTTCTGGGCCGCCACGAGCGAGGCGTCCAGACCACCGAGGAGGGTGGTCTGGAGGTTGACGTAGTTGGTGCCGGTGTCCCCGACGGCGATCGACCAGAACTCGGGCACGACGTCGAGCGTGGAGACCGACTGGGCCGCGGCCTGGGCGTCGTCGAGGTCCAGGCCCGCGCGGACGGCGAGCTCTCGGATCTGGGTCACACCGGTGACGCCGAACTCACCGTCGCGGATGAGGCGCTGCACGACGATCTTCTCGTACTCGAGCGACTCGGTGAGCGCGTCCAGCTGCGCGAACGCCTGGAGACGCGAGGTGAGGTCCGCGTTGGCGGTCACACCGGTCGCGGCGAGCGCGGCCTCGTTGTTCAGCGTGATGAGGCGCGTGTAGTAGTTGAGCACCGTGGACGAGTTACCGGTGCCGAGCACGGCAGAGGTGCGGGTGGCCTCGAGGTTCTCGAGCTCCTGGCGACCGTCTGCGATGCGGGACAGCACCGGCGCGTTGTCCTCGGACTCGGAGATGGCGTTCGCGGTCTCCGTGAGGGCGGCGATCGCCTCCTCGGTGGGAGCGAAGCTCGCAAGCAGCTGGTCGCGGAGCTCCACGGGCTCGGTGAAGAGCTGCAGCGCGGCGAGACCCTCGGCGTTGAGGCTGTTCGCGAGCTGGCGCAGGTAGATCGTGGTGCCGGTCGCCTCTGCGGCGTCCGTGGACGAGAGGCGCTCGACCGCGGCGGCGACGCTCGCGTAGTCGAGTCGCAGCTGCGTGGCCTCGTCGTTGGTGGGGAAGGCGAGGCCCTGCTCGGTCGTCTCGATCGTGACCGCGCGGAGCTCGGACGCGAGTCCCGCATCCGTCATCACGAGGGCGTCGACCTGCGAGGCGAGGCCTGCGGCGACACCATCTCCCTGAACCTCGCCGTCCTCGCCGACGGGCTCGGAGGAGAGGTTCGCCATGACCGTCTCGTAGGCGGCGTCCGTGCCGAGCTGCGCGCCGCGCAGGTCGTCTCGGCCGAGCTGCAGGGCATCGAGGAAGTTCACGGCGTAGTAGCGCTCATCGGTGACTGCGTCGCCGAGGTCGCGCGAGTCATCGAGCGCGGTGATGACGGTGTCCGCGTTCCTCGCGGCGTTGAGGTCCAACCAGGAGAATCCGACGACGGCGATACCCGTGAGCAGCAGGACGAGCAGCGGCACTGCCACCGTCAGCAGCATCTTGCTGCGGATACCCATTCTCTGGAGCATCGAATCTTCTCCCTAGGCCGTCGGATCGTCATCCGTCGGCGTCTGCCGCTCGCACCGTGTGTGCGTCGGCACCCCCTGTTATCGGCCTGACCTCCGAGAACATGAGCGCGTGTGGCCGGACTCACCCTGAGACGCTATACCGTCGTCGCTATGACGGGACAGGACCGGAGGATGTGATGAATGTCACTGGACACGCCGTGAGCGGGGGTCCCGAGGTGCTGGTCCCGGCCACGGCGCCGGACCCTGTGGCGGGACCCGGAGAGGTCATCATCGATGTCGCGGCATCTGGTGTCAACCATGCCGACCTTCTTCAGAGGAGAGGGCTCTATCCGCCGCCCGCGGGGGCGTCCGAGCTGCTCGGCCTCGAGGTGTCGGGAGTCGTCTCCTCCGTGGGCGAAGGGGTTTCCCGATGGACCGTGGGAGACGAGGTCTGCGCGCTGCTCCCGGGCGGTGGGTACGCGGAGAAGGTCGCCGTCGACCAGCGCCTGGTCCTGACCAAACCTCCTGCTATCAGCCATGTTGAGGCGGCTGCTCTGGTCGAGGCCGCATGCACGGTGATGTCGAATCTGGACGAGGCGGCGGCGCGTCCCGGCGAGACGCTGCTGGTGCACGGAGGAGTCGGCGGGGTCGGGTCCATCGCGGTGCAGGTCGGCACCGCTCTCGGGCTTCGCGTGATGGCCACCGCCGGCGGCGCCGAGAGGGTGCAGCGGTGCCTCGCGATGGGGGCCGAGAGAGCCTTCGATCACAGGTCGGACGACTGGTCCGAGGAGGTCGCCGCGCTCGGCGGCGCGGACGTCATCCTGGACGTCGTCGGGGGTGCCAACCTTGCGAGAAATCTCACTGCGTTATCCACAGGCGGGCGCCTCGTCGTCATCGGGATGCAGCGTGGTCGCAAGGGTGAGATCGACCTGGGGATGCTGCTTGCGAAGCGTGCCCGAGTGATCGGCACCACGCTCAGGGCGCGTCCGCTGCGGGAGCGCGCAGCGATCGTGGCCTCGGTCGAGGAGCGCATCTGGCCGCTCGTGCCCGCGCGGGTGCGACCGCTCGTCCACGCCACGTTCCCTCTGCGGGACGCGGCGGCCGCCCACGCGATGCTCGAGGCCGGCGGCGTGGCCGGCTCGCTCGTCCTGACGGTCGGGGACGCCTCCGGCTAAGGCCGGTCCAGGTTGCCGGCTGCGAGCGAGGGCGCGAGCGCCGGAGTCACAGGCAGGCGGGGCAGGAGGGTCGCCTGCAGCGCGTGATAGATGTCTGGCTTGCCGGGCCACACCGTGCCGGAGGGCTCGTTCTCCGTTGACAGCTCGTGGTGCCACGACCCCTTCTCGGCGTCGAGCAGGTGCTCGCCCACGTAGTCCCACCACTGCTGGTACTGCTCCGCGTACTCGGGGGACCGGGTCGCGCGCCAGAGCACCGCGGCCGCGCCGATCGCCTCCGCCGCCACCCAGTGCATGCGCTCGCGCACCACAGGGGCACCCTCCCAGTCCGTCGTGTAGACGAACCCGGCGTGCCCGTCGACGTTCCAGCCGTCCCTGACCGCCGCGGCGTACAGCTCGCGCGCCGCGGGGACCATCCACTCAGGCGCGTGCCGGCCGCTCTGCTGGAGCGCGAAGGAGGCCTGCAGGGTCAGGCGGGACCACTCGAGCGCGTGGCCGACGGTGGCGCCGTAGGGGCGGAACGGATGCGCGGGCTCGTCCTCGTTGAAGTCGAGCAGCGGGTTCCAGTCGATGTCGAAGTGCTCGGGCAGCCGCCAGTCGTTGCCGCGACCGTACGAGTCGACGACCCTGGTCACGATCCTGATCGCACGATCCAGCAGCGCGTGGTCACCGAGGACGTCCGCGGCGGCGAGGTAGGCCTCGAGCGTGTGCATGTTCGCGTTGACGCCGCGGTACTGCTCCTCCTCGGACCAGTCCCGGGAGAACGACTCGCGGCTCATGCCCGCCTCGTCGTCCCAGAAGCGGGTGCTGTGCACCTCGACGGCCTCCTCGAGCAGCGCTGCGGCACCTGGACGGCCTGCTGCCGTCGCGGACGCGGCGGCGAGGATCACGAACGCGTGCCCGTAGGCCTCCTTGGCGTCGTTGGTGGGGCCGTCTGCACCGATCGCGGCGAACCAGCCGCCGTGCTCGTCGTCACGGAGCCGGCCGAGCAGCGAGTCGACGCCGTGGTCCACGTAGGCGGCGCAACCTGGCCGACCGAGCATGGCGCCGAGCGCATAGATGTGGGTCATCCGGCAGGTGATCCAGAGCTCGACATCACGCGAGGTGTCGATCCTGCCGTCGACGTCGAGGTAGCCGAAGCCCCCGCGCGGATCCCTCCCGTGCTTTCCGAAGTCGAGCAGTCGGTCGGTCTCGCTCTCGAGCCAGCGGCGGTGAGCGTCAGCGGTCAGCCACATCATGCCGCCAGACTAGCGAGCCACGGCACTGTGCGACAGGGGTCTGATAGCCCGAATCACAGCACCGCGAGGCGCTCCGGGTCGATCAGGGGCTGGAGCACCTCGAGGACGCCGTCCTCGTCCACGGACCCGACGACCTGCTGCGCGACGGCGCGCACCCCATCGGGCGCGTTGCCCATGGCGGCCGAGGTGCCGGCCCAGCGGAGCATGTCGATGTCGTTGTTGCCGTCGCCCACCGCGACCGTGTGGTCGGGGTACACGCCGAGCTGGCGACGGAGCGCCTCGAGCGCCGACGCCTTGGTGACGTTGGGCGGCGTGAGGTCGAGCCACGCCGAGTAGCCGACGGCGTACGTCACGTCATTGAGCCCGATCCGGTGCACGAGCGAGTCGAAGTGCGAGACGTCGGCGTCGGGCTTGCGGATGACGACACGCGTGACCTCCTGAGAGGCGAGCTCCTCGAAGGAGTCGACGACGATCTGGCGTCCGTCGAGCTCGCCCATGGGGAACTCGCGGTTGACGCGGAAGCCGACGCCGAGATCCTCGACGGCGAAGAACGCGTCGGGCATCTCCTGGCGGATCAGCTCGAGCGCGGCCGTCGGGTCGAACGTGACGGTCTCGATGATGTCGTAGCCGCCCGGCGTCTGGGGGTTGAGCTTCACCGTCACGGCGCCGTTGGCGCAGACGGCCCAGCCTCGCTTGATGCCGAGCCGCTCGAGCACGGGCATGGTGCCGATGATGGTGCGCCCGGTGGCGAGCACCACGTGGGAGCGGCACATCCTGACCTTCTGGACCGCGTCCACCACGGCGTCGGAGATGTCGCCGCCCCAGTGCATGAGGGTGCCGTCGATGTCCAGTCCCACGAGGCGCCAGGCATCGCGGTCCAGGGGTGGTCGAAGGCTCGCCGGGTCGCGCGTCATGCGTGGCACCCTAACCCAGGGATGCGACGGGAAGGTGAAGCGACCGGTTCAGCCGAGGGGCTGGAGGTACTCGACTCCGCCCAGGTACGGCCGAAGGATCTCGGGCACGTAGACGGAGCCGTCGGCCTGCTGGTGGTTCTCCAGGAGGGCGACGAGCCAGCGCGTGGTGCCGATCGTGCCGTTGACGGTCGCGACGGGCTCGGTGCCCTTCTCGGCCTTCTCACGGATCTTGAGGCGGCGCGCCTGGTACGTGGTGCAGTTCGAGGTGGAGGTGACCTCCATCCAGCGCTCCTGGCTGGGCAGCCACGCCTCGCAGTCGAACTTGCGGGCGGCGCTCATGCCAAGGTCGCCGGCGGCGGTGTCGATGACCCGGTACGGCAGCTCGAGCGCCTTGAGCATCGTCTCCTCGGCGGCCAGGAAGCGGGCGTGCTCCTCGGCGGCGTCCTCGGGACGGCAGTAGGCGAACATCTCGACCTTGTGGAACTGGTGGACGCGGATGATGCCACGGGTGTCGCGGCCCGCGGACCCGGCCTCGCGGCGGTAGCAGGCGCTCCAGCCGGCGTAGCGCAGGGCGCCCTCCTCGAGGTCCAGGATCTCGTCCGTGTGATAGCCCGCGAGCGCCACCTCGGACGTGCCCGTCAGGTACAGATCGTCCTTCTCCAGGTAGTAGATCTCGTCCGCGTGCTTGCCGAGGAAGCCGGTGCCGCTCATCACCTCGGGGCGCACGAGCGTGGGCGTGATCATGGGAGAGAAGCCGTGGTCGATCGCGGTGGCCATCGCGGCGTTGAGGATCGCGAGCTCGAGTCGCGCACCGATGCCGGTGAGGAAGTAGAAGCGGGCGCCGGACACCTTCGCGCCGCGCTCCATGTCGATCGCCTTGAGACCCTCGCCGATCGCCAGGTGGTCCTGGACCTCGACGCCCTCGGCAGCGAAGTCGCGGGGCGTGCCCTCATGGCGCAGGACGACGAAGTCCTCATCGCCGCCGGCGGGGACGCCAGGCTCGGGGATGTTGCCGAGCGAGCGGGCGAGCTCGACGGCCTTCGCGGAGGCGGCGTCGGCTTCGGCCTGCAGCTGCTTGACCTTGGCCGCCAGCTCCTTGGTGCGGGCGAGCAGCTCCTGCTTCTCGTCGCCCTGCGCCTTGGCCACGAGCTTGCCGAGCGACTTCTGCTCGGCGCGGGCGACCTCGAACTCCTGCAGCGCGGCGCGGTTGGCAGCGTCGGCCTCCAGCACCTGGTCCACGATCGCTGGGTCGTCGCCGCGGGAGATCTGTGACTGCCGGACGACGTCGGGCTCGGCACGCAGAAGCTTGAGGTCGATCATGCACGCGAGTCTATCTGCGCACACGTAGGCTCGTTCCATGATCGCCTACGTGCTCGGGATCGTCGCTGTGGTGCTCGCGACGGCCTCGCTGTCCCTCACCGTGGTGATCACGCGACGCATCGGCTCGCGTGATCCGGTGGCAGTCCCCCGCATGTGGCGACGGATCCTCCGCATCCAGCCGCTGGCGTCGGCCGCGGGGTCGTTCCAGACCCCCAGGGACGGGCACGAGAAGATCGCGTTCATCGCGAACCCCACGAAGTCGGGCGTCGAGGAGCTTCGCGAGCAGGCCCTGCGCGCATGCTCGATCCGCTACCTGCCGCAGCCGCTGTGGTTCTACACGACGGCTGACGACCCGGGCACCGGGCAGGCGCGGGCCGCACTCGAGGCGGGGGCCGACGTGGTGGTCGCCGTCGGCGGCGACGGCACCGTGAGGGCTGTGGCGCAGACGATGGCCGACTCGGACAAGCCGATGGGCATCATCCCCATGGGCACCGGCAACCTGTTCGCCCGCAACCTGGACCTGCCGCTCGGCGACACCCAGGCGATCCTTCGCACCGTCCTCGAGGGCGCGGAGCGGCGGGCCGACGTCGGCTGGATGGACGTGCACCGCGGCCACAACGGCCATGGGGAGGACGAGCGCCACCTGTTCCTCGTGATCGCGGGCGCCGGCTTCGACGCCGAGATGGTCGCGGGCGCGGACGACAACCTCAAGAAGCGCCTGGGCTGGTTCGCCTACTTCTTCGCCGCGATCCGCCACCTGGGCGAGAAGCGCATGAAGGCGTGGGTGTCGGTCGACGGCGGCGACGAGATCGTCGGCCACATGCGCACCGTTCTGATGGCGAACATCGGCAAGCTTCCCGGCGGTATCCAGCTGATCCCGGACGCGACGATGGACGACGGCAAGATCGACATCGCGACGATCGATGCGCGCGGCGGCCTCGTGGGCTGGACCGAGCTGTTCGGCCAGGTCATGGCGCAGGGCGCAGGCCTCAAGGACACCCGGCTCATCCGCGTCCTCAAGACCTCGCGCATCGACCATGTGCGCGGCACCGAGTTCGACATCCGTATGGAGCAGCCGCAGAAGGTCCAGGTGGACGGCGAGTCGCTCGGGAAGGCGACCGGCATCCACGCCTTCGTGCAGCCGGCCGCGCTCACACTGCGAGTTCCGCAGGGCTCCGTGCCCGAGCGGACGGACGACACGGAGCAGCCTGAGGCCACGGCGCCCGCGCCGGAGCCCGCCGAGGACCCGCAGCCCGCATGATCGATCGGCGCAGGGTCGCGACCCTCGCGTCCTCACAGCTCGTCGCAGGAACGGGCGTCGCCGCGGGCATCTCCGTGGGCGCGCTCCTCGCGGAGGAGATCGCAGGGACCGCCGCATGGTCGGGCCTTCCCCAGACCGCACTGGTGCTGGGCTCGGCGCTCGCCGCCGTGCCCCTTGCCCGCCTCGCCGGCCGACGCGGTCGCCGCATCGCGCTGACCACGGGCTACGCGGTCGCGACGTTGGGCGCGGCCCTGTCATTCGCTGCGGGGGCGACGCGCCTCCTGCCCCTGCTGCTGGTCGGGATGTTCATCACGGGAGGCGGGATGGCCGCGGGCCTGCAGGCCCGCTTCGCCGCGACCGACGGCGTGCCCGACTCGGTGCGCGGACGGGTGCTCAGCCTCGTCGTCTGGGCCTCCGCGGTCGGAGCGGTCGCGGGCCCGAACCTGCTGTCACCGGGAACGCGCCTGGGCGAGGCGCTCGGCGTGACCTCGCTCGCCGGCCCGTGGATCTTCGCGGTCGTCACGCTCGCGATCGCCGCCACCGGCATCGCACTGCTCCTGCGGGACCCCCGTCCCGCGGCGCCGCCGGCGCCGCGCAGCATCGCGCGCACGCTCGCAGACCTGTGGGCGCATCCGTCCGGACGGCTCGGGCTCACCGCCATGGCGACCGGCCACGCGGTGATGGTGGGCATCATGGCGATGTCGAGCGTCCACCTGCACGGACACGGCTCGACCCTCACGTTCGTCGGCATCGTCGTGAGCGCGCACGTCGCAGGGATGTACGCGCTCGCCCCGCTCTTCGGCTGGATGACCGACCGTCTGGGACCGTGGGGCGCCGTGGCCGTGGGCGCGGGTCTGCTCCTGGTCGGCGCCGGCCTCACGGCGGTCTCGGGCCGGATCGATGCGGCAGGCGGGACACACTCGTCGGCCGAGGCCTATGCCACCGCCGGCCTGGTGCTGATCGGGCTCGGCTGGTCGGCGGCGACCATCGCCGCCGCGACCCTAGTCGCCGTGCTGAGCCACGAGGGCACCGCGAGCCCCACGGACGTCCAGGGCGTCGCGGACCTCACGATGGGCATCGCAGGGGCTTCCGCAGGGGCGCTGTCAGGCGTGGCGCTCGCCGCATGGGGGTACGACGGCCTGTCGATCGCGGGCGCCCTCCTGCTGGTGCCGCTCGCATGGGAGCTCGTCCGCGCGCGACGGCTGGATCGCGCGCACACGCACGCGCTCGAATCCTGAGGGATCCAGCCCGGGCAGCGGCTCAGGCGATGCCGTGACGCAGCGCGTCCACCCAGGCGCGTGCCGACTCGAAGGACTCCTCGGTCGTGGCCGGCTCGATCGGGGTGAGCTCACCGTGAAAGGCAGGATAGGAGCCCAGGAAGAGCACCACGGGGCAGGTGCGCTTGAGTCCCATGAGCGCCTCGGCGACGCGGGACTCGGCGATGTGACCCATGGCGTCCATCGAGAACGAGTACTCTCCCGGCCGGTCGCCGCGGGGGCGCGACTCGATGCGGCTGAGGTTCACGCCGCGGGCCGAGAACTGCTCGAGCATCTCGAGCAGCGCGCCCGCCCTGTCGCTCGGCAGGTGCACCACGAGCGTCGTCTTGTCGGCGCCCGTCGGCACGGGCAGATCGCCTGGACGTCCGATGCGGACGAACCGGGTCATCGAGGTGGAGCGGTCGCTCACACCGCTGACGAGCACCTCGAGGCCGAGGCTCTCGCCGATCCCAGGAGGCGCGAGCGCGGCGTCGAAGTCCGCCGAACCGTCCGCGAGCGCCACCGCCGCCGCCGCGTTGGACGACGCGGGCACCTGCAGAGCCCCTGGCAGATGGTCGGCGATCCAGCGTCGGCACTGGTTGAGGCCGTGGGAGTGCGCCGAGACACGCTGCACGTCCTCGATCCGGGTGCCGGGCAGGGCGACCAGCTCGAACGAGATGGAGAGCACGACCTCTCCGAGGATCACGAGCGGCTCGCCTTCCGCGAGCGTGTCGAGCGTGGCTGTCACCCCGCCCTCGACCGAGTTCTCGATGGCGACGACCGCGAAGTCGGCCTCGCCTGAGCGGACGGCTCCGAGCGCGGACGGCACGTCGACCATCGGCAGGTGCTCGGCCTGGCCGGCGGGGGCCATCGCGCGCAGCGCGGCCTCGGTGAACGTTCCTGCGGGCCCCAGGTACGCGTAGCGCGGGAGTGTCACTCGCTCTCCTCATCGTTCGGGGCGCGTCCACCGGTGACGGCGCGGCTCGTGGCGTCGATCCCCTGGCGCATGCGTCGGCTGCCGATCGCCATGACCACGTCACGGTACTGGTTGGCACGACCGGGTGCGCTGCGCGCGACCCCGGAGCGGGAGGTGCCCGCGATCTCGCAGTCGACCTCGGTGACGGTCAGTCCGGCGTGCAGGACGTCGATCGTCATCGCAGGCTCAAGCCCGGCGCCGCGCGCGAGCGGCAGGCACGCCTCGAAGGCCTCGCGCGTGAGGCAGCGGATCGAGCTGAGGGGCTGCTTGACCTCCCAGTTGGAGGCGCGCTTGATGGCCTTGCGAGCAGCCTTGGTGCTCAGGCCGACGGCGCGTCCCCCGTTCGCGGTGAGGGCGATCGCGAGGTCGCACACCTTCTCGGTGACGGCCGGCACGAGCGGCGCGGCGCCGATGGCCTGGTTGCCCAGGCGACCGTCGAGCAGGAGCAGCGCGCGAGGCGGCCGGCTCGGATCGTCGCGCATGGCGATGACGGCGGCGCCGGTCTCGGTCGCGGCCGAGCGGCCGCGCGGGTGCGGGTGGCGGACCACGACAGCGCCCGACTTGCGGGCCAGATCCTGCGTGTTGTCTGTCGAGCCGTCGTCCACGACGAGCACGAGGTCGACGCCGGGGATCGCTGCGGCGGCCCTGACGGTCGCCGCGATGCGTCGCGCCTGGTTATGGGCGACGACGAGCGCTGCGCAGTTCTGACTCTCGGGCTCCGGAACGGCCCCACGGGACGCGGCAGGGCGGCGACGCGGGGCGCGCTTGCGCGGGGCGTCGGAGTCCTTGGGCGAGGGTGTCGCAGCCACGGACTCAGCGTAGCGACTGCGCGACGGTACGCAAACTCCCCTTTACCTTCTTGTGAAGGTTCTGTGACCTCGTAGCCGAGGGTTGTCGCAACCCGACAGCGTCAGCGGATCGTGACCTGACGCGAGACCAGTCCAGCGCGGGCGCGACGCTCGTCCGCCGTGAGGGGCGAGGTGTCGGCGATCGCCTCGGCCAGCTTCGGCGCGAAGGCCTCGACCGGCTTCTCCAGCTCGTCGGGCTCGGTGCCCGCCACCATCTCCCACACGGGGATCTGAAGTCCGCATGCGCGGAAGGCGCCGAGCAGCTTGGTGCCGTCCTCGATCGCGGTCTCACGGCGCGCCTGCAGACGGGCGAGGCCGTCGAGCAGCTTCTCCTCATCGACCTCCTGACCCCAGCGCAGGTACTCGCGGGCGCCCATGCGGCACCAGTAGGCGCCGTCCACGGATGCGAGCTTGACGGTGGGGAAGATGCCGGAGTTGGCCTCCTCGAGCGCGGCCTGCACGTCGGGGTCGCGGTCGCCCTCGGGGAGCCAGTACTCATAGCCCTCGTGCACGGTGACCTCCCACGGCACGGCGGGGTCGAGGATGTCCTGCAGGCGGGGACCCGGCTCGAGCTGGCCGAGCTGCGGCAGCAGGTCGCCGTCCTCGAGCTCCTTGGCTGCGAGCGCGGCGTGCGCGATGTCGCGCGACGGATCGCCGCTCGCTCCAGCGCCGCGCATCGCGACGAGCAGCAGGCCGTCCTTGCGGCGCATCGCCGGCCGGTCCAGCGGGAGCACGGTCACGAGCAGCAGGTCGTCGCCACCGAACTCGGCGGTCAGCCTCGCGGGCGCGCTCGCCGCGGGGACGATCTCGCGCATCGCGACGAGGTCGACCTCTCCGGGGAGGCCCTCGAACGGACGCGACACGAACGGGATGCGGTTCTTCTTCGCCATGCGTCCCAGGGTAGTGGCGTGGGTGCGTCGTCGCGGCCTCGCGCGGACCCCCGGACAGTTCGCACCCACCGGCCCCGGACACTTCGAGCCCATGGGCCCCGGACAGTTCGCACCAATCTGCGGGGCGACACGCCAGCGTGTCGCAGGACGGCGCGGCGTGTCGTCGGGGTGTCGCGGTTCGCATTGGTTCGGACTGTCGGCGGCGGGGGCGCCGCATCGTCGTCGCGGCCTCACGCAGAAGACCCGAGACATCCGCGCCCGGGCCTGCAAGACTGACGGCATGCACGAGCGCGCAGGCACAGTTGCCCTTCCCGAGGATCTGATCGACGTCGACGCCCTGCTCGGGGCGTACTACGACCTGGTGCCGGACCCGTCGGTCCCGGCGCAGAAGGTGGTGTTCGGCACGTCCGGCCACCGTGGTTCCGCCTTCGACACGGCGTTCAACGAGGCGCACATCGTGGCGACGACGGCCGCGATCGTGGAGTACCGGCGCGCGCAGGGCACCGACGGCCCGCTCTTCCTGGGCAAGGACACGCACGCGCTGTCAGGACCTGCGTGGGAGACGGCACTCGAGGTGCTTGCTGCGCATGAGGTGGTCGTGATGATCGACGCGCAGGGCGGCTTCACGCCCACCCCGGCGGTCAGCCACGCGATCCTGGTGGCGAACGGCGCGACGAGCGAGAACGGCCTGCGGACCACGGGTCCGGGCTTGGCCGACGGCATCGTCGTCACCCCGTCGCACAACCCTCCGCGCGACGGCGGCTTCAAGTACAACCCGCCTCACGGCGGTCCGGCCGACTCCGACGCGACCACGTGGATCGCGAACCGTGCGAACGAGATCCTCGCGCAGGGCTGGAAGCAGGTGCCCCGCATCCCGCTCACGCGTGCCGCCGGAGCAGACACGACCCGCTACTACGACTACATGGCCACCTACGTGCGCGACCTGCCGTCGGTGATCGACATGGCTGCCATCAAGGAGGCGGGCGTCCGCATCGGCGCCGACCCGCTGGGCGGCGCCGCGGTCGAGTACTGGGGCGCGATCGGCGAGGAGCACGGCCTCAACCTCACCGTCGTCAACCCGAAGGTGGACCCGCGCTGGGCGTTCATGACGCTCGACTGGGACGGCAAGATCCGCATGGACTGCTCGTCGCCGTCGGCCATGGCCTCGCTGCGGAACCTCATGGCGGGAGCTGACGCTCCCTATGACGTCGCCACGGGCAACGACGCCGACTCGGACCGCCACGGCATCGTCACCCGCGACGGCGGCCTCATGAACCCGAACCACTACCTCGCGGCGGCGATCTCCTACCTGTACGGCGGGGCTCGCCCGCACTGGCCCGAGGGCACCGCGATCGGCAAGACGCTCGTGTCGTCGAGCCTGATCGACCGCGTCGGCGCGGAGCTGGGCCGCAAGGTGCTCGAGGTGCCGGTCGGCTTCAAGTGGTTCGTCCCCGGCCTCATGACGGGTGACGTGGCGTTCGGCGGCGAGGAGTCCGCTGGAGCGTCGTTCCTGCGCCGCGACGGCCGCGTGTGGACCACGGACAAGGACGGCATCCTGCTGTGCCTGCTCGCCTCGGAGATCACCGCCACGACGGGCGCCTCCCCGTCGGTCCTCCACAAGGGCCTCGTGGACCGGCTGGGCGAGTCCTGGTACGCCAGGGTCGACGCGGCGGCCACCAAGGACGAGAAGGCCAAGCTGGGCGCCCTGTCGCCCGAGCAGGTCCCCGCGACCGCCCTCGCCGGACAGGACATCACCGCCAAGCTGACGGCCGCACCCGGCAACGGCGCGAAGATCGGCGGCCTCAAGGTGACCACCGAGGACGCCTGGTTCGCGGCGCGCCCCTCCGGCACCGAGGACGTCTACAAGATCTACGCCGAGTCCTTCGTCTCCGAGGCGCACCTGGGTGAGGTTCAGGCGCAGGCGCGCGAGGTCGTGTCGGAGGCCCTCGAGGGCTGACAGCCGCCGATGCCGTCCCGGCTGGAGCTCTCAGGAGACTCGCAGGGACGGCACCTAGGCTGACCCCATGCGCCACGCACCGCCCCTCGTCGCCGCCCTGACCGGCGCGCTCCTCGCGCTCGGTCCCGCAGCCTCCGCAGAGACGTCGGCGCAGCCCGACGAGGGTGCCCGCACCTACGACTTCCCTGACACGTGCGACGCCGACGCCATCGCCAATGGTGACGCCGAGTGCGTCGACGGCACGATCGACATCGACCTCCACGCCGACGGCTCCGCCACCTGGACGCGCGAGACCGCGTACCCGCGGGATGCCTTCGAGGCGTACATCGCCACCTACGAGGACTGGTCCGGCACGCTCGAGGAGTACCTGGACGACCAGCTCGCCGACGCCTCCGCCGACGGCGCCGCCGTCTCGTCCGCGGTGACCGATGCCCTTCTGACCGTCACCTTCACGTCAGAGCTGACCGACGACGACGCCCTCCTGATGGGCTTCGCGCTCGCGAGTGACGACGAGCTGTACGCCGCGATCGACATCTCCAGCGTCGTCGGCGTCTCCCTCGTGACGCTCACCGCCCCCGGCACCGTCCAGGAGACCAACGGCAGCCTTGACGGGCTCACGGTGACGTGGGGCGCGACGGCGCTCGCCGAGCTGGACGAGCTCGACGTCAACGCGCTCACGAGCGGCGGGCCCGCGGGCTCGTCCGAGTTCCCCGCGTGGCTGCTCCCCACCGGCATCGGACTCGTGGTGCTGCTCGGTGTCGCGGGCTTCCTGGGCTTCGCGCGCGGACCCGGCGGCCGCGGCGACGGCTGAGCACCCGTCAGACACGACGGGCGTCCGGGTCCGCTACGGTGGGGCCCGACCGGTCAGGGGTGGCCGGCCGTCACGAGGGGAACTCATGCTTCGCACCGTCACTCGTCGCCTGCGCGCGCTCGCGGTCGTCCTGATCGGCGCGGTCGCGCTGACCGGCTGCTACAAGATGTCGACGACCACCGTCTACCACTCTGACGGCACCGTCGACGTCGAGATCCTCATCGCGATGGACGAGTCGCTGCTCGAGGAGTCGGGCCAGAGCACGGACGACCTGCTGACCGAGATGGACAGCGAGCTCACGGACAGCCCTGAGCTCGCAGACCTGGTCACCGTCGAGCCGTACCAGGAGGACGGCATGGCCGGCTTCACCATGACGATGACCGGGGTGACGCCAGAGCAGCAGTCCGAGCTCAGCGGCCTCGACACCGGCGTCTACGCTCCCGAGTCGACCTTCACCCACGAGGACGGCAGGATCATCATCACCAACGCCACCGACCCCGAGGCGCTCGCAGAGCAGGACGACGCGATCGCCGAGCTGGACTCGTTCGGCATGGAGATGGACGACCTCGCCGGATTCCTCGACTTCGAGGTGCGCCACACGTTCCCCGGCCCCGTCGAGGAGACCACGATCGGGTACATCGACCCCGAGGATCCGAACACCGTGATCATCGACGACCTCTCCGAGACCGTCGACGTGACCGAGTGGACGATCGTCGCGTCCGACGGCACCTCCGGCTCCCCGATCGCGACGTGGATGTGGATCGTCGGCGGCAGCGTGCTGCTGCTCCTGGTCGCAGGTGGCCTCGCTCTGGTGCTCAGGTCCCGCTCCGGCGAGACCGATGCGGTCCCGGTCGCGAGCTCGCCCTATGCCGCACCCGACGCCGCCGGCCAGGCATTCACGCCTGCACCTCCCGCGCAGACCTTCTCGCCTGAACCCCCGACGTTCTCGCCCGAGCCGCAGCCCGGCGACGAGCGGCCGCAGCCTCCCGCTCCCCAGGGCTGATCCCCAGCACCCCCACGCCTCAAGCGCGGTGTGAAAGGGTAGGCCGCATGAACGCGCACCTCACCCGCACCGCGAAGGCCATCGTGGTGGCCCTCGTGACCACCGTGGCCCTCGCAGGCTGCCTCAAGGTCGATTTCGACCTCCAGCTCCAGCCCGACGACACGGTCGACGGAAGCATCACGTACGCCGTCGCGGAGGGCACCGGCGAGGCCATGTCCTCTGAGGACGAGGTCTACTCCGACGAGGACCTGCTCGAGATGCTGTTCGGCGACATGGACGCCTCGGAGTACGCCAACGGCGCCCTGTCCGACTACCGCGAGGACGAGTGGATCGGCAAGACGATCTCGTTCGAGGGCGAGGAGCTCGCGGGCTTCGCGCTCGACGAGTCCTCCGACGGCCTCACGATCGTGCGGGAGGGCGACGAGTTCGTCGTCTCCGGCCCCTACGACTCCGGCGACGAGCTGACCGAAGGCACCGAGGGCGCGGAGATGACGCTCTCCATCACGTTCCCCGGCGAGGTCTCGTCACACAACGGCACGCTCAGCGACGACGGGCGCACCGTCACGTGGGACCTGCTCAACGCCCCCGACAGCCTCGACGCGCGCGGCAGCGCCACCGAGGGCGGCGGAAGCTTCCCGTGGCTGATCGTCGTCCTCGTGCTCGTGGGCATCGCAGTCATCGGCGGCGTGGTCGGCGCTCTGCTGGTCACGAGGCGTCGTTCGTCGAGCGAGCCCGAGGGCTACGCGCCGCCGCTGCCCGAGCCCGCTGCCGAGGGAAGCCTCGACACCCTCTTCCCCTCGGCCGACGCCGCGCCCGAGACCGCGCCTGCCCGGCCCCAGGAGGAGGCTCCCGAGCCCGAGGCCCCCGCTGAGCCCGCCGCGCCCCAGGACACCGACGGAGACGCGGACACCTCCGACACGGGCGACGACAAGAAGGACTAGGCACCACCCGATGAGGCCGGGACACAATGGAGGGGTGATCACTCACCGCTCCGTGTCCCGGCCTCATCGTCTGCCTCGGCTCGCCGCCGCAGCCGTCTCCGTCCTGGCGCTCGCCGGCTGCATCAGGCTCGACTCCTCCACCGAGATCAGCGGGGACGACACGTTCAGCCAGCAGTTGATCGTCGCCTTCGCACCCGACATCGCCGACCAGCTGGGAGGCGGGCTCGCGGCCGGACTCGGCGGCAGCGCCGGGCCGCTCCCCGATCAGGGCGGGTCCGACGACGGTCTGCCTGGCGGCATGATGCTCAACGAGTTCGACCCGTCCGATCTCTACGACCAGATCGCCGGGACCGAAGAGTTCCAGGCGCTCGAGGACGAGTACCCCGACCAGGTCGCTCTCGAGCCCTACGACGACGGCGAGCTGGTGGGTGTCGAGGTGACCCTCACCGACCTGCCTCTCGACCTGTATGCGGAGGCCGCCGAGACGGCCGGCGCGGCCTTCGGGCTCGGCGGCGGGATCACCCACGAGGATGGCCGGTTCGTGGTGACCATCCCCGCGGATGAGGCCCGTGATCCGTCGGCGCTGGGGCTCAACGCAGGGAATCTCACCCTTCTGGCAAACGCCGTCGACGTGTCCGTCGCCTTCACGTTCCCCGGGCTCGTGACCGAGGCGCCGCCGGGCACTGCGGAGGGGCGCACCGTCACCCTGGGAATCGCCGAGCTCATGACGCCGGACGAGATCCGCATCGTGGCCTCCGATGCCGACCAGATCTACTGGACGCCGATCCTCACGTGGGGCGGGATCATCCTCGCGGCCCTCGTGATCGTCGGCGGCGCGACCTTCCTCGTGATCCAGGACGTGCGCGCACGGCGCCGCTCGCACCTCCCCACACCGGACGCGACGCATGAGAGGCGGATCGGAACCCTCGGGCCGGAAGAGCCCGAGGTGGCACCTGAGTCGCCCCCTGACGAGGAGCAGCCTCCTCGCATCTGAGAAGATGCGCTGGTGCTCACCCCCTATCGTCGACTGCTCGCCCGTCCGGGCGCGCTCGCGTTCACCCTCGCGGGCCTCCTGTCGCGCTTCCCCACGTCGATGTTCAACCTCGCCGTCATCCTGCTCATCGAGGGCACGTACGGCAGCTGGGAGATGTCAGGCCGCGTCGCCGCCATCGGCGTGCTCGCGTGGGCCGCGCAGTCGGTACCGACCGCGCGCTGGGTGGACAGGGTCGGCCAGCGCAAGGCGATGTGGCCGCTGACCGCGATCACCGTGCTGGGCGCGGCGATCGTGCTCGCCACCGCCCTGTCGCGCGGACCCGAGCCGATCCTGTGGCTCGGCGTGGTGCTCGGCTCGATGTCCGGCCCTCTCGGCTCCCTCACGCGCGCCCGCTGGTCCCACATGCTGCGCTCGAACGACGACGACGTGCACACCGCCTTCTCGCTTGAGGGCGCGATGGACGAGATCCTCTTCATCCTGGGACCCACCATGGTCACGGTCCTCGCCACGACCGTGCATCCGGCGGCCGGGCTCATCGTCGCCGTCGCGGGCATGGTCATCGGCATGACCTTCCTGCTCGCGCAGACGTCCACCGAGCCGCCCGCGCGCGGCACCGCAGGCACGAGCGGGCTCGGGCTCAAGGTGCCGGCCGCGGTCGCCGCTGTCGCAGTCCTGACCATCGGCGTCGGCGTGACGTTCGGCGCCGTCGACATCACCACCGTCGCCTTCGCGGAGGAGGCGGGGCATCCGGCGCTCGGAGGGCTCGTGCTCGGAGTCCTGTCCGGTGGGTCATTCATGGGCGGCCTGATCTACGGAGCCAGGCGCTGGCGCACCCCGCTGTGGGCACGCGTCGTCGCCGTCGCCGTGCTCTTCGCCACCGGCTTCGCGCTGCTCGGCCAGATGCCGTCCCTCGGCGCGTACGCCGCGATCGGCTTCTTCGCCGGCGCGACCGTCGCGCCGCTGCTCGCCTCCGCCGACACTGTCGTGCAGCGCGTCGTGTCCCAGGAGCAGCTCACCGAGGGCATGGCATGGGTGCGCATCGGCATGGGCGCAGGCGTGGCCCTCGGCGCGTGGGTCGCCGGCCGCGGCATCGACGCCTCGGGCCACACCGCTGGCATGACGGTCACCGCGTGGGCCGCCGCCAGCGTCGCCGTGCTCGCGCTCGCGACCGCCTGGTGGATCCGCCGCGACACCCTCCCCGCGCGTCCAGTACCGATCGAGGAGGAGACCCCGCCCGAGGAGTACGTCGACGGCCCGCCCGTGCCCCCAGGCGTCTAGGTCAGCAGCCGCAGGCGTAGTGCGTGGCACCTCGGCTCGTGGCTTCCCCGTACGCGACACCGCCGCCGTACGCCGCGCCGTCGCCGTCCTGTGGTGCCTCGTCCATCTGCGAGACGGTTCCCGAGGCGATGTCATATCCGATCACCGTAGGCGTCTGGGAGTCCGTCCAGATCTCCATGACGACCACCCCGTCGACGACGTTCGTGCCGACGTTCTCCATCGGCAGCCCGGCAGCCTGGGGCACCTGGAACGGTGTCGACGTGTCGGACGCGAGGTCGTAGAGCACGAAGTCACCGCTGAGGTCCGCGTGGTCGTACTCCAGCAGCACCACGGAGTCGCCGTCCTCGGACGTGACGGTGGTCGAGTAGACGCCCTCCCACCACGCGAGCGCGTCGGGGAAGTCGTCGACCGCTGATGCGGCCGCCCACTCGTGTGCCGCCGCATCCCAGCGGTACAGCTTGGTGCCGTTGCTGGAGGTCGCGCTCCACAACTCGTTGCCCTCCGCATCCGCGGAGACGAAGGAGTTCCTCCCTGCGTTCGCACCGTAGGAGGAGAAGACGATGTCCTCCGACTCACCCGAGCGCAGGTCATAGCGGGCCGAGGCCCACCCGCCGGCCCAGGTGACGCGAATGACGTCCTCGTCCTCGAGCCACGACACCACGCGCGCGTCGTCCCACATCCGCTCGGGTAGCTCGCCCACCTCGAAGTACACCTCTTCGGGGCTCACGAGGTAGAGGACGGCGGGCGGAAGCACCCAGTCGTCGGCGTAGAAGTTGAGGGGAATCGAGACGACCTCCACCGACCAGCCCATGCCGACGCGGTCCCAGACCCAGTCCTCGAGCACCAGTGCCGCCGGATAGTCGACGTTGTAGGTGCCGTCTCCATGGACGGGGTTCGGGTCGGTGCGAGCGGGCGCCGCCTCCGGGTACTCGTCCGCGAGGATCCCGTCCAGGTCGCCCTCGAACGGGTCGACGCTGCTGCTCGGCCCCGGCGTCGGCGTCGGCGTCGGCGCACCAGCGTCGGCCGTCACCGTCACGCGAGGAGCGGGTTCGTTCTCCGTACCCCCGCTCGGCCCCGCAAGCAGCCAGCCCACCCCCACCGCAAGCCCTGCGGCGACGACCACGCCACCACCGATCCACACGTTCCGCGACACCCTCAACGCCACTTCGTCACCTCAGCACATGCATTCTCGGTAGGTGACAGCGCCGTCGGTGGGCTCGCCGTAGCCGACTGACCACATCGTCGAGCGGGCATGATTCTGCACGCCTGCCGGTCGTTCTCCTACAGCGGTCACCGCGCCTGACTCGAGATCGATCACATAGTCGTCGTCCCCCACGGCGGTGAACCACGCGGTCGACCCGTCCAACCATTCCCCGCGCAGAAACCACGGGTCGCTGACAGGAGGGACGGACACCGTCCTGAGGGAGTCCTCGGTGAGCGAGTAGACGACGATCTCTGTCCAGGCGCCGTCCTGTGTTCCGGTGAGGATCACGCGGTCGCCCTCCTCGGAGACTGCGCACCACGACGCCGCGATCCCACCTTGTTCAGCCGACACATGGGGCGC
Source organism: Demequina zhanjiangensis (assembly GCF_030418315.1). Classification (GTDB taxonomy): domain Bacteria; phylum Actinomycetota; class Actinomycetes; order Actinomycetales; family Demequinaceae; genus Demequina; species Demequina zhanjiangensis. The sequence continues at coordinate 442,207 of NZ_JAUHPV010000002.1, forward strand.
CTGGTCAACCAGAGCGGAGGCGGACCACTCCCTGGAGCGCGCGTCCCACCGGTAAAGCTTGGTGCCGTTGTCGGAGCGTGCGCTCCACAGCTCGTTGCCCTCGGCATCGGCGGCGACGAACTGATTGGAGTCGGCGTTCGCGCCGTAAGAGGCGAAGACGATCTCCTCCCACTCGCCCGTGCGCAGGTCGTAGACCGCACCCGAGGACCCGCCCCCGTCGAAGGACAGTCGCACCGTCTCGTCCTCCTCATCCCACGAGACGACCCTCACGCCGTTCCAGAGCGGTTCGGGCAACAGCGCGATCTCGAAGTACACCTCTTCCGGACTTACCAGGTAGATCACCGACGGCGGCATCTCATAGACCCCCACCGAGCCTGCGTGGCGATAGTCGGGCAACCCCACGGTGGCGACAGACCATCCCTCGCCGACGCGGTCCCACACCCAGTCCTCCATCACGAGCGCTTCGGGGTAGACGATCGGTATGCCGAACTCGGTGTCGGACTCCGACACGGTCGGCCTGGTCTGCACCGCCTCCGGGTACTCATCCGCAAGGATCCCGTCCAGGTCGCCCTCGTACGGGTCGACGACCTCGGCGGGGCTGGCGGTCACCGATGCGTCCGGCGACGGCGTCACGGTCACGTGAATGGTCGGCTGACTCACCGGGTCGGCCCCACGATTCACGGTGGTGACCGCCCAGCTGGCACCGCCGATGGCGAGCACGCCCACGGTCGACGCGGCGACGGCCAGCATGGTGCGCCCCCGACGCCGGCGCCCAGCTCCGGCGAGCACGGCGGCGAGAACCTCGTCCGGCGCTCCGTCAGTGCGCGCGTCCTCCTGCGCGAACAGTGCGCGCAGCTCGTCTCCCAGCTCGTCAGACACGTCGCTCACCCCCTCCCGCGGCCACGCCCGACCATTCAGGCGGGAGCGCCTCGACTCCGAGCGTCGCGGACAGCTTCTTCGACGCGTCGTGCACGTAGCGCTTCACGCTTCCCTCGCGGAGGCCGAGCGTGCGGGCGGTCTCCGAGGTGCTGAGCTGCTCGATGTAGCGCAGCACGATGCACGCGCGCTCGCGGGGGGACAGGTGCGCGAGCGCGGCGGCGACGGACAGCTTGTCGACGGCCCGCTGCTCTGGCCCTGGCGCCGTGTCGATCTCGCGGGTGAGCACCTCGGGCTCGGCGTCGCGCTTGCGAGCCCGCGCCCTATCGATGGTGCGCGTCACGATGGCGCGCTTCACGTATCCCTCGGCGGCCCGCAGGTTCGGGAACGTCCGCGCGCGGCTGAAGACCGAGATCATCGCCTCCTGCACCATGTCCTCCGCATCCGCGGGATCCGAGCACACGAGCCGTGCGTAGCCGACCAGCGCGCCGTAGCGCTCGGTCAGCAACTGCGTGGCCTCGTCCTGCCAGCTCAACGGATCCCCCTCAAAGGACGCGGTCCCTCCGTGCCCTCCACCCTGGAGAACGGCGGTTCGCGCGGACCGGTTGGGGGTGACTATGCAGGAGTCTCACGGGGTGCGCAAGATCGCGTCGGAGCCTCCGCACAGAACTTTCTCAAAGCCAATAACGCACTTGGGGACCTTGGTCCCGCGAAAGCCGCGAGAACGGCTCGTAATGTCTACATCAGACGTGAGGGCGACAGAGAAGTCGCCTGACATAAAGCGTGGCTCGGACGGTCATCCGGGGACTTGACCGTCCGAGCCGCATCTTCTTTCTGGCGCTGTGATCTCGCTCCCTCCCCTGAGATCCGGCGCCAGAATTTTGTCTGCAGCCAGGTGATGTCGAGCAGCATGCGCCGCTCCCGGTACCTTTCCTCGCATGACGCGCATCGCCCTCGCCACGACCCGCGACCTCACAGAGATCGACGCGGACGACCAGCTGCTGCTCGACGCGCTCCCCGAGTCCGAGCTCAAGGCCTGGGAGGACGACGTGGACTGGGCGGCCTACGACCTTGTCGTCATCCGCTCCACCTGGAACTACATCGACCGCCTCGACAGGTTCCTCGCGTGGGCGGAGCGGGTCTCGACCGTCACCCGCCTGGTCAATCCCGTTCCCGTCATCCGGTGGAACACGGACAAGCGCTACCTGGGCCAGCTCGCCGACGCAGGCGTGCCCGTGGTCCCCAGCGTGTTCGTCGCGCCAGGCGAGAGCGTGGACGACGCGTCGCTCACCGGCCGGGTCGTCGTGAAACCCACGATCGCCAACGGCTCCAACGGCGCCAAGCTGATCGACGCCGACCCGCAGGCGGCCCGCGACCACCTCGGGGCCCTCCACGCCCAGGGTCGCACCGCGCTCATCCAGCCCTACCTGGACCAGGTGGACACGCTCGGCGAGAAGTCCCTCATCTTCCTCAGCGGCACCTACTCGCACGCCGCGTCCAAGGCGGCGATCCTGTCGCAGAGCATGTCCTTCTCCAGCGGGCTCTACGCCGATGAGGAGATGAGCCCCGCGACAGCCACCGAGGCCGAGCAGGAGGTGGCTCGTGCCGCCCTCGCAGCCGCCGCACGGGTGCTGCCCGAGGCCGCTGACCTCGCCTACGCCCGCGTCGACCTGCTGCCGAGCGAGGAGGGCCCGATGCTCCTCGAGCTCGAGCTCACGGAGCCGAGCCTCTTCATGCCCTTCGCCGATGGAGCCGCCGCACGGGTCGCGACCTCGCTGCGCGCGCTTCTCGGCTAGGAGGCCCGGGACCTGCGCGGCGCGCGAACGCGGGTCGACACCTGCCGTCGGCGTCGCCTACCATCTCCCCACGAGGGGAGTACTTCCCAAGCTCCGACCCGGTCAGTACGAGGACGCCATCGTCCTCCCGGGCGGACGCCGCGCCAGCGGTGAAGGAGACCTCAGGAGCAGCAAGCCCTGAGGAGAACTATGCCCCCGCACGTCCTCGCCGCCGCCGACGCGGCCGCACAGATCGAGACGATCGGCACCCCGAGCCTGTGGCTCGGCACCATCGGAGCGGTCATCGCACTCATCGCCTTCGACTTCGTGCTCACCAGGCGCCCCCACGAGGTGCGGTTCAAGGAGGCGCTCGGCTGGAGCGCGTTCTACATCGCGCTTCCGCTCCTGTTCGGACTGTGGATCTGGGCGGAGCACGGGGGTGAGACCGCCACCCGCTACTACACGGGCTACGTGGTGGAGAAGAGCCTGTCGATCGACAACCTCTTCGTGTTCATCCTCATCCTCAGCGCGTTCGCAGTGCCCCGGATCCTGCAGCAGCGAGTGCTGCTCGTGGGAGTCGCCGGCGCGATCGTGCTCCGTGGCGCGTTCATCGCGGTCGGGGCCACCCTGATCGCCACGTTCGACTGGACGTTCCTGCTCTTCGGCGCGATCCTGCTGGCCACCGCGATCAAGGTGTTCCGGGACGCACGGTCCGAGGAGGACGAGTCGATCGAGCCCGGCGACATCGCCGTGGTCCGGGTGATGCGTCGCCTCATGCCGGTCACCGACGGCTATCGCGGCACGCGGGTGACGGTGAAGGAGGGAGCCCGCCGGGCCCTCACCCCGCTCGCGCTCGTCATGGCGGCGATCATCGTCACCGACGTGATCTTCGCGGTCGACTCGGTGCCGGCCGTGTTCGGCATCACCTCGGACCCCTATCTGGTGTTCGCCACCAACGCGTTCGCGCTGCTCGGCCTGCGCGCCCTGTACTTCGTGCTGGAGAACGCGCTGTCGAAGCTCGTGCACCTGGGCTACGGGCTCTCGGTCATCCTGGGCTTCATCGGCGTGAAGCTCGTGCTGCACTGGGCGCATGGCGTCTGGGACTGGGTGCCGACCGTCCCGACCACGGCGTCGCTCCTGGTGATCGTGGGCGTGCTCGCCGTCACCGCCGCCACCTCGCTGGTCGCGGTGCGGAGGCAGCAGCGCGTCGGGGCCGACGCCGCAGCGCAGTAGAGTCGAGCCGACACGGCAGGTCCCATCGCCGTCGAAGGAGCAGACATGGCCGACGAGCAGCGCCCGCAGTCCCAGGACCCGTGGGTCGCGCCCCCGCTCGGCAGCGACGGCGCCGGCTCCGGGACGTACCAGGACCCGTTCGCGCAGCAGTCGGCGGGGCAGGTGCCGCAGCCCGGCGTCGCGCCCTACGGCCAGCCGTACGCCGCGCCCGGGTACTCGCAGCCCTGGGGAACGTCAGGCCTGCAGTACGCGCCCCGCTCGGACAAGAACTGGCTCGGCATCACGAGTCTCATCCTGAGCATCGTCGGCGTCTCCCTGGGTGGGGTGATCTTCGGGCATCTGGGGCTCGGCGCCGTCAAGCGCGGCGAGGCGAGCAACCGCGGGATCGCGCTCGCGGGCACCATCATCGGGTGGGTCGGACTCGCCCTCGGCGTCATCGCCGTCGTGCTCGCGATCTCGTTCTCCCTCGTCGCGGCCTCGACCTACGAGGACGACTGGACCGTGGAGGCATCGTCCGAGGCCACCACCGAGGGCTGGTGGGACGAGCCGACGCCTGAGAGCACCGACGACTGGGATGCCGACCTCGCGCAGCCTGGAGACGGCGTGTTCGGGCTCGAGGAGGCCAACACCTACTTCCTCGTGTACGTGAACGGCGCGCTCGAGTCGGAGCAGTGCCTCGCGCCCTCGTCGACCGCGGGCTTCGACCTGGACGTGGTCGACTGCTCGGGGACGCACGTCGGCGAGGTGTTCCTGACGGCACCGCTCAGCGAGCTCATCGTCGGCGACGACGTGTACGGCGACGCGACCTGGACCGAGATGTACGACGCGTGCACCGGCGCCTTCGATGCGTCCGCCGGGGGCACCGGAGTGGACGCGATGGTCGACTGGTGGGTGTTCGCGGCGTCCGACGACGAGGAGCTCTCCGGCGAGGACACGTTCCTGTGCGTCGCCTCCGTGGACTTCAGCGACATGACGGGCTCCGTGTTCGACGGCACAGGCGGCCAGTCGCTCTGAGGAGTCACGTCAGCGGTCGCCGCTGATCCACGGCCTGCCCTGGACACGCGCCTCAGTGCCACCTACGATTGTTCTCGCCTCCCACAAAACCCCCGTGGGGCGCTCGACCACCACCGATGGCCCGGCTTCACGACGCGTGACGCCGGAGAGGAACGACAGTGCCCGCCTCCGCAGCGCAGGAACCCGTCTCGACGCGCGTCGTCGAGTACGCGCGCGACCGCGCGGAGCTGCCGCAGCACTTCGGCTCGTGGCGCGACTACGCGTTCAGCGACATGCCTCCGGAGGAGCCGGTTCCCGGGGCCTGAGGCGTTGCACCGGCACCCGATGCTCCACGTAGGCTCGCCTACGTGAACCCCCTCGATCAGCTCACTCTCGACCAGCTCCGCGCCCGTCGCTCCATCAAGTGGAGCCTCTACGAGCCCGACGTCCTCCCCATGTGGGTGGCAGAGATGGACGTGCTGCTCGCAGACCCGATCCGTGAGGCCCTCGAGGGCGCGCTCGCGATCGGGGACACCGGCTACCCAGGCTCCTGGCCGCTCGTCGACGAGTTCGTCGCGTTCGCCGACCGCCGCTGGGGATGGGCGGTGGATCCGAAGCTCGTCGCGCCCGCAGCAGGAGTCATCCCCGCCTACGTCGACGCCTTCATCGAGGACACCGAGCCCGGCGATGAGATCGTCATCACCTCTCCCGTGTACCCGCCCTTCACCACCTACCTGCGCCAGGCGGGACGTGTGGTCCGGGAGGCACCGCTCACCGCCGACCTGCGTCTCGACGTCGCCGCGCTTGAGGAGGCGCTCGAGGCCGCCACCGCACCCGCCGAGGGCTCCACCACGCGCCGACGCGCCGGGCTGCTGCTGTGCAACCCGCACAACCCCGGCGGCGCGGTGCACACCCGGCAGGAGCTCGAGGCCGTCGCGGCGATCGCGAACCGCCTCGACGTGACCGTCGTCTCCGACGAGATCCATGCGCCGATCGTCTACTCGGGCGCCGAGTTCACCCCCTACCTGTCCGTCGACGGCGGCGAGCGGGGGATCGCGATCCAGTCCGCCTCCAAGGCCTTCAACCTGGCGGCGATGCCCGCCGCGCAGATGATCGCCGGCACCGAGCGGCGAGCGTGGCTCGCGCAGTACCGCAAGGGCGCCCACGGGCATGCGACGCACCTGGGCACGATCGCCGGCACCGTGGCATACCGCGACGGAGAGTCCTGGCTGGACGCCCTCCTCCAGGGGCTCGAGGCGAACCGGGACACGCTGCACGCGTTCGTGAGCGATCAGCTCCCCGGAGTGACGGTCTCCCGCAACGAGGGCACCTTCCTCGCATGGCTCGACTTCCGGGGCACGGCCGCCGCCGGTGCGCGGGATCTGGGCGAGGAGCCCTCGAAGCTCCTGCTCGAGGAGGGGCGCGTCGCGCTCAACCCCGGCACGCACTTCGGCCTCGGCGGGGCAGGGCACGCACGCCTGAACTTCGCGGCACCGCCCGCAGTGCTCGACGAGGGACTGTCCCGCATCGCCTCGGTCGTCACAGGCTGAGACGCCCGGCGACGCTTCCCGAGAGGACTCCAGGATGACCGACATGCGCGTGCTGATGCTCCACGGGCTCGGCAACCACCGGCCGCACGAGCACTGGATGTGGTGGCTCGGCGAACGGCTGCGCCGTGACCGCGTGCCGGTCCAGCACCCGCAGCTGCCGAATCCCGACGCCCCCACCTTCGAGGCGTGGCGTGAGATCGCGCTGGCCGAGCTCGAGATGCTCGCGGGCGGCGGGGAGCGTGTGCTCCTCACCCATTCGCTGTCCTGCGTCCTGTGGGCCCGGATCGCACCAGAGCTGCCCGAGAGCCTGAGGCCTCACCGCGTCGCCCTCATCGCCCCGCCATCAGCCGATCGGCTCGCCACGGTCCTGCCGGGCTTCCCCTACGCGGAGGACGTGGATCTGAGCGAGGTGGCCTCCGGGAGGGTCGTCGCGCGTGAACGCGACCCCTACCGTCACGTCCCGGTCGCGGACGTCGCATCCCGCTGGGGTCTGCCGTCGATCGAGCTGCCGGGCGAGGGCCATCTGAACCACGAGGACGGGCACGGCGCCTGGCCTGCCGCGCTCGCCTGGACCCTGACCGGCGATGACCAGGCATGGAGCGTCACCGCGGGATAGGGTGGGCGCATGCCGTCGGGCCTCGTCCCGGACGCCGAGGTCCGGATCAGCGACGACCTTGTGTCGCGCCTTCTCGCGGCACAGCACCCCGACCTCGCCTCGCTTCCGCTGGGCGAACGCCATGAGGGCTGGGACAACGTCACCGTCCGGATCGGTCACGACCTCGCCGCACGGCTTCCGCGCCGGCGCGTCGGCGCCGACCTCGCATCCCGCGAGCATGCGTGGCTTCCCACGCTCGCCGCAGACTGGGACTTCGCAGTGCCCACGCCGGTGCGGCTCGGCGAGCCTGGCGAGGGCTACCCGTGGTCATGGTCGATCGTGCCGTACCACCCGGGCGAGCGCGCGTTCGATGCGCCGCTGACCGACGCAGGTGCGAAGGACCTGGGCAAGGCGCTCGCGCAGGTGCATAGGGAGGCACCGTCTGGCGCGCCGCGCAATCCGGTGCGGTCAGCACCCCTCGCCGCGCGCGCTGAGGTCTTCGACGCGCGCATCAACACGCTGCTCGACGCCGCCAAGGACGACCCTTCGCGACCGGTCCTGCTCGAGGACGCCGCTCGTGCCGCGTTCGAGGCGGGCGCGCGCGCTCCTCAAGGACAGGAGACGTGGGCGCACCTGGACCTGCATGGCGGGAACGTGCTCTCCGAACGCGGTCGGCTCGCTGCCGTGCTCGACTGGGGCGACCTGGGCGTGGGCGACCCGGCGACCGATCTGGGACAGGCCCTCACGCTCGTGGGCCGCAGGGGCTTCCGAGTGCTCGTGGACGCCTACGCGAAGGCGGGAGGCGCCGCCGCCCGGCGCGGCACGCTGCTCACGAGCGGCAGCCTGCGGGAGGACACCGCTCTCCGTGTCGAGGCCGAGGCGGTCGGCTACGCGGTCACGCTCGCGTGCTTCGAGCGCGCGATCCACCCCTACGCAGGCTGGTCGGCTCTCGTGGACCTGGGGTACGCGACACCTCGCGACTGACCGGCCGAGAGGCGCACCCATGGGCGGGTGAGTCTCGCGCGGGCGAGCGTTTCCGTCAGACCCCGAGCGAGCGCAGGAACGGCTCGTACTCGACCCAGTTCTCCTCGTCGGTGCGGTCCTCACGCCAGATCTGAGCCGCGGTCTCCCGCTGCTCCTCGGTGAGGTTCTCCCACACGGTCATGATGCGGTCCTTGTCGCCGTGCCAGTAGCCGACGATGCGGATCAGCTTCACGGGGAAGCCTGCATCGTGACGCAGGTACTGACGCATGCGGCGGGACTCGGCGGCCTCGCAGGCGACCCAGATGTACGGGTCCTCCGTCTCGGCGCGGAGCTCGGGGAGCATCGTGCGCAGCTCGTGCTCAAGGATCGACGGCGCGACGCCGTTCCCGCCGAGCCTCCACTGCACGTCGACCTGGGCGGCGCTGGGGAGGTCCCTGGCGTCGGCCAGGGTGGGGAGCTCGATGACGACGCTGAAGCGCTCGTCGGCGCCGGCCTCGGCGAGGATGCGCGCGATCGCGGGCAGCGCCGTGCCGTCGCCCAGGAGGACTCGGCGGTGGACGGCGCTCGGGGGACGGTAGTAGGCCTTGGGCTCGGAGACGGCGACGGCGTCGCCGGGCTTCACCCTCTCGCCCCACGCCGCGCCGGGGCCGTCGCCGTGAAGCGCGATCTCCATCTCGAAGCCGTCGGAGAGGACCTTGCTGACCGTGTAGTGCCGGGACGCATGGCCGTCGGAGGCGTCGACGTCGTCGGCACCCACCTCGACGTGGATGAACTCGTCGCCGGATCCCGTGGTCTGCCAGGCGTCGCCCGGCGTGGTGACCCGTACCCTCACGAACCCCGGGGTGACCGGCTCGACGCCGGTGACGACGGTCGTGATGGTGGTCTCCATGAATCCTCCGGGGGGACGCGGGAGCCCGGTCGGGCTCCGAGGTAAGGCTCACCTCACCACATATTTCGAAACGAGTCAATGTCGTAATTCACTCGCGGAGCATCGGTGCGATAATCCACGCATGCGCGTGTCCCCCCAGCGCCGAGTGGCGCGCTCGCTCGCGGGCTCAGCGCTGTCCACGTTCGCCGCGCTCGGATCGCACGTGCTCGCAGGCGCGCACCTGCCAGGCCTCGTAGGGATCGCAGTCCCGCTCGGGCTCGCCTTCGTGATCTGCTTCCACCTTGCCGGACGCACCCTCAGCCTCACGCGCCTCAGCGCCGCAGTGCTCGCGAGCCAGGGAGTGTTCCACCTGCTCTTCTCCTGGGGCACCGTCGACGCCACCGTCACTGGGGACGCCGCCGCGCACCACCTCGAACCCGGCGCGCTCACCGTCACCGCCGCCCACGCCGGTCACGGCGGCCCAGGCATGGCGGTGGCCCACCTTGCCGCCGCCATCGCCACGATCGCCGCGATCCATCGCGCCGACGCCCTGTGGCGCACGCTCAGTCGCGCCACCGACCGCCTTCTGAGCACCCACCTCCGGGTGCCCCCGCCGAGCGCTCACGCGCCTTCCGCGCCCCCGCGTCGCGTCGCTCCGACCCGTGCGCCGCTCGCGGCGCCTCGCCTCGCACTCTCCGAGCCGGCGATCCTCCGAGGCCCACCCGCACTCTCGCTTCAGCACTCGCGCCCGGCCTGACGCCCTGCGCGGGGCCGCGAGCGCGCCGATGCGCGCCGCCTCCATAGGAACCTGCCCGCACCGGCGCGCCTGCGCGCGCCGGTCATCGCGGGCACCCCGCTGAAGAGAGAACCATGAAGAAGTCCCTGATCGCACTCGCCGCCACCGCGGCGCTCGCACTGACCGCCTGCTCCACCGACACCGAGACCGGCTCCGACGGCACCGACGCCGCCGCGAGCCTCACCGTTGCCGACGCCTGGGTGAAGGCCGTCGACGACGGCATGACGGGCGCCTTCGCCCTGATCACCAACGGCACCGGCGACGACCTCACCATCACCGGCGCCACCACGGACGCTGCCTCGATGGTCGAGCTCCACGAGACCGTCATGGACGACGCTGGCGCGACCGTCATGCAGGAGGTCGACGGCGGCTTCACCGTCGGCGCCGGCGAGACGTTCACGCTCGAGCCAGGCGGCAACCACCTCATGCTGATGGGAGTGACGGCACCGCTCGAGCCCGGCGCCGAGGTCTCCATGACGCTCGAGCTCGCCGACGGCAGCACCGTCCCCTTCACCGCGGTGGTGAAGGAGTTCACCGGTGCGCAGGAGTCCTACGCACCGGAGTCGGAGGACATGGACATGAGCCCGTCGGCCTCCGCCGACTTGGACGGCTCGTGAGCCGCGGCGACACCGCAGCGACGCACGCGCCCAGCCGTCGCGGATTCCTCACGGGGTCCGCGGCGGCGGCCGGCGTGGCCGTCGGCGCGGCAGGAGGCGCCTACGCCGCGCACGCGGCACAGCCCGGTCCGGCGACGGACACCGCCGGGCTGAACGGTGCGCGCACCCACGACTTCCATGGCACCCACCAGGCGGGGGTCACCTCGAGTCCCGGTGCGCACGGCGCCTTCCTCGCGTTCGACCTTCCCGCCGGGTCCGTCAAGGACGACCTGCGAAGGCTCATGCGCCTGTGGACCGACGACGCACGTCGCCTCATGTCGGGAGCGGGCGCGCTCGCCGACACCGAGCCCGAGCTCGCGACCGCGCCCGCGGGGCTGACCGTCACGGTCGGATGGGGCCCGAAGGCGGTCGCGCTCGCAGGCGGCTCTGAGGCTGTGCCATCCTGGCTGCGGCCACTGCCCGACTTCTCGATCGACGCGCTCGAGGACCGCTGGTCCGATGGCGACCTGCTCGTCATGATCCACTCCGACGACCCCGTGACCGTCTCCCACGCGCTCAGGATGGTGTCCAAGGATGCGACGAACCTCGCCACCGAGCGCTGGCGCCAGACCGGGTTCCGTCAGGCCTACGGCTCACACCCCTCCGGCACCACCATGCGGAACCTCTTCGGACAGGTCGACGGCACGGCCAACCCGCCTCTCGCCTCCGACGACTTCGCCGCACGCGTGTGGATCCAGGACGGCTGGCTCGCCGGAGGCACGTCGTTCGTGCTGCGCCGCATCAGGATGGAGCTGGACACATGGGATCAGGTGGACCGCATCGGCCGGGAGAACGCCGTCGGCCGGACCGTGGACACCGGCGCCCCGCTCACCGGCGAGGCCGAGCATGACGAGCCCGACTTCGACGCCGTCGACGCCCGCGGCTTCCCGATCATCTCCGACGTCTCGCACATCCGACGCGCCCGGCCCGACGACCCCTCACAGCGCATCGTCCGGCTCGCCTACAACTACGACGACGCTCCACGCGGCAACGAGCCTGCGGAGGCTGGGCTGCTCTTCGGGAGCCTCCAGGCCGACGTGGACGCGCAGTTCGTGCCGATCCAGCGCCGACTCGCAGAGGCGGACCTCCTCAACGTGTGGACCACGCCCGTCGGCTCGGCTGTCTTCGCGATCCTGCCCGGGTGCACCGAGGACGGATACCTGGGGGACACGCTTCTCGACTGAAGGACACGACCGACCATGCGGCCTCGGTCCCACGACGTCGGCACCGGATGCCAGTAGCCTTCTGCCGTGGCGGTGACGACGGGCAGGATCACCATCAGCGATGAGCTGGTGGCGGCTCTCCTGCGCGAGCAGTTCCCCGATCTCGCGGGTGAGGAGATCGGGCGCCACTACGCGCTTCCCGACAGGACCGTGGTGCGCATCGGCGATCACCACGGGTTCCACATGCCCACGGTGCCGGGGCTCGACGCCGCGTACGAGAGATCCGCGCGCCTCGTCGCACCCTTCCTGAGCACGTGGACGTTCCCGCTGGGCGCACCGATCGCCACGGGTCGCCCAGGGCACGGATACCCGTACCACTTCGAGGTCACGCGCTGGATCGACGGTTCGACAGCGGGGATGGTGCCGCTGCATGACTCGGAGGCCGCGGTCCTCGGGGACGCGCTGCGCCAGATTCACGCGCCCACCGACTCGCCCCTGCGGAACTCGACCACGTCGGTGCCGTTGACCACCTTCGCCACCCCGTTCGCCCGACACCTCGAACGCGCGGGCCAGGTCCGCACCCGAGACGGCCGACGCCTCGACAGCGACAGCGTGCGCGCCCTCTGGGATGCCGGCGTCGATGAACGGGCACCCGCCTTCACCTGGACCCATGGGAGCATCGACCCGCGTTCGCTGATCTCGGACCAGGGCCGCTTCGTGGGTCTCGTCGACTGGCGGCACTTCGCACCTGGCGACCCCGCGCTGGACCTGGGCCCCATGCTCATGCATGTCCCGAAGGACTCCCACGCCGCACTGCTCGAGGCGTACGGAGATGTCCCGCCTGAGATGCTGCGGCGCGCCACCGCTGCGCTGATGATCGCCAGCGTGATGCACGCGGGCGGCGACGAGCCGTTCGCCGCCGCGCTCGCGTGGCGACGCCTGGACGAGCTCGGGCTGCTTCGGGAGGCATGACGCATGGCCGACGACCTGAGCCGCCCCCGCGAGGTGCTGTCGAGCGAGATCCTCCCGGACGACTTCATCCGCGCGCTGCTCCAGGAGCAGGCGCCGGAGCTCGCCAACATGCCCTTCGGTCGCCGGTACACCGACATGGAGGAGCACTTCTCCGTGCGCGTGGGGGACGAGCTGATCGTCGAGTTCCCGCGCCAGCACCGCACCCCGTCGTGGGACCCGGTCGCGATGGAGCATCTTGCCTCGGCGTCGCAGGACTGGGACTTCGATGTCCGACTCCCCGAGCGGATCTGCCAGCCCGCGCTCGGATACCCGCACCGCTTCGAGGTCGCGAGGTGGTTCGATGCCTCCACCGCGATCAGGTCACCGTTGCGCACCGAGGCGGCACGGGATCTCGGCAGGGCGCTCGCCCAGATCCACACCGAGCCGACGCGCGACGACGCACCCCTCCACGAGGCGACCGGCGCCTCCATGGTGACCCGCTCCGGGCTGCTCTACGAACGTCTCGCGCAGACGCGAGACCTGCGCTCCCCCGAGGGCTCGGGCGTCGACCCCGACGCTGTGCGACTGGCATGGGAGGCGGCGATCGCGCTCGAACCGACGCTCCCTCGCACGTGGGTCACCGGCTCGCTGGATCCCCGCACCGTCATGGCCCTCGACGGAGAGTTCACAGGCCTCGTGTACTGGCGGGAGATGTCGGTCGGCGACCCCATCAGCGAGCTCGGCATCGCCACCCTGCTGTTCGACCCGCCGGGCACCGACCTGCTCCTCGAGGGCTACGGCGTGGACACCGCGGACCTGCGCACCCAGATGCGCGCGATCGCGCTCAAGCGCGCGCTGCTGTACGTCCACGCGGACAACCCGGCGATCGCACGGCTCGGGTGGACCCGGCTGTCCCAGATGGGCGTGCTCGCCGACCCGACCGCCGCGTGATACCCGTCGGGCCGTCCGCCATGCCAAGGTAGGCGTATGGACATCTTCGAGACGCCGCTGCCCGGGGTGGGCGTTCGCTACGAGTTCGAGGCCGAGAGCGGTGATCGCGTCGGCCTCGTGGTGCGCCGCGATGGCAAACGCGACCTGGGCCTGTACGACCGCACGGACCCCGACGCGTGCACCGGAACGCTCGAGCTCTCGGAGGGCGATGCCTCCGCGCTCGCCGAGCTGCTCGGCGGCACCAACATCACCGCGCGCCTCGAGTCGCTCCGCCACCAGGTCGAGGGACTCGCGATCGAGTGGATCACGATGCCGTCCACGGGCGGCCTCGCGAACCACACCATCGGCGACGGTCATATCCGGACCAAGACGTCGGCCTCGATCGTCGCCGTCATCCGTGACGAGGTCGGGGTGCCAGGCCCGGGACCCGACTTCGAGCTCCGACCGGGAGACACCGTGCTCGTCATGGGCAGCGAGCACGCGGTGAGCCAGGCCCGTCAGATCCTGATCGGATAGAGCCATGTTCCAGGACGGCGGCGTGCACGCGCTGAGGCTCGTCGCCGCCGGTCCGGAGGGCACAGGGGTCATCCTCGTCGAGCTGGGGATCGTCCTGCTCGTGCTCGCGTTCCTGGGGCGGGTCGCCGCCAAGCTGGGAGTCCCCTCCATCCCGCTCTACCTGGCCGCCGGCCTCCTCATGGGCGAGGGCGGCTTCATCCCGGTCGACGCAGGGGAGGACTTCCTCGCCGTCGGGGCCCAGATCGGCGTGGTGCTCCTCCTGCTTCTGCTCGGGCTCGAGTACTCGCCGCAGGATCTGCAGCACGGCCTGCGGACCACGTGGCAGGCCGGGATCGTCGACGGGCTCGCGAACGGCGCCCCGGGGTTCCTGCTGGGCATCATGATGGGTTGGACCGTCACCGCGTCGCTGCTGCTCGCAGGCGTCACCTACATCTCGTCGTCGGGCATCATCGCGCGCCTGCTGGACGACTTCGATCGGTACGCCAACCGCGAGACACCCGTGATCCTCAGCATCCTCGTCATGGAGGACATCGTGATGGCGGTGTTCCTGCCGATCATGGCGGTCCTGCTCGTCGGCGCCTCGCTCGTCCAGGGTGCCGTGGCCGCGGGGATAGCGATCGCGATCGTCGCCGCCGCGTTCTTCATCTCTCTGAAGTTCTCCGCGCACGTGTCCAAGGTGGTCCACTCGCACTCCCGCGAGCTCCTCCTGCTGTCCGTGCTGGGCCTCGCCTTCCTGGTCGCAGGGCTCGCCGAGGCCGCCCAGGTGTCCGCGGCCGTCGGCGCGTTCCTCTTGGGCCTCACCCTCTCGGGCCAGGTGGCCGACGACGTGCGCACCCTCATGCCGCCGCTGAGGGACGTCTTCGGCGGGATCTTCTTCGTCTTCTTCGGACTCACGATCGACCCGCGCGACCTGTGGCCCGTGCTGCTGCCCGCGCTGCTGCTCGCGGTGGTCACCGCCATCACCAAGATCGGTACCGGGATGTGGGCCGCCAGACGCGTCGGCATCGGCCCCAAGGGTCAGTGGCGCACGGGCATCTCGCTGATCCCCCGCGGCGAGTTCTCGATCGTCATCGCCGGGCTCGGCATCACGGCCGGCATCCAGCCGCAGCTCGGCCCGCTCGCGGCCGCCTATGTGCTCATCCTGGCCATCGGCGGAAGCCTCCTCATGCGCTTCGCCGCGCATATCGGAGGCCCCGCGCAATGGCGTGAGGAGCTCGCCTCCCGGCGCTGACCAGGCCCTCTGGCCATGGGCCACATCACGGTCCCTCAGAGTGGCGCAGGTCCCGTGTTGCGTCATGCAACAATATGCCGGTCGCCCGGTGAGGCTCCGCCCCGGGTGATGCGCCGGTCGCATCGCGCAGGTGGTGCGGCAGACGTGCAGGGTTGCGCGTCGCTTGATCCCTTCAGCGAGGTGTGACGATGTTCTCGCGCTACAGCGACATCCTTGCGCTGCCCGGCGCCAGCAGCTTCATGTGGTGGGGGCTGTTCTCCCGGATCCAGATGGGCATGACCTCGCTGGCGACCTTCCTGCTCGTCCAGCTCGAGTACGGCTCGTACGCCACCGCGGGGCTCGTGGTCGGCGTGCTCGCCGTCGGTGCCGCGCTCATCAACCCGCAGGTGAGCAGGCTCGTGGACGAGCACGGCCAGTCGAGGGTGCTGCGGATCGGCTTCGCGATCGCCGTCACCGCTCGACTCGGCTTCGTGGCCGCCGCACTCGCGCACGCGCCCACCTGGGTGCTGCTGCTGATCGTGCCCTTCTTCGCGACCACCGGCGCGCAGTCCACGCTCACGCGCGCCCGCTGGACCCACATCGTGCCCGATCGGCACGCCCTGAACTCCGCGTTCTCCCTGGAGAGCTCCATGGAGGAGGTGCTGTTCATCGCCGGCCCGGCGACGGCCACCATCCTCGCGACGCAGATCGGATCGTGGGTGCCGTCCATCGTGGCCGCGACGACCCTGCTGATCGGCGGCTACGTGTTCCTCTCGCTCAAGGACACCGAGCCACCGGCACGTAGAGGCGACGCGGGCACCTCGCCGCTGACGTCGGCTCCCGTGATCGACGGCTCGCTCCCCCGCATCGGCTTGGAGCGCCCGCGCAAGGTGCGCCGCTACCGCCGTCCGCTCCGCGGCCACCTCCTCGTGACGACGCCCGCCCTGATCCTGACGTCCATCATCTTCGCCACCCAGGGCGCCCTCTTCGCCTCGGCCGACGCGTCCACGGTGGCCCTCGCCGAGGAGCTGGACCAGATGGCGTGGTCGGGTCCCGTGCTCGCGATCTTCGCGCTCGGCTCGCTCGTCGGCGGCCTGCTCTACGGCTCGCGCGTGTGGCAGCGCACCCTCGCCTCTCGTCTGCTCTGGGGCGTCACGGCGTCGGGAATCGGCGCGATCACCTTCCACCTCGCCGGGTCGCTCGCATGGCTCGCGGTACTCATGTTCCTCACGGGCCTCGCGATCGCGCCGACCATGGCCGTCGGCGATGGCGTCGTCCACGCGTTGGTGCCCCGCAGCAGGCTCACCGAGGGCATGGCCTGGACGCGGGTCGGCCTGGACATGGGAGTCGCGCTCGGCGCCTGGCTCACCGGCCTGGCGATCGACACCTACGGCTCGGGGGGCGGCTTCACGGTGACCGCCTGGGCCGGCGCCCTCGGCATCGTGCTCATGCTGGGCGGCTGGCGGTACCTGCGCCGCAAGCGCGCCTACGAGGAGAAGGTCGACAGGGCGCCCGCCGTGGCCTGAGACGGTGCCGCGAGCAGCGTGACAGGCCCATCGCTCTGCTGAGACGATACGGCCATGCCCTTCCGCCCCACGCTGCGAGACGCCACGCCCGATGACGGCGCCGCCGCCGCCGCGATCTACAACCCGTACGTCAGGGACACCGTCATCTCCTTCGAGACCGAGGAGGTCCCGGTCGAGCAGATGGGTGCACGGATCGCGAAGGTCCAGTCCGCTGGCCTGCCGTGGCTGATCGCCGAGGACGCCGACGAGCGCACGATGCTCGGCTTCG
Source organism: Demequina zhanjiangensis (assembly GCF_030418315.1). GTDB lineage: Bacteria > Actinomycetota > Actinomycetes > Actinomycetales > Demequinaceae > Demequina > Demequina zhanjiangensis. Next base: position 459,118 of record NZ_JAUHPV010000002.1, read on the forward strand.
CCTACGCCGGCCCCTTTCAGGAGCGCGACGCCTACCGGCACGCACTCGAGCTGACCGTGTATCTCGATCCCGACGCGCGCGGCGGAGGCATCGGCACGCTGCTCTACGGCGCGCTGATCGAGAGGGTGCGAGACCTGCCGGACAGCTCGCGGCACTCCCCTGCGCACGGGCTATACTCGCGCATCGCGCTCCCCAACGACGCGTCAGCCGCGCTCCACGAGCGGTTCGGGTTCTCGCGGGTGGGTACCTTCACCGAGGTCGGGTTCAAGCACGGCCAGTGGGTCGACGTCGGGATCTGGCAGCTGCTGCTCGAGGACTGACGAGCGCCACCCCTTTCCTCCCCGTTGGTCCCGTACGTACCGGCGACGCCCCGCGTACAGATGCGCGGACTGTTGCGCTGAGTTCCACTCTCGGTCACGATAGTGAGAACGCGTGCCACCCCGGGCATCGACGCGAGGGACGTCGGAGACGGGAGCATGCTCTGAGGGGGGCACCATGCAGCACCGCACAGATCTACGCCGCGACGACGGCTTCAACCTTGTCGAGATCCTCGTCGTCGTGGTCATCATCGCCGTCCTGGCCGCGATCGCGGTGCCGATCTACCTCAACCACCAGGCCAGGGCCAAGGACGCAGTCGCGCAGGCCGACGCGATGAACCTGGGCATCCAGATCCGCGCCGCCTGGGACGACGAGGCGACGTCGTTGGCCGTGACCTCGGACGGCGACTACTACTTCATCAACTCGGAGAAGGTGCTCGGCGTCTCACCCGACGTGGAGTTCGTCGGCTTCACCGGAGGTGGCGCGATCGACGACTGGTGCGTGCAGCTCCGCATCCCTGGCGGGAAGAACAGCGATACGCCCGGCGTCCGCTTCGACTCCGTCAACGGGTACGTCGAGAACGCCGCCTGCACCGGGCTGACGCCCTAGCTCACCGGTCACCGCGGCGTCGGGCCGAGTGCACGAAGGGCTGGGCATCCGGATCCGGATGCCCAGCCCTTCGACGCGGTGGCGGCTAGCGAACCGCCTTGGTGGCCGCGATGAGGTTCTCGAGGCTCGCGACGGTCTCCTCGTAGCCACGCGTCTTGAGACCGCAGTCGGGGTTGACCCACAGCTGACGGCCGGGGATGGACTCCTTGGCCAGCGACAGCAGCTCGGTCATCTCCTGCGTGGACGGGACGCGCGGCGAGTGGATGTCCCACACGCCCGGACCGATCTGACGCTCGTAGCCGTGGGTGCGGATCGCGGGCAGCACCTCCATGCGCGAGCGCGCCGCCTCGATCGAGGTCACGTCGGCGTCGAGGCCGTCGATCGCGTCGATGATCTCGCCGAACTCCGAGTAGCAGAGGTGCGTGTGGACCTGCGTGTCGTCCTTGGCGCCCGCAGTCGAGAGCCGGAATGAGCCCACCGACCACTCGAGGTAGGCCGCCTGGTCTCGCTTGCGCAGCGGCAGCAGCTCACGGAGCGCGGGCTCGTCCACCTGGATGATGCCGATGCCGGCGTCCTCGAGGTCGGTCACCTCGTCGCGCAGCGCGAGGCCCACCTGGTCGGCGGTCACGGACAGCGGCTGGTCATCGCGCACGAAGGACCACGCGAGGATCGTCACCGGACCGGTGAGCATGCCCTTGACGGGCTTGTCCGACAGTGACTGCGCGTACTGCGCCCAGCGCACCGTCATGGGCTCGGGACGTGCGACGTCACCCCACAGGATCGACGGGCGCGTGCAGCGCGAGCCGTAGGACTGGACCCAACCGTTCTTGGTGACGGAGAACCCGTCGAGCAGCTCGGCGAAGTACTGGACCATGTCGTTGCGCTCGGCCTCGCCGTGGACGAGAACGTCGAGGTCCAGGTCCTCCTGCAGCTTCACCACGGACTGGATCTCGGCCTTCATCGCGGCCTCGTACGCGGCGTCGTCGATCTCACCCTTGGCCCATGCGGCACGGGACTTGCGGATCTCCGGGGTCTGCGGGAACGAGCCGATGGTCGTCGTGGCGAGCTCGGGGAGCTGGAAGCGCTCGTGCTGTGCGGCCTCGCGGACCGGGTAGGCAGCACGGTCACGGTCCGCAGGCGTGATCGCCGCGAGGCGGTCGCGCACGTCGGCACGGTTGGTGCCCGGGTGCGCTGCCCGGGACGCCAGCGCGGCGCGGGTCTCCGCGAGCGCATCGGCCACGGCGTCCTCGCCTTCGCGCAGCGCGGTGGCCAGGGTGACGACCTCACCGATCTTCTCGTCGGCGAAGGACAGCCAGCTCAGAAGCTCCTCACCCAGGTGCTCCTCACCCTCGAGGGTGTGGGGCACGTGGAAGAGCGAGGTCGCGGTGCCGACTGCGACCGCGCCGCCGAGCGCGGCGACCGCCTCGAGCTTCGCGAGCGCCTTGTCGGCGTCCGTGCGCCAGATGTTGTGGCCGTCGACCACGCCGGCCACCACGGTCAGACCAGCCAGGTCCACGCCCTCGGGCACGGCGCCCTTGACGAGGTCGAGCGCGACGGCCTCGACGCCGGAGGCGGCGAGCACGGGAAGCGCATCCTCGAGAGAGCCCATGGGGGCGGCGACCAGGATCTGAGGACGCTCCGCGGCTGCAGCGAGGGCGGCGTAGACCTTCTCGGCGTTCGCCAGCACGTCGGCACGGTCGGCGTCGATGTCCGCGACGAGCACGGGCTCGTCGATCTGAACCCACTCGGCTCCCGCGGCCTTGAAGGCGGCCAGGAGCTCGACGTACACGGCCAGCAGGTCGTCGAGGCGCTCGATCGGCGCGAAGCCCGTGGGCGCGTCGTCCGAGGGCTTGGCGAGGTAGAGGTAGGTGAGCGGACCGGTGATGACCGGGCGGGTCAGGTAGCCGGCGCCCTTGGCCTCGGTGAACTCGTCCACCCAGCGCGTGGAGGAGAGCGCGAACGTGGTCTCCGGTCCGATCTCGGGCACCAGGTAGTGGTAGTTCGAGTCGAACCACTTGGTCATCTCGAGCGGGGCGTCGGCGCCCTCGCCACGAGCGATGGTCGAGTAGCCGGCCAGGTCCACCGAGCCGTCGTCCTTGCGCAGGCGAGCGAAGCGGGTGGGGATCGCGCCGAACGTCACGGAAGCGTCGAGCACGTGGTCGTAGAACGAGAAGTTCGACGGGATCGACGAGTCATCCTTCGCGAGGCCGAGCCCAGCCATTCGCTCACGGGTGACGGAGCGGAGCTCCTTCGCGGTCGCCTCGAGGTCGGCCTCGGTGGTCGTTCCCTTCCAGAACGACTCGAGCGCCTTCTTGAGCTCGCGCATGCGTCCGATGCGCGGGTATCCGAGGACGGTCCCGCCGGGGAAGGCAGGGGTGGGCACGGCAACAGGGGTGTTGTCAGACATGAGTTCCTCATGGGTGGCATGCGCGGCGGGCTCGCCATTGCGCTTTGTCGACGCGCGACTTCGTGCGCCGAGTGGGTGCGCGCGAGTTTACCTACGCGAAACACGCCTGTGAAGGGTTCTGCCTGCGGTCATGCTCCTGCCAGGCGACTTGGACAGGTGTCATCTGGATGCTTCGCGCGTCCGAGGGGTGGTCAGTCCTTCTCAACCAGTGAGACGGGGACGCCTGCTTCGACAGTGCGAGAGACGGTGCAGTACTTGTCGTGGCTCGCCTTCAGGGCGGTTGCGATGCGGGCGCGCGCCTTGTCGCCGTCCTCGCCCTCGGGGAAGGCGAGATCGAACACCGCCGCGATGTCGCGCAGGATGTTCCCGGACTCGCCCTTCACCTGCTCCGCGGTCACGGTGACGTCGAAGCGATCGGGCTCCGCGCGACGGGTCGTCATCATGTCCACATCGATGCTCGAGCAGCCGGCGATCGCGGCCAGCAGGAGCTCGACCGGGGAGACGAGCCCCTCACCGCGACCGAACGTCAGCGTCGCGCCGGACTGGGTCGTCACGGTGTAGACACCCTCGGACTCACGGGTCATCGAGATCGACTTGGGCAGGGTCTCGTCGGACATGGCTTCCTTTCGGACGGGGTACGAGCAGGCTAACGCGGCTCAGGCGACGCGGATTCCGCCACGGGACCGCACACGCGGCGGGACCTCAGCTGGCGCGCAGACCCATCGCCTCGACCAGCTCGAGCGCGGCCGCCGACTGGTTGAAGGTGATGATGTGGATTCCTGGGGCACCGGCGTCGAGCAGCTCTCGCGACAGTCGTGCCGCATGGGCGACTCCTGCCGCGCGCGCCGCATCGTCGGACTCCGCCGCCTCCAGCGCCGCGACGAGCTCGACGGGGGTCGGGACGCCCGTCAGCTCGGACGCGCGGACGGCACGCCTGGTCGACACGATCGGCATCACCTCGGGGATGATCGGCATCGTCACGCCATGCGCGAGCGCATCCTCGACCAGCGCCGTGTACTGCTCCACCTCGTAGAACACCTGGGTGATCGCGAACTGCGCCCCCGCGCGCTCCTTGAAGCGCATCACGTCGATCGCCGACTGTCGCCATCGCTCCATCGCGTGCGTGGCAGGGAACGCGGCCACGCCCACGCAGATGTCGCTGACGCCGTGCGCTCGCGCCACCTCATGGACGAGCGAGACGAGCTGGCTCGCGTAGAGCAGCCCATCGGGGTGCGGCCGCCAGTCCGGGGTGCCCTGGGGCGGGTCCCCACGCAGCGCCAGGAAGTCGAGGACGCCCTCCTCGAGGTACTCCTCGATCACGGTGATCAGCTCGTCGCGGGACTGGTCGACGCATGTGAGGTGCGCGAGCGGCGGGATGGTGTGCGCCTCGGCGAGCATCTGGACGACGCCGCGGGAGGTGGACCGCGTGGTGCCTGAGGCCCCGTACGTGATCGACATGAAGTCCGGGTGCGTGTCCGCGAGCACCTTCATCGTGGCACGCAGCGTCTCCTCCGCCGCAGGGGTGCGGGGAGGGAACAGCTCGTAGCTGAGAGTCGGACGCTCATGGCGCAGGAGACCCGCGATGGTCATGGCGCAGAGGATACGCACACTTGGCCCGCGGTGCCGTGGACAGGTGTCGGTCATGCCGGTTCCGTGAAGCGATGCGACGGCGCCGGACGTCTCCGGTCACGAAGGGCTCTCCCGAGCGCAGACCCACCGGCGTCCCCAGGCCGCGCCTCGTTGTCTCGTGTCCGCAGGCAGCCGCGAGACCGTCCAGCGCGTCACAGGCGCTTGGCAGACTGGGCGCATGACGAACCCCACCGAGCTCGCGATCCGCTGCTTCGGCAACGACGATCCCCTCTACGCCGCCTATCACGACGAGGAGTGGGGCGTCCCCGTGCACGGAGACACGGCACTGTACGAACGGCTCGTGCTCGAGGCCATGCAGTCAGGACTCGCGTGGATCACCGTGCTGCGCAAGCGCGAGGGCTTCCGCGCGGCGTTCGACGGGTTCGATCCACACGTGGTCGCCACCTACGGGGCCGACGACGTGGAGCGATTGATGGCAGACGCGGGCGTCATCAGGAACCGTCGGAAGATCGAGGCCGCGATCACGAATGCACAGGCGCTCGTGGCGCTCCAGGCTGAGGGCGGCTCGCTCGACGAGATCGTCTGGGCTCACGCCCCGGAGCCTCGGTCGACGCCTCCGGCCACCTGGGCCGATGTACCCGCACAGATCCCCGAGTCCGTCGCCCTCGCGAAGGCCCTCAAGAAGGTCGGCTTCGTGTTCGTCGGACCGACCACGATGTACGCGGCGATGCAGGCCTGCGGACTGGTCGACGACCACATCGCGGGCTGCGTGTCGCGGACAGCGTCCTAGCAGAACCCCTTGCGCAGGCGCGCGATCGCGTCGTCCAGGAGCGCCTCGACGATGCGGGTGTCGGCCGGCAGCCACGGCACATCGCGCCAGGCACCGGGCTCGAGCCAGCGCAGCTCGTCGTGGTCCTCGAGCGGCTTCGGCTCGGGCAGCGAGCCGTCCTCGCCGGGCTTGAGGGTCGCCCACCACACGCGCAGCACCAGCCGCGGTCCGTCGGCGTCAGCGGCGCGGAGCTCCCATGCGGGGCCGGTGTCGGTGCCATCGGGCAGAAGGATGCCCTGATCAGGACCCGGGATCTCATCGCCGAGCTCGACCTCGACGCCCAGCTCCTCGTCGAGCTCGCGGTGCAGGGCCTCCTCGGGAGTCTCCCCCTCGTCGACCTTGCCGCCAGGGAACTCCCACAGGCCCGCGAACACGGGAGGCGCCGAGCGTCGTGCAGCGAACAGCAGGCGCGGCTGCTCGAGGTCGTCGGTGATGGCCGCCGCGACCACGAGGCGCGGCGCGCCATGGACGGGGACCTGGCCGTGCGGCTCGTGGTCTCCCGCGGGGACGGGATCCGAGGTCACTCGGTGATCTTCGCGTACGCCTCGGAGTCGAGCAGCCCCGACGGCTCCTCAGCCAGGCGGACCCTGAAGATCCAGCCCTCTCCATAGGCGTCCTCGCCGATCGTCTCGGGAGCGTCGGACAGCTCCTCGTTGACCGCGACGACCTCTCCGGTCACGGGCGAGTACATCTCGCTGACGGCCTTGGTGGACTCCAGCTCGCCGCAGACCTCGCCCGAGCTGACCGAGTCGCCCACCGCGGGCAGCTCGACGTAGACGATGTCGCCGAGCGCTTCAGCGGCGTGCTCGGTGATGCCGACGGTGACGACCGAGTCCTCGGCGAGCTCGCCGGACACCCACTCGTGCTCCTCGCTGTACAGGAGCTCCTCGGGAACGTGTGCCATCAGTGGTCCTTCCTTACAGGCTGGCCATGGGGACTCAGGCGGTCCTCTTGTAGAACGGTAGCGCGGTCACGGTCATCGACTCCCGCCTTCCACGCACATCGACATGGACAGCGGTGCCCTCGGACGCGAGCGCAAGCGGCACGTAGGCCATCGCGATCGGCTTGCCGAGCGTGGGCGACGGGGCGCCGGAGGTGACGGTTCCCACGGAGGCGCCGGACTCGTCGACGATGCTGTAGCCGGCTCGCGCGGCCCGTCGGCCGTCACCGACGAGGCCCACAAGAGTCTTCTCGCCGCCCGCCGCGGCGGGGTCTGCGAGCGCGGCGTTCCACGCGTCGCGTGCCGACTCGAGAGCGGCCCGGCCCACGAAGTCCCCGCGGGGATTCTTCTCCGTCCCGAACACGACCACGCGGCCGAGCCCCGCCTCGAAGGGGGTGGTCTCACGGGTGAGCTCATGCCCGTAGAGCGGCATCCCGGCCTCGAGCCGCAGCGTGTCGCGTGAGGACAGGCCACAGGGCACGATCCCGTCCGCGGCACCCTCGGCGAGCGCCAGCTGCCATACCGCGGCGGCCTCATCTGCGCCGACGAACAGCTCGAACCCGTCCTCGCCCGTGTAGCCGGTGCGCGCGACGAACGCGTGGATGCCCCCGGCCAGGAGGATCGGCGCGGACGCGTAGTACTTCATGGCCTCGACGTCGTCGGCTCCGCGCTCGGTCATGCGCTGCACGATCGCCTCGGCGGCGGGACCCTGGACCGCGATGAGGGCGATGTCGTCGGAGATGTCCTCCACGTCGGCGTCGAAGCCCTCGACCCGCTCGGCGAGCTCGGCGGCGACCGCGTCCCGGTTGGCCGCGTTCGCGACGATCACGTAGTGGTCCCAGTCGCGTCGGTAGACGATCAGGTCGTCGATCACGCCTCCGTCGGCGGCGCACAGCATCGTGTACTTCGCGCCGCCGAGCGCGACCGCGCTCATGCGCCCGACGAGCGCATCGTCGAGGAAGGCCTCCGCCTCGGCGCCGCGCACCGACAGCTCGCCCATGTGGCTCAGGTCGAACAGGCCCGCCGCGGTGCGGACCGCGGTGTGCTCGGCGATGTCTCCCGAGTAGCGGACCGGCATCTCCCAGCCGGCGAAGTCCACGAGCGTCGCGCCGAGGGCGACATGCTCATCGTGCAGGGGCGAGCGGAGCGGTGCGGAGTTCACGGGTTCAGCGTAGTCGCGTCGGAACTTGCGCCCCGTGCGGCGCCGTCAGTCGCCGACCCGTCGCAGGACCATCTCGAAGTCGCCGAACATGACGCGGCCCACGAGCGGAGTGGGCGCGTGGGGCGGGACGACGGTCTCGCGGCCGTGGGAGTCGACGAGGAGGGTGCCGTTCGTGGAGCCAAGGTCCTCGACCATCCACAGTCCGTCGATCCAGACGAGCCGGGCGTGCGTCTTCGACATCGTGCGCGTGGGGTCCGCGATGTCGATGCGAGCGGCGCCGTCCGCGCCGGGCCTGCCGCCGATGCGTCCCACGATCGTGACGGCGCTGGTGAGCGCGTAGGTCACGCCGTCGCGGGTGACGAGCTCCCATGGCTCACGTCGACGCGGGCTGACGCGCGTCTGGTCCAGGTCGTCGTCCTCGTCCTCGTCGCCGAAGCCCGAGTTGAGGAGCGCGGCGATCGTCGCGTCGTCGAACACGCCCTTCCACGCCGGGGTCTCCTCCTGCGAGGCGGGCGGGGGTCCGGGCAGCGGGTCGGGCATGCGCTTGCCCGTGTCGCGGCCGGACTGATCGTCATCACCGAGGGTCGGCATGCCGGCAGTCGCGAGCTCGTCGGCCCCCGTGACCTCGGCCGGACGCTCGTACGGAGACACGGGCTGCGTGGGCGCCACGTGAGGCTGCTCAGCCGCGGGCGTCGGCGAGGACGGCGGCGGCGACCACGGCATCGGTCGATCGGGATCTGAGGGTGTGGTCACTGGAGTCTCCTCGAAGAGCTGCCGCGACGGGATCGCGGCCGGTACGGCAGCCGGCGGCGCGAGCCTCGGCGACGGCGCGACGGCGGTGGCGGGGGACTGCTGTCGGACGAAAGCCTCAGAGCGGGACTTTTCGTCCCCAGCAGTCTTGCGCACTGGCAGGGGTGTGGACAAGGGGGCCATGACTGGCTGCGTGATCGTGGGGGCCTCGGCGTCGAGGTCGTCGGAGTCGTCTGCGGACGACGCCTCGGACACGATCGGGATCGCACCGGTGATCGGTCGCACGTCGCGTGCGGCCATGGATGCCGCGACGAAGCCCCAGACGGGAGGGGCGATCGCGGCGACGACGACGAGTCCGCGGGGGACCCTGAGGCGGGCGCTGAGCCAGCCGGCGTGGAGGATCCAGAGGATCCATCCGGCGACGGCGAAGGGCGCGGCGACGAGCAGCGGGAGCACCCAGGCGGCGCGAGGCAGGTCAGCACCCACCGCGAGCGCACCGATCACGCCGGCTGCGGCGAGCACACCGGCCGCCTCGAGCGACCGGACCGTTCCGGTGGCGACGGCCGAGCCATCGGCGGCGCGCGCCGCGGCGACCCACCTGGCGACAGGGATCCACGCCGGTCCGACGGGGCGACCGAGCTGGCGCAGAGCCGCGCCGAGGCCGAAGCCCATGAGGACGTATCCGGCCAGGAAGAGGCCCAGTCCCGTCAGGAAGGCGACCGCGTAGGCGGCATCGTCACCCATCGGCGTCTCCCTTCCTCATGGCGTGCTCGATCAAGGGATCGAGGCTAGTCTCCGGGCACGCCGGAACCAAGGCTTTGTCGCGTACTCCACATCGGCGCGATCGGCCTCGGACATGAGGGGTTGCCCGCCCGCGGCGGGCGGCGGAGGCGGACGTTACTCCGCGGGGTCCTCGAAGAGTTCGAGCGGCGGGCATGCGCACACCAGGTTGCGGTCGCCGAACACGTTGTCGATCCGGCGCACGGGCGGCCAGTACTTGTCGGACTTGAGCGCGGGGACGGGGAAGGCAGCCTGGGTGCGGGGGTACGCCTGCTCCCAGGTGTCGCCCGCGACGGACGCGGCGGTGTGGGGCGCGTGCCGCAGCGCGGAGTCGGCGGCTGCGATCTCTCCCCGCTCGATCGCGCGGATCTCCTCGCGGATGGCCTTCATCGCCTCGATGAAGCGCTCGATCTCGGCGAGGTCCTCCGACTCGGTGGGCTCGACCATGAGCGTCCCGGCGACTGGGAAGGACATGGTGGGCGCGTGGATGCCGTAGTCGATCAGTCGCTTCGCGATGTCCTCGGCGGTGACGCCTGTCGCCTTCGTGATCGGGCGCACGTCGAGGATGCACTCGTGGGCGACGAGACCGTTCGGACCCTTGTAGAGCACCGGGTAGTCCTCGTCGAGCCGCGTGGCCACGTAGTTGGCGGACAGCACCGCGACCTGGGTGGCGCGCAGCAGGCCCGGGCCGCCCATGAGGGCGATGTAGGCCCACGAGATGGGGAGGATGCCGGCCGAACCGTACGGCGCGGCGGAGACGGGGGCCCCGCGGCGCAGCAGCTCCTGGGGCCGACGCACGGTCTGCTGGAGCTCGGGAAGGAACGGAACGAGGTGCTCCGCGACGGCGACGGGGCCCACCCCGGGGCCGCCACCGCCGTGCGGGATGCAGAACGTCTTGTGCAGGTTCAGGTGGGAGACGTCGCCGCCGAAGTGTCCCGGCTTGGCGAGGCCGACCAGCGCGTTGAGGTTCGCGCCGTCGATGTACACCTGGGCTCCGGCCTCGTGCACGGCGGCGCACACCTCGCCCACGTGCGCCTCGTAGACGCCGTGCGTGGACGGATAGGTGAGCATGATGCAGCTGACCGCGTCGCCGTGGGTGGCGAGCTTCGCATTGAGGTCGTCCAGATCGATCTCGCCGTCGGACGCCGTCCCGACCACCACGACCCGCATGCCGGCGAGAACCGCCGAGGCCGCGTTCGTCCCGTGCGCCGACGCGGGGATCAGGCAGATGTCGCGCTGCTCCTCGCCGATGGAGCGGTGGTAGGCGCGGATCGCGAGCAGGCCCGCGTACTCGCCGCGGCTGCCCGCGTTCGGCTGGACGGACACGGCGGCATACCCGGTGATCTCGGCCAGCCAGTCCTCGAGCTGGCCGATCATCTCGCGGTAGCCGCGAGTCTGCTCGGCGGGCGCGAACGGGTGGATGTTCGCGAAGCCGGGCCAGCTGATCGTGGCCATCTCGATCGCCGAGTTGAGCTTCATGGTGCACGAGCCGAGCGGGATCATCGTGCGGTCGAGGCTGAGGTCGCGGTCGGCGAGGCGTCGCATGTAACGCATGAGCGACGTCTCGGACCTGTGCGCGTGGAAGATCGGGTGCGTGAGGTAGTCGCTGGTGCGGCGCAGCTCGCGCGGGATCGCCACGCGCGGCGGCGTGTAGATCGGGTGGCGCTTGGTGGCGGTGAACGCCTCCACGACCTTGTCGAGGATGTCGAGTCGGGTGACCTCGTCGCACGCGATCGCGACGGCGTCGGCGTCCACGCGACGCAGGTTGATGCCCTCGACGGCGGCACGCGCGACCACGGAGTCGGCTCCCCCAGGCACCTCGCAGATCACGGTGTCGAAGAAGTGCTCGTGGCGCACATGGATGCCCGCGGCGGTGAGGGCGTCCGCGGCGGCGACGGCGGTCGAGTGGACCTTCATCGCGATCTCGCGGAGCCCGTCGGGCCCGTGGTAGACGGCGTACATGCTGGCGACGACGGCGAGCAGCGCCTGCGCGGTGCAGATGTTGGAGGTGGCCTTGTCGCGGCGGATGTGCTGCTCGCGCGTCTGGAGGGTGAGCCTGTAGGCGGTGTTGCCGTCGGCATCGACGGACACTCCGACGAGGCGGCCGGGGAGCTGGCGCTCGAGGCCGTAGCGGACCGACATGAAGGCGGCGTGCGGACCACCGAAGAACAGCGGCACGCCGAAGCGCTGCGCGGAGCCGACGGCCACGTCGGCCCCGAGCTCGCCGGGCGCCTTGACGATCGCGAGCGAGAGGAGGTCGGCGGCGACGGTGACCAGCGCGTCGACCTGGTGGGCCTTGTCGATCACGTGGGCGACGTCACGCAGCAGTCCGGACGCGCCAGGCTGCTGGACCACGAGGCCGACGAGGTCCTCCGGGGCCTCCCAGTCCTCGTAGAGGTCCTCGACGCGCACGGGCAGGCCGATCGCCTCGCACTGCGCCTGCACCACCGCGACGGTCTGCGGGAGCGTCTCCGAGTCGAGGACGATGACGCCGCCCTCCTTGCCCTTCACCGCGCGGCGCATCAGCAGCACGGCCTCAGCGACGGCGGTCGCCTCGTCGAGGAGCGAGGCGCCGGCGATCGGGAGCGCGGTGAGGTCCGCGATCATCGTCTGGAAGTTCAGCATCGCCTCGAGGCGACCCTGGGAGATCTCCGACTGGTACGGCGTGTAGGACGTGTACCAGGCGGGGTTCTCGAGGATGCCGCGCTGGATCACCTTGGGGGTGATCGTGTCGTGATAGCCCTGACCGATCATCTGCACCGCGGTGCGGTTCTTGGTCGCGATGCCGCGCAGCGCGTCGAGCACCACGTGCTCGTCCCGCGCCTCTGGCAGCTGGAGCACGTCGTCGAGCCGGATCGACTCCGGCACGGCGGCCTCGACCAGCGAGGCGAGCGAGGAGTAGCCGACGGTGTCGAGCATGGTCTCGACAGCGTCGTCGGCAGGACCGATGTGGCGATCAACGAACGAGGTCACCCGCCCATTGTGTCGCAAAGCCTCGTTCGCGGACAGGGCGCGCGCCGAGACCGGCGAGACCCGTGCTCGTCGACGCACCGTGGACGCGGCTCGCGGGCGTGTCAGGACCGCCTCCCTTGCTGTGCAGCGGCACTACGCTGGGGATTCATGAAGGTCGTCATCCAGGTGCCCTGCCTCAACGAGGAGGAGACCCTGCCCGCGGTGCTCGACTCGATCCCGCGCGAGATCCCGGGCGTGGACGAGCTGGAGATCGTCGTGATCGACGACGGCTCCACCGACCGCACGGGCGAGGTGGCCCTCGCGCACGGCGCGCATCACGTGCTGCGGCACACGACGACGATGGGCCTCGCCCGGTCGTTCAGGGACGGCGTGGAGCATGCGCTGGCGCACGGCGCCGACATCGTGGTCAACACCGACGGCGACAACCAGTACCCGCAGGAGCGGATCCCGGATCTGGTGGCGCCGATCCTCGCCGGGAAGGCGGAGATCGTGATCGGCGATCGTCAGACGCGCACGATCGCTCACTTCTCGCCGTTCAAGAAGCAGATGCAGCGCCTCGGGTCGTGGGTCGTGAACCGCGCGGCCCGCACCGAGCTCCCCGACGCCGCCTCGGGGTTCCGCGCCTACTCGCGATACTCGCTCTACCGGCTCAACATCGTCACGCGCTTCAGCTACACGATGGAGACCATCATCCAGGCGGGCAACAAGCGCCTCGCGATCGACTCGGTGCCGATCCACACCAACCCCAAGACGCGCGAGTCGCGCCTGTTCTCCAACATGTGGGTGCACATGGCGCAGTCCGCGAAGGCGATCCTGCGCTCCTACCTGATGTATCGGCCGTGGACGGTGTTCGCGCTGCTGGCCGTCGTGTTCGGCGTGGTGGGGCTCTCGCCGTTCGTCCGCTACGCGATCCTGCTCCTGCAGGGGGATCAGGGGAACCACTTCCAGTCGCTGATCCTGGGCACCCTGCTGCTCGTGGGATCCCTGCTGTCGCTTGCGCTCGGGGTGCTGTCCGACCTGCAGCGGACCAACCGCACGCTGCAGGAGGATCTGCTCGAGCGGATGAAGGAGCAGCAGTTCGGCCCCGCGCGTCCGGCGACGGGCCTGGGAGCGGGGCCGCAGCCCTCCACAGAGGCGCCCTGACCGCCCTCGACCGGGCCCTGAGACCTGCTGACAGGGGCGCGGACTGCGCGTAGATTGCCCCATGTGAGCGAGAACACTCCGCCGCTGGCGGTCCCCGAGCATTCAGTCGAGAGCTTCACGCGGTCCTTCCTGCGTGAGCTCAACTACGGTCGCGGAGTCGACCTCGATCGCGCGAGCGCGAACGACAAGTACTTCGCGCTGTCCCGCGCGGTCCGTCACTATCTGACGACCCGCTGGCTCGAGACCCTCCGCAACCAGCACCGCGACCAGGCGAAGACCGTCGCGTACCTGTCCGCCGAGTTCCTCCTAGGCCCGCAGCTGGAGAACGCGCTGCTGGCGGCCGACCTCGAGGACATCGCGCGCGACGCGCTCGCCAACCTGGGTGAGGACATCGAGGAGCTGCGCGCCGTCGAGGTGGAGCCCGGGCTGGGCAACGGCGGCCTCGGTCGCCTGGCGGCCTGCTTCATCGACTCGCTGGCCACGCTGAACGTCCCGTCGGTCGGCTACGGCATCCGCTACGAGTACGGCATCTTCAAGCAGACGTTCGTGGACGGCAAGCAGGTGGAGAAGCCGGACCACTGGCTGCACCTCGGCTCCCCGTGGGAGCTGCCGCACCCCGAGTACTCGGTGCCGGTGTGGTTCGGGGGGCACACCGAGGAGGCGACCAACAGCGCCGAGGGCGCCCGCACCTGGGTCCCGTCGTGGCACGTCACCGCCAAGCCGTACAACTACATGGTCCCGGGCTACCGCAACGGTCGCGTGAACACGCTGCGCCTGTGGAGCGCCCGCGCCCGCCACGACTTCGACCTGCGCGAGTTCAATGCGGGCGAGTACACGGAGGCGGTCCGCGCCCGCACCTTCGCGGAGAACATCTCCAAGGTCCTGTACCCCGAGGACTCGACGCCGCAGGGCAAGGAGCTGCGCCTGCAGCAGCAGTACTTCTTCGTCGCCGCGTCGCTGCGGGACTTCCTGGATCACGTGCTGCCCGAGGACTACGACCTCCACAACCTGCCGAACCGCATCACGTGGCAGCTGAACGACACCCACCCGGTGATCGCTGTGCCCGAGCTCATGCGCATCCTGGTCGACGAGAAGGGCTGGGACTGGGCGGACGCGTGGGCGGTCACGCAGAAGGTCTTCGCCTACACGTGCCACACGCTGCTGCCGGAGGCGCTCGAGGTGTGGCCGGTCGAGCTGCTGGGCCGCCTGCTGCCCCGCCACCTGGAGATCATCTACCGCATCAATGAGGAGTTCCTCGAGGAGGTCCGCGAGGCCTTCCCGGGAGACGAGCTGCGCGTGCGCCGCATGTCCATCATCGCCGAGGAGCCCGGCCGCGCGGTCCGCATGGCCCACCTCGCCACGGTCGCGGGCTTCAAGGTCAACGGCGTCGCCGAGCTGCACTCCGAGCTCCTCAAGGACAAGGTGCTCAACGACTTCGCCGAGATGTGGCCCGACAAGTTCACGAATGTCACGAACGGCGTCACGCCGCGACGCTTCGTCCGCCTCGCCAACCCCGGCCTCTCGGAGCTGATCACCGCGGGGATCGGCGACGGCTGGATCACCGACCTGGAGCAGCTGCGCAACCTCGAGCCGCTCGCGGACGACCCCGAGTTCCGTCGCGCCTTCCGCGACATCAAGGGCGCCAACAAGCACCGTCTCGCACAGGTCCTCAAGGACCGTGACGGCATCGAGCTCGCGGGCGACGGCATGGTCGACGCGATGGTCAAGCGCCTCCACGAGTACAAGCGTCAGAGCCTCAAGCTGCTGCACATCGTGTCGCTGTACGAGGGCATCAAGTCGGGCCGCATCCCGCTCGAGTCGGTGACGCCGCGCACATTCGTGTTCGGTGCCAAGGCGGCCCCGGGCTATGTGCGCGCCAAGGAGACCATCGAGCTCATCAACGCGATCGGCCGCACCATCAACGCCGACGCGTCGCTCGAGGGCCGCCTGAAGGTCGCCTTCCCGCCCAACTACAACGTGACGCTCGCGGAGATGCTGATCCCTGCGGCCGACCTTTCCGAGCAGATCTCGCTCGCCGGCAAGGAGGCCTCGGGCACGGGCAACATGAAGTTCGCGCTCAACGGCGCCCTCACGATCGGCACGGACGACGGCGCGAACGTCGAGATCCGCAAGCTCGTGGGCGACGACCACTTCTTCCTGTTCGGCATGTCGGAGCCGGAGGCGTCGGACCTGCAGGCCGAGGGCTACGACCCGGGCGCCTACTACGAGTCCGACCCGCAGCTGAAGGCGGCCCTGAACCTCATCGGCTCCGGCCATTTCACGGGCGGCGACAGGGACGGGGCCGCGGGATCGATCTTCGCGTCGCTCACGCAGCGCGACCGCTTCATGGCGCTCGCCGACTTCCGGTCCTACATGGACGCGCAGGAACGCGTCGAGTCGGCGTACGCGGACTACGAGTCGTGGAGCCGCTCGGCGATCCTCAACATCGCCCGCAGCGGGTTCTTCAGCTCGGACCGGTCGATCCAGGACTACCTGGACCGCATCTGGGGCGCGAAGCCGATCGACCAGAACCACTGACCATCGGGGTACCTGGTGGTCGCCCACCGGGTGCCTGACAGTCGCTGAGCCGCGCACGAGGGGCCCCGGGGATCGCTCCCCGGGGCCCCTCGTCGCGTGCCTCAGTAGGTGAAGTACTCGACCTTGGCCCGCAGGTGCGAGCTGAGCTCCGCGAGCTCGTTCACCGAGGCGCCGATCTGGTCGAGCACCTGGGCCGAGTCGGCCGACGCCTGGGCGACGGTCGAGATGTTGCCGGCGATGTCCGCCGATCCGGTCGCCGCCTCGGCGACACCCCTCGACATCTCGGTGGTCGTGGCGGTCTGCTCCTCCACGGCCGAAGCGATGGTCATCTGGAAGTCGTTGATCTGCTTCACGATCTCGGAGATCTCGGTGATCGCCTCGACGGCGCCGCCGGTGTCCTCCTGGATGGCCTGGACCCGCCGCGCCACCTCCTCGGTCGCCTTCTGCGTCTCCTGAGCGAGGTCCTTGACCTCTCCGGCGACGACGGCGAAGCCCTTGCCCGCCTCGCCGGCACGCGCAGCCTCGATGGTCGCGTTCAGCGCGAGCAGGTTGGTCTGCTCGGCGATGCCGGTGATGACCTTGATGACGTTGCCGATCTCCTGGCTGGAGACGCCAAGCTTCGCCACCTGCGCGTTGGTGGACTCGGCGACGCTCGTCGCGTTGGCGGCGACGCGGGCGGCCTCGTTCGCGTTGTGAGAGATCTCCTTGATGGAGGCACCCATCTGCTCGGCACCCGACGCGACGGCCTGAACCGACCGGTTCACCTCATCGGCCGATGCGGCGACGACGCCCGCCTGCGTCGAGGTCTCCTGGGAGCCTGCGGCCACCTGCGCGTTGGACGCGGACAGCTCCTCGGCGGCCGCAGCGACCGTCTGCGCGGAGCTGATGACCTCGGCCATCGTCTCGCGAAGCGCGCCCTGTGCCGTGCCGAGGGACGACGCCATGTCTCCCATCTCGTCGTTCGAGGTGACGCGGGCGGTCGAGGTCAGGTCGCCGTCGGCCATGGCCTCGAGAGACGTCTTCACGGCGGCCGCCGAGCGGGAGATCCGGCGGGAGGTCCACCAGCCGACCACGACGCCGACCGCGATGCCTGCGACGAGCAGGACCGTGGTGATCATGATGACGGCGTTCGAGTGCGCGACCATCTCCGCCTGCCGAGCCTCGATGCGCACGTCGATCGCGTACGCGAACTCCTCAACGAGCGAGGTGATGGTCCAGTCGTAGCCGGTGATGGTCGACTCGGTCGCGGGCTCGACGCCCTCGGTCGGCACCCACACGGAGTTGACCGCAGCCTTGTAGCCATCCCACGTGGAATCGATCAGGTCGAGACCGTAGACCTCCTCCCCGAAGGTCCGCGAGAAGTCGGCGACGTAGGCGTCGAGCTCCTCTTCGAACTCCGTCTGGTGGAACTGCATGTCCTCGACGATGTCGGCCACCTTGGCCTCCGAGACGCCGCCCAGGCGATAGGTCGCGGAGCGTGCCTCCCACAGCGCGTCCTCGAGCGAGTTCACCGAGTCCTCCATGCGCCCCTGCGCGGCGAGCAGCTCGGCGCTCTCGTCCTCGATGCTGTGCAGCGTCGAGATGGAGATGGTGCCCACGACCGCGAGCGCGGCGACGACGGAGCCGACGGCGGTGAAGATCTGGGCGGCAAGCGTGAAGCGTGGCCTGCGGCGGCCAGGTGCGGACGTGGTCATGGTTTCCCCCGGGTTCGTCAGTGAGTGAGGTGCTCGTGCTGACGCACCCATCGTCCGCAACGAGGGGCCTAGTAGGGACTTCAGTCCTAGGGGGCGCGTGAAGCGGTTCGACGCCGGGCCCAGGTGCACCCTGGAGCCAGCGTCGCCGCGTCATGTCAGTAGTGGAAGTGGGAGACCTGGTCGCGCAGGTCACCGGCGAGCTGCGCCAGCTCCGCCACGGAGTCACCGACTCCGGTCAGCACCTCACTCGCCTCACTCGAGTCCCGCGCCATGCCGGACACGCTCTCCGCGATGCCGGAGGTGCCGGTCGCCGCGAGCGCGGCGGAGCGCGAGATCTCCGCCGCGGTCGCGGTCTGCTCCACCACGGCGGCCGCGATCTGATTCTGCAGGCCGTCGATCCGGTCGATGATGTCGCCGATCTCCCCGATGGCCCGACTGGAGTCGGCCGCGTCGGATTGGATCGCCGCGACCCTCTGCGCTACCTGCTCCGTGGCGCGCGCCGTCTCCTGCGCCAGCTCCTTGACCTCGCTCGCGACCACCGCGAACCCACGTCCCGCGTCCCCTGCACGGGCTGCCTCGATCGTGGCGTTGAGCGCGAGCAGGTTCGTCTGCTCCGCGATCGTGGTGATCACCTTGATGACCTCGCCGATCTCCTGGCTCGAGACGCCGAGACGGGCCACATGCTCGGTGGTCGTGTGCGCCATCTGCGTGGCTGAGGCGGCGACGGTCGCAGCGTCGTTCGCGTGGCCGGAGATCTCCGCGATGGACGACCCCATCTGCTCGGAACCGACCGCGACGGCCTCCACGGAGTCATTGACCTCGCCGGCGGTGCGTGCCACCTCGGTGGCCTGCAGCGACGACTGCGCAGTCCCTGCAGCGATCTGCGCGTTCGCGGCCGCAAGCTGATCAGCCGCCGAAGCGACGGTGCGCGCGGACGCGACGACCTGCTCCATCGTGCTCCGCAGCGACGCCTGTGTGATCGTCAGAGCAGCGGCCATGTCACCCATCTCGTCGGGGCTGTCCACCGATGCGGCCACGGTCAGGTCGCCCTCGGCCATCGCCTCGAGCGCCTGCCGAACCCGTCGCACCGAGCGGCCGAGCGCCGCGCCGAGCACGAGCGCAGCGATCCCGGAGAGGAGCACCCCTCCCGCGACCAGGCCGATCACCAGCACCACCGCGTCTCGGCCATCCGCCTGGCTCTGGAGCGCGAGCTCCTCGACCCGCGCCGAGGTCTGCGTCGCAAGGTCGGCGGCCGCCGCGTCGAGCGACTCCCCCACGGTGTCACGGGAGGACTCGGCGAGAAGGGTGTTGCCGACTGCCTCGCCGGTCACGACCGCTTCGTTGTCCCGGTAGCGCGCCCACGCCTCCTCGAGAGCGACGGTGTCGAGCGGGCTCCCGAACGCGTCGTCCGTCACGTCGCGCAGCGCGGCGAGCGCCTCGTCCACGTCGCCGTACAGCGCCTGCTGCTCCACCCACGCGGCCTCGGCCTCCCCGCCAGACAGCGACGCCATGGCAGCGCTGTGGATGCGCACGCTGTCGAGCGCCTCATCGAGAGTGATGATCCGCGCAAACACGCCACCGACGTCGCTCACCGCGTGATAGCTGTCCGCACCCTGGTCGCGCAGCTCGAGCGAGGCGACGATCGAGGCGCCTCCGAGCATGACCATCACGACGCCGACGACGCCCGCGAGCTGCCAGCGGAGCGAGACGCGGATCCCGCGTCGACGCAGCGTCCCCACCAGTGGACCGTTCATTTCATTCTCCTCACAACACCTTGGTTACCAGGCAATACAAATGGTTCATCGGTGACGAACCATCGTCTGTGAGGAGCGGGGAGGTGAGATAGGTCACATACCGTCACCGTCGGGCGGCGGTGAACGATGCACCCGGACCTTGGGCCCGGTTCGACGCTGACGCTCCGTCTCCCTGGAGCCCGTCCCGGGCGCCGCTAGCGTCGACCGCGGAGCTTGTCGAGCTGACGACGCTCGCGCTTGGTCGGCTTGCCTGCGCCACGGTCGCGGACGGCGAAGGCCGCGCTGTGCTCGCGCTTGGGCGGCGGTGGGCTGTGGTCCTCGTACGCCTCCTGCGCGGGCTCGGCGCCCACGCGCTTGAGCAGGAGCTTGCGGACCACGACGATCCGCTCGCGAGCGCCGCCCTTGACGATCACCCGATCCCCGACACGCACGGGCGTGGACGGCTTCGCCCGCTCCCCGCGCACCCGCACGTGGCCGGCCTTGCACGCCTCGGTCGCCTGCGTGCGGCTCTTCGCGAGGCGCACCGCCCACACCCAGACGTCGGCGCGCACGGAGTCGGTCATGGATCGAGGGTACGCGGCGCCTGCGGTGCGCACCGTCACCGCGGGCGCGCGGCCACCTCACGGGGTCCCCACGGCAACAGGTGGCACCCCGTGGCGGCCCTACGCTGGTCCCATGAGCGATGTGGTGTTCGAGATCTTCGGGTGGATTGGATCCATCCTCATCGTCGTCTCGCTGATGCAGGCGCGGATGCTGACCTTCCGGTGGATGAACCTGATCGGCTCGACGATCGCGACCGCCTACAACCTGATCTACGGCATCTGGCCGTATGTGGCGATGAACGTGGCGATCGTGGTGATCAACGCGTACTGGCTGAACCGCCTCTACAAGGAGGCGAAGGACCCTGAGGTCTACAAGGTGATCCCCGTGCCCTCCGACGGCCCCTACCTGCGTCACGTGCTGACGCTCTACAAGGACGACATCGCCCAGTTCGCCCCCGAGTTCAGCGCCGAGCCCGCGGATGGCGTCGTCCGGCACTCGTTCCTGGTGGTGCGCGGCGATGAGGCCGTCGGCGTGGTCGCCGTGCGCGAGGCGGGCGACGGCGTCGGCGAGGTCGAGCTCGACTGGGTCAAGCCGCGCTTCCGCAACTTCACGCCGGGCCAGTTCGTGTACCGCGACTCGCACGCGCTTCCCGAGGCGGGCTTCCGCCAGGTGCGGCTGACCCCGCACGAGATGACTGACCGTGAGTATCTGCGCAAGGCGGGCTTCCGCACCGAGCGCACCGAATGGGTGAGGGACCTGACCGCATGACCATGACCGTCCACTTCGCGTCCGACAACTACGCCTCCGTGCATCCGGAGGTGCTGGACGCGATCGCGTCGGCCGACGGCGGCCACGAGCCCGCGTACGGATCGGACTCGGTCACCGGCGCCTTCGACGAGGCGATCCGTGCGACCTTCGGCGAGCACGCCGTCGGCTTCCCCGTGTTCAACGGCACAGGCGCGAACGTCACGTCACTGCTCGCGCTCAGCCCCCGCTGGGGCGGCGGCGTCATCGCGTCGGAGCACGCGCACATCCACAACGACGAGGGCGGCGCGCCGGAGAAGGTGGGCGGCCTGAAGGTCCTCGAGCTTCCCGCGCCCGACGGCAAGATCCTGCCCGCGCAGCTGGACCGCTACACGCCCGACCTGGGCGACGAGCATCGTGCACAGCCCGCGGTCCTCTCGCTCACGCAGAGCACGGAGGTGGGCACCGTCTACTCGGTGGAGGAGATCACGGCGCTGGTGGACGCGGCGCACGCACGCGGCATCAAGGTGCACGTGGACGGAGCCCGCATCGCGAACGCGGCGGCGGCGCTCGGCGTGAGCCTGCTCGACGCCTGCGGAGGGGCCGACGTGCTGTCCTTCGGAGGCACCAAGAACGGCGCGATGCTGGGCGAGGCCGTCGTGGTGCTCAACCCGGAGCTCGCCTCGGGCCTCGCACACGATCTGCCGTTCGTACGCAAGCAGACCATGCAGCTCGGCTCCAAGATGCGGTACATCTCCGCGCAGCTGACCGCGCTCATGACCTCCGCTGACGGGTCGGGCGACCCGCTGTGGCTCCGGAACGCGCGGCACGCGAACGCGATGGCGGCATCGCTGCGGGAGTCGTTGCAGCCCTTGGCCAACGCCGGGACGCTTCGCTTCGCCCAGGAGACCGCCGCGAACGCGGTCTTCGTGGAGATGCCGCGCGCCATCGCCGACGAGGTGCGACGCGACTACCGCTTCTACGACTGGCGGCCCGGACGCAGCGCTGAGACCGTGGAGGTGCGGCTCATGTGCGCCTGGGACACCCCGGCGGCGGACTGCGATGCCTTCGCTGCCCGCGTGCACGAGGTCGCGGGGTCTGAGGAGGGCTGATGGTCGCGTGTCCGTGCGGGTCAGGGCAGTCGTACGGTGACTGCTGCCGCCCGTTCGTGAAAGGCGAGCTCGAGCCGCCGACGGCCGAGTCGCTCATGCGTTCCCGCTACACCGCGTACGTGCGGCGGGACGCGGGCTACCTGCACCGGACCTGGCACCCGACCACCGTGCCGACGACGCTCGATGTGGAAGCGGTCGAGTGGCGCGGACTTGAGGTGCTCGGCTCCACACGCGGTGGCGCTGACGACGACGAGGGCACCGTCACCTTCGTGGCGCATCACAGCACGGGGGTGATCTCGACGGGACAGATGCGGGAGACGAGCAGGTTCGTGAAGCAGGACGGCCGCTGGCTGTACGTGGACGGCGACGTCGACTGACTCGTCGTCCCTCGGTGGTTCCTCGATGGTTCGTCCGGACGAAGGTTGACACCGACGAGAAGCCTCAACCATCATTGAGGCAATGAACGCCTCGTCCTCACTGACCGACCGCGCCGCGCGCCATGCAGCGCTCGCCGACCCGATCCGCCTGCGGATCGTCGACCTGTTGACGCTCGGCGATGCCACCCCGGGAGAGCTGCGGGAGCAGCTCGGCATCAGCTCCAACCTCATGGCGCATCACCTGCGCCAGCTCGAGGCGGTCGGCATGGTGACCAAGCGCCGCTCTGACGCCGACCGACGCCGCTCATACGTCGCACTCGCCCCCCGCGCGCTCGAAGACCTGGCGCCCACGCCTCAGCTCGCGGCACGCCGCGTCGTCTTCGTCTGCACGGGAAACACCGCCCGGTCGCAGATGGCCGCCGCCGCCTGGAACGCCGCGAGCGCGGTGCCTGCGGAGTCCGCGGGCACGCACCCAGGCAACCGCATCTCATCGTCGGCCATCGCCGCCGCCGACCGCGGGGGCGTCACCATCCCGTCGGCCTCCCCCCGCCACGTGGACGACGTGCTCGCACCGGACGACCTCGTCGTCACCGTGTGCGACGCCGCCCACGAGGAGCTCGCCGACCCCAGCGCGCTCCACTGGTCGTTCGCCAACCCGTCCGACGACGGATCAGACGCCGCCTTCGACGCCGCGTTCGCGCTCATCACCGACCGCATCGCCCGGCTCGCCCCCACCATGACCCCGCATACGGAAGAGGCCACCTCATGACCGACCCGACCGCCAAGCCTTCAGCCCTGTTCCTCTGCGTGCACAACGCAGGCCGCTCCCAGATGGCGCTCGGCTTCTTCAAGCACTACGCGGGCGAGGACGCGATCGCCTACTCGGGCGGCTCCGGCCCCGCCGAGGCCCTCAACCCCGTCGCCGTCGAGGCCATGGCGGAGAAGGGCATCGACATCTCGAGCGAGCGCCCCAAGCGCTGGACCGACGAGATGGTGCGCGAGGTCGACTCCGTCATCTCCATGGGCTGCGGTGACACCTGCCCGTACTACCCCGGCAAGAAGTACGAGGACTGGATCCTCGAGGACCCGGCAGGCCAGGGCATCGAGGCCGTGCGGCCCATCCGCGACGAGATCGAGCAGCGCGTGCTCGCACTGCTGCGGGAGTTCGGGGTGGAGCCGGCGGGGGTCTGACCCGCGGCGCTCACATCTCGCGCCGCCGGTCTCGCGGCGCACGCCTCGCGCCCCCACACCCGCGCACGTGCGCGCTGGCATCGCATGAGTGCCGAGATCGACCCCCGTGTCAGCACTGGTGCGATGCCAGGGCGCGCCGCCGTCGGGCGTCAACGCGGGACCTAGGTCCCGTTTGACCCGAGGCTCCCCGGAGGCTCGGTGCCGTCGCGGCCGGATACCGCCCGCTCGTGGCCTCGCGCGCTCGTGGGACGGACGACAATTGTTCCCGTGAACGAACCGGTGCTGCTCGTCATCGTCGTAGCCACCGCGCTCGCCTTCGACTTCACCAACGGCTTCCACGACACAGGGAACGCGATGGCGACCTCGATCGCCACGCGCGCGCTCAAGCCCAAGCAGGCGGTGCTGCTCTCCGCCTCCCTGAACATGGTCGGCGCGTTCCTGTCGCTGACCGTGGCCGCGACGATCGCCACGGGCATCGTCGACTCCGGCGTCGTGACGCTCGAGGTGGTGCTCGCAGGCCTCGCCGGTGGCATCGTCTGGAACCTCCTCACCTGGCTGCTGGGCATACCCTCCAGCTCCTCGCATGCGCTCGTGGGCGGCGTCGTCGGCGCTGCCCTCGCCGCCGCGGGCTCCGCGGGAGTGCTGTGGGACGGCCTCATCTCCAAGGTGCTGCTGCCCGCGCTCATCGCCCCGATCGTCGCGATCCTCGTGGCGAGCGTCGGCACGGCGCTCGTGACGCGCCTCACGAAGGACGTCCCGCAGGAGTCCAACGACAAGATGTTCCGCTGGGGCCAGATCGGCTCCGCCTCGCTCGTCTCACTCGCGCACGGCACCAACGACGCGCAGAAGTCGATGGGCATCATCCTGCTCGCGCTCATCGCCGCCGGCGCGGTGCCGTCGGACTCGTCCGTGCCGTTCTGGGTGATCGTGTCCTGTGCGCTCGCCATGGCGCTCGGCACGTACACGGGAGGCTGGCGCGTGATCCGCACGCTCGGCAAGGGCCTCGTCGAGCTCGAGTCGCGTCAGGGCATGGCCGCCGAGACGTCGTCGGCCGCCGTGATCCTGCTGTCGAGCCACTTCGGCTACTCGCTGTCCACCACGCACGTGGCGACCGGCTCGATCCTCGGGTCGGGGGTCGGCATGCGCGGCGCGAAGGTCCGCTGGGGCGTGGCCGGACGCATGTTCTCGGCGTGGCTCATCACCGTACCCGCGGCGGGCGCCGTCGGCGCACTGTTCTATGGGATCGACACGTTCGTCGGCGGCGACGTCGGCTCGTACGTGGTGTTCGGCCTTCTGCTCATCTCCGCCGCGGTGTTCTACGTGCTGTCTCGCCGCGAGCCCGTCGGCCACCACAACGTCAACCACGAGTGGGAGCCGGGCGAGCAGGCCGACGAGATCGTCGCCGAGGCCGTCGAGGCCCACGATGTGGAGCTCATCGCCGAGGGCACCGGCGCGGGCGCAGGCGGGAAGCGTGATCAGGCATGAGCGAGTACATCGAGTGGAGCGCGCTCGGACAGGTGGTCCTGTTCGGGCTGATCGTCGGCGCAGGGCTTCCGGCACTGTTCGCCGTGGGTGTGCGTGCCCTCGCCGGCACCGGCGCGCGTGACGAGGACGGGCATGTCCGCGGGAGTCGGGCCGCCGTCGCGATCGCGTGCTTCGCCGTGATCATCGCGGCGATCGTCGGCGCGATCGTCTACATCGCAGCGGGCGGCCACTAGGCCCAGGCGGCTCCTCGCCCGGGCCTCGCTCCTCTCGGCTAGTCGCGCAGCGAGTCGATGTCGATGACGTAGCGGTAGCGCACGTCGCCGCGCACCACGCGCTCCCAGGCCTCGTTGATCTGGTCGGCGGAGATGACCTCGATCTCGGGCACCACGTCGTTCTCGGCGCAGAACTCGAGCATCTCGGCGGTCTCGGCGATGCCGCCGATGCTTGAGCCCGCGAAACGACGCCGGTTGGTGAAGAGCGTGAACAGCGTGACCTGGGCGGGCTCGGGCGGCGCTCCCACGCTGACGAAGGTGCCGTTGAGGTCCAGCAGGCCCAGGTAGTCGTCGATCGCCAAGGGCGCGCTCACGGTGTTGAGGATGACGTCGAAGCTGCGGGCGAGCGTCGTGAAGGTCTCGGGGTCGCTCGTGGCATAGAAGTGGTCCGCGCCGAACGCGAGCCCATCGTCCTTCTTGCGCAGCGACTGCGAGAGGACGGTCACCTCGGCACCCATGGCGTGCGCGAGCTTGACGGCCAGGTGGCCCAGTCCGCCCATGCCGACCACCGCGACGCGGACGCCGGGGCCCACCTTCCAGTGGGAGAGCGGCGAGTAGGTGGTGATGCCGGCGCACAGCAGCGGTGCGGCCTTGTCGAGCGGAAGGGCGTCGGGGATGGCGAGCACGAAGTCCTCGGCGACCACCACGTCGGTCGCATAGCCGCCCTGGGTGATGGTGCCATCCTCGTCCACGGCGCCGTAAGTGGCGACGAAGCCCTTCTCGCAGTACTGCTCGTGCCCCGCCTTGCAGTTGGCGCATTCGCGGCACGAGCCGACCATGCAGCCCACGCCGACGCGGTCGCCGACGCTGTGTCGCGTGACCTCGGAGCCGACCGCCGTGACGACCCCGGTGATCTCGTGGCCGACGGCGAGGGGGTACTCCATCTGTCCCCACTCGTCACGGGCGGTGTGGATGTCGGAGTGGCACACGCCCGCCCATGCGATCTCGATCGCGACGTCGCGCGGTCCCGGGTCTCGTCGGGTGACGGTGCCGCGCTCAAGAGGGGCAGTCGGGGAGGTGGCGACGATCGCGTTCACGACGGACATGAGGTTCCTTCAGATCGGTGTCGACGATGCGCACGGCATCGGGCTCGCACCCACAATACCGGTCGGCGATTGGTATTTGGCAACCCGAGAGGCCCCCTCCCCCTCCGCACTCCCGATAGAGCGCTCCCGCTGCGCGGAAACTGCACCGAAACACCCCTGTGGTGGACTTCTCGCCGACACCGAGGAGGTCCCCATGGCCGTGCAGATCCTGACAGCCGACATCTTCGTCCCAATGGACGCCGATCGCAGCGTGCTCACGGACTCGGGTTTCGCGCACGACGACGGCACGATCGTCGCCGTCGGCACCTCCGACGAGCTGACCGCCGCCTACCCCGACGCCCCCGCGCGGCACCTCGCGGATCACGTCCTCATGCCCGGCCTCGTCAACGCGCACCACCACTCCGGCATGCTGCGCGGCACCGCCGAGCACCTCCCCGTGTGGGAATGGCTGCGCCTGCACATCGACCCCATGCACCGCGTCCTCACCCCGGAGGACGCCGAGGCCGCGTCGTGGCTCTGTTACGCGGAGGGCCTGCTCTCGGGCTCCACCACCGTCGTCGACATGTGGCGCTACATGGACGGCGCGGCCCGCGCGGCGTCGGCCCTGGGCAACCGCGTCGTCACCGTCAACTACGTGGGCGAGCACCCCGACTACGACTACTTCGACACGCTCGACGACAACGAGCGGATGCTCAAGGAGTGGTCAGGCGCGGCAGACGGGCGGATCATGCCGTGGGTGGGGCTCGAGCACCCCTTCTACGCGGACGACGCGGGCCAGCGCCGGGCGATCGCGCTCGCGCAGCAGTACGGCACCGGCCTGTACACGCACTGCTCCGAGTCCGAGCTCGACGTGCAGCTGTTCCTGGAGCGCACGGGCAAGCGGCCCATGCCCGCGCTCGAGTCCCTGAGCTTCTTCGACACCCCGCAGACGATGATCGCCCACGCCGTCTGGCTCGACGAGTCCGAGGTGGAGCTGATCGCGTCGCACGGCGTCAGCGCCTCGCACAACCCCGTCAGCAACATGAAGCTCGCGAGCGGCTTCGCGCCCGTCGCGGAGATGCTGGCCGCAGGGGTCGCCGTCGGCATCGGCACCGACGGCGAGAAGGAGAACAACAACCTGGACATGTTCGAGGAGATGAAGGTCGCCTCCCTCATGGGGAAGCTCCGAGCGATGGACGCCGCCGCGATGGACTCGTGGCAGGTGCTCGAGATGGCCACCACCGGCGGCGCGCGGGCGATCGGCCAGGGGGACCGGCTCGGCTCGCTCGAGGTCGGCAAGCAGGCCGACGCAGTCGCCGTCCGCACGGACACTCCGCGCATGACGCCGCTGCTCCCGTCGGGCCCCTACGCGAACATCCACCACAACCTGGTGCACGCCGTCCGGGGCTCGGACGTCACCCTCACCATGGTCGCCGGGAAGGTCGTCGTGGACGACGGCGAGCTCACCACCGCGGACATGCCCGAGCTCATCCAGCGGGTACGCGACCGCGTCCCCGACCTGTTCGCGCGCCGTACCGCCTACCTCGAGGAATCCGGCGAGCAGACGGGGCTGATGAGCCCTCACTAGGGCGCGACGGAGCGTCGCTGTACCTGGGCGTCGAAGTCCGGTAGACATCCAGTAGGCAGCGGCCGCAACGACGCGACGCCGCGCGAAGGGAGAGTCATGCCGCACACCCACCAGGACCTCGCCGCCCAGGTGGCCGCGCTTCGCGAGCAGGAGAGCAGCCTCGCGCTCACGCGCTTCACCCACGACGACGCGTGGGCGCTGGGCTCCTGGATCGTCGAGCGCGGGCGGGCCGAGTCGCTCGGCATCACCGTCGACATCCGCAAGGGCGACCAGCAGGTGTTCCACGTGGCGCTCGCCGGCACCACGCCTGACAACGACGACTGGATCGCGCGGAAGATTCGCACGGTGCGCCGCTTCGAGACCTCGAGCCTCATCGTCGGCCGCTCGCACGCCGCCAAGGGGCGCGACTTCAACGACACCACGAAGCTCCCCTTCACCGAGTACGTGGCGCACGGAGGTTGCGTGCCCGTGCTGATCGACGGCGTCGGAATGGTCGGCACGCTCACCGTGTCCGGGCTCGCGCAGCAGGACGACCACGCGCTCGCCGTCGAGGCGCTGCAGTGGCTGAAGGCGCGCCCCGCGCAGTAGTCGTCCGGGAACGAAGGCGCGTCCCCGCTGGTTATGTGGGGTGACACCAGTCGACCGCGGGGAGGCGTGCGACCACGATGACCGATGTGACGCGAACAGGAGCGGGGCCGGCGACGACGGCGCTGCCGCCCGACTTCCAGGAGCGTGTGTTCAAGGCGATCGCCGTGCAACGGCCCGCGGTGACCGCCTACATCAAGGAGGTCCGCCGCAGGGACCCCTCGGCGACGCCCGCGCAGGTGATGAAGAAGATCGAGTCGCAGTACGTCGCGACCACGACCGCGACGTCAGCCGCGATCGGCGCTTCCGCGACCATCCCCGCCGTCGGCATCCCCGTCGCGATCGGGCTCGGCGTCACCGACCTGCTGTTCTTCTACGAGACGACCGCGCTGTTCGCACTGTGCATGGCCGAGCTGCGCGGCGTCGAGATCGACGACCCGGAGCGGGCGAAGGCGCTCGTGCTCGCCGCGTTGCTGGGTGAGAAGCGCAAGAGCAAGATCACCGAGATCGTCATGTCGGCGCTGCCCGCGAGCGCGACGGTCCGCGGCTCCCGCAAGGCGGTCGGTGTCGCAGCGTCGGCGGTGTCCCCCAAGTGGGGCGACCTGCTCTCGCAGCAGCTCCCCGACTCCGCTCTGGTGCCGGTGACGATGGTGCTCGCCAAGAACGCGATCGCTCAGGGCGCCGTCATGGGCGGCGTGAAGGTGAGCTCCAAGGCGGTGCCGGTGATCGGAGCCGTCGCCGGCGGGGCGACCAGCTACTACTTCGGCAAGAGCGTCGTGAAGTCGTGCCGCGAGGGCTTCTCCGCGCCCATGGAGCAATGGCCCGAATGGCTCGAGCTCAACGACAGCGACGGAGACGGAGTCCCTGACCCGTCGAGGGCCGTGGTCGCGATGCGGGCGGCACGCTCGTCGGCCAGGAGCGTGGCCTCGAAGACGGGCGCGGTGGTGGGATCTGCGGCCACCACTGCCGGCTCGGCTGCGATCAGCGCGTCGAAGGCCACAGGCAAGAAGGTGAGCCAAGCGGCCTCGAGCGCGAAGTCCGCGGTCGCACGGAGGCCGCGCGCCTAGTCGTGCTCGGGCAGCCGCGGCGCCGACACTCCGGGATCGCGGCCCAGAAGCGTCGCACGGGTGACGGCGGCGGAGCCGAACCGATCGCGCACCGCGTCGAGCGCGGTGTCGATGCGTGCCCCGTCGTTCCAATCGAGGGGAAGTTCGGGCTGCACTTCGCCACCGCGAGTCAGCTGCGCAAACGACACGCCGATGAGGGTGATGCCCCGTGCGGAGATGTCGGGATCCACGGCGGCGAGCAGTCGCTGGGCGACGGCGAGCAGCACCTCGGTGCGATCGGTGGGTGTGGCGAGAGTGCGCGATCGGGTCGCCTTGGTGAAGTCGCCGAACCGGAGCCTCAGGACCACGGTGCTGCACGAGGATCCGCGATCACGTAGACGCTTCGCGAGCCCGTCGATGATCTGGGTGAGGATGGCCGAGAGCTCAGCGCCCGAGTACGCGCGGTTGCCCAGTGCTCGCTGCGAGCCGATGGACTCGTGGCGTGTGGTGGCCTCCACGGGCCGCGGATCCCGGAGCCGGGCCAGCGCGTGAAGGTGCGCACCGGCCGCCTTGCCGAGCCATCGCTCGGCCGTCTCAGCCTCAAGCGCGGCCAACTGTCCGACGGTCCGAATCCCGTTCCTATGCAGCTTCTCCGCGGTCACCGCGCCGACGCCCCAGAGTCGTTCGACCGGGAGTGGATGAAGGAACTCCTCCTCGCGGTCCGGCTCCACCACGAGGAGCCCGTCAGGCTTGCTGGCCGCGCTCGCCACCTTCGCAAGGAACTTGGTTCTCGCCACGCCCACAGAGATCGGGAGCCCGACCTCGGCCCGCACGCGTTCCCGGAGTCGCACGGCGATCTGCTCGGGAGTTCCGGCCAGGCGGCGCAGCCCCCCGACCTCGAGGAACGCCTCGTCGATCGAGATGCCCTCCACGTAGGGCGTGGTGTCGTGGAAGATCGCGAACACGCTACGGCTGGCGGCGGAGTAGGCCTCCATCCGGGGCGGGACGACGATGACCTCGGGGCACAGTGCGCGCGCCCGCTGTGTGCTCATCGCGGTGCGAACCCCCCGAGCCTTCGCCTCATAGCTCGCGGCGGCCACGACACCGCCGCCCACGATCACGGGCCGTCCCCGCAGTGCGGGATCATCCCGCTGCTCGACCGAGGCGTAGAACGCGTCGAGATCGGCATGGAGCACCGTCGCCTCGCCGCGCATCTGCACCCCCTGCCGCCACACGCTCTTCCCGACGATGTTCTCACCCGGGCCCGACACTGAAGCGGCGGCGGGGCGCACGCTCGCCCAGGCAAAGCGAAAGGCCCCCGATCTCTCGGGGGCCTTTCTTCACGTGCGCGAGGGGGGAGTTGAACCCCCACGCCCTTTCGGGCACACGGACCTGAACCGTGCGCGTCTGCCTATTCCGCCACTCGCGCGTGCCGGGAAATGTTAGCACGGTCGGGGCCCCGTGAACGAACCAGGACCCCGACCGCCAACCACGTACCCCGAGGGGTCAGAAGGTGAAGTGCTCCACTCGGCCGCGCAGGCTCGTCGAGAGCTCGGCCAGCTCGTTGACGCTCGCCTGGATCTGGTCGAGCACCTCTGCCGAGTCTGCGGACGTCTGCGCGACGGTCGCGATGTTGCCGGCGATGTCACCCGAGCCGGTCGCCGCCTCGGCCACGCCCCTCGACATCTCGGTGGTCGTGGCGGTCTGCTCCTCCACGGCCGACGCGATGGTCATCTGGAAGTCGGAGATCTGCTTGACGATCTCCGAGATCTCGGCGATCGCCTCGACGGCGCCCTCGGTGTCGTCCTGGATGGCCTGGACGCGACGCGCCACCTCCTCGGTGGCCTTCGCCGTCTCCTGAGCCAGGTCCTTCACCTCGTTCGCGACGACGGCGAAGCCCTTGCCCGCCTCGCCAGCCCTGGCCGCCTCGATGGTCGCGTTCAGCGCGAGCAGGTTGGTCTGCTCGGCGATGCCCGTGATGACCTTGATGACGTTGCCGATCTCCTGCGAGGAGACGCCGAGCTTGCCGACGCGCTCGTTCGTGGTGTCGGCGACCGCCGTTGCATTGGAGGCCACACGCGCAGCCTCGTTGGCGTTGTGGGAGATCTCGCGGATCGACGCACCCATCTGCTCGGCGCCCGACGCGACGGTCTGGACGGAACGGTTGACCTCCTCAGCGGCGGTCGCGACCACGCCAGCCTGCGTGGAGGCCTCCTGGGAGCCTGCGGCCACCTGGGCATTGGCGGCAGAGAGCTCCTCAGCGGCCGCGGCGACCATCTGTGCGGAGGTGATGACCTCGGCCATCGTCTCCCGCAGCGACGCCTGCGCCTTGGCGAGCGAGCGCGACATGTCGCCGATCTCGTCGCCGCTGTCCACGTGCGCCTCGACAGTGATGTCGCCGTCGGCGAGCGCCTCAAGGGAATGCTTGACCTTCGCGGCGGCTGCCGTGATGCGGCGCGACAGAGTCACACCGGCGAGCACTGCGGCGACGACTCCGAGCAGCACCACACCGATCATGACAAGGCGCACGGTCTCTGCGCTGCTCTCCGCTGCGGTGATCTGGGCCTCGACGGTTCCGTGCACCTCTTCGACGAGCTCGTCGATGTTCTGCGCGACGAGCGCCGTCTGCGCGTCCATCTGGGCCTCGGTGGGGCGTGAGGCGACGTCGGCGGAGGTGTAGTGGTCCTGAGCCATGGCCTGGAAGGTCTCCCAGTCGCCGACCTTCCGCTCAAGGTCCGAGACGGGCACCCCGAAGCTCTCCTGATAGTCGGTGACGAAGGCGCCGATGGCGGCGTCCATCTCGTCGAAGCGCGCGGAGAGCTCCTCGAAGCCAGCGCCGAGCTCCTGCTCGGTCATGCCCTCGAGGCGGATGATCTGCTTCTCGACCTCGGCGAAGCCCTTCTCCATCGCCAGGACGTTCGCGTCCGAGCTCTCGAGCTGAGCGATGAGCTCGTGGTCGCGGGCGGATGAGCTGCTGAGCTGCAGCACGCCGACGAGGCCCACGGCGAGCAAAGCCACGAGGACGAGGCCGAAGGCGGCGGTGAACTGCGCGGACAGGGGGAAACGCGCAAGGCGCCGTGCGCGCACGGGGGCGGTCAGGGTCTTCATGATGCTCCAGACGATGAATGGTTTCAGACCGCTCATCGACAGGAGGAGTCACTCGGTGAGCCTTCGAGAGAAAAGCCCCGCGGGGTATCCGTGTCGTTCGCGCTGTGCTGGTGGCCGCCGCCCGCCGCGTCGGCGGAGCGACGACCACCTCACACGGTCACGAGGTGCTGCGCGTCAGTAGGTGAACTGCTCGACCTTCGAGCGCAGGTTCGCGCTGAGCTCGGCGAGCTCGTTGACGCTCGCGCCGATCTGGTCGAGCACCTGGGCCGAGTCTGCGGAGGCCTGCGCCACCGTCGAGATGTTGCCCGCGATGTCCGCAGAACCCGAGGCAGCCTCGGCGACCCCACGCGACATCTCGGTGGTCGTGGCGGTCTGCTCCTCGACTGCCGACGCGATGGTCATCTGGAAGTCGTTGATCTGCTGGACGATCTCGGAGATCTGGCCGATCGCCTCGACGGCGCCGCCGGTGTCCTCCTGGATCGCGGCCACGCGACGCGCGACCTCCTCGGTGGCCTTCGCGGTCTCCTGGGCGAGGTCCTTGACCTCACCCGCGACGACGGCGAAGCCCTTGCCCGCCTCACCGGCGCGCGCGGCTTCGATGGTCGCGTTGAGGGCCAGCAGGTTGGTCTGCTCGGCGATGCCGGTGATGACCTTGATGACGTTGCCGATCTCCTGGCTCGAGAGTCCGAGCTTCGCGACCTGGTCGTTCGTCGCGTCGGCGACCGACGTGGCGGACGCGGCGATGCGGGCGGCCTCGTTCGCGTTGTGAGAGATCTCCTTGATGGAGGCGCCCATCTGCTCCGTGCCGGAGGCGACGGCCTGGACCGAGCGGTTCACCTCGTCGGCCGCGTTGGCGACGACGCCGGCCTGGGTGGAGGTCTCCTGGGACCCGGCAGCGACCTGAGCATTGGCGGCCGAGAGCTCCTCGGCGGCGGCGGCCACAGTCTGGGCGGAGCTGATGACCTCGGCCATCGTCTCGCGCAGCGAGGCCTGAGCGGAGCCCAAGGAGGTGGCCATGTCGCCGATCTCGTCCCGGCTGGTGACCTTCGCCTCGACCGTCAGATCGCCCGCCGCAAGAGCGTCGAGCGAGGTCTTGACCTGGGACACGCCACCGCGGATGCGTCGGGAGAACCAGACGCCCATGGCGATCGCGGTCGCCACGGCGATGCCCGCGACACCGATCAGGATGAGGCGGATCTGAGAGGCGAGCGCCTCACCCTCCGCGATCTCCGCGAGGATCTGCTCCGCGACCTGATCAGTGAGCGACGCTACGGAGGCGCTCACCTGGGCGCCGATCGCGTCCTGCTGGTCGGTCGTGATCGGCTCAGCGGTGGAACCGGGGCTGTACAGCGCGTCGAGACCGGCCGTGTAGGAGCCCCACGCGGCGACGTCCTCCTCGACATACGCGATCTCCTCGTCGAAGTAGTCGAGGTAGAGCGCTCCGAACTCGTCGATCCTGGTCTGGAAGAGCGCGATGTTCTCCTGCTGCGTGGCCCACGCGGCGGGGATCTCCGCCTCGTCCATGGACCTCATGCGGAGGGTCTGCATGCGGACGATGTCCACCGCGTCCTTGACCTCGGCGATCTTCGCGTCGGCCAGGTAGATCTTCTGCATGATCAGCTGATCGTCGGCGCCCTGCCGCGTCAGCTGCGTCACCGCCGTCGTGGCGACGATCGCCAGCAGCACCACGACGGTGCCGAAGGCGAGGCTGATCTGCGCGGACAACGGGAAGCGCCTGGCGGACCTGCCACGGTTCCGGGTAACGGTGTTCTTCATGACTCTCCAAGACGAAGGATTCCGACGCCCGGAGAATCGGCTCCGCATTCCCTGGGGTGAGAATCAGTGACGAATTCCTCATGCGAACCCGAACTATTGGCATATCACCTACAGATGGCGCCCAATCGGCTGCGAGCGCAAGAACTCGGGCCCGTTCGGACCTCTGCCCGGACAGCAGAAAGCCCGCGGCCGCCGCGACCCCGAACGAATCGGAGGCCGCGGCAGACGCGGGCATGCCTGAACCCTCGAAGCGCGAACGGCGCACGCGCCTCGACGGTCCCCCCTAGAAGGCGACGACGACCGAGATCCGGCCCTCGCCATAACCCTGGATCGACAGCGTGCCGTCGATCCGGCCGCCCTGTTGAAGGGCAAGCTCGTTGACGTCCGCAGGCAGGGTCTCCCGCGGCGCGTAGGTCTCCTGCAGCTTCAGGTGAACGGTGTCCTTCTTGTTGAAGAGCGACGCCGCCACGTTGAGGATCTCCGACATGTTG
The DNA here is from genome assembly GCF_030418315.1 of Demequina zhanjiangensis. Lineage (GTDB taxonomy): Bacteria > Actinomycetota > Actinomycetes > Actinomycetales > Demequinaceae > Demequina > Demequina zhanjiangensis. Next base: position 493,948 of record NZ_JAUHPV010000002.1, read on the forward strand.
TCGAACTGCGGAGGCGACACGAGGCCGCTCGACACGGCCTGCTCGGCCCCGTTCTGCGGCATCAGCGCGATCGCCGAGCCGCCACGTGCGATCAGCGGGATGTCCACGAGCGCGATCGCCTTCACGTTGCCGAAGTCGTCCACATAGGTGGCGCACGCGGCACCGTCGAGCGGGTCGACGCGATCTCCGTCGCCCCACTCGACGCCACGGCCCAGCATGCCCTCGAACAGCTCCCGGACCTCGAACGCCGTGGGCACCGGCGTCGGCTTCAGGTCGACGGCGCTCATGCGAGGAGCGGATCGATCGTGTCGCGGAACGTGTCCGCGGTGAACGGCTTGGCGATAAGGAACAGCGCGCCGGCCTGCTCGGCCGTCTCACGCATCTGATCCGAGCCCTCGGAGGTCACGAACGCGAACGGCGTCTCGTTGCCCTCACCGCGCAGGTTGCGCAGCAGCTCGATGCCGGTCATCTCCGGCATGTTCCAATCGGACAGCACGAAGTCGGGCGCGTTGGCTCGGATCTTCGTGAGGGCATCGGCGCCGTTCTCGGCCTCCTCGATGTCCCACCAGTCGTAACCCGCTTGGCGGAGCGTGCGGATCACGATCTGCCGCATGACGCGGCTGTCATCGGCGACGACAACCTTCATGTCGGCCACCTCTCTTCCTTGTTAGTCGGGTTATGACCTGGACGAAGGGTCCTCGTTCAGGACCCACAGGCTGACGCACAGGAGTGCGCCTCGCCACGTGACGCAGGCGTCCACCACGGGTGAGGCGTCGGCCAGCGTGGGCATCTCGTCGGACACCTCGGGCATCGTGAGGGCGCCCGGGTGTGTGACGAGGGACTTGACGTTCCCGCCGACCACGTTGACCAGCTCGCCGACGGCGTCGGCGAAGTCGGTCTCGGCCACGGGGGCGTCGTCCTCGAGATCGAACAGGATGCGGGCGAGGTCCTCGCCGGTGTCCCGTCCCATCGAGATGAGCACGCGGGCCTCGTCGCCGGCTCCGACGACGTCGACCCACGTGTAGGTCGGGTGGAGGATCGCAGGGCGCTCGCCGTACCACCGCATGAGGTGGCCGGGCTCGCCGTCGATCATCGTGGTGAACAGGTCCTCGGCGACTGCGAAGACCGGGTCCGGGTCCGCGAGGACCTCCCAGTTCGTGGTGACGGTCACAGCGTCTCCTTCGCCTCGACCAGCCCCAGGAACTGCAGCTTGTCGATGATGATGTCCGGGGTGAACGGCTTGATGACGTACTCGTGAGCGCCGGCGGCGAGCGCGCGGACGATCTGGTTCTGCTCGCCCTCGGTGGTGACCATCATCAGCGTGATGTCGCGCCACTCGTCGCGCTTGCGCGCCTCGACCACGAACTCGAAGCCGGTCATCACCGGCATGTTCCAGTCGATGCAGCAGAGCTGAACGTCGTCGTGCTCCTCGAGGCGGTCGAGCGCCTCCTTGCCGTCTCCGGCCTCCACCACGTCGAATCCGACGTCGGTGAGGATCCCTCCGACGATGCGTCTCATGACGCGCGAGTCGTCGATGACCAGTGCCTTCATGTCGTCTACTTCCCTTCGCGAGGCCTGTACACGGAGCTGCCACCTTCGTGGACCCGCTCCCAGGTGTCGTCGATTCCGATGGTTGTTTCGGCGGCGCCGAGGAACAGGTACCCGCCCGGGGCCAGCGAGCGCCGGACCCTGGCGAGAACGTCGCGCTTCGTCGCCACGTCGAAGTAGATGAGGACGTTGCGAAGGAACACGATGTCGAATGGTCCGCCCATGGGCGGCTGGTCCAGCAGGTTGTGCTTGCGGAAGGTCACCTGCTGGCGCAGGGGCGGAGCGATCTCGAAGGTCGCTCCCTTGCGCACGAAGTGCTTGACGAGGACCGGTGCGGGAAGGCCCCGGTTCACCTCGAGCTGGCTGTACGCGCCGAGGCGGCCCTTGGCGAGCACCTCCTCGGACAGGTCCGTGGCCACGATGCTGAGGTCGAGGTCCGGGTGGTGGTCCTTGACGGTCATGGCGATCGAGTACGCCTCCTGGCCGGTCGAGCATGCCGCCGACCACACCTTGATCCGGCGAGAGCCGCGGTTGCGCAGGTCCGGCAGGACGGTGTTGCGCAGCATGTTGAACGGCGTGATGTCGCGGAACCAGGAGGTCTCGTTGGTGGTGAGCGCCTCGACGACCTGCTCGTGCAGGCCCGTGTTGGCGCGCAGCGTGCGGACGTAGGCGTCCACGTTGGCTGCACCGGCGGAGCGGGCGAGGGGAGCGAGCCGGCTCTCGACCAGGTACTCCTTGCCCTTCTCCAGCTGGATCGCGCTGCGCTGGCGCACCAGCGTCGCGACGAAGTCGAATGTGTCAGGTGCGAGGCTCATCGTGCCACCTCCACGCGTCGTGCGGTCCGGCCGGTGAAGGCGCCCGCGATGGCGGGGGCGATCTCCGTGATCGGAAGGATCTGATGTGCGAGTCCGGCCGTGGCGACCGCGCCTGGCATGCCCCAGACGACCGACGTCGGCTCGTCCTGGACGACCACGCGGCCACCGGCGTCCTTGATGTCGCGGCAGGCGTCGCGGCCATCCGAGCCCATGCCGGTGAGGACGACGGCGAGCAGGTCGCCGCCCCACACCTTCACGGCCGACTTGAACATGACGTCCACGGCGGGCCGGCAGAAGTTGACCTGCGGGCCCTGGTGCGTGACGGCCTTCACGAGGGTTCCCTGGCTCTGGACCTCGAGGTGGTAGTCACCGGGCGCGATGTAGATGGTGCCGGGCTCCAGGCGGTCGCCGGCCTTCGCCTCCACGACGCGGCTCGGGCCGATGCGGTCCAGGCGTGCGGCGAGCTGGGCGGTGAACACGGGCGGCATGTGCTGAGTGACGAGCACCGGGACCGGGAGCGGGCCGGGAAGCGCGCTGACGACCTTCGAGAGAGCCTCGGGGCCACCGGTCGACGAGCCGATGACGACGGCACGTGGCCGACGGACGGGGCCGTCGTGCTGGGCGACGCGTGCGGGCGCACCCATGCGGGGACGGCCGACGAGGGCCTTGATCTTGGGGAGAAGCTGCTCCTTGATGACGCCGACGGCCTCCGTCGGGTCGGCGACGCGCGTCGGCTTGGTGACGTAGTCGGTGGCACCTGCCGCGAGCGCGTCCAGGGTGGAGGACGCACCGTGCGAGGTGAGCGTCGAGAACATGATGATCGGGGTGCGCACACCGCGGCGACGCAGCTCCGTGACGGTCTCGATGCCGTTCATCACGGGCATCTCGATGTCCATCGTGATGAGGTCGGGCTTGAGCGCCGCGGCCTTGGAGAGCGCGATCGACCCGTTCTGGGCGACACCCACGACCTCGATCGCGTTGTCAGCCGAGAGAGCGTCGGTCACGATGCGGCGCACGACGACGGAGTCGTCGACGACCAGGACCTTGATAGTTGCCATCGTCGGCCCCTATCCGGCGGATCCGGCGCCCATGGGGGACGCCCCGCTCTGCTTTGACATCATGTCTCCTCGTCCGGCGCTTCCTACGCCGAGGTGGTGCCGACCTGCCCTGAGGCGGCCGGCGGGGACTGGGTGAAACCTTGGATCAGACCTGTGCTGCAAGATCCACGTCGAGCGACAGCAGCAGGTCCTCCTCGAGCGAGTAGACGCCGGTGACGACCTCCTGGAGGGACTCCTCCAGGGTGGGCGGCGGCGGGCCGAAGCTGTCGCCGTCGAGCTCGAGCACATCGCCCACCTGGTCCACCAGGAGCGAGACGGGCTCGCCGTCGATGTTGACGACCATCATCATCGGCTCGTCCTCGGGGCCGTACGGGGCACGGCCGAGGCGGGCGCGCAGGTCCACCATGAGGACCACCTGGCCGCGCAGGTTCACCAGGCCGGCGACGGCCTCGGGAGCGTGCGGGACCGGGGTGTGGGCCTGCATCTTCAGGGCCTCCTGGACCCGGGCGACGTCGACCCCGTACAGGCGGTCGTCGAGCTTGAACGTGGCGAGCTGGTGACGCATGTCAGGCTCCCTTCCCTGCGCCGATGAGCTCGGCGACCTCGGACTGGTTGAAGACGTGCTCCTCGACCTCGTAGAACGCGGCGTCTGCCTGCGTCACGGCGGCCTCGAGGTCGAGCAGCTCGGTGACCTTGTCCTTGACGACGATCGAGCCGAGCAGCCCGTAGCCGGACACCTCGGAGCGCTCCTCGGCAGTCGAGTCGACGATGTCGACGACCTCGTTGGCGACGAGGGCGACGGTGCGGTCGCCTCGCGTGCAGATGATGAACGCGAGCTCCTCGCGGAAGGCGGCACCCGAGCCAAGCATCTGGGCCAGGTCGACCACCGGGGTGATGCGGTCGCGGTACTGCATGACCGTCGCTCCGCCCACGGTCTCGAGGACCTCTGCGGAGAGACGCTCGAGTCGGGTGACGGCGCCGAGCGGCATCGCCAGCTGACGACCCTCGCCGACGGCGACCACGAGCATCTGCTCGGTGTCCCCACGCAGCGCGGCCTCGTCGTGCACGTCGATCTGAGTCTCGGTGAGCTCGAGCGCGCGGCGTGCCACGGCCGGGATGTCGAGGATCAGCGTGACCGATCCGTCTCCCAGCAGGGTCGCGCCGGCGTAGAGGCCGATGGTCTTGATCGCGGTCGCGATCGGCTTCGCCACGATCTCCTCGGTGTTGCGGACCTTGTCCACGAGGAGGCCGAAGCGACCGCCGTCGGCCTGGAGGACGGTGATGACCGCGCCCTCGAGAGACTCGCGCTTGTCGCGGCCGAGCACGTCGCGCAGGTCCACGAGCGGCAGCAGCTGGCCACGCAGGCGGTACACGGGGGCGTCGCCCACGTGGTCGATGCCGGTCAGCTTGTCGTCGATCGCGAGCAGCTCGAGCAGGTTGACCTGCGGGATCGCGAACACCTCGTCCGCGCACTCCACCGTCAGGGCCGGCATGATCGCCAGGGTCAGCGGGATGCGCAGGCGCCACGTCGTACCGGTGCCCGGCGTCGACTGGACGTCCACGACGCCGCCGATCGAGTCGATCTTGGTCTTCACCACGTCCATGCCGACGCCGCGGCCAGACACGTTCGTGACCTTCTCCGCAGTCGAGAAACCCGGCAGGAAGAGCAGCTGCAGGATGTCCTGCGGGCTCATCGACTCGATCTGGCCAGCGGTCTTGAGGCCCTTCTCGATCGCCTTCGCGGAGATGACGTCGGGGTCGATGCCCTTGCCGTCGTCCGCGATCTCGATGACGACCTGACCACCCTGGTGGTAGGCGCGCAGACCCAGCACACCCTGCTCGGGCTTGCCTGCCTTCGCACGGTCCGCGGGGGTCTCGATGCCGTGGTCGATCGCGTTGCGGATCAGGTGAGTCAGCGGGTCCTTGATCGCCTCCAGGACGCCGCGGTCCAGCTCCGTGTCCTTGCCGACCATGTCGAGGCGGACCTTGCGGCCCAGCGCCGACGAGATGTCACGGACCATGCGGGGAACCTTGTTCCACACGTGGTCGATCGGCTGCATGCGGGTCTTCATGACGCCCTGCTGCAGCTCGGTCGCGATGAGCGACAGGCGCTGCGAAGCGCGCACGAGTGCGGGGTCGTCCATGTCGGCCGCAAGGTTCGTCATCGCGTTGCGGGCGAGCACCAGCTCGCCGACGTGACGCATCAGGGCGTCGAGGACGTCCACGTCCACGCGGATCGACTGCTCGGCGGCGGAGCGGACCGGGGTCTCCTCGGTGGTCTTGGTCTCCTCGGCGGGCTTCGCCGCGGCGGCGGGAGCTGCGGGAGCCGCGGGCTTCGCGGGAGCGGTGTCGGGCTTGGCCACGATCTTCTTTCCGATCTTCGGGGCAGGCTTCTCGGCGGCTGGCTTCTCGGCGACGGGCTCGACCTCAGCCTCGGCCTCGGGCGCCTCGTCAACGTCATCCGCGTCGTCGGCGTCGTCCTCGTCGTCCTCGTGAAGCGCGGCGACGGCGGCCTCGATGGCCTCCTCGGCGGCAGCCTCATCCACGGGCTCGGCAGGCGCGGCCGTCTCGGTACCCGCGCCACCCGTCGGGTCGTCCAGGACGGCCTGGATCTCCGCGACGATCGCGCTCGTGTCGATCGTGCCCTCGGTACCGGTGGACTCGATGACGCCCAGCAGGTCTCGCACGGAGTCGACCATCTTGAGGAGCACGTCGGCCGTCAGCTGCGTCATCACGCGCTTGCCGTCGCGAAGCTCGGCGAGAAGGTTCTCGCCCACGTGGGTCAGCGACTCGAGGTTGCCGAACGCCAGGAAGCCCGACGTGCCCTTGATCGTGTGGATCGTGCGGAACACCGAGCTCAGCAGTGCACGCGAGCTCGAGTCGCTCTCCAATGCGACCAGGTCCTGGTCCAGCTGGTCGAGGTTCTCATAGCTCTCGACCACGAACTCGCGGACGATCTCATCCATCGCGTCCATCGATACGCTCCCGTCACGTTGCTGCGGCTCTCTGCCGTGTCACGCGTCTCATCGGCCGGGGGTGCGCGATGGTGAGCAGTCGTGGAAGGAGGGGTCCGTCACACCAGGTGTGCGGGGGTCAGCGTGACAGCGGGCAGCCCGCGCACGCGACCTTCGCGCCGGGAATGCAGCCTGTGCCGCAGGCGGTGCCGGTGTCGACGACCAGGCCGAGCCTCAACGCCTCGGCGGCGACCGCGTCGGCCACGTCCCCGCGGATGCCGAGCTCACGGGCGGCCCCCGCGGGCGTGAAGCCGCGGCCCATGAGGGCGACGACGGAACCGAAGACGGACCCGGCGCCCTTGACAGGGTGGGTGTCCCGTCGGCCGGGGGCGGTGTCACGGGACGGGCGCGGGCTCACAGCCGGCTGCCGATCTGGAACACCGCCGTCGCGAGCAGGTAGGCGCCGGCGAAGGAGGTGGCGGCGGCGCTCGTCGTCCACTTCCAGCCATAGAGCCGACGCTGCTCGGCGAGCGTCGCGAAGCAGGGCATGTACGCGAGCAGGAACAGCATCATGGCGAGCGACGCGGCGGCGGGGTGACCGTCGGACGTCTCCGTGACCGTGGCACGCACCTGGTCGCGCAGGGCAGCCTCACCGGACCCGTCGTCGTCCACGGCGTAGGCCTGGGCGAGCGCGCCGACCACTGCCTCCTTGGCGGCGACGCCCGTGACGAGCGAGGCGGCGATGCGCCAGTCGTCGAGCCCCATAGGCGCGAGCGCGGGAGCCACACCCTCGGAGACGACGCCATACACGGAGTCCTCGACGGGAACATCGGCGACGCTGTGGCCGCCTCGTGCGGGGATCGCCTGGAGGACCCACAGCGAGATGACGGCGAGCAGGATGACTGTGCCGGCCTTGCGGAGGAAGGAGAGGACGCGCGACCAGACCGCGCGGCCCAGGGTGCGCAGGTGCGGCCACTGGTAGTCGGGCAGGGCGATGACGAGCGACTGCGGGGTGAGGTCCCGCATGACGGTGCCGCGCGCGAGCAGCCCGCCCAGCACGACCAGGACGACGGAGGCGACGTACATCCCGAAGACGACCGTGCCGGCGTTGTCGGGGAAGAACGTCTGGGCAAGCACCAGGTACACGGCGAGGCGGGCGGTGCAGGAGGTCAGCGGGACCAGCATGCCCGCCAGGAGCCGCTGACGCGCGTGGGGCAGCACCGCCGTCGCCGAGAGGGCGGGCACGTTGCATCCGAAGCCGACGATCAAAGGCAGCATCGCGCGGCCGTCGAGGCCGATGCTACGGAGAGCCTTGTCGGCGACGACGGCGACGCGAGCCAGGTAGCCCGACGCCTCCAGCGCGCTGATCGCCGCGAACATGAGCGCCATCAGCGGGACGAACGCGACGACCGCCGAGATTCCGGCCAGCACCCCTCCTACCAGGAACGACTCGAGCCATGCGGGCGCGGAGAGCGCCTCGAGCGTGGCGACCGTAAGAGTGGTGAAAGGACCGTCGACGAACCCGGCCATCAGGTCCATCAGCGGCGCCGCGGCCACCGTCGTCAGCTGGAACACGGCCCACACGACCAGCGCGAACACCGGGATGCCCGCCCACGGGCTGAGCAGCACCCGGTCCAGGCGATCGGAGAAGGTGTGCCGGGCGTCGTCCGGGGGGAGGACGGCGTCGACCACACTCTCCACCCAGTCGAAGAGGACCTGCGCGCGCTCCAGCTCGGAGTTCAGCGAGAGGTGATCGTGGTCGGCGGCCGGGAGGCCGCGCACGTGCTCGGGGCGGGCGAGCGAACGGCTGACCGCGAGCGCGAGCGCCTCCAGGCCGGCTCCCGTGCGGCCGTTCACAGCGACGACAGGGACGCCCAGCACCCGGCCAAGCGCAGGCACGTCGGGAGCGAGGCCACGGGAGGCGGCCAGGTCGGTCATCGTGACCGCCACCACCACGGGCGCCCCGGTGAGCGCGAGCTGGGCCAGCAGATACAAGGAGCGGCTCAGCGCCGTCGCGTCCAGCACCACGACCGACACGGCACTCTCTCCTGCTGCCATCGCGTCGGCCGCGACCTGCTCATCAGGAGAGCGGGCGACCATGCTGTACGTGCCAGGCAGGTCGACCAGGGCGACGTCGGTGGTGCCGCACCGCCATAGGCCCTCGGTGAGCGCGACCGTCGTGCCCGGCGCGTTCACCACATGCTGGCGAGCGCCGGTGAGGGCGTTGAACAGCGTCGACTTGCCGACGTTCGGGTTGCCGACGAGCAGCACCGTGGGGGCGTCGGTGGGCTTCGCTGGGGCTGACTGGCCGTGCTGATGAGCGGGGGTCATACCGGGTCCGCCTCGACCTCGGCCGCGGTCGCCGCATCGATCGCGATGCGGGCCGCGCCGATCGCCACGATCCTCGCCCCCGCCGCCGCGATGCCGACGACGCTCACGAGGGTGCCCGGCCGCAGGCCCATCTCCCGCAGGCGAAGGGCGGTATCCGACTCGGCGCTCACCGCGCGGATGCGTGCGCGGGCGCCCCGGGGAAGCTCGGCGAGGGTCACGGCCTCAGCGTAGGCACCGAGGTGAGGGTGGCCTTACCTACTTAGGTCCCGATTTCTGCAAGGAGATGCGTGCGTTATTGCGCAGGTGGAGCGAGACGTCAGGACGTGGCCGACGGCGGGGGGCCCGGCTTGGGGGACGCAGCGGGCTTGGGCGCCGGCTTGGGCGGCGCGAGCTTCTTCAGCGCCTCCACAGCGCTGTCGTCCACCGAGGCCGCCTCGGCGTTCTGCTTCTCCACGGCCTCGAGGATCTCCGCGCGCGTCACCTTCACCTCGCGCGGCGCGTCGATGCCGATACGGACGCCGTCGGAACGCACATCGATGATGGACACGATGATGTCCTTACCGATGACAAGGCGCTCTCCGACGCGACGTGACAGGACCAGCATGCGACGAGCCTAACGGGTGAGCGGGCCGTCGTGGCCTACGCCTGGCCGACGCGCGAGGCGCGGTAGGCGCCGCACCGCCGCGCCCATGGCCCGACGACGCGCGGATGATCGGCACCTCATGACCGCAACAGCGGGTCAGACGGGGCGTAGGCGCTCACGGTGGGCATGGTCGCCGCGCACCTTTTATCCCTTTTGTCAGACCCTCCTGATGGAATGGATCCATGACGCAGAGCACCGGGACCGTGACAGACGTCGCGGTGCTGCGCGCGCTCCTCGAGGACGTGGAGTCCCTCCCCCGGGCGGAGCTGCTGGCGGTCCAGCAGCGCGCCGTGGCCGTGCGCCGTGAGGCCGACGTGCTGCTGGCCAGAGTCGCAGCGGAGGTCGCTCGCCGGTCACAGCCGGACGACGGCAGCGTCGGGCTGGCCCGGCGCGAAGGGCATCAGAGCGCCCAGGGCCTGGTCGCGTCGGCCGCAGGCGGCAGTCAGGCCGAGGCCGCACGGCTCATGCGCGTCGGGCAGGTGCTCGCGCGAGACGCCGAGGCGACCCGCGTTTCCACGATCGACACGGCGGGATCAGCCGAGCCCTCGGCGTTCGGCGCGCGCGGTCGAGACGACGGTCCCCGCTTCCCGGCACTCGCTGCGGCACTCCGGGCGGGTCGACTGTCGGTCGACGCCGGCGCCTGCCTGGCAGATGCCCTGGAACGCGTCGCTGAGGTGCTCTCCGATGTCGACCTCGCGAAGTGGGAGACGGAGGTCGTCACCAAGGCGATCGGCCTGCCCCTCATGAAGGTCCGCAGGCTTGTCTCCTTCGCGGAGGCACCGGTGCGTCCCAAGGACCTGGAGGCCCGCGAGGAGCAACAGTACGCTCGCCGATCGGTGACGCTCCGACCCGAGGCCGACGGGATGATCACCCTTACCGCACACCTCGACCCGGTCTCCGCCGCACCCGTCCGCTCCATGCTCGACGCGTACGTCCGCGACGCATTCCAGAAGCGCCGCGACGCCCTCAAGGACACGGAGTCCCACTCACCCGCGGCTGATGGCGAGAACGCAGCGCTTGCCGCATCGATGCGCGCAGCCGGATCTCCCGAGCCCACCGCCATGCAGCTCCGCGCCGACGCGCTCGTCTGGCTGGCGCGGCACGCCCAAGGCTGCGAGTCCGATCATGCCGGCGTGAAGACCACCGTCGTCGTGCGAGTCGACCTGGACGCCCTTCGCGCCGGCATTGGTACCGCCGAGATCGACGGGGCACAAGGACCGATCAGCGTCACAGCGCTCCGCCAGATGGCCGCCGACGCCGAGGTCATCCCCGCCGTCCTCGGATCGGACGGCGAGATCCTCGACTGGGGACGCAAACGACGGTTCTTCACTCACGCGCAGAGACTGGCGCTCGTCGAACGCGACGGGGGATGCGCACGATGCCACGCACCGCCCAGCTGGTGCGAAGGGCACCACATCGAATGGTGGGAGCGAGACAAAGGTCGGTCCGACCTCTCGAACGGCGTGCTCCTCTGCGTCCGATGCCACCACGACATCCACCGAGACGGGTGGGACATCACCGTCAAGAACAACCGCGTGTACTTCACCCCTCCGCGGGCGCTCGATCGCACCCGCACGCCAGCGCTCGGAGGACGAGCGCGCGTGGAGGCGACGGTCAGCGTCTAGGCGGGGTCAGCGGGCGGAGTGGGTCTGGGACGAGTCGCGCGGGTGGCGAATGTCAAATCCGAGCCGATCAGGACGCGGCCGACAGACGTTCCGCCAGTAGCGCCGCCCAGACCACAGGAGACGCCGGCAGGCCATCCATCCACGCGACCGGCAACGACGCATCCAGCAACGCCGCCGGAGCCTGAGAGCGACCCACACCCGTCGCCGCGATCCCCTCCAGATGCGCGCCCGCCGACAACGGCTCAAGCGCGGCCGCCGAGCCGTACGCCTCCGAGGCGTCGACCGCAGCCCACGCCGCGTCGGCACCGAAGGCCTCCAGCAGAGGCACCGCCGCCACCGCACCCCGACGACCCGGCGCCACACCCAGCGCCACCACCGTCGCGGCACCACCTGACGCAGCCTCCGTCGCACGATGCCGCACCGCACGCGCCGCCTGCTCAGTCCTCACACGACGGCCATGACCGCGGATCGCCTCACACTCACCGGCCAGCACCAACGACTGCTCCGGCAGACCCATCCACGCCGTGACCTGAGCCGCCACCGCGCGCGCACGCTCAGGCTCACCCACAACCACGAGCAGCTCCCCCGGCTCGAGTCGACGCTGAGTCGGTGCACCCAGCCGCGCCACGATGTCCAGCAGCGGCACACGATCCGACAGGACGAGTCGTTCACCCAGCAGTCGAGGCGGCACGCCCAACGCCAGCAGCTCGGCCACCGTCGGACCCTGCTGCACCGCATCCGTCAGGTCAGCCTGCACACCCCACCGGTGAAGGACGACACCCTCGGCCTCGCGGGCCGGAACAGTTGCGGGTGTCACCTCACGCGCGGAGACGGACGCCGGCTCCGCGGGAGAGATCTCGGATGATGCCGCCGCGACCGAGGACTCCAGCTCCACCGACGTCGACGCGGTCGGGCGAGCCGGTGAGACCGGACGGGCGGGCGACACCGTTGCATCGAGGCGAGCAGGAGAGGACGGGCGCGCTGGCGACACGGGCTGAGTGGACGAGCCAGGCCGCGTGGATGAGCCGGGTCGCGTAGACGAGCCAGGCTGCGTGGGCGAGTCGGGTCGCGTAGGCCCCGAGGCCGCTGTGGCGCCGCCGTCGGCATCCTCGTCCGGAGCGAGCTGCGGGATCTCGTAGCCGAGCTCCGGATCCACCTCCCGACGCCGCGCCCCCCACGCCGACGCGGGCCGAGTGCTCTCGTCGGGGGCGAGCTGCGGAATGGCCACCGCATCGTCGTCACGCTGCTCGTGCGAGCCGTCAGCCTGCCCGGCGTTACCCGGCACGCGTCCGTCGCGGGCCGAGTCGTGGCGCACCGTCGGTAGCACCACGGCATCCGGATCGGCCGCAGGGAACGCGACCGGCGAGAACTCGCGGATCGCGCTCGCCACCTCGGCTGAGGACACGCCTCCCTCGGCGGCCGCACCCGCCTCGACCGCCGGACCCGCCTCGACGTCGAGGTTCCCCTCCGGATCGGCAATGGCAGCCTCGGGCGCATCCGCGGTAGACGTCGCGGCCCGGTCCGGGAGCGTGAACTCTTCAAGCGCCTTGCGGAACTCCTCGGCACTGGTGGGCACGTCATGCCCGGCGGCCGCCTCGTCGGCCGACGCGGAGGAGCCGGCGGACTCAGAGGAGCCTCCAGACGCGGAGGAGCTTCCCGACACCGCCTCGAGCGCCTCAGCCACCTGCGCCACCGGAGCCGCGCCGGAGAACATCTCCTCACGCAGCGCCTGCGCATCCGCGATCTCAGCGGCCAGCTCGGCGGAGGTCGGCTCGAGCTCACCCGGGACCTGAGCGTCCGACCGCGCCTCCCGGGGAGCGCTGGCGCCGCCTGCGCCCAGAGCGGGCCGCGCACCGTCGGCGTCGATCGCGAGCGAGGCGTCGGGCACCTCGAGCGTGAGCTCGTACTTCTCCTTCGCGAAGAAGCCCATGACGCCGCCCGTACGGACCCGCTCCGCCCGGACCACCGTCACATGGGGGCCGAACTGCTCCCGCGCGCGCACCAGCAGCTCATGCGGGTCCGAACCCTCAAGATGCAATCGCTGCGGCATCGCTCACGACTCCCACGCTCTCGACCTGCACGGATGCGCACGTCACCTCTGTATAGGAAAGAACAGGTACCTGCGGGATCGCAAGGGCAAGGGTCTTGCGCAGCGCGGGCCGCAGCGCCGGCGCGCATGCGAACACCGCCTCGTGACCCGCCCGCTCGACCTCCTGCATGCGCAGTCGCGCCGACTCGAGGAGCCGCTCCATCCTGTCGGGGTCGATCGCCAGCTGGGTGCCGTCGTCGGTGGGGCGTCGCGCCTCCACGAGCTGCTGCTCGACCAGCGGGTCGAGCGTGATGACGCGCAGCACGCCGTCCTGCACGTAGGGGGCGGCGACGGCCGGGCCGAGCGCCGTGCGGGACGCCTCGATGAGTCCTTCCGCGTCCGTGGAGACCTTGGCACGCAGCGTGAGGCCCTCGAAGATGCGCGGCAGGTCGCGGACCGACACCTTCTCCGCGAGCAGCCCCTGCAGCACACGCTGCACCTCGCCCAGCGAGAGGAGGGTCGGCACCAGCTCGTCGACGACGGCCGGGTTGACCTGCTTCACGCCGTCCACGAGGACGCGCACGTCCTCTCGCGTGAGGAGGCGCGGGGCGTTGTCCGCGATGATCGAGCCGAGGTGCGTCACGAGGACGGAGACGCGGTCCACGACGGTGGCGCCCGCCAGCTCGGCCTGCGAGCGCGCCTGCATCGGCACCCACTTGCCGGCGAGCCCGAACACGGGCTCCCGCACGGTCTCGCCCGCGATGTGGTCGAGGTGGTCTCCGAGCGCCAGCAGTCGGCCCGCGGGCGCCTCGCCTCGCGCGACCTCGACGCCGCCGATGCGGACCACGTAGGTGGAACGCGGAAGATCCACCGAGTCGCGGGTGCGGACGGGCGGGATGACGAGGCCGAGGTCCATGGCGATCTTGCGTCGCAGGCCCTTCACGCGGGCCAGCAGGTCCTGGTCGGTGCCGGCGCCCACGAGGTCCACCAGGTCGGGCGAGAGCTGGATCTCGAGCGCGTGGACCCGCATCTCCTCCATGATCGCCTCGGGCGAGTCGGGGCCGGGTCCCGTGGGCGCGGAGGACTCGACGGGCTCGAGCTCCTTCTCCGCCTTCTGGAGCGCACCCACGCGCTGACCGATGATGAGCAGCCCGATGCCGAGCACCAGGAACGGAGGCTTGGGCATGCCGGGCACGAGCGCGAGGAGGACGGCCGCGGTGCCTGCGATGAGGAGCGCCGTACGGGACTGCGTGAGCTGCGAGCTCGCCGCCGTTCCCATGTCCTCCGACGCCGTGGCGCGGGTGACGATGATGCCTGTCGAGACGGACAGCAGGAGGGCGGGGATCTGGGAGACGAGGCCGTCGCCGATGGTCAGCATCGAGAAGCGCTCGAGCGCCTCACCGGGCTCCATGCCCATCTGCAGCATGCCCACGCCGAAGCCGCCGAGCAGGTTGATGATCGTGATGATGATGCCGGCGATCGCGTCGCCCTTCACGAACTTCGAGCCACCGTCCATGGCGCCATAGAAGTCGGCCTCGGCGGCGACGTCGGCCCGGCGCTGGCGGGCAGTGTCCTCGTCGATGAGGCCCGAGTTCAGGTCGGCGTCGATCGCCATCTGCTTGCCGGGCATGGCGTCGAGGGTGAAGCGCGCGCCGACCTCGGCCACACGGCCCGCACCGTTCGTGATGACGGCGAACTGGATGACGACCAGGATGAGGAAGATGACGAGGCCGATGATGATCGAGCCGCCGACCACGAAGTGGCCGAACGCGCCGATGACCTCGCCCGCGTAGCCGTCGCGCAGCACGAGCCTCGTGGAGGCCACGTTGAGTCCCAGGCGGAACAGCGTGAGGACGAGCAGCAGCGAGGGGAAGACCGAGAAGTCGAGCGGCCGCTTCACGTACATGGACGTGAGCAGCACCACGAGCGACAGCGCGATGTTCGTGACGATGAGGAAGTCGAGCATCGCCGCGGGCAGGGGCACCACGAGCAGCAGCACGATGCCGACGACGCCCACGGGGACGGCGAACTGCATCAGGCGGTTCTTCATCATGACTGGCCTTCCTTCATGAGGATGGTGGGGAGGTTGGTGACGCTCATGCGGCGACCGCCTCGGCGTGCGGGTCGCGGTGCATGCCGGCGGCGGCGCCGCGGCGGCGGAGCGCCATCACGAACGCGAGGACGCGGGCGACGGCGGCGTACAGGTGGGGCGGGATCTCGTCGCCGAGCTCGCAGGCTGCGTGGAGGGCCCGTGCGAGCGGGATGTCCTGCACCATCGGCACCCTGTTCTCGGTGGCCTTCTCGCGGATCTTCGCCGCGATGTGCCCGCTGCCCTTGGCGACGACGCGGGGGGCGCCGGTGCCGGGCTCGTACTTGAGGGCGACGGCCACGTGGGTGGGGTTGACCATGACGACGTCGGCGCCGGCGATCTCCGCCATCATGCGGTTGCGGCTCATCGCGATCTGACGGGCACGGATCTGACCCTTGATGTGCGGGTCGCCTTCCATCTGCTTGTGCTCGTCCTTGATCTCCTTCTTGGACATGCGCGTCTTCTTGCGGTTGCGCTTCATGATGACGAACACGTCTGCGGCCGCGAGGGTGAGTCCCGCGAAGACGGCGATGCGCACCAGGGAGGAGACGCCGTCGGTCGCGAAGCCGATGAAGGACTCGAGCGAGTGGGAGCCGGAGCCGAGCATGACGGGAACCATGCCCTGGATGACCACGTAGAGGACCGTGCCGATCGCGGCGGCCTTGAGCGCGGCCTTGAGGCCGTTCCACCAGGCCTCCTTGCCGAAGACCTTCTTGGCGCCGTTCTTGGGGTTGAACTGCTCGAACTTGGGCTTGAGCCGCTTGGCGGAGATGTGGATGCCGCCCTGTGCCGCCGAGCCGATGATGGCGGCCAGCACGACCACGCCGAGCAGCGGCGCCATGGTGACGATGACGGAGCCGAGCCCGCCCTGGAGCGACTCGAGTGCGGCCAGCGAGTCGGGCGCCTCCGCGATGCCCTTGATCGCCACGAGCTGCTCCTCGGCGGCCTGCGCGCCGTGGGAGATGACGAACGGCAGCATCAGGACGGCCGAGCCGACGCCGATCCATGCGGACAGGTCCTGCGACTTCTGCAGCGCGCCGTCACGGCGCAGCTGCTTCATGCGTTTCGGTGTGGCCTTCTCGGACTTCTCGCCCGCTTCGTCGTTGCTCACGAGCCACCTCCCAGCATGAGGCCCACGGCGTCGTCCGTGAGGCTGGAGATGATCTGCGGCAGCGCGAGGAACGCGACGGACCCGAGCGTGAGGGTCAGCAGGATCTTCAGCGGGAAGCCGAGCGCGAAGGCGTTGAGCGCGGGGGCGACGCGCGTGAGCAGGCCGAGGCCTACGTCGGCGAGGAAGAGGACGACGATGAGCGGGCCCGCGATCTGCAGGGCGGCGACCATCAGCTGGGCGAGGCCGTGCGTCATCATGTCACCGAGCACGGCGAGCGACGGCGCGGCGCCGAGCGGCAGGACCTCGAACGACCTGACGACTCCGCCGATGACCAGCTGGTAGCCGTCGGAGGCGAAGAGCAGGGCGAGCGCGGTGGTCGCGTAGAACTTGGAGAAGACGGTGGACTGCTGGCCCTGCATCGGGTCGTAGGCGGAGGCCATCTGGAAGCCGCCGAACACGTCGATGAGCGAACCGGCCGTCTGAACGGCGGCGAACACGAGCCTCACCAGGAAGCCGAGTGCGAGCCCGACGAAGGCCTGCAGCACGAGCGCGCCGATGAAAGCGCCGCCACCGCCCGCGACGAGGGTTCCGGGGGCGATCGTGGAGGAGGCGGTGACGCGCGGCATGGCCGCGAGCGCGATGCCGATGCCGATCGCCACCTTCACCGAGCCGGGGAACTGGCGGACGTTGAACGGCGGCGAGACGACGAGGAATGCGACGAGGCGGACCCCGGCGAGCATGAGCGTCTCGAGGAGCGCCAGATCGAACGTCAGCTCCATGTCAGCCCCCCAGCAGTCCGGGGAGCTTCTCGAAGAGCTCGTTGGTGAACGTGATGGACTCCTGGATCATCCAGTGGCCCGCCACGAACAGCGCGATGGCGACGCCGATGGCCTTCGGCACGAACGACAGCGTCACCTCCTGGATCTGGGTGACGGACTGGAACAGCGACACGAGGAAGCCGATCGCGAGCGCCGTGATCAGGAGGGGCGCGGAGAGCTTGGCGGCCAGCACCATGGCGTCGAGGCCGACGTCGAGAACTGCGGAGGTGTCCATCAGCCGTAGCTCCCGATCAGCGCGGTGATGATGAGCGTCCAACCGTCCACGAGGACGAACAGGAGGAGCTTGAAGGGCAGCGACACCATGACGGGCGGCAGCATCATCATTCCCATCGACATGAGGGCGCCGGAGACGACCAGGTCGATCACGAGGAAGGGGACGAAGATGACGAACGAGATGATGAACGCGGCGCGCAGCTCGGACAGCATGAAGGCGGGCATGAGGGTCGTCATCGAGACGTCCTCGGGCGAGCCGGGGTTCTCGGCGTCTGCGGCGCGGGTCATGAGCGCGATGTCGGATTCGCGCGTGTTCTCGAGCATGAACTCGCGCAGCGGCATCGAGCCGACGTCGACCGCCTCGGTGAAGCTGAGCTCGCCTGCGAGGTAGGGCTGGACTCCCAGCTCGTTGATCTCGCCGAGGATCGGGCCCATCACGAACAGCGACAGGAACAGGGCGATGCCCGCGAGGACCTGGGTGGGCGGGGTGCCCTGGAGGCCGAGCGCGTTGCGGGTGAGGGCGAGCACCACGAAGATCTTCGTGAAGCTGGTGGTCATGAGCAGCAGCGACGGCGCGACGGACAGCAGGGTGATCGCGATGAGGACGACGATCGAGCTGGACGGGGTGCCGTCGACTCCGTAGAGGTCGACTGCGACTCCGGGGCCGGAGACGGTGGGTTCAGCGGGTGCGGACGGGGCGGTCGGTCCAGCGGGGTCCACGGCGGCCTGGGCGCTTCCCCCGACTGCGATCACGAGGATCGCGGCGAGCAGGAGGGCGAAGACCACCGAGAACCGGCGTGCGAGAGACGACCGGGCCCCGGACGGAGCGGGGGTCATGGACGGCGGACGGTCCGTTCTTGCACCGTCGCCACCGCCTTGCGCCAGGTGTCAGGCGCAAGGATCGATCCTTCGAGGGGCGAGCGGTGCCGTTGCGCGTCGGCCGTCCGGGCCGACGTCGAACGGACAGGGGCAGGGACGACGGCGGGGCCGGCGGCCGCGTCGACGACGCGGAGCTCGGACACGGTGGCGTCCTGGGTGGTGAGGGTCGTGGAGTCGAGGTCGGCGACATCCAGGTGTGCGATGTCTACGTCGACGCGCTCCTCACCGGAGGTGGCGGCGGGATCCTCGAGCGGGATCTCACCTGCGTCGTGCAGGAGGGTGATGCCCTGGTCGGTGTATCCGACCACGAGTCGACGGCCTGCGGCCTCGACCATGGCGACACCGGTGCGACGCGACAGCTGCTGGCGACCGACGATCGCCAGGCCTTCGCGTCGGCGGGTGCTCGCGGAGGTCCGCATGCGGCGGCTCAGCCACCACAGCAGACCGAGCACGGCAGCCAGCGAGAGGCCGACGCGCAGCACGAGCAGGAGCATGTCCATGGGTCAGCGGCCGTCCTCGTTGGTGACGATCTCGGTGATCCGGATGCCGTACTCCTCGTCGACGACGACGACCTCGCCGCGGGCGACGAGGCGGCCGTTGACCATCACGTCGGCGGGCGAGCCGGCGGCGCGGTCGAGCTCGAGGACGGTGCCGGGCACCAGGTCGAGGACCTGACGCATGGGGAGGCGGGTGTGGCCGATCTCGGCGGTGAGCACGAGCTCGACGTCGCGCAGCATGTGCATGCGGGCGCGCTCGTCGATCGGCGCGGCGCCGACGGAGGGGCTGGGGGCGGACGGCGCGGTCTGGGTGCGGTTCTGGCGGACGCGGATGCCGAACCAGGCCTGGGCGGCGCCGTCGGCGTCGACGAGGACGAAGGCCTCCATGTCGGGGTCCATGAACGCCTCGCCGAGCGTGTCCTCGAGCGCGGTGTCGAGCACGCCTGCACCGAGCGTCGTGGCGGCGGCCTCGAGCGCGGGGCGGAGGATGTCTGCCGCCTCGACGCCTGCGCCTGCTCCGGCGAGGGCCTCGGCGATCGCGTCGTGCGCGACGAGCACCAGGTCGGCGCTCGTGGAGCCGACGAAGTGCGCGCGGGTGATCTTGGTGTCCGCGGCGGGGGCCTGGCCCGGGCCGAGCGGCACAGCGGTCAGCGGCGTCGCGGTGGGCAGCTGCTCGACGAGGAGCTCGGCGGCCTGCTGCGCGACGGCGGCGGCGGGAACGGTGGCGGTCATGCTTCCTCCTGGGTGGACACGACGAGGCAGGCGACGCGGGTGCCGTTGGCACCGATCGCGGCGTGGGCGAGGGTGACGCCGTCGACGACGACATCGAGCGGGGAGTCCACTCCGTGGCGGAGCGACACGACGGACCCGACCTCGAGCGCGCCGACCTCGGCTGCGCTCATGTGGTGTCCGCCGAAGCGGACGGTGACGGGCAGGGGCACCTCGGTGAGGCGGTCGACGAGCTGGTTGACGGCGAGGTCGTGCGCGGCCTGCTCCTCGACGCTGCGGCCGCTCTCCTCGTCGGCCTCACGGAGCGCCGCGATGACGGGCTCGGCGAGCACCATGAGGGTGATCGGCGCGGTGACGGGGCCGATCGTCATCTGGAAGTGGCCGACGATGACGGGCTCGGATGCCGCGGCGAGCTGCATGAACGAGGGGCTGTAGCGCACGGTGCGGAGGCTGAAGGACAGCGGTCCGATGGTGCGGACCGCGTTCGTGAGGTCGGTGCACGCGAGCTGGAGCATGTCGCTCATCAGCTTCCACTCGATCTCGGTGAGCTCGCGGAACTCCATGCCGAGGTCGACGGCGGGACCGCCGAGGAGGCAGTCGACGAGCGTCATCGTGAGGTTCGTGGGGAGCTGCAGGAGCGCCGGCGTGCGGCTGGGCTCGAACTGCAGGACGACGCCCGTGGTGGACGCGGGCAGCGTGTTGATGTGCGCGTCGTACCCGGTCAGGTCCAGGCGCTCGAGGTCGACGGTCGCGAGCAGGCCGAGGCGCGAGCTGAGGATGGTGCCCCACTGACGCGCGAAGCCCTGCAGCGCCACCTCGATGGCGCGGCTGTGCTCACGGGTGAGCGTCATCGGCTGCGAGAAGTCGTACAGCTCGGGCGTGCCCGTGCCGCGACCTCGCCGCGTGCGTTCCTGTCCTGTCACGACGGCCACATCGTCCGGACAGGGGTGCGCGTAAGGATTGCCGGCCGCGGAAGGCGTTCTCCGTGCGGGGAATGTGACAAACCTCGCGCGGCCGGATGCTCTACTGGGTGACGAAGTCGGTGTAGTAGACCCCGATCACCTCACCGTGGTACGCCTCCTTGAGGGTCTCCGCGAGCTCATGCTTGAGCTCATCGCGGATCTCCGGATCGGACAGCTCGTCCTGGGTTCGACCTGAGAACAGGGCGATCGCCGCGTCGAGCGCGATGGCCTCGCCGATCTCGCCGTGTGCGACGGCCTCGGCGCTGACCTCGAGCCCCAGGCCGAGCCGCAGGTAGTGGCCCTGCTCCAGGTTGATGGAGATCGACTCGACGACCTGCACTCCTCCGGACTCGACCTCCTCCTCGTGGACCTCCTCCTCGACGACGGCGCCGTCTGCGGCGGCCGCGGGGTCCTCGCCTGCGGCGCCCGGTCCCATGAGGAACCAGTAGGCGCCGACCGCGATGATGACGATGAGCACTCCGATGACGATGCTCATGAGGCGCTTCTTGCCTCCGCCTCCACCTCCCTCGCCTCCGGCGGGGCCTTCGGGAGCGGGTGCGCCCCCGGCGGGTGGACGGGCGCCGATCTTCGGCTTGCCCGGGCTGACGATGCGGGCCTCCTGCGTGGTCATAGGTCTCCCATCCCTTCTGCTCTCAGCGCGGCCAGCTCGGCCTGCAGCTCCTTGTGGGTGACGCTGCCCTCCTCGATCGCGGCGGCGATCTCGGGGACGAGCGCGCGGATCTCCTCCGACGCTCCGGACTCCACGACGATGTCGACGCGGCGGTTCGCGGTGAGCGCCGCCTCGGAGGTGCCCTTCGCGATCGGGCGCGAGTCTCCGTAGCCGGTGGCGGAGATCTGGGTCGACGGGATTCCGCCGTGCTCCACGAACCGGCGCAGCACCTGGGTGGCGCGCGCGCTCGACAGCTCCCAGTTGGTCGGGTAGTTGGCGGAGGGCAGCACGTTCGCGTGCCCCTCGATGGACAGCAGTCGGGGCTGGCGATCAAGAGGACCGGCGAGCGCGTCGACGACTCGCCTGGCGCGCGCCGTCATCGCGGCGTCGTCGGGCGCGAAGAACACGTTCGAGCCGACGAGGCCGATGATCAGGCCCCGCTCGTCGATCTGGAAGGTGACGTCCGCCTCGAGGCCCTTCGACTCGAGGAGCGACTCGAGCTTCGCCTGCACCGCGTTGAGATCCTCGTACTCGGAGGCCGCCTCAAGGTAGTCGAGCTGGTCCTGCGTGTACTGGCCCTCGGCGTCGTTCGATCCGTCTGAGCCTTCGTGCGCGACTCCGACGAAGTCGGGCGCGATCTGATAGCTCTCGAGGCCCGTGAGGGCACCGCTGGATCCGGAGATGATGCTCGGCGCGTCGTGGCCGAAGCCGATCGCGAGCGAGTCGCGCAGCTCCTCGAACTTGGTCTGATCCACCTGGGAGATCGCGTAGAGGACGATGAACAGCGCGACCAGCACGGTCATCATGTCGGCGTAGGAGACGGCCCAGCGCTCGTGGTTCTCGTGCTCCTCCTCCTCGTGCTTGCGGCTCATGCGGCCTCCTTGGCGGGCTTCTTCGCGTCGAACGCGAGAGCCCTGAGGCGTGCGCCCACGGAGCGCGGGTTGGCCCCGGCCTGGATGGCGAGCAGGCCTTCCATCGCCATCTCCTTCTTCTGCGCCTCGAGCTCGGAGATCCGCTTGATGCGGGCCGAGATGGGCAGCCAGATGAGGTTGGCGGAGAGCAGGCCCCACAGGGTCGCGACGAACGCAGCGGCGATCATGTGGCCGAGCGTCGCCGGCTGGTCGAGGTTCTCGAGGACGTGCACGAGCGAGACGACGGTGCCGATGATGCCGATGGTCGGCGCGAAGCCGCCCATGTCGGCGAACACCTTCGCGATGGCCTTGTCGGCGGCCTTCTGGCCGTCGATCTGTGCCTCCATGATGGCGCGCAGGTCCTCGGGGTCGGTGCCGTCGATCGCGGACTGGAGGCCGTCCTTGATGAAGTCGTCGTCGATGTCGCGGGTGGCGTCCTCGAGCGCGAGCAGGCCCTCACGGCGGGCCTTGTCCGCGAGCGACACGACCAGGTCGACGGTCTCGCCGGCGTCCTGCTGCTTGTACAGGAGGTACTTGCCGAGGCTCGAGAACGCGGCGATGAAGCCCTTGAGAGTGGTGGTCGCGAGGCCTGCGCCGAGCGTGCCGCCGATGACGAGCATCATCGGCGCGGGCAGGACCACGGACATGGGGGACGAGCCCTCCATGAAGATCGAGGCGATGACGGCCGCGAAGGCGACGCCGATGCCGATGAGGGTCGCGACGTCCATCAGTCGGCCTCCGGCGTCACGGCGAGGTGCTGGCGGGAGCCGATACCGGTGACGGTGGCGACGACGTCGCCGTCGTGCGCCCCGTCAGGGTGCACTCCGTCGGCCATCTCGATGGCCATGGCGACCACTCCGGCGCGGTGCTCCTGGACGATGCGGGTGAGGTCCGTGAGGCCCTCGGCGACGAGCAGCTTGGTGCCGTCGACGAGGGTGACGACCGTGTCGGGCGTCGACTCCGCACGCTCGATGAGGTCGGGGTTGACGGCGAACGGGTGGCCGTTGAGGCGCGTCAAGGTAATCACGGTTCACCATCCCTGGCATTCATGCGGGCCCATCCGTGAGCCCGGTTACCTCCACCTCATCGGCGGGGTGCGGGGTGTTGTGAGCGAACCGGACAGCCGGTCGCGCGAAGCGGTGTCGACTCGCTCACACCGGCCGCGACGCTCGCGTCGACGCGCGCTCTGCGCGGGCGAGCGACAGCATCTCGCGGGCGAGTGCTCCGTCCCGAGGCTCCCGCGCGAACCTCCGTCCGAACGAGCCTCAGGGGCACGGAGGACCCCGGACACGACGAAGCCCGCCGCGGCAGGACGGGGGCCTCCTGTCGCGACGGGCGTCGCAGCGCTGGCTGGCGAGGCTAGCGCTTGAGGTTGACCAGCTCCTCGAGGACCTGGTCGGACGTGGTGATGACGCGCGAGTTCGCCTGGAATCCGCGCTGCGCCACGATGAGGTTGGTGAACTCGGCGGAGAGGTCCACGTTGGACATCTCGAGCGAGCCGCCGGTGAGCGAGCCGCGGCCTCCGGTGCCGGCGGTGCCCACCTGCGGGTCGCCGGAGTTGACGGTGGTGCGGTACAGCGAGTTTCCGGTCTTCTCGAGGCCCGACGGGTTCGTGAAGTTGGCCAGGGCGACGCGGCCGACGGCCTGCTTGAGGCCGTTGGAGAACGAGCCCATGACGGTGCCGTCCGAGTTGATGGTGAACGACTGCAGGTTCCCGGCGGCGCGACCGTCCTGGCTCGCCGCGGCGAGGGTGTCGAGCCCGGCGTAGCCGGTGAGGGTGGTGAGGTCCACCGTCATCGCGGGCAGTCCCACGGCGGCGTCGGCCGGGAGGGCCGGCATGGTGAGCGTGTTGATCGAGCCGTCCGTGTTGAACGTGACCGAGCCGGTGCCGGACGAGGTGGTGCCCGCGACGTCGGCCGCGATGTCCCAGCCTGCTGCGGTGCGCGTGAACTGGACGGTGAGCGCGTGGACGTCGCCCACGCCGTCGTACACGTCCATCTGGCGGGTGAGCGTCGTGCCGACCGCGGTCTCGCTGGCCAGGTTGCCCTCGAAGGTGGCGGTGCCGGTGGCCGAGGCGCCCATGAGGGTCGAGACGGGCAGGCGCAGGTCGGTGAGGGTCGCGTTCGTGTCGATGTTGCCGGCCGCGTCGGCCTCCCATCCCTGCACGAGGCCGCCGTCGGGGGTGACGAGCTGGCCGAGCGAGTCGAACGAGAAGGATCCGGCGCGCGAGTACATCTGCTCGCCGCCCTTGCCGACCACGAAGAAGCCGTCGCCGGAGATCATCATGTCGGTCGCGACGTTGGTGAGCTGCGCGGCGCCCTGCTGGAAGTTCGTGGTGATCGCGGCGACCTTCACACCCAGACCCACCTGGGCCGGGTTGGTGCCGCCGATGCCCTCCTGGGCGGCGCCCGCGTTGGTCAGCACCTGGGACAGGGTGTCCTGGAAGCGGACCTGCGAGGTCTTGAAGCCTGCGGTGTTGACGTTGGCGATGTTGTTGCCGGTCACGTCGAGCATCGTCTGGTGCGCGCGCAGTCCGGAGATGCCGGAGAAGAGGGAGCGGAGCATGGTGTGCCTTCTTTCTTGGGATCCGCGCGACTACGCGTCGGTGGTCTGGGTCGGGGTGGAGTTGACGGAGAGGATGGAGTCGAGCGACACGTCGGTATCGCCCACCTTGATCGACGGGACCGAGTTCGCGAACGACGCGGCGAGCGCCTCGCCCGTCACGACCGTGCCCTCGGCGTCGTAGTAGCTGACCTGCTGGCCGACGACGCCCATGGCGGCCATGCGCATGGTCAGCGCGAACTGCTCCTGGATGGTCTCGGTCTGCGCGACGGTCTGCTCCATCTGCGCCATCTGGACCTGCTGGGACATCATCTGGTTGGTGTCCATCGGGTCCGACGGGTCCTGGTGGGTGAGCTGCGTGACGAGCAGCGCCATGAACATCTCGTTGTCCATGACCTGCTTGCCGCTCGACACCGCGGTGCCGGTGGTGAGGGCGGAGGTGGTGGTGAGGCCGGTGGTGGCTTCGATGGTCATGAGGGTTCCTCTCAGATCATCAGGTCGACGCCGCCGGCACGACGGCTCGTGGCGAGGGTGGGTGCGGTGGGCTCCTGCGGTCCGTCGAGGCGGATCGAGGTGGGTGCGGCGGTGGTGCCGCGGCGTTGGCCGAGGCCGTCGCCCTGGTCGGCGGGACCGCCCTGCGGGCCCTGGTCCGTGCCGAGGTCGAGGTCGGCCTGGAGGCCGGTCGCCGCGAGGTCGCGGCGCAGGTCCGCGAGCGCGCCGCGGAGGGCCTCGCGAGACGCGTCGGACGCGCCGAACAGCTGGATGCTGACGTTGTCGGAGGTGATGTGCGCGACCACCTTGACGGGGCCGAACGTCTCCGGGTTCACGGACAGCGTGAGCACGTGCTCCCCCTGCGGAAGCTGCTTGAGGTGCGTGAGCTGACCGGTGAGCTGGGATGCGAGCGGAGTCGCGGGCGTGGCCGGCACGGGCGCCGGGGCCGACGCGGTCGCGACGTTCGCGGTGGGCGAGGCCTGCGCGGGGAGGCCCGCGGTGGGGGCGGCGCCGTCGACGCTCGCGGTCGCCTGGGTCGGGGCCGACGGACGGTGCGCCGCCACCTGCTCGGTCGCCTTCACGAACCCGAGCGCAGCCTGCGCGGCCCGCTCTCCGGCAGGGAACTGCTCGGTGCCGCGCTGACGGGCCGACGGGTCGCCGGGCTGGTCGGAGGTGTCGCCCTCGGACTTGGCGGCGGTCGCGGCGACGGCCTCACCCTCGACCGCTGACAGCCCGCCGGTACGCGCGGCCGACGGTACGTCCACCTCGGAGTCGACGGTGGTCTCGTCAGCCGACGGACCGGAGTCGGCAGCGTTCGCCTGGGCGGCGACGGCCTGGGTGGCGGCAGCCTGGGTCCCGGCTGCGCTCGCCGCGTCCGAGGACTCGGCGGGCCGGGCGCCGTCGCCGGCTGCGGTGTCGGTGAGCGCAGGCGCCGCGGTCAGCGGATTCTGCTGCTCGCCGTCCTCCGCGACCGCATCGGCGACCACGTCCGTCTCGGTGGTGAGCGAGGCGCCGGTCTCGACAGCGTCGCCGGACTGGCCGTCGGGCTTCGTCGAGCCGGTACGGACATCGCTCGTGCGCTTGTCCTGTGCGCCGGTCTCGGTGCCGTCGGTGCGGCGCGCGTCGGCGTCGTGCTCCACGCGGCCGCGGTCCGTGTGCGCCTTGTCGGCACGGGCCTGGTCAGCGTGGGCCTGGCGAGCGCGGGCCTGGTCGGCGGCGCGGTCGCGTGCCGCCTCCGCCTGGTCCGCAGCACGGTCGCGGTGAGCCGCGGCGCGATCACGGGCGGCGTCGGCCCTGTCGCGCACGGCGTCGGCGCGGTCGCGCGCCGCACGGGTCACGGCGAGGTCGTCGCGGGCCTCGGAGCGCGCCCTTCCGGCATCCTCGCGGCGTGCGGAGTCACGTCCCGAGACGTCGCGCTGCGCGCCGGCGAGCTCGCGGGCGAAGTCGGCGCCGTCGGACGCGACCTTGCCTGACGTGCCGCCGCTCTCGGAGCGCCCGGGCGCCGGGATCGCGGAGATCATGGTGGTCATCGGTCCTCCTTGTCGAGGGAGCGGCGAAGCGCCGCCTCATCAAGCACGAGCTGCTCGGCCGCGAGGTCCTCGGCGGCCACCTTGGCGGCGTGCCGCTCGCCGAGCTTCTCGATCATCGAGACGCGCATGCGCGCCTCTCCCCACTGCTGCGCCGCGAGGTCCGCCTTGGTGGAGGCCTCGTGGAGCGCGCCGGTGAGCTCGGAGATCGTGGTCGCGGATGCGGCCCGCGAGGCGGCGATGATCTGCCAGGTCTCGGGCGTGGCCAGCGCAGTGGCGCCGGCATGCCCGGGGGATGCGAAGCCGAGCCCCGTCAGGCGGGTGCGTGCGTCGTCCACGGCGACCTCCGCCGCGCGGCGACCGTGGTTGGCGCGCTCGAGCGTCGCCGCGGCGCGCTCCTCGGAGAGGCGCCGGGCGCGCAGCAGGCCGTCGAGCGGGAACCGGCGGGCCATCAGCGGACCCCCATCTGCTGCACGAGGCCCGCGAGCGCGGTCCACGACTGCTCGGCGGGGATGTGATGGTCCACCGACTGGCGCAGGAATCCGTCGATCGCATCGGCGTTGGCCACGGCGGCGTCCACGAGCGCGTTCGAGCCGGGCGCGTAGGCGCCCACGTCGAGCAGGTCCTGCGCACGCTGCCTGGCGGCGAGCACCTGCCGGAGCTGGAGCGCCAGAGTCTGCTGCTCGCGGGTGGTGACCCGGCTCGCGACTCGGGAGACCGAGCCGAGCACGTCGATGGCCGGGTAGTGACCCGCGACGGCAAGGTCGCGAGAGAGGACCACGTGGCCGTCGAGGATCGAGCGGGCGGAGTCGGCGATGGGCTCGTTGTGGTCGTCGCCGTCCACGAGCACCGTGTAGATGCCGGTGACGGAACCCTTGTCGTCGGTGCCTGCACGCTCGAGCAGCTGGGCGAGCATGCTGAAGGTCGACGGCGGGTAGCCGCGGGTGGCGGGGGGCTCGCCGACCGAGAGTCCGATCTCACGCTGCGCCATGGCGACGCGGGTGAGCGAGTCCATCATGAGGACGGCGTGGCTGCCTCGGGCGCGGAGGTCCTCGGCGATGCGGGTCGCGACGAAGGCGGCACGGAGGCGGACCATCGCAGGCTGGTCGGAGGTGGCGACCACGACGACGGAGCGCGCGAGCCCCTCCGGGCCCAGGTCGTCCTCAAGGAACTCGCGGACCTCACGTCCGCGCTCGCCGATGAGGGCGATCACGCTGACCTCGGCGTCCGTCCCGCGGGCGATCATGGACAGCAGGCTGGACTTGCCGACGCCCGAGCCCGCGAACAGGCCGATGCGCTGGCCGCGGCCCACGGTCACGAGGGTGTCGAGCGCGGTGACGCCCAGGCCCACGGGGGTGTCGACGCGGGCGCGGCTGAGCGCGTCGGGAGCGTTCATCGAGATCGGCACGCGGGACATGCCCTCGCCGCCGAGCGGGCCCTTGCCGTCCATGGGGCGGCCGAGGCCGTCGAGCACGCGGCCCAGCAGCTGGGGGCCGGCGGGCACCGTGAGGGGGCTGCCGGTGGCACGGGCGGCCATGCCGACGCGGAGGCCGTGGATCTGGCCGAGCGGCATGCAGCGGAGCGAGCGGGGGGTGACGGCGACGACCTCGGCGACGGTGCCGCCCGGCTCGTCGCTGTCGATCGCGATCAGGTCGCCGACGGCGCCGGGCAGGCCGCACACCTCGACGGACAGGCCGATGATCGACGCCACGGAGCCCACGAGCTCGGGTGCGGCGGCGGCGACTGCGGAGGCCAGCCGGAGCTGACGGCCGCCTTGTGCCCTCTCGGGCGCTGCGAGCACTGACATGGTCACATCTCCTCGTCTTCGAGCAGCGCGCGGCGGACGCGCTGGAGCGCGGTGCCGATGCGTGCGTCGAGGGTGCCGTCCTGGTACTCGGTGACGGCGTCTCCCGGGGTGAGGCGCGGGTCGGCGGCGAGCACGGTGCCGGCGGGGAGCTCGACGTCACCTCCGTCGACGGCGCGCTGGATGTGCTCGAGGTCGCTCGGGCACAGGCGGATGCGGGTGGGCTCCACCTCGTCGGGCAGGTTCAGGGCGCGGGCGAGCGCGGTGGCCGCGGAGCCCGCGGCCGTGCCGAGCTCGCGGGCGACGATCGCCTCGGCGATCTCGAGCGCGGCGCTGTGGAGCAGGTGCTCGGCCTCGTCCAGGACGGGCGCGGCGCGCAGGCTCCACTGCGAGGCGGTCGCGTGAAGGGCGGCGAGCGCGTCTCGTACCTGGGCGTCGCGCAGGGCCTCGCGGCGATCGTGGTCGGCGGCGAGCCGAGCGCGATCGGCGTCCGCCTGCTCTGCGGCGGCGCGGGCGCCCGCGGCATAGCCCGCGGCGTAGCCGGCGGCGTGGCCGGGGGTGCTCGCGGTGCGGTCGGACTCGGGCGAGCCGGCGTCGGCCGCGACCGATCGGCTGCCGAGCGACGCGGGCACGAAGGGCTGGATGCGGAGGTCAGGCGACATACTCGTCCTCCCCGTCGCGGCTGATCATGATCTCGCCGGACTCCTCGAGGCCGCGGATGACCTGGACCACCTGGGAGCGGGCCTCCTCGACCATCGAGATGCGGACAGGGCCGAGCATGTCGATCTCGTCGACGAGGTTCTCTCGCGCGCGCTCCGACATGTTGCGGAGGATCTTGTCGCGCACAGCGTCCTCGGCGCCCTTGAGGGCGGTCGCGAGCGTCATGGTCTCGACGCCGCGCAGCACCATCTGGATCGCGCGGTCCTCGAGGAGGGTGATGTCGGCGAAGACGAACATCATCTGGCGGATCTGGTCCGCGAGATCGGCGTCCTGCTCGTGGAGTCCCTCGAGGATCATCTTCTCGGTGGCGGCGTCGGCCTTGTTGATGATCTCGACGAGCGGCTCGATGCCGCCGACCGCCGTCATCTCGCGGGAGGTGAGGAGGTTGGTGGCCTTGCGCTTGAGCTGCTCGGCGACAAGGTTCACCACGTCGGGCGAGGCGCCGTCCATGAGGGCGATGCGGTGCGCGACGATGGTGCGCGTCTCGGGGGCGAGCCCGGCCATGATCGCGGAGGCGTGCTCGGGGCGCAGGTGGGCGAGCACGAGCGCGATGGTCTGGGGGTGCTCGCCGGTGAGAAGCGACACCACCTGGCGGGCGTCGGCGTTGCGGAGGAACTCGAAGGGCTGAACCTGGATGCGGCTTGCGAGGCGGTCGAGCACCTCGGCGGCCTTCTCCTTGCCGAGCGTCTCCTCGAGGAGCTTCTGCGCGTAGCCGTAGCCGCCCTCGACGATCAGTCCGCCGGCGGACAGGCGCTGGAACTCGCCGAAGACCTCCTTGAGGGTCTCGTCGTCGACGGTGCGCAGACGCGTGATCTCGGTGGTGACCTGGTCGATCTCGTGCTCGTCCATCTGGGACATGACGCGCGATGCGGCAGCCTTGCCCATCTGGATGAGCACGAGCGCGGCCTTCTGGGGCCCGGTGAGCATGGCGGGCATCAGCGGCGCTCCGCAGTGATCCAGCCGCGGAGGACCTCCGCGACCTCGGCGGGCTGCTGCTCGGCGAAGGCGGTGATCTCCTCACGGATCGCGAGCGCGACCGAGTCCATGTCCGGCACGGGCGCGGCTTCGAGCGCGAGCCCCTCGCCGCTCGCCTCGCCCTGGGCGGCGTCGATGAGCGCCTGCGAGCGGGCGTCGAGCGCGGCCTGGGCGCGGGCCTCGAGCTCCTCGACGGCTTCGAGGCTGAGCTGGACTCGCTCGTCGGTCTTGCGGTTCTTGCGCGACTTGACCATGACGATGATGACGACGATCAGGACGACGAGGCCGATCAGCGACCACTTCACGATGTCGATGATCATGGTCTGCGTCGCGGCGGCCTGCTGAGCTGCGCTGGCCTCCTCGATCGCGGCGGCGGCCTCCTCGGCCTGCGTGGTGTCGAAGGCCATGGTGGAGACGGACAGGATGTCGCCGCGGGTGGTGTCGACGCCTGCGGCAGCGGCGACCATGGACTCGAGGTCGGCCATGTTGATGGACGCGGCCACGGCGTCGTTCGCGACGACGGAGACGGACTGGCGGCGCACGGTGCCGGGAGCGGAGGCGGTGATCTCGGTGACCTTGTTGACCGCGTTGTTCCGCACGTAGTTCTCGGACGTGTAGTCGCCGGTGCCGTTGGCGCCGTCGGGGACGGAGATGTTGTCGGGTCCGAGCACTCCTGCCTCGGTGCCGCCGGTACCGGTGTAGCTCTCGGTGGTGCTCGACTCGCTGAGCGGCTGCGCGCTCGGGTCCGAGCTGAAGACCTCGCTGGTCCGCTGCGTCTCGTCGTAGTTCAGCTCGGCGGTCACGGAGACGACGGCGTTGCCAGCGCCGACGATCTGGTCGAGCATCTGCTGCACGTTGGAGGCGATGCGCTGCTCGTAGTCGGCCGTCGCGCTCGACTGCTGGATGGACGAGTCCTCGTTGCCGACCGTGGAGAGCACGATGCCGTCGGAATCGATGACGGCGACGTCCTCGGAGCGCATGCCCTCGATCGAGGCCGAGACGAGGTTGGCGATGGCCTGCACGTTCTGGGTGCCGAGCGCGGTGCCGGGCGCGGTCGCGATGAAGACCGACGCGGTGGGCGGCGCCTGCTGGTCCGCGAAGACGGTGTCCTCGGGGATCGCGAGCTTCACGGAGGCGGTCTGGACGCCCTCCATCGCCTCGATCGTCGCGGCGAGCTCACCCTCGAGGGCGCGCTGGTAGGTGACCTGCTGCTGGAACTCGGAGCTGGTCATCGACATGTTGTCGAGCAGCTCGTAGCCCACACCCGTGCTGGAGGTGATCCCGGCGGAGGCGACGGCGAGTCGCGTGTCGTAGAGCTGCTCCTCGGGGACGAGGATCGTCGACCCGCCGGCGGTGAGCTCGTAGGGCACACCGCTCGAGTCGAGCTGCGCCACGATCGCCGCGGCATCGGCCGACGCGAGGTTGGTGAACAGCGGCGCCAGGTTCGGGCGCGTCATCCACTGGCTGAGCGCGACGACGCTGACCACCAGCACTCCGGCGAGCATCGCGATGATGATCTTCTGGGCGAACGTCATCCCGTCGGCGGTGGTCCGCAGACGCTCGAGGTACCCCGTCACCTGCTTCGGCATCAGGCCTGCATCCTCATGATCTCGGTGAACGCCTCGACGGCCTTGTTGCGCACGGCCGAGACGAGCTCGAGCGTGACGGCGGCCTCGGTGGCGGCGATCGTGTACTGGTGGACATCGGCGAGGTCACCGGAGACGGCCTTGACCGCGAGCTCGGAGCTCGTGGACTGCAGCCCCTGCACGTTGTCGACCGCGGAGGCGAGGGTGCTCGCGAACGCGCCGTCGCTGCCGGGGACTCCGGTGGCGGAGGCGGCGCCCATGTAGCCGGTGGGGGCGACGGCTCCGCCGACGCCGGAGATGGCGGGGATGGTCATCAGTTCCTCCCGATCTGCAGGGCGCTGGTGTACATGTCCTTCGCACGGTCGATCACCGAGGCGTTCGCCTGGTAGCCGCGCTGCGCCATGATCAGCTGGGTCATCTGGCTGGTCATGTCGATGTCGGGGTAGCGCACGTAGCCCTCCTCGTCTGCGAGCGGATTGGTGGGCTCGTAGACGAGCCGGCCCTCAGCGGAGCCGTAGACGGCGCCCGCGACGTGCACGCCGCCGCTCTGACCGCCGTCGTTGCCGTTGGCCTGCGCCACGATGTAGCGGGCCTGGAAGGCGTCCTCGTCGGTGGGACGCACGGTGTTGACGTTGGCGAGGTTGTCGGAGACGGCGTCGAGCCAGTGGCGGTAGACGTTGAGGCCGGAGCCCGCGATGCCGATCGCTGCGAAGGTGGTCATCAGGCGTTCCCGATCGCCGTGCGGAGGGCCTTGAACTTGCCGTCGATGGCGCGCTCGGCGAGCTGGTAGCGCAGCACGGTGTCGATGTTGGAGACGGTCTCGGTGTCGAGGTTGACGTTGTTGCCGTCCTCGCGGGTGGGCTCGACCGAGATGCCGATGGTCGCGTCGACGTCACCGCTTCCGCGGGAGACCGCCCTGCTGAGCGCGTCCTCGAACTGGACACGGCGGGCCTGGTATCCCGGGGTCTGGATGTTCGCGATGTTGTCTGCGATGGTGCGCTGCCGCAGGGACAGCGCATCGAGCGCGGAGGACATCGCGTCGAAGCTCACGGAGCCGAACATGGAACGGCCATCCTTCCCACATGGATGAGGGGCCGATCCGTGGCCTAAGTCGTCGAGCGATCCGTGCTCAACCCGCCCATCGTCAGTGCGACGGGGGTGTGAAGGTTTTCGATGAGGTTTCTGTCAGCGAAGTGACAAACCTCACGCGGGGGTGTCGATGTACACCGGTCGGGCCGGCTGTGCGGCCTTCATGCGCGACACTGCGCGTCCGTGCCGGCGCGACTCATGCGCGGCCGCAGACAGCTCCTGCGACACCTTGAGCTGGCGGTCGAGCAGCGTGCGTGCACGCTCCACGAGGTTCGCGGGCATGGGAGGGAGCTGCGGCGGCACCCAGGGCTCGACGCGAAGCTCCACGTCGCGATGGCTGGCGTTCAGCATCTGCTCGGCCTGCGTGACGTCGATCTCGAGCTCGGTGAGGGTGCGCTCCCACTCGGCCGCCCAGTCGACGTCCTTCCCGGCGGTCATCCGACGCCCAGGTCTCCGAGCGCGTGCTCCGGCGCGGTCTCGGCGACCTGCCTGGCGGCCTCCTGCCATGCCTCGGCGAGGGGGGCGACGAGCTCTCGACATGCGGCGACCTTCTCAGCGTCGCCGCTGATGTTCGCCTCGACGAGCGAGGTGGTGAGATACGTGTAGAGCGCCATGAGGGAGGGCCCGCCCTCCCACGCGTTCACGTCGAGCGTGTTGGCGAGCTCGGTCACGATGTCCTGCGCGTGGGTGAGCTGGGTGTTCGCCTGATCGCGCTGGCCCTCGCGCAGGGCGACCTCACCTCGTTCGAGATCGCGCAGCAGGCGGTCGTACAGCATGACGAGCAGGGTCGATGGGCTGGCGGTCGTGACCGCGCTCTCGACATAGCGGCTGCGGGCGGCCGAGTATCCGTTCATGTGTCACACGCTCCTATTTGCTGCTGTTCCAGGAGGGCAGCTGCGAGATCTGCTGCTCGAGCCACGACTGCTGGGAGTTGAGGGTGCCGAGCGCGGTCTCCATCGCGGTGAACTGCTTGGACAGGGTCGCCTCACGCATCGCAAGGCGGTCGTCCCAGGCGGCGATCTGGTCGGCGAGGCCGTCGATCCGGCTCTCCTGGGTCTGGATCTTGAGGGACAGCGATCCGCTGGTGGAGTCGGAGAAGGACTCGGCCGTCTCCTGGATGCGGGCGCCGAGGGCCTGGATGAAGGCGGCGGTGCCGTCGGGGTCGTCCGCGAGCGCGGCGGAGAATGCCGCCGAGTCGAACTCGAACTCGCCGTCGCGCGTGACGGAGATGCCGTACGAGGAGGGAGAGGCGCCATCGATCGGATAGCTCGCGGCCTGCGTCAGCTGCGTCCTGAGGTTGCGAACCGCGCTGTCGCCGCCGAGCAGACCGGCCGAGATGATGCTCTCGCCCTGGTCGTTCGTGCTCGAGGTGGTCCGGGTGCGGGAGGCGATGTCGCTGAAGATCGTGTTGAGGTTGGACACCAGGTTCTTGGCGAGGCTCTCGACGGAGCTCGCGTTCGTCGCGACGGAGATCGTGACCTCGTCGCCCGGCTCCACCGTCGCGCCCAGGGTGACGTTCACGCCGGTCATGAGTCCGGTGAAGGTGTTGGACGACTGGGCGTAGGTGGTCTCGGCGGCCGTGCCTGGGTAGAGGGTCAGGCTCGCATCGGTGGCCGCGCGGGTGACGACGGAGTCAAGACGCGTCGCGGTGCCGCCCTCGACCGCGGCCTGATCACCGACGTACAGCTCGAAGGCTCCGTCGGCGCCGGTCGTCTCCGAGGCGAACTGGAGCCGATAGCTGGGCGTGTCCCCGCCGGAGACCTGCACGCGGGTGGCGGTGACGCCTGCCGAGGAGCTGTTGATCGCGGAGGCGATGTCGGCCAGGCTGTTGGAGGCCGGGGTGATGGTGAGGTACTCGCCGTCCGCCTTCAGGAACGTGAGGGATGGCGGGTTCTCGGCGACGAGCGTCGCACCTTCGGTGACCGCGGCGGTCAGCGACACCTGCGAGGTGGCGACCGCGTCGACGGTGAAGCTGAGGCTTCCGGCCGAGGCTGTGGTGCCGGCCGTGGCGGTGACCGCGTCCGAGGACGAGGTCGCCTTGAAGGAGGCCCAGCTGTCCGGGTCTGACGCCTTCTCGGCGGCGGAGGCGAGCGAGGCGACCTTGGTGTTGATGCCCTGAAGCGCGGAGAGCACGTTCTCGGCCTTGCTCTGCTTGCTCTGCAGCAGCGCCTGCGGCTGGGCTTCGACCCGCATGAGCGCAGAGATGATGGACGTGGTGTCCATGCCGGAGATGATGCCGTCGATGCCAAGCGTGGGCATGAGCTCCTGCCTTCCCTGTGGTCGATGCCGGTATGCGGATGAGGGGGATAAGCCGGAGGGTCGCCCCCGAGCCGAGGCTCAGGGGCGACCCGACGGACTTAGCCGAGGAGCGAGAGAACGCCCTGCGGGATCTGGTTGGCCTGCGCAAGCATCGAGGTGCCGGCCTGCGACAGGATCTGCGAGCGGGTGAAGTTCACCATCTCGGAGGCCATGTCGGTGTCGCGGATGCGGCTCTCCGACGCGGTCAGGTTCTCGACGGCCACGTTCAGGTTGTTGATCGTGTGGTCGAAACGGTTCTGCACCGCACCGAGGTCGGCACGCTGGGTGGAGACCGTCTTGATGGCGTCGTCGATCGTGGTGATCGCGACCGAGGCGCCGGTGGCCTGGGTGCCGGTCAGGGTGTTGTCCGCGGAGAGGGCAGCGGGGGCTGCCTCCTGCGTGAACACCAGGCCGGTGGCCGAGGCGGTGGCGGCGATCGTGGTCTCACCGGCGGTCGCACCGAACTTCGCGTCGAGCGCCGAGTTCACGGCGGCGAGGCGGTCAGCAGCGGACGAGCCGGCATCGAACTTGATGGTCGACAGGTCGAGCGAGGTGTCGCCCATCTTGATCGTGCCGTTGAGGTTGTCGAACGACTCCGACAGGGTGAAGTCGGAGGCCGCGTCGACCGTGACGACACCGGCGGTACCGGTGGCCGACGCGGTGGTCTGCGCGACGGTGAGGCCGGCACCGGTCGAGGTGACGTCGACACCGTCGACACCGAGGCCAGCGGCCGACATCGCGGTGGACACGCCCACCGAGATCGTCTCGCCGGCGTTGGCGCCGACCTGGAAGGTGCCCGAGTAGTTGCCGTCGAGCAGCTTGGTGCCGTTGAACTGCGTGGTGTCAGCGATACGGGTCAGCTCGTCCTTCAGCTGGCTCATCTCGGACTGGATGTTGGCCTTGGCGTCGGTGGACAGACCACCCTCGTTGGAGGCCTGGACGGACAGGTCGCGCATGCGCTGCAGGATGTCGTGCGTCTCGGTGAGCGCACCTTCAGCGGTCTGCACGACCGAGATGCCGTCCTGAGCGTTGCGAACGGCGACCTTGAGGCCACCGATCTGCGAGCGCAGGCCCTCGGAGATGGCGAGACCGGCAGCGTCATCCGCGGCGCGGTTGATGCGGTAGCCGGACGACAGCTTCTCGAGCGAGCTGCTCAGGTCGTTCTGCGTGTTCGAGAGGTTGCGGTACGAGTTCAGCGCCGCGATGTTGTTGTTGATCGAGAGAGCCATGATGTTTTCCTCCATGAAGTCGGCTCGGACGTGGCACCCATCCGTGGGTACACGTAGCCCCTATCGGGTCGAGCGGGGTGGTGTTGAGTTTTCTCGAGAGTGTTTTTCGTGAGATTTCTGAAGACGTTCCGCGCGCGCGGCGCAGACCATCTGCCAGGGATGTCGGCCAGGGCGCGACGGAGACGGCTCAGAGCCGTGAAGGGTACGCAGGCGCACGTACGACGGCGTGGACTTCCGGAGTGTCGACGCAGGCGTGCGAGCGGCTGCGTCGGTCAGGAGGCGGCGCGGACGCCCGTCATCGCGTCGAGCGCGGGGTTGACGGCGGAGGCGCCGCGAGCCTCGGCGGCGCGCGCGGCGACTGCGGCGTAGTAGGCCTTGCGACGCCGCTCGGCGACGCCCTCGGCGGGGTCGACCACGGGAGCCTCGTCCTTCTCGAGGTTGGCGTTGAGGCCGTCCTTGAGGAGCGCGAGCGCCTCGGTGCGCAGCTGGCTGATGCGGGAGCGGGTGACGCCCATCTCCTCGGCCAGGTCCACGACCGCGCGGTCGTGGAAGAAGAGCTCCTCGACCACGTAGCGCAGCTTCTCGGGCAGGCAGTCGATGCTGGCGCGCAGGTACTCGATCCTCTCTGCGCCCACGATCGCGTCGAGCGGGCCGGTGCCCGGCTCGATGACCATGTCGGACACCGCGCCGTCGAAGGCGTCGGAGGAGAGCACGCGGGTCTCGCTGTCGACGCGGGCGGCATCGACCTCGTCCACGGACACGCCGAGGGCCTGGGCGACCTCCTGGCGGGTGGGCGTGCGGCCGAGCTGTCCGGCGAGCCGGTCGGTGGCCTCGGAGGTCTCACGTGCACGACGGCGGGCTCCACGGGAGACCCAGTCCATGGAACGCAGCTCGTCCACCAGGGCGCCGCGGATGCGGAGCGAGGCGTAGCGGGCGAACGGCACTCCCTTGGACTCGTCGAACGAGCGCGCCGCACGGACCAGTGCGAGCGCGCCGGCCGACATGAGGTCGGCGCGGGCGACGTGAGAGGGAACCCTGGCGAGGACCTCGTTGACGTTGTACCCGATCAACGCGAGGTGCTCTTCGACCAGAGCGTTGGAGGCATCGTGCTGCGTGTTCATGGCCGGAATAGTGACACCCGGAGCGTGTTCGTCAATATGAGCAGCGTCACACGGTGCAGTGAAATGGGACAAAGGGGATTGTCTCCGGAAAATCCAAATGTCCGATTCGTGTCCGAGTGCGTGTGGAACACGCCATACTTCACACGGGCGAGTCACTTGAACTGGGACTCGCGAGAATGCAAGATTTTGCCGATGTGAATGTCATCACAGGACGTCGGGTATCGGGAACACCCTGCTACTCCCAATACCGAGAACGCCTGGGTCGTCGTTCTTGTCCGTTCTTGTCACATCTGGGGACGCCTGGACGATAGAACAGTCAGATGGGCCCCCCGGGGTCACGCACCGACAGCCCCACCCCCGGGGCACGTAAGAAGGAGCCGCATGTCACTCGACGAGCTGTCCACGATCCTGTGGCGCGAACGCGAGCTGCTCGAGACCCTGCTGTACCGCCTCGAGACCGAGGAGCTCGTGCTCGCCGGCGGACGCAGCCGCTGGGTCGCCCGCGCCGCGCGCGAGGTCGAGGCCGTGCTGGACCAGATCAAGGCCACCGAGCTGGGACGCGCCGTCGAGGCCGACGAGGCAGCCCGTGAGCTCGGCATCCCCGCCGGCTCGAGCCTGCTCGAGCTCGCCCAGGCCGCACCGTCCCCCTGGGACGAGATGCTGCGCGGCCACCACGTCGCGCTCACCGACATCACCTCGCAGATCTCCACCCTGAGCCACCTCAACCGCGATCTCCTCGCGCGCTCCGTGCGCGCGACCCAGGAGGCGCTGCTCGGGATCGACCAGTCGATGAAGGAGTACAGCGCGAAGGGATCCGCCGCCAAGGCGGGCGACACCGCCTACCTCCTGGACGAGGCCTTCTGACCATGGGCTCCTTCTCGACGCTCTCGACCGCGCTGTCCTCGCTGACCGCCCAGCGCCAGGCGCTCAACGTCGCCGGTCAGAACATCGCGAACGCCAACACGGTCGGCTACACGCGTCAGCGCGCGGACCTCCAGTCGATCTCCGCCACGAACGTCGCGTCGATCCACTCAGGCGTGGCGCTCAGCGCCGGCACCGGGGTCACCGTGGCCGGGCTCGAGCGCCTCAGCGACCAGTTCCTCGACGCGCGCCTGCGCACGCAGAGCGCCCAGGCCGCCGATGCCGACTCGCTCGCGACCACCCTCGAGCGCCTCGAGAGCGTGGTCCCCGAGCCGAGCGACACGGGAGTCAGCACCTCGCTGCACGAGTTCTGGGACGCCTGGCAGGACCTCGCCAACTCCCCCGAGAGCGACGCCACGCGCACGGTGGTGCTCGGCACGGCGAAGACTCTCGGCATCCAGCTCGCAGACACGTACCGCGCCTTCGAGTCCCAGTGGGACCAGGCACGCGCTGAGGCCGACGCGCAGGTGTCCGCTGTGAACAGCACGGCCGCCTCGATCGCGGACCTGAACCAGCAGATCCGCGGCGTGCTCGTGTCCGGCGGATCCGCCAACGAGCTCATGGATCAGCGGGACCAGCTCGTCACCCAGCTCTCGAGCGCCGTGGGCGCCACCGCCAAGCTGCAGGAGGACGGCACCATGACGGTGCTCGTGGACGGCAACCCGCTCGTCCAGGGCGACCGCGCGAACTCCATCCAGGTCAACGGCTCGTACGCCATGGCCGGCGGACTCGACGAGCCCCCGTCGACCGACACCGTGAGCCTCCAGTGGGCGAACGGCAACCCGCTCGTGCTGGACGCGGGCTCGCTCGCGGGCACGGTCACCGCGCTCCAGCCCACGTCCCTCGGCGGGCCGATCTCAGGCGCGGTGGACGCCATCAACGACCTCGCGACTCGCGTCGCCACCCAGGTCAACACCATCCACTCGGCCGGCACCACGCTCGCCGCACCGCCGTCGGACACCGGAGTCGACTTCTTCTCCTTCTCCGCCGGCATGCCGCCCGCGCTGGGACTCACCGTCGCCGTCACCGACCCCTCGATGGTCGCCGCAGGCAACGGCGCCTCGGGCGCGTGGGACGGCTCAGTGGCCGACCAGATCTCGCAGCTCAGCCAGGCAGCCGACGGCCCCGACTCCACCTGGAAGTCGTTCATCGTGGACCTGGGCGTCAGCACCGCTGCCGCCCGCAGGCGCGCCGAGGTCGCCGAGTCCACCCGCGCGACCGCCGAGACGATGCAGCTGAGCAACGCCAGCGTCGACATCGACGAGGAGATGACGAACATGATCGCCTACCAGCGTGCCTACGAGGGCGCCGCGCGCGTCATGACCGCGATCGACGAGATGCTCGACGTCCTGATCAACCGCACCGGTGTGGTGGGGAGGTAAGCCATGATCAACCGTGTCACCCAGCAGACCGTCCAGCGCACCACGCTGGCGAACCTGCAGTCGAACCTGGCCAAGATGGCGCAGATGCAGGGCGAGATGTCGTCCGGCAAGCTCATCACGAAGGCGTCCGACGACCCGAACGCCGCCGGCCGCTCGATGACCCTGCGCGCCGAGAAGTCCGCCACCACGCAGGCCCTGCGCAACGCCCAGGACGGCCAGTCGTGGCTCGCGCAGATCGACACCACGCTGCAGCAGTCGATCACGTCCCTCCAGCGCGCCCGCGACCTCACGGTCCAGGGTGCGAGCACCGGTTCCGCGAGCGCCACCTCGCGCGAGGCGATCGCCGTCGAGCTGGAGGGCCTCCGTGACGGCCTGCTCGACCTCGCCAACACGACCCTCAACGGGCGCTCGCTGTTCGCAGGCACCTCGTCCGACGGGATCGCCTTCGACGACGGGGCCGGCGGCTACGCCTGGCACGGCGTCGCGGGAGCCTCGGTCGAGCGTCGCATCGGGGCGGACGCGACCGTCCGCGTGGACGCCGACGGCGCCGCGGCATTCGGCGTCGGCGCCACGTCCGTCTTCCAGCTGCTGGACGACATCGCGGCCGATCTGCGCGGCGGCGTCGATGTGACCGGCAGGCTCGACGAGATCGACGCCAGGCTCGCGGGCATGACCTCGTCGATCGCGGACGTCGGCATCCGCTTCAAGCAGGTGATGGACACCCAGTCGTCGCTCGAGCTCAAGGTCCAGGACCTGACCTCGGGCATCTCCGGTCTCGAGGACATCGACCTCGCGGAGACCGTGATGGAGCTGCAGATGCAGGAGGTGGCCTACCAGGGTGCGCTCGGCGCGGCCGGTCGCGTCCTCCAGCCGACCCTGATGGACTTCCTCTCATGACGATCGCACTCTCGCTCGACGCCGACCGCGCCTCCGTGCAGCAGCTGCCGGACGTGCTCACCTTCATCGAGGCGCCCCCCGGCATGGCCTCGCTCACCACGTTCCGCCTCGCCTCGATCGACGAGTTCGGCTACCTGTTCACGCTGCGAAGCGCGCAGGAGCCGGGAGTGCGTCTCTTCGCGGTGTCGCCGCGCGTCTACTTCCCCGCGTACGCCCCCGAGGTGTCGCAGGAGGTGCGGGACGCGCTCGACATGTCGGAGGACACGACTCCCGTGATGCTCGCGATCGTCCACCCGGGCGAGGGCGCCACCACCACCGTCAACCTGCTCGCTCCCGTCGTGGTCGACCCGACCACGGGCAATGCGGTGCAGGTGGTGCTCGACGGCGACGAGTGGCCGCTGCGCGCTCCCCTGGTCGCCGAGTCGGCTGCCTGACGTACCTGACCCCACGCCGACGGCCTCGTCCCTGGTGGGACGCGTGCACGTTACGATTCACGCATGGGTGTGCTCGATCGTTTCGAGAAGGGCGTCGAGAACGTGATGCAGAACGCGTTCGCGAAGACGTTCAGGTCCGGCATCAAGCCGGTCGAGCTCGCCGCCGCCCTGAAACGGGAGTGCGACAACCGTGCCGCGGCGGTGGACAGGGGCCGCACCGTCGCGCCCAACGAGTACGTGCTGACCCTCAGCCCCGCGGACCACGAGACCGTGGTGAGCTGGGGAGACGAGGCGCTCACGCACGAGCTCGAGGACGCGCTCCAGGACCACGCCTCCCGCCAGCAGTACAGCCTCGTCGGCGCCGTCACCGTCTCCTTCGCGGAGGACGAGTCGCTCGCCACCGGACGCTACGCCGTCAGCTCCCGCACCACCCGCGGGCCCGTGGCCCCTGCCACCACACGCAACCCTCAGTCCCGCTATCCGCTTCTCGACGTCGACGGACAGCGCTACTACCTGACGGGGGCCACCACCGTCCTGGGACGCGGTTCAGAGGCGGACATCGTCATCGACGACACGGGCGTCAGCCGAGCCCACGTCCGGCTCGAGGTCACGGAGCACGGCACGATCCTCACCGACCTGGGCTCCACGAACGGCACGTTCGTCGAGGATCAGAGGGTCAAGGAGGCGACGCTCCTGGACGGGAACGCCATCACGATCGGCCGCACGACGATCATGTACTGGGACGCCGTTCCGAGCGACGAGGACCTCTGACCCGATGAGCCAACTGTCGATCACCCTGCTGCGCCTGGGCTTCCTCCTGCTGCTGTGGTCGCTCGTGCTGACGGCGATCGCCGTCCTGCGATCGGACCTGTACGGCACGCGGGTCGTGACGCGAGGTCGCGGACGCACCGCGCGGACGCGGGACGACGCCCGTGCTCAGAAGCAGGCCGCGCCCTCCCGGGCAGGCACGGGGATCCGCACCGGAGCGGTATCCACGAAGGAGCGCACGCAGGGCCACCTGGCCGTGACGTCGGGCCCGCTCAAGGGCGCAACGGTCCCGCTGGGCGCCGCTCCGATCCTCGTGGGGCGCGCCCCCACGTGCACCCTCGTGATCGAGGACGACTACTGCTCGTCCAGGCACTGCAGGATCTTCCCCGAGGACGACGGGTGGCGGGTCGAGGATCTCGGCTCCACGAACGGCACGTACCTGGGCAACCAGCGCGTCGACGATCCGGTGCCGTTCCGTGAGGGCGATGTGATCCGCATCGGCGCCACCAGCCTTGAGCTGAGGAGCTGACGCTTGTACATCGCCTTCGACTTCGCCGCGCGCTCCGACGTCGGCCTGGTCCGCGCCAACAATCAGGACTCGGCCTACGCGGGCCCGCAGCTCCTGGTGGTCGCGGACGGCATGGGCGGCGCGGCCGGAGGTGACATCGCCTCGTCGATCGCTGTGGGCAGGCTCGTCGCGCTCGACGGCGAGGCGCACGGGCCGGACGAGGCGCTCGAGGAGCTGAAGAACGCCATCGGCGACGCGCACGCGCAGATCGTCGCGCGCGCCGAGAACGATCCCGAGCTGTCCGGCCTCGGCACGACCGTCACCGCCCTCCTGCGCGCAGGCGCCACGCTCCACATGGCGCACATCGGCGACTCGCGTGCCTACCTGCTGCGCGACGGCGTCTTCGAGCAGGTCACGACCGACCACTCGTTCGTGCAGCACCTGGTGGACACGGGCCGTCTCAGCGCGGCCGACGCCGAGCATCACCCCAAGCGCTCCATGCTGCTGCGCGTGCTGGGCGATATCGACGCGGACGTCCCGGTGGACATCTCTGTGCGCGAGACCAGGCCCGGGGACCGGTGGATGCTGTGCTCGGACGGGCTGTCGGGCGTCGTCAGCCGCACCACGCTCCAGGAGACGCTCGCCGAGATCGAGGACCCTGGCGACTGCGCGGACGCGCTCGTCGGTCTCGCGCTCGCCGCAGGCGCCCCGGACAACGTGACGTGCATCGTCGCGGACGTCGTGGACATCGACGCCATGCCGCGCGGCCAGGGTCCCTCGACGCAGTCGCAGATCGTGGGGTCCGCCGCGAGGGACAGGAACAAGCCGTCGTCCGGCGGGACCGGCGCCGCAGCGCGTGCCGCGCGCCTCTCCCCCGCCGAGCCGGTCGAGGACGACGACGAGCCTTCTCGATGGTCCACCCGGTGGTCCACGTGGAAGGCCTGGCTCCTTCCCCTCATCACGCTTCTCATCGTGGCGGGCGGCGCCTACGGCGGCTACGTCTGGACGCAGCAGCAGTACTACGTGGGCGAGAGCGACGGGTACGTCGCGATCTATCGCGGCATCCCTGAGGAGCTGCCCCTCGTCTCGCTGCACACGCTCGTGGAACGCACCGACACCCCCCTCGAGGAGCTCGCCGAGTACCAGCAGGAGCGGATCGCCGTGGCGATCAGGGCCGGCAGCCTCAACGAGGCCGAGGCGATCGTGTTCGCGCTGGAGTCGACCGGCTGATGGCCACGATCTCGGAGCTGCGGGTCCATCGGGGGAGGCGCGCGGAGGCGTGGCTCCTGGTGCTGGCCTGGGCGATCGCCGTGCTCGCACGCGGCCTCGTCGACTATCACGCAGACTTCCTCGAGCTGGACGAGCTCGGCTGGTACGCGCTCGGAGCGGCCGGCCTGGCCGCCGTGCTTCACGTCGCGCTGCGGGTGCTCGCCCCTGACTCCGACCAGGTGGTGCTCCCCACGGTGCTCGGCCTCATCGGGGTCTCGCTCGCCGAGATCAGG
Source organism: Demequina zhanjiangensis (assembly GCF_030418315.1). Classification (GTDB taxonomy): domain Bacteria; phylum Actinomycetota; class Actinomycetes; order Actinomycetales; family Demequinaceae; genus Demequina; species Demequina zhanjiangensis. The sequence goes on from NZ_JAUHPV010000002.1 coordinate 537,665, forward strand.
CGCCTCGACTTCGCCTACGCGGACCGCGGCCGCGACACCGACTTCGGCGACAGCCAGATCGGGTGGGTGCTTCTCGGCGCACTCGCCTTCATCGTGGTCCTCGTCGTCATCCGCGACCACCGGGTCCTCAGACGATTCACCTACACCGCGGGCATCCTGGGGATCATCCTGTATCTGCTGCCCGCCGTACCGGGCCTCGGCAGGGAGATCAACGGCGCGAAGATCTGGATCGGCATCGGCAGCCACTCGCTCCAGCCCGGCGAGTTCGCCAAGATCCTGCTCGTCGTGTTCTTCGCCGGATATCTGCAGACCAACCGTGACGCACTCGCGCTCGCCGGTCCCAAGTTCCTGGGCATGCGGCTGCCTCGCATGCGGGACATGGGGCCGCTCGCAGTGATGTTCGCCGCGGCGCTGCTCATCATGATCGACCAGCGCGACCTGGGCGCCGCGCTGCTGTTCTTCGGGATCTTCATCGGCATGGTCTACGTGGCCACCCAGCGCGTCAGCTGGGTGGTCATCGGCCTCGTCATGTTCATCGTGGGCGCGGTCGCCGCCGGCATCGCCTTCCCCCACGTGGGTGCGCGATACGACGCCTGGCTGCACGCGATGGACCCGGACGTGTACTCGTCGGGCCGTTCCGAGCAGCTCGTCCGCGGCCTGTTCGGCATGGCGTCCGGCGGGCTGTTCGGCACCGGACTCGGCAACGGTCGTCCCGACCTCGTGCCGTACGCGGAGTCCGACTTCATCATCGCGTCGCTCGGCGAGGAGCTCGGGCTCACCGGTCTCATGGCGATCCTCACGCTCTACGTGATCCTGGTGCAGCGCGCGATGCGCACCGCGATCGGCGTGCGCGACGGGTTCGGCAAGCTGCTGTCCGCCGGCCTCGGGTTCGCGATCACACTTCAGGTCTTCATCATCGTCGGTGGCGTCACGCGCCTCATCCCGCTCACCGGGCTCACCACCCCGTTCCTGGCCTACGGCGGATCGTCGATGCTCGCGAACTGGATCGTGGTCGCGCTGATCCTGCGTATCTCCGACCAGGCGCGTCGGCCCGCGGTGCGCGCCGAGGCGAAGCCCGAGACCACCCCCGCTGCACGTCGGCGGCCCGACCTGGAGGAGGAGCCGGCAGAATGAACGATCCGATCCGCCGGCTCTCCGTCGTCGCCCTCGTGCTCATCATGGCCCTCATGGGCGGTTCCACCTGGATCCAGGTGCTCAACGCGGGAAGCCTCAACGACGACCCGCGCAACGTCCGCACCCTGTACCGCGAGTACGGCACCTACCGCGGCCCCATCGTCGTGGACGGCATCGCGGTCGCGCAGTCCGCCGCGGTCGACGACCCGTACGGCTTCCAGCGTTCGTACACGCTCGGCCCCGTCTACGCGCCCGTCACGGGCTTCTACTCCGTGGTGTACGGCCGCACCGGGCTCGAGCAGGCCGAGAACACCCTTCTCAACGGCACCTCGGACGCGCTGTTCTGGTCCCGCCTGGGCGACCTCTTCGCCGGCGAGCAGCAGCAGGGCGCGTCCGTGGAGACGACGCTCGACGCCGACCTCCAGCAGGTCGCGTTCGACGCGATGGGCGACTACTCGGGCGCGATCGTCGCGCTCGACCCGAGCACCGGCGCGGTCGAGGCGATGGTCTCCACCCCGTCGTACGACCCCAACGTGCTCGCCTCGCACAACGCCTCCGCCGTCAACGACGCGTACGCCGAGCTGATCGACGACCCGGGCGACCCGCTCCTGAACCGCACGATCGCGCAGACCTACCCGCCCGGGTCCGTGTTCAAGCTGGTCGTCTCCGCCGCCGCCCTCGAGGCCGGGTACACGCCCGAGACCTCGATCCCCGCCCCCGACGTGCTGGATCTGCCGCAGACGGAAGCGACCATCCGCAACTACCAGGGAGAGTCCTGCGACACCAACGCCGAGGGCAGGACGACGCTCGCCGACGCGCTGCGCGTCTCGTGCAACACGGCCTTCGCCTCGCTCGGCATGTCCCTCCAGTGGGAGGGCATCGAGCGCATGGCGAACGCCTTCGGCTTCGAGGACTCGTTCGACATCCCCCTCACCGTCGCCGCCTCGCAGCTTCCCGACGACCCGAACGCGCCGCAGACCGCGCAGAGCTCGATCGGCCAGTACAACGTCAGGTCCACCCCGCTGCAGATGGCGATGGTGGCGGCCGCGATCGCGAACGACGGCGTGCTCATGAAGCCGTACATGGTGAGCACCATCCGCTCCAACAGCCTGCAGGTCATCGAGACCACCGAGCCCGAGGTGTACTCCGAGCCGATCAGCACGCAGTCCGCGAGCGAGCTCACCGACATGATGGTCGACGTCGTCGCCAACGGCACAGGACGCAGCGCCCAGATCTCAGGCGTCGAGGTCGCAGGCAAGACGGGCACCGCCGAGACCGGGACCGACGCGCCTCCGTACACGTGGTTCGTGGCGTTCGCCCCGGCGTCCGATCCCGAGATCGCGGTCGCCGTGCTCGTCGAGGACGGCGGCGAGGGCGCGACGGGCGGCCGCGTGGCCGCACCCATCGCGCGACAGGTCATCCAGGCAGCCCTCAGCGGAGGGCAGGGCTGATGGCGATCGCATCCGGCACCACGCTCGGCGGACGCTACGTGCTCGAGTCCCTCATCGCCGTCGGCGGCATGGGCGAGGTGTGGCGCGGCACCGACATCGACCTCAGCCGCAAGGTCGCGGTCAAGACGCTCAAGGAGGCGTCGGCATCGAACGCGACGTTCCTCAAGCGGTTCAAGAACGAGGCGCGCAACGCTGCAGGCGTGCAGCACCCCAACATCGCGCAGGTGCTCGACTACGGCGACCAGGAGGGAACCGCCTACCTGGTGATGGAGCTCGTGGACGGCGAGCCGATGTCCACCATCCTGGAACGCGACCGCATCATCCCCGAGCGCAGGCTCGTGAACCTCATGATCGAGGCCTGCCGCGGGCTCGAGGCGGCCCACGCGGCCGGCATCATGCACCGGGACATCAAGCCGGGCAACCTGCTCGTGTTCGGCGACGACAGCCTGAAGATCACCGACTTCGGCGTCTCCCGCAGCCAGGACCAGACGACCCTCACCGCCACCGGCATGGTGATGGGCACCGCCCAGTACCTCGCCCCCGAGCTCGCGCTCGGCAAGCCTGCGACGCCCGCGTCTGACATCTACTCGCTCGGCATCATCATGTACGAGTCGGTCGTGGGGAAGCGGCCCTTCACCGCCGCGAACGCCGTCGACATCGCCGTGGCCCAGGTGAACGACAAGGTGCCGCCCCTGCCCCCGACCGTCTCGCCGGAGCTCGCGACGCTCATCATGAAGGTGCTCGAGAAGAACCCTCGACGCCGCCCGAGCGACGCACCACGGCTCGAGGCGCAGCTCGCCTCGCTCCGGCTCGAGGAGCGCACCGCGGCGCCGACTCCCCCGGTCGGAGACGAGACGCAGGACAGCAGGACGGCCCGCCGGAGGCTGCCCCCATCGATCGCTCCCCGAGCCCACCGCCCACGGCCCGATCTGCAGGGTCCGAGAGCATGAGGCACAGGGAGTGCCACAATAGGCGCGAGCACGTGCGCCCGACGATAGTGACCGAGGACGAGGAATGAACGAGGAATCGAAGATCCTGGGAGGCCGGTACGAGGTCGGTGACCTCATCGGCCGAGGAGGCATGGCCGAGGTGCATATCGGCTACGACACTCGCCTGGGCCGCACCGTCGCCATCAAGATCCTGCGCGCGGACCTCGCCCGCGACCCGTCCTTCCAGACCCGCTTCAGGCGCGAGGCTCAGGCGGCCGCGGGCCTGAACCACCCCGCGATCGTCGCCGTGTACGACACGGGCGAGGACCACGTCACCTCCGAGACCGGACAGCCGCAGGCAGTCCCCTACATCGTCATGGAGTACGTCGAGGGTCACACCGTGCGCGACATCCTCAAGGGAGACGTCGCGGCGCCTATCGACGAGGCGGTCGAGATCACCGCCGGCGTGCTCACCGCCCTGGACTACGCGCACCACGCCGGGCTCGTGCACCGCGACATCAAGCCCGCGAACGTGATGCTCACGCCCACGGGCGCAGTCAAGGTCATGGACTTCGGCATCGCGCGCGCCCTCGCCGACGCGGGCCAGACGATGACGCAGACCCAGGCGGTCGTCGGGACCGCCCAGTACCTGTCCCCCGAGCAGGCGCGCGGCGAGAACGTCGACGCCCGCTCCGACCTCTACTCCGCAGGCTGCCTGCTGTTCGAGCTGCTCACGGGCCGCCCGCCGTTCGTCGGCGACTCACCCGTGTCGGTCGCGTACCAGCACGTGCGCGAGGAGGCACCGCGCCCCTCCCAGTTCGCGTCCGACGTCCCCACGGAGCTCGACCAGGTCGTGCTCCGCGCGCTCGCCAAGAACCGCGACGAGCGCTACGCGAGCGCCCAGGAGTTCCTGTCCGACCTCCGCGCCGTCATGAACGGCAGCGCGCTGTCGCCCAGCACCGGCGCCGTCGCGATCGGCTCCGCGGCGCTCGGCGCCGGCGCGGCCGGCGTGGCCGCGGCAGCCGCGAGCAGCGCGGACACCGGTGAGAACCCCACCGAGGCGTTCTCTCCCGCCACCCAGGGCACCGCCGTCATGCCAGCCGCCGCGTGGGGTGCCGGTGGCGCAAGCCCCGCCGCCATCCCGCCCGCGACCGGCGAGGTCGCCGTGCAGGACGAGGAGGAGCTCGTCGTCGACGAGAACGAGCGTCGGCGCAAGATCATCCTGTGGTCGTCACTCGGCGGCGCGGCGGTCATCGCGATCATCGTGATCCTGCTGCTCCTGCTCAACGGCGGACCCGAGGAGCCGGTCGCCGATATCGAGGTGCCGGATCTCGCGGGCGTCGCGGTCGAGGAGGCGCAGGCTCAGCTGGACGAGCTGCTGCTCGAGAACGAGGTGGTCGAGCAGGCCAGCACGGACGTCGAGGCAGGAGACGTCATCTCGACGGATCCCGCCGCAGGCGAGCTGCTGTTCGAAGGCGACCTCGTGACCCTCACCGTCAGCTCCGGGCCTGGTGAGGTGGAGATCCCGTCCGTGCGAGGACTGACCGAGGACGAGGCCGTCGCCGAGCTCGAGGCCGCAGGCCTCACCGTCAGCTCGATCGACAACACCCAGCACGATCCCGGGCTCGAGGAGGGTCGCGTCATCGGCACCACGCCGGAGAGCGGCGAGACCGTCGACGCCGGGAGCGAGGTCGAGCTGCTCGTGGCGGACGGACAGATCGAGCTCGTGGACCTCGTGGGTGACACGGTCGAGGCTGCCCGCGAGAACATCAGCGCTGCGGGTCTGAACGCGATCGTCCAGACCACCGAGACCGATGAGGCCGAGCCTGGCACCGTCCTCTCGCAGACGCCCGGAGCCGGCCTGGTGCCGGTGAACTCGGACGTGACGATCGAGGTCGCCGCGGAGCCCTCGACGCGAGAGGTGACGAACGTCGTCGGCCAGAGCCAGGTCCAGGCGACCTCGGCACTGCAGGCGGCAGGCTTCAACGTCACGGCGTCGGAGGCGAACTCGGACACCGTGCCGTCGGGCACCGTCATCTCGCAGAACCCGAGCGCGGGCACCGTCGTGGCTCCCGGGACCACGGTGAACATCACCGTGTCGATCGGTCCCGCGAACCCTGCGCCCGACCCGACCGCCACCGTCGGACCTTGACGACTGGCCATCTGACATGACGCGAGCCCCAGCGGGAATGTCCTGCTGGGGCTCGCTGTCTATAGTGGCGTGATGGAGAGGGTTTCGACCGTGGAGTCGCTGCACGAGGTGGTGCGTACTCGCCTGGACTGTGTCCACGAGGCGCTGGCCGAGCACGTCTCGCACGAGGCAGGCCGGCTCGGATCGGCCGGGACGGACTACCGGAACCTGTGGCTCTCCCTCGGAGACCAGTTCCCGGGTGGCAAGAGCCTGCGGCCGGCCCTCACCCTCGCGTCGTACGCGGGTCTCGGCGGCGACGACCCCGACGCGGTGGTCCCGGTGGCCGCCGCGATGGAGATGCTCCACACGGCGATGCTCGTGCACGACGACATCCTCGACCACGACGAGGTCCGCCGCGGACGCCCCAACCTCGCCGGCACGCGGCGAGCGGCGCTCGACGGATCGCCCCTCACACCTGCACAGGTCGACAACCACGTCCTGTCCGCGGCACTGCTCGGCGGAGACCTCGCCATCGCGTCGGCCTACGACCTCGTGTCGTCCTCGAACCTTCCGGCGCACCACCGGCTGGCCTGCCTGGACCTGGTGACCCGCGCGATCCGCACCACGATCGCGGGAGAGCTGCTGGACACCTACGGCGATCTCACCGATCCCGCCGACGCGGACGCCCTCATCGTCGCCGAGCTCAAGACCGCCACGTACACGTTCGTCGTACCCCTGCTCGCCGGCGCCCAGCTCGCCGGCGCAGACCCCACGATGATCGGTCATCTCGAGCGCATCGGCACCTCGCTCGGCGTCTCCTTCCAGCTCGTGGACGACGACCTGGGGATCTTCGGCGATCCCGAGGTGACGGGCAAGTCTGTGCTGTCCGACCTGCGCACTGGAAAGCGCACCGAGCTGATGCGGCTCGCGTTCCACCGCGCCACTGACGAGCAGCGGGAGGTGCTGCGCGCCGCGCTCGGCAACCCCGACCTGGACGAGGATGGCGCCGCACGCGTTCGCGAGGTGCTGGTCGCCTCCGGCGCGCGGGGACAGACGCTGGGCATCGCCCGACGCCACGCCCGGCTCGCGCGCCGCCTCGCCTTCGAGCGGATCCCGGCACCGCTCTCCGGCTACCTCCTCGAGCTCATCGACCGCCTTGAGGAACGAGTGTCGTGAACGATGCCGACGCGGGCCATGAGGCCGACGCGCCCGACACCGACCTCGCCCTCTACGATCGCACCGCGCACGACGCGGCCTCCCAGGTGATCGCGCGCTACTCCACCAGCTTCGGCATGGGCACGCGCCTGCTCCCCCGCGAGATGCGCGCACACATCGAGAACGTGTACGCGATGGTGCGAGTGGCCGACGAGATCGTCGACACCTATCGCGGCCCCGACGCGCGCGAGCTGCTCGACAGCTTCGAACGCGAGGTGGACGCGGCTGTCACGCGGGGGTTCTCGACGAACCTCGTGGCCCACGCCTTCGGGCGCACGGCGGCATCCGTCGGCATCACCGACGCGCAGATCACGCCGTTCTTCGCCTCCATGCGGATGGACCTGGACAAGACGGTCCACACGGACGAGTCGTTCCGCACCTACGTGTACGGCTCGGCCGAGGTGATCGGTGAGATGTGCCTCGCGGTGTTCCTCAACACCGGCGAAGGGCCGCGGCCGCTGCCGCCGGAGGTGGCGGAGGGCGCGCGTCGGCTCGGCGCGGCGTACCAGAAGGTCAACTTCCTGCGCGATCTCGGCGCCGATGAGACGGCGTTGGGCCGCTCGTACTTCCCTGGCGTGAAGTCCGAGACGCTCGACGATGCGCAGCTCGCCGCCCTCGTCGACGACTGCCGTGGTGACGTCGAGGCGGCGGAGCGGTGTCTCCCGGCGCTCCCCCGGCGCGCGCGCGTCGGCGTCGCCACCACGATCGAGATCTACACGCGACTGCTGGACCGCATCGCACAGACCCCGGCCACAGAGCTGAGCGCGACCAGGGTGCGGGTCCCCGACCGCATCAAGCTGGCGATCGCGCTCCGACACATCATCGAGGGGCGGCGGCGGGAGCCGACGCCGGAGAGGAGCGCGATGTGAGCGCCCAGAGCGCGGGACCCCGCGTGGTCGTGATCGGTGGAGGCATCGGGGGCCTGGCGACGGCTGCCCTCCTGGCCCGGGGAGGCGCCGACGTCACCCTCGTCGAACGCGGCGCGGAGCTCGGAGGACGCGCGGGTCGGCTGAAGAAGGCCGGCTACACGTGGGATACAGGCCCCTCGTGGTACCTCATGCCCGAGGCCTTCGAACAGTTCTACGGTCTGCTGGGCCGCAAGGTCGAGGACGAGCTGGATCTGATCGACCTCGACCCGCGCTACCGGGTGTTCTTCGAAGGCGAGGATCCCGAGGGCGCCGCGGAGAGCCTCGACGTGCTCGCCGACCCCGACGCGAACTATGCACGCTTCGACGCGATGAGCGGCGGCGATGGCGAGGCCATCCGACGCTACGCGAAGGAGTCCTACGACCTGTACCGGCTGGCGCTCGACCGCTTCCTCTACACGACGTATGAGAACCCGCTCAAGGTCGCGTCGCGCGAGGTGATCCGTCGGCTTCCCACGCTCGGATCGCTCCTGACGCGGCCGCTCGGCGCGAAGATCGACAGGCGCGTCCGCGATCCTCGCCTGCGCAAGGTGCTCGGCTTCCACGCCGTCTTCCTCGGCTCCGCGCCCGACCGCGCGCCGTCGCTGTACTCGCTCATGAGCCACATGGACCTGACCGACGGCGTGCGCTACCCGCGCGGCGGGATGTACGAGGTCGTGGAGTCGCTCGTGCGCGTCGCTCGCGAGGAGGGTGCGGCGCTGCGCACCGACGCGAACGTCACCCGGATCGAGGTCGGGCCCGATGGACTTGCCACGGGCGTCGTCCTCGCCGACGGCGAGACCCTCCCGGCCGACGTGGTGGTCTCGGGTGCCGACATGCATCACACCGAGACCGCGCTGCTCGAGCCCGAGCACCGATGGCAGGACGAGCCCGCCTGGAAGCGCCGCTCGCCTGGCGTGAGCGCGCTGCTCGTGTTCGCCGGCGTGAAGGGCGAGCTCCCCGAGCTTGAGCACCACTCCCTCTTCTTCACCAAGGACTGGGACGCCAACTTCGCGCAGATCGTCGGCGACGGCGCGCTCTCGGCGCCGGTGCCCGGCTCCCTCTACGTCTCCAAGGTGACGGCGACGAATCCGACCGCAGCACCCGCGGGCTACGAGAACCTGTTCATGCTGGTGCCCTTCCCCGCGGATCCCGAGCTCGGAGCCACCGACCGGTCGCGCGCCGAGCTGGAGGAGCTCGCCTGGGGCTACCTGGACCAGGTCGCCTCGTGGGCTCGCATCCCTCAGCTTCGCGAACGCACCACGATCTACTCGGTGAAGGCGCCGGCGGACTTCGCGACGGAGCTCTCCGCGTGGAAGGGCTCGGCCCTCGGGCTCGAGCACACGCTGTTCCAGTCGGCCATGTTCCGGCCCGGCAACGCCTCGCGGAAGGTGAGGAACCTTCTGTACACGGGTTCCTCGACCGTGCCCGGGATCGGCATGCCCATCTGCCTGATCTCTGCCGAGCTCGTCGCCAAGCGACTGCTCGGCGACACGGGCCCCTCCCCCCTCGCGTCTCCAGCGGCCGACGGCTTCCTCGCGGGATCCACGCGATCGGATGTCCTCGGCCGCCTGGCGCGCGGCGAGCAGCGCCTCGGGATCGACGTATGAGCGTCGTCTATCTCGGCGCTCTCGTGGTCAGCCTGGTCGGCTTGGGCGCGCTCGACCGCAGGTTCGGACTCGCGCTCTTCGTGCAGCCCGCGCGCACGATCGTGACGATCGCCATGGGCGTCGCGGTCTTCCTCGTGTGGGACGTGCTCGGAGTGGAGCGTGGCATCTTCTTCATCGGTGACGGGCCGTACCAGACGGGAATCCTGCTGAGCCCGGAGATCCCGATCGAGGAGCTCTTCTTCCTCACGCTGCTCACGTATCAGACGCTCCTGCTGTGGCGCTGGTTCTCACGACGGCAGGAGGCGCGCGCGTGAGCAACTACATCACCCTGTCGGGTCTGATGCTGGTCCTGATCCTGCTCTTCACCTTCCGACCGCTGCGGAGACTGCCCGCTCGACCGTTGCTGCTCACCGGCGCGGTGCTCCTCGCGCTCACCTTCGTCTTCGACAACCTGATCGTGGGCGCGGGGATCGTGGGCTACGACGACTCGCTCACCCTGGGGATCCGGGTGCCGATCGCGCCGATCGAGGACTTCGCGTACGCGATCGGCGCCGTGCTGCTCATCCCTGCGCTGTGGCAGTGGAACTCACGGCTCGCTCCGCGCGATCACCACACCGCCGCAACCGACCCGGCCGCGCCCGACCCGGAGGCTGAACGCCCATGATCGCCAACATCGTCAAGGCGTCGCGGCCGGTGTCGTGGATCAACACGGCGTTCCCGTTCGCGGCCGGCTACCTGATGGCGACGCGCGAGGTGGACGCGATCCTCATCATCGGCACGCTCTTCTTCCTGATCCCGTACAACCTCCTGATGTACGGCGTGAACGACGTCTTCGACTACGAGTCGGACCTGGCGAACCCGCGCAAGGGCGGCATCGAGGGCGATGTGATCCGCGACCGCGCGCAGGCACGACGGGTGCACCGGGCCATCCTGTGGTCGTCGGCGCTGACCGTGGTGCCGTTCGTCGTCTGGCTCCTGCTCCAGGGATCAGTCGCGGCGGGCGCGACGCTGCTGCTGGTCGTCTTCGCAGTGATCGCCTACTCGGCGCCCGGACTGCGCTTCAAGGAGCGGCCCTTCCTCGACTCGTTCACCTCTGCGGTCCACTTCGCGGGACCGCTCGTCTATGCGCTGGTGATCGCGGACGTCCCGCTCGGAGATCGGGCCGTGTGGCCGATCTGGGTCGCCTTCCTCGCCTGGGGCATGGCCAGCCACGCCTTCGGCGCGGTTCAGGATGTGAAGGCGGACCGCGAAGGCGGAATCGGGTCTATCGCAACCGTGCTGGGCGCACGCACCACGGTCCTGCTCGCCGTCGGCTGGTACCTGCTCGCCGGCATCGTGCTCGCGACGCTTCCCTGGCCCGGCAACCTCGCTGCCTTCCTCGTGCTCCCGTACGCGATGTCAGTGGCACGGTTCAGGCGCATCACTGACGAGACCTGTGAGGACGCGAACCGAGGATGGCGGACGTTCCTGTGGCTGAACCAGCCCGTCGGCTTCCTTGTGACGATGCTGCTGATCGCCGTGTGGCGCGGCTGGCTGTAGCCCAGGCTGCGCGCGTCGGCGCTACTTCCGCACGAGCGGGCCGAGCCCCGCGGACCGGCCTTCGGCGTCGGGCATGCCGCACAGCTCAAGCCAGTTGGCCAGAAGGCGGTGTCCGCCTTCGGTGAGCACCGACTCCGGGTGGAACTGGACGCCGTGCAGCGGCAGCTCCTTGTGCTTCAGCCCCATGATGATGCCGTTCGCGGTGGAGCAGGTCACCTCGAGCTCGTCGGGAACCGTCGGGTTCTCGACCGCGAGCGAGTGGTAGCGCGTGGCGGTGAACGGCGAGGGCAGGCCGGCCAGCACCGAGTCGGCGTGGTGCGAGACCTCGGAGGTCTTGCCGTGCATGAGCTCGGGCGCATGGCTCACCACCCCGCCGAACACCTCGGCGAGCGCCTGGTGGCCCAGGCAGATGCCCAGCATGGGCGTACCGGTCTCGGCGCAGCGTCGGATCACGTCCATCGAGGAGCCCGCCTCCGCGGGGGCTCCGGGCCCGGGCGAGACCAGCACGCCGTCGTAGTCGGTGACGTCGCCCGCCTCGTGGACGGCGTCGTTCCGCACCACCACGGTGTCGGCGCCCATCTGACGCAGGTAGCCGACGATCGTGTAGACGAACGAGTCGTAGTTGTCGACGACGAGGATCCTCGCCATGTCAGCCTCCCTGTCCCACGGTCTGCTCCTGGATTCCGAGATACGGCTCGAGCCACGGGAACACCCACTCGAACAGTACGGCGACCAGCCCGACGAACGCGATCAGCAGGATGAGGGTCTTCACCCACGCGTTGCCAGGCAGGTGCGACCACAGCCATGTGGAGATCACGAGAGGTCCTCCCTCATCTCGGCGGGCACGCCGTGGCCCACGGGAGCCCAGTACTTCAGCTCCGCATGCACGATCCATCGCTGTGCCGCGGAGAACCGCGGATGACAGCTGGTCATGGTCAGGTAGTGACCGTCCGCCTCGGCGCCCGGCTGGTTCGGCACGGGTGCGATGACCTGGACGTCGGTGGGAAGCACGATCTCGTGGTTCACCACCTCGTAGACGAACCATGCCTCGTCGGTCTGCACGACGACGTCGTCGCCCAGGTCGAGCATGTCGATGTCGGAGAACGGCTTGCCGTACGTGGTGCGGTGGCCCGCCACGGCGAAGTTCCCGAGCTCGCCGGGCATCGCGGTGTCGGGATAGTGACCGATGCCGATCACATTCAGCACCTGCGCCTTGTCCACGCCCTGCGCGATCGGCTTCACGTAGTCCTCGCCCCAGCGCGGCACGTACATGACAGCGAAGGTCTCGGCGTGCGCAGGCTGATCCATCTGGGGCGGGTCGTCCGTGAACTGGAACTCCGCCGGGATCGTCTCCACCACGTCGACGGCGGGTGCGGCGCTGGCCGTGGTCTCCGGCTCAGCCGCGGTGATCCCGGCCACGAAGTCCTCGACGATCTGCGACTGCTCGCGATCCGCGGTGACGTCCGTGTAGAAGAGCTGCCACACCACGAACAGACCGAGCAGGACGCCGGCAGCGATCATCAGCTCACCGGTGACGCCCAGCACTCGGTCGAGCGCGCGGGGCCCCGAGGCGCGGTGCCTGGGCTCGCGCGGCGTCGAACCGGACGACGGCGGGGTCGTGTCAGTGTCTTGCGTCATGGTGGGACCAGCGTACGTGAGCACGTTGCAGGGCCGATACCCCCTTGGTGCCCTGGCCTGGGACCCGGCAGGTACCCTGGTTCCCAGCATCCCGCCCATCGCGCGCGACGCGCGCCATCCTCAGGAGCAACGACCGTGGCACGAGCCAAGAAGAACGACCGCGAGACCTACAAGGCGCCCCGCAACCTCGGCAAGGCCAAGTCGGAGAACCCGAAGTGGCTCATCCCCACGATCCTCACCCTCCTGATCGTCGGCCTCGTGTGGATCACGGTCCACTACGTGACGTCCGGCCAGTACCCGCTGCCCCTGAGCAACTGGAACGTCTTCGTCGGCTTCGGCTTCTTCGCCGTGGCGATGGGACTGCTGACCCGCTGGAAGTAGGCGGCCCTCGGCGCGTGCTGCGCCGAGCCCCGGACCCGTCCTCGGACGGTGGAAGGCGCGCACCATCGGTGCGCGCCTTTTCTCTTGCCTCGTGCGGCTCCACGTACCGTGCACTTCTGGGGACGAGCCCTGGGACATCCTGTGGACCCATGTGGACTGCGGGTCCCTCTCCCCACGAATGCCTGGGGAAAACCCGGTGGATATGTGAATAACACCGATGTATTTATCCACACCGCTCTCCACACTCGGGGATAACTACAGCGCTGTTGTTCACAGCTGTGTGCACCGCTGTGAATATGGGAGTCGGTGCTGCTCGGGAGAGGCTCCCGTGCGTGGCGGCGGTGCGATCGGGATTGCGGGGCGCTGCGGGGCGTGCAACGCGGAGAGCTACCTGAGGACACCTCGGCGGGTGGCTGGCCCGGCGCTCGGCGGCGAGCACAAGCGGTCGCGAGTCTCCCGCGGCGCTCATGGCGACGCGCAGAGCGGTCGCGAGTCTCCTGGGAAACGCGGGGGGCGGTGAGGAGACCAGTACTCAGTGCCGCGCGGCACGCAGCAGGGCGACGACAGCAGTACTCAGTGCCGCGCGTGGCACACGAGGACGCCAGGAACCATCGTGGGTCTGCCGGGAGCGAGTCGGCGCGGGAAGCAGCGCCCTGCAGAGCGCGCGGGTGAAGCGCGACGGACGGCGGGGGTTGTCAGCGGCGCGGGGTTGTCAGCGGCGCCGTGCGCGCTGCGGGCTGTTGACCCAGTGCAGCATGCCGAGCATCACCGCGGCGCCGGCCACGGCGCCGCCCAGGTGCGCCTGCCAGGACAGGCCCGGCACGATGAAGCCGAGCACCAGCCAGAGTCCGCCGGTGGTGACGACGGACTGGTAGTTCAGCTTGAGCTTGTACAGCACCACTGCGTAAGCGGCGAAGAGTCCGAAGATCGCTCCGGAGGCGCCGCCGTGGATGCCGCCGCGCGCGAGGAGATCCACGCCGAGCGAGCCGCCGAGGAGCGAGAGCACGTAGAGCGCGAGGAAGCGCATGCGCCCCAGGATCGGCTCGAGCTGGCTGCCGAACTGGAACAGCACCAGCATGTTCATGCCGATGTGGAAGATCCCGAAGTGCAGGAAGCCCGAGGTGATCCAGCGGTACCACTCCTCGCCGGCGCCGCCGAGCTCGCCGTTGAGCGCGGGGATCATGCCCCACTCGAGCGCCCAGGCGTTCTGGCCCAGGACGAGGTAGCCGTACAGGTACGCGGCGACGTTGAGGCCGATCAGCGTGAGCGTGACGACCGGGCGACCGAAGGCGCTCGTGAAGCCGAGGCGGTTGACGACCGACCGCGACTGCTTCTGAGCCTCGCGCGCGCAGTCCACACAGATGATGCCGACGGGCGCGGGCGTCTGGCAGTCGGGGCAGGTGGGCCTCCCGCAGCGCTGGCAGGAGACGTAGGAGACGCGGTCAGGGTGGCGGGGGCACACGGGTTCCATGGCGGTCCCGCCACCCGACGCAGTCATCCGGGTCCGACTACTCGGAGATGGTGACGGACGTGATGGTGATGTCCTCGACGGGACGGTCGCCAGGGCCCGTGGCCGTGGTGGCGATCTTGTCCACGACGGCCTTGGACTCGTCGTCCACGACCTTGCCGAAGATGGTGTGCTTGCCGTTGAGCCAGTCCGGGTTCGTCACGGTGATGAAGAACTGCGAACCGTTGGTGCCGGCAGGCTTGCCGGTGATGGGGTTCACGCGCTTGCCCGCGTTCGCCATGGCGAGCAGGTAGGGCTCGTTGAACTGGAGCTCGGGGTGCGGCTCGTCGTCGAAGGTGTAGCCCGGGCCACCGGTGCCGGTGCCGAGCGGGCATCCACCCTGGATCATGAAGCCGTCGATGACGCGGTGGAAGACAAGACCGTCGTAGAAGGGCTCGTGGCTCGCCTCTCCGGTCTTGGGGTTCTTCCACTCCTTCTCGCCGGTCGCGAGACCGACGAAGTTCGCCACCGTGTTGGGAGCGTGGTTGGGGAACAGCTCGATGCGGATGTCACCGGCCGTGGTCTGGAGCGTTGCGATCATGCTCGTCATTGTGGCATAAGGCCTCGCCATGAGGCGTTGTAGGTGGCACGATGGATAAAAGGACTACCAACGTGGGATGGGAGACTCGCCATGGGACGGGCAAAGGTGGACATCGACGCCGAGAAGTACCGCAAGCAGGCTGAAGAGGCTGCTGCGGCGGCGAAGGAGGCCGCCGACAAGGCCGCGACGGCCGCAAGCGAGGCGGCGAAGCGCGCCGTCGAGTGGGCGGGGCCGCAGGTGGAGCACGCCAAGGACTGGGCCGGCCCCCGCGTCACGCAGGCGAAGGACTGGGCTGGACCCAAGGTCGACGAGGCGGTCGCCTGGGCCAAGCCGCGCGCGGAGAAGGCGTACCGCAAGGGCGCCAAGAAGGCGTCGCCGTACGTGCACAAGGCAGGCGACAAGACGTCCGAGTGGGTCGACATCGCGCAGGCCGCGATCATCGGTGCCGCCATCCCGGCCGTGGTGGCCGCGGTGGACAGCGCTGCGGAGGAGCCCGAGGAGAAGAAGGGCTCGGCTGCCAAGGTGCTGATCCCGATCGCTCTCGCGGCCGCGGCCGGCGCTGCGCTCGTGGCGTGGGCGCGTCGCGACCCGGGCCGTGATGCCTGGGCCGGGGACGACGACTGGGAGCTTGAGGACCCGAGCGGTGACTTCCCCACGAAGCTCCGTCACGACGTGAACAAGGTCGCCGACCTCACCACGTCGTCCATGAAGAAGGCCGTGTCCACGGTCTCGGATGCGGCGCAGACCACGTCCAAGCAGGTCGTGGACGCCGCGGGTCCCGCGTGGGAGAAGGCGCTCGCGCAGCTCGGCCCCACCTACGCGAAGGCGAAGGAGGCGGCGGGCCCCGCATACGAGCGTGTCCGTGAGACGGCCGTCGAGGAGGCGAAGAAGATCGCCGACCAGGCCGGCCCCGCGATCGAGCGCGTGAAGGCGACGGCGACCACCGAGGCCAAGAAGTTCGCGGCGTCGGTCGACGAGGCCCGTCACCAGGCGGCCGTGGGCATCGCCGACACGATCGACGGCGCCGAGGACGTCTGGGAGGACGAGGGCGGCACCGGCGAGGACGGCCTCACCGCGGAGGAGCGCAAGGACGAGGCGATGGCTGAGAAGCCCGCCCCGAAGAAGGCGCCCGCCAAGAAGGCTCCTGCGAAGAAGCCCGCGGCGAAGAAGACGGACGACTCGTGATCTGAGTCGCGCCTGACGTCACGGGGCGCCCCCCCAGGTGGTGGGGGGGCCCCGCGTGGGGGTGGGGGGGGGGGGGGCGCCCCCCCGGTGCCCCCGCCCCGCCCGCGGCCCCGCGGGGGACCCCCCGGCGCGGCGGAACACG
>NZ_JAUHPV010000003.1 GCF_030418315.1 Demequina zhanjiangensis
TGTGTGGGGCGGCCCTTCGACGTATACCCAGGTAGATCCCCATGTCGGCCGCAAGGACAGGCCGCCACGATCAGACGCCAGACGCTCGTCCAGTCGGCGCATCCTTGGCGCCACCGGGCCTTCGGTGGAGCCTGCACACGCCACGTAGACTTGGCCCATGACCGACACCGTTGCCGCTGTGGACACCGAGACCGCCGTCCTTGACGCCTGCCGTCAGGCCAAGATCGCCTCCCGCTCCCTCGCCACGCTCACGCGTGCCGCGAAGGACCAGGCGCTCCACGCGATGGCGGACGCTCTCGTCTCGGAAGCGCCACGCATCGTCGAGGCGAACGCGATCGACGTGGAGCGCGAGCGCGCCGGCGGGATGAGCTCCGGTCTCCTCGACCGCCTCACCCTCACCGAGGATCGCGTCGCCGCCATCGCCGGAGCGCTCCGCTACGTCGCAGGCCTGCCCGACCCGGTCGGCGAGGTCCGCCGCGGATCCACGCTTCCCAACGGTCTCCGTCTTCTGCAGAAGTCGGTGCCCATGGGCGTGGTCGGCATGATCTACGAGGCACGTCCCAACGTGACAGTGGACGCCGCCGCGCTATGCCTCAAGTCAGGAAACGCCGCGGTGCTTCGCGGCGGTTCCGCTGCCCAGCACTCCAACGAGGTCATCGTGGACGTGCTCCAGGGCGCGCTCGAGTCCTGCGGGCTTCCTCGTGACGCCGTCCAGTCCATCGACGCCTACGGTCGTGAGGGCGCCAAGGTGCTCATGAATGCGCGAGGACTCGTCGACGTGCTCGTCCCCCGCGGTGGTCATGGACTCATCCAGACCGTCGTCAAGGAGTCGAGCGTCCCCACGATCGAGACCGGCGAGGGCAACTGCCACGTCTACATCGACGCGTCCGCCCCTACCGAGCGTGCGGTCGCGATCGCTGTGAACTCCAAGGCACAGCGCGTGGGAGTGTGCAACGCCGCTGAGACGCTGCTCGTGCACAAGGACGCCGCCGCCCGCGTCATGCCTGCGCTGCTCGAGGCGCTGGCCGCAGAGAGCGTCGTCCTGCACGGCGACGAGGCCACGTCGGCGCTCGCTCCCGAGACGGTGAGCATCGTCGCGGCGACCGAGGAGGACTGGGCCACCGAGTACCTCAGCCTCGACCTCGCCGTGAAGGTCGTGGACTCGCTCGAGGACGCGATCGACCACATCCAGCGCTACACGACCGGCCACACCGAGGCGATCGTCACTGACGACATCAACGCGGCCGAGGCCTTCTCAAGCCGACTCGACACCGCGGCAATCATGGTCAACGCCTCCACCCGCTTCACCGACGGCGGCGAGTTCGGGCTCGGCGCCGAGATCGGCATCTCTACACAGAAGCTCCACGCGCGCGGCCCCATGGGCCTCGGCGAGCTCACCACCACCAAGTGGATCGCCTACGGGGACGGTCACGTCCGACCTTGACATCGCTTGGGGCGCTGTACGTCGGCGCCGGGCGGTTCGCGCCTCGCCTCCGGCCCACGTGGCCCAGTCGGCTCGACCTTGTGGGGAGCGCAGCCGCAACGTCGTGGGCGTCTCTGCTCTAGCGTGACCCGACACTTGTCTGTAGGTTCCGAGATGGGGAGAAGACCACCTATCGCGAGGAACGTCATGAGTGAGCAAGACACTGCATCCAGGACTGCGTGGTGGACTTTCACCGGTGACGAAGCGCTCTCGAGACTAGGTGTCACGGCCGACGGGCTCTCCGCGGAGGGTGCCGCCACCCGGCTCGTGGACCACGGCCCCAACGAGCTGACAGCCGCGAAGTCCGCGAGCGTGTGGCAACTCGCGCTCAGGCAGCTCGTCGACCCCATGAACCTGATGCTTGTCGGCGTCTGCATCGTGTCCGCTGTGATCGCGGAGACGTCGACCGCGATCATGATCGGGCTGCTCGTGGTGGCAAACGTGTGGTCTGGAGCCGCGCAGGAGCGGAAGGCTCAGGCAAGCGTCGACGCGCTTGCCACGATGCAGGTGCCGACGGTGCGTGTGAGGCGAGGGGGCACGGTCGTCGAGGTGCCGGCGGTCGAGATCGTCCCGGGTGACGTGATCGAGCTCGAGGCGGGGGACATCGTCCCGGCCGACGCAAGAATTCTGCGATGCAGCACCTTGGAGGCCCAGGAGGCAGCGCTCACCGGAGAGAGCGCCCCGGTCGAGAAGGCGGCGGACGCCGATCTGACGGACTCCACAGGGCTCGGCGATCGGGTCACCATGCTGTACCAGAACACGTCGGTGACGCGCGGCACCGGGACGGCAGTCGTCGTCGAGACCGGCATGGGCACGGAGATGGGCGCGATCGCCACCATGCTCTCGACCGTGGAGCGGGTGCAGTCGCCGCTTCAGAAGGAGCTGGGCTCGCTCACCAAGGTGATCGGCGCCGTCGCGTGGGGTGCGGTGGCGGTGATCATCCTGCTGGGCCTTGGCAGGGGAGACTCCTTCTCCGACCTGATGTTCCTCGGCACCGCGGTCGCGATCTCGGCGATCCCCACGGGTCTTCCCACCTTCGTGCAGGGCATGCTCGGGTGGGGCTCGAGGCAGCTGTCGTCGGCCAAGGCGATCGTGGCCTCGCTGAACGACGTGGAGACCCTCGGCGCGACGAGTGCGATCTGCTCGGACAAGACCGGCACGCTCACCATGAATCAGATGACCGCACGCACCGTGTGGATCGCTGGACGGACCTTCACCGTCGACGGCGCCGGCTACTCGTTCGAAGGCACGATCAGGAGCGCAGACGGGGAGCCCGTGGAGCCAGGAGGACCGCTCGCCTACGCTCTCGCACTGCCGAACGACGCCACCGTCACCGCCGACGGCACTGTGGTCGGTGACCCGACCGAGGCGGCCTTCGTGGTGCTCGCAGAGAAGCTGGGAGTCGACGTGCCCGAAGCGCATCGGCGCTTCCCCCGCGAGGCCGAGGTGCCGTTCGATTCGGACTACAAGTTCATGGCGACGTTCCACCACGTCGAGTGGCAGGGGCAGCGTCGTCTCCTAGCCGCGGTCAAGGGCGCGCCGGACGTGCTGCTGAAGCGCTCCGAGGAAGCGGTGTGGGGCAAGCACGAGACAGTACCGGCCGCGCAGGTGACGGCGGACGTGACCCAGGAGATCGAGTACCGGTCGTCGCAGGGGCTGCGTACGCTCGCGCTCGCGGTGAAGGTCATCGACGAGAAGGACGAGGCCGCCGCGCTGGCCGATCCCATGTCCGCGATTGAAGACCTGACGTTCGTCTCGGTCGTCGGCATCGTGGATCCGCTGAGGCCGGAGGCCGCGCAGGCGGTCGCCGAGGCGTACGAGGCAGGGATCACCGTCAGGATGATCACCGGCGACCACGCGGTCACGGCGGCTGCGATCGGGCGCGAGCTCGGCCTGGAGGGAGAGGCGGTCTCGGGCGCGGAGCTCGCCGCCATGGACGACGCGACGCTCGACGGCAGACTCGCCGGGCTCTCGGTGTTCGGTCGTGTGACGCCGCAGGACAAGCTTCGGCTGGTGCAGCACCTGCAGAGCCAGGGCAAGGTGGTCGCGATGACGGGCGACGCCGTCAACGATGCGGCCGCGATCAAGCAGGCGGACATCGGTGTCGCCATGGGCAGCGGCTCAGAGGTCACCAAGCAGGCCGCGAAGCTGGTGCTGACCGATGACAACTTCGCGACGCTCGTCAGAGCGGTCAAGCTGGGGCGAATCGTCTACGGGAAGATCACGAACTATCTGACCTTCCAGATGGCACAGCTGATCGCGCTCGTCGTCCTGTTCCTCGCCGCGAGCGTGCTGAACGTGAACGGCGGAGTGGCCCTGACTCCCGTGATGACACTCGTCCTGAACTTCGCCGTGGTCCTGTTCCCGGTCATCATGATCATGACCGACCCCGCCCCTGACGGGCTCATGAAGCGGCCCCCAAGGGACACGTCTGAGGGGCTCGCAAGCCGTGCGGCCCTCATCCGCTGGTTCCTCTACGGCACGGCACTGGCGATCGCTGCGTTCCTGCCGCTCCTGGTGCTCGACGACCTGCTCGCATCCGACGGAGGTGCGTCGGTGCCGATGACCATGGCCTTCGTCATCGTGTCGTTCGCCACGGTGGGCACAGGGGTCGCACTGCGGCGTGACCCCGAGTCGGGGCTGAAGGGTCCGTGGGGTGCAGTCGGCAAGCTTGCTCCCTGGCCGATCATCGCCACGGTGGTCGCCACCGAGCTGCCGTTCCTGCAGAGCTGGCTCGATACGACCTCCCTCAGCGGCGGGCAGTGGCTGGCGGCCATCGCGCTGTCGCTCGCGGTCGTCGCGGTCGTGGAGGCCGACAAGTGGTGGCGTCGCCGTGGAGAGCCCGCCGCATCTGCTCCCGCGCACGTGACGGAGACCGTCGCGCCCGCTCGCGCCCGCTGACGCGGCCCGAGCGTCAGGAATCCCGGAACCGGGGCCGTCCATGGAATACTGAGGTCCGACGAAGAAGGAGTCATCGTGATCTTCACCGAGGTTGCCCCGGTCGCCGAGGCCGTGCACGAGTCCAGCATCAACGCGCCCGCGATCGGCGTGCTCGCGTTCGGCGCGCTGGTCGGACTGCTGCTCATCACCTACTCGTTCCGGAGCGTCGGTTCGCGCCACTGAGCGTGCCTGACCTCCGCGTCGGCGTCCTCGGAGGGACGTTCGACCCCATCCACCACGGCCATCTGGCCGCGGCAAGCGAGGTGCGCGCCGCCCTGGACCTGGACCGGGTGCTTCTGGTGCCCACCGCCGCGCAGCCCTTCAAGGACGCTCACGGGCATGCCCCCGTCGAGCACCGTCTCGCGATGTGCAGGCGCGCCGTCGCTGAGGACCCGTACCTCGAGGTGTCGACGGTCGACATCGATCGGGGCGGCACCACCTACACCGTCGACACGCTCGCGGACCTTCAGTCGCAGCAGCCCGAGGCACGGCTGTTCTTCATCGCTGGCGCGGATGCTCTCGCCCGGCTCTCCGAGTGGCGGGACGCCGATCGCCTGCTCGAGCTCGCGACGTTCGTCGCCGTGACGCGTCCTGGCCATGTGATGACCGACTCATCCGGGGCTTTCGCAGTGGTGGAGGCTCCCGCGCTCGATGTATCCTCGACGGATGTCCGGCGACGGGTCGGCGAGGGACGACCCATCCGGTATCTCGTCCCTCATGCCGTTGCCGATTACATCGAAGAGCACGATCTCTACAGCGGAGGACGGGATGACTGACGCGGGTGCGCCGCTGTCGCGGCGCGAGCGGCGCGAGCGTGAGCGACGCAACGCCGCCCCGGAGTTCGACGACCTTGCCACGGGTGAGACCGAGGCGCGCGGGGGCGAAGGCCGGACGTTGAGCAGGCGTGAGCGTCGCGCGCTCGAACGCACCATGCATCCCATGGAGACGTGGACCGCCGAAGAGGAGATGCTCGCCACCGGCCAGCTCCCGGCGATGACGCCCGACGTGATCGCCGCCGAGGAGCGCAATGCGCGCGAGCGTGCCGAGCAGGCCGCGCTCGAGGCCCAGGCGACCTCGAGCGAGCTGAGCCGTGCGGACATCGAGCGCGAGCGCGCTCGGGCGGCCGGTCAGCTGCCCGAGTCCGAGGGTCCGGAGCGGCTGTCCACTGCGCTCCCGTCCCCCTCGGCCGACACCGAGCCTGCGCCAGAGCCCGCGGCCCCGCAGGCCCCCGGCATGTCCTCACCCGCGCCGCAGAGCGAGCAGCAGTCCGCTGCGCCGGCGTTCTCCTGGCCCGAGCCGCAGTCGCCGTCTCCCGCGAACGCGCCTGCCGCCGCGACGAGCGAGCCCTTCACCTGGCCCGCCGCGCCCGAGGCACCGCAGAGCGCGCCGGGGACGTCTGAGCCCGACGTGCAGGGACAGGCTCCGGCATGGCCGACGCCCGACTCCGAGTCAGTTCTTCCGCAGCCTCCTGCGCAGGCCCCTGCGCCCGTCGTCGAGACCGAGGTCACGCCGCCGGCAGAGTCCTCGCGGCAGCGGTTCACCGGGCTGAGCCGCCCCACCCCCGAGGCGGCGACGAGCCCTGCCGAGGCGTCGTACGTCCCTGAGGCCACGCACGGTGGCGAGCAGGCCCCCGGAGCTCATGATGTCGAGTCGGCTGCTTCGGCGGAGCCCGTCGCGCCGACCACCGCGTCCCCGGGCGACGCGCCTGCGAGCCAGGAGTCCGCCGACGACCCGGCGGCCGACTCGGCCGCGCCCACGGGCGTTGCCGAAGCGGATCCAGGTGCGCTCCCGGACATCCTCAAGGACCTGTTCCCTGCGGGCTCACCGCAGGCACGCATGATGGAGGAGGGCGCCGCCTACGCGCGTGCTCAGGCCGAGCACCCGGTGGCGCGGACTCCGATCCCGCTTCCCGAGACGGCGACGCCGGCAGACTCTGAGCCCGCGCGGGACGCGCAGCCTGAGGAGCCAGTCGCCGCCGGGGAGCCCGCTGTTGCCGACGAACCCGCTGAGACGATCGCCGCGGACCCGCAGGCCGCTGTGGCTCCGCCCGAGGCCCAGCAGTCTCAGCCGACGCCGACGTCGACGCCGACGCAGGCGCCGCGCGCGGAGGACCCGGCCGCGGAGATGCGACGGCTCGCTGACGAGGCCATGGCGAACCTCATGAACGCCGGGACGTCGCTCGACTCGCACACTGTCGACGACGCGGCGCGCGCCGCTGGTGAGGCCATGGCGGAGAGCCGCGGTGAGGTGGCCCCTCACGACCGCGAGCTGCCGGAGGGCCTGTTCCACGACGCGCCCGCGACGCCGACGCCTGCAACGGCGCAGCCGTTCGTGAACCTGCACGGCGACAGCAGCACGACGCAGGTGCTGCCCCCCGTCGCACCGTTCGGTCAGTCGGCGGTGGAGCCTGCGGAGAGCGCGACCGGAACCGTCGCTCCCTCCTGGGAGCAGGGCAACCTGCAGCCGGCCACGCCTGCGGGCTTCAACCCGGACGACTACGTGCCGAGCAGCGACATCCCGCTGCCGGACCTCAGCGCGCTCGAGCAGGCGGCGCACCCGAACACGGCGTCGGGCGCGAACGGCTCGGGCGAGATCCCCTACGTGGCGGCTCCTGTGACCGACGGCATCGAGGTGCCTCGTCGCGAGGTGCCGCAGCTTCAGCCCGGCCACGGTGCGCGAGACATGCACTGGGCCCACTTCCTCGTGATCGGAGCCGTGGCTTTCGTGCTCGGACTGCTCGTCTATCAACTCGCTGGACTCGGCTCGTGACGGCGTCGTCCCGCGCCGTCTCCCTGACGGAGGCGGCCGCTCGTGCTGCGGCCGACAAGAAGGCGGAGGAGGTCGTAGCGCTGGATGTCTCCGAGCACCTGCCGCTTGCGGACATCTTCCTGATCGCGTCGGGATCGAATGAGCGGCAGGTCACCGCGATCGCCGAGAGCATCGAGGAGGCCCTGCTCGATCAGGGCGCGAAGGCGATCCGCCGTGAGGGCATGCGCGAGGGTCGGTGGGCGCTCATGGACTTCAACGACGTGATCGTCCACGTGATGCATCAGGAGGACAGGGCCTACTACGAGCTCGAGCGGCTGTGGAAGGACTGTCCGGTGGTGCCGCTCGCCGACGAGCAGTGACCCGCCTCTACGTCGTCCGGCACGGCCAGACGGACTGGAACCTCGCTAACCGGCTGCAGGGTTCGACCGACATCCCGCTCAACGACACGGGTCGCGCGCAGGCCGCGTCGGCGGCGCCCGGGCTGCTCGCGCAGCTCGGCGAGAGCCCGACCGTGGTGGCGTCCCACCTGTCGCGGGCCATCGAGACTGCGGAGATCCTGTTCGCGGGCATCGGCGCGGCGATCCACCGCGACCCTCGCATCGGTGAGCGCTCGTACGGCGTATGGGAGGGCCTGGAAGCGGATCTGCGCCAGGTGCACCACCCCGAGGACTATGACCGCTGGAAGGCCGGGCTGGAGCCTCGCATCGAGGGCTACGAGACCCACGCCGAGCTCGCCGCGCGCACGGTCGAGGCGGCGCAGGAGTGGTCCGCGAAGGTCGAGGCGGCGGGTGGAGGAGACCTCGTGTTCGTCTCTCACGGCTCCGCGGGTCGGATGCTCTTGGCAAGCCTGCTCAGGATGCCCGTCTCCGGGCGCGCGCTGGGAACGCTCGAGAACTCGTGCTGGTCGCGTCTCGTCCCGTCCGGCGACGGAGGCTGGTCGCTCGACCGGCACAACGTGGGCGCGGAGCCGGTGAGGGTCTGACATGACGACGCTGATCCTGCTGAGGCACGGGCGTACGGACTACAACGCCGACGGCCGCCTCCAGGGCAGCCTCGACGTGCCGTTGGGCGACGAGGGGCGCAGTCAGGCGCGTGCGGCTGCGCGCCATCTGCACGCCTCGTATGGTGCGCCGGACGCGCTGCTCTCGTCCCCGCTGCTGAGGGCGTTCGACACTGCACGTGAGCTCGGCGTCGTGTCCGGCGTAGAGCCCCTCGCAGACGAGAGGCTCACCCAGCGCTCGTACGGCGCCTGGGAAGGGCGAACGTGGGACGAGGTGCGGGAGCGGTGGCCCGAGCAGTACGCGGTGCGGATGCGCGGTGAGGACCCGGACATCGAGGGATGGGGACGGTCGGGAGACGTGGGAGCGCGCGTCGCTGACTGCCTTCAGGAGGCGTGCCGCGGCAGGAGCCTCGTCACGGTGGTCAGCCATGGCAGCGCCCTCATGCTGGGCGCCCTCACGTTGCTCGGCCTGCCGCCGCTCTCGACCTCGCTGGGAAAGCTCCCGCACGGGCACTGGAACGTGATGACGCGGTCCTCCACGGGCGCGTGGTCCATGGAGCGCTATGCGATCGATCCCTCTGGCGCGCGGCTGCCGCGTGGCCGGGAGTCGCAGGACGTCGATTAACACTTTGGCTCAGATCTGGGCTATGCTCTTACTCGCCCTTCGGGGCACCAGGTCGAAAGATCTTGGGGCTGTGGCGCAGCTGGTAGCGCACCTGCATGGCATGCAGGGGGTCAGGGGTTCGAGTCCCCTCAGCTCCACGTGGTGTGGAGACAGCACCGCAAAGGCCGCTCTTCGGAGCGGCTTTTCGCGTTTCTGAGCAGGTCTCCCTGGCGCAGGTAGCGCTGCCCACCGGACGGCGCGTCGCGTGATGGCTCCGTGTGCGCGTCCTCTTGTGTGGACGGGGGCAGGCGGAGACGGCGGAGCCGGCACCGCTGGTCTGCTACCCAGGGGCGTAGACGTGCGATGCCGGCTCGTGTCCGGTGCTGAAGACGGGTCAGCGCGGCTCGACGCGCAGGGTGGTGGCGCGCGCCTGGGCGTTCGTCATTCCGTCGCTGTACATGTTCCTGCCGTACTTGGCGACGTAGGCCGCGTCGATCTCGTCGTCACGGCTTGCGTCGGGGATGTAGGTGACCGGTGCCGGGTCGCCGTCCCAGGACATGAATCCCTCGCCGTGGCGCATGACGCCCTTGTACCACTGGCCGTCAGCGCCATGCCAGGAGCGCACGTAGACCTGATCGTCGACGACGACCTGCCAGATCGTGACGAGGGTGCGGGGGGAGCCGTCCTTGCGGCGTCCGGCGACCTGAACCTCGCTCTTGGAGGCGAGGCTCGCGAGATCGTCGGGGTTCCATTCAGTCATTCGAGCGTCCTTTCACGTGGATGTCCGTGGGGGGAAACGCGTGCCGAGGCGGCGCGCATTCCATCGGCGGCCGCGAGGCCGAGGGTGGGGTTCGTTCGGGTGCCGGACGTGGTCTCAGCGCAGCGACATGCCCCACGAGAGCGAGTGGGACGCGCCGGGCTCGAGCGTGATCAGGCGCTCGCCGGTGCGGAAGGCGTCGGCGATGCATGACATCGGCTCGATGGCGACGCCTGCGCGGCGCACGCCGCCCACCTCGTCGCCTGTGCAGATCTGCCATGCCGTGACCTCGGAGTCGGCCCAGATCTCGGTGACGGCGCCGTCGGCCGCGGTGAGGCGGGACCAGGAGCGGCGGTCGTCGTCGAGGATCGGGTCGACCCACGCGTCGTCGAAGGCGACCCCGGCGAGCGAGGTCGGGGTGCGCAGGTCGAAGTTGCCGTCGACCGGGACGACGCCGGTGGGGAGCAGTCGTTCGTCGACGGTGACACGCGAGGCGGCGTCGAGCTGCAGGGTGCAGCCGTCGAGCGGGCCGTCGCCGGGGGAGAACCACGGGTGGAAGCCGACGCCGTAGGGCAGCGCCTCTGGGCCTTCGTTGCGCGCGACCGTAGTCACGGTGAGCCCGTCCTCGGCGAGCGCGTACGTGGTGGTGAGCGTCAGCTGGAACGGGTAGCCGGGGCTGGCCGGGAGCTCGAGGCCGAGGGTCACCGCACTGGGGCTGACGCTGTCCACCTCCCAGCGTTCCCACGAGACGAGCCCGTGCAGGGCGGTGCCTCGGGCGGGCTCCGAGACGGCGACCTGCAGGTCCTTGCCGTCGAAGCTGTATCTGCCGTCTTGCAGGCGGTTGGGCCAGGGCGCGAGCACCATGCCGTGGAAGGCCGGCGGGATCTCCTCGGCGCCATAGGGGAGCACCACGTTGCGTCCTGCGACGGTGTGCTCGCGCAGCGCCGCGCCGACGGTGGCGATCGTGGCGACCTTGTCGCCGTGGGAGAGGGTGATCTGCTGGCCGGACCTCGGTGTCATGCCTCGACGCTACCGCTGTCGGACCAGGACGTGCGAGCGGGCCGAGGCGTGTCCTGCGGCAATGTCCGCTCTCAGCGGGTCAGCAGTCCCAGCTCGGCGAACGCGGTGGCCAGTCCGGCCTCCTCAGGGCCTGCGCACGTGCGGTCAGCGACGGCGAGGAGCTCGGGGGCGGAGCCCTCGATGGCGACCCCGATCCCGGCGAAGTCGAGCATCTCGATGTCGTTGGGCCCGTCGCCGAAGGCGAGCACATCCTCCCGGGTCATGCCCAGGTGGGCGATGACCGCGGCGATCCCCGTGGCCTTGTGGACGTCGGCCATGTAGAGCTCGCCTGCGCGGTCGCCCATGCCGGGGATCGAGCTGCTGATCGAGGCGAGGTCGGGCCCCACCTCGGCAGCGATCTCGGTCAGCGGCACGTCGGCGTGCATGATCGTGATCTTGCCGACGCGGACGTCCGAGAGGTCGGAGAGGATCGTGAGGTGCTCGAGCACCTGCGCACGGGCCCGACCATTCGTGTCGTGCTGCTTCATGTGGGCCGGCAGGTGGTCGTCGACACGGTCGAGAGTCGGCTGGCGCGCGTAGGTCGCCTCGGGAGTCTCGAGCCAGTAGACGGCGTCGTGGGCGTCGAGCGCGGCGATGGTGCGTGCAGCGAGATCCTCGGGGAAGCGCAGATCCAGCAGCGTCTCCTCGCCGATCCTCACGTGACCACCCGCCGCGGCGACGATTCCGTCGAAGCCGGCCTCGGTCATCTGCTCGAAGATGAGCGACTGCGGACGCCCCGTGCACAGGAACACGAGGTTTCCCGCGGCGCGTGCCGCGCGCACTGCCTCCTTGTGGGCCTCGGGGACCGTGCCGCGATGGGCGTAGGTGCCGTCGATGTCGAGGAAGATGGCCTTGCGGTCGGATGCTGCAGACGTATCGGTCACTTGTCGAGGGTAACGGCTCCGCGGCCGGCCCAGTGCAGGCTCCCGAGGGCGACGAGTGCGGAGACGATCATCACGACGGCCATCGGACCGGCGCTCAGGGCGCCGCCGACGCTCACCAGCGGGGCGACTGCGCCCGCGAGGATGAACTGGCCGAGTCCGAGTGCGGCAGACGCCATGCCAGGCGCGTTCCGTGCGGAGTCGAGCGCCATCGCGGTCGTCGTGCCGAACACGAGGCCGAGCGCGCCGATGGCGATCGGGAGCGGCAGGGCGAGCGACCATGCAGGCGTGCCTGCGAGCACGAGGGCGCCGAGCACTGCGGTGGCCGCGAGCGAGATCGACAGGCCGATGGTCGCGAGCCGCACGGGGGCGACGCTGTGCGCGAGTCGAGCGGAGATCGCGCTCGCGACCATGATGAACAGTGCGTTGAGTCCGAATGCGAGTCCGTAGCCGATCGTGCTGAGTCCGATCATCTCCTGATAGAGGAAGGGAGAGGCGGAGATGTAGGCCATCATCACGGCGAAGGCGAACGCGAAGGCAAGGGTGTAGCCGACGTAGCGACGGTTGCGCAGGGACGCGAGCGACTGTCCGACCTCGGTGCTGAGGCGCGGGCGCGGAGCGTCGGTCCGGGTGGGGCGGGTCTCGGGCACGATCGTGAGGACCGCGACGATGGCGGCGGCGCCGATGATGGCGAGGGTGCCGAGCAGCCCCCTCCAGCCGAGAGCCTCGGTAAGGAAGGAGCCGAGGAGCGGCGCGACGACCGGCGCGGCACCGCCGACGAGCATCAGCAGGGTCTGGGCGCGGGCGGCGGCAGCTCCGGTGGCGCGGTCCGCGATGATCGCGCGGCCGATGACCATTCCGGCGGCGCCTCCGAAGCCCTGGAGGAGGCGCAGGGCGATGAGCGCTCCGACTGACGGCGCGACGGCGGCGGCGATGGAGGTGACGAGGAACAGCGCAGTGCCCACGATCAGGGGGATGCGGCGTCCGTGTCGGTCGGAGAGGATGCCGAAGGCGACCTGTCCGACGCCTGCGCCGACCATGAATGCGGTGAGGGAGAGCTGGATCGCGGTGGACGTGGTGGTGAGGTCCACGGCCATCGAGGGGAAGGCAGGCAGGTAGAGGTCCATCGAGAGGGGCGTGAGGGCCGAGAGCAGCGCGAGGGCGCCCAGCAGTCCGGCGGTGATGGTCGCGTTGCGGTGCTGTGAGGTGGGTGCGTCGGGCTGCGTCGAGTGCTCGGTCGTGGTGCTCATCCAGGTCTCCTTCAGCGGCGAACCGCTCCCCAGTAGTTATGAAACGATAATTATCGTACTATAGACGAGAACGAGGAGGCTCCCGACCATGACCGACATTCCAGCCGCCGACGGTGCAGCCGACATCGCCGACCTCGCGGCCAACGTCCTTCTGCTCGCACGACGCCTGCACGCTGCGGAGGCCGACGTCGAGGGCATCGTCCAGCTCGGCGGCGTCGAGACCCTCGTCATGCACCACGTGGACCGCAACCCGGGCGTCTCGCCCACTGCGATGGCCACCGCCGTCGGCCTGCGCCCGAGCAACGCCAGCGCCGCGCTTCGGTCGCTTGAGCGTCACGGCATGGTCGAACGCCGCAAGGCCGCCGACGACGCGCGCCGGATCGAGTTGTGGGCGACCGCGACGGCGCACAGCAATCTGCTCGCGCTCCGGGACCACTGGCGCGACATTCTCGCCCCACACGTCGAAGACGCCGCAGCCGCGTCTGCAGCGACGCAGCTTCTCGAGTCGCTCGACCACGCCCTCGCGACCGCCTGCACAGGCACCGCGGACGCCTGACACGGCGATATTGTGACCCTCATGCATTACGCGGCAATCGGTGACAGCTTCACAGAAGGTGTAGGAGACGAGGTCGACGGGGGCGAGGTACGCGGCTGGGCCGACATGGTCGCCCTGGGCCTCGCGGCTGCATCAGACGAGACCGTCCACTACGCGAACCTCGCCATCCGGGGACGTCTGCTCGCGCCGATCGCGACCGAGCAGATCGACGCGGCGCTCGCGCTGAGCCCGCAGCCTGACCTCATCACGGTGGACGGGGGCGGGAACGACATGCTCCGCCCGGGCTGGGACCTCAACCGGATGATGGAGCTGACCCGCCGCATGGTCGACAGGTCGGGCGAGGAGGGGGTGCGCCTCATCATCCTCACCGGTGCGCCGCCGTCGTCCCTCATGCCGCGCGCCGACGCGATGTTCGGGCGCGCTCGCGAGTTCACCGACCTGGTCGGAGAGCTCGTGGAGCCTCTCGCGCATGCGAGCCTGATCGACAACCTCACCGACGACGAGATGCGACGCCCCGCCTACTGGGCGGACGACCGGCTGCACCTCAACGAGCTGGGACACTCGCGCATCGCCGCACGCGTCCTCGGCCACCTGGGAGTCGAGACGGAGCTCCCGTCCGCGCTCGATCCGGATCCGGGGAGACCTGGACTTGCGGCAGAGCTCCGGTATGCGCGCCGTCACGTGCTGCCGTGGATCGGGAGGCGCCTCACCGGCAGATCCTCAGGAGACGGACGCGTGCCCAAGCATGCGGACTGGGCGCCGGTGCCTGCGTCGATGGGCTGAGCTGACGCGAAGCCCCCGGGCTGAGGTCAGCGTGCCGCAGGTGCGGCGAGCAGCCGGGGCAGCGACCACTGGATCGCGACGGTCGCGGCACCGCGAGCCCAGCGGGTGAAGCCCTCCGGATCGATCCTCAGGTCCAGAGGCGTCGCCTCCGGGTCCCTCTCGGCGGCGAGCTGCGTGAGCAGCGCCTCCTCGGCGATGTCGCGGACGGCGAGACCGTCACCGCTGATGACGATCACGTCGACCATCGCGATGTTCGCCACCATCGCGATCAGGCGGCCGAGCGACGTTCCCGCCGCCGTGAGGATGTCGAGGGCGACAGGCTCGCCCTCCCGGGCAAGAGCGACGATCTCGTCGAAGGTGAGGTCACGGTGGAGGGCCACGGACGCCTGCGCCTCGATGCTGGGGATCGTGAGCATGGCGGTCGAGCAGCCTCGGTGGCCCAGGAAGCAGCGCGGGCCGGTGGGATCCAGCGGCACATGGCCGGCGGTTCCCAGGCCCATGTCGTGGGTGCGCACCACCCTGTCGTCACGGACGAGCCCCAGGCCCACGCCCGCGCCGATCGTCACGACCGCGAAGTCGCGTTCGCCCCGCGCGACGCCGAACCAGTGCTCGCCGGCTGTCAGCGCCGTGATGTCGTTGTCCACGACGACGGGGACCGCGACCAGCGGTTCGAGCATGTCGGCGAGCGGCACGTCCCGCCAGTCGAGGAACGGTGCACGGGTGACCGTCCGGCCGTCGACCGCCGAGCCTCCGAGCGCCACGCCGACGCACTCCAGCTCCTCCGCGCTCGCGAGCGCGTGGACCGCCTCCGCGATCGTCGCGGCGACATCGACCGGGTCGTGGCTGCGCAGCGCCATGGTGGTGTGGGCGATCTCCTGGGCGAGGAGGTCGGTGGAGACGGCGAAAACTTCGTCTCCCGTGACCTTCACGCCGACGAAGCGCTGGGCGCCGGGGGAGCCGACGAGAGGGCGTGAGGGGCGGCCGGGGCCCTCGAGCTGGTCCTCGGTCTCGAGCACCAGGCCTCGGTCGAGCAGCGGCTTGACGGCGCGCGTCATCGTGGGCTGCGAGCCTCCGAGCCGCGCCGTCAGCTCGGTCCGAGACACGGGACCATGCATCAGGATGCTGGTGAGCGCGGCGAGCGACATGTCGCTGCCGTACGAACCGTCGACCGGTGCGGTCATCGCTCCTCCTCGTCTGGCGCCAAGCATGCCACAGGCCTCCGCGCGCGAGATCAGGCGTCGACTCGAGTGAGGGAGACCAGGATCGCCTCCTCCGGCCACAGGATCGGCGGGTGGAGGCCGACGCTGGCGAGCGCTGCACCCGTGGCGGTGACGGATCGCTCGATCCAGGCCGGTTCGCGCCTCTGCACCGTGGCGGCACCGCCCAGGTCCTCGAGTCGGATCTCGTACCTCGAGTCGGGGTCGAGCCCCGGGAGGCGGAACGCGGCGGGACGGTTCGCGGGCGTCGTGGTGCACTGCACGTAGGCGAACAGCGCCTCGGACCTGTCCTGGGCGACGACGCCGTGCACGAGCGCGCTCGGGTCCGGGTGCTCGACGCGGACGCCCCGGCCGCGGTGGAGGAGGTCACGCCGGTCGCGGTACAGCGCCGTCCACCGACGCAGCGCCTCGAGCTCGTCGTCCGTCGCCTCGAGCAGGTTCCACTCGATGCCCGCGTGGCCGAACAGCGCGGTGACGGCGCGCATCTGGATGCTGTGGCGTCGTCCCGTGCCGTGGGAGTCGGTGGGGCCGATGTGGGTGCCGAGCATCTCCGGGGGGATGACGAGCGTGGTCCAGCGCTGGATCTGCTGACGTTCGAGCGCGTCGTTTTGGTCCGAGGTCCAGAAGCGGTCGGCGTGCATCGCCATGCCGAGGTCGATGCGTCCGCCACCGGAGGCGCAGGACTCGATCTCGAGGCCGGGGTTGCGGCGACGGAGCTCGTCGAAGAGGGAGTAGATGGCCTCGGTCTGTCGCCTCACTGCAGCGACGCCCAGGTGCGCGGGGTCGGTGAGGAAACGGTTGTGGTCCCACTTGATGTAGTCCACGCCTTCGGCGGACACGACGGCGTGCACCTGCTCGAGGACGTGTGCGTAGGCGTCCGGGTTGGCGAGGTCGAGCACCAGCTGGTGTCGCGCGAGCGGCGGGGTCCTGCCAGGGACCTGGAGGATCCAGTCGGGGTGCGCGCGGTAGAGGTCCGAGTCGGGGTTCACCATCTCGCCCTCGAACCACAGGCCGAACTGCATGCCGAGCTCCTTGACCCGGGAGACCAGGGGAGCGAGGCCCGTCGGCCACGCGTCGGGAGAGACCCACCAGTCGCCGAGGCCCGACCAGTCGTCGCGCCGCGAGCCGAACCAGCCGTCGTCCAGCACGAACCTCTCCACGCCGACGGAGGCGGCGCGTTCGGCCAGGGCGAGCAGCCTGTCGAGATCGTGGTCGAAGTAGACAGCCTCCCAGACGTTCAGGGTCACAGGACGAGGCGAGGAGGGATGGGTCGGCCGTGAGCGCAGCCAGGCGTGGGAGCGGGCGCTGATGCCGTCGAGGCCCTCAGCGGAGTAGAAGGCGGCGACGGTGGGCGTGCGGTACACCTGCCCGGCGGCGAGGACCTGCTCGCCGGGCTCGATGAGCTCTCCTGCGGCGAGGGCGCCGCGTCCGGCGGTGTCGCGCTCGGCGAGATGCCTGCATCCTCCGCTCCAGAGGAGGCCGAGAGCCCAGGCCTCGCCGGACTCGGTGCCCGTACGTGAGGTGAGCGCGCACTGCACGATCGTGTGGTCGTGGCCGGAGCGTCCCTCACGGCCTTCGCGCACGCGCAGGCCGGGAGCGAAGGGCAGTCGCTGGGGCTGGCGCTCCTTGAGCCACCGGCCAGTGAAGTCGAGGGTCTCGTCGGCTCGCTCCGGCACCGGCATCCAGACGTCCAGTGCGTCGAGCGTGTAGTCGTCGGTGCCGTCGTTGCGGACGGACGCGTCCACCAGAAGGACGCCTTCCGGCGTCAGCGTGAAGGTCCATGAGAGCGTCAGCTGCAGGGCCTCGTCGACGAGCACGGCGAGGCAGCGCGACCCGTTCTGGACGAGGGAGTCGACGGTGAAGAGCGGGGAGAAGCCGGTGCGGCCCCGATGCCCTCGGAGCGCGGGGGTGCAGGTGAGCCCTCGTGCGCTCTCCCGCATGAGCCCGGGTACCGCGGACTCGTCGAGGTCGCTGTGGGGGACGCCCGAGTCGGTGAGCGCCTGAAGCGCGTCATGGTCGAGGTGGCCGAGCGGTGCGCCCCAGTGGGCGATGACGAGCTGGCCGGTGGACGCGTCGATCACGACCTCGACATCGGCGGCGGTGAGGGTCGCGACGAGGGGCGCGGCGCTGGTGGGGTGGGCCATGAGAGCTCCAGTGGTGGATCGACGGGGTGCCCCGCCCCGGGGTGACGAGTCCCGGGGCGGGGCGGGTGGAGGAGAGGTCAGTTGAACAGGGCGTTGACCGACTCGTTGGCGGCCACGAGGGAGTCGGTCCCCGTCGAGCCCGACATGATCGCCTCCATGGCGGGCGCCATGATCGCGTTCACGTCCGACTTGAAGTCGGTGATCGGGAACAGGACGGTGGTGCCGGCGTCGACGTGGTCGGTGAAGGCGCTGACGCCCACTCCGTTCGCCTCGAAGGCGGCGACGGCCTTGTCGGTCGACGTCTTGATCGCGGGGAAGACGACGGCAGCGTCGGCCACCACGTCCTGGCAGTCTGCCGAGCCGAGGTACTTCACCCAGGCCCACGCGGCGTCGGGGTTGTCGGTGGTGGCGGAGATGTTGTCGGCGAGGCCGTTCAGCATCGACCAGCTCGAGCCGTCAGGGCCCACAGGCGTCTCGGCGACGGCTGGGGTGAAGGTGTCGCTCGCGGAGCCGAACACGTAGCCGGTCATCCACGAGCCGTTCGGCACGATCGCAGCCTTGCCGGCGATGAGCTGGTCGGCCCAGCTGATGCCCTCCTGAGCGGCGTACGACGGCATGTAGCCCTTCTCGACGAGCGAGTACCACCAGTCGATGGTCTCCGCGAAGCGCGGGTCGTCGAAGTGGTACTCCTCCGCCCACGCACCGTCGGTCTGCGTCCAGCCGAGCGAGGCGGTGAGGAACGACCACTGCGTCTGTCCGTCGGCGCCGCCTGCGCCTTCCATCCAGAGGCCGTAGGTGTCGACGTTGTCCTTGTCGAACCCGGGCTCGTCGCCTCGCACGCCGTTGGCGTCGATCGTGAGGTGCGCGATCGCCTGCTCGTAGGTGCCGCCGTCGTCGGGGTTCCACGTGAGGCCTGCCATGTCCTCGGCGCTGAGGCCCGCAGCCTCGGCCATCTGCTCGTTGTAGAACAGCGCGATCGTGTCGAAGTCCTTCGGGAGTCCGTACTGGACGCCGTCCGGGCTCTGCCACAGGTCGACGAGGCCGTCCTGGTAGACGGACAGGTCCACGCCGTCGGCCGCGATGTACTCGTCGAGCGGCAGCACCTGGTTGTTCTTCTGGAACTCGGGGTAGTAGGCGACGTGGCTGGTGAACACGTCGTAGTTCTCACCGGACACGAAGCCGGTGGTGATCTTGCTCCAGTAGTCGTCCCAGCCGATCTGCTCGATGTCGACCGTGTACTGCGGGTTCGCGGCGGAGAAGTCCGCGGCGCACTGCTGGTACGCGGGCAGCTGGTTGGAGTCCCAGAGGCCGTAGCTGATGGTGGTGGCGTCGCCGCCGCCGCCCTCCGAGGACGAGGATCCGTCGTCTCCGCCGGTGCATCCTGCCAGGAGGGCGAGCGATGCGGCCGCGGCGACCGGGGTGATGAGGGACTTCTTCATTGAGGTCTCCAGGTGTGTGTGATGGGTGGGTGTGTGGGTGGATGGGAAGGGGATGCGGCGTGTGGGTGGCGCGCCGCGCCGGGAGAGGGCGGGTGGCCCTACTTGACCCCGGACGACTGGATGGATCCGACGATGCGTCGGCCGAAGATGACCACGAGGATGAAGATCGGGACAGCGGCGATGAGGGAGCCGGCCATGAGGCCCGCCCAGTCGGGGCTGCCCTGCGGGGTCTGGGAGCGGAAGATGCCGAGGCCGACGGTGAGCAGCGTGGACTCGTCCGTCTGGCCGACGAGCAGCGGCCACAGGTAGTCGTTCCAGTAGAAGATGAACTGCAGGATCGAGATGGTGACGATCTGCGGCATCACGATCGGCAGCGCGATCTGTCGGAAGATGCGCCACTGGCCCGCGCCGTCGATCACGGCGGCCTCGATGAAGCTGCGGTTCACTCCGAGGAAGAACTGGCGGAGGAAGAACACGACGAACGGGGAGAAGAACATCGCAGGAAGCGCGATCCCCAGGTAGGAGTTCAGGAGGCCTAGGTCGCGCACCAGCAGGAAGTTGGGCAGCAGGGTGAACATGCCGGGCACCAGGAGGGCGATCAGGAAGATCGCGAAGACGGTGTCGCGGCCACGCCACTCGAGCAGGGCGAACGCGTAGGCGGCCATCGCGCTGAGGGCGACCTGGAACACGGTGATCAGCGTGCACACGATGATCGAGTTGATCAGGTACTGCCCGAAGGCGATGTTGCCCACGGATCCGCCCTCGGCGAGGGCGTCCGCGGTGCTCTGGAGGCCGAGCACGCGCTGGAAGGCGCCGAGCGTGGGCTCCACCGGCAGCATCGACAGCGGCTCCGAGAACATCGCCCGGTTGTTGCTGAGCGCGGTGCGGAGCATCCAGTAGAAGGGGAACAGCGTCGCGACGATGACGAGGACGATCGATGTCCAGCCGACGACCCGTCCGACCGGGCTCGTACGGGGGAGCGGGTCGCCTGAGCCCTTGTTGCGGGACTTGCGGGGCGTGGGTGCGGAGATGGACATGTCAGCGCTCCAGGTCGGACTGGTCGGCGCGGAGGACGCGCATCTGGACGAGCGCGATCACCGCGAGGATGGTCATGAGGACGACGGACAGGGCGCTGGCGTAGCCGAAGTCGAACCGGGTGAACGCGCGATCGTAGATGTAGTACGTGATGGCGTTCGTGGCGTCGACCGGCCCACCTTGGGTGGTGACGGCGATCGTGTCGAAGATCTGGAACGATCCGACGACCGTGACCACCAGCACGAAGGCGAGCACGGGGCGCAGCAGCGGGAGGGTGATGCTGCGGAAGGTCCGCCACTCACCCGCGCCGTCGACGCTCGCGGCCTCGTAGACGTCCTTGGGGATCGCCTGGAGTCCCGCGAAGATCAGCAACGTCGTGTAGCCGAGGTGGCGCCACACGTTGACGAGCGCGATGGTGGTCATCGCGATGTTCGCGTCTCCGAAGAACCCGACGCGGTCCAGACCGATCGCATCGAGCACGGAGTTGATGAGGCCCAGGTTGTAGTCGGCCAGCCAGTACCAGACGAGCGCGACCACGACGTTGGCGATCAGGTACGGCAGCATGACGACGCCGCGGATGACCATCGACCGCGTGAAGCGGTGGAGCAGGACCGCGAGCCCGAGGGCGGCGATGGTCTGCACCGTGATGTTGATGACCACGTACTGGAGCGTGACGACCATCGAGTTCCAGAACACCGGATCGCTCGCGATCGCCTGGTAGTTCTCGAGGCCCACCCAGCTCGGTGCGCTGAGCAGGTTGTAGTCCGTGAAGCTCAGGTACACGCCGCGCACGACGGGCCAGGCGAAGAAGACCCCGAAGCCGAGGATGGCGGGGAGCAGGAAGAGCAGTGCTGGGACCGCCTGTCCGCGTCGCGGCCTCGTGGGCTTGGTGCGACGTGGTGCTGCGGAGAGGGGCATCGTTGCCACTCGGATCACCTCCGAATTACTTTCAAGATGAATGTAACACGACCTGGATTGGGGCGCAAGAGGACGGTTTCGACGTCTTTCGATGGTTGATTAAGTGCACAATGAAACTAAATGACAGGTGTGAAGTGGACCCCTGAGCGCGGCGGAGGTCGATCCCAGCTCTGTCCGCGAGCGGTGTCGCGACGCCACGAACACGCAGGTAGGCGCGCCACCGGCACGCAGGTAGGTTGGATGCATGCCGACGCCAGACTTCGTCCTCGCGCTGCGCGAGAAGATCGGACACGACCTGCTGTGGCTCTCGGGGGTCACCGCCGTCGTCCTTCGGGACGCGTCCGGCGGGCGCGAGATCCTGCTCGTCAAGCGTGCCGACACCGGCGCGTGGACGCCCGTCACGGGGATCATCGACCCGGGCGAGGCGCCCGCCGTCGCCGGAGCGCGCGAGTGCCTCGAGGAGGCCGACGTGGTGGCCGAGGCGGAGGCGCTCGTGCGGGTGAAGACGCTGCCTCCCATGACGTACGCCAACGGAGACCGCTCGCAGTACCTGGACCTGGTCTTCCGCTTCCGCTACATCAGCGGAGAGCCCTACCCGGCCGACGGTGAGAACACAGACGCGCGCTGGTTCCCCATCGACGCGATGCCGGAGATGTCGGAGGACATGCTCGACAGGGTCCACGCGGCTCTCTCCGGTTCCGACGTCGCCACCTTCGAGACGTGATCGCGTCCGTCGGCATCGTCGGTGCGGGCAGGATCGGCTGCGCTCTCGCGCGGCTCGCGCTGGCCGCTGGGTCGGACGTCGTGGTTGCCGGCTCGGGCGACGCCGCCCGCACGGCCGCGACGCTCGCGCTCGAGGCGCCCGGGGCTCAGGCTGGCACCGTCGCCGAGGCGGCGCGCTGCGACGTCGTGATCCTTGCGATCCCGCTCGGCCGCTACAGCGAGCTCGACTCCGCCGTGTTCGACGGTGCGCTCGTCGTGGACGCCATGAACTACTGGTGGGAGCTCGACGGGGCGCGTCCGGACCTGGATGACGCCACCACCTCCACCTCAGAGACGGTCCAGGCGCACCTCGCGGGCGCTCGCGTGGTGAAGGCGCTCAACCACATGAGCCTGTACGAGCTCGACAACCTCGCCTTCCCCTCCGGGCATCCTGAGCGGCGCGGCGCCGCCATCGCAGGCGACCGATCCGACGACGTCGCGACCGTGTCGGCTCTCATCGATCGACTCGGCTTCGACCCGGTGCCCGCAGGCGCGCTCGCGGACGGAGTGAGGTTCGAGCCCGGGACCGAGATCTTCGGTGCCGACGAGGATGCCGAGGAGATCGCGGACATGCTTGCGCGCTTCTGGGACTCTCAGCGGGGGAGGGTCGTCGCGCGAGCGCGGGCGTCGGCTCAGTGACCGACGGGTGCGGGTGCGTCCTCGCTCGTCTCCGGTCGCTGCACGAAGAACGCGAGCACTGCGCCGATCGCGGCAATCCCTGAGGCGATGAAGAACGCCGCCTGAATGCCTGACGCCTGTGCGGCCTCGGCGGACATCGACCCGTCCGCCATGCCGGACACCGTGAGCGCGGTCAT
Source organism: Demequina zhanjiangensis (assembly GCF_030418315.1). Lineage (GTDB taxonomy): Bacteria > Actinomycetota > Actinomycetes > Actinomycetales > Demequinaceae > Demequina > Demequina zhanjiangensis. The sequence continues at coordinate 22,413 of NZ_JAUHPV010000003.1, forward strand.
CACCGAGATGAAGAGCGCGGTGCCCGCGGCCGCGGCGACCTGCTGCAGCGTCGACACCGTCGCGGAACCGTGCGAGTAGAGCTTGCCCGGGAGTGAGCCGAGGCTCGCAGAGAAGAGCGGCGTGAAGGTCAGTGCGAGGCCCATGCTCATCACGACGTGCGAGGCGAGCATCTCCCACCACTGGCCGTCGACGCGCGCGGAGAGCGCCATGAGCAGCATCGCCGACGACACGAGGATCGTGCCGGGGATGAGCAGCGGGCGAGGACCGATGCGGTCGTAGAGGCGGCCGACGAACGGAGCCATGAGGCCGCTGACGAGTCCGCCGGGCAGCAGCATGAGGCCCGAGGCGAGCACCGTCATGCCGAGCACGCCCTGCGTGTAGAGCGGAAGCAGGATGATCGCGCCGAACAGCGACATCATCGCGGCCGCGAACATCACGACGGCGAGCGAGAAGGTGCGCGTCTTGAACGTCCGGAGGTCCAGCAGCGCGCGGTCCTCGCGCTGAAGGAGAAGCTGCCGCCAGCCGAAGAGGGCGAGCGCCACGAGTCCTACGGCGAAGGAAGCGTAGGCGAGCGTGTGGTCCTCGCCCGCGCTCTCGCCCAGCCGACTCAGGCCGAAGACGATGCCGCCGAAGGCGACGGCGGACAGCGGCACCGAGAGAAGGTCGATGCGGGCGTGGCTCGGCTCGTTGACGGTCTTCATGCGCAGGAAGCCGAGCACGAGCACGGTGATCGCGACGGGCAGCACGGCGACGAACAGGAAGCGCCAGCTCGCGACCGAGAGCACGAGGCCGGAGACGGTCGGGCCGATCGCCGGTGCCACGGAGATGACGACGGCGATGCTTCCCATGCGTCGTCCGCGCGTGGCCGGCGGCTCGAGCTCCATGACGGTCGTCATGAGGAGGGGGAACATGATCGCGGTGCCGGACGCCTGGATCACTCGCGCGACGAGCAGCACCTCGAACCCCGGGGCGATCGCGCCGAGCACGGTGCCGGCAGTGAAGAGGCCCATGGCCACGAGGTAGAGGCCACGCGTCGGGTACTTCTGCAGCAGGAAGCCCGTGGTCGGGATGACGACGGCCATGGTGAGCAGGAAGGCGGTGGTGAGCCACTGAGCGTCGCTCGCGGAGATCCCCAGGTCCGTCATGAGGTGGGGGATCGCCACACCCATGATCGTCTCGTTGAGGATCACGGTGAACGCCGCGACGATCAGCATCCAGATGACCGTCGTGTTCCGACGCGCCGTCGCTGCCGCATCGAATGCGGGGACGTCATCGATCACGTCGGTGTCGACGGCGGTGCGGGAGGTGGGCTCGGTCATGCGGCTGCGTGCGCCTTCCTGGGGAGTGGTGAGGTGCGGATGTCGCGAGGGCGACATTCGAATATACCTGTCGAAGAGACCAGGCGGAGGCGCCGAGGTGGTGGACTCAGGGCTGAGCGATGCGCGCGCCCGGTACCTCGTGCGTGGAGAGCCAGCGTGCGGTGTAGGGGCACTGCGGGACGATCACGCGGTCGCGTGCCACCGCATCGCGGACCGCCTCGCCCACGAGCGTGGATCCGAGGCCGCGGCCCTGGTAGTCGTCGTAGACCTCGGTGTGGGTGAAGACGGTCTGCTCGTCCTGGTCGACGAACTCTGCGACCCCGGCGAGCGCGCCGTCGACGTGAAGCTCGTAGCGGCCGGACTCGTCGGAGCGCGTGACCTGGATGGAGTCGGTCGTGGTGTGGGCGTCAGTCGTGTTGCTCATGATCGTGCCAACGTCACGGGCGGCGCGGTGCTTCCCGGCGCACCGCAGGGGCGTGCGATCTAGGCGGTGCGCGGGTCGAACGGGTCCTCGGAGTCGACGAGCGAACCGCCTGCGGCGAGGCGCATGAGGTCCGTGTCGGTGTCGATCCCGAGCTCGCGGCCCGCATCCGACCCGAACGTGTGCTGGTAGCGCTTCCACGACTCGTTCCGCACGGCGCGTGCGAAGCCCGACTCCATCAGCAGCACGAGCTCGTGGGCCGCACGGTCGAGGCGGCCGTTGAGCGCGTCGTCGGCCCAGTCCTCGGTCGAGGCGAAGAGGCTCGTCGGCACGGGCAGGGCCCGGAGGTAGGCGAAGAGCGAGCGCATCTCCTCGTCCACCACGAGCGCGTGACGTGCCGTGCCCGCGGTCGCCGCAAGGGCAACGGGCCTGCCGATCAGCAGGTCGTTGTCCAGCACCTGGAAGAACGAGGTGAACAGGCCGGAGGCGCCCGCCTTGTACACGGGCGCGGCGGCGATCACGCCGTCGGCCTCGGACAGGGCGTCCACGGCGCGCTGGAAGCGAGGGCCGAGCAGCTGGCTCGACAGGGCGGTCGGGAGCTCGGGGAGGAGCTCGCGAAGGTCGACGACGGTCACCGTCGTCTCGCGGCCTCGCTCCTTCGCCGCGGCGACGACGCGCGAGGTGAGGCGGTCGGCGAGCATGCGGGTGGACGACGGGTCGGAGACGCCGGCGCTGACGACGACGAGGCGGAAGGCCTCGGTGGTGTCGGTCATGAGGGGGCTCCAGGGGTGACGGGGGAGAGCTTGGAGGCGAGGGTCCGCAGCTGGGCGAGCTCGTCGTCCGTGAGGGCGTCGGTCATCGCCTGGGCGACGGAGCGGCCGTGGACGCGGCCGATGCGACGCTGCACGTCGCGGCCGGCGGCGGTGAGGCTGAGGTGGGAGGCTCGGGCGTCGGCCGGGTCGGCGCAGCGCGACACGAGACCTCGGTCGACGAGCCTGTCGACCAGGCGGGACAGGCCCGGCTGGCTCAACAGCACGTGGCGACCGAGCTCGGACAGGCGCTGCGGTCCGTCGCACTTGCTCAGCGTGTAGAGCACGTCGTACTCGCGCATCGAGGCGTCGGACCAGATGTCCTCCTCGGCGAACTCCCGCATCAGGTGGGAGTAGGCGGTGAGCACTGCCTCCCACGTCTCGTTCGCGAGCCGGGTGCGCGCGGCCCCGACCGGAGCGGTGGGGGCCGCTCCGGTCGGCGCGGGCGTGGTCTCGGCGGTCACAGCGTCGGGTAGGCGCTGACCTCCGCCTCGGAGTCCTGGTAGGGCGAGCCGCCGGTGACGTTGTCGCCACGGTTCGCGTTCGGGCGGGGCTGGCGGGGCTCGTCGTCGCCGTACTTGGCCTTGACGAGGTCGGCGTGCGAGGGCGGGTTGGCGGGCGCCTCGGGGTCGCGCTTTGCCTCAAGCTCCTTGCGCAGCACGGGCACGACGTGCTCGCCGAGCAGGTCGAGCTGCTCGAGCACGGTCTTGAGCGGCAGGCCGGCGTGGTCCATGAGGAACAGCTGACGCTGGTAGTCGCCGAACGCCTCGCGGAAGGTCAGCGTCTTGTCGATGACCTCCTGAGGCGAGCCGACGCTCAGCGGCGTCATCTCCTCGAAGTCCTCCATCGCCGGGCCGTTGCCGTAGACGGGGGCCTCGTCGAAGTAGGGGCGGAACTGGGCGTGCGCCTCCTGCGAGCTCTTCGCGATGAAGGCCTGGCCGCCGAGGCCGACGATCGCCTGCTTGCCGGTGCCGTGGCCGTAGTGCTCGAAGCGCTTGCGGTAGTAGTCGATGAGGCGGCGGTAGTGCTCCTTGGGCCAGAAGATGTTGTTGGCGAAGTAGCCGTTGCCGTAGTACGCGGCCTGCTCGGCGATCTCGGGCGTACGGATGGAGCCGTGCCAGACGAACGGGGGCACGTCGTCGAGCGGGCGCGGCGTGGAGGTGAAGCCCTGGAGCGAGGTGCGGAACTTGCCCTCCCAGTCGACGACGTCCTCGCGCCACAGGCGGTGGAGCAGGTTGTAGTTCTCGAGCGCGAGGTGGAGGCCCTGGCGGATGTCCTGGCCGAACCACGGGTAGACCGGCGCGGTGTTGCCGCGGCCCAGCATGAGGTCCATGCGGCCCTTGCTCAGGTGCTGGAGCATTGCGTACTCCTCCGCGAGGCGCACCGGGTCGTTCGTGGTGATGAGCGTCGTGGAGGTGGTGAGGATGAGCCGCTCGGTGATCGCGGCGATGTGCGCGAGCAGCGTGGTCGGCGAGGAGGAGAAGAACGGCGGGTTGTGGTGCTCGCCGATCGCGAAGACGTCGAGGCCGACCTCCTCGGCGTGCTTGGCGATCTTCACGATCGCGTCGATGCGCTCGGCCTCCGACGGTGTGTAGCCGCTGACCGGGTCGCGGGTGATGTCCGAGACGGACATGATGCCGAACTGCATGGTGACTCCTAAGCTCCGAGGGCGCTTGCTGCGTCCGATTATATGCAGATGCATGTAATCAACGCCAGTTTCTGCACGACATTCCCTCGCCGGAGATGCCGCGCGGTCTCCCGTGCTTCGACATGGTGAGATGATGAAGTCATCAAGTCATGGCTGGAGGGCTCGACGATGCACACAGGGAGACCGCTCAACGAGGTCAAGGCCGACCTGTTCAAAGGGCTCGCGCACCCCGTGCGGATCCGCGTGCTCGAGCTCCTCGCCGAGGCCGACGAGCGCACCGTCGCGGAGCTGCTCGAGCTCACCGGCATGGAAGCCTCGCATCTCTCGCAGCATCTCCGGGTCCTCCGTGGCTACAGCCTCGTGGTCTCCGAGCGGCGCGCGAGCACCGTCGCCTACCGGCTCGCCCACGAGTCGGTCGCCGGACTGCTCCAGGCCGCTCGGCTGCTGCTCAACGATGTCCTGCTGGCCCAGCAGGCCCACGCGCCAGCAGACGCCCAGGCCAAGACGAGCGTCGACGCGTGAGCGGAACCAGCTGGAGGTCCCTGCTTCCCGGCCGTGACGATGTGGCCGCGCTGCCCCGCACCTGGCGAGGCGACCTGCTCGCCGGGCTCTCCGTCGGCGTCGTCGCGCTTCCTCTCGCGCTCGCCTTCGGCGTCTCCTCAGGTGCGGGAGCCGAGGCGGGCATCGTCACGGCGATCGTCGCCGGCATCGTGGCGGCCGTCTTCGGCGGATCCCACATCCAGGTGTCGGGTCCCACCGGCGCGATGGTCGTCGTCCTCGCGCCCGTCCTCGCCGCCCACGGTGTCTCCGCCCTCGCCATCGTGACCCTCATGGCAGGAGTGCTCGTCGTGGTCGCGGGCCTCGCACGGCTCGGCAGGCTCGTCGGCCTCATCCCGTGGCCGGTGATCGAAGGCTTCACGGTCGGCATCGCGATCATCATCTTCCTCCAGCAGGTGCCGGCCGCCGTCGGGTTCGCCGCGGGGGAGAGCGGCGTCAAGGCGTGGAGGGCAGCGGTCGACGCAGTGCTCGCCGCGGACTGGAGCGTCGCCTGGCACTCGCTCGCCGTCGTGGTCGCCGTGATCGTTCTCATGCGTGTGTGGCCCCGCGTGACGACGGCGGTGCCGGGAGCGATAGTCGCTATCGTGCTCGCGACCGTCGGCGTCGTCGTGGTCGGGTCGACGATCCCCACGATCGGAGTGCTTCCGGCCGGTCTGCCCGCCCCGGCCATCCCGGCCCTGGGCCTCGAGACCGTGCGCGCCCTCGCGGGCCCTGCGGTCGCGATCGCCGCGCTCGCCGCCATCGAGTCGCTCCTCTCAGCCCGCGTGGCCCACAGCTACACCGACGTCGGCGGGTACGACGCCGACAGGGAGCTCGTAGGCCAGGGACTCGCCTCGCTCGCCTCCGGACTCTTCGGAGGCATGCCGGCGACCGGCGCGATCGCGCGCACCGCCGTCAACGTCCGCGCGGGTGCCCGGACCCGCCTCGCCGCCGTCACGCATGCGCTCGTCCTGCTCGCCGTGGTCGTCGCGGCCTCGGGCCTCGTCGCGCGGATCCCGCTCGCTGCGCTCTCCGGCGTGCTGATGGCCACGGCTGTCTCGATGGTGCGGCCGTCAGTCGTGAGATCGGTCGTCAAGGCCTCCCGGCCCGACGCGCTCCTGTTCCTCATGACAGCGCTCATCACCGTGAGCGTGGACCTCATCTACGCGATCGTGATCGGCATGGCGGTCGCGGCGCTGCTCGCGCTGCGCGCCGTCTCGCGCGCCGCGGGCGTCCACCGCGAGGAGCTGCCGGGCGATCCTGTACCCGGCGACGAGCGGATCGCGTTGCTGCGCATCGATGGAGCGCTCTTCTTCGGCACCGCGGACCGCGTGCTCGAGCGTGTGGCACGCGTGCACGGAGTGCGGGTCGTGATCCTGCGCATGTCGCAGATCAGGGTGCTCGACGCGACGGGAGCCCAGGTGCTCGGCGAGGTCGTCGCGGCGCTTGAACGCCGGAACGTCACCGTGCTCATCAAGGGCGCGCAGCGGCACCACCTCGGCCTCCTCGAGCACGCGGGCACCCTCGCCGCGCTCGCAGACGACCGACACCTCGTGGACCGGCTCGACGAGGCGGTGTCACGCGCGCGAGCCCTGGTCGCCGACGATGTGGCGCAGCCGGACGGCGCTCCCGGATCCGTCGGAGCCTAGGTCACGCCCCCCGCAGCGCGACCGCTTCGTTCGTCGAGTCGAATGCGCCCGGCATGTCCCGGACGTCCTGCCCGAGCGTGCGGGCGGTGCGGGTGCCTCCCCACGGAGCCCATCCAGGGTCCCCGTCGGTCACGAACCTGACCGCGGCGCCGTGGAGCTCGTCCGCGAGGCGCTGCGGCGGTTCGGCGCCCGCGAAGGCGTCGACGTCCGGCGCGCTGAGGCAGTCGAACAGGGATGGGAGATCGTGGCAATGCTCCGCGAGACCCGAGGCGATGCTCGGAAGCGACCACCGGTACGCCCACGTCGTCTCGGGGTCGCGGTGCTGCGCGACGAGCGGCACCACGGTCCGGAACATCGCGTCGGTCACGGCGCGTCCGGCAAGTCGCACCGCCCCTTGCGTGGCGGCGTCAGCGTTCGCCTCCGCGTAGCGGACTGCCGCGTCCGGCGTCATGCCCAGCGCCGCCAAGGCTCCGAGGTTGCCCAGGGGTTCGAGGTCGGACGCCGCGGCGCGCGCCATCGGGGAGAACTCGTCGTCGGCTGCGCCCATCATGAGCGGGACCCCGGCCCCCGCTCCGCTGGCGAAGGCGTCGAGCGGGGCGGTCGGAACCACCTCGCCGTCGACCACGGGGCTCGGGATCGCCGAGTCGGCGACCGCTTGACGAAGCACGTCGATCCCCGTGACCTCGGGGACAGCGGCGGCCTGGGCGTCGAGCAGCTGGTCCTCTGTGAGGGAGTGGAAACCCTCAAGGGTGCACGGCACTCCTGCCGCGCGCGCGACTCGCTCGGCCCGCCTGCGTCCCTCATCCGCCGAGAGTGTGCGGGTCACTCCTGACGCGGAGAGGGCGCTACGGAAGAGGCCCTGACCCGAGGCGAGGGCGAGGAGGTGCAGCACCGCTCCGCCGCCCGCGGACTGGCCCGCGATCGTCACCTTGGACGGGTCGCCTCCGAATGCCGCGATGTTGTCCTGCACCCAGCGCAGGGCCGCGAGCCAGTCGAGCACTCCGCGGTTCGCGACGGCGCCCGGCACCGTGCCGAAACCCTGGTGGCCCAGCCGGTAGGAGAGGTTGACGGTGACGACGCCGTCGCGGTTGAAGGCCGCCCCGTCGTACCAGGGGCTCGCGGGCGAGCCCGCGAGGTAGCCGCCGCCGTGGATCCACACGAGCACGGGCAGGCCGGCCGCGCCCGGATCGGGGGTGAAGACCGACACGTTGAGGATGTCATCGCCCGGCACGGACGGTTCCGGGATCGTCGTGACGTCCGCGAAGGGACGACGCTGAGGCGTCGAGCCTGGCATCGTCGCGTCGAGCACTCCGTCCCAGCGCCCACGCGGCTGAGGGGCGGCGAACCGCAGCGGACCGACCGGTGGCTCGGCGTACGGGATGCCGAGGAAGGCGAACGAGTCGAAGCCCGGAAGCTGGCGTCGCGTGCCTCGGACCTGGCCTGACGTCGTCGTGAGGAGAGCGTCCATGGTGTCCATCCTGGTCCGTGCGCGGCGTGGGTGCTGACATGGCCTCGCGCGTGTCGCTCGGTGACACCATGAAGGGACCCGCTACCAGGTGCAACATCTGTCCAGGAGCGTATGGTGGCAGGGAGTGCTCCACCGACGGAAGGACCACGATGCGCCTGACGAAGCACGTCCACGCCTGCGTCTCGATCGAGGAGAAGGGGAGGACGCTGCTGATCGATCCAGGCGTCTTCGACCCGCGCACGCCGGAGCTGCTCGAAGAGGCCGACGCAGTCCTGATCAGCCACTCCCACGTGGATCACATGAACCGGCCGGCGCTTGAGGCGGAGCTCGCCAAGCGGCCCTCGCTTCCCGTGTATGGCTTGGAGCCGGTGGTCGGCCCGCTTGCCGAGATCGGCAGCCACGTCAGCTTCGTGAAGCCGGGTGAGACGTTCACTGCCGCGGGCTTCGACATCACGACCTTCGGCGGCACCCACGCGGAGATCTATCCCCATGTGCCGCTCGACCCGTCGGTCGGGTTCCTCGTGGACAACAGGGTCTACCACCCGGGCGACTCGTACGCCCTCCCTGACCTCGCGATCACAGCCCTGCTGGTGCCCGTCAGCGGCCCGTGGACGCGCTTCGCGGACGCCGTCGCGTTCGTCAACGCGATCGCGCCTCGACGAGCGATCGTCATCCACGATGCCGCGTTCAGCGAGATAGGCCTTGGCATGGTGCGCGCACACCTCGGAGAGGGAGGGCACACCAAGGTGCCCGTCGAGCTGCTCGAGGTCGGGGAGACCACCGACATCTGAGTCTGCCGGCGCGCTCAGTGCGAGTCGAGCACCACGGCGGCCGCGCGCGCAAGCGCGAGTCCGTACATGCGGCCATGCCCCACCGCGTGGACCGCGAGCGGGTGCATCTGGTGCAGCAGCACACGGGTCCGCCAACCGGCTCGGAGCGGGGAGACCTCCTCATAGCCGGTGAGGACGTCGTCCAGGTGGGGTGCGCCGAACAGCGCGAGCATCGCGAGGTCGGTCTCCGCATGACCGCCGTGCGCCGCGGGGTCGATCATCACGGCGCCGTCCGGCCCGAAGAGCACATTGCCCGACCATAGGTCCCCGTGGATCCTCGCGGGCGGATCGTCGTCGTCGAACGCGCCCTCGGCGATCAGGTCGCACGCCTGGCGCACCAGCCGTGTCTCCCGCACCTCGAGGTTGCCTGCGGCAAGAGCGTCGTCCAGGAAGGGCAGGACGCGGCCGAAGGCGTAGAACTCGCCCCACGAGTCCGACTCGATCCGGGGCATCTGTCGTTCGCCGATGTACAGCGGGCCGTCCCACCCGTCGGGTGCTGAACCGAACCTGTCAGCCCCTGCGAGGTGCGTGCGGGCGAGCCCTCGTCCGAAGGCATACGCGGCGTCGGGCGTCGCCGTGACGGCGGGCACGCGCGCGACCGCGATGCGGCGCGCGCTCACCTCGATCACATCGACGCAGCGCGCTCCCTGCGCCTCGGCGAGCCAGCGCAGGCCCGCAGCCTCCACCTCGAAGTACCCGGGCAGAGGGGCGCCACGCTGCTTGACGACTGTCTCCACGCGTCCCATCGTGCCCGACACGAGGTCATTTGCCCAAGGGGGGCGCGCGTCAGAGGGCGCGTGCGGCGTCATCTGACAGACGGTCCGCCGTGCCGCGACGGCGTGTGGCGGGTGGCAAGCACCCCTGCGAGCGCCAGGACGAGCACCGCGGACAGCGGCATCATCAGGAGCCCGATGCGGAGGCCGAAGGCGTCGGCGATCGCCCCGACGACGGGCGGCGACAGCAGGAAGCTGGCGCGCAGGAGGCCGCCGAGGATCGTGAGCGCGCTCCCGGGCCGGAAGCCAGGAAGCTCGTCGGCGGCGTGCATGGCGCTCGGGATCAGGGTGGCGACGCCGAAGCCCGCCGCGCCGAATCCGAGGATCGTGCCCCACAGCGTCGGCCACAAAAGCGCGGAGCCCATCCCGACAAGCCCGATCACGGCGCCGACGCGGGCCACGTTCCGCTGGCCCCACCGGTCGACCATCCTGTCGCCCAGGAGCCGGCCGACGAACTGCATGCCCTGGAGCGCCACGAACCCGAGTGCGGCCACGGTCACGCCGGCCGAGAACTGGTCGGTGAGGTAGCTCGCGGCCCACGTGGCGCCCGCGTCCTCGACCCACGTGCCTGACATCGCGATCACTCCGAGTGCGAGAAGCACGAGCCAGGTGCGTGGGGTGACGATCCGCGTCACGGGCGTGCGGGGCACGGCCGCCTCGTCGGTCGCGTCGTCGACGTCCTCGGGCCGCTCCGGGCCGCCGAGCAGCAGCCGGTGCCCGGTGAGGTTGACGGCGGCCATGAGCACCGCCACCGCCACCAGGTGGACCTCGAGCGGGACGTCGAGGCCGGCCGCGGCGCCGCCCATGAGGCCACCGGCCACGGCGCCGATGCTCCAGATCGCGTGAAAGCCGTTGAGGATCGAGCGGCCGTAGAGCCGCTGCACGCGCAGCCCGTGGGCGTTCTGCGCGACGTCAGCGATCGCGTCGAGACCGCCGACGAGGAACAGCGCGCACGCGAACAGCACGACGTTCGGCGCGAGCCCCGCGAAGGCGACTCCCACCCCGAGCGCGACCATTCCCGCCGTGCCCACCGCCGCCGATCCGAATCTGCGCAGCAGGTGGCCGGAGACGAGCCCCAGCAGCAGCGCCCCGACCGCCGTCATCGAGATCGTCACGCCGTACGCCGTGTAGCTCAGTCCGAACGTGGTGCGCACCTCCGGCAGCCGCGGCACGAGGTTCGCGAAGCCGACCCCGTTCATGAGGAACAGCAGCGCGACGCCCACGCGGGCGCGCCGGACCTCGCGCGTGGGCGCGGCAGGCGACATGGAGGCGGTCATCCGGGTCCTACGAGACGTGGAAGGGCGCCGAGAGGAGGTCGGCCGGCCGCGATGACGGGCCGACGAGCAGCGCGAACTCGCCCGGCTCGACCACGCGGCGCTCGCGCGCGTCGACGATCGCGCACTCGGCGACGGGCACGGCGATCTTGACCCGTGCCTCCTCCCCGGGCTCGAGCGACACGTGAGTGACCGCCTTGAGCTCACGGTCCGCCCAGGTGGACGAGGTGTGCACGTCGCGCACATACGCCTGGACGGTCTCCAGGGTCGGGCGGCCGCCCGTGTTCGTGACGGTCACCTCGGCCTGGATCGTGCTGTCCGCCGAGACCTCCGGCGTCAGCATCCGCAGGTCCGAGTACTCGACCGTGGTGTAGGAGAGCCCCTCGCCGAACACCCAGGCAGGCTCCTGCGTCAGGTCGGCGTAGCGCACGCCGTGCTGGGCATCGATCTGGTTGTAGAACGTGGGCTGCTGTCCCACATGGCGCGCGAACGAGATCGGCAGGCGGCCGGTCGGCTCCACGTCGCCGAAGAGGATCTCGGCGAGCGCCGTACCTCCCTGCATGCCGGGGTTGGCGGCCCACACGATCGCCGCGGCCCGCTCATGGACGGAGGCGGGGAGGACGTGCGGCTTGGACGCCATCAGGACGACGACGGTCGGGGTGCCCGTCGCGAGCACGGCGTCGAGCATGGCCTGCTGGCCGCCGATCAGCTCGAGTGTGGCCGTCGACTTCGCCTCGCCCACGAGCTCGCCCCTGTCGCCCACGACGGCGATCGCGACGTCGGCAGCCTTCGCCACCGCGACAGCGTCCGCGATGAGCGCCTCGTCCGGCGCGGAGGGGACGACGATCTGCGCGCGCGGCTGCCCGTCGGCGTAGAACCCTCCTGCGGGGTCCACCTCGGTCGTGAGGATGTCGGCACCGCGGGCGTGCGCCACGTGAACCGTGTCGCCCCCCACGGCGCGAAGCCCGTCGAGTGCTGTCACGATCTGCTCGCGCGGGTGGCCCTCCATGAGCCAGTCGGCCTGACCCGAGGCGCCCGCCCAGTCGCCGAGCGTGACATCGGGATCGTCTGCATTGGGGCCCACCACGGCGAGGCGCGGTGAGGCGGCCCGGTCCAGCGGCAGCAGTCCATCGTTCGCGAGAAGCACGATCGAACGGCGGGCGACCTCGAGGTTGAGCGCGGTGTGCTCCTCGCACGCGATGACCTCCGCCTGGCGTGCGGGATCGGGGCGTCGCTGATCCTCGAACAGCCCCATGTCGAACTTCACCGTGAGGATGCGTGCCACCGCCGCGTCCACGAGCGACTCGTCGAGCAGGCCTCGCGCCACCGCCTCCTGCGCGCCGGTGAAGAAGTCAGGGGTGGTCATGATCATGTCGTTGCCGGCCTTGACGGCCGCGGCGGCCGCCTCTGCGTAGCCAGGGAACAGACGCTGCTCGCGCACCAGGTTGCCCACGTTGTCCCAGTCGGTGATCAGCATCCCGTCGTAGCCCCACTCGCCGCGAAGCACGTCGTTCAGCAGCCAGTCGTTGATCGTGATCGGGGTGCCGTCGATCGCCTGGTAGCCGAGCATGAAGGTGCGGCAGCCCTCGCGGGCCACGCGCTCGAACGGCGGCAGGAACCACGATCGAAGCTTGCGGCGCGATACATCGGCCTCGGAGGCGTCGCGCCCTCCCTGGGTCTCGGAGTACGCGGCGAAGTGCTTGGCCGTCGCGAGGATGCCCTCGCGGTCGCTCGCACCGTGACCCTGGTATCCCTGGAACAGGCCCGACGCGAGCTCCCCGATCAGCCACGGATCCTCGCCGAACGTCTCGCTCACGCGCCCCCAGCGCAGGTCGCGCGAGATGCATAGGACGGGGGAGAAGGTCCAATGGATGCCCGTGGTCGAGACCTCGCGGGCCGTCGCCCGTCCCACGCGACGCAGGAGCTCCGGGTCGAAGCTGGCCGCCATCCCGAGCTGCGTGGGGAAGATCGTCGCGCCCTTGAAGAACGAGTGGCCGTGGATGCAGTCCTCGCCGACGAGCAGAGGGATGCCGAGCCGCGAGCGGTCGGCCAGCGCATGCGCCTTCGCGAGGTTCTCTGGCGAGGCGTGCAGGATCGAGCCGACGTGCCAGTCATCGATCAGGTGGTCGACGCCCTCGTACGTGTGCATCTGCATCATCTGCCCCACCTTCTCGGGCAGGGTCATGCGAGACACGAGGTCGGCGACCCGCTCGGGCGTGGGACGGCTCGAATCGAGGTAGAGGGGTGCGGTCATGGCGCTGTCCTTGTCATGCGTCGTCGGATGTGCGGACTGTTCGGCTCGCGCCGGGGGACCGTGCCGCGCTCCCCGCAAACTATCACTCGGTATGGTGGGACAGCGGAGACGGAGGGATGCATCATGGACGATGCGCATGAGGGCCCCGCCGCGGGCCGCGCTCACTCGCGCTCAGGCACGCGCGAGACGATCCTCTCGACCGCCACCCGGCTGATCCAGGAGTCCGGGGTGCGCGCGCTGACGCTCGACAAGGTCGCGGCCGCCTGCGGCATCGCACCCTCGGCGCTCACCCATCACTTCGCCTCGAAGGACGAGCTCCTGACCGCCCTGATCGCGCGCCGTGACGAGGTGCAGGAGGCGCGCACCGTGACACGCGACATGCCTGGTCGCGAGGTGTTGCGCGCCTGGGTGGGGCTGTCCGCGCACAACGTGCAGGATCGCCACATGGTGGAGCTGTTCGCCATGGTGTCGGTGGCGGCGGGGGCCGAGGACCATCCGGCGCATGACTTCTTCGCGGCGCGGTACGTCGCGCTGACCGAGATGCTCGAAGGGTCGTTCGCGCAGGTCAAGGAGAGCGGGGGCCTCCGGGACGGTGTGGATCCTGGGGTCGCCGCCCAGCAGATCGTCGCGCTCACCGACGGTCTGCAGGTCCAGTGGATGCTCGATCCGTCGGTGGATATGCCGGCGATCCTGCGCGCCCACCTCGACGACCAGCTCGTCGACCCGCTCGGCCGCTGAGCGGTCCGGCCGGGCGGTGACGCGCGGCCGTCAGAGGCTCGCCAGCCAGTCCTCGTAGGCCCGGGTCGAATAGGGGCGTCCCAGGAAGTCCTCGCACAGCTCGGCCGCGGGACGCGTGCCGCCCGGCGCGAGGATGCGCTCACGGTAGCGGCGCGCAGGTGCCGGGTCGAGCAGGTCGTCGGGGTCGAACGCGGTGAACAGGTCGCGGCAGATCGAGAGCGACCACTGGTACGTGTAGTAGTTCGACGAGTAGTCGGTGAGGTGCCCGAAGCTCGCCCAGTCGTGCGTGCCGGGGATCGGCTCGCGCACGTCCAGCTCGCGCTCGATCGCGTCGTAGAGCGCGTCGATGTCCTCGGGGTGGTCGCGGTGCAGGCGGAAGCTGAGGTTGCCGTAGACGAGCTGGCGGCAGGTCAGCAGGCCCATGCAGGTGTCGCGTGCCGCTCGCATCGCGTCGACGAGCGCGGTGGGGATCGGCTGGCCGTCGTCGTCCGTCGCGAAGCGCTGCAGCACGGTGGCGTCCCACGCCCACTCCTCGAGCAGCTGCGAAGGTGCCTCGATGAAGTCCCACTCCCAGCGGTCGCCGAAGCCGGCGGTGCGCACGTAGGGGTGGTGGCCGCCGAAGATCGCGTGAACCAGGTGGCCGAACTCGTGGAGGAAGGTCTCGAGCTCGTCGTGGGTGAGCAGGCCGCGGGAGAAGTTGCACAGCAGAGTGGACTCGGGCAGCTGGCGTCCTGCGATGCCGGGCACGACGCCGAAGCAGGCCGCGTGGCCGAACTTGCCGTCGCGCGGGTGCATGTCCAGGCGGATCCGGCCGATCGTCGTGCCGTCGTCGATCACGTCGTACGCCTCGACGTCCGGGTGCCAGCTGACGGCGTCGACGGGCGCGAACTCGACCCCGAACAGGTGTCCCATGAGGTCGAGCACGCCGTCGCGGACCTTCTCGTAGCGGAGGTAGCGGCGGACCTCCTTGGAGTCGACGCCGTGCTCCTCGGCCTTGAGCTTCTCGGTGTAGTAGCGCGAGTCGGCGGCGGTGATCGCCTCGAGCTCGGGGTGGTCGCGCCGCGCGAGCTCGAGCAGGCGTGCCGCGTCGCGCTCGCCCGCAGGTAGCGCGGCGGTGGCCACCTGCGCGAGGAACGAATCGATGCCGTTGCCGTCGCTCATCATCATCGCGTCGGTCGCGTAGGTGGGGAAGTCGGGGAAGCCGAGCAGGCGTGCCTTGCGGTCGCGTAGCTCGAGCATCTCGCGCAGCACCGGCTCGTTCTCGGGGTAGGCGCGGTTCCGGTCGGCGATCGTGAGCGCGATCCGGGCGTCACGGTCGTCAGCCATGTCCAGGAACGGCAGCATGTCGGGGTACTCGGTGGTGATGCGGACCAGACCGTCCTCTGCGACGGGGTGGGCGTCGATGTAGTCCTGGGGGAGTCCGGAGAGCCTCTCGGGTGCGATGCGGATGTCGCCGACGGCGTCCCTGATGTGCTCGGAGAACTCGACGCTGAGCGCGGTGAGGCGTGCGTCGATCTCGGCGAGCGTGGCGCGGGTGTCCTGGTCCAGGTGGGCGCCCTGTGCGCGGAAGTCACCCCCGAGGCGCCTGGCGACCTCGGCGGCCTCCGGGGTGAGGGTGGCAGTGTCGAGCGCGCTGAGGGAGGCGTAGACGTCTGCGTCCTGGAAGCGGGAGAGCGCGAAGGTGCGGGCCTCGGTCGAGAGCGCGTCGGCGTGCGCGCGCACGTCGGCGGAGCCGTGGGCCTCGGAGATGACCGAGGAGAGCTCGAGGACGTCGGCGAGCGCGATGTCGCCCTCGTTCCAGCGCTCGATCCACGCCCGCGCGTCGGAGGTGTCGGCACTCCGGAGGGCCGTGATCGTGTCGCGTGCGGCGGCGAGCCGTGCTCCCAGGTGGGTGTCGAGGAAGGCGGGCCACTCGGCGTCGAGCGTGGGCATCGTGAGGAACGCGTCGGTCATGCGGATCAGCCTAGGGGAGGGGGGTCGGTGTGCGCGGGCAGCGCGCGATAAACCCCGGGGGGTATTTCTCCCATGGTGCCTGCTAGCGCGTCATTCTCGTATGCGGGACCTGCGTCCCGTGCGAGGTCTGGTTGACAGGTCTACCGTCGTTACCAGGTGGTCAATGACGGATCATCTATTGGCTCGAAACCGGATTCGAGGAGAACATCATGGCAGTGCACGACGAGGTCGCCACCACCTCCACCAAGGCTGGCTCCAAGTTCGGGTGGTCGATGCTCAGCATCACCCGCATCGCCCTGGGGTTCTACTTCCTGTGGGCATTCCTGGACAAGCTTCTTGGCCTCGGCTTCCAGACCTGCCGCCAGGTGCTT
Organism: Demequina zhanjiangensis; assembly: GCF_030418315.1. Taxonomy (GTDB): domain Bacteria; phylum Actinomycetota; class Actinomycetes; order Actinomycetales; family Demequinaceae; genus Demequina; species Demequina zhanjiangensis. The sequence continues at coordinate 38,458 of NZ_JAUHPV010000003.1, forward strand.
GAGGATGGCAGCATCCAGATCGACGCCTTCTGCGACAGCGCATGGGTCAACGGCGGCCACATCACCGAGGGCTACCTCGTGTACGGAGGCAACCCGAACAGCCCCTTCAACGAGTTCTTCGTGAACCTCGGTGCTGAGCGCTGGACCGACTGGCCCTTCATGTTCGGCCTCCTCGGCGTCGGCCTCGCGCTGATGCTCGGCATCGGCACCCGCGTCGGCGCCATCGCCGGCTCGCTCATGCTGGTCTTCATGTACATGACCCAGATGCCCGTGTCGACCAACCCGTTCCTCGACGAGCACCTCATCTACGCCCTCGCGATGCTGGCCATCGTGTGGGTTGAGCTGAGCCGCCAGTCGATCGGCCTCGGGAAGTGGTGGCGCTCCCTGCCCGTCGTTCAGAAGAACGGCTGGCTGGTCTAGAGACCTTCCCGCACGAACGGCGCCCGGATCGTCCCCTGACGGTCCGGGCGCCGACGTATGTGCAGGCGCCGACGCACGCGCCGTCAGGCAGAGCGCGCGCAGCGCTAGGCGGGCGCGTGCCGCCTGCGGCGACGGTCCTCGAGCAGCTCATGCGTGACGACCGCAGCCACCTGAGGGATGAGGTCCCGTGAGCGCTTGGCGACCCACGGCGTGCCGTGCCGGAGCAGCCACCACACGCGGTCGTGCGCGCGAGGCGAGCCGGGCGCGGGCATCGGCGTCGTCTCGTGGTCGGCGGTGCCGAGAGTCTTCAGCACGTGGCGGGCCAGCGCGCGGTGGCCCAGGGCCGACGGGTGAACCCGGTCCACGTGCCACCCGCGCGCGCCGACGCGTGCGAGCGCCGCCGCGCCGTCCACCACGATCGTCCCGGTGCCGATCGCGGCCGACCGCAGCGCGCCGTTGGCGGCACCCACCCGGCGGGCCATGACCTCGGCGATCGCCCCGCCGAGCAGGTCGAAGAGGCCGATCCTGTCGAGCGACACCAGGACGACGATCCTCCCGGGCCTCTCGAGGCGCACGAGTGCGTCGGAGACGCATGCGCGGACCTCCTCCGGGCTGAAGTCCCCTCGCAGCACGTCATTGCCTCCGATCGTGAGCAGCACCACGTCCGGAAGCTCCATGAGCGCGTGGGGCACCTGGGACTGCGCCAGATGACGCGCCCGGGCGCCGTTGCATGCGAGGTTCACGAACCGGGATGCGCCCAGCGCCCGAGCCACGTGCGCCGCCCAGCCGACCGGGATGTCGGCGGTCTCGGGCCTCTGAGTCCCATCGCCGACCCCGAACGTGATCGAGTCGCCCATCGCCACCACTACCGGTCCCCGCATCAACGCCCCCTCGCCGATCGTCGTGGCTGCGGCTCAGCCTGCGATCCGTTCCCTCGCGCCTCGATGGATCTCGAGCATCCGCTCCACGGTCACGGACCAGGGCATCTGCTCGGCGCGGGCCCTCGCCGCGTCTCGACGTTCCGAGACGGGGCGCGCGAGCGTCGCCTCGATCGCATCCGCGAAGTCCTCGGCGGTGCCGCGCGCGGCGATGCCTGCGTCGGCGACCACCTCGGGCAGCGCCGACGCGGCGTTCACCACCACGGGGGTGCCTGACGCGAGCGCCTCAAGGGCTGCGAGCCCGAAGGTCTCGATCGGACCGGGTGCGACCACCAGGTCGGCGCTCGCGAGCAGAGTCGCGAAGCGCTCGCGGCCCGAGACGAAGCCGAGGAAGTCGATCGGGGCTCCCTCGGCTCGCGCGCGCATCTGCTCCGCCAGGGCGCCGGAGCCGGCGCAGACGAGCCTCAGCCTGGTACCTCGGTCCGCGAGGATCCTGACCGCGTCGATCGCGAGCTCGGGCCGCTTCTCCGAGGACAGCCGCGAGGCCATGAGGATCAGCGACTCGTCGGGGGCGGCGAGCTCGGCACGCACGGCGTCGTCGCGGCGCGCGGGCTGGAAGGTCTCCAAGTCCACGCCGAGCGGCACGCGCTCCACCGGTACGCCGATGCGGTCGAACTCCTGCGCCGCGAAGTCGGTGGTGGAGACGATGGTCGTGAACCTGCGCGCGGTACCTCGGTTGTGCCAGTCGGCCATCGCCTCAAGCGGCAGGCGTTCGCCCAGCGCATCGGGAAGGTTGGCGGCGAGGATGCCGTCGGCCCGCTCATGGGAGAAGAAGACCGAGGGCACACCCTGCGAGGCCGCCCAACCGCCGAGCGAGCGCAGCGTCGTCCTGTCAGAGACCTCGAGCACGTCTGGTCGGAACCCGCGCAGCACTCCGCGCAGCTCGCGCAGGCGGGAGATCATCCTGTATCCGCCGCTGAGCGGGAGGACGGGGCTGCGCAGAGTGATGCGTCGGCCGAACTCGGTGAGCTCATCCGTGTCCTCAGCGCCCGGGACCACCAGGAGCACCTTGTGCCCGTGCTCCACATAGCCCTTGCCCAGGGCGTGCATCGCGGTGCGCAGGCCTCCGGACGTGGGTCCGTAGAAGTTGGCGATGTGCGCGATGCGCATCAGCGCAGCACCTCCTCGTCCTCCCAGTCCCACGGACGGTGGGGGAGCGAGGTGTGCATGCGCACGGCCTCGGCGTACAGATCCATGAGGCTGTCGCAGACCTTCTCCCAGGTGCGCCCCTCGACGGAGACCCGCGCGTGGTTGCCGAACCTGGCGCGCTGCTCGTCGTTCTGGACCAGTTCGCGCACGTAGCCGACCATCTCGTCGAGCTGGCCGGGCGTGTAGAGGTAGCCGGTCTCGCCGTGGTCCACCAGGTCGATCGGCCCGCCGCGCCGGGGGGCGACGACGGGAACGCCGGACGCGAGCGCCTCCTGGATGGTCTGGCAGAAGGTCTCCAGCTCGCCGCAGTGGACGAACAGGTCGAAGGACGCGGTCGCCTCCGCGAGCTCCTCGCCTGACAGGAATCCGGTGAAGACCGCGTCGGGGAGCATGGCTTCCAGCTTGGCTCGCGACGGGCCCTCGCCCACGATCACGACGCGGATCCCGGGGATCGCCGCGAGCCGGCCCAGATCCTCGACGCGCTTCTCCGCCGCCAGCCGGCCGACGTATCCGACGACGATCTCGCCGTGCGGCGCCCACTGCTCTCGCAGCGAGGCGGAGCGCTTCGCGGGGTTGAAGCGTGCCGCGTCAACGCCTCGCGGCCACAGACGGAGGTGGTCCACGCCCAGGTGCTCCAACTGCAGCATCGCGTAGGTGGACGGCACCAGGTTCAGGTCCGCGCGCTGATGGATGTTGCGCACGCGGTTCCAGAGGATCCCCTCGCCCCAGCCCATGCGGTACCGGTCCGCGTAGGACGGCACCTCGGTCTGATAGACCGCGACGGTGGGCAGGCCCAGCTCGTGGCAGGCCTTCACGGCGGTCCAGCCGAGCACGAACGGGCTCGCCAGGTGCACCACGTCAGGATTGAAGTCCTCGAGGATCCGCGACAGCCGACCCGTGCCGGACAGTGCGACGCGCACGTCCCGATACCCCGGCCAGCCCATCGCGGGCAGGCGCGTGATGGACGCGATCCCGTAGCGCACCGGGCCTCGCGCCCCGCGGGACTCGGGAGCGATCACCATCGCCTCGTCCCCGCGACGGGTCAGATGCTCGATGACGCGCAGCAGCGAGTTCGTCACGCCGTTGTTGTGCGGCAGGAACGACTCGGCGACCAGAGCGACCTTCATGTGGACCATTGTCGCGCCGCTGGGTGTCGGATGCGTGTGCGTCCGCTGTGTGGCGCGTGAACGGGGGATGACGAGCAGGTGTCGGCGAGGACCGTGGACAATGGAGGTATGCGTTCCCGTCTTCTCCGTCCGATCCTCGTCCTGCTTCTCGCGCTCGCGGCCGTCGTGCCTGGTACGGCTGCGTCGGCCCACACATCGCTGTCGAGCACGGATCCCGAGCAGGGTGCCGAGGTGTCCGACCTGGAGCAGGTGACGCTCACCTTCACCGGTGCGGTGCTCGACCTGGGGACGACGCTCGTGCTCGTCCAGGGTGAGGAGCGGGTCGAGCTCGAGCCCACCTTCCCCACGGAGACGACGGTCGTGGCCGACGTGCCCGAGCTCGCCTCTGGCGCGTGGTCGCTCATGTACAGGATCGTCGCCGAGGACGGCCACCCGCTCGAGGGCCAGGTGGACTTCACGGTCGCTGGTGGCGCCGCTGAGCCCACGGCCGAGGCGACGGAGACCGCTGAGGCGGCGCTCCCGAGCACATCGGCCGAGCCGGCGCCGATCTCCGCTGAGCTGCCGTCTGCCAGCGCCTCGCCGGAGGCTGTCCAGGCAGACGAGCCGCGCACGGGCGGCTGGGTGCGCTTCGCTGGCGCCGCGGTCCTGGTCGCCGTGGCCGCCGCGGTGATCGTGTGGCTCCGACGGCGCGACGCGTCGGGCCCGGCAGGTGACGACGCCGCTGAAGCGCCGCGTGGCGAAGGCGAGGCCTGAGCCGGTGACAGGTGAGCCCCGATCCTCGTCGGTCGAGGACTATCTGAAGGTCATCTGGACCGCAGGCGAGTGGACTGGCGAGCCCGCCACGACCAAGGCGATCGCCGACAGGCTTGGCATCAGCCCGTCGTCCGTGTCTCAGCGAGTCCGCCGGCTCGTCGCGGACGGCCTCGCCCGGCACGAGAGCTACGGCACTGTCGAGCTCACCGACGAGGGCGCGGCGGTCGCGCTGCAGATGGTGCGCCGCCACCGCATCATCGAGACGTTCCTCGTGGAGAGCCTCGGCTACGGCTGGGACGAGGTCCACGACGAGGCCGAGGTGCTCGAGCATGCGTGCTCGGACAGGATGATCGACGCGCTCGACGCGATGCTCGGCCACCCCACCGTCGACCCGCACGGCGACCCGATCCCCAAGCCCGGAGGCATCGCCCGCACGGTCGACGCGGTGCGCGGCACCGACGCGGCACCAGGCGCCTGGACCGTCGCCCGAGTCTCCGACTCCGACCCCGAGGCCCTGCGCGAATGCGCGCGTCTGGGACTGGTTCCCGGCGCGAGTATCGTGATACTCGACCCCGATCCCGGCGGGGCAGTCAGGTGCCGCATCGACGGCGCCGACGCGTCGTCCATCCCGCCCGCGTGCGCCAGCGCGCTGTGGCTCGTCGAGAATCGGTAGCCCATGACTGCATTGCCCCCGCTCGCGCCTTCGGGGGTGCCGCGCTGGCGCCTGCCGCGCAGCGCGCGATCGCCGCACCCCGCCGCCGTGCTGGCCGGGTTCGTCGTCGCTGGGCTCGGCATCGGCCTGAGCCAGGCGGGCGCCTCCGCCGTGATCCAGGATCAGGTGCGCACGCTCGACACCTCGGTCGACATGATCGGCTACACGATCATGGCGTACGCGCTCGGCGTCGTGGTGGGCGCGCCGCTGCTCATGGTCGGCCTCGCGGGATGGGGCCGCCGCAGGCTCCTGCTCCTGATGTCGGGCATCTTCGTCGTCACGTCCGCGCTCACTGCGATCGCTCCCGACGTGTGGAGCCTGCTCGTCGTCCGCTTCCTCGCCGGGCTCCCGCACGGCGCTCTCCTCGGCACCGCCAGCTACGTCGCGATGCTGGCGGTCGGCCGCGAACGGCGCGGCATGGCGATCGCGACCATCATGTACGGGCTCACGGCCGCCACCGTGGTCGGTGTCCCCGCCATGCAGTGGGGATCCGAGGCGTTCGGATGGCGCTGGATGTACTGGGCCGTCACCGCAGTCGGCGTCGGCGGGCTGCTCCTCATCTGGGCGTACACGCCCCGCGTCGCGGGAACCAAGGGAACCTCGTTCACGCGAGAGATGTCCACGCTCACCGGCCGCCCGCTCTGGATGGCGATCCTCACCATCACCACGGGCTTCGCCGGTCTCGGTGCCGTCCAGTCGTACATGGTCCCCCTGCTCGAGGAGACGAACGGCTTCACCTCCGGCGCCGTGACCGTCACTCTCGTGCTCTTCGGAGTCGGCATGACGATCGGTGCGACGGCAGGAGGCAGGCTCACCGACCGAGGCCCTGCGCTCGCGGCGCGCGTCGGGCTCTCGGGCGTCGTCGTCTCGCTCGCCCTGCTCGGGCTGTTCGGCGACTCGGGCTGGCCCACCGTGATCTTCCTGGTCTCGCTCGGCGCCTTCGTGCAGGTCTTCAGCCAGTCGGCGCAGACGCGGCTCATGGACGTCATCCACTCCTCGCCTTCGCTCGGTGCCGCTCTCTCACATTCGGCGCTCAATGCCGCGACGGTGCTCGGCTCCGGCCTGGGTGCCGTCGTGATCGCGTTCGGGTTCGGGTTCCTCGCGCCCGCATGGCTCGCGCTCGTCGGTGCGATCGCCGCGCTGGTGCTGGTCGCCTGGGGGCCCGGCTACCGCGACGCCGAGTGAGCGGCCAGGGCGAGGCATCGTCGTCGGACGTGGGACGATAGAGGGATGCATCTGAGACTCGGCACCCGCGGCAGCGCGCTCGCCACCACGCAGTCTCAGCACGTCGCCGATGCCCTCGCAGCGGTCGCTGCCGAACGAGGCATCGATGCGCAGGTGGTCCTGGAGATCGTCACCACCCACGGCGACGTCTCACGCACCTCGCTCGTCGGCCTCTCCACCACCGGGGTCTTCGTCAACGCGCTGCGCGACCACCTTCTGGCCGGCGACTGCGATCTGCTGGTGCACTCGCTCAAGGACATCCCCGTGGAGCCGCACCCCGAGCTCGACATCGCCGCGATCCCCGCGCGTGAGGACGTCCGCGACGCGCTCTGCACCACCGGCACCTCGCTCCTCACGCTCCCGGAGGGCGCCAAGATCGGCACCGGGTCGCCGCGCCGCGCCGCCCAGCTGCGCAAGGCGCGCCCCGACCTGGAGGTCGTGGACATTCGCGGCAACGTGGACACCCGGCTGGGTCGCGTGGGCTCTGACCTGGACGGCGTGGTGCTGGCAGCCGCGGGCCTCAGCCGCCTCGGCAGGATCGGGGAGGCCACCGAGCTCATTCCCGTGGACGTCATGGTCCCCGCGCCGGGCCAGGGTGCGCTCGCCGTCGAGATCCGCCAGGACGCCGACCCGCAGCTGCGCGAGCTCGTGCACGCGCTCGACGACCCCGCGACCCGAGCGGGCGTCACCGCCGAGCGCACGGCGCTCGCCGTGCTTGAGGCGGGCTGCTCGGCGCCCGTCGGCGCCTACGCCACGGTCGCCGACGGCGAGCTGAGGCTCCACCTCCGAGTCACCGACGCCTCGGGAAGCCTCCAGCTGAACGAGATGGCGCGCGGACCCTTGCGCGAGGCTGCGTCGATCGGCCGTGCAGCGGCGTATGCGCTCCTGGGACGAGGTGCGGCCCGGCTGATGGGGGCACGATGACGTCGACGTCCTTCCAGGGCGTGCGCGTGATCGTTCCTGTCACGGAACGTCGCCGCGCGCTGGCGGAGCGCCTCCTGGCTGAGGGAGCGGTGGTGCACGAGGTGCAGTTCATCGCCATCGACGGTCCCGAGGACCCCGCGCCGTTGACGCAGGCGGTGCTCGACTGGTGCGACGGGCGCTACGACTGGCTCGCGGTGACGAGCCGCAACGCCGTCCTGCAGATGCGCGCTGTCGCCGAAGCGCACGGGCGCTCCCTCGCTGAGCCGCAGCCGCGTGCGCGCGTCGCGACGGTGGGGGAGGCGACGCAGCAGATCTGTGCGGAGTCCGGGCTTGAGGTCGCCCTGGTGCCCGAGGGTCGCCAGACGGCGCTTGGCATCGCGAAGGAGTTCCCCGAAGGAGAGGGCCGCGTGCTCGCGCCGGTCGGGAACTTGGCGGCTCCGACGCTCGAGCGGGGTATCGCGCGCAAGGGCTGGACGGTCGATTCCATCGAGGCGTACAGGACCGTCGACGGTCCCGGTGCCTCGCCCGAGGTCGCGGCCCAGGTGCGTGCTGGAGAAGTCGATGCCGTGCTGCTGACCTCCGGCTCCGTCGCCGAGCGCTTCGCCTCACAGTGCGCGCCGGTGCCCGAATCCACGATGATGGTGGCGATCGGGGAGACGACGGCCGCAGCCGCCCGCCAGGCGGGACTGCGCGTGGACGCCGTCTCCGCCGCGCCGAGTTACGACGGCATCGCGGACGCCCTTGCGTCGGTGATCGCCTCGAAGGGAGACCGATGAGCCTGAGCCGCAGGCCTCGAAGGCTGAGGACGACGCCTGCGATGCGTCGACTGGTGCGTGAGGTGCGTCCGCATGCCGCGCAGCTCGTGCTGCCGCTGTTCGTGCACGAGGACCTGGATGCGCCGCGTCCGATCACGTCGCTGCCCGGCGTGGAGCAGCTTCCGCTCAGCGGGGTGCGCGCCGCGGTGGAGGCCGCCGCGGAGGCGGGGATCGGCGGCGTCATGCTGTTCGCGATCCCGTCCGTGCGCGATGCCGAGGGCAGCGCCGCGTGCGAGAGCGACGGCATCCTCAACCTGGCGATCGCCGAGGCTGTCGCTGCCGCGGGCGACCAGGTGGTCGTCATGGCCGACCTGTGCCTGGACGAGTTCACCGACCATGGCCACTGCGGGGTGCTCGATGCGCGCGGGAACGTGCACAACGACGCGACCGTGCTCGTCTATCAGCGCATGGCGCTCGCGCAGGCGCGCGCCGGTGCCCACGTGCTCGGGCTCAGCGGCATGATGGACGGCCAGGTCGCCGCGATCCGCGATGCGCTCGATGAGGAGGGCTTCGAGAGTGTCTCGCTCCTCGCGTACGCCGCGAAGTACGCCTCGGCGTTCTACGGGCCGTTCCGTGAGGCCGTGGACAGCCAGCTCCAGGGAGACCGCAGGACCTACCAGATGGACCCCGCCAACCGTCGGGAGGGTGCCCTTGAGGCCGCGCTCGACGAGGCCGAGGGTGCGGACATCGTCATGGTGAAGCCTGCGCTCCCGTACCTCGACGTCGTCGCCGACGTCGCTGCCCAGTCCTCCGTGCCGGTGGCCGCGTATCACGTCTCGGGCGAGTACGCCCAGATCGAGGCCGCCGCCGCGAACGGCTGGATCGACCGTCGCGCCTCGCACCTCGAGGCGCTCACGTCGATGGTCCGCGCAGGCGCGGACATCGTCGTCACCTATGCCGCTCTGGATCTTGCGGCCTGGCTGAAGGAGGACGCATGAAGCCCATCTCGTCGACCCTGAAGACGAAGGTGCAGCGCCTGGGACTGCGCACCCTGCGCGGTGAGAAGGCGTGGGAGGAGCGCGCGGCTGACATCATGCCGGGCGGCGTCAACAGCCCCGTGCGCGCCTGGAACGGTGTGGGAGGCCACCCGCTGCCGATCGCATCCGCGAAGGGCGCCACCATCACCGACGGAGCCGGCCGCGAGTACCTGGACCTTGTCGACTCCTGGGGAGCGGGCATCGTCGGTCACGCCCACCCGCAGGTGGTCGCCGCCGTGCGCGCGGCCGCGTCGCGAGGCCTCAGCTTCGGCGCGACGACCGAGGCCGAGGTGGAGCTCGCGGAGCTGATCCGCGAGCGCTACGAGCCCGCGCAGAAGGTGCGCCTCGTATCCACGGGCACCGAGGCGACCATGACCGCGCTGCGCATCGCCCGCGCCGCCACGGGCCGCGACGTGATCATCAAGTTCGCGGGCTGCTACCACGGCCACTCGGACGGCCTCCTCGTCGCTGCAGGCTCGGGCCTCGCGACGTCTGGCGTCCCGGACTCGGCGGGAGTGACCGCCTCGGTCGCGAAGGACACCATGGTCCTTCCGTACGGAGACGTGGATGCGCTCACCGACGCCTTCGCCGAGCACGGTTCCCGCATCGCGGCCGTGATCACCGAGGCGGTGCCCGCGAACATGGGCGTCGTCGCGCCTCCCGCCGGCTTCCACCGTCTCGTGTCGGAGCTGTGCCGCAACGAGGGCGCTGTCTTCATCGTCGACGAGGTGCTCTCGGGCTTCCGTGCCGGACCCGCTGGAGGATGGGGACTCGAGCGCGACGCGGACATCGCCGCGGGCCGTGAGCCTTGGACCCCGGACCTCGTGACGTTCGGCAAGGTCATCGGTGGCGGGCTTCCCGTCGCAGCGGTGGCAGGTCGCGCCGATCTCATGGACCAGCTCGCACCCGTCGGTGCCGTCTATCAGGCGGGCACGCTGTCGGGTAACCCGGTGGCGGTCGCCGCCGGGCTCACCACCATGCGCCTGCTCGACGACGACGCGTACACCCACCTCGACCGCATCTCGACGCGGCTCCGGACGGGAGTTAGCGCCGAGCTCGACGCCGCAGGCATCACGCACGCCGTCGGGCATGCGGGCACGCTCTTCTCCGTGTTCCTGGGCCTCGACAAGGCGCCCGTCACGTTCGATGAGGTGTCCGACCAGGACGCGCTCGCGTACTCCGACATGTTCCACTCGTTCCGCTCGAGCGGGATCGCGCTGCCCCCGAGCGCGTACGAGGCGTGGTTCGTGTCGCTCGCGCACACCGACGAGCACGTGACGCGGATCGTCGAGGCAGTGAAGACCTGGGGCGGTCGCGAGGCCAAGCAGCCGTGAGCATGCTGCTGTCGCTCGACGTCGCCGACCGCGAGGTCGTCGTCGCGGGCGGCGGCGCCGTGGCCGCACGGCGCGTCCGTGCGCTGCTCGACTCGGGCGCACGGGTGACCGTCATCAGCCCTGAGGCGGGCGACGACGTCACGCGTCTCGCCTCCCACGGGGACATCCGCTGGGAGCGGCGTCGAGTCCGTCCCGAGGACCTTGACGGCGTGTGGCTCGCGATCGCTGCGACCGACGACCCCGACGTGAACCTCATGGTCGCGCGCTGGGCGTCCGACCGGCGCGTGTGGTGCGTCAACTCGTCCGACGGCTTCTCCACGTCGGCGCGCGTCGCTGCCGTGTCGAGGCACGGCGACCTGGCCGTCGGCGTCGTCTCCGAAGGGGCGCCTGACCCGTCCCGCGTGGCCCGGGTGCGCGACTCCCTCGGTGCGCTGCTGGACGAGGGTCAGGTGGATCTGCGGCGTGTGCGCGGGCGTCGTGGTCGTGTGGTCCTGGTGGGCTCCGGCCCGGGAAGCTCGGACCTCATCACCGTGCGCGGCGCCCGCCTTCTCGCGGAGGCCGACGTGGTCGTCACCGACCGGCTGGGCGCCACCGGACTGCTCGCTGCGCTCCCCGAGACGGTCGAGGTCATCAACGTCGGCAAGTCGCCCGACAACCACCCCGTCCCGCAGCACGAGATCAACGACATCCTCGTGGACCGCGCGCGCAAGGGCCTCACCGTCATCCGCCTCAAGGGCGGGGACCCTTTCGTGTTCGGCAGGGGAGGCGAGGAGGTGCACGCGTGCGTCGAGGCGGACATCCCCGTCGAGGTGGTGCCAGGCATCACCTCGGCGCTGTCGGCGCCCGCGCTCGCCGGCATCCCGCCCACGCAGCGCGGCATCGCCGCCTCGGTGCTCATCACGTCGGGCCACGCGGGGCCTGAGCCCGCGGTGCGCGCCGCGCTCGGGCACGGCGTCACCGTCATCGTCCTCATGGGAGTCGCGGCCCTTCCCGCGTTCGTGGAGGCGGCGCTGGAGGAGGGCGCTGACCCCTCCACACCCGTCGCGATCCTCGAGTCCGCGACCACCGCACGCGAGCGTGTCACGCACGGAACCGTTTCGGACATTGTTCGTATCGCCGGGGAAATGGCGGTGAAACCTCCCGCGGTTATCGTCATCGGCAAGGTCGCTGAGCCGGAGCTTCTCGCCTCGGCTCTCGCAGCGACTCCGCGCCCGTGATGCATGACCTGGAGGTCCGCCGATGACGTCGCCGATCCTGATCGGTTGTGCCCATGGCACTCGGAGCGAGGCAGGCCGTGAGGTCGTGCGGGAGCTTCTGCAGGAGGTGCGGGCCGCGCTGCCGGACGTGGACGTGCGCGAGGCCTACGTGGACGTCCACGGCCCTGATCTGAACGACGTCGTGGCGGAGATCGAGCAGGGCGAGGGCCTTCAGGCCGTCGTCGTCCCGCTGCTGCTGGCGGGCGGCTATCACGTGTATCACGACATCGCGAACGCGGTCGCTGACAGGCCCGACGTGGTCGCCACGTCGGCGCTCGGGCCCGACTCGCGGCTCGTGAAGCTGCTCATGGCGAGGCTCGCTGAGGCGGGCGTCCCTGAGGATGCGACCGTCGTGCTTGCGCCCGCGGGATCCTCGGACGAGCGCTCGCAGGCAGACACCGAGAAGACGGCGGAGATGCTGCGCACCGCCTGGCACGGGCCGGTGCGTGTGGGCTTCGCCGCTGACTTCACACCGACCGTCTCGGAGGCCGTCGCGACGGCGCGTGACTTCGGCGAGGACGGGGCGGTGGCCGTCGCGTCGTATCTGCTCGCGCCTGGAGTGTTCCAGGATCGGCTCGCGGAGTCGGGGGCCGACTGCGTCACGAAGCCGCTCGCGCCGCACCGTGTCCTCGTGGACATCGTCGTGGGTCGGTATCGTGAGGCGTGTGGTGTCTGACCCCTTCCTTCGTCAGCGCATCGTCCCTGGTATCGGAGATGAGGGGCAGGCGCGTCTGCGAGGCGCGCGCGTCGCGATCGTGGGCGTGGGCGGTCTCGGATGCCCCGCCGCGCAGTATCTCGCCGCCGCGGGCGTAGGGTCGCTGACGCTCATCGACTCCGACTCGGTGCAGACTTCCAACCTTCACCGTCAGATCCTCTTCGGCACGCCCGACGTGGGGCGCCCCAAGGTGGAGGCCGCCGCAGACTCCCTGGCCGCGTCGTCCCCGTGGTGCGAGGTCGTTCCCGTGCGCGAGCGCCTCGCGGACGGTGGGGTCGACCTGCTTGCCGACCACGACGTCGTGCTCGACGCGACCGACAGCTGGGTCTCGCGGCGGGACGTCGCACGTGCTGCGTCGGCCGTGGGTGCGCCGCTCGTCTGGGGCGCTGTGCAGGGCTGGCACGGTCAGCTCACTGTGTTCGACCGGGCTGTCGCGCTCGACGACGTGTTCCCAGACCGCGGCGATGACCCGCTCGACGGCTGCGAGGGCCAGGGCGCGGTGGGTGTCACCTGCGGTCTCGTGGGGGTCGCGATGGCGGGCCAGGCGATGGCGGTCCTGCTCGGTCTCGGCACGCTCGAAGGAACTCTGAACGTCGTGGACGGTCGCACGGGACGCTGGCGCGAGGCGCCGCTGCGGTCCCGCGCGGGTGCCCGTGCGTAGCGCCACCGACCACGTCGCCCAGGCACTGGCGCTCGTGGAGCCGTTGGGCGTGGAGCGGGTGCCGCTCGCGTCGGCTTTGGGCCGTGCCCTCGCGGAGCCCGTGCGGGCCGCTGCTGACGCCCCGCCCTTCCGGACGACGTCCATGGACGGCTACGCGGTCCGCTCCAACGAGGGCGCGCCTGGCCTCTGGGAGGTGAGTGCCGACGTTCCCGCGGGCATTGCGCCCGCGCCTCTGGCTGCCGGCACGGTCGCCCGCGTCATGACCGGCGCACCCATGCCCGACGGGGCCGACGCCGTGGTGCCCGTCGAGGACACCGATCGCGGCGTCGACCGGGTGGAGATCCACCGCTGGCCGGCCGCTGGTGCCTTCGTGCGCGAGGCGGGGGAGGACCTGCATCGCGGGGACGAGGTGTTGGGAGGCGCCCGACTGCTCAGGGCCGTTGACCTGGCCGCGTCCGCCGCCGCGGGCGCCCCGGACGTGTCCGTGGTGCGGCGGCCCCGCGTCGGCGTGCTGATCACGGGTGACGAGGTGCGGCCTCCCGGCTCCGCCCTCGAGCCCGGCCAGATCTTCGATGCGAGCTCCACCACGCTCCCCGCGCTCGTCGAGGAATGGGGCGGCGAATGCGTAGGCGTGCGGGTCGTGGGTGATACCGACCAAGCCGTCGTGGACGCGCTCGACTCGCTCGAGGCCGACCTGCTGATCACCGCAGGCGGCGTGAGCGCGGGCGCCTACGACGTCGTGAAGTCGGCCCTGGTGCCGCACGGCGTCTGGTTCGGGCCCGTGGCGATGCAGCCCGGCAAGCCACAAGGTCTCGGACTCTGGCGAGGGGTGCCGATCGTCTGCATGCCCGGCAACCCGGTCTCCGTCGTCGCCACCTTCCTGGTGGTCGTCGCGCCGATGATGCGCGAGATGCTGCGGTTGCCCTCGCCCGCCGTCGGCACCGCGGTGGCAGGCGTCGGATGGCGCTGCCCTCCCGGCCGCGCGCAGCTCATGCCGGTGAGGTTCGAGGGCGTCCGCGTCGTACCCGCGACGGCCGGCGGCTCCGGCTCTCACCTCATCGGCTCGCTCGCCCAGGCCGAGGCCTTCGCCGTCATCGCGGCCGACGTCTCCGAGGTGCTGCCCGGCGATACTGTGGGCCTCATGGGGATCACGCCATGACCGACTTCACGCACCTCGACTCCTCCGGGCACGCCCGCATGGTGGACGTCACCGCGAAGCAGCCGACGGTGAGGGCCGCCACCGCGTCGGCCTTCGTCTCGTGCTCCGCGACGGTGGTCGCCGCCCTGCGCGACGGCGCGGTGCCCAAAGGCGACGTGCTCGCCGTCGCCCGCGTCGCGGGGATCGCCGCTGCCAAGCGAACGCCCGAGCTGCTGCCGCTCGCCCACGTGATCGGCGTGCACGGCTGCACCGTCGACCTGACCGTGGAGGACGACGGGGTCGCGATCGAGGTGACTGTCTCGACGGCCGACCGCACCGGCGTCGAGATGGAAGCCCTCACCGCGGCATCCGTCGCCGCGCTCAACGTGGTCGACATGGTCAAGGGGCTCGACCGCGCCACCTCCATCCGCGAGGTGAAGCTGCTCAAGAAGAGCGGCGGCCGGTCCGGCGAATGGGTGCGCGCATGAGCGTCGCCGTGCGGCTGTTCGCCGGCGCCGCCGAGGCCGCCGGCGTCGAGGCGACCACCGCGTCGGCCACGACAGAGGATGCGCTGCGCACCGAGCTCGCCCTTCGCTTCGGCGAGGGTTTCGGTCCCGTGCTCGCCAAATGCTCGCTGATGGCCGACGGAGAGCTGCTCGAGCCCGGGGAGGCGCTTCCGCCCGGGGCGACAGTCGACGTGCTGCCACCGTTCGCGGGCGGATGACATGGCCGACTTCGACAGCGTCGTCGTGGGGGCAGGGGTTGCGGGGCTGACGGCCGCGCGCTTGCTGGCGCGCGCGGGTAGATCCGTGGTCGTGCTGGAGGCGCGCCGACGCATCGGCGGGCGCGTGGTGACCGACCGGTCCGACGGGTACGTCACCGACCGCGGCGCCTCATGGATCCATGGCATTGACGAGTCGCCCGTGGCCGAGGCTGCGCGCGCCTTCGGGATGCGGATGCAGGAGTTCACCGTCGGCGGGTATCAGGTCGATAGCAGGCCGATCGCGTACTACGGACCCGACTGTGAGCGCCTCTCGGCCGGGGAGGCCGCTGCGTTCGCCGCAGACGTGCACGCCGTCGACGAGGCGCTCGTGGCGGTCGTCGAGGCGTCCGCGCCCGACGCGTCGTACCGCGACGTGACCGACGCGGCCCTTGCGTCGTTCGGCTGGGAGCCGGCGCGGGCCGCGCGGGTGCGTGAGTACCTGGAGCACCGCAGCGAGGAGCAGTACGGCGCATGGATCGAGGACCTCGCGGCCCACGGGCTCGACGATGACCAGATCGAAGGCGACGAGGTCGTGTTCCCCGACGGGTACGACGTGCTGCCCGCGAGACTCGCCGAGGGGTTGGACGTGCGGCTCGGCGCGGTCGTGTCACGAGTGACCTGGGACGAATCGGGGGTGACCGTCGCGTCGTCCGGTGGGGTGGTGCGGGCCACCCACGCGGTGGTGACGGTGCCGGTCGGTGTGCTGCAGAGCGGGGCCTTCGAGTTCGATCCGCCATTGCCGGCTGAGGTCGCCGAACCGCTCGCCCGGCTCAGGATGAACGCGTTCGAGAAGGTGTTCCTGCGCTTCGACGAGCGGTTCTGGGACAGCGACGTGTACGCGATCCGGCAGCTCGGGCCCGAGGCCCATTGGTGGCACTCCTGGTACGACCTCACCGGGCTCGACGGCATGCCGACGCTGCTCACGTTCGCCGCTGGCCCGGCCGCCGTCGAGACGGCGAACTGGACCGATGAGGAGGTGGCCGCGTCGATCATGGCGCAGCTGCGTCGGCTGTATGGCGCGGATGTGCCGGATCCGGTGCGCGTCGACCGGACCGACTGGCAGGGCGACTACTTCTCGCGGGGCTCGTACGCGTACATGACGCTCGGCTCGTCGACGTCGGATCACGACGCGCTCGCGACGCCGGTCGGGGGAGTACTGCACCTCGCGGGCGAGGCGACCTGGACTGACGACCCCGCGACCGTCACGGCGGCCCTCATGTCAGGGCACCGCGCGGCGTGCCGCATCGTCGGCCAAGATCTGCCTATTGACGGACTCTGGAGGTAGCGGGATGGCGCGGGTGCAGTGGAGGTTCATCGGTCTGGCGGTGGGGTTCCTCGGCGTAGGAATCGCGCTCCTCATGGCGCAGTCGCGGTACTCGTGTGCCGCAGGCGGCGGTGAGGAATGCGGGCCGATCGCTGTCGACTACGTCGGGTCTGCGGTGATCGTGCTCGCGACGCTCGGGCTGGTCGCGTACTCGCTCGTCAGGGCGTTCCGGCCGCGCCAGTAGGTGCTCGGCGTCAGCGCGACTGGAACGCGAGGCGGCCCGCGAGCAACACATACGTGCCCGCGAACGTCCGGCGCATCCACGCCATCACCCTCGGTCGCGTGATCACCTGGTCGCGCATCACCGACGCGAACAGGCCATAGATCGCGAACACCAGGAACGTCGCCGCCATGAACACCAGGCTCAGGTAGGCCATCTCGAGCGTCGCATGCGCTGCCCCCGCTGGGACGAACTGCGGCAGGAACGCGAAGAAGAAGATCGTCAGCTTCGGATTCAGCAGGTTGATCAGCACAGCGGTGCCGACCACCTTGCGGGCCGAGACCTCGCGCTTCGACTCATCGACCTGGATCGCCGAACGATCGCGCCACGTCTGCCACGCCAGATAGAGCAGATAGGCGACGCCCAGCCACTTCACAGTCTGGAACGCCACGGCCGACGCGTTCAGCACCGCCGCGAGGCCCGTGATGGCCGCCAGCATGTGGGGCACGACGCCCAACGTGCAGCCGAACGCCGCGATCATGCCCGCACGGGCGCCACGAGTCAGGCCCGCCGAGATCGTGTACACGGCGCCGGTGCCAGGCGTGGCCACCACCACCAACGTCGTCAACAGAAACGCGATGCCCAACAGGGGCCTCCTCCGGGTAGGTGCCTCGCACGCTACTGAGTGTCACGAAATGGGGCAAGTGTCCGATGCGGGGCGCGCGCCAGGTGGTGCCGCGGGAGGTGAAGTGGCTCCGGAGCAGGCGTCGGACCAGGGGTGTTGGTGCGGTCGCGGGAGCGCGGAGGGCTGGGGTGCGCGCTCGCCGTGCACAACTGACTGAGAACCGGACCCGCGTGATTCTGGGACCTGCGGGTTTGTTGACTCCGTGTCGCTGCGTCAGTCAGTTCTGCACGCGGGAGCTGAGTGGACTCGGCAAGCCCGCTGGTTGTTAATCCACCCCGTGGTGACCTAATCATGTGAGGTCTCTCGTGTGGACTCGGAGCTCGCCCATACGATGGTGCGGTGGGGACCGTCTCAGATGAACTCGATCCAGTCTCGTTTGAACTCAATGAACGCTGCGTGATGCCGTTCTATGGGGATCTCATGGGTAAGAATGCGACTCGGCTGCAGTTCGATCTCGACCTGTTCTCCCGTGTCGCTGCTGAAACCACCGATGACGAAGTGATCGGGCTGCTGTCGGCTGATTGGCGGCCAAGGGCGGTGGGGGCATGGCTTGCGATCGGTCGCTCGAGTGAAGCGGTGGATCAGGCGTTGCTTGACAGCGTCGAGTCGTCAGAGGGTGCCTATTCGGCACTGCCGCTTGCGGTGGCCGCTGCTTTCGCCGTGCCTGATCGAGCGATTGCCTCACTGCTGCGCTACCGGGAGAAGGATCGTCGCGAGCAGGGTGGAGCCGCGGCGTTCGTGGAGGCCGCTGTGGCGTACCTCGGCGGTCCGATCGACTCCATCAGCGTCGTACCGGATGCTCGGGCCGACTTCGAGCAGATGCTCGCGGTCGCCGTAGAGGTTGCGGGGCGTGTCCGACCCCGTCAACAGTGAGTCGCATGTCGGGACAATGCTCGGCAAGCCCGCTGCGCGCCAATCCACCCTCTCGTTGAGGTGGCGGCAAACCGGCAGTTCGAAGGCGATGTCAGGCGGCGATGTGTTGGCTGGCCTCGTACTGAGAGATCCCGAGCCCGTGGCTCAAGGCAGCGAGGTGGCGAGGACGATCGGGAGAAGGAGGAGCAGCGGAGCGATGTCCCTCACGCGCGGACGAATCCATGTACGGACGATCGGCGTCTCAGAGGTCGCGTGCTCTGCTTCCGGGGCGCTGAGGAGCAGATTCTTGAGGTCTGCTGCGCGTTCACGGTGGCGCGCGCGGGTCGTTTTCGGTACCAGGATGGATCCGGAATAGGGCATCTCCCAACGAAGTGGTGGCTTCGCGTGGACCCGGACGGAGTCGTTGGTCTGGAAGTACTCGACGTTCTCAACGCGCGACGCGGGAACCTTGGTCTCCATGAATAGGCCGAAGACGCGTAGTTCGCCGGGCTGGACGACCCACCGGCTGGTGTCCATGCGCGCTATGGCGTAGGCGCCAACGAGCATTGGTAGCCACAGTAGGAATTCGCCCCACCACGGTCCTTTCTCGAACGAGGTCACGCCGACAACCGCCAGCATCGCGGGGACAATCGCAACGCGCCAGAAGGCGGTGCTCCACTTGGGGTGCTGCATCTCAATGACATCGAGGTCGCACGACGCGCTCACAGGCACCTCCTTCCGACCGCCCTGCCACTTTGGTCCGAACTTGTCCGTCATCGGTTGGCCGTGAAGAGTGGCGCGGCCATTGGTGGGCGTCCGCGAGCAGGCTATCGCAGCGATCTCTTCACCTGGGTCGGCAAGCCCGCCTGACTCCCGCCCCAGGGGCACTCACTCACTCCTCAGATGCGCCGAGTTCTCAGATCGGGCACTCACTCACCCGAACGGCCTGTTTACCGCCGGTTGACCGTGATGTCGCACGGTGGCCTCGACAGAGCGTCAGCAGAGTCGGGGGAGGCGAGCATGAGCGCTGTCGAACGGAGCATCGCGACCGAGCGAACCGTGGAGGTGGCCCGGGGGGATAGGCGTGCGGTCGCCATCGTCGGGACATGGCGGCTGACCGCCGGGGCGGTGATCGCCATCGCCCTGGTGGCTGACGCGCTGACGGTGATCTCCGAGGGAGGTTTCGTCTTCTGGGACTACTTCGGCTACTTCTCGGTCCAGACGATGGGTCTCGGAGCGGTCGTGCTGCTCGGCATGACGGGGCTCACCGGGAGGTCGCGTCCGGCACTCGTCGAGCACATGCGGCTAGCAGTGACCGCGTATCTCCTGCTCTCAGCCGCCTTCTACTGGGCGCTCATCTACCCCGTGCAGGCTGCGTCGTCCCCCTGGATCAACATCGTGATGCACGGTGGTGCGTCTGTCGTGCTTCTCGTCGACTGGCTTGTGGAGGGCCCACGCAGAGCGCCGAGCCGGACGGCTCTCTGGACTGGAATGATCTATCCGATCGTGTGGATGGTCGTGTTCCTCGTCCGTGGCGCGACCGACGGATGGACGCCTTACGAAGCCCTTGACCCGGTCAACGGCTATGCCATGGTCGCGGTCCAACTGGGCGGAAGCTTCCTCGCCATCCTCATCGCGCTGGTCGTGCTGCGGAATCTGACCCGGTGGCGGTGGGTGGACCCCGAAGCCGCGAAACGGCGCTGAAAGCGACGGTGAGTGACCCGAAACGAGGGGTCAGCCGCCTATGGCGCTCATCGGGCGGGTCGGCTGGAGGAACGTCGGGTCGTCGATGTCGTGTCCCGCCTTCTTGCCGAACAGGCAGCGGCGGATCGCGGCGTCCACGTCGGCGTCGGAGCCTCCCGAGCGGAGCACGGCGCGCACGTCGGTCTCGGTGCGCGCGAACAGGCACGCGCGCACCTGGCCGTCGGCGGTGAGGCGGAGTCTGTCGCAGTCGCCGCAGAACGGCCTGGTCACTGAGGCGATGACACCAACGCTCGCGGGGCCGTCGTCCAGCAGCCACGTCTGCGCCGGCGCGGCACCGCGGCCGGGACGCTCGGTGAGCGTCCACTCGCTCCGCAGGGTCGAGAGGATCTCGTCCGCGGTCACCATCTGCTCGCGCTTCCACGTGTGCCCGGCGTCGAGCGGCATCTGCTCGATGAACCGCAGGTGCAGTCCGCGGTCGGCGGCGAAGCGCGCGAGGTCCACGATCTCGTCGTCGTTCACCCCGCGCATCGCGACGGTGTTGATCTTCACGGGAGCGAGCCCGGCGGCTTCGGCCGCGGCGATGCCCGCAAGCGTGTCGTCGAGCCGGTCGCGGCGGGTGAGGTCCTTGAAGCGCTCGGGCCGCAGGGTGTCGAGCGAGATGTTCACGCGGTCGAGTCCCGCTTCGCGCAGCGGCTCCGCCAGCTCGGGAAGCTTGAGCGCGTTCGTGGTCAACGAGAGCTCGGGTCTGCCTGCAGGGCCTTCGAGCGCGGCCATGCGTGCCACGACATCCACGACGTCCGGGCGCAGCAACGGCTCCCCGCCGGTGAGCCTGATCGAGGAGACGCCCGCCTCGACGGCCACGCGCGCCACGCGCACGAGCTCGTCGGTGCTCAGCAGGCTGTCCTTCTGCAACCACGGCACGCCGTCCGCGGGCATGCAGTAGGTGCAGCGCAGCGAGCAGCGGTCGGTGAGCGAGATGCGGAGGTCGCGGTGCACGCGTCCGAACGTGTCGGTCAGCGGAGCGGGCGCCGTCATAGGCCCACCCAGGTGTGCGAGCCGTCGGCGAGGATCTCGCGCTTCCACACGGGCAGCTCTGCCTTGACGTGCTCGACGAGCGCGCGGCACGCGTCGAAGGCCTCGGCACGATGCGCGGATCCGGCGGTCGCGACGATCGCCGCGTCGCCCACGGCGAGCAGGCCGACGCGATGGGTCACCGCGAGCGCGACGTCAGGGTGGTCGGCGGCGACCGACTCGGTGATCCGGGTGAGGAACGCTGCGGCGTAGGGGTGGGCGCTGTACTCCAGGTGCGTCACCTCGCCGACGACGGACGGGTCGTGGTCGCGGACCACCCCCACGAACGTCGCGACGGCCCCGTGCGACGCCGAGGAGACGGCAGCGACGTGCGCGGCAAGGTCAAGGGGCTCGGCCGAGATGCCGAGCATGGCGACGCTCATGCGCCCTCGCCGCGCGGCGCGTGGTCGTCGCCGCGCACCTGGCCGAGCGCGTGGGGGAGGAGGCGTCCGAGCACGTCGGCGCCCGTGCGTGCCGCACCCACGGAGCCGGGCAGGTTCACGATCAGCACGCGCTCCGCGGTGAGCCCCGCGAGACCACGCGACAATGCTGCGGCGGGTACCCCGGCGTCGGCCGCGCGCACGGCCTCGGGGATGCCGGGCAGGAGGGTCTCGAGAAGCGGCGCGGTGGCCTCCGGGGTCACGTCGCGAGGCGAGATCCCGGTCCCACCGGTGGTGACGACGGCGTCGGACGACTCCACTGCCTCAAGCAGCGCCTCCCGCACGGGGACCACACCGTCGGGCACCAGGACGCGTGTCACATGAGCGTCGAGCGCCTCGAACGCGTCGGCGAGGATCGGACCCGACAGGTCCTCCGCCTCGCCCGCCGAGCAGCGGTCGGACACCGTGATCACGGTGAGCCGTGAGCCTTCCAGGGACATGTCCGCCAGTGTAGGCACGCCACGTTGCGCGGAGGTTGCCCGGACGTCAGGTAGCGGCGACGGGCTGCCGCAGGATCGTGCGCAGCTTCTCGGGCGCGGTGCGGCGCATGTCGCTCAGGTAGATCTCGTGATGCTTGCCCGTCATGGTCAGCCCTTGCGAGGGGACGAAGTCGTGGTGGAGCGCGTGAAGCACCGGCGCTTCGGCATCGAATGGGCCCACGTGCAGGGTCTGGACCGCAGACCCTTCGGACAAGGTCTCGAGCCGCACGAGGGGCAGTGCCGCCGGATCGCTCTTCGCTGCCACGGCGTCGCGCGCCGTCTCGACGTGCTCCGCGGTGATCCAGTCGGGCGTCATGATCATGGCAGTCCAGTCCCACAGCGACTTGTCGCGCGCCGACGTGAAGGTCTCCATGTCGTCGGCCCACCACAGGCCCTCGAGCGGCATGACCGTGTAGTCGCGGTCGAGCTCCTTCTTGCTGAAGAACTTGAGCCAGTAGGCCAGGGGGAACAGTGCCTCGATCGCGTCGCCGAACGGGCCGTCGGTGTTCGGGTCGCCGTGCCCGTCGATCATGAGGAACTGCAGGTCCGGGACGTCCACGAGCTCGAATCGTCCCCGGGGTGCCTTGTAGGTGGGGATGGTCTTCTTGAAGTCTGTCTTCATCGCGTGCCCCCGCCCTGTGGTGACCCCCGTCAGGTGACAGCGTAGGCGCGTGGCGGGTCGCCTGCCGGGGCAAGGTGGATCCTCGCGCCGGGCACAAGGCCGACGGCCTGCTCGGGGTCCACGTCGGTGGCGAGTCGCTCTCCGTGGATCCGCACGCCGTCGCCGTGAGGCTCGACGGCGCGGACGCGGTCAGGGATCGCTCCGGGCGTGGGCTCGGACACCAATCGAAGCTCTCGGGGCCGGGGCGCGATCGCGGCGGGCTCGCCCTCGCGCGGCTTCTCCTCGGAACCGGCCGACGCGGGCACGGAGTCTCCCTCGGGCGTCACCAGCGCGTGCCCCGTCCACGTGCCGACGAGCAGCGAACGTCCCGCCATGCGCGCGGCGAAGGCCGTCCGGGGCCGGGTGAGCACCCGCTCCGTGGGCCCGTGCTCGACGACCCGTCCCGAGTCGAGCACCGCCACGTCCTGGGCGAGGGCGAACGCGTCGAGCACCTCGTGAGTCGCGAGTACGGCGGTCCGCTCGGCAAGCACCGATCCGACGAGAGACCGCATCGCCGTTGCTACCTCCAGGTCCAGCGCGGCGAACGGCTCGTCAAGGAGCAACAGGTCGGGGGTCGCGGCGAGGGCGCGGGCCAGCGCGACCCTGCGCGCCTGCCCGCCCGAGAGCGAGTCGACGGTCCGGGCAGCGAGGTCCGTCGCGTCCACTCGTGTGAGCCAGCGATCCGCCTCGGTCCGCGACGCTTCCCGCGTCATGCCGGATGCTCGCGGCCCGAAGCCGACGTTGTCGCGCACCGTGAGCGACGGCAGCAGCGCGGAGTCCTGCGTGACGATGCCGATGCGGCGACGATGCGACGGGACCGGTCGAGGGCCGCCCAGCAGGAGCCGGTCTCCCAGAGCGATCCGGCCCTCGGCGGCGACCATCCCTGCGAGCGCCTCCAGGACCGTGGACTTGCCAGCGCCGTTCGGGCCGAGCAGCGCAAGCGTCGTCCCGTCGGGCACGGACAGGGTGACGTCCACGCCTCGCGCGGCGACGGTCAGGGCGGCCTCAAGCCTCATGCGGCCACCCCCTGGCGAGCGCGGCGGAACGTGAGCGCCACGACCGCCACGGCGACGATGACGAGCACGAGCCCGAGCGCGACCGCGGCGTCGGGGTCGGCCTCGCGCGCCAGGTAGATCTTGAGCGGGGCCGTCCGGGTGACGCCCTCAAGGCTGCCCGCGAAGGTCAGGGTCGCGCCGAACTCGCCGAGCGCCCGCGCGAACGCGAGCACGGTCCCCGTGACGAGCGCAGGGATGAGCGCGGGAAGGGTCACGCGGCGGAACACCAGCCACGGCCCGGCGCCGAGCGTCCCTGCGGTTGCCTCATGCCGGCCCGACCGCGAGGCGAGCGCCGTCTCGACCGCGAGCACCATGAACGGCAGCGCGACGAACGTCTGCGCGATCACGACGGCCGCGGTCGTGAAGGCGACCTCGATCCCGAGCACCTCGAGCGTGCCGCCCAGCAGGCCGCGTCGTCCGAAGGCGTAGACGAGAGCGAGGCCGCCGACCACCGGTGGCAGCACGAGCGGGGCGAGCACGAACGCCCGCACCACGGAGATGCCGTGGAAGCGCGCGCGGTGCAGTGCCAGTCCCAACGGCACGCCCAGCACCAGGCACAGCGCCGCGGCGACGCCTGCGGTGCGAAGCGACAGCCCGAACGCCGCCACCGCCGACGGCGAGGTCACCAGCGGGACGAAGTTCGCCCAGTCGACGCGCGACGCCAGCGCCACGAGCGGCACTGCCACGAGCAGCGCGCCGAGCACGGCGAGCGGCAGGAGGCGCCGGGGGTACGTCACGGCGTCGTGAACCCTGCCGACTCGAGCACCTCTCGGCCCGCGTCCGAGAGCACGGCGGCGACGAACTCGTCGGCCAGCATGGAGGGGCTCTGGCCCACCCGAGGGAGTGCGGCGATGGGGTAGAGGTTCACCGCAAGGTCGGCGCCCTCGAGCGGCACCTGCTGCACGCCGTCGGCGCGGGCGATGTCGGTGACGTAGACGATGCCGGCGTCGGCCTGCCCGGAGGCGACCTTGCCGAGCACGTCGGTGACGTTCGACTCCTCGGAGACGGGCGAGAAGGACGTGCGGGTGGCCTCCTCGACGAGCTGCGTCGCCGCGCCGCACGGCACCTGAGGCGCGCACACCACGAGCCGCACGTCGGGACGCGTGAGATCGGTGATGCCGGTGATCCCGGCAGGATTGCCCTCCGGCACCGCGATGGTCAGCGTGTTGGACGCGAAGATCAGAGGCTCGATCCCGATCTCCTCCGACACCTGCGCCATCGTCGCCTCGTTCGCGGTGGCGAGCACGTCCGCAGGGGCACCCTCGAGAACCTGCTGCGCAAGCGTCGAGGACCCGGCGAACGACAGCGAGACGGTGACCCCTGGATGTGAGGCCTCGAACTCGTCGGCGATCTCGGTGAAGACGTCGGTGAGCGAGGCCGCCGCCAGCACCGTCACGGTCCTGTCCTCAGGCTCCCCGTCGGGCACCGCCGCGCACGCCGCCAGGCTCACGGCGACAGCGGCCGCCAGAGCGGTCAGCGACGCGCGGAACCGGGGTCGGGGCATGAGGGCGATGCTATTGCCCTCGGACGGGGTCAGCGTTCGTCGTCGCCCTCGAGGGCATCGTTGAGCAGCTCGTACAGCCGCGCATGCACCCTCTCGACGTTCGGGATGTCATCGAACGACAGCGGATCGTCGGAGGCGGACTCGATGATGAGCGTGCCCGTCTTGAACATCTGATCGATCAGCCCATGCCGGAACTGGACCGTGTTGATCCGCGCGAGCGGGATGTCGATGCCGCTCTTCGTGAGGATCCCCGTGCGGTAGATCACGCGCCGATCCGTGATGACGAAGTGCGTGGTCGCCCAGCGGATGTACGGGGTCACGGCGAGCCACACGACGAGGATCACGAGCACGACCGCCACGGCGATCCCGATCCCGTTCTCGACCCCGGCGCTCCACTCGACCGAGTCCATCCACCACCATGCGAGCACGCCCAGCGCGATCGCGAGCACGCTGCTCAGCACGGCGCCGACGAGCGCCTTCCAATGCGGATGCGCGTCGATGACGATCTCCTCGTCAGGCGCCAGAAGATCCCGTGGGTATGCCATGGCTCGAGCGTATCGGCGTCGTCCCCGTCGCGGTAGGGCGGACCAGGGGAGACGCGTGCACGAGGACCGCCGCGGAGACGCGATCGACACGCATGCGAAACACGTCATGACTATGTTGGAGGGCATGAGCGACGACAGGTCGACCCCGTGGACCGGGTATGCACCGGTCCAGGCCTGGGACGAGGCGATGGACGTGCACGGCGAGGTGCGCGAGCCCTACCAGCGCGTGTACGCCGAGATCGATCGGATGTCCGGTGACGATCTCTACTCACGAGCGGAGGCCCTCGCGTCCAGCTATCTGGCGCAGGGCGTCACGTTCGACCACGCGGGCGAGGAGCGGCCGTTCCCGCTCGACATCGTGCCCCGCGTGGTCGGCGCCGACGAGTGGGATGTCATCGCGCCCGGCATCGCCCAGCGCGTCCGCACGCTGGAGGCGTTCCTGGCCGACGTGTACGGCTCGCAGCACTGCGTGACCGACGGCGTGATCCCGCGCGCGCTGATCGCGTCCTCCAAGTACTTCTACCGGGCCGTCCACGGCGTCGACCCCGCCAACGGCGTGCGCGTCCACGTGTCGGGAATCGACCTGGTGCGGGACCAGCACAACATCTGGCGCGTGCTCGAGGACAACGTGCGCGTCCCGTCAGGCGTCAGCTACGTGCTGTCCAACCGCCGCGCGATGAGCCAGATGTACCCCGACATGTTCGGCGCGATGGGCGTGCGGCCCGTGCTCGAGTACTCGCAGCGGCTGCGCGCCGCGCTCGCGAAGGCCGCCCCCGACGGCGTCGACGACCCGACGATCGTGGTCCTCACGCCCGGTGTGTTCAACTCCGCGTACTACGAGCACTCGCTGCTCGCCCGCACCATGGGCGTCCAGCTGGTCGAGGGGCGCGACCTCGAGACGCTCAACGGACGCGTCTACATGCGCACCACCGCCGGCCGCCGCCGCGTGGATGTCATCTACCGTCGCGTGGACGACGACTACCTGGACCCGGTGCAGTTCCGGCCCGACAGCGCGCTCGGTGCGCCGGGCATCGTCACCGCCGCGCGTCTGGGCAACGTCACCATCGCCAACGCGATCGGCAACGGCGTGGCCGACGACAAGCTCATCTACACGTACATGCCCGACCTCACCCGCTACTACCTGGGCGAGGAGCCGATCCTGCCGATCGTCGACACCTGGAGGCTCGAGGAGAAGGACGCACGCGAGGAGGTCATGGACCGCCTGCACGAGCTCGTCGTCAAGCCCGTCGATGGCTCCGGCGGCAAGGGCGTCGTGATCGGCAGCAAGGCCTCGCCCGAGGAGCTCGACGCGACTCGCCGGCAGATCCTCGAGGATCCGCGCGGCTGGATCGCGCAGCCGATCATCCAGCTCTCCACGGTGCCGACCCTCACCGACGGCGGCCTCGAGCCCCGTCACGTGGACCTGCGGCCCTTCGCCATCAACGACGGGGACGACGTCTGGGTCCTCCCAGGCGGTCTCACCCGCGTGGCGCTCCAGAAGGGCCAGCTGATCGTCAACTCGTCCCAGGGTGGAGGCTCCAAGGACACCTGGGTGCTCGGCGGAGTGCGGCATCGAGGCGCCGCCGCACCGCCCCCCGAGGCGAAGGTCGAGCTCGAAGGCGTCGACGCCGTCCCGCAGGACGCGCACCCCGAGGACTGGTCGCACGGCCAGCAGCAGCAACAGCAGCAACAGCAGCACGACGGCGGGGAGGTGAGCGGCTCATGATGCTCAGCCGGATCGCCGAGTCCCTGTTCTGGATCGGACGCTACGTGGAGCGCGCCGACAACACCGCCCGCGTGCTCGACGTGCACCTCAACGTGCTGCTCGAGGACCAGTGGGTGGACGAGCCGAGCGCCAACGCGTCGCTGCTCACCGTGATGAGCGTGCCGTGGGAGGCTCCCGTGACCCGCGGGGATGTGATCCACGCGCTCGCGTTCCAGCCGGACTCGCCGTCGTCCATCGCAGGCACCCTGGCCGCGGCCCGCGAGAACGCGCGCCGCGCTCGCGAGGTCATCTCGACCGAGGTGTGGGAGTCGCTCAACACCACGCACATGCAGCTCGGCCGCTGGTCCCGCGCCCCGAGGCCGCACGACTACTTCGTGTGGGTCAGAGAGCGCGCCGCTGTCGTCTGGGGGCTGATGTCCGCCACGACGACGCGCGATGACGCCTGGTACTTCATGGAGCTGGGCCGCTCGCTCGAGCGGGCCGACATGATCGCCCGCCTCCTCATGACGAGAAACCTCGAGGGAACGACCGGCCCCAACTGGACGACGCTGCTGCGCTCCTGCTCGGCACACGAGGCGTATCTGCGAACCGTGCGCGCGCTCGTCACCGAGGACAGGGCCGCCGAGTTCCTGCTCGTCGACCGACTCTTCCCGCGCTCGATCGCCTACAACCTGGAGCGCGCCGAGACGATCCTCCAGCAGATCGAGGGAAGCGAGCAGGGAAGGGCGCTGTCCCACAAGGCGCGCCTCGCGCTCGGACGCGCCCGCACCAACCTCGAGTATCGCGACGTCCGCGAGATCCTCACCGACCTCACAGGTCAGATGCAGGAGGTGCAGCGCGCCTGCGCCACCGCCTCCAACCTGATCCGTGACCGCTACTTCCTCCCAGCGTCCACGACGCTGTGGAGTCAGGAGGCGCTGTGAGCACCCTGCGCATCGAGCACCGCACCCGCTTCACCTATGCGAGCGAGATCGTCAGCTCGTACAACGAGGCCCGACTCACCCCCGCCTGGCTCCCACGTCAGCGCGTGCTCGACTCCAAGGTGGAGATCGAGCCCGCCACGTGGCGCTCCACCTACCGCGACTACTGGGAGACGGACGTGGTCGCGTTCGAGGTGCTGCAGCCGCACAAGGCGCTCACCGTCGTCGGCACCTCGATCGTGGAGGTGTCGCCCCTGCGCCAGCGCGATGAGCGCGTCGGCTGGTCCGAGATCCAGGGGCCGCGCTTCCAGGATCTGCTGTGCGAGTACCTGGGCAACACCGAGACCACGGAGCCGACGGACGAGCTCAAGCAGATCGCGGAGGACGCCGCCGCCAGGCTCAGTCCCGACCTCACGGCCCGCGCCATCTGTGACGTGCTCCACGAGCGCATGGACTACGTGCCGGGATCGACCACGGTGCATACGCCCGCGATCGATGCGTGGGAGGCGAACTCGGGCGTCTGCCAAGACTTCGCGCACCTCGCGATCGGCGCGCTGCGCCACGTCGGCATCCCCGCCCGCTACGTGTCCGGCTATCTGCACCCCAAGCGCGACGCTGAGATCGGTGAGTCCGTCGCAGGCGAGTCCCACGCGTGGATCGAGTGGTGGACCGGCGACTGGCACGGCTTCGACCCCACGAACGACCGCGAGGTGGCGGACCACCACGTCGTTGTGGGTCGCGGCCGCGAGTACCGCGATGTGCCGCCGCTCACCGGCGTCGTCGCGGGGGAGACGACGTCGCTGGACGTGCGTGTCACCGTCACGCAGACCGCCTGACCATCGCCCGGCGCGGGCTCGTGCCTCGTGCGGCGCGCGCCTCGGTAGAATCCTCGGGTGACCACGCCTGCTGAGACTTCCGACGAGAACCGCTACGACTTCCGCGCGCTCGAGGAGCGCTGGCAGCCGGTGTGGGAGGAGCGACAGCCCTTCCGCTCGGGCCGCGAGGGCGACGACCGCCCCACGAAGTACGTGCTCGACATGTTCCCGTACCCCTCGGGCGACCTCCACATGGGTCACGCCGAGGCGTACGCGCTCGGAGACGTGATCGCCCGCCACTGGGTCCAGAAGGGCTTCAACGTCCTCCACCCGATCGGCTGGGACTCGTTCGGCCTGCCCGCGGAGAACGCCGCCATCAAGCGCGGCATCGACCCGTACGGCTGGACCGAGGACAACATCGCGCAGCAGAAGGCGTCGATGAAGCGCTACGCGTGCTCCTTCGACTGGGACCGCGTGCTGATGACGCACCGCCCCGACTACTACCGCTGGAACCAGTGGCTGTTCACGCGCCTGTTCGAGCGCGGCCTCGCCTACCGCAAGCCCAGCCAGGTCAACTGGTGCCCCCACGACCAGACCGTGCTCGCCAACGAGCAGGTGGTCGGAGGACTGTGCGAGCGGTGCGACACCCCCGTCACCAAGAAGAAGCTCACGCAGTGGTACTTCAAGGTCACCGACTACGCCGATGAGCTGCTGGACGACCTGGAGAAGCTGCGCGACACGTGGCCGTCCAAGGTCATCGCGATGCAGCGCAACTGGATCGGCCGCTCCTACGGCGCCGACGTGACGTTCAAGATCGAGGGCCGCGACGAGCCCATCGACATCTACACGACGCGTCCCGACACCCTGTACGGCGCGACCTTCATGGTCGTCGCCGCGGACTCCGACCTGGCCACCGAGCTGGCCAACGGCGCCGACGGTGAGGTGCGCGAGGAGTTCGACCGCTACGTCGAGTCCGTCAAGAACGCGTCCGAGATCGACCGCCTGTCCACCGAGCGGCCCAAGACCGGCGTGTTCCTCAAGCGCTACGGCATCAACCCCGTCAACGGCGAGCGCCTGCCCATCTGGGCGTCCGACTACGTCCTGGCCGACTACGGCCACGGCGCGATCATGGCCGTGCCCGCGCACGACCAGCGCGACCTCGACTTCGCGCGCGCCATGGAGCTGCCGGTGCGCGTGGTCGTCGATGTGCTCGACGAGGACGGTGTCTCGCTGCCCGACCCGAACGAGTCCGGCATCGCCACCACGGGCGAGGGCACCATGGTGAACTCCGGCTCGCTGAACGGTCTGGGCAAGACCGAGGCGATCGACAAGGTCATCGAGGAGCTCGCGGCTGACGACGCGGGCGCCAAGTCCGTGAACTACCGCCTGCGCGACTGGCTGATCTCGCGCCAGCGCTACTGGGGCACGCCCATCCCGATCGTCCACTGCGATGCCTGCGGCGAGGTCCCGGTCCCCGACGACCAGCTGCCCATCACCCTGCCCCCGGCCGAGGGCCTCGACCTCAAGCCCAAGGGACAGTCGCCGCTGGCGGCCGCCACCGACTGGGTCAACACCACCTGCCCCCGGTGCGACGCGCCCGCCAAGCGGGACACCGACACCATGGACACCTTCGTCGACTCGTCCTGGTACTACCTGCGCTACCTGTCCGTCGGCAACACCGAGGCACCGTTCGAGAAGGCCGACGTGGCCAAGTGGGCGCCGATCGACCAGTACGTCGGCGGAGTCACCCACGCGATCCTCCACCTGCTGTACTCGCGCTTCTTCACCAAGGCGCTGCGCGACATGGGCATGCTGGACTTCGACGAGCCGTTCTCCGCGCTGCTCAACCAGGGCATGGTCCAGATGGACGGCTCCGCGATGTCCAAGTCGCGCGGCAACCTGGTGCGCCTGTCCGAGCAGCTCGACGAGTTCGGCGTGGACGCCGTCCGTCTCACCATGGCGTTCGCCGGCCCGCCCGAGGACGACATCGACTGGGCCGACGTCTCGCCCGCCGGCTCCGCGAAGTTCCTGGCACGCGCCTGGCGCCTCGCCCGCGACGTCACCAGCGAGCCCGGCGTGGACCCCGCGACCGGCGACCAGGAGCTGCGTGCCCACACGCACCGCACGCTCAAGGAGTCGCAGGAGCTCGTCGAGGGCTTCCGCTTCAACGTGGTCGTCGCCAAGGTCATGGAGCTCGTCAACGTCACCCGCAAGGCCATCGACTCGGGCGCAGGCCCGGCCGACCCCGCCGTGCGCGAGGCAGCCGAGACGGTGTCCATCCTGCTGAGCCTCTTCGCCCCCTACGCGGCCGAGGACATGTGGGCCATGCTCGGGCACCAGGACGTGGCGCTCGCCACCTACCCGGCCGTCGACGAGTCGCTGCTCGTCGAGGAGACCGTCACCTGCATCGTCCAGGTGAAGGGCAAGGTGCGCGACCGCCTCGAGGTGCCGCCGAGCATCGGCGAGGACGAGCTCAAGGAGCTCGCGCTCGCGTCCGACGGTGCCAAGCGCGCGATCGGCGACGCGGGCATCCGCACGGTCATCGTGCGCGCGCCCAAGCTCGTCAACATCGTCACCGCGTAGTCGCTGAGCCCGCCACCGAGCCTGGGTTTCTCCACAGGCTCGGTGGCGGGCTCACGCGCGCCCTGGGTACCGTCGTCCGGTCGAGGTATCGCTGTGGCCGCCCGCGGCGACCGTCGACGCGGCTGACAGGTGCCCGCACGTCGCGGGTTCCGCGCCGCCTCGCACACCGGGGGAGTCCATGGCAGAGCGGACCGTCGCCGTCGTCGCCGACTCGTCAGTGGGACTGGACCTGCTCGTGGCCGCGCACTTCGGCGTGTGCGTCGTCCCGCTCCGCATCGTGATCGGTGAGGAGACCTACGGCGACACCGCGCTCACGCCCGCCGAGGTGCGCGGCGCTGTCGCCTCGAAGGACCCGGTGCGCGTCGAGGCGCCTCATCCTCTCGCCTTCCTCACGGCCTTCAAGGACGCCGACGAGGCCGGTGCGACCGAGATCGTCGCCGTCGTCTCGCGATCGCAGGTCTGCGACGTCGTCACCGCCGCCGAGGCAGCCGCCGACGGCTCGCCCATCCCCGTCACCGTGGTCGACGCGGGCGAGGCCTGGCTTGCGCTCGGACTTGCGGCGGTCGCGGCGGGTGCCGTCTCGCTTGAAGGGGGAGACGCCTCAGAGGTCGCCGACGCAGCTCGTGGCGTCGCGCTCTCCGCCCGGCTGTGGTGCACGGTCGACAGCCTCAAGCCCCTCCGACGCTCGAGATGCCTTCCCGAGCTGGTCGACTCGTTCGACGGGCTCAAGGGGGCGCGGCCGATCATCGAGGTGTCCCACGACTCCGCCGTCGACGCGGGCCGCGCCGACGGCACCAAGGCGGCCCGCGCCGCAGTGCTCTCTCACGTGGACAAGGCTGCGCGTCGACTGGAGGCGCCCGCGGTCGCGCTCGCCGCCGCGAAGGGCAGCCTTGAGCGGGTCAGGCTTCCCGCCGCGCCCGATCTGCCCGTGCTCCGCGCGCGGCCTCCTGCCTCGCACGTGCTCAGCCTCGGCCCCACGCTGTTCCACGCGGTCACCGCCGAGATGCCCCGCGAGTTCTTCGCCGTGCATGAGACTCTCGCTGAAGGTGTCCAAGAGATGGAGCGGTCGCTAGCCTTGGCGTCATGACGCAACGGGTGGCGGTGGTGACCGACTCAGCCGCCTCCCTTCCCGCTTCCGTGCGCGGCCTTCGTGAGCTGACCGTCGTCCCTCTCACGATCGTCGTCGGCGACCTCGCCTCCTCCGAAGGTGAGGGCATCTCGCCCGACGACGTCGCCGCCGCCCTCGACTCGCGCGTGCGCGTGACCACCTCGCAGCCAGGCGTCGAGGCGTTCGCTGAGGCACTCGCCGACGCTGCGGTGCGGGGAGCTGATGCCGCTGTCATCGTGACGCTGTCACGCCATCTCTCCGGAACCTTCGAGTCGGCGAGGCTCGCTGCACGAGATGCTGAGATCCCTGTGGAGGTCGTGGACTCCGGCACCGTCGCGATGGCACAGGGCTTCGCCGCTCTCGCCGCTGCCGACCGGGCGGCGCACGGTGGCACTCTTGCTGAGTGCGCGCGGAGCGCGCGTCAGGTGGCCACCTCCTCGACCTGCGTGTTCACCGTCGACTCGCTCGAGCCGCTGCGACGCGGCGGACGGCTCTCCGCCGCTGCTGCCGCGGTCGGCACCGCGCTCGCAGTGCGCCCGCTCCTGGAGGTGCACGACGGCGAGATCGTCGTCGGCTCCAGGGAACGCACCACGCGTCGCGCCCGCGCGGCGCTCGTCGCGCAGGCGGTCCGCGCGAGCGGCGCCGCGCCGCGCCATGAGTGGGAGCGGGACGCGCTGCCGGTCGCCGCCGTGCTGGGCCTTCAGCGAGAGTCCGTGGAGCACGTGCGCACTCTCCTCACGGGCTCGGATCCGGACGTGGTCGTGGTCGACGGACCCATCTCCGCGGCCCTGGCCGCCCACGCAGGCAGCGGCGCCGTCGCGATCGCCACGGCGCGCGTGCCTCGTACGCTCGCTGACGCTCTGCGCACGTCGTAGCTCGTCGAGTTCGCCCGGCTCTCGAGCCGCGCCTCGCCCTTGGTGCCTGCCCCGCTTCACGGTCGCCATACGTCGCAGGAGGCGTCGTCCAGGCGCCGTCGTCCCCAGGACTCGGGCGGCCGGTGGGTCTCCCATGGTTCGCCCGGCTGGCCGTTGCGTGCTCGGAGACCTTCCTAGCCTCGGCCCATGAGCACGCCTCCGACCGGAACCGAGAATGAGGACGTCCGCGCGCGTTGGAAGGACTCGCTCGCGCATGCGGCCGAGTCCGCGTACAGGCGCGCGAGCGCCGACGAGATCCCCACCGAAGCGCGCCGGATGCGCTGGCGGGT
This sequence comes from Demequina zhanjiangensis, assembly GCF_030418315.1. Lineage (GTDB taxonomy): Bacteria > Actinomycetota > Actinomycetes > Actinomycetales > Demequinaceae > Demequina > Demequina zhanjiangensis. Next base: position 72,200 of record NZ_JAUHPV010000003.1, read on the forward strand.
CGATCGTCGCACGGCCGTCTCCGCCGCCTTCATCCTCGGCGTCGTCGGGCTGATCGGGTGGGCGATGCTGACCGGCGATTCCGAAGCGACCGAGGAGCCGACGACGCCGACGCCAAAGCCCTCGGTCGTCGCGGCGGCTCCCGTGCCCGTCGTGGTGCATGTCGCGGGAGCGGTCGCACATCCGGGACTCATCGAGCTGGCTTCCGGGCAGCGGGTGGGAGATGCGATCACGGCCGCGGGCGGCGCGCTGGAGGACGCGGATCTCTCCGCGGTGAACCTCGCGCGGGTGCCACAGGATGGTGAGCAGATCCGAGTGCCCGTGGTCGGGGAGCAGGCCGTTGACGGTGGGGCCGGGCTGATCAGTCTCTCGACGGCCGACTCCTCCGCGCTCGAGCAGCTGCCGGGCATCGGGCCAGCGCTCGCACAACGGATCATCGCGGACCGCGAGGAGAACGGTCCGTACGCGACGCTCGAGGACCTCGCGCGAGTCTCCGGCATCGGCGAGTCCCTGGTGGGTGGACTCGATGGCCTCGCGGTGCCGTGACACCTCGCCACGACCTCCGGCTGCTGCCCGCCGCACTCTGCGCGTGGCTGTGCGCCGCGGCGCTCGTCCTGGGGCTGGAGCGATTCGCGCTGCTCGCATGCGGCGTGCTCATGCTCGCCGTCGTCGCGGCATGGGGGAGCCGAAGCGGTGCGGCAGCAATGCTCCTGCTGCCGCTCGCGGCGAGCGCCTCGGTACTGCTGATCGGCCACGCGAGCCTTGAGTCGGAGGAGGGACTGGAGGAGCTCGCGCTGGCAGGAGGCGGCACCGTCACAGCCACCCTCGCGGCGGACCCACGCGAGCGGGAACCCGACGTGTTCACCGGCGAGCCGCAGGTCATGCTCACGCTCTCCGTCCACGAAGCCGCTGCCCCGGGTCAGCCGACCCGCAGCGTCGGCGGTGAGGCGATCGTGATCGCTCCCGCCTCGTGGGGCGGTGCGCTGTCACTCGGCGAGCGAGTGACGCTCGAGGCGACGTGGACGCCCGCTGGCAGCGGTCGCGCCGTCGTGCTCGGCTTCGACCCGACGCTGCTCGAGCGATCTCCGCCTTCCGGCGCGCTCGCCGTCGTCGCCCATACCCGTGCTGCCTTTCGCGATGCCACCGAAGGGCTCAGCGACCAGACGCGTGGGCTCGTGCGGGGCATGGTGATCGGCGACCGCTCCGAGATGCCCGAGGAGCAGGCAGACGATATGAAGACGGTCGGCCTCACTCATCTCACCGCGGTGTCCGGGACGCATCTATCGATCGTTGCGGGCCTGCTCGCGCTCGCACTTCGATCGCTCCGGTTGAGGCGAGGGGCCAGGGTGCTCGGCCTCGCCACAGGGATGATCGCGTTCGCCGCGCTCGTGCTCCCGCAGCCGTCCGTCTTGAGGGCGCTCGCCATGGCGCTCGTGGGCGGGCTCGGTGCGCTGTGGGGGCGCCCGGCTCAGGCGATGCCTGCCCTCTTCACGGCGATCATCGTCCTCGTGGCCATCGACCCGCATCTGGCTCTCGAACCAGGCATGATGCTCTCCGCGAGCGCGGTAGTCGGCATCGTGCTGCTCGCGCCGGCCATTCGACGTCGGCTCACGCCCATGCTCGGAGGCATGGCAGCCACCGGGATCAGCATCCCCTTGGCTGCGCAGGTGGCATGCGCTCCCATCCTCGTCATCCTCGCGCCCTCGGTGTCCTTGTGGACCGTGCCGGCCAACATCGCAGCGGTGCCCTTCGCTGCGCCCGTCGTCGGACTCGGCGCCGTGACGGTGCTCAGCACTGCGCTGGGACTCCCAGGGGCGTCTGCTCTCGTCGCCGTCCTCGGCCTGGCCGCAGCCCCGATCGCGAGGATCGCTCACGCTCTCGCCGGGCTCCCGGGCGCGACGCTGGCCTTGCCCGAGGGGGTGTGGGGCGTCCTCCTCGCGCTCGCGGTGCTGGCAGGAACGGCGGGAGCGGTGAGCGCCCTGCCCTCGGCTCTGAGGCTGGCGAGTGTCGGGCTCGCGCTCGTCGCGCTTGTCGTGGGCATCAGGGCCGGATCGCCCGCCTCGTCCACGCCGATCCCCGAGGGGTGGCGGATCGCGAGCTGCGACGTCGGGCAGGGCGACATGACAGTGGTGCGCGCGAGCCTGCACTCCGCGGTCGTGATCGACACGGGCCCTGGCGGGGGCGCCGCCGAGTGTCTCGCCGCACTCAGGGTCACGCACATCCCCCTGCTGATCCTCAGCCACCCGCACGCCGACCACGACGGCGCGATCGCTGAGCTCGCTCAGGTGGCGACCATCGACGAGGCGTGGTGGTCCGCAGCGAGCGAAGGCGAGGCGGGGAGCCGGGCCAGCGTGGCGCTCGTCCGACTCGGCATCAGTGCAGAGGTACCTGCAACGGGGGATCGGGCGAGCGTCGGCGACGCAGTGATCACGGTGCTCCCGACGCCAGGAACGCGAGGACATGGAGCCGCGACGGCCGGCGACGAGTCCGCGGTGAACGACCAGAGCCTCGCGCTCGTGGTCGAGTCCGGCGGTGTGTCGGCGCTGCTGCTCGGAGATCTCGAAGAGCGGGCGCAGGAGGCGCTCGCCTCGGCCATGGGAGAGCTCCGCGTCGACGCGGTCAAGGTCGCGCACCACGGCTCCTCAAGTCAGAGCGCCGACCTCGCCGCGCACATCGACGCGGCCGTCGCTCTCGTCTCCGTCGGAGCGGGCAACACGTACGGTCACCCGACCGCACGCGCCCTCGCGCTCTACTCTGACCCCGGCACCGCCATCGTCAGGACCGACGAATGCGGCACGATCGCGCTCTACCGAGACGGAGGGCTCGGCGTGGCCTCGCGCTGTCCCACGCCCATGGCAGGCTAGGCACATGCCTCCCGCCCGCTCCTCCTCGGACCGTCCCTGGCACGCCGCGGCGCCCGCTCCGATCGTGCTGATCTCCGGGCCCGAGCAACTGCTCGCGGGACGTGCCGTCGAGCGCATCGGAGCGGCCCTGCGCCGCGCAGGAGCCACCGTTGCGACCACCACTCTCGATGCCGGTACGTACACCAAGGGGGCGCTCATCGCGGCGGCCAGCCCATCGCTCTTCGACGACCCGGGTCTGGTGGTCGTCGAAGGTGCGGAGCGGATGAACGACGAGTTCCTCGCGGACGCTCTCGCCTACGCGCAGTCGCCCGACCCGGACGTGACCGTCGTCATCCGGCACGGGGGAGGGGTGCGAGGGAAGAAGCTGCTCGACACCCTCAAGAAGGCCGACGTGCCCATCTACTCATGCCCGGCCATCAAGAAGGACTCCGAGGTCGTCGAGTTCGCGATGGGCGAGTTCGCGCGCGCCTCGCGGCCGATCGCCGCGCGCGCAGTGCGCGCGCTCGTCGACGCTGTCGGCACCGACGTCGCCGAGGTCGCCGCCGCATGCAGGCAGCTCATGAACGACGTGGACGGCTCGCTCACCGAGGAGCACGTCACCCGCTACTACGGCAGCCGCGTGAACGCGACCGGGTTCGCTGTTGCCGACGCGGCGATCGCCGGGAAGACGGGCGACGCGCTTGCGCTCGTGCGTCATGCCGTCTCCACCGGCACCGACCCGGTCCCGCTCGTGGCAGCCATGGCGATGAAGCTGCGGACCCTCGCCAAGGTCGGCGCGGCACGCGGCCGTCGGCTTGACCCCGTGAAGGACCTGTCCATGGCTCCGTGGCAGGTGGACCGCGCCAAGAAGGACCTGCGCATGTGGGACGCAGACCGCCTTGCCTCCGCGATCGAGGCCGTCGCGGCCGCCGACGCCGAGATCAAGGGCGCGTCACGCGCCCCGCACTTCGCGCTCGAGCGAGCGGTCCGCATCGTCTCCGAGCTCGCCCGCGGCTGACGCGACGAGAGGCCAAGCAGGCGCGTCATCAGCGCTCGCTGCATCCGTCGGACCGAGTCGCGACACCACGCAGCACTGTTCCACCTCGCACAGCGAAGCCCCAGCGCGCAGCCAGACCCGGCGGACAGTCAACTCCCCGTGCACAGCAAAGCGCCCCGTGCCAGAAGGCACGGGGCGCTGAAGTCTGCTGGAACGCTTAGAGCGCCGCGACCTGCTTCGCGAGAGCCGACTTGCGGTTCGCGGCCTGGTTCTTGTGGATGACGCCCTTGGAGACGGCCTTGTCGAGCTTCACCGACGCGGTCGACAGAGCGGCCTCGGCCTTCTCCTTGTCACCGGCGGCGATGGCCTCGCGGACCTTGCGCACGTTGGTCTTGAGCTCCGACTTCACGGCGACGTTGCGCAGGCGGGCCTTCTCGTTGGTGCCAATGCGCTTGATCTTCGACTTGATGTTAGCCACGGGTATCCTCGGGTAGTTGGACTAGAAGTTCAGGGGCGGCGCGTACGACTCGCGCGCGCACGGCCTCCCACTCTACCACCGATGCCGCTCGGATAGCGAACGTGAGACCTCGTCGAACTGACGCCTGTTGAGCGTGGCGCCCTCACGGCGCACCGCGCCGGGATCGACCCTCACGATTCTATCCAGCCGTACCTGGCTCGGACGACCACGGCGGTCCCAGGGGCCTGAGCCGATGTCGAGCCAGCGTCGGCCCCTCTGCGCCACATGACGCGGGTCCTCGACGTGCTCCTGCGAGCTCAGCTGAAGTCCGAGCAGCCACCGGCCGTCGCGTCCGATGAGCAGCACCGGCCGGTCCTTGCCTCGGGAGTGATCCTCCTCGAACGGCACCCACGTCCACACGACCTCGCCAGGGTCGGGCGCACCGTCGGGGCGGGGCGCGTAGTGGATGTCGACCTTGCCTCGGTAGTCGCCCGGGTAGCGTGCCGGGCGTGTGGTGGGGCGAGGGGCCGTGCGAGACGACGTGCGGCGCTGCAGCCCCAGCGCCACGGCGATCTCATGCCAGAGGCGGGAGAGCAGGCTTCTGCGGGGTCGCGACATGGACGTGAGCCTGCCACACGTGGCATCGCGATCCGATGGGACTCGCGCAGGGCCTCGTCAGCGGTGGAGGTCGAACCCGCTCGGGTCGATCCCGTTGCGGTGCATCCAGGCGAAGGGGTCGCGATCGTGCTCGATCGACATGAAGGCGCCCCCGGCGCCGTGCCGTGCCGAGCCCGGCCCGGAGGCCGCGCCCGCATCCGTGCGGGGGACAGGGCCGAGTCCCGCGTCGTTCCGCGGCTCGACGGCGCGCTCCCGGGGAGGGGTGGGCGTCGGGTCGGTCAGCGGGCGCGGGGTGGGGGTCTCGGGGCGCATCGTCGGCGGGTGGCCGGCGGCAAGGGCGGCGCTCCGCTCGCCGCTCGGCACCTGCGCGGATCCGTCGGGCGAGAAGATGATCTCGTGAGCGGGCGTCGGGTGCCCGAAGAGGTAGCCCTGGCCGTACGTCCAGCCGTGGCGACGCGCGACGGAGTACTGCGCCTCCGTCTCGATGCCCTCGATCACGCCGTACATGTCGAGCGAGAGCGTCAACGTCGCCATCGCGAGGGAGATGCGGTCGCCGGTCGAGCGGTCGCCGAGCCGCAGAGTGAACTCGCGTGCCAGCTTGAGGCCGGACACGGGGTTCAAGAGGATCGAGGACAGCGCGGAGTAGCCGGTCCCGAAGTCGTCGACCACCAGGTCGATGCCGAGTGCGGTCAGCGCCTCCAGGTCCGACTTCGCGGCGTGGGACGCCATGAGCATGCCCGTCTCCGTGATCTCGAGGCCGAGCCGCGACGGATCGATGCCGGACTCCGAAAGGGCGGAGCGCACCACTCGCGTGAGGTCGGCCGCGCCGATCTGCTTCGTGGAGACGTTCACGAGCACGCGGCCATTGAACTCGGGGTGCTCTGCGATGAACGCGCACGCCTGGTGGATCACGTGCGCGCCGAGCGGCACGATCAGGTTCGAGTCCTCGGCCACGCCGATGAACTCGTCGGGCTGCAGCAGCCCGCGAGACGGGTGGTGCCAGCGGACGAGCGCCTCGAACGCGATGATGCGGCGCGTAGGGAGGTCCACGATCGGCTGGTAGTAGACGTCCAGCTGGTCGTCGCGGATCGCGGTGCGCAGCTCCGCCTCGACGGAGAGCTTCGACATCGCGTCGCGTCGCATGCGGGGGTGGTACGCGGCGACGCGCGCGCGGCCCTCCTCCTTGGCGGCGGACATCGCGGTGTCGGCGGCGCGCACCAGGCCCTCCGCGGACGAGTCCTCGTCGGCCATCGCAAGGCCGATCGAGACGGTCGGCACCAGCTCGTGCGTCTCCAGCAGGATCGGCGACTGCACCGCCTCGGTGATCGCGGTGATGACGCCCTCCGCGACGGCGCGGCTGCGGATGTTCTCGAGCACGACGACGAACTCGTCGCCGCCGAGCCGAGCGACCGTGTCTCCCGGACGCACCGAGTCCTGGATGCGTCGTGCGATCTCCACGAGCATGATGTCGCCGGCCTCGTGGCCGAGCGAGTCGTTGACCACCTTGAAATGGTCCACGTCCAGGAACAGGCACGCGACGGTCGAGATGCGGTCGCGATGCGAGTCGATCGACAGTGCGAGGCGATCAAGCAGGAGGGTGCGGTTCGCGAGCCCCGTGAGGTGGTCGTAGTGAGTGCGCTGGGTCAGCAGGTCCTTCGCGCGGCGCTCCTCGGTCACGTCCTCCACCTGGACGACGAGCCGGTGGCGCGGGTCCGCGTGCGATCCCGGGGCGTCGGACACCGTGATGCGCGCCCAGATGGTGTCGCCGGAAGCGCTGCGGTAGCGCTTGAGCAGCTTCGCAGAAGGAGCGGCGCCCGAGCGGATGCGGGCGAGCGCCTCATGCGACTGCGCCAGGTCATCGGGGTGGGTGAAGTCGGTGAACGAGCGGCCCAGCACGTCCTTCAGGCTCAGCCCGAGCGTGGACGCGAAGGCGGCGTTCACCTCTTCGTAGCGACCGGCGTCGTCCAGGATCGCCATGCCGATCGGCGATTCCTGGAAGGCCTGCCGGAACAGATTCTCGGTGCGAGACACGTTTCCCTCCAGCTTGCGAACCTCGGGGGTGTGAGGTTTGCCACACTGGATATCGGCAGGATCGCCCAGTGCATGAGCACCGAAAAACGTGGGAACATTGAGAACCTGCCCCTGGATATCTCCGACGAGGACGCCTTCACACTGTGACCGACACCCGCATCGAGCCTGCCGCCACTGCGCCTGAGCTGATCCGCAACTTCTGCATCATCGCGCACATCGACCACGGCAAGTCGACCCTCGCCGACCGCATGCTCCAGCTCACGGGCGTCGTGGAGCCGCGTCAGATGAAGGCGCAGTACCTGGACCGCATGGACATCGAGCGGGAGCGCGGCATCACCATCAAGTCGCAGGCCGTGCGCATGCCGTGGGAGGTCGCGGGCGAGCCGTTCGCGCTCAACATGATCGACACCCCAGGGCACGTGGACTTCACCTACGAGGTGTCGCGCTCGCTCGCCGCATGCGAGGGCGCGATCCTGCTGGTCGACGCTGCGCAGGGCATCGAGGCGCAGACCCTCGCCAACCTGTACCTGGCGATGGAGAACGACCTCACGATCATCCCGGTGCTCAACAAGATCGACCTCCCGTCCGCGGAGCCCGAGCGGTATGCGGCCGAGCTCGCGCAGCTGATCGGCTGCGAGCCCGACGATGTGCTGCGGGTGAGCGGGAAGACGGGCGAGGGCGTGGACGCGCTGCTGGACCGCGTCGTCCGCGAGATCCCCGCCCCGGTCGGTGACGCGTCGGCCCCCACGCGAGCCATGATCTTCGACTCCGTGTACGACACGTACCGCGGCGTCGTCACCTATGTGCGCGTGGTCGACGGCTCCCTCAAGCCGCGCGAGCGCATCACCATGATGTCCACGCTCGCGAGCCACGACCTGCTCGAGATCGGCGTCATCAGCCCCGAGCCGAAGCCCACCAAGGGGCTCGGCGTGGGCGAGGTCGGCTATCTGATCACCGGCGTGAAGGACGTCCGCCAGTCGAAGGTGGGTGACACCGTCACCCTGGCCTCGCGTCGTGCGGAGAAGTCCCTGGGCGGCTATCGCGACCCCAAGCCGATGGTCTACTCGGGCCTGTTCCCCGTGGACGGCTCGGACTTCCCGGTGCTGCGCGACGCGCTCGACAAGCTCCAGCTCAACGACGCCTCGCTCGTCTACGAGCCCGAGAGCTCCGTCGCGCTCGGCTTCGGCTTCCGATGCGGCTACCTCGGCCTGCTCCACCTCGAGATCGTGCGCGACCGCCTCGAGCGCGAGTTCGGGCTGGACCTCATCTCGACGGCGCCGAACGTCGTCTACGAGGTCGAGATGGAGGACGGCAGCGTCGTCACTGTGACGAACCCCTCCGAGTTCCCCGGCGGCAAGATCCGCGAGGTGCGCGAGCCCGTCGTCAAGGCGTCCATCCTCGTGCCCAGCGAGTTCATCGGCACCGTCATGGAGCTGTGCCAGGAGCGCCGCGGCACCATGGGCACCATGAACTACCTGTCCGACACGCGCGTCGAGATGCACTACACGCTGCCGCTCGCCGAGGTCGTGTTCGACTTCTTCGACCAGCTCAAGTCCCGCACCCGTGGCTACGGCTCGCTCGACTACGAGCCCGCAGGCGACCAGGCGGCGGACCTCGTGAAGGTCGACATCCTCCTCCAGGGCGAGCAGGTCGACGCGTTCTCCGCCGTGGTCCACAAGGACAAGGCGTACTCGTACGGCGTGATGATGGTCGGCAAGCTCAAGAACCTCATCGACCGCCAGCAGTTCGAGATCCCCGTCCAGGCGGCGATCGGCTCCCGCGTGATCGCGCGCGAGACCATCCGCGCCATCCGCAAGGACGTGCTCGCCAAGTGCTACGGCGGTGACATCTCGCGTAAGCGCAAGCTGCTCGAGAAGCAGAAGGCCGGTAAGAAGCGCATGAAGAACATCGGCTCGGTCGAGGTGCCGCCGGAGGCGTTCATCGCCGCGCTGTCCACGTCGGACGACGGCTCGGACAAGGGCAAGAAGAAGTAGCGGTGCCCGCGCCCGCGTCGTCCCCGACCGCCGCGTCCTCCGACGCCGGAACCCGGCCCGCGAGCCCGCGCGACCTGGGCGTCTACATCCACGTGCCGTTCTGCCGCGTCCGCTGCGGCTACTGCGACTTCAACACGTACGCGCCCTCCGAGGTGGGCGGCGCGACCCGCGAGGGGTACGTCGAGTCCGCGCTCAAGGAGATGGCGCTCGCGGGGCAGGTGATGGCCGGCGACGGGCGGGAGGTCTCCACCGTCTTCCTGGGGGGCGGCACCCCCACCATGCTCGACGCCGACGCGCTCGCGGCCCTGCTTGACGGCGTGCGGACCACCTGGGGTCTCGCTGCCGACGCAGAGGTCACTACCGAGGCGAACCCGGACTCGGTCTCGCGCGCCTCTCTGAGCCGACTTGCCGACGCTGGCTTCACGCGGGTCTCCTTCGGGATGCAGTCGGCGGTGCCGCACGTGCTCGCGACCCTCGAGCGCACGCACGACCCGGAGAATGTGGCCCGCGCCGTCGCGTGGGCGCGCGAGGCGGGGCTCGACGTGAGCCTCGACCTCATCTACGGCACGCCTGGCGAGTCCCTCGAGGACTGGCAGGCGAGCCTCGACGCGGCGATCTCGCTCGAGCCCGACCACGTGTCGGCGTACGCGCTCGTGATCGAGCCGGGCACGCGGATGGGCGCTCAGCTGAAGCGCGGCCAGATCGAGGCCGTCGACCTGGACACTCAGGCCGAGATGTACGAGCTGGCCGACGCTCGGCTCTCCGCCGCAGGGTACGGCTGGTACGAGGTGTCGAACTGGGCGCGCGGCCGCGAGCACGCCTGCCGCCACAACATCGCCTACTGGCGCAGCCAGGACTGGTGGGGTGTCGGGCCGGGCGCGCACTCGTACCTGGGGCCGCGCATCGGGGCCTCGGGGGAGGCGGTCGGGGCCGAGCGCTGGTGGAACGTCAAGCACCCGCGCGCCTACGCTGACCGGCTCGCGTCAGGCGAGGACCCGGCGGCCGAGCGCGAGCCGCTGACCGAGGACGACCTCGCGCTCGAAGCCGTGATGCTGCGGCTGCGGCTCGCTGACGGCATGCCGGTGGGGGATCTGCCGGAGCGTCGGGCGCCGCAGATCGCGCGCCTCGTGGCCGACGGCATCCTCGACGGCCGAGCCGCGATCGGCGGGACGCTCCTTCTCACCCTCAAGGGTCGGCTGCTGGCCGACGCGGCGGTGCGCGACCTCACCTGAGGCGCACGCGTCGTCGGCTGCGCCCACCCGCTGGGAGGCCCGAACCGATCGCGAACCCGCTCGCTTGAGCCGACCCCGTTGGCTCGAACCGACCCCGCCGCCGCGAGCCGCTCCGTCGACCCGAGCTGCTCCGTCGGCCCGAACCGACCCCGCCTGCCCGCCGGCCGACCCCGCCGACCCCGCCGCCGCGAGCCGCTCCGTCGACCCGAGCTGCTCCGTCGGCCCGAACCGACCCCGCCTGCCCGCCGGCCGACCCCGCCGACCCCGCCGCCGCGAGCCGACCCCGCCTGCCCGCCCGCCGACCCCGCCGCGGCCGGTTGCCTCCTGGCATCGCATGAGTGCCGATTTCGTGCCCTCTTTCGGCACTCATGCGATGCCAGGGCGCGTCGGGTCTCCACAGCGTCGGTCCAGGCTCCGGGCCCTCCACACATCCGTCGGGTGCTCGGCCCGGACTCAACGGTGGTGGTCGAATCCCACCATGCGAATCCTGCTGGGGCTCACCGGGCTTGACCTTCCTCTCGCGGAGTTCCTCGACGTCAACCGGCGCGCATTCAGCCGCAGGGAGATGCTCGAGCGGGGGAGCCGCTATGCGCTTGACTCGGCACTCGCAGGCGGCTCGGCGATCAGGCTGCTTCCCGGCGTCTACTGCGGGGCGGCTCACTCGACCGTTCCGGCCGTGCTCGGGGAGGCCCTCAACTTGTGGGCGCCGCGGACCCTCGTCACGGGCCGGCTCGCCCTGCACCTCAGCACGAGCATGCTGCCAGCGCCGACGGTCGCGGACCTGGTGGCGGGCAACGGTCGCGCGCTGCGCCCGCCGCCGTGGGTCCGTGTGCACCAGAATGCGGTGCCGCGCACTGCGACGAAGCTTGACGGCGTGAACTGTGTCACCGCGCCACGCGCGCTGCTCGACGCCTGGCGCTTCGCGCCCTCGAACGAACGCCGCGACATCCTGTGGGAGTCCCTCTGGGCGCGCGTGTGCACCTGGCGGCAGCTGAAGATCGAACTCGACCGGGCCCCTCGGGTGGCGGGTCGGCGCGACCTGGAACGGATGCTCGGATGGTTCGCGGAGGGTGCGACGACGCCACTGGAAGTGCGCGCGAAGCACGAGGTCTTCACGGGGGCTCGGTTCACGGAGTTCGAGTGGCAGGTGGAGCTCGTCCTTCCGGCGCGCAGGTCCACGGTGGACATCTTGCATCGACGAGCGAAGGTGGTCGTCGAGCTGGACGGCGACACCTATCACTCGACCCGGATGGCCCGCGATGAGGACCGCAACCGCCAGACGGATCTGACCGCGGCGGGCTTCGCCGTGATCCGATTCGGTTGGCGCGACATCGTGGACCGACCCGCGTGGTGCCGCGAGCGAGTGCTCACCACGGTCGCTGGCCGTCTGAGGCGTCCTGTCATCGCCTGAGTGCTGGAATCGCGGCGCTCTTCGGCACTCATGCGATGCCAGCGCGCACTCGTCGGCTGCTGCCGGGTCGGCGCGCACGTGCATGACCGAAGTCGGCGGTCAGGAGTCGTCTGCGCGCACCGAGGCCACGAGCGGGCCCGCGACCCAACGCTCCACCTCGCGCTGGGAGCGCAGGCGCACGATCGCGAGGTCCGGATGCTCGGGCGGCAGCGTGGGGATGAGCGTTCGGTAGTAGCCGCGTCGCGACCACGCCCAGCGGACGATGTGCTCGCGGTCGGTGAGGATCGTAGGGAACGGGCGCTCGATGTTGCCGCTCCACAGCTCCTCGCGTCGGAGTCTGCGCCTCACGGTCCGCCTGATCACACGTGGCAGCGTCACGGTGAGGAACGGCAGGTCGAGCCAGATGAGGAGGTCCGCCCGCTCGGCCAGCAGCGGCCTCGCTTCGCGGTACTGCCACTCGGTGATCCACGCGTCGGCGGAGGCGAGTGCCCGCACGTCGTCCATGAACTCGTCCCGCCTGGTCCACTCGGGTCCGTGGAACAGGGCGTCGATCTCGGTATGCGGAAGCCCGACGATCGGGGAGAGCCTCCCGGCGAGCGTCGTCTTGCCGGTCCCCGAGACTCCGGCGATGAGCACCCGCTGAGGGCGCCGGGGCAGGGGGTCGGCGAAGGTCAGCACGCAAGCGATCGTATCGACCGCGGACTATCGCGACGCCGGGCTTCCTGTGAGGTGCGGAGAGCTCGTGAAGTGACTCTCGCGTCGTCCCTGCGTGGGGTCTGAGGCGTCCTGGCATCACATGAGTGCCGAAAGAGGGCACGAGATCGGCACTCAAGTGATGCCAGGGCGCGATCAACGTGGATGACGGCGAGCGTCCACCGGCGCTCGCGCCCAGGCGAGCGGACGCCTCCGCCCGGACACGCCGATGCCCCACGACCGGGTACGGAGCGGTCGCGGGGCATCGGGTGAGGTGCGCTGGGCTGCGGGTGCGGCGAGAGGGGTGTCGCACCCGCGAGCGGGTCAGCGCAGGAACGGGATGATCAGGGGGATCCTGTAGTACTCGCCGTTGCTTGCCTTCACTCCGGCGACGAACGAGATCACGATCGCGTAGAGCACGTACACGCCCCACAGCGGCAGGGTGACGGCGAGGCCGACGACGAACAGCATCAGGCCGAGCACGACTGCGGCGACGCCGCTGACGAGGATCGTGAGCTGCAGGTTGAGGTTCTGCTTGCCGTGGTGGTCGATCAGCGCCGAGCGCTCACGGAAGACGAGCCACACGACGAGCGGCACGAGCCACGAGATGGTGCCGGCCGAGAGGAGCACGGCGACCGCGGCGATCATGTGGATCGCCATGGACCAGTTGCGGGCCTCGGATTCGAGCATGCGGGTGGGCCCGGCGTAGGGCGGGACCTGGCCCGTCGGCGCGGTGCCCGCGGGGGGAACTGTGCCTCCGGGAGGGATGGTGCCCTCGGCGGGTGGCACGTAGCCACCGGGCTCGGGCTGGGGGATGGACTCCGGTGCAGGAGAGGTGGCGGACGGCCCGGCCTCGAGGGCGGGGGCCTGGCCGGCGTCGCCGACGGTCGGCGCGGCGGCGTCCTGAGTGGCGTCATCGGGCGTCGTGTCGACGCCCTCGGTGCGGTCGGTGTCGTTCATGGCTTCACCGTCCCATGACGCGTCAGGGCCCCGCATCCCTCTACGGAAGGAGCGGGGCCCTGATTGTGCGGTCGGGGTTGACCCTGACTGCTACTTGATGATGCGCCAGTTGAACGGGTACTGGTAGTCCAGCCCCTTGTTCACGGCCATCGCGGCCTGGATGCAGAACACGAGCGAGATCACAAGCACCGCGAACCAGGTCACGAAGCCGATGAGCACGACCATCAGCAGCGACGAGACGACGTAGCCGATCGTGATCAGGATCGAGAAGTTCAGCGCCTCCTTGCCCTGGCGGTCCACGTAGGCCGACTTGTCCTTGCCGATGAGCCAGATGATCAGCGGCGGCAGGAAGCCGAAGAGGATGATGCCGGCGTGCGCGAGCGTCGCGTAGAGGCGCTCATCGCTCTGCGACATGGAGCCGGAGGGCTGAGGCGCCGGCGATGCGGGCGGCGGCGGGGGAGGAGGGGTCTGGGACATTCGAATCACCACTTCGTGTGTTGGGACATAGCGTGGTGTCGCGGCTCCGCGGACACGCGCCGAGGGCGTGCCCCCCGGCCGTCGATGCGTTGCACGACGTACCCAATGTAGTCACTTGGTGCGCCCTTTTGTCAGATTCTGTGGACTTCCGCGTGGTTGGTCCTGTCGCGCCTGAGGGGAGAGGTTGCCACCGACGCTAGAATTGGCACTCACGAGTGCCGAGTGCCAATGTCGATCGGGAGGTGGAACGGCATGACCGAGGAGCGCAGGCGGGCCGTGCTGCGCGCGATCGTGGAGGGCTACGTCGAGACGTCGGAGCCGATCGGGTCCAAGGCCCTGGCGGCCAGGACCGGCCTGGGCGTCTCGCCCGCGACGATCCGCAACGACATGGCGATCCTCGAGGAGGAGGGGCTTATCACCCAGCCCCACACGTCGGCCGGGCGCATCCCCACGGACAAGGGCTACCGCTCGTTCGTGGACTACCTCGCGCGAGCCGCACTCCCTGACAGCCACAAGCGCGCCATCACGACGTTCCTGTCGGACGCCGTGGACCTCAACGACGTGATCGAGCGTTCGGTGCGCATGCTCAGCCAGCTCACGCGTCAGGTGGCGGTAGTGCAGTACCCGTCGTTGCGCGAGAGTGCGGTGCAGCGTGTGGAGCTCGTCGCGCTCGGCATGGATCGCATCCTCGTGGTCGTGATCAGCGCCGACGCGCGGGTCGAGCAGACCACCGTCGTCCTCACCAGCCCGGTCTCCCAGGAGGAGCTCGCGCGGGCGGTGCGTGAGGTCAACGAGATCACCGTGAACCGCACCCCGACCGTGCTCGAGCCGCCCTTGCGCGCGTGGGCCGAGCGTGCCAACCAGCCGGTGTGGGTGGGTGCTGTCGCCGAAGCCGTCATCCAGGCGGCGAGGGGCGGCACCGTGCAGCGCGTCGTCTTCGCCGGAGCGTCGAACCTGGCCCGTGGCAGCGACCTTGAGGCCGACGCGATCGGTCCCGTCCTCGACGCGCTCGAGGAACAAGTCGTGCTCCTCCGACTGTTGCATGAGATGACCGCGGGCGACTCGGACGTGGCGGTCCGCATCGGACATGAGACTCAGAACGAGGCGCTCGCTCGCACCTCGATCGTGGCCGCCGGCTACGGCAGCGGCCCTTCCGTATCCCTGCTGGGGGCCCTCGGCCCCACCCGCATGGACTATCCCTCGACGATGGCCGCCGTTCGCGCGGTGGCCCGATACCTCTCCAAGGTGGTTGATTCTTGAAGGACTATTACGACGTGCTCGGCGTCTCCCGGAACGCCAGCGAGGCCGAGATCAAGAAGGCCTATCGCAAGCTTGCACGTGAACTTCACCCTGACGTCGCCGGACCGGAAGGCGAGGAGCGCTTCAAGGAGGTCGGCGCGGCCTACGAGGTGCTGTCCAATCCTGACAAGAAGGCGATGTACGACCGCGGCGTGGACCCGCGCGCGGCCTCTGGCTCCCAGGGCGGTGCGCAGGGCTTCGGCTTCGAGGACATCTTCGAGTCCTTCTTCGGTGGCGGCAGCCCGTTCGGCGGCCAGCAGCGCGGGCCCGCGTCCAGGACCCAGCGCGGAGGCGACCAGCTCGTCGCGGCCGAGGTGAGCCTCGAGGAGGCGGTCTTCGGCGTGAACCGGGAGGTCGTGGTCGACCTGGCCGACGTGTGCGCCACCTGCTCCGGTTCGTGCTGCGCGCCGGGCACGCAGCCGGTCACGTGCGGTAACTGTCGCGGCTCCGGCTCGGTCCAGCGCGTCGCACGCTCGCTGCTGGGCAACGTGATGACGACGTCGCCGTGCCCCGAGTGCGGAGGCTTCGGCACGATCATCCAGTCGCCCTGCACCGATTGCGCCGGTCGTGGGCGCACGCACTCGCGCCACACGATCAAGGTGGACATCCCCGCGGGTGTCGAGACCGGCACGCGCATCCGCCTGCCCCACATGGGCGACGCGGGTGTCGGCGGCGGCCCCAAGGGCGACCTGTACGTCGAGATCCGGGAGAAGGCCCACAAGACGTTCGAGCGCCGCGGCGACGACCTTCACTGCACGCTTGAGGTGCCCATGACGGCGGCCGCGCTCGGCACCGTGCTCGGGGTCGAGACCTTCGACGGCGAGCAGGAGGTGGACGTCCCCCGCGGCACCCACGCGGGCCACACGATCCGCCTCAAGGGGCTCGGCGTCGGCAAGCTGCAGCGTGCCGGGCGTGGCGACCTGTACGTCCACCTGGACGTCCAGACGCCCACGGAGCTCACGGACGAGCAGCAGGAGCTGCTCGAGAAGCTCGCCTCGCTGCGTGGCGAGGAGATGCCGCAGGCGCGCCTCGCGCCGATCGGCGGGGGCGTGTTCTCGCGCCTCAGGGATGCGTTCAAGGGTCGCTAGGCGCGGATGACGTCCGTGCGTGCTCTTGGTGGTCAGGCGAGGGAGGCCGGCAGGCTGGTCCTCGCGAGCTTCCGGACGTGGCTCACGGACCCGAAGGCGATGCTGATCGGCGCGCTTCCCGCCGTCGTGGCGGGCGCCATCATCGCCGCCCTGATCGCTGTGCTGCTGGTCGCCTCGCCGAGCGTGGAGGACGCGATCCTGGAGGCCACCGGCCTCGAGGGATCGCTGGGCCGCACAGTGTCCGTGCTCCTCACCGTGCTCGTGGTCGTCGCCGGCTCCGTTGCGGCGGTGCTGATGTTCACCACCCTCGCGCTGATGATCGGACAGCCCTTCTTCGAGCACCTGTCACGGCACCTGGACGAGCGCGACGGGATCGAGACGGTGGGCGCCGACGAGGCGTGGACCAGGTCTGTCCGCAGGGGAGTGACGGAGGGGCTCGTCACGCTCGCCACGTCGGTCGGGATCCTTCTGCTCGCCGCGCTCCTTGGACTCATCCCTGTGGCCGGGACCGTCGCGGCATTCCTCGCCTCGGCGATCCTGGGAGGGCGCATGCTGGCGATCGAGCTCACCGCGTACCCCATGGCGTGCAGGGGAGTGATCGCGCGTCGGGACCGCATCGCATCGCTGCGCCCCGTGCGAGCCACCGCGTACCTGTTCGGCACCTTCGTGTTCCTGATCTTCATGATCCCGTTGGGCACGCTCCTCGCCATGCCCGTGGCGGTCGTGGGTGCGAACATGCTCACGCGCCGCGCGATCGAGCCTCAGCTGGAGGGTGCGTCGTCCTAGCGTCGGCACGGCTGCACGCGCTCGGACTGTAGATTCGTGTGATGTGACAGCACCCGTCTTCCTGTGCCCGGCGGCCGCCGACGCGGCGGTCGGCGATCTCGTCCCCCTTGACGGTCCCGAGGCGCGCCACGCGCTCACCGTCCAACGTCGCGGTGTGGGTGAGGTCATCGACCTGGCGGACGGTCACGGTCGACGCGCGGGCGGCCCCATCCACGAGATCGGCGATGGCTGGCTCAAGGTCCAGGTCCAGCAGGTGTCCGACGATGCCGACCCGTCGGTGACGCTCGTGCAGGCGCTCGCGAAGGGTGGGCGCGACGAGCAGGCGGTCGAGTCCTGCGTGGAGCTGGGCGTCACGGGCGTGGTGCCCTGGCAGGCGGATCGTTCGATCGTGCAGTGGCGCGGCCCCAAGGCGGAGAAGGCGCGCGCCAAGTGGGAGTCCCTCGTGCTGGCGGCGATGAAGCAGAGCCGGCGGGCCTTCCTTCCCGAGGTCGACTCAGTCGTGACGACGGGCGAGCTCGTCTCGCTCGTGAAGGCGTCCGTCGCCGCAGGAGAACGGGTGCTTGTGCTGCACGAGGTCGCCGCTCAGCCTCTCACCCGTCTCGCCTGGGAAGGGCCGACGCAGCCGATCACCATCATCGTCGGGCCCGAGGGCGGAGTCTCCGACGCGGAGATCTCGCGCCTCACGGAGGTCGGTGCCGAGCCCGTGCTGCTCGGCCCACACGTGCTGCGCGCAGCCAACGCCGGTCCCGCCGCCGTCGCCGCGCTCGCGGCGCTGCGTTCCACCTGGTGACGCGGTGAAGCGATCAGTCCTCGTACGCAATACCCTGGAGTCATGACCGACTGCCTGTTCTGCCGCATCGTCGCAGGCGAGATCCCTGCGGACATCGTCGCCGAGACCGATACCGTGATCGCCTTCAGGGACATCGCCCCGAAGGCGCCTCTGCACGTGCTTGTCGTGCCGCGCAGCCACCTGGAGAACGTCGCCGAGGTGGCTGCTGCCGACCCGAAGCTGCTCGCCGACATGGCTGCGCTTGCGCAGGGCATCGCCGATACCGAATGCGGCGGCCAGTACCGGTGGATCTTCAACACCGGCGCGGAGGCGGGCCAGAGCGTCTTCCACGCGCACGGACACGTCCTGGGCGGCGCGCCGCTCGGCTGGGAGCCTGCGTGACAGCGAATCGCGAGATCCTCATCGAGGACGCCTCGACCATGCCTGAGCTTCTCGGCACCGGTGACTCCGTGATCCGGGAGGTCGAGAGCGCGTACCCCGAGGTGGACATCCACGTGCGCGGCAACCGCATCATGCTGAGCGGTGACGAGGCGCAGGTGGCGGCCGCCGCGACGGCCGTCGACGAGCTCCGTTCGGTGCTCGCCGCCGGAGTCCCGCTGACGCCAGACATCGCTCGCGAGTCAGTGCGGATGCTGCGCGGCGTGCAAGGCGTGGCCTCAGCTGCTGCGGCTGCCGCCGGAGGCTCGGGTGCCTCGGATCGCCCGACCCAGGTGCTGTCACGCTCGATCCTGTCCTCCCGTGGCCGCACCATCCGCCCGCGTACTGAGGGCCAGGCGGCGTACGTGGCCGCCATCGAGCAGCACACGATCACGTTCGGCATCGGCCCCGCTGGCACGGGAAAGACGTATCTGGCGATGGCTCAGGCCGTCGCCGCGCTGCAGGCGAAGCGCGTCAACCGCATCGTCCTCACCCGACCGGCCGTCGAGGCGGGGGAGAGGCTTGGCTTCCTGCCCGGCACGCTCAACGAGAAGATCGATCCGTATCTGCGGCCGCTCTACGACGCGCTGCACGACATGATCGACCCCGAGTCGATCCCGCGCCTCATGGAGGCCGGCACGATCGAGGTGGCGCCGCTCGCCTACATGCGCGGACGTACCCTGAACGACGCGTTCATCATCCTCGACGAGGCGCAGAACACCACGCGCGAGCAGATGAAGATGTTCCTCACCCGCCTGGGCTTCGGCGCGACGATGGTGGTGACCGGAGACGTGACTCAGGTGGATCTGCCAGGGGGGACGCAGTCGGGCTTGCGCGCCGCGAGCGGCATCCTCGAGGGCGTGGACGACATCGCGTTCTGCCGGCTCGGCGCCGACGACGTGGTCCGCCACCGCCTGGTGAGCGACATCATCAACGCCTACTCCGCGAACGAGCAGCGCCCAGAAGGCGAGCGCCCGATGGGTCAGCAGCGTCGCTTCGAGCGTCGAGACAGCCACGACCGCCACGGACGCGAGCACCGCGACCGCCCGGCCCGCACGCAGGAGGACGACGAGTGATCGAGGTCAACAACGAGACCGACGCGACGATCGACGAGGTCGAGTTCGCCGAGCTCGCCAAGTTCGTGCTGCGCGAGATGCACGTGGCGGAGGAGGCCGAGCTCGCGATCCTGTTCGTGGACGAGCCGGCGATGGAGCAGCTCCACATCCAGTGGATGGACGAGCCGGGACCGACCGACGTGCTGAGCTTCCCCATGGATGAGCTGCGTCCGGGAACCGCCGACGAGCCGACTCCCGCCGGGCTGCTCGGTGACATCGTCGTGTGCCCCACGGTCGCGGCGGCCCAGGCGGTGAAGGCCGGCCACACGGCTGAGGAGGAGATGCTCCTGCTCACGACTCACGGCATCCTGCACCTGCTCGGCTACGACCACGTGGAGCCTGAGGAGGAGAAGGTCATGTTCGCGCTGCAGCGCAAGCTCCTCCTCACCTTCCTGGCGAACCGCGGCGAATGACCGCGCGACCGGCCTGACGTATGGAGTCATTCCCCTGGGCGACGCTGATCCTGCTTGCAGGCGTCTCCGCTGTCGGCGCGGGCGTGATGCACGCTGTCGTCGCCGCTTTCGAGCAGGTGCCGTACGCGCGTGAGCGGGAGATCGAGGCGGCACGTCGTCCCGACGGTCGTCCCACGTCGGCCGCGAGGCTGGCGGCGCTTCCCGACCATGCCGACGCCGCGTCGTCCGTCGTCTACTCGCTGCTGGAGGCACTGGCTCTGGTGAGCTGGGCCTTCATCGCGTGGGAGCTCGCGGACGGCCTGGGGTGGAGCTGGGGCTGGATGGTCGCCGGGGCCGCAGGCATCGGCGCAGCGCTGTCGCTGCTGGTGGTGAGGGCGCTGCCGCGCGGCGTCGCGCGTGCCCACCCGGAGAACACGCTGAGGGCGCTCGCACCGGTCGCCTGGTCCCTGATCTGGCTGACGACGCCGATCCGTGCCGTCATCCCCGCGCTCAGCTATCCCGAGCTCACCGAGGCCGAGGACCTCGTGGAGCAGGCCGAGGACGCACTCGAGGCCGACGAGGCCGAGCTGCTGCGCTCGATCGTGAACCTGGGCGACACGCTCGTGCGCGAGGTCATGGTGCCCCGCACCGACATGATCACCATCCAAGCCGGAGTGCCGGTACGCAAGGCGATGGTGCTGTTCCTGCGGTCCGGCTACTCGCGCATCCCGGTGGTGGGCGACGGGACCGACGACGTGCGCGGCGTGATCTACCTCAAGGACTGCGTGCGCGACACATGGGACCGCTCGGAGCGTCTCGAGGAGCCCGTCGACGCGCTGATGCGCGAGCCCGAGTTCGTGCCCGAGTCCGTGCCCGCCGACGACCTGCTGCGCCGCATGCAGGACGAGGTGTTCCACATGGGGATCGTGGTCGACGAGTTCGGCGGCGTCGCCGGGCTCGTGACCATCGAGGACGCGCTCGAGGAGATCGTGGGCGAGGTGGTCGACGAGCATGACCGCACCGCACCCGAGGCCGAGGAGCTGTCCGGGGGCGCCTATCGGGTGCCCGCCCGCATGGGCTTGGACGAGCTCGCCGAGCTGTTCGACGTGGAGATCGACGACGAGGACGTCGAGACCGTCGCGGGCCTGCTCGCCAAGGCGCTCGGGAAGGTGCCGATCCCCGGCGCCCACGCGAAGGTGCACGGACTCGAGCTGCTCGCAGACCGAGCCGAGGGCCGACGCCGACGCCTCACCTCCGTCGTCGTGCGGCGCGAGGACCCGCCGGAGGACACTGATACGGGAGAGCGCCGCACGGTGCGCGCGGGCCGGTCCCGCAGGAAGGACCATGACGATGACTGACACCACCGAGGGCCACCGTTCAGGCTTCGCCTGCTTCGTCGGCCGCCCGAACGCGGGCAAGTCGACGCTGATGAACGCCCTAGTAGGGGAGAAGGTCGCGATCATGTCGTCGCGTCCGCAGACCACCCGCCGCGCGATCCGCGGCATCGTGAACCGGGACGACGCGCAGCTCGTCGTGGTCGACACCCCCGGGCTTCACCGGCCGCGCACGCTGCTGGGAGAGCGGCTCAACGACCTTGTGCGCGAGACCTTCGCCGAGGTCGACGTGATCGGTTTCTGCCTGCCTGCCGATGAGAAGATCGGCCCCGGCGACAAGTGGATCGCCCGCGAGCTGTCCGAGGCGCGCGCGCCCGTGATCGCGATCGTCACCAAGGTCGACAAGGTCCCGCGTGACAAGGTCGCCGAGCACCTCCTCGCCGTCTCGCAGCTGGGTGACTGGGCCGACGTCGTGCCCGTCTCGTCGGTCAAGGACATCCAGGTGGATGTGCTCACCGACGTGCTTGTGGGCCACCTGCCGCAGGGACCGGCGCTGTACCCGTCCGGCGAGGTCACCGACGAGCCCGAGGACGTGATGGTCGCCGAGCTCATCCGTGAGGCCGCTCTCGAGGGCGTCCGCGACGAGCTGCCCCACTCGCTGGCCGTGGTCGTCGAGGAGATGATCGAGCCCGGCGACGAGACCTCCACGAAGGACGTGCTCGAGATCCGCGCCCACGTGTTCGTCGAGCGCGACTCCCAGAAGGGCATCGTGATCGGCAAGGCCGGGTCACGTCTCAAGGAGGTCGGCGCCACGGCCCGCCAGGGCATCGAGCGGCTACTCGGACGCAAGGTCTACCTGGACCTTCACGTCAAGGTCGCCAAGGAGTGGCAGCGCGACCCGAAGCAGCTGGGACGCCTGGGGTTCTGACGGTCTGACCAGCGCCCGGCCGCGGAACTGCTCGGTCCCGCGTCGCTCCGTCTGCTCCGACCGTGCCCGCAGGTTCGAGAATGGATCGGTTTCGGGATGGCTCCGGTGGGTCCCGGGCTTGATCGCTCGCGTGCGTGAGGTTTCGTCCCGAAAGTCTGGTCCGAAATGCTGGTGGCCCGTTACTGTGGAGTGACCGTTTCTGGTCCCGATGTGGCGGGTATGCGGGGGAGTGGGGGGAGTGGCGTGATGGGCAATGTGATCGGGTATGCGCGGGTGTCGACGCGTGAGCAGAATCCGCAGTCGCAGGAGGCGGAGCTTGAGGCTGCGGGTGCGGTGCGGGTGTTTGTCGATCATGGTGAGTCGAGTCGGATGGCGTCGCGTCCGCAGTGGGATGCGTGCCTTGACTATCTGCGCGGGGGTGACACGTTGCTGGTGCGGGCCTTGGATCGTGTGGCGGGCTCGGAGAGGCTGGCGATCGAGATCATCCGGGACCTTGGTGCGCGTGGGATCCGTCTGCGCAGCTTGACGGAGCCGTTCCTGGATGTCGACACGTCGACGCCGATGGGTGAGGCGATCGTGGGGATCATGGCGGTGCTTGCTCAGTTGCGGGTGGCGACGATTCGGGAGAACACGATGCGTGGTCTGGCTCATGCCCGTTCCCAGGGTCGTGTCGGGGGGCGTCCCACGGTGATGACTCCCGAACGTGTCGCTGCCGCGAAGAAGATGCGTAGTGGCGGGCAGTCGCTGGCGCACATCGCGGCGGTGTTGGGGGTGGGAAAGTCGTCGGTGTCCCGCGCGCTGTCACGCGATCCCGAGTGAGGTCGCCTGCTCCAAGCCGGGCTGTCGGCGAAAGGGCAGCAGCAGCCGGCTTGGTGTCGGCGATGGGCGCTCGGTCGCGCCGATACGCGGTGGGGTGTGTCGCATCTGGCTTGCGTTTTCGGTTCTGGTTCTGCTAAATATCTGCCAGCCCACGAGCGGGAGTGTTGCCGATGTTGGCGGCTACGGGGCGGCGGTTGGCGGGGTGCCAGTTCCGCTGTGTCGGACGCGCATGCGCGTTCCTGGGGGCTGTGGGGCTGGATCGCTGTGGCGTTCTCTCTTTCTTCCGCATACATCAACGGCGGCTGGACGCGCGGGGTGCGCACGGCCGCGATCACTGTGGTGGCCGCGTTCGCCGCGCTTGGCGTGAGCGAGGGTGGCGCTTTCGCCGCGGAGGGCGCAGACGAGGTCGACTGGACCGAGCAGGGCGCTTGGAACGGCTTGACGGCTCCCGATGCGATCTCCGCATCCATGCTCGCGGTGCTGAAGGACGAGGCTGTCGAGGATCTGTCGCAGCGCACCGAGACGTCGCAGACGTTCGCGCTACCCGACGGGCTGTGGCGCAGTGAGATGTTCGCCGGTCCCGAGTGGGTCGCCACCGGTGAGGACCCCACCACGGAAGAGGGTTGGGAGGCTCTCGATACCGAGCTGGTGTCGTGGTCGGACGGTTCGTACAGGCCTGGCGCGCATCCGGCAAACCTGATCTTCTCCGGTGCAAGCAAGGGCCACACCGCACTGGTGACCGGCACCGATGCCGAAGGCGGCGAGTTCACCCTGTGGTGGGACGGCACGCTTCCCGACCCGATCGCCGCGGACGACGCGATCCGCTATGTCGACGTGGAGCCGGGAATCGACCTCGTGTTCTACGTCACCGCCACCGGCTATGAGCAGTTCTTCGTCGCCAAGACCGCAGCGGCCCTGGACCGCGCCGAGACGCTGTCGCTGCAGTTCGACTCCGAGGATGTCGATCTGACGACTGACGGTGAGACGTTGACGGGCACCAGTGAGGACGGCGAGGAACTCGTCCAGGTGTCCGAGGTGCTTGCCTGGGACGCTGACAACGACGCGCTTCGCACCGTGCCGGTGGCGCAGATGGCTCCCGAGCCCGAGGTCGGCGCTTCGGCGTCTGCCCCACCATCACCGTCAGCATCGCCATCGGGTTCGCCGTCGCTGGCGGACGTGAACGCGCTGCCTGTCGAGGTGGAGGTGCCCGCCCAGTTCGATGTGGCCGGCGATGCCGGCACGGTCTCGATTGACGCCGACGATGTGCCATTCGATTCTGGTGACGTGTTCCCCGTCGTGATCGACCCGTCGGTGAACCTCTCTTTGTCGTTCGACACGTATCTGTCCACCGCGTGGGACACGGACCGTTCAACGCAGACGGATCTGCTGATCGGCACGTGGGATTCGGGAACGTCGAAGTACCGGTCCTACATCAACGCGAACGTGATGCCGATCCTGGGCACTGAGGTGATCTCCGCAGAGTTGAAGCTGTGGAACTTCCACTCGTGGTCGTGCACGGCAAGGTCGTGGGAGGTGTGGTCGACGTCGTTGACGTCCTCGTCGACGCGGTGGGACACCAAGCCGAGCTTCTACGACAGGTACGCGACCGTGTCGACCACGAAGGGCTACTCGTCGTCGTGTGCCGACGGCTGGGTCAGCGCGGACGTGACGACGTTGGCCGCGAACTGGGCCAAGGGCACCACCACGGGCAAGGGCATCGGCATCAAGGCGAGCTCGGAGACCGACAACACGTATTGGAAGAAGTTCAACTCCGGCAACGCGGCAACTAACAAGCCGGTGCTGAAGGTGGTGTACAACCGCTATCCCAGCAAGCCGTCGACGCTCCAGGTCAACGGTGTCACGCCCGCGTCGGGCACGACGTACTACATCAACGACACCACGCCGATCCTGTCTGCGAAGGTGTCGGACCCTGACGGCGGCCTGGTGAAGGCCCGCTTCACGATCATGCAGGGATCCACGACCTTCAAGTCGCTGGCGTCGGGCTCGTCGGTCAAGTCTGGTCTGCGGTCGGAATACGAGTCGCCGGCATTGACGAACGACAAGACGTACTCGGTCTCAGCGGTCGCCAACGACGGCTCCGTGGACTCCAAGTCCGCCAACGAACCCACCTGGACCATCGTGGTCGATACCGATCCGCCCGGCGTGACGGCGATCGACACGACAGGTGTCACCGAGGACCAGTGGATCGAGACGCCACCAGCCAACGCGTCCGCGACGCTGACCGCAACCGATGCTGTCAGCTTCGAGTACACGATCGATGGGGGAGCGACGCAGACGGTGACCGCAGTGGCGGGCACCGCGTCGATCGCGCTACCTGTGACCAAGGGCGGCCACCAGGTGTGGGCCCGCGCGATCGACCGCGCCGGCAACCCCGGTTCCGAGGACGAGGCCGAGTACGGCGTGGGATCAGTGGGGATCTCCGCACCGAACGCGAACTACACCACGACAGGCAACGCACCGGTCGTAGCCACCGCCCCCAAGGGCACCGAGGGCTCGGTCGAGCGCACCGTGTATGCGCGCGTGGCAGGAACCGACGTCGATGTGGACTACACCGACGGCACTGGCGTGAACACCGACTGGATCGAGGTCGAGCAGCTCGACCCCGTAGCGGCTGGCGTCGACCCGAAGGTCGAGTACACGTGGGCGGCCTCGGCGTCAGTACCGGCCGGCAAGGAACGCGTCCCCAACCGCATCGACGTGCAGGTGTGCTTCACCTACCTCGACGGCGATGACAACCCGTTGACGACGCGATGCACCTGGCAGGACGACGACACGCACACCTCCGTAATCGTGATCCCGCACGCCTTCGGCGGCGGCTTCCCCACCGCGACGGCAGGGCCTGGCCAGGTGGCGTTGTGGACTGGCGAGTTCAACACCGCCGTCACCGACCTCGAGGTGCCGGCCTACACCGGCACGATGTCCCTGTCGCGCAGCTACAACTCCTTCGCAGGCGGCACCGAGACCTCCGTGTTCGGTCCGGGCTGGACGGCATCGTTCGAGGGCTCGGATCTGGGACAGGCGGGCTTGACGGTGGTGGACTCCACCGGCGACGACGGCGTGCTCGCCTTCCAAGACGTCGACGGCTCCTACCTGCTGTACGTCCAGCCAGGCGGCGGCAACACCGCACAGATGAACGGGACCTATGAGCCGTTCGACGACGACACCGCCGCATTGGGCTTCACAGTGTCGATCACCGGTCAGGGCACTGATGCGGTGCTGACGATGGTCGACGACCTGGGCGTGACCACCACCTGGGAACACCTCGAGGCAGGGAAGTGGGTCGCCAAGTCGATCACCGAGCCTGCCGCGTCAGGCAAGACGACGTTCTCCCACGACGAACAGGGCCGCATCACGCAGATCCTCGCCCCCGTACCCGAGGGCGTCACCTGCTCGGCCACACCGGTCGAGGCAGGATGCCGGTACCTCACCATCGACTACTACACCGCCACGAATGCTGCCACCAACGCATACGCAGGTCGTGTCAGCGAAGCGACGTTCCACACCTGGGACACCGCCGCGGAGGCGATGGATGACACCGTCGTCGCCCGCTACGGCTACAACAGCGACGGCTACCTCACCTCCGTCACCGACCCCCGCTCAGGGCTGAACGTCGTCTACGGCTACGGCGACCTCACCGATGCCGGCGTTCCGACGCTCACGTCGGTCACTCCAGCCGGGCTTGCCGCATGGGGCATCTCCTACGGCACGTCGAGCCAAGGCAACGACTCGGTGCTGGCCGTCACCCGTGAAGGCGCGACCGACAATGCCGCCACCACGGTCGTGTCACGCTTCGTGTACGGCCTGGATGCGACCGCCATGCCGTCGGGAAGCCCCGACGTGGCAGCCGCACAGCACGCGTGGGGCCAGTCCCGCACCCCGACACGAGGGTTTGCGGTCTTCGCCCAAGGCGACGACCCCGGCAGCTCCGACCCGGCCACGGTCAATGCCGCCCAGTGGCTGGACGGAGACTTCCAGTTCACCGACGACGAGGGCTACACCGTCAACACCGCCAGCTACGGCGCCGGCGCATGGCAGTACACCGCCGACGAGTACGACGACGGCGGACGGATCGTGCGCAGCCTCGATCCGGCAGCGACCGCCTACCTCATCGACCAGTCCGCCCTCATCGACGGACAGACGGTGCCAGCCGCAGAGGTCAACGCTGTCGCGACCCTCACCAACTACAACGCCACCGACATCACCGCCACCACGGACCTGACGTGGGATGACGGCTCCGAGAGCGGCGCTACCATCACCGCGGGCACCGTGCTGGTGCCGGCAGGCACCCTCGTGACGGACACGTGGGCGCCGGCCGAGGACGGTGAGGACGGGCAGCGCACCCGTATCCACACCCAGTACACGTACGACGAGGACGCCCCCAACGGCGGCATCAACCCCCGCACCGGACAGAAGTTCAACCTCGTCACCACCGTGACCGAAACCGAAGCGGCCGCCACAGACGGCGGCTGGGGCATCGTCTCGCCCGACATCGCCGGCGAGACGCTGCTGTCGCGTACCGAGACCGGCTACGACCCGATCGACGCCGCCACGGCGACGTCGGACACGTCGGGCTGGATCCTGTCCGCAGCCACCACCACCACGACCGTGATGGACTCGCCGGCAGACAACATCACCACCCTCACCCGCTACGACAGCCTGGGCCGCATCGTCGAGACCCGCCAACCCGGATCCGACGGCACTGACGCGGGCACCGAGCTGACCGTGTACTACACGGCAGGGGCCAACACCGACGACGCCGCCTGCGGCAACACGCCGCAGTGGGCTGGACTGACCTGTGTCATCAAGACCGCAGAGGCGGACCCGGCGGTCCCAGAGGCGCGCACCACCGCGTACTCGATGCTGCTGGCAGCCAAGACAACCGTCGAGACCCTCGACGCGGTCACCCGCACCACCGACACGACCTACACCGCCGACGGACGGATCCTCACGTCCTCGACCGCCACGACGGGCCTTGCTGACTCGCAGCCGCTCGAGACGACCACGTACGTCTACGACGAGACGACGGGGCTGCTGACCGACACCCACGCCGTGGACGCGACCGACACCATCACCTCGACCGTGTCGACCGGCTACGACCTGTGGGGTCGCACCGTGACCTACACCGACACCGACGGCGCCGTCACCACCACCACCTACGACTCGCACGGCCGTACCGGCACCGTCGACGACGGCGTGCAACGCACCGAGTACACGTACGACGGCACCGACGCGGCAGGAAACGACGAACATCGCGGCCTTCCCACCGCGATGACGATCACGTCGGACACGTTCGACGAGACCACCGGCACCTACCCGACCTACACGTTCACCGCAGCGTTCGACGCGGGCGGGAACATGACCGTGCAGACCATGCCCGGCAACCTGACCCAGACCACCACGTACACCCGCACCGGACACACGATCGGGCTGGCGTACTCCGGTGTCGACACCGCTGGCGAGACCGTCCCGCTGATCGCGTGGAGTCAGCAGCTGGACCTGTATGGGCGCGTGGTCGCCGAATCCACTCCCAGCGCGGGCGTGAGTCCCGAGGCCGTGTCGGAGTACAACCGCACCTACAGTTACGACATGGCAGGACGGCTCGTCGAGGTCACGGACCGCACCGCCGGCATCGGCGCCAGCGTCAACACCGACCCCGAGGCCGGCGACGTCACCGCCTGCGCCACCCGCGCCTACACGTTCGATAAGCGCGGCAACCGTCTTGCCCGCACCACCGGGATCTCCGGCACCGACGGCGCGTGTGTCAGCGCCGGCACCGGCGAGACAGACGCGTGGGTGTACGACGACGCGGACCGCATCCAGTACGCCGCGAACACGACCGACGCATACGTGTACGACGCACTCGGCCGGCAGACGCTCATCCCCGCCGCCGACACCCCCGCAGGAGCCGCGGCAGGCGACCTGCAGATCGGCTACTACGACAACGACCTCGCCGCATCCCTGACCCAAAACGGTGTCACCACCAGCTACAGCCTGGACGCCCTGCAACGGCGTGCGACCGCGACGACCACGTCGAGCTCGGGCACGACCACCCTGGTGCGCCACTACACCGACAGCTCAGACAACCCAGCCTGGGCCATCTCCACCGACACCACCGGCGAGCAGACCACCTCCTGGTACGGATCGTCGCTCGGAGGCGACCTCGGAATCACCATCACCAACGGCATCGCGCAGATCCAACTGTCCGACATCCACGGCGACATCGCACTACCCCTCACAGTCGCTTCGGACGACACGATCGAGGCCATCGGCGGCTACTCCGACTTCGACGAATACGGCAACCCACTCACCGGGATGACCGACCCCGACACCGGAGCCATCACCTACGGATGGATCGGCGCCAAGGAACGCGCCACCGACACCACCGGACTCATGCTCATGGGAGTCCGCCTGTACAACCCCGTCACCGGACAATTCACCTCCGTCGACCCCGTCCCCGGCGGCAACACCACCGCCTACACCTACCCCCAAGACCCCATCAACAAATACGACACCTCAGGCAAATCCTGGTGGTCCAAGATCAAGAAGGGCGCAAAGGCGGTCTGGAAGGCCACCGGAACTGCCTCGAAATGGTTGACCGATAGCAAATGGGGCAAGCGAATTGGGGCGGCGTGTTCACTCGCGTGGGGCATCGTCGGCAACGTGTGCAACGGCGTATATGCGGCCGCTTACGCGCGTCAGGGGAGGTGGAAGGAAGCGGCCGTCACGGCGGTCGCAGCAGTTGCCGGGGGTGTTGCAGGAAAGCTGGCCAAGACTGCCGTTCTGCGGGGCGCTGCAGGCTTTCGAGGATCGTTCTCGCGTGCAATCGTGCGGAATGGGATCGGCAGCCGAAGGTACATGACGCGCTACGATCGAACGTTTAGGAGCGTTGCGTGGAAGGCTGACTTAGTTGTCGGCTACAGCGTCAGCGAGAGGGTCAACTGGTAGGACTAGGGTGATTTCAATTCTACGAAGTGCTCACCTCGTGCGCACCGGCCCAATCGGTTGGGCGTTTGTGGCGATGCTCGCAATGATCGGGCTCGCCTGCGCGGGCGGAGTGATCGAAACCGATGCCTGGCCCGGCTGGTTCGTCGTTGCGATTGGATGCTCGGCTGCGGTGATCGGACGTGGCGCGGTCGGGGGTGTTTGGCGTGACCGCAGCGGTCAACTTGTCGTCCGTGACTGGCTTCGTACGCGGAAGTATGACGTGGAATCTGATCTAAGCATCGCGTACATTCCCTACGACGGATTCGTGAACACATACCAGGACTCACGGGTGTGGGCGACATTGACGTTCGCAAGCTCAGGCCGGCGCGGCCGTCCCTGCAGGTTGACAGTGGCTTCATACGCAACGACCAAGCGTCGCGTCCGCATGCTCAGAAGCCTCCTCGAGCTCCCCTCGGGACCCGGGCGCCTGGACTGAGGCGAGGAGTTTCCTTCGACGTGAACTGGCCCGAGTCTCGTTCCGCCTGGTCGACAAGGGTGGAACCCATGACTCGTTGCACCCCGGAGATGCGTGAGCGCGCGCATCGACGAAACGCCGATAATTGAGAATATGTCCGCCTCGCAGCGCTTGCGGGCACGGGGCAGCGAGCCCCCCCAGCCGCCCGAAGCACTGAGGTCCGGGAGCGCACCCATCGATGACGGGGTAGCGCTCCGCATCCAGTGCGCTATGGTGGCCGTATGCGTGCACGCTCGCTGCTTCTTAGCTGCCGCGACGAGGCCTAGAACAGGCTGGCTCCTCGTCGCGGCGGTTCGTGTGCCGGCCCACCGACGAGTCGAGACCCTGAGAGAAGCGACATGACAAGCGAGCAGACCACTTCTGAGCATTACACCGGCGGCGACCAGAAGGCGTCGCGGATGCCGATCCACAAGTATCAGCCGTTCCACGAGCAGATCCGTGTGGACATGCCCGACCGTACGTGGCCGT
Organism: Demequina zhanjiangensis; assembly: GCF_030418315.1. GTDB lineage: Bacteria > Actinomycetota > Actinomycetes > Actinomycetales > Demequinaceae > Demequina > Demequina zhanjiangensis. Next base: position 102,827 of record NZ_JAUHPV010000003.1, read on the forward strand.
CCAACGTGATCGACAAGGCGCCGCGGTGGTGCGCCGTCGACCTGCGCGACGGCAACCAGGCGCTGATCGAGCCGATGAACGCCGAGCGCAAGCTCCGCATGTTCGACCTGTTGGTCCGCATGGGCTACAAGGAGATCGAGGTCGGCTTCCCGTCGGCCAGCCAGACCGACTTCGACTTCGTGCGCAAGCTGATCGAAGAGGACCGGATCCCCGACGACGTCACGATCCAGGTCCTCACCCAGGCGCGAGAGCACCTGATCGAGCGCACCTACGAGTCCATCAAGGGCGCGAAGCAGGCGATCGTCCACCTGTACAACTCCACGTCGATCCTGCAGCGCGAGGTCGTCTTCCGGGCGAACGAGGACGAGATCCTCGACATCGCGACGCACGGCGCGATGCTGTGCCAGAAGTACGAGGAGACCATCCCGGAGACGAAGGTCTTCTACGAGTACAGCCCCGAGTCGTACACGGGTACCGAGCTCGAGTACGCGGTCCGCGTCTCCAACGCGGTGCTGGACGTGTGGAAGCCGACGCCCGACCGCAAGGTGATCATCAACCTGCCCGCCACCGTCGAGATGGCGACTCCGAACGTGTATGCCGACTCGATCGAGTGGATGAACCGCCACCTGGACTACCGCGACTCGGTGGTGCTGAGCCTGCACCCGCACAACGACCGCGGCACCGCGATCGCGGCAGCCGAGCTGGGCTACATGGCCGGTGCGGATCGCATCGAGGGCTGCCTGTTCGGCAACGGCGAGCGCACCGGCAACGTGGACCTGGTGACGCTCGGCATGAACCTGTTCAGCCAGGGCATCGACCCGGAGATCGACTTCTCGGACATCGACGAGGTACGCCGCACCGTCGAGTACTGCAACCAGATCGACGTGCACCCCCGCCACCCGTGGGGCGGCGACCTGGTCTTCACCGCCTTCTCCGGCTCCCACCAGGACGCCATCAAGAAGGGCCTCGAGGCGATGGAGGACAAGGCGGCCAAGAAGGGCGTGGGAGTCGACGACCTGGTCTGGGCCGTGCCGTACCTGCCGATCGATCCGAAGGACGTGGGCCGCTCGTACGAGGCCGTCATCCGCGTCAACTCGCAGTCGGGCAAGGGCGGCGTCGCGTACCTGCTCAAGTCGGAGCGTCATCTCGACCTCCCGCGCCGCCTGCAGATCGAGTTCTCCCGCGTCGTCCAGCACCACGCTGACGAGCTCGGCGTCGAGATGACCGCCGACGCGCTGTGGAAGATCTTCGAGGACGAGTATCTGCCGTCGCCCGATCCCGAGAGCCAGTGGGGCCGGTTCGCGCTCCAGGGCACCCGGACGTCGTCGTCCGACGCCGGTCCCGACACCCTCGCTGCCGACGTCGTGGACAACGGCGACGAGGTGACGATCGAGGGCGACGGCAACGGGCCCGTCGACGCGTTCGTCTCCGCGCTCGGAACCCGCGGCGTCAAGGTCGAGGTGCTCGACTACGCCGAGCACGCGCTCACCGCCGGCGGCGACGCCCGCGCGGCTGCCTACGTGGAGTGCCACATCGGCGATGAGATCTTCTGGGGCGTCGGCATCGACCCCTCCATCACCACGGCCACGCTGAAGGCCATCATCTCCGCGGTGAACCGCCAGGCGCGGTAACGCTGCGGCGTCCCGGCCGAGCCACGCCAGCCTGTCGACCACAGGGGACGCGGGGTCGGGACCGGACGCGCCGGGGGTGACCATCGACCATGGTGGAACCCGGCGCGTCCTCATTCCTCTTCTCCGCTCGTCGCGCTGCGCGCCACCTCCCGCGGCGCCCGCCGGCCTGAAGCGCCCTGGCATCGCATGAGTGCCGATATCGGCATCAAGACCGGCACCCATGCGATGCCAGGGCGCACGGCGCGCAGCAGAACGCCCCGTCGACCCTCAAGAAGAGGGCCGACGGGGCGCTGTCGTCTCCGCGTCAGGCGGCGACGAGCTCCGGCTCCTTGCCGGGGAGGGTGGCCACCGTCCGCGGTGCGCGGACCAGGAGCCAGATCGTGAACCACACCTCGGTGACGATGGATGCCGTGGCGACGATCGCGAGGAACGCGCCGCCGAAGTCGGCGTAGTTGGCCATCAGGAGGTGGGCGAAGGTGTCGGCGATGTAGGCGCCGCCCGCGATCCACAGGCCGATGCCGAGCGGGCGCGGTCCGATGCGCGAGGCGACAAGGATGCGGCCCAGGACGATCAGGTGCAGGCCGAACGCCACGAGCGCGAGCAGCCACGTGATGTCGAAGGCCTCCATGGCGAGCCCGGTCCACGCCTCCCTCTGGCCTGCGTCGAGCCCGGCCACGGCGTCGCCGCCGACCGAGAGCTGAAGCGCGAGGACCATGAAGGTGATCGCCGGGATGAACGCCACCGTGTAGGCGACGCGCAGCCACGCGGCGAGGAGCGAGCGGCGCTCACCGGTGCCCCGCAGCAGGACGTGGAGCGCCCAGGCGATGCCGATGTCGATCATGGCGATCGCCGCGAAGCCTGCGATCCCGAAGCGGAAGGTGGTCGCGTTCTCCGCGATGTTGCTCATGGTCATGGCCGGGTCGTCGGGGATGACGAGCTGGTTGCGGACCAGGAAGTTGGCGCTCATCGCGAGCAGCACGATGGCGATGTAGCCGACGCCGGCGAGGCGCGCGGCCGTGGCGGGGGCGAGTTCGTTGCGAGTGGTCATGAGAGGTTCTCCAGTGTGGGGACGATGCTGTGGTCTGTAGGTCTTGTGCCTGCTGTGGCGGTCAGTGGGCGTCGCGGACGGTGACGACGGCCTTGCCGGCGACGCGGCCGTCGGCCAGGTCGGAGACGGCGTCCGACGCGCGGTCGAGCGGGTAGGTGCGGTGGATGGCGGCGCGCACGTCTCCCTGCTCGACGAGCGCGGCGAGACGGTTGAGGCGCACCGCGGTGGTGGCGGACATGAGGCCCATGAGGCGCTGCTTGCTGAACAGCGAGACGAGCGGCGCGACGAGCGAGCGGCCGGAGCCGCCGATCAGGGAGTCGCCGCCCTCGCCGCCGACGATCACGAGCGCGCCGGTGGGGGAGAGGATGCGGCGCAGCCGACGCAGCGGGGTGAGGCCGCCGGTGTCGATGATGACGTCGAACTCCTCCTGAAGCGTGGTGACGTCCGTGGTGCGGTAGTCGAGGACGCGCTCGGCGCCGAGCTCCGTCACCAGGTCGGCCTTCGCTGCTGACGCGACACCGGTGACGTGGGCGCCTGCCGCGACGGCGATCTGCACGGCGTACGAGCCGACGCCGCCTGAGGCACCGAGGACGAGCACGCGCTGGCCGGCCTCGACCTGCGCAGAGTCCACGACCGCCTGCATGGCGGTGACGCCGGAGACGGGCAGCGCGCTCGCCTCGACCATCGAGGTGCGTGTGGGCTTCGCCGCGAGGCGCTCCTCCTTGGCGACTGCGAACTCGGCGAACGTGCCGTCGGCGCTGCCGAAGACCCCGTCGCCGACGGCGAAGCGCGTGACGCCCGCACCGATGGCCTTGACGACGCCCGCGACGTCCGAGCCCTGGACGGGCTGCTTGGGCCGACGGAGGCCGAAGCCGATCATGCGGATGACGAACGGACGGCCGGTGGCCAGGTGCCACACGCCGCGGTCGACGCCGGCGGCGTGGACCTCGAGCAGGACCTCGCCCTCACCGGGCTGGGGCATCGGGACGGTGTCGAGGTGGATCTGCTCGGGACCGGTGTAGGCGCGCTGGACTGCGGCGCGCATGGTCGCGGTCGGAGTGCGGTCGGTGGAGCCGTGCGAGGCGGATGCCGCGGCGGCGATCGATGCGGCCGAGGTGGCTGCGGTGGCGGTGGTGCTGGCGTTCATGGTTCCCTCCCCGGGATCTGGTGTTGTCGTACTTAGTACGTCTGCCACGATGAACGCTAGGCGTACTTAGTACGATAGTCAAGCCGAATCGCAGAAATAGACATTCTGCCAGGGGTGTTGACAGTCGTACTTAGTACGTCTAGCCTCGATGTCGTACTAAGTACCACTCACTGAAGGAGAACGCACATGTCCAGCACCGCCACCCAGTCCATCGCCGCCGCTCCCGCGCAGAAGAAGGAGTACCCCTGGTACGCGATCCCCGCGATCCTCTCCATGCTGATGCTCAGCTCGGGCGGGATGGTCGCTCTCCTCGGATACGGCATCGCCGCGATGTCCTCCGCCACGTACTGAGCGGGCCGGCTGCCGTCCGACACGCACTCGACCGACGGCAGCCGCCGCCCCTCCATCTGTGAGACTTGATCAGATCCACCGCCCGCGACCGACCGAAGGAGCCGTCATGGCCGCCGACCCAGCGCCCCGCGCGAAGCTGTCCAAGGAGCGCATCATCGATGCGGCCATGGAGCTCGCAGATCGGGACGGCGTCGAGGCGCTCACCATGCGCGCGCTCGCGTCGGAGCTCGGCAGCAAGCCCATGACGCTCTACCACCACGTCGACGGCAAGGAGACGCTGCTCGATCTCATGGTCGAGCGAGTGTTCTCCGAGATGGCGCTCCCGCCCGAGGACCTCGAGTGGCGTGAGGCGATCCGCACGCGCTGCCGCTCCGCGCGCACCGTCCTGGTGAAGCATCCCTGGGCCGTGCCACTGCTTGAATCGAGGAGGTCGCCGGGGCCAGAGCTGCTCCGGCATCATGAGGCGATGCTCGCCACGCTCGACCGCGGCGGGCTGCCGCTCCCGTTCATGGCCCACGGCTACGCGATCCTCGACAGCTACGTCTACGGATTCGCCATCGAGGAGGCCAGCCTGCCCGGCCAGGGGGAGCAGGAGGGGCTCGCGGAGGTGGCCGAGGAGATCGCGCACGTCTTCGCGTCCGGCGAGTACCCGCAGATGACGAGGCTTGCGATGGAGCACGTCGCGCAACCCGACTACTCGTTCGGGGCGTCGTTCGACGTGGGGCTCGACATGATCCTCGACGGGCTCGAGGATGCCGTCGCCTCACCTTCAGAGTAGCCGCCGTAGGGGGACTTGCCGCAAGGCCCCCGTCCGGAGGGACAATCGCATGCTCCCGCCGCCCGACGGGATGCCGCCAAGACCCCCGGAGCGTACGTGTCAGCACCGATCTTCGACCTCGAGTCCCATCCTGCTCACAAGGCCGACCCCGCTGCCGTCGAGGCTGACGAAGCCCACCTTGTGAAGGTGCGCGACGCGCTCGACTGGCATGTCGCGGACTTGCGGTCGCGTCTCGCCGCCGAGTTCGAGCAGGGTGGAGGCGCATGGCAGGGCGCCGTCGAGCGCGAGCAGACGGTGCAGTACCTGGGGCGTCGTCTCCGCGCGCTCGAGCGGTACGGCGCCGAGCTGTGCCTCGGGCGCTTCACGACCGACGACGGTGGCGCCGTCTACATCGGCCGCCTGGGCCTGACCGATGCCCAGGGTGCCCGCCTTCTCTACGACTGGCGGTCGGGCGCGGCCGAACCGTTCTTCGGCGCGACGGCCGCGCACCCCATGGGGGTGGTGACCCGGCGTCGCTTCCGGTGGAGGGGCGGCCGCATCGTCGACCACTGGGACGAGGCCGTCAACGGCACTGCCGTCGCGGACGACGCGGCTCTCGACGACGATTCGGCGCTCCTCGCCTCACTGGGCGAGAGCCGCACGACGCGGATGCGCGACGTCCTTGCGACCATCCAGTCGGATCAGGACGCCATCGTCAGGGCAGACTCCAGCGGAGTCCTCGTCGTCGACGGCGGGCCCGGCACGGGCAAGACCGTGGTCGCTCTGCACCGCGCCGCCTTCCTCAACTACTCCGACGCGCGCCTCAGGGCGCAGGGCGGCAAGGTGCTGGTGGTCGGCCCGCATCGGCCGTACCTCGAGTTCATCGCCGACGTGCTGCCCAGCCTCGGCGAGGAGTCGGTCCAGACGTGCACCTACAGGGACCTGGTGGTCGAGGGTGCCGACGCGGTGCCGGAGGAGCAGGAGGCCGTGCGGCTCAAGGCGGACCTGGACCTCGCGATCGACGCTGCAGTGCGCCTCTACGAGGAGCCGCCGACGGATTCGCTCGTGGTCGACGCAGGGGAGACGGAGGTGCGGATCGTCGCCCCCGACTGGGCCGAGGCCTTCGAGGCCCCCACGGGGGAGCTGCCCCACAACGCTGCGCGCGAGGAGGTGTGGACCGCCCTGCTCGACATCGTCGCGCGCGCGGTGCTCGGAGAGGACCTCGACGATCACGAGGACGCCGACGAGTTCGACGCCTACGGGCTCTCGGTCACGAGCCGTGCCGCGGAGATCAGGCGGGCTGCGGGTCGCGATCAGGGTCTGCGGGACGCGCTCGGGAAAGCGTGGCCGATCCTCGACCCGCAGGAGGTCGTCGGTGACCTCCTCTCGGTGCCCGCCTATCTGCGCATGTGCGCGCCCTGGCTCACTCCGGACCAGGTCGCGTCCCTCCAGCGTGACGAACCGGCGCGGTGGACCGACGGAGACCTGCCCGTGCTCGATGCGGCACGTGCGCGCATCGGCGACCCCCACGAGCCCGCGCGCAAGGCACGTCAGCGCGCCGCGCGCGCCGCCGAGCGTGCCCGCATGGACGACGTCGTGGCGGACCTCGTCGATCAGGACGACTCCGAGATGGGCGTGATGTCGATGCTTCGCGGCCAGGACCTGATGAGCGTGCTCGACACTGACGAGGGTGGGCCAGGCCTCGGCGACCTCTCCGGACCTTTCGCGCACGTCATCGTGGACGAGGCGCAGGAGCTCACCGACGGTCAGTGGCGCAGCCTCATGCGGCGATGCCCGTCGGGAAGCTTCACCGTGGTCGGCGATCGTGCCCAGGCGCGTGCCGGCTTCCCCGAGGCCTGGGAGGACAGGCTTTCCCGCGTCGGCCTCACGAAGGTGCGGCGTGTGCCGCTCACCGTGAACTACCGCACGCCCGAGGAGGTGATGGCGGAGGCTGCCCCCGTGATCCAAGCGGTGCTGCCCGACGCGAACGTCCCCGTCTCGGTGCGTGCCGGTGGGCATCCGGTCGTGCACGGCTCCCGCGCTGACCTCGACGGAATCGTCGACGGCTGGCTGCAGGAGAACTCGAGGGGGGTGGCGTGCGTCATCGGCGACCCCGCCTACGCGCCCAGGCCCCGGGTCAGCTCGCTGAGCCCCGCGCTCGCGAAGGGCCTGGAGTTCGACCTGGTGGTGCTCGTGGATCCCGCCGCCTTCGGGGACGACGTCGCGGGTGCTGTCGACAGGTACGTCGCGATGACCCGCAGCACCAGCCGGCTCGTCGTGCTCGACGCCTGACACGACGCGACGCGCCTGCGACTTCGTGTCGGACGGAGGAGGAGAATAGGCGGGTGCCCCTCTATCGTGACGATGCCATCGTCCTCCGCACCCACAAGCTGGGTGAGGCGGACCGCATCGTCACGCTGCTGACCCGTCACCACGGGAAGGTGCGCGCCGTCGCGAAGGGCGTCCGGCGCACGTCGTCCCGGCTGGGCGCTCGCGTGGAGCCGTTCATGCTCGCGGACATCCAGTTCTACGAGGGCCGGAACCTGGACATCATCAGCCAGGTGGAGACCAAGGAGCCGTACGCGCGGCGCATCGCCGAGGACTACGCGCTGTACACCGCGGCGACGGCCATGGTCGAGACGGCGGACAAGCTCGTCGACCACGAGAAGGAGCCGGCGTACCCGCAGTACCGGCTGCTGCATGGTGCTCTCGGGTCGCTGAGCCGGCGGGAGCATGAGGCGGGCATGGTGCTCGACTCGTTCCTGCTCCGCTCGCTCGCGATCGCGGGCTATGCGCCGAGCTTCGATGACTGCGCGTCCTGCGGCCGGCCCGGACCTCACCGCGCGTTCGCCGTCGCTGAAGGTGGCGCGACGTGCGAGGAGTGCAGGCCGTCCGGCGCTGCCGCGCCGTCCGAGGAAGCGTTCGTCCTGCTCTCGTCGCTGCTCTCTGGCGACTGGGCGGTGGCCGACGCCTCCGAGCAGCGCGCGCGGCGCGAGTCCGCCGGGCTGATCGCCGCGTACGCGCAGTTCCACCTGGAGCGCAAGGTCCGCTCGCTGGGCCTCGTCGACCGCGCCTGAGCGCCAGCCGGGGGCGCGTGACGCCTCTTCACGCACCTGTGACTCGCGTGACTGCAGCGCGCCATGTGGTTCCGCTCCAGGCGCACGCGCCTCATGGGTCACAGGTGCGTGAAGCTCTGCACGCGGGTCGACCCCGTGGCGCGCCGTCCTGTGCCCGGCGCCGCGCGCCGCGCTGACTCCGACACTTCGCACCACTCCGGTTCGCGACACCCCGGCGACACTCCGTGAGGGGCGGCGACACGCTGGCGTGTCGCCGTCGGGATTGGTTCGGACTGTCGGGAGCCGCGCGGTGGAGCGCCCTCCGTCCCGAGTCGCGGCCGTCGGCGTCGGGATTGGTTCGGACTGTCCGATGCCGCGCGGTGGAGCGGCACTCAGGGGCGCCCATGAAACACAGTGTTCTTCTGATGTTCACCTGTTCGTGGCCCATCCGTCCATATCGCTCGCATAGTCTGGACGCGTCGTCCACGAGGGGCGGCGGGAAAGGACCAGATGCGCCCCACCGTGATCTTCGACTTCGACGGCACTCTCGCCTTGGGTGACGGTCCTCTATGGGCCTACGCACGCGGCGTCGCCGAGGCCGCAGGGATCCCCGAGATCGTCGCCGCCTCAGAGGAGGCTGTCGCGAGGTTCGAGGCGGGGGATGAGGAGCGCATCGACGGGTACGACGCCGTCCGTGCCGCGGCAGTCGAGCTCGGCGCCGACGACGAGGCGCTCTCGGCCGGCTACATGGCCAGCCGCGCTGAGCTCGCGACCGACTCCGCTCCGATCGCGGCGCCCGAGGGCCTCGAGGACTTCCTGACGAGGCTCGCCGAGTACGCGGATCTGCTGCTCGTCACCAACTCGCCCGACGTGCGCATCACCGAGGCTCTCGAGGCGCTCGGCGCCTCAGCGATCACCAGCCGCGTGTGCTCCGCGCGCAAGCCTGCCGGCCTCGGCCCCGTGATCGATGAGATGCTCACGCGCGGCCCAGTCATGAGCGTCGGCGACGTGTACGTCAACGACCTCGAGCCGGCCATCGCCCGGGGAGCCGCGACGGCCCTCGTCGGCGCCACCTGGGAGGCACACGCGAGCCAGGTCACCATGGCCGCCGCGACCCTCCCCGAGCTCTACCCCTCACTCGAAGCGTGGGCGGCCGCTGAGGCGACCGCTCCTCAGATGCCAACCGGCACCGGAACCACTCAGGAAAGGCAGCAGTAGCATGCGCAAGACCCTTACGACGACCGGACTGGTCGGCGTCGCGCTCCTCGCCCTGGTCGGCTGCAGCACCGCCGACGGCGACACCACCGCCACCACCGACGGCTCGGCCCCGGCCGACGCTCAGGCCGACTGGCCCTCCGAGATCACCCTCGCGCTGATCCCCAACGAGCAGGTCAACGACCTGGTCACCTCCGTGTCGCCGCTCACCGACTACCTCACCGAGGAGCTCGGCATCGAGGTCACCGGCGTCGTCACCAAGGACTACCAGGCCGCCGTCGAGGCGATCGGCTCGGGTCAGGCGCAGATCGCCATCGCCGACGCCGGCTCGCTCGCCGCGGCCGAGGACCTGTACGGCGCGCACGCCGTGCTGCAGGACGTTCGCTTCGGAGCCTCGTCCTACGCGTCGCAGTTCTTCACGAACATCGACAACGCCGACAAGTACTGCGCCGACGAGCCCGTCGAGGCCACCTACGCCGCGAGCGGTCAGACGTTCCTGTACTGCAACGGCGTCGCCTCCGGCGAGGAGAACACCGGCGTCGGACCCGTCTCTGTCGATGCGCTCGGTGCCATCGAGCCCGGCACGAAGGTCGCGTTCGGCAACACCACGTCGCCGGCCGGCTATCAGCTGCCCGTCCTCATGCTCGAGGAGCTCGGCACCAGCATCGACGACCTGGAGCAGGTGCCCGTCACCGGCAACGACACCCTGATCATGGCCGTCTACAACGGCGACGCCGAGGTCGGCTTCTCCTACTGGGATGCCCGCAGCTCGATCGACGAGTCCGAGGTGCCCGACCTCGCCGAGAAGATCGTCGTCTTCGGCCTGTCGGAGATGTACCCCAACGGCGGCGTCGTCCTCTCCGACGACCTTCCCGAGGACCTGCGTGCCGAGATCACCGACCTGATGGACGGCTACGCGGACGTGGACCCCGACACGCTCAGCAACATCTTCGGCCAGACCGACTGGGTGCCCGCCGACGCGGCCGCGATCGACCTGGCCCGCCAGGTCAACGCCCGCTTCAGCGGACAGTAAGGACACTCCTCACATGCGTCAGCACACGACGCAGCCGGAGGCCGAGGGCGCCACGCCCTCGGCCTCCGTGCCGTGGCCCATCGCGCTCGACCAGGTGACCGTCCGCTATCCGAACGGCGTGGTCGCGCTCAAGGACGTCTCCCTGCGCGTCGAGCCGGGCGAGATGATCTCCGTCGTCGGACTCTCGGGCTCCGGCAAGTCGACGATGATCCGGACGATCAACGGCCTGGTGCCCGCCACGAGCGGCACGGTGACGGTCGGCCCGCACACGGTGACGGGCCTGTCGGGTCGTCAGCTGCGCCAGCTTCGCGGCCACGTCGGCATGATCTTCCAGCACTTCAACCTGGCCGATCGCGCGAGCGTCTACCAGAACGTGCTCGTCGGCCGCTTCTCCCACACGCCCACGTGGCGCACCCTCCTGGGCTCGGCACGCCCCGCGGACCGTGACATCGCGATGCGTGCGCTCGACTCGGTCGGGATGCTGGAGAAGGTGTGGCAGCGGGGCGGCGCCCTGTCCGGTGGTCAGAAGCAGCGCGTCGCGATCGCCCGCGCGCTCAGCCAGGAGCCGGCAGTGATGCTCGCCGACGAACCCGTCGCGAGCCTCGACCCGCCCACCGCGCACTCCGTCATGGCGGACCTGCAGCGCATCAACCAGGAGCGCGGCCTCACGGTGCTGGTCAACCTGCACCTCATGGACCTCGCGCGCCAGTACACGACGCGCATGATCGGCCTGCGCGAAGGACGGCTCGTCTACGACGGCCCCGCCGCCGACGCGACCGACGCCGACTTCGAGGAGATCTACGGGCGTCCGATCCAGGTGAAGGACCGGCTGGACCGATGACGACCGCGCCGCAGCTCGACATCCCGCCACGGCCGCGCACCTGGCCGCGCCGCGCGCTGATCGCCGGCGCCGTGCTCGTCGTGACGGTGCTGACCACCACGCCCGCACTCGGCGGCGTCGAGATCGACCTCGACTCGATCGCCCGCAACTGGGGCAACGGTGCGTCGCGGATCGCGATGCTGTTCCAGCCTGACTGGTCGATCCTGCCGCGCACGTGGGAGCCGATGCTCGAGACGCTCGAGATGGCCCTGATCGGTACGGCGGTCTCCGCGGCGCTCGCGATCCCGCTGTCGCTCTGGGCGGCGCGCCCCACGAACCCCGGCAATCCGCTGCGCATGGCGGTGCGCTTCGTCCTCAACGTGGTGCGCGCGGTGCCCGACCTGGTCTACGCCACGATCCTCGTCGCCATGGTCGGAGTCGGGGCGCTGCCCGGCATCATCACGCTCGTGCTCTTCGACCTGGGCATCGTCGTCAAGCTCGTGTCCGAGGCGATCGACTCCTCCGACTCCTCCTACATGGAAGCGGGACGCGCAGCCGGCGGCACGCAGACCCAGATCAACCGCGTGACGGCACTGCCGCAGGCGTGGCCCGCCTTCGCGAGCCAGGTGCTCTACTCGCTCGAGCTGAACGTGCGCGTCTCCGCGATCCTCGGCCTCGTGGGCGCGGGAGGCATCGGCCGACTGATCGACGAGGTGCGTGGCTTCTACCGCTACGACGCGCTGTCGACGATCATCCTGCTGCTGCTCGTGGTGGTGATCCTCATCGAGGTCGCCTCGAACTACCTCAGGAAGAGGCTGCGATGACGGCGACCACCACCACCCGTGCCGCGACCGGCGCGCTGCAGATCCCGGTCCGGCCGCGCTCCTGGCCAGTACGGCTCGCGTGGGCCGCCGTCGCGGTCGCGATCGTCGCGGCGTTCTGGGATCTCGGCATCGAATGGTCCAAGCTCGCCTCCCTCCCGTCGGACCTGGCGCACTACACGCGCCTCATGTTCTCGGACCCCGACTGGTCCAAGCTGCCCGAGGCGCTCTATCAGACGTGGCGCTCGGTCGCGATGGCGTGGACGGGCGCGCTGCTGGGCGTCGTCCTGTCGACTCTGCTCGGCATCCCCGCCGCTCAGGGGGTAGGTCCGCTGTGGGTCCGCCTGCCGCTCAGGTGGGTCTTCGCCGTGATCCGCGCCGTGCCTGAGGTGGTGATCGCGATCATCATCCTGACCGTCACCGGCCTCACGCCGTTCACGGGGGCGCTCGCGCTCGCGATCGGCGGCATCGGCACCCACGCCAAGTGGACCTACGAGACCATCGAGTCCGTCCCGCAGGGAACCTCTGAGGCGGTGCGCGCGAGTGGAGGCAACGTGCTCGAGGTCGCGCGCTGGGGCCTGTGGCCTGCAGCCTCTCCCGAGCTCATGTCGCTCGGGCTCTACAGGTTCGAGATCAACGTGCGCACGTCGGCCATCCTGGGGCTCATCGGAGTGGGCGGAATCGGTGACATGCTCACCGGCTACACCCAGTATCGGGAGTGGGATACCGTGGGCGTCCTCATCATCGTGGTGATCGTCGTCACGATGAGCATCGACGCAGTGTCCGGCCGGATCCGCCGTCGGATCATGGAGGGGGCGAAGGCTCGTGACCTGGACAGGAGCGCCTGACGCGCCTCCCACCGCACGGATCGCGGCGCTCGCCCCGTCGCTCCAGCCGAGCGAGCGGAGGGTCGCCGAGGCCATCGCGGCCGACGTGGCGCGCGCCGTCGACATGACCGCGCAGGAGCTCGCCGAGGCGGCGGGCGTCGGCCGGGCCTCGGTGGTGCGCACCGCCCAGTCGCTCGGGTACGACGGGTATCCCCAGCTCCGCGTGGCCCTCGCCAGGGAAGGCGCGTCCGACGCGGTGGCGGCAGAGAGCGTCGGCGGCAGCCTGGGCGTGGTCCAGTCCGCGCTCGACCGCTTCGGGCGGGCGCTGCCCGCGACGGCGTCGGGCCTCACGCATGAGTCCGTCGACGCGTTCGTGGCCGCGCTCGACGAGGGAGGTCGCGTGGTCGTCACCGCGAACGGGCTCTCCGCGCCGCTGGGGTACGACGTCGCGCTACGCCTCGCCAGCGCCGGCCGGCCCGTGGAGTACATGCCCGACGCGTTGGCGCAGCAGATCGCGGCCGGCCAGCTGCGCGAGGGCGACGTGCTCCTCGCGATCTCCGGATCGGGTGCCAGCCGCGCGACGCTCGCCGCCGTCGAGGCCGCGCTCGCGGGCGGGGCGACCGTGTTGGGCCTCACGGCCTTCTCTCGCTCCGCGCTCGTGGAGCGCTCCACTCTCTCGCTGGTGGTGCCTTCCGCGGGCCAGTCCTTCCAGAACGAGCTGCTCCAGACCTCTCGGGCGGGCATGGCCCTCGTGATCGAAGGCCTCGTGGAGGCGCTCGTGACACATCGGGGTCCGCGCGCCCGCGACGCTCGCGCGGCTACCCTTGGGGCGGTCTCCGACAGCCTCCGCGAGTAGCGGCGCCGCGCCAGTAGGCTTGCCTGCGTGAGTCCGACGAAGCCCTTCCCGCACGCCGGCGGTGCGACCGCGCCCGACCTTCCGAAGGGCGCGGTTCCCAAGCACGTGGCCGTCGTCATGGACGGCAACGGACGCTGGGCCAAGGAGCGCGGCCTTCCGCGTACGGAGGGTCACACCAGGGGAGAGGCCTCCCTTCTGGACGTCGTGGCCGGTGCGATCGAGGTGGGCGTCGAGCACATCAGCGCCTACGCGTTCAGCACCGAGAACTGGAAGCGCAGTCCCGAGGAGGTGCGCTTCCTCATGGGCTTCAACCGCGATGTCATCCGCCGCAGGCGCGACGAGATGCACTCGTGGGGCGTGAGGGTCCGCTGGGCCGGGCGCAGGCCCAAGCTGTGGAAGTCGGTCATCACCGAGCTGGAGAAGGCCGAGGAGATGACGCAGGACAACAAGGTCCTCACCCTCACCATGTGCGTGAACTACGGGGGGCGTGCGGAGATCGCCGACGCCGCGCGAGAGATCGCGCGCAAGGTCGCGGCGGGACAGCTCGACCCGGAGAAGGTCACGGAGAAGACCCTCGCCGCGCACCTCGACGAGCCCGACATGCCGGACGTGGACCTCTTCTGGCGGTCAAGCGGCGAGCAGCGCTCCAGCAACTTCCTTCCGTGGCAGGCCGCCTACGCCGAGTACGTGTTCAGCGACGTGCTGTGGCCCGATGTGGACCGCACCCACCTGTGGGCGGCTATCGAGGAGTACGCGCGTCGGAACCGACGCTTCGGCGCAGCCTAGTCAGACCCCACGCGAGGGCGACCACGCCCACGAGGATGCCCGCGCCGAGCCACGGCGAGCGCGCGAACGCATCGAGCAGGCTGAGGCCCAGCAGCGAGTAGATGATCGCCCAGGCGATGCAGCCGGGGATCATCGCGACCGTGTAGAGGTCCCATCGCATCCGCGTATACCCCGCGGCCGCGTTGACCATCGTCTGGAAGCCGATGGTCAGGAAGGACAGGGGCACTCCGACGAAGCCCCACCGATCGAGGAAGCCTTGCGCGCGTTCCCACGACGGGCCGGACAGGTGCTGCGCGAACCGCGCGCGTCGGCCGTGCACCTCGTCGTGGGCGGTTGCCTCGGCTCCGCGGCGCACCCAGCGACCGGCCCAGTAGGTGCCCTGCGCGCGCAGCAGGACCACGCAGAACAGGAACGCGAACAGGCCCAGCCACGGCCCGTCCGAGATGAAGGACGGCACACCTGCCATCAGTGCTGCGCCTTCGCCGCGCAGCTGCTGCACACGCCGGTCAGCTCCACCACGTGCTCAAGCTCGATGAAGCCGTGCTCGGCGCCGATGCGCGCGGAGACCTCCTCGAGGTCGGGGATGTCGATGTCCTCGGCGGCACCGCAGACTCGGCAGCGCAGGTGGTGGTGGTGCACCTCGGGCGTCTCGCAGCGCCGGTAGAGCGTCTCCCCGCCCTCGGTCACCACGGAGTCGACGTCCCCCGACTCGGACAGCGCCTGCAGCGTGCGGTAGACGGTCGCGAGGCCGATGTTGGAGCCGTCGTGGCGCAGCAGGTCGTGCCACGACTGGGCGGAGCGGAACCCTCCCTGGTCGAGCGCGTCAAGCACGGCGGCGCGCTGCTTCGTCATCCGGGGTCGGGGAGCGGTGGCGTCGTTCATGAGCGGGGCCTCCTGGTGAACGAGGTGGCGGCGGCGACGATCACGTAGAGGATCACGCCGAGCACGACGATGAGCGATCCCGGCTGCAGGTCCTGGAACACGGTGATCCAGATGCCGGTCAGGGTGAGCGCGGCGCCAAGGCCCATCGCCAGGTACATCGTCCGCGAGAAGGACCGGGTGAGCAGCTGCGCGATCGCGACGGGCACGATCATGAGCGCGCTGACGAGCAGGACGCCGACCACCCGCATCGCGACGGTGATCGTGATGGCGGCGAGCACGGCGACGACCATGTTGAGCAGCTCGACCGGCAGACCCGTCGACCGCGCGAACTCCTGGTCGTGCGTGACGGCGAAGAGCGCCGACCGCAGTCCGAGACCGACGATCAGGATCAGCGCCGCGAGCCCCACGCTCATCCAGACGTCCATCCAGGTGACCGTGGAGATCGACCCGAACAGGTAGCCGAGCAGGTTCGCGTTGGAGCCGCCGGCGAAGCCGATCAGCAGCACACCTGACGCGATTCCGCCGTAGAAGAGGATCGCCATGACGACGTCGGCACCCGTGCCTCGCGCACGCATGCGCTCGATGATCACGGCGCCCGCGATCGCGAAGACCACGGCGCCTGGGATGGCAAGGGCGTCCTGCTGCGCGAATCCGGCGGCGGATCCTGCGAGCCAGCCGGCAGCGACACCGGCGAGGGCCACGTGACCGATGCCGTCGCCCAGCAGCGCCATCCTGCGCTGGACCAGGTAGGTGCCCATCACGGGAGCGGCGAGTCCGACGAGCAGGCCGACGAGCAGCATCCGCTGGATGAGCGGTTCGGAGAGCAGGCTGATCATGGCCCCTCCAATCCGAGCGCGCCACCATCCGGAGGCGGCGGGTCCTCGTGCGGGTGTTCGTGGTCGTGGCCGGGGAGCGCGTGCACGCCCAGGTCCTTGGGCGGCGGGCCGTCGTACGTGACGCAGCCCTGCTCGAGCACGACGGCGCGGTCGATCAGGCGGGCAAGCGGTCCGATCTCGTGGAGCACGATGACGACGCCGACGCCGTGCTCCTTGAGGTGGCCGATCGTGTGCGCGAACTGCACCTGCGATTCGAGGTCCACTCCTGCCATCGGCTCGTCGAGGAACAGCAGCTCGGGATCGCGCACGAGCGCGCGGGCGATGAGCACGCGCTGCTGCTGGCCACCCGACATGCGTGCGCAGTCGCGCGTGGCGAGGTCGGGGATGCCGACGGACTCGAGGGCCTTGAGCGCGCGTTCCTTGCGGTCGCGCGGCGGGACGAGGCCGCGGATCCTGCCCGCGACTCCGGCACTGTCGCCCCGGCTGCCGAGCAGTCCGGACATCACGACCTCGAGCGCGGTGGCGGCGACGCCTCCAGAGGCGGTGAGCCTCTGAGGCACGTAGCCGAGCCGGGCGCGCGCCTGCGCGGTGGCGGGAGCGCCGAAGAGCTCGATGGCGCCGGCCGATGCGGGGATCGCTCCGACGAGCGTGCGCACGAAGGTGGACTTTCCGGAGCCGTTGCCGCCCATGAGCGCGACGACCTCTCCATGCGCCGCGCTGAGCGAGACGCCGTGGAGGATCTCGGTGCCTTGCAGGGAGACGCGGACGTCCCGCGCCTCGACGAGCGAGGGCGGGACGTCGCGTGGGGCTGTCGGCTCAGGCACAGCCGAGCGCAGCCTGAAGGGCTGAGAGGTTTCGGGTCATGACAGCAATGTAGTCGTCTCCGTCGGCCACGTTCTCGACCGGGTCGAGCACTGCGGTGTCGACGCCGGTGTCGGAGGCGAGCGCCTCGGCGACGGAGCTGCTCACCGCGGACTCCGTGAAGATGGTGGTGGCGCCCGTCTCGGCGATGATGTCCTGGATCTCGAGGATTCGCGCGGGCGACGGCTCGCTCTCGGGGTCGAGCCCGGCGATGCCTTCCTGGTGGAGGCCGTAGGCGTCAGCGAGGTAGCCGAAGGCTTCGTGGCTGGTGACGATCGTGTCGCGCTCGCACTGGGCGAGGCCGTCGTTGAACGAGGTGTCGAGCGCCTCGAGCTCGCTGCGAAGGGTCGCGGCGTTGGCGGTGTAGGTGTCGGCGTTGGCCGGGTCGGCGGTCGCGAAGGCCTCGCCGACGGCGTCGCCGAAGTCAGCGAGGAGCGTGGGGTCGAGCCAGAAGTGCGGGTCGGAGGAGCCGTGGTCATGCTCGTCCTCCGAGTGCTCGTCCTCGTCGGCGTGCTCGGCGTGCTCCTCCTCGGTCTCGCCCTCCGAGCGCTCATCGGCCTCGTGGAGCGCGACGGTGCTCGCTGCGTCGAGCGAGTCGACACCCGTCGTGTCGATCGCGTCGTCGACCGCGGGCTGGAAGTCCGACAGGTAGAGGGCGAGATCGGCGTTGCCAAGCTCGCGGACGGTCGAGGGGGACAGTTCGACGTCGTGCGCCTCGACGCCCGGCGGGGTGAGAGAGACGATCGAGATGAGGTCGCCGCCGACCGCGCTCGCGACGAACTCCAGGGGGTAGAAGGACGCCGCCACGCTCAGTGCGGCGTCGTCGGAGGAGGTGCCGTCGGCGGCGTCGGTCGAGCATGCCGCGAGGGTCAGCGCGCCGGCACCGGCAAGCGCGGCGAGGGTGAAGGTCTTCGTTCGCATGCCGACAAAGTTAGTCATAATGAGAATCATTGTCAATTGCGGTGAGTGACGGCTCGCCGCCGCTGGACCGCGAGAAGCACGATCGCAGTGCCGAGCGCGAGCCTTCGCCGGGCACGGGCAAGGTGCGCGCGCTTATAGACTGACTCGAGCACTTCCCGACCCTCTGAGGAGCCTCACGTGGCCGCACCAAGCCGTCTCGACAACGTCATCTCGCTCGCGAAGCGTCGCGGGTTCGTCTTCCCCTGCAGCGAGATCTACGGCGGTACCCGCTCGGCGTGGGACTACGGACCCCTGGGAGTCGAGCTCAAGGAGAACATCAAGCGCCAGTGGTGGCGTGCGATGGTTACCAGCCGCGACGACATCGTCGGCCTCGACTCCTCCGTGATCCTGGCCCCGCAGGTGTGGGAGGCATCGGGTCACATCAAGGCGTTCGTCGACCCGCTGGTCGAGTGCCTCAGCTGCCACAAGCGCTACCGCGAGGACCACCTCCTCGAGGAGTTCGAGGAGAAGAAGGGCCGCGCTCCCGAGGGCGGACTCGCCGAGATCGCGTGCGCCAACTGCGGCACGCGCGGCCAGTTCACCGAGCCCAAGATGTTCAACGGACTGCTCCGCACCTACCTGGGCGCCGCGTCCGACGACTCGGGCCTCCACTACCTGCGCCCCGAGACCGCGCAGGGCATCTTCGTGAACTTCGAGAACGTCATGCGCGCCTCGCGCGTGAAGCCCCCGTTCGGCATCGCCCAGGTCGGCAAGTCGTTCCGCAACGAGATCACGCCGGGAAACTTCATCTTCCGCACCCGCGAGTTCGAGCAGATGGAGATGGAGTTCTTCGTGGTGCCCGGCACCGACGAGGAGTGGCACCAGACCTGGATCGACACGCGTCACGCCTGGTACACCGACCTCGGCATCGCTGCCGACAACCTGCGCCTGTTCGAGCACCCGCAGGAGAAGCTCTCGCACTACTCCAAGCGCACCGTGGACATCGAGTACCGCTTCGGCTTCCAGGGCTCCGAGTGGGGCGAGCTCGAGGGCATCGCGAACCGTACGGACTTCGACCTCAAGACGCACTCCGAGCACTCCGGCAAGGACCTCAGCTACCTGGATCCCGCCACGAACGAGCGCTTCACCCCGTACGTCATCGAGCCCGCCGCCGGACTCTCCCGCAGCCTCATGGCGTTCCTCGTCGAGGCCTACGAGGAGGAGGAGGTCCCGACCGCCAAGGGCGGCACCGAGACCCGCACCGTCCTGCGCCTGGACCGTCGCCTCGCGCCCGTCAAGGCCGCGGTGCTCCCGCTGTCCAAGTCCGAGGAGCTCGTGCCCACCGCCAAGAAGCTGGCGGACGAGCTGCGTGCCCACTGGAACGTCGAGCTCGACGTCACCCAGTCCATCGGCAAGCGCTACCGCCGCCAGGACGAGGTCGGCACGCCGTTCTGCATCACCGTCGACTTCGACACGAAGGACGACCAGGCGGTGACCATCCGCGACCGCGACACCATGCAGCAGGAGCGCGTCTCCCTCGACAAGGTCGCGGAGTACCTCGCACCCAAGCTGCTCGGCGCCTGAGCCTATGGGCGCCGGCCACACCCACGTCGAGCTCGACGGGCCGGCGCCCCGCGCGAGCGAGCGCGCGTCGATCGTGCTCGGCTCGTGCGTCGCCGCGGTCCTGTTCCTCACCATCGTCGGCGCGATGGTCGTCTGGCCCTCGAGCTGGGACATGCTCGGATCCGAGCCGACCGTCGATCCGAGCTCGCGCTGGGTGACCGCCGAGGTGACCTCCGAGCGCGCCGATGGCACCTACGGCGCCGTCATCCAGGGCGAGGAGGACGCGGGCGAGGTGACCCTCCTCGAGACCGGCGACCCGACCCTCGTGGTCGAGGTGGGCGATGTCGTGCGCGCGCTCGAGCTTCCCGAGGGCGAGCTCGTCTTCTCCGACTTCGAGCGCGGTTCGCCCGTGCTGCTGCTCTTCGTCGTCTACGCGCTGCTCGTGGTCGCGATCGCGCGCTGGCGCGGTCTCGGCGCGCTTCTGGGGCTCGTCGCCGCATTCGGGATCATCATCTTCTTCACGACGCCGGCGCTGCTGTCCGGCGGCGACCCGTTGATCATCGGCCTCGTGACCGGGTCGGGGGCGCTGTTCGTGCTGCTCTACCTGGCGCACGGGGTGAATGCGCGCACCACGACCGCCTATCTGGGCACCCTGGCCGGTCTCTCGATCACCGCGCTGCTCGCCTGGTGGGCCGTCGACGCCTCGAAGCTCACGGGCATCTGGAGCGAGGAGGGCGTGCACCTCGAGTTCTGGACGCGAGGGGTCTCTCTGTCGGGGCTGGTGCTGTGCGGCATCATCCTTGCCGGACTGGGGGTGCTGAACGATGTGACGATCACCCAGGCCTCCGCGCTGTGGGAGCTGCGCCGGGCCCGCCCGGACATGAGCCGGCTCGAGCTGTTCCGCCGCACCATGCGGATCGGCCGCGACCACATCGCGTCGACCGTCTACACGATCGCCTTCGCCTATGTGGGGGCCGCGCTACCGACGATCCTGTTCGTGAGCCTGTACGACCAGAGCGTCGGCAGGACGCTGACGAGCGCGGACATCGCGGAGGAGGTCGTGCGCACGCTCGTCAGCTCGATCGGCCTGGTGCTCGCGGTCCCGCTCACCACCGCGATCGGTGCGGCAGTGGTCGGCAAGGACGCGGTCGTGGAGCCGATGGTGGAGAAGGCGGACGAGGACGCAGACGGGTCCGAGTCGGTTGATCTCGATGGCGCCCCGGACGCCGAGGAGGGGGACGCGCGCAGGCACGGTGGGACGTCAGGGACAATGGAGACATGACGTCCAGCCCCACCACCGCACAGCGCCTGCTGCCTCCGCTGCGCCTCGGGCCGCTCGAGGTCGACACCCCCGTGATCCTCGCGCCCATGGCGGGTGTGACCAACGCGGCCTTCCGACGCCTGTGCCGAGAGCACGGCGGCGGCCTCTACGTGGCCGAGATGGTGACCTCGCGTGCCCTCGTCGAGCGAACCCCTGAGAGCCTCAGGATCATCCACCACGAGCCTGACGAGACTCCGCGCTCAGTGCAGGTCTACGGCGTGGATCCCGCGACCATCGGAGCGGCGGTCAAGATGATCGTGGACGAGGACCGTGCCGACCACATCGACATGAACTTCGGCTGCCCGGTGCCCAAGGTGACTCGCAAGGGCGGGGGAGCGGTGCTCCCCTGGAAGCGGGACCTGTTCAGGGACATCGTTCGCGCAGCGGTCCGCGAGGCCTCGCGCAAGGACATCCCTGTGACCGTGAAGATGCGCAAGGGTGTCGACGAGGACCACCTCACCTATCTTGAAGCCGCCCGCACCGCCGAGAAGGAGGGCGTCGCCGCCGTGGGGCTTCACGCCCGCACCGCTGCCGACTACTACTCGGGCACCGCCGACTGGAGCGCCATCTCGCGCCTCAAGGACGCGATCAAGACGATCCCGGTGCTTGGCAACGGCGACATCTGGGCCGCCGAGGACGCCGTGCGCATGGTCGAGGAGACGGGCTGCGACGGCGTGGTCGTCGGTCGCGGCTGCATGGGCCGCCCGTGGCTGTTCGCAGACCTGCAGGCGGCCTTCGAGGGCCGCGAGGATCGGGTGCGCCCCGGTCTCCGGGTCGTGGCCGACACGATCTACCGTCACGGTGAGCTCATGGTCGACACCTTCGGTGGTGACGAGGGAAAGGCGATGCGTGAGATCCGCAAGCACATGGCCTGGTACCTCAAGGGATATCCGGTAGGCGGCGACGTCCGACGCTCTCTCGGGCTCGTCGAGACGCTTGGCGAGCTCCGGTCCCACCTGGACTCGATGGATCTTGATCTGCCGTACCCGGGGGCTGACGCCGAGGGCGCGCGGGGTCGACAGGGAAGCCCCCGGCAGCCCGCGTGCCCCGAGGGATGGCTCGACACCCAGGACATCACCCCGGACCTGGAGCTCAAGCTGCGCGAGGCCGAGCTCTCGGTATCGGGCGGCTGATCCACACCGGCACGTCACGTTCGCCGTCGCGCGCCCGAGTGCCGCTAGGTTGGGGTCCCATGGACCACCCCGACGGCGCCAAGCGCTTCCCTGTGGACGGCGAGCTCGGCCAGCATGAGCCCGAGGCGCTGCCCGAGTACGCGGAGATCGTGGCGTTCTTCGGCCACATCGCGTACGTGATGCCGCCGCTGCGCGAGGTGCTCGCGGAGCACCTGCGCGTGGCGGAGGGCGAGATGCTGCCGATCCTGCTCATGGAGGACGTCACCGCGTGGCTTCTGGAGACGTTCCGCACGACGGGTCCCGACGGCAGGACGCTTCAGCTCCTGTCGATCCTGGACGCCGGCTATCACGAGGCGTCGGATCAGCTGCGCTCGGTGATCCTGCTCGGATTCCTCGAGCGGATCCCAGGCTTCGCGGGCCAGACGACCGACGCCGACGGGGCGGGCATGCTCGTCCGCTCCGGGCTCGGGCCCACCCTCTCAGCGGTGCTCGCGGAGGTCGAGAGCTGGCGCGACGATAGCATCGGTACGTGAGCGATGTGAGCGCGGGCTATACCGAGTCCGACAAGGAACGGCTGGTACCTGAGCCCGCGAAGACGGCGAACCGCACGTCGTTCGCCCGCGACCGCGCCAGGATCGTCCACTCGAGCGCCCTCCGCAGGCTCGGCGCGAAGACGCAGATCCTCGGCGCAGGCAGCGGCGATTTCGTCCGCACCAGGCTGACCCATTCGCTCGAGGTGGCCCAGGTGGGTCGCGAGCTGGGCAAGGCGCTCGGATGCGATCCCGATGTGGTCGACGCGGCCTGCCTGGCCCACGACCTGGGCCACCCGCCGTTCGGACACAATGGCGAGCGCGCGCTCGACGAGGCCGTGCGGCACGTCGGGGGCTTCGAGGGCAACGCGCAGACCCTGCGGGTCCTCACCAGGCTCGAGCCCAAGACGGTCCACCCGGAGACGGGGGAGAGCATCGGACTCAACCTCACGCGCGCCGTGCTGGACGCGACCGTGAAGTACCCGTGGGGCGAGCAGGAGCTCAAGCTGGACGCCCACGGGCGCCCGATCCGCAAGTTCAACGTCTACGAGGACGATCGGGCGGTCTACGACTGGCTGCGCGCCGACGCGCCGGAGCGTCAGCCCAGCTTCGAGGCGCAGGTCATGGACCTCGCCGACGACATCTCCTACTCGGTGCACGACGTCGAGGACTCCGTGGTGCACAAGGGCGTCTCGCTGTCGGTGCTGCAGGACCCGGGGACTGCGCGCGACGTCGCCGCGCGCGCACGTGACTGGTACGGCTGGGAGGACGAGGAGGGGCTGCTGCAGGCTCTCGAGCGGCTCCGCACCTTCGGGTGGTGGGCCGACGAGTACGACGGATCGCGCAAGGCGCTCGCCGCGCTCAAGGACATGACCAGCCAGCTCATCGGTCGCATGTGCACCGACACGATCGCGGCGACGCGGGCCGTCCACGGCGAGGGGCCCTTGACGCGCTACAACGCGAGCCTGGTGCTCCCGCAGGAGACGCATGCTGAGATCGTCCTGCTCAAGGGGATCGCCGTGCACTTCCTCATGGCCCCGCGTGAGGCGTCGCCCTCGTACGCGAAGCAGCGGCGCGTGCTCAAGCAGCTCGTCGCGGCGCTCGCCGACCGGGGGCCCGAAGCCTTCGAGCCGCAGTTCGCCGCTGACTATCTCGCGGCCTCGGACGACGCCGGCCGGTTGAGAGCCGCGGTGGACCAGGTGGCGTCGCTCACCGACAAGTCGGCGTACGACTGGCACCACAGGCTCGTGGTGAGCCCCCGACGCCACCGCGGCGACGCCTGAGCCGCGTCAGCGCGCGTCGGCCTCCACACGGCGCGCCCGCAGAAGCGCGACAAGCGCGAGGATCGGGAGCACGAGCGGCACCCAGCCGTAGGCGGAGCCGAATCCGGTCCACACCGTCTCGTCGGGCCACCACGAGGACTCGACGTAGCCGAGCGTTCCCACGAGCAGCACGCCCGCCAGCTCGACGGCCGAGCCGATGACGGCGGTGCGGCGCCAGCCTCGCCACAGCGCGAGAGCGATGACTCCGTACAGCACCGCGGAGACCGCGGAGATCGCGTACGGGAGCGGGGCCTCGGAGAACTTGGTGGAGATCTGGTAGACGGACCGTCCGGTGGCGGCGAGGCACAGCACCGCATACACGGCGATCAGCGAGATGCGGGCGACCGGGTTCACGACCCGGCGCTCGTCGCTCACGCGGCCCCCATGATCACGGCGACGCGCCAGGCGACCACGGCGATCGCGATGCCGATGATGATCGCCGCGATGGCGTCCAGGCGCATGATCTGGTCAGGGCGCAGCACCGGTCGATCGGGGTCGACCGTCTCACCCGGTGCGGGCGGCTCGCCCAGGCGTCCGATTCCCAGCAGGGGCAGGAGCGCCACGGAGGCGAGCAGGTAGCCGAGCGTGAGGACGACTCCGGCATCGTTCCCGCTCAGCAGCGCGACGACGACGGTGATCAGGTGGACCGCCGTGGCGATCCATGCGGCCGTGACCACCGCCTTGAGCAGCCTGTGCCCTCGACCCGAGATGAGGACCGCGAGCCCGACGACGACGAGCGCGCCCGACACGATCAGCACCGCCGGGTAGGCGATGACCGCGTAGAAGTCCATCAGGCCTGCGGGGCCTGCTGCACGCGCATGGGAAGGCGGGCAGCCTCCTCGCCGTCGATCGTGATCAGCCAGGAGAACATGCCGGCCTCGTTGAAGCGGAGGCCGTCGAACGGGAAGGCGAAGGGGGCGACCTGCTCGTCGCCGTCGACCAGGTGAGCGGGGCGGCCGAGCGTGAACTCGCCGCCGACGCCGAACACCGGCACAGGCTTGCCGTCCTCGCCCATGCGCAGGCCGATGGGGTGGTCCTTGCCGTCCTCGGTGAGGAGCTTGACCTCGAACCGGTGGGCGGTGCCCGTCGCAGTGAAGGGGACGTGCACGGTGGCAGCGAGCGTGAGGCGGCGGTGCACCGCAGGGAAGCTGCGGACGTTGATGGCGTTCCAGCCGGCGCCCAGGGCGTAGATCTTGCCCTGCACCACCTCGGCGGAGTCGCACAGGAAGGAGTTGACGCGCACGGGGAAGTCCTTTCGTCGTTGACCGCAGACCAGCCTACCCACGTCCGGCGCGGCTGCGGACAGTTGGCTCCCGGTGCCGTGACGGTCATACCGGCCGCGCGCCGGTATCGTGAAGCCGTGGCGGGCACAATCAACAGGGAAGACATCGCGGCTGTCCGTGAGCGCGCCCCCCTGGAGGACATCGTCGGCCAGCATGTGGCGCTCAAGCCCGCCGGCGTCGGCTCGCTCAAAGGCCTGTGCCCCTTCCATGACGAGCGCAGCCCGTCGTTCCATGTGCGGCCGCAGGCCGGCCGCTGGCATTGCTTCGGCTGCGGCGAGGGCGGCGACGTCATCGAGTTCGTGATGCGGATGGACGGGCTCACGTTCGTCGACGCGGTCGAGTACCTGGCGGAGCGTGCGGGCGTCACCCTGCGCTACGAGCAGGGCGCGGCGCCCCGCAAGGAGGGCACTGCGGGCCAGCGCAAGCGGCTGCTGGACGCCCATCGTGTGGCTGCGGAGTTCTTCGTGGCGCAGCTCGCGACGCCCGAGGCGAAGACCGGGCGCGACTTCCTGATGGAGCGCGGTTTCGGCCGGGAGGCGGCGGCGCAGTTCGGCGTCGGCTATGCGCCCCAGGGATGGCAGGCGCTCACCGACCACCTGCGTCGGAACGGCTTCACCGACGCGGAGCTGAGGACGTCCGGCCTCGTGTCCGAAGGGTCGCGCGGCGTCTATGACAGGTTCAGGGGTCGCCTGGTGTGGCCCATCCGCGACGTCACCGGCGAGGTGATCGGGTTCGGCGCGCGCCGGCTCTACGAGGATGACCAGGGCCCCAAGTACCTCAACACGCCGGAGACCCCGCTCTACAAGAAGGCGCAGGTGCTCTACGGCCTTGACCTCGCGAAGGGCACGATCCGCTCCGAGCGGACCGTCGTGGTCGTCGAGGGCTACACCGACGTGATGGCGTGCCATCTCGCGGGCGTCACCAACGCCGTCGCCACCTGCGGCACCGCCTTCGGCGAGGACCACGTGAAGGTGGTCCGGCGCCTCATGGGGGACACGGGCGGCGCCCAGCTCAAGATCGGCTCGACCGGCTCCAAGGTGATCTTCACGTTCGACGGGGACGAGGCGGGCCAGAACGCTGCGCTCAAGGCGTTCTCGCTCGACCAGCAGTTCCTCGCGCAGACGTTCGTCGCGGTGGACGCCGACGGGCAGGACCCCTGCGAGATCCGCCAGCATCGGGGCGACGAGGCGGTGCGTGCGCTCATGGAGTCGCGCGTGCCGCTGTTCGAGTTCGTGCTGAAGACGACCCTGGCGACGCACGACCTGAACACCATCGAGGGTCGGGTCGCCGCGCTGAGGGCTGCTGCGCCCGTCGTGGCAGGCATCCGCGACCGTGTCCTGCAGCCCGAGTACGCGCGCAGGCTCGCCGGCTGGCTGGGCATGGACGTGCAGCCGGTGCGCGATGCCGTCTCCGCCGCCGCGCGTTCGGGGGCGGGCCGCCAGCAGGTCTCGCGGCCGCACCAGCAGACGCGTCAAGGAGCGCCGCAGCAGGGCCGCCCGACGGCGCAGGGCGGGGGAGGCCAGTCCCCCCAGGAGCCCTACGACGACGGTCCGCCGCCGATCGACCCCGAGACCGGCGCGGTCATGCAGGTGGTCGCCGGACCCGCGCGCCCGTCCCGCCGGGACCCCGTGGTGCGGCAGGAGGCGCTGTCGCTCGGCGTCCTGCTGCAGCTGGCGGGCGCGATCACGCGCGATTCGACGGCGGCGCGCGTGCACCGCGAGCTGGCGCCCGATGCCTTCACCGTCCCCCAGTACCGCGCCGTGTTCGAGGCGATGATGGCGGCGGGCGGCCCCACGCCGTCGGCCGACTGGGTCGATGCCGTCGTCGAGCAGGCAGGACCCGAGCTCGCCCCCACGATCTCCGAGCTGGCCGTCACCCCGCTGCCGCACGAAGGCGGCGACGACGGCCCCTACGCGGCCTCCGTGCTCGCGCGGCTGCTCGATTTCGCGCTCACGCGACGCATCGCCGAGACCCGCGGCGCGATGCAGCGGGCGGGGGAGGGCAGCGACGCAGCACAGGAGGCGTTCGCCCGGCTGCTCGCGCTCGAGAGCCAGCGCCGCGCGCTGCGCGGAGAGTGATGGCCCGGCGCCTCGCCGTGTCCGAATCGCGCCGCTTGGCCGGTTCGGACACGATTCGGTGAAGGCCAGGTAACCGTCACGTTAAATCTCGCCCGTGTTGTTAGCGAGAGCAACATCGTCGGATAGCGTCGAGGGGTCGCCCAGCGACTGCCGCCGCCCGGGGGGGTTGCGCGCATTTCGAAGAAGATGCAGAGGTAGAAACGTGATTCAGTTCCCCAAGCGCTTTGCGGTCCCGGCACTCGTCGGCGCCAGCGCGCTGCTCCTGGCCGCCTGCTCGTCCGGCGGCGACACCGAGGCCACCGACTCGGCCGCCCCCACGACCGACACCGAGGCCGGCGCTGACCTGCCCGACTCGCTCACCCTCGCGCTCGTCCCGTCGGACGACGTGGAGCAGATCACGACCGACGGTGAGGCGCTCGCCGCCGCGCTGTCCGACGAGATCGGCATCCCCGTCGAGGTCTTCGTGCCCGACAGCTACAACGCCGTCGTCGTCGCGCTCCAGACCGGCCAGGCCGACATCGGCTTCCTCGGCCCGATCGCCATGTGGCAGGCCCACGAGGAGGCTGGCGCCGAGATCGTGCTGCAGGCCGTCCGCTACGGCTCGTCCGAGTACGTCGGCCAGTGGTTCACCAACGACCCCGACACGTACTGCCTCGACGACGTCACCACCGAGGCCGACGACGAGGGCATCAACTACTCGTACTGCAACGGCGCCACCGGCTACTCCGGCCCGCAGGGTGAGGACGCGCTCGCGCTCGTCCCGGCCGACGCCTCGATCGCGTGGGTCGACGCCACCTCCGCGTCGGGCTACTACTTCCCGGCCACGCAGCTGAGCGGCCTGCTCGGCATCGAGGACCCGATCACCGGGTTCCCGAACGGCACCTTCGCAGGCGGTCACCCGCAGGCCGTCCAGGCCGTGTACGACGGTGACGCCACCATCGGCCTGTCCTACAACGACGCCCGCGGCAACCTCGCAGAGGAGTTCTCCGACGTCGGCGAGCAGGTCGTCGTCTTCGCCTACACCGAGAACATCCCGAACGACGGTGTGGTCCTCAACGGCGAGCTGTCGGCCGACGCCCAGCAGACCCTGACCGACGCGCTCCTCGCGCTCGCCGGCACCGACGAGGGCCTCGCCGCTCTCGACGCCGTCTACGAGATCGAGGGCCTCGAGGCCGCGAACCTCGGCGCCTTCGAGGGCATCGTCGCCTCGACCTACGCGAACTTCGGCTCCGAGTAAGCCAGAAGCACTCCGAAGGACATCCGCACCGGCGGCCAGCTCCCGTGGCTGGCCGCCGGTGCCATTCCCCTGGTAGGCAAGGAACATGATCGAGCTCAAGGACGTCACCGTCCGCTACCCCAACGGCGTCGTCGGACTCGACAACGTCTCCCTCACCATCCCTGACGGCCAGTTCGTGGTCGTCGTGGGACTCTCCGGCGCCGGAAAGTCGACGCTCATCCGCACCATCAACGGGCTCGTGCCCGTCACCGACGGCAGCCTCGTGGTGGACGGCGTCGAGGTCGCAGGCGCCTCCGACCGCAAGCTGCGCGAGGTCCGCTCCGACATCGGCATGATCTTCCAGTCGTTCAACCTGGTGAAGCGCACCTCCGTGATGAACAACGTGATGGTCGGCCAGATGCACGACATCCCGCTGTACCGGTCGCTCTTCGGCGCCTGGACGGCGGAGGAGAAGGAGCGCGCCTACCAGTCGCTCGAGCGCGTCGGCATCGTCGAGAAGGCATGGACCCGCGCCTCGCAGCTCTCGGGAGGCCAGCAGCAGCGCGTCGCGATCGCGCGTGCGCTCGCGCAGGACCCCAAGGTGATGCTGGCCGACGAGCCCGTCGCCTCGCTCGACCCGCCCACGGCACAGATGGTCATGAAGGACCTGCAGCGCATCAACCGTGACCTGGGCATCACGACGCTCGTGAACCTTCACTTCCTGGACCTCGCCCGGCAGTTCGGCGACCGCGTGATCGGCATGCGTGCCGGCAAGGTCGTGTTCGACGGCACCGGCGCCGAGGCGGACGACTCGGTCTTCGAGGACATCTACGGCCGCTCGCTCACCGCGGACGACGTGCTGCCGGGGCAGGCATGACGGTCGCGTCACCTGCCCCCGCCGGGGTCGCACGTCCCAAGAAGCCGGCGCCCAGCCGGTTCCTGATCGCGGGCTTGGCGGTCACCGCCGCCATCACCGTGTGGGCGGCCTGGGAGATCGACTTCACGCTCGGCCCGCTGTTCGAGAACTTCGCGAACGGCTGGGTCGTCGTCGAGCAGTTCCTGCGGCCCAACTGGGGCTACCTGGACAACGCGTGGACCGCGTGGCTCGAGACCATCTCCATCGCGATCGTCGCGAGCTTCTTCGGCGTCGCCGTGGGCCTCATCTTCGCCTACATGGCGTCGAACGTGACCAACAGGTCCACGAGGCTGTACCGGCTCACCAAGTGGTTCCTGTCGGTGCTGCGCTCCCTGCCCGACGTGGCGTACGTGCTGATCTTCGTCGCACTTGTCGGCGTCGGTTCGCTCGCGGGAATCCTCGCCCTGTTCATCTTCAACATCGGCATCGCCGCGAAGCTCACGTCGGAGACGATCGACGCGGTCGACCCGGGCCCGCTCGAGGCGGCGGACGCTGCAGGCAACGGCACCTTCTCGCGCGCCCGCTGGGCCGTGCAGCCGCAGATCCTGCCGAACTTCCTCTCGTACGCGCTGTACATCTTCGAGCTCAACATCCGCTCGTCGGTCGTCATCGGATATGCGGGCGGTGGCGGTATCGGCTACCTGATCCAGGTGCAGTTCGCGCGGTTCAACTACGAGAACGTCTCGGCGATCGTCATCAGCATGTTCCTCGTGGTGCTGCTGATCGACCAGCTGTCCCAGTACCTGCGAAGGAGGCTCGTGTGAGCGCCGAGACCACCGCGTCCACGACGCGCACCGCACGCCCGCAGGAGCCGGGCAAGGCCCGCGCCACGATCGGCGCGATCGTCCTCGTCGTCCTCGTGATCGGCGGAGGCTTCTTCTCCAACGCCCAGTGGTCCAAGTTCCCGGATATCTTCACCGAGGGCGGGCGGTACTTCTACCTGATGCTGCGCGGCATCGTGCAGAACCCGTTCTCCGAGCCTTACAGCGAGTACTGGGTGCAGGCCTTCAACGGCATGCTCGAGTCCATCTCGATGGCGTGGATCGGCACGATGATCGGCGCCGCGATCTCCATCCCGATGGGATTCCTCGCGGCGCGCAACGTCTCGCACCCCGCTCTGGTGCAGGTGACGCGAGTGATCCTGAACGCGATCCGCACGCTCCCTGAGCTGATCTTCGCGATCATCCTGCTGCTGCCGATCTTCGGCTTCGGCCCGAACGCGGGCGCGCTGGCGCTCGGCATCGGCGCGGTCGGCACGCTCGGCAAGCTGACGGCGGAGGCGCTCGAGGGCATCGATCCTGGACCCGTGGAGGCGGCGCGCGCTGCGGGAGCGCCTCGCAGCGCGATCCTGCGCTGGACGTACTGGTCGCAGGTGCTGCCCGAGGTGCTGGCCTTCTGGCTGTACCGCTTCGAGATCAACATCCGTGCCTCGGCGATCCTCGGTGTGATCGGCGCGGGCGGTATCGGATCGGTCCTCTCGCAGGCGTTCCGCTACCGCGAGTGGGACTTCATCGGCATCCTGCTGTTCGTGATCATCGTGGTCACCGTGGTCGTCGACTCGGTCTCGGGCGCGGTCCGGCACCGCATCATCGCGGGCACCGGCAAGACGGACAAGGACATCGACACGGAGCCCGTCGGACTCTGACGCTCCCGAACGACGTGAGGCGCGGAACCGGGAGACCGGGGCCGCGCCTCACGTGCGTGTGGGTTTGGGGTCGCGCTGCCTCGGGTGTGTCTCGGGTCGGGGCTGGCGCCGCCTCGCGGCAGGTTCACCCGACACTGCGAACCAATCCGGGCGGCTTCGCGTCGGCGTGTCCGCGGACGGGTGGTCTCTCTGCGGCGTGTCGGATCCGGGATGGTTCGCACTGTCGGAGACGGATGGGGGTGGGCCAGGCGGGACTTGAACCCGCGACCGATGGATTATGAGTCCACTGCTCTAACCGGCTGAGCTACTGGCCCGTGCGTCGCGCCGCGACGCGCCACACAGCCTAGCGGCCCCGCGACCGTGGCCTCTGTCACTTTCGGAGGCTCAAGAGTCGAAAGTGGTTCAAACCAGCCTCTGGGATCGTGTAGAGTTCTACAGCGCGATCCTCCGTAGCTCAATTGGCAGAGCAGCCGACTGTTAATCGGCAGGTTACTGGTTCGAGTCCAGTCGGGGGAGCCACACAGAAGGCCTTCTACCAGCGGAAACGCGGGTGGGAGGCCTTTCTGCTTCTCTATGGCATGCGTCACCGGGAACGCGGTTCCTGCGGCGTCGCCATCTCTGTGCGACGCTCGGCCGCTTCCGTCTTGCCGCATGCAGTGTCCGACGCTCGGTGTACGTTCGAGCGATGGCGCACTTCACCTTCGACGCTGACCTCTACCTCTGGGAGGCGCGTCAGCAGACCTGGGTCTTCGCGGACCTGCCGCACGATGCGGCGGACGCCATCGAGGACGCGCAGCGTGGGCCTCGGCGCGGCTTCGGCGCCGTCAAGGTGGAGGTCACGCTCGGTGAGACGGTGTGGCGCACGAGCATCTTCCCGTCGAAGGATCGCGGCACGTACATCGTGCCGGTGAAACGCGCGGTGCTGGACGCGGAGGGCGTGAAGCCGCCCGAGACCGTCACCCTGCGCGTGGAGACCGTCTGAACGCCGGCTGAGCGGTCGTCAGGCGGACTTCAGGAGCCGGACGGCCCGAGGAATGGCCACGGCGACGTCCAGGGCAGTCACGGGGCCGCCAGAGCCGTCGGGCCGCTCGGGGTCGTCGCCTGAGGCGAGCGCCGCCGCCCTCGCGTGCACCCACGCGGCGCAGACGCCTGCGTCCGCTGCGTCGAGCCCCGAGGCGAGGAGCGCGCCAGCGATACCTGCCAGGACGTCGCCGGAACCGGCGGTCGCGAGCCAGGGGGTCGCCATCGGGAGCGTGCGCGTCTGCCCACCCGGCGCGACGACGACGGTCTGCGACCCCTTGAGGAGCACCGTCGCGCGAGTCGTCTCGGCGAGCAGCCGTGCATGACCCTCGCGGTCCGCCTGCAGGTCGGCCCGAGTCACGTCGTGCCCGATCGCGGCCAACGCGCGGATCAGCTCACCCTCGTGCGGGGTCATGAGGACGCGGTCGGGCGGGGTGGCGCGGTAGCCGGCCTGTCGTGCCCTCGCGAGGTCCTGCAGGGCTCCCGCGTCGACGACGCAGGGCGCGCCGCTGTCGAGCACCGCGCCGATGACGGCGTCCTGGCCGGGCTGATCGGCAACGCCGGAGCCCATCGTCCAGGCGGAGGCACGCGGCAGCCGGTCGATGGCGTCGGAATCTGCATGGACCACTGTCTCGGGCCGCGCGGCGAGCACCAGATCCTGGGCTCGGCGCGGGCCCACGTAGCGCACCATCCCCGCGCCGGCACGCGCCGCGCCCGAGACGCAGAGCACCGCTGCGCCGGGGTAGGCGTCGGATCCCGCGACCACGCCGACGACCCCTCGTGAGTACTTGTCGTCGTCAGGAACGGGTCGGCGCCACAGCGACGCGACCATCGCAAGATCGACGTTGCGCTCTGTGCCCATATGCCCAGCCTGGCACAGCCCGAGTCGTGGAAGAATAGCGGCATGGCCATGCGAGAGATCCGAGTCACAGGCGACCCTGTGCTGCGTACGCCCTGCGACCCCATCACCGAGATCGACGACAAGGTGCGAACTCTCGTCGAAGACCTCCTCGAGACGGTGGACTACGAGGGCCGTGCGGGCCTTGCGGCGCCGCAGATCGGCGTGAGCCTGCGGGCGTTCTCATGGAACATCGACGGGGACATCGGCTACATCCTCAACCCGGTCATCACCGAGAACTCCGACGAGCTGCAGGAGCTGGGGGAGGAGGGCTGCCTCTCGGTCCCCGGTCTCTGGTACCCGTGCGAGCGCCCGGCGTTCGCGCGTGCGGAGGGCACCGACCTCGACGGCAACGTGGTCGTGGTCGAGGGTGAGGAGATCTGGGCGCGCCTCATCAACCACGAGTGCGACCACCTGGACGGGAAGCTGTACCTGGACCGGCTTGAGAAGGGCGTGCGCAAGAAGGCGATGCGCGAGCTGCGCGAGTCGCTCGAGAAGGCCTGATCCGTCACCTCTGACGCCCGGCTGCGGATGCCCCTCAGGCGCTGCGCCACCCCAGGTCGATCCCTACGTCGGCGATCACGACGTTCCCAGCCGCAGCGGCGGCCGGTTGCTCCAACAGGCACCGCTTGGGAGCCGTGAACGTCACAGTGGACGTCGCGCGCACGTGCGGTGCGTCGGCCGTGGGTGAGTCGGCCTCGAGCCCGCTCGGCAGGTCGACCGACACGACCGGAACCGAGCGCGGGATCAGAGGCACCAGCGAGAGGGCCGGCTCGCGAAGCCCGGGTCGTCCCCCCAGGCCCACGATGCCGTCGATGATCAGGTCCGCCCCCGCGACCAGCACGGGACCGGCCGACGCCTCGGTCCGGACGCCGCCCGCGGCGCTCAGCCTGGCCGCTCCACGCTCGTGCAGCCGATCCGTGCAGGGCACCACCCTCACGAGCGCCCCGGCCTCAGCGAGCAGCGCCCCCGCGAG
The DNA here is from genome assembly GCF_030418315.1 of Demequina zhanjiangensis. Lineage (GTDB taxonomy): Bacteria > Actinomycetota > Actinomycetes > Actinomycetales > Demequinaceae > Demequina > Demequina zhanjiangensis. The sequence continues at coordinate 136,555 of NZ_JAUHPV010000003.1, forward strand.
AAGCGCGTCGCCACCGTTGTTGCCGCTGCCTGCGAGCACGACGACCGCCGCGCCCTCCACGCCTGCCTCACGCGACTCGAGGAGTCGAAGGCACTCGCCGGCGACCTCCACGGCTGCCCGATCCATCAGATCTGACTCAGGGACCGTCATCATCGTCCAGTCCTCGGCGTCACGGATCTGTGCTGCGGAGAGCGGCTCGTCGGTGATGGCCATGCCCTCAGAGTCGCACACCCGTGCGGCGCGTCTGCGAGCCACTGCGGGGCTTGCTGGCATTTCTCCCGGTATTGGGGCACGATAGAGACACACCCGGTTCAGCCGGATCGCCTTCGAGGTCGTAGGGGAAGACGCACCTCACAGGAAGGAAGGGTCATGGCTGCCATCACCCGTGGTGTTCTTTTCGTGCACTCGGCCACACGCGCGATGTGCCCGCACATCGAGTGGGCGGCGCAGGGAGTGCTGGGTCCGCGCGCCCATTTCGAGTGGACCGATCAGCCCGCCGGCCATCGCATGTTCCGTGCGGAGGTCGCGTGGCAGGGGCGCCCCGGCACCGGGGCCTCGCTCGCCTCCGCCCTGCGCGGGTGGGAGCACGTCCGCTACGAGGTGACCGAGGACCCGTCCTTCGGCTGCGACGGCGGGCGCTGGATGCACACTCCTTCGCTCGGCATCTTCCACGCGGTCACCGACGTGCACGGCAACATCGTGGTCCCTGAGGACCGCATCCGCTCGGTCATGGAGGCCGGCGGTACCGCGGCCGACTTCTCGCGCGCGATGAACCTCGCCCTGGGGAGCGCGTGGGATGAGGAGCTCGAGCCGTTCCGCTACGCCGGCCACGGCGCGCCAGTGCGCTGGCTGCACCGCGTGGGGTGATGGTGGAGATCCCTCGGGACGACGTGCTGCTCCTCCAGGCGATGGAGGAGGCCATGTGGCGGCCTGAGACGCGCTTCGACCGCGCCTACATGGAAGCGGTGCTCGCACCGGAGTTCGTGGAGATCGGCCAGTCGGGACGCATCTGGGCACGCGAGGAGATCGTCGGAACACCGTTCCAGGAGATCGACGTGGTGCTTCCCCTCACGGACTTCCATGTCCAGGGCGTGTGCGAGCACGGGGCGCTCGTGAGGTACACCTCCATGCCGGCGCACGGTTCGCGGGGAGCCGCACACCGGAGCTCCGTATGGACGCGCACCGACCGGTGGCGGCTGAGCTTTCACCAGGGCACGCCTGTCGCGCTGTAGCCGCGGCTGCCCGGACAGCCGTAGGGCCGGACCCCGCCGGGGTCCGGCCCTACGGCGTATGTCGGATCAGACGGTGGTGAACACCAGCGCCACGTTGTGGCCGCCGAATCCGAAGGAGTTGTTGATCGCGGCGAGGTCTCCCTCAGCAGGAAGGGCGCGCGGCGTGTCGCGCACCAGGTCCACCTGGAGCTCCGGGTCCGGCTCGGTCACGTTGATCGTGGGGGGAGCCGTGCGGGTCTCGAGCGCCTTCACGGTGAAGACCGACTCGAGCGCTCCGGCACCACCGAGCAGGTGGCCGGTCATCGACTTCGTGGCGGAGAGCAGCACGTCGTCCGCGTGGGAGCCGAGCAGTGCGCGGATGCCACGCGCCTCGATCATGTCGCCGACGGGGGTGGACGTGGCGTGTGCGTTGACGTGCACCACGTCGGCAGTGGTGAGGCCGGAGGACTCGAGCGCGAGCTCCATGGCACGCGTCTGGCCGGCGCCGTTGGGCTCGGGCGCCGCGATGTGATGCGCGTCGGCGGTCATGCCGCGGCCCATGAGGCGCGCGTAGATGCGGGCGCCACGTGCCTTGGCGTGCTCCTCGGACTCGAGGATGACGACGCCGGCGCCCTCGCCCAGGACGAAGCCGTCGCGGCTCACATCGTAGGGACGCGAGGCCCCGGCCGGATCGTCGTTGCGCTTGGACAGCGCCTGCATGGACGCGAACGCGGAGATGGGGAGCGGGTGGATCGCCGCCTCGGTTCCTCCTGCGATCACGATGTCGGCACGGCCCGACTCGATCATCTCGAGTCCCATGCCGATCGCCTCGGCGCCGGATGCGCACGCCGAGACGGGGGAGTGTGCGCCCGCGCGTGCCTTGAACTCGAGCGACACGTAGGCCGTGGGGGAGTTGGGCATCAGCATGGGCACGGTGAGGGGAAGCACGCGGCCTGCGCCCTTCTCCTTCACCGTGTCCCATGCCGAGAGCAGCGTCCACACCCCGCCGATGCCCGAGGAGACGATCGAGCCGAGACGCTCCGAGTCGACCTCGGGCGAGCCCGCGTCGGCCCAGGCTTCGCGCGCCGCCACGATGGCCATCTGGGCCGACGGGTCCATGCGCTTGGTCTCCGGACGGCTCAGGACCTCCTCGGGGCGCACCGCGAGCTGGCCTGCGAAGTGGACGGGAACCCCGTACTTCTCGGCCCAGTCGTTGTCGAGCGTGCGCACGCCGGAGCGTCCGGCGAGCGCGGCCTCCCAGGTGCTGGCCACGTCCCCGCCGAGCGGGGACGTCGTGCCGAGTCCGGTGACGACGACGGTCATGGTGTGCCTTTCTGGTGGGGAACTGCGGTGCGGTGCGTCAGAGCCTGAAGGTCAGGCCTGCGCGCCCGTGATGTAGGTGACGGCGTCGCCGACGGTGACCAGGTTCTTGACGTCCTCGTCGGGGATGCGGACGTCGAACTTCTCCTCGGCGAGGGTGACGATGGTCATCATCGACAGCGAGTCGATGTCGAGGTCGTCGGTGAACGACTTCTCGAGCGTGACCTCGGCGGCGTCGATGCCGGTCTCGTCGACGACGATCTCGGCCAGGCCCTCAAGGACCTCGTTCTCAGACAGAGCCATGTTTCTCTCCTTGTTCGTCGGTGCCGGGGCGGCACCGTGCTCGTGGGTGAACTCTTGAAGACTAGTGGTGGCGCTCTACGGCAGGGCGATGACCTGCGCGGCGTAGACCAGACCGGCGCCGAAGCCGATCTGGAGCGCCAGATCGCCCGACTTGGCGTCGCCGTCGCGCAGCAGGCGCTCGGTGGCCAACGGGATCGATGCGGCGGACGTGTTGCCCGAGTCGACGATGTCCTTGGCGATCGCGACGTGCTTCGGGAGCCCGATCTGCTTGACCATCTGGTCGATGATCCTGACGTTCGCCTGGTGGGGGATGAAGGCCTTGATGTCTGCCGGGGTGACGCCCGCCGCCTCGATCGCCTCGAGTGCGATCTTGGGCATCTTGAACGAGGCCCACTTGAAGACGCTCGGCCCCTCCTGTCGGAGCGTGGGGAACGGTGTCTCGCGGTCGTCGCGGATGTCGAGCCAGGACGACGTCTGGTAGATCAGGTTCGCACCGTCGCCTTCCGAACCCCACACCGTCGGGCCGATGCCAGGCGTGTCGGACGCGCCGATCACCACGGCGCCTGCACCGTCGCCGAGCAGGTAGGAGATGGAGCGGTCGGCCGGGTCCACCCAGTCGCTGAGCTTCTCCGCGCCGATCACGAGCGTGTACTTGGAGGCGCCCGAGCGGACGAGCGCGTCGCCCTGCCCGATGCCGTAGCAGTAGCCCGCGCATGCGGCGGAGATGTCGAACGCCGCAGCGTGCGTCGCGCCGAGGCGGTCGGCGAGGATCGGTGCGCCACCGGGAGTGATGTGGGGGTAGGAGATGGTCGACAGGATGACGGCATCGATCTCGGACGGGTCGATGCCGGCCTGTGCGATCGCGTCGCGTGCGGCCCGTTCCGAGAGGTCGAGCACCGAGGTGTCCTGGTCCGCGCGCACGCGCGTCACGATGCCCGTCATCTTGCGGATCCACTCGTCGGAGGAGTTGATCGGCTCGATCAGGTCATCGTTGGGGACGGCGTTCTCGCCGCGGGCGACGCCGAGGCCGAGGATGCGGGTGTACTCGGGTCCTCGACGGACGTTCATGGTGGTCACGCGTGCGCCTCCAGCAGCTCTCGTGCGGCCGGCAGATCGTCTGGCGTCTTGAGGGCGACTGCCGGGACGCCCTTCATGCCGCGCTTGGCGAGACCGGTGAGGACCCCGCCGGGCGCTACCTCAAGGATGCCCGTCACTCCGAGCTCGAGCATCCGCTCCATGCACAGATCCCAGCGCACGGGGCTTGCGACCTGCGACACCAGGCGCGCGAGCACCTCGTCGCCGGAGTCGACGGCGGTGCCGTCGGCGTTGGACAGGAGGGTGGCCGTCGGGCGGGTGCGGGCCACGCCTGAGGCGGCGTCGGCGAGGATTTCGACAGCCGGCGCCATGTACGAGGTGTGGAAGGCGCCGGCGACCTGGAGCTCGACGACGCGAGCGCGGGCGGGCGGCTCCGCGACGAGGGCATCGATCGCGGACTTCGCGCCGGCGGCGACGACCTGGCCGCCGCCGTTGGCGTTCGCGGGGGTGAGACCGAGCGACTCGAGCTTCTCGGCGACCTCCTCAGCGACGCCACCGAGCACGGCTGCCATCGAGGTGGGCTCGGACTGTGCGGCTGCCTGGGCCATGGCCCGGCCGCGGACGGTCACGAGCGAGACGGCGTCGGCGTCGGCGAGCGTGCCCGCAAGTGCGGCCGCGGCGAACTCGCCCACGCTGTGGCCCGCGACGACTCCAGGCGTGAGCCCCGCGAGGGCCTCCCGGCCGGTGGCGATCGCGGTCGCGACGAGCAGGGGCTGCGCGATCGCGGTGTCGCGGATCGTGTCAGCGTCGGACGTGGTGCCGTGCGCGATCAGGTCGACCTCTGTGGCATTCGACAAAGCGTGAAGCCTCTGAGCGACCGAGTCTAGCTCGAGCCAAGGAAGGAGCATTCCGGGCGTTTGGGCGCCCTGACCGGGGCACAGAACAGCAAGCATGCCTCTAGCGTGCCCCACTTTCGGGGTCTCGAAGTTCAGGCGCGACGAAGAAAGCGGCGCAATGTTTTGTGGATGTCCTACAAGGATGGCGGGGTGGACTCACGAAGGCGCCCGAGAGCGAGCGCGGTGTGAAGCACATGGGCGTCGCGCGTGTGCAGGACATCCCACCCGGTGATCTCGGCGACCTTCTTGAGGCGATACCGCACGGTGTTCGCGTGCACGAACATGGTGCGCGCCGTGAGCTCGAGAGACCTCCCGCAGTCCAGGAAGGTGGCGACGGTCTCCTGCAGGGACCCCCCGGCACGTTGGATCGGGTCGTACGCCACGTCCAGCAGCCGGTCGCGCGCGTGCGGATCGCCGACGAGCACGCGCTCGGGGAGGAGGTCGTCGGCGTGCACCGGGCGCGGCGCGAGCGCCCATGCGGGAGCGGCAGTCGCTCCCGCGATCGCCGCGCGCGTCGCGCGCGCGACCTCCTGGAGCGTCGCCGCGGGAGGCCCGAGCACCACGGGGCCGGGACCGAACACCTGGAGCAGCTGCTGCGCGATCGCCTCGTGGTCCTCATCCGACCGTGCGACCACCACGAGGTCGTCGCCGTGGATGCCCACGAGCGCGTTCCCCGCGGCACGCCGGATCGCGCGGCGCACCTCCGCGGACTCGACCTCACCCAGAGTGCTGCCCGTGGTGCCGACCATGACGAGGGTGGGTCCCGGCTTCCAACCCAGAGCTGCAGCGCGGGACGGGATCGCGTCATCCACCTCTCCGCGCACCAGGGCGTCGACCACGAGCGCCTCGATCCTGGCGTCCCATGCGCCGCGGGACTCGGCGGCGCGCGCATAGACCTCGGCGGCCGAGAAGGCGATCTCGCGCGAGTAGCGCAGCACAGCCTCGCGGAGAAGCTGCTCCGCGCCGGGTGCGGCGAAGTCGTCGGCGTGGCCCTCCACGACCTTCACCGCGGTGCGCACGATCGCGAGGGCGTGCTGGAGCGAGATCACACGCGTCAGCTCGGGCGGCGCCGCGGCGAACACCTCCATGGCGGACCGGGTCGTCTCGGACCTGTCGGCGAACCACGTGACGAAGGAGTCGATGCCCGCCTGGGCGACGATTCCCACCCAGGAGCGCTCGCGCGCGGGAAGCTCGCGGAACCAGTGATAGTCGGCGTCGAGAGACTTGAGCGCTGCGGTGGCGAGCTGTCCGCTGCCTGCCCTCAGCCGGCGCAGCGTCTCCGCACGGGGATCGGTCGAGGACATGACGACGATCCTAGACCCGACTTGTGCGGACCCCACAAGTCGGTGCCCCCCATTTGGGGGGAAAACTTGTGGCGGGTGACACGAAGTGCCTGGTCTGGGGACTGCGCTTTCCCCAGGATGCTGTGGAAACCACCAAGTCTGGAGGTCCGGTCGCCTGTCCTCGGGACGCATCGGGTGCGGCACCGCCGTCGTCCGTCTAGCGTGGGCTCTGACGGAGGTGGTGCGATGCGAGCGCGGCCCAAGCCCTGGGTGGGCGCGACCCTGGGTCTGCTGCTCGCGCTGACCGGCGTCGCGTTGCTCAGCGTGCTCGGCGTGTACCCCGCCGAGCGGGTGCTCGTCTGGGGTGCCTCGGCCGTCGGCGTGCTGCTGGGAGGCCTGTTGCTGACCCAGCGCCCGTCGCTCGCACGGCGCAGGATGCTCGTGGTCACAGTGGTCGCTGGAGTCGCCGCCTCGGTGGCCGTCACCGGCGCCTCCGCGGCGACGCAGGGCGGGGCGATCGCCGACGGATGCACGCTCACGGCGACCTCGAACCTCGAGAGGGAGCCGGTATCGCCGTCCGACACGACGGCGCTCGATCCGTTCGAGGTCGCGCCCGACGGGTGGATCGCCTGGGAGGCAGGGTCGCAGACTGTGCTCACGGACGCGGCGACAAGCATCGGCCTGCGCGTGGGGGGTTTCGACATCACGCTCTGGGAGGGCGCCTACGAGAACACGGAGCAGGTCACCGAGCTCTCAGGGACCGAGCTGGTGCAGCGCCGCATGTCGGCGTTCTACGACCGCTTCGGCGTCCCCTTCAGCGGCGTGTACCGGGCCGTCGGCACGCTCGACGCGAGGCAGGGGTCGTGCGAGACCGACCTGTATCTGCGCGTCGCGCCGGAGACGCCGCTCAGCGGATGGTTGCTGCTGAGCCTGTGGGCGGGCCTCGCTGCGGTGGCGCTCGCGCTCCTGGTGCTCACCTGGGATGTGCGCAGCTCGATCCGCGACGCCGACGCGTACGAGCGGGCAGCGCACGGGCCGGGCGACGCGGAGAGCGCGCCTTCGGGAGTCTGGCCTGAGCTCGACGAGGGCGACTGAGCGCACCGCAGGTGGGAACGGCGCTCCGGACGCATGGTGACGCGGGAGTGCACGGGCACCTACGACGGGAGCCCCGCCGCGCTGTGCGCTGACGGGGCTCCCGAGGTGTGACGTGAGGTCAGGCGTCGCCGCCCGAGTTGCCGGACGTGCCCTTCGTGACGTCGTGCAGCTCGTAGCGTGCGATGGCCTGGCCCACCAGGGCCGGGTCGATCTCGCCGCGGCGAGCGAGCTGCTGCAGGACCTTGACCGCCGTGGACGGGCCGTCGATCTTGAAGTAGCGACGCGCCGCCGCACGGGTGTCCGAGAAGCCGAAGCCGTCGGCGCCGAGCGTGGCGTACGTGCCGGGGATCCAGGCGCGCACCTGGTCGGGGACCAGGTGGTCGTAGTCCGTCGTGGCGACGAACGGGCCGTTCGCGCCGGCGAGCTTCTGCGTGAGGTAGGGCGTGCGGGGCGTGGCCTCGGGGTGCAGGAACGCCTGCTCCTCGGCCTCGAGCGCCTCACGACGCAGCTCGCTCCACGACGTGACCGACCACACCGAGGCGCGGACGCCCCAGTGCGCGGCGAGCAGCTCCTGAGCCTCGAGAGCCCACGGGACGGCGACGCCGGACGCGAGGATCTGCGCCTCCGGGCCGGTGCCCTCAGGAGCGTCGGCGAACTTGTAGATGCCCTTAAGGATTCCCTCGATGTCCACGTTCTCCGGCTCGGCCGGCTGCTGGATCGGCTCGTTGTAGACCGTCAGGTAGTACATGACGTTCTTGTCGCGGCCGTCCTCCGGGCCGTACATCCGCGCGATTCCGTCCTTGACGATGTGGCGGATCTCGTAGCCGAACGCGGGATCGTACTGCACGATCGCGCGGTTGGTGCCTGCGAGGAGCGGGGAGTGCCCGTCGGCGTGCTGGAGGCCCTCACCGGTCAGCGTGGTGCGTCCCGCGGTGGCGCCGATGATGAACCCGCGCGTGAGCTGGTCGCCTGCGGCCCAGAACTGGTCGCCGGTGCGCTGGAAGCCGAACATCGAGTAGAAGATGTAGAACGGCACGAGCGGCTCGCCGTGCGTGGCGTAGGAGGTGCCGACGGCCTGGAACGCGGCGGCGGAACCGGCCTCGTTGATGCCCGTGTGCATGATCTGCCCGGAGGTGGACTCCTTGTAGGACAGCATCAGCTCGCGATCCACCGGCAGGTAGTTCTGGCCCTGCGTGTTGAAGATCTTCGCCGACGGGAAGATGGCGTCGAGCCCGAAGGTGCGCGCCTCGTCGGGGATGATCGGCACCAGACGGTCACCGAACTGCTTGTCCTTGACCAGGTCCTTGAACAGGCGCACGAGCGCCATGGTGGTGGCGACCTCCTGCTTGCCGGAGCCCTTCGCGAGCAGCTCGTAGGCCTTGTCGTCGGGCAGAGCGACCTGCTTGCCGGGGTCGCGCCGCTCGGGCACCCAGCCGCCGAGCTCGCGACGGCGCTCCAGCATGTACTGGATCGCGGGGTCGTCGGCGCCCGGGTGGTAGTACGGCGGGTTGTACGGGTCAGCCTCGAGCTGCTCGTCCGTGAACGGGATGTCGAAGGTGTCGCGCAGGACCTTGAGGTCCGCCATCGCGAGCTTCTTCATCTGGTGCGTCGAGTTGCGCGCGGCGAAGTTGGAGCCGAGGCCGTAGCCCTTGATGGTCTTCGCGATGATGACCGTCGGCTTGCCGTTCTTCTCCTGCGTGGCGCGCGCGTAGGCGGCGTACAGCTTCTGATAGTCGTGGCCACCGCGCTTGAGCGCCCAGATCTCGTCGTCCGTCATGTCCTTGACGAGCTCCTTGGCGCGCGGGTCGCCGCCGAAGAACTGGTCGCGGATGAACGCGCCGGACTCGGCGCGGAACGTCTGGAAGTCACCGTCGGGGACGGTGTTCATCAGGTTGACGAGCGCGCCGTCGTGGTCCTGCTGGAGCAGCGGGTCCCACCCACGGCCCCAGATGACCTTGATGACGTTCCAGCCGGCGCCGCGGAAGTACGCCTCGAGCTCCTGGATGATCTTGCCGTTTCCGCGCACCGGGCCGTCGAGGCGCTGCAGGTTCGCGTTGACCACGAACGTGAGGTTGTCGAGACCCTGGTTGGCGGCGAGCTGCAGCATGCCGCGCGACTCCGGCTCGTCCATCTCACCGTCGCCGAGGAATGCCCACACGTGCTGCTGCGAGGTGTCCTTGATGCCACGGTGCTGCAGGTAGCGGTTGGTCCACGCCTGGTAGATCGCGGATGCAGGGCCAAGGCCCATCGACACGGTGGGGAACTCCCACAGGTCGGGCATGAGGCGCGGGTGAGGGTAGGACGAAAGGCCACGGCCCGGGCCGGACTTCTCCTGGCGGAACGAGTCGAGGTCGTCCTCGCTGAAGCGTCCTTCGACGAGCCCGCGTGCGTACACGCCCGGGGCAGCGTGGCCCTGGAAGTAGACCTGGTCGCCGCCGCCGGGGTGGTCCTTGCCCTTGAAGAAGTGGTTGAGGCCCACCTCGTACAGGGTCGCCACGGAGGCGTAGGACGAGATGTGGCCGCCGACGCCCTTGCCTGCCGCCTGCGCGCGCGTGACCATGACGGCCGCGTTCCAGCGGATCCAGCCGCGGTAGCGACGCTCAAGCGCCTCGTCGCCCGGGAACTCGGGCTCGTCGTCGGCGTGGATGGTGTTGACGTACGGGGTGTTGAGGCTCAGCGGGACGGACAGCTGACGCTTCGCCGCGTGATCGACCATGCGATCGATCACGTACTCCGCACGGCTCTCGCCACCATGCTCGATCATGTCGTCGATCGATTCGAGCCATTCCGCGGTCTCGTTCGGGTCCTTGTCGATAGCGCCGTGCTCTGTCACGGGTCCTCTTCCTGTCGCGGGCGCGGGGTGCTGCGCCGCCGTGTATCGGGGAATGCGGGTATAGCCGCTCTCCGAGCCATTCTGGTCATCTTCGGTCGCGTTGTCACGCCGGGCCAGGGCCGGAGGGTCGTGCGGGGACCGACGCACAGTATCACCGTTGGGCCCTTGGTCCCGTACCCGCTGATTGCACGCCTCGGGCGCTGACCTCTACGCTGTCCTGAAGACGCGTCGGACGGCGCGGCTTCGACGAGGAAGGGAGCGCCGCCACCGTGGCGACACAGGAGGACGCGACGGCTGCTGACAGCAGCGTCGCCGCAAGGCTGGGCCTGAAGCACGGCCATGTCATCCAGGAGTTCGGCTACGACGACGACGTCGACTCGAATCTGCGCGAAGCGATCGAGAAGGTCACCGGCGAGTCGCTCGCCGACGAGGACTACGGGGACGTCACCGACGGTGCCCTCGTGTGGTTCCGCGACGGCGACGACGACCTCGCGGACCTGCTCATGGACGTTCAGTCGTTGCTTGACGACGGACGTCCCGTCTGGCTGCTGACGCCCAAGGCGGGCAGCGCTGGCGCGGTGGAGCCGCGCGACGTCGAGGAGTCCTCGTCGCTCGCAGGGCTTCACGCCACCTCGACCTTCGTGGTCGGATCCGGCTGGTGGTGCACCCAGCTCGTCGAGAAGGGTCGCAGCAAGTGACGAACCCGCTCGTCGGCCATCCCGCCCCGGCCTTCGAGCTCACGGACCAGAACGGGCGCACCGTCACGCTCGCGAGCCTCAAGGGTCGCGCCGTGCTGCTCGTGTTCGTGCCGTTCGCCTTCTCGGACACGTGCACGAACGAGCTCGTGGATCTGCGAGACGCAACGGACCTGCGCGAGCGAGACGACCTCGAGGTGCTGGTCGTGTCCTGCGACTCGATGTATTCGCTGAAGGCGTGGGCCGACACCCACGGCTACCGGAGCCTGCTGCTGAGCGACTTCTGGCCCCACGGCGACGCCTCGCGCGACTACGGGGTGTTCAACCCGCGTAAGGGCCTCGCGACCCGCGGCACCTTCCTCATCGACGCCGAGGGCGTGGTCCGCTGGGCCGTGGTCAACCCCACCGGCGAGGCGAGGGACGTGGACGACTACCGCCGAGAGGTGGCCGCGCTGCTCGACTAGCGTGCGGTGCGGGCGGCACCTCCATCGCCGTCCGCGATAGGGGACAATAGGTCCCCGCGGGCCCTTAGCTCAGTTGGTTAGAGCACTGCGTTTACACCGCAGGTGTCGTCGGTTCGAGTCCGGCAGGGCCCACTGCATTCATCTCCCACATGCCGTAGCGCAGCGTTCTGCGCGCCGGCGTGTGAGATATCTGCGATTCAGTGACATTCGGCGCCGTGCTGCCGAAGGGAACACCGCTATGGGTTCTCACGACACGGCCAGGCGCCGCACCGCACCGAAGTCCCCGCACGTCCGCGGCATCGTGTCCGCGCGCGTGCCCGTCCTGCGACGCGCGCGTCCCGCGATCAGCGCCGCTCTCGCTCTCGCGCTCGCGTCCGCGGGGCTGGCGACGGCTTCCGCAGACACCTGGGACGGTTCCGTCTCGGGCGAGCTGCTGGAGGTCATCATCGAGACCGACGGCTCCCCGACCGAGGAGCACGTGGTCGTCGCCGACGACGGTGAGGTCTCGCGGGTGCAGGGAGAGGTCCTCGACCAGATCGACCCAGGCTCCACCGTCGAGGTGACGGTGTCCGGCGCCGACGTCGAATCGGCGACCGTGCTCGGACCCGCGTCCGAGACTGTGGCGCTCAGCGCTCACCACGCCTATGTGGTGGCCATCGACGATCCGAGCGCCTCGGGTGACGTCGCGCTCTCGAGCGCGGTGGCGAACACCGAGTACGCCGCCGACTACTGGGTGCGAGAGGCGCGTGGAGCGATCACGGGCTTCGACGTCGCCGACTCCACCACGCTCACGTGGAGCGGCTCGTGCTCGGCCACGTACTCGCAGCTGTGGAGCACTGCGGCCGCCGAGTTCCCTGGGGTGAGCTTCTCAGGTTCCGGGAATCACCTGATCGTGTACACCCCTAGCGCCTGCTCGTACAGCTATGCGGGCGTCGCGACAGTCGGGTCGATGCCCGCCGGCGGCTATGTTCACATCTCCTCGCTCAGCCCGTCGACCACGGTCCACGAGCTCGGGCACAACCTCGGCCTGGGCCACTCCAACGCTCTGTGGGGCGACCCCTACGGCGCGTACGGCTTCGCTGAGTACTACGGCGTGTACGGGCCGCAGGCCGGATCGATCGGCTCCCTCCAGCCGGGTGCGCTGGACGCCGCGTACCGCGCCTTCCTCGACCTGCCGGGCTGGCAGTCCCAGACCGAGACCGTGACGGTCGACCCCGAGCTCCGGGAGGAACGCACCCTCACGCTGACGGAGACCACGTCCGGCACGGGCATCACTGCGATCACGCTCGTCGACGACTCCGACGGTTCGCGGTACTTCCTCGACTTCCGCAGCGGCCAGGGGGTCGACTCCGGCGCGTTCTACCCGCTGTCCTACTCGAAGCTCAGCGTGCAGGGCCTGCTGGCGGACTACTCGCCCGGAGTGGTGGTCACGTGGGTGCCGGGCGGCCGGGACGTCGAGATCGTCGGCGTGGCCGACGGATCCGACCTGTGGACGTCGTTCCAGGTCGGTGACACCTACACCGCCCCCGACGGTCTGTTCTCGATGACGGTGACCTCCGCCACCGCGAGCACCGCCACCGTCGAGGTCGTCACCAGCCCCGGCGCGATCCCGACAGTGCCGTCCACCACGACCGTGACCGTCCCTCCCGTGTATGCCGGAAGCGCGCCGCAGGCGTCGGTGACGGTGAGCTCGGACGAGGTCCCCACCGGGACCGTCGACATCTATGTGGACGGCGTGCTCCGCAGGTCCGGCACCCTCGTGGCCGGCGAGGCGACGCTGTCCCTGCCGACCACGCTCACGGTCGGCGACCACGCCGTCCGGGCCGTGTACTCCGGGGCGCCAGGCATCGCCGCGTCCGAGTCGACCGCCACCGCGACCGTGCAGGCGCGTCCGACCCTGTCCGTCGCGGCGAGCGCACGGCCCTCGTGGGAGGGCAGAGGGATGCGCGTCGAGATCTCAGTGTCCGGCACGCAGGGCAAGGGCGGCGTCGTGACCGTCTCCCACGGAGGTCGGTCGTGGAGCGGCAGCGTCGACGTGGACGGCAACGCTCTCGTGACGCTGCCGAAGACCTGGACCGCCGGTATCCGGCCGCTGACCGTCGTCTACAAAGGCCCGTCCTCCGTCGGTTCCGCCCAGACCTCGCTCGTGGGCATCACGCTGCAGGTGAACCGACCCGTGGTGCTCGACAAGGTGCGCGGGCCGGCGCCGTCCCAGGACCTGTCCGCGACCAGCGACGGCTCAGATCAGGCTGGCACGTGGCAGGACGAGGCGATCGCGTCCGACGCGGCTGCGGGCCGGAGCACGGATCTGTACGGCGAGGTCGAGCCGACCACGGCGCCTTCGGATCTCACGGCGGAGGGTGCCCAGTCGTTCCCGGAGGCCGTGTCCGCCGCCCTGTGCACGACCGAGGCGGGCTGCGCCGACGCACGTGATTACACGATGCGGTTCATCCTCCGCTAGTCGCGCGAGAGATCAGTCCTGGAGGCTCGGAGCGGGGCGTGACGCCTCGTGGCTCACCACGTCGAAGCCATGCGGCGGGCGGCTCTTCGCGATGTAGAGGGCCATCGCCGCGGGGTACGCGAGTCCGCACGTGCCGAGCACGACAGCGAGGACGCTGAGGCGTGCGTCGCCTGGCTCCACCACGGCGGCCACGGCGATGGCTCCGATCACTCCGATCGCCGCCGCCGCGAGGGACGGGGCGAGCTCGGTGGTCCAGAAGCGGGCGTGATCGCGTACGTTCCATCGGCGCACGGACAGGGTCACTACCGACTCGGACGTCATCGCGAGGGCTCCAGTCTGCGGCATCGTGCCGCGTCGTTCGCTGCCTCCCTGGCCGGGAGGCGGGTACCCCGCCCATCGGCACGCGGCGCTCCGATGCAAGTGAAAAAGCCAGGCACATTCATGCGAAGCGGCACCGGCTCGGATCGCCTTCCCCGCCGCTGGGCCTGAGGAACGCTAGCCTCGGTGGAGACGGCCGACGCGGGAGGGACCGATGGCGCTGAACCAGCTCAGCGAGCTGACGAGCGGAAGCAAGTACGAGGCGTACGCGCGTCGGTTCGACCCCGCGATGGCGGCCCTGGCCCTGGTCTTCCTCGGCGTGTGGTCGGCCAGGATCATCGCCTACGAGGTGCTTCCCCACAGCGTGCGGGTCACTTTGCTGGCGGTCCAGGGGTGGATCTGGATCGTCTTCCTCGTCGACCTGATCATCCGCACCGTCCTGTCGGAGAAGTCCTGGCGCTACCTCTGGACCCACCCGCTGGACGTGATCGCGGTGCTCCTGCCCGCCGCGCGGCCGCTCAAGATCCTCTCCGTGTTCACGCAGGGCACGTCGATCCTCTCCTCTCAGGGGCGGATGAAGACCATGCAGGCGGTCGTGCTCTCCACGATCCTGCTGCTCTGGATCGGCTCCGTGTGGGTGCTGTCCGCCGAGCGCGAGGTGGCGGACTCGGCGATCAACACTTTCGGCGATGCGCTGTGGTGGGCCTTCGTGACGGTGACCACCGTCGGCTACGGCGACTACGCACCGGTGAGCGTCACCGGTCGCATGGTCGCCGGAGGGATGATGCTGCTTGGCATCGCCCTCATCGGTGTGGTGACGGCCTCGGTCGCCGCCTGGTTCGTCTCGGTCACCTCCGGGGACGAGGAGGAGAAGCGGGATGCCGAGGAGGCCGACCGGGACATGGAGGCTCTCCAGATCGCTGAGGAGCGCCAGGCCGAGATGCTCGGTCGCATTCAGACGCTCGAGGCGAAGATCGACGTGCTGCTCGCCCACGGAGAGCACCCCGACGCCATCCGCGGTACGCGGTCCGCCGGCTCGACCTCCGCCGGCGCCTCACCCGAGGCCCCGAAGGAGGGCGAGGGGCAGTAGCGTGGAGCCATGGTCCAGGTATCCGACGTCATCGCCGCACTCGACCAGCGCTACCCGCCCCGGCTTCAGGAGTCGTGGGACCGCAACGGTCTTGTCGTCGGCCGGCCCGACGCCGTGGTCGAGAAGGTGCTCCTTGCCGTCGACCCGGTGATCGCGATCGTCGAGGAGGCCGTGGACGAGGACTGCGACCTCATCTTCACCCACCACCCCCTGCTGCTGCGAGGCGTCACCTCCGTGCGGGCCGACACGTCCAAGGGCGCGGTCGTGCACGAGCTGATCGAGCGGGGGATCGCGCTCTTCAACGCGCACACCAACGCCGACGCCGCCGCCGGGGGAGTGGCCGACGCGCTCGCGGCGGACCTGGGCGTCACGGACACCGTGCCTCTCGTGCCCGACGCGGAGGACCCCTCGCTCGGCTCGGGTCGCCTCGGCCGGCTCGTGGAGCCCATGACGCTGCACCAGTTCGTCGAGCGGGCGGCGAACGTGCTGCCGCCCACCGCGCACGGCGTGCGCGTCGCAGGCGACCTGACCGCGACGGTCGAGACGGTCGCGGTGCTCGGCGGAAGCGGAGACTCGTTCCTCGACCTGGTGAGGACCACCGGGGCCGATGTCTACGTCACTGCGGACCTGCGACACCACCCCGCCTCGGAGGCGCGCGAGGAGGCGCTGCTGGGCGATGGTCGGCCGTTCCTCGTGGATGTGGCACACTCCGCCTCGGAGTGGTCGTGGCTCAAGGACGCGGCCACGTATCTCGAGGAGACGCTCGGCATCGAGACCTGCGTCAGCACCGTGACCACCGACCCGTGGACCGCCCGCTTCGGCGCGACCGGTTCCTGAACCTGAAGGAGACCCATCGTGGCCACCGCCCCCGTAGCCGATCAGCGTCGGCTGCTCGACGTCCAGGACGCCGACCTGCGAGCGCAGCAGCTCAGGCACAAGCGGGACACCCTCCCGCAGCTCGCACAGCTCGAGGAGCTCGCGGCACGACTCGCCGACCTGCACGAGGAGCGCATCGCCCGCACGGCCGAGGTCGGGGACCTCAAGCGGGCCGTGACCAAGGCGGAGGACGACGTGCAGTCGGTGCGAGCGCGTGAGGAGCGCGACCAGCAGCGGCTCAACTCGGGTGCGGGCTCCGCGAAGGACCTGCAGGCGCTCCAGGGCGAGCTCGAGGTGCTGGCGAAGCGTCGCAGCGACCTCGAGGACGTCGAGCTGGAGGCCATGGAGCGTCTGGAGGCCGCGGAGGCGACACTCGCGTCGGCGACGGAGCAGACCGAGGCGCTCGAGACGCAGGTCGCCGAGGTGACCGCTGACCGCGACGCTGCGGTGCGCGAGATCGATGAGCAGCTCGTCGCGATTCACGACGAGCGCGGGACGGCCGCACGTGACCTCGATGCCGCGCTCCTGGCGCTGTACGACAAGCTCCGCGAGCAGCACGGCGGCGTGGGTGCCGCCTCGCTCGTGGGGGGCGCCTGCCAGGGCTGTCACATGACGCTCAACGCGGGTGACCTCGCTGCGATCCTGAACGCCCCAGCGGACCAGATCGTCCGCTGCGAGGAGTGCGGGCGCATCCTCGTGCGCGGCGCCTGACCCATGGCGGGATCACACGCGTCAGGGGGCGCTGCGGCGTTCGCGCCGTCCGGAAGGCAGGACCTCGTGGCACCGCTCACGCTGGTGATGGTGCGCCACGGCGTGACGCCGATGACGCTCGAGCATCGCTTCTCGGGCTCGGGAGTGCCCGGGCCGTCCCTGACCTCGGCCGGCCGTGTGCAGGCCGCCAAGGCGGCTGACGCCGTCTATCAGATCGGCCGCCGCTCCTGGCAGGACCTTCCCTCCGTGGATCGCGTGCTCGCGTCGCCGATGACCCGCACCCAGGAGACGGGCGGAGCCATCGGCCGTCGCCTCGGCGCGCACGTGTCGACCGACGCGCGTCTCAAGGAGGTCGACTTCGGCGCCTGGGAGGGGCTCTCGGCGCAGGAGATCGTCGCGCGCGACGGTGACGGCCTCGTACGGTGGCGCGACGGTGAGATCGCGCCCCCTGGCGGTGAGTCGCTGGACGACGTGGCGGACCGGGTCGAGTCCCTGGTGGTCGACATCGCGGGCACGCACGCCCGCGAATGCGTCGCCGGTCCTGATGCGGCGAGGTCGGTCGCGCTCGCCTCGCACGCGGTCGCGATCAAGTCCTTGGTGGGTCGCTCCCTGGAGGCCCCGCCGGCACGCTGGTCCAGGCTCTGGCCTTCGCCTGCGTCGCTCACGATCCTGCAGCTGCGCGTGTCGCAGGAGGGGGAGATCGTGGAACGGCATCTGCTGTGCGTGGGGGCACCCACGAGCTGATCCGGCGCGGTGCTGGGCGGCCCCTCCTCACGCGTTCTCACTCGGAAGAATTGCCCTTGACGGGGAACTAGGATGGTCCGTGCGACGTTCCGCTCGTGACACCCCCAACACCTTGGAGCGAATGATGCCCGATGCCGCCATGCCCGCCTCCGACAGCACCCTCGCTGCGTTGCAGGGAGCGCGAATCCTGGTGGTCGGTGGGACGTCGGGATTCGGCCTGGAGGTGGCTCGCTCCGCGGCGACCGCCGGTGCACGCGTCGTCCTCGTCGGACGTGATCGGGGCCGGCTGGAGGGCGCCGTGTCCGCGCTCCGCGCGATCGGTGCGGCGGCGGGCGGCGCCACCTTCGACGCCACCGCCCCCGGCGCGCTCGAGCAGCTCGGCGAGCAGCTGGGAGAGATCGACCACGTGGTCTCCACGCTCGGCGGCGCGATGGGCGGCGGTTTCCTTGACGCCGACCCCGCGCTGATCCGCGACACGATCGAGGGCAAGCTGTTCGCGAACCTTCATGTCGCGCGTGCGCTCGCGCCCCGCGTTGCTGCGGGCGGATCGATCACCTTCACCGCGGGATCAGGAGGATCCCCCTCCACGTCCTCGGGCGCCACCATCGGCAACGAGGCGATCGAGACGATGGTCAAGGGCCTCGCGGTCGAGCTCGCCCCTCAGGTGCGAGTGAACGCTGTCGCCCCGACGTGGACGGAGACCGGACTCTGGCGCGCGCTCGACTCGCAGGCGCTCGAGGAGACGCGCACCTCGATGGCGAACGCCATCCCTCTCGGGCGCACCGCAGAGATCCGCGAGGTCGCGCAGGCCTACCTGTTCCTCATGACCTGCGGCTTCGTCACCGGACAGACCATCGCGGTCGACGGCGGCGTCTCGCTCGTCTGACCGGCTCCAGGGCTCTCAGCCCGCGATGACGAGCGTGAGCTCGGCGGGGCCCTTCGCCTTCGCGGCGAGCGTCACATCGACGAGGCCCTCTCCGATCATGCCGGCCGCGGCGTCGGCGAGGTCCTGAGGCGTCTCCGGCGTCGCATCCGAACGCACCAGGTGAGCCGTCAGCAGGCCGCGCGTGTGCTTCGCCATGTGGCTCACCACAGCCCGCTTGCCGTCGAGCTCTCGCATCACCTTCACCGCGACCCACGGGCCTGTCGGCCGGTAGGCGGCGACATACGAGGCGCTGCGGCAGTCGACCACGAGGCCGCCGTCGGCGAGCGAGTCGAGCTCGGGTGAGAGACGTCCGCGCCAGAACGTCGCGAGACCGCCGAGCCGCCCCAGCGTCGTCCCCATGGACAGGCGATACGCCGGGATGCGGTCGGCGGGGGAGACGGCGCCCCAGAGTGCGGAGACCACCCTCACGCGATCCTGCGCCCTTCCGAGCAGCGCGTCGTCCCAGCCAGCCATGCCCGCGGCGTCGTACAGGACCCCCGTGTAGATGCGGGCGGCGGCGTCGGCCGGGTTGTCCCACACGGTCCGATTCCGCGCGACCTCGCCTGCGAGGCTCGCGCCCACGTCGAGCACCTCCAAGGCGTTGCGCTGCCCGCTCACCTTGGCGAGCGTGTCCGCGACCCGGCGGCGCGCGTCGGCCAGCACGGGGTGGGACAGCGAGTCCAGGTCGACGGGGGCGCCGGACGACGGCGCGGTCTTGCCTTCGGAAGGGGGGAGGAGGACGAGCACGCAGACAGGCTAGCGGTGGTCAGGCCCGTCTCCGCACGGCGCGGACGCCTCAGCCGTCCTAGCCTGAGGCGATGACGGAGCATGCCGAAGCCTCGGCCTGGCGTGCCGCACCCGCAGACGCCGACATGGTGGCGCGGCTGCTGCACGACTTCAACACCGAGTACGACGCCGCGAGCCCGGGCGTGCAGGTGCTGTCCGAACGGCTCGCGCACCTGCTCGCAGGGGACACCACGCTGGCCTACCTGGTCGGAGAACCCGCGACAGGCGTCGCGCTGCTGACGCTCCATACGAACGTCTGGCTGTCGGGGCGCGTCGCGCTGCTCGACGAGCTCTACGTGCAGGCCCCGCGCAGAGGTCACGGGCTCGGCACGGCGCTCATCCGACGGATCCTCGACGACGCTCCGGCGCTGGGCATCGAGTCGATCGAGATCCACGTCGACGCGCCCGACGTTGACGCGCAACGCTTCTACGAGCGCCACGGCTTCCGCGGGCTCATGCCGGACACGGGGGAGCGGGCCTACTACTACGTCCAGGACCTGTGACCGCGACCGCGACCGCGCCGTGACTGACGACGCGCCCGGCGCTGCCCAGGCACCCGGTACCCTTGAGACGCGGATGAGCTGGCCAGGCGGCCGCGTGATCTTCGGATCCCGAGGAACGTCCGGGCTCCACAGGGCAGGGTGATGGCTAACGGCCACCCGGGGTGACCCGCGGGACAGTGCCACAGAGAGAAGACCGCCCTCGCCTCACGGCGAGGGTAAGGGTGAAAGGGTGAGGTAAGAGCTCACCGCGCGACCGGTGACGGAAGCGGCAAGGTAAACCCCACCCGGAGCAAGGCCAGACAGGAAGCGCTTGAGGGCTGCCCGCCCGATGCTTCCGGGTAGGCTGCTCGAGCCCTGGAGCAATCCAGGGCCTAGATGGATGGCCGCCCCTCGCGCCTCGGCGCGAGAGACAGAACCCGGCGTATCGGCCAGCTCATCCGCCTCAGCCGGCCGTGCGGCCGCGTGGCTACGCGTGCGCGTTCTCCGCGATGTTCTCGATCACTGCGGGGATCATCGCCATCGGTCCGGGACGCGCCAGCAGGTAGCCCTGCCCGTAGGCGCATCCGGTGGCGCGTACCTCGGCGAGCTGCGACTGCGTCTCGATGCCCTCCGCGACCGGGGTGAGGCTCAGCGTGCGGACGAGCCCGATCAGTGCGCCGAGGAAGTCCCTGTCGCTGTCGCTCGAGTCCGCGAGGCCGACGAAGGCCTGGTCGATCTTGATCATGTCGACCGGCAGATCGCGCAGGTAGCTGAGCGAGGAGTAGCCCGTGCCGAAGTCGTCGATGGCCACTCGGATCCCTCCCGCGCGGAGAGTCGCCAGAGTGTCCCGACTGCACTCCTCGAGGAGGAGTCCCTCCGTCACCTCGAGGATGAGGCTCGCAGGCTCGAGCCCGCGATCCTCCAGCACCGTCATGACGAACTCGGGGAACAGCTCGTCCTCGAACTGCAGGGGGGAGACGTTCACCGTCACGAACGCGACGTTCCCGGTCATGTCGCGCCATTGGACGAGCTCGGTGCACGCGCGGACCAGCACCTGGCGGCCCAGCTCGTGGATCAGCCCCGCCTGCTCAGCGGCAGGGATGAAGACCGACGGTGGCACGACGCCCAGGTTCGCGTCGTACCAGCGGGCGAGCGCCTCGACGCCGACCACGCGGCCCGTGCCGAGATCGGCGATCGGTTGGAAGGCGAGCGAGATGGTGCCTGCAGCGACAGCGAGTTGAAGCGCCTCGTCGAGCTTGAACTGCGCCACTGCGCCCTGATGCATGTCGGACTCGTACGTCACGTGGCGACCGCGTCCTCGCGCCTTCGCCTGGTACATCGCGAGGTCTGCGTTGCGCAGCAGCGTCTCGGTCGTCTCTCCGTGCTCTGCGATGGCGATGCCGATGCTCGCGCCGACGAGCGCGGTGCCTCCGCTGAACGCGATCGGGGAGCCCTGGAGCCCGTTCAGGATCCTGTTCGCGAGCGCCTCCGCCTCCTCGGCGGTGGAGTGCGTGAGCATGACCGCGAACTCGTCGCCGCCGAGCCGTGCCGCGATGTCGTTCTCGCGGGCGCTTGAGCGGATGCGCCTGGCCGCGGCGACCACCACCTCGTCGCCTGTGGCGTGGCCGAACGTGTCGTTGACCGCCTTGAAGTTGTCGAGGTCGATGAAGAGCACCACTGTGCGGTGCTCGCCGCGGACGGGTTCTGAGAGCGCCTCAGCCACCCGGTCGCGGAACAGGGTCCTGTTCGGGAGCCCCGTCAAGGCGTCGTGGTAGGCGTCATGCCCGAGCTTCGCCTCGAGCGCCTTCTCCTGGGTGACGTCCACGATGACCCCTTGGATCATGGGTCGTCCCGCCTGGTCGTAGAGGACGATCGAGTCGTCCCTCACCCACAGCGGCGTGCCGTCGCGCCTGAACATCCGGTAGGTGTCGCCTCGGCGCTCGCTCCGGGGGCCTTCGGCGAGCATGGCCGCCTCGGTCTCCATCAGCCGATCGCGGTCGGCGGGGTCCACCTGGTTCCACCACAGCTCGGGATCCGCGATCCATTCCTGAGCCGTGAATCCGAGCATCTCCTCGATCTGGGGGCTCACGTAGTGCCATCTGCCCCTCTGGCCCGGCTCGGCGGAGTACACGACGGCCGGGACCCGTTCGACGAGCATCCGGTAGCGCTCCTCAGCGGCCCGGAGCTCGCTCTCGAGCCGCTTGCGCTCGGTGATGTCAGTGGTCATGCCGATCTCGTAGGCGGGGGTTCCGTCCTCCTTGCGCACCAGGGAGACCGTGAGAGCGGTCCAGACCCAGCCCCCGTCCTTGCGTCGGAATCGCTTCTCCATCTCGAACGTCTCGATCTCGCCTGCGGCGAGCTGACGCGAGAACTCAGCGTTCGTCTCGACGTCGTCCGGGTGCGTGTAGTCGGCCCACGACAGGCTCGCGAACTCCTCGGGCGTGTAGCCGAGCATGCGGTGCAGGGCGCCGTTCGTCATGGTGGTGCGTCCGTGGGAGTCGACCAGGCCGATGCCGACGGGTGCGAGCTGGAGGATCGCCTCGAGCTGCGCAAGGCGCGAGGCAGCGTCGTCGGCGTCGTGCGCCGGCGTGCTGGCGTGCGGCTCGCTCACGAGATCCCTCCTCCTCCGTGAACTGGGAACCCCATCGTCCCCTGTGCGGCCTTTGTGAGCTCATCGGCGCGCCCCATCTCACATTCTCGCGGGAGTGAGAACGCTCCGCAGGCGCGAACCGGCGAGACTCCGCGGTCAGCGGGATGCTGGAGGCGTGGAGAACGTGGACGGCGTGACGCTCGCGGTGCTCGCAGCCCTGCTCACCGGGTGGGCGCTCGTAGGGCGTCGCGCCGAGGCATGGGGGATCACGGCGCCGATCGTGTTCCTCGTGTCCGGCATCGTCCTCGCCGAGTCCGTGGGAGCGGACCCGGGCGCGCCGACGGTGCACGCGCTCGCAGAGGCCACCCTGGTGCTCGTGCTCTTCCACGACGCCAGCACGGTGCGCTTCCGCGAGCTGCGGCATGACCCCTGGGTGGCGGTCAGGCTGCTCGCGGTCGGATTCCCCGTGGCCGTGCTCATGACCGCGGGTGTCTCGTGGTGGCTGCTGCCGAGCCTCGGCTTCGCGGGGGCGCTGCTCGTCGGCGCGGCGCTGAGCGCGACGGACGCGAGCCTGGGAGCTCCGACCGTCCTCAACCCTGCGGTGCCGGTGCGCGTCAGGCGTGCGTTGAATGTGGAGAGCGGGCTCAACGACGGGCTCGCGACGCCGTTGGTGATCGTGGCGATCGGAGCGCTCGCCGCGAACGCCGACAGCGCCGACGGGGTGGCGGAGTCCGTGGCGCTCGAGCTGCCGTCGGGCGTGCTCGGCGTGGCGGTGGGCATCGCGATCGGGCTCGTCGCGGCGATCGCCTTCGATGCGACCCGCGCGTGGGGTCTCAGCGACCGGCGTGCGCGAAGCGTCGGCGTTCTCGCCCTGCCGCTGGTGACGTTCGGGCTGGCGGAGATCGCGGGCGCGAATGTGTTCCTCGCGGCGTTCCTGGGCGGGTTGGCCTTCGGCCGCTTCAGCCGGACGGTCCACGAGGAGGAGCAGGTGACGGAGCCGCTCGAGATCGCTGCGGACGTGCTGGGCGTCGTGCTGTGGTTCCTTGCAGGCGGAATGGCGGTCCGGGTCCTGCGGGAGGGGTTCAAGGTGGAGTGGCTGGTGATAGCGCTGCTCGCTGTCACGGTGCTGCGGCTCGTGCCCGTCGCTCTCGCCTTGCTGCGATCGGGGCTCGCATGGCCGACGCGTCTCTTCCTGGGGTGGTTCGGACCACGTGGCGTGGCGACGATCGTCTTCGGGCTGCTCACCTTCGAGGCGCTGCCTGCCGACGGTCGGACGTTCGACATCGTGGGGGTGTTCACGCTGACGGTGATGCTGAGCGTGGTGGCGCATGGGCTCACCGCTGCGCCGTGGGCCGAGCGCTACGGTCGATGGGCGGGCGCAGCCTCACCCAGGGCGGATCGCGCCTGACAGCGGAGCCGGCGCGGCTCGCCCATCAATACCACTGACCCGGCGCGAAGCGTTCGCGCGCGAGCTCGATGAGAGCGGAGAGCGGCGGCTGGGCCCGGTCTGCTCGACACGCGAGGTCCACCTGCAGCGGCGGCACGTCGGAGACACGGGCGTATGCCATCCCGACGGGGGCGTAGAGCTGGGTGAACGCCTCGATGGTGATCGTGGCGCCGACGCCTGCGCGAATGCCCTCCACCATTCCTTCGATCGTCGCCTGGGCCGGACCGTTCAGAGGCGGGGCACCGCCTCGAACGTCGTCCAGCCGCCACGCCCGATCCCAGACCTGGTCGCTCGCCTCGATCGGGATCCAGCCGACGGCGTCCACCTCGGCAAGGCTCACGGTGTCGCGGTGCGCGGGCAGAGCGCCTTCGGGAAGGAGTGCAAGCCGTGCGATGGTGCCGAGCGGGACCCGATGGATCTGGTGGTCGGCGCTCGTGGGGCCGACAAGCACCGCGATGTCCACCTCGTCGGTCCGCAGCCCGCACGAGGGCTCGGTCCAGTCGTAGACGCGAGCGACAGCGAGCAGGGGTTCCTGTGCTGAGTGCTGCGCGACGACTTGGCGCATGAGTCGTGCTCCGAGCCCGTAGAGGGTGCCGATCGTGATCTGGTGTGCGCCGCTGAGCCTTTCCGCGAGCTGCTCGAGCTCGTCGTGCGCGCACAGCAGCGCGCGGGCCGCGGGCAGGAGTGCTTGGCCGAATGCCGTGAGCTCCACGGAGCGGGGATCGCGGTCGAACAGGCGACGACCGTAGTGACGTTCGAGTAACTTGATCGTCTCGCTGACGCTGGGCGTCCCCAGCGCGAGGCGGTCGCCGGCGCGGGTGAAGCTCAGCTCCTCTGCGACCGCGATGAACACGCGAGCCTCGCGCAGCTCCATGATGGCGCCCCGTTCTCGTGACCTTGTGGGGAGACAGGCGATGAGCAGTATTCGGGGATTCCGAACACAGCATTCGGAAATCGACGCGTTGACGGGTCAAGCCTTCCACGCAAATGTGGATATGTCACATTGTTCGGGGAAATTCTTCGACCGATGGCGCGATGTGGCATCCCGGAAGCCTCGCAAGGGAGCGCAGCTCCTTGCGGGGCGCGACAAAGGAGTCCCCACATGATCCACTCACACATGAATGGTCACGGAACGCGCCGAGGACTGCGCGCTGCCGTCGTCGCCGCAGCCACCGCGCTGCTCCTGCTCGGATCCGCAGGAGCCGTCTCCGCCTC
The DNA here is from genome assembly GCF_030418315.1 of Demequina zhanjiangensis. Classification (GTDB taxonomy): domain Bacteria; phylum Actinomycetota; class Actinomycetes; order Actinomycetales; family Demequinaceae; genus Demequina; species Demequina zhanjiangensis. The sequence continues at coordinate 161,335 of NZ_JAUHPV010000003.1, forward strand.
GCCTCCCCAGGGGTATGACCTGGAGGACGTCGGGGTCGGACGCTTCTACGGAGGCTGGGACTACGGCGTCCTGCTGTTCACCCATGACCCGGTCGACGAGATCTGCATGGGAGCTCCCGAGCCGATCGAGAGCGCGAAGATGTTCACGCGCGCCGATGGGAGCCTCGACTTCATGATCAGCGCCCTCCAGGTGCCGATCTACCTCTACCACTCGAACATGGATGCATTTGATTTCCTCGACATGAACTGTGCCGCAATTCTTGACGGAGATCCCACCACCGTTCCCGACGACTATTTCGCAAGTGGTGAAGCCAATTTCAAGGAGCGCGTCACCATTCACCCGAATGGCGACGAGGAGCATTTCAACGGTGTCAACGGCTTCGCCACTGACATGGATGGTCAGTCATGGAAGGTGCGCACCTGGGCGGACTTCGAGATCATCGACGGTGACTTCATCGGCCATCCGTCGGAGTTCCAGGGACTGATCATTCACAAGATCCGCCGCTGAACGAGTGGCGAGCGGCGTCACCGGCGCGAGTCAGGCCCGTGCCGGTGACGCCCCTCCGCGCGCGCGGCAGGTCATCGCTCCCGTGCGTAGACCTCGACGCCTTCGATGAAGGTGTGGTCGACGACGGCCTGGCCGATCTCCTCGGGAGGAACGGTGAGCAGGTCGCGGTCCAGGACGATCAGGTCGGCGGCCGCCCCGACGCGGAGGGAGCCTGTGGTCTCCTCAGCGCGGTTCAGCCAGGCCGAGCCAGCCGTGTACGCCTTGAGCGCGGTCAGGAGCGGTATGTCCTGACTCGACCCCAGAGGACGGACACTCTGGTCCGCTCCCACGGCGCGACGGTTCACGGCGACGTGGATCGCCGCCAGCGGGTCCGGGGTGGACACCGGCCAGTCGCTTCCCATCGCCAAGGGCGCGCCCGTGCGGAGCAGCTCCCCGAACGGGTACATCCGCTCCGCACGCTCCTCGCCGACGTACGGCGCGGTGAGGGCATCGGTCTGAGGATCGTGCACCGCCCAGAGCGCCTGGATGTTCGCTGTCGCGCGGAGCTCAGCGAAGCGCGGCACGTCATCCGGATCGACGAACTGCAGATGCACCAGGTGATGCCGCAGGTCGCGGTCGCCATGCGCGGCGCGCGCGGCCTCGAGCGCGTCCAGGCAGTCACGCACCGCGCGATCGCCGAGCGCGTGAAGATGGATCTGGAATCCCGCCGCGTCCAGCGCCGCCACGACCTTCGTGAGCAGCTCCGGCTCCAGGAAGGAGATCCCGGTGTTGGCAGTCGGTGCGCCGTCCTCTCCCAGGTACGGCTCGAGCATCGCGGCGGTGTACGTCTCCGCGACACCGTCCTGCATGATCTTCACCGCATTGATGCCGTAGCGGCCGCCCGCACGGTTCGTCTCCTCGCGGATCTCGGCCAGCCTCGCGACCTCTGCCGCGATCCCCTCAGCGGGCACCGTGGGATCCCACCAGAGCGCGGCACGGACTCGGGCGTGCAGCGCGCCCTCGGCATCCGCGCTCCGGTACGCCTGGTGCGGTCCTGGCTCCGCGTCCACGGTCTTCAGATAGACCTCCTGCCAGCCGACGATGCCGAGCGAGGTCAGGTACTCCGACGCGGTGCGAAGGCCTGCGTCGTACTCGTCCTGAGTGGTCGTGGGCATCACCGCCTGAACCAGGCCCATCGCATGCTCATGAAGCATGCCGGTGGGCTCCCCGTCAGGGTCCCGCTCGATGCGCCCGCCGGGCGGATCCGGGGTGCCCTGGTCGATGCCGGCGGCGCGCAGCGCCGCCGAGCTCACCCATGCCGAGTGGTGGTCCTTGTTCGGCAGGAATGCCGGCCGATCGCCGACGAGCTCGTCGAGCGTCTCCCTGCGGGCGAGCCCGTTCGGGAACGCCTCCATCGCCCACCCGCCACCGACGAGCCATCCCTCAGGGTGGTCGACGTGGTACCGGCGGATGATGTCCTCGTACGCCTCAGCGGTGAGCGCGGATGTGAGGTCGCACGCATTGCGCTCGAGTCCGCCCTGGTAGGCGTGGACGTGGGCGTCCACGAAGCCCGGCATGAGCAGGCGGCCTTCGAGGTCGATCACGCGGTCGGCGCCGTCGAGGTGGGCCTCTGCCGTGTCCTCCTGCCCGATCGCGGCGATCACGCCGTCCTCGACCACCAGCGCCGACGGCGGCTGCTCCAGGGTGCCGTCGAGCACCGCCTCTGACAGGACCTTCCCATTGCGGAAGATGAGGGTCGTCACGTCCACGGTTCCTTTCGTCTGAGGGCAAACCAATCGCAGCCCGAGGGTGCTGTCAACGGAACGCGCGGTCAGGGCATGACAAAGGCGGTGGTGACAGGCCCTCGCCTCTCACCACCGCCTTCGCACACCGTCAGGAGACCGGCACAGGCGTGGCGCGGTGGATCCTCACCGAGGGGGCGATGGGGGGCAGAGTGTCGGCGCGGCCGGCCGGTTCCGGCCTTCGATGGTCCGCGCGAGCCTCAGAGCTCGTGCGCGCTGTCCCGTCTGACGACCTCGTCAGCGCCGAGCGCTCGCACGAGGGCGGCCGTCTCGAGGTTGCGCAGGAAGTAGCGCGTTCCCTGCAGCGCTCGAAGGAGGCCGACGGCGAGGAGGCCGAGTCCGAGGATCACGCCGACGGTGACGAGCGAGGGCTGGACGAACATGGAGACGATCGCGATCACCGCGTAGATCAGCGGTGCCCCGACGAAGGCGAGCAGCAACCCCTGGATGATCTCGTCTGCACCGCGCTTGAGATGTGACATGGGGCCTCCTCATGGCCTCGACGGACCCCGTTGTCCGCCTTCCTCACGATGTTACAGATATGTGGCGCAGTTATCACGATTTGATAACGGCGAGGCTCTCGACTTGCGTTGTCGAATCCATTCGACTTACTGTCGTGGCCGTTCAGTCGAATCCATTCGACAGTGTTCGACAGCGAAGGAGCTGAGGCGAACGATGGTGACCATCGGGGACGTGGCGAAGGCCGCAGGCGTGTCGCGCAGCACCGCCTCCTACGCACTCAGCGGCAAGCGCTCCATCTCGCCCGAGGTCACCCAGCGTGTGCTCGATGCGGTCGCCGAGCTCGGCTACACGCCCAACGCCGGCGCCCGAGCCCTCCGTACTTCGCAGACCAGGGTTCTCGCCCTCTTCGCGCAGTTCGTCGAGGACGAGTTCGCACCCGCCATGCTCGAGTACATCAAGGGCGTCACGGACACCGCACGTGAGCTCGGCTACGACACCCTTCTCGTCTCGGACGACGACGGAGTCGGCGCGGTCCAGCGCCTCGCCCGCTCCCGCATGGTCGACGGCTTCGTGCTCCTCAACGTCGCCGAGGACGACGACCGCCTCGAGCCGCTCCGCCAGGTTCCCCAGCCCGGCGCGCTCGTCGGTCTCCCTGGCGACCCCTCAGGACTCGACGTGTTCGACCTGGACTTCGAGGCGTCGGGACGCATGATGGTCGACGAGATGCACGCGCTCGGGCATCGCGAGATGATCCTCGTCTCCCAGCCCGAGGACGTCGTCGAGCGCGGCGGTGCCTATGTCTGGCGCCTCGCCGACGCGGCCAAGGACCGCGCGGCCTCGCTCGGCATCGAGCTGCACCACTACTTCGCCGCCTCGAGCCAGCCGCAGATCGGGGAGGACCTCCACAGGTTCCTCGATGCGCACCCCGGCGCGACGGCGCTCCTGCTCAACAACGAGGGTGCGGCGGCCGCGCTGCCGGCCGTCCTCCACGCTCGCGGGCTGTCCGCGCCCGAAGACCTCTCCGTCGTCGGTCGCTACTCGGACGTCTTCGCCCGCACCTTCTCACTTCCGTTCTCGGCGATCGACAGCGCCGCGGATCGGCTCGGACGACACGCTGTGCACCAGCTGGTCGGTCGAATCGAGGGGAGCCTCGACAAGGCCTCGCCTCACACTGTCGAGCTCATCGCCCCGGAGGTCCACGACCGGGGCTCGATGGCGGCACCACCCGCCGCCTGACGGGGTCCAGCCACTTCCCGCAGCCCCGGCGGGTCAACGTTCAAGGAGGAACGATGAACTTCACGCACAAGCGGACGACGGTGGCCTTCGCCACCGCGGCCATCGCAGTGGGCGCCCTCGCAGGCTGCTCGACTTCCGACGGTGGCGAGAACGCCTCGGGCTCGGCCGACGCGCCCGGCGGCACCTACACCTGGTGGGACCCGTACCCCCAGCACACCGAGGGCTCCGACTGGCAGAACCGCGTGCAGGCGTGCGGCGACGAGGCAGGCGTGACGATCGAGCGCACCGCGTACGACACGACCGCGCTGACCAACCAGCTTCTGCTGTCGGCTCAGGAGGGCACGTCGCCCGACGTCGTCCTGCTGGACAACCCGGCCGTGTCCACGCTCGCCGAGACCGGTGCGATCACCTCGATGGACGAGCTCGGATTCGACACGTCGAACATCGACGAGAACCTGCTCGCGGCAGGCGTCGTGGACGGGACGGCGTACGGCATCCCGATCGGTGCGAACACGCTCGCGCTCTACTACAACGCCGAGATCCTCGACGCTGCGGGCGTCGACCCGTCGACCATCACCGACTGGGACTCGCTCAACGCCGCACTCGAGGCGATCGACGCCGCGGGCAGCCGTGCGATCACCTTCGCCGGCATCGGCACCGAGGAGGGCTCCTTCCAGTTCCTTCCCTGGTTCTGGGGCGCAGGGGCCGACCTCACCGAGCTCAACTCGCCTGAGGCCGTCGAGGCCGTGCAGCTGTGGGTCGACTGGCTCGACAACGGCTGGGCGCCCCAGTCCGCGATCCAGAACTCGCAGAACACCGCCTGGGAGGAGTTCCTCGACGGTCAGACCGGTTTCGTGGAGAACGGCACCTGGCAGGTCAACTCGGCAGCCGAGGCCGGCTTCGAGACCGGATACATCACCCTGCCCGCCAAGGACGGGGGAGCGGCTCCCGCTCCCACCGGCGGCGAGTTCGTGATGGCCCCTGTCCAGAGCGACACCGCGCGCTACGACGTGACCAGCCAGATCGTCGAGTGCATGACCACTCCCGAAGGCTTCGTGGAGACCGCGAACACGTTCGCGTACTACATCCCGCCGACGGCCGACGGCCAGGAGGCGTTCCTCGAGGAGCACCCCGAGCTGTCCGTGTGGGTCGACGCGGTCCGCGCTGCCAAGGGTCGCACCAGCGACAACCTGGGCACCGACTACCCGCTGATCTCCGAGCAGCTCTGGACCGCGGTCCAGGCGGCGATGTCCGGCGCGATGTCCGCGCAGGACGCCATGGACGCGGCGCAGGACGCCGCGGTCGCCGCCACCGGCGAGTGACGCTCCGCTGACCGGCGGGTGCGGGGCACCCTCTCCAGTCCCGCACCCGCCCCAGCGGGCAGCACGCCATCCACACCTTCTGCACGTTCGAGGAACCACGCATGACAACGACTGAGCTGGACGCCGTCAGCACGACGGAGGACCAGGCGCCCACCCCGCGCACGCGGCGGAGCTGGCAGCGCACGATCCACGGATCGCCGTGGACCGCGATCGCCTTCGCGGCGCCGCTGGTGATCTACCTGGTGGCGTTCTACGCGTACCCGCTGATGAGGAGCGTGGACCTCTCCGTCCACGACTACAACATCCGGGCCTTCGTGCAGGGGGATGCCGAGTTCGTCGGGCTCGCCAACTACGTCGATGTCATCACCTCGGACCTGTTCCAGCCCGCGCTGTGGAACACGTTCCTGTTCGTCGGGGTCTCGATCCTGTTCCAGTACGGGATCGGCCTGGCCCTCGCGGTCTTCTTCCGCAACAACTTCCGCCTCTCCGGCGTGCTGCGGGCGCTGTTCCTGGTGCCGTGGCTGCTGCCGCTGATCGTCTCCGCGTCCACGTGGGCGTGGATGATGAACTCCGACTCGGGCATCGTCAACGCCTTCCTGCTCGCCGTCGGCATGGACCCGATCAACTGGCTGACCTCGCCCGACTGGTCGCTCACGGCCGTGATCATCGCCAACATCTGGCTCGGCATCCCGTTCAACCTGGTGATCCTGTACTCGGGCCTTCAGAACATCCCCGGCGACGTGTACGAGGCGGCCTCGCTCGACGGTGCGGGAGCCTGGAAGACCTTCTGGCGCATCACCTTCCCGCTGCTCAGGCCGGTGTCCGCCATCACGATCCTGCTGGGCCTCGTCTACACCCTCAAGGTCGTGGACATCATCTGGATCATGACGAAGGGTGGGCCCGCCAACAGCTCCCTCATCCTGTCCGTCTGGTCCTACCGCGAAGCCTTCGGCACCGGCCAGCCCGCCTTCTCGCCAGCGTCCGCGATCGGAAACCTGCTGATCCTGATCGCCCTGGTGTTCGGCCTGATCTACGTCCGGCTCCAGAGCCGAGAGGAGCACTGACATGGCGCACGAGACTGCTGCGAAGAAGCGCAGCACCTGGTGGAAGACCGCGCTCGGAGTCGTGTTCACGGCGCTCATGCTCTTCCCCGTCTACTGGATGGTGAACGTCTCGCTCACCCAGCGCGGCGATCTGAGGCAGAACCCGCCCTCGCTGTTCCCCACGGATCCCACCCTTGAGGGCTACCGAGCCGTCGTCGAGCAGCAGCTGCCCGCGCTCGGCGTGAGCCTGCTCGTGGGGCTCGGCTGCGTGGTCCTCACCGTCGCTCTCGCGGCGCCGGCAGGCTACGCGATCGCGCTGCTCAAGATGCGCGGTGGCCGCTCGCTCAACTTCATCCTCCTCGTCGCCCAGATGATCCCCGCCGTCGTCATGTCGATGGGCTTCTATGCGATCTACGTGAGGCTGGGCCTCCTCAACTCGCTGTGGGGCCTGATCCTCGCGGACTCCACGATCGCGGTGCCGTTCGGCGTGCTGCTGTTCACCGCCTTCATGAGCGGCATCCCTCGCGAGCTGCTCCAGGCGGCACGGGTCGACGGCGCGAGCGCCTGGCGGACCTTCCGCTCCGTCGTGATGCCGATCAGTCGCAACTCCGCGATCACGGTCTCGCTCTTCGCCTTCCTGTGGGCCTGGTCGGACTTCATCTTCGCGTCGACCCTGGCGCGCAACGCCGAGTTCGTGCCCGTGACCCTCAGCATCTACGCGTACATCGGCAACAACACCACGCAATGGAACGCGATCATGGCCACCGCCGTGGTCGCCTCGGTCCCCGCCGCAGTGCTCCTCGTGTTCGCCCAGCGCTACGTCGCCGCCGGAGTCACCGCCGGCGCAGTGAAGGACTGATCCATGACCGACAGCCTCCGGGTCAGCCCCACGGCCGACCCCGCCGATCACGCACTCACCACGTCGCCGCTCGCGCGCCCGGTGATCCCTGCTGAAGGCCCGCGCCGCGGTGCGGGCATCGGCGAGGTCAGCTGGAGCCCCGACAGCTTCTGGGGTCGCCGCCAGCAGGTCAACGCCGACGCGACGCTCATGCACTGCGAGACGTGGATCGAGCGCCTCGGCTGGCTCGGGAACTTCGACCGTGTCGCCCGCGCCGAGGTCACTGAGGAGCACGCGGGCTGGCAGTTCGCCGACTCCGAGGTCTACAAGATGCTCGAGGGGATGGCCTGGGAGCTCGCGCGCTCCACCGATGAGACCCTCCTTACCCGCTTCGAGTCCGTCGTCGCACGCGTGGCCGCCGCGCAGGACGACGACGGCTACCTGTGCACCGCGTACGGGCACCCCGGACTGCCACCGCGATACTCCGACATGTCGATGGGTCATGAGCTCTACAACGTCGGGCATCTCCTCCAAGCTGCGGTGGCACGGCTGCGCACCGGGCACGATGACCTCCTGGTCGACGTCGCCCGGCGCGCAGCCGACCATGTGTGCCGCGAGTTCGGCCCCGACGGACGGGACACCCTGTGCGGGCATCCCGAGATCGAGGTGGGGCTCGCGGAGTTCGGCCGTGCGACCGGCGACGAGCGCTACATCACGCAGGCGGAGCTCTTCCTCACGCGTCGCGGCCACGGCACCCTCGCGGTCCCTCCGCTGCTGTCCTCCGAGTACTTCCAGGACGACACCCCGATCCGCGACGCCGAGGCGTTCCGCGGACATGCTGTGCGCGCCCTCTACCTCACTGCAGGCGCCGTGGATGTGGCGGTCGACCATGGCGACGCCGAGATGCTGTCCATCCTCGAGGCGCAGTGGCAGCGCACCGTCGAGCGTCGTACGTATCTGACGGGTGGCATGGGATCGCGCCACCAGGACGAGGGGTTCGGTGAGGACTGGGAGCTGCCGCCGGATCGTGCCTACTGCGAGACCTGTGCGGGAGTCGCGTCGAACATGGTGTCGTGGCGGCTCCTGCTGGCGACGGGCGACGCGAAGTATGGGGACCTCATGGAGCGGACCCTGTTCAACGTGATCGCAGCCTCGCCCGACGCGGCGGGCACCGCCTTCTTCTACTCGAACCCGCTCCAGGTGCGGGTCGCCGGTGGCGAGTACTCGGGCGACGGCGTGAACATGAGGGCCGAGGGAGGGGTGAGGGCTCCGTGGTTCGACGTGTCCTGCTGCCCGAACAACGTGGCTCGCACGCTCGCGTCTCTGCACACGTACACGGCTCTGGTCGAGGGCGACGAGGTGTCGCTCGTGCTGTACAACGAGGGCGTGATCGACGTCCAGACGGACGGCGGCAGGCTGACGGCACGGATCGACACGCGTTACCCCGACGAGGGTGCGATCGCCGTGACCGTTCTCGAGGCCGCACCGGAGTCCACGTTGCGGCTCCGGGTGCCCTCCTGGGCGGGCGATGCCCGCGTCACCGGGCCCGGGGGCGCAGGATCGGTCGAGCCCGGCTGGTGGGACGCGGGACGCGTCCAGGCGGGCGACGTCCTCACCCTCGAGCTCGACCTCAGCCCCAGGCTGACGTGGCCCGACAGGCGCATCGACGCGATGCGTGGCACCGTCGCCGTCGAGAGGGGGCCGCTCGTGCTCTGTCTCGAATCGACCGACCTGCCCGACGGAGCGGTGATCGACGACGTCGCCCTCGCGAGCGACGGCCCGGTGACGCCCGAGGGGGATGGGGCGACGGTCACGCTTCGCCTCGGCGACTCGACCGGTGGCTTCGCTGGCCGTCCGCCCTATACGGCGGCCGCGTCAGCACCTGAGACCACACGCGACGCCCGCGTCGCGCTCGTGCCGTACCACCGGTGGGGCGAGAGGGCGCCCTCCCAGATGCGGGTGATGATCCCCGCGTCCGGGGGTGCATGACGCACCTCCCACCACACGTGCGGCCGTCGTCTCGCTGACCGCCGCGTGAACCCGGTGCCGCCCCGGTCGCCGGTGAACCCACATGAGACAAGGGGGTCTCGAGCATGCGAGAGAGAACACAGGTACGCCCGCCGACGATGAGGGGTGCGGCGCTGGCCGTGCTCGCCGCCGTCGGCTTCGCAGGAGTCGTCACGGCTGCTCCTGCACACGCGGAGGAGGCGCCAGCGCCTGACCTCCACTACTCGATGGACGGCGTGGCGGGCACCTCGGTGCCGGACTCGTCCGGCAACGGCTGGGACGGCACCATCTCCGGATCGACCGCGATCGTCGCGGGCGAAGGCGGGGATGCGCTCGACCTCACCGGCGGCACCGTCGCGGTGCCTCGCGCCGCGCTCGACGGCGCGACCGACCTGACGGTGTCGACGCGCATGCGCTGGGACGGCGGTCCGTCGTGGCAGTGGCTGTTCGGCCTCGGGACGAACACGACGCGGTACGTCTTCTGGACTCCGTCGAACTCCGACGGCGTGATGCGCACGGCGATCACGACCAACGGGCCCGGCTCAGAGGTGCAGCACACCGGCGCCGAGTCGCTGCGCACGGGGGAGTGGGCCACGCTCACCGTGGTGCTCGACACCACGGCTGACACGCTCACCACCTACCTGAACGGGGTGGCACTCCAGTCCGAGCCCACCACGATCGCCGCGGGGGACCTCCTCAGCTCCACCGCTGCGATCGCGGGTCGGATCGGCGGCTCCTTCTACCCGGATCCGGCGTTCGACGGTGCCGTGGACGACTTCCAGATCTTCAGGTCAGCGCTGACCGCCGCACAGGTGGAGTCGATGCAGGCGGGGGGCCTCGCCACGTTGGACGCGCTGCCTGAGTCCAGCTTCGAGGTGCGCACCCACGTGGGCGACGCCCCGACGCTGCCCACGTCGATCGACGCCGTCTACAGCGATGGCTACACACGGCACGTGCCGGTCGTGTGGGATCCGATCGCGCCTGAGCTGTATGCCGGGTCCGGCCAGTTCACCGTCGACGGCGTGGCGGGCGACCTGCCCGTGACCGCCGAGGTGACGGTGCACCGGGGTGAGATCCGCATCGACGCGGGTCGGACCACCGGCGACTTCCTGGGCGGCGCCACCGGCGTCCTCTACGGACTCTACGGAGACGGCATGCCGAGCGAGAACCTGCTCGAAGGCTTCAACGTGAGGTCGGTGGCCACGAAGGCCCAGGACGGGTCGCAGCACCCTGGCTCCGATGCGCTCGAGGTGCTTCCGACGCTCGCCGAGACGACGGGCGGTGACGTGTACCTGCGCGTGACCGACTGGTACCGGGGCTTCCCGTACCAGTGGCCGGGCAGCACGCCTGAGCAGAAGCTCGACTCGTATCGCGGTGTGCTTGCGGACCAGCTCGACATGATCGCCGAGATCCCTGACGGGCAGCGCGCGCATCTGGTCATCGAGCCGTTCAATGAGCCCGAGGGCAACATGTTCGGCACCGGTTCATGGAGCCTCGACCGCACGTCCTGGCTGAACGACCCGACCGACTACTTCGCGATGTGGGACGAGACGTACCGCACGATCAAGGCCGCATTCCCCGACATTCGCATCGCGGGTCCGGGCACGTCCCAGCTCTTCGGGCAGGTCGAGGGCTTCCTCGAGCACGCCGTCGCGGAGGACACGGTTCCCGACATCATCACGTGGCACGAGCTCTCCCACCCTGAGGCGATCCGCGACTCCGTGGAGCGCTTCCGTGGCTGGGAGGACGAGGTCTTCGCCGGCACCGCCTACGAGGGCACCGAGCTCCCGATCAACATCAATGAGTACGCGTTCAACTACCACACGTCGGTCCCCGGCCAGATGATCCAGTGGATCTCCGCGATCGAGGACTCGAAGGTGGACGCGATGATCGCGTTCTGGAACATCAACGGCAACCTGTCCGACTCGGCGGTCCAGCAGAACCGTGCGAACGGTCAGTGGTGGCTCTACAACTCCTACTCGCAGATGAGCGGTCAGACGGTGGACGTCACGCCGCCGTACCCCGGCCAGAACTACACGCTCCAGGGCGTCGCGACCCTCGACGAGGACCGCGACCAGCTGCGTGCGCTGATCGGTGGCGCCTCAGGCGAGGCCCCCGTGGACCTCGTCAACCTGCCTGGGGACGTGTTCGGCAAGGACGTCCGCGTCTGGGTCAAGGAGATCGACTGGACCGGCCAGCTGGGAGACTCGGCACAGCCCGAGGTCATCTTCGAACAGGTCCGCGACGTGGTCGACGGCGCCGTCACGCTCGACTTCGACGGCGAGGAGTTGCCGCTCCTCAAGGAGTCGTCGGCCTACGAGATCATCGTGACCCCTGCCGGCTCCTCGCAGCCGGGCGAGGTCACGGCGCCGTGGACCGCGTCGTACGAGGCCGAGGACGCCACCTACACCGGTGGCGGCTACAGCCGCAACGGCCCGGAGGGGACGCCGTCGGACGTCAGCAAGTTCTACACGTCCGGCACGTACAACGTCGGCGGGCTCCGCACCGGCTCCGACGGGGTGCTGTCGTTCGACGTCTCAGTGCCCGAGGACGGCACCTACGACCTCTCGGTCTTCGCCAACAGCCTCAACACCTACGGATTGGTCGCGGACCAGGGCCCCACGAACGTGTTCCTCACGGTCGACGGGCAGGACGAGCAGGAGATCTACCTCCCGCTCGGCTACAAGTGGGTGGTCTGGGACCACAGCGACACCACCGTCGAGCTCACGGCAGGCGAGCACACGATCGCACTGTCGGCGAACAGCCTCGACGGCAGCGGTGCCACCCAGGGTGACGCGATCATCGACCGCCTCACCCTCACCCGCGCTGCGTCCGCAGAGGCGGCGACCGTGTATGAGGCCGAGCTGGCCGACACCACCGCGCGGATCCAGTACCGCAACAACGCGTCGGGATCCGGCATCGTCCGTCTGGACAAGGACGAGTCCGCGACGTTCTGGGTCTACGCCGACCACGACGGCGAGCACTCGCTTGCCGTCGACACGTCCGGTCGCGGCCACGGCACCGTCGAGGTCAACGGATACCCGGTGCTCGACCTTCACGAGGCGGCCAGCGGCACCGTGCACCTCATGGGCGGCATCAACAAGGTGGTCATCACGGGGAAGGCGAAGGTCGACAGGCTGCTCGTCTCCGCGTCGGACGGGGCCCTGGCCTCAGTCGACTACCAGGCGGAGGACGCGGCCCTCAGCGGCGGGGCGCAGGTCATGGACCTGAGCCTTGCCGAGGGTGGTCAGGCGGTCTCGGGGCTCGGCGGTGAGCCGGGCAACGACAGCACGGTCTCCTTCACGGTGCAGGCCGAGCAGGCAGGGCCGCACGCGGTCGTCGTCAGGTTCTCCAACCCGGAGCAGGTGCCAGCGACGCACTACAACCCGAACCCGATGGCGCGACGCGCGCTGGTCTCCGTCAACGACGGCGACCCGGACTCGGTGCTGTTCGTGCCCACGTTCCATGAGAACAACTTCTGGGAGCGCACCCTGGTGCTCGACCTGGAGGCGGGGACGAACACGATCACGATCGGCTCCGAGGAGCAGCCGAACTTCGACGGCGAGACCTACGCCGACGAGAACTGGCCGGGCATCCCGCTGCGTGCGGATGAGGCTCCGATCATCGACCGGATCACGGTGTCGCCGCTGAGCGATCAGCAGTAGCCGCGTTCCAGAGGTCCCGCAGGAGAGAGGTCTTCTCCTGCGGGACCTCGTCGTCTCCAGGGGCGCATGTCCGCGGCGCCTCGTGCCCAGTTCCTGAGTACATTGGCGGACATGGCCTCTCTTGCAGGCAGGTTGCCCCTTCCTCCGACGCAGCGAGGGCGCGATGCGCTCGGTGCGGGCGTGGTGCTGATCCTGGTGGTGTGGGCTGCTCTGCCGCTCGAGGCCTCAAGCGGCGGGTGGTGGTTCAAGCTCGTCGCCTCGATCGCCGCGAGCGTTGCCCTTGTGTGGAGGCGCGACGCGCCGCTGCTGGTGCTTGCCGTCAGCTGGGTCGCCTTCGCGTTGCCGCTCGTGATCCTCCACGACTTTGGAAACGCCTATACGCCGTTCCTGATCGCGGTCTACACGGCGGTGTCCCGATCAGGGGGAGTGCGGCGGGCGCTCCTCGTCGGCCTCATCGGAACGCTTGCAGCGGGTGCGCCCGTGGTGGTGAGTCGCGGCTGGAACCCCTGGGACGTCGAGGTGATCCTCGCCGGAGTCCTCGCGGGCCTGGTTGCCGCGCTCGGACTCGCGATGGCGATGTACCGGCGCGCACTTGCTCAGGAGCGCGCGCGAGCCGTCGAGGCCGAGGAGACCAAGGAGGCGCTCGCGGAGACCCGCGTCGCCCAGGAACGCCTTCGGATCGCGCGCGAGCTGCACGACGCCGTCGGTCACCACATCGCCGTCATGAACGTCCAGGCGGGGGTGGCTGAAGCCCTCCTCGAATCCGACAAGGAGCGCGCCGCCGACGCGCTCGCCAACGTGCAGGAGGCCGGGGCTCGAGCGCTCGAGGAGCTGCCTCTCATGCTGCGAGTGCTCCGCCAGGATGGCGACGACGATGAGCGGCCAGGTGTCGGTCTCGCGCAGCTCGACGAGCTCGTCGCGCATGCGCGAGAGGCAGGGCTGGATGTCGTGCTGGACCGCCGCGGTGCTGAGGCCGTGCTCCCGACAGGGGTGGACCAGGCCGCCTACCGCATCGTCCAGGAGGCGCTCACCAATGCGCAGAAGCATGGGGTGGGGACCGCTGCGGTGACTGTCGAGGCGACGGCCGACGAGGTGCGGATCGAGGTCGGCAATCGCGTCGCTGAAGGGGCGAGCGTGGCGCCGGCCTCGGGCTTCGGGCTCGTCGGGATGAAGGAGCGTGCGACCGCCGTCGGGGGAGCGGTGACCGCCGCGCGGGAGGGCGACAGCTTCGTCGTGTGCGCCCGGCTGCCCATGAAGGTCGACCAGGAGAGGGGAACACGATGACTATCCGAGTGGTGGTCGTAGACGACCAGGACCTGATCCGTGGAGGCTTCGTCGCGATCCTCGGCACGACAGAGGACATCGAGGTGGTGGGGGAGGCCGATGACGGAGAGGCCGCCGTCGCGCTCATCTCCGAGGTAAGGCCGGACGTGGTGCTGATGGATATCCGCATGCCCGGGATGGACGGCCTCGCAGCGACCGAGGCGATCGCGGCCGATCCCGAGCTGGGAGACGTCAAGGTGGTCGTGCTCACCACGTTCGAGGAGGAGGGCTACGTCCTGCGAGCGCTGAAGGCCGGTGCGAGCGGGTTCCTCGGCAAGGGTGTCCGTCCGGCCGAGCTGATCGGCGCGGTGCGAACCATCGCCGAGGGCGAGTCGCTGCTGTCGCCGGCGGCCACGCGGGCCGTCATCGCGCATGTCGCTCAGGACACGATCCAGCCTGCGGCCGACGGCGAGACGTTCACGTACCTCACCGAGCGCGAGCGTGAGGTGGTGCTGCTGGTCGCGCAGGGGCTCAGCAACGACGAGATCGCTGCGCAGCTCTTCATCACTCCCTTGACCGCGAAGACCCACGTGGTGCGTGCGATGCACAAGGTGGGTGCGCGCGACCGCGCGCAGCTGGTCGTAGCCGCCTACCAGGCTGGATTCGCGACCCCCTGACGTTCACGGCCGCCTCGTACTGCATGCGTAGCAGGCGGAAGTGTCTACATCTGTGCGATGTGCGGCGAGCCTTGCGCTGCGACTCTTGAGTGGTCGGCCGGCGAGGGTGCCCGCAGGGATGAGGAGGGGCGGCCCCGGCGGCCTCTCTCCCCGTCGGTGCCACCGTGTTCAACTCGCCGGTCGACTCTCGGTCCGCGTCGCAGGGCACGCCCCCATGCTCCACGACGCGGGCCGACGACCACGCTCTCGCCTTCTCGTCTCCGAAGGGACGGATCCATGTCCACGCGTCTTTCCTGGCAGGCCACCGTGCTCGCGCTGGTGGCATTCACCGCCGGTCTGCTCACAGTGCCGCTCGCCTCACACGCGGCACACCCCGCGGTCTCTCACGCACAGCCGACTGCGGACGCGGTCGTCGCGCCGGTGCGTGCGGCCGATGCGCTGCCCGCCGAGATTGCGCCCGGCGTCGCGCAGGGCCTCGTCGTCGTGCGGTCGCACGACTGAACGGTCGACTCGCGGCGACGTCAGGACGTCGGCTGCGCGTCGAGCTCCGCGACAGCGTCGGCTCCGTGAAGCGAGACCAGCGCCGCCGTCTCCACGTTGCGCAGGTAGATGCGGGCGCCGCGTGCGGCACGCGCACAGCCATACGCGAACGTGGCGAACCCGAGCGCGAGGCCCACGAAGACGACGACGGGAGCCGCGCTGATCGTTCCCGGGATGGCGAAGAGCCCGTAGATGATCGGGCCGCCGAGCACCGCGATCAGGGCGCCCTCGACCGCTTCGCCGGCGCCGCGCTTCGGCTCGTCCATGTTCTTTCCCCCTTGTATCCATTCAGGACCGCCCCCCGGCGGTCTGACCAGACGCTACTCGCCATTCTCCTCCAGCGGTGGCACGCCTCACCTGGGAGGGAGCGAGTCGAGCCAGCGGCCCAGGCGATCGATGCCCTCCACGATGTCCTCGCGCGACGACGCGTAGGACAGGCGCACGTGCGTGTCTCCGTGCGTCTCCCCGAAGTCCTTACCAGGAGTGAGCGCCACGTGCGCCTCGGTGAGCGCACGCTCGCAGAAGGTCCAGGCGTCCATCCCGGTGGGGGAGACGTCAGGGTACGCGTAGAACGCTCCGTCAGGCTCCGAGTCGACGGGCAGTCCGATGCGCGCGAGCCCCTCCACCATGAGCTGCCGCCGTGCGACCAGCTCCACACGCCGGGCCTCCGCCTCTGCGAGAGCCTCGGGCTCGAAGCAGGCGAGCGCGGCGATCTGCGCTGGGGTCGAGGCGCTGAGGAAGAAGTCCATGGCGAGCGTCTCGGCGGGCTTCACGAGCGACTCGGGCAGCACCACCCATCCGAGCCTCCACCCCGTCATGCCGAAGTACTTGGAGAAGCTGTTGACGACGATCGCCTCCGCGTCGTGCGCCAGCACGGTCTGCGGGGGCGTGCCATCCGCGTCGGGGTCGGCGAGGTCCAGGTAGATCTCGTCGACGATCCGCCACGCGCCGCGCGCCTTGGCCAGGTCGCATACGGCAGCGAGCTCATCGGTGGGCAGCGACGTCCCGGTCGGGTTCGACGGGGTGGCGACCATGACCGCCTGCGTCCGGTCGGTCCACGCGTCCTCGAGCATCTGCGCGGTCAGCTGGTAGCGGGTCGCCGGGCTGGTGGGGATGGCGACGACGTTGCCGCCGAACGACGTGACGATCTCGCGGTTGCACGGGTACGACGGGTCCGCGAGAAGGACGTCTGCGCCCGGGTCCACCGTCGCGGCGGTGACGAGGAGCAGCGCTGAGGACGCGCCTGACGTGATGGCGATGCGCGCAGGGTCCACGTCGACGCCGTGGCGCTCCTTGTAGAACCACGAGATCCGCTCCCGCAGCGCAGGCATGCCGAGCGCGAAGCTGTAGGGCAACGGCCGCCCGTCCATCGCGTCGACCATCGCCTTCCGCACAGACTCCGGTGCGCCGAAGGACGGCTCCCCGATGTTGAGGCGGATCACGCGGTGTCCTGCCTGCTCGATCGCGGTGGCGTTCTGGATCAGCGCCATCGCGTGGAACGGTTCGGCGTCGAGTGCGCGCTGGGCGATGCGCATCATCCCTCCTCGGGTCGGAGCGCTCCGAGAAGCGCGAGGATCATCGTGTTCACAGGGACGTCCATGCCGTGCCGGGCGGCGAGACGGACGATGGCGCCCGTGAGTGCGTCATGCTCGATCGGTCGGCCCGCCATCACATCCTCGCGCATCGAGGAGGTGTTGTTCGCTGGGGCGGCGGCCTGCAGCCAGGCGACCACAGCGTCGGCGTCGGCATCCGTGAGTCGCGCACCCTCCGCGCGGGCGACCGACGCGACCTCGCGGGTGATGCTGCGCGCGACCTCGGCGACCGCAGGGTCCAGCAGCACGGGGGCGCGGCGGCGTGTCAGCGCCGTGAGGCTGTTGCCCGCGCAGTTGATCATCATCTTGGTCCAGAGCACGTCGAGGAAGTCCTCGGCGGCGTTCATGCGCATGCGCCCGGTGGCGAGGATCTCTGCGATCTCCCTCCCGGCGGGTGTCGCGGGGAGAGCGATGTCGTGCTCTCCGACGCGTCGCAGGGTCGCGGTGCCGGGCGCGGTGCGCTCGACGTTGAGATAGACGATCGCGGGCACGGCCTCCGCGTCGCCGACATGAGGCGCGACCCGACCCACCTGCTCGACGCCGTTCTGGGCCACCAGGATCGTCGCGCCAGCCGCCGCGCCCGCCCGCAGCCATGCGGACATCGCATCCGTCGCATACGCCTTGACTGCGAGCACCATGACATCGACGCCGCCGAGCTCGGACGGATCGTCGACGTGCCGTGCGCGCCAGGTCTCAGGGGCGCCGTCCTCGACGATCGTGATGCTCTCGACGGGTGTCCTGCCACCGCACAGCGTGACGTCGCTGCCTGCACGCGCGAAGGCGGATCCGATCGCGAGCCCGATCGCGCCTGCTCCGACGATGGCGACCTTGGGCGATGCGGGCACGGCAGACCTCCTGAGGGATTCTTCGGGGCTCCCCAGCAACCTACTGCCGTGCCGCTGAAATGTGCTCCCAAAACCTCCACGAGAGTAGGTCTCGGATGGGAGAATCTGCTGCATGGATGCAATCGACAGGGAGATCCTTGCCATCGTGCAGTCGGAGGGCAGAATCAGCGCCACCGAGCTCGCACAGCGCATCGGACTCAGCCTCACGCCGTGCCACCGCAGGCTGCGCGCGCTCGAGGACTCGGGGGTGATCCGTGGCTACCGTGCCGAGGTCGATCCCCACCAGGTGGACCTGACCTTCGCCACCGTCGTCTCGGTCACCCTGCAGAACGTCGCGCCGGGCGACTTCCTCGACTTCGAGCAGGCCGTGGTCGACCTGCCGGAGGTGGTGCAGGCGCAGCGGCTCTTCGGCAACCCCGACTACATGCTCCAGGTCGTGTGCAGGGACCTCAAGGCTTTCCAGGAGCTGTTCGACACCAGGCTCTCCGCTCTGCCCGGGGTGCAGCGGCTCGAGTCGACTCTCGTGATGAAGGACATCGTGCCGCACCGAGGGTTGCCGATCTGAGGTGTGAGGGGGGCTGACGCAGCCTCCCGAGACGTCACGTCGGCACCTACGGTGGAACCCACACCGCCAGACCTGAGCCGACCCGGACCCCACCAGAGGAGCCCTGACCCATGCAGATCGAGTTCGCGATCCCTGACAAGACCTTCACCGTCACCTTGGACGACGGCGCCGCAGCCCAGTCGCTCGTGGATCAGCTTCCCCTCACGCTCTCCATGCGTGACTTCCATGGCATCGAGAAGGTCGCGGATCTGCCCGCACGGCTGTCCACGAAGGGCGCCCCTGACGGGATGAAGCCCAGCGTCGGCGCCCTGACCTACTACGCCCCCTGGGGCAACCTCGCCTTCTTCTACAAGCCGTTCGGATTCGCCGACGGGCTTGTCGCCTTGGGGACCGTGGATGGGGACCCCGCCGTGCTCCAGAGGATCTCCGACGGCGACCAGGCCTCCGTCACCCTCGTCTCCTAGCGCTGGATGCGACTGAGCCCCGCCATCCCTCACAGGAGGCGGGGCTCAGTCGTCGGGATCGGGCAGGTCAGCCGCGGTTGGAGCTGAAGATCATCTTGAAGATCGTGCCCAGGTTCATCTTGCCGCCGTAGACGGGCATCATGTTCGCGTCGCCGTAGTCGGTCACGGGCTCGACGTTGTTGAGCGTCTCCATGTCCTCATCCGAGATGACGAAGTCGAGCTCGGCGTTGCTCTTCATGTGCGCCGGGTTCGCGGTCTTCGGCAGCGGCAGAAGGCCCAGCTGAAGGCAGTAGCGGATGGACAGCTGCGGCACCGAGACGTCGTACTTCGCGGCGATCGCCTTCACTGCCTCGTTGTTCAGCAGGGCGCCGTGCGCCACGGGGGAGTAGGCCTCGACGAGGATGCCCTTGCTCTGCGTGTACTCGATCAGCTCGAACGGCGTGTTGCCGATGTGCGCGAGCACCTGGTTGACGGCAGGCTGCACCGTCGCGACCTCGAGGATGTTGTCCAGGTCGTCCTTCTCGAAGTTCGACAGGCCGATCGCGCGGACCTTGCCTGCCTTGGTCGCGTCCTCCAGCGCGCGCCACACCTCACGGTTCTCGTCGAAGAAGCGCTTCTCGCCACGGAAGGACGTCCAAGGCTGCGGCGAGTGGATGATCATCATGTCGATGTAGTCCAGTCCCGTCGCCTTGAGGGTGCGGTCGATCGACTTCGCGGCACGGGCGTACGACTTCGCGCCCGCGTCGACCTTCGAGGTGACGAAGATGTCCTCGCGCTTCGCGCCGCTCGCGCGGACGCCTTCGCCGACGCCGGCCTCGTTGCGGTAGGCCTGCGCGGTGTCGATGTGGCGGTAGCCGAGGTCGATCGCCGACTTCACGGCGCCGACGACGTTCGTGTTGTTGATGAACCAGGTGCCGAGGCCGAGCTTCGGAATCTCGACCCCGTTGTTCAGGGTGTAGTTTTCCTCGAGGACCATCGTCCTCCTCCTTCGATGGGTGGGTGGGGGGGTAGGTGAGTGGTGGTTGTCAGTGCTGTGCTGAGATCTCGGGCGCGCCCGGCAGCGGCTCGGCCCGCTCGAGAAGCTCCTGGACCGCGCGGCGAAGACGCGCGAGACCGTCGTCCAGCCGTGCCCGCGGGCACGCGAGGTTCATGCGCAGATGCGTGCGATTCGAGGGGTCGTACTCGTGGCCGTCCGACAGGACGAGTCCCGTCGTGCGCCGGATGTGCTCCACGAGCGTCGTGCTGTCCACGTCGAGCGCTGAGGCGTCTATCCACAGCAGGTAGGTCGCCTCTCCCCGCTCGGGGACGAGTCCAGGGATCTCTGAGATCGCCTCCTCCGCACGTCGGCGGTTCTGTGCAAGGTAGTCGCGCAGCTCATCGAGCCACGTCTCGCCCTCGGTGAAGGCAGCGATCGTCGCCTCGACAGCGATCACGTTCGGCTCTGCGACCTCGTCCCGGTTGAAGCCCTTGACCACGCGGGCGCGAAGCTCCTCGTCGGGGATCACGACGGCCGCCGTCTGCAGGCCCGCCAGATTGAAGGCCTTGCTCGGCGACACGCAGGTGACGCTGATGGCCGCGCACGTGTCAGAGGCGGAGGCGAACGGCGTGTACTCGAGCCCTGGCGAGGTGAGGTCGCAGTGCACCTCGTCCGACAGGACCGTGACACCGTGCTGCGCGCACAGGTCTCCGAGGCGCGCGAGGGTCTCGCGGCTCCAGATCGTGCCCGTGGGGTTCTGCGGGTTGCACAGGATCATCAGCGACGCCTTGGGGTCCGCGAGACGCGCCTCGAGGTCCTCCCAGTCGATGACGTAGCCCTCCGGCGTGCGCACCAGGCCGCTGGCCGATATCTGCCTGCCGCTGTTGCGCGCCGACGCGAAGAACACGTTGTACACGGGGGTGAGCATCACGACGTTGTCACCAGGCTCCGTGACGGAGCGGACAGTCGAGGACACCGCCGGGACAGTTCCCGTGGTGATCGTGATCCACTCCGGCTGCATGGTGAACCCGTGGCGCCGTGACCACCAATCGGAAACGGCCTCCGCGTACTCCGCAGGCGCCTCGGTGTAGCCGAGCACGCCGACGTCGATCTTCCTGCGAATCGCTTCCAGGATGGGAGGGGCGGCCTTGAAGTCCATGTCGGCGACCCACATCGGCAGCTCGCCCTCCGCGACATCCCACTTCATCGAGTGGGTGCCGCGTCGGTCGATCAGCGCATCGAAGTCGTACGTCATGGTCTGGCCGCTCACTCGCCGAACGTGAGGATGATGCGACCGCGCAGGTGGCCTTCGTCCAGGCGCTGGTGGGCGGCCACGGCGTCGGACGCGGCGAACGTGTGCGCGACGCGCATGGCGAGCATGCCCGACTCGACCTGCTCACGCAGGCGCGTGATCGCGTCGATGTCAGTCGCGCGCTGACGGACGTTGACATGCTCGACCGTGATGCCTCGACCAGGGTCCTCGTCCCAGAAGCGCAGGTCGATCAGCGTGCCGTCATCCTTCACCGCAGGGATGATCTCCGCGTAGAGGGTGGCGCCGTCGATCACGGCGTCCACGCCGCCGGGAGCAGCCTCAAGGATCGCCTCGATCGAGCCGTCGCCGCGCGGCACGAACACGTCGGCGCCCAGGGCGAGCACGTCCGCCTCGTCCTCGGCCGAGGCGGTGGCGATGACGCGCAGGCCCTCGCTCTTGGCGAGCGGGATGGAGTAGCCGCCCACCGCGCCTGCGGCACCGGTGACGAGAATGGTCGCGCTGGCGGGCAGAGCGAGGGTGTCCAGTGCGTTGCGGGCGGTGAGCGCGTTCATGAGCCACGACGCGGCGTGCGGCATGTCGGAGCCCTGCGGGGCGGCGGTCACCGAGGTCGCGGGCAGCGTGACGTACTCGCTGTAGCCGCCGTAGTTGCCGGTGTTGTCCACGATGCCGACCACGGCCTGGCCGATCTCGAGCCCGAGCTCGGGCTCGACGCCGGGGCCGAGCTCGTCGATCACGCCGGCGATGTCCATGCCGGGGATGTACGGACGCTCAAGGCCCTCGTAGATCGCAGCCAGCAGGCCCTCGCGCAGCATCACGTCCGCAGGGTTGAGGCCGGCAGCCTTGACGCTGACGCGCACCTCGCCTTCAGCGGCGTGGGGCTCAGGCAGCTCCACCTGGGTCAGGACCTCGGGGCCGCCGTACTCGTTCAGACCGATCGCCTTCATCAGGGACTCTCCTTTCGGGAGGATGGGGTTGTCAGGAAGCGGAGAGCGACTCGTCGATGACGACGGTGGTCGCAGAGGGGTCGATGCGCTCGGGATCGAGCGTGAGCTCCCCGATGCCGGGGGCACGAATGATGCCTGCGGTGGGGTTGAGGACGGAGTCGATGCGGGTGACCGACTCGACGTCCACCGTCGAGTACTCGAAGGCCAGGCTCGTGTCGATCAGGCGACAGCTCCTGAGGGTGAGGTTCTCGATGTAGCACATGCCCTGCAGGCTCGTGATGGTGCAGTTCTCGAAGGTGAGGTGTGAGGAGTTCCAGCCCAGGTACTCGCCGACGATCACCGAGTCGCGGACCACCACGTTCGAGGAGTTCCAGAAGGCGTCCTTCGACAGGATCCTGGCGTCGCTGATCTCGATGTCGCTCGCGCCGTCGAACGCGTAGTTGCCGCTGATCCGCAGGTTCTTCGCACGGATGCCGGCGGAGTTCATCGCGAAGTAGTCTCCGCGGGCGCTCACGTCCAGCAGCTCGATCTCGCTGCAGTTCCAGAGGGTCTCCTGCGCGTTCGGGAGGTCCACGTGGGCGAGGCTGATCCCGTGGGAACGGCGGAACGTCTTCGGAGCGGCGATGGTCGAGTCGGTGATCCTGACGTCGCTCGCGTACCAGAGGCCCGAGCGGCCGTTGACTGACAGCACCGAGTCACGAGCGGTCACGTCGGTCGCGTACCAGAGGGGGTACTTCCAGTCGAACTGCGTGCGGTCGATCTCGACCCCGGTGCTCTCCTTGAGGGGTGACTCGCCATCGGCGAAGACCGAGTCCTCGACGTGGATGTCCTGCGCGTGAAACAACGCACGCTCGCCGGTGAGTCGACGCTGGCTGACGCTCTCCTGGGTGCGGATGATGGCCTCGGTCATGTCTGACCCTCCTTGACGTGAGTGAAGCGAAGCGTGCGGTTGCGGGCCCTCCTCAGGTATGCCGCAGTGCCGCGATGCCTCCATGCTCACACCGACAATCCTGGGTGCAGAGTGCGCGTCAAGAGGGGTTCTGCCAGGGCACCCCAGGGCCGTTCCACGGAGCGCAGGCCGGTCGGCATCCGGCGTGACGCGCGCCCCATTGCGGTGGTGCGACGCCGCTGCGGGGTGCTCGTGAGAGTGCTACTGGCAGAACCTGGCACGGGCGCGCCGACGGGAGTTGACTCTCCGATCAGAGAACGTCAGGCGCGCATCCCACGCGGTGCCGGCATCGAGCTGAGAGGAGGGTCGCATGCGTGCGACCAGCCACGAGACACCCGTCATGCTGACGGTCGGATCCACGAAGATCCCTGCCACGTTGAACGACACCCGCACGGCGCAGGGCTTCCTGCAGAAGCTGCCTTTCACCATCAGCCTGCAGCGCTACGAGGTGGACTACTGCGCGCCCACCGCGCCCCTCGACACCGACCAGAAGGAGACACAGCATGGGTGGAGCAACGGCGACATCGGTCTCTTCGGCGGATGGTTCACGCTGCTGTTCGACGGCGAGGAGAGCTCGGTGAACACACCGGGTGTCATGGTGATCGGGCACATCGATCAGCCTCACCTCGATCGAGTCAAGCAGCTGGGCGACGCGATCACGCTCACCGTGGAGCGCGTCTGATGTCCGGTTGGGGCCGCATGCACCCGCGGATCGACCCGATCCGGCACGGCGAGGTATCGCTCGCGGCACGATGGCGGCTCCCTGCCGCAGCCGACGACGGGCAGGTTCCGCTTGTCATCCTGATGCACGGTCTGCTCGACAGCATGGAGGCCCCGGTGATCCGCGCGCTCGCCGACTCGCTCGCCGAGCGAGGCATCGCGTCCCTGCGCTTCGACTTCCACGGACACGGCCGCAGCAGCGGACGCTTCGAGGACATGACCGTACCCGCAGAGGTCGACGACGCGCTCACGGTGCTCGACCTCGCACAGTCCGACGCCCGCTTCTCGACGATCAGCGTCGTCGGTCACTCCCAAGGCGGTGTCGTCGCGTCACTGCTCGGAGGCCGCGTGGGTGACCGGATCGCCAGCATGGTGCTCCTCGCGCCGCCCCATGGCGTGGCCGGTGCAGCGCTGCGAGGCGACATCCTCGGCAACCGTTTCGACCCCACGGACCCGCCCGATTCCCTCGTGCTCCACCCATGGGGCGGAGCCAGGCTCGGCCGTGAGTACCTCGTGACGACGCAATCGCTCGACATCGACGCCGCGCTCGCGCGCTTTCCCGGGCCGGTCTGCATCATCCAGGGGACCAGGGACGAGATCGTCGATCCGGGTTCGGCCGAGGCATACGCCGCCGTCGCCCAGGACGCCGAGGTCCACATGGTGTCGGGCCAGGACCACGAGTTCCTCGCCGGTCCGAAGTGGATCGCAGAGATCGCGGCCGACTTCCTCGCGCGTCACGCCTGAGCCACCGCTCCAGAGCCGGTGAGAGCTCGACCCTGCCGCGTCCTCGCGCGAGGACGGCGCCGAGCAGCTGCCCGCGCACGACACGAGGGCCCGCACCGGCATGGTGCGGGCCCTCGTTCAGTTCTCGTGCGATGTCAGCTGTGGAGGAAGACGTTCTTCTCCTGCTCCACGGTCTCCGATGCCCACCAGCTCGCCAGCAGCGAGAGCTTCTCGTAGGACTCGGACTCCGGTGCGGCTGTGTACACGGTCAGGCCCAGGTCCTCGTCGCCCGGGAGGGCGAGCGTGTTGTACTCGAGCTCGAGCATGCCGACCGCCGGGTGCCGGACGCGCTTGATGCCCTCGATGTGAAGGCGGACGTCATGCCGTGCCCAGCGCGTACGGAACTCCTCGGATCGAGTGGACAGCTCACCGACGAGGTCCGTCACCTGACGGTCGAACGGGTTGCGTCCCGCGACCGTGCGCAGGCTCGCGACCGCGCCGTCGGCGATCTCGTCCCAGTCGGGGTAGAACTGCCTGGCGCTGGGGTCGAAGAAGATGAAGCGCGAGTAGTTGACGGTGTCGCCGAGTGCGCGGAAGAGCGGGTCGTACATCGCCCTCGCCAGCGCGTTCGTCGCGATGATCGTGGAACGCCTGTCGCCGAGCACAGCCGCGCCATCGGAGATCGACGCCACGAGGTGCAGCAGACTGGGGCGCACGCCGGTACGCGGGGCCGGGCGCTTGCGCGCGCGGGATCCCGCGTTCGCGGCGCGCGCCAGGTCGAACAGATGCATCCGCTCGGCCTCGGTGAAGCGCAGCGCGGAGGCGATGGCCTCCAGCACCTCATCAGAGACGCCGCGAAGGTCGCCTCGCTCGAGCTTCGTGTAGTACTCGACGCTCACTCCTGCGAGCACCGCGACCTCGCCGCGGCGCAGGCCGGGCACACGTCGGTTGCCTGCCGCGGGCAGGCCTGCCATCTCTGGTGTCACCTTGGCGCGGCGGGTCACGAGGAACTCGCGCACCTCTTCCTTGGAGTTGCTCATGGCACCACGGTAAGCGTCGCGTCGTAGCCGAGGGAGACATTGGCGGTACCACTCACGGCGTGGACCCCTCGGCGGGCCGCGCCTCCGCAGTTCTGCGCGCGCCGCCGATCGCGACCATCGCCACGATCGCCGACAGGACTCCGAGCGCGCTGTAGCCCAGCAGGATCTGACCGGATGCGAGGTCCCCGGCGACGCGGCCCGAGATCAGCCCGGGAAGTGCGGCGCCCGAGTAGGACATCAGGTAGACGCTCGCCAGCAGGCCCGCACGCTCGTGCTGCTCCAATCCGGTGACGAGAGCGCGCATCGCCGAGGTGGAGGCGATGCCCTGCGCGATGCCCACCACGAGCGTCGCCGTCATGAACGGGATGATCGCGCCCGCGTCGAGCGTGAGGATGATCCCCGTCAGCGCGACCATGTAGATGCCCATGCCGAGGCGCACGCCGACACGAGGGGACAGCTTGCCTGCGAGCGGTCCGCCCACAGGGTTGAGGATCATCATCGCCGAGAAGACGCATGCGGCGATCAGCGCGTCGTCCGTGCCCAGATACTCCGACGCGACCGTCGGCGCGAACGCCTGGAAGAACGCGCCCAGCGACCAGGTCGCGATCGCTGCGGTGCCGGTCGCCAGCAGCACACGCCCCCTGCCAGCCGGCACGTGGAGTCGAGGCGCCAGCGAGGCGACGGCGCCGCGGCTGCGCGGCATGGTCTCCCCGCACAGCAGCACCAGCACGATCATGAGGAGCGTGAGCGCGACGAGTGTGATCGAGACGATCGCGCGCGGGTGGGGGAGCAGGTCCACGACAAGCCCCGCCGAGATGGCGCCCAATGGGATACCCAGCATCGGCGTGCTGCCCGTGACGAGTGCGGGAAGCCAGCGGGGTCGTTCCGGAGCCGTGTCGATCGCGAAGGCGCCGATCGCGCTCGGCGCGATTCCCGCGGCGAGTCCCTGCAGGACGCGCGCGACGATCAGCAGCGAGGGTTGATCGATGAACGCGAGGGTTCCAGCGCCGATCCCCGCCGACGCCAGAGCGGCGATCGCCACCGGACGTCGGCCCAGATGGTTCGACAGCCTCCCCAGAAGGAGGAGCGAGGTGACCGCCGCCACGAAGTAGCCGGCCGACGCGAAGGCGAAGTCGCCATCCGTCAGCCCGTTGTCCTCGCGGTACAGGTGGTACATCGGGATCGGCGCCCCCGCCGACGCGAATACCAGGGCGAACGATGCTGTGGCGACGATGAAGGGCGCTCGTTCCGGCAGCGTCGGGCGGCGAGAGGCGATGCGGGTGGTGTCCTGCGCGGTCACGGGCGCACCTCAGCGTGAGACATATGTCGGGGGCTCCTTTCGACGCGGCGCATGAGGCGTCAGCGCGTCACTCACCGAACGGTATTCCCGGATCGCGCCTCCTAACCAGGTACCAACAGAGGTACCTCTGACAGCACCTGGTGACGCGTCGGCGTGAGAGATTTGATGAAGACGTCGCCGGCTCATGCCGGGCCGGCGGACCGGTTCGAAAGATCAAGTGGAAGGAACGAGAGATGGCAGACGACCAGACTCCGATGCAGAAGATGATGGGCGACTTCGCCCCCACGTTCGTGGAGCTCACCGACGAGGTGCTGTTCGGAAAGGTGTGGGCCCGCACCGACGCGCTCTCGCCCCGTGACCGCAGCCTCGTCACCATCACGAGCCTCGTGACCGCAGGCAACATCGAGCAGCTCAACGCGCACATCCCCATGGGCCTTGCGAATGGGCTCACCGAGGACGAGATCAAGGAGGCGATCACCCACGTCGCCTTCTACGCCGGATGGCCCCGCGCCGTCTCCGCGCTCACGCTCGCGCAGAAACTGTTCGCGAAGTAACCCCCCCACCTCTCTGACTCAAGGAGCATCCGCATGGCAATGAGCATCCTCAAGACCCCGGGCACCATCAAGAACCCGCCGGAGCAGTTCGCCGGCGACGTATGGGTGGACATGCTCGCCTACCCGATGAGCGAGGCGCAGCGCGCCGTCATGGCGAAGGTCCGCTTCGCACCCGGCGCCCGCACCGCCTGGCACCACCACGCACGCGGCCAGTACCTCCACGTGACCGAGGGCGTCGCCTACTTCGGCGACCGCGACGGCAACGTCATCGAGGTCAAGGCCGGCGAGACGCTCTACACGCCCCCGGGCGAGGAGCACTACCACTACGCCTCCCCGAAGACCTTCATGGAGCACATCGCGCTCCTCGAGGGTGAGGACCCCAAGACGTCGACCGTGTGGCTCGAGCACGTCGAGGACAAGGACCTCCCCACCGTCGAGTGACCCTCAAGTAGAGGATCCTCGCCGATCCAACCTTCAGCGTGTCTCCCCGCCGTTCCCGGCAGGGAGACACGCTGCTGTGGCGTCCGCACACCTGCGCGGAGCCACCTCTCTCAGCACCTATCCCCAAGGAGACCCTCACCCATGAAGGCCACCCTCATGTACGGCGCCGGCGACGTCCGCGTCGAGAACGTCGCCGACCCCGTCATCCAGGAGCCGACCGACGCGATCCTCCGCGTGGTCCGCACCTGCATCTGCGGATCCGACCTGCACCCGTTCCACGGCCTGCCCGAGATGGAGCACGGCGTCCACACCGGCCACGAGGCCATCGGAGTGGTCGAGGAGGTCGGCTCGGCCGTCAAGGACATCAAGGTCGGCGACTTCGTCGTCGCGCCCTTCGCCTTCTCCGACAACACCTGCGAGATCTGCCAGGCCGGCTTCCAGACCGCCTGCCCCCACGGCGGCTTCTACGGCAACCCCGGTGACCGCGGCGCCTTCCAGGCCGAGCTCTCCGTCGTGCCCCAGGCCGACGGCTCGCTCGTCAAGGTCCCCGGCGTGGACCCCGAGACCGCCTCCGAGGAGCTTCTTGCCTCGCTCCTGACCCTGTCCGACGTGTACCTCACCGGCTACCACGCCGCCTACATGGCCGAGATCAAGCCCGGCCAGTCCGTCACCGTGGTCGGCGACGGCGCCGTCGGACTGTCCGCCGTGCTCGCCGCCAAGCAGATGGGTGCCGAGCAGATCATCCTCATGGGCCGCCACCAGGCACGCACCGACCTGGGCCGCGAGTTCGGTGCCACCCACGTGGTGTCCGAGCGCGGCGAGGAGGGCATCGCGAAGGTCCTCGAGCTCACCGGCGGCTTCGGCTCGCACGCAGTGCTCGAGGCCGTCGGCCACATGCCTGCGTACACCCAGTCCGTGGGCGTCGTCCGACCCGGCGGAATCATCTCCCGCGTCGGCGTGCCGCAGTACGAGGAGGCCCCCGTCGGCTTCATGTCGCTGTTCGGCAAGAACGCTCGCCTCGCCGGAGGACCCGCGCCCGTGCGCCAGTACCTCGAGCAGGCCATCCAGGACGTGCTCGACCGCAAGATCAACCCCGGCAAGGTGTTCGACCGCACCATCGCCCTCGACGACGTCCCGGCCGGCTACAAGGCCATGGACGACCGCGAGGCGCTCAAGGTCATGGTGAACCCCGCGCTGTAAGGCTCATTCGGCGAAGGCCCGGCATCCCGCGAACGTGCGGGGCGCCGGGCCTTCGTGCTGCGCCGTGTAGCGTGGAGATTGAGCGATGCGCCTGAGCAGAATGGTGCATGAGGGGTGGGGAACCGGTGTCAATCGAGTCGGGCCAACGTCGGAAGCCGCGTCCTTCCATCGTCGTCACGGAACGGATGAAAGGCGTGGGCGTCGGCATTGTCGGTCCGCTAACGATCGCCGCGCTGCCGCAACTCACGCCGTTCGCCTTCAGGGCACATGCCATGCCCCTTGTCGCAGCGGCGCTGGTCGTAGCCGCCGTGCTGACCGCAGCGTGGAGTCGCACGATCGCGCTCACCGCCGCGGTGACCGTCATCGTCATCAATGCACTTGCCTTTGTCGCTCAGCTTGCGATCGGACTCTCGGGAATCGTGCCCACCGACGGCACGCTCTCGCCTGCTGCGACCGCATGGCTTGGAGTGGTCATCGCACTGGGAACCTCCTACCTGGTCACAGTCCTCGCGGCAGCGTTCTTCGGCGGCTGGGCGCTTCGCAGAACTCTTGAAACCCGCTGAAGGCTCTACGCCCAACCCGCCCTTTTGCTCGCGTGTGCCCTCGCGCCGCTCGGTGCGGTCCACTCCGTTCACAACCGACTGAGAATCGAACCCGAGTGAGTCAGTGACCTGCGAGTTCGATCGCTCCACGTCGTCCCAACAGTCAGTTCTGCACGCTGCAGGAGAGGCGGGGGAGTCGGCAAGCCCGCTAGTTCTGAATCCATCCGGTAGAGGTCCGACTCGGCCTCGATCTCATCCAGACCCTGGACGCGGTGCGGACTGAGGAATCGCAGGAAGACGGATCTGATTCAGCGGCTTGAGAGAACAGCTTCGAGAGCAGCCGTGCCCTCATCCGTGAGCCTGACTCGTCGCCAATGAGGGAAGCGCGGGTGCTGATCACCCACGACTATGAGCGATTCCCGCAGCAGCCAGCCGAGTGAGCGCCCGTCCGTCTTCCGGAGTGTCTCGGTGTGGTTCCAGCGACAGGTCCCTTCGCGCCCCACGGTCCAGGCGATTCTGCCTGCCCAGACCTCTGTGAGCATGAGCTGCCGTCGCGGAGTCAACTCACCGGGCATGGACGCGCCCCCACTGCTGCTGAACTGTCCGGCCAGGCACCGGCGGTTGCCGATGCCTCTCGCAAGAACTTTTCCCCCATAGCGCTACCTTGCCATGCAAGTGAGGCGGACAGAACCCCAGGCAAGCAGGCCTACGTCATGCCCCAGGGGCACTGATCTACCTCTCAGATGCGCGCACTTCTCAGAACGGGCACTGGCTTACCCGAAACAGTCGACGCGGGGTGGTGACGCGACGGTGGGTGACCCCGAAGGAGCGAAACGGCGCTGAAAGCGACGGTGAGTGACCCGCTTCGGGGGAACGGTACGTGGAGGGGTGGCGGCTACTTGTCCTCGGGGGCGTCGGTGGTCCGCACGTCCGTGGACGAGTCCGCGGTCGACACATCAGTCGAGTCGTCCACCGCGTCAGCGGCACCCTCGGCCGATTGCACGCTCTCGCCCTCGACGAGCGGGGGCGTGAACTGCGGGCCCCGACGGCTCTGGCGGCGCAGGAACTTGCGGTCGTCGTTCGCGTACGCGTAGTAGTAGCCGATCAGCAGCCCGCCGCCGATGAAGTTGCCCACCAGGACGATGCCCAGGTTGCCGAGTGCGAGGCCGATGTCGATGCCGTCCTTCAGTCCGACGATGGTGAACAGCACGGTGTTGGCCACCGAGTGCTCGAAGCCGACGAAGGCGAACACGAACACGCTCATGATCATGACGAGCGACTTAGTGAAGTCGTCCTTGATGAGGCCGTTGTAGACCAGCAGCATCGCCAGGTTGATCATGAAGTTGCACAGCACGGCGCGCAGGAACAGGTCGGACCAGCCGCTGAGTCCCTCCGCCACGTACTCGAGCTTGTGGTCCGCTCCCGCCTGCAGCTGCTCGCCGACGGCGCCGTCACCCAGGCTGGACCCGAGCACGATCAGGGCCACGCCCAGCCCTCCGATGATGTTGCCGCCGTAGCACATGAGCAAGATCCGGGTGGAGCGCCAGAACGTGGTGCGACGGTAATACGCGCCGATCGCGACGATCATCATGTTGGACGTCAGCAGCTCGGACTTCGAGTAGTAGATGAACACGAGCGCGAAGCCGAACACCAACGCGCCCACGATCTTCCCGATGTCCACCAGGGAGCCATCGCCGACGCCTGCGAAGGCCGCGAGGATGGTGTAGTTCGTGAGGTACATGATTCCGATCAGGCCACCCGCCATGGCGGCCCTCATCAGGTACACGCGCGCGAGGCCCCCGCTCATGGCCGTCTTGGTCTCCAGCGCGTCAAGCACCGTGGAGATGAAGTGCTTGCCGGGGAACAGCTGGCTCTGATCCGTCATGGCACCAAGGTACCCACCTCGGTGCGGTCCAGTCAGGACGTCTGGCCGTCCGCGTCGGAGCTGGGAGGGTCCGTCTCCGCTGGTGGTGACGGGTTCCGGCGGAGCGCGAGGCGCCACCAGCCGACGGCGAGCGCGCCGAGCAGCAGCGCGCCGCCGAACGTGACAGCGCGCCACACGATCACGCCGGCGAGCAGGGTCGACTCGAGCTGCTCGCCTGTCGCCGTGATCCAGCCCGAGATGAGGACTGCATCCAGGACGCCGAGCCCGAACATCGGCAGCATCGTGAGCGGGTAGACCATGAAGAAGCCGCCGAGAATCTCGGCGGCGCTGAGGTCGCCGGGGGAGACACCCACGAAGCGCAGGCTCGCGAACAGGATCAGGCCCTCGAGGACGATGCCGGCACCGAGCGCGGCAAGCGCCGGCAGCAGATGCTCCTTGAGAGTGCCCTCGACGCGTTCACGGAACGACACGACCGCCCGCACCCACGCCTCCTCGTTCACATCGCGACGGACGGCGCGGGCGACTCGCGCAGCCCATCGTCCGAGCAGCATGGCCCAGCCTTGCGAGCGCACGACGAGCACCAGCCCGGTCAGCAGCGCCAGCGCGAGGACACCCGACACCGTCGCGACGATCCACTGCCGCCGGTCGATCCCGACGAAGGCGAGCAGCATGAGCCCGAGCACGGGGGAGAGCAGGCGCGCCCCGTAGAACACGAACGACGTGAGGGTGACGCCAGCCATGCCGTCGACAGGATCCACTCGCCACGACCTGAACATGGCGATGCGGATCACCACGTCGCCCGGGGGTGGGGTGAGGTGGCCGACGAGATTGGCCGCGAGGTCGTTGAGGACGGCCCTGGGCCGGCTGAGCCCGCGGACGAAGCGGGACACCGGCGTCGCGTTGATGATCTGGCGGACGACGAGCAGCACGATGAGGACGCCCACCTGCCACCACGCCAGGCGCGATACCGCCTGGCCCACGGACTCCCAGTCGATCCGCTGCCCGAGCTCGAGCGCGGCCCAGCCGATCACGACGGAGACGATCACGATGATCGTCGCCCTGAGGATCCGTCTGCGGAGCACGTCGCGACCCTATCGCCCAGCCCGATGCGGGGGCCGGTCTAGAACTCGATCATCACCTTGAGGGACCGGCGCTCGTCCATCGCCGCGTACCCGGCAGGGGTGTCTTCGAGGCCGATCGTCGTGTCGAACACCTTGCCCGGGTCGATCACGCCATCGAGCACGTCTTGGATGGCGTCGTCCAGGTAGGCGCGCACAGGCGCGACCCCGCCGGTGAGGGTGAGGTTGCGGGCGAAGAGCGACGACCAGCCCACTCCGGCGTCGGCGTACTGGGGCACGCCCACGCGGGAGATCACGCCTCCGGTGCGGGCGATCGAATACGACTGGGTGTACGCGGGCATCAGGCCGACGGCCTCGAGGACCACATGCGCACCGAGACCGTCGGTGAGGTCCAGCACCTTCGCGACGCCCTCCTCTCCGCGTTCGGCGATGACGTCGGTCGCGCCCCACTCGACGCCCAGGTCCGTGCGGTCCCGGTGCCGGCCCATGAGGATGATCCGCTCGGCACCCATGCGCTTCGCCGCGAGCACGGCGGACAGGCCGACGGCGCCGTCACCCACGACCGCCACCGTCTTGCCAGGAGCGACGTCACCCATGAAGGCGGCGTGATACCCGGTGAGATACACGTCGGAGAGTGTGAGCAACGACTTCAGCAGCGCGTCGTCCGCCGACGCCGCATCGATCCCGGGCACCTTCACGAGCGTGCCCGACGCCTGCGGGATCCGCGCGTACTCGGCCTGCAGGCCGCCCACGCCGTCGGACCCGTAGTACCCGCCGTGCGGGCAGGCGGTGTGGAAGCCGTCCACGCAGGTGGGGCACGTGTTGTCCGCGTACGCGAACGGGACGACGACGAAGTCTCCGGGCGCGACGCCCGTCACCTCCGAGCCGACCTCCTCGACGACGGCGATCTGCTCATGCCCCATCGCCTTCGCCGGGCTGTCGGCGGGCTTCGAATGGAAG
This sequence comes from Demequina zhanjiangensis, assembly GCF_030418315.1. Lineage (GTDB taxonomy): Bacteria > Actinomycetota > Actinomycetes > Actinomycetales > Demequinaceae > Demequina > Demequina zhanjiangensis. Next base: position 194,729 of record NZ_JAUHPV010000003.1, read on the forward strand.
GGATGCAGATCTGAGCCGCAGATGCATGCCCGCACGGCCCGCACGATCGCGTCGGTGGGTGCGACGATCGTCGGATCCGGCACCGTCTCCACCCGCACGTCCCCGGCCTGGTACATCACTGCAGCGCGCACTCGCGTTCCTTCCGTCGTGACGGGGTTGCCCGCCGAGATGAACGCTACTCGCGGAGGCATGTGCGGTGGCGCGGCGCACCGGCACGATCTTGCGGCGACGCGCGCGAACCGGTGGAAGGATGCAGGGGAGGAGGAGAGTGATGCCGAAGGACTCGGGTGCAGCGCCCCAGAGGTTCCCCCGCCACGTCTATCGCGCGGGCGACGAGCCCGACGCACGCTTCTCCATGGCGAACGAGCGCACCTTCCTCGCGTGGATCAGGACCGCGCTCGCGCTGATCGCGGCCGGGCTCGCGCTTGAGGCGTTCGAGGTGCCCATCGCGCCGGGCCTCCGCGCAGGAGCGGCGCTCGGACTGCTGCTGCTCGGCATTCTCGCCGCGCTTCAAGCCTGGGTGGGGTGGGTCCGCACCGAGAGGGCGATGCGCGAAGGTCGACCGCTCGAGCCCCCACGACTCGCCGTCGTCCTCGTGATCGGGCTGATCGCGGCCGCTGTCGCCGTGGCCGTCGGGCTCGCGCTGTGACCGACACCGACGACACGGGGGCGCCGCGCGAGCGCACCTTGCTGGCCTGGCATCGCACGTCGCTCGCGATCGTCATCGGTTCCGTGGCGCTCGCGCGCTACGGAGCCGAGGTGGTCGGCCCGCAGGTCGCGTTGGCGGCAGCGCCGGGCCTCGTGCTTGCCGTGGTGGCGTCGGTCCTGGCGCTCGTCGCGTACCGGGTGCCCCACGGGGGGCGCGCGAGCCGACGGCCGATCGGAGGCGACGGGCGTCGGTTCGTCGTCCTCGCCGCGGCGGTCGTGAGCGTCGGCGCCGCCTGCGTGCTGCTGGTCGTCTCGCGGATCCTGTGAGAAGCCTCCGCTAGCGGGGGCGGGCGCCCCTGATCTGGCTGTGGAGCCGCTCCATCTTCGCGTCCATCTCCGCCGCGGTGGCGGCCGCCTCCTGCAGCTCCGCGATGAGCGTCTCCGGCACCGCCTTGTCGTACTTGTAGTAGATCTTGTGCTCCAGGCTCGCCCAGAAGTCCATGGCGATCGTCCTGAACTGCACCTCGACGGGCACCTCGACGGGACCCGACGAGAGGAACACCGGCACCGTGACGATCGCGTGCAGGCTCTGATAGCCGTTCGCCTTCGGCGCCGCGATGTAGTCCTTGACCGTCTGGACCGTCACGTCGTCCTGCCTGGTCAGGAGGTCGAAGAGCCGATACACGTCCGACGTGAAGGCGCAGGTGACGCGGATGCCCGCGATATCGGTGATGCTGGTGCGGATCGCGTCGAGATCGTGCGCGACGCCCTTGCGGTCGATCTTCTCGATCAGGCTCTCGGGCGACTTCACCCTGCTGGAGACGTGCTCGATCGGGTTGTAGTCGTGGAGCTCGAGGAACTCATCCCTGAGGATCGACAGCTTCGTGTCGATCTCACGCAGCCCGAACTCGTACTGGAGCAGGAACCGCTGCATCTCGCGACGCCACGCCCTCACCTGTGCAGGTGCCGCGATCTGCCCGGCGGGGCTCTCCACGAGTGCGAGCGCGTCGGGAGGGGTCTGCGTCATGACGTCCTTCATCGGAGTGGTCGGGGCCCTACGCATGGAGGACGACCGGCGGGGTGCCGGGGTTCCCCACAGCGGCGCCCGTCGTGGTCTGCCACGGTACCCGCTGCGGGGACTAGGGTGGTGGAGGGGGCATCGCCGCACCAGCAACGATGCGGTCGCGCGCCCAGACCACACCGCAGTCGTCCCTTTGGAGCGTCATGACAGTCCGTCCCATCCGCATCGCCGTCCAGGTCCAGCCGCAGCACGCGCCCTACGAGAAGATCCGTGACGTCGCCGCCGAGCTTGAGGACATGGGCGTCGACGTGCTGTTCAACTGGGACCACTTCTTCCCGCTGTACGGGGAGAAGGACGGTCTCCACTTCGAGTCCTGGACCATGCTCGCCGCGCTCGCCGAGCAGACCAGCCGCGTCGAGATCGGCGCGCTCGTGAACTGCAACAGCTACCGCAACGCCGACCTGCAGGCGGACATGGCCCGCACGATCGACCACATCAGTGCGAAGGGCGGCACCGGCCGCTTCATCTTCGGCACGGGTTCCGGCTGGTTCGAGCGCGACTACGACGAGTATGGCTACGAGTTCGGTACCGTCGGCTCGCGGCTGAACGACCTGGGCGACGCGCTGCCGCGCATCGAGGCGCGCTGGGAGAAGCTCAACCCGGCACCCACGCGCAAGATCCCCGTGCTGATCGGGGGCGGCGGAGAGAAGAAGACGCTCCGCCTCGTCGCCAAGCACGCCGACATCTGGCACAGCTTCTCCGACGGTCCCACGCTCGAGCGCAAGCTCGGCATCCTGGCGCAGCACGGCGAGGCCGTCGGCCGCGACGTCTCCGAGGTGGAGATCTCCACGGAGATCGGCAACCGCTCGCTCGAGGAGGTCGAGGAGCAGGTCGCGCTGGGTGCGTCGCTCTTCACGATCGGCATCGGCGGCCCGGACTACGACCTGTCCGGCATCGCCGAGTGGCTGTCGTGGCGCGACGACAAGAACGCGAGCCGCTGAGCCGCAGCGTTCTCACACCTTCCGAGGGACGGCGCCGGTCATCTGCAGCATCCGGCACATGAACCGGTGGCCGCCGTCGGAGGTATCGCCGAACATCAGCGGGCACCCACCCTCGAGGACCGTCATGCCCTGGGCCCGGCCGTACTCTGCGGCCTCGTGGTCGACGCTGCCTGCCCCGAAGGCGCGATGCATCCACACGTGGGAGATGCCGAGCCGGGCCGCCTCCTCGACCGTGGCGCGCGCGTGAGCGGGTCGGGTGCCGATCACGACGGCGCCCACGCCGCCCGGAACCTCGGACAGGCTGGCATACGCCTGATCCCCCTCGACGACGGGGGAGTTCGGGTTGATCGCGACGGGTCCGCGGCCCAGCTCGCGCAGTCGCACGTACACGGCGTTCGATCCGTGGCCCTCTGGCTTGCTCGACACCCCGGTCACGGCGATCCGCTCGTGTGACAGGAAGTCCTTCGCTGCGTCGGCGATCGTGGTCATCGCACGCTCCTGCTCCTTGGGGAACGGGGACCCGCTCACCATCGTGCGCCCGGCAAGGCCCGCCCGCAAGCGGCACGTGGGAGCAGACGCCGCGTGGGAACCCGGTGCCGTCGCTCGCTCGCGGTACGGTCGCCACGTGGACAGGCCTGAGGGAGACGGACGACGCGGAGCCGGCGGCGAGCCTGGTGCGCGTCGACCCTCGCCCCCCTCGATCCAGCCGCGGGGCCGCGAGCAGCGGCCCGGCGCGTCTCCTGCACCGGAGCGCCGATCCACACGTCCGGCTCCCAAGAAGCCCGCTGAGGCGGCGGGTTCCGGGCGGGTGAACAGGCCGACGGCGCCGCCCTCGGTCAAGCCGGGGAGCGGAGGCCGGCCTGTTCAGCCAGGTTCGAGCAGGCCGACCCCGGCGCAGCAGGCGCGCGGCGATGCCGCCTACCGGGCGTCCCAAGGCTCCGGCACCCCCGCCTCGTCGGCATCTCGGCCGGTGAGGACCAGGGGGCCGCGCAGACGCAAGCGCCACGTGTTCCGCAACACGGTCATCACTCTGCTGCTCATCCTCATGCTCGCCCTCGGGGGCGTGTGGTGGTGGGTCGAGTCCAGGCTCATCCATGTGGACGCCTTGAGCGGGGCCTCCGACACGCCGGGTACCACCTACCTGATCGTCGGCTCGGATTCGCGTGAAGGGTGGGGCTACGACGGCACCGAAGGCGCCCGCACCGACACGATCATGCTTCTCCACCAGCCTGAAGACGGACCCGTCGCGCTCATCAGCATTCCGCGCGACGCATACGTGGACATCCCGGGGAACGAGGCCAGCAAGATCAACGCGGCCTTCGCCTGGGGCGGGCCTCAGCTGCTGGTCGAGACGGTCGAGGACCTCTCCGGGCTCACCATCGACCACTACGTCGAGGTCGGCTTCAACGGGGTCGTGGATCTCGTGGACGCCGTCGGCGGCGTCGAGCTCTGCTACGGCGACGACGTGAACGACGAGAAGAGCGGCATGGTCTGGGAGGCCGGATGCCACGTCGCCACCGGGGACGAGGCGCTCGCCTTCTCACGTATGCGCTACAGCGATCCGACGGGCGACATCGGACGTACCGAGCGCCAGCAGCAGGTGGTCGGTGCCGTGGCGCAGGAGATCCTCGCACCCTCGACGATCCTGAACCCTTTCCAGGCCCATCGCGTGGCTGACGCGGGGCTCGACTCCTTCAGGGTGGACGACGACACCCATGCCCTGGATCTGGCGCAGGCGGCGCTCGTCTTCAGGGATGCGCTCGGTGGTGACGCCGTCACGGGTACGCCGCCGCTCGCGAGCCTCAACCACCGTGTCAACGGGCAGTCCACGGTGCTGCTCGACCCTGACCTGATCGACCAGTTCTGGATCGATATCGCGAACGGCGCCCTGGAGGCTGGCGCCGAGGTGGGCGGAGCGCCCTAGACCTGGACGGCGTCCGGAACGACCGCCTCCGCCTCGGCTGACGAGGCGAAGCGCTGGATCGGAGGCTGGTCGGCTGGCCGCGGACCGAGCGAGATCAGCTCGCGCTCGTCGTACGCGTCGAAGTCGGCGCGCACCGCAGCCTGGTGCTCGCGGAACAGGTCGCGTGTGAGGCCCCACACGAGGCGCTGGACGCCCGCGGGGAGCCCCGAGAGCTGGTGGCCCGTGATGCCCATGGTCACGCGCGCGCCCTGCGCGAAGTGGTAGAGCCTGCCCATCCACGGCGCCGCAGTCGCGTCCTTCGGCGTGAACTGGAACGACCCGGTGAGGTAGGGGTAGGCGGCGAGGCCCAGGTGCTCCTTGCCCGACGGCGGCGTGTACCGGTCGCCCCACAGAGCGACGTGGTCGACGAACGCGGACAGCTCGCCGCGCATGCGAAGGTCGACGGCGACGCCAGTGCCGGCGATCACGTAGTCGAAGCGGTGCTCCACCCCCGCGACATCCACGACGACCTCCTCACCGTCCACGCGCGTGGACAGCCACGGGGACCCGAGCGAGAACGAGTAGTTCATGTGCTCGAAGCAGCGCCAGATGCTCGACTGCGTCGAAGGCTGATCGATCTCGAGGACCTTGCGCATGAAGTCCCATTTGTCGGCGTCGTCCCAGTCGCAGAAATGCTCCACGAAGGACGCGTACTCCATCCAGCGCAGGGGGTTGACAGCGGGCATCTCCGTGCGGCGCATGAAGTGCGCGACGCTCCCGGCCCCGTGCTCCAGGGCGGTGCCGGCCACGTCGAATGCGCTCGCACCTCCGCCGAGCACTCCGATCCGCTTGCCGCGCATCGCTTCGAAGTCGAGCATGTGGCTCGTGTGACCCCACCGATCCTGCGGCAGGTGGCCGAAGAGGTGGGCCGGCGCCGCGATGCCGCCCGCGCCCTCGAGCCCGGTGGCGAAGATCACCCGCTGGGCGAGCCGTGTGGTCTCACCCTGGGGACCGGAGAGCGTCACGGTGAACGGACCGTCGGGGTGCGTGGGCGGGACGACGCCCGTCACCGCGGTCTCGTTGATCACGTCGATCCCCGTGACCTCGCGATAGAACTGCAGGTACTCCTGCCAGTCGAGGCGCGGGATGTAGCGGATCGCGTCCCAGCGCTCCTGACCGTACGTGGCGACGAACCACTCGCGCGGGGACAGGGCCGGCACGTCGTTGTCGGGGCCCTTGAGCATCTTGGGGGTGCGCAGCGTCCGCATGCGTGCCTGAGTGCTCCAGGGGCCCTCGAGTCCTGCGGGAGCGCCGTCGACGACGAGCACGCGCCGCACGTCCTTGCGCGCGAGCGCGAACGACAGCGCCTGACCCGCGTGCCCGCCTCCGACGATCAGCACGTCGAGCACGCCGTCGCCGGGGGAGGGGACCCAGTCGCGCCCGCCGTAGTTCAGCAGGTCCAGCTCGTCGTGGATCCGCGTGCGCAGGGCGTCGAGGCGTGCTGCGCGGTCGGACGGGTTGGCGGGGACGGCGGTCATGAGGACTCCTGAGCTCGGGCGGGCTGGCCGATCGCGGGCGCGATCAACCCCGCTCCGGGGAGAAACCCTCATGTCAACGCATTACCCGGGGCGTGACGCGAGGCTAGCGCGACGATGTTTCATCCAGGTCACGCGAGTGGTGCGTCGGCTCGTCGATCGTGGACGCGCGTCTGTCTGCCGAGCCCATCATCCAGCGGATGCCGTGCGTGGCGAGGCCTCCTGCCACCGGGCCGAAGGTGCGTGCGGACCAGGTGTCGAGTCCGAGCTCCTCGCGGGCCCACTGCGGAAGGAGCGCCACGGAGCCGGCGGCGAGCAGGCTGTAGGGAGCGCGCACCGCCAGGGGCAGCGGCGGCTCCTTGAGCAGGAACTGAGCCGTGTCGAGCGCAGCGGGCGTCGCGGCCAGCTCCGGGCGGTAGCGGTCGAAGGCCTGCGCGAGCTCTGCGGTCGTCCGCGGCACGTCGACTGCCCCGAGTCGCCGTGCCACCTCGCCTGACTGGGCGACGTACTCGTCGGCCTCCTCGGGCGTGAGGCGGCGTTCGCCGTACCTCTGATGCGCGCTGAGGAACGAGTCCGCCTCGGCGATGTGGACCCAGGTGAGCAGGTGCGGGTCACCTGCGAAGTACTCGCGCCCGTCGGGGGCTGTGCCGCGCACCTTCTCATGAGCGTTCCGGACGATGTCCACCATGCGTTGTGCGTCCTGCTCCGCGCCGAACGTGGTGAAGGCGAGATAGGTGGAGGTGCGGGCGAGCCGGCCCCACGGGTCGCCTCGATAGCCCGAGTGGCCCGCGACTCCGGCCATCGCGAGCGGATGAAGCGACTGGAGGAGCAGTGCGCGAAGTCCGCCGACGAACGTGGTGACGTCGGCGTGCACCTGCCGGATCGGGCTGCCCGGTGGGAACCAGCGGGGGCCAGGGGTGTCATGCACGCGCACTCGCGCCGCGTCGCCGTCGGGTCCGGCGACCTTGAGGAACACGGCATGGCCGAGCCGACGGCGCAGTCGGTCGATCGGGTGGGAGGAGGTGCTCATCGTGATCGTGACAACGCGGAGCATGCCGCGGCTGTTCCGCTTGGCGGGTCTACCAGGGGTGAGGGTGTACGAGGGCGGCTGACGCGGGTGTGGAGCAGGCACGGGCTCGTGTTTCACAAGTGTTAATTACCTGTAAAGAGTGATCGATCTCGTAGATCGGCCCGAACACTTCGGGTTAGCGTTTCGGTCAGTAATCCTGAACGTCTACCCCATCGGAGGTGATCGACATGAGCGCCGGGCACTCGGAAGCAACCGGTTCGACGATGTACCAGGTCGATCTCCAGGGCGAATGGGGAGAGATCTGGCCTTCCGTCGACGAGGTGCTCGTCGCACTGGAGGATCACGGCGTCGTGGGAGTCGAGCGGCTGCGCGTCATGGCCAGCGAGGATGACCTCACGTTCCTTGCCGATGCGGCCGAGGGTTCCGTTGCGGTGAAGATCGCACTCACGGAACGCGGCCACGTGCAGCTGCAGGCGACTCTGCTCGATCACGTCTCCGGCTCGGAGTGGACCGTGCCGGTCCCGTCCGTGCTGCGACGTGTGTCAGACAAGTGTCTCACATCGCAGCTGGGAAGCGCCAGCATGCTCGTGACCGCCTTCTGCGACGGCGTGCCGCTCGAGTCGGTCGAGCCGACGGCGGACCTCGTTGACGCTCTCGCCCGCACCCAGGGCGACCTGCTCGCCTCGCTCGCAGACCTCGACGCCAGCGTGCCCTCGACGAACCTGTGGTCGATCGCCTCGTTCCCCGACACCTACGACGCACTGCACAGCGAGCTGCCCGGCGATCTGGCCCCGACCGTGGCGCGACTCCGCCGCGAGTGGGACGACGCGATCGCACCGGCCCTCGCCGCGTCGCCCGTCCAGGTGCTCCACGCGGACCTCAACCTGTCCAACGTGCTCGTCGCCGGCGAGACGATCTCGGGCGTGCTCGACTTCGGAGACGCGATCCGCGCTCCCCGCGTGCTCGACGTCGCCGTCACCGCCTGCTATCTGGGGCTCGCGATGCACGACCTGGACCACCCTCTCGTGCACCGCTTCATGAACCGGATCGTCGACGCCGGCGCGCTGACCAGAGCCGAGGCGCGAGCGGTTCCCGCGCTCGCCGCCTGCCGTGCAGCGATGGTCCTGATGCTCGGGCGTTCCAGCGCACGCACCTCGCGGCACCCCGACTACGCCTTGCGCTACGACGCCCACGCGGCGGCGGCGCTCGCGCGTCTCGCAGATCGCACCTCGGCCTACGCCGGGGCGACCGCGCCGACGCACCCCATCCAGACTTCCGACGAGAGGACACCCGTGCAGCAGGTCGACGCACCATCCGAGGCCCCGGCCACCGAGAACACGATGATCAACAGGTTCGACCCGGCGTCGACCGCGGGGATGAGCGCAGAGGACGCCGCCCTCCTTGCACGCCGTCGGCGCGTGCTCGGCGACATCTACCCGCTGTTCTACTCGAAGCCCGTGCACGTGGTGCGAGGCGAGGGTGCCCGGCTCTACGACAACGAGGGCCGCGAGTACCTCGACGCCTACAACAACGTGCTCGCAGTCGGGCACGCCAACCCGCGCATCGCGGATGCGGTCGACGCCCAGCTCCGCAAGATGAACACCCACACGCGGTACCTGCAGGACGGTGTCGTCGACTACGCCGAGCGCTTCGTCGCCACCCACCCCGAGGCGCTCGACCGCGTGATCTTCACAAACTCGGGCTCCGAGGCGAACGACCTGGCCCTCGCGATCGCACGGTGGCGCACCGGCGCCCAGGGCGTGATCGTGACCCACAACGCGTACCACGGCACGACCCAGGTCCTCGCCGGAGTCTCCCCGGAGAACGGCGTCGCCATGCCGCTCCACCCCTACGTCCGCACGGTCGACGCTCCCGACACCTACCGCTACGGCGACCAGGCCGGCGCGGTGTTCGCCGCCTCAGTGCGGGAGGCGATCGCCGACCTGCAGCGCCACGGCTGGGGAGTCTCGGCCCTGCTGCTCGACACGATCATGTCGACCGATGGGATCTTCGCCGGCGAGCCCGGAATGCTCCGCGAGGGCTTCCGCGCGGTGCAGGAGGCCGGCGGGCTCGTGATCGCGGACGAGGTGCAGCCCGGCGTGGGCCGTCTCGGCGAGTCGATGTGGGGCTTCCAGCGTCACACCGACGACGTCGACATGGCGACCTGCGGCAAGCCGCTTGCCGGCGGTCTTCCGATCGGCACCCTCGCGCTGTCCAGCGAGCTGAGCGACGGCTACGCCTCAAGCCACCGCTACTTCAACACGTTCGGAGGCAATCCCGCCTCGATCGCCGCCGCAGGTGCGGTCCTCGACGAGGTCGAGGACAGGGGGCTCATCGCCTCCGCGCACGCCGTCGGTGAGGCGCTCGCCCAGGGCATCCGTGACGCCTCCGCTCCGCACGGCTGGGTCAAGGACGTGCGAGGAGCCGGCCTGTTCATCGGCGTCGAGATGGGTGCGGACGGCGACGTCCCCGGGTCCAGCCTCGCCGCCGCGGTCGTCAACGGCCTTCGCGAGCGGCGCGTGCTGATCAGCGCGGTCGCGGACGACGGTCGGGTCCTCAAGGTGCGGCCCCCGCTCGTGTTCACCCACGACGACGTCGCGCTGTTCCTGCACCACTACTCGGAGGTGCTCTCCGAGATCGAGACGAAGGGAGTGCAGCGATGACCACGGACGTCCTCGAGATCCGCGACGTCGGCAAGAGCTTCGGCGCCGTCACCGCGCTGCGCGAGGTCAACCTCACCGTGCGCAAGGGCGAGATCATCGCCCTCCTGGGAGACAACGGCGCCGGCAAGTCGACCCTGATGAACATCATCTGTGGCTCCAATCCGCCCGATCGCGGTGCGGTCATGGTCGACGGTCAGCGCCTCGACAGCGTGGACGCCGCCCAGCGGCTCGGCGTCGGCGTGGTCTACCAGGACCTCGCGCTCGCACCCCACCTCGACCTGGCCGAGAACATGTTCCTCGGCAACGAGATCACCACGGGTCCGTTCAAGATGCTGGACCGCGCCCGCATGCGCCGCGAGGCCGAGGAAGCGATCCAGGGACTTGGCATCTCGACCCTCAAGGACGTGAGGCTCCCCGTCGGCCGACTGTCCGGAGGTCAGCGGCAGGTGCTCGCCGTGGCGCGCGCCATCAAGTGGGCCAGCCAGCTGATCCTGCTCGACGAGCCGACCGCCGCGCTCGGACCCAAGCAGGTCGACATCGTGCTCGACTCCATCAGGACCGCAGCCGCCCAGGGACTCGGCGTGATCCTCGTGTCGCACGACATCCCGAACGTCCTCAAGCTCGCCGACCGGATCGTGATCCTGCGCCACGGCACCATCGTGGCAGACCGATCCCCGGAAGGCATGACCGTATCCGACGTGATGACCGTGATGGTGGGAGACGACGCATGACCACGACCCTTGCCCGTGAGGAGACCCAGGCGCCGTCCATGCCGACGGGCCTCCACCAGCTCAAGAAGATCCTGTCGATCCGCGCGGTCCAGATCATCCTCGTCGAGATCGTCGTCATCGCGTTCTTCTTCGCGATGTCTCCCGAGGGAGCGTTCCTCAACGCGGCGAACGTCCGAGGCATGCTGCTCACCGCCTCCCAGGTGCTGCTGCTCGCGATCGGCCAGGCGATCCTCATGTCCGCAGGCAAGATCGACATCTCGCAGGGCGCGGTGCTGATCCTGGCCTCCGTCGCCTCCGGACAGGTGATGGTCGCGCTGCAGGGCTCCATGAGCCCGGCCGCCACCCTCATCGTCGGACTCGCGGTCGCACTCCTGATCGGAGCGGTGCTCGGCGCGGCGATCGGCATCCTCGTCGGCGTCGTCGGCATCAACTCGCTGGTGGCGACGCTTGGAATGCTCTCCATCGCGACGGGTGTGGCGCAGGTCGCGACCGGCGGCGTGAACATCTTCGGGATGCCAGGGGAGCTGTCCGACTGGTTCGGCTCTGTCCGCTTCGGGGCCATCCCGCTGCCCGTGATCCTCAGCCTCGCGGTCATCGGAGTCATCTGGGCCGTCTACCGGCTGACGCCGTGGGGCACGCACACCCTCGCCACCGGCTCCAACGCCCTCGCGGCTCGCCGTGTCGGCATCAAGACGGTGCGCAACACGATCGGCATCTTCATCGTGTCGTCCACGCTCGCGGGCCTCGCCGGCTACATCGACCTCGCCCGCTACTCGACGACGAACATCTCGGGTCACCTGAACGACTCGATGGCGGCGATCGCCGCGGCACTCATCGGCGGCACCGCGCTGACCGGCGGACGCATCAGCTTCCTGGGAGCGATCGTCGGTGCGCTGCTCGCGATCCTGCTCCAGTCGGGCCTCGTGATCATCAACCTGTCGCCCTTCTACCAGACCATCGCGGTCGGAGCGATGCTCCTGATCGCCGTGAGCTTGGACAACGCCAACCGCGAACGCCCGGGATCCAGTTGACCGGTCGGCGTCCAGGACGGCTCGGCCCCCTGAGCCTGAACCACCACCCAGAGGAGAGAGAACCCATGAAGCACGGCAACCCCATGAAGAAGGCGGTGAGCGCCGCCGCGGCGCTGTCGCTGACCGCACTGCTCGCGGCCTGCTCGACCGGCGAGGCCTCGGAGCCCACCACGAGCTCCGCCGCGGAGACCGACGCCTCCGACCTCACGGTCGCGCTGGTCACCCCCGAGAGCACCGGTGAGTACTACGGCGCAATGTACTGCGGCGCGCAGGCGGCCGCTGACGAGTTCGGCATCACGCTCAACATCCAGGGCACGCCCGAGACCACGGTCGAGGCCGAGATGCAGGTCCTGCAGTCCGTGCTCGCGACCGAGCCTGACGGCCTGTCGCTCACCGTGTGGGACAACACCGCGTTCAACGAGATCGTGGGCGAGTACACCGACGCGGGCCACCCGCTGGTGATGCCCGACTCGTACCTCACGAACGACGAGTTCCTCCAGTCCGTGCGCACCGACGGCTACCAGTCGTCGTACGACGCGGCGCTCGCCACCATCGAGGAGTTCGGCATCGAGTCCGGTTCCGCGCTGGTCCTGACCGACGCGCCTGGCAACGCCTTCCAGCTCGCCCGTGCCGAGGGCTTCCGCGACGCGATCATCGAGAACACGGACCTCGAGATGCTCGAGTTCCAGTACATCGGCGGTGACGCCGCAGAGGCCTCGCAGGCGACCTCGTCCGCGATCGCCGCGAACGGCGACCTCGCCCTGGTGTTCTCCACGAACATCGGCGCCGGCACCGGTGCTGCGAACGGTATCGACACCTCTGACTCCGAGGCGATCCTGCTCGGATACGACACCTCCGCCGCGCAGGTCGACAGCCTCCGCAACGGCGAGTACGACGCCCTCGTCGGCCAGAGCCCCTACCTCATGGGCTACACCGCGATCTCGACGATCTCCGAGGTCCTCCTCGGTGAGACCGCAGCCGAGGACGTCACCGAGCAGGTCGTGTGGGCCCCCTGGGCGCTCGTGACCGCGGAGAACGTGGACACTCCCGAGATCTCCGAGTACCTCTACACCACCGACTGCGCAGCCATCGGCTAGCAGCAGCGAACCCGGTGCGGGGCGGCAGATGGCGCCGCCCCGCACCACCTCGCCCCGACGCCCGACAGGGCGCCCCCAGACCACCCTGGCGCCACGCGGCGCCCCTCGCCTAGGAGACCGACATGACCGACACCCCCATCCACTGGCGCACCGCCACCGAGCTTCGCGAGCAGCTGGGCTCCGGCGAGATCAGCGCCGTCGAGCTGATGGAGTCGAGCCTCGACCGCATGGACGCGCTCGATGGCGACGTCAACGTCATGGCGTACCGGATGCCCCGGTCCGAGGCGCTGGCCCTGGCCGAGGAGGCGGACCGCAAGCGCGCCGCAGGTGAGGATCTCGGCCCGCTGCACGGCATGCCGATCGCCATCAAGGACCTCGTCGACGTCGCAGGGATGCCGACCTCCCGCGGGTCCCGCGCCTTCGATGGCCGCGGACCGCAGGCGGAGGATGTCCCGCACGTCGCCCTGCTGCGCGAGGCAGGTGCGCTCATCATCGGCAAGACCAACGCGCCGGAGTTCGGCGTGGGCACGGTCACCTTCAACGACGTCCACGGGACCACCAGGAACCCGTGGGACCTGAGCCGCCACTCCGGTGGCTCGACGGGCGGCGGCGCGGCCGTCGCCGCCGGCATGCTGCCCTTCGTGGACGGCTCTGACTCCGGCGGCAGCCTGCGCTACCCGGCCTCGTTCATGAACATCGTGGGACTGCGCACCTCTCCCGGTGTGGTCCCGGCGGTCGCGGGCGGCTCCTCGTGGGAGCCTCACTCCGTGAACGGGCCGATGGCGCGCAACAGCCGCGACGCCGCCCTCCTTCTGTCCGGCATGAGCGGCCGCAGCGCGCTCGCGCCGCTGTCCGAGTTCTCGTCGGCGACCGCGCCGATGGGCGAGGTCGAGCCTTCCGCCATCCGCATCGCGTGGAGCGACGACCTGGGTCTTCCCGTGTCGCCCGAGGTCCGTGCGGCGCTCGCCGGGGCTCGCGCGACGCTTGAGGCCGCTGGCGTGCAGATCATCGACGTCGAGCTGGACTTCGAGGGCGTGGACGAGGCATGGCAGACCATCGAGATGTTCGGATGGTTCTCGCTGCTGGGCGACGACCCGATCGAGCGTCCCGAGATGTACCGCGACGACGTGGTGCGCAACGTCACGGAGGCGTCCGGGTACACGTCGTCTCAGCTGCGCGCGGCGTTCGCCCGCCGCTACCAGCAGTTCGAGATGTTCGTCGAGCTGCTCTCCGACGTCGACGGCTTCGTCTGCCCGGGAGCGCCCGTGGTCGCTCCGCCGGCCGACCAGCCGTGGGTGTCAGAGATCGATGGCACCACCTTCGACCGCTACTTCCAGTGGCAGCGGATGGCCTGCCGCCTCGTGCCGGGCAGCCACCCGGTGCTCGCCATGGGCGCAGCCTTCGCTGACGGCCTGCCCGTCGGCATCCAGGTGGTCGGCAAGTCCGGGCGCGACGAGGAGCTGCTGCTGCTGGGCGACCGGCTCGAGGCGATTCTGGGAGTCAGCGACCAGCACGCGGCCCTGTGAGCCACGTCATGCGCGTGGCCGCGGCTACCGTGGTGCCTCGAAAGGGGGCGATGTGAGCGCCAAGAGAGACATGCGGCTCCAGAAGATCGTGGAGCTGCTGGAGGAGCGCGGGAAGCTGGAGAACGCCGCGCTGAGCCAGGAGCTCGGCGTCGCGGAGCTCACCATCCGACGCGACATCGAGCACCTCGACGCCCAGGGCATGATCCGGCGCGTCTACGGTGGAGCGGTGCTCGCCTCGGGGCGCAGCTTCGAGCCTCCGTTCCAGATGAGGCTGCGGACCAGGGTCGCCCAGAAGCAGGCCATCGCGAAGGCCGCCGTGGACCTGGTGCCTCGGGGTGCGAACGTCGCGATCGACTTCGGGACGAAGGCGTACTACGTCGCGTGTGAGATGCGCGACCGCAACCTTCAGGCGCTCGTCGCTCCCACGAGCCTGCAGGTGCTGGAGGTGCTCGGGCAGCGCTCTGACATCCGGGTGCTGGTCCCCGGCGGCGAGCTGAAGCATGGCGAGCTCAGCTTCTACGGCTCACGCACCGAGCTGTTCTTCCGGCGTCACCGATGGGACCTCGCGATCGTGTCCGTCGCTGGCGTCAGCGTGGACCCCGAGATCATCAGCGACTACAACGAGGACGACGCGAGGCTGAAGAACGCCATGGTGGAGAGCTCGGATCGGGTCGTGCTGCTCGTCGAGGAGCACCACCTGGGTGCCGTGTCGTTCTCGCCAGTGGCCTCCACCGAGGCCGTGACCACCATCATCACCGACGCGCCGCGTGACAACTCCGTGGCGCAGGACCTGGCCGAACGCGGGATCGAGATGATTCACGTGACGGCCGAGGAAGAGCAGTCATGAGCACCTCGACCCCGACAGCCCGTGAGGCTGTGGAGCAGGCGTATGCGCGCATCGCCGAGGCGGACCGGCCGGAGCTGTGGATCGCCCTGCGCGACCAGGAGGAGGCAGGGCGCGCCGCTGCTGCCGTCGACGCGGCGGTGGCGGCGGGCGCCGCGAAGCCGCTGGCGGGCCTCACCGTCGCGGTGAAGGACAACGTCGACGTGGCGGGCCTGCCGACGACGGCCGGTGCGCCTCGCGTGCTGCGTCAGCCCGAGCACAGCGCGGGCATCGTCGCGGCGCTCGAGTCCGCTGGCGCGGTGGTGATCGGCAAGACGACACTGGATCAGTTCGCCACCGGGCTCGTCGGCACCCGCACGCCGTACGGCGTGCCTGGGGCCGCTCATGACCGTTCGCTCGTCTCGGGCGGATCGAGCTCGGGCTCCGCCGTGGCTGTCGCGCTCGGACTCGTGGACCTGGGTATCGGCACCGACACGGCCGGCTCCGGGCGCGTGCCCGCGGCCTTCAACTCCCTCATCGGGGTGAAGCCGACCCTGGGCCTCGTGTCCTCGGACGGCGTGTTTCCCGCGAGCCCCAGCTACGACACGGCGTCGATCTTCGCAAGGACGATGACCGTGGCGTCGGCCGCGATGGACGTCGTTGCACGGACAGGGGCGCGTACGGTGCCCACCGACGTCCCCGTCGCGCCTCGCGTGCATCGGGTCGGGTGCCTGGTCGAGGAGCAGCTCGCCAACGTCGACCCGGCGTGGCGTGAGGCCTACCGCGCCTCGGTCGACGCGCTGATCTCCGCCGGCTTCGAGGTGGTGCCCTTCGACGTGCAGCCGCTGCTCGATGCGGCGCTGCTCCTCTACGAAGGCGCACTGCTGGCGGAGCGCGCCGCGTCGTTCGGGCACGACCTCGAGATGCTCGGGGACGAGGCCGATCCCACTGTCGCCGGTATCGTGCGGCCCGCCTCGGAGTTCATGGCTGTGGATCTGGTCCGTGACCAGCAGGCGCTCGAGCAGGCGAAGAGGGAGCTGCCTGCGCTGTGGGAGCGGGTCGACGCGATCCTGCTTCCGTCCGTGCCCGGCCACCCGACGATCGCCGAGGTGCAGGCTGAGCCCGTGCGTGCGAACGCGCGCCTGGGCACGTACACGAACTTCGTGAACCTGCTGGACCTGTCCGCTCTCGCAGTGCCCGCCGCGGGCAGCGGGCCCGCGGCACCGCGGGGCGTCACGTTCGTGGGGCCCGCGTTCGCCGACCTCGTGCTCGCCCGCGTGGCCGCAGGGGCCGGACTCGTGGGGGAGGTGCCCACGGACGCCTCGTGGGGCATGCCCACGGTCGACGTCGTCGTGTTCGGCGCGCATCGCGCGGGCCAGCCGCTGCACGAGCAGCTGGCGAGCCGCGGCGCGCACGCGCGCGGGATCGTGAGGACGGCGCCGTGCTACCGCATGGTGAGGCTCGACACCGTGCCGCCGAAGCCCGGCGTGTGGCGTGACGAGAATGTGGGAGGGACGATCGTGGGCGAGCGCTGGTCGCTGTCGCCCGCCGCGTTCGCCTCGTTCCTTGGCGACCTGGCGTGGCCGATGGCTGTCGGCCCGGTGGAGCTGGATTCTGGCGAGACCGTGCTCGGCTTCACCTGCGAGCCGGGCGCGGCCGCTGGAGCGGAGGACCTCACCGTCGTCGGAGACTGGCTCGCGGCTCCCGTCGGCTAGCGCCGGGGTGCGGTGCGGGCCTCGAGCCCGAGCCGCACCGCCGGCCACTCCGAGTCGAGGATCGAGAACACGACGGTGTCGCGCAGCGTGCCGTCCGTCCAGATCTGGTGGTTGCGGAGCACGCCGTCCTGCTTGGCGCCGAGCCGTGCGATCGCGGCTCGCGACTGGTGGTTGTGCCAGTGCGTGCGGAACTCGACGGCGATGCATCCGAGCTCGTCGAAGGCGCGGGTGAGCAGCAGGAGCTTCGCCGCCGGGTTGATCCCGGTGCCCTGCGCGCGTCGGCCGAGCCAGGTGGAGCCGATCTCCAGCCGCCTGTTGCGCTCGTCGAGGTTCATGTAGGTGGTCATGCCCACGGCGCGTCCGTCGGCGGGGCCGATGACCGCCCACGGCGCCATCGTGCCCTCGAACTGGAGCGAGAGCCTGCGCTCGATCTCCTTGGCCATCTGGTCCGGGCCGGGGACCGTCGTGTACCAGGCGGTCTCAGGCAGCGCCCCTGCCGCCTCGCACAGGTCGTCGTGGTGGCGCTGCGACAGCGGCTCGAGCGTCACCAGCGGGTGCGAGAGCGTCGGCGTCTCGGCGAAGGTCATGACTCGAGCCTAGGCCCGTCAGCGCACCTCGCCGTAGATGGAGGCGATCACGTCGGCGAAGTGGTCCTCCACCTGTGTGCGGCGCACCTTCATGGAGGCGGAGAGCTCCTCGTACCGTTCGCTGAGCTCGCGAGGCAGCACCCTCCATTCGCGGATCGCCTCGGCCCGTGAGACGAGGAGGTTGGCCTGGTCGACGATCTGCTGGAGGTGCTCCTTGACGAAGGGGTGGTCGGCGGCCTCGCGGACCGACATGGAGGGCAGCCCCTTGGTCTTGAGCCACGAGGGCAGCATGGTCTCGTCAAGGGAGAGCAGGGCGCCGATGAACGGCTTTCCATCGCCGACGACCACCACCTCCTGCACGAGGGGGTAGGGGCGGATCGCGTCCTCGAGCGCGGCAGGCTGGACGTTCTTGCCGCCGGCGGTGACGAGGATCTCCTTCTTGCGGCCCGTGATGCTCAGGTAGCCGTCCTCGTCGATGCTGCCAAGGTCGCCGGTGTGGAACCAGCCGTCTGTCATGACCTGCTCGGTGGCCTCCGGGTTGCGGAAGTAGCCGACGAACAGGTTGGAGCCCCGGGCGAGGATCTCTCCGTCGTCCGCGATCCTCACCGCGCCACCCGGGTACGGGCGGCCGACGGTGCCGACCTTCACATGCGACGGCGGGTTGCACGTCATCGGACCTGCGAGCTCGGTGGAGCCGTAGCCCTCCATCACGTGGATCGCGAGCCCCCCGTAGAAATGGGAGATCCTCTCGGACAGGCGCGCGCCTCCGCACACGATGTACTTGAGGTTGCCGCCGAGCGCGTGCTGCACCTTGTTCAGCACGAGGCGCTTGGCGACCCACGCCCGCACGTGCAGCCCCAGGCTGCGCTTGCCGGTCTGGCGGGTGCGATCGATGTCTCGCGAGACCTCCGCCGCCCACCGGAAGAGTCGCTGACGCATCGGCCCTCCGGCGCGCGAGTCGACCACGTTGTAGAAGGTCTCGAGCACGCGCGGAACCGCCATGATCCACGTGGGCCTGAACGAGGCGAGATCCTTGGCGAGCGTCCTCGGATTCGGCGCGAGTCCGAGGACCGCGCCGCAATGGAGGGCGAGGAACTCGACGTGCCGTGCGAGCACGTGTGCGAGGGGCAGGAACAGCAGCAGGCGAGCGTCTCCGTCGGCGAGGGTGCCGAAGTCGTGATCCGCGGCGCCGTTGACGGGCCATTCCACGAAGGCGCGGTGGGGGAGCGCGACGCCCTTCGGGCGGCCGGTCGTGCCGGAGGTGTAGACGATCGTGGCGATGTCGTCCTTGGTGATGCCCTCGATGCGCGCGGCGAGCTCGTCGTCGCTCACGTGCACGCCGGCGGCGATCAGCGTGGCGACGGCGGGGCTCTCCTCGTCATCGATGACGAGCACGCGCGGTGCGCCTTCGACGGCGCGTGCGTGCTCGGCCTGAGCCGCGTCCTCGACGAGCAGGAGGGAAAGCTCGGCATCGTTGACGATGCCTTCGACCTGGTAGCGCGACGAGGTCGGGTAGATGGGCACGGTGATCGCGCCGGCGGCCTGGATGGCGAAGTCGAGCAGGACCCACTCGAAGCGCGTGTTCGCCTGAAGCCCCACGGTCGCGCCCTTGTCCACGCCCATGATCATGAGCCCCTTGGCGGCCGCCTCGACCTGGTCGAGGAAGTCGCCGAGCGTGACCGGGACCCATGCGTCCGACGCGTCCTTGTGCTCGCAGTAGACGTGTGCGGGTGATGCTGCGGCGCGTTCTCGGAGGAGGCCGATGAAGGTGAGGTCGGCTGGGGTGTCCACTGCGAGGGGGATCGCGGTCGTGCGGGAGGACATGTCGGTCATGTCTCAGAGTCTAGAACGTTACCTACGGAACCGTAAGTTACGCGGCCGTAGCTGCAGCGATTCTGCGGAAACCCTGCGCTGATCGATGCGAGGACCAGGCCCTTCGTCCCGACTCGAAGGCGTCAGTCCTTCGTGGACCCCTTCGCGCCGCGCTTCGCAGCCTTCTTCGCCTGCTTCTCAGCCTGCTTCGCCTGCTCCTTCGCGCGTGCCTTCTCCTTGGCGCACTCGGCATGCGCGGCGGCGGCGGCGCCGACGATCCCCGCGCCGTTGAGCAGCTCTGCCGGGATGATCGGCGCTCGGAGCGTCAGCCTCGGCAGGAACATGTGGCTCGACTTCGAGACCCCGCCGCCCACGATGATCATGTCCGGCCAGAAGAGCCGCTCGACCTCCGAGAAGTAGCGCTGGAGGTGAGGGATCCATCCGTCCCAGTCCAGATCATGGCGAGCACGGGCCGACTCTGCCGCGTAGTCCTCCGCATCGTGGCCGTCGATCTCCAGGTGGCCGAGCTCGAGGTTCGGCACCAGGGTGCCGTCCACGATCATCGCGGTGCCCACGCCGGTGCCCAGCGTCGCGAGGAAGATCGAGCCGTCCTGCCCGTGCGCCGCGCCATACCTGTACTCGCCGAAGCCGGCGGCATCCGCGTCGTTGAGGACGTGCACGTCGTGGCCCGCGTAGTCACGGATCAGCTCGCGCAGGTTCACGCCGATCCACGAGTCATCCACGTTGGCCGCCGTCTTGACGACACCGTGCTGGATCACGCCGGGGAACGCGACCCCGATCGGGGTCTTGCGCGACGGCTCGAACCGCGAGATGCACTTCGCGACCGTCTTGCCGACCGCCTCAGGCGTCGCCGGCTGCGGCGTGGGGATCCTGTAGCGCTCGTCGGTGAACTTGCCGTTCTTGAGGTTCACCGGCGCGGCCTTGATGCCGGACCCGCCGATGTCCACGCCGATCGCGATGTTCTTGCTCATGGCTTCGTCAACACCTCCGGGCCGTCCTCGGTGATGAGGATCGTGTTCTCGAACTGGGCCACCCAGCCGCCGTCGTTCGTGACGACGGTCCAGCCGTCGTCCCACTCGTGGTTCGCCTCGGACCCGTCCACCAGCATCGGCTCCACGGTGAAGACCATGCCGGCCTGGATCACGTCGTCGTGATGGGGCGCGGCGTCGTAGTGGGGGATCACCAGGCCGGTGTGGAACGCCGGACCGACGCCGTGTCCCGTGTAGCTGCGCACCGACTCGTAGCCGAAGCGGGCCGCGTACTTCTCGATCACGCGGCCGATCACGTTGACCTCGCGGCCCGGTATCGCGGCCTTGATGCCGCGCATCATCGCCTCGTGCGTCACCTCGACGAGCTTCTGTGCTCGCTCCGAGCCTTCGCCCGCGATGAAGGAGCCGCAGTTGTCCCCGTGCACACCGTTCTTGAAGGCGGTGATGTCCACCTTCACGATGTCGCCTTCCTCGACGACCGTGGAGTCGGGGATGCCGTGACAGATGACCTCGTTCACCGAGGTGCAGATCGACTTGGGGAACGGGGGTCGGCCAGCCGCACCCGGGTAGCCCAGCGTCGACGGGTAGGCGCCGTGATCGAGCACGTACTCGTGCCCGATCCTGTCCAGCTCGTCAGTGGTCACACCGGGACGGACCGCCTTGCCGATCTCCGCGAGCGCCTGCGCCGCGATGCGGCCCGACTCGCGGATCCGTGCGACGGTCTCCGCGTCGTAGACGTCGCCTCCCGTCCATCGGGGTGCGCGCTTCGCCCCGACGTACGGGGGACGCTCGATGCTGCGGGGCACGTCGCGCAACGGCGACACGACCCCCTTGACGATGTTCTCGCGGACCGGGCCCATACCTGGCAGTCTATTCACGGAGGCGATGCAGATGTCCAACGATGGTCTCGGCCAGGTCGAGTACTTCTACAACACCCGCACGCGCATGGTGGAGAAGGGGCGTCTCAGCTCCTGGGAGGACCTCATGGGGCCGTACTCCACGCGCGAGGAGGCCGAGCAGGCGCTCGAGACCGCCAAGAAGCGGTCGGCCTCCTGGGACGAGGACGACGCGGAGTGGAAGGGCGAGCGCTGACGGACAGCGGGCCGCCAACGCTGCGCGACGGCGTCGGGTTCTGGTTCCGGATCGCGCTCCTCGGGCTGCTCGTCGCTGGAACAGCCGACGCGCTGCTGCTGCTCGTGCCCGACGGGATCATCGCCTTCGTGTCCAGCGCCGGCGGGGGAGGAGTCGTCTTCACGGCCGGCTATCTGCTCGCGCTCTGCCTCACGCCCACGGTGCTCGGGCTCGCGGCTCTGCTTGTCCGCAGCCTTCGAGGCTGGACCCTCGCGCGACGCGACGATCCGGGATACCTCGCGTCCCCAGGCACAGCCGGATGGCGTGCGGTGGCCGTCGCGCTCGCCCTCGCCAACACGCTCGCGCTGGTCCCGTTCCTCGTCGTCGCGTCCGCTGGACCTCTCGACCCGGTCCGTTCGTGGTCCGCGGTCGCATGCGCGGTCTCCAACGTCTGGGTGTGCCTCTACTACCGTCCGGCGCGCCGCTGGGACGGCGCGCGAGCCCCGGACGCAGGGGCCCGCGTCACCCCCGACCTCTGAGGTTCCCGGTGGCGGCGTCTGCGTCCCGGAGGGACGATTGAAGGCAGGAGGCATCGCCATGAGCATCCCCGTCACAGTCGACAACTTCGTCCGCGCAGAGTCCGACCGCATGCTGGTCGACATCCAACGTCAGGCCGGCGGTGTCAACCGCCTGGGCCATCGACGCGCCCCCACGCCGATCTCGCAGCAGACCGTCATCCGGATGAACCGCGACACGCTCTACAGCTTCGCCACGGTGGACCTGCAGCATGGCGTGGACCTCACGCTGCCTGAGGCGGGCGGCCGGTACCTGTCAGCGATGCTCGTCAACAACGACCATCTGGTCCCGCTCGTGCTGCACCGTCCCGGGCACTACAGGCTGACGCGCACCGAGGCAGGCACCCGGTACGCGCTGGTGGCGATCCGGATCCTCGTGGATCCCACCGATCCGGAGGACGTGGCGAAGGTCGTCGCGCTTCAGGACGCGATCCAGATCTCTGGCGAGGGCGGCGAGGATCTGGTCATGCCCGACTACGACAGGGCCACCTTCGACGCCACACGACAGGCGCTGCTCACGCTTGCCGCGGGCATGGCCTCCTTCGACAAGGCTTTCGGATCGGCAGCCGAGGTGGACCGCATCCACCACCTGCTGGGCACCGCCGCCGGATGGGGAGGGCTGCCACGCGCCGAAGCCACGTACGTCTCGATGATGCCGCCGTCCCTCGACGCCGACTGTCACCTGGACCTGACCGATGTGCCCGTCGACGCGTTCTGGTCGGTCTCGGTGTACGACGATCGCGGGTTCTTCGTGGAGAACCCGTACGACCGCTATTCGGTGAACAGTGTCACGGCGGTACGCGAGCCCGATGGCGGGGTTCTCATCCGGTTCGTGCACGGCGAGCCCGTGGGTCCCAACGACATTCCAGTACCCGAACGTTGGGGTACCGTGCTTCGCCTGTACCGCCCCCGCAACGAGGTCCTCGACGGTCGGTGGACGGCGCCGCCGATCCTCACGTCGGCCGCGGGCGCGCAGGCTGCCTGAGCAAGGCGCGCCCGCGGGGGGCCTCGGTCCGCTCAGCCCTCCACGTGGTGCCGCCACGAGTGCTGAGGCTCATAGCCCAGGATCGCGCGCGCCTTGTCGATCGAGAGCAGCGTCTCGTGCTCGCCGAGCTCCTTGGTCACCGTCACGCCCGGGAACTGCTCCGCGACGAGCTCCGCGCTCGAACGTGACATCACCGTGTCGGCGTTCGCGATGACGAAGCGCTCGAAGCCCAGCGACTCGTGCGCGAGCGCCTTCGACACCGCCTGAGCGCCGTCCCTCGCGTCGATGTAGCCCCACAGGTTCCACCTGCGCAGCGTCGCATCGGAGTCGAACGCAGGGAAGTCGACGTACTCCTCCTCGTAGATCACGTTGGAGAAGCGCAGTGCCGTGATCGACAGATCCTGGTGCCAGCGGCACAGCTGGATCGCCATCTGCTCCTCGAGGTGCTTCACGAGCGAGTAGTTCGACTCGGGACGCGCGTCGTAGTCCTCGTCCACAGGGATGTAGGGCGGGTCGATCGTGAAGGGCAGGCCGAGCACCGTCTCGGAGGACGCGTAGACGATCTTGCGGATGCCCGCGCGCAACGCCCCCTGGAACACGTGGGAGGTGGCGAGCATGTTGTTGTCGAACGTGGCGACGTCAGCGGCCTGGCCCGGCGCGGGGATCGCCGCCAGGTGGACCACGGCGTCGACGCCGTCATAGCGGTCCTGCACGCCGAACATCGCGTCGACCGTCTGTCCGTAGTCGGTCAGGTCCACCCTCGTGTAGTCGAACGACGGGGGAGCGGGCGCCGCGTCGATCCCGTGGACCTCGTGCCCCTCCTCGGCCAGGATCCGCGCCACGACGCGCCCCAGCTTGCCCTTGCTTCCGGTCACGATGATGCTCGCCATCGAGCACTCCTTCCAGCGGCGACGCCCCTCAGGCGCGCCTGTCGATCGTCTCTGCCGTCGACGCGTGTCAGTCGTCGAACGTGTGCTCCGCCGCGGGGAACTCGACGTCCTTCACGGCCTTCACGTAGCCGGACGCGGCGTTCGTCATCTCGGCGCCCACCTGGCCGAACTGCCGTGAGAACCTCGGGTGCCAGTCTCCGACCCCCGCCATGTCGAGCCACACGAGCACCTGGCCGTCCGTGCCCGACCCGGCCCCGATGCCGATGGTCGGGATGTCCAGCGCCTTCGTGACCGCCTCCGCGGCAGGCGCCACGACCATCTCGAGCACCACGGCGAAGGCTCCGGCCTCCTGCAGCGCGAGCGCGTCGTCCACGAGGTCCTGGATGCCCTGCTCGCCGCGGCCTTGGATGCGTCGGCCGCCCAGCGCGTTCTCGCTCTGCGGCGTGAAGCCCAGATGGCCGCAGAAGGGGATGCCCGCGTCGGTCACGGCCTTCACCTGGCGGGCGATGCGGCGGCCGCCCTCGAACTTGATCGCCTGCGCGCCGGAGAGCTTCATCATGCGGATCGAGGACTCGACGGCCTGCTCGGGAGACACCTCGTAGGTGCCGAACGGGAGGTCGGCGACCACGAACGAGCGCTCCGCAGCGCGTGCGACGGCACGGGCGAAGGGGATCATCTCGTCGATCGTCAGCGGCACCGTGGAGTCATAGCCGAGCATGTTGTCGCCCAAGGAGTCGCCTACCAGGAGCATGTCCACGCCCGCGGCGTCGAACGCTTTCGCGGTGGGGTAGTCGTAGGCCGTCAGCATGGTGATCTTCTCACCGCGCTGCTTCATCTCCTTGAAATGGTGGATGCGCACCTTCTTGGTCATGCCAACACTGTCTCATGACCGGGCCAAGGTCGCCGACGCGACGCGTGCCCGACACGACGCGGGGGAACAGCGCCGCCCCGCGCCCCGTTCCACCCTTGGATACCAGGCCGGAGGAGGACTCATGACGCACAACACCTACGACTTCGCGGGCAAGACGGTGATCGTCACCGGCGGCGGCACGGGGATCGGGCGTGCGATCGTCAGGGCGTTCGGTGAGAACGGCGCGAACGTCGTCACCGCGGGCCGGCGCGCAGCGCCCCTCGACGACGCGCTCTCCGACATCTCGAAGGAGCGCCGGCTGGCTGTCCCCGCGGACGTCTCCGATCCGTTCCAGGCACGCGAGCTCGTGCGCGCCGCCGTGGACGAGTTCGGCGCGATCGACGTGGTGGTCCCGAACGCGGCGATCTTCCTCGGAGGAAGCTTCCACGAGCAGGACCTGTCGGACTGGGACAGGATCCGCTCCGTCAACACCGACGGCTTCGTGCACACCGTCCACGCCGCGCTGCCCGAGCTGCTTCGCACGCAGGGGAACGTGGTCGCCCTCAGCTCGGTCTCGGGCCTGCGCGGCGACTGGGTGCAGGCGATGTACAACGCGACCAAGGCCGCAGTGGCCAACTTCGTCCAGTCGCTCGCGCTCGAGTACGGGGACCGCGGCGTCAGGTTCAACTCGGTGTCGCCCGCCGAGACCGCGACGGAGATGAACACCGATGCGGGACGGCCGGCGCACGAGATCCCTCAGAAGATCGAGCGGGTCGCGCTCGGCCGCACCGGGGTGCCCGAGGACATCGCACCCGCCGTGCTGTTCCTCGCGAGCGCTGACGCCGGCTACATCACAGGTGCGAACCTCGTGGTGGACGGAGGGACCTCGGCGAGCACGGGTCAGGCGCGGCCCGTCTGAGACGCTCCGCGGGATCCCGCCGCCTTGCCTACTCCGCGCGCTCGCGCCATCGCGACGTGACGGGGAGCCTGCGGTCGCGGCCGAACGCGAGCGCGGTCACCTTGGGGCCGAGCGGGTACTGCCTGCGCTTCCACTCGGCACGGTCGACGAGCGAGAGCACCTTCTCGACCACCGCCTCGTCGAAGCCTCGCGCGAGCAGCTCCTCGCGGCCCTCCGCGTGCTCCACATACGCGTCGAGCACCTCGTCCAGCAGCGCGTAGTCGGGGAGCGAGTCCTGGTCGGTCTGGCCGGGGCGCAGCTCGGCGCTCGGTGGCTTCTCGATCGAGTTGACGGGGATCGGCTCGACCTCTCCAAGGAGCCGTGCCTGGGCGTTGCGCCAGCGCGCGAGGTCCCACACGCGGGTCTTGTCCAGGTCCTTGAGAGGCGCGAAGCCGCCGATGCTCCCGGCGTCGTAGATCGTCGCGTAGCCGGTCGCGAGCTCGGACTTGTTGCCGGGCGCGATCACCAGGTGGTTCTCGCGGTTCGAGATGGCCATGAGCACGACGCCGCGCACGCGCGCCTGAAGGTTCTCCTCGGCGACGCCGGTCAGCGCGAGCTGCGCCTGGAAGGCGTCCACGAGAGGTGCGATCGGCTGCACGCGGTAGTCGGCGCCGAGGCGCTTGCACAGGTCGGCGGCGTCGTCCTTGGAGTGCTCCGAGGAGAACTCGGACGGCATCGAGACGCCGACGACGTTCTCGCCCCCGATCGCGTCCGCGGCGATCGCAGCCGTGAGCGCCGAGTCGATCCCGCCTGACACGCCGAGCACGATCGACTGGAAGCCGTTCTTCACCACGTAGTCCCGCAGGCCCGTGACAACGGCGCGGTAGACCTGCTCGTCATCGGAGGCGAAGTCGACGACCTCGCTCTGCACCGGCGCACCGTCGCCGGTCGGCACGTCCCAGGTGACGAGCGCATCCTCGAAGCCGGGCGCGTTCGCCATCCAGGCACCGTCGGCGGCGACGATGAACGAGTGTCCGTCGAACACCAGGTCGTCCTGACCGCCCCACATGTTCACGTACACGAGCGGCGCGCCGACCTCCGCGGCGCGCTTGCGCGCGAGCTCGGTGCGGACGATCCCCTTGCCCTCCTCGAAGGGCGAGCCGTTGAGGACGAGCAGGACGTCGAGCGCCTCGCCGGCCATGGCCGCGACGGGTCCGCCGTCCTGCCAGATGTCCTCGCAGACGACGACGCCGATGCGCGCGCCGTCCACGGTGAGCACGCACGGGTCCTCGCCCGGCGCGAAGATGCGGCGCTCGTCGAACACGCCGTAGTTCGGGAGGTGGTGCTTGGCGTAGCGCGAGACGACCTCGCCTCCTCGCAGCACGACGGCCTCGTTGGTGGGCCGTCCGTCCGCGTTGGTGCCCAGGGTGCCGAGCACGACGGTGAGGTCGCCGAGGCCGTCCGTCACGAGGTCGGCCGCGATCGCGTGCACCGCCCGCTCGGCGGCGCGCTGGAAGCTCGCACGCAGGGCGAGGTCCTCGATCGGGTAGCCGGTCGTGGTCATCTCGGGGAAGACCACCAGGCGTGCGCCGCGCTCCGCGGCGGCGCGGGAGCGCTCTCTCACCAGTGCCGCGTTACCAGGGATGTCTCCCACGCAGGTATTGATCTGAGCCATCGCGATGCGCAGGTCCGTCATGGAGCCAGATTACGGGGTGGTGGCATGCTGGGATGGACACACGATCGTCACATGAGTAGGGCAGGATGTGCCTATGGACAAGCAGCAGGAATTCGTGCTCCGCACCGTCGAGGAGCGTGACATCCGGTTCGTGCGACTCTGGTTCACCGATGTGCTCGGGGTGCTGAAGTCGGTCGCGATCGCACCGGCCGAGCTCGAGAACGCCTTCAACGAGGGCATCGGGTTCGATGGATCGGCCGTCGAGGGGCTCACCCGGGTCTACGAGGCGGACATGATCGCCCGGCCCGATCCCACGACCTTCCAGGTGCTGCCGTGGCGCGGCGAGCGGCAGGGGGCCGCCCGCATGTTCTGCGACATCGAGACGCCGGACGGCGCCTCGGCGCTGTCGGACCCGCGCAACGTGCTCAAGCGCACGCTCGACCGTGCGAGCGAGAAGGGCTTCACCTTCTACACGCACCCGGAGATCGAGTTCTACCTCTTCGAGTCGCTCGAGCAGGGAAAGCTCCCCGTCCCGGTGGACCAGGCGGGCTACTTCGACAACGTGCCGCGCGGCGCCGCCCACAGCTTCCGTCGTGACGCGATCACGATGCTCGAGGCGATGGGGATCTCCGTCGAGTTCTCGCACCACGAGATCGGTCCGGGTCAGAACGAGATCGACCTGCGCTATGCGGACGCGCTCACCATGGCCGACAACATCATGACCTTCCGGTCGGTCATCAAGGAGGTGGCGCTCCAGCAGGGCGTCTTCGCCTCCTTCATGCCCAAGCCGCTGGTGGACGCGCCCGGATCGGGCATGCACACGCACCTCAGCCTGTTCGAGGGTGACCGCAACGCGTTCTACGAGGCCGGCAGCGACTACGACCTGTCGCCGGTCGCACGTCAGTTCGTGGCAGGCCTGCTCACGCACGCGCCGGAGATCACGCTCATCACCAACCAGTACGTGAACTCGTACAAGCGTCTGTGGGGCGGCGCCGAGGCGCCCAGCTACGTGTGCTGGGGCTCCAACAACCGCTCCGCGCTCGTGCGCATCCCGGTGCACAAGCCTGGAAAGAGCCAGTCGACCCGCATCGAGTACCGCGGCCTCGACTCCGCCACGAACCCGTACCTCGCGTTCTCGGTGATGCTCGCCGCCGGCCTCAAGGGCATCGAGGAGGGCTACGAGCTTCCCCCCGGTGCGGAGGACGACGTGTGGGAGCTCTCGGAGGCCGAGCGGAAGGCGATGGGCTACGAGCCGTTGCCGCAGTCGCTCAACGCAGCGATCACGGCGATGGAGCGCTCGGAGCTCGTCGCGGAGACGCTCGGAGAGCGCGTGTTCGACTTCGTGCTGCGCAACAAGCGCGCCGAGTGGCAGGCGTACCGCGAGCAGGTCACTCCGTACGAGCTCGAGAACAACCTCCCGGTCCTCTGACCGGCCGGGCGGGAGCTGACCGATGAGCTCACGCGAGGTCTCGTTCACCACCCAGCTGCGACGCGCCGGGGTCGTCGACTCGGCGCGGGCCCAGCAGCTGATCGAGGAGATCGCCGACGTCTCGGGTTTCCGCTTCGTCGACCCTGCGCTGTCCCTGTCGTACTACGCGGACCCCGACACGGGTCTGCTGCAGCTGCTGCGCGTCTGTGAGGCGGCCCAGCAGGCAGGCGTGGTCCAGACCGTGCACGATGTGCTGCGCTCGCCCGCGGGAAGGCGGCTGGGCGTGGTGCTCGGCGGCTCGGTCGCGCTGGGAGACTTCCTCGTGCGCCGCCCTGATCTGGTGAGCGACTTCCTCGAGTGGGAGGATGACGACCCCGTCGACGAGGTCGATGTGCGTGCACGGCTGCTGGAGGCCGTGGGCGCCGACCCAGGCTCGACCGCCCCCGTCGCCACCGTCATCGGTGACGAGGGGATCGTGGCGATGCGGGTCGCGTACCGCAGGGAACTGCTGCGTGTCGCTGCCATCGATCTGATGCAGTCGGACCCGATCACCGTGATGCCCGCGGTCGGCGCGGTCCTGGCCGACCTCGCCGGGGCCGCTCTCGAGGCCGGGCTCGCGATCGCTCGCGCCGCGGAGAAGGACCATGCCTTGACGCGGCTGGCGATCCTCGGCATGGGCAAGTGCGGCGCGCGGGAGCTCAACTACGTCTCGGACGTGGATGTCATCTATGCGGCCGAGCCGGCGGAGGGGGCTGACGAGCAGGCGTCGCTGCGGGTGGCCACGCGCCTCGCCGCCGCGGCTGCGAGGGCATGCGACCGCTTCGCCGCAGAGCCTCCGCTGTGGCAGGTGGACGCGAACCTGCGGCCGGAGGGCAAGGACGGTGCGCTGGTGCGCGGGCTCTCGTCCCACCTGGCCTACTACGAGCGGTGGGCACAGAGCTGGGAGTTCCAGGCGCTGCTCAAGGCCCGCCCGATCGCGGGCGACCCCGAGATCGGCGAGCGGTACGTTCAGATGCTCCAGCCCCTCGTCTGGTCGGCGGTGGAACGGGAGAACTTCGTGGAGGCGGCGCAGGCGATGCGTCGTCGGGTCGAGCAGTATGTGCCCGCCAATGAGGCCGATCGTCAGATCAAGCTGGGACCCGGCGGCCTCCGTGACGTCGAGTTCACGATCCAGCTCCTGCAGCTCGTCCACGGGCGAGCCGACGAGTCGTTGCGCGAGCGCTCCACCCTCACGGCTCTCGCCGCGCTGCGTGCAGGCGGGTACGTCGGACGTCCCGAGGCCGCGGCGATGGATCGCGCCTACCGACAGCTGCGCGTGTGGGAGCACAGGCTT
The DNA here is from genome assembly GCF_030418315.1 of Demequina zhanjiangensis. Classification (GTDB taxonomy): domain Bacteria; phylum Actinomycetota; class Actinomycetes; order Actinomycetales; family Demequinaceae; genus Demequina; species Demequina zhanjiangensis. Next base: position 224,568 of record NZ_JAUHPV010000003.1, read on the forward strand.
CAGCTGCGGAAGCTGTCGCGCACCCACCTGATGCCGGAGCAGGCGGAGGACCGCAGGATCCTGGCCCGTGCGTCGGGATTCGCGACCGTCGAGTACATGGACGAGGTGTGGCACGACATCCGGCGGCGCGTGCGCGCGATGCACCTCGAGATGTTCTACCGTCCCATCCTTCCCGTGGTGGCGCGGCTCAGCACCGGGGAGGCGAGCCTCGACACGGCGGCGGCGCGCGATCGCCTCTCCGCAGTGGGGTTCAAGGATGCCGACGCTGCGCTGAGGCACATCGTCGCGCTCACCGGAGGGGTGTCGCGGTCCGCGGCGATCCGTCAGCAGCTTCTGCCCGCGATGATCGGCTGGTTCGCCGAGGGGCCCGAGCCGGATGCAGGCCTCCTCGCCTTCCGCCAGCTCTCGGAGCAGCTCGGGTCCACACAGTGGTTCCTCAAGCTGCTGCGCGACTCGGGAACGGCGGCGGAGCGATTGGCGCGCCTTCTGTCCACCTCCGGCTATGTGACGAAGGCGCTGCTCGCCACCGCGGAGCAGGTGCGGTGGCTCGACTCCGACGAGGACCTGAAGCCGCGTCCGTACGAGCGGCTCTGGCGCGAGGCCGACTCGATCCTCACCAGGAGCGACAACCCCGAGCAGGCGATCACCGCGATGCGGGGTCTTCGCCGTCGCGAGCTCGCCCGCGTCGCCGCCGCTGACACGCTGGGCCTCGTCAACGCGTCCGCAGCGGCGGGCGCTGTGACCGACACGGCCGACATGCTGATCGAGGGAGCGTTGCGCGTCGCGATCCACACGGTTCGCGAGGAGGTGGGTGAAGAGCCGCCTCGCCTCCTCGTCGTCGCGATGGGCCGTTACGGCGGGCGCGAGATGGGCTACTCCTCGGACGCCGACGTGCAGTTCATCTTCGAGGGTGGGGGAGAGCGGGCCGGGGCGCATGCGCAGCGGCTTGCGACGGTGCTGCGCAACCTTCTTCAGAAGGTGGGCCCGCAGCCGTCGCTCGAGATCGACGCCGATCTGCGGCCGGAGGGGCGCAACGGTCCTCTTGCGCGGTCCTTCGAGTCGACGGTCGGCTACTACGCCCGCTGGTCGGACCCGTGGGAGGCGCAGGCCCTGCTACGGGCACGGCCGTGCGCGGGGGACCCGGACCTGCGAGCGCGGTTCGTCGAGGCTGTCTCTCCGGTGCGCTATCCCGAGGTGCTGAAGGACGAGGCGCTCGCCCAGATGCGACGGCTCAAGGCGCGCATGGAGGCGGAGAGGCTTCCGCGCGGCGTGGACCCCAGGCGCCATCTCAAGCTGGGCCCGGGCGGGCTCTCGGACGTGGAGTGGACCGTTCAGCTGCTGCAGCTTCAGCATGCGCATCGGATTCCCGAGCTGCGTACCACCGAGACCATCGCCGCGCTCGACGTGGCGGCTGACGCTGGACTGCTCGACGCCGAGGACGCTGCCACGCTTCGGGAGGCGTGGACGCTCGCGACCGACCTGCGCGGTGCGATCGCGCTGCGTGGGCGCCAGGGGGACCCGGACGTCCTGCCTGTCGACGCGCGCGAGCTCAAGGTTCTTGCCGAGATCATGGGCACCGGCGACACGGGGCCTGAGCTCGACGACCGCTTCGTGCGGGCGGCTCGCCACGCCCGCGCCGTGTGCGAGCGGGTGTTCTTCGGCTGGGAAGAGGAGTGACGATGAGGCTGCTGCGGACCATCATCTCGGCGCTGTGCATCCTTGCGGGTGCACTGTCGATCGTCGGCTGGGCGATCAGCTCGGTCGCGGTCGATGCGGTGGAGGACGGCTCGGCTGTCATCGGTTTCACGGACCGTGCGCTCGACTCCGAGGCGGTCCAGGACACGATCGCTGGATCGATGACGGACGAGGTCGCGGCGTGGCTTGAGGAGCGGGGCGTGAGCCTTGACGCGCTCGGCGCGGTGGACACGGTGCAGGACCTCTTCAAGGCGCTCGTGGAGACGGAGGCGTTCCAGGCGCTCGTCACCGATCAGGCAGAGGCGGCGCGGCAGCAGATCGCCGACGCGCTGACCGACGAGGCGAGGTCGCCTGCGCCGCTCGTGATCGTCGTGGATGCCGACAGCCTCGTCGCGGAGCGCCTGGAGGGGGTCGCGGTCCTCGGCACGGTGTCGGATGCGGTCGACATCGCGCCTGTCGAGGTCGTAGTGATGGACGCCGACACCTTCGAGCAGGCCCGCGACGCGTATGGGCTGATGGAGCTGGCGGCGCAGTACGGGCTGTGGGCAGGCATCGGCCTGGTCGTCGTCGGGTTGCTCGTCTCGCCTCGGCGGGCCTGGTTCCTGCCCAAGCTGCTGCTCGCGGTGGGGGTGCTGGCGCTCCTTGCGTGGGGAGTCGTGCAGATGCTGGGCGTCGACGGTGTGCTCCTGGTCCTCCCGGGTGGTCCCGACGGTGCGCTCGGATCCGTGGTGGGCGGACTGCTGTCGGAGGAGTCGGGCGAGGCGCTCATGCAACGGACCCTGTGGGTCGGGCTGGGAGCGCTTGCCGGAGCCGCGGTCCTCGCCCTGATCGTGAGCGGGTTCAAGGCGCGACGCTGACGTGCGCGCACGCCCACGTCATGAATCGATGGCTGGCGCTCCAGTCCATATCGGAAGGTTCGGTGCGAGCCCCTCGCTCGACACGGCTGTGACCGCCTGAGCCGCGCCCGCATCCATGCACCGCTCGAGCTCCTCCGCCGTGAAGGGCCGGCCCGCGCATCCTTCGCGAAGCGCCTGCATGAGCATTCCCGCGGCGAAGGCGTCGCCGGCGCCGTTGGGATCCACGACCGTGGTCCGTGCGGCCGGGACGCGCACGGGCGTGCCGTCGCCGCTGATCCCGACCGCACCGTCGGCGCCGAGGGTGCAGACTGCGGCGTGCCGCCCTTCAAGGACCGACGCGCTGAGGAAGCCTTCGATGTCGCCGATCCTGTCGCCGTTCATCAGGATGACGTCCGCTGCTTCGAGGAACGGTTCGTGGAACGGATCCGCACCGTCGTAGTCGTGGATGTCGACCCAGACGGGCACCCCGCTCGCGGCGATCGCCGGAGCAAGCGAGAGCGACAGCGGCGCAAGGTCGAGGAACACGGCGTCGATGCCCGGAAGGGCGGTGCGCAGGTCATGGAGTCGCGCGGCGGTCAGCGTGGGGTCCGGATCGCCGGCGGGCTGCAGGTAGACCGACACCCTGGCGCCGTGGCGAGACATCAGGTTGAGGTGCCGCTCCACGGGTGCGCCCGTGGGGATCGCATGCACGGCGACGCCCCGCGACTCCACGACGCGGAGCGCTTCGGCGCCTGACTCGTCGTCGCCCTCCGTGGTGAAGAGGAGGGTCTCGGCGCCGAGGTCGCTCAGATGCAGCGCCTTGCCTGCCGACGTGCCGCCGATCTGGGTGCTCCAGCGGTCGGCCATGACGGTGTGCGGCACCGGCGCGGGGAGATGCTCCAGCGTGACGATCGTGTCGACCGAGACCGGTCCGATGACGGCGACCGTCGGTGCCGCGCCGGAGGTGCTGCCGGTCATGCCGTTCGCGGTGCCGCGGTCGAGCGGCGCGTGATCAGCTCGAACGGGAGCCTCGTCGCGGCCGGGGGGTGCTGCTCGTCAGGCTCGAGCTCGACGAGCAGCGCGCGGGCGCCGATCGCTCCTTGCTCTGCAGGGTGCTGATCGATCGTGGTGAGCCCGAGCAGGTCGCCCATGGGATGCCCGTCGACGCCGATCACCGAGAGGTCCTCGGGGACCCTCAGGTCGAGCTCGCGTGCGGCCATGAGGACGCCGTATGCCATCTCGTCGGAGGCGGCGAAGATCGCGGTGGGGCGGTGGTGGGGGTCTGCCAGCAGCTTCATCGCGGCGGAGTAGCCGCCCTGGCTGGTGAAGTCGCCCTCGGCCACACGGGTGGAGCGCACGGGCAGCCCAGCTTCGGCGAGCGCGGTGTCGTAGCCGGCGCGTCGCAGGACTGGCACCTGGAAGTCCAGGTCGTAGGGGAGCACACCGCCCGCGTAGGCGATGTCCCGATGCCCGAGCTCGAGCAGGTGCGTGACGGCGGTCTTCGCGACCGCGAGATTGTCCACGGCGAACGTCGGGATGTCAGGCTGGGGGCGGTCGATCGCGACCACGGGCTTGCCCAGCGCGTGCAGGCGGTCCCTCTCGGTCGTGGTGAGCGACAGCGTGACCAGCAGCAGCGCGTCGACCCTGTGCCGCAGGAGCGACTCCTGGAAGAGACGCTCGCGCCTGGGGTTGTGCACGCCCTGGGTGTCGTCGAGCCGGTTCGGCTCGCAGTGGTAGATCGTGAGGTCGTATCCGGCGTCGTTGAGCACGCGGTGGGCGCCTGACATGACGCTCGTGAAGAACCAGCGGTTGAGGAACGGCATCATGACGCCGACGGAGCGGGTGCGGCCGCTCGCGAGGCCCGAGGCGGTCGCGGAGACCACGTATCCGAGCTCCTTGGCCGCTTCCTCGACGCGGGCCCGTGTCGAGGCGGAGACGCTCGGCTTGCCTGCGAGCGCTCGGGAGACCGTGGCGGTGGAGACGCCGGCGAGCTCGGCGACCTTGCGGATCCCGACGTTGTTCATGCGCGCCTCCTGGGGCGGTCCCGGACCGTGTCAGGCATCACGTCGGAGCCACACGGTGGCGTCGGCGGGAAGCGCTCCATCCAGATCGGTGGAGGCGAGGATCACGTCGCTACCGAGGCTGTCGAGCGGGATCGGGCCGGCGTCGATGTTGGTGACGATCCGGATGTCCCCGTTGTCGAAGGCGAGCGTGCCCTCGCGGGCGTCGGCCCACGCGAAGGTGCCGGTGCCGAGCGCGTGCGTCGCGCGCAGCGTCAAGGCCGAGCGGTACAGCTCAAGCGTGGAACCCTCCATCCCTCGCTGCGCGTCGCGTGCGAAGGGCGCCCAGTCGGCCGGCTGCGGCAGCCAGCTCTCGCCGGTGGTGTTGAACCCGAAGGCGGGCGCGTCGGCCTCCCACGGGATCGGGACGCGGCATCCGTCGCGGCCGAACCGCTCACCCTGGGTGCGGAACCAGGTGGGGTCCTGGCGGAGGTCGTCGGCGATGTCGAGCACCTCGGGCAGGCCCAGCTCCTCTCCCTGGTAGAGGTAGGCGCCGCCGGGGAGCGCGAGCATGAGCAGCGTCGCGGCGCGCGCGCGGCGGATGCCGTGCTCGACGTCGGGCAGGCCAGGGGAGTGGGGGCCGAGCCCGTGACCCTGGGGGTTGAACACGGTGAGCGCAAGCCGGGTGGCGTGGCGCACCACGTCGTGGTTGGACAGCACCCACGTGCTGGGCGCTCCGACGGCGCCGAAGGAAGAGAGCGAGTCGTCGATGATCTCGCGCAGCTCGGCGACGTCCCATCCGGTCATGAGATACGCGAAGTTGAAGGCCTGATGCATCTCGTCGGGTCGGACCCACAGTGCCATGCGGGGCAGGGGCTGCACCCAGGCCTCGGCGACGAGGATCTTGTCGGGCCCGTGCGCGGTGACCACGTCGTGCCAGCGGCGCCAGATCTCGTGGACGCCGTCCTGCGCGAAGTAGGGGCTGGGCGTGGCCGGGTCCCCGAGCGCGGCGCCCTTCTTCTCCTCGGCGGTGTAGTCCGGGAGGCCGTCAGCCTTGACGAGGCCGTGGGCGACGTCGACGCGGAAGCCGTCGACCCCTCGGTCGAGCCAGAACCGGAGGATGTCGTCGAAGCTGGCACGCACGTCCTCCTGGGTCCAGTCCAGGTCCGGCTGCGTGACGTCGAACAGGTGGAGGTACCACTGGCCCGGCGTGCCGTCGGCTTCGGTGACCCGCGTCCAGGCGGGCCCGCCGAAGACCGACTGCCAGTCGTTCGGCGGCTCGGCGCCGTCGGGTCCCTTGCCCTCTCGGAAGATGTAGCGGGCGCGTTCGGGTGAGCCGGGCGCGGCGGCGAGCGCTGCCGAGAACCACTCGTGATCGGAGCTCGTGTGGTTGGGCACCACGTCCACGACCACGCGCATGCCGAGCTCGTGCGCGCGCGCGGCGAGCGCGTCGAAGTCCTCGAGGGTGCCGAAGAGCGGATCGACGTCGCAGAAGTCCGACACGTCGTACCCGGCGTCGTGCTGCGGCGATCGGTAGAAGGGGGAGAGCCAGATCGCGTCGACTCCGAGCTCTGCGAGAGCGTCGAGCCGTGAGGTGATTCCAGGGAGGTCGCCCACGCCATCGCCGTCGGCGTCGGCGAACGAGCGGGGGTAGACCTGGTAGATGACGGCCGACCGCCACCAGTCTGCCGGGCTGTCCTGGATCGTGCGGTACACCAAGGGTCGAGTCCTCTCGCGGGTCGCTGCTGCCGTGGGCGCAGACGCAGGACCCGTGGGGCCTGGGGCGTCGTTGCCTCCGCTACCTTTGTAAACGCTTGCAGTCTAGCCCGCAAATCGGGCACGCTCCGTCGCCTGAACCGGGAATGCCGGGCCGCGCGCGCACGTTGTGCTCCACACCTGCGCCACCGTGCGCCGTCTGAGGAGGACTGTCATGACAGTGTCGCTTCGCTGCCCCAGCTCGGGTGCCGAGCACCGCGTGGAGACGCGGGTGCGTCACGATGAGCCGTCGCCCGCGCCTGAGGCCGAGATCCGCGCCCAGGTGACGGTGCCGATGACGTTCGCTGACGGCTACTCGACGACGGCCTCGGTCATGACCTTCCATGGGCTTGCCGACGGCGCCGAGCATCTCCTTCTGGGCCTCGGCGACTGGCAGGGCGCCCTCGCCCGCGCGGCCGACGGCGGTGAGGCTCCGCTCGTGCGCCCCCACAGCGAGTGCCTGACGGGAGACGTGCTCGGTTCCGAGCGCTGCGACTGCGGCCCCCAGCTGCGCGAGGCTGCCGAGCGCATCACGGAGGCCGGAGGCTTCCTGCTGTACCTCCGTCAGGAGGGCCGCGGGATCGGCCTGTACGCCAAGCTCGACGCATACGCGCTTCAGGACTCGGGCCTCGACACCTACGAGGCGAATCTCGCGCTGGGACGCGGCGAGGACGAGCGTGACTACACGGCCGTGGCGCAGATGCTGTCCGCGGTCGGCGCGGACCGGATCCGTCTGCTGAGCAACAACCCTGACAAGGCGGCACAGCTCGAGGATCTGGGGATCGACGTCGAGGTCCAGGTGCCGACCGGCGTTCACCTGACCGAGGCGAACGCGCGGTACCTCGAGACCAAGGTGCAGCACACGGGCCACCTCCTCGCGCTTCCCGGCGTCGCCTGAGCTGATCTGAGCCCCGGGCTCACCGCATCTCCGGCGCGCACGCGGCAGCGCCCCCTGGCGGTGCCGTGGCTCCGGTTCCGAGGGGGCGCTGCTGTCCAGGTCTCGTCCCACGGAGCGAATCGGCGAAGGAGAGTCCTGGTCGGGTGCTGCTCACGGCCCTGGCCTGTGGCCGTCGGGTCCGTTGCCCTCCCCATCGATCCCGTTCACTCGGTGGCGAGCGCATGTGACGAAGACTGCACGCGGCTCGCGATCAGGGTGGTGAACCGACCGCAGCCCGTGTGCGCTGTGGGAGAGGCGCGTCTGTGATCGCCTCGAGCATCTCCCGCTCGTGATCCGACAGCGGTCTGGGCCGCTGAGTGTCGGGATCCAGATAGACCAGGACCGAGACCACGCGTGCGTAGACGGTGTCCTGTCCTCCGTGCTCCGTTCGCATGACGTGGCAGATGTCGATGCTGGAGCCTCCGATGCGTGACACCCAGAGGTCCACGAGCACGGGGTGCGGCGACCAGGGCATCTGCTGGACGTAGTCGATCTCGTGACGCGCGACCACCACGGGCGGGCGACCTGCGCTGCGAAGCGCTCCCCTCTCGTCCGCGAGGGTGCCGAGGATGGGGTGAAGCCCACGGATCCGCACGTCCTCGAGGATCGTGAGGTAGGCGACGTTGTTGACGTGACCGTTCGGGTCGAGGTCCGCCCAGCGGAGATGGACCGGGAAGGTCAGGCGCGGCATGCGGCGCCCCCTCTCCAGGTCCGCATGCCGCGCCGCCCCCTCCCGGTGGTCGTCATGAGGCGATCGGGTAGGCGACCTTGTCCGAGGTGCGCAGCGCCACCTTGTCCACCTTGCCGGCCGCGTTGCGCGGCAGCGCCTCGGCGAACGCGATGTCCTTGGGCTGCTTGTAGTGGGCGAGCCGGGTCTCCAGCCACGTGCGCAGGCCCGCGAGGTCCACGGACTCTCCGGGACGCGTCACGAGCGTGGCGACGGGCACCTCGCCCCATCGCGGGTCCGGGCGTCCGTAGACGGCTGCGTCGAGGATCGCGGGGTGATCCATGAGCGCGTTCTCCACCTCGGCGCAGTACACGTTCTCGCCTCCGCTGATGATCATGTCCTTGAGGCGGTCCACGACCCACACGAAGCCGTCCTCGTCACGCCTCACCAGGTCGCCGGAGTGGAACCAGTCTCCCTCGAAGGCCGACGCGGTCTCCTCCTCCTTGCGCCAGTAGCCCTTCATCATGCTGGGGCCTCGGTAGACGATCTCGCCCACCTCGCCGGTGCTGACGTCTCGCATGTCGGCGTCGACGATCCTGCACTGGACGGTGGGCACCGGCATGCCGACGGAGCCGAGCTTCGCGAGGGCGTCCTCGCCGCGCAGCACGCACGTGATGGGCGACATCTCCGTCTGGCCGAACACCGTGACCATGAGGGCGGAGGGGAAGGTCTCGTGCATGGTGCGCAGCAGGCTGTCGGATGCGGGCGCCGCGCCCCAGCTGATCACCCGGAGCGGCAGGTCGCGGTCCTTCACTCCGGGAACCGCGCAGATGGCCTGCCACTGCTGGGGCACGTTGAAGACGATGGTCGCGCCCTCCGCCTCCCAGGCATCGAGGATCTCGACAGGGTCGAATGCGCCGAGCGGGTGCAGGACCGTGGGGATCCCGAGGATGAAGTTCGCGCCGATCGAGCCGAGTCCTGCGATGTGGAACAGCGGCGCGGTGAGGAAGGAGACGTCGGACTCGTCGACGATGTTGTTGACGCGGATGACCGTCATCGCCTGTGCGGCCATGTTCCCGTGATCGAGCATGGCGCCCTTCGGGCGGCCCGTGGTGCCCGACGTGTACATGATCAGGCACGTCGTGTCCTCCGGCACGTCAGGAGCCTCGAAGTCGCCCATGGGTTCGGCGAGGAGGTCGGAGAGCGACTCCTGGCCCTCCCCGGCCTCGCCGATCACGATCGTCCGCGTGAGACGCGAGGTGACCTGGCCTGCCGCCGCCACGAGAGGCGCGAGGGGCTGGTCGACGATGATGACGTCAGCGTCGGCGTCGTCGATGATGTAGGCCGCTTCGGCGGGGGAGAGCCTGATGTTGATGGGCACCGCGATAGCGCCGAGCCTGTTGATCGCGAAGACCGTCTCCACGACCTGCGTGTGGTTGAGCGTCAGCATCAGCACGCGGTCGCCGAAGCTGACGCCACGGCGCTGCAGGGCGGCCGCAAGGATGTCCATGTGCTCGGCGACCTCGCTCCAGGTGGTCACGACGCCGCGGTGCTTGAACGCTGTCGCGTCGGGCCTGACCTGCGCGTGGCCGAGCACCTGGTTCATCCAGTGGTTCCGGCGGAGGGAAGCGGGGATCACGTTCGGGGACTTGCTCATCGCGTGCACCTCTTCGTACATCGAGCCGTGACGACGCGGGGCGCCTTTGCCTCGCTCTGCCACCGGGTGACAGTCGTCAGTGGGGACCGGCTACTCGCATGTTACTCACGGTTCACATGTTTTCGCCACTGGTTGGCCAGGCACGGCGTGCCGCGTTACTGTGAGCCTGTGAGCGAGACGACGGCATCGGCGCCGGTACGAAGGCGCCCGCGCGATCGGCGGCAGGCGATCGAGGCGGCCGCCGCGGCCGCATTCGCGGAGCACGGTTACCACCGGGTCTCCATGCAGGACGTCGCCGACGTGGTCGGGATCTCCGCGGCGGCGCTCTACCGGCACTTCGAGAACAAGTACGACCTGTTCCGCGAGGTCGCGCTCGGACTCGCCGCGAGCCTCGCCTCCGCCGTCGAGGGCATCGACGAGGGGCCATGTGCGACCGCTGACGAGGCGAGCGCACGCCTCGACGAGCTGCTCGACGCCATCGCGGGCGCCACCATCGCATTGCGCGGCTCCGGGGGCATCTACCGCTGGGAGAGCCGCTACCTCGAGCCGGAGGATCGCCACGCGCTCGCGTCCGAGTTCTCCGCGCTGAGGCGCCGTATCGCGGTACCGCTCGCGACGCTGCGCCCCGAGCTCGACGACCAGGCGCGCCGCCGCGCAGCGATCGCGGCGCTGAGCGCGATCGCGAGCGTCACCACGCACCGCACCGCGATGCCCGCGTCCGCGCAGCGCGCGCTGCTGCACGAGGCGGCCATGCGCGTGCTGTCCAGCCCGATCCCGCCTGCGGAGCTCGAGGCGGTCGAGGACCAGGAGCCCACGGTGAAGCCCCGTCGGCGCCGCGAGCAGCTTGCGCAGGCCGGCATCATGCTGTTCTCCGAGAGGGGCTACCACGAGGTGACGATCGAGGACATCGCGCATGCGGTGGGGCTCACCCCGTCAGGCGTGTACCGCCACTTCAGCGGCAAGTCCGAGATCCTGCGCACCGCATGCGTGCGCGCGGCTGAGACACTCGACGAGGCTGCGGACGTCGCCCTCGCGCACGAGGATGCGAGCGAGGCGCTCAGGATCCTCTCGGCGGCGTACATCGACTTCGCGGTCGACGACCGAGACCTCATGGGCGTCTACGTCGCCGACGTCGGCGCGCTCGACCTTGAGGATCAGAAGGGGCTGCGGCGCCTGCAACGTGCGCACGTGGAGGACTGGGTCGAGCTCCTGGGGCGCGTGCGTCCCGAGCTCGATCAGAAGCAGCGCCGTTTCCTCGTGCAGGCGGGCTTCAACGTGGTCGCGGATCTGAGCGTCGATCTGCGGCACGGGCCGGCTTCCGAGGCGAAGGCGCTGATCGCGCCGCTGCTCGAGGCGGTGCTCGGAGTCTGAGGCGCGCCGCCTCTCGATGAGGGGCAGCGGCCGTGTCGCCCCGCACGCGGCGGGGCGACACCGCGGCGCTAGTGCTTCGCTCCCTTGGCTCGCCCGTGGAGCATCGGGATCATCTTCGAGACGGTGTGCATGTCCTTGTCGGTGCGGTCCAACGTCAGCAGGTTCAGTGCTGCCTTGCGCGTCTGGATGGCGATCGACTTGGCGGCGCTGAACTCGCGCAGGCCGTCCGCGCCGTGGATCCTTCCGAAGCCGGACTCCTTGACTCCGCCGAAGGGCAGTGCGGCGACGCCGGCGAAGCCGAGGACCGAGTTGATCGTGACGACACCGGTCTCGAGTCGAGCGGCGGCCGCCTTCCCGGCGCGCCGGTTGCTCGTGAAGACGGCGGCGCCGAGCCCGTAGGGCGTGCCGTTCGCGCGGTCGACCGCCTCGTCGAGGTTCGCGACAGGGTTGATGACGACGAGCGGGCCGAATGTCTCTGCCTGCACCGCCTCTGAGCTCTCGTCCACGTCGGTGATGACGATCGGGTCGATGCGCCTGCCTTTGATGCTGTCGGGCCCGCCGAGCGCTGCGCTGCCCGTGCGCAGCGCGTCGTTCACGTGCTGCGCGACCACGTCGGTCTGGGAGGGAAGCGTCATCGGGCCGTAGTGGGCGTCCTGCCCGTCGGTGCGCAGACGCTCGGCGCGTGCGACGACCTTCGCCACGAGCGAGTCCTTGACCGACTCCGCGACGTAGACGCGCTCCACGCCCACGCAGGTCTGGCCCGAGTTGCCCATGCCGCCGAAGACGATGAAGTCAGCCGCGGCCTCAAGGTCGGCGTCGGCGGCCACGAGGACGGCGTCCTTGCCTCCGCACTCGGCGACGATCGGGGTGAGCCGCTGCGCGGCGGAGGCCATGACCTTCTTGGCGGTGGCCGTGGAGCCGGTGAAGGCGATCTTGTCCACGGCGGAGGTGGCGAGTGCCGTACCGGTGCCTCCGTCGCCGGTGAGGGCGAGCAGCACGTCGTGGCCGACCGCCTCCGCCCACCGCTCGGCGATCCATACCGCGGGACCCGGTGTGAGCTCGCTCGGCTTGAACACGACGGCGTTGCCTGCGGCGAGCGCGTAGGAGATGGACCCCATCGGTGTGTAGAGCGGGTAGTTCCACGGGCCGATCACGCCGACGACGCCGTACGGCTCGTAGCCGACCGTCGCGTGCTGGTTGTAGTTGATGAGGCCGGCCTTGACCTTGCGGCGCTTGAGCACGCGCTCGGCGTTCTTCGCCGCCCAGTCGAGGTGGCCGAGCGTGAGCATGATCTCCAGGAGGGCGTCGCCGTGAGGCTTGCCCGTCTCGGCAGAGATCAGGTCGGCGAGCTCCTCGGCGCCGTTCGCGATCGCTGACTTCCAGCGCAGGAGGTGGGCGCGTCGGTCGCGATAGCCCTGGTCCCGCCACCAGGCGGCTCCTGCTCGGGCGCGGTCCACGTGCGCGGCCACGGCGGCATGGTCGGCGATGGGGTAGGTGGCGACGACGGTGCCGTCCACGGGGTTGCGGGTGGTCACCTGGGCGGTCGCGGGTGTGTCTTCCATGAGGGTCATTGCTGGATCTCCTACTCCCCATTGAGCGGATAAGTTAATGACGCGTCACATCGTATGCCGAGGTGCGATGTCCCGCAACATCAAATCTAATCTAGGTTAGAATGGCAGGGATGAACACGACAGCGACCGAGTCGACGAGCCCGACGCCCAAGTCGGCCCACACCAGGCAGCGCATCCTCGACGCTGCCGCCGAGGTCCTGTCCCGCAAGGGTTACGCGGGCACACGTCTCGCGGACGTCGCCGCCGTCGCCCGCGTCCAGGCGCCCGCGATCTACTACTACTTCTCCTCGCGCGACGAGCTGGTCGAGGAGGTCATGTGGGTCGGCGCCAATCGCGTGAGGCTCCACCTCGAGGAGGTGCTCGCCGCGCTGCCGGCGCACACCTCGCAGATGGACCGGCTCATGGTGGCGGTCGACGCCCACCTGCGCTTCGAGCTGCAGCTGTCCCACTACGCGACCGCCTCGATCCGCAACGCCGGCCACGTGCCGGAGCAGATCCGCATCAGGCCCGCGGCCGAGGAGGCGCTCTACAGCCGACTGTGGCGTGACCTGTTCGTCGCCGCCCAGCAGGCGGGGGAGGTGCGCCCCGACCTCGACATCAACGTGTTCAGGCTGCTGCTGCTCGGCGCGCTCAACTGGGTGGTCGAATGGTGGAACCCGCGCACACGCTCGCTCGACGAGCTCGTCGCGACCGCGCAGTCGATGGTGCGCAACGGCGCGGGGGTCCGGTAGGCGCCTGCGACGCGGCCAGGTCCAGGACTTCAACCGCGTCGGCCGGGAAGCCGATCCACGACCTTGCCGAGCGCGCCGCGGGCGAGTCCCACGAGCCCGAACGGCAGGAAGAACGCGAACACGATGAGCACCACGCCGTAGGCGGCGCCCGTCGCAGCGGGGCTCACGCTCGAGGTGAACGTCGGCACGTACTGCACGAACAGCGCGCCCAGCACCGCCCCAGGCACGGTTGCGAGCCCGCCGACGACGATGAGGGTCACGAACGAGATGGACAGCGCCAGGTTGAAGTTCTCCGGTCCCACGAACTCGAGCAGCATCGCGTACAGTCCGCCGGCGACGCCCGCGTAGGCCGCCGACGTCGCGAACAGCCTGGTCTTCGTCTGCCAGACGTTCACGCCGAGGGTCTCTGCCACGAGCTCGGCGTCCCTCACCGCTACGAAGGAGCGGCCCAGCCGGCCGCGCGCCAGACGCCGAGTCGCGAGATAGGCGACCACCGCCGCCGCGAGCGCGAGGTAGTAGATCCACTGGTCATGCGCGAGGGGCACCCATGAGGGCGGGTCTGCGTCGATCGCGATCCCCCTGCTGCCGTGGGTGAGCGGTTCGAAGGCGCGTATCGCGGCCGGAGTCGCCATCGCGAGCGCGAGCGTGACCAGGCCGAGCTGCAGCCCATGGAGCCGCAGCGCAGGCAGCCCGATCACGTAGCCGACGGCGAACGGCAGCATGCCGGCGACGAGCAGCGTCGCGGGGTGCGGGATGCCCAGCTCTCCTCCGACAGCGACGGCGTACGCACCGATCGCGAAGAACGCCGAGTGGCCGAGCGACACCTGGCCGCCGAAGCCGACGAGCAGGTTCAGGCCCAGCCCCACCACCGTCCAGATCATCACGAGCGTGACGGTGAGGTTGATGTAGCTGGGATTCACGAGCGGGATGCCCAGCAGGGCGATGCCCCCGAGCGCGGTCGCGAGGATCGCGAGCCAGCGGGGCGGCGCCAACGGCGGGCGGGGCCGGCGCAGCCACTCGGCGACCGACGCGCGAGCACCGTCGGCGGCTCGGTCGGCTCTCCGTGCAGCCTGGGGCGGGGTGACGACGCTCATACGCGCACCACCTCGCGTCGGCCCAGCATCCCTTGTGGTCGCACGAGCAGGACGATCACGATGATGAGCAGCGCCACCACCTGCTTGAAGTCCGATCCATGCGGCAGGTAGCTGCCGGCAAGGTTCTCGACGACGCCGACTGCGACACCGCCGAGCAGTGCGCCGACGGGGGAGTCGAGGCCCCCGAGCGTCGCTGCGGCGAAGGCGTAGATCAGCACCGGCGCCATCATCCCCGGGTGCAGGAACAGCTCGGGCGCGATCAGCGTGCCCGCGAGCGCGCCGACGGCGCCCGCGATCGCCCATCCGATCGTCATGGTGCGGCCCGTCGAGATGCCTGACAGCTCGGCCGACTCGGGCGCCGACACCGCCGCGCGCATCCTGAGCCCCATCCGGGTGAACTCGAACAGGACTCCGAGCCCGAGCGCGACCGCGAGGACCGTGACCGCGATGCCGATGTCCTGGCGGGACACGGCGATCTCGCCCAGGTCCAGCGCGCCGCCTCCGAACAGCGCCGGTACCTCCTTGGTCTGATAGGTCCACGCCCAGCCGATCACAGCGTTGAGCGCGATCATCATGCCGAGCGTCACGATGATCAGCGGCAACGCCTGATGGCGCTTCACGAGCGGCCTCACGAGCGTGCGCTCCATCGCGGCCGAGAGCGCCGCGAGGATCGCCATGGAGAGCACGAGCGCCGCCCACAGCGGCAGGCCCCACACCGTGAGCTGCCACGACACGTACGCGCCGAGCAGTGCGAGCTCGCCCTGCGCGAAGTTGAGGGTCCGCGATGCGCGGTAGACGAGCACGATCGCGAGCGCGAGCGCGCCGTAGATCGCGCCGGTCGCGATCCCGTCGGCCACTTGTTGGAGGAGCATCGGTGGTCCCTTCTAGACGCCCAGGTAGGCCCTGCGCACGTCGTCGTTGTCCCTGAGATCTGCGGCCGGACCCCGCACGGTGATGCGGCCGCTCTCGATGACCAGGGCGTCCTCGGCGATGCCGAGCGCGACCTGCGCGTTCTGCTCGACGAGGAGCATCGCGGTGTCCGACTCGCGGCCGAGCTCGTCGAGCGTGGCGAAGAGGTCGGTGGTGATCTTCGGCGCGAGCCCAAGCGAGGGCTCGTCGAGCAGCAGCAGGCGAGGCGCGGCCATGAGGGCGCGCGCGATCGCGAGGAGCTGCTGTTCGCCGCCGCTGAGTCCTGAGGCGGGTCGTGAGCTCCGCTCGCCCAGGCGGGGGAAGCGCTCCATCCAGGCGTCCGCCTCGGCAAGCACGGTGCGCCACGGCCGACGGTTGCCGCCGATCAGCAGGTTCTCCTTCACCGTGAGGTCGCCGAAGGTGCCGCGACCTTGCGGCACGTGGGAGACGCCGGCGGCGGCGATCCTGTGCGGGGTCAGGCCCACGAGCTCGACACCGTCGAGCGTGATGGAGCCCTGTGCCTGAGTAAGGCCGGAGATCGTCCGGAGCACGGTGGTCTTGCCTGCTCCGTTCGCGCCGAGGGCGACGAGCCTTCCGCTCGTCTTCACCTCGAAGGCGATGTCGTGGAGCACGGTGACGGGCCCGTAGCCGGCGGAGGCGATGTCGACGTGGAGGAGACTCATGCGGCGCTCCCGAGGTAGGCGGCGACCACCTGCGGGTCGCGCGCGACCTCGTGGGGGTCGCCCTGCGCGATGAGGCGTCCGAAGTCGAGCACCGCAACGCGGTCGCAGACGGAGGTGACGAGCCCCATGTGATGCTCCACCAGGAGGATTGCGGCGCCACGTTCGGCGGCGAGCCTCCGCAGCGTGGTGCCAAGCTCGAGCACCTCCGAGTGGACGAGCCCGTTCGCAGGCTCGTCCACGAGCAGGAGGCGCGGCTCCCCCAGGAGTGCGCGGGCCAGCTCGATCCTCTTGAGGGTGCCGAAGGGGAGGGTGCCGACCATGCGGCCTGCCACGTCCGACAGCTCGAGCTCCGCGAGCAGCGCGATCGCCCGTGCACTGAGCTCGGTCTCCGACCGGCCGATGCGCCGCAGTCCGAGCGTGGTCGCCCACCAGCCGCCGGTCGTGGAGTGATAGCCGCCCGCGAGGACGTTCTCGAGCACCGTCCGGCTCGGCAGCAGGCCGATGTTCTGAAAGGTGCGTCCGACCCCGAGGCTCGCGATCCGGTGGCGGGGTAGGCCCGTGACCTCGCGGCCCGCGACCTTGATGCTCCCCGACTGCGGGCGGTACAGGCCACCGATGCAGTTGAAGAGGCTCGTCTTGCCTGCGCCGTTCGGTCCGATGAGGCCGACGACCTCGCCGTCGGCCACGTCGAGGCTGGGTCCGTCGAGCGCCTGGAGCCCGCCGAAGGACAGGCGGACGTCGCGCACCTCGAGCAGGGCGGTCATGTGCAGCTCCTCGTTCGTATGCTCATCGCCTGGGGAGGCGTGGGCCCGACGCGTGGTCGGGCCCACGCGGCCCTCAGTTGGCGGTGTAGGTGTCCTCGGCGACGTCCCAGTTGTCGCCGTTGAAGACCTGCACCTTCACCTCGCTGAACACGTACGGGTAGTCGGGCGAGGTGGAGATCGCGACCGGCGCGAGGTCGAGCTCGAGCCCATCGAACGACGTCGCGGCGTCGAGCAGGGCCTCGCGCGTGCAGCCCTCCATCTCCTGCAGCGCAGCCTCGAGCAGCTGGGCCGTCTGGTAGCCCGCGGCGGCCGGTGCCGAGAGCGCGTTGACCTCGTCGGGGTGCGCCGCCGCGAAGGTGGTCCACGCGTCGTAGCCCGCGTCGCCTGCGAGCGACGGGTCGGTGATGTCCTTCGTGTAGGCGATCGACACGACGCCGTCCGCCGCCCCTTCGCCTGCAGGCTTCAGGAAGAACGTCGCGTCTGCTGCCGGTGCGTTGATGACCGTGGTCGCGTCCCAGCCGAGCTCGAGCTTCTTCTTCAGCGACTGCGTGGCGAACGCTCCCACCGCCCAGTCGAGGAAGACGTCTGCGTCCGACGCCGCGAGAGCCGTGACCTGGCTGTCCACCGACGCGCTCGCGAGCTCGTAGGGCTCCGCGGCGATGATCTCGATGCCGGTGCCTTCGAACGCCGCCTCGAACCCTGCGTGGATGCTCTCGCCGAAGTCGTCGTTCTGATAGAGGATCGCCGCAGTCGAGTCGGGGTGGTTGTCGATCAGGTAGGCAGCCAGTGCCTGCACCTCGAAGCCGTACTGCGGCATGAAGCCCGTGGTCCATGGAGTCGTCTCGTGGAGCGCGAGGATCGCGTCGGAGCCGGTGCCGACGAACAGGTTGGGCACGCCGGCCTCCTCGACGTACGGTGCGACGCCGATCGCGGCGCCGGTGCCGAGCACGCCTGCGAGCGCGAACACCTCGTCCTGCTCCACGAGCTGCCGGACGTTCGCCGCCGTCTTCGCGGGGTCGTAGCCGTCGTCGATCACGGAGATCGTGACGTCGCGGGTGACACCGTCGGCGAACTCGAGCCCGCCCGCCGCGTTGAGGTCGTCGAAGTAGGCCTTGAGCGTCTGCCCGATCGCCCCGTACGCGGCCGCGGGGCCGGACAGGGGGATGCTGGTGCCGATCCTGACCTCGGTGTCGGTGAAGCCGGGGCTGCACTCCTCCGCGATGCCCATGGTGCTGCTGGTGGGGCTCGCCTCTCCGGCGTCGGCGGGGGTCTCGCGTCCCGCGCATCCGGTGAGCGCAAGCGCGGTGACTGCGACCCCTGCGGTGGCCGCGGGCAGGATGCGGGGGCGGTGGGTGGTGCGTGCGTGGGACATGTCTCCTCCTCAAGTTCCTGCGTGCGGGGCCCGCAGGGTGCGCAGAGGTGCGGGCCGGGGTCCCGGAGCGCACCAGAGTTCTCGTCCCGGCTCGGTCGCGCGGCGGCAGGGTGCGGCGTCGTTGCCGCGTTCCGCCGCGGGGCCGTGGTTGAGGCCGGGCGAGGGGCGGACGTCGCCGCGCCGAGGCGGTGGTCCGTCGTGGGTCATCGTCGTTCGCCTACTCTCCGTTGAGCAGATAAGTTAATGACGCATCACATGCTAGGCGGAATCACGGTCATGCGCAACCAGTCGGACCTTGGGGTGTCAGGTCGGCTGGGCAGCAGGGGTGCTCCTGCGTCAGGACAGCGAGTATCCAGGTAAAAAGGCATGCAGAAGGGGCGCTGCGCGGGCCGAGCTCGCGTGAAGCGGGAGAGGCCGCAGCGAAGCAGGCGCTCTTGCGTCAATTCGTATTCACGTCGATGAAGTTCACGTGAACGAGCGGTCGCTCGAACGTCGAGCTCCCGTGGGGCCGGCTATCCCACGGCCGCGGGATCCCCGAACAGGCTCAGGCGCGAGCGAAGGATCTCCTCCGCGTCAGCGACGATCCTCTGCACCACCTCGCCTGCAGGCGGGATGTCGCGGATCAAGCCCTGCACCATGCCCACGGTCCAGATCCCCGCGTCGAGGTCGCCCTCCTCGAAGACCTTCCGGCCGCGTGCGCCGGCGACGAGCGGGCGCACGTCCTCGAACTGGCCGCCGTCATTGAGGATCTGCACCACCTCGTCGCTCACCGCGTTCTTGGCGACCCGCGCCGTGTTGCGCAGCGTGCGGAAGATCAGGTTCGTGTCCAGCTCCGAGGCCTCGACGATCCTGCGCTTCACGGCCTCGGAGATCGGCGACTCCTGGGTGCACATGAACCGCGAGCCCATGTTGATCCCGTCCGCGCCCAGCGCGAGCGCGGCGGCGAGTCCGCGCCCGTCCGCGAAGCCTCCCGACGCGATGAAGGGGATCGTCAGCTGGTCGGCCGCGGCGGGGATGAGGATCAGCCCCGGCACGTCGTCCTCGCCAGGGTGTCCTGCGCACTCGAAGCCGTCGATCGACACCGCTGTCACGCCCACCGCCTGCGCCTTGAGTGCGTGACGCACGCTCGTGCACTTGTGGATCACACGCACGCCGTGCTCGCGGAACATGTCCATGTGAGGTTCCGGATTGGAGCCCGCGGTCTCCACGATCGTGACCCCGGAGTCCACGATCGCCCGTCGGTACTCGTCGTACGGCGGCGGGTTGATCGACGGCAGGATCGTGAGGTTCACGCCGAACGGCTTGTCCGTCAACGTGCGTGCCCGCTCGATCTCCTTGACCAGGTCTGCCGGCGTGGGCTGCGTGAGCGCGGTGATGATGCCCAGGCCTCCGGCCTCGGACACCGCTGCCGCGAGCTCGGCGCGGCCGACCCACATCATCCCGCCCTGGACGATCGGGTGCTCGATGCCCAGTGTCTCGGTGAAACGCGTCGTCAGCATGACGGTCGCCTCCTACTCGTAGATCTCGCCGGATGCGGCCCTGGCCACAAGCGATGCGGGCGGTCGGAACCGCTCGCCGTACTGCTCAGCGAGCTGCTCGGCGCGTGCGACGAACCCCGGCAGGCCGCCGTCGTACTGGTTGACGTACTGAAGCACGCCGCCTGTCCATGCGGGGAAGCCGATCCCGTAGATCGATCCGATGTTGGCGTCGGCCACGCTCGTGAGCACGTGGTTGTCCAGGCAGTCGATGGTGTCGAGCGCCTCGGCGAACAGCATCCGCTCCTGGAGGTCCACGAGCGGCACCTCGGTGTGGCCCGACCCGTAGCGGTCGCGGACGCCCTGCCAGATCCCGGTGCGGCGGCCGTTCTCGTCGTAGTCGTAGAAGCCCTTGCCCGCCTTGCGCCCCGGCCGGCCCTGCTCGTCGACCATCCAGTCGACGACCGCCTCAGCCGGGTGTGCGATCCACGGGGTGCCCTCCGCCTCCTGTGCTGCCCTCGTCTCGTCGCGGATCTTCTGGGTGAGCGACAGCGCGAGCTCGTCCAGCAGCTGGAGCGGCCCAGCGGGGTATCCGGCCTGCAGTGCCGCCTGCTCGACCGTGGCGGGCTCCACGCCCTCGCGCACCGCCGCGACCGCCTCGTCGATGAACTTGCCGATCACGCGCGAGGTGAAGAAGCCTCGCGCATCGTTGACCACGATCGGCGTCTTGCGGATCTGGAGCACGAAGTCGAAGACCTTGGCGAGCACGGCGTCGCTCGTCTGCCTGCCGCGGACGATCTCGACGAGCGGCATCTTGTCCACGGGGGAGAAGAAGTGGATGCCGATGAAGTCCTCGGACCTGTCCACGCCTTCGGCGAGCACGCTGATCGGCAGCGTCGACGTGTTGGAGCCGAGCACGGCGTCGGGCTCCACGACGTCCTGGATGCCACGGAAGGCCTCCTGCTTGACTGGGACGGACTCGAAGACGGCCTCGATCACGAAGTCGACGCCCGCGAAGTCCTCGGGGCTGTCGGTCGTCGTGATCCTGCCGAGCAGCGCCGCGCTCCGCTCGTCTGTGGTGAGGCCGCGCTTCAGCGCCTTGTCCTCGAGCGTTCTCGAGTAGTCCTTGCCCTTCTCCGCCGACTCCTTCGACACGTCCTTGAGGACCACGTCGATGCCTGCCTTCGCGGCGACGTAGGCGATCGCGGCGCCCATCATTCCCGCACCGATCACGCCCAGCTTGCGCGCCTGGTACGGCGGATAGCCGATGGGACGGTTGGCGCCCTGGTTGATCGTCTGGAGATCGAAGAAGAACGCCTTGATCATGTTCTTCGCCACCTGGGTGTGCGTGAGCTGCACCAGGTATCGCGTCTCGATGAGCGACGCGGTGTCGAAATCGACGTACGCGCCCTCGACCGCGGCGGCCATCGCCGCGCGCGGCGCGGGCAGGGGCGAGCCCTTGAGCTGCTTGCGCAGCATCGCGGGCATGGCGGCGAGCACGGGGGCGAGCGAGGGCGACTGCGGTGAGCCGCCGGGCAGGCGGAAGCCCTTCACGTCCCATGGCTTCACCGGCTCGGGATTCGCGGCGATCCACGCCTTCGCGCGGTCGACGATCTCGTCGCGCGGAGCGAGCTCGTCCACGAGCCCTGCGTCGAGCGCGCCCTCGGCCGTGAACTTCTTCGCCGGGAGGATCACGTCCGCGAGCGCCTTCTGGAGCCCGAGCATGCGTACCGTGCGCGTCACCCCGCCTCCGCCCGGCAGCAGCCCGAGCGACACCTCGGGGAGGCCGAACCTGAGGCTCGGCGCGTCCGATGCGGCGATCCGGTGGTGAGTGGCGAGCGCGACCTCCAGGCCGCCTCCCAGCGCGGTGCCGTCGAGCGTGGCGACCACGGGCCTGCCGAGCTGCTCGAGGCGCCTGAGGAGGGCCTTCACGTGGTCGATGTGCGCGGTCTCCTCGGCGGCCTTCGAGGGGTCTGCCGCCCGGAGCAGGTTGAGGTCGCCGCCGGCGAACCAGCTCTTCTTCGCCGAGGCGAGGATGACGCCTGCGATCTTCTCCTTCTCCGCCTCGAGCCTGTCCACGGTCGCTTCGAGAGAGGAGACGAAGTGGGAGTTCATGGTGTTCGCCCCGCTGTCGGGGTCGTCCATGGTGATGGTGACGACGCCGTCGTCGTCCTGGGTCCAGTCGTAGTGGTGCACCATGTCGGTCCTGTCCTCGGTGAGGCTCATGTCAGGCTCCTTCCTCGACACGCTCGATGACGGTGGCGACGCCCATGCCGGCGCCCACGCACAGGGTTGCGAGGCCTCGGGTGAGATCGCGGCGCTCGAGCTCGTCGAGCAGGGTTCCGAGGATCATCGCGCCGGTCGCTCCGAGCGGGTGGCCCATCGCGATGGCGCCGCCATTGACGTTGACCTTGTCGTGAGAGATGCCCATCTCCCGCTCCCAACGCATCACGACCGAGGCGAACGCCTCGTTGAGCTCGAACAGGTCGATGTCGTCCACGGACAGGCCGGCCTTCGCGAGCGCCTTGCGCGTGGCGGGGGCGGGGCCTGTGAGCATGATCGTCGGCTCCGACCCGGTGACGGCGGCGGAGACGATGCGTGCGCGCGGCGTGAGGCCCAGCCTCTCGCCGATCTCCTTGCTGCCGATGATCATCAGCGCGGCGCCGTCCACGATCCCGGAGGAGTTCGCGGCGGTGTGCACGTGGTCGATCCGTTCGAGCGAGTGGTACTTCTGCATCGCGACGGCGTCGTAGCCGGCCTCCGCGCCCAACGTGGCGAAGGCGGGCTTGAGCGCGCCGAGCGACTCCACGGTGGACCCAGGGCGTCGGTGCTCGTCGGTGTCGAGCACGGTGACCCCGTTGATGTCCTTGACCGGCACGATCGAGCGCGCGAAGCGGCCCTCGTTCCAGGCGTCGTCCGCGCGCTTCTGGGACTCGACCGCGAACGCATCGATCTCCTCGCGCGTGAAGCCCTCGATCGTGGCGATCAGGTCGGCGCTCACGCCCTGCGGCACGAAGTGAAGGTCGTAGTTGGTCGTCGGGTCCTGGACGTAGGCGCCGCCGTCGGAGCCGATCGGCACGCGCGACATGGACTCGACGCCGCCTGCGAGCACCAGGCTCTCGAAGCCGCTGCCCACCTTCTGGGCGGCGGTGTTGACCGCCTCGAGCCCGGAGGCGCAGAACCTGTTGAGCTGGACGCCCGCGACGCTCTCGGGCAGTCCCGCGACCAGCGCCGCGGTCCGGGCGATATCGCCGCCCTGCTCGCCGATGGGGGAGACGACGCCGAGCACGATGTCGTCGATGAGCTCGGGGTCCAGGCCCGGGTTGCGCTCCTGGAGCGCGTGGATCAGGCCGACCACCAGGTCGACGGGCTTGATGCCGTGCAGCGCCCCGCCGCGGTTCTTGCCGCGCGGGGTGCGGACGGCGTCGTAGATGTATGCCTCGGTCATGATGTCCTCCCAGTGCTGCGCTGTCTCACAGGCCCAGGCCTCGACCGACGATCTCCTTCATGATCTCGGTCGTGCCGCCGTAGATGGTGGTGATGCGGGCGTCCTCGTAGTCGCGGGCGATCCTGTACTCGCGCATGTAGCCGTAGCCGCCGTAGAGCTGGAGGCAACGGTTGACCACCTCCACGTACTGCTCGGTGGTGTGGAACTTCGCGGCGGCGGCGTCCTCGGGTGAGAGCCGTCGCTCGTTCTGCCGCTTCAGGCATGCGTCGATGTAGGCGCGGCTCGCCTGCACCGCGGTGACCATCTGGGCGAGCTCGAAGCGGGTGTTCTGGAAGCTGCCGATGGGCTTGCCGAACGCGTGGCGCTGCTTCACGTACTCGAGGGTGCGCTCGAGCACGCCCTCGCTCGAGGCGACGGCGGCCGCGGCGATCGAGATGCGCTCCTGAGGGAGGTTCCCCATGAGGCCTGCGAAGCCCGCGCCTTCGGGTCCCAGCAGGTTGGCGGCGGGCACGCGCACGCCCTGGAAGGCGAGCTCGCTCGTGTCCTGCGCGTGCAGGCCGATCTTCTCGAGCTTGCGGCCGCGCGAGAAGCCGGGGGTGTCGGCAGGGATCACGAGCAGGCTGAGGCCCCGGTGCGGGTCGTCGCCGGTGCGCACGGCCGTGACGATCAGGTCGGCGTTCTGCCCGTTGGAGATGAAGATCTTGGAGCCGTCGACGATGTAGTCGTCGCCGTCGCGCACGGCCGAGGTGCGGATGCCTGCGAGGTCGCTTCCGGTGCCGGGTTCCGACATGGCGACGGCGACGATCAGCTCGCCCGCGGCGATCCCAGGAAGCCACCGCTGCTTCTGCTCGTCGTTCGTGAGGTCGGTGAAGTAGGGGATCACGATGTCGTTGGACAGGGCGATGCCGGCCATGCCGGAGGAGACGGGGTGGTGCGCGAGCTCCTCGCCCATCACGGCGTTGAAGCGGAAGTCGTCGGATCCGCCGCCTCCGTACTGCTCGGGGATGCCGAAGCCCAGGATCCCGGCCTCTGCGGCCTTGGTGAAGAGGTCGCGGTCCACGCGACCTTCCCGGTCCCAGCGCTCGGCGTGGGGTCTGGCATGGAGCTCGACGAAGTCCCGCACCATCTCGCGGAACTGCTCATGTTCCTCGTCGTACAGATCGCGTGGTCCGACGACGCCGCTCATGCTCGGGGACTTCGAGCCTGTGCTCAACACAGCGGTCATGGGTGATCCTCCTTGATCTCCGCCTGAGAGTTTTTATAACACATTAGAAACGAGAGTGCGCGGGCAAGGCTCTTGGGCGTGGCGCTTGCGGAAATCCGCAGATGCTGTTTAATCGGCATTAAGCAATCGCGCAAAGGAGCGTGACATGCAGGAGCAGTTGTCCCCAGTGCTCGTGCCCGCCGGAAGGCACGCAGGCAAGGTCGCCGTCGTCACCGGCGCCAGCCGAGGAATCGGCTACGCCATCGCGCAGCGCCTCGTGGCTGAAGGCGCGTCCGTCGTCATGACGGCGCGCTCGCGCGACGGCCTGCAGGAGGCGGCCCTCGCGCTGCCGAGCGACCGCGTGCGGCTGGTCGACGGACGCGCTCAGGACCCCGAGCACCGCGCCGGCGCGATCAGGACCGCCGTCGAGGAGCTCGGCGGCCTCGACATCCTCGTGGCCAATGCCGGCATCAACCCCGTCTACGGGCCGCTGCTCGAGCTCGACCCCGACGCTGCACGGAAGGTGCTCGAGGTCAACGTGCTGGGCACGCTCGGCTGGGTGCAGGAGGCGTGCGCTGCCGGGCTCGGCAGCCGCCCAGGAGCCTCGATCCTCACGATGTCCTCCGTGACCGGCGCCGTGCCGTCGCCCGGCATCGGCTGGTACGGCGTGAGCAAGGCCGCCGTCTCCCACCTCACCGTCACGCTCGCTACCGAGCTCGCACCGCACATCCGCGTGAACGCCCTCGCGCCCGCGGTGGTCAAGACCGGTTTCGCTCGCGCCCTGTACGAAGGCAAGGAGGGCGAGGTCGCCTCCCGCTACCCGATGCACAGGCTCGGCACGCCGGATGACGTGGCGGCCGCCGCCGCATTCGTGTGCTCGGATGACGCCTCGTGGATCACCGGTCAGGTGCTGACGCTCGACGGAGGTCTGCTCGCCGGCGGGGGAGTCGCGTGACGGCCGCCGAGCTCGCCCAGGCGACGCGGCGCTTCGTGCGGGACGTCGTGCTGCCTGCCGAGCCCCCAGCGGGCACCGAGCTGCCGCCCGACGGCCGCGACGCACTCCAGCGCCGGGCCCGTGAGGCCGGAGTCTTCGCCCCCCAGGTGCCCGCACGCTTCGGCGGGTTGGGCCTTCCGCTGGACGACTGGTCCCCGGTGTTCCAGGAGGCCGGCTACTCGCTCCTGGGGCCCGCTGCCCTCAACTGCATGGCCCCGGACGAGGGCAACATGTACCTGCTGGAGAAGGTTGCGACCCCTGAGCAGCAGGAGCGCTACCTGCGGCCGCTCGCGGCAGGGCAGACGCGGTCGTGCTTCGCGATGACGGAGCCTCACCCCGGCGCCGGCTCGGACCCGGCAGCTCTCGCCACCACGGCGAGGCGGGTCGACGGCGGCTGGGAGATCGACGGCGAGAAGCGGTTCATCTCAGGCGCCGACGAGGCAGGTGTCGCGATCGTGATGGCCCGCACCCCGGAGCTCGGGGACGCGGCGGCCACGATGCTCCTCGTTCCCATGGACACCGACGGTGTCGAGGTCGGGCACCCCATCCGCACGATGGAGACAGCGATCACGGGAGGACACCCGCACGTCCACTTCCGGGGTGTGCGGGTGGACGACGACGCGGTGCTCGGCGAGGCGGGCGAGGGGTTCGCCTACGCTCAGGTGAGGTTGGGCCCCGCCCGGCTCACCCACTGCATGCGATGGCTTGGGCTCGCGCGCCGCGCCCAGGACACGGCGCTCGATCGCGTGCGATCCCGAGAGATGTTCGGCGCCCACCTGTCGGACCTGGGGATCGCCCAGGGCATGCTCGCCGACTCCGAGATCGACCTCGCGTCGAGCGAGGCCGTCATCGACCGCGCCGCACGCCTCCTCGTCGAGGATCCGCGTGCGGGAGCCACGGCGTCCTCGATCGCGAAGGTCCACGTGTCAGAGGCCGTGGGGCGCGTCATCGACCGCGCCGTCCAGCTGTGCGGAGGCGACGGCGTGACGCTCGAGCTGCCGCTGCTCGCGTTCCTCAACGAGGTGCGACCCTTCCGGGTCTACGACGGCTCGAGCGAGACGCACCGATGGGCGATCGCCAGGCGAGCCGTCTCACGTCGCCGACGCGAGGTCGAAGGCGGCGAAGGCGTGCTCGACACCGCGGAGGCCCTCCGATGAGCGCCCTCCTCACCCTTCCCGACGACGTGGACGTCGTGCGCACGCCACTCGTGGCTGCCGCGGCACACCGACCGCCGCTCCTCATCCTCGACACGCTCGGTGCCTACCTCGACACCGTCGGCGTCCCGGCAGGCGAGCTGTCATGGCGCCGCATCGGGGACGGCCAGGCCAACATCACCTACGAGCTCAGGCGCGGGGGAGCGCGGCTCGTCCTGCGCAGAGGGCCGCGTCCCCCGTACCCACCCTCGGCGCACGACATGCAGCGCGAGGCGCGCGTGATCTCCGCAGTGTCCGCGGCAGGCGTGCCGGCGCCCGCCGTGATCGCCGTGTGCGCGGACCAGAGCGTGATCGGCGCGCCCTTCTACCTCATGGAGATGCTGGACGGTGAGGTCGTCACCGACACCCTCCCGCAGGGCTTCGACAGCCCCGCAGCCGGCACCGCGATGGTGCACGCCGCGGTGGACGCGCTCGCGGACCTCCACGCCGTGCCGCTGACCGGAGCGGTCGCCGCGCTAGGAAGGCCCGAGGGCTACCTTGCGCGACAGGTGCGCCGCTTCGCCGAGCTCTGGCCGCTCAACACCCGCCGCGAGATCCCCGTCATCGACGGGCTCGCCGCACGGCTCGCCGCCTCAGTGCCTGAGAGCGCACGCGCGAGCGTCGTGCACGGGGACTACCGGCTCGGCAACCTCATGTATGCAGCCCCCGACCGGCTCATCGCGATCCTCGACTGGGAGATGGCGACGCTGGGCGACCCCCTCGCCGACCTCGGATACCTCGTCGCCACCTACAGCGAGCCTGGTCGCGAGCCGACGCCGATGGACCTCACCCCCGTCACCGCGAAGCCGGGCCTGCCTCGCAGACACGACCTCGCCGCGCGCTACGCCGAACGCACCGGAGCGGACGTCTCCGCGCTGGCCTGGTACGAGGCGCTCGCGCTGTGGAAGTCCGCGATCTTCTGCGAGGCGATCCATACCCGGTGGATCGACGGACAGAGGCCCGGAGACGACTTCGCACCGACCCTGACCGACGGCGTGCCACGCCTCGCCGACGCAGCCGACCGCGCGCTCACGCGCTTCGAGGAGGGAGGACGATGAAGATCCTCGTGCTCATGAAGGTGGTGCCCGACACCTACGGCGACAGGACCCTGTCGCTCGAGACGGGCCTCGCCCAGCGGGACTCCGACGACTCCGTGATCGACGAGATCGACGAGCGGGCGCTCGAAGCCGCGCTCGCGTACGCCGACACCGACCCCGAGGCGGAGGTCGTGCTCCTGTCGATGGCACCCGAGCCCGCCCAGGCGAGCCTGCGGAAGGCGCTCGCGATGGGCGCCTCTGAGGCCGTTCAGGTGGTCGACGCACGGCTCGCCGGCGCGGACATCGTCACCACCGCGGAGGTGCTCGCCGCGGCCGCCCGCCGCATCGGTTTCGACCTCATCGTCGCAGGCAACGCCTCCACGGACGGTTCGGGGGGTGCGGTGCCCGCGGCGATGGCTGAGATGCTCGAGATCGCGTGCGCGACCTCGCTGAGCCAGGTGGCGATCTCAGGTGACAAGGTGACCGGCACCCGCGCCACCGAGACCGCGCTCATCGCGCTTGAGACGACGCTTCCCGCGATCGTCTCGGTCACCGAGGCGCTTCCCGACGCGCGCCTCGCGAACTTCAAGGGCATCATGGCCGCCAAGAAGAAGACCATCGAGACGCTCAGCGTGGAGGACCTTCAGATCGATCCCGAGCACACCGAGGCGGCGCGGTCCATCATGATCGCCATCCGCGAGAGGCCACCCCGCGAGGCCGGCGTGAAGATCGTCGACTCGGGGGATGCGGGCATGCAGCTCGCCGACTTCCTCGTCGACAACCGGCTGGCGTGAGGGAGGGGACCATGGAGCTCCACACCATCCTCGTGCTCGCGGATCGTCTTCCCGACGGGGCCCTCGCGCCGTCTACCGCGGGACTGCTGGGCGCCGCCGCCGCTCTCGGCGATCCGGTCCTGCTGGTCGTCGGACCTGACGCGGGCGCACAGGCCGACGCCGCTGCATCGTTCGGCGCCGCGCGCGTGGTCCTCGCTCCCACGGACGAGGTTCCCGACTCACTGACGCTCGCCGACGCTCTCGCCGCCGGAGTCGAGTCCGTCCACCCCGAGGCGGTTCTCGCGTCGCACTCGGTCGACGCGCGGGAGGCGGCGGCACGCTACGCCGCTCGCACCCGAGCGGCGCTCGCCGTGGACGCCGTCGGTGTCTCCCGGGACGAGGAGGGGATCGTCGCGCATCACTCCGTCTACGGCGGCGCCTACCTCGTCGACTCCGCGGCGACGTTCGGTGTGCCGGTGGTGACGGTGCGCGCCGGTGCGGTCGACGACCGGGCCGACCCGGTAGAGGATCCGCAGACCGAGACCGTCACCGTGGAACCGAGCGGTCTGCCCGCACCGACCGTGACCGCCGTCGACCCGATCGAGGTGACCTCTGAACGTCCCGATCTGAGGGGGGCCGCGACGGTCGTCTCAGGCGGCCGTGGCCTGGGCTCGGTCGAGCAGTTCGCCCTCGTCGAGCAGCTGGCCGACGCGCTCGGTGGCGCCGTGGGCGCGTCCAGGGCAGCGGTGGACGCAGGCTATGTCCCCGCGTCCTGCCAGGTGGGTCAGACGGGCGTGTCGGTGTCGCCGCAGCTGTACATCGCGCTGGGAATCTCGGGAGCGATCCAGCATCGTGCCGGGATGCAGACCGCCAAGACGATCGTCGTGGTCAACAAGGACGCCGACGCGCCGCTCTTCTCGATCGCCGACTTCGGCGTCGTGGGCGACGTCTTCGACGTGGTCCCGCAGCTGCTGACCGCCCTCGACGAGAGGCGTAGCAGATGACTGCGACCATCCGCCAAGGCCTTCCCCGCACGCCAGGCGGCCCTGCGTGGCCGCCTGCCGAGGGCGCCACGTCGGGGTCGATGGAGTCGTCGCGCGCCCCCGCGCCTCCCGAGCCGACGGCGGGGGAGCCTGCTCGGCGCGCGGGGCTTCCCCGTCGGCAGGCGGGCCGGGACGATGCCGTGCGCTCACAGGTGCAGGCTCCGTCCTCCGCGTACACCGCGGTCGCGCTGCGCCGAGGGCTTCCCCGTGAGGCAGGGGGCGAGCCGTGGCCGCCCCCCGGTGAGGCGCTCGTACGCGCGTCGGTGTCGCCGAAGGCCCATGACGCGCGCGTGGACGCCCTCGGGGTTCCCTCCGCCTCCACGGAGCAGTCCGACCAGCGTCGTCCCGTGCCCGCGTCCCCGCAGGCATCGGTGTCCGACGTCGCTGAGCCCCAGCCACGGAGCCCCGAGGCCGTGGCCGCGAGCCGCCGTCGGCGACGCGTTGTGCTCGCGCTCCTCGGCACGCTCGCGGTCGGGGCGCTCGCCGTGGTCGGAGCACGTCAGCTCATGCAGACGCCAGGGATGCAGGACCTGGTGACCCGGTACCCGGGCTCCTACCTCCCGCCCGAAGGTACGCCCGTCGGCATCCCCGCATGGCTGTCGTGGCAGCACTTCTTCAACATGTTCCTCATCGCCCTGATCCTGCGCACGGGACTGCAGGTGCGGCGCCAGGAGCGGCCCGAGGCCTACTGGGCGCGCCGCGCCGAGCCGCGGACCCGCATCAGCCTCGTCGCCTGGACGCATCAGGCGCTCGACGCGCTGTGGGTGGTCAACGGGCTGGCGTACGTGGTGCTCCTGTTCGTGACAGGGCAGTGGATGCGGATCGTGCCGACCAGCTGGGACGTCGTCCCGAACGCGTTCACGACCGCCATCCAGTACCTGTCGCTCGACTGGCCGGTCGAGAACGGCTGGGCCTACTACAACAGCCTGCAGCAGCTCTCCTACTTCACCACGGTGTTCGTCGCCGCGCCCCTCGCGATCGCGAGCGGCATCCGCATGAGCGTCTACTGGCGCAGCGGGACCCGGCTGGACCGTCTCTACCCGATCGCCGTCGCGCGTCGGATCCACGTCCCTGTGATGCTGTACTTCGTGGCCTTCATCGCGTCGCACGTCGCGCTCGTCCTCGCCACCGGCGCGCGCCGCAACCTCAACCACATGTTCGCGGGCCAGGAGGACGCCGGCTGGCTCGGGTCCGTCCTCCTGCTGGTCGCGCTCGCCGTCATCGCGGTCGCGCTGATCGCGGTGCGGCCTCTGCTCGTCGCGCCGGTCGCACAGCGATTCGGGACGGTGAGCGGACGATGACCCTGACCCCACCACCGACCCTCCATCTCGCACCCCACACCCGAGCCGAAGGAGCCTCGCACGTGAAGACCCACACCGTCCGCGCCCACAGATCCGCAGAAGCGCTGCCGAAGCAGGAGCAGCTCGCCTGGCGGATCGCCCAGGTGGCGGCCGACCCCGTGCCCGTGACCGACGACGTGGCCGACATGGTGATCAACCGCGTCATCGACAACGCCGCGGTGGCCGCGGCGTCGTACTCGAGGGGCGCACCCTCCTCTGCACGGGCGCAGGCGCTGTCGCATCCTCCGTCGCAGCACGGCGCGGGCGCCACGGTCTTCGGCGAGCTGCTCACCACCCGCGTGAGCGCCGAATGGGCTGCCTGGGCCAACGGGGTCGCCGTGCGGGAGCTGGACTATCACGACACGTTCCTGGCGGCCGAGTACTCCCATCCGGGCGACAACATCCCGCCGATCGTCGCGGTCGCGCAGCACGCCGCTGAGCGAGGGCTCACCGGAGCAGACCTCTTGCGCGGGATCGTCGCCGGCTACGAGATCCAGATCGACCTGGTGAAGGCGATCAGCCTGCACGAGCACAAGATCGACCATGTCGCGCATCTGGGGCCGAGCGCGGCCGCAGGGATCGGCGCGCTCCTGTCGCTCGACACCGACACCATCTACCAGGCGGTCGGCCAAGCGCTGCACACCACCACCGCCACGCGGCAGTCGCGCAAGGGCGAGATCTCGTCATGGAAGGCGCATGCGCCGGCCCTCGCGGGAAAGCTCGCGGTCGAGGCGGTCGACCGTGCGATGCGCGGCCAGACGTCGCCCACACCTATCTACGAGGGGGAGGACGGCGTCATCGCGTGGCTCCTGGGCGGCTTCGATGCCCGCTACGAGGTGCCCCTGCCGGAGCCGGGTGAGGCGAAGAGGGCGATTCTCGACTCGTACACCAAGGAGCACTCCGCCGAGTATCAGTCGCAGGCCTGGATCGACCTGGCACGCAGGCTCCACCGTGAGCACCCTGAGATCGCCGACCCGAGCAAGGTCGAGCGCATCGTGCTCGCCACGTCTCACCACACGCACTTCGTGATCGGATCGGGCTCCGCCGACCCCGAGAAGTACGACCCTGCCGCGTCCCGTGAGACTCTCGACCACTCGCTGCCGTACATCTTCACGGTCGCCCTCCAGGACGGCGGCTTCGACCACGAACGCTCGTACCTGCCTGAGCGGGCCGCCCGCCCCGACACGGTCGCCCTCTGGCAGCGCATCACGACCACTGAGGACCCCGAGTGGACCCGGCGCTACCACTCGACCGATCCTGCCGAGAAGGCCTTCGGCGGCTCGATCGAGGTCACGTTCCGCGACGGCTCGGTGCACCGCGAGCAGATCGCCGTCGCGGACGCTCACCCGCTCGGAGCAAGGCCGTTCGCGCGCGCCGACTACGTGGTGAAGTTCCGCAGGCTCGCCCACGGCGTCGTGCCCGACGGTGAGATCGAGCGGTTCCTCGACGTCGCGCAGCGGCTCCCCGAGCTCGCGCCGCACGAGCTCGCCGAGCTGTCGTTCATCGTCGACCCCGCCATCCGCTCCGCCGCTCCCGCCCCCGCAGGCCTCCTCTAGGAAAGGACCACGATGCTGTACGCCGCCACGACGCCGGAGGGCAAGCGCCGCGCGTTCCGTGACCGACTCGCCTCGGGCGAGCTGCTCCGCATGCCCGGGGCCTTCAACCCGCTGTCAGCGCGCCTGATCGAGCGCAAGGGCTTCGACGGCGTCTACATCTCGGGCGCCGTGCTCTCCGCCGACCTCGGCCTGCCGGACATCGGGCTCACGACGCTCACGGAGGTTGCCGGAAGGGCGCGACAGATCGCGCGCACCACTGAGCTGCCCGCTCTCGTCGACGCCGACACGGGCTTCGGGGAGCCGATGAACGTCGCCCGCACCGTCCAGGAGATGGAGGACGCGGGAGTCGCGGGCCTGCACCTCGAGGACCAGGTCAACCCGAAGCGCTGCGGTCACCTCGACGGCAAGGAGGTCGTCGATGAGGGCACAGCGCTGCGTCGGATCCGCGCGGCCGTCGACGCCAGAAGGGACCCGAACCTGCTGATCATGGCCCGCACCGACATCCGCGGCGTGGAAGGCCTCGAGCCCGCGATCAGCCGCGCGAAGGCGCTCGCCGACGCGGGCGCCGACGCCCTCTTCCCTGAGGCGATGGCCACCCTCCGAGAGTTCGAGGCCGTCCGATCCGCCGTCGACGTGCCGATCCTCGCGAACATGACGGAGTTCGGGAAGTCCGAGCTCTTCAGCGTCGACCCGCTCCGAGACGTCGGCGTCAACATCGTCATCTGGCCCGTGTCGCTCCTGCGGCTCGCCATGGGAGCCGCCGAGCGCGGACTCGACACCCTCAACGCCGAGGGCAGCCTCACGTCCGAGCTCGGCTCCATGCAGCACAGGGCCGATCTGTACGACCTGCTCGACTACCGCGGCTACGACCGCTTCGACAGCGACGTCTTCAACTTCGAGGTCCGCAAGGACTGACCCACCCACCCACGCACCGACGAGTGCCGCAATCCCCGCCATCACAAAGGAGTGACCATGGGCGACACCATCGAGATCAAGAAGGGCCTGGCAGGAGTGACCGCGGACCGTACCGCGGTCTCCAAGGTCAACGTCGAGACGAACAGCCTGCTGTACCGCGGGTACCCCGTGCAGGAGCTCGCCTCCACCCAGCCGTTCGAATCCGTCGTGTACCTGCTGTGGCACGGCGACCTGCCGTCGAAGGTCCAGCTGAAGGACTTCATGCGACGGGAACGCGTCCAGCGCGCGCTCGACCCTGCCGTCGTCGCCGTCATCGACGGCCTGTCCGAGGCCGCACACCCCATGGACGTGGTGCGTACCGCGGTGAGCGTGCTCGGCGCCGACGACGCCGACGCGTGGAACAACGAGCCGGAGGCCGTGAGCGCCAAGGCGCTCGCCCTGTTCGCGAAGCTGCCCACCGTCGTCGCCCACATCCAGCGCAGGCATCGGGGGCTCGAGCCCATCGCGCCCCGGAACGACCTCGGCTACTCGGCCAACTTCCTGTGGATGACCTTCGGCGAGGAGCCCGACGAGGTGGCACGCAAGGCCTTCGACGTCTCCATGACCCTGTATGCAGAGCACTCCTTCAACGCGTCGACGTTCACGGCGCGGGTCGTGACCTCCACGCTCTCCGACTACTACAGCGCCGTGGTCGCGGCGATCGGCGCGCTCAAGGGTCCGTTGCATGGCGGGGCCAATGAGGCCGTCATGCGCACGTTCGACGAGATCGGCGCGCCCGCGAACGTCGTGCCCTGGCTCGAGGACGCGCTCGAGCACAAGCGGAAGATCATGGGCTTCGGCCATCGCGTCTACAAGCGCGGCGACTCGCGCGTGCCCACCATGAAGGCGGCGTTGGACACCTTGGTGGATCACTACGGCCGCGCCGACATCGCAGAGATGTACGCGGCGCTCGAATCCGAGTTCGTGTCCCGCAAGGGGATCTACCCGAACCTCGACTTCCCGTCAGGGCCCGCCTACCACCTCCTGGACTTCGACACCGACGTGTTCACGCCGATCTTCGTGGCGTCCCGTGTGGCCGGGTGGACGGCCCACATCCAGGAGCAGCTCGCCGACAACTCGCTCATCCGGCCGTTGAGCGCGTACGACGGGGTCGCAGAGCGCCACATCGACGGCTATGTGGCCGACAAGGCTGCGAGGGAGGCGATGACGCGTCGCGAGGAGCTGGCCGGCTAGGGCGATCAGTCGTCCTCGGGGTCGTCATCGTCGTCCGCGTCAGCCTCGTCCACGTCCTTGGCGCTGATGCCCAAGGCGTCGATGTCGACCCCCGCAGGCGGGGCGTCGTCGGCGAAGTAGGCGCCCGTCAGCGTCGTCGACGTGAGGTCAGCGCCCGTGAGATCCGTGCCCGTGAGGTCCGCGTCGGAGAGGTCCGCCTCGGCGAGGCTCGCACCGGCGAGCACGGCATGGGAGAGATCAGCGCCGGTGAGGTCGGCTTCGTCGAGCGTGGCGCCCGTGAGGTCTGTCCGCTTCAGCTCGGCTCCGACCAGGACCGCATCGGAGAAGTCAGCGCCAGCGAGGGCGAGGCCGCTCAGCTGCGCCGAGTCGAGATAGAGCGACGAGAACGGGAGGAGCTCGCGCTCGCTCATGACCGCCTGACGGACGAACAGCGAGTTGCTGAGCGACTCGTCGCGCGCCGCTCGTTGCACGTCGCGGTTGTAGTCGATCCACGAGATCGCGAGCGACACGAGCGCGGCGAGCAGGAGGCCACCGATCGCCTGCATGATCAGCTCGTCCCTGTTGCGGCTCCAGAAGCTCGGCGGACGGTCGGGGCTCGGGGACATGGGGGCTCCTTGAGGGCGAGTGGGGCATCTCCGTCTTCTCTGCCAGGGACGACGCTATCAAGTCTGGTGGTGATCGGGGAGCGTCGCGCCGTGGCGCAGCCCAGGGGGCATCCGGTGCCACGCGGGGAGGCCTCCGCGCGCCTATCATCGACCGCATCGGGGGTAGTGCATCGGGGGGTCGGCCGGCGGGGAGCGGCGGTGCACGAGGATCGGGCTCGGCGTGGGGCCCCGGGAGATGCTCGTCTGCGACAGAGGCGGACCACATGAGCGATTCAGAGGTACCTGCAGCGCGAGTGAGGCGTGCCCGCGTCAGCCTGGTCGTGCTCTTCTCGGGCGTGGGCATCCTCGCCGGATCGCTCGTCTCGCGCACGCCGAGCATCCGCGACGACCTCCAGGTCTCACCCGCCGAGTTCGGCACAGTGCTCCTCACCGGCGCGCTCGGCGGCATCGTCGCATTCGCGTTCACCGGGGGACTGGTCGCGCGCTTCGGCGCCCTGAGGGTGGTCCGCTCCTGCACCGTCGGATCCATCACCGGACTGCTCACGATGGCTCTCGCGACGGCGCTCTCGCAGCCGATCCTGTACGCCGCCGGACTCTTCGCCGCGCTCGGGATCTTCGAGATCTTCATGGCGATCCTCAGCGCCGAGGCTGCGACTCTCGAGCGTGTCGTCGATCGCCCGATCCTGTCACAGTTCCATGCGGCCTTCTCCCTGTCGATGCTCGCGGGGCTGGGCCTCGGCGCCGGCTACTCCTTCGCCGGAGTCCCGGTCGCCTGGCACTTCACGCTGAACGGGATCGTGGTCGGCACAGCCTTCCTCGCGGTGTCGCGCGGCGCCTTCCTCGACGGAATGCCCGACGCGTCTGCCCAGGGCGGTGAGCCGCGAGACTTCTTCGGCGGGATCAAGAACGCGGTGCGGGAGCGCCGCACGCTCGCTCTCGGCCTCATCCTCCTCTGCGCGTTCACGACGGAAGCCGCCGCAGGCAACTGGATCCCGCTCGCCATCGTCGACGACTACTCACGCACCGAAGCCGTCGCGGGACTGACGTACGCCGGCGTGATCCTGGCCCAGAGCATCACGCGCGTGATCGGGGTGCCCGGACTGGCGCGGCTCGGCAGGGTGACCACGCTGCGCGTGTCGGCGCTGCTGATCGCGCTCGGCGCGCTCGGCTTCGCATTCTCCCCGGCGTGGTGGCTCGTCATCGTCGCCCTGCTGGTGTGGGGCGTGGGCACCGCGTTCTCGTTCCCCGTCGCGCTCTCGGCCGCAGCCGACGAGCGCACGGACGCCACGTCCAGGGTCGCCGCCGTCAACGTGTTCGCCACGGCCGGAGGCCTGATCACGCCCCTCCTCATCGGTCTCCTGGCCGAGGCCATGCAGATCCGGCAGGCGCTCCTTCTGGTGGTCGTCGCGGCCCTGGTCATCTTCGTCCTCTCACCGGTCGCACGGGTGCCGGCTCAGCTCGCGGCCTCGGCCCCGAAGGCCTCCCCGGGGCAGTCCTGAGGAGCACCCGGTGATGCGTCCCCGTGCTGGCGGAGAGACGAGAATCACATTTGGATATCGACGACTTGCGTCCCTCGTCGCCGGGCCGATTGAGGAGTATGTTGTGCCCGGATCCTCTATGTTTCGCGAACAAGTGCGAGGAGGAGCCGCCTGGCCTTTGGGGGCTTCCGGGCCAGGTTCATCATCACGAGGGGACCAGGTGACTCGAGTGCACGCTCGCAGCGCATCACAGAAGAAGAGCTGGCGCGTAGCTGCGCGCCTCGGAGCGGCAGTGCTTGCCATGGTGGGCGTGATGTTCACCGGCACCGCAGCGACTGCGGTAGCGCCGTCCGGCGGGTTCAGCGACGTGCCCGCGAGCAACACCTTCTACCGCCACATCATGTGGCTCGCGAACAACGACATCGCCAGCGGCTACGCGAACGGCACCTTCGGGCCGAGCGACGCGATCACCCGCGGACAGATGGCGGTGTTCCTCTACAAGCTCGCAGGCTCGCCCTCCTACACGCCTCCGTCGAAGTCGCCGTTCACGGATGTCTCGACGAGCAACACGTTCTACAAGCACATCACGTGGCTCGCCTCCACCGGCATCACGTCGGGTGTGGGCGACGGCTCGCGGTTCGCGCCCGAGGCGAAGGTGACCCGTGGGCAGATGGCGGTCTTCCTCTACAAGTACATGTCGCCGTCGGGCTACGTGACGCCGTCGTCTGCGACCTTCGGAGACGTTCCCAAGTCTCACGCCTACTTCCGACACATCTCGTGGCTCGCTGACTCGGGCGTGACCTACGGCTACGCCAACGGCGACTACGGAGCCACCGACTCGGTCACCCGCGGCCAGATGTCCGCGTTCCTGTTCAAGCTGTACCACTCGTACGCGCCGTGGGCTGAGATCAAGATGCTCGCCCCCGACAGCGAGGGCTACTGCCCGGTCTATGTCACCTTCCACAACGTGGGCGACGAGGCGATGCGCGTCCGCATGGAGTGGAACGACCTGTACGAAGGCGAGCTCTACTACGCCGAGTGGATCGACGACACGAGGCCGTGGAACGGCACCGCGCTCGTCGAGGACCTCGCGCCCGCGTGGCCGGGAGACGAGATCACCCTGGCCCAGGCCAGCGTCGACTACGGCGACGAGGACTGGTGGTACATCGACACCCTGCTCGGCAGCAACGTCACCTGCCCGTAAGGATGAGCATGCTTCCTCAGGCCCTCTCACACCAGCCTGAAGGCGTGCGGACTGCTCGCTCGGTCCCGGTCTGGCGGCGCTCGATCGCCGCACTCGTGACCGCGCTCGTCGCGGCGGCGGGGGTCACCCTCGCCGCCGCGCCGGCATCCGCAGCCTTCTCCGACGTGCCGTCGAACCACCCATACCACACGCACATCACCTGGCTCCAGCAGAAGGGGATCGTCTCCGGTGTCGGAGATGGCTCCAGGTTCGCGCCGAACTCCACGGTGACGCGCGGTCAGATGGCTGTGATGCTCATGGGGCTCTCCCAGCTCGGATCCAACCGGCTCCTGATGCCGTCTGGTCCTGTGCTCGATCCCGGCGTCAACAGCAGCGCAGGACCCTTCCTCGATGTCCCGTGGAGCGCCTTCTACGGCTCTCACGTGGCGTGGCTCAGCAACGAGGGCGTGACTTCGGGCACCAAGGGGGGTCGCTACTTCTCGCCAGGGGAGTCGGTGTCACGCGGCCAGATGGCGGTGTTCCTCTACAAGCTCTACGGTTCGCCGAGTTACAGCCCGCCGGCGAAGTCGCCCTTCTCGGATGTCCCGACGAGCCACCCCTACTACAAGCACATCATGTGGCTCTCGCAGTCGGGCATCACCTCGGGGGTGGGCGACGGCTCTCGGTTCGCGCCCACTGCGAGCATCACGCGGGGCCAGATGGCTGTCTTCCTCTACAAGTACGCGACGGAGCTCGAAGCCTGGGCTCGCGTGCAGTTCGGGGAGCCTCAGGATGGCCAGTGCACCTTCGCGCTGAAGGTCTACCACTGGAACCCGGCGTGGAACAGCTTTGCGCTGACGACGGAGGTCCGATCAGACGCGCACGTGTTCCTCCAGGACTCAGATGGAGTCTGGTCTCCCTCGACCCTCGTCGTCGACGAGTGGCTCGGGTACGAGTGGGAAGAGTGGGACGGGGACCACGGAGACCTGCTTGACGCGAGTCTGCTGATCGGAACAGTCTCGGTGAAGCGCGAGATCGAGGTCGCTCTCGGCAGCAACCGCACGTGCAGCGCCTAGCGGCTCCATGGACGCCTGAAGGCCCGCCTCCCCAGGGAGGCGGGCCTTCACGCATCTCCGAGCGTCCTGACGGTCGGCGTCGACGCGTGCGGGGCAGGACCTGCCAGTGGCACGGCGAAGGGGCCGCCCTCGACCGGAGTGATCCGGCCGGGACGGCCCCTTCGCTAGGCGTCTACGCGACGATCACACGTCGTAGTAGAGCTCGAACTCGTGCGGGTGCGGACGGAAGCGCAGCTGGTCGATCTCAGCGGAACGCTTGTAGTCGATCCACTCGGCGATCAGGTCCGGGGTGAACACGCCGCCCTCGGTGAGGAACGCGTGGTCCGCCTCGAGGGTGTCGAGCACCTTGTCCAGCGAGTCCGGCACCTGCGGGATGAGAGCGTGCTCCTCCGGGGGCAGCTCGTACAGGTCCTTGTCGACCGGGGCCGGCGGCTCGATCTTGTTGCGGATGCCGTCGATGCCCGCCATGAGCAGCGCCGCGAACGCGAGGTACGGGTTACCCGACGAGTCGGGGGCGCGGAACTCGATGCGCTTGGCCTTCGGGTTCGAACCGGTGATCGGGATGCGGACCGCAGCCGAACGGTTACGGGCCGAGTACACCAGGTTGACCGGTGCCTCGTAGCCCGGCACGAGGCGGTGGTACGAGTTGACGGTCGGGTTGGTGAAGGCGAGCAGCGACGGAGCGTGCTTGAGGATTCCACCGATGTACCAGCGGGCGATGTCCGAGAGACCGCCGTAGCCGTTCTCGTCGTAGAACAGCGGCTCGCCGTCCTTCCACACCGACTGGTGCACGTGCATGCCGGAACCGTTGTCCCCGAAGAGAGGCTTGGGCATGAAGGTGACCGTCTTGCCGTGCTTCCAGGCGACGTTCTTGATGACGTACTTGAACTTCATCAGGTCGTCACCAGCGTGGAGCATGGTGTTGAAGCGGTAGTTGATCTCCTGCTGGCCGGCGGTGCCCACCTCGTGGTGCGCACGCTCGACGGACAGGCCGACCTCCTCGAGGACCTTGACCATCTCGTCGCGGAGGTCCGCCATCTGGTCGCCGGGGGAGACGGGGAAGTAGCCGCCCTTGTAGCGGGTCTTGTAGCCCAGGTTGGGCGAGCCGTCAGCGTTGGTCTCGGCGCCGGTGTTCCACCAGGCCTCGGAGGACTCGATGTGGTAGTAGCCCTCGTGCTGGTTGGTGTCGTAGCGCACCGAGTCGAAGATGAAGAACTCGGCCTCGGGGGCGAAGAACGCGGTGTCGCCGATGCCGGTCGACTTCAGGTACTCGATGGCCTTGGTCGCGACGTTGCGCGGGTCACGCGAGTAGGGCTCGTTCGTGAACGGGTCCACGATCGAGAAGTTGATGACGAGCGTCTTGGCGGCGCGGAAAGGGTCGACGAACGCGGTCGCGACATCCGGAAGCAGCTTCATGTCGGACTCGTTGATGGCCTGGAAGCCACGGATCGACGAACCGTCGAACATGGCGCCATCAGTGAAGACGTCCTCAGTGAACTGCGATGCAGGAATGTTGAAATGCTGCATCTGGCCGGGCAGGTCGCAGAAGCGGATGTCGACGAACTCGACGCCCTCCTCCTTGACGAACGCAATCGCCTCTTCGGCGGTACTGAACATCCGATTGCTCCTTAGGAGAGACAGGTTGCTAGGACTAGCACCTCACACCCTAGAGCCACGCTGTTGCCCCTGCGTTCAACTTTTGTTACATGCGTGTTACGTCGGTGTGAAATCGACGTATGCGGAGGGGACCTGGCGCCCCTCCGCATCGCCTAACCTTGTGCTCATGCCTACCGCAGAGCGCCCGTCCGAGGCAATGGAGTCCCCCTCGATCCTGCGGCGAGCGGGGGGCCTCGCGATCGACTGGACGCTCTCGCTTCTCGTGACCTCCGCCTTCCTGAGGGCGCCAGGCCTCGATGTGGACAGCCTCTCCGCGGTGGAGCGCGTGCTGTTCGCGGGAAACCAGTGGGGGACCGTGGCGGTGTGGGCCGGTCAGCACCTGATCCTCGTCGCTACTCTCGGCACCACGATCGGTCATCGGGTGCTCGGCATGAAGGTCGTGCGCGAGGACGGTGCTCCCACCGTCGGATTCGCGCGCGCTGCCGTCCGAACGGCGCTCACGGCTCTGGTGCTCCCCGCGATCCTCACGGATCCCACGGGGCGCGGGTATCACGACGCTGTGGCGCGGACTCAGCTCGTCTCGGTCCGCGGCTGACCTCGCGACGGTCAGCACGAGCCCATTCCGCGGCGAACAGCCGTCGAGAAGCGACGAAGCCCGCCACCCAGCAGGGTGACGGGCCTCATGCAGCGGGGAGCCGGCTCAACGGCCGCGCGACCCCTTGAAGTCCTTGCCGGCGCGCAGCGGGTCCACGCCCTTCGGCATGGGGAGCTGGGCACCGCCCATGGCGCGCAGCCGTGCGCGGACCGCCTGCTGCTCATCCTTGTTGAGGCCCTTGGTGAGTCCGCGGCCGTACGCCTCCGACTTCACCTTGCGAATCGCCTTCGGCAGCTGCTTCACGGGCACCTGTCCGTCCGCGGTGCCGACGTAGATGGGAGTGACCTTCACGCCGGACGCGACCTTGGCGAGGCGCGCCTTCACCTTGTCGACATGCTTGCGTACGCCCGAGCCCTCAGCGAGGAGCACGATGCCGCCGTTGCCGACGCCGTAGAAGACGATCGCGGTGCCTCGCTGGTCGACGGCGATCGGGTTCTCCTCGAACTGCCATCCGCGTCGGATCGACTGCGCGACGTACAGCGAGCCACCCATCTGGCCCTCCATGCGCTCGAAGGCGACCTTCTCGAACCTGCGCGTGAGCAGGAACATGTCGCCCAGGACCGCGAGCAGCACACCGAGGATGAGCGCATAGACGAGAGCGACCGTGCTGCCGAACAGCAGGCCTGCGACGGCCGACGCGCCGAGGATGATGACCGGGATCAGGATCAGCAGCGGCACGAGCGCGCTGTCGTGAGGCTTGGTGAACCTGTACGCCTGGGCGATCAGGTGGTACCAGCGCTGCTTCTTCTGGGGTGCTTCGTTCTTCGCCATGATGCGGCCAAGTCTAGTAGGTCGAGAGGCCCTCGCCTCCCGCAGCCCTCAGCGGGTCCGGGACAGCAGCGAGGCCGCCTCCTGGCGTGCCTCCATCGGCTCGCCGAGGTGGCTCAACGCGGCCGGGATCGGGCGGCCCTTGCGGGTCATCGCCTGGCCCCACAGACGTCCGGCCCTGTAGGACGAACGCACCAGCGGGCCCGACATGACTCCCAGGAACCCCATCTCCTCAGCGGCCTCAGAGAGGTCGACGAACTCCTCAGGGCGAACCCACCTCTCCACGGGGTGGTGCCGCGGGCTCGGGCGGAGGTACTGCGTGATGGTGATGAGGTCGCACCCGGCGTCGTGCAGATCCTGAAGCGCCTGCATGACCTCGTCCATGGTCTCGCCCATGCCCAGGATGAGGTTGGACTTGGTGACGAAGCCGTCCGCCTGCGCCCGCGTCAGCACCTCGAGCGAGCGCTCGTAGCGGAACGCGGGGCGGATCCGCTTGAAGATGCGGGGCACGGTCTCGACGTTGTGGGCGAGCACCTCGGGGCGCGACGAGAACACCTCGGCGAGCTGGTCCGGCTCGGCGTTGAAGTCGGGGATCAGCAGCTCGACGCCTGTGCCGGGATTGAGCGCGTGGATCTGGCGGACGGTCTCCGCGTACAGCCATGCGCCCCCGTCCTCCAGGTCGTCGCGGGCGACTCCCGTGACCGTGGAGTACTTGAGGCCCATCTCCTGCACCGACTTCGCGACCTTGAGCGGCTCCATGCGGTCGAGCGCGGACGGCTTGCCGGTGTCGATCTGGCAGAAGTCACAGCGTCGGGTGCACTGCGCGCCGCCGATGAGGAACGTCGCCTCGCGGTCCTCCCAGCATTCGAAGATGTTGGGGCAGCCGGCCTCCTCGCACACGGTGTGAAGTCCGCCGCCCTTCACGAGCGACTTCAGCTCGTTGTACTCCGGGCCCATGGTGGCCTTGGTGCGGATCCACTCCGGCTTGCGCTCGATAGGGGTCTCGGCGTTGCGGGCCTCGATGCGCAGCATCTTGCGGCCCTCAGGTGCGGGGGTCACACGGTCTCCTTGCGTCGGGGGACGGACTCGTCGTCGCCGGGGGCGGCTGACTCCGTGTCGGCAGGCGTCCATCGTACGTCGGCGAGAGCGGAGTCGAGGGCGCCGAGCACGTGCGGCACCGCCTCGGCGATGGGGACGTCTCTTCCCAGCTCGGCGCTCAGGGAGGTCACGTCGGCATCCGAGATGCCGCACGGCACGATCCTGTCGAACTCGGCGAGGTCGGGGTCGCAGTTGAGCGCGAAGCCGTGCATGGTGACGCCTTTGGCTACCCGCACGCCGATCGCGCAGATCTTGCGCTCGCGTCGGCCATCGGTGGCGGGCAGCCACACTCCCGAGCGCCCTTCGACGCGCATGGTGTG
Organism: Demequina zhanjiangensis; assembly: GCF_030418315.1. Lineage (GTDB taxonomy): Bacteria > Actinomycetota > Actinomycetes > Actinomycetales > Demequinaceae > Demequina > Demequina zhanjiangensis. The sequence continues at coordinate 267,621 of NZ_JAUHPV010000003.1, forward strand.
GATGCCGAAGGAGGCGCAGGCGTCGATGATGGCCTGCTCGAGGCATCTGACGTACTTGACCACGTCGACAGGCTCGGCGAGCCTCATGATCGGGTAGCCGACCAGCTGGCCGGGTCCGTGCCAGGTGATCTTGCCTCCGCGATCCACGTCGACGACGGGTGTGCCGTCCAGAGGTCGGTCCCACGTGGCCGTGCGCTTGCCTGCGGTGTACACGCTCTCGTGCTCGACGAGCACCAGCGTGTCGCCGCGTGTGCCGGCCACGATCTCGCCGTGGATCTCGCGTTGGCGATCCCAGATGCGGCGGTACTCGAGAGGGCCCTCGGGGAGCAGGTCCAGTGTGTCCACGGCTCAAGGCTAACCCGATCTGAGCCGCCACCCGGTGCCATGTCAAATAGCGGGAATGAGAACGTGAAACGCCACGTTCTCCTGCCATCAAGACCTAGTCAAGTGTTCACTCCAGAGCCTTAAGGAAGAGACCCGCTGTGAAGCACACCTGGATCAGACCTGTCCTCGTTCTGCTCGCCATCGTCGCATGGCTGGGCGTGGGAGGAGCGGGAGGACAGACCTTCGGCCAGCTGTCGGACGTGCAGGAGAACGACTCCGCAGCGTTCCTGCCCGCGACCGCTGAGTCGACCGAGGCCGCCGAGGCTCACGCCGAGTTCGTCCAGTCCGAGTCCGTACCCGCGCTGATGGTCGTCGAGGGTGGCTCCGCGGAGGACGTCGCCACGGTGCAGGGCTTCGTCGACGAGGTCCTCGCGGAGCCGCTCGAGGGCGACCCCGAGGGGCGCACGATCGGTGACGTCATCCTCACCGGCCCCGGCGGCATGGGCCCGCAGGCCGTCGCCTCGCAGGACGGCGAGGCGACCCTCGTCACCTTCGCCGTGGACGCCGACGTGTTCGCTGAGCAGGTGGGCGAGGAGTCCTTCGGCACCGTGCTGGTCAACACCCTGCGCGACGCGTGGGAGGCGGCAGACCTCGGCATGGAGGCCTACGTCACCGGCCCCGCCGGCCTTGTCGCAGACCTCACGGAGGCCTTCGCCGGCATCGACGGCATCCTGCTGCTCGTGGCGCTCGCCGTCGTGCTCGTCATCCTGCTGATCGTGTACCGCAGCCCGGTGCTGCCGTTCCTGGTCCTCGCGACCTCCATGATCGCCCTCACCGGCGCCATCATCCTCGTCTACGCCCTCGCCTCGAACGACGTGATCACGCTCAACGGACAGAGCCAGGGCATCATGTTCATCCTGGTGGTCGGTGCGACGACGGACTACTCGCTTCTCATGGTCGCCCGCTACCGCGAGGAGCTGCTCCGCACCCGATCGCCGTACTCCGCGCTCGCCACCGCGTGGAAGCGCTCGCTCGAGCCGATCGCCGCCTCGGCCGGCACCGTCGTCCTTGGACTGCTCGTGCTTCTGCTCAGCGACCTCAAGTCGAACTCGTCGCTCGGCCCCGCGGGCGCGATCGGCATCGTGGCGTCGTTCGCCGCGGCGCTCACCCTGCTGCCTGCGCTCCTGCTGATCGGCGGCAAGCACGCCCGAGGCGTGTTCTGGCCCGCGATGCCGCGCTACAGGGGTGACGACGCGCCCGCCGACCCGGTGCACGCCGATCTCAGCCCCGCGGAGCGCGAGAAGGTGACCACCGAGCTCGAGACCAAGGCAGGCGTGTGGGGCAAGGTGTCCCGCGCCGTGGACCGTCGTCCGCGCGTCATCTGGGCCTCGGCTGCGCTGGGGCTCGCCGTCCTCGCGGCTCTCCTGCCCACGTTCCAGTCGGGCGGCCTCGGCGAGCGTGACGTCTTCCTGGGCGAGGTGGAGTCCATCGAGGGCTTCGACCTGCTTGAGGAGCACTTCGACGCAGGGGCCACCTCCCCGATCCGCGTGATCGCCCCGGAGGAGAGCGCCGACGAGATGCTCGCGACCGTCTCCGCCGTCGAGGGCGTGGACCAGGCCTACCTGCTCACCCCGTCGGTCGCCGAGGGTGCGCCGGTCGGCGTCGTCCCGGGCGAGGAGCCGCTCGTGGTCGACGGCCGCGTCGAGGTGGTCGCCATCACCCAGGTCGCGGCGTCCTCCGTGGAGGCGACCGAGATCGTGCAGGACATGCGCGACCAGGTGCACGCCGTCGATGCCGACGCGCTGGTCGGAGGCCAGGCTGCCGAGACCCTCGACACGCGTCTCACCTCGGAGCGAGACCTGCGGGTGATCCTCCCGACCATCCTGCTCGTGATCCTTGTGGTGCTCATGCTGCTGCTGCGCGCCGTGCTCGCTCCCGTGCTGATCATGCTGGCGAACGTCCTCAGCTTCGCGGCGACGATGGGACTGTCGGCGGTGGTGTTCAACCACGTGTTCGGCTTCCCGGGCACCGATCCGGCGGTCCCGCTGCTCGGCTTCGTGTTCCTCGTGGCGCTGGGCGTCGACTACTCGATCTTCCTGATGTCGCGTGCCCGGGAGGAGACGCTCGTGCACGGCAACCGCGAGGGGATGCGCCGGGCGCTGGCCGTCACCGGCGGGGTCATCACCTCGGCGGGCATCGTGCTCGCAGCCACGTTCGCTGCGCTCGGCGTCATCCCGCTGATCTTCCTGGCGCAGATCGCGTTCATCGTGTCCGTCGGTGTGCTGATCGACACCTTCGTGGTGCGGTCGCTCCTGGTGCCGGGGCTGGTCGCCGACATCGGACGCCTGTCCTGGTGGCCTCTCCACAAGCGCATCGAGGACTGACCCGTACGACGCCGGCCTGTGGATTTCCTCCGCGGGTCGGCTTCGTGCTGCTTTTCTGAGGTCCATGGTTGCTGAAGGCGAGATCGCGCAGATCCGACGGGTCATCGGGGTGGGCGAGGCTGTCTACGTCGCCGCGGGCGCTCGTGCCGAGGTGGTGCGCGCGCTTGGGGCCGAGGAGTTGCGCGCCCCCGATCGGGTGATCATGCAGGGCGATGCCGTCATCGCCCTGATGCCCGTGAGCCACGGGGTCACGCTTGCCGAGGTGATCCGCGCGAGTGGGCCCCTCAGCGCCGGTGAGTGCGTGTGGGTCGGCACGCGGGTCGCGCGCGCTCTCGCACGGCTTCACCGCGCCGGGATGGCACACGGCGTCGTGGACGCCGAGAGCATCCTGATCGATTCGGGATCCGCCGTGCTGCTCGACACGGGCGCCGGAGTGGCGAGTGCGACTCAGCCCGACGACGTCGCGGCCTTGGGGCGCCTGTTGCGGGCATCAGCGCGGACCTCGGACGCGGATGTCATGACGGCGTGGACGGATCCGATGTCCGCCGACGATCCGTCCGGCCGCCCTACGGCGGCCATGGTCGCGCGCGCTCTGCCTGGAGCGGCCGAGGAGCGGCCGGTCGCGCTGCCTGGGCCTTCTGTCGCATCCCGGATGCGCGAGAGCCTCGCCTCGTCGGAGCCTGCTTCCGAGGGCGCGCGACGTGGGAAGGGGAAGCCCGCGTCCACCGGTCCCCGAAGACCACCGGTCGGGCGGCAGGAGCGGCCGTCCGACCGGTGGTCTGCGCTCGCCTCGCGCCTGTCCACGACTCCGCGCAGGCTCGCGATGCTGAGCGGGGGAGCGGCCGCGGCTCTGGTGGCGCTCACTGTCACGGCGGCGTTCCTCGCTTCGGCGGAGGCCTCTGCTGCCCCCACCGGCGACGCTGCGGCGCTCGCGCGTGGCCTCGCTCAGTCGGGTGCGGCGATCGGCCCAGGCGACCCTGCGCAGGCGGCCGCGCGCCTCACCGAGCGGCGCTTCGACGCGCTCGACGCGGGTGACGCGACCGCGCTGCTCGCGACCACGGCGGAGGGGACGCCTGCGAGGGCACGTGCGGAGCAGCAATCGGCCTCTGTGACGGCAGGAGCCCTCGTGTACGACGGGCTTGAGGTGAGCGTCGACGCCACTCAGGTGCAGGAGGAGGGTGGGGACAGCGCGGTGGTCGCGATCGAGTACACGATGTCCGGCTACGACGTCACCGTCTCGGGTGAGACGACGCATGCGGAGCCGGCCACGGAGTCAGTCGTGCTGGAGCTCGTGCTCGACCACGGACGATGGCGCGTCAGCGAGGTCAGCGCGAACTGACGACCCAGCGCGCGGCGTCCTCGATCTGAGGGTGCGTCCACGTGAAGCCCAGACGGGTCAGCACGCCGGGGATCGCCTGCTGCGAGGAGAGCAGGTCCTCGGCTGCGGGGCCTACGACCGTCCGCAGCACCCAGTCCGGCACGGCAAGGCCCGGAGTGCTGCCGGCGGCGTGGGACAGCGCGGCGATCAGGTCCCTGTCGCGCACTGCGAGAGGCGCGACGATGTTCGACGGGCCATGGTGATCCGACTCAAGGTGGAAGGTGAGCGCGCGCACCACGTCCTTGAGCGAGATCCACGAATGCCACGCGGATCCTGACCCCAGAGCCGACAGGAGGCCACGGCGGACGAGCGGGAGCAGCCTCTCGGCGAACCCGCCCTCGGGAGCGAGGACCAGGCCGGTACGCAGGTACACGACCCGCGCGCCCGCGTCCTCCGCGGGGGCGGCCGAGGCCTCCCACGTCTTGCAGATGTCGGCGAGGAACGTGTCTCCGGCTGCCGAGCGCTCGGACAGCGCCTCCTCGCCGCGGGAGCCGTAGTAGCCCATCGCGGATCCCTGGAGCAGGACTGCGTCCGGGTTCGCGTCGGCGATCGCCTTGGCGAGCGTGGTCGTGGAGTCGACCCGCGACTGCCTGACCACCTGCTGGTACGAGCTGGTGAGCCTGCGCGCGCCGATCGAGGCGCCTGCCAGGTTGACGACAGCGTCGGCGGACGCGATCACGTCGTGGTCGACGAGACCCGCGGCGGGGCTCCATGATGACTCGTGCTCACCGCTGGCCTGACGCCGCACGAGGGCGACCACAGAGTGGCCGCCCTCGCGCAGCGAAGCGGAAAGCGCGGTGCCGATGAGCCCGGAGGCTCCTGAGATGACGACGCGCATCAGGACCTAGAGGTCGAGCTCGTCCTCGAACGCGCCGCCTTCGATGCGGGCCTTCACGGTCTGCAGGAAGCGGGCGGCGTCGGCACCGTCGACGATGCGGTGGTCGTAGCTCAGCGGCAGGTAGGCCATGGGGCGGACCGAGATGACGTCCTCGCCATCCGGGCCCTTGACGACCACCGGCTTCTTGACGATCGCGCAGGTCGCGAGGATGCCGACCTGCGGGGACGGGACGATCGGCGTGTCGAACAGCGTGCCGCCGGAGCCCGTGTTGGTCACCGAGAACGTGCCGCCCGAGATCTCGTCTGCGGCCAGACCGCCATCGCGGGCCTTGGTGGCGAGGTCGACGATGCCCTTGGCGTGGTCGACGATCGTCTTGGAGTCGGCGTCACGGAGCGTCGGCAGCATGAGGCCCTTCGGCGTGTCCACCGCGAGCGAGAGGTTCACCGTCGGGTGGTAGACGATCGAGCCGTCATCGACCGACGCGTTGAGGAACGCGTGCTCGGTCAGCGCCTCAGCCACGGCGCGGGTGAAGAACGGCAGGAACGTGAGGTTAACGCCGTGCTTCTCCGCGAACGCGGTCTTCGACTTCGCGCGCAGCGCCCAGATCTTGGTGCAGTCGACCTCGACCACGGAGGTGAGCTGCGCCATGCCGTGCAGCGACTCCATCATCTTGTCGGCGGTGATCTTGCGGATGCGGGTCATCTTGACCGTCTGGCCGCGCAGCTCCGACACCTTCGCCTCAGGCGCTGCCGGTGCCGCGGGCGTTGCGGGAGCAGCCGTAGCCGCGGGAGCGGCCGGAGCCGGCGCGGGAGCCTCCGCGGCTGCGATGACGTCCTCCTTGCGGATGCGTCCGCCGACACCGGTGCCGGAGACGCCCGAGAGGTCCACGCCGCGCTCGGCGGCGAGCTTGCGGACGATCGGCGTGACATAGCCCGAGCCGCCGACCTGGCCCGCAGGAGCGGGTGCGGAGGCCTGCGCGGGTGCCGCAGCCGGAGCCGAGGCAGGTGCCGGGGCGGACTGAGGCGCAGGAGCCGAGGCGGGCGCCGGCGCAGGTGCCGGAGCGCTCTCGGCGGCAGGTGCGGGAGCCGAGGCAGGTGCCGGCGCAGGTGCGCTCTCAGCCGCGGGGGCGGGAGCAGGAGCCGCGGAGCCGTCGCCGATGCGTGCGAGCACCGCGCCGACCTCGACCGTGTCATCCTCGGCCACGAGGATCTCGGTCACGGTGCCGGCGAACGGCGACGGGACCTCGGTGTCGACCTTGTCCGTCGAGACCTCGAGCAGGGGCTCGTCCGCCTCGACGGTGTCGCCGACGTTCTTGAGCCAGCGGGTGACGGTGCCCTCGGTGACCGACTCGCCCAGTGCGGGGAGCGTCACGTCGCGACCGCCCGCAGCGGGTGCTGCGGCGGGAGCGGGTGCCGACTCGGGTGCCGGGGCAGGAGCAGAGGCAGGTGCCGGTGCCGGAGCGCTCTCGGCTGCAGGGGCAGGCGCAGGTGCGCTCTCGGCCGCGGGGGCCGGGGCCGCAGGGGCCGAGCCCGCCTCGGAGGCCTCGCCGATGCGTGCGAGCACGGCACCGACCTCGACCTCCTCATCCTCGGCGACGAGGATCTCGGTGACGGTGCCTGCGAAGGGCGAGGGGATCTCGGTGTCGACCTTGTCGGTCGAGACCTCGAGCAGGGGCTCATCGACCTCGACGGTGTCGCCGACGTTCTTGAGCCAGCGGGTGACGGTGCCCTCGGTGACGGATTCGCCGAGGGCCGGAAGAGTGACGTCGTTGCTCATGTGCTGGGAACTCCCTTGGTCGAATCAGTCGTGCGCGTGCAGCGGCTTGCCGGCAAGCGCAAGGTGAGCCTCACCGAGCGCCTCGTTCTGGGTCGGGTGGGCGTGGACCAGCGGTGCCACGTCCTCCGGGTGCGCGTCCCAGCTGACGATGAGCTGGGCCTCGCCGATCTGCTCGCCGACGCGGGCGCCGATCATGTGGACGCCGACGACGGGGCCGTCCACCACGCGGATGAGCTTGATGAAGCCCTGCGTGTTGAGGATCTGGCTCTTGCCGTTGCCGCCCAGGTTGTACTCGATGGCCTTGATGTTCTCGGCGCCGTACTGCTCCTTGGCCTTGGCCTCGGTGAGGCCGACCGAGGCGAGCTCGGGCTCGCAGTAGGTGACGCGCGGGATGTTCGACTCGATGATCGGCTGCGGGTTGAGGCCCGCGATCTGCTCGGCGACGAAGATGCCCTGCTGGAAGCCGCGGTGCGCGAGCTGGAGGCCGGGAACGATGTCGCCGACCGCGTAGATGCTGCCGACGCCGGTGTGAAGTCGCTCGTCGGTGAGGACGAAGCCACGGTCCATGTTGAGGCCCTGCTGCTCGTAGCCGAGCGACGCGGTGCGGGGTCCGCGGCCCACGGCGACCAGCAGGATGTCGGCCTGCTGTGTGGTGCCGTCCTCGAGCGTGACGGTGACGCCGTTCGCGTCCTGGGTCACCGACTGGAAGCGCTTGCCGAGCGTGAAGCCGATCTTGCGCTTGCGGAACGCGCGCTCGAGGGCCTTGCTGAGGGACTCGTCCTCGTTGGGGGCGAGGTGGGGGAGCGCCTCGATGATGTGCACCTCGGAGCCGAAGGACTTCCACACGGAGGCGAACTCGGCACCGATGACGCCGCCGCCGAGCACGATCGCGGAGCGGGGCACGTAGTCGAGCGTGAGCGCCTGGTCCGACGTCATGACGCGGCCGCCGATCTCAAGGCCGGGCAGCGAGCGGGCGTAGGAGCCGGTGGCGAGGACGATGTTCTTGCCGGTGTAGCGCTCGCCGCGCACCTCGATCGCGTCAGGGCCGACGAGCGTGCCGTGGCCCTCGATCATGGTGACCTTGCGCGACTTGATCAGGCCCTGGAGGCCCTTGTAGAGGCGGTCGATGACGCCCTGCTTGTAGGCGTTCACGCCGTTCATGTCGACGCCGTCGAACGTCGTGGAGACTCCGATGGAGGGGCCGTGCGCGGCGGTCTCGGCGACCTCGGCCGCGTGCAGCAGCGCCTTGGTGGGGATGCACCCGTTGTGAAGGCAGGTGCCTCCGACCTTGGCCTCTTCGACGAGACCGACGGTCAGGCCGAGCTGTGCAGAGCGCAGCGCCGCGGCGTAGCCGCCGGAGCCGCCTCCCAGGATGAGGACATCAAACGAGCGCGGGGTGGACTCGGACACTATTCGTTCTCCTTGTAAGGAAGTCGGTACCGCCCATCTTGCCACCTGGCGCGGTTGACGCGAACCGCAACGCCCGTGGCATAGCCTGGGCGTATGTCGTTCCTGTCGAAGCTGTTCGGCTCCAAGAAGCCCTCGAGCCCCGAGTCCGGCTCCACGTCTCGTAGCGCTCAGGCGCAGACCGTCGCGCATTTCAAGGAGTTCGCGGCGTCGCGTCCGGGGTGTGAGGCGTTCATCGAGCCGGCGACGCGCGTGACGCAGACGACCATGGTGCTCGTCGCGGGCACGGGGGAGTGGACGCGCCGCAAGGTGCCGGACGAGGTGGCGGCGCGCAAGCTCGCGACGCAGCTCGGGGTTCCGGCGTTCGACGTGAACCTCTCGGGCTATCCGTCGCGCATGCGCGAGTGGAACGAGACGCATCGCAAGCCGTTGTGACCGACGTCGAGTGGGAGGAGCGCACGCGCCTTGCCTCCTACGGTGTGGCGGCGAGCGGAGACGCCGTGCTGCTGGCGCGCTCGTCCGCGATCTCGGATTTCGCAGGACAGTGGAGCCTGCCCGGCGGAGGCGTGGACTTCGGCGAGCATCCTGCCGACGCGCTCGCGAGGGAGGTCGCGGAGGAGACCGGGCTGCTGGCCACCATCGTCGGCAAGCCGCTGATCCTCTCGGACGTGATGGAGATCCCCGCGCGCTCGCTGAGGCTCCATCATGTGCGGCTGTGCTATCCGGTTCACGTGAAGGGCGAGCTGCGGCACGAGCAGCACGGGACGACCGACGTCGCTGCGTGGGTGCCCAGGCGCGAGCTTCGGGACATGCAGGTCCTCGAGTTCACGCGCAAGGCGCTGATCAAGTTCATGGGTCCCGAGCCGGCCTGATCCGGCACGCGCCCGCAGCGTGGCTGGAACGGACGAGCATGCACGAAGGCCCGCGACCCCGGAGGGTCGCGGGCCTTCTGTGTGGCTGGGTTATGCCTGTGCGCGCTGCTCGAAGAGCTCGACCAGGGTGCGGACCGAGTGACCGGTGGCGCCCTTCACGGTCCAGCCCCAGGGCGCACCCTCGTTGAACGCGGGTCGGGCGATGTCCAGGTGACCCCACGGGGTGTCGCCGACGAACTCCTTGAGGAACAGGCCCGCCGAGAGCATTCCGCCCATCGGGTCGCCGATGTTCTTGAGATCGGCGACGGTCGACTCGAGGCCTTCGCGGAGGTGGCCGGGCAGCGGCATCGGCCAGAAGTCCTCGCCTGCACGCTCGGCGGCGTCGGCCACCTCGGTACGGATCGCGTCGTCGCCCATCACCGCGGAGGTGCGTGAGCCGAGCGCGACGCCCTGGGCGCCGGTGAGCGTGGCGACGTCGAGCACCACGTCGGGGTTGTCCTCGATGGCGCGGGCGAGGCCGTCGGCCATGACGAGGCGGCCCTCGGCGTCGGTGTTCATGACCTCGACGGTCTTGCCGCCATAGATCTTGATGACGTCGGAGGGGCGCTGCGCGGTGCCGGAGGGCATGTTCTCGGCGAGGCAGAGCCAGGCGGTGACCTTGACGGGCAGCTTGGCGCGCGCGGCGGCGAGGGTCGCGTGCAGTACGACGGCGGAGCCCGACATGTCGGACTTCATGGTCTCCATGCCCTTCGGCGGCTTGAGCGAGATGCCGCCGGTGTCGAACGTGATGCCCTTGCCGACGAGCGCGACGTGCGCCTTGGCGTCCTCGGGGGCCCACTCGACGCGGACCAGGCGGGGCAGCCGTGCGGAACCCATGCCGACTCCGAGGATGCCTCCGTAGCCCTCCTTGGCGAGCTGCTCGGGCTCCCAGATGGTGACCTCGGCACCGGTCTGCGCTCCGAGCTCCTGCGCGATCGCGGCGACGGCGCCGGGGAACATGTCGCGCGGGGGCGTGTTCACCAGGTCGCGCACGCCTGCGATGGCGGCGATGAGGATCGAGGCGCGCTCGATCGCGGCCTCGGACGCGCCGGCGACGCTCCACGCGGTTCCGGCCCACGGCTCCTCGCCCTCGGCGGGCTCCGCGTCGGTCTTGTAGTCGCGGAACGAGTAGGCGCCGAGCACGGCGCCCTCGGCGATCGCGGTGTAGCCGGCGTCGTCCGCGGCGGGGATGGCGACGACCACGGAGTCGGGGTCCTTCCCGCACGAGCGGGCCGCGGTGCCTGCGGCCTCGCGGAGCTCGCGTGCGCTGCCCTCGCCGATGCCGACGAGCACGACGCGACGCGCGCCGGTGCCGGTGCCCGGCAGGACGGTGACGGCGCAGCACTTGCCCTTGACGTCGAGCAGGGAGGCGGCCTCCTGGAGCGGGACGAGGGCCTCGGCGGGCACCTGCGGGTGCGCGAGGATCGTGCCTTCTGCGTCGACCCCGAGGATGAGGGCGTCGGCCGCGATGGACGTGACGATGTCGCTTGTGGCGTTCAGTGATGTCATGGCTCGAGCCTATCGCCGACTACCGTGGAGCCATGTACGACCTCGTGCTCAGGAACGTGATCTATCGGATGGATCCGGAGTTCGCTCACCGCTTCGCGGTGGCGGGCTTCAGGTACGGCGGGCGCGTGCTGCGCATGCTCGGTGGCAGGTGGGTCTTCCCTTCGCCGCCGGCGTCCGCGCGGGTGCACGCGCTGGGGCTCGACTTCGATGCTCCGCTCGGCCTTGCGGCGGGCATGGACAAGAACGCGGAGGCTGTCCCCGGGCTCGCTGCGGTCGGCTTCTCCCACATCGAGATCGGCACGGTCACGGCGCGGGCGCAGCCGGGGAACGAGAAGCCGCGGTCGTGGCGTGAGAAGGATGTGCGGGGCCTGCGCAACCGCATGGGCTTCAACAACGACGGGGCCGACGCGGTGGCACGCCGCCTTGCACGGTTGCGCAGCCACAGGGCGGGCAAGCGCGTCATCCTGGGCGTGAACATCGGCAAGACCAAGGTGACGCCGGCAGAGGAGGCGCCGACGGACTACGGCTACTCGGCTCGGCTGCTCTCGCCGTATGCGGATTACCTGGTGGTGAACGTCTCCTCGCCGAACACGCCGGGCCTGCGGGACCTGCAGTCGACCGAGGCGCTCCGTCCGATCCTGGAGCACGTGCGCGCCGCTGCGGACGACGCAGTGGGCGACAGGCATGTGCCGCTGCTGGTCAAGATCGCGCCCGACCTCGCGGACGAGGACGTGGACGCCGTTGCGGACCTCGCTGTCGAGCTCGGCCTGGACGGCATCGTCGCGACCAACACCACGATCGGGCACGACCGCGGCCCTGGCGGGCTGTCGGGGCCGCCGGTGCTGCCTCGCGCGCTCGAGGTGATGGCGCGCCTGCGCGCGCGTGTGGGTGAGCAGATGTGCCTGATCGGCGTCGGTGGGATCACCACGGTCGCGGACGCTCAGGCGATGCTCGACGCGGGAGCGACCCTTCTCCAGGGCTACACCGCTTTCGTATACGAGGGACCAGCCTGGCCCGCGCGGATCAACGCAGGGGTCACGCCGCGGCGGTGATGGGCTCCGGCTCCGCGCCCGCGTCGGCCGTCTCGGGGTCTGCCGTGAGGCGTCGTCCTCTCACGTAGTGGCGGTAGGTGCCGGTCGCAGCGATGAACCAGCCAGCCATCAGCAGAGCGTAGAGGCCGAGCGAGAGCCCGGTCATCGCCGCCGAACCCGTGTGTCGCGCGAGCTGGCTCGCGCCTGTCACACACGTGCCGACTGGGAAGGTGAAGGCCCACCACGCGAGAGTGAACGGCAATCCCGTGCGTCGCGTCCGCACCGTGATCGCCAGCGCGATGGCGAGCCACATGAGCGCGAAGCCCATCACCGGGATGCCGTACAGCATCGAGAACACGAGCAGCGATCGGCTGGAGATCCCGAGTGGGCTTGAGGCGTGGTCGGCGAGGATGCCGACGGCCGTGACCGACTGCCCGAGCGGGCCGAGGACGATCCACAGCGTCGGCACCGCGGCGGCCGCCCCGATCTGCCGGTGCGCGAGCCGGTTCCACAGCGAGGCGATGACCATGATCGCGGCGAGCGCGCTGAGCCCGAACATCGCGTAGCAGGCGACCGCGAGCGTGCGGGCGAGCTCGCCGTCCACGTAGGGCAGCAGCATCGCCCCCGTCGCCGCGGAGACCATCGGGGGGACCACGGGCATGAGCCAGGCGCCCGACGCGGCGTCGTCGGCGACCTGGTGGCGGGTGAACGCGATGACCGGCACCCCGATCGCGGTCGCGAGCCCGAGGAGCGTGCCCAGCACCCAGAGCACGGCATCGATCCCCACCGCCCACTGCTCGCCCAGGAGCGGTGACGCGACCACGAGCGTGGCGGCGCCGTAGGCGAGCAGACCCATGGCTTGCGCACCGAAGAAGTGCGCCATGCTCGGGTCGTCGAGGTAGCGGCGGACAGCCCCACGGTCGTCGAGGTAGTGGGCGGCCGTGGTGAGGACGGCAGCAGCGAACGCGAGCGTGGCGAGCGCCCACGCGACCCAGGCGAGAACGTCGAGGGCGGGGCCGGAGACAGGGAGCGTCGCGGCGGCGGTGCCAAGGATCGAGGTGCCCATGACGACGGCGAACCAGTTGGGGGTCACGGCGGGTCGGGCTGCGCGGAGGCTCATGCGTCAAGCGTTCCAAGGCGGCGGGCGTCCCGGTAGGGTGACTTCCGTGGGTATCCACAAGTGTGGGTTGTGTCTTGGCGCGACCGAAGGTGAGGATGAGCGGTGACGGGGACGACGCTCGACGAGCTGCGGATGATCGTCGCGATCGAGCAGCACGGCAGCCTCACGGGCGCCGCGGAGGCGCTCGGCGTCACCCAACAGGCGGTGTCGCAGCGGATGCGTGCGCTCGAGCGTCGCTGGGGCCTCGCCCTCTTCGCACGAAGCGCCCGCGGGACGCGGCTCACGGACCAGGGAACGCTCGTCGCCGAGTGGGCCGCGACGCTCGTGGGGCAGGCCGACGCCTTCGACTCGGCCGTCGGCTCGCTCCGCAGCGATCGGGCCGCGCACGTGCGTGTCGGCGCGAGCCTCACGATCGCCGAGCACCTCGTGCCCGGTTGGCTCGTCACCTACGCAGCCGACCCGTCGGCCGCGCACGTGGAGCTCACCGCCGTGAACTCGGTGACGGTCGCTGCACGGGTGCGCGCGGGGAAGGATGACCTGGGCTTCGTCGAGTCGCCCGACCTGCCCGAAGGGCTCGCCAGCTACGTGTTCATGAAGGACGAGGTCGTCCTCGTGGTCGCACCCGACCATCCATGGGCGAAGCGGACCTCGGTGAGCCCCGCCGAGGTGGCGAGGACGCCGCTGGTCAGCCGCGAGGAGGGCTCGGGCACGCGGCTCGCGATGGAACGTGCGCTCGAGATCGTCGTGGGGGCCGGCGCTGTCGTCGCGCCGGCCGCGGAGCTCTCCACGACCGCGGCCGTGCGAGGGACCATCCTCGCTGGAGGGGGCGTGGGTGCGCTGAGCGCCCGAGCCGTGCGAGACGACCTCGACGCGGGACGATTGCGCCGCGTGCAGATCGACGGTCCTGCCGCCGTCCGCCCGTTCGCGGCGGTCTGGAATCCGCAGCGACGTCTCGCGCCAGGCGCGGCCCGCATCCTTGAGATCGCCTCTGCGTCCGCCTAGACGCTCGGCCCGTCGCCCCGCAGCGCCTCGCGGAGAAGAGCGATGTGCGCCAGATCCTTGGGGCGACCCAGCACGAGCTTGAAGGCGAGCACCTCCTCCAACGACCCGACGAGGATCCCGTCCACGCGCGTCGCGGTCGAGAAGACCTCGTCCGCTGGGCGGCCGAACCATCCCGAGAAGACCTCAACGGACGAGTGAAGATGCACCACCTCGTCGCCGTGCTCTCCAGGCTCCGCAGTGCCCAACCGCGCGGCTCTTTCCCAGGCGACGCCTCGCGCGACCAGGTCGATGTCGTGGATCCCGTCGACCAGGCCGTGGGCGAGCATCGGCCCCGACCCCATCAGGACCGCGTCGTCCGCCCCCAGACCCAGCGCGCCGATACGGGTCCTGACCTCGTTCCACGTCAGCATGGATCACCTCTGAGCAAACTCTGCGGAACTCTGGGAACGCATTCCGGGTATGGGGCGTTGGACTCTATGTACGCACCTGCCAGGCGTACACAGTGCATTGTTTTCTCCTTTGAACATGCGAAAGCCCCCGGGTCTGGGACATACCCCGGGGGCTTTCGCATGTCTGGCCTCAGCGGCTAGCGCTCGATGCGCGTCGCCGGGCTCGCCTCAGCGGTGAGCGCCGGATCGCGCACGATCTTGTCGCCCAGCACCTCATCGATGCGGGCCATGAGCTCCGCAGGGATCTCCACACCGGAGGCCTTCGCGTTGTCCACGACCTGCTCGGGACGCGACGCACCGATGATGGCGGCGGCCACGTTCTTGTTCTGCAGCACCCACGCGATGGCGAGCTGAGCCATCGTGAGGTCGAGCTCGTCGGCGATCGGCTTGAGGCCCTGCACGCGCTCCAGCAGGTCCTGGTCGTCCAGGAAGCGGGAGATCATGCGCTTGCCGCCCTTCTCGTCGTCACCGCGCGAGCCCGCAGGCGCCGGTGCGCCGGGCAGATACTTGCCGGTGAGCACACCCTGGGCCACGGGAGACCACACGATCTGCGAGAGTCCGTTCTCCTCGGACGCGGGGACCACCTCGTCCTCGATGACGCGCCACAGCATCGAGTACTGCGGCTGATTCGAGATGAAGGGGATGCGCAGCTCCTTGGCGAGCTCCGCGCCCTGACGGATCTGGTCGGCGGTCCACTCCGAGACTCCGATGTAGAGGGCCTTGCCCTGACGGACGATGTCCGCGAACGCGAGCATCGTCTCCTCAAGCGGCGTCTCGTGGTCCCAGCGGTGAGCCTGGTAGAGGTCCACGTAGTCGGTCTGCAGGCGGCTGAGCGAGCCGTCGATGGACTCCATGATGTGCTTGCGGGACAGGCCGGTGTCGTTCGCACCGCCCGGGCCGGTGGGCCAGTAGACCTTCGTGAAGATCTCGAGGCTCTCGCGACGCTCACCCTTGAGCGCCTCGCCGAGCACGGTCTCCGCGGCGGTGTTCGCGTAGACATCGGCCGTGTCGAACGACGTGATGCCCACGTCGAGGGCGGCACGCACGCACGCGGCAGCCTGCTCGTTCTCCACCTGGGATCCGTGGGTGAGCCAGTTCCCGTAGGTGAGCTCAGTGATCTTCAGTCCTGAATTTCCGAGATAGCGATAGTTGATCATCCATTCATCCTAGGACGGTCGGCGCGGCGCCCGCGCGGCCACCAGGGACGACGAAGGGCCCCGCGGCGACTGCCGCAGGGCCCTCGATCGAAACGTTCGGATCAGGCGTCCGGGTACTCGCCTCGCTTGACCTGAGGCTTGGGCACACGCATGCGGCGCATGTTCATGGCGCGCGTGATCGTGTAGAGCCTCCACCCGCGGGGGAGCTTGCCCTCGCCGAAGCGTGCCTCGAAGCGCTTCTTGAGCGAGCGGGAGATCAGCCACACCTCGATGCCCATGCCGATCAGGACGATGTAGAACGCCATGATCATGAAGGTGCCGAGGACCGAGTTCCCGACGAACAGCGTCAGCACCACGAAGGCCAGCATCACGGGCATCGCCCACTCGGCCGCAGAGGAGCGGGCGTCGATGAAGTCGCGCATCCAACGGCGCTCGGGGCCACGGTGCTCGGGCGGCATGTTGCGCTCGTCGCCGCTCATCAGCGCGGCGTTCTCCTTGGCGCGCTTCTCACGCATGGCCCGCTTGCGCGCCTCCTTGTCCTCCTTGGTGGCCTGACCGCCCACGAGGGGACGGTGGTTCGCGGCCTCCTGCGCCTTGCGCTTGGGAGTGGGGCGGCCCTTGCCGACGGGGACGGTGCTGTCCTCGTCCGGAAGGTCGATCGTGCTGTCGTTCTTGCTCATCATTCTCCGTGGGTGTGCCGCAACGGTGCGGTCTGTCAGTCCTTCGCGGGCGCCGCGGCCGGAAGCGCGAGCATCCGGTCCAGCGCCACCTTGGCCTCTGCCTGGGTCTGCGGGTCCACGACGATGGTGTTGGGCACCTCGCCCGCCACGAGCGACTCGAGCGCCCACACCAGGTGCGGCACGTCGATCCGGTTCATGGTGGAGCAGAAGCAGACGGTGTCCTCGAGGAAGTGGATCTCCTTGTCCGGGTGTGCGTTGGCGAGCCGACGCACCAGGTTGAGCTCCGTGCCGATCGCCCACTTCGTGCCGGGCTCGGCAGCCTCGATGGCCTTGATGATGTACTCGGTCGAGCCGACCATGTCGGCCGCGGCCACGACCTCGTGCGCGCACTCGGGGTGCACGATCACGGTGAGGTCCGGCACCTCGGCGCGCAGCTTGTCGATGTTCTCCTTGCGGAAGCGGGCGTGCACCGAGCAGTGGCCCTTCCACAGGATCATCCGCGCGGCGGCGAGCGCCTCAGGGGTGTTGCCGCCCAGCGGCTTGCGAGGATCCCAGACGACGCAGTCGTCCAGGTCCATCGCGAGCTTCAGCACCGCGGTGTTGCGGCCCAGGTGCTGGTCGGGGAAGAAGAAGACCTTGCCGTCGCCCTCGACTCCGCCCACCTGGTCGAACGCCCAGCGCAGCGCGACCTCAGCGTTCGACGATGTGCAAACCGCACCGTTGTTGCGGCCACAGAACGCCTTCAGCGCGGCGGTCGAGTTCATGTAGGTGATCGGGATGGTGCGCTCGGTCACGCCCACCTCGGCGAGTTGCGCCCACGCGTCCTCGACCTGGTTGATGTCCGCCATGTCGGCCATCGAGCAGCCCGCAGCCATGTCCGGCAGCACGACCTGCTGGTCGTCCGAGGTGAGGATGTCCGCCGACTCGGCCATGAAGTGCACACCGCAGAACACGATGAACTCGGCCTCGGGCCGGTTCTGCGCGTCGCGGGCAAGCTTGAACGAGTCGCCCGTCACGTCTGCGAACTGGATGACCTCGTCACGTTGGTAGTGGTGGCCCAGGATGAACACCCGGTCGCCCAGGGCCTCCTTCGCCTTCAGCGCACGCTCCACCAGGTCGGGATCCGACGGGGAGGGCAGGGCTCCGGGGCAGTCGACGCCTCGCTCCGACAGCAGGTCACGACGCTGACCCAGCAGGAGGAGAGCGGGCGACTCGGCAGGTTCCGTGAAGGTCGCGCTCATTCGAGCATTGTCTCACGGGCCGCACGCACGGAATCCCGCCGTTCGGGTGTGCCGCCGGCACCGGGCACACTTGTCTCCATGCGAGTGGCGATGCTGGTGGAGGGATGGCCGGGTGTGTCCGGCGCGATCGACGCGGCCGACAGGGCGGCGCTGACGTGGAGCACCTCGACACCCGGCGTGCACGTCACCGCCATCGCCGTGGGTGATGGCGGTCCGCGCAGCGCCGACGCCGCGGACGGAACCGCCTATTCGGTGCCAGGCGTCGACGCCATCCGGACATCCGAGGGGCTGCTCCTCGCGCCCGCCGACGGCGCGCTTCGCTGGGATCCGATCGCGCTCGGCGCAGCCCTGCGCGCGATCGCCGCGGATGCCGATGCCGCGCGCACGGTGATCGTCCCGGTCGGCGACGTTCCGCCAGCTGGCGACGCAGCCGACGTGTGGGGCGCCTCGCTGCAGGACTCGCGGGAAACGCTCGCGGACCTCGACCTCGTGGCTCTCGTGAGCTCCGACCGACCCCTGCTGGGCTTCCACGGGATGAGCGCCGCCGTGCGCGAAGGGCGCGAGGCCGACGCAGCGTTGGCCGTCGCCGCGCAGGAGCAGGAGGAGCGGTGGCGCCAGCGCGCACAGGAGGCGGACGAGATCGCGTCGACGGGCACCGTGCTGCTCGGCCCGCGTCGTCTGTCCGACCAGCCGCGCACGGGTGCGGCCGGAGGAATGGCGTACAGCCTCGCGGCGCTCGGCGCTCGCCTTGAGGCAGGGTCGCACTCGCTCGCGCGGTGGTCCGGGCTTGGCAAGGCCGTTGAGCACGCCGACGTCGTGGTCGCTGTGGTCGACACGCTGTCGCACGCGGCTCTCGATCACGGCGCTGCCGCGCCAGCAGGAGGACTCGCGGCGGCCAGGGGAGTGCCGGCGGTCGTCGTCACCTCCGACTCCCACGTGGGCAAGCGCGACCTGATGGCCGCAGGAATCCACGGCTCGCACGTCGGCGCTCCTGGTCCAGATGGCCTGGCAGATGCCATCGCTCGTGCCGCACGCACCTGGACGCCCGTGCGCTGACACCGGATGTCAGAAAAATCACACGAAAACCGGGCACAACGGACATCTTCGAGGCGTTCATACGTCAGGGCCCGGCGGCAGGACCCCTCAGCTGCCGTCGGGTCCGCCCCCTTTCCGCGCCGTTCAGGCGGGGGTCTTCGGGAATGCCCGCACACGTCGTACTCTTGTAGAGGTATCAACGAAAGGAAGTGGCCATGACCGACACCGCCACCGAGACCCAGGCCCACGGAGTCGTCATCACCGACGCCGCCGCCGCCAAGGTCAAGAGCCTGCTCGAGCAGGAAGGCCGCGACGACCTGCGCCTGCGTCTGGCCGTGCAGCCGGGCGGATGCTCCGGCCTCATCTACCAGCTCTACTTCGACGAGCGCACGCTCGACGGCGACGCCATCCGTGACTTCGCCGGCGTCGGCGTCGTCGTGGACAAGATGTCCGTGCCGTACCTCGACGGTGCGACCATCGACTTCGCGGACACGATCGAGAAGCAGGGCTTCACGATCGACAACCCGAACGCCTCGAGCTCCTGCGCCTGCGGAGACTCGTTCAGCTGATCGGCGCCACGCGCCACAGAGAAGAAGGACGGTGAGGGCTTCGGCCCCACCGTCCTTCTTCGTTTCCGAGCAGGGTAATCACTGACCGGCGTCGTCCCTGCCCAGCAACGCAGCAGCCCAGTAACACTGCAGCCCAGCGGTCTGCGTGCGGGCAGACGCGAGAAGGTCAGGACTCGACGCGGCCCCAGACCGGCTGCTGGTCGGACGTCGGCATCCCTGCGTCGGACCTGACGTCCGCGATGGCGCGCGGCAGGAGTGCGAGGAAGCGGCCGATCGTCGGCTCGTCGATCCCCGGGTGCAGCCCCAGGCGGATGTTGCCGGTCGAGGGGGAGCCGATGGCGCCCAGCACGCGGCTGGGCTCGAAGCCGTCGTGCTCGCACGCCGAGCCCGACCCGACCGCGATGCCGTCCTTGTCCAGGCGCGAGAGGATCGCCTCGCCGTCGGCGCCCTCGCACACGAGAGTGACGAGGTGCGGCGCACGCTCCACGGGATCGCCGACGACGCGGACCCCCTCCATGCGCGCGGCCTCGCCGCGGATGCGGTCCACGAGCGAGCGCAGGTGCGCCTCATCCTTCTCACGGTTCTCCATGCGCTCCTGGAGCGCCACCGCCGCCGCAAGGATGAGCGGCACGGCAGCGCCGCCCGCCTCGAAACCGGAGCGCTCGGGCCACGCTGGCAGCCAACGGGTGCGCGAGCGCACCGCCACCACGCCGACGCCGGAGGGGCCGCCCCAGTCGGCGGGACTCGCCACGAGCGCATCCCACGCCACAGGCGACTCCATGTGTCCGATCGACGCCGTCGCGTCGACCACGAGGGGCACCTGGTGCGAGGCGGCCACCTCGTGGATGGCGTCGAGCCGTTGCGCGGTGCCGAGCTCGTGGTTGACGTGCTGCACGGCGGCGAGGGTCACGTCGGGGTAGTCGAGCGCCTGAGCGAAGGCCTCCAGGTCGAGGTGGCCCTCCGCATCGACCTGGACCGTCTCCACGCGGCCGCTCGAGTAGTAGTGAGCGGCGTGCAGCGTGGCATCACGCTCGATCGCTGACGCCACGACACGCTCACGCCCACGTCGGGCCGTATGCACGGCTCCCACGACACGCTCGAGGGCGATCAGCGGGCTGGGGGAGAAGGCCACCTCGTGCGCAGGGCATCCGAGCACCTCGGCGATCGCCTCCCGTGAGCCCTCGACGAGCGCCTGGGCGCGTCGGGACTCGGCGTGGAGGCGGCGAGAGTCGGCCCATCCGTCGGCAAAACCTGCGCGAACGGCCTCGAGAGCCCTCGGAGTCATCGGTGCGCTGCCGCCTGCGTCAAGAAACGTGCGGGTGAGGGCCATGACAGAACGGTACCGCGCGCTATGCTGTGGACGTGTCCCCGAATACCACTCCCCGTATGCTCAGGCGCACCCTGACTGCGGTCGCTCTCGCCGGCGCGGCAACGCTGCTCGCCGGCTGCTCGACCGGCATCGAGAATGGCGCGCTTCCATCCACCCCTGAGATCACGAACCACACCGGCACGATCATCGAGCTGTGGAACGGCTCCTGGATCGCCGCGCTGGCAGTCGGCGTCGTCACCTGGGGTCTGATCCTGTGGGCCGTCGCCGTCTACCGCAAGCGCAAGGACGACGACAAGCTGCCCAAGCAGACCCGTGCGAACGTGCCGCTCGAGCTCATGTACACGATCGTCCCGATCGTCATGATCGGCGTGCTGTTCACATGGACCGTCCGCGGTGTGTGGGAGATCAAGGACACGTCGGCCGAGCCCGACGTGGAGATCCAGGTCATCGGCAAGCAGTGGGCGTGGGACTTCAACTACCTGACCGACGACGTGCACAGCATCGGCGTCCAGGCGCAGCTCACCGGTGAGGAGGGCGTCGAGGAGACGCTCCCGACCCTGTACCTGCCGGTGGGTGAGGTGGTCGAGTTCCACCTCGACTCGCGCGACGTCATCCACTCCTTCTGGATCCCCGCGTTCCTCTACAAGGAGGACACGATCCCCGGAAAGACCAACGTCTTCCAGGTGATCCCCCAGCAGGAGGGCACCTACCAGGGCAAGTGCGCCGAGCTCTGCGGCGAGTACCACGCGTCCATGCTGTTCAACGTCGAGGTCGTCGACCGCGCCGAGTACGACGCCTACATCGAGTCCCTGCGCGCAGCGGGTCAGACCGGGGCGATCGGCCTCGAGTACTCGCGCGACCAGGCAGTCCGCATCGGCATCGAGGAGGGCGAGGAGTAATGGCCACCGTCCAGTACGAGGAGCCAGGCGCCCTCGAGACCGCCCCCGCGATCCCCGCGGCGCCGAGCCGCTCCGGCTCGCAGGTCATCAAGTGGATCACGTCCACCGACCACAAGACGATCGGGTACATGTACCTGGTCACGTCGTTCTTCTTCTTCGTGATCGGCGGCCTGCTGGCGCTGCTCATCCGTGCCGAGCTGTTCGCCCCTGGCATCCAGGTGGTGCAGACCGCGGAGCAGTACAACCAGCTGTTCACCATGCACGGCACGATCATGCTGCTGCTGTTCGCGACCCCGCTGTTCGCGGGCTTCGCGAACGTCATCACGCCGCTGCAGATCGGCGCCCCTGACGTCGCGTTCCCGCGACTGAACATGTTCGCCTACTGGCTGTACCTGTTCGGTGGCCTGATCGCCGTCGCCGGCTTCTTCACGCCGCAGGGCGCGGCGTCGTTCGGATGGTTCGCGTACGCGCCGCTGTCCAACGCCGTGTACTCGCCCGGCGTCGGCGGTGACCTGTGGGTCTTCGGCCTCGCGCTCGGTGGTTTCGGAACCATCCTCGGTGCCGTCAACTTCATCACGACCATCGTCACCATGCGTGCCCCCGGCATGACGATGTTCCGCATGCCGATCTTCACCTGGAACACCCTGGTGACGTCCATGCTGGTCATCATCGCGTTCCCGCCGCTCGCGTCCGCGCTGTTCGCGCTCGGCGCCGACCGCGTGCTCGGTGCCCAGGTGTTCAACCCCGACAACGGTGGAGCCATCCTGTGGCAGCACCTGTTCTGGTTCTTCGGGCACCCCGAGGTCTACATCATCGCGCTGCCGTTCTTCGGCATCGTCTCCGAGATCTTCCCGGTGTTCAGCCGGAAGCCGCTGTTCGGCTACCACGGGCTCGTGTACGCGACCATCGCGATCGCCGCGCTGTCGGTGTCCGTCTGGGCGCACCACATGTACGTGACCGGCGCGGTCCTGCTGCCGTTCTTCTCGTTCATGACGATGCTCATCGCGGTGCCGACAGGTGTGAAGTTCTACAACTGGATCGGCACGATGTGGCGAGGCAAGATCGTCATGGCCACACCCATGCTCTGGTCCGTCGGCTTCCTCGTCACGTTCCTCTTCGGTGGCCTGACCGGCATCATCCTGTCGTCGCCGACGCTCGACTTCCACGTGTCCGACTCCTACTTCGTGGTGGCGCACTTCCACTACGTGGTCTTCGGCACCGTCGTCTTCGCGATGTTCGCGGGCTTCTACTTCTGGTGGCCCAAGTTCACCGGCAAGATGCTCCACGAGGGCTGGGGCAAGGTCCACTTCTGGACGCTGTTCTTCGGCTTCCACATGACGTTCCTCGTCCAGCACTGGCTGGGCGCGGAGGGCATGGCCCGACGCTACGTCGACTACCTGCCTGAGGACGGCTTCACCTGGATGAACCAGCTGTCGACCGCGGGTGCATTCCTCACCGCGATCTCGACCCTGCCGTTCTTCTGGAACATCTACATCACGCACAAGCGTGCGCCCAAGGTGAAGGTCGACGACCCGTGGGGCTTCGGCCGCTCGCTCGAGTGGGCCACCTCGTGCCCGCCGCCTCGCCACAACTTCGTGTCGATCCCGCGCATCCGCTCCGAGAGCCCTGCGTTCGACCGCCACCACCCTGAGGCGGCCGCGATCGACCACGCCGACGCAGTCAACCAGCCGCACACCGACCACGCGCCGGTCCGGTAGGAGGTACCCATGAAGATCGAATCCAACATCTTCCTGCTCCCCGGAGCCTTCTTCCTGCTGGTCGCGTTCATCTACGGATGGCTCACCGACTTCTCGGAGATGGTCGGGTTTCCCGCGATCCTTCTGACCGCTGGCCTGGCGCTGATGGTCGGCATCTACTTCAAGATGCTCGAGCGTCGTCACGGCGCTCGCCCTGAGGACCGGCATGACGCCGAGATCGAGGAGCTGTCGGGCGACCAGGGCTTCTACGCGCCGTGGAGCTGGTGGCCTCTCGTGCTCGCGGCCGGCGCGGCGCTGTCATTCGTGTCGCTTGCCGTCGGCTGGTGGCTGATGGTTCCCGCCGCGATCGTCGGTCTCGTCGGTCTCGTCGGCTGGGTCATGGAGTTCTCCACGGGACGTTTCGCGCACTGATCTCCGGTAGTAGAAGGGCCCGGCTCCGTACGGAGCCGGGCCCTTCTTCATCTCTTCAGGTGCTGTGCGTTCGGGTCACTCACCGCCGCTTTCAGCGGCGTGTCGCTCCCACGGGGTCACTGACCGCCGCGGCGGCCCGTCGCGCCACTCACGAAGGTCTCAGACTCCCCGTGTGCTCGGCGTGGCGTCTGCGCATCGCGGGCAGTCTGTCGGGACCGGACGCTCCTCCATGACGCACAGCGATGTATCGACTGCGAGCCACTCTTCGCTGGTCATGCGGAGGGACACGATTGCCGGTCGTGGTTCCGAGAGCTCGAGCTCCTTGGGACGGTCGAGCAGCCGTTGGGCCATCTCCTCGTCGAGTCGGGCGACGATCTCCCGTGCCTCGGCAGCCTCGTACTCCTCGGAGGAATCGTGCCCGCACGACCGGTAGAGGACAGCGACCATCGGTGAGCCGAAAGAGAGGAGGAGGGTCGATGACTCCTGGAGCGTCTCCCGCCGATACAGCCGGCCCATGGCGGCCATCGATGGCTCCGTGCGGTCATGCCAGTCGGCCATGCTCTCCGGCTCGTGCAGGGGAGGGAAGTGGGTGGACATGGGTGTCTCCTTGTCTGACGCCGAGCCCGTGCGGCTCGGCCCAAATGGAGAGGGAGTCATGTCCCGTGTGATGAGCACACGCTACCGCGGCCCTGCCGACGGGTCCACGTCCCGACGCGGTGTCAGCCGTACACGAGCTCGTAGACGCAGAAGCGACGCTGAGCGACCCGAAGCCGAACGGGGTCGGCCAGAGACGGCGCTGAGTGACCCCGTTGCGCCTCATGGCGACGGAGAGCGGCGCTGAGTGACCCGCAACATGCCGAAAGCACCCAGAAGCGACGCTGAGTGACCCGCGAGCTTTGGGAGGTTGGCGAGGCTACTCGCGGCGCTGCCAGCGGGGCAGGAGCAGGCCTCAGACGCGAAAAGGGCGGGTCTCCCGAAGGAGACCCGCCCCGAGCCAGTGGCGGCGCCCCAGCGCGCTCATGAGGCGCAGGTGCCGCCCGGCTCTGCCACACCCGAGGGTGCAGTGACGGTCAGAAGACCAGCAGACCGTCCGTCGACGTGGCCTTGGTGAAGCGGGCCTGGACGTTCGCCCAGTCCACGACGTTCCACCACGCCTTGACGTAGTCCGCCTTCACGTTCTTGTACTGAAGGTAGAACGCGTGCTCCCACATGTCGAGCATGAGAAGCGGGATGAGGCCCACGGGGACATTGCCCTGCTGGTCGTAGAGCTGCACGATGACGAGCTTCTTGCCGATGGTGTCCCAGGCGAGGATCGACCAGCCCGAGCCCATGATCGTCATGGCGTTGTTCGTGAAGTGCGCCTGGAACTTCTCGAAGGAACCGAAGTTGTCATCGATCGCCGAGGCGAGCTCGCCGACCGGCTTGTCACCGCCGTCGGGCGACATGTTGGTCCAGAAGATCGAGTGGTTGGTGTGACCGCCCAGGTTGAAGGCGAGAGCCTTCTCGAGGCCGGCGATCGCGCCGAAGTTGTCCGTGTCGCGAGCCTCCGCCATCTTCTCGAGCGCGGTGTTGGCACCGGCGACGTAGGCGGCGTGGTGCTTGCTGTGGTGCAGCTCCATGATCTGGCCCGCGATGTGCGGGTCAAGGGCGCCGTAGTCGTAGGTGAGATCCGGCAGGCTGTACTCGGCCATTCTTCCTCCTTGTCAGGCCCCGAGGCTCGGGGCGATGGATCCTGCTAGGCCGACGCTAGTCCGCGTCGTCCCTTCCTGCTGTGCAACCGACGAAGACGCCGAGTTGTTCCTGGTTCGCGGCGCGAAACCTGGAACGGTGCGGAGTCCGTCGAAAAGTGCGAGAGCCCGGGGGAGCAGCGCTTTCGCGGTGCAGCCCCGGGCTCTCGTCAGATGGTTCGTGACCGTCAGTCCTTCTTCAGCTGAGCGAATCCCTCGTCGAGGGCCTTGTCAGCGTCGGCGTTCTCCTCAGCCTCGGCGAGGCCTTCGTCCGAGGCAGCGTATGAGGCGTGGTGGTGCTGCGCCTCCGCGTACTCGGCAGGAGTCACGGGCTCCACACGGTCCTCGAAGTAGAAGCGGGACAGGCGGGCCTTGAAGCGCTTCCAGCGCATGCCGCCACGACGCACGCCGTTCTCGTTGAACTCCTCCGGAGCCTCGAATGGCGTGATGTTGTCGTAGTTGACCCGCAGCCACAGCTCCTGCTCGTCGAGCGGCTCGTGGACCTCGATGTACTCGCCGTGCTCGTGACGCACGATGCGGCCGGTCTCGTGACCGTGCAGCACGAGCTCCCGGTCCTTGCGCTGGAGGCCGAGCGCGATGCGCTTGGTGATCCAGAACAGCAGCGGCGGCACCACGAAGATCGCGATGCGGAACGTCCACGTGAGGTCGTTCAGCGACAGGTGGAACAGGTTCGCGATGATGTCGTTCGAGCCCTCGAGGGCGAGGATCATGTAGAACGAGATCAGCGCGACGCCGATGCCGGTGCGGGTGGGAGCGTTGCGCGGACGGTCGAGCACGTGCTTCTCGCCGCGGTCGCCGGTGGCCCACGCCTCGATCCACGGGTACAGGGCCAGGATCCCGAAGAAGATGCCCGGCACGATGACCGCGGGAACGAGGATGTTCCAGGACAGCGTGTAGCCGGCGATCTCCCACTCGAGCGGGAAGCCTCCCAGCCAGCCTGGCATGAGGCGCAGCGCGCCGTCCACGAACAGGATGTACCAGTCGGGCTGCGTACCAGCGGAGACCGGCGACGGGTCGTAGGGGCCGTAGTTCCAGACCGGGTTGATCGTGAACAGCGCCGCGAGGATCGCGATGATTCCGAAGACCACGAAGAAGAAGCCGCCGGCCTTGGCCGTGTACACGGGGAACAGGGGCAGGCCCACGACATTCTTGTGGGTGCGGCCGCCGCCCGGGTACTGGGTGTGCTTGTGCAGGAACACCAGGAACAGGTGCAGTGCGACGAGCGCCAGGATCAGGCCTGGCACCAGCAGGATGTGCGCGGTGAACAGGCGTGGGATCAGGATCTCGCCGGGGAACTCGCCGCCGAACAGCCAGTACGAGATGTACGAGCCGAGGATCGGGATCGACTTCACCACGCCGTCGATGATGCGAAGGCCGTTGCCGGAGAGCACGTCGTCGGGGAGCGAGTAGCCGGTGAAGCCCGCCGCGAGCGACAGGATCATCAACGTGAAGCCCACGAGCCAGTTGATCTCACGCGGCTTGCGGAAGGCGCCGGTGAAGAAGACGCGGGCCATGTGGATCACGATCGCCGCCGTGAACATGAGCGCAGCCCAGTGGTGGATCTGCCTCATGAGCAGACCGCCGGGGACCTCGAACGACATGTGCAGCGTCGACTCGAACGCCTTGGACATCTCGACGCCCTGCATGGTCTCGAGCGGGCCGTCGTAGGTGACGAACGTCATCGAGGGCTCGAAGTAGGCCGTGATGAACACGCCCGAGAGCAGCAGCACGACGAACGAGTAGAGCGCCACCTCGCCGAGCATGAACGACCAGTGGTCGGGGAACAGCTTGCGGGAGAGGAACTTGACCAGCGCGCCGACGCCGGTGCGCTCGTCGACGTAGTTGGCGGTGCCTGCGGCGGCCTTGTTGATCTTGGCGCCCATCAGTGCTCGACCTCCTCGTCGGTGGCGCTGGAGTCATCGCCCTTGAGGCGGTCCCAGTAGCTCGGTCCCACAGGCTCGTGGAAGTCGCTCTGCGCCACGATGTAGCCCTCGTCGTCGACCTCGATCGGCAGCTGCGGGAGCGGCCGCTTCGCCGGGCCGAAGACGACCTTCGCGCCGTCGGAGACGTCGAACGTCGACTGGTGGCACGGGCACAGCAGGTGGTGCGTCTGCTGCTCGTACAGGGCCACAGGGCATCCGACGTGGGTGCAGATCTTCGAGTAGGCGACGATGCCGTCGAAGGACCAGTCCTCGCGGCCCTCCTGGATCTTCAGGTCCTCGGGGTTGAGACGGACCAGGAGGACGACGGCCTTGGCCTTCTCCTCGATCTTGTGGTGCTCGAGGTCCACGAGGCCCTCGGGGATCACGTGAAAGGCCGAGCCGATGGTGACGTCCGCCGCCTTGATCAGCGAGCCGTCGGGGTCACGCGCCAGGCGCACTCCCTTGTCCCACATGGTGTGACGGAAGCGCGAGACGTTCCAGTCGGCGCCCATGGAGCCGATCTGGGGCACCAGGAGCGACAGGGGAGCGATGGCCAGCGCCGTGATGAGCGAGCCCTTCAGCAGGCTGCGACGCTTGGGGCCCCCGAGGCCGGAGTCGACGACGCCGTCCTTGAGGTCCTGGATGGCGCCTTCGCGGGCCTCATCCGACGAGCGCAGCTCGTGGCGCTCCTCGACCATCTCGTGGTCGCGCATGAGCGTCTTCGCCCAGTGGATCGCGCCGATGCCGATGCCGAGCATCGCCAGGGCGATTCCGAGGCCGAGGACTGCGGTGAAGCTGCGGATCGAGCCGACGGTGTCGCCCATGTCCATGCCGAAGTAGCCGACGAGGGCGACGATCGTGCCCAGGATCGACAGACCGAACATGAAGGCCGTCTGGCGCTCGGCCTTGTCCGCCGCCTTCGGGTCGACGTCCGCCTTGCGTGGGCGGTGATGAGGAACGCCCGGGTCCTCGAACTTCTCGTCAGAGGTGGGCTCGGTGTGGTTCTCGAGGCTCATGAGGAGCGCGCTCCGATCCAGATGGTGCTGCCGATGAGGAGTCCGATGCCGACGATCCAGGCCCAGAAGCCCTCGGCGACGGGACCGATCGCGCCGAGCGAGAGGCCGCCGGGGGAGCCGTCACGCTGCGCGACCAGGTACGCGATGATGTCGCGCTTGCCTTCCTCGTCGATGTTGGCGTTGTTGAAGACCGGCATGGACTGCGGGCCGGTCAGCATCGCCTCGTAGATGTGGGTGGGCGTCGTCTCCATGAGCGAGGGCGCGAACTTGCCCTGCGTCAGGGCGCCGCCGCCTCCGATCGAGCCGTGGCACATGGCGCAGTTGGTGCGGAACAGCTCCATGCCCTCGGCTGCGTTGCCGAGCTCCGGGTCGACCTGCTCGGCCGTCGGGATGGCGGGACCTGCGCCGAGCGAGGCGACGTAGGCCGCGAGCTGTGAGATCTCCTCCTGCGTGAACTGGACCGGCTTCGCGGGGGCCTGCGGGCCCGATGCCTGCATCGGCATGCGGCCGGTGCCCACCTGGAAGTCGACCGATGCGGCGCCGACGCCGACGAGCGACGGAGCGACGCCGTCCTGGCCCTGGGCGTCGATGCCGTGGCAGGTGGCGCAGTTGGAGGCGAAGAGCTTCTGGCCGTCCTCGATGTCGGAGGCGGAGACCGTGGTGGCCTCCGCCGACTGCGAGGTGGCGACGGCGCCGAGGCCTGTGAGGAGCGCGAGGAGCGCCAGCACCAGGAGCAGCGGCGCGGCCTTGTGATAGCGCTTGTTGGCGAGTGCGTGCATTGTCGTGATGACCCTTACTGAACTACTGGACGAGGTAGACGACGGCGAACAGAGCGATCCAGACCACGTCCACGAAGTGCCAGTAGTAGGACACGACGATGGTCGTGGTGGCCTCGTGCGCGGTGAACTTCTTGGCGGCGAAGGATCGCGCCAGGACGAACAGCATCGCGATGAGACCGCCGATCACGTGGAGTCCGTGGAAGCCGGTGGCCAGGTAGAAGACCGAGCCGTACGGGCTGGACGAGATCGTCACGCCCTCCGACACCAGCGTCGCGTACTCGAAGACCTGGCCTGCGATGAAGACCGAGCCCATCAGGTACGTGAGGACGAACCACTCATGCATGCCCCAGCTCTTGACCTGCCAGATCGAGCCGGTGCGGCGGCGCTGGTAGCGCTCGGCCGCGAACACGCCTGCCTGTGCCGTGAAGGAGCTGAGCACCAGGATCACGGTGAAGACGAGAGCGACGGGGATCTTGAGGAGCTGGGTGTTCTCCTCCCATACGTCGGGCACCTGGGCCCGGAGCGTGAAGTACATCGCGAAGAGGCCGGCGAAGAACATCAGCTCGGAGCTCAGCCACACGATGGTTCCAACAGCCACCTGGTTCGGCCTGGTGGCGTGTATGGGCGACGGCACAGTCGAGGCGTGGGACATAGGTCCTATTAAAGCCTAAGGAGCGTTGACGCGACACCATCGGCTCGCGTACACGCCGATACCTCAGGGGGCGTGCCAGAATGGACCGCATGAGCGACCTGCAGACCAGGGACGAGAACGCCCTCGACACGGCCACCGCCCGGATCCTCCTCTACTCGGACGACCGCAACGTTCGCGAGAAGGTGCGCTTCGCGGTGGGCTCCACCATCGAGGGCCGCGAAGTCGAGTGGTTCGAGACCGCGACGCATGCCGCCACGATCGACGCGCTCGATGCGGGCTCGTTCGACCTGGTCATCCTCGATGGTGAGGCCGCGAAGGTCGGCGGTATGGGAATCGCGCGACAGATGAAGCACGAGCTCTTCACCGTGCCCCCGATCCTGCTGCTCGTCGGGCGTCCCGGCGATGCGTGGCTCGCCACGTGGTCGGAGGCGGACGGCGCGGTCGCGCACCCGCTCGACCCGTTCGCGGTCCGTGAGGCCGTCTCCGAGCTGCTCACTAAGTAGGGGCAGCGCATGGCGACGCTCCAGGACCTGCTTGCACGCCTCGTCGAGCACGAGGACCTCACCGCCTCCGAGACCGCGAGCGTGATGGACCAGATCCTCACCGACAACGCATCCCCGGTGACGATGGCCGCGTTCCTCGCGGCGCTCCGCGTCAAGCGCGAGACCGCCGAGGAGGTCGCGGGCCTCGCGGCTGCCATGCTCGAGCATGCCGTGCGGTTCACCGTCCCGACCCGCGCGGTGGACATCGTGGGCACCGGCGGCGATGGCGCCCACACCGTCAACATCTCGACGATGGCCTCGCTCGTCATCGCGGGCTCCGGGCTGACGGTCGTGAAGCACGGCAACCGTGCCGCGACGTCCAAGTCGGGCTCGGCCGACGTGCTTGCCGAGCTGCGTGTGCGGCTCGACCTGCCCGTCGAGCGGGTCAAGGAGCTGGCGACCGAGGTGGGCATCACCTTCTGCTTCGCCCAGGTGTTCCACCCGTCCATGCGCTTCGCGATGCCGATCCGCAAGGAGATCGGCGTGCCGACCACGTTCAACATCCTGGGACCGCTGACCAACCCTGCGCAGCCTGAGGCGACCGCGATCGGTTCGTCGTCGATGCGCGTCTCGCCGGTGCTCGCGGGCGTCATCGCATCGCAGGGTCGCGAGGCTCTCGTGTTCCATGGAGACGACGGGCTGGACGAGCTTGCAGGCACCGGCGGCGCGACGGTGTGGGAGGTGCGGGCTGGAGAGGTGTCCGAGCTGAGGCTGGACCCCGTGCGCGACCTCGGTCTGCCCCGCATCACGGTGGAGGATCTTCGCGGCGGCGAGCCTTCGGAGAACGCGGACATCGCTCGTGCGGTGCTCGCGGGCGACCAGGGTCCCGTGCGCGACACGGTGATCCTCAACGCCGCCGCGGGGATGGTGGCCGACGCCACGCTTCCGGGCACCTCCAGCGGCTCTCTCGTCGAGCGGTTCGCCGCGGGCATGGACCACGCGGCGGCGGCCATCGATGAGGGTCGCGCGAGCGATGTTCTCGATCGCTGGGTCGCGGCTTCGCAGGCCTGACTCCGCAGCCTCGCTGCGCCCGCTCCAGACCCGATCCTGCGCCACAGCGCTTCAGTAGCCGCTGGTAGCTCCACGAGTGTTGACCACGCTCGCATGGTCGTCCCGGCGTGCCTGCACCCATGAGGCGTGCCTGCCGGCGCCTGCGATCGGTTGCGACCAGTCGCCGTCGATGTGAAGGAGACGTGTGCCAGGCCTCTCGAGCCACCGGGCGAGCATCTCCTGCTCCTCGATGAGGGGCTCGGCGACGTCGAGCGTCGACCACCGGTTCCGTAGCCTGTCGGCGGCCTCCCAGACCCCTTCGGTGACGTGCTCCGAACCCGCGAGCAGTCCGTCCGTCACGGAGACGAGATCCCAGCCGTCCCCCTGGGCGCGAGCGGCGACAAGGCTGACCCGTCGGAGCGAGGCCAGCCTCTGGGAGCGCATGGAGGCTTCTATGAGCGCGCTGACGCCGTCACGCAGCTCGGCGGCACGCTCGAAGTCGAGGCGTTCGGCATGCGCGGCGATCTCGGCTGACAGGGCGTCGACGACGGGGGAGGGGTCGCCGTTCATCGCAGCCACCGCGGAGTCGACCGCCGACGAGTAGTCCGCCTCCTCGCCACGGACGCACGGTGCCGAGCACTGGCCGAGGTCCTTGAGGAGGCACGCCCGCGCGTGCGGGCGGGGAACGATCGGCAGCCTGGTGGTGCAGGTCCGGAGCGACAGCGCGGTCTGGAGGACCTCGATGGCCGCGCGCGCATCACCCGCGCCACGCATCGGACCGAGCGCCGCGTCCGCCCCCGCGATCGAACGCGATACTGCGAGCCTGGGATAGGGCTCCACGGTGAGCTTGACCCAAGGGGTGCGCTCTGGCCGTGCGGAGCGCCGGTTGTAGCGAGGCCGATGCTCCTCGATCAGGCGAACCTCTCGGACGTTCGCCTCGATCTCGGTGGCGCACACGAGGGTGTCGACATCCACGGCGAGCTCGAGCATCTCGCGGATCTGACGCCTCTGCTCGCCACGCGTGAAGTAGCTCTTCACCCGCGAGCGAAGATTCTTGGACGTGCCGACGTACAGTCGCTCGCCTCGGGGACCCCTGAACACGTAGACACCGGGCTTGGACGGCACCTTGTCCGCGAGCGTCGCCTTCTTCCGCAGGCTCTCGGGCATGGGGTTGCGTAGCGAGTCGAGGTCCTCGCGGTGGGTGATGCCGAAACGGGCCAGCCGCTCGAGCATGCCGTGCAGCACCTCTGAGGTGGCGCGTGCGTCCTCGAGCGCGCGGTGATTGGGCGTGACCTGGGTGCCGAAGACTCGAGCGAGAGTCCCGAGCTTCTTGTTCGGGGCCTCCTCCTTGGTCGTGGCGCGGCGCGCGAGCACGAGCGTGTCGACCGCCTCGTTGCCGGGCCACGCGTACTGGTGCGCGCGGCACGCCGCCTTGAGGAAGCCGACATCGAACCGGGCGTTGTGCGCCACGAGCACCGCGTCGCCGAGGAACTCGAGGAACGCGGGCAGCACCTGCTCGATCCGCGGAGCGGCCATGACCATCGCGTCGGTGATGCCCGTGAGCGCGATGATCATGGGCGGGATCGGGCCCCCAGGATCGACCAGCGTCTGGAACTCGCCGACGACCTCGCCGCCGCACGTCTTCACCGCACCGATCTCCGTGATCGCCGACGTCTCGGGTGAGCCGCCTGTCGTCTCGAGGTCGACCACGACGAACGTGGTGGCGGACAGCGGCTCACCGATCTCGTCCAGGCTGCGCTGGGTGCCAGCGAGCAACGGGGCGAGATCGGGCGTGGTCATGGGAGGACGGTACGTCACGGGGCTGACACGGGGCGTCCCGGCATCGTCCACGGTGCCGCTGCGGCACGCTCGTGATCCCCGGGAGCGACGCGATGCACGTCCGGATGTCAGACCCTGTCCGTAGCGTGGCAGTCATGTTGATCGATTGCGATACGTGCGAGGTGCGCGGCCGCGCATGCGGCGACTGCGTGGTCAGCTTTCTGACCATTCCCGTGAGGCCCGGTGCTGCACCGGTGCCCGACGTCCCCTCGGGGGCCCAGAACACGTCCGAACCGGTGGAGATGGACGCGGACCAGCTCAAGGCGGTGGCGAACCTCGCCGCAGGCGGGCTCGTCGCGCCGCTGCGCCTCGTCGAGCGGAGGCGAGCGGGCTGACCGCGCTCAGGCCTTGCGGGAGGTGTAGAGGTCCTCGATCCGCTGTGCGTAGTCGCTGAGAACCTGCGCGCGCTTCACCTTGAGCGACGGCGTGAGGTAGCCGTTGTCCACGGAGAACTCGTCAAGCAGGATCTCGTACTTGCGGATCGACTCTGCACGCGACACCGCCTTGTTGGCGCGCTCGATGGCCCGGTCCAGGTGCTCGCGCACCACGGGGTGCTCGGCCGCCTCGGCGATCGTCATCTCGGGCAGCTCCTTGCCCTTCAACCATCCGGGCAGCGCCTCAGCATCGAGCGTGACGAGCGCCGCGATGAACGGCTTGCCGTCGCCGACGACGACGCACTGGTCCACGAGCGGGTACGCGCGGAGCCTGTCCTCGAGCACGGCCGGAGCGACATTCTTGCCGCCGGCGGTCACGATGATCTCCTTCTTGCGTCCCGTGATCGTCAGGAAGCCCTCGTCGTCGATCGTGCCGATGTCGCCCGTCGCGAACCAGCCGTCGACCATGGCCGCCTTCGTGGCCTCGGGGTTGCGGTGATAGCCACGGAAGAGCATGTCTCCACGCATGAGGATCTCGCCGTCCTCCGCCTCCTTGGCCTCCATGCCGGGCAGCACCTTGCCCACCGTGCCGATCTTGGTGACATCGGGGCGGTTCACGTGGGAGGCCGCGTTCACCTCGGTGAGGCCGTAGCCCTCCATCACGTGCAGGCCGAGGCCACCGTAGAAGTGACCGAGGCGATCGCCGAGCGGCGCGGAGCCCGAGATCGCCCACCGTGCGTTGCCGCCGAGGACCTCCACGATCTTGGAGAGCACGAGCTTGTAGGCGATGCCGTGCGTGACCTTCAGCATCGCCGACGGGCCGCGCGGGGTGCCCTTCGCCTTCGAGTACTCGATGGCCTGCTTGGCCGCCCACCGGAAGATCTTGACCTTGCCACCTGCGGCAGCCTTCTGCTCAGCCGAGTTGTAGACCTTCTCGAACACGCGGGGGACGGCGAGCAGCAGAGTCGGCTTGAACGTGCCGAGCAGAGGCACGAGCTTCTTGGAGTCCGGGCAGTAGCCGATCACGGTGCCGGAGGCGAGCAGGACCACCTCCACAAGTCGGGCGAGCGAGTGCGCGAGCGTCATGAACAGGACCGTCGATGCGCCCTCGCTCAGAAGCACGGGAGCGAGCTCCTGCTGGATCCCGACCGTGTGCCTCACATAGTTGAAGTGAGTCAGCTCGACGCCCTTGGGGCGTCCCGTCGTGCCTGACGTGTAGATGATCGTCGCCAGGTCGTCGTGCCCGGCGAGCGCGGCCCGCCTGTGGAGCTCGGCGTCGGCGATGCCCTTGCCTGCAGCGACCAGATCGTCGATCGCGCCCTCGTCCATCACAAGGATGTGCTCGAGCGGGCTCTCAGGGTCTGCGGCCACGGTGCGCGCGAGCTCCGCGTGATACGGCGTCTCCACCACGATCATCGCCACCTCGGCATCGGACGTGATCCAGTCGATCTGCGAGGCGGACGAGGTGTCGTAGATGGGCACAGGCAGTGCGCCTGCAGTCCAGAGCGCCACATCGACGATCGACCACTCGTATCGGGTGCGAGCCATGATCGAGACGGTCTGGCCCGGCTCCACGCCCTTCGCGATGAAGCCCTTCGCGACCGCGTTGACCAGCGCCTGCGCCTCGGCTCCGGTCAGGTCGTGCCACCTGTCCTCGTCGTCGGTGTATCGCAGGACCGTGCGATCGGCGAACCGCTCCCACGCGTCTCGGATCATCAGCGGGATGTTGGGCGCATACTCCTGCGCGACGGACTGCATCGGTGGCTCCCTCGTCGGAACTGGCGGTGTCCACACGATACCCTTTGAAGTCGGGGAGACGACTAGAGGAGAGCGAGGGTCATGCACGCCATCGGAGTCGACATCGGCGGCACCAAGATTGCAGTGGGGGTCGTGGACCCTGACGGGACGATCGTCACCAAGCTGCGACGGGACACCAAGCCGCAGGATCCGGCCTCGATCGACGCGGCGATCGCCGACGCGGTCAAGGAGCTCGCGAAGGACTTCGAGTTCCAGTCCGTGGGCCTCGCGGCCGCCGGTTTCGCCAGCTCGGACCGCAACAACATGACCTTCGCCCCGAACATCGCGTGGCGCGAGTACCCGCTCGGCGACCGTGTGCGTGAGCTGATCGGGCGCGACGACCTCGCCGTGGTCGTCGAGAACGACGGCAACGCCGCAGGCTGGGCCGAGTACGTCTACGGCGCGGGACGGCACACCCAGAACATGACGATGCTGACCATCGGCACCGGGATCGGCGCCGCGCTCATCGTCAACGGCGAGCTGGTCCGCGGCGCGTACGGCTTCGCCGCCGAGCTCGGCCACATGCGCGTGGTCCCGGACGGTCACCCCTGCGGGTGCGGTCTCCGTGGCTGCTGGGAGCAGTACGGGTCCGGGTCGGCGCTGACCCGGGAGGCCCGTCGTGCAGGAGTGGAGCGTGAGGTGCGGGCCGCGGCCCTGCTGGAGCGCGCCGGCGGCATCGCGGCGAACATCTCCGGGCCCGACGTGACGGCCGCGGCGATGGACGGCGACGAGCTCAGCATCGAGCTGCTGCACGACCTCGGCACCTGGATCGGCATCGGCTGCGCGTCGATGGCCGCGGTGCTTGACCCCGAGGTGTTCGTGGTCGGTGGTGGCGTGGTCGCCGCCGGTGACCTGCTGCTCGAACCCGCGCGCCAGGCCTACAAGGAGCACGTGCCCGCACAGGCGCTGCGTCCCATGAC
Source organism: Demequina zhanjiangensis (assembly GCF_030418315.1). GTDB lineage: Bacteria > Actinomycetota > Actinomycetes > Actinomycetales > Demequinaceae > Demequina > Demequina zhanjiangensis. The sequence continues at coordinate 303,369 of NZ_JAUHPV010000003.1, forward strand.
GCCCATCCTCGCCGCAGAGATGGGCAACGACGCAGGCATCGTCGGCGCCGCCGCGCTCGCGCGCGAGGCCGTCGTCGCCGGCTAGGAGGAGCCAGATGTACTACGGACTGTTCAAGCACGTCCTCATCGGACCGCCGGTCAAGGCGTACTACAAGCCGTGGGCCGAGGGCGTCGAGAACATCCCCGAGTCCGGGGGCGCGATCCTCGCGTCGAACCACCTCTCGTTCTCCGACTCGATCTTCCTGCCGCTCGTGCTGAAGCGGAAGGTCGTGTTCCTCGGCAAGTCGGAGTACTTCACCGGCAAGGGCGTGAAGGGGTATGCGACGCGTGCGTTCATGTCGGGCGTGGGCACCATCCCAGTTCACCGTGGTGGCGGACGCGCGTCCGAGGCGGCCCTGCGCACAGGTCTCCAGGTGGTGCAGGGCGGCGAGCTGCTCGGCATCTACCCCGAGGGCACCCGCAGCCCGGACGGCCGCCTCTATCGAGGCAAGACCGGGGTCGCACGCCTCGCGATCGAGGCAGGAGTGCCGATCATCCCTGTCGCGATGATCGGCACCGACATCGCGCAGCCGATCGGCCAGAAGGTGCCCTCGCGCACCGACATCGGCGTGCGCATCGGTGCCCCGATCGACCCTGCCGACTACATCGCCAAGCAGGATGACAGGGACGCGCTGAGGGAGCTCACCGACACGGTGATGGCGGCGATCGCCGCGCTCTCGGGCCAGGAGCTCGCTGACCGCGACGCCGCCCAGTACAAGCGTGAGCTCGACAAGGCAGCCAAGGACGCCTCCAAGGACGGCGGGGACACCCCCTCCTCCTAGGCCCTTAGGGCCGTCTGCATGGGGGAGTGCCCACCCCTAGAATGGGCCAGGAATTCTCGACCGAAATCGAAAGGAATCGCCATGTCGGTTCGCCGCGTCGCACTTCTCACCGCCGGAGGCTTCGCCCCCTGCCTCTCGTCCGCAGTCGGCGGACTGATCGAGCGCTACACCGAGATCGACTCGGACATCGAGATCATCGCCTATCAGCACGGCTACTGGGGACTTCTGCGCGGCGAGTACGTGACGATCACCCCCGAGGTGCGCGCTAAGGCGGGCATCCTCCACGACTTCGGCGGCTCGCCCATCGGCAACTCGCGCGTCAAGCTGACGAACGCCGCCGACTGCGTGAAGCGCGGTCTGGTCAAGGAGGGCGAGAACCCCCTCGAGGTCGCTGCCGAGCAGCTCAAGACCGACAACGTGGACGTCCTTCACACCATCGGTGGTGACGACACGAACACGACGGCCGCGGACCTCGCCGCCTACCTCCACGAGAACGACTACGAGCTCACCGTCGTCGGTCTGCCCAAGACCATCGACAACGACGTGGTGCCGATCCGCCAGTCCCTCGGGGCATGGTCCGCCGCGGAGCAGGCGTCGGAGTTCGCGCAGAACATCATCGGAGAGCACCGCTCGGGACCCCGCATGCTGATCGTGCACGAGGTCATGGGCCGTGCCTGCGGCTGGCTGACGGCTGCGGCGGGCATGAAGTACCGCAAGTGGCTCGACACCCAGGAGTGGGTGCCGGAGATCGGTCTGTCCAAGGAGCGCTGGGACATCCACGCCCTCTACGTGCCCGAGCAGTCGATCGACCTGGACGCCGAGGCTGAGCGCCTGCGCAAGGTGATGGACGAGAACGGCAACGTCAACATCTTCCTGTCCGAGGGCGCCGGCGTGCCCGAGATCATCCGGGAGATCGAAGAGGCCGGCGGCACCGTCGAGCGCGACCCGTTCGGTCACGTCAAGCTGGACACCATCAACCCCGGCCAGTGGTTCGCGAAGCAGTTCGCCGAGCGTCTGGGCGCCGAGAAGGTCATGGTGCAGAAGTCCGGCTACTTCTCGCGCGCTGCCAAGGCGAACGCGGAGGACCTGCGCCTCATCAAGTCGATGACCGACTACGCGGTCGAGTGCGCCCTGCGCGGCGAGCCCGGCGTGATCGGACACGATGAGGAGGACGGCGACCGTCTCAAGGCGATCTCGTTCCCGCGCATCGCCGGCCACAAGCCCTTCGACGTGACCACCCCGTGGTACACCGAGATGATGGCGGAGATCGGTCAGGCCGGGTAGTCCATGACCGAGGCAGCCCTCCAGGCGGCCGGCGTCGACTCGTACCTTGCGTGCGAGGCGAAGCAGCAGCCCGCCTGGCCAGACCAGACTGCCCTCGACAGCGCCACCGCGCGACTGAGGGAGGTCCCCCCGCTGGTCTTCGCCGGTGAGGCCGACGTGCTGCGAGGTCACCTCGCAGCCGCCGGTCGTGGTGAGGCATTCGTCCTGCAAGGCGGCGACTGCGCCGAGATCTTCGCAGAGGCGACCGCGGACAGGATCCGCAACAAGATCAAGACGATCCTTCAGATGGCCGTGGTCCTCACGTACGGCGCCTCCACGCCGGTCGTGAAGATCGGCCGTATGGCGGGTCAGTACGCGAAGCCGCGTTCGTCGGACTCGGAGACGCGTGACGGCGTCACGCTCCCCGCGTACCGCGGTGACATCGTGAACTCGTTCGCGTTCACGGAGGAGGCCCGTGTGCCGAATCCGGAGCGGCTGCTCGACGCGTATCACGTGTCTGCGTCGACTCTGAACCTGATCCGTGCGTTCACCACCGGTGGCTTCGCCGACCTGCGGCGCGTCCACCAGTGGAACAAGGGCTTCGCGGCGAACCCGGCGTACGCGCGTTACGACCAGATGGCGGGCGAGATCGATCGCGCCGTCCGCTTCATGGAGGCCGCAGGCGGGGAGTTCGACGCGCTGCGCACCGTGGAGATGTTCTCGAGCCACGAGGCGCTGCTGCTGGACTACGAGCGGGCGCTGACCCGCATCGACTCGCGTTCGGGTCTCCCGTACGACTGCTCGGGTCACCTGCTGTGGATCGGCGAGCGGACGCGCGACCTGGACGGCGCGCACGTGGAGTTCATGTCGAAGATCCACAACCCGATCGCGGTGAAGCTCGGCCCCACGTCGTCGGCAGCGGATGCCCTGGCGCTGGCGGAGAAGCTCAACCCGAACGGGATCGAGGGCCGTCTGACCTTCGTCGTGCGCATGGGCGCGGACAAGGTGCGTGATGTGCTGCCGTCGATCGTGGAGGGCGTGCGCGACGCGGGTGTGCCCGTGACCTGGCTCACGGATCCGATGCACGGCAACACGTTCACGTCGGAGTCGGGCTTCAAGACTCGTCGGTTCGACACGATCCTCGATGAGGTCACCGGATTCTTCGAGGTGCACCGTGCCCTCGGGACGGTTCCCGGTGGACTGCACGTGGAGCTCACGGGCGACGACGTCACCGAGGTGCTGGGCGGCACTGAGGAGATCGACGACGAGGGCCTCGCCTTCCGCTACGAGACGAAGGTGGACCCGCGTCTCAACCACCAGCAGTCGCTCGAGATGGCGTTCCTCGTCGCGGAGCTCTTGAGCGCGCGCGGCTGATCTGATCGCAGACGACTGAGCCCCGGCATCCTCTGGATGCCGGGGCTCAGCCGCGTCGGGCCCGCGCAGGGCCGTCCTACGTCAGTTGTCGTAGATCAGGTAGATGGTGCTTCCCTGCTCGATCTCCGTGTTCGGTGCGACGTTCTGATCCACCACCTCGGAGTTGTTCTTCAGGTCGCCCGTGATGAACGAGAAGAAGCGGGGGCTGAACTGCACGAGCAGCCCGATGTCGTCTGCGGTTCGCTGGGCGTCTCGAGCGCTCATGCCGATGAACTCGGGCACCGTGACGAGCGGCAGGCCCTCGGAGACGGTGATCGTGATGCCCGCCGTGCGGACGCTGTCCGACCCGGCCGCAAGGCTCTGCAGGTAGACCTCCCCGGTGTCGACGTCGGCCGTACGGCCGTACTCGACCGTCACGTTCATGGCGTGGACTGCGAGGGCATCGAGCGCGTCGGACTCGGTCATGCCGTAGACGTTGGGCACCTCGATGGGCGCGGGCCCCTGCGAGACGGTCATGGTGAGTGGCGCATCGTGGCGGAGCTCTTCGCCGACGGCGGGGTCGATGGAGATGACGGTGCCCTCGGTGACGGTGTCCGAGTGCTCCCGCTCGACGGTGACGTTCTCGGTGGTGAAGCCTGCATCGCCCAGCAGTCCCATGGCGTCGGACTCGACCTCGCCGACGATCTCGGGCACGGTGGCCATGCGTGGGCCCGCGGACACCGTGAGTGAGATCTCGGAGCCGTTGAGCACGCGCGCGGAGGCCTCTGGGTCGGTGCTGAGCACGAGTCCCTCCTCCACGGTGTCGGAGAACTCGGTCGTGGGATCGAGGACGAGGAATCCCGCCTCCTCGAGGGTCGCGGTCGCTGCCGCGGCGGTGTCGCCGGTGACGTCGGGTACGGCGGAGTACGCGCCCGGTCCGATCGCCATGTACCACCACACGCCGAGCAGGGCGAGCACGAGCACGGCCGCGGTGATCGCACCGATCCACACGGCCGGTCGGCTCCTGGACGCGTCCTGGTCCGCGGCCTCTGACGGAGGCATGATCTCGGCCTCCACGACCTCGGGCTGTGGCTCGGCCGCCGACTCGAGGGTCGCAAGGCCCACAGGCAGCGCCACGGTGGTGCCGGCCGGCGAGGAGTCGAAGACCGTGGTCGCATCCGGGTCCGACGCCTGCTCGACCGGGACAGCACCGGACGGCGGGTCGGCTCGTCGGTCGAGCGTCGGGTCGTCGAGCACAGCGAGGACGGCACGGATGTCCGTGAGCGCGGCGGCCGCGTCCGCTGGCCGCTGCTGGGGGTCGCGTGCGGTCATGCGCTGCACGAGCTCGTCGATCTCGGCAGGAAGCCACGGCACGTAGGCCGAGGGGGCCGGCACGTCGTGGTGGACGTGCTGAGTGGCGACCTCGAGCGGGCTCTCGCCCGTGAAGGGCTGGCGGCCCGTGAGCATCTCGAACAGAAGGATGCCGACTGCATAGACATCGGTGCTGGTATCTGCGGTGCCGTGGGAGACCAGCTCAGGGCTCAGGTATGCGGCAGTGCCCATGATGATGCCACTGGAGTGGGTGCTCGCGGTGGCGTCCTCGATGGCTCGCGAGAGTCCGAAGTCTGCGAGCCTGGGCCGTCCGTCGGTGTCCAGGAGCACGTTCTCCGGCTTGATGTCCCGATGGACAAGTCCGAGCCGATGTGCGGCGGCGAGCGCGTCCAGCACCTGCTCGGAGATCGCGAGCGCCTCGCCGACGGTGAGGGTGCGCTCATGCGAGATGCGCGACCTCAGGTTCTCGCCCTCGACGTACTCCATCGTGAGGTAGGAGATCTCGCCGTCCACGCCCTGGTCGTAGACGCGCACCATGCCGGGGTGGGTGAGCCTGGCAGCGGCGCGTGCCTCGCGGCGGAAGCGGGAGGCGAACTTGACGGAGTCGTCCTGCTCGCCGAGGTGGGGAGACATCACCTTGATGGCGACCTCGCGCTCGAGGCGCCGGTCGAATGCGACATAGACGGTGGCCATCCCTCCCGCGGCGACGCGCGAGCGCACCTCGTAGCGGCCGTCGATCAGACGGCCGAGCAGCGGGTCGGTGAGGGTCTCTGACACAGGCACATTCTAAAGGGGGGACGGGAGAGGTTCGTGGAGCCGTCGGCAGCGCGGCGGCCGACGGATGCTCAACGACCGTGTCAGTCGAATCGCTCCATGAGGATCAGGACGTTCGCGACGTACCGCTGCGTGTCAGCGAACATCCCGTACTTCCTGACCGACGCGGCACCTTGGTAGTACCCGGCGATCGCGGTCTCGAGCGAGCTGCTGCTGCGCGTGAGCTGGCGCAGGATCGCCACCCCTGCGACCACGTTGTCCTCGGGTACCAGCAGGTTGAGGTCCCGGCCCACCATGTCGGAGGCCCACTCGCCGGAGGTGGGGATCACCTGCATGGTCCCGATCGCGTTGGCGGGGGAGACCGCCCGCATGTTGAACCCCGACTCTTGGTAGGCGATGGCCTGCGCGAGCGCGGGGTCGACGCCCATCTGCTGCGCGGTGCGGATCACGAGCGATTGCATGGCGTCGCGCGAGGGCACGTCGGTCGCGAGCAGCGTCGCCTTGTTCTGGTTGGCGGAGGCCACGATGCCGCTCGAGTAGGTGCGGCCCGCGAAGGTGTCGCCGACCAGCCCGGTGGGCACGGATCCGGGGATGGTGAGCCTCTGACCGATGCGGATGAGCGACGGGTTCTTGATGCCGTTGGCTGAGGCGATGGTCGCGACGGTCACGCCGTGCTTCTGAGCGATCGACGACAGCGTCTCGCCGCTGGCCACAGTGTGGCTGGCGGTGCTCGTCCCGAAGGAGGAGATGTTGCTCGGGGTCGCGAGCGTGGCGCCGGCGGTGCCGTTCGCCACGGCGGTGCCTGCGTCGGTGGCGCCCGGTATGGAGAGCGTCTGTCCGACGGTGATGATCGCCGAAGCCCCGAGCGAGTTCGCCTTGGTGATAGCGGCGACCGAGGTGCCGTAGGTGCGGGCGAGGGCCCAGACGGTGTCTCCGGCGACCACGGTGTGGCTGGCAGTCGTGGTCGGGGCGGAGGATGCGCTGCCCGTGCTGGCGGGGGAGGAGGCGCTCGCCAGCGAGCCGGGGATGGTGAGGGTCTGGCCGGTGCGGATCGTGGCCGACGAGTTGAGCCCGTTGGCGGCGATGACTGCGGCGACGGTGGTGCCGTGCTGGCGCGCGAGGTCCCACACGGTGTCCCCAGGGACGACGGTGTGGGTGGCATCGGATCTGGCGGAGGAGGAGGTCGCCTTGGCGCTGCCAGGGATGGACAGCGTCTGCCCGATGTAGATGGTGGCGCGGGAGTCGAGGTCGTTCGCCTCGACGATGCGGGCGACCGTGGTGCCGTAGGCGACGGCGAGCCCGCTCACCGTCTCGCCCGACGAGACACGGTGCTTCTCGTCTGCGGCGGCGGGCAGCGCACCAAGGGTCGAGATCGCGAGGGCGGCGAGTGCGCCGATCGCGGTGCGCCTGGCTCCACGCGATCGGGTCGCGCGCTGATGACGGATCGGGTCCACGGGGTCCTCCAGTGTGACATCTGGTGTTGATGTGACAGATGTGACTCAAGTGACTGTATGTCACGCGATGACGTCCGGCAAGAGGGATGCGTCGACGTTCTATACGCTGGGCGCGTGAGCAACGACGTCGAATGGCTTTCCATCCCCGAGTTCGCAGAGCGGATCTCCGTGCGCGACTCCCGAGTCCGCGATCTGCTGCGCGAGCGCGCCATCATCGCTGTGAGGCGAGGCGAGAACAACGCCCTTGCCCTCCCCGCCGACTTCATCGTGCCCGGCGACCACGCGCCGCACCTGCTTCCGACGCTCAAGGGCACCCTGACGGTGCTGCTTGACGCAGGCTTCACCGACGACGAGGCGATGGAGTGGCTGTTCGAGTTCTCGGACGAGCTCGACGCGACGCCGATGGAGGCGCTGCGGAGCGGCCGCAGGGCACACGTACGTCGAGTGGCTCAGACGCTCCTCTGAGTGGAGTGTCCGCGCGCCGGAGCTAGGCGGACCGTGAGGTGAGCCTCACTGCAAGGTCGCGGAGCACCGCCGCGCCTTCGGGCGCGAGATCCAGCGTGTCGAGCTCGACGAGCGCTGGCTCGACGAGCAACGCGATCTCCTCCTCCGCGGCATCGACACCGCCGGCGTCGATGACGGCCTCGACCGCTGCATCGATCTGGGACTGAGGAGCCTGCCGGTCGCCGAGTGCGGCGCCGATGGCCGCACGGTGCGCGTGGGACCCGTGCGTCCACGCGTGCCACAGCAGGATCGTCCGCTTGCCCTCGCGGATGTCGTCACCCGCCGGCTTGCCCGTGGTCTCCGGAGAACCCACGAGACCCAGCACGTCGTCCCTCAGCTGGAATGCGACTCCGAGCGGCACGCCGATGTGGCGCATCGACTCGATACGGGAGGAGTCGGCGCCGGCGACTGCAGCGCCGAGGGCGAGCGGCCCTTCGGCGGAGTACGAGGCGGTCTTGGAGCGCATCGTCGCCATGATGTCGTCCCGTTGTCCCTCGAGCGCGCTCAGGGGAGCGGAGGCGATCCTCATGTCCAGGTATTGGCCCGCCGTGACCAGCTCCGCCATGGAGGCGAACAGTGACGCGACCTCTCGGCGTGCAGGAAGATCAGCGATCGCTGAGTCCAAGGCTCGATGCGAGATCATCAGCGCGACGTCGCCGGCGAGGATGCCTGCCGCACGCCCGAGCTCCTCGGCGCTGTGCTCGGCCCCGACGTCGGAGTACAGCGACTCGAACCGCCGATGCGCGGCAGGCTCACCGCGGCGGAGGTCCGACCCGTCCAGCACGTCGTCGTGGATCAGCGCCGCAGTCTGGAACCACTCGAGCGCCGCGGCCACGGTCACTGCCTCGTCCTCGTAGCGACCCCCGTTGGCCGCATGCGAGCCGACGGTGAGAAGAGCGCGCAGCCGCTTGCCGCCCCGGGCCGAGGCGCGAAGCACCTCGACCATCTCGGTACCCGCGATGCCCGCGGGCGAGATCGCCTGCGCAGTCTCGTCGAGCGTGGTCAGGATCCGCGCGTCGATACGCGCGCGCATCCCAGTGGTCAAGGTGTCGGCGGTGTCATGCACGCCACCAGCCTAGGGTGCCTCGCGTGGCGAGCGTCCCCAGGTCCGTCGCGAGACCCAGGCGTCCACGGGCAGGGTGACGCACGCTCCACGCGTGGGTCGGGTGCGATGGGGTCTACCCATGGTCGAGATCATCCGCATTCACGAACCTGGAGAGCTGATCGCGCTCGTGCCCCGGATCCTGGGCTTCGAGCCCCGCGAGTCGGTGGTGGTGCTCGGCATGAACCCGCAGGGGCGTGTCGTCATGTCCGCTCGTCTCGACAGAGTCGACTGCAGGTTCCAGGACGTCGCAGCAGCATTGGCCGAGGCGACGGGGACCGAGGCGCTGCGCACGGGCTGCGTCGGAGTCGTCGTGCTCGAGTACACGGAGGAGCCGGTGCCGTGGGGAACGGAGGCGGCAGAGGCTCTGGTCAGGCACTGGGACGGCTGGGTCGACGTGAGAGACGTCTGGATCGTCCAAGGCGGCACGTACTGGTCGCCCGGCTGCGACGATCCGAGCTGCTGTCCGCCGGGCGGCAGACCCGTCCCGGGGCTGATCCCGGCCTGCTCCTCACACGCATCAGGCGTACGCGGACGTGCCGACGGCTCTCCCTACGCGCCGGCGAACGCGGACGACCGGAGGCGCGCTCGCCGAGCCAGGGCGAGGTTCGTCGCACGTCGTTCCCGCGACGAGCCGGCGTGGCGGAGGGAGGCGCTGGGGGAGTGGAGGGGCGTGCTCAACGCAACCGAGGTGCCCGTGCCATGTCTGGGGAGGCTCGGCGCGGCCCTGGCGGTACCCGAGGTCAGGGACGCCGTGATCCTCGCCGCCATCTCGGCGCCCGAGAACGAGATCGACTCGGTGCTCGAGGGTCGGCCCGCCTCGAGCCTCACCGGACTCGAGGGCCTGATGCACGGGGACACCAGGCCCGAGGCACGGGTGGTGGACCAGTTCTGCGCCCGACTCCTCGCGGTGGCGGCGGTGTCCAGGGCGCCCGAACGTGCGGCGGCGCTCGCGGTGCTCTCGCTGGTGCTGTGGTGGAAGGGGGACTCGCGCGACGCCGCCCGGACAGCCGAGGAATCGTTGCGCTCCGAGCCGGAGCACCGTCTTGCGTCCTTGATGCACCAGACCGCGACGCGCGGTATCCTGCCTGGTTGGTTGCGTGATTCGTGAAGACTGTCCGATTGGCGAGGCGCACAGGAATTCACAGGCGGACTGGGAGCGTTCCGCTTGCATGGGGCGTTATACTTTAATGGATTTGCGCGAGGCGGTCACCGGCCTCATCGCACACTCCCCTGTCACGCGAGAGCTAGTCGGTGTCGCCTTGGTCGGCGACGTCCTGTGACGCCGGAGTAGGCGATCGACGGGGACCGACGAGCAGTGACCGTGCCACGTAGCAGCAGGACTGTAGCCCGGGTCAGACCCGGGAGACATGACGAAGGAGAACGCCACGACCACCGCAGCCAAGAAGCCCACCGCGAGGAAGACGGCGTCGAAGACCGCGACCACCCGGAAGAAGGCCGCGCCCTCGGCCGCCAGTGCCAAGGACGCGGACGTCGACGAGCCTCAGGGCGACCTCGCGGACGAGAAGGGTCCTGACGAGGTCAAGGAGGACGAGGAGGAGGGCGACCGCGGGTTCGTCCTCGGAGCCGCCGACGACGACGCGCCCGTCCAGCAGGTCACGACCGCTGGTGCGACCGCCGACCCTGTCAAGGACTACCTCAAGCAGATCGGAAAGGTCGCGCTCCTCAACGCCGAGCAGGAGGTCGACCTCGCCAAGCGCATCGAGGCGGGCCTGTTCGCCGAGGAGAAGCTCGCCTCGGGCGAGAAGATCGCCCCGAAGCTCCGTCGCGAGCTCGAGTGGATCGCGAACGACGGTCGGCACGCCAAGAACCACCTTCTCGAGGCGAACCTTCGACTCGTCGTCTCGCTCGCGAAGCGCTACACGGGGCGCGGCATGCTGTTCCTGGACCTGATCCAGGAAGGCAACCTCGGCCTCATCCGTGCCGTCGAGAAGTTCGACTACACCAAGGGCTACAAGTTCTCGACCTACGCCACCTGGTGGATCCGTCAGGCGATCACCCGCGCCATGGCCGACCAGGCGCGCACGATTCGTATCCCGGTCCACATGGTCGAGGTCATCAACAAGCTCGCCCGCGTGCAGCGTCAGATGCTTCAGGACCTGGGACGCGAGCCCACCCCCGAGGAGCTGGCCAAGGAGCTCGACATGACGCCTGAGAAGGTCGTCGAGGTCCAGAAGTACGGCCGTGAGCCCATCTCGCTCCACACCCCGCTCGGTGAGGACGGCGACTCGGAGTTCGGTGACCTCATCGAGGACTCCGAGGCGGTCGTGCCCGCCGACGCGGTCGGCTTCACGCTGCTCCAGGAGGAGCTCTCCAAGGTGATGGACACCCTTTCGGAGCGTGAGGCCGGCGTGGTCGGCATGCGCTTCGGTCTCACCGACGGTCAACCCAAGACCCTCGACGAGATCGGCCGTGTCTTCGGCGTCACCCGCGAGCGCATCCGTCAGATCGAGTCCAAGACCATGTCCAAGCTGCGACACCCGTCGCGGTCTCAGGTCCTTCGCGACTACCTGGACTGATCGCACCAGATCTCAGATGGGGCCGCCCGCCGGAATCGTCCGGCAGGCGGCCCCTTCTTCGTACTCCAGCGGCGCGGTCCACGGGAGCGCAGCGAAGCGCGCTGGCTCAGGCTGCCGATCGAGGTGGCGTCCCGCGGCGGCGAAGCACGCCTGCGATCGGCGCGACCAGCGCCACGGCACTCACCGCGAGCGCGAGCACGCCCAGGGCTGCATTCGCCGGGTCGCCGCTGATACGGCCCACACCGATCCAGGCGAGACCCCATGCGAGTGCCCCGCCCGTCGCGACGGCCAGTGTCGCTGACGCGCGCAGGCCGAATGCAAGCGCGAGGGCCAGAACGGCTGCAGCGATGAGCGCCACAGCGCCCGCCCACGCGCCGTCACCGGCAGTGAAGCCCTCGATTCCTGCAGCGCCCGCAGCCGCCACGTTCGCGATCGCCGCGACGCACACCCATCCCAGATACAGTCCGACCGGGAGATCGACCACGACCCTCTCGTACCAGGGGGCCTGACCGCTTGACCTCAACCGCGCCGCGATCACCCCGAGCACCCCGGCGAGCACCGCGATCACGGCCACGCTCAGCCAGAGCCACCCTGCCTGCACCACAGCGATCCAGAGTGCATTGAGGATCATCGAGGCGAGCACCCACGGCGCTACCGCCGCGGTGCGTACCGAGGCGCGCGGGAGGGACTGCGCTACTGCGAAGGCGACCAGTCCCGCATAGATCAGGCTCCAGATCCCGAACGCAGGCGTCGCGGGGGCGACGACCGTCGCGTCGGCCGCGAGCGCACCGTCGGCCGCCTCCTGGATCGGGGTGCCGCCGAAGGCGCCCGAACCCCACGCGGCACCGACGACCGCGACGAGAGAGCCGCCGAGTACGACCAGGCGCGCGAGGACGCTCCGAGGCGTTGAGCTGGAACCGACAGGGACACCTGAGGTGGGGGAAGAGGTCATGACCCCACCATGTCAGCGAAAGCGATCGTGCGCGAAGCCGGGGGTGCGGACGGCCGGTGTCAGGGCACCTCGGGCGGGACTGCGAGCGCGAACGCGTCGTCGGGGTCCGGCTCCTTGGCACGTTCCCTTGCTGTCTGGGCGACCACGATGCCGAGGAAGACGACGGCGGCGCCTGCGATCTGCAGCGGTGCGAGCGTCTCACCGAGCCACAGCCACGCGACGATGAACGCGAACAGCACCTCGGAGGAGGCGAGGATGCCGGACGCCGTGGCGCTGATGTGCCGCAACGACATGAAGATGAGGGTGAACGGGGCGAATGCGCCGAGCGCGACCATGGCGACGAGCGGCACCCACATGGGCGTGACGACGCTGTCGAGCGCGCCCCCGAAGGACACGTCCGCAGTGAAGGTGCCTGCGGGAAGCTCCCACCACTGGGAGAAGAGGAGCCAGAAGACCGTGGCGAACGTGGACGCCCAGAAGGCGACGGCCATCGGAGGGCGCCCGGCGACGGACCGCTCTCCGGCAAGGAAGTAGAACGCGTACGCGCACGCGGCGCCGAGTCCTGCGAGGACGCCGATGCCAGACAGCGACGAGTCCCACACCTGTGCGACGACCGCGAGCCCCGCGAGGACGGCTCCGATCGCCCACCAGAGCCGAGGATGCACCCGCTCCTTGAACACCACGCGCGCGACGACAGCGACGATGATGACCGCCATGTACTCGAAGAGCAGCGCGACGCCCACGGGGAGGTGCGCGATCGCGACGGCGTAGAGCCACTGCACCATCGCGAGCCCGCCGACTCCGAGCGCAGCGAACCGTCCGATGTCGGCGAGCGGGAGCCGGAACTGCGCACGGTCGGTCAGTGCGAGCACGGTCCCGGCGATGAGCGCGGTGCCCAGGACCCGCATGAGGGTGAGCTGCTCGGGCGAGATGCCCGCCTGCATCACGACCTTCGTCATGGAACCGTTGAACCCGAACAGGAACGCGCCCGTGATGACGTAGAGGCCGCCGAGGGCGGGGGAGCGTCGTGCGACGCTGGATTCGGTCACGGGCCCAGCGTAGGGCCTCGTTCAGGTGCCGCTTGAGGAGTGCATGGACGCAGCCTCAGTGCGGTTCGCGGCTCCGGTCTTGGCCAGGATCGAGGACACGTGGACGCTGACCGTCTTGGGGGAGATGAACAGCTCCGAGGCGATCTCTCCGTTGGTGCGTCCTTGCGCGACGAGCCCGAGGACCTCCTTCTCGCGCGCGGTGAGGTCGACCGGGCTGCCGGCTTCACCTCGTCTGCGGAGGGTGCGCGCCCATGAGGCGACCAGCGACACGCCATCGGCGGGCGCCTGCTGGGTGACCTGGGTGAGCAGCCGGTGCGGCTCGTCAGAGTCGCCGCCTGCGCGGAGGAGCGCCTCTGCAAGCCTGAAGCGAGATTCATGCAAGGCCCGTTTCGGCACGCAACCGCGTTCTGCGACCTCGACCGCGCGCCTCCAGGCCTGGACCTCGTCGTCCCCCTCCTCGGCGGTCGCGAGCAGCGCTACCACCATCGCCATGAGCGGAGCCCCGCGGTCGGGGTGGGGCATATGTGTCACCAGTTCGGCGATCGCGGCGGCCGTCTCCGGCCGTGGGTCGCCCCCCGCAAGCCTGATCTCCGCCAGAAGTCGCGCACCGGAGACGAGCAGGACGTCCACCTCGCCAGGCTGATCCCGTACGGACTCGTCCTCGAGCACCATGACCAGCGGCATCATCGCCGTGAGGGCCCGGAGGCGCGGTGCTGCCTGCTCGCGTCGCGCCTTCGCCACTGCCAGGTCGATGAGCAGCATGTTCCACACGCCGACCCATTGGAGATCGAGCGCCGCGCTTGAGGCGCTCTCACCCTCGGTCGCGAGCAGCAGGTCGCACTCGTCGAGCCTGTCGTCCCACACGAGGCCGATGCCCTGGATCTGAATCGCATTGAGAACCACCTGGACCGAGTCGCCCCTGGTCAGTTCGATGGAGCGCCGTGCCGCCTCAAGGCCCTCGTCGAGGCGTCCTGTGGCGATGATCGCCTCGGCGGTGTTGCTGAGCACATGTGCTCCCGCGCGCTCCCTCCCGGCGTCGGACGCCCGCGCGAATGCGCCCAGCCCCACCTGGATCGCGCCGTCGAGGTCACCGACCTGCAGCCGGTAGCAGACGGATTCGTTCGCCGCCGCGAGCGAGTCGTCGCTTGAGCCGGCGGCCAGGGGCATCCCTTCGTCGAGGTCCTGCAGCGCTCGCAGCAGGTCGCCGCGGGCGGACCATGCGCGTGCGCTGATCGTCAGTGCGAACGCACGGATGCTCGGGTCTCCGACGGCCGTCGCCGCCTCGACAGCGCGGCGTGCGGCGCCGAGCTTGTCCGTACCCGTCGCGAAGACGGCCGCCCATGACAGGGCCGCAGCCCTCCATCGTTCAGCCTCCGGCGTGTGGCGGTCCTCCAGAAGCCTCAGGATCTCGTCAACGTTGCCGGCGATCTCGGCGCGCCGCTCGGTCTCCCGCGCCGCCTCGAGCTCGGTGAGCAGCAGGGGGACGCGCGCGATGTCATCCGGGCCCGCCTCGGAGAGCGCGTCGGTGACGACGCGCAGGCAGTCCCGTACGTGATGCGCGCTGCGGTAGTCGTGCGCGATGCGCGCCGAGAGCGCGAGTCGATCGGTGCCTGCCCGTGCCGACGCATCGGGAACGGCCGGCCAGAGCTCGAGCAGCCTTTCACCGATGCGTGCCGCCGTGCCGGGTGCGAGTCGATCGGAAGCGTGACGCAGAGCGATCACCGAGGCGTCGAAGGCGGCTCCGGCCTCCTTCGCTGCAAGCCAATGCTCCGCCTCTGGTGCGGCGCAGGTGTCATCGCCGTGCTCGACTCGTCGCCTGAGCTCGGCGGCGTACGCGCGGTGCAGGTCCATACGTTCCCGTGGGAGGAGCACGTCGTACACCGCCTCGCGGAAGAGCGCATGCCTGAACTGATAGCCGTCGGCCGTCGTGACCAGCAGGTTGGTGGCGACCGCCTGCCGGATGCCTGCGTCCAGCTCCTCATCCGACGCCGGCCACACGGCGGCCAGCAGGTCGTGCTCCACCTCGCTTCCACCGACGGCGACGGCGCCGGCCACCCGCTGGGCTACCGGGGGCAGACGCTCGTAGCGTGCGAGCACGACGTCCCGGAGCGTCGGCGGCAGCTCGGACTCAGGGATGCCGAGAAGCTCCTCGACGAAGAACGGCACCCCGTCGCTCCGTGCCATGAGCGTCTCGAGCTCGCCCACGGACGGGTCTCGACCCAGGATCTCCATGGCGAGCGAGTTGACCTCTGTCCGGTCGAGCCGTCCGACAGCGACGATCTCGATGCGGCGGGAGCGTTCGAACTCCGCGACCGCCTCCCGCAGGCGATGGCCTGTGGTGACGTCCTCCGTCCGGTACGTCATGACGAGCAGCAGGTGCTCGGCGCGCAGCGTCATCGAGAGCGTGCGCAGGAGGGCGAGCGTTGACGCGTCGACCCAATGCAGATCCTCGATCACCAGCACCAGGCGGCGCCGACGGGACAGCTGCTCGAGCACGCGCTCGATCGACTCGGCCACGTACCTGTCCTGCCGTGACTCGGAGCCGGCGCCATCGGACGCCAGCTCCGGCACCAGGGTGCTCAGCGTGTCGAGCACGCCCGTGCTCCCCACCGCCTCGGCGAACTCCTCCGGGCCGACGATGCGGTGGATGTCCTGCAGCAGGCGACGCACCGGTGCGAACGGGACGCCGATGGGGCCCAGATCGACGCATTGGCTGAGCGCCACCACCGGCGGAGGCTCTCCTTCACGCGAGCGCGCCGCGTCCACCAGCTCGCGGATGAGGCGCGTCTTGCCTATGCCGGCCTCGCCTCGGAGCAGCAGTGCGCGGGGCTCGCCGCGATCGCATGCGGACAGGGCAGACAGAAGACGCGAGACCTCGCGCTCGCGCCCCACCAAGGGCCCCTCCGGGCGCGGCCCTGTCATAGGACCAGTGTGCGCCCGGCGCGCGTCAGATGTCGTGTCAACTTCCCACGCGCGCTGGTTGAGGGTGCTCAGTGCGTCGGCCTGGCGACGTGGCCGCGGTGGAGATGCAGCGCCGTCGCAGCCGAATCAAGCGCATGCGTGACGGAGCCGAGCAGCCGCGACATCGCAGAAGGCGGTGGCACGTGACCGCGCTCGCGGTCACGCCTGCGGGCCTCGATGTCGCGTACGAGCTCCCGTTCGCGCTGGTGATGCATGGCGAAGGCCGCACTGGTCTGGTAATCCATGATCCCTCCCGTGCCGACGACCTCCGGGGCGTCGCCGACACGCCCACACTTCCCCATGAGGGCAGCCGGCCACATCGGGAGAACTCCCTATCTATGAGCGCCTGGTACCTCAGACTCCGTGAAGCTGAGCCGAAAGGCGTCCCAGACCAGGGGTGAGGCCACGTCGCGACAGGGATCTCATGGACAGGCGCGCTAGCATCGTGCGAGACGCCGACTGCCGATCTCGGTGCCGACACGAGGAGCCCCATCCATGACCGTCCTGCGCATCATCCTGCTGATCCTGCACTTCCTGGGCCTGGCCGCGCTGCTCGGAGGATTCCTCTACACGATGTCGGACAAGGTGAAGACCTTCTCCGCCGGGATGATGCACGGTGCACTCACGCAGCTCGTCACAGGCGTCGCCCTCGTCGGCGTCGCGTACGGCAGTGGGAACGGCGACCACGTGGACAACGGGAAGATCACCGTGAAGCTCCTCGTGGCGCTCGTGATCGCCGCGCTCGTGATCCTCAATCGCAAGAAGGACTCCGTCCCGGTCCCCGTGTGGGGAATCGTCGGAGGGCTCACGATCCTGAATGTCATCATCGCAGTCGCGTGGCGCTGAGCCGCGCGTGAGGCAGGCCGTCGCGGCCGACGCGGCGGAGATCGTCCATCTGGGCGCCCTCATGTACAAGGCCGTCGGTGCCAAGCCCGGCCCCCAGTGGGCTGCGGAGTCGACCCGCACCGTCCGCGCCAGGCTCGGCAAGGATCTGATCGGCATGGTCATCGATGCTCCCGAGGGTGGGCTGGCGTGTTGCGGCCTCGTCAACGTCGGACCGCGCCTGCCGAGGCCCGGCGCGAAGTCTCACGAGGTGGGCTACGTCCAATGGGTGTCGACAGCACCTCAGCATCAGCGCAAGGGGTACGCTCACGCCGTCATGAAGGCGCTCCTCGAGGAGACGGATGCCCGCGGCATCGAGGTCGTCGAGCTCCACGCCACCCCGGTGGGACGAGAGATCTACGAGGAGCTCGGGTTCTTCGTCAAGAGCGACAACATCGCCATGACGCACGTCAGGCATCGGCCCCAGAGCTGAGCGCCGCGGACGACGGCGGCGCGCCCCGACAGAGGGTGTCCGTCGGGTCCGTAGAATCACCCCGTGAGTTCTGACTACTCGGCACGTCATCTGTCCGTCCTCGAGGGCCTCGAGGCGGTGCGCAAGCGCCCCGGAATGTACATCGGCACGACCGATTCCCGCGGCCTCATGCACTGTCTCTGGGAGATCATCGACAACTCTGTCGACGAGGCGCTGGGCGGGTTCGGCGACCGCATCGAAGTGATCCTGTACCCGGACGACTCCGTGGAGGTCCGCGACAACGGCCGCGGCATCCCCGTGGACGTCGAGCCGAAGACCGGCCTCACCGGCGTCGAGGTCGTGATGACCAAGCTCCACGCCGGCGGCAAGTTCGGCGGCGGCTCCTACGCCGCGTCGGGTGGTCTCCACGGCGTCGGCGCCTCCGTCGTGAACGCGCTGTCCGAGAGGCTCGACGTGTGGGTGGACCGGGGCGGGAAGACGCACCACATGGCGTTCCGCCGCGGCGAGCCCGGATACTTCGGCGACCCCGCGTCGGGCGCGACCCCCGAGGCCGAGTTCTCGCCGTTCGTCACCGGCTCCGAGCTGAAGGTCACGGGCAAGGTCGCGAAGGCCCGCACCGGCACCCGGATCCGCTACTGGTCGGACCGTCAGATCTTCAACAAGTCGGCCTCGTTCTCCTATGAGGACCTGCTGACCCGCGCGCGCCAGACCGCATTCCTCGTACCAGGCCTCGAGCTCGTGGTCAGGGACGAGCGGAACCCGCTCGAGCCCACCGAGGAGTCCTTCCGCTTCGAGGGCGGTGCCAAGGACTTCGTGGACTTCGTCGCGCCCGACGCCGCAGTCACCTCCACCTGGGAGCTCAAGGGAGAGGCCTCCTATACCGAGACCGTCCCGGTCCTGAAGCCCAACGGCCACCTCGTCAGCGAAGAGGTCGAGCGCAGCTGCGTCGTCGACATCGCGCTGCGATGGGGCAAGGGCTACGACTCGGAGATCCGCAGCTTCGTCAACATCATCTCCACGCCCAAGGGAGGCACCCACCAGTCCGGCTTCGAGCAGGGGCTGGTCAAGGCGATGCGCAAGGTCATCGAGGCGAACGCCCGGCGGCTCAAGCTCACCGGCAAGGACGGCGCCGAGCGGATCGAGAAGGACGACATCATGGCCGGCCTGACCGCCGTGGTCACGGTGCGCATCCCCGAGCCGCAGTTCGAGGGCCAGACCAAGGAGGTGCTCGGCACCACGCCCGTGCGAGGCATCGTCTCCAAGGTCGTCGAGAAGGAGCTCGGCGCGATCATGTCCTCCACCAAGCGTGACGACAAGACGCAGGCCACGATCGTGATGGAGAAGATCGTCGCCGAGATGCGTGCCCGCGTCGCCGCGCGCAAGCAGAAGGAGATCTCCCGCCGCAAGAATGCGCTCGAGACCTCGTCGCTCCCTGCGAAGCTCGCCGACTGCCGCAGCAACGACGTCGAGGCGTCCGAGCTGTTCATCGTCGAGGGTGACAGCGCCCTCGGTACCGCAAAGCTCGCCCGCCGGTCCGACTTCCAGGCGCTGCTGCCGATCCGAGGCAAGATCCTCAACGTGCAGAAGGCGTCCGTCACGGACATGCTCCACAACGCCGAGTGCGCGAGCATCATCCAGGTGATCGGCGCCGGTTCCGGACGTACCTTCGAGCTGGACCAGGCACGCTACGGCAAGATCATCCTGATGACCGACGCCGACGTGGACGGCGCGCACATCCGCACGCTGCTGCTGACGCTGTTCTTCCGCTACATGCGTCCCATGGTCGACGCCGGACGCGTCTACGCTGCCGTCCCGCCGCTGCACCGCGTCGAGGTCATGGGCTCGGCTCGTCGTGAGCGTGAGTACATCTACACCTACTCCGAGAAGGAGCTGAACGACACGCTCCGCGACCTCAAGCGCGCCGGTCGCAAGTTCAAGGAGGACATCCAGCGCTACAAGGGTCTCGGAGAGATGGACGCCGACCAGCTCGCCGAGACGACCATGGACCCTGAGCACCGGATGCTGCGCCGCATCACAGCCGCTGATGCGCAGGCTGCAGAGCGCGTGTTCGAGCTGCTCATGGGCAACGACGTCGGGCCGCGCCGCGAGTTCATCGTGGCAGGTGCCGCAGAGCTTGACCACTCGAGGATCGACGCATGACAGATACCGCCGCGCCCCTGTGCCCCTCCCACCCGTACGGTTACCACCGTGCCGCCAGGGTGAACCCTGCTGGAGCGCGCCACGTGCTGCGCCATCACTCGCTCATCGGACTCCCGAAGCGCTGCATGGTCCTCGAGGAGGAGCTGCTTGAGGCCGATCGCGAGCTCGACTTCCAGGAGGAGCTCACGATCCTCGAGCGCACGCCGGCCCCGGTGTGGGGCGTGCTCGTGCCTTTCGCGGTCGCCGTCGCCTTCGCGCTCCTGATGACGGTCGAGTCGGCGGCGATCGCCGTGCCTATCGCTGCGATCGTCGCGCTGGCGATCGAGCGGATCGGCGCGGCCGTCCAGCGCGAGCGGCTGCGCCGGGTCGTGGACTGGCGACGCCGCGTCGGGCGCTGACGATTCCCCAGGCAGGACCTTGGTAGGCCCGCTACCGGGACCGGTGTGGGGAACAATGGACGGCGTGACAGACGTACCTGCCCAGGAGCAGCAGATCGACTCCGTGGAGCTCGGCCGACGGTCCGGCGCGATCATGCGCACGGGTCTCCTCATGCTTGAGTCGGGCACTGCGAGCTACCGGGTGAAGCAGGCCATGCAGGCCGTCGGGCGATCGCTCGGCGTCGAGCAGGTGCATGAACAGGTCACGCTGACCGAGATCACGCTCACGGCACGCGTGGGGCATCGCTTCCGCACCGAGGTGGCCGAGCTGCGCAAGGCCGGAGTGAATGCGGACAGGATCGCGGCGCTCGACAGGTTCAGGCGGACCCTTCCGGAGACCACGACGCCCGGCGACATCCATCGCGCGCTCGATGCGATCGAGCGGAAGCCGGCACCGTACAAGCCACTGTTCAACGCCGCTGCGGCAGGCGCGGCATGCGCGGGCTTCGCAGCGCTCAACCACGCGCACGTGATCGAGATCGCGACCGTGTTCGTCGCTGCGGGGGCTGGTCAGTACCTGCGCCGTCACCTCGCGCACAAGGGTTTCAACGCCCTGGGCACCACCATGATCGCGGCCTTCCTCGCGACAGGACTGTATCTGGGCGTGCTCGGCTTGATCGGCCTCGTCGGTCCCGGACTCGAGGTGCACGCCTCCGGGTACATCTCCTCAGTGCTGTTCCTCCTGCCCGGGTTCGCGCTCATCACCGGCACGCTCGACATGGCGAAGCTCGACTTCTCTGCGGGCCTGTCCCGCGTCGCCTTCGGGCTCATGATCGTGATGGGTGCCGGTGTGGCCGTCTGGGCGCTGTCGCTCATGAGCAGCCTCGACACCTCGCAGCGCGAGGTCACGCTCGACCTCTGGGTCCAGGTGCTCATCTGGGCCGTCGGGAGCTTCGTCGGCGTCGCCGGGTTCGCGCTCATGTTCAGCTCCCCGTGGCGCATGGCCCTCACCGCGGCATGGATCGGCATGATCGCCTACGTGGCGCGCAACCTGCTGCAGCACTTCTTCGACCTCCCGATCCAGATGGCCACCGCGATCGCGTGCATCATCATCGGCATCCTCGCCGCAACCATGGCCCGGGGTGGGCGATGGCCGGTCATCACCTTGCAGGTGCCCGCAGCCCTCGTGCAGATCCCTGGTGTGCCCGCGCACGAGGCGATCGTGTCGCTCAACGAGGCCAACTACATCGAGGCGACGTCGGGGCTCCTTCAGGTGTTCCTCGCGGGCATCGCGATCCTCGTGGGACTCGTCATCGGCAAGCTGATCACCGACCGCGAGTGGTCCTTCGAGCGCTGACCCCTCCTGGCCGACTCGTCGGTACTACTCGCGTAGCACGCGCGGATGCCTTCATCTGTGCGATGTGCGGATGCCCCTCACTGGGAACCCTGGAGTGGATCACCCACTCAAGGAGACCCAGATGGATATGTGTACGCCTTCACCTCAGCCCTCCACCCTCGTCGTCTTCGAGGGCGCTCGCCTCACCGACGATGCGCTCGCACGACTGGTCCGCACCGGCATGCGGGTCGTGTCCGTCGGCCCGCGAGAGGACCATGACTACCTCGCGTATCGATGGCGCGCCGTCGGGGGAGCACCCGATCTCGTCTACGGGGGCTGCGCCGCTCACCTCGGTGAGGCGGTCGAGGCCGCAGCGAGCCATGAGTCGGTGCTCGTCGCCGCACCGGTGCCTCGTCATCCGATCAAGACGCTCCACACGGTGTTCGCCGCGCTGAGCAGGATGGCAGGTAGTCCGTTGCCGGCCGTCGCGGTCCAGTTCATGCGTCCCCACGCGGCGCCAGGGCCCGCAGCGGTCATCGCGGACGGAGAGGTTGCTCACGGCTTCGCCGGGCATCTAGCCGAGGCCGTCGCCGCGATCCCCGGTCAGCCAGTCGATCGGCTCGTCGACGTACGACGCTCGGGGCGCCATGCCCGTGCGTCCGCGACTCCGTTCGTCGCGGCAGATCCGGTGGCACACGTCGCCAAGGGCGGGTATGCGCTTGCCGTGCAGTGCATCCACGACGGCCGCGGGACCGAAGGGTTCCTCTGGCCGCGCCACCTCGAGACCGGACGTGATTCTCTCGCTGATCTGGCATCGGTGCTGCGGTTGCTACGAGACGCGCGCAGCGCCGACGTCGTCGCAGTGGTGGAAAGCTCGTCGTCAGACACGGTCGCTGACGCCAGCTCGCGCGTCGCCGTACTACCGGTGTAGCAGCCGCAAGTGTCTACGGCTGTGCGATGTGCAGAGGCGCCGAGATGGGGAACCTGGAGTCATCACGACACAAGGAGATGACATGACACACCAGGGCCTTTCCACCGAGAACCAGATCGTCGCCACCGGCGAGCGCGGAAGCTGCAGCGGTCGCCGACCGCTGCAGCGCGTCGCCGCCGCTGCTGCCGCCTTCAGCCTCATGATGGGCGTCGGAGTCTTCGCCGCCAGCGCCGCGTCCGCGGCGGAGGCGACCAGCGCGGCTCCTTCCGCTTCCGTGGCCGCCGAGCAGGCGGTGCTGACCATCGCAGTGACCGGGCCGGCCACGCTCAAGGTGACCAACCCCACCGACAAGACGGTCCAGGTGGTGGTGCACCTCGAAGGTCAGCACGGCCACGGCGGCACTACGTACGACGCGGGGACGCGGGAGCTGCCCGCAGTGGCGGCGCACGCCGATGGCGAGGTCATCCGCTTCGCCGACTTCTCGCACGACTGGGGTCACAACCTTTACGGCGTGAAGTACGACTTCCTGGTGGACGGTCAGCTGGTGGCCGAGGTGCGCACTCCCGGAGGCGTCGCCCCGACTGGCACGACTGTCGCCCAGCCCGTCCCCGGCGTCGTCATCCCCCCGGTCGAGTCCTCGGTCACCCCGGAGACTTCCGCTGCTCCCGAGCAGCAGAAGCCGACGCCTCACCCGGTGCCGAAGCTGGCGCCGCAGAAGACGGTGAAGGCTCCTGAGGCGACGCCGCAGGCCACGCCGATGCTGGTGCCGTCGAAGTCGACCGACTCGAGCGAGGCGACCACGGCGACGCCGTACCCCGTGCCGAAGCTGGCTCCCACGAAGAAGCTGGTCGCTCCGTACGCGGTGCCCCAGGCCACCCCCGACCTGGTGCCGGGCAAGACCCCGCAGGCCCACGGCGACAAGACCCCCGGCCTCGTCCCGTCGATTCCCTCCGGGCAGCTGGTACCCGAGCAGCAGTCGATGTCGGTGCCGACGCCGTCGGGCGACAAGACGCCTAGCCTGGCTCCTCGCAGCGAGGCGACCACCGCGTCGCACGTGGCGACGACCACTCCGCGCACTGTGGCGTCAAACAACGTCACCGACGGAACGGGCGAGGCAGGCTCCACGCCGGTCCAGACGTCGGCGGGTGCACCGCCTGCCGGCCACCTCGCGTCGACCGGCGCTGAGAGCGCGGGTCTCCTCGCGGGTGCGGCTGCAGCGCTGCTCGGTGCTGGCGCAGCGCTGACGCTCGGCTCACGTCGTCGACGCGCAGGATCCGTGCGCTGACGTTCGCCTCGGGCCGCACGTCTCGGGCCCTGGCCCGCACCCTGGTGGGTGCGGGCCAGGGCCCTTTCGGATGCGCTGCGGACGAATCGCGGAACCGCGGAAGTGTCGGTACGTTGAGATTGCCCACGACGAAGTGCGAGCAAGGAGCGCAGGCTATGACCGCTTTTGCCCCGAGTCCCGACCATGTCCGGATCGTCGTCTTCGACTCCGATGCGCTGAACGACTCGGCGCTCGCCAGGCTCGCGCCGGGAGTGCACGAGGTGGTGGTGGCGGGACCCGAAGGCTCGGGACGCGATTTCGCTGCGCGATGGCGTGCCGCAGGCGGCCGCGGCGACCCGATCGCCTCCGCGGTCGCCTCTGATCTCCGCAGGGCCGTCCTCGTCGCGGCAGAGCACGAGGCGGTCGTCGTCGCGGCTCCCATGCCGGAGCGTCCGCTCGCGGCGCTCTCGGCCGCGATCCAGGGAGCGGCGCAGTCAGTCTCCAAGGGACTGCCAGCGGTCGGCATTCACTTCATGCGTCCCGAGGTCCGACGCGGTGCGGTTGCGGTGATCTCCCAGACGGGTGCTGCGTCAGGCTATTCGGCGCTCTTCGGCGCGGCATTCGCGAGCGTCCACGGTCTCCCGCTGGATCGTGTGCTCACCGAGTTGGGTGTGGAGAACCGCCGCCACGCGGATGCGCTAGACCAGGCGATCGAGATCCTCGGCGGCACAGAGGGTCTTCCGACGGTCGTCACCGATGACCCGATCGGACACGTCTCGCAAGGCAGCTATGCACTCGCGGTGCACGCGATTCTCGATGTCGCTGACAAGCACCGTCTCCTTCGTCCCGAGGAGTTGAGGATCGCGCCGGAGAGTCACCCGAATGTCTCCGCCGTCATGCGAATGATGGATGAGTTCCCGGGCGACATCGTCGCGGTGCTCGACGCGGTGCGGCTGCTCCACGGCGAGAACAAGGCACTGCATACAGTGGCTGCGGTGGCGGCGGGCGTGTCTGTGATGATCGGTGTGGGGGCGATGGCTGCGGAGCCCGCGGCCGCCGCGACGCTCGCTCCGAGTGTGCCCGTCGAGGCGCCAGCCGCCTCGGCGACGCTCACCGTCGAGGTGACCGGGCCGTCGACTCTGCGGGTCACCAACCCGACGGACGAGGACGTTCAGGTGGTCGTTCACCTTGCCGGGCAGCATGGGCACGGCGGCTCGACGTACGACGCCGGTAC
This sequence comes from Demequina zhanjiangensis, assembly GCF_030418315.1. GTDB lineage: Bacteria > Actinomycetota > Actinomycetes > Actinomycetales > Demequinaceae > Demequina > Demequina zhanjiangensis. The sequence goes on from NZ_JAUHPV010000003.1 coordinate 328,091, forward strand.
CCGCACACTGCCCTCAGTCGGGGCCCACGTCTCGGGGCAGACGCTACAACTGAAGGACTTCTCGCACGACTGGGGCCACAACCTGTATGCCGTCCAGTACGACTTCCTGGTCGATGGGCACGTGGTCCTCGTGGTGGAGACTCCCGGCGGAGTCGCTCCCACTGGCACGACGGTCGCCGAGCCGGTACCGGGCGTCGTGATCCCGACGGCGGAGCCAACCGAGCAACCGACTGCGGTGGTCACGCCCGAGCCCACCCCGGTGAACACGCCGGGCATGGCTCCTGACGTGCCTGTAGCAACGCCCACGCCGCATGGAGATCAGGTGCCCACGGCGACCGCCACGGATCCCACGCCGGACCTGGCACCGCACCAGGTGCCGCCCAAGACCCCGCCGACGGTGGGCGACCAGACACCGACCCTGCACCCCACGGATCCCACGCCGGACCTGGCACCGCACCAGGTGCCGCCCAAGACCCCGCCGACGGTGGGCGACCAGACGCCGACGCTGAACCCCACGGATCCCACGCCGGACCTGGCACCGCATCAGGTGCCGCCCAAGACCCCGCCGACGGTGGGCGACCAGACACCGACCCTGCAGCCGAGCCTGCCGACAGACCAGGAGGTGCCAAGCCTCCAGCAGACAGCGGTACCGACGCCCACGGGAGGAGAGGTCCCGCAGCTGGTGCCGGGGCAACCGGTCGACCAGGCGGTGCCGGATCTGCAGCAGACAGCAGTACCGACACCGACCGGCGATCAGGTGCCTGCCCACACGCCGACGCACGCGCCGACGACCGGACAGACATCGACCGATGGGACAGGCCAGACGCCCGCACCGACGGGTCAGACTGGTGGGTCCACAGACGGCGCCACGCCTGGCTCAGCGACGGGCCAGCCTCCGGCAGGGCGCCTTGCATCGACCGGTGCCGACGGTGCCACCTTGATGGCGGGACTCGCTGCGGCCATGCTTGCCGCCGGAGCGGGCCTCACCGTCGCCGCGCGACGTCGAGAGGACGGCGAGGAGGAGGTCGAGGCCTGACGCCTAGCCGATCCCGAGCACGGGTGCGGCGAGCGGGGTGCCGGAGCCGTCGCGTCGGCCGTGCTCCTCAGGCAGGTCCACGGCCTGGCCGGCACCGGACGTCGCACGGGCAGGGGAGGGGCCTACGTAGGCGAGGAGCAGCGCGTCCTCGCCCTTGAGGAACCTGTGCGCGCGGACGCCACCGGTGGCTCGTCCCTTGCCCGGGTACTCGGTGAACGGGGTGACCTTCGCTGAACCTGGCGTGGTGCCGGGAAGCGCCGACGAGGGGCCGGAGATCGTCACGACCATCGGCTCCGGCGCGTCGGGTGCGAGCACCCCGAAGAACAGGACCGAGGCGCCGTCGCCCAGGTTGATGCCTGCGATGCCGCCTCCGGCGCGTCCCTGAGGGCGCACCCCGGCGGCAGAGAAGTGGAGCAGCTGCGCGGTGGTCGAGACGAAGACCATCTCGGACTCGTCGGACGCGATGCCTGCTCCGACGACAGTGTCGCCGTCCTTGAGGCCGATGACCTCCCAGACCTCCTTGCTCGGCTCGTCGCCCGGCGTGACGCGCTTGACCACGCCGTGGGCGGTTCCGAGCGCGAGCGGCGACTCGGATCCGAGCGGCACGATCGTGACGACGTCCTCGCCCTTGTCGAGCGTGAGCAGCTCAGAGATCGGCACCCCGCCCCCGAGCGACGGGGGCTCCGCGGACGGCGCGAGGGTCGGGACGTCGAGAAGCGACAGACGGTGAAGTCGACCCGTCGAGGTGATCACGCCGATGTCGGCGCGGGCCGAGGCAGGGATGAGCGCACGCAGCACGTCGTGCGCGCTGCGTCGGCCTTCGCGGGCGATGTCCGAGTCGTCGGACGTGCGAGCGATGAGCCCGGTCGCGGACAGGAGCGCGAAGCACGGCGTGTCCTCGATCTCCATCGAGAGCGCCGGGGTCTTGCTGGACGGTGCGGATCCGACGGCCGCCGAGACTGCCGGCGCGCCCGCGTCGGCGAGGAGGATCGTGCGGCGGGGTGTGCCGTGCTCGGAGGCCGCAACGTCCATCTCGCGTCCCACGACGTCCCGCAGCACGCGGTCGGATGCGAGGATCTCCTCGAGCTCGGCGATCTCGGCGAGCAGCTGGGCCTTCTCGTTCTCGAGCTCGAGGCGGGAGAACTTGGTGAGACGGCGCAGCCGCAGCTCGAGGATGTACTCGGACTGGATCTCCGACAGATCGAACGCCGTCATCAGGCGCTGCTTGGCGGAGGCGGCGTCGTCCGAGGTGCGGATGATCTGGATGACGTCGTCGATGTCCAGGATCGCGATGAGGAGTCCGTCGACCAGGTGCAGCCGGTCCTTGCGGGCGGCGAGCCTGAACGACGAGCGGCGGCGCACCACGTCGAGGCGGTGGTCGACCCAGACCTTCAGCAGCTCCTTGAGCCCCAGAGTGCGGGGCTGGCCGTCGACGAGGGCGACGTTGTTCATCGAGAACGACTCCTCGAGCGGCGTCACCTTGTACAGGCGCTCGAGCACGGCCTCCGGGTTGAAGCCGTTCTTGATCTCGATGACCAGGCGCGTGCCGTGATGACGGTCGGTGAGGTCGGTGACCGCGGAGATGCCCTCGAGCTTGCGCGCGGACACCCCGTCCTTGATCTTCTCGATGACCTTCTCGGGGCCGACGAGGTAGGGCAGCTCCGTCACGACGATGCCCTGGCGGCGCGGGGTGACCTTCTCGATCTTGGTGGTGGCGCGCGTCTTGAACGCGCCGCGGCCCGTCTCGTACGCCTGCTTGATGCCGTCCAGGCCGACGATCTTTCCGCCGCCGGGCAGGTCGGGGCCGGGGACGAAGCGCATCAGCTCGTCGAGCGTCGCCTGCGGGTGGTGCAGCAGGTGCTTGGCCGCTGAGATGACCTCGATGAGGTTGTGCGGCGCCATGTTCGTGGCCATGCCGACCGCGATGCCGGAGGCCCCGTTGACCAGCAGCGCCGGTACCGCGGCGGGCAGCACGGAAGGCTGCTGAAGCTTGTTGTCGTAGTTGGGGACGAACTCGACGACGTCCTCACCGAGGTCGGCGATCATCGCCATCGCACCCGGAGCGAGCCTCGCCTCGGTGTATCGCGACGCCGCGGGACCGTCGTCCAACGAGCCGAAGTTGCCATGGCCGTCGACCAGCGGAAGCCGAAGGGAGAACGACTGGGCCATACGCACCAGAGCGTCGTAGATCGCGCTGTCACCGTGCGGGTGGTACTTGCCCATGACCTCGCCGACCACGCGCGACGACTTCACGTGGGCGCGGTCGGGACGCAGTCCCATGTCGCCCATCGTGTAGACGATGCGACGCTGCACGGGCTTGAGGCCGTCGCGGGCGTCCGGAAGCGCGCGAGAGTAGATGACCGAGTACGCGTACTCGAGGAACGAGCTCTCCATCTCGGCGCTGACGTCGATGTCGACGATCTGTGCGTCCGGCTCGGTTGCCATCTCTCTCCTGTCACATGCGGGTCACGGGGCTGCAGAGCATTGTCCCCCCGCGAGCGACCGCGGTGGACGAGCCACGCGGCGGAGGTCGCCATGCGGGGCACGGAAGTGGAACAATAGCCCGCATGCCGCACACCCTCGAGGAATCTGTCGCCGTCGCGGGATACTACCCGGCCTTGGCCACCACGGTGCTCCGCTCGGCGATCGCAGGAGAGCAGGTCCGAGCGCACTTCGTCCAGACGGAGACGACGTTCGACACGTCCGAGGTCCGCCGTCACATGACGGTGCTCGTGCTCACCGACACACGCCTGATGCGCGTCCACATGGACGACGGACTGGGGCCTTCCGGAGAGTCGACGCATGAGGCCCAGGCGACGGTGGAGACGTCCTTCGTCAGCAACATCCGGACCATGGCTCTCACGCATGTGGTCCACCACCCCGAGACCTTCCGCGATGGAGACCTTCCCAGCGAGCTCGTGCTCGCGGTCGGGAACGGGATCCACACGCGGCTCGAGCTCGAGCCTGCGACCTGCGGTGACGAGAACTGCGAGGCCGACCACGGGTACACGGGTGGGATCACCGGCGACGACACCCTGGTGAGGGTGTCTGCGATCGCGGACGGCGAGGACGCTGTCCGCGCGCTTCAGGACTTCGCCGCCGTCCTCCAGCGTCGGTTGGGCGAGAACGCGTGACGTTCCAGGCGAGGCTGACCGCGGTCGGCCTCGAACGGCCCGACTATGGGGGCCGAGAGCTCGGCGCCGTGTTGCCGGCGGCGCTGGCGGCGGTAGGCGCGGGGCATGCGGTCCAGTCTCGAAGCGCCGACTCCGACAGGACGAGGCTGGGCGTCCCCCGAGGCCGCCACGTCATCGTCGTCGTGCTGGACGGTCTGGGCCATCAGCAGCTCGACGCGCGTCGAGGGCACGCGCCGTTCCTGCGCTCCATGGTGTCCGAGCGCATCACGGCGGGATTCCCCACCACCACGGCCACCTCTCTGTCGTTGTTCGGCACAGGCTTCCCCTCGGGCCGCACGGGCATGGCGGGTTACACCGTGCGCAACCCGCGCTCGGGCGAGCTCGCGAACCTGGTCAACTGGGAGGGCGCCTACCGCGCGGAGGAGTGGCAGCCTCGACCCTCCCTTCTCGAGGAGGCTGCGCGTGAAGGCCTGTCGGTGACGACGCTGGGAAAGGCCCGCTTCGCAGGCTCCGGCCTCACCCACGCGGCGCTGCGCGGCGGCGACTTCATCGGAGCGGAGCGCCTCGAGGATCGCGTGGACATCGCGGCGGGCGTCGCCCGTAAACCCGGCATCTCCTACCTCTACTGGGGCGAGATCGACTCGGCAGGCCACCACCACGGCTGGGGCTCCTCCGAGTGGGTCGCCGCGCTCGAGGATGCGGACCGTGAGCTCAAGCGGCTCGCCCGATCGCTCCCGAGGGACGCCGTCATGGTGGTCACGGCCGACCACGGCATGGTCGACATCACCGGCGCGCCGCGGTGGGACGTCGCCGAGGTGCCGGGGTTGCGCGAGGGCATCCAGCTCGTGGCGGGGGAGCCGCGTGCGACCCACCTTCACCTGGAGCCCGGTGTGGATCCCGATGCGGTGGTCGCTCGCTGGCAGGACATCCTGGGCGTGCACGCGGCGGTCGGTACCCGGCAGGACATCGTCGACGCTGGGCTCGTGGGTAAGATGGATCCCGCGGTCGCGGACCGTTTCGGCGACGTGGTGGTCGCCATGGCCGGCCGTGCGACGGTCGTGGACTCGCGCACGCAGACGCCCAAGTCGATGGAGCTGATCGGTGTGCATGGCTCGCTCACGCCTGAGGAGCTCTATGTGCCACTGCTGACGGTGGCGGCCGACTGATCGCTTGCCTGCGGTCAGGCATTCCTCAGGCCACCCTTGCGGCCGGTCAGATCAGTCGTGCTTGGCGCCGAAGACGATCTCGTCCCAGCTCGGCACGGAGGCCCGACTCCGGCGGGGTCGTCGCTCGCCGTTCGCGGGGGTGCGCGGAGAGGCTGAGGAGGGCGCGGAAGCCGACGGGCGCGCGTTCGCCTGCGGCTTCGGCGCCGCGGGCGCCTTGCCGGTGGCAGGGGTCTTGGCCGAGGGGGCCGCCTGCTTCGACGCGCCGAAGCCTGTCTCGGCCTGGCGCGCCTTCGCCGCAGGCCCGAAGCCCTCGAAGCCGCCGTCCTCGTCGTGGTCGTCCATCTCGTCGAGCGGCACGGACTCGCGCGTGCCTCGACGCTCTGCGAGGTCCTCGAGGAGCAGCTCGGTCGCGCTCGGTGCCTCTGACTCATCCTCCGCCTCAGCCGCGGTGGGCTGCGCAGGGCGCGAAGGGTGAAGCGGAACCGCAGCGTCCGTCTCTGCGCGCACAGCCGCGAGGTGGCGCTTGGGAATGGGTACGTCCAGAAGCTCGGTCTCGGTGAGCCAGCGAGACTCGTCATCCTGTGCGGCGAGCGAACGGGCCTGGTGGTCGAACACCCACAGGGCCCGGACGATGCGTCCCTCCGTGCGGAAGTCGACGCAGACCTTCCATGGCTCGTCGACGTCACGCCACGCGTCCCAGACGAGCGAGTCGAGGTCCACCTCGCGCTGCGCGAGACGGTCCGCGACGAGGTCGCCGAGGATCGGAGCGCCGGCATCGCTGCCGATGCGCGTGTCACGCGCGAGCGCCACGATGTACTCGCGCTCGGCGATCACGGGCGCCTCGAACTTGGCGAGCGCCTCGAACGGCTCTCCCGTGAGCTCTGCGAGCTCAGCGGCGGACAGGCCTGCGCGGATGCGCTGCTGGATCTCCTTGGGAGACATGGTCGCCGACGCAGGCTGCGGCGACGGAGCCGTCTCACGCGCGCGTGCCGCTGCGTGACGAACGGCTTGGCGCAGCTCGTCGGTGACGGCAAGGCGGAACTCGCGACCGTCGGCGTCAGCAAGGATCAACTGCTGCTCGTCGTCGGCCGGTCCCACAAGATGGAGCTCGGTCATGCCCTCAGGGTGCCATGGGGTGCCGCGCCTGCGTCGCACGCCACGCGGTGCGGCAGGATGGACGCATGACCGATCCTCGTGCCCTTCTCGACGTTGCCGCCCGTCTCGCGCAGGAGGCGGGTGACCTGGTCGTGGCCGGCCGCGCAGGCGCCCGGATCGCGGGCACCAAGTCCTCGTCAGCGGACATCGTCACGGAGATGGATCTCGCTGCGGAGCGTCTTCTTCGTGCGCGGCTTGCCGAGCTGCGGCCCGAGGACGGGATCCTCGGTGAGGAGGGCGACGACGTCCCCTCCAGCTCCGGCATCACCTGGGTGCTCGACCCGATCGACGGCACTGTCAACTATGCGTACGGCCTGCCTTACTACGGGGTGTCGGTCGCCGCCGTGTCCGGGCCTCCCAGGACCCACGAGTGGACGCAGGTCGCGGGCGCGCTCCAGACCGGCTCAGGGGAGCTCTGGACGGCGGCCAGGGGAGAGGGCGCATGGAGGGACGGGGAACGGCTGACGCGGGTGTCGGCGCCCCCGCTGGCGACGACGCTGCTCGCGACGGGCTTCCAGTACGTGCCGGAGCTCCGCGCCCAGCAGGGGGAGGTGGTCGCACGCATGCTGCCCGTCGTGAGGGACATCCGCCGCCTCGGCGCTGCGGCGCTCGACCTGTGCCATGCAGCCGCAGGCGTGGTCGACGCGTATTACGAGCACAGCATCAACGCGTGGGACATGGCGGCGGGCGGGTTGATCGCCTCTGAGGCGGGGCTCAAGGTCGCGGGGATCGACGGTGGCCCGGCGGACGAGAGGCTTGTGATCGCGGCGCATCCGGACGTGTGGGACGATCTGGCGGGCGCGCTGATCGCGGCGGGCGCCGAGCGCGTCGGACGATAGGCGACACGCGAATCGTCGCACCGGGTGGCGCGCGCCGTCCTTTTGGTGCAGAATGCCTGCGCCCGAGGGAATGAAACTCGCCCTCCGGGCATTGATGAGGCACTGACAGTGCAGCGAAGGGACCGATGCCAGCATGGCGACCGATTACGACGCCCCCCGGAAGACCGACGATGAGATCTCGGCAGACTCCATCGAGGAGCTGAAGGCGCGCCGCGCCGACAAGACCTCGGGTGTGGTCGACGAGGACGAGGCGGAGGCTGCCGAGGGATTCGAGCTGCCTGGTGCCGACCTCTCGGGTGAGGAGCTCTCGGTGCGGGTCCTCCCGCCCCAGCAGGACGAGTTCACCTGCATGAGCTGCTTCCTCGTGCACCACCGCAGCCAGCTCGCGGAGTTCCGCGGCGATGACCCGATCTGCTCGGAGTGCGCGGCCTGACGGCTCGTAGACGTGCAGATGACTGACGTCGACGTACTCCTGAGCACGACCTCCCCGGAGGTTCCGACCCCCGCCTACTCCCACCCGGGAGATGCGGGGGCGGACCTCACGACGCGCGTGGCGCTCACGCTCGAGCCGGGCGAGCGCGCGACGGTGCCGACGGGCGTGAAGATCGCCCTGCCCGACGGCTATGTCGCCCTGGTGCACCCCCGCTCGGGCCTCGCGTCCAAGAAGGGCATCACCGTCGTGAATGCGCCCGGGACCGTGGACGCCGGCTACCGCGGCGAGATCGCGGTGACGCTGCTCAACACCGATGCTTCACAGGCGGTGTCCTTCGAGGTCGGCGACCGGATCGCGCAGCTGGTGATCCAGCGCGTCGAGCGGGCACGCTTCATCGAGGTCGAGCATCTGCCGGGCTCCCACCGAGGCGACGGGGGCTTCGGCTCCACCGGAGTGGACACCCCAGGATCGCCTGCATGACGGGTGCGATGCTGAAGGAGCACGCCACGCCGGTTCGAGATCTCGAACCGAGGAAGGTCGCGCGCGTCACCGGACGCATCATCGCCGTCCAGGTCGAGCCCGCCGATGCGGCGCCCACGGTCATCGTGCGGATCGGAGACGGCACAGGGTTCGTGCACGCGGTGTTCATGGGCCGCAGGCAGATCCCGGGCGTCGAGCCGGGCCGCGTCCTCGACATCGAGGGACGGGTGTGCGAGACGACGGCAGAGCCGCGCATCTACAACCCGCGATACGAGCTCCTGTGAGCATGCCGGAGAACGAGCGCGCGGGGAAGCTCGGAGAGATCCTCAACTCCGAGGAGTTCTCGCTCCATACCGCGATCGGCGGATGGCGAGGTTTCGTCGAGTCGGTGCTGCCGGGCCTGGTCTTCGTGGTGGCCTTCCTGATCTGGGGCGGCTTCCAGATTCCGGTGATCGCCTCCGTCGCCACCGTCGTGGTGCTCGTGGTCGCGCGGCTCATTGCACGCACCCCGATCACCCAGGCGCTCTCGGGAGTCATCGGCGTGGCGCTCGGAGCCATCTGGGCGTGGCGCGCTGGCGACGCAGGCGAGTTCTTCGCGCCCGGGCTGTGGATCAATGCGGGCTACCTCGCCGCGGTGCTTCTGACCATGGTGATCCGGTGGCCGCTCGTCGGGGTCGTGATGCATCTGCTGCGCCCGCACGAGGGGGACTGGCGCAAGAGCCCCGCACTGATGCGTCGCTACCAGTGGGCGACCGCCGTGCTCGCCAGCATGTTCGTGCTGCGCCTGTTGGTGCAGGTGCCGCTCTACATGGCCGGCGAGGTCGCGGTTCTCGGCACCATGAAGCTGGCGATGGGCATCCCGCTCACTGCGCTGACGCTCTGGGCTATCTGGTTCCTGGTGCGGAACGCAGCACCTCCTGCAGAGCCTGAGGCTCCGCTTCCGCCGACACGATGAACAGCAGCTCGTCGCCCGCCTCGAGGGTGTCCTCGGGCGTGGGCGCGATGGTGCGGTCGCCTCGGACGATGCACGACAGCACCGTGTCCTGAGGCCACGGGATCTCTCGCATCAGCGCACCGACCACCGGCGAGCCCTTGGGCAGCGTCACCTCGATGATCGACGCACCGGACTGGTGGAAGGTGAACACCTTCACGAGGTCGCCCACGGCGACGGCCTCCTCGACCATCGCCGTCATGATGCGGGGCGTCGACACCGCGACATCCACGCCCCACTGCGTGTCGTACATCCACTCGTTGCGCGGGTTGTTGACGCGAGCCACCGTGCGGGGCACGGCGAACTCGGTCTTCGCGAGGAACGAGACGACGAGGTTGACCTTGTCATCGCCGGTGGCCGCGACGACCACGTCCATCTCCTCGACGGCGGCCTCCCTCAGCGCGACGAGCTCGCACGCGTCCGCGAGCATCCACTCCGCCTGAGGCACCTGCGCCACGCGCATCGCCGTCGGCTGGTTGTCCATGAGCAGGACCTCGTGGCCGTGGGCGATCAGGTCGGACGCGATCGAGCGTCCCACCGAGCCTGCACCGCAGATCAGCACCTTCATCGGTCGCCTCCCGGGCGTCGGGCGGCGACGCGCTGCGCGACGGACGCCACGGCGTCGGGAACGGCGAAGTAGGCCTCGTCGCCCGACTGGATCAACGTGGTCGGTTCGGGCAGCACGCACTCGCCGAAGCGCACGACGTAGGCGAGGCGGGTGCCCATCGCCTTCTCGAGCGAGACGTAGGTGTCGCCGATCCACTCGGCGTGCACGGCGATGCGGCGCACCGCGACGCCGACGGCCGGATCGTGGAACACCTCGTCCACGCCGCCGGGAAGCATGCGGTCCACCATCTGCGCCGCGGTCCACGGCACGGGTGCGACCGTCGGGATGCCGAGTCGGCGGTAGACCTCCGCTCGGCCGGGATCGGCGATCCTGGCGACGACGTTGTCGACCCCGTAGGTCTCGCGGACCACGCGCGCGGCGAGGATGTTGGAGTTGTCACCGCTGGACACGGCCGCGAACGCGTAGGCGTCCTCGACTCCTGCGGAGGCGAGGGTCTCGCGGTCGAAGCCGATCCCGGTGATCTTCTGGCCCTGGAAATCTGCGGGGAGCCGGCGGAACGCATCTGCGGCCTGATCGATGATCGCCACCGAGTGTCCGCGCGACTCGAACTCCGTCGCCAGGGAAGCACCGGTGCGCCCGCACCCGAGGATCACGATATGCACAAGGTCACACGCTATACCCGTCAGCCCTAGGATGGTGCGACGTGCGAGGGTTTCTGGCGAGTGTGAAGGGCCTCGTGTTCGGCCGTCCGGTGGCGACGGACCACGCGACGCCGGTGATGCTGCGCACCCGATTGGCTCTGCCCGTGTTCGGCGCGGGGCTCCTCTCGGCGGTGGCGTACGCACCTGACGCGATCATCGACTCGCTGCGCCAGGGCGGTCAGCAGGCCGCGACGATGGGCGTCGGGATCGGCGTGGTCGTGATCCTCATGCTCCTCGCGCTGGCGTACCGCTCGAACGTGCGCAGCCGCCCTGACGAGCGCGCGGACTACGGACTCGTGCGCGACGTCCTCGGGTCGGGTCCGGGCGTCGTCACGGGCGCCGCGCTGCTGATCGACTACCTCTTCACCGTCGCGGTGTCGGTGTCCGCCATCACAGGGATCGTGGTCTACACGATCCCGACCGCCCACGGGTGGGAGCGCGCGATCGGGGTGACGGTCATCGCGGTGATGACGATCGTCAGTCTGCGGGGGATCCGCGATCGCACCCGCGTGCTGCTGACCGTGTGGTTCGGCTTCCTGATCGTGATCGGCATCCTGGTCGTGGTGGGTGTCCTGTTCCCCGCGACCGAGATCACCGCGCCCGACTCGATACCCGACACCACCCGTTCCGTGCTCGTCGCCTTCGCGGGCGCGATCTCCTCGGGTGCGGTCATGGTCACGGGCATCGAGCACCTCGCCTCGTCCGGCCCCTACCACGCGCCTCCGCGCGGAGCCCGCGCGGGCCGCACCGTGCTCGTCGCCGCTGCCGCCGCGAGCGTCGCGTTCCTCGCCGTGATCTGGCTCGCGTGGCGATTCCGGGTGACCGGCTGGGTGCAGGGGCCCGTGCTGCTTCAGGTGACCGACAAGGTGACGGACCAGGCGTGGTCGGTGTGGATCGTGGGCCTCTCCGCCGCGGCCATCCTCTATGCCGCGGCCACCGCGGTGTTCCGGCGCTTCTCCAACCTTGCCTCCCTGCTCGCGCACGACGCCTACCTGCCGCGCCAGCTCTCGATGGCGAACGACCGGCTCGTCTACCGCGGGGGAGTCCTCCTCGTCGCGGGCGCGTCGGCGCTCGTGGTGATCGCCGCCAACGCCGACCTGCTCGTGCTTGTGCACATGTACGTGATCGGCGTCTTCTCGTCGATCGTGCTGAGCCAGCTCGCGATGGTGCGCCACTTCGGCGAGGCGCTCACCCGTGAGGCATCCCGAGCGAAGCGTCGACGCCTGCAGGCTCGGCGCGCGCTCCACGCGACGGCCGTCGTCGTCGCCTCGGCGGTGTGGATCGTCGTCGCCGTCTTCAACTTCGTCTCGGGTGCGTGGATCGCGATCGCCGCCCTCGTGGGTCTCGTCGTCCTGATGCGGTCGATCAGCAAGCACTACGCGAGGATGCGCGAGGACGTACGCCTGACGCCGGACGACCGGTCCGACGCGCTGCCGAGCGCGACCCATGGCGTGGTACTCATCGCGCAGCTCCACCGTCCCGCGATGCGCGCCCTCGCGGTGGCGAAGGCGGCGCGGCACGCCCGGCTCGAGGCCGTCGCCGTCGCGATCGACAAGAAGAACGCGGCCCAGCTCCAGCGCGAATGGGGCAGGCGCAACATGGGGATGCCTCTGATCGTCCTGGACTCGCCCTTCCGCGACCTGGTCGGTCCGGTCCTCACGCACGTGCGGCACCTGCACAGGGAGAGCCCGCGAGACGTCGTCGTGGTGTACGTGCCGGAGTACGTGGTCGGCCGATGGTGGGAGAGGTTCCTGCACAACAAGGCCACGCAACGGCTGCGCGATCAGCTCCTCAACGTGCCGAACGTGGTCGTGTCCGCGGTCCCGTGGCAGCTCGAGTCGGCGCGCGAGCGCGCCGCCCAGGTGCAGGCCGCCGACGCGAATGAAGGGCTGTGAGGGCGATGACCACGCGCATCCAGGTGGAGGTCGGCAAGCCGGCGCATGGCGGGCACTGCGTCGCGCGCCACGAGGGCCGCGCGGTGTTCGTGAGGGACGCCCTCCCGGGTGAGGTCGTCGTCGCCGAGGTGGTACAGGACGATGCCGACGCGCGCTTCTGGCGTGCGGAGACGGTCGAGGTCCTCGAGGCCTCGCCGGACCGTGTCGCGCACCCCTGGTCCGACGCGGGAGCAGGCGGCGTGGGCGGCGCGGAGCTCGGGCACGTCGCCCTTCCCGCGCAGCGCCGCTGGAAGCAGGCGGTGCTCGAGGAGTCGTTCGAGCGGTTCGCGGGCATCCCCTTCGAGGGGACGGTGCACGCCGCCCCGGGAGACGACGCGCGCGAGGGCCTCGCGTACCGGACGCGCGTGAGCGCGGTCGCGGGCGGCGACGGACGGCCGACCATGACAGTGCCGGGCACGGGGGAGAGGCGCACGCTGACCTCGATGCCGCTTGCCACGCCGGAGGCCGAGGCAGCGCTCATGGGGGCCACGGCAGATCCCGGCACGCGTATCGACGTGACGGCCACGTCCACGGGCGAGGTGGTCGTCACCACCACGGGCCGCGAGGCGCGCAGGCTCTGGCTCAACGAGCGGGTGGAGCACTCGGCGGGCGAGCTCGGCTACAGGGTGCGGGCCGCAGACTTCTGGCAGGTCCACCGCGAGGCGCCGCGCGTCCTCGTCGACGCCGTCATGTCCCGCGTGCTTGAGGACGGCCCCGTCCTCGACCTCTACTCGGGCGCGGGACTGCTGGCGCTGCCGCTGGCGGCGCAGGGCCGTCCCGTCGTCGCGGTCGAGGCCGCCGACGGAGGCAAGGCTCCCGCGGCGCTCGCCGCGAACCTCCGGTCGCGGCCAGGGGCGGAGGCCGTCGGGGACGACGTGCGCAGGTTCCTTGTCTCGGCCGCGCCCGAGCGCGACTGGACGCAGGCGAGCGTCGTCCTCGATCCGCCGCGCTCAGGCGCCAAGGCGCGCAACATCGCTGCGCTGGCGGCACTCGGTGCGCCTCGGATCGTCTACGTGGCGTGCGACCCTGTCGCGTTGGCGCGGGACACCGCGCTGCTTCGCGAGAGCGGCTACGACCTGCTGGAGGCGGACGCCTTCGACCTGTTCCCGATGACCCACCACATCGAGACGGTCGCCTCGTTCGCATTGAGATGACATGTCACCAAGGCCGGGTCGCCGACCCCGCCTGAGCCCCGTCCCATGGCTAGGATGGGGCCGATCAACGATGAGCACAGGAGGAGCCGCATGAGCGTGAACACCTTGGGGTCCAAGGCGACATTGGCCGTCGGAGAGCGCAGCTACGAGATCTACAGGCTCGGCGCGGTACCGGGGCTTGAGAAGCTGCCGTACTCCTTGAAGGTGCTCGCAGAGGCGCTCCTGCGCACGGAGGACGGCGCGAACATCACCGCCGACCACGTGAAGGCCCTCGCTGCATGGGACCCCAGCGCGGACCCCGACACCGAGATCCAGTTCACGCCTGCGCGCGTCGTCATGCAGGACTTCACGGGCGTTCCCTGCGTGGTGGACCTCGCCACCATGCGCGAGGCCGTCGCCGACCTCGGCGGAGACCCCACGGTCATCAACCCGCTCGCGCCCGCCGAGATGGTCATCGACCACTCCGTCGTCATCGACATCTTCGGCCGCAAGGACGCGCTCGAGCTCAACACCGCGCTCGAGTACGAGCGCAACCGCGAGCGCTACCAGTTCCTCCGCTGGGGCCAGACCGCGTTCGACAACTTCAAGGTCGTGCCCCCGGGCACCGGCATCGTCCACCAGGTCAACCTCGAGTACCTGGCGCGCGGCGTCATGACGAAGGAGATTGACGGCGTCACGCAGGCCTACCCGGACTCGTGCGTCGGCACCGACTCCCACACCACGATGATCAACGGCCTGGGCGTGCTCGGCTGGGGCGTCGGCGGCATCGAGGCCGAGGCCGCGATGCTGGGCCAGCCCGTGTCGATGCTCATCCCGCGCGTCGTCGGCTTCAAGCTCACCGGCGCGATCCCGGCCGGCGCGACCGCGACCGACGTGGTGCTCACCATCACCGAGATGCTTCGCCAGCACGGTGTCGTCGGCAAGTTCGTCGAGTTCTACGGCGAGGGCGTGGGCGCTGTGCCGCTCGCCAACCGCGCGACCATCGGTAACATGAGCCCCGAGTTCGGCTCGACCGCAGCGATCTTCCCGATCGACGGCGTGACGCTCGACTACCTGCGCCTCACCGGCCGCTCCGAGGAGCAGGTCGCGCTCGTGGAGGCGTACACCAAGGAGCAGGGGATGTGGCACGACCCGTCCTCGCCCGACTACGTCGAGCCCAAGTTCTCCGAGTACCTCGAGCTCGACCTGTCGACCGTCGTCCCCTCGATCGCGGGACCCAAGCGTCCCCAGGACCGCGTGTCGCTGTCCGAGTCGAAGCCGCAGTTCGAGAAGGCCATCTCGCAGGTGCGCGCGGGCGACGCGAAGGACGCGACCTACGTCAACGAGGCAGGGGAGACCGTCCCACTCAAGGACGGCGACGTCGTGATCGCCTCGATCACCTCCTGCACCAACACGTCCAACCCCTCGGTCATGCTCGCGGCCGCGCTGCTCGCCCGGAACGCCAATGCGAAGGGCCTCACGTCCAAGCCGTGGGTCAAGACCTCCATGGCTCCCGGCTCGCAGGTGGTCACCGACTACTACGAGAAGGCCGGTCTGTGGCCCGACCTGGAGTCGCTCGGATTCCACCTTGTCGGCTACGGCTGCACCACCTGCATCGGAAACTCGGGCCCGCTGCCCGAGCCCGTGTCCGGCGCCGTCAACGAGCACGACCTCACCGTCGTCTCTGTGCTGTCCGGCAACCGCAACTTCGAGGGCCGCATCAACCCCGACGTCAAGATGAACTACCTGGCCTCCCCGCCGCTGGTCATCGCGTACGCGCTCGCCGGCACGATGGACTTCGACTTCGAGACCCAGCCCCTCGGCCAGGACGCCGACGGCAACGACGTCCTCCTCAAGGACATCTGGCCCGATGCGGCTGAGGTCGAGGCGATCGTCGGATCCTCCATCACGCAGGAGATGTTCGAGAAGGACTACGCGGACGTGTTCGCGGGCGACGCCCGCTGGCAGGGTCTGCCGACTCCCGACGGCAAGACCTTCGAATGGCAGGACGACTCCACCTACGTGCGCAAGCCCCCGTACTTCGAGGGCATGGGCCTTGAGCCGGAGCCCGTCGAGGACATCGCAGGCGCCCGGGTGCTCGCGCTGCTCGGCGACTCCGTCACGACGGACCACATCTCGCCCGCAGGCTCGATCAAGGCCGACAGCCCGGCCGGCCGCTACCTCGCCGAGCACGGTGTCGAGCGCCGCGACTTCAACTCGTACGGCTCGCGCCGCGGCAACCACGAGATCATGATCCGCGGCACGTTCGCGAACATCCGCCTCAAGAACCTTCTGCTCGCGGACGAGGAGGGAAACGTCGTCGAGGGCGGCTACACGAAGAACCTCCTCACCGGTGAGCAGGAGGCGATCTACGACGCCGCCCAGGCCTATGCCGACGCCGGCATCCCGCTCGTCGTGCTCGCCGGCAAGGAGTACGGCACCGGGTCCTCGCGCGACTGGGCCGCGAAGGGCACGCGCCTGCTGGGCGTCCGCGCCGTGATCGCCGAGAGCTTCGAGCGCATCCACCGGTCGAACCTGATCGGCATGGGAGTGCTCCCGCTGCAGTTCCCGGCCGGCGAGACGGCGGCCTCGGTCGGTCTCGACGGCACCGAGACCTTCGAGATCGCCGGAGTCAGCGCCTTCAGCGCAGGCGAGCACCCGCGCACCCTCCCGGTCAGGGCCACCAAGGCCGACGGCACCGTGGTGGAGTTCGACGCCGTCGTGCGCATCGACACCCCCGGCGAGGCGGACTACTTCCGCAACGGCGGCATCCTGCAGTACGTGCTGCGTTCGCTCGTCTCAGCCTGACGGCAGGCGAGCGGCGCCGACTGGTCCGGCGACGGGGTCGCGCCGCGTAGAGTGGTGTGACCCCGGAGCCCGGAAGAAGGAGAGAGCGTGCTGGAGCGCATCGAGTCACCGCAGGACCTGCGGGGACTCAGTCATGAGGAGCTTCATGACCTTGCCGAGGAGATCAGGGACGTCCTGGTCGAGTCGGTGTCGCGCACCGGCGGGCACCTTGGACCGAACCTCGGAGTCGTCGAGCTGACGCTCGCGCTGCACCGGGTCTTCGACTCGCCGCGGGATCGTCTCGTGTTCGACACCGGGCACCAGTCCTACGTCCACAAGCTCGTCACCGGGCGGCGGGACTTCTCGGGGCTGCGTCAGCGCGGTGGGCTCTCGGGCTACCCGTCGCGTGCCGAGAGCGAGCACGACGTCGTCGAGAACTCACACGCCTCCACGGCGATCTCGTGGGCGGCAGGCATCGCCCGCGGCCACGCGCTGCGCGGCGAGGACGACAGGACGACGGTCGCGGTGATCGGCGACGGCGCTCTCACGGGCGGCATGGCCTGGGAGGCGCTCAACTCGCTCGCGGACAGCGAGGACCGCGTCGTCATCGTCATGAACGACAACGGACGCTCGTACGCGCCGACCATCGGCGGACTTGCACGCAAGCTCGACGGTATCCGTGTGGACCCGCGCTACGAGCAGTTCCTCGGCTGGGGCAAGCGGACGTTCGAGAACCGTGGACGGCTGCGCACCTTCCTCTACCACACCGTCATGCACGGCAAGCGGGCGCTGAAGGGACTGATGACCGACCAGGGCCTCTTCGAGGACCTCGGCCTGAAGTACATCGGCCCGATCGACGGGCACTCCCAGAACGACCTCGAGACCGCCCTGCGGCAGGCCCGCGACTACGGCGCGCCCGTGCTGGTGCACGTGCTCACTCAGAAGGGCCGCGGCTACGAGCCCGCAGAGCAGGACGATGCCGACCGCTTCCACGCGGTCGGGCGGATCCACCCCGAGACCGGTCTGCCGATCGAGCAGTCACGCTTCGGATGGACCAAGGTCTTCGCCGACGAGATGCTCAAGGCCGGACGCGAACGCGAGGACATCGTCGCGCTGACGGCTGCGATGCTCGCACCCGTCGGCCTCCAGCCCTTCGCGGAGGAGTTCCCCGAGCGCGTGATCGACGTCGGCATCGCGGAGCAGCACGCCGTCACGAGCGCAGCCGGACTGGCCTTCGCAGGCATGCATCCCGTGGTCGCCGTCTACGCAACGTTCCTCAACAGGGCCTTCGACCAGGTCCTGATGGATGTCGCGCTGCACAAGGCGGGCGTCACCTTCATGCTCGACCGGGCAGGCATCACGGGCGACGACGGTGCGAGCCACAACGGCATGTGGGACATGGCGCTGCTGCGGCACGTGCCGGGTCTCCGGCTTGCGGCTCCCCGCGACGAGGCGACGCTCCGGACCGCCTTCCGAGAGGCGCTCGACGTGGATGACGCCCCGACGGTCGTGCGCTATCCCAAGGGCGCGATCGGCGACGACATCCCCGCGCTGCGCCAGGTCGGAGACCTGGACGTGCTCGCCGAGCTGGGTGAGGGGCCAGCAGAGGTGGTGGTCCTCGGCGTCGGCGCGATGGCGCCCACGGCGATCGAGGTCGCAGGCAAGCTCGCAGCAGAGGGCCGATCGGTCATGGCCGCCACGGCCACCTGGGTGAGGCCGGTGCCTGAGGGCCTCCTTGAGACCCTCGGCGACGCCGAGCTCGTCGTGACCGTCGAGGACGGGCTCACGGACGCCGGAGTGGGCCAGGAATGGGCCGAGTTCGCGCGGCTCGCAGGACGAACCGCGCGCTGGTCGCACCACGGCATCCCCCGCGAGTTCCTCGACCACGCCAGCAGGGCCCAGATCGTCGAGCGGGTCGGGCTCGACGCTTCCGCCATCGCCGAGAAGGCCGAGGCGCTGCTGTCCTAGGCTTCGCGGGATCCGCCCGGGCTACGAGGCAGTCGCCGCGTCCGCTGGAGGTGCTTCCGCCGCCTCCACGAAGGCCTTGGCAAGCACGGGCGCGACAAGGTCCATCTGCCATCGGCGTGCACCGCGTGAGGCGAGCAGCTCGCGGATCTCCGGCTCTCCACCGCCCTGATGCTCCCAGCACGCCCGCCGCACGGCGTCGGGCTGCATGAGGTTCTCCGCCGGCATCCCGTGGTCCTCGACGAGCCCCTGGATCGCCTCCTTCGAGGCGGCCAGACGCGCAGCGGCCTCGGGCCGCTTGTCCTTCCATGCGCGCGGCGGGGGAGGACCGTCGCCCTTCGGGCCACGGCGATTCGGGAGCTCCTTGTCCGGCAAGGCGAGCGCCTTCTCGATCGTCGGCCACCAGCGCGCTGCCGCCCGCTTGGTGCCGCGCGAGCGCCACTCGGGGATCGCCACCAGCTCGTCGTAGGTCGACGGGCGCGCCTGCGCTGCCGCGACGATCGCCGCGTCGCGGAGCACGCGCCCGGGGGACATGTCCCGACGCTGTGCCTCGCGGTCGCGGCTGAGCCACAGCTCCCGCACGATCGCGAGCCCGCGCGGATCGCGGATCTGATGGGTGCCGGAGGTTCGGCGCCACGGATCGACGCGAGGCTCCGGTGGGCCAGCGAGCCTCACCGCCTCGAACTCCTCGAGCGCCCACTCGAGCTTGCCGGCCGACTCGAGCTCCGCCCACAGGTGGTCCCTGACCTCGACCAGCACCTCGACGTCGAGTGCGGCATACACGAGCCAGTCGTGGGGCAGCGGGCGGGTGGACCAATCCTGCGAGGAGTGCTCCTTCGCGAGGGCGAGCCCCAGGACCCTCTCGACGACTGCCGCAAGGCCGACCTTCGGCCAGCCGAGCAGGCGCGCGGCGAGCTCGGTGTCGAACACCTTCGCAGGGAGGAGCCCCAGCTCGCGCATCCCGGGGAGGTCCTGGCTCGCGGCGTGGAAGACGAACTCGGCGTCGCCCACAGCCTCCTGAAGCGCGGAGAGGTCGGGCAGCGCGGCGGTGTCCACGAGAGCGATCCCCGCGCCCTCGCGCTTGAACTGGGCGAGGTAGGTCGCCTGACCGTAGCGGAAGCCCGAGGCGCGCTCGGCATCGGCCGCCACAGGGCCGGTTCCGGCGGCGAAGGCATCGATCGCCTCCGCGAGCGCCTCAGGAGTGTCGATCACCGGAGGGACGCCGCCAGCCGGCTCAGTCAAGGGCACGGGAGCCTGGACCGCGTCGTCCTGCTCTGTCGTCGAGGCGTCGGACATCACATACCGCCCCTCAGCATCGTCACGCCGTCGGGGACGGGCGGCAGCCCTGCGCAGGATGCCAGCAGCTCGGTCCACGCGACCACGTGCGTGCCGATCTCGGTGGTCTCGGGCGTCCACGACGCGCGCAGCTCGATGCGCACCTCGTCGGGCCGCTCGTCCAGGTCGCCGTACGACCTCGACACGACCTTCGTCACAGTTCCTCCTTCATGCCGATGAGGGACGCCTCCGAGCGCCTCCACGAGTCGCGACCACGCGACATCGGCCCACAAGTCATCCGACCCGACCTCCGCGTCGGCGAGCGCCTTCACGAGCGCCACCACACGCAGCGTCCCGTCCCACGCCTCGTTCCCGTCCGGATCGTGCAGAAGGACGAACCGGCCGGTCGCCTCGACGCCGTCCGCGGTCACCTCGCCATCGATGGCGGCGGCGAACGGAGCGATGCGAGAGGGCGCGGGAACCTCGTTCACGCGCACGTCCCGCCGCACCTGCGCGGCCGCGATCGACCGCAGCGCCTCCTGGAAGGCGGGCGGCGCCGATTCGAGGTCGGGAGCCATGGTTCGAGACTAGGGCGGGCGCGCCCGGTGGGATCGTACGCCACGCTGTTCAGCACCCTCTAGGCTGGTCCACAGAGCGATCCCCCGACGTAAGGAAGTGTCATGTCCCTCGCACAGATCGGTGTCACCGGCCTCGCGGTCATGGGCCGCAACCTCGCGCGCAACTTCGCGCGGAACGGTTTCACCGTCGCCGTCCACAACCGCTCGCCCCAGAAGATGACGTCTCTCATCGAGGAGCACGGCGACGAGGGCGACTTCATCGGCTGCGAGTCCCTCGAGGACTTCGTCGCCGCGCTCGAGCGCCCGCGCAAGGTCGTCATCATGGTCCAGGCGGGCAAGGCGACCGACGCGGTCATCGACTCGCTCGTGCCGCTGCTCGACCAGGGCGACATCATCGTGGACGCGGGCAACGCTCACTTCCCGGACACCCGCAGGCGCGAGGCCGCGCTGAAGGAGAAGGGGCTGCACTTCGTCGGCTCCGGCGTGTCCGGTGGCGAGGAGGGTGCACTGCTCGGCCCGTCGATCATGCCCGGCGGGCCCGCCGAGTCGTACGAGACGCTCGGCCCCATCCTCGAGAAGATCTCCGCCAAGGTCGACGGCGTTCCGTGCTGCACGCACGTGGGTCCCGACGGCGCCGGACACTTCGTGAAGATGGTGCACAACGGCATCGAGTACGCGGACATGCAGCTCATCGGCGAGGCATACCAGCTGCTGCGCGACGGCCTGGACCTCTCGCCGTCCGAGATCGGCGACATCTTCGCCGACTGGAACAAGGGTGACCTGGAGTCGTTCCTCATCGAGATCACCGCCGAGGTGCTCAAGCAGGTCGACTCCCGCACCGGCAAGCCGCTCGTCGACGTGATCGTCGACCAGGCAGGCCAGAAGGGCACAGGCCGCTGGACCGTGCAGAGCGCGCTCGACCTCGGGGTCCCGGTGACGGGCATCGCCGAGGCCACCTTCGCCCGCGCGATCTCGAGCCAGCTCGCGCAGCGTGAGGCGGCGCGGGACGTGCTGTCCGCCTCGACCTCCGAGTGGCACATCCACAACCGCGAGGGCTTCATCGAGGACGTCCGTCTGGCGCTCTACGCGTCGAAGGTCGTCGCGTACGCGCAGGGCTTCGACCAGATCCAGGCCGCGTCCGAGGAGTACGGGTGGAACGTGGATCGCGGCGCCATGGCCCGCATCTGGCGCGGTGGCTGCATCATCCGCGCCCGCTTCCTCAACCGCATCACGGAGGCGTACGAGCGTGACGGCGAGCTCGCGTCGCTGCTGGTGGACCCGTACTTCGCGAACGAGGTGTCCGCAGGGGTCGGAGCGTGGCGCAGGGTGGTCTCCATGGCGGCCCTGACGGGTGTGCCCACGCCGGCCTTCTCGTCGTCGCTCGCGTACTACGACGCGCTGCGTTCCGACCGTCTGCCCGCGGCGCTGATCCAGGGTCAGCGGGACTTCTTCGGCGCTCACACCTACAAGCGCGTCGATGCCGAGGGCACCTTCCACACGCTCTGGTCCGGCGACCGCAGCGAAGTCGAGGCCTGATCGCGCGTGCAGGCTCCCACACCCGTCCTCGTCGGCGGTGACATCGGCGCGTATGCGCTGATGCGCGCCTTCCACGAGGCGTACGGAGTGCGGGGCGTGATCGTCTCGCGGATCAGCACGCGTGCCTTCGCGCACACGAGGCTCGCGGACCAGGTCATCGCGAACGTCGACGATGCAGAGGAGCTCGTCTCCGCGCTGCTGACGCTCGCGGCGGACAGGCCGGGGGAGAGGCTCGTCCTGCTGACGAATGCGGACTGGTACGTGGAGACGCTCGCGGCGGCTCGTGACAGGCTCGAGGCGCATTACGAGATGCCCATGTGCACGCTCGAGCAGTTCGCGCGCGTCTCTGACAAGGCGCTGTTCCAGGCGGACTGCCAGGCGCTCGGGATCCCCGTGCCGCGCACTGTCGCGGTGTCCTTCAAGGACGGGACCCCTGCACCCGACACTGACCTCGACTCGCTCACCTTCCCTGTGATCGGGAAACCGGCATCCTCAGCCGAGTTCTACTACGTGGACTATCCGGGCAAGCTGAAGGTCCACGACCTGGCCGACCGGCCGCAGGTGGACGACCTTCTTGCGCGGCTCGCCGCGTCGGGCTTCACGGGCACGTATCTGCTGCAGGACTTCATCCCTGGCGATGAGACGCAGATGCGGTCCCTCACCGCCTACCGGGACTCCCGGGGCAAGGTGACGATGCTGGTGACAGGGCGTGTGCTCCTCGAGGAGCACACGCCGGGCACGCTCGGCGTCCCCGCAGCGATCCTCACGGAGCCGTACGGCGACGCGATGGAGGCGATGACCCGCTACCTGGACCGCGTCGACTACCGCGGGTTCGCGAACGCGGACTACAAGCGCGATGCGCGCACCGGCAGGCACGTGTTCTTCGAGGTCAACCCCAGGATCGGCCGCAACAACTGGTACACCACGGCGTCCGGGGTCAATCCCGCCAAGCACGTCATGGCAGATCTCGACGGCGCGGACATCGTGCCGGCTCGTGGCGACCACACGATCCTCTACTCGGTGGTCCCGCTGTCCCTGCTGAGGCGCTACCTCCCCGAGCGGGCGCTGCGCAAGCGGGTCCTCGAGGTCGCGAAGCGCGGCATCGCCCGCCCGCTCCACAATCCCGAGGATCGCTCCGTCCGCAGGGACGCAGTGATCGCCGCCCTCACGTGGAACTACTGGCGCAAGTACCTGAAGCACTATCCGCGGCCCACGGCCAGCGGTCACTGAGCGGCCACGTGAGAGGCTCGACGACATGACCCCGGATCTCGTCGGACGGCGGCCCGCGCTCGAGGCGTCGGCACTGGTGGATCAGCTCGTCCCGCCACCGCACTTCGCGGATGCTGCCTTCGAGAACTACCTGCCCGACCCTGACTTCCCGAGCCAGGCGCAGGCTCGCGAGGCGATGCGTACGTTCGGGGTGGGTGCCACGCGGCGTGCGATCCCTGGTCTGAGGCCGGGCTCGGGCGGCAAGGGCCTCTATCTTGACGGAGGCTTCGGCGTCGGCAAGACCCATCTTCTCGCCGCGGCGGCTCACGCCGCCGGGACGCGCGCCGCGTTCGGCACGTTCGTCGAGTACACCTACCTGGTGGGGGCGCTCGGCTTCGCGGCGGCGCGTGACGCGCTGGCGACGTTCGCGCTCGTGTGCATCGACGAGTTCGAGCTCGACGATCCGGGAGACACGCTGCTCATGGCCCGGCTCATGCGCGAGCTGACCGATGCCGGCGTCGCGATCGCGGCGACCTCGAACACGCTTCCGGACTCGCTGGGTGAGGGGCGCTTCGCCGCGGAGGACTTCCGGCGTGAGATCCAGTCGGTCGCGCGACTGTTCAGCGTGGTCACGATCGACGGCCCGGACTACAGGCATCGGGGGGACATCACGGCGCCCGCACCGGCGAGCGAGGACGACGTGGAGGAGGCCGGGTCGGCCGCGGGGGCGACCTCCGCGGACTGGCACGAGCTCGTCGGCGATCTGTGGCATGTGCACCCGAGCAGGTATGGCGCCTACGTCAAGGGCATCGAGGTGCTCGGACTACGCGGCGTCGCGCCGCTCGAGGATCAGGCGCAAGCGCTTCGCGTGGTCGCCCTCGTCGATCGCCTGTACGACCGGGACGTCCGGATCGTCGCGTCGGGAGTGCCCCTCGACCAGATCTTCCCCGAGGACATGCTCAGGGGCGGCTACCGAAAGAAGTACTTCCGCGCGCTCTCGCGCCTCACCTCGATGGCCGCGCCCCGCTGAACCACGTACCTCGAACGGCCTAGGCGAGCGGCGCCACGAGCGCGACAGCGTCAGGTCCGAGCGTGAGGGTCGTCTCTGCCTCGGTCACGCGTCCGAATGCTGCGAGGAGCTCACCGCGGGGGAGCTCAGCGGGGGAGTCTGACAGGTTCGCGTGGACCATGACGGGTCCGTGCAACGTGAGCACGCGAGGGCGGCTCTCGGTGACCGCTGCGGGGAACCTCGCCCACGCCTCGTCCTCGAGGGTGCGCGGACGGGCGGTGATCACCTCGGCCATCCACTCCTCGATGCGACGCTGAGCGTCGGTCGTGGCCGCGAGCCCCGCGCCGAGCTTGGAGCGCAGGAACGTCTGCCGGTCCTGCGGGTCCGGCACGTTGACCTCGCCGCCGTAGAGCTCCTCCCAGCCGTGTCCCGCGAACTCGCTCATGCGGCCCTCGGACACTGCGGAGCCGAGCGGCTCGTCGTGGTCGGTGAAGAACATGAAGGGCCTGGTCTCGCCGTACTCCTCGCCCATGAACAGCATCGGCGTGAAGGGGCTCAGCAGGATGAGCGCGAGCGAGGCCGCCTGCGCGCCCTCGCTGAGCCGGGATGCAGGGCGATCGCCGATCGCGCGGTTGCCCACCTGATCGTGATTGGAGGCGAAGACGACGAACTTGCGCCTATCCATGTCCGGCGGGACCGGGGCGCCCCAGTCCTTGCCTCGGAACGTCGAGAAGGACCCGTCGTGCACGAAGACCTGCCTGTAGGCCTTGTCGAGCGTCTCGACGCTGCCGAAGTCGCCGTAGTACCCGTGGGTCTCCTGGGTGAGGTACGCGTGGAGCGCATGGTGCACGTCGTCCGCCCACTGCGCAGTCATGCCCAGTCCGCCCTCTCCGGTGGGAGTCACCATGGAGGGCTGGTTGAGGTCGGACTCGGCGACGAGCGAGAGCGGACGGCCCACCTCAGCCGACAGTGCGGCGACGGTGTCCGAGAGCTCCGCGAGGATGTGCCGCGGCGAGTCGTCCTGGAGCGCGTGCACGGCGTCGAGCCGCAGGCAGTCGAGATGGAAGTCGCGCAGCCACCTGGTCGCGTTGTCGACGATGAAGGCGCGCATCCCGTGCGCATCGGGCTGATCCAGGTTGACCGCCCAGCCCCAGGGCGTCTCGTGGGCGTCCGTGAAGTAGGGGCCGAACTGCGCCAGGTAGTTCCCGTCGGGGCCCAGGTGGTTGTAGACCACGTCCAGGCAGACTCCGAGCCCGGCCTGGTGGGCGCGGTCCACGAAGCGCTGCAGGGCCTCCGGACCTCCATAGGCGTCGTGGACGGCGTACAGCGAGACGCCGTCGTAACCCCAGCCGCGCTCTCCCGGGAACGCGGCCACGGGCATCAGCTCGAGCATCTGGATCCCGCGTCCCGCGAGGTCCTCGAGCTGGCGTGAGTCGATCGCGTCGAGCGTACCGCCGGGCGTAAAGGTGCCGATGTGCAGCTCGTAGGTCACAGCACCGCGCGCGTCGACGCCGGACCAGCCGTCGTCAGCCCAGCGGTGCCGCGACGCGTCGAACGCGCGCGAGAACCCGTGCACGCCGTGGGGCTGCCACGCGCTCCTCGGGTCGGGGAACGGCCCGTTCCCGTCGACCGTGTAGGCGTAGTCCCAGCCGGCGACGAGCGTGGGGCCCTCCCACCAGCCGTCCTCCGCGCGCTCCATGGGGGTGACTGATGCGTCGACGGTGTCGGGCCTCAGGTGGATATCGACCGATGCGGCGCCCGGCGCCCACACGCGGGCCCTCACTTCGCACGCTCCAGCAGCGCGACGGGATGGTGTCTCAGCAGGGCCGAGAGCGGCACCGTTCCTCCTTCGAAGGAAGCCTTCCCGAGCACGTCCGTCCAGGTGCCTTCGGGAAGCTGCACGGTCGCGTCGGCCCACCCGCCGAGCCGTTCGAGCTCGAGGGCGACGCGGGTCGCGACGGTCACCACCTCGGGTCGGTCGCCCACCGTCCGGGCGAACACCACCGCGTGCCCCGACGACGACGCGAGGGCCTGGTAGCCGGCCGAGTCGCCGATGAACGCGTCGCGGTGGTCCCTGCGGATACGAAGGGCACGCGCCGTCACCATCAGCTTCTCCTCGCTGAGGTTGCGCGGCTTGCCTCCCTTGAGGAGGCGTGCCAGCGCCGCCTCCCGTCGGTCGTAGTCCACCGGGCGCCTGTTGTCCGGGTCGACGAGGGAGGGCGAGAGGCACTCGTTTCCCTGGTAGACGTCCGGCACGCCCGGCATGGTCAGCTGGACCAGCTTGAGCCCGAGCACGGCGGCGCGGACGCCCTCCGAGGTGTCGTGGTGCCATGCGGTGACGAGCGCACGCACCTCCTCGTCGGCGTGAGCCTGCCGTGCGAAGTCCTGGACCGCTGTCTCGTACTCCTCGTCGATCGACGTCCAGGTGGTGTGCGTCTTGGACTCGCGCATCGCCTTGGTGAGGTAGCCCGAGAGGCGGTCCCACTCAAGCATGCCCTCCTCGTCGGAGGTGCCGACGAGCGTCTGCCACCAGAGGTTCTCGGTGCGTCCGTCGAGCTGGGCGGGCACGCGGTCGGAGACGGCCGCGTGCAGCTGGCCCATGAGGGTGTCCCACTCGTCGGGCATCTCGCTCAGGACGCCGAGCCTCGCCCTGACGTCCTCGGAGCGCTTGGTGTCGTGCGTGGTCAGCGTCGTCATCGCGTGGGGGTACGTGTGCTGTTGCTCCCATGCCCATGCGTGGAAGCTGGCGGGGGGAAGCGCGAACTTCGACGCCGGCGAGCCGACCTCGCACAACGGCAGCAGGTGGGTCCAGCGGTAGTAGGCGGTGTCCTCGACGCCCTTGGCCATGACCGCGCCGCACGCCTGCTGGAAGCGGGTGATGAGCTCGGCACGGGTGGCGTCCTGCGTCTGGCCGGCCGAGCCGACCTCCTGCCCCTTGAGCAGGTCCACGACCACGTCGAGCGTCTCGTAGCGCTCGGGGTCGAGCAGTTCGCGTGCCTTCGCGGCGGCCACGTCGATCGCCTCGAGCGACATCGGCTTCGGCGGCACTCCGGGCACCACGTACGCGCGGTAGCGGTTGAAGGCGACGAGCATGCGCCGGATGCAGTCGTAGAGCGCGCGCCACGTGTGGTCGCGTAGGCGGACGTCGGCCACGCAGATCTGGTGCGCGAGGTTGGCAAGCCTGTGCACCTCACTCGAGAGGGACTCCTTCACGATCTCGCGCTTGGCGTCCTGGATGAGCTCGGGGAGCGACCCGAGCGCGTCGCCTGTGAGCCGATAGAGGGTGCCGGCGAGAGGAGCAGCGCCGGCGGGGTCGCGCAGGAGCGCGCCGACGCGCCACGCCGCGTCGTAGCCCGTGGTGCCTGCGGTCTTCCATGAGGTGGGAAGGTGCTCGTCGTCCTCGAGGATCTTCTCCACGACGATCCACGCGCCGTCGGTGGCCTCGGAGAGTCGCTCGATGTATCCGGCGGGGTCCGCGAGGCCGTCGGGGTGGTCGATCCTGAGTCCGTCGAGGGTGCCGTCACGGACCAGGTCGACGATCACCCGGTGCGTCTGGTCGAACACGTCGGCGTCCTCGACGCGGACCGCCACGAGCGAGCCGACGTCGAAGAAGCGGCGGTAGTTGAGCTCCTCGTTGCCGACTCGCCAGTAGGCGAGACGGTAGTTCTGCTCGTCGACGAGGGTGGCCATCGGGAGGTTCTCGGTGCCCTCCTTCACGGGGAACACGTGGTCGTAGTACCGGAGCACCGGCACCTCGCCCGCGTCCTCGAAGCCAGGGACCACCATCCGGTCGAGCTGGAGCTCCTCGGACGACAGGATCGAGCCGAGCCGCTGCCCGAGCACCGGCATCAGGACCGGCTCGCCGCTCGACCAGTCCACGTCGAACCAGTGGGCGTAGGGCGAGTCCACTCCTTCGGCGAGCACCGACCAGAGCGCCCGGTTGTGATAGACGGGCGTGGGGACCGCCATGTGGTTCGGCACGAGGTCCGCGATCAGGCCGATCCCGCGCTCACCGGCCTTCCAGGAGAGCTCGCGAAGCCCCTCCTCGCCGCCGAGCACCTGGGCGATCCTGGTGTGGTCGACCACGTCGTAGAAGTGCGTGGAGCCGGGTGCGGCGGTGAGGATGGGGGAGAGGTACAGGTGGGAGACGCCGAGGTCCGCGAAGTAGTCCAGCCGTGCCGCAGCGTCGGCGAACGTGAAGTCCTCCGTCAGCTGAAGGCGGTAGGTGGAGACGGGGACAGGCGCATCGACCCTGTGTCCCAGCCTCTTCGCGCGTTCGTGCGGTCCGTCTGCCATGGAGGTGACTCCCCTCGTCGGTGTCCAGTTCTCATCTTGTCAGACACCGGTCACGGGAGTGTTAATTCCCGGGCAAGACCAGGCAAAAGGAGGATCTGCTCCGGTGGGGTCCGGAAGTGACCGGTCTCGTCCCCACCGGAGCGCCGTCGTGGGGCTTGCTCAGGCGTCCACGGATTCGCGCGCCGTCACCTCGACGGTCACGTCGATGTTGCCGCGCACCGCGTTCGAGTACGGGCACATGAGGTCGGCCTTCGCGGCGATCTGCTCTGCGGTCTCCTGGTCGATGCCGAAGGCCTCCACCTGCAGTGTGACTGCGAGGGCGAACTCGTGCATCGAGACCGGGCCGATGCCGACGCGCGCGGTGACGTGCGATCCGGCGAGCTTGATCTTCATCGACTTCGCGGCGCTCTGGAATGCGGAGTTGTAGCAGGCCGAGTATCCCGACGCGAAGAGAAGCTCGGGGTTGGCCTTCTTGGGGGTGGTGATGGGGTTCGGGATGACGAGGTCGAGGTCGATCAGCCCGTCCTTGGAGGAGACGTGGCCGCTGCGCCCGTCTCCGGTGGCGGTGGCGACGGCGGTGTAGAAGACCTTCGGCTTGGCGGTCATGGGCGCTCCTTCAGTGTTCGTGCAGGTGGGGTCCGGATGCCCCCGGGTGGCCTGCGTGCGTCGTCCACCAATGTAGACGAACTAGTACGTCTACAATGACACGAGGCAGAATGTTCCCCACGTCCCGAGCGGTTGAGTCAGGAAGGAGCGCCGATGGCAGTCCCTGAGCAGGCGACTAGGCGTCTCGGCGCGCGCGAGCGGATCCTCGCCGCGGCCACCGCACTGTTCACCGAGCACGGGATCCGCGCCGTCAGCGCTGACCGCATCCTCGCGGAGGCGGGCGTCGCCAAGGTGACCTTCTACCGGCACTTCCCGACGAAGGACGATCTCGTCGTCGCGTACCTCCAGGCGGAGCTCGCTGCGGCCAAGGAGATCGTCGCGCGGACCACCGAGCTGCCGCGCGTGTGGCGCTCACAGGCGTTCGCGCTCGCCATCGGCGAGCAGATGTGCGCGCCGGGGTTCCGCGGCTGCCCGTTCATCAACGCCGCCGCGGAGTACCCGGACCCGGCGCATCCCGTCCGTGCCGTCGTGACCCGATTCAGGGCGTGGCTCACTGGGGAGATCGCCGTGGAGCTGTCGATGCTCGGTGTCGAGGATGCCGGAGCTCGCGCGGCGGAGATCATGATGGTGCGCGACGGCGCGATGGTCGCCGGCTACCTCAGCGGGGATCCCGACGGCGTGACGGCCGCGCTCCAGCGAGCCATCGCCGCGATCGTGGGTCGCGAGGGCTGACGGTCCACGGAGGTCCTCTCGGGACCTTCTGCCCACGCGCCGCCCTGCCGCTGGCGCGATCCTCCTCATGGGTGGGAACGTCGCGCCGCGCGTCGCGGGACCAGGGTCCCGGAGGCGTGGGCTACACGTTTGAAACGATTCACTCAGCGGGCGACGCCCGTCCAAACCGTGGGCCGCAAGGCCCCTGACTGGAGGTGCAACGTGGCACAGCGCATGATCTGGAACCAGACGGCCTACTTCGGCGCCGGGTCGATCTCGGTGATCCCCGAAGAGATCGCGGGGCGAGGCTTCACCAAGGCCTTCGTGGTCTCCGACAAGGTCCTCATCGACACCGGAGTCACGGGGAAGGTGACCGCGCTGCTCGACGAGGCAGGCATCGCCTACGAGATCTACAGCAACGTCCTTCCCAACCCGCCGATCGAGAACGTCCAGGCCGGCGTCGAGGCGTTCAAGGCTGCGGGCGCCGACGTGCTGATCGGCATCGGCGGCGGCTCGCCCCAGGACACGTGCAAGGCGATCGGCATCATCGTCGCGAACCCCGAGTTCGCCGACGTGCGGTCGCTCGAGGGCGTCGCACCCACCAAGAACCCGTCAGTCCCGATCATCGCTGTCCCGACCACCGCCGGCACCGCGTCGGAGACGACGATCAACTACGTCATCACCGACGTCGAGAACCGCCGCAAGTTCGTCTGCGTGGACCCCCACGACATCCCCGTGCTGGCCGTGGTGGACTCCGAGATGATGGCCACCGCGCCCCGCAGCCTCAAGGTCGCCACCGGTCTCGACGCGCTCACCCACGCCATCGAGGGCTACATCACCGCGGGCGCATGGGAGCTGTCCGACCTGTTCCACCTCAAGGCGATCCAGGTGATCGCGGGAGCGCTCAAGGACGCCGCCGACGGCGACGAGAAGGCCATGGAGCGCATGGCGCTCGCCCAGTACATCGCGGGCATGGGCTACTCGAACGTCGGCCTGGGACTTGTCCACGCGATGGCGCACCCGCTCGGTGCGTTCTTCGAGGCACCCCACGGAGTCGCCAACGGCATCCTCCTCGCACCCGTCATGGCGTTCAACGCGCCCGCCTCCGGTGAGAAGTACCGTGACATCGCCGAGGCCTTCGGTGTCGAGGGAGCGCAGACCATGCCGCTCGAGGACGCGCGCAAGGCCGCCGTCGACGCCGTGGCGAAGCTGACCACGGACCTGGGCAACCCGACCAGCATCACGGCCGTGGGGGCCGCGGCGACGGACGTCCAGCCCCTCGCCGAGGCTGCCTTCGCCGACGTGTGCGCCGGGGGCAACCCGCGCGCCGCGAGCGTCGAGGAGATCGCCGAGCTGTACGCAGCGCTCCTCGACTGAGCCTGTGCGGTCGGGCGGCCCTCCTTCCTCCTCGGGAGGGCCGCCCGACCCGGCCGCTGGGGTCCGGGAATGCCCGCGGCGTGGGAGTGGTTGCGCGCAGCATGGATGCCTGGGATGTCCGCGACTGGCGACGCCGCACCTTCCAGCTGTACCGGCAGGTGCGCGAGGCGGAGGAGCCTGCCGAGGCCCACGCGCGCTGGGTCGAAGGCAGGAACGCGCTCCTGTCGAGCCATCCTGCGTCCCCGGTCCCTGAGGAGCGGCGACGAGGCTACGAGGCTCGGGTCGCGCCCTATGACGAGGCTTTCAGGTTCGCCGTGCCTGTA
Organism: Demequina zhanjiangensis; assembly: GCF_030418315.1. Taxonomy (GTDB): domain Bacteria; phylum Actinomycetota; class Actinomycetes; order Actinomycetales; family Demequinaceae; genus Demequina; species Demequina zhanjiangensis. The sequence continues at coordinate 359,333 of NZ_JAUHPV010000003.1, forward strand.
GCGCCGACCGAGCCCGAGCGCTGGGAGGTGCAGACGGCCTCCGACGGCGTCGTTCCGTTCACCAGGGTCGGGCGCGTGGATCTCGCCCACCTGGGATCGCTCGACGTGTGGTGGCTCGACAGCTACGGAGGCGGCCTCTTCCTGCCTCTGCGCGATGCGTCGCCTCAGACCTACGGTGGCGGCCGCTACGTGCTCGACACCGTCAAAGGTGCGGACCTCGGTGGGGACCCTGGTCACCTCGTGATCGACCTCAACTTCGCCTACCAGCCGTCATGCGCGTACTCGAGCGACTGGGTCTGCCCGCTTCCAGGGCCGGGCAACCGGCTCGCCGAGGACGTGCCGGTCGGGGAGCTCGTCCCCGGCTGACGGCACTGCCAGGCAAGCCGCCGCGCCAGGTGGTTGGAGAGGACCTGGCGCGGCGACAGGATCAGAGCCCGAGCGCGTCTCGCACGTCGGCATTCACGAGAGCGAGCGCTGCCTCGCGCGCAGCCCCGGCCTCGTCCTGCGACAGGGCCGCGAGCGCGATCGCCTCGCATTGCGCGACCGTGTGCTGGCGCACTGCGAATCGGACCGCGGGGAGCGCACCGGGCGACATGGACAGCGAGGTGATGCCGAGGCCGACGAGCACGAGCGCCATGAGCGGGTCCGACGCCGACTCGCCGCACACGCCGACGGGCTTGTCGAGCCGTCGGCCTGCCTGTGCCGTGCTGCGGACGAGCTCGAGCACCGCGGGCTGCCACAGGTCCAGAAGGTCGGCGAGCTCGCCACGGAGGCGGTCGGTCGCCATCGTGTACTGGGCGAGGTCGTTGGTGCCGAGCGAGACGAAGTCGACCTCGCGAAGGATCGCCTCCGCGCGGAGTGCGGCCGCCGGAACCTCCACCATCACGCCGACGGTGCCGATGCCCGCCTCGCGAGCGCGGGACGCGAAGTCCCGAGCCTCCGCAGGCGTCGCGATCATGGGGGCCATCGCCCACACGGACTCGTCGGCGACCGTGCCGAGCGCGTCGAGCTGAGTCTGCACCAGCTCGGGCAGGATGCGAGTGAGGCGGAAGCCGCGCACGCCGAGCGCGGGGTTCTCCTCGTCAGGCTGGGTGGCGAACGCCAGAGGCTTGTCCGCTCCGGCGTCGAGGGTGCGAACCACGAGCTTGCGTCCGCCGAGCGCCTCGACTGCATCCCGGTAGGCGGCTGACTGTGCCTCCTCGGAGGGCGCCTCGGTGGCGTCCAGGAAGAGCACCTCGGTGCGGAAGAGTCCCACGCCCTCCGCGTGAGCGGCGACGGCGCGCACCGCATCCGCAGGGGTGCCGATATTGGCGAGCAGCTGCACGGCGCGCCCGTCGCGGGTCGCGCCAGGCTCGGTGTCACCGGCCAGGGCGGCCTCCCGCTCCGCTCTGCGGGCGAACTCCTCCTTGAGGTCCGCCGGAGGCGCGGTGATCACACGACCCGCCGCGGCGTCGACGGCGACCTCGGTGCCTGCAGGCACGTCCGAGAGGCCTGCGACCCGTACCAGGCAGGGGATCCCCAGCTGGCCCGCGATGATCGCCGTGTGACCCGTGGGTCCACCGAGCTCGGTCACGATGCCCGCCACCAGGTCGAGATCGAGCGCGGCGGTGTCGGCGGGGGACAGGTCGAGGGCCGCCACGATCGAGCGCTCGGTCAACGCGAGGCCGGGCTCCTCGGCGCCCAGGAGCCGGGCGACGACCCGGTCGCGGACGGAGTTCAGGTCGGTCACGCGCTCGGCAAGATAGCCACCCGCCGCCTCGAACATCGCGGCGAATGCCGCGACGGCCGCGGTGACGGCCGTGGCGGGGCCAGCACCCTCGCGGATGCGCTTCTCGACGTCGGCGTGCAGGGACGCGTCGCCGGCCATCAGGGCCGTCGCCTGCAGCACCTCGGCGAGGTTGCCCTCGGCGGAGTCGGCACGAGCCTGCAGAGAGGCTGATACCTGGGAGAACGCTTCCTGGGTCGCGGCGACGGCGGCGTCAGGGTCGGCCGGCGACGGCTCGTCGGCGGGGGCCTCAGGAGCGAGCCGCACGAAGGCGACGGGCGCCACTGCGCACCCGCGGCCGACGCCCACGCCGTCCAGGATGAGGGACTCCGTGAGGGCGCTCATGCGGGCACCGAGTCCAGGTCGCTCTCGAGCATCTCGACAAGCTCGTCGAGGATCTGGTCCGAGCCGTCGTCGCCGACAAGCGTGACGTCGTCACCGTGCGAGAGCCCAAGGCCCATGATCATGAGGATGCTGGAGGCGTCGATCGGGGCCTCGCCTGCACGGGCGATCGTGATGGCATGTCCGGACGCGGCGGCCTTCTTGGCGAAGAGTGCCGCGGGGCGGGCGTGGAGGCCCGTCAGGTTCGCGATGGTGGTCTGGCGCTGCGGCATTTCTTGCCCTTTCTCGAGCTCCGTTGCTGGGGGCGGAACAGGCCGGAGAAAACAAAAAAGACCTGGCGCGGCAGGTCTGCCGCTGTCCAGGTCTTGCCCGATGCTCCGGTCACAATCCGTCAGTGCCGGGAACCGTACCTCGCCCGGGCCGGGACGCGCAAGTCCTCGTGAGGTGAGGGTGGCTCCCTCGCGCGCGCGAGAAGAGACGAACCGGTTTGCAGGCCATGTGCCAGGTGCGACACATTCCGGTTGCACGCGGTGCCGAGGAGTGTTAGGTTCCTGCCAATCGCGGAATGACCCGCGATCGAACACACGGGATTGTTACTTTCCAAGGCAAGACCCGGGTCTCGAAGGACGCGCAGCCCATGGCTGCGACGATGCGTCGCTTCTCGAGCCCCGGGTCTTTTTGCGTCTTGGGGCAGGTGGCGGCCCTGCGAGCTGATTCAAGGAGGAATCATGGCAGCTCCGACGAAGTACGACTCGACCGCATCGGCGGTCATCTCCGCGATCGGAGGTGCTGAGAACGTCAAGTCCGTGACCCACTGCGCGACACGGCTCCGTTTCCAGCTCAACGACCGCGACAAGGCCGACAAGGCGAAGGTGGAGTCCACCAAGGGCGTCATCACCGTCGTCGAGTCCGGTGGACAGTTCCAGGTCGTGATAGGCAACGACGTCGCGAAGGTCTACGAGAGCATCGTGGAGCGCGAGAACGTCACGGCATCCGAGGGTGGCGGCGGCGGAGGCGGCATCATGGCCCGTCTGATCGACCTGGTCACCAGCATCTTCACGCCGTTCCTGTGGATCCTCGCCGGCACCGGACTCCTCAAGGCGCTGCTCGCCACGGCCGTGGCGATCTGGCCCTCGTTCGCCGCCACGTCCACCTACGCGATCTGGTTCGCAGCCGGTGACGCGGCATTCCAGTTCCTTCCCGCCTTCCTGGCGATCACCGCCGCGAAGAAGTTCAAGGCGAACCAGTGGGTGGCGCTCGCCATCGCCGGGGCGCTCATCTACTCGCAGACCGTCGCGGTCATCGAGGGTCAGACGCTGTACGCGTTCGCCGGCGGCGGCGGCTCGCTCGACTTCCTCGGGATCCCCGTGACGATGCCTGCCTACCTGTCGGCCGTCATCCCGGTCATCCTCGCGGTGTACGTGCAGGCCAAGCTCGAGGTGCTCCTCGACAAGGTGCTGCCCTCCGCGATCCGCAACTTCGTGAGCCCCCTCGTCGTCATCGCGCTGATCGTGCCCGCGACCTTCATCGTCATCGGCCCGGTCTCCGACTGGCTCGGCACCGGCCTGTCCAACGGCGTGAACTGGTTCTGGGGACTCAGCCCCGCCATCGGTGGCGCCATCATGGGTGGTCTCTGGCAGGTCTTCGTGATCTTCGGTCTGCACTGGGGATTCGTGCCCGTCATCGTCCAGGACCTCTCGACGCAGGGCTACTCGCTCCTCACCGGACCGCTGTTCGCCGCGGTGCTCGCCCAGGGCGCCGCCACGGCCGCGGTGCTCATCAAGACCCGCAACAAGGACCTCAAGGGCGTCGCCGGTCCTGCGGCGATCTCCGGCATCCTCGCAGGCATCACCGAGCCCGCGATCTACGGTGTCACCCTGCGTCTGAAGAAGCCGTTCATCTACGGCGTCATCGGTGGTGCCATCGGTGGTGCGATCGCAGCAGCCGGCGGCTCGGCCGCGGAGGGCTTCGTCCTTCCCGGACTCATCACGCTGACCGCGACCGTGAACATCGGCTCGTTCGCCATGCAGCTCATCGGCACCGGTCTCGCGATGGTGATCGCCTTCACCCTGACGCTCGTGCTCGGCTTCAAGGACATCCCGTCGGATGTCGAGGCCGTGGGTGAGGTCGTGGACGCGGGAGACGTCGAGGTCGGGGCCCCCGTCGCCGGCACCGTCATCCCGCTGGCCGAGGTCAACGACAAGGTCTTCTCGTCGGGCGCTCTCGGCCATGGCGCAGGAGTGCTCCCCACGTCCGGCACCGTCGTGTCGCCGGTCGCGGGCGAGGTCGTCTCGGCGATGCCTCACGCCTACGGGATCCGCACCCCGGGTGGGCTGGAGGTGCTGGTCCACATCGGCATCGACACCGTGAAGCTCGACGGCAAGCACTTCGAGCCGAAGGCGATCCAGGGCTCCACCGTCGCACGCGGCGATGCGCTCGCCGAGGTCGACTTCGAGGCGCTCAAGGCCGACGGGTTCGACACGACGACGCTGGTGATCATCACCAACGCCGGCGAGGGAGACCACGTGACGATGTCCACAGACGCCGTGGTCGACGGCGCCGCGGACCTGATCACCGTCGTCCGCTGAGCCTCCGGTCCGGGTCCGTGCCAGACGCGCGGACCCGGACCGGGTGCTTTCCTCAGATGACGCAGATTGCGTATCGTCAGGACCAGGTGCAACGCCGCACCGATGAAGGGAAGAGGTCGATGAAGGTCGCCAAGGTCTTCAACAACTCGGTCGTGCTCGGCACGGACGAGCAGGGAGGCGAGGTCGTGCTGTTCGGGCGCGGCGTCGGCTTTCAGGCGAAGCGCGGCGACGTCGTCGACGAGTCCCTCATCGAGAGGCGCTTCGTACCGGGTGCGAACGCCTCGGCGGAGCGGATCGCGGCACTCGTCGACGAGCTCCCCGGCGAGGACATCGACCTCACCGAGAAGATCGTCGCGGAGGGCCGCGTGGCGCTCGGCGACCATGTCACCGATCATGTGCTCGTCCCGCTCGCTGACCACATCAGCTTCGCCCTGCGGCGGGCCCGCGAAGGCGCGCCCGTCATCGAGTACCCGCTCCGGTACGAGGTGGAGTCCCTCTACCCGGAGGAGCTCGCCTTCGCACGCCACGCTCTTCACCTGATCGAGGAGGCGAGCGGCGTGCCGCTGCCGGACGTCGAGGCGGTTCCTCTGGCCCTGCACTTCGTGAACGCGCAGTTCGGGGCGCGGGACATCTCCACGACGATGAACATGACGACCGAGCTGGCGCACCTGCTCGACATCATCCGCCAGGAGTACTCGGCCGACATCGACGAGGACTCGACCGCGGTGGCACGATTCGTCACGCACCTGCGCTACCTGTACGTCAGGGGCCGCAGTGGCATCCGCCGCGATCTCGAGACGCCCCCGCTCGCGCAGGCGATCAAGGCGACCCAGCCGAGAGAGCATGCGACCGCGCAGCGGATGGCCGAGTACCTCGCAAGCCGCTACGGGTGGGACGTCGGCGAGGGAGAGGTCCTGTACCTCTCGATCCACGTCATGCGGCTCACCGCCGGCCTCGGCGTCTCCACAGGACCCGGCGATGGCAGTTGAGTCCACCGCGCTCGCGTCGTCGATCATCGCCCTCGCGGGTGGGGTCGACAACATCTCGGGCGTCGAGAGGTGCATGGTGAGGCTCCGGCTGATCCTCGCCGATCCGGACGTCGCAGATGTGCCCGCGATCGCCTCTCTGCCCGGCGTCGCTCTCGCGATGCACCTGATGGGTCAGCTGCAGATCGCCCCGACCGCGCACCTCGACGACCTGCATGCGACTGTCGTGGACGCTGTGGCAGCCGCTCGTCCCTGACCGTCACCCCCACCCGACATCCACTCACGGGCGCGCGCTGTGCCGTGCCCGCCGCAGACCACCAACGGAAGAAGGAACTCTCATGACCGACACCGCACCGCGCTTCCCGGAGGGCTTCCTCTGGGGCGGCGCCACCGCCGCGAACCAGATCGAGGGCGCGTATGCCGAGGGCGGCAAGGGGCTGTCCATCCAGGACGTGACGCCGCAGGGGATCATGTTCCCGCGCGTCGACGGTCCCACCGAGGACAACCTCAAGCTCGAGGCGATCGACTTCTATCACCGCTATGCGGAGGACATCGCGCTGTTCGCGGAGATGGGCTTCAAGGTGTTCCGCTTCTCGATCGCATGGTCGCGGATCTTCCCGCTCGGCGACGAGGAGACTCCCAACGAGGATGGGCTGGCGTTCTACGACCGGGTGCTGGACGAGCTGGAGAAGCATGGCATCGAGCCGCTGATCACGCTGTCGCACTACGAGACGCCGCTGCATCTGGCGGAGAAGTACGACGGCTGGGTCAACCGCGACCTGATCGGCTTCTACGAGCGCTACGCCCGCACCTGCTTCGAGCGCTACGGCGACCGCGTGAAGTACTGGCTGACGTTCAACGAGATCAACTCCGTGCTGCACATCCCGTTCGGCTCCGGCGGCATCAACACGCCCAAGGAGCAGCTGTCCGAGCAGGACCTCTATCAGGCCATCCACCACGAGCTCGTCGCGTCGGCACGGGCCACCCGCGTGGCCAAGGAGATCAACCCGGAGATGCAGATCGGCTGCATGGTGCTCTCGATGCCGATCTACCCGCTCACGCCGAACCCGGACGACGCGGTGGCGGTGATGAACGCCGACCACGCGAACCTCATGTTCTCGGACGTGCACGTGCGGGGCTACTACCCCGGCTACGCGAAGCGGTTCTTCCGTGAGAACGGTATCGAGCTGAACATCACCGATCAGGACGCCGAAGACCTCACGAACACCGTCGACTTCGTGTCCTTCAGCTACTACATGTCGATCTGCGAGTCGGGAGACCCGACGGTCAAGGCCGACGGGCCGGGCAACATCATGGGCGGCGTGCCGAACCCGACGCTCGAGGCGTCCGAGTGGGGCTGGCAGATCGACCCGCAGGGCCTCAGGATCGTGCTCAACCAGTTCTGGGACCGGTGGCAGAAGCCGCTGTTCATCGTGGAGAACGGTCTGGGCGCCAAGGACCAGCTCGTAGAGGTCGACGGTGTGAAGACCGTCGAGGACGACTACCGGATCGCCTACCTGAACGACCACCTGGTCCAGGTGGGAGAGGCCATCGCCGACGGCGTGAACCTCCTGGGCTACACCACCTGGGGCCCGATCGACCTGATCTCGGCGTCGACCGCGCAGGTGTCCAAGCGCTACGGATTCATCTACGTGGATCGCAACGACGACGGCACCGGCTCGCTCGACCGCTACAAGAAGAAGTCCTTCGACTGGTACGCCGAGGTGATCCGCACCAACGGCGGCTCGCTCCAAGCGTGACGCAGGGTCGAGCGGAGGGCGCTTCCCGGGCGGGCGAGCCCTCCGCTCGACACAAGGCAGGATGAGGCTATGAGACTTGCGCTACTCGGCTCAGGGATGATCGTGCAGGAGCTGCTGTCCGTCGCAGGCGATGTGCCTGGCCTGACACTGGCCGCGATCCAGGGAAGGCCGGCGTCGAAGGATCGGCTCGACGCATTGGCCGCCGAGCACGGCATCGCGACGGTGTACACAGACCTGGAGGAATGCCTGGCCGACCCCGACGTCGACACCGTATACATCGGGCTGCCCAACGATCTGCATCACGCGGCAGCCAAGGCCTCGCTGCTGGCCGGCAAGCACGTGGTCTGCGAGAAGCCCTTCACCAGCACTGTCGAGGAGCTCGACGAGCTGATCGCCCTGGCGAAGGAACGCGAGCTGATGCTGGTCGAGGCGATCAGCACGGTGCACCATGCCTCGTACAGGGAGATCGTGCGACGGCTGCCGACCCTCGGACGCCTCAGGCTCGTCGAGTGCGTCTACTCCCAGCGGTCGTCACGGTACGACGCGTTCCGCGCGGGAGACATCCATCCGGCCTTCGATCCCGCGCGAGGCGGGGGAGCGCTACGGGACCTCGGCATCTACGGCATCCACTTCGTCGTGGGACTGCTCGGCGAGCCGACGAACGTCTCCTACCACCCCACCCTCGAGCGTGGGGTCGACACGAACGGCGTGCTGGTGCTCTCCTACCCGGAGTCCCAGGCCGTCGTCGTCTGCGCGAAGGACTCCCAGGCGTCGTCCCATGCGACGGTCCAGGGCGACGAGGCGACCATCGAGATGCACGGCGCACCCAACACGTGCGGACCCCTCACGGTCTCCGGACGCGAGAGCAGGGAGTACCTTGACCCCGCCACGCACCCGCATCGCATGGTGGACGAGTTCCTCGAGTTCGTCCGGATCCTTGAGGACGGCGACATGGTCGCGCGCGACAGGCTGCTGGAGCACAGCCGCACCGTTCTGAGGACCCTCGAGCGCGCGTCCGCCTGACGGGCCGCGGCTACCGGCTAGCGTGGCCTCGTGGACATCCTCGTGGTCGCCTCGACCCTGCCGGCTGATGCGGACGACCAGGTCCCCAGGTTCGTGCTGGACCAGGCGCTCTCGCTCGCAGCCGCCGACCCGGACGTGACGGTGCGGCTGCTCGCGCCCCACACTCCGCGATCGCGTGCCCGGAGCTGGCCGCAGGTCGAGGGCGCTGACGGCCGGGTGACACAGGACCGCTTCGGCTACGCGCCCCGGAGCCTGGAGACGCTGACCGCGCGCGGGATCATGCCGGCGATCGCGGAGCGGCGTGCCCTTGTGGGCGTCGTGCCTCTGATGTTCGCAGGCGAGCATCGTGCGCTGAGGCGCGCGGTCAAGGCGCGTCGTCCCGACGTGATCTACGCGCATTGGTTCACCCCGCAGGCCATCGTCGCCTCGTCCGTCGCGCGACGGATGAGGGTGCCCTTCGGGTTCACCACGCACGCCTCGGACGTCGTCGTCCTTCGGCGGCTCGGGCCCGTGGGCAACCGCATCGTCAGGACGGTGGTCTCGCGCGCCGCCTTCGCCACGGCGGTCAGCGGTCAGACCGCGACCAAGCTGCTCGACTTCTTCACGGGGGAGCGCAGGGCAGAGGTGGAGGCGGAGCTCGCGGTCGCTCCGATGGGGGCGCCAGCCGTGAACAAGGGGGTTCCGGCAGGGGACCCGCACACCGTGTGCGTGATCGCGCGTCTCGTGGAGAAGAAGGGCATTCACGTGCTCCTGGACGCCTGGCCTTCGGTCCGCGCGAACGTTCCCGACGCGCGACTCCTCATCGGGGGAGACGGGCCGTGGCGCTCCAGGCTTGAGGCGCAGGCGAGGGGCGTGGACGGTGTCGAGTTCGTCGGCTATGTCACCGGCGACGCCAAGGCCTCGCTCGAGCAGCGCGCTGGCATCGTGGCGGTGCCCTCGATCGTGGGACGCGACGGCGACTCGGAGGGGCTTCCCGTGGCCGCCCTCGAAGCGTTGGCCCGAGGCGCCGCGCTCGTTGTCAGCGACGCCTCTGGCGCCCAGGAGCTGCTGTACGACAGCGACGCCGGCGCCGTCGTCGGGGCGGGTGATCCCGAGGCCTTGGCAGACGCGCTGGTCGCGCTCATGGGTCGTGACGACGGCGCGCGCGAGCGAGCCCGTGAGGCGGCCCTCCATGTCGCAGAGAGTCACAGCTGGGAGGCGCTCGCCCCGGACATGCTGCGCCGACTCGACGCTGCGGCAGGATGGTCCGCGTGAAGATCCTCCTCATGAACTCGGACCTCGCCGCCAACCGCGGCGACCGGGCGATCGCCGCCGGCCTCATCGCGCTCGCACGCGACACCTTCCCCGACGCCCAGATCACCCTGGTGTCCCAGGAGGCGGAGCGCGATGGGGAGTGGTTCGGTGCGTCGGTGCTGCCGCAGAACATCCACTCGCTCAACCCGCTCGACTGGTGGAGGCTCCTGCGCGCTGCACGTCGGGCGGACCTGGTGCTGTGGGGTGGGGGAGAGCTGCTCAAGGACTACACGAACCGGCTCGGCGTCTGGTACTGGTCGCTCAAGATGCATCTGGTGTCCGTGGCGAACGCCCAGCTGGTCGGCGTCTTCCAGGGGATCGGCCCCACGAGCGCGCCGTCCAGCCGCTGGCTGATAGTCCGAACCGTCTCCCGCACGAAGGCCTTCCTGACCAGGGATGAGCAGTCGAAGGAACGGCTCGAGGCGTGGGGCGTGCGGCCGGGGCTCGTGACGTCGAGCTTCGACTCCGCGGTGTACGCGTCCGACGTGGATCCCGACGTGAAGAGCCCCGCCTCGAGATTCGCGATCGTGGCCCCGCGTCGATGGTTCCATTACACGAAGGGCGGCTGGCTTCCTCACCGCTGGCGTCGCGGGCAGGGGCCCTCGCCGCGCTCCGAGCTCCTCGAGCAGCGCGTGGTCCAGCTGATCGATCTCCTTGTCGCGCAGCACGGCGACGTGGTCCTGCTCCCGATGCACATGGGTGAGGACCCGGACTATGCACGCGCGCTCCGTGACAGGGCCGCTCACCCGCACAGGGTGCACGTGCTCGCGGACGACGACCTCGGCCCACGCGCGCTCCGCTCGCTCGTGTCGCGGGCCGACGTGATGATCGCGCTGCGACTCCACGCCGGCATCGTCGCGACGTCGGTCGGGGTGCCGACCGTCACCTACTTCTATGTGGACAAGGGGCGGCTCTTCGCCCATCAGGTGGACGCCGACGCGTACACGCGCCCCATGGAGCGCCTCCTCGAGGACGACGCTCTTGAGGACTTCTCGGCGATGTCCGCGGCAGTCGTCGACGACGATTCCCAGCGTGCCGCCGGCGAGGCCCGGATCGCTGAGATGCGTGCGCGGCTCCGCGAGGACTTCCGTGAGGCCGTGAGCCGATGACCCCCCAGGCGCCCGGGCCGCACCGGAGCGATGAGAGCGAGCCTGTCTCGTCCGGCGTCGGAGAGTCCGTGCGGGCGCGGGGCGGGTGGGTCACCTTCGCGCGGTGGGCCTTCTACGCTGCGATCGCCGCCGCCTTCATGTTCTTCCTCTGGCGCGTGGACTGGGCTGAGCTCCAGGATCTCGACGCCAACTGGGCGCTCGTCGCCATCGCGACCGGCCTGGGCGTCGCGTTCCGCTACCTGGGCGTGTTCGTGTGGCGGGTCGTGCTCACACGGCTCGGAGCCGAGGATCTTCCGCGCTTCAGGACGCTGTCCTCGGTCTATGCCAAGGCATGGCTCGCCAGGTACATCCCCGGCACGGTCCCGTGGCTCGCCGGGAAGGTCCTTCTCGCGTCCCGGCATGGCATCTCGCGGTCGCGGCTCGCGGTATCCACGCTGGTGGAGGCCGCCGCGCAGATCGTCGCGGTCGGCGCGGTGTCGCTGCTCCTGCTTGCCGTCGACCCGCGAGTCGGGGAGGTGTCCCCGTCCCTGCGCCTCCTTGTCGCGGCGGGTGCGGTCGTGGGCTTCGCGGCGATGGCGCCGCCAGTGTTCAACCGGGTCATGGCGCTCGGGTTCCGACTGATGAAGCGTGGGAGGCCCGCCCAGGTCGGCTGGCCCGTCGTGCGCGACTCGCTCGCGCTGTATGGCGGGGGAGCGCTGCTGTCGGGGCTCGCGTACGCGGTGCTGATTCTCGCGCTCGTCGAGGACGTGAGCGCGGGCGACATCGTGTACCTGGTCGGCGCGTTCGGGTTCGCTGGCGTGGTGGGCATGCTGACACCGCTGGTGCCCGCGGGAGTGGGCACGAGGGACGTGACGCAGTACGCGCTGCTCGCGATCGTCCTGACGCCCGCCACGGCCGCGCTGATCGTCCTGGTGAGCCGCGTGTGGTCGGCGCTCGTGGATCTGCTGTTCTGGGCCATCGCGGTGGCGATCGGGCGGGGAGAGGGAGAACGATGACAGTCGTTTGCGTCTGAAAGCGAGTGCGTCGTGTGGTCGCTTGATCGAGAACCGTGATCAGGGCCATCCGTCCGGAGTCACGTGAGTTCCATGCGGAACAGCAGCTCCACCGGTTCTCCTGGCAGTTGCAGCTCTCCGCAGTCGACGAAGCCGAGCCGACGGTAGAAGTGCTGAGCACTCTCGGTAGAGAGTGTCGACGTCATGACTCGCACGTGTTGCGAGGCACGGGCCGAGTCGAGCCAGGCCTCGATCAATGAGGTCCCGATCCCGTTTCCCCGAAGATCCGCCCGAACCATGAGCATGTTCATGAATGGATGCTCGTCCCAGAAGAGAGACCATCGGAGCCAGCCGACGATCTCGGAGTCCTGTTCGGCGAGCAGCGCACGGCCGAGAGAAACTACGCGCTCGAGCTCCGCCGCGCGCACATGTGTGTCGAGCGTGGTGAGATGAACGAGGTCGGCTTGGTCGGCGGTGCGGATGCTTGCCTGGTGCACCGACTCAGTTTGCCAGTCCCTCGGCGAGGCTCGCGGAACATTCCGGGATGAAGAAAGCCCCTGGCGTCTGCCAGGGGCTTCACTCTGTGGTGGGCGATACTGGGATCGAACCAGTGACCTCTTCCGTGTCAGGGAAGCGCGCTACCGCTGCGCCAATCGCCCATGCGAGGTGGGTACGGGATTCGAACCCGTGTATACGGCTTTGCAGGCCGCTGCCTCGCCTCTCGGCCAACCCACCGTGGTTACCAACTAGGTTGGCATCGAACCTCGAGCGGACGACGGGACTCGAACCCGCGACCCTCACCTTGGCAAGGTGATGCTCTACCAACTGAGCCACGTCCGCGTGTCTGGGGCTTGTTTCTGCTTGCCCTGACAGGAAAGAGACTCTAGCCGAAACATTCGGGCAACACCAAATCGCGCGCATGGGCGTGTCGCAAACCTGGCTCTTCCGTGCTCAGCGGACCCCGCTAGCGTTGTCCCCATGGAGTGGGACGACGACCCGAGGAGGCTCGGCAGCGCCGAGTTCAGGGGTCTGTCCGCGTCCCACCCGGTGGAGCACATCGACGTGGCTCAGGAGCCGCATCGTCTCGCTGAGGGCGGACTCTGGGTGGTCGTGGGGAGCTTCGAGGGGCGTGTCGACGCGTGGCGCTTCGCGCGTGCTGAGCATCGCGTGCCTGCCTCGCGTCCTGCGGACCCGAGCCGACGCTGGCGCGGGCCCGACGCGAGCGCCTGGCGTTCGTCATTGGACCGCGCGGGATACGAGCGCGGAGTCGACTCGATTCGTCGGGACATTCGAGACGGCGATGTCTACCAGGTGAATCTCTGTCGTGTGCTGTCCGCGCCCTTGCCCAGCCAGTCGCCGGGTCCGGACGCCGTGGCCCTCTCCGAGCGTCTGGCGCGCGGCAATCCCGCGCGCTACGCGGCCAGGATCGTGATTCCCGAGACCGAGGAGATGCCGGGCGCGTGGGTCGTATCGGCCTCTCCTGAGTCGTACCTGTCCGTCAGCGGTCGGACCCTGACGTCCGCGCCCATCAAGGGGACCGCCGCGCCCGGCGTGCCGATGCTCGACAAGGACATCGCCGAGAACGTGATGATCACCGATCTTGTGCGCAACGATCTGGCCCACGTCTCCGAGCCCGGCTCGATCTCGGTGCCCGAGCTCCTGGGCGAGCACGCGCATCCCGGGCTGGTCCACCTCCAGTCGACGGTGAGCGCGAGGCTCGACGACGCGCACGCCTGGACGCCCCGCATGTGGGGCGATCTGCTCGACGGGACCTTCCCACCCGGATCCGTCTCCGGCGCTCCGAAGTCGTCGGCGCTGCGGATCATCGCGCGTGAGGAGACTGCCCCGAGGGGGCCCTACTGCGGAGCGATCGGGTGGGTCGACGCCGACGCGAGACGCGCCGAGCTGGCGGTCGGCATCCGCACCTTCTGGTGGGAGCCGTCGGGCGGTGGCGTGCTCCGTTTCGGCACGGGGGCGGGCATCACGTGGGGATCGGATCCTGCCGGCGAATGGGAGGAGACGGAGCTGAAGGCGCGTCGCTTGATAGGGCTCGCCTCAACCGACAGAATGTCCCCATGATTCCCGTGGCCTGGATCGACGGCGTCCTGCAGGATCCGGACACCCCTGCTATCTCGCCTCTCGACCACGGTTTCACGGTCGGCGACGGCGTGTTCGAGACGCTTGAGGTGCGCGGTGGAGCGGCCTTCGCCCTCACCCGACACCTGCGCAGGCTCGAGTACTCGGCCGACAGGATGGCGCTCGGGCCGATCGACGCCTCCCTCGTCCAGCGCGGCGTTGAGGAGGCGCTCGAGGAGGCAGGGGAGAGCGCCACCCGGATCCGGATCACGCTGTCCTCAGGTCCCGGACCCATGAGCTCCGCCCGCGGGGGTGGGCCCCACCGCATCGCCGTCATCGTGAGCGACGGACCAGCGCCGGCGCGATGCCGTGCAGTCCGGTCTCCGTGGCGCAGGAACGAGCGCTCCGCCATCGCGGGCGTGAAGTCGACCTCCTACGCCGAGAACGCCGTGATGGTCGCCTACGCGGCCTCCAAGGGCGCCGACGAGGCGATCATGGCCAACACCCACGGCCACCTGTGCGAGGGCACGGGCACGAACGTGTTCATCGAGAAGGACGGCGAGATCATCACGCCGCCGCTCGCCTCGGGCTGCCTTGCGGGCATCACGCGCGGGCTCGCGCTCGAGTGGGGGGCGCGGTCGGGGATCCCCGTGCGCGTGACGGCTCCCGGCGAGCTCGACATGAGCGTGCTCGACGAGGTCCTCCGTGGAGAGGCCCACGCCGCCGTCACCTCGTCCACGAGGGGCGTCCAGCATGTGGAGATGCTTGACGGCGTGGAGCTCGCGCCGGGGCGTCTGATGGAGCGCCTTCGCGGCGTGTATGACGCCGCCGCCGACGCGGATCTGGACCCTGTCCCGCCGAGGTCCAAATAGCCGCTATAGTGGTATCCGCTCCACGGGCGATTGGCGCAGGGGTAGCGCGCTTCCTTCACACGGAAGAGGTCACTGGTTCGATCCCAGTATCGCCCACCACGCACGAAGGCCCCCGGCAGATGCCGGGGGCCTTCGTCATGTCCGGGACCGTCAGCCGACGGAGGCGGCGAGCCTTCGCTTGGCGACGGCCGCCACCTCGGGGTTGCTGTAGTCGGCGAAGACCTCGACGAGCCTGTCCGGCAGATGCGGGTTCACCAGGAGCGCCGCGAGCACGGTCGGGTGGCGCTCGGCGGACACCACCTCGATCAGGGTGTCGACGGGGGTGCTGGGGTTCTGCGCGACCCACCAGCGGATGTCCGCATCGGGATCGAACGCGAGCTCGTGGAGCACCTCGATCGGGGTGTCGATGTTCGAGGCCTGGAGCAGGCGGTTGACGCCCTCGGTGCCCTTCGCGATGTCCCCCGCGACGTTGTCGAGCGCCTCGGCGACCTCGCTCTGAGACGACCGGTACTGCTCGGACACGTCGCGCACGTAGCTCGCCAGCTCGCGCGCCTCCTCGGCGCGCGCCAGCACCTCGAGCGTGGTGGGCGAGTCGGGGTCGCGGATCTCCAGCCGGATGGTGAGCGCCAGGTGGCGAAGGGTCTCCGCCATGAGGAACGCAGGGTGGTGGGAGTCGCCGTCGGCCTCGGTGCGCAGCTCTCCTTCCGCACGCCCGATCACGGCAAGCGCCTGCGCGACGGCCTCCATGCGGCCGTCCTGGTGCGCCTGCTCGATCTGTGCAGCGACCGCGCCTGTCTCCTCACGCACGCTGAGGGCGGCGTCGAGCGCGAGGACGTCCTGCGCCAGCATGGCGAGGTCACAGGGCACGCCGATGCGGCACGAGTCGCAATAGTGGTTCTGCAGCGCGACAGACGCCTCGGCGGCCATCTGGGCGCGGTCCTTCTGGCGGGCCGCCGTCTCTTCCTTGGAGGCGGAGCGGTTGGCGGAGTCGCGGTTGAACACGTGGTGCACCCTTCTGCTGCATGCGTCGTGCGGTGGCGCCCCGTCGGGGTCGTCAGACATCACCATCGGCAGCCGCGCGGTGTTGGTGAGGGGAACCCGGGCGCGTATTCCGGACTCCTTCCCTGGCCGCCCGGTAGCGTGTTCGCATGACGGCGGACAAGCGCGCGCAGCTCACGGGAGACGGCGCAGGAGCGATGCTCAGGGAAGCGCTTGGCGCGGCCGGTCGATCCCTCGAGGCGTGGTCGGTCGACGCCGTCCATGACCGGCCCGGCGCGGAGACCTCCGTGTCCTACGACGTGGTGGTCGACGGGAGCCATCGGTACCTGGTCGCCTCGACGGTGCGCCTGCGCGGCGACGCGCCTCCAGGCGTCGTGACCGTGGGCCGGGGCGAGCATGAGGTGCATGTCTGGGAGCACCCCGCGGACCCCTTCCTGCCGGGACTGGCGGAGGCATGCGATCCGAGCGCGCTCGGCGCAGCCATCTCCGCCGCGGTGGGGGCGGACGTGGACGTGCGGGGAGTCTCAGTCATCGTGCTCCGTCCGCTGCGTCGGGCCGTGCTGCGGGTCGAGACCTGTCCCGCCGGCGCGGAGCCCGACACTCCGGGATCGATCAGCTACGTCAAGGTCGTCGAGCCGACCCATGCAGGCGACATCGCCGAGCGCTATCGCCTGAGCCCGCACGCTCCACGGGTGTGGGAGCTGGGAGACGGGCTCGTGCTGATCCAGGCGGCACGCGGGATGCCGCTCACCGAGCATCTCTACGACCCGCTGCGCCGGAACCCGCACCCGCCTGTCATCCCCGCTCACGCGGTGCTCGGGGTGCTCACGGCGCTGTCGCCACGTGCGCTCGACCTCCCGCATCGCCCGTCATGGACGGATCGGCTCCCGCAGTACGCCGCTCAGGCGCGCGAGCGTGGACTCCCGTGGGCGAACGAGATCGAGCCGCTCGTCGCTGACAGGCTGCGGAGGGGCGACCCTGGGCCCGTGGTCCCGGTGCATGGAGACCTGCATGCCGCGAACCTGTTCCTCGACCGCACCCCGTCGGGCCTGGAAGCCTCCGGGCTGATCGATCTGGACACCGTGGGCCCCGGCCATCTCGTGGACGACGCTGCATGCCTGCTCGCACACATGCTCACCCTGCGCACCTTCAGCCCCGACGGGTACCGCCACGTGCCCGACGTGCACTTCTCCCTGGCCTCTGGTCTGCTGGAGCACGTCGACTCCGATCAGCTCGCGGGCCGCACCGCTGCGGTGCTCGTGTCCCTCGCGGCCGGCACCGAGGATCGGGCGCACGCCGACGCCTGGATGGAGCAGGCGGCGAGGGCGACCGCCTCATGAGCGCACAGATCGACGGCGCGGATCCCCGCACCGCACGCAAGGTCGCCGAGCCGCTCGACGAGACGCAGATGCTCGAGCGCGGCCCCGAGTTCCGCGTCGACCTGGAGCGGATCCGGTTCTCCCCGTACTTCTCCCGCATGTCCGCGGTGACTCAGGTCATCTCCCAGTCGGGGGCCGGGCTCGCGGTCCACAACCGGCTGACCCACACCGTCAAGGTCACCGCCGTCGCCCGGGCGATCGCGGTCTCACTCGCCGCGGACCAGGGCGAGCGCGGCCGCATCGTGTCGCGCCTCGGCGGATGCGACCCGGTGGTCGTCCAGGCCGCCGCCAGCGCGCACGACCTCGGGCACCCGCCCTTCGGACACCTCGGCGAGCAGGCGCTCGACAGGCTCGCACGAGAGAGGTTCGGCCTCGCCGAGGGCTTCGAGGGGAACGCACAGTCGTTCAGGACCCTCACCCGGCTCGACGAGTACGACAGGGCAGGAGCGGGTCTCAATCTCACAGCAGCGGTGCGCGCCGCGGTCCTGAAGTACCCGTGGGAGCGGGCCGAGGGCGACGAATGGACCGGTGCCCTCGACAGGCCCCGCGGACTCACCCCGCGCACGCCGGGAGAAGGCGCGGCGAAGTTCTCCACCTACTCCCTCGACGCGGACGACTTCCAGGAGGCGCGCGACGCCTATCCGGCCATCGCGCGACACCAGCAGACGATCGAATGCTCAGTGATGGACATCGCGGACGACATCGCCTACTCGCTCCACGATCTGGACGACTTCTACCGGGCCTCCCTCCTGGGTCACGCGGCGGTGTCGGCCGAGTTCCGCACCTGGCGCGCGGACAGGGCAGCGCTCGCGACCATGCCGGCCGACGCGCTGCTCGCCCGTCCACGGACCCCGGGCCACGCCCTCGAGACCCTGCGTAGGCGGCTCCGCGCCAAGGACGCGTGGATCGCGGACGACGACGCGTTCGGCGAGTCGGTGGCGCGCGTCCAGTCCGACGTGGTCGACGGACTGCTCGCAGTGCCGTTCGACGGGTCGCTCGAGGCCGACCGCGCGCTCGCTGTCTTCATGAGCGGATGGGTGTCCCGCCTGCAGCGCTCGATCGTCGTCATGGCCGACCCGCCCGTGCGGTCCGGACACATCAGCCTGGACACGGCTGCGTGGCACGACGTCGCAGTGCTCAAGTTCCTGCAGGAGCGCTTCGTGCTTCACCGTCCTGATCTCGCCGTCTATCAGCGAGGGCAGGCGAACGTCATGGAGACCCTCGTCGGAGCGCTCGCCGAGTGGCTCGACGACCCGCATGACGTGAGGCGCGCGCCGCGCCGGCTGCTCGACCTGGTGGAGCTCGCCGCCGAGGACTACAGGGATGCCGCGCTTCGCGATCCGGACGGCGACGGGGGCTTCGAGCGTCGGGAGCTGCGCCGCCTTGCGACGGGACGAGGGATCGTCGACTACGTGGCCTCCCTGACCGATGTCCAGGCCATGTCTCTCGCGGGTCTCGTCTCCGGCGCGTCCGAGCGCCTGTGGGACGCAGGGCAGGGGCTGTAGGGCCTCCGGCACGTGTGCGCTCGGAATGCAGACGGGGTCATGTGCGTTGTCCGAATTGTCCGGCAACGAAGGGAGCAACCATGAGCTCGGATGAGATCAAGGCCAAGGCGCAGGAGGCGCTTCCCGACGACGAGCAGGCGAAGAAGCTCGGCGACAAGGTTCGCGAGAACACGCCTGACGGGGTGGACGTGCCGGCCGCGAAGGCCGAGCAGTGGGTGAAGGACCACAACAAGGACTGACCCACCCTTCCTCGTGCGATGCGGCGCCGGCCTCGAGTCGGCGCCGCATCGTCATGTCTGGGCTGGTGCGTCTCACAGAGGCACGCGCGAGGAACGCGGAGCAGCCGCACGCCGGTGCGTGGCGACCCGTGCGGGTCGGTAGCATCGTCTCGGAACCTTTGACCCGCGCAATCCGAAGGAGCACGAACGTGTCCAGCCTCATCGCGACCATCGACGGCATCGAGCGAGAGCTCGCCGCCGGCACGACGGGGTCGGACCTCTTCTCCGAGCGTCGGGACGTGGTCGTCATGCGCGTCGACGGCGCGCTCTGGGACCTCGCTCGCGAGATCCCCGAAGGCGCTTCGGTCGACGCCGTCACCGTGGAGGAGCCCGACGGCCTCATGGTGCTCCGCCACTCGACCGCGCACGTGCTCGCGCAGGCCGTGCAGCAGATCAACCCGGACGCGAAGCTGGGCGTGGGTCCTCCTATCGAGAACGGCTTCTACTACGACTTCGACGTGGAGACTCCTTTCACTCCCGAGGACCTCAAGAAGCTCGAGAAGGCGATGCAGCGCATCGTCAAGGAGGGACAGTCCTTCGAGCGCCGCGAGGTCAGCCGCGAGGAGGCGCTCGCCGAGCTGTCGCACGAGCCGTACAAGTGCGAGCTGCTGAACCAGGAGGCCGCGGGCGCCGAGGGCGCGTCCGTCGAGATCGGCGACGGTGACATCACCATCTACGACAACGTGCGCCGCAACGGAGAGCGTGCGTGGGGCGACCTGTGCCGCGGCCCTCACGTGCCGTCCACCAAGGTGCTCGCCAACGGCTGGTCTCTCATGCGGTCGGCGGCTGCGTACTGGAAGGGGTCGGAGAAGAACCCCCAGCTCCAGCGCGTCTACGGCACCGCATGGCCCACCAAGGAGGAGCTGGTCGCCTACAAGGACCGTCTCGCCGAGGCCGAGCGTCGCGACCACCGCAAGCTCGGAGCCGAGCTCGACCTCTACTCCTTCCCGGAGGAGATCGGCTCGGGCATGGTCGTGTTCCACCCCAAGGGCGGCGTGATCAAGCGCGAGATGGAGGACTACGTCCGTCAGCGTCACATCGAGGAGGGCTTCGAGTACGTCTCGACCCCGCACATCTCCAAGGACGCGCTCTTCTACACCTCCGGCCACCTGCCCTACTACAAGGGCACCATGTTCCCGCCCATGCACGTGGACGAGGAGGTCGACGACCAGGGCAACGTCACCAGGCAGGGCCAGGAGTACTTCCTCAAGGCGATGAACTGCCCGATGCACAACCTGATCTTCCGTTCGCGGGGCCGCTCCTACCGTGAGCTTCCGCTGCGCTTCTTCGAGTTCGGATCGGTCTACCGGTACGAGAAGTCCGGCGTGGTGCACGGACTGACCCGTGTGCGCGCGATGACGCAGGACGACTCGCACTCGTACGTGACCCCCGAGCAGGCGGGCGCGGAGATCGAGCACCTGCTGCGTTTCGTGACGGGGCTGCTCGAGGACTTCGGCCTCACCGACTACTACTTCGAGCTCTCCACCCGCGACACCGAGGGCGACAAGAAGGACAAGTTCATCGGCTCGGACGAGCAGTGGGAGTCCGCGACCGAGGTGCTGCGCAGCACGGCGGCGAGCTTCGGGCTCGAGCCCGTGCTCGACCCGGGCGGCGCGGCGTTCTACGGCCCCAAGATCTCGGTGCAGGCGAAGGACGCGATCGGCCGCACCTGGCAGATGTCGACCATCCAGTACGACTTCAACCAGCCGGAGCGCTTCGGCCTGGAGTACACCGCGGCCGACGGCTCGCGCCAGCAGCCGGTGATGATCCACTCGGCGAAGTTCGGCTCGATCGAGCGGTTCCTCGGTGTCCTCGTGGAGCACTACGCCGGCGCGTTCCCCGTGTGGCTCGCGCCCGTGCAGGTGCGCTGCGTCCCGGTCGCTGAGCCCTTCAACGACTATCTCCACGAGGTCGCCACGAAGCTCCGCGCAGCGGGCGTGCGTGTCGAGGTAGACGACTCCGACGAGCGCTTCCCCAAGAAGATCCGCACCGCCTCCAAGGAGAAGGTGCCCTTCGTCCTCATCGCTGGAGGCGAGGACGCGGAGGCGGGAGCGGTCTCATTCCGCTTCCGCGATGGAAGCCAGGACAACCAGGTGCCCGTGGACGAGGCGGTGGAGCGCATCCTGAAGGCGATCGGCGACAAGGCGCAGGTCTGACCGTGGACGACGTCGTCGACTCGGACATGATGGGCGGGGTGCCCGACGGGTTCGAACGCCTGTGGACGCCTCACCGGATGGCCTACATCACCCACTCGTCGGCGCGCCCGCGCATCGAGGGGGAGCGTGACTGCCCCCTGTGCAAGAAGGTCGAGGACGACGACCGTGCCCACCTCGTGGTGCACCGCGGCGAGACCTGCTACGTGGTGCTCAACCTGTTCCCGTACAACCCCGGTCACCTGATGGTGTGCCCCTACCGCCACGTCGGCTGGTACACCGAGGCGACCGCGCAGGAGCGTGCGGAGATGGCTGAGCTGACGGCCGAGGCGATGGAGATCCTGCGGGACCTCAGCGGCACGCAGGGGTTCAACGTCGGCATGAACCAGGGGGTGCCCGGTGGCGCCGGCATCTCCGAGCACCTGCATCAGCATGTCGTTCCCCGCTGGACGGGCGACGCCAACTTCCTTCCCATCATCGGCCGCACCAAGGCGGTGCCAGAGCTGCTCGACGACACGTGGCAGCGGGTCAGCGACGCCTGGGCTTCGCGCCGCTGACACAGAACGACAGAGACGAGAGACGACGATGCTATCCAGCCTGCGGCCGCTCATGGCCAAGATCTGGCAGGCCCCGGCGAAGGCGCTGCTCAAGGCGGGCGTCCACCCCAACGCCGTCACCATCGCGGGAACGATCGGTGTGGTGTTCGGGGCGGTGTTCTTCTTCCCCAAGGGCGGCATGTGGCTGTTCTGGGGCACGCTGTTCATCACCTTCTTCGTCGTGACGGACATGCTCGACGGGACGATGGCGCGACTGTCAGGCAAGACGTCGCGACTCGGCGCCTACCTCGACTCGACGCTCGACCGCGTCGCCGACGCCGCGATCTTCGGCGCGCTGGTGTGGACCTTCCGCGACGACACTGCGACGGCGCTCGGCGCGCTGCTGTGCCTCACCATCGGCGCGGTCGTGCCCTACGCCCGCGCCAAGGCGGAGAGCCTCGGAATCGACGCAGCGGTCGGTATCGCGGAGAGGTCTGACCGGCTCGTGATCGGCCTGACCGCCACCGCGCTGGTGGGGCTCGGCCTGCCGCAGGTGGTCCTCACCGTCGTGCTGTGGCTGCTTGCGGCCGCCGCCGCCATCACCGTCGGCCAGCGCACCTGGCGCGTCATGGTGGCGAACCAGGCGGACCTGGACGCCGCGGCCGACCACCACCGCGACTCGGAGGACTACTCCCATCACCCGGGTGACGCCCCGGGCCGCCCGCACTCCGAGGGCGACGAGGCGTAGCCCGACCGATGAACTCCTTCCTCTTCGCGTGGCGCGCCTCGCGACGGCTGCCTGTGGCCGTCGTCCGCGGCGCTGCATGGACGCTCGCCATGGCGGCTTGGGCGACCCACGCGAAGGCGAGCACGCGGCTCGAGGACAATCTCGCGCGCGTCACGGGCGCCTCGGGTCGTGAGCTCAGGGTCCTCTCGCGGCGCGGACTTGCCTCCGTCGCGAGGTACTACGCCGAGGTCCTCGAGATGAGCCGCCTCACGGGCGACGTGATCGATGCGCGCGTACGCGTCGAGGGGCTCGCGGAGACGGGAGGGGCGCTCTCAGGCGCCAACCCGGCCGTCGCGGTGCTGGGGCACTGCGGAAACTGGGACCTCATCGGCGCATGGGCCTGCCGCAACCTCATGCCCGTCACCGCCGTCGCGGAGAAGCTGAAGCCGCAGGAGGTGTTCGACGAGTTCGTCGCCCTCCGGTCCGCGCACGGACTCAGGATCCTGGGACACGAGGGCGGCAGCACGTTCCGCGCCCTGCTGCGGATCGCTCGCGAGGAGCCGGTGCTCGTGTGCCTGGTGGCGGACCGCGACCTGTCAGGGTCCGGCATCCCCGTCGAGATGTGGGGACACCGGGTGAAGGTCGCTCCAGGCCCCGCCGCGCTGTCCTTGTCCTCAGGCGCGCCCCTGGTGCCGGTGCACCTTCGGTACGAGCGCCTGCGCGGCGCGCGCCGCCGGAAGGCCCGCTCGGCGTGGGGTACGGTGCTCTCGTTCGGGCCGGTGCTGGAGCCGGCCGATTTCACGGGGGAGCAGCGCGTGGAGGAGATGACCCAGGCCTGGGCCGCCTCCTTCGCGGACGCCGTCGCCGCCGATCCCCAGGACTGGCACATGCTCCAACGTTTCGGATGGCTCGAGGACGCCTGACATGAGGATCGGGATCGTCTGCCCCTATTCGCTGGACCGCCCAGGCGGTGTGCAGCTCCACGTGATGGACCTGGCCCAGGCGTTGCTCGCGCGCGGACACTTCGTCTCAGTGCTCGCACCTGCAGCGCCCAACACCCCGGTGCCCGGCTACGTGATGAGCACAGGACGCTCGATCCCGATCCCTTACAACGGATCCACGGCGCGACTCTCCTTCGGACTGCTCACCGCGTCCCGTGTGCGGAAGTGGCTCCGCGAGGGCGATTTCGACGTGGTGCACCTGCACGAGCCAGGCGCGCCGTCCATCTCCGTGATCGCGATGTGGGCGCGCCTGGGGCCCACGGTGGCCACCTTCCACACGTCGAACGACGACTCGGCGCTGATGCGCATCGGCAAGCCGTTCATCAAGCCCGGCTACGAGGAGCTCGACGCGCGCATCGCGGTGTCGCCCTCCGCGGCGCGGACGGTGTTCGAGCATCTGCGGGTGGAGGCGACTCACATCATCCCCAACGGCGTGGACACCAGCACCTACGTGGCTGCCGTCGCACGTGAGCAGTGGCGTGGCACTCCCGAGGCGCCGACCGTCGGCATCCTTGGCCGCATGGATGAGCCCCGCAAGGGTCTCGACGACTTCCTCGCCGCGATCCCGGGTGTACGCGACAAGGTGCCGGGAACGCGTTTCCTCGTCGCCGGCAGGTACTCCGATCGCACCGCGGAACGGATCAGGAAGGCAGGCGCCGTTTCCATCGGTCCGCTCGACGAGAAGGACAAGGAACGGTTCATGTCCTCGCTCGACGTGTACGTCGCGCCCAACACCGGGGGAGAGAGCTTCGGCATCGTCCTCGTCGAGGCGATGGCCGCCGGCGCAGCCGTGGTGGCGAGCGACCTGACGGCCTTCAGGGACGTCGGCACCGCGGCCGACGGAAACCTCGCAGTCCGCCTCTTCCCCGTGGGCGAGAGCGACGGCCTTGCGAAGGAGCTGACGCGACTCCTCGAGGATCCGGCCCTGCGCAGACGGCTGTCCCGGCGCGGCCAGGAGCTCGCTGGCACCTTCGACTGGCTCCAGGTGGTGCCCAGGGTCGAGGAGACGTACCTCGACGCCATTAGACTTGACGCCGAACTGAGCCCCCAGCCCGTGAAGGAAGAAGAGAGCGCATGAGCGATTCCACGAACGCCCCCCAGGTCGGAACCGACCTCGTCAAGCGAGGCATGGCCGACATGCTCAAGGGCGGCGTGATCATGGACGTCGTCACCCCCGAGCAGGCGAAGATCGCCGAGGACGCCGGCGCTGTCGCCGTCATGGCCCTTGAGCGCGTCCCGGCCGACATCCGCGCGCAGGGCGGCGTGTCCCGCATGAGCGACCCGGACATGATCCAGGGCATCATCGACACCGTCTCCATCCCGGTGATGGCGAAGGCCCGCATCGGCCACTTCGTCGAGGCGCAGGTGCTCGAGAGCCTGGGCGTCGACTACATCGACGAGTCCGAGGTGCTCACCCCCGCGGACTACACCCACCACATCGACAAGTGGAACTACACCGTGCCGTTCGTGTGCGGCGCCACCAACCTCGGCGAGGCGCTGCGCCGCATCTCCGAGGGCGCCGCCATGATCCGCTCGAAGGGCGAGGCCGGCACCGGCGACGTGTCCAACGCGACCACGCACATGCGCAAGATCCGTGCCGAGATCAAGGCGCTCACCGCGATGCCCGAGGACGAGCTCTACGTGGCCGCCAAGGAGCTTCAGGCGCCGCTTCCGCTCGTCCAGGAGATCGCGAAGACGGGCAAGCTGCCCGTCGTGCTGTTCACCGCGGGCGGCATCGCCACCCCGGCCGACGCCGCGATGATGATGCAGCTCGGCGCCGAGGGCGTGTTCGTCGGCTCCGGCATCTTCAAGTCCGGCGACCCCGCCGCCCGTGCCAAGGCGATCGTGAAGGCGACCACGTTCTACGACGACCCGAAGGTCATCGCGGACGTCTCACGCGGTCTGGGCGAGGCGATGGTCGGGATCAACGTCGAGGAGGAGCCTGAGCCGCACCGCCTCGCCGAGCGTGGCTGGTAGCGGCCGCCGACCGCTTGACGGCCACGCGCTCGCCGCGGACGGCCGTTATCACCGGCTGGGCGCGCGCGTGCTGCTGGTCGATGACTCCGGGTCGGTCCCGCGCGTCCTGATGATGCGTGGGCACGACCCGGACCAGCCTGAGCGCAGCTTCTGGTTCACGCCGGGAGGCGGTCTCGAGTCGGGCGAGACGACGCGTGCCGCCGCGGTGCGCGAGCTCGAGGAGGAGACCGGACTCGTGCTCGAGGAGCACGAGCTCGAGGGGCCGGTGTGGATACGCACCGCGATCTTCGACTTCGCGTCGTTGCCCTACTCGCAGCTCGAGGAGATCTTCGTCGCGAGGCTGGCCGACGCGGAGCGCCGCGAGCAGCGCGAGTCCGCGTGGACGGAGCAGGAGACGGACACCATCGACGACGTCGTGTGGCTGACCCTCGCGCAGCTGGCGGCGTCCGAGATCGAGGTGTTCCCCGTGCGGTTGAGGGAGTCGTGGGACGACTTCCTCCCGTGGGACGGGGAGACGAGGAACATGGGAGAGGTGGACGAGTGACGACGATCGGCATCCTGGCGCTCCAGGGCGATGTCCGGGAGCACGCGCATGCGATCGAGCGCCTTGGCGCGTCGGCGGTCGGCGTGCGCAGGCTCTCCGAGCTCGACGCGGTGGACGGGCTGATCATCCCGGGCGGGGAGTCGACGACGATCGACAAGCTGCTGCGGATCTTCGAGCTGTTCGACCCGCTGAAGCAGCGCCTGGACGAGGGTCTCCCGGTGCTGGGGACGTGTGCCGGGATGATCATGCTTGCCAGCGACATCATCGGCGCGATCGAGGGGCAGAGGTCGCTCGGGGTGATCCCGATGACGGTGCGCCGCAACGCGTTCGGCCGTCAGGTCGATTCGAGCGAGGTCGAGCTGACGTGGCGCCCCGACGGATCCACGATGCATGCGACCTTCATCAGGGCTCCGTGGGTGGAGAGCTCGGCCGATGCGGTCGAGGTGCTCGCCGTCGACGAGGCGCATGGAGGTCAGACCGTCGCGGTACGGCACCGCAATGCGATCGCGACGAGCTTCCACCCCGAGATCGTGGCGCCAGGGGCGACTCCTGACGACCGCGTTCACCAGGTCCTGCTGGACCTCGTCGCCTCTCGCCGCTGATTCACCGGCCGGCGACGAGCCCGCCCTGAAGCACGGGAGCAAGCGTCTGCGCCGCCTGGGCGAGCGCATCGGCGTCGAGTGAGCTGGCGCCGACCGCGCGCGCGAGGAGGCCCGGCATCATCACGGGAGCGAGCCCGTACACGGTGAGCACTGGGGCGAGCGCGTCCACATCGAGATCGGCGCGCATCGCGCCCGCACGCTGCTGGTCCGCGAGCGTGCGTCGTGTGCCGTCCACGAGCGCGTCGAAGAGTGCGTCGGCGCGGGCGGAGCCGTGCTCGAGCATTCGTCGGGCGTACGCGGCGTAGGGGAGCGGGCCGTCCTCTGCGGGGGCGAAGTGGGCGGCGATCGACTGGACGTCCAGCTCTCCCGCGGCCTTGAGCTCGAGCAGGTGGCGCACCACCTGCTCGTCGCATCGATCCTGGAGCCCTGCCTTGCCCCCGAAATGATGGTTCACGAGTCCTGGCGCGACGCCGGCGCGCGACGCGATCGCACGCACTCCCACGCTGAAGCCCTGGGCGGCGAACTCGCGAATCGCGGCGTCGCGTATTCGTGCCGGAGTGCTCAAATCCTCGGTTGAACGCATGTTTCACAGGTTATACGATCGTTCAACCATGTGTGGAGCGGAACCTCCGTCCACCGAGGCCTGAAGGGATCCGCATGACGACCGTCGCCATCACAGGGGCCAGCTCGGGAATCGGGCTCAGGGCTGCGAGGCGGCTCGCCGAGGAGGGGCACCATGTGCTCGCGCTGTGCCGGAACGTGGAGCGATCCCGCGCCGCGCTGGGCGACCAGGTCGAGATCGTCGAGACACACATGGAGGACCTCGACTCCGTGCGGGGCGCCGCCGAGAGAGCCAAGCAGGCCGGAGTCGAGGTCCTGATCAACAATGCCGCGATCTTCGACATGGGTTTGAAGCGGCGCACGCTCTCGCCACAGGGCCACGAGCTCGTGTGGGCGACCAACCACCTGGGGCCCTCAGCCCTCGCGGCGGAGCTGATCGACACCCTGGCCGCGGCTCCGGACGGCCGCGTCGTGTTCATCGCGTCGAAGGGGCTCGTCGCGATGCCCAGGATCCGCATCCGTTGGGACCGCCTTGACGGTGAGGGCTGGTACACGCCGACGCGGGCGTATTACCACGCCAAGCTGGCCCAGGTGATGACCGCCGAGACGCTGCACGAGCGTCACGGCGACGCGGTGACGGTCAGCTGTCTGCGGGTGCCGGCCGTGCGGCTCGACCCCGCCAAGCTCGCAGCCCAGCCGCGCCTCCAGCGCGCGCTGTATGCGCCGAAGAACCGGGCCGCCGCAGCGCCCGCGCAGGTGGCCGACGCGTATGTGCGGCTCGCCGTCGGCCCCGAGCCGGACGCGGTCTACGTCGACGAGCGCGGCGCGGCGTGCCCGGTGCCGCGCTTCGCCCGTGATCGGGCCAACCGTGAGCGGCTCGCCGCTGCGACGCGTGCGGCGATCGCGCCGGAGACAGGCGCGGTCGGCTGACCGCACGCGCCACGACGTCGGCGAACCTGAGCGAGCGCCCCGCCTGCGTAGAATGGTCGGCAGTCCTAGAACATGCGCGACGAGGAGCACACGTGTCCGGTCACTCCAAATGGGCCACCACCAAGCACAAGAAGGCGGTCATCGACGCCAAGCGCGGCAAGCTCTTTGCCAAGCTGATCAAGAACATCGAGGTGGCGGCGCGCACCGGTGGCGGTGACCCCGCGGGCAACCCGACGCTGTTCGACGCCATCCAGAAGGCGAAGAAGTCGTCGGTCCCCAACGACAACATCGATCGCGCGGTCAAGCGCGGCTCCGGCGACGAGGCCGGTGGCGCGCAGTACGAGACGATCATGTACGAGGGCTACGGGCCCAACGGCGTCGCGATGCTGATCGAGTGCCTCACCGACAACCGCAACCGTGCCGCCATGGAGGTGCGCACGGCGCTCACCCGCAACAACGGCACGCTCGCCGACCCTGGCTCCGTCGCATACCTGTTCTCCCGCAAGGGCCAGGTCATCGTCCCGGCCGACGGCACGGACGAGGACGCGCTCATGGAGGCGACCCTCGAGGTCGGCGCCGAGGAGATCGAGAACGCGGGGGAGGTCTTCGAGATCACCTCGGAGGCCACGGACGTGGTCGCGGTCCGCACCGCGCTCCAGGAGGCGGGTATCGACTACGACTCCGCCGAGGCCGTCTGGACCCCCTCCATGAAGGTCGAGCTCGATGTGGACGGCGCCCGCAAGATGCTGCGCCTCATCGACGCCCTTGAGGACTGCGACGATGTCCAGAACGTCTACGCCAACATGGACGCCTCGGACGAGGTGCTCGAGGCCGCCGCCGCAGAGTAGGCCACCTGCCATGCGCGTCCTGGGGGTCGACCCTGGCCTCACGCGATGCGGCCTGGGAGTCGTCGACGCCCAGGCCGCGAGACGCATCACGCTCGTGGACGTCGGCGTCGCACGCTCGCACCCCGAGGACGCCGTGCCTCGGCGGCTCGCCGCCATCGCGGACGTGCTCGAGCGCATGCTCGACGAGCATGAGCCTGAGGCCGTCGCGTTGGAGCGAGTGTTCGCACAGCACAACGTGAGCACCGTGATGGGCACCGCCCAGATCTCAGGGGTCGTCATGCTCGCCGCGGAGCGCCGCGGTCTTCCCGTGCACCTCTACACCCCGTCCGAGGTCAAGGCGGCGGTGACCGGCTCCGGCACCGCCGGCAAGCAGCAGGTCGGTGCCATGGTGACGCGCCTGCTCGGGCTCGCGGAGATGCCCAAGCCTGCCGACGCGGCGGACGCGCTGGCGATCGCGATCGCCCATGCGTGGCGAGGCGGCGCCGCGCCCGCGGCCTCGAAGGCGAGCACGGATGCGCAGCGTCGATGGGCCGAGGCTGAGCGCGCGGCGCGTCGGCGAGGCTAGGCCTCGGTGATCCCGTAGCCTCATTCGTACACACGTTCGAAAGGAGCGCCGGTGATCGCGCAGCTCACGGGGACGGTCGCGCATGTGGGCGCGTCCGCGCTCATCATCGACGTCGGCGGCGTCGGGTACCGCGTCCTGTCCACGCCTGCGGCGCTCTCCGAGCTCCGCACGGGGATGCACGCCGTGCTGCACACGCACCTCGTGGTACGCGAGGACTCCTTGACGATCTTCGGATTCGCGACCGCTTCTGAACGCGACACCTTCGAGGCGCTCCAGGCGGTGCAGGGCGTCGGGCCCAAGATGGCGCTCGCCATGCTCGCGGTGCACTCCCCGGAGTCGCTCGTCGCCTCCGTGCAGGCGGGGGACCAGAAGGCGCTCACCAAGGTCCCAGGCATCGGGCCCAAGGTGGCCGCCAGGCTTCTGCTCGAGCTCGGTGGCAGGCTCGTCATGCCTGAGGATGGCGCTCCCGCGGCCAGCGCGGACGCGAGCGGACAGGTCGTGGAGGCGCTCGTCGGCCTGGGCTACAACCTGAAGGCGGCCGAGAGGGCCGTCGAGGCGGTCTCGGACGGTCCCGTCGTGGAGACCGCGGTTGCCGACACCCTGCGCGCGGCGCTGAAGACCCTGGGAGGCTCGCGTGGCTGACGAGCTCGACGATCTCGCGCGCGTGGTCAGCGCAGAGGCGGACGCGATCGAGCGGTCTTCCGAGGCGGCGTTGCGCCCCCGGAACCTCGACGAGTTCGTGGGCCAGCGGGTCGTGCGCGAGCAGCTGTCGCTCGTGCTGCGGGCAGCGACCGGACGTGGAGGCACGTCCGACCACGTGCTGCTGTCCGGCCCTCCAGGGCTCGGCAAGACGACCCTGGCGATGATCATCGCGCAGGAGATGGGCTCGACGCTCCGCGTGACCTCGGGGCCGGCGATCGCCCACGCGGGAGACCTCGCCGCGATCCTCAGCTCGCTCGATGAGGGCGATGTCCTCTTCATCGATGAGATCCATCGTCTTGCGCGCCCTGCAGAGGAGATGCTCTACCTGGCGATGGAGGACTTCCGGGTCGACGTCGTGGTGGGCAAGGGTCCCGGCGCCACGTCGATCCCGCTCACGCTCCCGCCGTTCACCGCGGTGGGCGCCACCACGCGAGCGGGGCTCCTGCCCGCGCCGCTACGCGACAGGTTCGGCTTCACCGGTCACCTCGACTTCTACGAGCCTGACGAGCTGAAGGCGATCCTGGTCCGCTCGGCGGGCATGCTCGACCTCTCGATCTCCCACGACGCGGCAGCCGAGATCGCGTCGCGCTCGCGCGGCACGCCGCGCATCGCGAACCGCCTGCTGCGTCGTGTGCGCGACTGGGCGCAGGTGCACGGGGACGGTCGGGGCACCCTCGCCGCAGCCCAGGCGGCGCTCGAGGTGTACGAGGTGGACGAGAAGGGGCTCGACCGGCTCGACCGCGCCGTGCTCGGTGCGCTGTGCACGCGGTTCGGCGGCGGTCCTGTGGGCCTGACGACGCTCGCGGTCGCCGTGGGCGAGGAGCCTGAGACCGTGGAGACGGTCGCCGAGCCGTTCCTCGTGAGGGAGGGGCTCATGAGCCGGAGCCCCCGCGGTCGGGTCGCGACGGCGCTTGCCTGGGAGCATCTGGGGATCGCCCCGCCCGACCGTCCGACCGAGGCCTCGGGCGGTTCGCGACTCTTCGACTGAGCGAGGGTTTTCGACTCTGAGCATTCTCAGGGCTAGACTTCCCTGGGCCCAGAGATGGGCGGAACAATCGTGAGGAATCCTGTGTCAACTGCAGTGAAGGCCGCGCGTCGCGCGCTCATCTGGCTGGGCATCATCCTTGTGGCGGGCTATGGCGCCCTTGCCGCGGGTGTGCTCACCAATCAGACGACCCTTGCCCCAGGGCTCGCCCTCGACCTCGCGGGAGGCGTCCAGCTGACGCTCCAGGCGACGACGACGGACGGCTCCGAGGTCACCGAGGACGACCTCGAGCAGGCGGTGGAGATCATCCGCAAGCGCGTGGACGCCTCGGGTGTCGCGGAGGCGGAGATCTCCACGCAGGGCTCGAGCGTCATCGTCGTCTCGCTCCCTGGCGACCCGTCCGACGAGACGATCGACCTGGTGCGTCAGAGCGCCCAGCTGCAGTTCCGCCCGGTCCTCGAGATCAACAACCCCGGCCCGATCGCGACGACGGACACCACCACCGACCCGACCGCCGAGCCCTCGGCGAGCGCCGACCCCGGTGTCAGCGCGTCCGCCAGCCCTTCCGCCTCCGCCGATGCTGCGGCAGAGGACGCAAGCGCGGCCGAGTCCGCGAACGCCGCGAGCCCGTCGGCCAGCGCCTCGGCATCTGCGTCGGCCGAGCCCGACACGACGACCGACCCCGCCACGAGCGACGACCCGGCGGCGGGCACTGCCTCGGACCTGTCGTGGATCACAGACGACCTGCGCGCGCAGGCAGACGCTCTCAACTGCGTCGACCCCGCCAACTACCTGGGCGGCGTCGCCCTGGGCGACCCCGACACGGGCCACGCCGCGTGCGCCTTCGACGGCACCCTGAAGTTCCTGCTCGGTCCTGTGGAGCTCACCGGCTCCGAGGTCGACAGCGCCACCTCCGGCCCTGAGTTCAACTCGACCGGCGGCCTCACCGGTCGCTACGAGGTCGTCATCAACTTCACGTCCACGGGCGCGGACGTGTTCGACGAGATCTCGCAGCGCCTGATCCAGCTGCCGAGCCCGCAGAACCAGTTCGCGATCATGCTCGACGGCGTGGTCATCTCCTATCCGGTGATGCAGAGCCGCATCTCCGACGGCACCGCCTCGATCACCGGCGACTTCACGCAGGCCGAGGCCCAGCAGCTCGCGAACCAGCTCCAGTTCGGAGCGCTGCCGCTGCAGCTCGAGCTCCAGTCGCAGGACGTGGTCCCTGCCACGCTCGGCCAGGACCAGCTTCAGGCCGGTCTCATCGCGGGTCTCATCGGTCTGATCCTGGTGGTCATCTACTCCGTGTTCCAGTACCGCGTGCTGGGGCTCGTGACCGTCGGCTCGCTGTTCCTCGCGGGCATCATGACGTTCCTCGCGATCGACCTGCTCTACTGGATGATCGGCTACCGCCTGTCCCTGGCAGGTGTGGCGGGACTGATCGTCGCGATCGGTGTGACAGCGGACTCGTTCATCGTGTACTTCGAGCGTGTCCGAGATGAGCTGCGCGAGGGCAAGTCGTTGCAGGCGGCCATCGACCGCGGTTGGAAGCGCGCCAAGCGCACCATCCTCGCCTCAGACGCGATCAACATCCTCGCCGCCGTGGTGCTCTACCTGCTCGCGGTCGGCTCGGTCCGAGGCTTCGCCTTCACGCTCGGCCTCACCACGGTGATCGACATCATCATCGTCTTCCTGTTCACGCACCCGATCCTCGTGCTGCTGTCCCGCACGAAGTTCTTCGGCGAGGGGCACCCGTGGTCGGGACTCGACCCGCGTCAGCTCGGCCGTGACACCCTGTACAAGGGCCGTGGCCGCGTGGCCACCCCCAAGACCCAGACGCTCGCGGAACGCAAGGCAGCTGCGGCGAAGGGGGAGGAGAACTGATGGCCGGCAACCTGGCACAGTGGGGCAACGCCCTCCACTCCGGCGAGAAGATCTACCCGATCGTCCGCCAGCGCAAGCGTTGGTTCGCGATCTCGGGCGGGCTCATGGCCCTGTCGATCGCGTCGCTGCTGATCTTCGGCTTCAACCTGGGCATCGACTTCACGGGCGGCAGCAAGTTCCTCGTGACGACCGACTCCGAGGACGTGTCGATCGCGCAGGAGATCGGTGACGAGTTCGCGGGCGACTCCGAGGCTCTGGCCACCACGCTCGGCACGGACCGAATCCAGCTGCAGATGGGCGCTGTCGAGATCGAGACCGCGCGCGAGATCACGACCGCGCTGGCCGATGGCTACGGCGTCGCCGAGGCGGACGTGGCCTCGACGCAGATCGGCCCCACGTGGGGTGCCGAGGTGGGTCGCGCCGCGCTGCAGGGACTCATCGTCTTCATGGTGCTCGTGTCGATCGTGATGACGCTGTACTTCCGGGCGTGGCGCATGGCCGCGGCAGGACTGGTCGCGCTTCTCCACGACCTGGTGTTCACCGTCGGCATCTACGCGCTGATCGGCTTCGAGGTCACCCCGGGCTCCGTGATCGGCTTCCTGACCATCCTCGGCTACTCGCTGTACGACACGGTCGTGGTCTTCGACAAGGTGCGCGAGAACACGAAGGACGTGTTCACGCAGAACCGCTTCACCTATGGCGAGCTCGCGAACCTCGCGCTGAACCAGACCCTCGTGCGATCGATCAACACCTCGGTGGTGGCGCTCCTTCCTGTGGCGTCGATCCTCTTCATCGGGTCGTACGTGCTCGGAGCGGGAACGCTGCGGGACATCTCGCTCGCACTCTTCATCGGTATGGCGGTCGGTACCTACTCGTCGATCTTCGTGGCGACGCCCCTCGAGGTGCAGCTGCGCAAGAACGAGGAGAAGATCGCGGCTCACACCGAGAAGGTGCTCGCGCTGCGCGAGTCGGGCGAGGCCGATGTCCTCGTCGGCGAGGATGGCGAGATCCGCGTCGGAGCGCTTCAGCCCGGCGAGCACCTCGGCACGTCGGCGCAGCCCAAGCGCAAGCGGCGCAAGTAGACTGAGGGTCTGCCAGGGAAGGAGGGCTGCGTGACTGAGGCACGTTCCTCCACCGCGTCCGTCGGACCCCTGGGCTTCCTGCGCCGCGGTCAGCGCGAGCCGACCGCGATCGACGGGGTGCTCGACACCTTCAGGTCGCACTACCCGCGCGAGCGCGTCGCCGTCATCGAGCGCGCCTACTCGGTCGCCGAGGAGGCTCACCGGGGCCAGAAGCGCAAGAGCGGCGAGCCGTACATCACGCACCCGATCGCCGTCGCGCAGATCGTGGCCGACCTCGGGCTGCCGGCCTCGGTCATCGCCGCGGCGCTGCTGCACGATGTGGTCGAGGACACCGACTATCCGCTCGAGCGGATGGAGCAGGAGTTCGGCGCCGAGATCTCCATGATCGTGGACGGCGTCACCAAGCTGGACAAGGTCAAGTACGGCGACGCCGCGCAGGCGGAGACCGTCCGCAAGATGGTCGTCGCGATGGCGAAGGACATCCGCGTCCTGCTGCTCAAGCTGTGCGACCGCCTGCACAACGCGCGCACGTGGGAGTTCGTGAGCCCCGAGTCGGCGCGCAAGAAGGCGCAGGAGACGCTCGAGATCTACGCGCCCCTCGCGCACCGCATGGGCCTCAACGCCATCAAGTGGGAGCTCGAGGACCTGTCCTTCCGGACGCTCTATCCGAAGATCTATCAGGAGATCGTCGAGGTCGTGGCGGAGCGCGCACCGGAGCGCGAGAAGTACCTGGCGCAGGTGCGCGAGGAGATCGCGGCGGACCTGCGGGAGATGCGCATCAAGGCGACCATCACGGGACGCCCCAAGCACTACTACTCCGTCTACCAGAAGATGATCGTCCGAGGCCGCGACCTCAACGACATCTACGACCTGGTGGGCGTGAGGATCCTCGTCGAGACCGTGCGCGACTGCTACGCCGTGCTCGGCGCGATGCACGCCCGCTATCAGCCGGTGCCGGGCCGCTTCAAGGACTACATCGCGACGCCCAAGTTCAACCTGTACCAGTCGTTGCACACCACCGTGATCGGGCCGTCGGGAAAGCCCGTGGAGCTGCAGATCCGCACTCAGGACATGCACCGCCGTGCAGAGTACGGTCTTGCAGCGCACTGGCGATACAAGGAGAACGGGCGCACCGGGCAGGAGTCCACGGGTTCCACGGGGGACATGGGCTGGCTTCGCCAGATCGCCGACTGGCAGCAGGAGACGGCCGATCCGAGCGAGTTCCTGGATTCGCTGCGCGGGGAGATCTCACGTGCCGAGGTGTACGTGTTCACGCCGCGCGGCCGCCTGCTGTCGCTCCCTCAGGGGGCGACGCCCGTGGACTTCGCCTATGCGGTGCACACCGAGGTGGGGCACAAGACGATCGGCGCCAAGGTCAACGGACGCCTGGTGCCGTTGGACTCGACGCTCGACAACGGCGACACCGTCGAGGTGCTGACGACCTCCGACGAGAACGCCCACCCGCGCCGCGACTGGCTCGACTTCGTCCAGTCGACCCGCGCGCGCAACAAGATCCGTCAGTGGTTCACGCGCGAGCGGCGCGAGGAGTCGGTCGAGACGGGCCGTGACATGCTCGCGCGAGCGATCCGCCGCCAGCACCTCCCGATGCAGAGGCTGATGTCCCGCTCGACCCTCCTGGCGCTCGCCAAGGAGATGCACTACGAC
Organism: Demequina zhanjiangensis; assembly: GCF_030418315.1. GTDB lineage: Bacteria > Actinomycetota > Actinomycetes > Actinomycetales > Demequinaceae > Demequina > Demequina zhanjiangensis. The sequence goes on from NZ_JAUHPV010000003.1 coordinate 395,062, forward strand.
GACGTCGACGCGCTCTACGCGGCGATCGGCGAGCACAAGGAGCAGCCCGCAGACGTCGTCGCGCGCATGGTCGAGGCCGTGGGCGGCGAGGAGGGGGCCGACGAGGACCTCACCGAGATCACGCGTCCCGGCACCAAGCAGAAGACGCGCAGGGGAGACCCCGGTGTCTCGGTGCATGGGCTCGCGGACGTGGTGGTCAAGCTCGCGAAGTGCTGCACCCCGGTGCCTGGAGACGCGATCCAGGGCTTCGTCACCAGGGGACAGGGCGTGAGCGTGCACCGCGCGGACTGCGACAACTTCTCGGGTCTCAGGGAGCAGCAGCCCGAACGTCTGATCGACGTGCAGTGGACGGGCCAGCACGAGGCCACATACATGGTGCAGATCGAGGTGGAGGCGCTCGACCGCAATCGGCTCCTCTCCGACGTGGTCCAGGTCCTGTCCGACCATCACGTCAACATCCTGGGTGCGCACGTGTCGACGTCCAAGGACCGTGTCGCGCTCAACACCTTCACGTTCGAGATGGCGGACCCTTCGCACCTCGGCGCCGTGCTTGGCGCGGTGCGCCGCATCGAGGGCGTGTACGACGCCCGCCGCATCACGGGCGCACGGCGCCACTGACCGCGGGCGGTCGCGGCTAGGCCGCGCGAGGGACGGCCTCAGCGCTGGGAGCCCGCCAGCACTTCTCGATCGCGTTCCACGCAGACTGCGCTCGACGGCGGCTGCGATCAGGGGGCGTCTCAGCAAGCGCGATGCTCACGTCGCTGGGATCGATCGCTCCGCTGCGCATCCCTGTCCACACTGCCGAGATCGCCTTCTCGAGGGGCCCCCACCGCAGCGCGTCGACGGCGCAACGGCTCGCGTGGGCGCACCGCACGTGGCTGATGTCCCGCACCGGTCGAGGTCCCGGATCGCCGGCGTGGATGCGGATCCTGGAGCGCACCTGCATCCGTCGGGGCGCGCGGTGGGTGCCGGTGCGCCGAAGCACGTCCAGGGTGCTCGGGTACCCCGCCAGCCCATCCAGCCACAGACCGGCGAGGCCGGTGACCACCGCTCCTTGCGGGACGAGCGGGGACAGCGCCAAGGCGCGAAGGCCCTGCGTGGCCGGTACATCGAGCGGCGCGGCCACGACCGGGGTGAGCGGCACGAGCACGCCCTCGCGGACCGCGCGTGAGTAGCCGGGGGTGCCAATGTCGTCGGGGCTCACGAGGATCATGCTGCGAGGATGCCAGCGGCGCGCGCGAGCGTGGGCGCGAAGCGTGCCTTCTGGGGACAGAGAAGCCGGCGCCCCCGGATGAGGACGCCGGCTTCCCGGTGCGGTGCGTCGCTTCTCTAGCGCTGCACCTGCTCGATCTGCTTGAGCCAGGCCTTGCGGGCGGCGAGCGCCTCCTCGGCCTGCTTGATGGTGCGCTTGTCGCCGGCGGCCTTCGCCTTCTCGAGGTCGGCCTCGAGGTCGGCGATCGCGGCGTGGAGCTGTGCGGCAGCGCCGGAGACACGCGCCTCGAGCTCGGGGTTCGAGGAGTTCCACTCGGCGTCCTCGGCATCGCGGACCGCCTTCTCGACGGCGCCGATGCGCTTGGCGAGCCTGGCGGCGTCGCCTCGCGGCACCCGTCCCGCGGCCTCGAAGCGGTCCTGGAGGGAACGCAGCGCGCGCTTGGCCGAGCGGAGGTCGGTGATCGGCAGCAGAGCCTCCGCCTCGACCACGATGGCCTCCTTCGCCTCGACGTTGCCCGACAGGGCCTCGTCCTCAGCGTCCGCGGCGGCCCGGCGCGCCTCGAAGAACGCGTCCTGCGCGGTCTGGAAGCGACGCCACAGCGCGTCGTCGACGCTTCGGCGTCCGCGCCCGGCCTGACGCCAGTCGTTCATGAGATCGCGGAAGGCGCGTGCGGTGTAGTCCCAGTCCGTGGAGGTCTGCAGGGTCTCCGCGCGGGCGACGAGCTCCTCCTTGCGCTCCGCGACGGCAGCGTTGTCGCGGTCGAGCTGCGCGAAGTGGTGCTTGCGCGCCTTCTCGAACGAGGAGCGGGCGTGGGTGAAGCGGCGCCACAGCGCACGCTCGGCCTCCTTGGGGACGCGTGCGCCGGAGCGCTGCGCCTCCTTCCAGCTGTCGAGGAGTGCGCGGAGCGTCTCCGTGTCGTTCTTCCAGTGGACCTGGTTCTCGGGCTTGGCGGCCAGCGCCTCCGCCTGGAGCACGATCTCCTCGCGGGCGGCGAGCGCAGCCTCACGGGCGACGCGGCGCTCCTCCTGGATGCGTGCGCGAGCCTCGGTCGCCTCGGCCTCGACCTCGGCCCACCGCGTGCGCAGGGCGGCGACGTCTCCGACCACCGCGGGGGTCGCGAGCGACTCCTTGTTCGAGGCGAGCGCGTCGTCGATGTCCTTGACCGAGAGCTCGGCGGAGCTCAGCCGAGCGTGGAAGCGCTCGATCGAGGCCTTGAGCTCGTAGTAGGCCTCGGCGTAGGGCTTCAGGGGGTCGTCGCCAGCGGCGGGGCCGACCGTGAGCTTCTCGTCGCCGATCGCGACGGTCACCTGGTCGCCGTCGACCGCGCCGAAGGCCTCGGCCTCGGCGAGCATCTCGGGGGTCACCTCGTCGACCACCGGCACCTTGACCGGGTGCGTCGTGTGCGCCGCCACGACCGCGGGGGTCGCGGGAGCGAACGAGCCAGGCTTGGGAGCACGGGGCTTCGGCGCCTTCGGCTTGGACGCGCGCGGCTTGGGCTGCGCAGCGGGCGTTGGCGCGGCAGCCTCCTCCTCTCCAGGGGCGTCCTCGACGGGCGCGGCCGCGTCAGCGGCTGCGCTCTCCTCCGTAGCGGCGGCGGGCTCAGCCTCGGTGGGCTGAGCCGTCTCCTCTGCGGGCGGGAGCGGCTGCTCGGCCTCGCCGGTGGTGGGTGTGGCGTCGATGTCGGTGGGGCGATCGGCGGAAGTCATGAAACGGATACCTCGTTCACGATGACGGACAGTGCCGGTCGACCATCGGCTTCCCCGGTGATCGTGCCGGCTTCGGCAACGGAGTCCACAATACCCAGGCCTTCGACCACTCGGCCGAACACGCTGTATCCGCCGGCCTCATCGGAGGGGATCTGAGAGTCCTCGTAGACGATGAAGAACTGGCTGCCCATGGAGTTCGCCGCTGCCTCAGCGACCACCGCGCTGGCGGACACCCGCGCCATCGCGAGCGTTCCTGCGGGGTACTGATCGTCGCTGGGGGCGTTCTCGATCGGCCCGAAGCGATACGACGGACCGCCTTGACCGGTGCCGAGCGGGTCGCCGCACTGCAGCACGTAGATGCCGGACGTGGTGAGCCGGTGGCATTCGCTGCTGTCGAAGTAGTCGTCGCCTGCGAGCGCCAGGAACGAGGACACAGCCTGCGGCGCGGCTTCGCCATCCAGCTCGAGGACGATGTCGCCCTGGTTCGTCTCCAGCGTCACCGTCCACATGCGGTTCTCCGCGAGGCTGCTCGGAGGTGGGGTGGACGACGCCCCCCACCCCTCCTCGGTGACGATCGGGTCGTTGGTGGACGTCGCGACCGGATCGGGCGTGGCGGTGGTCTGCACGGTCGGCGAGGCGTCGGAGGATGCCGTCAGCGCGGGGTCGGGCGACTCCTGTCCTGCCCAGAGCCAGACGCCGTAGCCGACGAGGGCGACGAGGGCGACGCCTGCCGCTCCGGCGGTCAGCTGCCAGCGGCGTCGGCTGCGCTGCTGCGCCTCCTGCTCCTGGCGGATCTGCTCCTCGCGCGCCTTGCGCTCCTTGGACGCGTTCCTGTGCCTGCTGCTCACCTGTGCTCCTCCTGGCTTGGGGCGTCGTCAGTGTAGGCCCGGCTCCGATGGAACAATGGGCGCCATGGCTCGTGTGCGACCCCTCTCCGGCTTCCCTGAACTGACCCCTCGTGACCGTGTGGTCGAGGCGCATGTGCTCTCGACGCTGCGTGAGGTGTTCGCGTTGCACGGGTATGGGGAGATCGAGACGCGTGCGGTCGAGCCGATCGACAGGCTTGCGGGCGATTCCGAGGCGTCCAAGGAGATCTACGTGCTCCAGCGCCTGAACGCCGAGGGCGACGCGGAGGCGAAGCTGGGTCTTCACTTCGACCTGACCGTGCCCTTCGCGCGGTACGTCGAGGAGAACCAGGGCGCCCTGCAGTTCCCGTTCCGCCGGTGGCAGATCCAGAAGGTGTGGCGCGGCGAGCGGCCGCAGGAGGGTCGCTTCCGCGAGTTCTACCAGGCGGACATCGACATCGTGGCCCGCGAGACGCTTCCGGAGCACCTCGAGTCCGAGGTGGCGATCGTGATGGCGCGTGCCCTCGGCAGGCTGCCGATCCCGTCGGTGACGATGCACGTGAACAACCGGGCGCTCGTCGAGGGCTTCTACCGCGGCGTCGGCATCGACGACGTGGCGGGCGCGCTGCGCAGCGTGGACAAGCTGGACAAGATCGGCCCCGACGGGGTGCGCGCGGAGCTGGCGGAGCAGGGAGTCTCCGAGACCGCGGCCGACGCGGCGCTCGAGCTGGCTCGGATCTCCTCGCCTGACGCGTCGTTCGCGGCTGCGGTCGAGGATCTGTGGGAGACCACGACGAAGGTGGAGGACCCCTCGGACGCGCAGGAGCAGCTCGCGCGAGGCATCGCCTCGCTGACGGCGCTCGTCGAGTCGGTGAACGCGGCGGTGCCCGGCACCGCGGTCGCGGATCTCAGGATCGCGCGCGGACTCGACTATTACACGGGCTCGGTCTACGAGACGTTCATGGACGGCCACGAGGGCTTCGGCTCGATCTGCTCGGGCGGTCGGTACGACTCGCTCGTGGCAGGCGGCGGTTTCCCCGGCGTGGGCATGTCGATCGGCGTGAGCCGTCTCGTGGCGCTGCTGCTGTCGGCCGGGCTCGTGTCGGCCACCCGAGGCGTGCCGTCGGCCGTCCTTGTCGCCGTCACCGACGAGGAGACCCGTGCTGCGTCCCAGGGGATCGCGGACAGGCTCCGCGACCGCGGCATCCCGTGCGAGGTGGCTCCGTCGGCCGCGAAGTTCGGGAAGCAGATCCAGCACGCGGACAAGCGAGGGATCCCCTTCGTGTGGTTCCCCGCGCCGGACGGCGACGGTCAGGTGAAGGACATCCGCACCGGAGACCAGGTGGACGCTGACGCCGACACCTGGGAGCCCCCGGCCGCTGACAGGTGGCCCGGCGTGTCCGCAGCCGACCCCGCGTAGGGCGGGCCGAGAGGCCCGTCGGCGCACACCGTCACGCCGCTAGACTGATATCCGCTCGACAGAGCACCGCTCGACAATGAGCGCCCTGACCGGGCGCGAACGAAAGGCAGACCTTGCTCCGTACGCATCTCGCAGGAAACCTCCGTGCCGCCGACGCTGGCACGACCGTCACCCTCGCCGGCTGGGTGGGGCGTCGTCGTGATCACGGCGGCGTGGCGTTCATCGACCTGCGTGATGCCTCGGGCTTCGCCCAGGTGGTCATCCACGAGGAGATCGCCCACGCGCTCCGCACCGAGTACGTGGTGCAGGTGACCGGCGAGGTGCGCATGCGCCCCGAGGGCTCGGCGAACCCGAACCTGCCGTCGGGCGAGATCGAGGTGGCGGTCTCCGAGGTCGTCATCCTGAACGAGTCGGCTCCCACGCCCTTCCCGATCGACGAGCACGTGAACGTCGGCGAGGAGGCGCGCCTCAAGCACCGCTACCTGGACCTGCGCCGTCCGCAGCAGCGCGCCAACATCGTGCTGCGCTCCAAGGTGAACCAGGCGGCGCGCCGCGTGCTCGAGCGTCACGACTTCCTTGAGATCGAGACCCCGACCCTGACGCGGTCGACGCCTGAGGGCGCCCGCGACTTCCTGGTGCCCGCGCGGCTCGCGCCCGGCTCCTGGTACGCGCTCCCGCAGTCGCCGCAGCTCTTCAAGCAGCTGCTGATGGTCTCCGGCATGGAGCGCTACTACCAGATCGCGCGCTGCTACCGCGATGAGGACTTCCGTGCGGACCGGCAGCCCGAGTTCACGCAGCTCGACATCGAGATGAGCTTCGTGGACCAGGACGACGTGATCGCGCTGGGCGAGGAGCTCGTCAAGGAGCTGTGGGCGCTCATCGGCTACGAGGTGTCGACGCCGATCCCGCGTCTCACCTACGCCGACGCGATGGCTCGCTTCGGTTCCGACAAGCCCGACCTGCGCTTCGGGCTCGAGCTCACCGAGCTCACCGAGTACTTCAAGGAGACGCCGTTCCGCGTGTTCCAGGCCGAGTACGTGGGCGCCGTCGTCATGCCGGGCGGTGCCTCGCAGCCCCGCAAGACTCTCGACGCGTGGCAGGACTGGGCCAAGCAGCGCGGCGCGAAGGGCCTCGCCTACGTGCTCGTGCAGGAGGACGGGTCGCTGACCGGTCCCGTGGCGAAGAACCTCTCCGAGGCCGAGCTCGCGGGGCTTGCGGAGGCCACCGGAGCCAACCCTGGCGACTGCGTCTTCTTCGCCGCAGGCAAGACCGAGGCGTCGCGTGCGCTGCTGGGCGCCGCGCGCAACGAGATCGCGTCGCGCGTCGGCCTGATCGACGAGGACCGCTTCGAGTTCTGCTGGGTCGTCGATGCTCCGCTGTTCAAGCCCGTCGACGGCGACGATGACGATGTGGCGCTCGGCTCGTCGTCCTGGACCGCCGTCCACCACGCGTTCACGAGCCCCAAGCCCGAGTTCATGGACACGTTCGACACCGACCCGGGCCCGGCCACGGCGTACGCGTACGACATCGTGTGCAACGGCAACGAGATCGGCGGCGGCTCGATCCGTATCCACCGTCAGGACGTGCAGCAGCGCGTCTTCAACGTGATGGGCATCGGCGAGGAGGAGGCGCAGGAGAAGTTCGGCTTCCTGCTCGACGCCTTCAAGTTCGGCGCTCCGCCCCACGGCGGCATCGCGCTCGGCTGGGACCGCGTGACCGCGCTGCTCGCCAAGGCGGACTCGATCCGCGACGTCATCGCGTTCCCCAAGTCAGGCGGCGGCTACGACCCGCTGACCGAGGCGCCTGCTCCCATCACGCCGGAGCAGCGCAAGGAGGCGGGCGTGGACGCCAAGCCCGAGGAGAAGAAGGACGACGCGAAGAACGAGGACGCGAAGGCCTAGCTCTCCGCTTCGGCCGTCACGAGGGCGGGCTCCCGGTCGGGGGTCCGCCCTCGTCGCACGTCTGAGGTGGGCGAGGCGCCAACGCGTGGCATGCGGCCTGCGCGTGAGGCCCACAGCACGCCGCCGATCACGAGCGCCCCGCCGAGGAGCTCTCCAGGACCCGGTCGCTCTCCGAGCGTGAGCCATGCGGTGAGGATGCCCACGACGGGCACGAGCATGGAGAAGGGCGCCACGGTGCCTGCCGGGTGGCGCGCCATGAGCCACACCCAGATGCCGGAGCCGAGCAGGGTGCCGAGCAGGACGGTGTACGCCAGGCCGGCCCAGGCGGGGAGCGCCTCGGTGGTGAACGAGGTCGCCAGCGCATCGGAGATCCGCGCGGGACCCTCGAACACCAGCGACATCGCGAGCATCGGCAGCGGCGGCACGATGCTCATCCACAGGACCAGGTGCAACGGTCGTTCGGCGCGCGCCTGGCGGCTCGCGAGGTTGCCGAAGGCCCAGCCCAGCGCGCCGAGCAGGACGAGCAGGAACGGGGCGACGGCCGCGTCGGCGCCGTAGGACAGGCCGACGAGTGCGAGGCCCGTGGCGGCGACCGCGACGCCGAGTCCGGCGTGCACGCCGATCCTCTCTCGCAACAGCACGGCCCCCAGGACGACCGTGAACGGCGCCGATGCCTGGAGCACGAGCGAGGAGAGGCCGGTGGGGAACCCGAGCGACATGCCGAGGTAGAGGAAGAGGAACTGGAGCGTGCCGAACCCGAGGCCATAGAGCAGGAGCCAGCGCCACGGGACCTGCGGTCGAGGCACGAGCAGCACGGTGGGGACCGCGATCACGGCGAATCGCAGTGCGACGAGCAGGAACGGCGGGAACTGCGCGAGCGAGGCGTGGATGGCGAGGAAGTTGACGCCCCACAGCACGGCGGTGAGGAGGGCGAGCGCGACATGGCGACGAGGCATGGCGTCAGTGTGGGTCGAGGTATCCGTGAAGCACCAGTTCATTGCAGTGAAGGTGATATGTAGGGTGCCTACATGGAAGTGCGTCACCTGGAACTCCTGCGCGAGCTGCGCGACCGCGGCACCCTGGGCGCCGTCGCCGCAGCGACGTTCCGCACGCCGTCGGCACTGTCCCAGCAGCTCCGCACCGCAGAGCGCGAGCTGGGAGTGCGGCTCGTGGAGCCTGCCTCCCGCGGGTTGAGGCTCACGTGGGCGGGCGAGCTGCTCGCCGAGGGCGCAGACGACGTCCTCACCACGCTCGCCGCCCTCCAAGCGCGCCTTGACGCAGGCAGGGGAGAGCCCGCCGGCGTCGTCCGTGTCGGCACGCTTCCCAGCGCGGGCGCCGCATTGCTTCCTGGCGTGATGGCGGCGCTGTCCGACACGCTGATCACGCTCGAGCTCCAGGACTTCGACCTCGCCGAGGCTGACTACGCGGCGCGCACCGCCGACGTCGACCTCGTGATCGGGCACAGCCTGATCGCTGACGTGCCGGTGGGTGCGGAGCGGCTCTTCACGAGAGTGGTCGCGCGGGAGCCGATCGATGTGGTGGTGCCTTCCGGGCACCCACTGGAAGCGCGGCAGTCCGTGACGCCGGGAGACGTTGCGCACGAGCCGTGGATCGTCGTCCCTCGCGGCTACCCCTTCGCGACCATCCATGAGGCGATCGAGGCCGCGACCGGCAGAGCCCTGACGCGTGTCGCCGAGGTGCGCGACAACCGGCTCGTCGAGTCGCTCGTGTTCCGAGGGCTCGGCATCGCGCTGCTCCCGCGCCACTCGACACCGGCCAGCGGGGCGTACACGCTGGTGCCTCTCGACGGCGTGCGAGCCGTGCGCAGCATCGTCGCGATCGCTCGTCCCGACCGCGTGGAGCGGCAGGCCGTCAGGGCGGTGCTCGACCGACTCGTGGAGGAGGGTGCGGCGCTGTCCTGACCGAGGCTGGTGACCGTCTCGGGCCGGTCCGGGGTGTCGGCCCGAGCGCCTAGGCTTGCGGCATGGATCTGTTCGACGCGATGCGCACCGAGGCCTCGGGTGTCCCGGCGCCGTCGGCGTCGTCCCCGCTCGCCGTCCGCATGAGGCCGCGCACGCTCGACGAGGTCGTGGGCCAGTCGCACCTGCTCGGCGACGGGTCGCCACTGCGCAGGCTGATCGGCGAGACCGCGCCGGCCACGTCCGTCATGCTGTGGGGACCGCCTGGGACGGGCAAGACGACGCTCGCCTATCTCGTGGCGGGCGGCCGACGGTTCGTCGAGCTCTCCGCAGTGTCCTCCGGCGTCAAGGATGTGCGCGCCGTCATCGACGACTCGAAGCGCAGGCTCGCGACGGGGGAGCGCGAGACCGTCGTCTTCATCGACGAGATCCACCGCTTCACGCGCAGTCAGCAGGACATCCTGCTGCCGGCGGTCGAGAACCGTTGGATCACGCTGATCGGCGCCACCACCGAGAATCCGTCGTTCTCCGTGGTCGGGCCGTTGCTGTCGCGCTCCCTCCTCCTCACGTTGAAGCCGCTTCAGGTGGACGACGTGGTCGCGCTCGTCGAGCGCGCGGTCGAGGACCCTCGGGGGCTCGGGGGAGAGGTGACGCTCCAGGAGGACGCACGGGACCAGCTCGTGCGCGTGGCGGGGGCCGACGCCCGCAAGGCGCTCACGCTGCTCGAAGCGGTCGCCGACACCGCGGCCGACGGCGACGGGATCATCACTGAGGCGATCGTCGAGGCCACCATGGACGCCGCGCTCGTCGCCTATGACAAGTCGGGCGACCAGCACTACGACGTCATCTCCGCCTTCATCAAGTCGGTGCGCGGCTCCGACGTCGACGCGGCCCTGCACTACCTCGCGCGCATGGTCGTAGCGGGGGAGGACCCTCGCTTCATCGCGCGACGCCTGGTGATCCTCGCGTCGGAGGACATCGGGCTGGCCGACCCCCAGGGGCTCGTGATCGCGCAGGCCGCCGCTGACGCCGTGAGCTTCATCGGCATGCCTGAGGGACGTATCCCGCTCGCCGAGGCCACCGCGTACCTGGCGATGGCACCCAAGTCGAACCGTGCCTACAACGCCATCAACCAGGCGATCGCCGACGTCAAGGCCGGCCGTGCCGGCGTCGTCCCTGAGCACCTCCGGGACGCGCACTACAGCGGCGCCGAGAAGCTGGGCCACGGCAAGGGATACGTGTACAGCCACGACGCTCTTCGTGGCGTCGCGCGGCAGGAGTACCTGCCCGAGACGCTCCGCGGCACCCGCTACTACCTGCCCACCGAGCACGGCGTCGAGCGCACGCTCAGCGAGCGGCTCGACACGATCAGGGAGATGCTCGGCCGCGGCTGACACACGGCCCGTCACCTGGTACTCTTGTTCAGCCCTCGCGGACGGTTGGCTGCTGTCGCCGCGAACATGCACACATTCGTACTTTCTCGTGGCGCTCCCGCGCGCTCGAGGACTGTGAAGGAAACCATGACCTCTGTTCAGAAGGCACGCCGCCAGGTGCGGCTGTCCCGTGCACTCGGCCTCGCGCTGACCCCGAAGGCTGTCAAGCACTTCGAGAAGCGCCCCTACCCGCCGGGTGAGCACGGCCGTACCGCTCGCCGCAAGGAGAGCGACTACGCCGTGCGTCTGCGCGAGAAGCAGCGTCTTCGCGCGCAGTACGGTCTCCGCGAGAAGCAGATGACCGCGATCTACGCCGAGGCGAAGAAGGACGCCGGTCTGACCGGTGAGGCCTTCGTCGAGCTTCTCGAGATGCGTCTCGACGCGCTCGTGCTCCGCGCCGGCTTCGCCCGCACGATCCTGCAGGCCCGCCAGGCCGTCCTGCACCGCCACATCCTCGTGGACGGCAAGATCGTCGACCGCCCCTCGTTCCGCGTGAAGCCCGGCCAGACCATCCAGGTCAAGCCCAAGGCCGTCACCATGGAGCCCTACATGGCCGCCGCCGCGGGCGCGCACCGCGACGTGCTGCCCCAGGTCCCCGAGTACCTCAACGTCACGCTGGAGAAGCTCACGGCTCAGCTCGTGCGTCGCCCCAAGCGTGCCGAGGTCCCCGTGACCTGCGAGGTCCAGCTGGTCGTCGAGTACTACGCTCGCTAAGCCTGACCGACGGTAGGCTCTGACTCAGAGCCCGACCAAGCAGACGCCGCGGTGCGCTGCTCCCGCAAGGGAGGGCGTGCCGCGGCTTTCTGCTTATCCCAGAAGACCTCTTTCGAGACAGACTCGCTCACAGACAAGGACTTGCATGCGCTCCGCAGAGATCGCCACGCGATGGAACGACTACTTCGCGAAGCAGGGTCACCACATCGCACCCAGCACGTCGCTGGTGTCGCCTGACCCGTCGCTGCTGTTCACGGTCGCGGGCATGGTCCCGTTCATCCCGTACATCATCGGGACGGAGCAGTCTCCTCACCCGCGCATCGCCTCGGTCCAGAAGTGCATCCGCACCAAGGACATCGAGGAGGTCGGCAAGACCACCCGTCACGGCACGTTCTTCCAGATGCTCGGCAACTTCTCGTTCGGCGACTACTTCAAGGAAGGCGCGATCAACTTCGCGTGGGAGCTTCTCACCAGCCCCGAGTCCGAGGGTGGCTACGGCTTCGAGCCCGAGCGCTTCTGGGTCACGATCTGGAACGAGGACGACGAGGCGCTGTCGTCGCTCGTCAACGCCGGCGTGAACCCCGACCAGATCGTCAAGCTCACGCGCGAGGAGATCTTCTGGGACACCGGCCAGCCCGGTCCCGCCGGACCCTGCGCGGAGTGGCACTACGACCGCGGCCCCGAGTACGGGCCCGACGCGGTGGGCGGCACTGTCGACCCGGGTGGCGACCGCTACCTCGAGATCTGGAACCTGGTCTTCGACCAGTACCTCCGCGGCCCCGGCGACGGGAAGAACTACGAGCTCATCCGCGAGCTCGACCAGAAGGCGATCGACACCGGTGCCGGGCTCGAGCGCATCGCGTTCCTCAAGCAGGGCGTCGAGAACTTCTACGAGACCGACGAGGTCTTCCCGGTCATCGGCGAGGTGCAGAGGCTCACGGGTCTCACCTACGGCGAGGATAAGGATGCCGACGTCCGGTTCCGCGTGATCGCGGACCACATCAGGTCCTCGCTCATGCTGATCGGCGACGGTGTGAAGCCCGGCAACGAGGGCCGCGGCTACGTGCTCCGTCGCCTGCTGCGCCGCACCGTGCGCAACATGCGACTCATGGGCGTGGACGACGCGGCGCTTCCGGCGCTGCTGCCCGTCTCCAAGGACGCGATGAAGCTCACCTACCCGGAGCTCGACGCCGACTTCTCGCGCATCAGCGAGGTCGCGTACAAGGAGGAGGACGTGTTCCGGCGCACCCTCGCCTCCGGGACGACGATCTTCGACACCGCGGTGGCGAAGGCGAAGGACGCGGGCGCGAAGGCGCTTCCCGGTGCCGATGCCTTCCAGCTCCACGACACCTACGGCTTCCCGATCGACATCACGCTGGAGATGGCCTCCGAGGCGGGTCTCCAGGTTGACGAGGCGAAGTTCCGCGAGCTCATGAACGAGCAGCGGGAGCGCGCCCGCGCCGACGCGAAGGCCAAGAAGGGCGGGCATGCGGACACGGCCGTGTACGCGGGGCTTCTCGAGCAGCGCTCCACCGAGTTCAAGGGCTACCACGAGCTCGTCACCGCGACCGAGGTGCAGGGCATCCTCAAGGAGGGCAAGCCCGTGCCGGTCGGGGTCGAGGGCGACGTCCTCGAGATGGTGCTTCCCCAGACGCCCTTCTACGCGGAGTCCGGTGGCCAGGAGGCCGACGCGGGAGTGATCCGCGCGGCCAACGCCACGCTCGAGGTCATGGACGTGCAGCGTCCCATCAAGGGCCTCGTGGTGCACACCGTGAAGGTGGTCGAGGGAGAGGTCGCCGTGGGTGACGCCGTCTCCGCCGAGGTGGACGCTGAGTGGCGGCTGGGCGCGCGTCAGGCGCACTCCGGCACGCACCTCATCCACGCCGCGCTGCGCGAGGTGCTCGGCCCTGAGGCGCTCCAGTCCGGCTCGTACAACAAGCCCGGCTACCTGCGCCTCGACTTCTCGTGGGGTCAGGCGCTCAGCGCCGAGACCCGTTCGGAGATCGAGGAGGTCACCAACCGCGCGATCCGCAACGACCTGCCCGTGTCATGGCAGTACATGACCCTCCCCGAGGCCAAGGAGTGGGGCGCCGTCGCGCTGTTCGGCGAGACGTACGACGAGACCGCGGTCCGTGTCGTGCAGATCGGCGGCCCGTGGTCGCGCGAGCTGTGCGGAGGAACGCACGTCGAGCACTCGAGCCAGGTGGGCATGGTGGCCGTGAGCTCCGAGTCCTCCGTCGGCTCGGGATCGCGTCGCATCGAGGCTTTCGTGGGCTACGAGGCCTTCGAGCAGCTGGCCGCGGAGCGCGCGCTGGTGAGCGAGCTGACCTCCACGCTCAAGGTGCAGCCGGGGGAGCTCAAGGGCCGCATCGAGAAGCTCGTCGAGCGCGTCGCCGAGGCGGAGAAGCAGCTCGCGGGCTACCGTGCGCAGGCCATGCGGGACGCTGCCGCATCCCTGGTGGACACCGCGAAGGACGTGTCCGGTGTCCGCCTCGTCGCCCACGAGTCCGACGTCGCCGGCGACTCCGACGACCTCCGCACGCTCGTGACCGATGTGCGTGCGCGACTCGGCGAGTCCGCTCCCGCGGTCGTCGCCGCCACCGCGGCGATCGGCGGGCGTCCCCAGATCGTGGTCGGCACGAACCAGGCGGCCCGCGACGCAGGCATCAGGGCCGGCGACCTCGTCAAGGTCGCCGCCGGCGTGCTCGGCGGCGGCGGAGGCGGCAAGCCCGACCTCGCACAGGGCGGTGGCCAGGATGCGACGCGCATCGGCGCGGCGCTCGAGGCGATCGAGGCGGCGATCGCGCATCGTGGATAGGCACGTGCGCGTGAGCGTCGACGTGGGGACCGTGCGCGTCGGGGTCGCAGCGAGCGACCCCGACGGCCTGATGGCGTTCCCCATCGCGACGGTCACGCGCTCACCCCGAGCGCCGCGCGAGGTCGCGGACCTCATCGCGGAGCGGGAGGCGACCGAGGTGTTCGTCGGCCTTCCGCGTACCCTGAAGGGGCGAGAGGGCACCTCCGCCCAGGATGCGCGTGGGTTCGCTGCCGAGCTGGCGGAACTGACCGATGCGACGATTCGTTTGATCGACGAGCGTTTCTCCACAGCCTCCGCCTCGCGGCAGATGTCCGCCGCGGGAAGATCGGCGAAGGCGCAGAGGCAGGTGATCGATCAGGCCGCGGCCGTCGTGATCCTGGAGAGCGCGCTGGAAGTACAGAAGAATGGCAACCTCGGTACAGTGACCACCGAGGTAACACCCACCAAGGGGAACGATGACTGACCTGTTCGAGCCGGAGACGACGTCCACCACGTCGCTCGACATGCGCCGTCTGCAGCGCCGCAAGAGGCGCGCGACGCGACGCAAGTGGACCCTGGTGGCCGTGGCCGTCGGCCTGATCATCGTCGCGCTCGGCGCGTCGGTGGCGCGCAGCTTCCTCCTGGAGTTCGTCCCCGAGGAGAACACGATCGCCGACTATGAGGGCACTGGGCAGGGCACCGTCCAGGTGGTCGTCGAGTCCGGCGACACCGGTGCGGACATCGCACAGACGCTGTACGACGCGGGCGTCATCGCGTCGACCGAGGCCTTCATTCAGGCGACCTACCAGAACCCTGAGGCCTCCTCGATCACTCCTGGCTACTACTTCATGCAGCGCGAGATGTCCGCGGAGAACGCGCTCCTGCAGCTGCTCGACCCGAACTATCGGGAGCTGCGGACCATCACCATCCCCGAGGGGAAGACGGTCGAGACCTACTATCAGAAGATCGCGGACCTCACCGACTTCAGCTACGAGGAGGTCGAGGCTGCGGCGCAGGACACCGAGTCGATCGGCCTGCCCGAGGAGGCCGGCGGCAACATCGAGGGCTGGCTGTTCCCCAGCACCTACGAGTTCAACCCGGGAGTCACCCCCACGGACGTGCTGAGCGCCATGGTCGCCCAGACGGTGAGGGTCCTCGAGAAGAACAACATCGCCGAGGAGGACTGGGAGGAGACGATGATCGTCGCCTCGCTGATCGAGCGTGAGGCGCGGCTCGACGAGGACCGTCCGCTCATCTCCAGCGTGATCTACAACCGCCTCGAGATCGACATGATGCTCCAGTTCGACTCGACGGTGAAGTACTTCTCGCGCACCGAGGGCGTCTTCACCGACGACGACGAGCGCGCGACCGAGAACCCGTACAACACGTACCTGTACACGGGGCTCCCCCCGGGTCCGATCGCCGCACCCGGAGAGGCGTCGATCCAGGCCGCCGCCGCGCCCGCGGATACCGACTACCTGTTCTTCGTCACGGTCAACCTGACCACCGGCGAGACCAAGTACGCGACGACGTACGCGGACCACCAGGTGAACGTCCGCGAGCTCCAGGACTGGTACGCCCAGAACACGAACGACGACTGATCGCATGACCGGTGCGGAGCGTCGAGCCGGAGTGCTCGGCCACCCGATCGCGCACTCGCTCTCGCCCGCGCTCCACCGCGCGGCGTACCGCGAGCTGGGCCTGTCATGGAAGTACGACGCGTACGACGTCACCGAGCCTGAGCTTCCCTCGTTCATCGAGGGGCTCGGCCCCGAGTGGGCAGGGCTGTCGCTCACGATGCCGCTCAAGGCGGCAGCGATGCCGCTCATGGACTTCATCGAGCCCATGGCGAAGCTCGTGGGCGCGCTGAACACGGTGGTCGTGCAGCACGTCGGTGACACCCGACAGCTCGTGGGGGCGAACACCGATGTCCACGGCATCGTCGCCGCGTTCCGCGAGGCGGGTCTCGAGCATGCGCGCACCGCAGTGGTGATCGGCGGGGGAGCGACAGCCACCTCGGCCGTCGCCGCGCTCGGCCAGCTCGGCTGCGTCGCGCCCGTCGTGGCGGTGAGGAATCGGGCCCGTGCAGGGGGACTCGTGCGTGCCGCATCCCGCATGGGCCTGTCGCCGGTGCTCATCCCGCTCGGCGACGTGGAAGCCGGTGCCGCAGCGGTCGCGAGGGCGGAGCAGGCCGATGCGGTGGTGTCGACCATCCCGGCCGCGGCCGGCAGCGAGCTCGCCTCGTCGGTCCAGGGCCCCTCAGGTGTGCTGCTCGACGTCGTCTACGACCCGCTCGTCACGCCGTTCGCCGAAGCATGGCGGGGTCACGGGGGAGCGACCATCGGTGGCCAGAGAATGCTTCTCCATCAGGCCGTGGAGCAGGTGCGTCTGATGACCGGACAAATACCTTCAATTCAGACATTGGAATCCGCATTGCCTTAAGTGTGATAATTCCGACTCTCGCGTTCCAAGCCCTTGTTGCCGATGTTAGGTTCACAGGGCAGTCGCGCCCGGACGCGGCCGTGGGGAAGTAGGGAGTCACTGTGAAGCAGCTGGGGTCGATCCTCCTTGAGGAGGGTCTTCTGACTGAGGACCAGCTCATGGACGCGATCGACGCGCAGCAGCAGCGAGGTCAGTCTTTGGGGCGCACCCTCGTCGAGCTCGGGATGATCACCGAGTCGCAGCTCGTCCGCGCGCTGGCGAGCCAGGTGGGGATGCAGTTCGTCGAGCTGGCGGACTATCCCGTGGATCGTGCCGCTGTGGCCACCGTGCCGGCGAACGTGTGTCGCCGCCATGCCGCGCTCCCGATCGGGTTCGAGGACGGCGTGCTCAAGGTCGCGATGTCCAACCCCGGCAACGTGGTCGCGGTCGACGACTTCCGCACGATCACCAAGATGCAGGTCATGCCGGTGGTTGCTGCCCACGACGACCTGGTCGCCGCGATCGATCGCTACTGCCGTTCCGACGCGGAGCTCGAGGACCTCCAGGAGGAGCTGTCCGAGTCCGAGGTCAACCTTGACGATGAGACGCTCGGCTCGGGTGTGTCGGAGGACGACGCGCCGATCGTGCGCTTCGTCAACCTCCTCATCACCCAGGCCGTTCAGGACCGCGCGTCCGACATCCACATCGAGCCCACCGAGACGGACCTGCGCGTCCGGTATCGCATCGACGGCGTGCTTCACGAGATGCAGCGGGCCTCGAAGGCGATCAGCAACGGTGTGACGTCGCGTCTGAAGATCATGTCGGACATCGACATCGCCGAGCGTCGCAAGCCGCAGGACGGCCGTCTTTCCGTCAACCACCAGGGACGAAAGATCGACCTCCGTGTCGCGACGCTCCCCACGGTGTGGGGCGAGAAGGTCGTCATGCGAATCCTCGACAACTCGACCGCGACGCTGGACCTCGCTGACCTCGGCATCCGTGAGCACAACTACGTGCAGTACTCGGCGACGTTCACGAAGCCGTACGGCATGATCCTGGTCACGGGCCCCACGGGTTCCGGCAAGTCGACCACGCTGTACGCCACGTTGAACCAGATCAGCCGCCCCGAGATCAACGTCATCACGGTTGAGGACCCGGTCGAGTACCGGATCGCCGGCATCAACCAGGTGCAGGTCAATCCCAAGGCGGGCCTGACATTCGCGTCGGCGCTGCGCTCGATCCTTCGTGCCGACCCCGACGTGGTGCTGCTCGGTGAGATCCGAGACCACGAGACGGCGCAGATCGCTATCGAGGCGGCCCTCACCGGTCACCTCGTGCTCTCCACGCTCCACACGAACGATGCGCCCTCGGCGCTCACGCGCCTCATCGAGATGGACATCGAACCGTTCCTCGTGGGCTCGGCTGTCGACTGCGTGGTCGCCCAGCGTCTCGCCAGGCGCCTGTGCGACCACTGTGCGGTCGAGTACAAGATCGAGGAGAAGGAGATCCCCGCGAACGTGGGGTGGGTGGAAGGCGACACCTTGCCGGTCGTGTACCGCCCGGTCGGATGCCAGCGCTGCTCGAACACCGGCTACCGCGGACGCGTGGCGCTCCACGAGGTCATGACGGTGGATGAGGAGCTCGAGCGGCTCGCCGTGGCGCACGCCTCCGCGGCCGAGATCGGTCGCAAGGCGCGCGAGAACGGCATGGAGACGCTGCTCATGGATGGATGGGCGAAAGTGCTCGAAGGAACGACTTCGGTGGAGGAGCTGCTTCGTGTCGTCAAATAACGCCGTGGCGTTTCGTACTTGCAATAGTGAGAATTGTGTTGCATGGTTTGCAGTGATTGAGCGGTACCGGTTTTCTGCCGATACCCGGAGGGACAATCGCATGCGGGTCCAGGCAGCCCGTGCTGAGGGGAAGTGCTGAATGACGTCGTTCATGCCCGAGAACATTCCGGGACAGGGGCAGCCGACCCCTGCCACGCCGCCTGCCCAGCAGTCGTCCGGCCAGCCGACCTTCGCGCCCCAGCAGCAGTCGTTCAACCCGAACCCGGCCGCGGCGCCGCAGCAGCCCGCGGCACCTGCCGCTCTGCAGCAGCCGTCCGCGCAGACCGCCCCGCCCGCGTTCGGAGCGCAGCAGTCCTTCGCACCCGCGCCGCCTGCGCCGGCTCCTCAGTCCGCGCCCACCGTGGCGCCGCCTGCAGCCCCGGCCGCACCGGCGGTCCAGCGTCAGCCGCTCATGTCGCAGGGGCAGCCGCCGGCCGCTCCGCAGCAGCCTTCGGCGGCGCAGCCGGCACAGCAGGCGGCCCCGCCGGCCCGCCCCGCCGCACCGGCTCCCGCGACCACGCACCGCGTGGGCATGAGCCAGGAGCGCCAGGAGGGCGACCTCGACATCTCACAGGCGCTGCGGGGGATGCTGGCGTCCAAGGCGTCTGACCTCCACCTCACGACCGGCGCGCCGCCCATGGTGCGCGTCGACGGCGGACTGCGTCCCCTCGAGGGCTTCGGGCCGCTCACCAAGGAGGGCCTGCAGCGCACGCTCTATCAGATCCTGACCCAGGCGCAGCGTGAACGCTTCGAGGAGGAGCTCGAGCTCGACTTCTCGTACGCGCTCGTCGGCGAGGCCCGCTTCCGCGTCAACATGTACCAGCAGCGCGAGTCCGTGGGCGCCGCCTTCCGAGTGATCCCCTACGAGATCAAGCCGCTCGAGGCGCTCGGCATCCCCGCCGCGGTGAAGTCGTTCGCAGACCTGCCGCGCGGCCTGGTGCTGGTCACGGGTCCCACGGGTTCGGGAAAGTCGACCACGCTCGCCTCGCTGCTCGACCTGGTGAACCGCTCACGCAGCGGCCACATCATGACGGTCGAGGACCCGATCGAGTTCCTGCACCGTCACAAGCGCTCGCTCGTGAACCAGCGCGAGGTCGGCACGGACACGCACTCGTTCCAGAAGGCGCTCAAGCATGTGCTGCGCCAGGACCCGGACGTGATCCTCATCGGTGAGATGCGAGACCTGGAGACCATCCAGGTCGCTCTCACCGCCGCAGAGACCGGCCACCTCGTGTTCGCGACGCTGCACACCCAGGACGCGGCCCAGACGATCGACCGTGTCATCGACGTGTTCCCGGCCGAGCAGCAGGGGCAGGTGCGTACGCAGCTCGCGACCGCGATCCAGGGCGTGCTGTGCCAGGCGCTGCTGCCTCGCGCCGACGGACCCGGGCGTGCCGTCGCGGTCGAGGTGATGCTGGCCACGCCGGCCATCCGCAACCTCATTCGTGAGGGCAAGACCCACCAGATCCATACGTCGCTCCAGGCGGGAGCGTCGATGGGGATGCAGACCATGGACCAGCACCTTGCGGAGCTCGTGAAGGAGGGCGCGATCCACTACGACTACGCGGTCGAGATCGCCCACTCCGTCGAGGAGTTCAACAGGCTCGCGGGCCGCGCGAACGCGCAGCGGTAGCGGAGGACGACGATGGCTACAGCAACCAAGCAGTTCGAGTTCGTCGCGCGCGACGCGGCGGGCAAGGAGCACAAGTCCACGATCGAGGCGCCGTCCTCGGCCGCGGTCGCTCAGCGACTGCGCGAGCGCGGACTGACGCCGCTCGCCGTCAGCGAGGCCGGCGGCAAGGGCCTCAACGCCGAGATCAACATCCCCGGGCTCGGCGAACGGATCGGGCTCAAGGACATCGCGATCATGTCGCGCCAGTTGGCGGTCATGATCGGCGCAGGCCTCTCGCTCCTTCGCGCCCTGGCGATCCTCGCGGATCAGACCGAGAACAAGGCCCTCAAGAAGGTCATCGGGGAGGTGCGCACCGACGTCGAGACCGGATCATCGTTCTCGAAGGCGCTCGGCAGGCACCCTGAGACGTTCCCCCCGATCATGATCAACATGGTCAAGGCCGGTGAGGTCGGAGGCTTCCTGGACGAGGTGCTCGTCTCGATCGCGGAGAACTTCGAGAACGAGGTCGCGCTGCGCGGCAAGATCAAGTCGGCGATGACGTACCCGGTGGTGGTCTTCATCATCGCGATCCTCGCGACCGCCGCGATGCTCATCTTCATCGTGCCCGTGTTCGCCAACATGTTCTCCGACCTCGGTGGCGAGCTGCCGCTTCCCACCCAGTTCCTGGTCTACATGTCGAACATCATGACCGTAGCGGCACCGATCCTTCTGGTCGGCCTCATCGTCTTCTCCTTCTGGTGGCGCAAGAACAAGCACAAGGAGAAGGTCCGCCGGGCCTACCAGCCGATGATGCTCAAGCTTCCGATCTTCGGCATGCTCATCCGCAAGATCGCCGTGGCGCGCTTCGCGCGCTCCTTCGGGTCGATGATCCGTTCGGGCGTCCCGATCCTCCAGGCGCTCGACATCGTCGGCCAGGCGTCAGGCAACATCGTGGTCGAGGACGCGACTCGTGCGGTGCAGCAATCGGTGAGGAAGGGCAACTCGCTCGCGAAGCCGCTCGCGGACAGCCCTGTGTTCCCTCCGATGGTGGTGCAGATGATCGCGGTGGGTGAGGACACGGGTGCGCTGGACGAGATGCTGGACAAGATCGCCGATTTCTATGACCAGGAAGTGGAATCCACCACAGAGCAGTTGACCTCCCTCATCGAGCCCATCATGATTGCCGTGCTGGGTGGATTGATCGGATCTATGGTGATTGCGCTCTACCTGCCCCTTTTCAACATCTTCGAGCTTATTGGCTGAGTTTCGGAGCACAGCAGAATTTCACAGATGTGGTCGCGTTTCCGGGTGTTCGCCGGATTTCCCGTCAGGGGCGCGGCTATGACCGGGGGAAAACCTTCCCGCGGTTTTCAAAGAGAAAATGAAAGGCAATGCACATGATTGCTCGCATTCGCAAGCACCTGGAGGAGCGTCAGAACGGTGAGGGGGGCTTCACCCTCGTCGAGCTCCTCGTCGTCATCATCATCATCGGCATCCTCGCCGCCATCGCCATCCCGATCTACCTGGACCAGCAGGCCAAGGCCAAGGACTCCGCGGCCAAGTCGGACCTCGCGAACTACCGCACCCAGGTCGCCGCGTGGATGGTCGACAACCCCAGCTCCAACCCGAGCACCGGCGCGGTGTCGTGGAACGGCAGCCCGGACATCACGCCGACCGTCGTGAACGCCAGCTACCAGGCCGGCACCTTCTGCATCGCGGTGACCTACACCGGTGGCACGATGACGCAGATCTCGTCCGACCAGGACGGTGTGCTCTACGAGAACAGCGCCACCTGCTAAGGACTGACCACCCGGTCGTGGGGGGGGGGGGGGGGGGGGCGGCCCCCCCCCCCGGGGGGGTGTGGTGGTTGGGTTTGGGG
>NZ_JAUHPV010000004.1 GCF_030418315.1 Demequina zhanjiangensis
CGATGCTTCGAGCTTCGTGACCCGCTCGGACGCCTGGCCCGCAGCCCCGACAGCCTCGTTCGCGATCGCGACCGCGTTGGTCGTCGAGTTGGCGATCTCCTGCACCGACGCGCTCATCTGCTCGATCGCGGCCGCTGCCGTCTGCGCGCCGTCCGACGTCACCTGCGCCTGATCCGTGAGCTGCACCGTCACGTTCTGCATCGTGGCGCCGATGGTGATGATCTCCTCGGCGGTCTCGTGCGACGCGTTCCGGATGCGAAGGTGCTCGGTGCGGTCCTCCCAGGCGTACGTGAAGCCCAATGGCTCGTCGGCGTCGTCAGTGAGAAGTGACAGCGTCGTCTCGACGATCCCGCCGTTGATCTCGAACCGCGACGTGCGCGGATAGTCGTGCGGGTTCGTGGAGATCCGCGTGGCGTTGGCGAACTCCTGGACCAGCTGGCCGAGCAGAGCGTCGGGAGTCATGCCGTCCATCGCGTCGATGGTCCTGCAGGACACGTCGTTGATGTACGCGATCCGCCCGTCCAGGCCCACCAGGAACAGCGGTACCGCGAAAGAGTCCAGCAGTCGCTCGATGCTCGTGCGGGTGGCGAGGCCCGCCGATCCCAGCCCCGCGTGCGTCTGACCTGTGTGACGTCGTCGTCCCATGTGTATGCCCCTTCGTGTGGCCTCCCCCGTGTCTGCCACATCGGACGTGGCGGGGCGCCGGTGAGGGGTTCCGCAAGGCCATCTGGGGCCGCGCGCCACCGGGAGGCCAGACGCCCGATAGAATTGGGCCGTCGGCCCAGGGAGGGACCGGCTCCCTCCCACACGAAACGAGTACACGCATGCCCCTGCGCTCAGACCTGCGCAACGTCGCGATCGTCGCCCACGTCGACCACGGCAAGACCACCCTCGTGGACGCGATGCTCGTCCAGGGAGGCGCCTATGGCGACCACGCCCACGTCGAGGACCGTGCGATGGACTCCGGCGACCTCGAGCGCGAGAAGGGCATCACGATCCTCGCGAAGAACACTGCCATCCGCTACACCGGTGAGGCCGCCCCCGAGGGCGGCGCCACGATCAACGTGATCGACACGCCTGGTCACGCGGACTTCGGCGGCGAGGTCGAGCGTGGCCTCTCCATGGTCGACGGCGTCGTCCTCCTCGTCGACGCGTCCGAGGGCCCGCTCCCGCAGACCCGCTTCGTGCTCCGCAAGGCGCTCGCCGCGAAGCTCCCCGTCATCATCGTCGTCAACAAGGTCGACCGTCCCGACTCCCGCATCGACGAGGTCGTCGAGGAGACCCACGACCTGCTCCTCGGCCTCGCCTCGGACCTTGAGGACGAGGTGCCCGACCTCGACGTCGACGCGCTTCTCGAGGTGCCCGTCGTCTTCGCGTCCGCCAAGAACGGCATCGCGTCGCTCACCCAGCCCGCCGACGGCGCGCTCCCCGAGGGCGACTCCGTCGAGCCCCTCTTCAAGGTCATCATGGAGCGGATCCCCGCCCCGTCGTACGACGAGGGAGCCCCCCTCCAGGCGCACGTCACCAACCTCGACGCGTCGCCGTTCCTGGGCCGCCTCGCCCTCCTGCGTGTCTACAACGGCGAGATCCGCAAGGGCCAGCAGGTCGCGTGGGCCCGCCAGGACGGGAACCTCAAGTCGGTGAAGATCACCGAGCTGCTCGAGACCAAGGGCCTCGACCGCGTCCCCGCCGAGAAGGCCTTCGCGGGCGACATCGTCGCGATCGCGGGCATCGAGGACATCACCATCGGTGAGACCATCACCGACCTCGAGGACCCCCGTCCGCTCCCGCTCATCACCGTCGACGACCCCGCGATCTCGATGACCATCGGCATCAACACGTCGCCGCTGTCCGGCCGCGTCAAGGGCGCCAAGGTCACCGCGCGCCAGGTCAAGGACCGCCTCGACAAGGAGATCATCGGAAACGTCTCGATCCGCGTCCTCCCCACCGAGCGTCCCGACGCGTGGGAGGTCCAGGGCCGTGGAGAGCTCGCGCTCGCGATCCTCGTCGAGCAGATGCGCCGCGAGGGCTTCGAGCTCACCGTCGGCAAGCCGCAGGTCGTCACCAAGGAGGTCGACGGCAAGCTGCACGAGCCCATGGAGCACATGACCATCGACGTGCCCGAGGAGCACCTGGGCGCCGTCACCCAGCTCCTCGCCTCCCGCAGGGGACGCATGGAGTCGATGGCGAACCACGGCACCGGCTGGGTCCGCATGGAGTTCATCGTCCCCGCGCGCGGTCTCATCGGCTTCCGCTCGACCTTCCTCACCGACACCCGCGGCACCGGCATCGCGTCGTCGATCGCCGCAGGCTACGAGCCCTGGGCCGGTGCGATCGAGTACCGCACCAACGGCTCGCTCGTCGCGGACCGTGCAGGCGCCGTCACCTCGAACGCGCTCATGGCGCTCCAGGAGCGCGGCACCTTCTTCGTCGGCCCGACCGAGGACACCTACGAGGGCATGGTCGTCGGCGAGAACTCGCGCAACGAGGACATGGACGTCAACATCACCAAGGAGAAGAAGCTCAACAACATCCGCTCGTCCACGGCGGAGGAGCTCGAGCGCCTTGCGCCTCCCCGCCGCATGACCCTCGAGGAGTGCCTCGAGTTCGCGGGTGAGGACGAGTGCGTGGAGGTCACCCCTGAGAAGGTGCGCATCCGCAAGGTGATCCTGGACCAGACGGAGCGTGCGAGGGCGACTGCGCGAGCGAAGCGTCAGAACGCCTGACACCTGTGCAGAAGGTGCATTCGGTCTCGCTCTCGGAACGTAGAGTGGTCGCATGCTGAAGCGGATCCTCGGACTCTCGGGCCTCCTGCTCATCGGAGCGGCCGTGGCCGCCGTCGGAACGCTCTCCCACCGCACCTACCCGTATGCGGGGGTGGCCGCGGTGATCGTGATGGCGTTCACGGCGGCGCTGTTCGCACGGCTGTGGCACCAGTGGGCCGGCCTGTCGCTCTTCGCGGCAGGCTGGGCCGTCGTGGTGTTCCTGCTCGCGCAGCAGGGTCCAGGCGGATCCGTGCTGATCGTCGACGACGCGCTCGGCCAGGTCTACCTGCTCGGATCCGCTGTCGCGATCGTGCTGGTCGCGATGGCGCCGGCCTTCTTCCTGAAGGGACGTGAGGATGTCGCGTAGGCGCCGTCTCCAGATCGCGGAGCAGCAGCAGGCGGTCGCAGCGCGCCGCCGTTCCGTCGCGGGACGGCGACTGCGCCGCACGGCCGAGGCACGAGAGCTCTCGGATTCCTCCGCGCCGGATCAGGCAGCTCCGGAGGTCGCCCCTGAGCCTGAGCAGGCCGAGCCGGAGACCTCCCCGGCACCTGGCGGCGCGCTGGGTGTGGACGACACGGCGCCCGAGCCCTCATCACCCGTGGAGTCCGCCGACGCTCCTGAAGAGCCCACCGAGGACGACGACGCACGCCCTGTCCTGAGCCCCTACCTCCAGCCTGCCGCGGCGGCCGCAGTCCTCTCGACGAGCGCGGAGCCTCACGGCGACGATGCCGATGAGGACGTCGCGGAACCGGACGGCGCCGCAGACTCCGCGCCCGCCCCGGAGCCCGAGCTCGAGTCCGAGCCCGAGCCTGAGGACGAAGGTGAGCCCGAAGCGGCGGCGGAGCCCGAGTCGGCGGACGAGCCTGAGCCCGCTCTCGAGGCTGAGCCTGAGTCCGAAGCGGCGGCGGAGCCTGAGCTTGAGCCCGAGCCTGATGCGTCGGCGCCTGCCGATGATGAAACCGAGGCTGACGCCGACGTCAACGCCGCCGTCGTGCCTGTGGCTGAGCGCGAGCTCGAGCCTGAGGACGAAGGTGAGCCCGAAGCGGCGGCGGAGCCCGAGCCCGAGCCCCCTCTCGAGCCTGAACCTGGCGCCGAGCCTGATGCGGAGTCGACGGCTGTCCTCCCGCCTGTGCCTGCGCTGTCCGAGGCGGACCAGCGAAGCCTGTACGCGGAGCTCGGGGAGACGGATGACGCTCCGCTGCCCGAGTTCCTGACGCGCGAACCTGAGCCCGCGGGCCCACCTCGCCGGTGGCCCCGCGTGCTCGTGCTCGTCCTCGTGGTGATCGGGCTGCTCTACGTGATCGCCCAAGCTGCTGTGGCAGACAGGGTGCCTCGCGGTGCGGAGGCCCTCGGCGTTCCGCTCGGAGGCCTCAGCACTGACGAAGCGGTCGGGGCGCTGCAGCCGGTCGCCGACGAGGCTTCTGCTGCACCGGTCTCCCTGGTGGTGGCGACGTCGTCGTATCTGACGTTCCCGGATCGTCTCGGTCTGTCCGTCGATGCGGAGGCGACCGTCGCGGAGCACACCGGCTTCTCGTTGTCGCCCATGCGCCTGTGGGACCAGATCGTCGGGATCGAGGAGATCGACGTGGTGCTCGCGGTGGATGAGGAGCGGCTCGATTCCGAGTCCCGCTCCGCAGCCTCGGTGCTCGACACCCCGGCGCACGACGCGCTCGTGCAGATCGTGGACGGCGTCGCGGAGCCCAGGGGAGGCACCCAGGCGGCGATCGTGGACTCCTCGGATCTGCGCGACGTGGTCCTTGCTCAGTGGCCCGCCACGCGGATCCAGGTGCCCGCCGACTTCACCGACCCTGAGCTCGGCTTCGAGGACGCGCGCGTGTTCGCCGACTCGCTCAACTCGGGTCCGTTGACGACAGACGTGACGCTGACATGGGACGGCGGCGAGATCCCTGTGGCCCACGAGGACATCGCGGGCGCGGCGAGCGTCGAGGCGGTGGACGGCGTCTATGAGCTCAAGGTGGACGGCGGGAGCCTCGCGCCCGGAATGATCGACGCCTTCCCGGAGCTCGTGATCGATCCCGTGGACGCGAGCATCAGCTTCGATGCGCAGCACCAGATCGTGGTGGACGGCGGCGCTCCCGGACTGACCGTCGACGGCGAGGCGCTGGGCGAGGTCCTCGCATCCGCGGTGACGGTCGACGGTGCGACGGGTGAGGTGCCGTTCGTGGCGACCGAGGCGCAGAGCACTGCGGAGACGCTCGGCGCGGGCGACTTCAAGGAGATCGTCTCGTCGTTCGACACCCCGCTGACGAACGAGCCGGTG
Source organism: Demequina zhanjiangensis (assembly GCF_030418315.1). Classification (GTDB taxonomy): domain Bacteria; phylum Actinomycetota; class Actinomycetes; order Actinomycetales; family Demequinaceae; genus Demequina; species Demequina zhanjiangensis. The sequence continues at coordinate 5,048 of NZ_JAUHPV010000004.1, forward strand.
CGCACCCAGAATCTTCGGACGGCAGCAGCCGACGTGGAGAACACGATCGTGATGCCGGGGGAGCAGTTCGACCTGCACGACGTGCTCTCGCCGATCACGGAGGAGGAGGGCTACTCCTACGCTCACGTGATCGTCAACGGTATCCTCACCGACGGCATCGGCGGCGGACTGTCGCAGATGGCCACGACGTCGTACAACGCCGCCTACTTCGCGGGCTACCAGATCGACGACTTCCGCCCGCACAGCGTGTGGTTCCAGCGGTATCCGGCGGGCCGCGAGTCGACGATCTACGGCACCCAGATCAACATGGTGTTCACCAACGACACGCCGTACGCCGCGGTGGTGAACAGCTACGTCGAGGCGGGCCGTCTGCACGTGGACATCTGGTCCACGCCGTACTACACGGTCGAGACGCAGGCCTCGGGCAAGCGCAACGTGGTGCAGCCGGGCGTGACCGAGGTCAGCGCCGCGAACTGCTCCGCGAAGGGCGCCGGGCAGCCAGGCTTCACCATCACCAACTACCGCCAGGTGTTCCTGGACGGGGAGCAGGTGAAGGACGAGGACTACACCTGGACCTATCGGCCCGACAACGCGATCAGGTGCGTCTCGCCTGACGACGAGGACGACGAGTAGCGGGCGATACCGTGCGGGGTACCAGCGCGTTTCGCGCCCCCGCGCGGCGGTATGATGCGAGAGTTCTGAAGACCCTAGGGAGGGAGTCGCCGTGACGTACGTCATCGCCTTGCCGTGTGTGGATGTCAAGGACAAGGCCTGCATCGACGAGTGTCCGGTGGACTGTATCTACGAGGGCGAGCGCTCGCTCTACATCCACCCCGACGAGTGCGTCGACTGCGGTGCATGCGAGCCCGTGTGCCCCGTCGAGGCGATCTACTACGAGGACGACCTGCCGGACAAGTGGGGCGACTACTACAAGGCGAACGTGGAGTTCTTCTCCGAGATCGGCTCGCCCGGTGGCGCCGCGAAGATGGGTCAGATCGCGCACGATCACGACGTCATCAAGGCGCTTCCGCCCCAGGGCTGATCGCAGTCGCCTGTGGCATTGCATCCGTCCGCGCTGCCGGACTTCCCGTGGGACTCGCTCACGCCTTTCCGTGAGCGCGCGGCTCAGCATCCCGGTGGTGTGGTGGACCTGTCCGTCGGCACGCCCGTCGACCCGACGCCCGCCGTCGTCCGTGACGCGCTGATCGCTGCCGCCGACGCGCCTGGATACCCGCAGACCTACGGCACCCCGCCGCTGCGGGAGACCGTGGCCGCGTGGTTCGCGCGCCGTCGGGGCGTGCCGGACGTGGACCCGGCAGGCGTGCTGCCCACGATCGGGTCCAAGGAGATGGTGGCGCTGCTGCCGGCGCTGCTGGGCCTGGGGGAGGGCGACACCGTCGTCCACCCGACGGCCGCCTATCCCACGTACGACGTGGGGGCGCGGCTCTCCGGGGCCACTCCCTTCCCGGCCGACGCGGTCGAGCAGTGGCAGGACGATCCGACGGTGCGTCTGGTGTGGATCAACTCGCCGTCGAACCCGACGGGCGAGGTGCTCTCGCGCGAGGAGCTTCGGCGTGTGGTCGTCGCCGCTCGGCGGCTCGGCGCCGTGGTCGCGTCGGACGAGTGCTACGCCGAGTTGCCCTGGGACGAGCCGTGGATCACGGACGGCGTGCCGTCGATCCTGGACCCGGAGGTCGCGGAGGGAAGCCACGAGGGCCTGCTGTCCGTGTACTCGCTGTCGAAGCAGTCGAACCTCGCCGGGTACCGCGCGGCCTTCGTCGCGGGCGACCCAGGCCTCGTGAAGCGGCTGCTCGAGGTACGCAAGCATGCGGGCTTCCTCATGCCGGCGCCGGTGCAGGCGGCCATGGCCGCCGCTCTTGCGGACGATGCCCATGTGGAGGCGCAGCGCGAGGTCTACAGGGCGCGTCGCGATGCGCTCAAGCCTGCGCTGGAGCAGGCGGGATTCAGGGTCGAGGGGTCGCAGGCCGGCCTGTATCTGTGGTCTACCCGGGACGAGGACTGCTGGGATACGCTGGCCTCGCTGGCTGACCTGGGACTCATCGTCGCCCCGGGAGCGTTCTACGGGGAGGCTGCTCGACAGCACGTCCGTGTGGCGTTGACCGCGACAGACGAGAGGATCAGCGAGGCAGTACGCCGTCTCGCAAAACTTAAGTAAACTGACGGCCAAGCAATCATCGGGGCAGTGCCGCCCCACCAACCGAAGGCGCTGCCGCGTCGTCTGGAAGGAGCCGCATGGTCCACGTCGAGGAAGCGAAGCTGACGGTCGACGGAGTCAGCCGAGACCTGGAGATCGAACGCGCCTCGGTGGGGAACGACGGCTTCGCCATCCCGACCCTGCTGAAGGACACGGGCATGGTCACGGTGGACCCGGGCTTCATGAACACCGCGTCGTGCTCCAGCTCCATCACGTACATCGACGGTGACAACGGCATCCTGCGCTACCGCGGCTACCCGATCGAGCAGCTCGCGCAGCAGTCCACCTTCCTCGAGGTGGCGCACCTGCTGATCCATGGTGACCTGCCCAACCAGGACCAGCTCGCCTCACTCAACAACCGCGTCTCGCGCCACATGCACCTCCACGAGGGCATGAAGGCGTTCCTCAACGCCTTCCCGCGCGATGCGCACCCCATGGCGGTCCTGTCGGGTGCGCTGAGCGCGCTCGGCACCTTCTACCCGGAGTCGGTGGGTCGCGGCGACTACGAGATCGAGCTCGCGACCGTCCAGCTGCTCGCCAAGACCGCGACGGTCATCTCCTACCTTCAGCGTCGCGGACGCGGTGGTGACCTCATCGAGCCCCGTCGTGGCGGCCACTATGTGGACGAGTTCCTGCGCATCGCCTTCTCGGACGGCTCCGGTGAGGTGGACATCGATCCCGAGGTGCGCCGCGCGGTCGACCTCCTCCTGATCCTGCACGCCGACCACGAGCAGAACTGCTCCACCTCGACCGTCCGCATCGTCGGCTCGTCGCAGGCGAACATCTACGCGTCGGTCGCGGCGGGCGTCACGGCCCTCTCGGGTCCGCTTCACGGCGGCGCGAACGAGGCGGCGCTGCGCATGTTCGACCAGATCAAGGAGACGGGCGACACCGTCGAGCAGTTCGTGGCGAAGGTCAAGGACAAGGCCGAGGGTGCCCGCCTCATGGGCTTCGGCCACCGCGTGTACAAGTCGTACGACCCGCGCGGCGCGGTCGTGAAGGGCGTCGCCGACAGCGTGCTCGAGAAGCTCGGCGGTGACAACGAGACGTTCGACATGGCGAAGCGGCTCGAGGAGATCGCGCTCAGCGACGAGTACTTCATCGAGCGCAAGCTCTACCCGAACGTCGACTTCTACACGGGCCTGCTCTACTCGGCCATCGGCTTCCCCCACACGATGTTCACGCCGCTGTTCGCGCTGGGCCGCATGCCGGGCTGGATCGCCCACTACCGCGAGATGATGACCGACCCGCAGACCAAGATCGGCCGCCCGCGCCAGATCTACACGGGCGAGGTGGAGCGCGACTACGTGGCCATGGAGGACCGCGAGTCCTGACCGCCCCCAGGCGGCGGGCGTCGTCCGGGTCTACCGTGGAGAGGTAGGGCTCGAGGAGGCGATCGCCATGGATGAGCAGTCACTGCGCCGCGAGGCGAAACGGCGCGTCGAGGCGCGCAACGGGTTCTACTGGTACCTCGTCGTGTGCGTGGTGGTGTGGGGCATGCTCACGTTCATCTGGTGGATGAACGGTGGCGGCTACTTCTGGCCTGGCTGGGCTATGTTCGGCATGGGCATCGCGCTCGTGTTCGTGGCCGCCGCTGCCTTCCTGCCGGGTGCAGGCCAGGTGACGGAGGACCGGATCGAGCGCGAGTACGAGAAGCTGCGGAAGCGGACCGAGGCTGAGTAGCCGTTCGCGTCAGGCCTGGTCGGACAGTCCGCTGCCCGGCGCGTGCCACACGGCGGCGTGCTCGCGGGCCCACGTGTCGAAGCGTTGCGGTGCGCGGCCCAGGACTCGCTGGACATCATCCGTGATCCCGTCCGCCTTTCCGAGGCGGGCGACGCTGTAGATCGCCGTGGTGACTCCGACCATCTCCCAGTCCATCGCGAGCGTCCGGCGGGCGTGGAGCGCGTAGCGGATCGCTCCTGGCCGCGCATAGGTGATCGGACGTCCGAGGGTCTCGGTGAGGATGTCGGCCACCTCGCCGTACGTGAGCGCCTCGCTTCCCGTCGGTGTCCAGGCTCGGCCTGTATGCGCACCAGGCTCCAGGAGCGCGGCGGCTGCGATGTCGGCGACGTCCTGGGCGGAGACGAAGGAGGTCCTGCCGCGTCCTGCGGGCACCATGATGATGTCGTCGTCGCGAATGTCTCTCGCATGCGTCGTGGAGAGGTTCTCCATGAAGAACGACGGGCGCACGAAGGTCCAGTCGAGCCCCGAGCCGCGCAGCCAGGTCTCCACCTTGGCGTGGGGGACGACGGTGGCGCTCTCCGCTCCCTGGAGGGACAGGAAGACGACGTGGCGTACCCCGAGCTCACGTGCCCGCGTGAGTGAAGGCAGCAGGTCGCGGGCGATGTTCGAGACGTGAGGGGGGCGGATCAGGAACATCGTCCGCACGTCGCGGAACGCGTCGTCCCACGTGGCCGGATCGGTGAGGTCGAGTGCGGTGTGCTCGGCTCCCTCAAGGCCGGGCGGGCGCCTGGTCGCGAGTCGGACCGGGGCGCCTTCGCAGGTGAGCCGACGGGCGACCAGCGAGCCGATGCGGCCGGAGGCTCCGGTGATGAGCAGGGGGGAGTGCATGCAGGTGTCCTTCGAAGCGCTGACAATATGTGTACTATACACATATGACAGGCACAGACGTCCCCGACGAGATCCGCGAGAGCCTCGAGACCGTCGACGGAGCAGTCATGAGCCTCCGACGGTTCGCCTCCAGCGCGCGCCCTGACCAGACCGCCGGAGGCGACAGGCTCGAGATGTCGACCGTGCTCGTCGTCGACGCCGTCAGCCGTCACGGTGGACGGGCGACCGTGGGCGCCGTCGCCACCGAGCTTCACGTCGTGTCGACCACGGCCACGCGATTGGTCGACCGTGCCGAGACCGCGGGCATGGTCACGCGCGAGGCGAGTCCCGACGACGGCAGGCGTGTGGAGGTGCTGCTCACACGTCGCGGACGCGAGCTCGACGCGCAGGCGCTCGACTTCAGGGTGGAGCGCCTCTCCACGCTTCTGGCCGACTGGGACCCCGCTCGAATCGCACGCTTCGCCGCCGACCTCGCTCAGTTCGCTGAGGCGGCTGAGGCCCAGCAACGCGAGCGTGGTACGCGCTGACAGGCGAGCAGTCCGGCTCGTTCACTGCTCCTGCGGATCGCCCTCGGTCCGGATCTCCACGCGCACGCCTTGCCCGAGCGTCTCGTCCCCGGCGGAGGACATGCCGTCCTCCACTGTCCACGTGCTGGTCGCTGTGATGACCGCGGTGACGCCGGTGGTGCTGGCCGAGGCGACGCTCCAGGCGGCGACCTGATCGCGGGTGACGTCGGTGCCGTCGACGGGCGTGAGCGTCACCGAGGTGTGTGCGCCGGTGCCGGTGACCGCAGCGTCGTACAGGTCGGCGCCGAAGTCGGCTTCAAGCCGCTCCACGAACGCCGACGCGGTTGACGCCTCCGGCATCGCGATGTCGCACGTCAGCGCGTCGGGGCCGCCGTAGCCGCGCAGCGCGGTCGCCCACAGTCGCGCCTCAGGCTCGTGGTCGGCGTAGGCGAGCGGGAACGCGCTGCGCTGGACCGTCTGGGCGGCGACGGTGATCTCCATGTCCTCCCAGCCGTCGACCCGCATGAGCGCGGTGTAGAACGCCGTCGCGGAGTACCGGACGTTCATGATCTCGGCCTCGCTGCCCCACCCCTGGGAGGGACGCTGCTGGAAGAGCCCGAGAGAGTCCCGATCTCCATAGTCGATGTTGCGGAGGCCTGACTCCTGGATGGCGGTGGCGAGCGCGATCGTCGCCGCACGCGCACGCAGGTCGAGCCAGGCGGAGCGCGCCGCGATGATGGCTGCGTTGTCCGCCTGCTCGGCGGTGAGGCTGTGGCTCTCGCCGCCGACGGTGACGGTGCAGCGCTGCGTGGAGAACCGATCGCTGTGACGGTCCCACCACTGGGGGCCCCACACGATGCCCGCAGCAGCCACCGCGGCGAACACCAGGAACGCGACGAACCGTGCCCCTCGACGGCGGGGGCGTCGCGCCATCAGTTGGCGTGCAGCGCTGCGTTGAGCTCGATGCCCTTGCCCTGGCGCTGGACCACCTCGAGCGCGCCGGAGAGGGAGTTCCGGCGGAAGAGGAGGCCGTGCTGGCCCGCGAGGTCGCGCGCCTTGACCGTGACAGGGTTGCCGTCGTCGTCGGTCTGCCCGACGAGGAGGACCTTGGAGCCGGCGGTGACGTACAGCCCCGCCTCGACGATGCAGTCGTCGCCGAGCGGGATGCCCAGGCCGGAGTTGGCGCCGAGCAGCGAGCGCTCGCCGATCGAGATGACGTGCTTGCCGCCTCCGGACAGGGTGCCCATGATGGAGGCACCGCCGCCCACGTCGGAGCCGTTGCCGACCACGACGCCCGCGGAGATGCGACCCTCGACCATGCTGACGCCCAGGGTGCCCGCGTTGAAGTTGACGAAGCCCTCGTGCATGATCGTCGTCCCCTCGGCCAGGTGGGCGCCCAGGCGGACCCGGTCGGCGTCGGCGATGCGCACGCCGGAGGGGACCACGTAGTCGACCATGCGGGGGAACTTGTCCACGGCGAAGACCGTGAGGTGCTTGCCGAAGGCGCGCATGCGGGTGCGCACGGCCTCGAAGCCTTCGACCGCGCACGGCCCCTCGGAAGTCCACACCACGTTGGTAAGAACGCCGAAGACCCCGTCAAGGTTCACGCCGTGCGGCTGGACCAGGCGGTGGGACAGGAGGTGGAGGCGCAGGTAGGCATCCGGGACGTCGGCGGGGGCGGCGTCAAGGTCGATCTGCGTGAACACGACCTCGACGCTCACGGCGCGCAGATCGTCGGTGCGCTCGGCGGCCTTCAGCTGCTCGGGAGCGCGGTGCTTCTCGGGCGCCTCACCCAGGACGGGGGAGGGGTACCAGGTGTCCAGCACCGTCCCGGTGGCGTCGATCGTGGCGAGTCCGTATGCGTAGGCCGTGCGAGTCATGGCCTCAAGGGTAGTTGAGCGTGCGGGGTGGGCTGACGCCTGGCCGGGGTGCGAGGGCCGGGGCACCGACGCCGGGTGGCGGTCGCCGTCGGGGGCCGCGGCTAGTGTGGCCGTATGACGCTCGACCTGACCGCGCCCGTGGAGGAGCTCGCCAAGGCCCTCATCGACATCCCGTCCGTCTCGGGCGAGGAGCAGGAGATCGCCGCTCAGGTGGAGTCGGCCCTGCGGGAGCACGCTCACCTGGAGGTCACGCGCCTGGGCAACAGCATCGTCGCCCGGACGACGCTGGGGCGTGCGGAGCGCGTCGTGGTCGCCGGGCACCTCGACACGGTGCCCATCAAGGGGAACGTGCCGGGTCGCTGGGACGACGACGGCGCCACCTTGTGGGGGCGCGGGGCCGTGGACATGAAGGCCGGTGTGGCGGTCCAGCTGTCGCTCGCGGCGGCGCTCACGGAGCCGACGAGGGACGTCACGTGGGTCTTCTACGACCAGGAGGAGGTGGAGGAGACGCGCAACGGCCTCGGCCGCATCTCTCGCGAGCGCCCCGACCTGCTCGAGGCCGACTTCGCCGTGCTCGGCGAGCCGACAGGTGGAGTGATCGAGGGCGGCTGCAACGGCACCATCCGGGTGGACGTGGTGCTTCCCGGCAAGGCTGCGCACAGCGCACGCTCCTGGAAGGGCGTCAACGCGATTCACGCCGCGGCTCCCGTGCTGGCCGCGCTCGCGGACTACGAGGCGGCGACCGTCGAGGTCGATGGACTCTCCTATCGCGAGGGGCTCAACGCCGTCGGCGTGCGCGGGGGGATCGCGGGCAACGTCGTACCCGACGAGTGCGCCGTGACGGTGAACTACAGGTTCGCTCCGGACAAGACGGCCGACGAGGCGATCGCGCATGTGTCCGACGTCGTGGCCCGCGGAGGCGTGGGCGAGCACCGCATCGTCGTGACGGACCGCGCGGAGGGCTGCAGGCCTGGACTTGACGCGTCACTCGCGCAGTCGTTCACCGCCGCGGTGGCGGCCACCGGGGTGGAGCCGCCGCGCGCCAAGCTCGGGTGGACGGACGTCGCGCGCTTCGGCGCGCTGGGCATCCCCGCCGTCAACTACGGGCCCGGCGACCCCGAGCTCGCGCACGCCGACGAGGAGCGCTGCCCCGTCAGCCAGATCCGCGACACCCGCGCCGGGCTGGAGGCCTGGCTGACATCCTGAGACCACGCACCACCCGATCCCGCCGCATCGGCGGACCACTGGAGGGACCGTGACCGAATACCGCAAGGGACCCGTGCTGCTGCGCGGACCGAATGTGCCCGACTCGTCCACCTCGGGACGCCTGCTCGGGGAGCAGGACACCCCCGACTGGCTCCACGAGGACCCGTGGCGCGTGCTGAGGATCCAGTCCGAGTTCGTGGAGGGCTTCGGCGCGCTCGCGGAGCTGGGGCCGGCCATCACGGTGTTCGGATCCGCGCGCTCGCACGTGGACGCGCACGACTATGCGCAGGGCGTCGCGATCGGCGAGATGCTCGCCAAGCGCGGCTACGCGACCATCACGGGCGGCGGCCCCGGCATCATGGAGGCCGCCAACAAGGGGGCGCACGAGGCGGGTGGGGTCTCGGTGGGCCTCGGCATCGAGCTGCCGAACGAGCAGGGCGTCAACGAGTACGTGAACCTGGGCATCAACTTCAGGTACTTCTTCGCCCGCAAGACGATGTTCGTGAAGTACGCCCAGGGCTTCATCGCCCTGCCCGGCGGCTTCGGGACCATGGACGAGCTGTTCGAGGCGCTCACGCTCGTGCAGACGCGGACCATTCAGCGATTCCCCATCGCGCTCGTCGGAACCGCCTACTGGGGAGGCCTCATCGCCTGGCTCGAGGAGAGCATGGCTGCGGACGGCAAGATCGCCGCATCAGACCTGGACCTCGTCATGGTCACCGACGACCCCGCCGAGGCCGTGAACCACGTCACCACCGACCTGGCCGTCGCCGTCGACTGACGATTGCCGACGTCGTGCGGCGGCGCGGGATTTGGGGCGTGTCATCGCGTCCGCGTAGAATGCTCTGAGCGTCGCACGCCGTGTGACCGCAGGATCTCAAGGAGTGGCAGACGATGGCCGCAATGAAGCCTCGTACCGGTGACGGCCCTATGGAGGTCGTGAAGGAGGGCCGCAGCTACGTGCTGCGCATGCCCCTCGAGGGTGGCGGTCGCCTCGTCGTGGAGATCAACGCTGATGAGGTCAAGGAGCTCGGCGACGCGCTCCAGTCCGCTCTGCAGTAGCGAGCCACACCTGACGCGGTCCGCTCTCGCGGGCCGCGAGTACTCTAGGCGCCGTCGGCGTCCTTGAGCGCGACGAGCAGGCCGTCTCCGGCGGTCAGCAGCACCGGCGTCAGACTCTCGTTCTCGCGCACCGCCTTGAGGGTCATGCGCACGGCGGTCGTCTCCTCGTCGCGCTGTGCGGGATCGGCCACGCGGCCGTGCCAGAGCGCGTTGTCGATCACGACCATGCCCCCCACGCGCAGCAACCTCAGCGCGTGCTCCAGGTACATCGGGTACTCGACCTTGCGCGCATCGATGAGCACCATGTCGTAGCCGCCGTCCGTGAGTCGGGGAAGAACCTCGAGCGCGCGGCCGGTGATCATGCGGGCCCGCTCCGGGGGGAAGCCCGCGGCGGTCAGGGTGCGCCGAGCGGCCTTGTGATGCTCGGCCTCACGGTCGATCGTCGTCAGCACGCCGTGAGCGTCCATGCCGCGCAGCAGGTACACCGACGAGACGCCGGCTCCCGTGCCGATCTCGACGACGTTGCGGGCGCCCAGCGCGCGGGCGAGCACCTGCAAAGCGCGGCCTGCGGCGGGCAGCACAGGGACGCATCCCAGCTCGTCTGCGGTGTCGCGCGCAGCGAGCACCACCCTGTCCTCCGCCAGGTAGTCCTCGGCATACGCCCAGTTCGCGGCCTCGCTCGTCATCGCACCTCCTCCGGGCATCGTATCGGCCCAGGTGCCTCAGAGTTGGCGCAGAGTCTCCTCTCGCGCCCCCGCGTGCCGAACCGACATGGGAACATGGACGTAGCAGAGGACGTTCATCAGTCATGAAGGAGGCGGAGCGATGACCACGGCCACCACCCCTGCCTCGGTCGAGGCGGTGCAGACGCTGCCCTCCGACCTCACGTGGGAGCGCATCGTCGAGGAGCACTCGGGCAGGGTCTACCGGCTCGCCTACCACCTCACGGGCAACCAGCACGATGCCGAGGACCTGACACAGGACGTGTTCGTCCGCGTCTTCAACTCGCTGTCGCAGTACAAGCCCGGCACCTTCGAGGGCTGGCTGCACCGCATCACCACCAACCTCTTCCTGGACCGCATGCGCCGCAAGAAGCGCATCCGCTTCGACTTCATGGCGGACGACGACTCGGCGGTCCCCACCTCCGACAGCTTCGACCGTCACGAGCGCTCCGGCCAGCCGGAGGACGCCTTCGAGATGGCGAACCTCGGAGACGACATCGTCGCCGCGCTCGCGGACCTCCAGCCGGAGTACCGCGCCGCCGTGGTGCTGTCCGACATCGAGGGCCTCTCCTACGAGGAGATCGCCGCGACGCTCGGCATCAAGATGGGAACCGTCCGTTCGCGCCTGTCGCGCGCCCGCGCCAAGCTGCGCGAGTCGCTGGCGCATCGAGCACCGGTGCGGAGCGACGGATGACGGGACGGCACCTCGGGCGATCGGTCCACGATCTCCTCGACGGTCGCCTCGATCGCCAGGCCACGGCCCAGGCGATGAGCCACCTCGCGGAATGCGAGGAGTGCAGCAACCGGTACGAGGAGCTCAGGCAGGCGCGTGAGCGTCTCACGAGCTCCCCTGCCGGCATCGACATGTCCTTCGCCCAGCAGCTGCTCGACCGTGAACGCATGGCCGAGATCGCTGCGCAGGAGGACCCCCATCACGCTCGCGCAGTGAGGCCGCCTGACCGCAGGCCCGCGCTGCTCGTGCTCGGAGCCCTGGTCATGCTCGTCGGCGGAGTCGGCGCCGCGTACGTGGCCGGGGCGCCTCAGGCCGTCTCCATCGAGGCCGCCTCGCCCGGAACCGGCGGGACGGCGACGACGGTGAGCTACGCCGGATCGCAGGAGGATCAGGAGGAGGAACTGCTCTCCTCCTGGCTCGACCCCTTCCAGGAGGACTCGTCGCTGACGCGCGTCGACGTCTCCGAGGTGTCGACCCCTGACGGTGCGGAAGGCCTGATCCTGACGCTCGTCGCAGGCACGGACTCGGTGCTCGTCACGGAGCAGCAGGGGCGTCTCGCCTCCGGCTGGTCCGAGCTCCCGACCGTGTCCCTCGATGACGTCACCCTCTTCGTGATCCACGGATCGCCGACCACGCTCGTGTGGGAGTCAGGCGGCTTCGTGCTCACGGCGTCCTGCGGCGCGTGTGAGGTGTCCACCCTCATCGACGTCGCGGCGGCGTTCCCGGTGGACGGTGAGCCAGGGCTCGTCGACCGGATCTCTGCAGGCCTTGGTGAACTCGCCGATGCGGTCGTCGGCTCCGACTGAGAGTGGACTGAATCCCCATGAACGACCCCCAGAAGCCCGAGTCCGGCGCGCCCTCGGAGGGCACGACGCCGAACCCTTCCACGCCCGAGGCGACCACGCCGGAGACGCCCGCGCCTGCGCCCGCGCAGGACGCTGCCCCGACTCCGACCTCACCGTTCGCGTCCCCGGACCCGGCCGGGGCCCAGCGCCCCGCGAGTCCTGAGTCGCAGGCGGCCGCTGCACCGACGGCCGGCAATGTGCCGACATCCGACGCTGTGCCGACCGCGCAGGACGCGACTGCCGAGGTGCCCGCGCAGGCCGCGCCCCACACCCCGTTCGCGCCGTACGCGCCGGAGGCATCGGCCGCCCCGTACGCGGCGTCCGCCCCCCAGGCCGCTCCCTCTCCGTATGCGCCGCCCGGCCCGCAGGTTGCGGCAGCGCCGTATGCCGCCTCCGCCCCGGCGCCTGCTCCCGAGAACGGCACCACCGGCACCACGACCGTGGCTCCCGCACCCGTCGGCCGTCTGCGTGGACGCGTCGTCGCGGCCATCGCCGCCGGTGCGCTGATCCTCGGTGGCGCCGCCGGCTACGGCGGTGCCGCGCTCTACAACTCGACGAACGGCGACTCGTCCGTCGCCTCAACCCTCCCCTCCTCGGCGGAGGGGTCCACCACGTCGACGAGCAACACCGTGTCGAGCGACATCGATGTGGTCTCGATCGCTGCAGCGGTCACCGACTCCGTCGTGGTGCTCGAGGTGGTGCGCAACGGGCAGGTCGTCTCCACCGGCTCCGGCTTCTTCATCCGTGAGGACGGCTACATCCTCACGAACGCGCACGTCGTCGCCGATGCAGGAGGCACCGTGACCGTCGTGAAGTCGGATGGCTCGGAGACCGAAGGCACCGTCGTCGGCTCCTCCACCGAGTACGACCTTGCGGTGGTCCACATCGACGAGACGGGTCTCACCCCGCTCGTCCTCGCCGACTCGGACGACGTGGTCGTCGGGGAGGGCGTCGTCGCCATCGGCTCGCCGCTCGGCCTCGAGTCGACCGTCACGACCGGCATCGTCTCGGCGCTGCACCGTCCCGTCACGACCGCCGACTCGTCGTCGACCGCGTTCGTGGACGCGATCCAGACCGATGCCGCGATCAACCCCGGCAACTCGGGTGGCCCGCTGCTGAACGCCGACGGCGAGGTCATCGGCATCAACTCGGCCATCGCCACGCTGTCCACCACCACCGACTCGACCGGCTCGATCGGCCTCGGCTTCGCGATCACGTCCAACCAGGCGCGCCGCACCGCGGAGGAGATCATCGCCACGGGCGTCGCCACGTACCCGGTGATCGGCGTCATGCTCGACAGCAGCTACACGGGCCGCGGCGTGCAGGTCGTCGACAGCGCCGAGGGAGTCGTCGCAGGAGGCCCCGCGGACCAGGCGGGCATCCAGCCCGGCGACGTCATCACCGCGATCGACGGGCGCCCCGTCACGCAGTCGGACGAGCTCGTCGTGGCGATCCGCGCGAAGGCTCCCGGCGACGACGTGACGCTCACGATCCAGAGCGGCGACTCGAGCGAGGACGTCGTCGTGACGCTCTCGTCCAACAGCGACGTCGTGTTCTCGGACCAGTCCGAGGGTGACGAGAACCCGCTTCCCACCCCCGGCGACGAGTAGGGCTTGCGCGACCGGGCACAATAGGACCGTGTTCGACATCAACGGCTCCGAGTTCCTCATCATCATCGTCATCGCGATGATCGTGATCGGACCTCAGCGGCTGCCCGAGTACGCGAAGCAGCTTCGCGAATGGGTGCGCCGCGGCCGCGACCTCCTGCGACAGGGACAGCAGTCCCTGAAGCAGGAGGTCGGCACCGATGTCGACTGGAGCCAGTACGACCCGAGGCAGTACGACCCTCGCCGCATCGTCCGCGAGGCGCTTGCCGAGGAGACCCCGCCGCCGGACACGCGCGAGGTCAACCCGCGGGTGCCCAGGAAGCGTCACCCGCTCGCCAAGCGCAGCGGCGCGGCGCCGTTCGACCCAGAGTCCACCTGACCGCCTTCCTGCACGCCCAGGCGGGCGTCGGCCACGTCCCTGACGCGTGAGCGGTCGGCTGTCAGGGCGCTCGCGGTGGAGGGGTTCGAACCCGCGCGTCGGTCCTGACAGAATGGCTGCATGAAGCAGCGCGTGTTCTCGGCCATGCAGCCGACCTCCGACTCCCTCCAGCTCGGCAACTACCTCGGTGCCCTGGTGCAGTGGGTCAAGCTTCAGGAGACGCACGAGGCCATCTACTCGGTGGTGGACCTTCACGCGCTCACCGTCGCGCCGGAGCCCGCCGTGCTGCGCGACCGCACCCGCCGCACCGCCGCCCAGTTCCTGGCCGCCGGCGTGGACCCCGAGCGCTCCCTGCTGTTCGTGCAGTCGCACGTCCCGCAGCACGCCGAGCTCGCGTGGATCCTCTCGACGTTCACCGGCATGGGCGAGGCCGGACGCATGACCCAGTTCAAGGACAAGTCGGCCAAGGTGGGGGAGTCGGGCACCAATGTCGGCCTGTTCACCTACCCCGTCCTCATGGCGGCGGACATCCTCCTGTACGACACCAACGTCGTCCCGGTGGGCGAGGACCAGCGTCAGCACCTCGAGCTGTCCCGCGATCTCGCGCAGCGCCTCAACACGCGACTGGGTGAGGGCACCGTCGTGGTCCCCGAGCCGCACATCGTGAAGGAGGTCGCGAAGATCCAGGACCTCCAGGAGCCCACCAAGAAGATGTCCAAGTCGGCCTCGAGCCCCAAGGGCCTCATCGAGATCCTCGAGGACCCGAAGAAGATCGCGAAGAACATCAAGTCCGCGACCACCGACACCGACACGGTGATCAGCTACGACGAGGACGCCAAGCCCGGCATCTCCAACCTGCTGCGGATCTACTCTGCCTTCACGGGCAAGGCGATCGACGAGATCGTCGCGGAGTACGAGGGCAAGATGTACGGGCACCTCAAGGTGGACCTCGCCGATGTGGTCGTCGAGGCGCTCACACCCGTCCACGACGCCGCCATGGAATGGATCGAGTCCCCCGAGCGGTTGGACACAGTGCTGGCAGACGGCGCCGCCAAGGCGTCGGCCATCGCGCAGGTCACGCTCGACCGGATCTACGATCGGGTGGGGCTGCTGCCCGCGCTGCACCGCTGATCGCGCACCCGCGCACGACCGACTGCTGAGGGGGAGGGAGTCGACATGGCCGACGAGCCCGCATCGGGTCGAGCCGCCGTCCAGCCGACGCCTCCCGCCGCCGCGCAGGAGCCCGAGGCCGACACCTCGACCCTGGCGATCCGCAAGGACGAGGTCGTCGCACAGGCGAAGGAGGCGGCCGAACGCGGCAAGCGTCTGAAGGCGTGGTGGGAGGGGACCTCCTGGGCCAAGGGCCTCAAGCGCTTCTCCCTGCAGAACGGCAACGTCCTGTCCGCAGGCATCGCCTACTTCTCATTGGCCTCGGTCGCGGCGGGACTCGTCGTCGCGACGACGCTCGCCACCCTCTTCCTCGCCGGGAACGACGACCTGCGCACCTCGCTCGTCGAGTACCTGGGGCAGTCGGTGCCGGGCCTTGTGCAGACCGGGCCCGACAGCCCGGGCATCATCCAGCCTGACGACCTCGGCACGGCGAGCTCGACCTCGATCGCGGGGATCGTCGGACTCGTGTCCTTCCTGATCCTGATCAACACCGCCACCCGGTTCATCGCGGGGCTGCGCACGAGCATCCGGACGATGCTCGGCGAGGAGTCCTCCTCGCCCGTGGTCGGCAAGCTGCGCGACGTGGGCGCGCTGTTCGGGCTCCTGATCATCGCGCTCGTGGGCCTCACCATCCAGGTGGTCGCCACCACCGCTGCCGAATGGGTGGCCGAGGCGATCGACGTGGCGGTGCCCTGGTGGGGCGTCCGTCTGATCGGTTTCGGCGCGGGCATGGTCGCGGACATGCTCTACGTGGCGCTCGCGCTCATCGTGCTCGGGGGAGCGGCGTGGAGCCGCCGGCTGCTCGCCATCCTCCTGGTCGCCTCGTTCGCGATCGGGGTGCTGCGCGTCGGCGTGAGCCTCGTGGTCAGCGGGTCCACCGAGAACAGGGTGCTCGCGCCCTTCGCGGCGATCATCACGCTCATGGTGTTCGTCGACTACGTGAACCGCATCATCCTCATGTGCGCCGCGTGGCTGGGTGCGCATCATGTGGCCCCCGAGGTGGGGCGCATCCACTACGCCGCCGTGCCCGAGGACGTCGCGCACGTGGACCAGGTCGCGGGGCGTCGCGGCAGGCACACCAAGGTGACGACGACGCGCGCCACCGTGCGGCGCAAGCCGGGCCAGGCGCCCGTGCGCGAATCGCACGTCTGATCCGCCTGCGCCCCACCCGTTGCGGGTCACTCACCGTCGCTTTCGCGCGGTGTCGGCGCCCTCCGGGTCACTCACCGTCGCTCACCGACGCTGAGTGACCCGAACGCAGCCGGACCGCCCCAGAACCGACGGTGGGTGACCCGCAAGGGGCGGGGACGGGGTGGATCGCCGCCCGCGTGCGACGCCGGACATGACGGAGGGGCCCCGGCTTGCGCCGGGGCCCCTCCGTCATGTCTCAGCTCAGATCTCGCCGGTGTTGAGCACCTTCTTGACCTCGGAGATCGCCTTCGTCACCTCGATGCCGCGCGGGCACGCCTCGGTGCAGTTGAAGGCGGTGCGGCACTTCCACACGCCCGCCTTGTCGTTGAGGATCTCCAGCCGCTCCCACTGACCCTCGTCACGCGAGTCGAAGATGAAGCGGTGCGCGCCCACGATCGCCTGCGGACCGAAGTACTGTCCGTCGGTCCAGAACACCGGGCACGAAGTGGTGCACGCCGCGCACATGATGCACTTGGTGGTGTCGTCGAAGCGCTGGCGCTCCTCCGGCGACTGGAGGCGCTCACGCTCGGGCGCGGGCCCGTCGGTCATGAGGAACGGCATGATCTCGCGGTAGGAGGCGAAGAACGGCTCCATGTCCACGATCAGGTCCTTCTCCACGGGCAGGCCCTTGATCGGCTCGATGATGATCGGCTTGGCCGGGTTGAGGTCCTTGAGCAGCGTCTTGCAGGCGAGGCGGTTGCGCGCGTTGATGCGCATCGCGTCCGAGCCGCAGACGCCGTGCGCGCAGGACCGGCGGAAGGCGAGCGAGCCGTCCTGATCCCACTTGACCATGTGGAGCGCGTCGAGCACGCGGTCGGTGGCGTGGGCCTGGACCTTGAACTCCTCCCAGTACTCCTCTCCCTCGCCGTGCTCCGAGGTGCCCTCGGGGTTCATGCGGCGGATGCGGAGCGTCACCTCGAAGGAGGGGACCTCGCCTGCGGGCGTCGATGCTTCGGCGGTGGCGGTCATGTGTTCCTCCCTCTCAGTACTTGCGTTCCATCGGCTGGTAGCGGGTCACCACGACGGGCTTGTAGTCCAGGCGCAGATCGTCGCCGCCGTAGACCATCGTGTGCTGCATGAACTTCTCGTCGTCGCGCGTCGGGAAGTCCTCGCGGTAGTGACCGCCGCGCGACTCCTCGCGGTTGAGGGCGCCGAGCACGACGACCTCCGAGAGGTCGAGCAGGAAGCCGAGCTCGATCGCCTCGAGCAGGTCCGTGTTGTAGCGCTTGCCGCGGTCGTGGATCGCGATCTTGGTGAAGCGCTCCCGCAGCGCGGCGACATCCTTCTGCGCCTGCTGGAGGGAGTCCGCGTCGCGGAACACCTGGACGTTGCGGTCCATGGTGGCCTGCAGCTCGCGGCGGATGTCGGCGACGGACTCCGCCTCCGAGGTGCCGACGGTGCTGCGCAGCCGTTCGACGGTCGAGTTCAGCGTCTCCGCGGCCGTCTCGTCGAGCGGTGCGGCCTCGGCGGTCTCGAGCGCGTGCTCCGCGGCGGCGATGCCGGCGCGGCGGCCGAACACGTTGATGTCGAGCAGGGAGTTGGTGCCCAGGCGGTTGGCGCCGTGGACGGACACGCACGCGCACTCGCCGGCGGCGTACAGGCCCTTCACCTTGTCGGTGTTGTTGCGCAGCACCTCTCCGTGCACGTTGGTGGGGATGCCGCCCATCGCGTAGTGCGCCGTCGGGTAGACGGGCACGGGCTCGGTGTACGGCTCCACGCCCAGGTAGGTGCGGGCGAACTCTGTGATGTCGGGCAGCTTCGCGTCGATGTGCGCGGGCTCCAGGTGCGTGAGGTCCAGGAGGACGTAGTCCTTGTGCGGACCGCACCCGCGGCCCTCGCGCACCTCGTTGGCCATGGCGCGCGCGACCATGTCGCGTGGCGCCAGGTCCTTGATCGTGGGTGCGTAGCGCTCCATGAAGCGCTCGCCCTCACTGTTGCGCAGGATGCCGCCCTCGCCGCGCGCGGCCTCGGACAGCAGGATGCCCAGGCCGGCGAGGCCCGTCGGGTGGAACTGGAAGAACTCCATGTCCTCGAGCGGCAGGCCCGCGTTGAACGCGATCGCCATGCCGTCGCCCGTGAGGGTGTGCGCGTTGGAGGTGGTCTTGAAGACCTTGCCCGCGCCGCCCGTCGCGAAGATCACCGACTTGGCACGGAACGTGTGGATCTCACCCGTGGCGAGCTCGTAGGCGATGACGCCCGCGACGGACACCTCCTCGCCCTCGGGCGTGCCCTGCGGGTCCTTGTCCAGGATCAGGTCGAGCACGTAGTACTCGTTGTAGAACTCGACCTCCTGCTTGATGCACTGCTGGTAGAGCGTCTGCAGGATCATGTGACCCGTGCGGTCGGCCGAGTAGCAGGCACGGCGCACCGCGGCCTCGCCGTGGTTGCGGGTGTGGCCGCCGAAGCGGCGCTGGTCGATCGTGCCGCCCTCGGTGCGGTTGAAGGGCAGGCCCATGTTCTCCAGGTCGAGCACCGCCTGCACGGCCTCCTTGCACAGGATCTCGGCGGCGTCCTGGTCCACCAGGTAGTCGCCGCCCTTGATCGTGTCGAAGGTGTGCCACTCGGCGTTGTCGTCCTCGACGTTGCTGAGCGCGGCGGCCATGCCGCCCTGGGCGGCGCCGGTGTGGGAACGGGTCGGGTAGAGCTTGGTGAGGCAGGCGGTCCTCGCCCGCTTGGAGCTCTCGAGGGCGGCACGCATGCCGGCGCCGCCGGCGCCGACGATGACGACGTCGTACTCGTGAAGGGTCATCTGTGTTTCCTCGCAGAAGTCAGGCGGCCACGGTGGCGCAGAAGCTGGGCAGCAGGGACGGGTCGGCATCGACAGGGCACGGGTCGAAGGTCCAGATGACCAGCGAGCCGAGGACGATGACCACGGCCACCGCCACCCCGAGCACGCCCATCAGCACCGTGCGGGTCGTCTTCCTGTGAGCGTAGTCGTTGATGAGCAGCCTCATGCCGTTGCCCCCGTGCAGCATGGCGAGGACGAGCATGAGGAAGTCGGCCCACTGCCACCACCAGTCGGCCCACTTGCCGGCGACGAAGGCGAAGTCGATCTGGCTGACGCCGTCGCCCGTGATGAGGTTGACGAACAGGTGGGTGAAGATCAGCAGGATCAGGATGGCGCCGGAGAAGCGCATGAACATCCACGACCAGCGCTCGGCCTGGCGGCGCATGCGGCCGGAGCGGATGCGCTCGCGCGGGGTGGTGAGGTCAGGTGCGGTCATCATTCACCTCCGAAGACGTGACCGAGGTGCACGGGGAGGAAGCCCGCCATGAGCACGACGAAGATGATCCACACCGCCCAGGCGAGCTTCTTCTGGTGGCGCAGCGCCCAGGTGGAGTTATCGACCGCGATGATGCGCAGGCCGTTGAACGCGTGAAGGATGATCGCGGCGACCAGGCCGGCCTCGACGAGGCCGTAGATGGGCGTCTTGTACGTGCCGATGACCTCGTTGTACGCCTCAGGCGAGACGCGCACGAGCGCGGTGTCGGTGACGTGGATCAGCAGGAAGAAGAAGATCGCCACGCCCGTGGAGCGATGGACGAGCCACATCCACATGCCTTCATGGCCGCGGTACAGCGTCGGTGCAGGGGACACTCTCATCCCTTCGTCGTTGATGGATGACCTGATTTTCATCCTAGTGTGGGACCTGTGACTCATGCGACACCCGCTTTGGAGCCCATTTCCGACCTGGTCGCCGTCGTCCCTGCAGGGGGCGTCGGCTCGAGGCTGTGGCCGTTGTCCCAGCCGACGCGCCCCAAGTTCCTGCTGGATCTGCTCGGCACCGGGAGCACCTTGATCCAGGACACGGTGACCCGCCTGTCGGCGCTGACCGACGAGGTCTACATCGTCACCGGTGCGCGGCATGCCGACGCCGTCGCCGCGCAGGTGCCGCAGGTGCCGCAGGAGCTGCTGATCGCCGAGCCGAGCCCGCGCGACTCGATGGCGGCGATCGCGCTCGCGGCCGCGGTGATCGAGCAGCGCCGTGGGCCGTCGATCATGGGTTCGTTCGCCGCCGACCATGTCATCACGGAGACGCAGGCGTTCGCCGAGGCCGTCGCGACCGCCGTCGCGGCAGCGCGCACGGGCAAGGTCGTCACGATCGGCATCGAGCCGACGGAGCCGTCGAGCGCGTTCGGGTACATCCGTCAGGGCAGCGGCCTTGAGGGTGTCGCCGGGGCGATGGACGTCCGGGAGTTCACAGAGAAGCCGGACCCGGAGACCGCGGCGCAGATGCTCGCGGACGGCGGGTACGTCTGGAACGCCGGCATGTTCGTCGTCAGCACCGACGTGCTGCTCGGCCACCTCGCACGGCTGCAGCCGACGCTCGCGGAGGGCGTGCGACGTATCGCTGCCGCGTGGGACGGGCCGGAGCGTGCGGCAGTGCTCGACGAGGTGTGGCCTACGCTCACCAAGATCGCTATCGACCACGCGATCGCCGAGCCGGTCGCGGCCGAGGGCGGAGTGGCAGTGGTGCCGGCGTCGCTCGGGTGGCACGACATCGGCGACTTCGACTCGCTCGCGTCGATGCTGACGCCCGACGCTCAGGGCGTCATCTCCGTCGGCCGCACGGCGCCCGCAGCGATGGTCAAGGCCAGCGGCGCGACGGTCGTGGGGGGCGACAGGCCCGTCGTGGTCGTCGGCGTGGACGACGCGGTGGTCGTCGAGACCGACGAGGCCCTCCTGGTGACCACGCGGCAGGCGGCCCAGGCCGTCAAGGACGCTGCTACCAGCATCTCTGGACTCTGACCTGCGCCTCCGTGCCGGATCGTGACCGATTCGTTGCACTTGGACGTCGCCGAGGACGGAATCTGAAACATTTCGCGCGTAGGGTGAGTTTCGACGCTCAGCCTGGCGTCACCCTGGCCAGACATAGTGAGGAACCAACACTCATGAAGAACACCCTGCGCTTCGGCGCGATCGCCGCCGCCGGCGCGATCGTGCTCGCAGCCTGCTCGTCGGCGCCGGAGGAGACCTCCTCCTCGCCCACCGAGACCGCTGCTGAGACCACCGACTACAAGGCCTGCATGGTCTCCGACTCCGGTGGCTTCGACGACGCGTCGTTCAACCAGGCGGGCTACGAGGGCCTGCAGACCGTCTCTGCCGACCTCGGCATCGAGATCAGCACCGCCGAGTCCACCTCGGACGCCGACTTCGCGCCGAACATCTCCGCGATGGTCGCCGACGGCTGCGACCTGACCATCACCGTCGGCTTCCTGCTCGGTGACGCGACCGCTGAGGCCGCCGCCGCCAACCCCGACTCGGACTTCGCGATCATCGACTTCGCGTACGAGGAGCCGATCGACAACGTCAAGCCGCTGATCTTCGACACCGACGAGGCCGCGTTCCTCGCGGGCTACGGTGCCGCTGCCGCGTCGCAGACCGGCGTGGTGGGCACCTTCGGTGGCCTCCAGATCCCGACCGTCACCATCTTCATGGACGGCTTCCTCGCGGGTGTCGAGCAGTACAACGCTGACAACGGCGCTGACGTCACCGTGCTCGGATGGGACGGCGAGACCGGCTCGTTCACCGGCGACTTCTCCGACACCACGAAGGGCCAGTCGACGGCTCAGGGCTTCATCGACCAGGGTGCGGACATCATCCTCCCGGTCGCCGGCCCCGTCGGCCTGGGTGCCGCCGCTGCCGCTGAGGCCGCTGGCGACGTGTGGATCATCGGTGTGGACTCCGACTGGACCCTCACCACTGACTACGCGGACATCATCCTGACCTCGATCATGAAGCAGATGGGCCCCGCGGTCTACGACGTCGTGAACGACGCCGCTGCCGGCTCCGGCTTCTCCTCGGAGCCCTACGTCGGCACCCTCGAGAACAACGGTGTCGGCCTTGCTGACTGGGCCGCTGGCGTTCTCGACGACACCACGGTGTCCGAGCTCGAGGCGATCTCGGCAGGCATCATCGACGGCTCCATCGAGCCGTAAGCAACAACGGTCGGACCAGGTCCGACGCGAGGGGCGCGCTGCGTGGACGCGGCGCGCCCCTCGTGCTTGACTGACCCTGGATGCCACTCCGATGGCGGGGTGCGCGCAGGAACTGTGAAAGGCAGTGACGAGTGAAACTCGAACTGAAGGGGATTACGAAGCGCTTCGGCACCTTCACCGCCAACGACTCGATCGATCTGGTGGTCGAGCCGGGCAAGGTGCATGCGCTTCTGGGCGAGAACGGCGCCGGCAAGTCGACGCTGATGAACGTCCTGTTCGGACTGTACGTCGCCGACGAGGGCGAGGTGCTTCTGGACGGCAAGCCGGCCGACTTCGACGGCCCCGGCGACGCGATGGCCGCAGGCATCGGCATGGTGCACCAGCACTTCATGCTCGTGCCGCCGTTCACCGTCGCGGAGAACGTGATGCTGGGCCACGAGCAGGTCAAGGGCGCCGCGAAGCTGCTCGACCTCGAGGCGGCCCGCGCGAAGGTCAAGGAGATCTCCGACCGCTTCAAGTTCGACGTGGACCCCGACGCCGTGATCGAGGACCTTCCCGTCGGCGCGCAGCAGCGCGTCGAGATCATCAAGGCGCTCTCACGTGACGCAAAGATCCTGATCCTGGATGAGCCCACCGCTGTGCTCACCCCGCAGGAGACCGACGAGCTCCTGTCGATCGTCAAGGACCTCCGCGACGCCGGCACCGCCGTCGTCCTCATCACGCACAAGCTGCGCGAGGTCCAGGCCGTGGCCGACACCATCACGGTGATCCGCCGCGGCAAGGTGGTCGGCACCGCCGAGCCCACCGCCTCGCAGGCAGAGCTCGCCTCGCTCATGGTCGGCCGCGACGTCTCCATGACGGTCGACAAGGACGAGGCGAAGCCGGGCAAGGTCATGCTCACCGTCGACGACCTCTCGGTCGTGGACGAGGAGGGCATCGCCCGCCTCAAGCACGTCAGCTTCAACGTCCGCGCGGGCGAGATCCTCGCGATCGCAGGCGTGCAGGGCAACGGTCAGACCGAGCTCGCCGAGGCGCTGCTGGGCGTGGTCCCCACCACCGCCGGCACCGCCATGCTCGACGGCGAGATCATCACCGACAAGCCCATCAAGGACGTGCTGCACTCCGGCATGGGCTTCGTGCCCGAGGACAGGACCGAGGACGGCCTGGTCGCCAGCTTCACGATCGCCAACAACCTCATCCTCGACCTCCACGACAAGGCCCCGTACGCCAAGGGCATGGCGCTCCAGCCGAAGGTCATCGCCGAGGAGGCGGAGAAGCACGTGGAGCAGTTCGACGTGCGCACCACCTCGATCGAGGCGACCGCAAGCTCGCTCTCGGGCGGAAACCAGCAGAAGGTCGTGCTCGCCCGCGAGCTCTCACGACCGCTCAAGCTGCTGATCGCCTCGCAGCCCACGCGAGGACTGGACGTCGGCTCCATCGAGTTCGTCCACAAGCGCATCATCGCCGAGCGCGATGGCGGCGCGGCGGTCATCATCGTCAGCTCCGAGCTCGACGAGGTCCTGGCGCTCGCCGACCGCATCGCCGTGATGTACCACGGCGAGATCGTCGGCATCGTCCCGCCGGACACCGACCGCGACACCCTCGGCCTCATGATGGCCGGAGCACACGAGGAGGAGGCGGCGTGAGCGCCGAGGCAGTGAAGAAGAGCGACGACGCCCCGTCGCAGGAGGGCCGCGACTGGCGCGGTCTGCTCCGCGAGATCACCGAGAGCTCGTGGATCGTCGTGGTGCTGGCCGTGGTCGCGTCGCTGGTCATCGGTGGACTGCTCATCATCTTCGCGGACCCAGCCGTGGCCGAGGCCGCCCGGTACTTCTTCGCGCGGCCGATGGACACCTTCGCCGCAGCGTGGGAGGCGGTCTCGAGCGCCTACACCGCCATGTTCCGCGGGTCGATCTGGAACTACAGCGGCGACACCTTCGTGCAGCAGTTCCGCCCCTTCACCGAGACGCTCACCATGGCGACGCCCCTGATCTTCGCGGGTCTCGGTCTCGGCATCGGCTTCCGCGCCGGCCTGTTCAACATCGGTGCGCAGGGCCAGATCATCATGGGCGCCATGCTCGGAGGCTGGGTCGGCTTCGCGTGGCACCTGCCCGTCGGCCTGCACCTGCTGGTCGCCGTCGTCGCCTCGATGCTCGGAGGCGCGCTGTGGGGCTTCATCCCCGGCATCCTCAAGGCCAAGACCGGCGCGCATGAGGTGATCGTCACGATCATGCTCAACTACGTGGCGGCCAACCTGCTCGCGTACGCGCTCAGCACCGACGCGTTCCAGCGTCCCGGCTCGGACAACCCGCAGTCGCCAGTCGTCGACACCACTGCGCAGTACCCGCTGATCCTGGGGGAGAGCTACCGCCTGCACCTGGGCTTCCTGCTCGCGCTCGCCGCGGCTTTCGGAGTCTGGTGGCTCATGGAGCGCTCCACGTGGGGCTTCCGCTTCCGCGCCGTCGGCGCCAACCCGCGCGCCGCGCGCACCGCCGGCATGAACGTCTCCTTCGGCATCATCGCCGTCATGACGATCGCCGGTGGACTCGCCGGACTCGCGGGCTCCGCACAGGTGCTCGGCACTGAGAAGGCGCTCACCGCAGGCATCGCTGGATCGTTCGGATTCGACGCCATCACGGTGGCGTTGCTCGGCCGATCCCGTCCGCTCGGGACCGTCCTCGCCGGAATCCTGTTCGGTGCGTTCCGCGCCTCCGGCCCCACCCTCCAGGTGGCGGCCCAGCTGCCCGTGGACATCGTCCTCATCCTCCAGTCGCTGATCGTGCTGTTCATCGCGGCACCGCCCCTGGTGAGGTTCCTCTTCCGACTCCCCACCCCGACGAACGAGAAGGTGGTGGCGGCATGACCACGACGCTCGAAGCTCCGCAGACCGAGCAGCCCGACGCTGACGTCGCGTCGGGGCCCAGCTGGAAGATCCCGATCCTGCTCGGGGTCGTCGGCCTCATCGCCTTCATCCTGTTCGGGCTCGGCACGCCCAGCGGCACCCACACGACCTTCGTCGTCTCCCGCGGGTCCGACGCGATCCAGATCCCTTCGTGGGCCGTGCCTGCGCAGGCGTTCGCGCTGTTCCTCACCATCTCCGCGCTGCTCCTCGCCGGAGTCTCCGCGTGGGGCGTGGCCACGCGCCGCAAGCTCGGCTCGTGGGTGCCGATCCTGTTCGGCCTCGCGATCATCGCGTCGATCCTGGTGTGGGCCGGTGCGGGCAAAACCGCGACGTCCATCCAGGTGACGGGCCTGCTCATCGGCACCGTCGTCCTCGCGACGCCGCTCGTCTTCGGTGCCCTCGCGGGCATGGTGTGTGAGCGCTCCGGCGTGGTCAACATCGCGATCGAGGGTCAGCTGCTGTCCGGCGCCTTCATGGCCGCGCTCGTCGCAGGCGCCGTCGCGGGAGCCACCGGCTCCTCCACGGTGGGCGCCTACGCGGGCCTGCTTGCCGCGCCCCTCGCGGGAGCACTGCTCGGCGCCATGCTCGCCCTGTTCGCGGTCCGCTACTGGGTGGACCAGATCGTCGTCGGCGTCGTGCTCAACGTGCTCGCCGTGGGTCTCACGAACTTCTTCTTCGGCACCGTCATGAGGGAGAACCCGGACCTCAACCGCGCGATCGGACTGCCCGACATCACGATCCCGCTGCTGTCCGACATCCCGGTCGTCGGTCCGGTGTTCTTCGA
Organism: Demequina zhanjiangensis; assembly: GCF_030418315.1. Lineage (GTDB taxonomy): Bacteria > Actinomycetota > Actinomycetes > Actinomycetales > Demequinaceae > Demequina > Demequina zhanjiangensis. The sequence goes on from NZ_JAUHPV010000004.1 coordinate 30,761, forward strand.
CCAGAACCTGCTCGTGTACGCGATGTACGCGCTCGTGATCATCTTCAACGTGATGCTCTTCAAGTCGCGCTGGGGCCTGCGCGTGCGCGCCGTCGGCGAGCACCCCAAGGCCGCGGACACCGTCGGCATCAAGGTGAACCGCACCCGCGTGCGCAACACCATCCTCGGTGGCGCCATCGCCGGCCTCGGCGGCGCGTTCTTCACGGTCGCCTCCGGACTCGCGTTCAACAAGGAGATGACGGGCGGCAAGGGCTACATCGCCCTCGCCGCGATGATCCTCGGCCGGTGGAGCCCCAAGGGCGCCCTGGCGGCGGCCATGCTGTTCGGCTTCGCTGACTCGCTCCGCGAGCAGTTCGGCATCATCGGCACGTCGATCCCGTCGCAGTTCCTGGCGATGCTGCCGTACCTGGCGACCATCTTCGCGGTCGCCGGTCTCGTGGGCCACGTGCGCCCGCCGGCCGCCGAGAACATCCCGTACAAGAAGTAGGTCGGATGACAGACATCGACTGGGAGGCGCTGCGTGCCGCCGCACGCGAGGCGTCGACCCGTGCCTATGTCCCGTACTCGAAGTACCCGGTGGGCGCCGCCGCGCTCACCGACACCGGTGCGATCGTCACGGGCGCCAACGTGGAGAACGCGAGCTACGGCCTCACGCTGTGCGCCGAGTGCGCGCTCGTGTCCAAGCTGCACACCGACGCGCTCGGCAAGCGGCTCGTCGCGTTCGCATGCGTGGACGCAGCGGGCTCGCCGCTGCAGCCGTGCGGCCGGTGCCGTCAGCTCCTGTACGAGTTCGGCGGCGACGCGCTGCTGATCGACGGGCCCGACGGCACCCTCACCATGAACGACATCCTTCCCTGGGCCTTCGGGCCCCAGCACCTCGAGGAGAGCTGATCCCCATGGCCGAGCGCCACGACGCCGTCGAGGTCATCATCGCCAAGCGCGATGGTGGCGTCCTGACCGACGACCAGATCGACTGGGTCGTCGATGCCTACACGAGGGGAGTCGTCGCTGACGAGCAGATGAGCTCGCTCGCGATGGCGATCCTGCAGCGCGGCATGACCCGCGAGGAGATCGCTCGCTGGACGCAGGCGATGATCAACACGGGCGAGCGGCTCGACTTCTCGTCGCTCAGCCGGCCCACCGCCGACAAGCACTCGACCGGTGGCGTGGGCGACAAGATCACCCTGCCGCTCGCGCCCCTCGTCGCCGCATGCGGCGTCGCGGTGCCGCAGCTGTCGGGCCGCGGGCTCGGCCACACGGGCGGCACGCTCGACAAGCTCGAGTCGATCCCCGGCTGGCGCGCGTCGGTCTCCAACGAGGAGATGATGGCGCAGCTCGAGGGCGTCGGCGCCGTGGTCTGCGCGGCCGGTTCGGGCCTCGCGCCCGCGGACAAGAAGCTGTACGCGCTGCGCGACGTCACCGGCACGGTCGAGGCGATCCCGCTGATCGCGTCGTCGATCATGTCCAAGAAGATCGCCGAGGGCACCGGCGTGCTGGTGCTCGACGTGAAGGTCGGCAGCGGCGCGTTCATGAAGGACATCGACTCGGCGCGCGAGCTCGCGCGGACCATGGTGGACCTCGGCACCGACGCGGGCGTGCGCACGTCCGCTCTGCTGACCGACATGAGCACCCCGCTCGGCCGCGGCATCGGCAACGCGCTGGAGGTCGAGGAGTCGCTCGAGGTGCTCGCCGGCGGCGGACCCGCCGACGTGGTCGAGCTGACCGTCGCGCTCGCCCGCGAGATGCTTGCCGGCGCTGGCGTCACCGACGTCGACCCGGCGGAGGCGCTCAAGGACGGCCGCGCGATGGACGCGTGGAACGCGATGATCCGCGCGCAGGACGGCGACCCGACCGCCCCCATGACCCAGGCGGAGCACGTCGAGGAGGTCCGGGCGGATCGCGACGGCGTCATCACCCGCATGGATGCTCTGGGCACCGGTATCGCGGCGTGGCGCCTCGGCGCAGGCCGCGCGCGCAAGGAGGACCCCGTGCAGGCAGGCGCCGGCATGTACCTCCACAAGACGCTCGGCGAGACCGTCAAGAAGGGTGACGTCATCGCCACCCTCCACACCGAGACCGCGGACCGCATGCCGCGAGGGCTGCAGGCCCTCGAGGAGGCGTGCGGCGGCGCAGGCGCGATCGAGATCGGCGACACCGCCCCCGAGCGTGCCATCGTCATGGATCGGATCGGCACCGCCACCCACTGATGGGTTGGACGCTGACGTCGGTGGTCGCCCGGACGCTTCGGCCTCTCGGGTGGGGCCGACGTTGGCTCGGTGACGACGCACGGGCCCACGCGGCTCAGGTGATCGCTTCGCGTCCTCGCGAGCGGCTCGCGGCCCTGCGCGCGTGGGAGCGTCGCCTCGACACGTCCTCGCGGGCCGACCGCCGGGCGCTCGAGACCGCCCGCGCCGAGCTGGGCGACGACGGTGACGTGATCGTGCGGGCCGGCGCCACGGGCGCCCCGGTCGACGCGATCGCCGCCCTCGCCTCGGGCTGGCGGCGGCTCACCGCCGACGCGAAGGCGGCCGCGCGTGATCCTCTGGCCGACGCCGATGGGGCTCGAGTCGAGGGGCCGGTCGCCTTCGGCGTCGTCACCGCGCGGCAGGTCGACGAGACCACGTGCGGAGCGGCGACGCTCGGGATGCTCCACGCTGTCACCGACCCGTTCGTGGCCGTGTGGATCGTCGCCGGGCGCCTCTTCGCGGGCTACACGCCGGAGCCCGTCGCGGCAGCCATCATCGAAGGCGGTCGACCCGCCGCGGACATCGAAGGCAGATGGGCGCAGCTGCAGCGCGGGCAGCACGAGGAGGTCACGAGCAGAGCGCTCGGGCTCCTCTCGTGGCCACGATCGCTGGGCACGCCTCCGTGGCGACTCGCGCAGCTCGCGCGGCCCTACGGGGTGAGGTATCGCTCCGCGGTGCTCGACGACAGGTCGGCCGACGCGTCGTCCAGCCTGGTGGTCCACGCCGCGGCCGCGCTCACGGACGGTCTCCCTGTCCCGCTGTACTCGGCGGGCGACTCGGACCTGGGGCTCGACACCGTCGTCCCCAGGCATGTGATCCTGCTGGTCGAGGCGCGTAAGGACGGCTTCCTCGCGTATGAGCCCGGCAAGGGTGCGCTGATGCGCCTCAGCGTGGACGCGTTCCGCGGACCGGGACCGCGCGTGCGGGCGCTCGGCAACTGGAGCCGCGTGTCGTGGCTCGCGATGCCATCACCGGCGCGGCCGCACTAGCCTGTGAGCATGACTCTCACCCCCGACGAGATCCGCGCCCTTCCCAAGGTCGTCCTCCACGACCACCTCGACGGCGGTGTCCGCGTCGAGACCCTCATCGAGCTGGCAGGCGAGATCGGCTACGCGCTGCCGACCGTCGAGCCTGAGCTGCTCGCCAAGGAGTTCGTGGCGAACGCCAACTCTGGGTCCCTTGAGAAGTACCTCGAGGCGTTCGTGCACACCGCGGCGGTGATGCAGACGGCGGAGAACCTCACGCGGATCGCCCGCGAGGCTGTCGTGGACCACGCGCGCGATGGCGTGATCTACCTGGAGCTTCGCTACGCCCCCGAGCTGCACTGCGAGCAGGGGCTCATCATGCAGGAGGTCGTGGACGCGGTGCAGGCCGGCATCGAGGAGGGCGTCTCCGAGGCGCTCGAGCAGGGGTACACGATCCGCGCGGCGGCGCTGCTGTGCGCGATGCGGCAGACCGACCGCTCCCTCGAGGTGGCCGAGCTGGCGCTGGCGAACTGGGGGACCGGCTGCGTCGGGTTCGACATCGCCGGCCCCGAGGCGGGCTTCCCGCCCGCCAAGCACGCGCCGGCGTTCTCGCTGCTTCGCGACGAGCTGTTCCCGGTGACGATCCACGCGGGCGAGGCCGACGGCCTGGGCTCGCTCGGGCAGGCGCTCGGCCTGGGTGCGGCGCGCCGCATCGGCCACGGCGCGCGCATCACGGAGGACATCACGGACTTCGGCACCGAGATGCCGGTGTTCGGCCACATCGCGCAGTACGTCCTGGACCAGCAGATCCCGCTCGAGATGTGCCCCACGTCGAACGTGCACACGGGGACGGCGCCTTCGATCGCGGAGCACCCGATCCACGAGCTGCGTGATCTCGGCTTCGCGGTCACGATCAACACCGACGACAAGCTGATGTCGGGCATCGACATGGTGAGCGAGTTCCAGGAGCTCGTGGATGCGGGCTGGTCCAAGACGGACCTGTTCGAGGCGACCCTGGCTGCGGCTTGGGGTGCGTTCCTGCCCTACGACGAGCGCGCGGACCTCGCGGACCTGATCGTCGAGGGCTACGGGATGGACGAGTAGCGGGCGCTTCCGCCGCGCGCCTCAGTGCGTGAGCTTGAGTCCCACGACGCACGCGACGATCCCGAGGATCAGCGCGATCCGCAGCAGCGACGCGGGCTCCGCGCCGGTGATCATCGCGTAGGTGACGGTCAGCGCGGCGCCGATCCCCACCCAGATCGCGTACGCGGTGCCCACGGGCAGGGACCGCAACGCATAGGCGAGCCCGCCCATGGACGCGAGCAGGGCGACGGCGAAGATCGCGGTGGGCCACGGGCGTGTGAACCCCTCGGACTTGCTGAGCGCTGTCGCCCAGACGGCCTCGAGCACGCCAGAGAGGATGAGGATGATCCAGGACATGAGGTCTCTCCTGTGAGACGTCTTGTCGCTGGCCGGGTACGTCACTTCGTCCGGGAGCCGTGGTCGGCTCTGCCCCGATGATCGCAAAGGCGCCACCGGGGTGCAACTCCCGCCGTAGGCTGGGGTCATGACACTTTCCCGCGCAGAGCTCGCCCAGTACGTCGACCACACCCTCCTCAAGCCGGAGTCCACTCCTGCCGACGTCGCGGCGCTGGTCGCGGAGGGCGCCGCGCTCGGCGTCTTCTCGGTGTGCGTCTCGCCGTCGATGCTTCCGATCGCGACGCCCGAGGGCCTGGCGGTGGCCACGGTGTGCGGCTTCCCGTCGGGCAAGCACCACTCGGCGGTCAAGGCCGCGGAGGCTGCGCTGAGCATCGAGCAGGGTGCCGATGAGGTGGACATGGTGATCGACATCGCCGCCGCGAACGAGGGTCGCTTCGACGACGTGCAGGCCGACGTGGCCGCAGTGCGCGCCGCGGTGCCCGCGGGCAAGATCCTCAAGGTCATCATCGAGTCGGCGGCGCTGTCGGACGAGGCGATCGTGGGCGCGTGCCAGGCGTCGGAGGCCGCGGGAGCGGACTTCGTGAAGACCTCGACGGGCTTCCACCCCGCGGGCGGTGCCTCGGCCCACGCGGTCAAGCTGATGGCTGACACGGTGGGCGGACGCCTGGGCGTGAAGGCGTCGGGCGGCATCCGCACGGCCGACGCGGCGCTCGCCATGATCGAGGCCGGCGCGACCCGTCTGGGCTTGTCCGGCACGGCGGCGGTGCTCGACGGTCTCGACGGCGTGGTCGTCGAGGACTCGGGCGACGGCGGCTACTAGGCCTCGGATCGCGTCGAACGCGGCCCGCTGGGCACGGACGCCCAGTCGGAAATCCCTGGGAACTGTGTCTCAGCGAGTCGCGCGGTGGCGCGGTCAGTCGAAGTGGATCTGGCCGGCGTAGTCGAGGTCGAAGCTCGGGCCAGTCCAGGTGCCGTGGCCGTGCACGTCTGCGAGGTCACCCGCACCGTCAACGACGGTCCAAGTACCTTCCCAGACTGCGTCGCTCGGCCCGCATACCGTCGAGGTCTGCTTGCCGACGAACCTCATCAGCATGGTTCCCTCCTGGCCTTCGACACTGCCGGTGAAGTCGATCGTGCCGTGAACTGAGGTCAGGTACATGCCGGTGTGCTTCAGGTGGCACACGACGACGAAATCGTCGTCGGCTTCGCCCTCGAAGGTGCCCTCGAAGAATGAGTGCTCCGTGCCGTACGCGAACGTGGTGTTTCCCGCGTCGCGAAAGTCGAGCCCGGTGAGGAAGTAGGTCCAGTCGCCTTCGGCATCGGACGGTGGTCCCGCCAGGGCTGGCGCGGCGCCCATGAGCAGCGCGCACGTCACCAGCGGAATCGTCAATAGACGTTTCATGATCGGTCCTCCGTTGAAATGGGTGGGATGGGATATCTGCTCTCCACATCACCCCCTCTCGGCGGCCCTCCCTTCGATGCTAGTTCCGTACGGTCGCCGACGGGTGGTGACCGCGGCGCGCACTGCGTCGTCCCTGGTGCGACAATCCTTCAAGGACGCGCGCGCCACCCGGAGGCAGACGCGGGGGAGGCAGCATGAGCGACCACGTCGCTGACAGCCACGACCTGATCAGGGTGCGCGGCGCGAGCGAGAACAACCTGAAGAGCGTCTCCGTCGATATCCCGAAGCGTCGGCTGACGGCCTTCACCGGAGTGTCGGGGTCGGGCAAGTCGTCCCTGGTGTTCGACACGATCGCCGCCGAGTCGCGGCGCATGATCAACGAGACGTACTCGTCCTTCATCCAGGGGTTCATGCCTTCCCAGCAGCGGCCGGACGTGGACCTCCTGGAGGGTGTGACGACCGCGATCATCGTGGATCAGGAGCCGATGGGCGCGAACGTGCGGTCCACCGTCGGCACGGCGACGGACGTGCATGCGATGCTCCGCATCCTCTACTCGCGCCTGGGCGAGCCGCAGGTGGGCCCGCCGCAGGCGTTCTCATTCAACGTCGCCACATCGTCGGGCTCCGGCTCGGCGACGGTGACGCGCAAGGACGGGACGACGGTGCGCGAGCGCCGCGAGTACTCGGTGACCGGCGGGATGTGCGTCCGCTGCGAGGGCACCGGCCGCGTGAGCGAGCTGGACCTCACCCAGGTCTTCGACGACTCGAAGTCGCTCGCGGAGGGCGCCCTCACCATTCCCGGGTACACGGCCGACGGGTGGGCCGTCCGGATCTACACGGAGTCCGGCTTCCTGGACCCCGACAAGAAGATCAAGGACTACTCCAAGCGCGAGCGGGACGACCTCCTTTACAAGGAGCCGACCAAGGTCAAGATGGCCGGCATCAACATGACGTACGAGGGTCTGATCCCCAAGATCCAGAAGTCGATGCTGTCCAAGGATCGCGACGCGATGCAGTCCCACATCAGGGCGTTCGTGGATCGCGCGGTCACGTTCCAGACCTGCCCCGACTGCGACGGCACGCGCCTGAGCGCGCTGGCCCGCTCCTCCAAGGTGGGAGGCAAGGGCATCGACGAGCTCGCGCAGATGCAGATCTCGGACCTTGCGGTGTGGATGCGCAAGCTGGATGCCCCGTCCGTCGGCCCGCTGCTAGATTCGCTGCGCGACACGCTCGACTCATTCGTGGAGATCGGCCTCGGCTACCTGTCGCTCGACCGGGCCGCAGGGTCGCTCTCGGGTGGCGAGGCACAGCGGACCAAGATGATCCGCCATCTCGGGTCGTCGCTCACGGACATCACCTACGTGTTCGACGAGCCGACGATCGGCCTGCACCCGCACGACATCCAGCGCATGAACGGCCTGCTTGAGCAGCTGCGCGACAAGGGCAACACGGTGCTGGTGGTGGAGCACAAGCCGGAGACGATCGCGATCGCCGACCATGTGATCGACCTCGGCCCGGGCGCTGGCACAGCGGGTGGCGAGATCTGCTTCGAGGGCACGGTCGACGGGCTGCGCGCCTCGGACACCCTCACGGGCAAGCACCTGGGCTACAGGGCAGCGCTCAAGGAGTCGGTCCGTACCGGCAAGGGTGCGATCGAGATCAGAGGCGCGTCTGCGAACAACCTGCAGGATGTGGACGTCGACATCCCGCTCGGCGTCCTCACCGTCGTCACGGGCGTCGCGGGCTCGGGCAAGAGCTCGCTCATCCACGGCTCCATCCCGGCCGACGAGGGCGTCGTCACCGTCGATCAGCGCCCCATCAAGGGGTCGCGCCGTTCCAACCCGGCCACGTACACGGGCGCGCTCGAACCGATCCGGAAGGCGTTCGCCAAGGCAAACGGCGTGAAGCCCGCCCTGTTCAGCGCCAACTCGGAGGGGGCCTGTCCTGTCTGTAACGGCGCGGGGATGATCTACACGGAGCTGGGCGTCATGGAGACCGTCGCCAGCACGTGCGAGGCCTGCGAGGGCCGACGCTTCAACGACGAGGTCCTGACCTACACCTTGGCCGGTCGGTCCATCGCCGACGTGCTGGAGATGCCGGTCGTCGATGCACACGCGTTCTTCTCGGAGGGCGACGCGAAGAACCCCGCGGCGGCGAAGATGCTGGGGCACCTGGTCGACGTGGGGGTCGGGTACCTGGCGCTCGGCCAGCCGCTCACGACGCTCTCGGGCGGCGAGCGGCAGCGCCTCAAGCTGGCGACGCACATGGCGGAGAAGGGCGGCGTCTACGTCTTGGACGAGCCGACGACGGGCCTCCACCTGGCCGACGTCGAGAACCTCCTCGCGCTGCTGGACCGGCTCGTGGACTCAGGCAAGACGGTCATCGTGATCGAGCATCACCAGGCGGTCATGGCTCACGCCGACTGGATCATCGACCTGGGCCCGGGTGCAGGGCACGACGGCGGGCGCGTCGTCTTCGAGGGGACGCCCGCCGACCTGGTGGCCGACGCGTCGACCGTGACCGGGGAGCACCTCAAGTCGTACGTCAGCTGACGTCGGTCTCGTTGCGGCCGCGCGCCTGGTCGAGCATCGCCTTGGCGATCGCGGGCACCTCGCGAATGTTGCCGACGACGGTCGACCTGGTGGGGCGCGCGCCCGGGTAGCGTCCCTGGGTGTCCAGGCCCATCTGGTCGCACAGCCACACCGCGCGCGGAAGGTGGAACTCCTGGGTCGCGACGACCACCGAGGAGACGTCGTAGACGTCGCGCGCGCGCTGGCACGACGAATAGGTGTCGAGTCCGAGCGGGTCCTCGATGATCGCGTCCGCCGGCACGCCCATGTCCTCGGCGACCTGCCGCATGATGGTCGGCTCCCCGAAGCCGGACGAGTCGTCGCCGTCGCCGCTCATGATCAGGGTGTCGACCTCGCCCGCCTGGTACAGGGCGACGCCCACCTCGATGCGCTCGCGGAGGAACCTGGAGGGGGTGCCGTCCTCGTAGACGCGTGCGCCCAGGACGAGCGCCGCGTCGGCGTGATCCGCGGGGGTGCCAGTCTTGGCGATCTCGGGAGCGGTGACGAGACGCGTGTACATCCACGGAGAGGCGATGATCGCGGGCACCAGGACGACGGCGGCGATCACCCAGCGCCAGCGCGGGTGCAGACGTTCGCGCGGGAGCATTCGCGGGCGTCGCTCCCGCGCGAACGTATCTGCCATGCGTTACAGCCCGAGCGCGCCGTGGACGTCAGAGTCGAGCGCGTCCATCGCGGCCGTGGCACGCTCTCGGGCGGCGCGCACGTCGCCGTCCTCACCGAGGGGCTCGATGACCTCGAGGTACGCCTTGACCTTCGGCTCGGTGCCGGAGGGGCGGATGATGACGCGAGCGCCCGACGCGGTGGCCAGGTGCAGGCCCGTCGTCGGGGGGAGGCCCTGGAAGCCCTCGCCCATGTCGTCGGTCGCGACCACGTCGGACCCGCCGAGCGAGGCCGGGGGAGCGGACAGGAGCCGGTCCATGGTCTCGCCGATGAGGGCGATGTCCGCGAAGCGGGCCGAGACCTGGCGGGTGAGGTACACGCCGTAGGCACGCGCGAGGTCGTCGATCGCGTCGGCGAGCGTGCGGCCTGCGGCCTTCAGCTCGGCCACGTAATCGGCCATGACGACGGCGGCCGAGATGCCGTCCTTGTCGCGGACCATGTCAGGGGCGACGCAGTAGCCGAGCGCCTCCTCGTAGCCGTAGACCAGGCCCTCCTCGCGGGAGATCCACTTGAACCCGGTGAGGGTGTGGCGGTAGCCGAGCCCGTACCGCTCAGCGATCGCGGAGAGCTGCTGAGACGAGACGACGGAGTTGCCGACGACGGCGCCCTCCGGATGGCCGCCCCGTGAGGAGATCCGCTCGCCCAGGAGGGAGCCGACGACGTCGCCGTGGAGCATGGTCCAGCGGCCGTCGATGATCGTCGCGACGGCAGCCCGGTCGGTGTCGGGGTCGTTGGCGATCACGACGTCGGCGTCGACCGACTCGGCGAGCGCCAGCGCGAGGTCGATCGCGCCCTTCTCCTCGGGGTTCGGGAACGAGACGGTGGGGAAGTCGGGGTCCGGCTTCTCCTGCTCGGGCACGGTGTGGAGGTCGGTGAACCCGGCGGTGCGCAGGGCGCGCTCGACGGTCTGGGCACCCACGCCGTGCAGCGGGGTGAGGACGATGCGAAGGTTCGCACGCGCGTCGGCCACGTCGCCCTCGGGAGCGCCGGCGACGGCACCCGCCGCGGCGACGTACTGGTCGACGACGTCCTCGCCCAGCACGGTCCAGCCCTCGACGGCGCGCTCGACCGACTCGACGGTCTCGACCGCGGCGATCCGCGCGGCGATCTTCGCGTCGTAGGGCGGCACGATCTGGGCGCCCTGGCCGGAGTCGGTGACGACGCGTCCGCCCAGGTAGACCTTGTAGCCGTTGTCCTGCGGCGGGTTATGGCTGGCAGTGACCATCACTCCCGCGTCGGCGTCGAGGACGCGCGTCGCGTAGGCGAGCACGGGCGTCGGCAGAAGACGGGGGAGCAGCAGCGCCTCGTGACCTGCCGCGGTCATGACGGCCGCGGTGTCCTTGGCGAACTGCTCCGAGCCGTGACGGGCGTCGTAGCCGATCGCGACGCGGGCCGGGGCATCTCCGAGCTCCTCCTTGAGGAAGGCGGCGAGGCCGGCGGCGGCGCGGATCACCACGGCACGGTTCATGCGGTTGGGGCCGGCGCCGATCGCGCCTCGCAGCCCGGCGGTGCCGAACTGGAGCATGCCGCGGAAACGGTCGGCGAGGTCCACCTGCGCGGCGTCGTCGCCCATCTCGGCGGTCGCGATCACAGCCTCGAGCTCGCCCCGGGTCACGGGGTCGGGGTCGTCGTCGAGCCACGCCTTCGCGGTCTCGAGCAGTGCGGCGTCCATCTACATCACCTTCACGATCTCGGCGAGCAGGCGCGAGATGCGCGGAGCCGCCGCGGCGCCCGCGTCGAGCACCTCCTGGTGGTCAAGGGTCTCGCCGCCGAAGCCGGCGGCGAGGTTCGTGACGAGCGACAGGCCGAGGATCTCCATACCGGCCTCGCGCGCGGCGATCGACTCCAGCGCCGTGGACATGCCGACGAGGTCGGCGCCCAGGATCGCGGCCATGCGGACCTCGGCGGGCGTCTCGTACTGCGGGCCGGTGAACTGCATGTAGACGCCCTCGGGCAGGTCCGCGTCGATGGTGTGGGCAAGGTCGCGCAGTCGCGGTGTGTAGGTCTGGGTCATGTCGACGAAGGTCGCGCCCTCAAGCGGGGTGGCCGACGTGAAGTTGATGTGGTCCTTGAGCAGCACCACGGTGCCGGGCACGAAGTCGCGGTTCACGGAGCCGCACCCGTTGGTGACGACGAACTGGGTGCAGCCTGCGGCGGCGGCCATGCGGACCGCGTGCGCCACCGTCGACGCATCGCGCGACTGGTAGAAGTGCTGGCGGGCGCCGAGCGCGAGCACGGTGCGCCCGTTCGGGGTGCGGAACGAGCGGTGCACGGCGTGGTGGCCGGCCACCGCATGGCCGCTGAAACCAGGGATCTCGGCGGCGGGCACGGAGGCGATCTCCTCGCCCAGCAGCTCGGCGGCACCTCCCCACCCGGAGCCCAGGATCAGGGCGATGTCGTGCTTCTCGATGCCGGTCTTCTCGGCGAGGACGCGCGCCGCCTCAGCGGCGAAGTCGTGGGCTTCAGTCATGAGTCGAGCCTATCCGGGACCGGGTGCCACCGCCTTTCACTGGCCCGAGGCGGTCGTGAGTCTCCTGGGGGAGCCGGGGGCTCGCGTGCAGCGGTCGTGAGGCTCCTGTGGAGCGCATGTGACAGCATGGCGGAATGTCCCACGTCGTGATCCTCGGAGGCGGACCGGGCGGCTATGAGGCCGCGCTCGTCGCACGCAAGGCAGGAGCGCATGTCACGCTCATCGAACGTCAGGGGTTGGGCGGCAACGCTGTCCTGACCGACGTGGTGCCGTCCAAGACGGTCATCGCCACCGCGGAGTGGCGCAGCATCGCTGAGCGCGCCCCCGAGCTGGGCATCGTGGCCGACGACGGGCAGCCGGTCCGCACTCGCGTGCACCTGGCGGCGGTGAACGCCAGGGTGAAGCAGCTCGCCTCCAGGCAGAGCTCAGACATCCGTGCCCGCCTCGAGTCCGAGGGCGTGCGCGTGGTCGACGGGGAGGGAACGCTTTCCCCCGACGGCGCCGTCATCGTGGGGGAGGAGACGATCAAGGGTGATGCCCTGCTGCTCGCGCTCGGCGCGCGCCCTCGCAGGTTGGAGTCCGCAGCCCCCGACGGCGAGCGGATCCTCTCCTGGACGGATCTCTACGACCTGCCCGAGCTGCCGGAGCATCTGATCGTGGTGGGGTCCGGCGTGACCGGCGCGGAGTTCGCCGGTGCGTACGGGCTGCTCGGCTGCAAGGTGACGCTGATCGCCTCGCAGGATCGGGTGCTTCCGCGCGAGGACCCCGAGGCATCCGCGATGCTGACCGAGATCTTCAAGGGCCGCGGCATGACGCTCGTGGGCGGCCGTGCTGCTGCGGCAGAGCGCGTGGGCGACGGCGTGCGCGTCACCCTGGAGGACGGGACGACGATCGACGGTTCGCACTGCCTCATGGCGGTCGGCTCGGTGCCCAACACCGACGGGCTGGGTCTTGACGAGGCGGGCGTGACGCTCGACGACCGCGGCTACATCACCGTCGACAAGGTCTCCCGCACCTCGGCCCCGGGTATCTACGCGGCGGGCGACTGCACGGGCGTGCTGCCGCTCGCGTCGGTCGCGGCGGCGCAGGGGCGTATCGCGATGGCGCACGTGCTCGGCGATGCTGTCCACCCGCTGCACCTGGGTCACATGGCGTCCACGGTGTTCACCGCTCCCGAGATCGCGACCGTCGGCGCCTCCGAGGCTGACCTCAAGGCGCGAGGCATCTTCTACCGCGTCGAGCGGCTGGAGCTTGCCCGCAACCCGCGCGCGAAGATGTTGGGCATCGACCAGGGCTTCGTGAAGATCTTCGGGCACACGGTCACCGGGCACGTGCTGGGCGCCGTCATCGTCGGGTCGAGGGCTTCCGAGCACATCTACGCGCTGTCGCTCGCGGTCGCGCATCGGCTCACCGTGGATCAGGTGGCGGAGACCTTCACGGTCTACCCGTCGCTCTCAGGCACGACGGCCGAGGTCGCGCGCCGCCTGCATGGCATGCGGGAGGACGATCACATGGCGCGGGGGACCTGAGCCGGTCCGAAACCGATCGGTCTCGGGACACCTCGAGGGGGGGGAGTGGAGAGTCGCGTCGTGGGGAGCCGGGCGCCTCTCCGTGTGCCGCAGAGACCCGTCGCTTGGTGGCTGCGGGCACGGTGCTCCGCTAGGGCTCGGTGACACTGCGCCGGAACACGGACGTACTTCGCTAGTCCTGGTCTTGCGGCGAGCTTTCCACTGGCTCATCAGGGACGGCGAGCAGTTTGCCATCTCGTGAGACTCGCGCGGAACTGCCTGGGTAGACGTGACTGCGCGGCACGCTCCTGCCGGTTCTCTCGAGGTCGGTCGCAGGCAGAACGAACGTCTCTTCACCGCGAACGAGGATCGCGCACCAGACCTCTCCGCTGTCCTCATCGACCGAATGGCCGATAACGACAGCCTCGAGGTCCGCCAGGCGGTGCCGCCGCGACAGCGGCGCGTCGCGGAGCACGACGACTTCGAACGGCTCCGGCGGCCTGCGGTCCATCAGTGCGTCATCCACCCTCCGAGGCTAATGACCTGCACCGATGAGCTTGTCCATTTCTTCTGCGAGTGCGGACGTTCGGTGTTGTAGTGCTCGATCGATTGCTTGGACACACGCGGGTGAGCGCTGTGCGCCATCATGCGCACCTGCAGCGCGAGGTGTTGATCGCTAACGGTGGGGAGGAGCGAGAATCTCACTACTCCTCAAATCGGAGTCCGCGCCTATCAGCTGCGCTCGGGCCTGCCGCGGTCGAGCGGTTGCTGTGGGTCTTCCACCACGGTGGAATCGAGGCGGTCACTGCCGTAGTTGCAGCAGGTCGCGCACGAGGACGGCCTCTCGGTGTCCGACCTGAAATGTCTCTGACCCCAGGATGATCTCTGTGTATTCGCCGTCAACGCGATCAGTAACAGTGAGTTCGTAGTAGTTGTAGAAGCGAAGGCGACGTGCCGGTGGGAGTCGCACTGGCGCAAACTGCACCGTGGCGATCTGGTCGGGGCCAAACCCGATTGCATAAGTGCGTGCGTCGGAGACGATCGCGGGGCAAAGGAGGGCCATCGCCCAGAAGCTCCGTGACGGCAGAACCCTGATCCACTCACGCGCTTCTTGCGGAGTACCCAGCATGCCAACAATCCCGAACTGAACTTGTTTGCCCGTGCGACGGAACTTGGAGTAGTTAGTGAATGTCCTGGTGACACGGCGATCACTCTTGGTGACGCCGGTGGGCTCTTGAAGGTTCAAGGGAGGCTCCCGAGGTGATCGAGGAGCTCTGTTCCACCCCGCGACGTGCACGCATTGCGGTCACTTTCTGGCGGACAAAGTGGAGTGCCCTTCAACTCGTCAATGACCTGCCCCGATGAATTGGTCCACTGCGTCTGCGAGTAGATCGTGACCTGCCCCGATGAATTGGTCCACTTCGTCTGCGAGTAGATCGTGTTTACGGGCTGGGCGAAAGTGGCTTGGACTGGTCCAGTCGCAGTGTTGGTAGTCACTCTCACACACCCCCTCTCACGTCAGGCCGGCGCCTGTGACACGGATGTCGTGGCCGCCTGCTGGGCACAATAGCGCGCGAACGCCTGCGAGGTCTTCATCTTCAGTCCCGAGTGCGGACGTTCGGTGTTGTAGTGCTCGATCCATTGCCCGATCAACACGCGCGCCTCGGTCAACGAATGCAGCACCTCAGGGTTGATCCGCTACGCGCGCGGGCGCAGCCGGAGAGTCGGCAGCCGTGGGGCGGGGAGCGGCGCGAGTTCGCCCGGCGGGAAGGTTCCGAAGAGCGGAGGCTTGCCTCCGTCGCGCGGATCGGCCGGGTCGAATCCGAGCTCGGCCTGGTAGCGACGCCGGAACTCGACGATCTCGTCGTGGTCGCGGCCGACGAAGTTCCACCACATCACGATGCGTTCGCCGAGCGGGATGCCGCCCAGGAGGATGAGGCGCGCGCCGTCGGGGCCGGCGGCGAGGCGGATCGTGTCGGAGCCCGTCGGGACGTAGGCGAGTGAGCGGTGCGCGACCGTCGTGCCGTTGACCTGGACCTCAGCGTCCTCTGCGAGCACCGCGTGTTCGAAGTCGGCGCGGACGGTGATCGTCACGGCCGCGCCTGGCGCTAGCAGGAGCTCCGCGCCGAGGAGATCGGGCGTCCTGGTCTCGACCGGCGACCGCGATCCGAGCAGCTCCCCGAGGAAGACCCGCGCGGTGAGACCCGGCGCTGTGACGGGCTCGGGCGCGTAGCGGCGGAACTCGTTGTCGGTGAACCGGGTGCTCTCCGGCAGCGCGAACCACAGCTGGACCCCGTGGAGCGCGGTCGTGTCCGGGGTGCTGATCTCGGAGTGAGTGATGCCGCGGCCGGCGATCATCAGGTTCAGCTCGCCGGGGCGCACGGTCGCGGCGTTGCCGCCTGAGTCCAGGTGGTGGATCTCTCCGGTGAAGATCCAGCTCACCGTGGCGAGGCCGGTGTGAGGGTGGCGGGGCACGACCATGCCGCCAGAGTCGCTCACCTGGTCGGGGCCGTAGTGGTCCAGGAAGCACCACGCACCGACGAGCGAGCGCTGCTTCTGAGGGAGCGTCCGATAGACGGTCATGGCGCGCGGGCCGCCGAGCGGCACCTCGCGGGGCTCAAGCACCTCGATGCCGACGCAGGCCTGGCCCGGCTCGAGCACCGACTCTTGCGGTCGGGTTTCGAGGTTGCTCATCGGGTCAGCCCTCCCTCAGGATCCCGTGACTGTGCGAGGATGCGTCGTCCTGCCACGGCAGTACGAGCGTACGTGAGCGTGGGACAGGGCCGGTCAGACGCCGCAGAATCGAGTAGGTGCTCACGGTCGCTGACTTTCCGTGGGGATCTGCGAGCCGTCGTCGGCATCTAGCCCGGGCACAGGTCGCCCGTGATGGGGACGACGTAGACGTCGTACTCCTCGGCGTCGACGTAGTGCTCAAGGTCCGAGGTCGGCACGAGCGTCGATGAGTAGAACCCATCCTCTGGCGAGGCGGCCGTCCACAGTCGAAGGTTGTCGCCGACGGGCTGAAGAATGGAAGTCTCGAATGCCAGGGACTCACCTGGTTCGATCACGAAGTCGTCTCCGTCGAACACGTCTTTGCCTTCGGTGATGATCTCTTTCGTCACTCGCGCCCAGATGGTTGCGTCGCATTCACTGACGAGGTTGACCTTGACGTAGAAGCCGGGCCCGCCGTCGCAGGCGGCGACGCCCGCGATCACCGCGAGGGCGACGCCGACGCGCATCGCCCTCCTCGTGCGCGCGCTCGCGGCCTCGCGGAGTAGTGGGAGACCAGCTCTCGGTGTCACGTGTGGGCCCCCTCGTCGCGCGTTGGATCGCTATCCGTGCACCACGTTAGTGAGAGTGCGTGACGATTCAGCGGGCTGACGCGCCTATGTGAACAGCCCCTGGCCGATGTACGCGCCCGAGTCTCCGCCCAGCGTCGCCCCTGCCGGGATGCCAGGCGGGACGGCGAAGATCGCCGACCCGACAGCCCGCACGTACTCGACGGTCATCGCGTCGGACGACGAGATCGCTGTCTGCATGGGGATGTACTGCGTCTCGGGGTCGCGGATGAACGCGAGGAAGAACAGTCCGGCGTCCAGGCGGCCCAGGTCGTCGGCGCCGTCGGTGTAGTTGTAGCCGCGGCGCAGCATCATCGCGCCGCCGTTGGCGCTCGGGTGGGCGAGCGCGACGTGCGAGTCGGTGGGGATCAGGGGGGTGCCGTCGGCGCCGGGGCGCGTGAAGTCGGGTTCGGTGAACTCGTTGCCGCCGCTGAGCGGGGCGCCGGAGCCCTTGGTGCGGCCGACGGTGGCCTCCTGCTCGCCGAGCGACGCGCGGTCCCAGATCTCGGCGAGGATGCGCAGCTTGCGGGCAACCAGATACGTGCCGCCGGCCATCCACTCCTGGCCGTCTGCCGCCTCGGACCAGAGGAACTTCGAGATGTTGTCAGTGTCCTCGGCGCGGAGGTTCGCGGTGCCGTCCTTGAAGCCCATGAGGTTTCGGGGCGTGGACTGGTCGCGCGTGGTGGAGGAGGTGCGGCCGAAGCCGAGCTGCGCCCACCGGACCGACGCGACGCCGAACGCGAGGCGCGAGAGGTTGCGGATGGCGTGCATCGCGACCTGCGGGTCGTCGGCGCAGGCCTGGATGCAGAGGTCGCCGCCGGTGAGCCGCTCCTGGAGGGTGTCGCCGGGGAAGTGGGGGAGCTCCGCGAGCTGCGCGGGCTGGCGGTCGGCGATGCCGAAGCGGTCCTCGCCATCCTTGACGAACAGCGTCGGCCCGAAGCCGAAGGTGATCGTGAGGCCGGACGCGGGAAGCCCCGTGGCGTCGCCCGTATCGTCCGGGGGAGCGAGGGCGGAGCCACCCGCGATGCCGGTACCGAGCTCCGAGCCGGTCATGAGCGTCGCCGCGGCCTCGGTCCAGTCGCGCAGCAATTGGATCAGCTCGTCGCGCGAATCGGTGGTGACGTCGAAGGCCGCGAAGTGCATGCGGTCCTGCGCGGGGGTGACGATGCCGCTCTGGTGCTCGCCGTGGAAGTCGTACTGGCGCAGCTGGACCGGCGAGGCGGTGGCCCGTCCGGCGGCGAAGCCGCCCCCGGCCAGCGCTGCGGCGCCGACGACGGCGCCCGCCCCGCCCAGCACCGCTCGGCGGGAGAAGCCGCGACGGGACGACCCGTCCTCAGGAGCGTCCGTGGCATCCGAGGCGGGCTCGGTCACGGCGTCGTCCTGGTCGGGGGTCGTCCCGTCGCGTGCGTCATCCATGGGAGAGAGTGTGTCAGCCGATCGCCGCGGCGGTGAGCTGCGACAGCGACTCGCTGAGCGCCTCGACCAGGCGGGACAGCTCGAGCACCTGGTCCTCGGTGAGCTCCGAGTAGGTGACGAAGCCCTCGTCGAACGAGCCGTACTGGGCGAGCTCGGCGTCGAGAGACGTGAAGCGCTCCTCGATCTCGATGCTCAGATCCTCGTCCGTGAGGTCGGCGGCGGGCTTGAGGACGATGAACGCCTCCCAGGCGCCATCGAGGTTGGCGCGGAAGTCCCACAGGTCGGTGCCCGACCAGATCTCCTCCTCGCCGGTGATCTTGCCGGTCGCGACCTCGTCCAGCAGCTCCTTCGCGCCGTTGCCGATCTGGAACGCCTCGAACGTGAAGTCGTCGGCGTTCACGCGGGCGGAGAGCTCGGCGGTGTCGGCGACGAGCTGGTCGCCAAGCGCCTGGCGCTCTTCGGAGGTGAGCGCGGTGTACGAGCCGTCCTCCGGCTGCCACAGGTCCTTCTCCATCGCGTGCCAGCCGGTCCACTCCTCGCCCTCGGCCAGGTCGGCCTCGCGCAGGTCCATGCTCGGGTCAAGGTCGCCGAAGGACTCGGCGACGGGCTCGATGGCCTCCCAGTGGGTGCGGGCGGGGGCGTAGATGTCGCGCGCCGCGTCGTCGTCCCCGGCCACGAAGGCGGCGACGAACTCGTCGGTGGCGGTCACGAGCGCGGCGACCTCCTGCTGCACGTACGCCTTGTAGGTGACGGCAGCCTGGTCGAGCAGCGCTGCGCGCTCCTCATCCACGACGACCTCGCCCTCGGCGGCGGTCACGGTGAAGGCCTCAGGCGTCGCCTCGGCGGTGTCGGACTCGCGGCAGGACGTGAAGTAGTCGCCCTCGGCCACCTGGACGGTGAGGTCGCGGGTGAGGCCCGGTCCGATGTTCTCCACCTCGGAGACGATCGACGCGCCGTCCGACGCGAGGAGGTAGAACTCGGTGGCCGACGAGCCCTGGTTGGAGACGGAGAAGACCACGGTGCCGGCGGGCACGTCGGTGGCGGACAGGGTGCACCCGGCGTCGGCCACGGTCACGGAGATGGTGCCGCCGTCGGCGGAGGCGGCGTTCGGGACGCAGCCCGCGAGGACGACGACCGAGGCCGTGAGGGCGAGCGTGGGCAGGGCGAAGCGGGCGGACATGCGCTGTGTGGTTCCTTCGGTTCAGGCCGCGACGGTCGCGGGCTCGGTGGAGCGGGAGGCGCGTGAGGGCGCCTGGGGGCCGCGGAAGGCGGTGCGGACGAAGAAGAACATCGTCGGGACCACGTAGAGGGTCCAGGCGACGGCTTCGAGCACCGTGGTCGCGGGGGAGAAGTTGAAGACGCCCTTGACGACGGTGCCGAGCACCGAGCTGGACGAGATGGTGGCGCTCACGTCGAAGGCGAGGGTGTTCAGACCGGGCAGCACGCCGGCCTCCTGGAGGTCGTGGATGCCGTAGGAGAGGACCCCTCCGGCGACGATCACCAGGAACACGCCGGTCCACTGGAAGAAGGTGCGCAGGTTGATCCTCGCGGCGCCGCGGTAGACAAGGTAGCCGAGGCCGACGGCGGTGATCAGTCCGAGCGTCGCGCCCAGAATCGGCGCGGTGGACGAGCCCGCGGCCTGGATGCCGGCCCACAGGAACAGCGACGTCTCCAGGCCCTCGCGGCCGACGGCGAGCAGCGCCATGGTCACGACGGCGCCCTTGCCGACGGCGATGGCCTTGTCGAGCTGGCCCTCGAGGTGGCCGCGCAGGTGGCGGGCGGTCTTGCCCATCCAGAAGATCATCCACGTGATGAGGCCGACGGCGACGATGCTGAGCGTGCCGCCGATGATCTCCTGTGCCTCGAAGGTGAGGCCCTGCGGGCCGAGAGTGAGGAGAGCGCCGAAGCCGAGCGAGACGAACAGCGCGATGCCGACGCCGGTCCAGACGTACGTCAGCATGTCGCGGCGGTCGATGCGCACCAGGTAGGCGACGAGGATCCCGATGATGAGGGACGCCTCGAGGCCTTCACGCAGGCCGATGAGGAAGTTCGCGAGCACGCGGCACTCCTTGGGGACAGGGCGGGGTAAGGGTTACCTTGCCTGGCCGCGAGCCTAGGGCGAGCCGTGCCCGGGTGTCAAACTTCCGCAACAGGTTTGTTGCGTAATTCCTTGACGGCTGTCAGGAAGCGGAGGTGATCTCGCAGATGAGCGTGCCCGCGGTCACGCCCGCGCCGACGGCGGCGGTCAGGCCCGACACGACGCCCGCCTTGTGCGCGGTGAGCGGCTGCTCCATCTTCATCGCCTCGAGCACCACGATGAGGTCGCCCTCGGCCACCTCGGCGCCGTCCTCGACGGCGACCTTCACGATCGTGCCCTGCATGGGCGAGGTGAGGCCGTTGCCGTTGACGGTGCGGGTCACGGTGCCGCCGCGCCGCGACGAGCGACGGGTCGGTCCGCCGGAGCGCGCGCCCGCGCGGCCCGCAGCCGCGAGCGAGGCGGGCAGGACGACCTCGAGACGCTTGCCGCCCACCTCGACGACCACGCGCTCGGTCTCGCCGCTCTCCTCGTCGGAAGAGGACGAGGCGCTCGAGCCGAGGCCCGCCACGGTCTCCGCGAACTCGGACTCGATCCACGTCGTGTAGACGCCGAAGGTGCCGGCGGCGGCGGTGAATGCGGGTGCCTCGACGACGGCCTTGTGGAACGGCAGCACGGTGGGGATCCCCTCGACGTGCATCTCGGCCAGCGCACGGCGGGCACGCTGCAGCGCCTGCTCGCGCGTGGCGCCGGTGACGATCAGCTTGGCCACCATCGAGTCGAAGTTGCCGGAGACGGTGTCGCCCTGACGCACACCGGCGTCGACGCGGACTCCGGGGCCCGACGGCATCACGAAGCGGTGGATGCGACCCGGCTGCGGCATGAAGCCTGCGGCGGGGTCCTCGCCGTTGATGCGGAACTCAAGAGAGTGGCCGCGCACCTCGGGCGTGAGGTTCGAGATGGGCTCGCCGGCGGCGACGCGGAACTGCTCGCGCACGAGGTCCACGCCCGTGACCTCCTCGGTCACGGGGTGCTCGACCTGGAGGCGGGTGTTGACCTCGAGGAAGCTGATGGTGCCGTCGGAGCCCACGAGGAACTCGCAGGTGCCGGCGCCACGGTAGCCCGCCTCGCGCAGGATCGCCTGGCTGGACTCGATGAGGCGCGCGTACTGCTCGTCGGTGAGGAACGGCGCGGGCGCCTCCTCCACGAGCTTCTGGTGACGACGCTGCAGCGAGCAGTCGCGCGTGGAGACGACGACGACGTTGCCGTGGTCGTCCGCGAGGCACTGGGTCTCGACGTGGCGGGGCTTGTCGAGGAAGCGCTCCACGAAGCACTCGCCGCGCCCGAAGGCCGCGACGGCCTCGCGGGTGGCTGAGTCGAACAGCTCGGGGATCTCCTCGCGGGTGCGGGCCACCTTGAGGCCGCGGCCACCGCCGCCGAACGCGGCCTTGATGGCGACGGGAAGTCCGTGCTCGTCCGCGAAGGCGACGACCTCGTCGGCCGACTCCACGGGGTCGGGGGTGCCGGGCACCAGGGGAGCGCCGGCGCGCTGCGCGATGTGGCGCGCGCTGACCTTGTCGCCGAGCGACTCGATCGCGGCGGGCGGCGGGCCGATCCAGACGATTCCCGCGTCGATCACGGCCTGCGCGAACTCGGCGTTCTCGGACAGGAAGCCGTAGCCGGGGTGGATCGCCTCCGCGCCAGAGCGGCGGGCGGCGTCGATGATCTTCGCGATGTCCAGGTAGGTCTCGCGGGCGGTCGAGCCGCCGAGCGCGTACGCCTCGTCGGCGAGGGACACATGAGGGGCGTCGCGGTCAGGGTCCGCGTACACGGCGATGGACCGCAGTCCCTCGTCGGCGCAGGCGCGGATGACACGGACGGCGATCTCGCCGCGGTTGGCGATGAGGACGCTCGAGAAGGCTGGCACCTGATTACGTTAGCGCGGAGCGACCGCCGTTCCCTTTGTCCGGCTCCCGCTCGTGGCAAGTTCTCGCGCCATACCAAGCGCATCGCGAACGATTTGTAGGCATCGCACAACGATTTTGACTGGGCTTTACGTTACGACGACGTAGGTTGTGGTCTCCCTACAAGCGATCCCGGTCGAAGGTCCCGGTTCAGCCGCGAACCTCGTCCCGCCACAGCTCGTGGAAGGCGACCTCGCAGGAGGCAAGCAGATGGCGCAGCAGCGGCAGCGAGACGCCGACGACGGCGTGGAAGTCTCCGTCGATCGACTCGACGTACGGGCCGCCTAGAGAGTCCACCGTGAAGGCGCCCGCCACCTGCAGGGGCTCGCCGGTGGCGACGTAGGCGTCGATCTCTGCGTCCGAGAGGTGGGCGAACCTCACCGTGGTCGACGCGGTGGCGCCCACCGTCGCGCCGGACCCGTCGGGCCTGTCGTCCACGAGCCAGTGGCCCGTGTGGAGCACGCCCACGCGACCACGCATCCCGCGCCACCGCTCGCGTGCCGTCTCCGGGTCGCCCGGCTTGCCGAGGATCTCGCCGTCGATCTCGAGCATCGAGTCGCAGCCCAGGACGATCGCGTCGGTCTCGTGGGCCTCGGCGACCGCGTGCGCCTTCGTGCGCGCGAGCAGCAGCACCGTGTCGTCGAACGCCATCTCGCCCCAGCCCGCGGCCGCGTGCTCGGCGCGCGCGCGAGCCAGCGCGGCGTCCTCGTCCACGTGGGACACGATCACCCGCGGCTCGACGCCTGCAGCACGCAGAGTGGCGAGGCGGGCCGGGGACTGGGAGGCGAGGACGAAGGGCACTGGCATGGTCGCGAGCCTAGCCGTCGGGGCCCGTCCGAGAGGGGAGAGCGCTCCCTTGACAGAACGGCCACCGATGGTGACACCGAGGTGCGCTCACCAGGCGCTTCCTTTGGATAGGGTGAAGTCACATCGGAACTTGGAGGGACAATGTCCGAGCGCGAGGAGCTTCTCGATACGACCGTCGTCGAGCTGATGCGGTTCCTGCATCGCTCGGCCCCGAACCAGGTGGGCGCGGTGTCGCGTCTGGGCCTCACGCTCCATCAGTTCCGAGGCATCATCTTCGTCTACCTCCACCCCGGCATCACGACGACGGACTTCGCCGACGCGATCGGCGTGCAGCCCTCGGTGGCGACCGGCGTGGTGCAGCGTCTCGTGGATCGGGACCTCGTCTCACGGCGGCTCGACGAGTCCGACCGCCGTATCCGTCGCCTCGATCTGACCGAGAACGGTCGCGAGGTGGCTGAGGAGGCCGTGGGCATCGCGCGGTCCGCGCGGCGCGCCCAGTTGGATGTGCTCAGCGAGGAGCAGCTCCACCAGCTGCGCGAGCTTCTCAAGGTGCTCGAGACCAGCCTGGAGCCGCAGGTCGGCCAGAAGTAGCGGACGGTGCGCTAGTCCTCCGCGACCTCGAGCGCGCCCGACTCCACCAGGACTGCCTTCCACGAGGCCGCGAGCTCGCGGCCGTACCCGAACGCGGTGTCGGCGCGAAGCGTGAGCGTGGGGTGCACTCCCTGCGCCTCGAGGCCCGCGCGCTCGGCCAGCCACAGCGCGCGCGGCAGGTGGAACTCCTGCGAGCACACGATCACGCTCGAGTAGCCCCGCGCCGCAGCGTTGCGGACCGAGAGGCGGGTGTCGTAGCCCTCGGGGTCGAGCTCGAGGGCTGACTCGGGCACGCCGAGGGCGAGCGCGGTCTCGAACATCGCCTTCGTCTCATCCAGGCCCTCACGGTTCGCGCCGGCGCCGGACAGCAGCAACGTGGGCACCAGGCCTGAATGGAACAGCGCCGCGCCCACCTCGACGCGCTCGCGCAGGAACCGGCTCGGCCGGCCGTCCTCCCACACGCGGGCTCCGAGGACGAGCGCCGCGTCGGCCGTGTCGATCCCCGGGCAGCCCGCGCCATGGGTGGCGCCCCACGTGCGTGCCCGCATGTACAGCTGGGGTGCGGCAAGGCTCGCTGCGGCGGCAGTGGCGGCGGCGGTGATCCTCCTCATCGGAGCGAGTGCCTCCACGCGCTGTCGCCGCGCCCCAGGGGCAGCATCAGCCTGCGCCCCTGCATGCGTCGGGTGCGGTCCATCCACGCCGACGACGGGGCACCGGGCCCCTCCTCGCTCGCGTGGGCGGACGCGACGGCGACCATTCCTGCGACGAGCGCTGCGAGCTCGGACTCGTCAGGGGCTCCACGCACCACGCGCAGCGACGCGGCCGCCTCCACCATCTCGTCGCCGTTCACAGCGGGATGTTCCCGTGCTTCTTGGGCGGCAGCGAGGAACGCTTGGTGCGCAGAGCGCGAAGGCCGCGCACGATCTGCGCGCGCGTCTCGTGGGGCTGGATGACGGCGTCCACGTAGCCGCGGTCCGCCGCGTCGTACGGGTTGACGATCCTGTCCTCGTAGTCCTCGATCAGCATCTGACGCTCGTGCTCCACGTCGCCGCCCTTGGACTCCACGTCGGCGAGGGTGCGTCGGGACAGGATGTTCACTGCGCCTGCCGCGCCCATGACCGCGATCTGCGCGGTGGGCCACGCCAGGTTGATGTCCGCGCCCAGCTGCTTGGAGGCCATCACGATGTAGGCGCCGCCGTAGGCCTTGCGGGTGATCACCGTGATGAGCGGCACCGTCGCCTCGGCGTAGGCGTAGATGAGCTTCGCTCCGCGACGGATGATTCCGCGGTGCTCCTGCGCCACGCCGGGCAGGAAGCCGGGCACGTCCACGAACGTGAGGACGGGGATGTTGAACGCGTCGCAGGTGCGCACGAACCGGGCCGCCTTCTCGGACGCGTCGATGTCGAGCGTGCCCGCCATCGACTGCGGCTGATTGGCGACGATGCCCACGGAGTGGCCTTCGATGTGACCGAAGCCCACGAGCACGTTCGGGGCGAACAGCGGCTGCACCTCGAGCAGCTCGCCGTCGTCGAGCACGGTCTCGAGCAGGGAACGCATGTCGTACGGCTGGTTGTCCGAGTCGGGCACGAGCGTGTCGAGCGCCATGTCCTCGTCAGTGAACGCGAGGTCGGTCTCCTGCTCCCATGCGGGCGGGTCGGAGAGGTTGTTCTGCGGCAGGTACTGCAGGAGGTGCTGCACGTACTCGATCGCGTCGTCCTCGTCGGACGCGAGGTAGTGCGCGACTCCCGAGCGCTCGTTGTGCGCCTGGCCGCCGCCGAGCTCCTCGAACGTGACCTGCTCGCCGGTGACCGACTTGATGACGTCCGGGCCGGTGATGAACATCTGCGAGGTGCCGTCGGCCATCACGATGAAGTCCGTGAGTGCGGGGGAGTAGACGGCTCCACCGGCTGACGGCCCGAGGATGATGGAGATCTGCGGGATCACGCCGGAGGCGGCCACGTTGCGGCGGAAGATCTCCGCGAACTGGGTGAGCGCCGCGACGCCCTCCTGGATGCGGGCGCCGCCGCCGTCGGAGATGCCGATCAGCGGCACGCCGGTGCGGAGGGCGAAGTCCTGGATCTTCGCGATCTTCTGGCCGTGCACCTCGCCGAGCGAGCCGCCGAAGACGGTGAAGTCCTGCGAGTAGACGGCGACCTGGCGGCCGTCGATGGTGCCGTAGCCCGTGACGACGCCGTCGCCGTATGGCCGGTTGCGGTCGAGGCCGAAGTTGGTGGAGCGGTGGCGCGCGAGCTGGTCCATCTCGATGAACGAGTCCTCGTCGAGCAGCTGCAGCACGCGCTCACGTGCGGTCTTCTTGCCGCGCGCGTGCTGCTTCTCCTGGGCCTTCTCCTCGGCTGCGGTGACCGCGGCGTCGTGGCGCTTGCGCAGCGCGGCGGAGGCGCCGGCCGTGGTCTTCCGTGGCTGGGTCTCGGACACATCTCTCCTTGGGGTCGGGACTGCGACCCAGCCTAGCCGGGGTGCCCTGTGCGCCCTTTGTGGATTCGCGACAGAACAGGGACCGGGAGTCGGTGAGCGGTGTCATGTGCGGGCGTCGGGGCGGCCGGTCAGGACGCGCTCGCTGCTGGAACAGCCCGTTTGCCGTGTGGGATGGGGTCTCTTTCGGATCGATTCCGCCCGCTATGCGCCGGTTCTGATGCGTTATCCGCCGAATCGGTCCGTTTATGTTTGACTCGCGCCGCATCCGGGTCTAGTGTCAGCAGGGTCAACGAAGACACGCCCGCCTCCGGTGGGCAGCATGCGGCCCCTCGCAATGACGCGGGGCAGGGAAAGGGAAGGTACGCATGTCACTACCTGATGCTCAGGTCAACAAGAATCGCTCCGGTGGCGCTGGAGCGGCTGTCCAAAGGTTGGGACGATTCCTCTCGGGCATGATCATGCCCAACATCGGCGCATTCATCGCGTGGGGTCTCATCACCGCCTTCTTCATCCCGACGGGATGGACCCCGAACGAGGGCTTCGCCGAGCTGGTCGGCCCCATGATCACCTATCTGCTGCCGCTGCTGATCGGCTACACCGGCGGAAAGATGATCCACGACACCCGCGGTGGTGTGATCGGTGCGATCGTCACCATGGGTGTCATCGTCGGATCCGACGTGCCGATGTTCCTCGGCGCCATGATCGTCGGCCCCGCCGCCGCCTGGCTCCTCAAGCAGTTCGACAAGGCGATCGAGGGCAAGGTCAAGGCCGGCTTCGAGATGCTGATCGACAACTTCTCGATCGGAATCCTCGGCATGCTCCTCGCGATGCTCGGCAAGCTGATCATCGGCCCCGTGGTGCAGCAGCTGGTCGAGTGGGCAGGCGACGGAGTGCAGTTCCTCGTCGACAACAGCCTGCTGCCGCTCGCCTCGATCATCGTCGAGCCCGCCAAGGTCCTGTTCCTCAACAACGCCATCAACCACGGCGTGTTCACCACGCTCGGCACCGTCGAGGCGGAGGAGACCGGCAAGTCGATCCTGTTCATGATCGAGTCCAACCCCGGACCCGGCCTGGGCATCCTCGCGGCCTTCCTGTTCTTCGGCCCCAAGATGCTGCGCGCCTCGGTCCCCGGCGCCATGATCATCCACTTCTTCGGTGGAATCCACGAGATCTACTTCCCCTACATCCTCATGAAGCCGAAGCTGATCGCCGCGGCGATCGCAGGTGGCATGGCAGGCGTCCTGACCGGCGTGATCTTCAACAACGGTCTCGTCGCCCCGCCCTCGCCTGGCTCGATCTTCGCGTGGGCCACGTTCACCCCCAGGGGTGAGTACGTGACGATGTTCCTCCAGGTGTTCATCGCCGCGGCAGTCGCCTTCGTGGTCGGCTTCTTCCTGCTGAAGTTCGACAAGGAGCTTCGCCAGGAGGCCAAGGAGGAGGCCGAGGCCGAGGCTCGCGGCGAGCACATCGCGGCCTGACGGTCCACAATCCAAGGTGCGGGGCCGCGAGGCAGCGGCCCCGCACCGCACACCCCAGAAAGGAGCGGCAACGATGCCCTCAGTCAACGGTTCCGCAGTCAAGAAGGTCATCGTCGCGTGCGACGCGGGCATGGGTTCGAGCGTGATGGTCGCCAGCACGCTCAAGGGCAAGCTCAAGAAGTACGGCGTGGACGTCTCGCACACGCCTGTGAACGAGCTTCCCGGCGACGAGGGCGTCGTGGTCCTGTGCCACCAGGGCCTCGCCGCGCGCGCTCAGCAGACCGCTCCGAACGCCGTCGTCGTCCCGTTCGCCATCTTCATGGGCGACCCCGCGTTCACCAAGGTCGAGAAGGCCATCGCCAACGGCGAGGACCTGGAGTCCTGACGATGGCGATCCTGTCGGAGGAGGGCGTCCGTCTGGGCCTCACGGCCGCGGACAAGGCGGACGCCCTCACGCAGTGCGGCGACCTGCTCGTCGCCATCGGCGCCGCCACGCAGGAC
This sequence comes from Demequina zhanjiangensis, assembly GCF_030418315.1. Lineage (GTDB taxonomy): Bacteria > Actinomycetota > Actinomycetes > Actinomycetales > Demequinaceae > Demequina > Demequina zhanjiangensis. Next base: position 58,609 of record NZ_JAUHPV010000004.1, read on the forward strand.
TATGCGGACGCGCTCCACGAGCGCGAGACGCAGGTCACCACCTACATCGGCGAGGGCGTGGCGATCCCTCACGGCACCAACGAGAGCCGCGAGCACATCCAGCGCGCGGCGATCGCCTACCTGCAGTTCCCCGACGGCGTCGACTGGGACGGACAGACGGTGCAGGTGTGCATCGCGATCGCGTCCCGCAGCGAGGAGCACATCGACATCCTCCAGAAGCTCGCCGCCGTGCTCATGGACCCCGAGGCCGCAGCGAAGCTGCGCGAGCCTGCGGGCGTCGCGGACGTGCTGGCGCTGCTGGCCCCCGACGAGTCCTGACCCACAAGCCACCAGAACGTCCCCAGGAAGTAAGGAACACCACCATGAAGGCACTGCGCTTCTATGCCCCGGAGGACGTCCGCATCGAGGACGTCCCCGAGCCCGAGGTCGGCCCGGGCGAGGTGAAGATCCGCGTCCGCAACTGCTCCACCTGCGGCACCGACGTGAAGATCTTCTACAACGGCCACCAGAACCTCACCCCGCCCCGCACGATCGGCCACGAGATCGCGGGCGAGATCGTCGACATCGGCGACGGCGTGGACGGCTGGACCGTCGGCGACCGCGTCCAGGTGATCGCGGCCGTGCCATGCGGCGACTGCTACGAGTGCTCGCGCGGCTGGATGGAGGTCTGCCAGAACCAGACCTCGGTCGGCTACCAGTACGAGGGCGGCTTCGCGGAGTACATGATCGTGCCGCGCGAGGTGATGAAGGTCGACGGCCTGAACCGGATCCCGGACAGCATCGGCTTCGACGAGGCGTCGGCCGCCGAGCCGCTCGCCTGCGCGATCAACGCGCAGCGCATCCTCGGCATCGAGGAGGGCGACACCGTCGTCGTCTTCGGCGCGGGCCCGATCGGCGCGATGCACATCCGCCTGGCGCGCGCCAACGGCGCGGCGCGGGTGTTCCTCATCGACGTCAACGACGACCGCCTCAAGCTCACCGCGGACGCCGTCCACCCGGACGAGGTCATCAACGGCGCCAAGGTGGACGTGGTGGAGAAGGTCAAGGAGCTCACCGACGGCCGCGGCGCCGACGCGATCATCACCGCGACCGCGGCGAACATCGCGCAGGAGCAGGCCATCTCGATGGCCGCACGCAACGGCAAGATCTCCTTCTTCGGTGGCCTGCCCAAGACGAACCCGACCATCACGTGCGACTCGAACCTGGTGCACTACCGCCAGCTGCGCATCTTCGGCGCGAACGGCTCTGCACCCGCGCACAACAAGATGGCGCTCGAGTACATCGCGTCAGGCAAGGTTCCCGTGAAGGATCTGATCACGAACCGCGTCGCGCTCGAGAACGTGCTCGACGCGTTCGACATCGTCAAGGCCGGCACGGGCATCAAGGTCACCGTCGAGCCGTGACATCCGGAGGGATCGCCGGGTCGGGATGCTTCGCCGGCCCGGCGATGTCCGGGATGATAGATCCAGGTATCGACAACAATGGGGGTTGACTGCGGTGTATGCGGCAGAACGACAGCACGAGATCCTCACCCGTGCGCGCGCTGAGGGACGGGTCGAGGTAGGGATCCTCGCCGAGAGCCTCGGGGTCACGGTCGAGACGGTGCGCCGCGACCTCACCGCGCTCGAGAGGCTCGGCGCGGTGCGGCGCGTCCATGGCGGCGCACTGCCGGTCGAGCGTCTGACGCTCGAGCCGAACCTCGCTGCGAGGGAGACTCAGCACTCCGACCAGAAGCGCCGGATCGCGGCGCGGGCCCTCGCTGAGCTTCCCGACGGCGGCACGCTCCTGCTCGACGCGGGCACCACCACGCTCGCGATCGCGGAGCAGCTGCCCGCGGACCTCACCGCGACGGTCGTCACCAACTCGATCGCCATCGCCGCGCACGTCGCGGACATGCCCAAGATCGAGCTGCTCATGCTCGGCGGGCGCCTGCGGCATCTCACCGGCGCGGCGGTGGGGGACTGGGCGGAGTCCGAGCTCGGCACGCTGTGCGTGGACGTCGCATTCATCGGCACGAACGGCTTCACCGTGGACCGCGGCCTCACCACGCCGGACCAGGCGGAGGCCGCCACCAAGCGCGGCATGGTGGTGGCGGGACGCCGCGTCGTCGCCGTCGCCGACGCCTCCAAGGCGGGGCTCGTGCACCTGCACCGCTTCGCCGAGCTGGGCGAGATCGCCACGCTCATCACCGACGACACGCTCGACGACGAGACGGCCGACGCGATCGACGCCGCCGGCGTCGAGGTGGTCCGCGCCTGACGCCCCGCTCGGCGTTACGGTGGGACCACGGCATGCAGGCCGCAGCACAACACAAGGAGACCCCATGACCACCCGCACCGTCGAGATCGGATCCTCCGTCGGCCTCCACGCGCGCCCCGCCGCGCTGTTCGTACAGGCGGTCAACGACTCCGGCATCCCCGTCACGATCTGCAAGCCGGGCGGCGCTCCTGTGCCCGCCAACTCGATGCTCGGCGTGATGGCGCTCGGCGCGAAGCACGGCGAGACCGTCGAGCTCGCGAGCGACGCCGACGGTGCCGAGGCTGCGCTGGACTCGCTCGTCGAGCTGCTCAAGAAGGACCTGGACGCCGAGTGACGCCTGAGCGCCCCGCGCTCACGACCGACGCGGTGGCGCCTCTGATCGCCCCGCACGGGCCGCTGGCGCTCGCGGCCGTCGTGCCGCGCGAGCCGTCCACGAACACCGCGCTCGCCGCAGCGCTGCGGGAGTCGCCAGACGCGTGGCCCCACCTGTCGGCCTACATCGCCGACCACCAGACGGCCGGTCGAGGCCGTTCCGGACGGTCGTGGGAGACCCCGGCGGGCAGTGCCCTCACGATGAGCTGGGTGCTGCGCCCGCGCGTGTCCGGTCCGGATCTCGCGTGGGCGCCGCTGATCGTCGGCTTGGCTGCCGTCGAGGCGATGCGAGAGCTGGGTGCCGAGGCGTGGATCAAGTGGCCCAACGACGTGGTCGTGGACTGCGGCGCGGAGGACGTGCCTGGGTGGGGCACATGGCGCAAGATCGCGGGCATCCTGTGCGAGGTGGTCGGTGACGCCGTCGTCGCGGGCACGGGAGTGAACGTCCTGCAGGAGCACGATGAGCTGCCGGTCGCCCACGCGGTGTCCGTGCGCTCGCTGGGGATCGAGGCATCGCGGGTCGACGTGCTGCGCGCGCTCGGCGCGGCCCTCGCCCGCGCGACCGCACTCTGGGATGCGCGGCCCGACGAGGCCAAGGAGGCCGTGGAGCGCGCGTGCGCGACCGTCGGCTGGGACGTCGCTGTCGACGTGGGCACCGGTGCGCCGGTGACCGGCCGGGCCGTCGGGCTCGGCTCCGAAGGCTCTCTCCTGGTCGAGTCCGACTCCGGTCGGCGGACCGCTGTGCTTGCAGGGGACGTGCGGGTGCGCCGCGCCTGAACCGGTTCGACGCAGGTCACGGAACGGTCACATCGGCCCCTTGAGGCGACAGGTTGTGCACGCTGCCCGACAGGTTGTGAAAAGGCCCGGCCAGCGCTGGTTGACGGGTGCCTACCATGGCGGGCCGCTCGCAGAGCATGGGCTGGCGGCGCACCCAACTACACAGGAATGCACGGCCTTCGGAGCTGAACCCCGATGGCCCCCCGGTCCGCGGAATGACCCGCGGATGCCTCGGAGCCGGCGAACAAGGACGTGCGCAAGGAGTAATCAACGATGAGTACTCGTTCGGCGAAGCCGCCGATGACCAATAGGAAGTTCCTCGGGATCTGGATCCCGGTGCTCGCGTTCTTCACCATCCTGCTGGTGGCGGCGAACGTGGCCCTGAACATCTTCGGAGCATGGGTCGAGACGCAGCTCGGCACCGGTACCTACACGGTGGAGACCTCGGAGGACACCGAGGGCTGGGACACCGACTACAACAAGGCCTCCTACGACTCGCTCGAGGCTGAGCAGGAGGACGCGTTCGCGCTCGTCCAGGAGATCGAGTCCGAGGGCATCGTCCTCACGAAGAACGAGAACGCGGTTCTCCCGCTGACCTCTGGCGCGAGCATCACGATGTTCGGCCGCTTCTCCGCCGACCCGGTCTACGGCGGCGCGGGCTCCGGCTCCGTGGACACCTCGACCGCGGTGGACGCCCTCACCGGCCTCACCAACGCGGGCTTCGACGTGAACCCGACCGTGTACTCGATGTTCTCGGACTTCGCGCAGAACAACGACAAGGCCGACATCGTCATGGACGAGCCCTGGAGCTCGAACTACACGATCGGTGAGATGCCCGTCGAGCAGTACTCCGACGAGGCGACCGCCTCCTTCGGCGACTACGCCGACGCTGCAGTGGTCGTCATCGGCCGCGGTGGCGGCGAGGGCGGCGACCTGACCCAGGACATGACCGACGTCCAGGGCACCGCCGACGAGCGCGCCCAGGCAGGCGAGCACATGCTCGAGCTGAACCAGGACGAGCTCGCGATGCTCGAGGTCGCCAAGGCGAACTTCGACAACGTCGTGGTGATCGTCAACGCGTCCACCACGATGGAGCTCGGCCCCATCCAGGACGACGCCGACATCGACTCCGTCCTGCTCATCGGCTCGCCCGGCCAGACCGGCTACAACGCCGTCGGCGAGGCCCTGAACGGCACCATCAACCCCTCGGGTCGCACCGTCGACACCTGGGCCGCCGACTTCACCCAGGACCCCACCTGGAACAACTTCGGCCACTTCGAGTACAGCAACATCGACACGGAGAACGGCTCCGGCTACTTCGTGCAGTACGAGGAGGGCATCTACGTCGGCTACCGGTACTACGAGACCGCAGCCGTCGAGGACTTCATCGACTACGACTCCGCCGTCATCTACCCGTTCGGCTACGGCCTGTCCTACACGGACTTCGAGTGGGAGCTCGTGGGCGAGGACATGGGTGACACCGACGGTGAGATCACCCTCGAGGTCCAGGTGACCAACACCGGTGACGTCGCAGGCAAGGACGTCGTCGAGGTCTACTTCAACGCCCCGTACACCGAGGGTGGCGTCGAGAAGGCGGAGGTCGTCCTGGGCGACTTCGCGAAGACCTCGCTGCTCGAGCCCGGCGCCTCGGAGACCGTCTCCCTGACGTTCGCCGTCGCCGACATGGCCTCGTACGACTACGAGAACGCCGGCGCCTACGTCCTCGACGAGGGTGACTACGGCATCCGCGTCCAGAGCGACTCGCACACCCTCGCCGAGGGCATCGACGAGCTGACCTACAGCGTGGGCGACACCGTCGTCTTCGACGAGGACGGCCGTCCCTCCGACGCGGTCACCGCCGTCAACCAGTTCGACGACGTCAGCGCGCTGTTCTCCGACACGCCGCAGGAGGGCGTCGCGACGAACCTGTCGCGTGCCGACTTCGCCGGCACCTGGCCCACCGCGCCGACCGAGGCCGACATGGTCGCTCCCGACGCGATCGTCGAGGCGTTCCAGCCGTACGACGCCGCTGCCGCGGCCGAGGCGTCGGACGCCGAGATGCCCACCACGGGTGCCGAGAACGGCCTGCAGCTCATCGACCTGCGCGGCGTCGCCTTCGACGACCCGCTGTGGGACCTGCTGCTCGACCAGCTCACCGTCCAGGACATCACCACGGTGATCCTCAACGGTGCGTACAACACGGCCGCGATCGAGTCGATCGTGAAGCCCGCCACCGTCGACCTCGACGGCCCCGCAGGCTTCTCGTCCTTCCTCAACGACGCCTACAACGGCACCGCGTACCCGTCCGAGGTCGTCATCGGCCAGACGTGGAACAAGGACCTGGCGTTCCGCATGGGCCAGCAGATCGGCGAGGAGGCGCTCCAGATGGAGGCCAACGGCTGGTACGCACCGGCGCTCAACATCCACCGTTCGCCGTTCGCGGGCCGTAACTTCGAGTACTACTCGGAGGACCCGTACCTGTCCGGCGCGATGGCGGAGGCCACCTCGAGCGGAGCGCTCACGAAGGGCGTGTACACGTTCCTCAAGCACTTCGCGATGAACGACCAGGAGACCAACCGCGTCAACAACGGCGTCTCCTCGCAGGCGAACGAGCAGGCGATCCGTGAGATCTACCTGAAGGCGTTCGAGATCCCCGTCAAGGAGGTCACCGGCGAGATCACCTACGTCGCGGACGACGAGGGCACCCTCGCCACCGCCGAGGTGGGTCAGATGGCCATGATGAGCTCGTTCAACCGCATCGGCGGCACCTGGGCGGGCGGCTCGCCGGCGCTCATGACGAACGTGCTTCGCGAGGAGTGGGGCTTCGAGGGCTTCGTGATCACCGACTTCAACCTGTACGGGTACATGTACCCGGACCAGGGCATCAACGCCGGTACCGATCACATGCTGACCTTCGAGCCCATGAAGCAGCTGGCCGACACCGAGTCCGCGCTTGCGGTGAGCAACCTCCGTCAGGTCGCCCACCACATGCTCTACACGGTGGCCAACTCGAACGCGATGGACGGCATCGCCCCGGCGTCGACCATCACCTACACGCCGCCGGCGTGGCGCTACTGGCAGACCGGCATCACCATCGCCCTGGGCGTGCTGATCGCTCTCGGCGCGGTGCTGGTCACCGTCCGGGTCCGTCGCCACGGCAAGGGCGAGGACGAGGCGCCTGAGGGCGCCGAGGCCGGCACCGACGAGCCTCAGGGCTCTGCGGATGTCGAGGCCCCCGCCAAGGACGAGGCTCCGGCCAAGTCCTGACCTGAACCAGGTTCTGTCCCGGGTCGGCTCCCCATCGCCGGCCCGGGACGGGACCTCAGGCAAGACACTCATCTCTGACGTATTGGAATGCTCCGTGATCTCCGCTGACAAGCTCACCCTCCGCGAGAAGGCCGCCCTCCTGAGCGGCGAGAGCGTGTGGGACAGCCGCCCGCTGCCGCGCCTGGGACTGCGCTCGCTCGTGCTGTCCGACGGCCCGCACGGCGTGCGTCGTCAGCTCGGTGAGGGAGACCACCTGGGCCTCAACGCCTCCGCGAAGGCGACCTGCTTCCCCACGTCCGCCACGGTCGCGAACAGCTGGGACCCGGTGCTCGCGGAGCGGATCGGCGAGGCGCTGGGAGCCGAGGCCGCCGCGCTGGGCGTGGACGTGCTGCTCGGCCCCGGACTGAACATCAAGCGCAGCCCCCTGGGCGGGCGCAACTTCGAGTACTTCTCCGAGGACCCGCTGCTCGCGGGACGCCTCGCCGCGGCGTACGTGCGGGGCATCCAGTCCCAGGGCACCGCCGCGTCACCCAAGCACTTCGCCGTGAACTCTCAGGAGACGCGCCGCATGTCGAGCGATTCGATCGTGGACGAGCGCACCCTGCGTGAGATGTACCTCGCGGCCTTCGAGACCGTCGTGCGCGAGGCGAGCCCCCGCACGATCATGTCCTCGTACAACAAGGTCAACGGCGAGTACGCCCACGAGAACCGCCACCTGCTGGTCGACATCCTGCGCGACGAGTGGGGCTTCGACGGCGTGGTCGTCTCCGACTGGGGAGGCGGCAACGACGCGGTGGCCGCGGTCAAGGGCGGCGGCACGTTGGAGATGCCGTCTCCCGGGCTCGGCTCCGCGCTCGAGATCCTGGCAGCGGTCGAGGACGGTCGCCTCACCGAGGCCGACCTGGACGTGCGCGTCCAGGAGATGCTCGATCTGCACGACTGGATCGAGTCGCGCGAGGCGGACGCCGTGGATCACGACGCGAACCACGCGCTCGCCAGGGCCGCCGCGGAGCAGTCCGTGGTGCTGCTGCGCAACGAGGGCGACCTGCTGCCGCTCGCGAAGGGCACGCGAGTCGCCGTCATCGGCGACTTCGCGGACACCCCCCGCTACCAGGGCGCAGGCTCCTCGCAGGTGAACCCCACCCAGCTGACCAACGCGCTCGAAGCGGTGCCGTTCAGCGGTCTGGACATGGTCACGTACGCGCAGGGCTTCCGCCGCGACGGCGTCGCGGACCCCGCTCTCGCGTCGGCCGCGGTCGACGCTGCCCGCGAGGCGGACGTCGTGCTGCTCTACCTGGGCCTCGACGAGACCCGCGAGTCCGAGGGCAAGGACCGCGACGACATGACGCTCGCTGCCAACCAGGTGGACGTTCTGACGCAGATCGCCGCCGTCAACGATCGCGTCGTCGTGGTGCTCTCGGCCGGCTCCGCCGTCGAGATGCCGTGGCTCGAGAAGGTCCCGGCCGTCGTCCACGCCTACCTGGGCGGCCAGGCAGGAGCCGGTGCGGTCCTGTCCGTGATCACGGGCGAGGTGAACCCCTCCGGTCGCCTGGCGGAGACCTACCCCGTGTCGCTCGCCGACACCCCCACCGCGAGCGCGTTCCCCGTCGAGGAGGAGGCCACCGTCTACCGCGAGGGCCCGTACGTCGGCTACCGCTACTACACGACGGCAGGCGTGCCGGTGCTGTTCCCGTTCGGATACGGCCTGAGCTACACCACCTTCGAGTACTCGGACCTGTCCGTGACGGCCGAGGGTGCGACGTTCACGCTTGCGAACACCGGCGACCGCGACGGTGCCGAGGTCGCGCAGCTCTACATCTCCCGCACCTCGCCGGGCGCCTACCGTCCGGCGCGCGAGCTGAAGGGCTTCCGCAAGATCCACCTCGCCGCAGGCGAGTCGGTGCGTGTCACGATCCCCTTCGACGAGCGCACCTTCCGCACCTTCGACGTCGAGGCCGACGCCTGGACGGTCGAGGCGGGGGAGTACCGGGTGCTCGTGGGCGCCTCGGTGGAGGACCTCTGGCTCGACGCCTCGCACGCCGTCGAGGGCTCCGCTCCGTCGACGACCGAGGTCCCCGAGGTGTACCGCACCGGCAAGGTCACCGACGCGACCGACGCCGACGTGGAGGCCCTGATCGGACGGTCGCTCCCGACCGCTCCGGCTGCGGGTGCCCGCGTCGCTCTCGGCGCGAACGACCCGTTCCGCGCGATGCACCACGCCAAGAGCCCGCTCGGTCGCCTGGTCGCGCGCATCCTGCGGTCCCTGATCGCACGCTCCGAGGCGAAGGGCAAGCCCGACCTCAACCTGTACTTCCTGTACAACATGCCGTTCCGCGCGCTCGCCAAGATGACGAACGGCGCGGTGTCGATGGGGATGGTCGACTCGATCGTGATCCTCGCCAACGGCCACTTCTTCAAGGGCCTGGGCGGCGTGATCGCCGGGTTCTTCCGCCAGGCGGGCGCTTCGCGTCGCCTCAAGAACGAGCTCGCGGCGGAAGCCACCGAGTCCGTCTCGATCTGAGAACTGAAAGAGAGACCAACGATGTTCAGCTGGATCACGCGTCTGTGGAACCGCTTCTATGAGAAGCGTCCCAACACCGCCCAGTTCCTCATGTTCTTCATCCTGAGCAACGGCGTCACCGTGCTGCAGCTCGTCCTGATGCCGCTGTTCCGCAGCATCTTCGACCAGACCGGGCTCGTCGACATCAGCTTCCAGGTCATGCCGGTCGGCTCCAACCTGGACGGCTCTCAGTTCTACATCTTCGACTACGCCGCCGGCCCCATCCAGGCCGACGGCACGGGCGGCGGCCTCGCCTACTTCCTGGCGGTGCAGATCACCATCGCGATCGCCCAGGTCATCAACTTCTTCGCCCAGCGCAAGATCACCTTCCGCGCGAACAACTCGGTGTGGAAGGCCGCGATGTGGTACTTCATCGCGTACGTCATCATCACGATCGCGGCAGGCGCCGCGCAGGGCTTCTACAAGGTGCCGATCTACAACCTGTTCATCGACACCTGGGGCATGGGCAGCACCGGCGAGACCATCGCCGACGTGATCACGATGATCATCAACAGCGCCATCGCGTTCTGGGTGTTCTTCCCGATCTTCAAGATCATCTTCAAGCATGTGCCTGAGGATGAGGCGTCGGTCACCTCCGACGCGGAGCCCGATGCAGAGGCCGCCCCGGCAGGTAGGATTGCCGCCGGCCCTGCCGCGGACGACGCTGCGGAGGGCACGCCGGGCTCCCCCGCCCGCTGAGAGAGCTGAGTCTGACTATGCCCACCCTGTCCGTCGTCGTGCCCTGCTACAACTCGGCCGACTACATGTCCCACTGCCTCGACACCCTGCTGACCGGCGGGGAGGACGTGGAGATCCTGGTCGTCGACGACGGCTCCCGTGACGCGACGGCGGAGATCGCCGACTCGTACGAGGAGCGGTACCCGGGCATCGTGAAGGCGATCCACAAGCCCAACGGCGGCCACGGCTCGGCGATCAACGCCGGCCTGGCCGTCGCGACGGGCGAGTTCATCAAGATCGTCGACTCCGACGACTGGGTGGACGAGTCGGCGCTCTCGGCGCTGCTGTCCACGCTGCGTGCGTTCGTGACGGACCGCACCGTGATCGACCTGGTCGTGTCGAACTTCGTGTACGAGAAGGTCGGCAAGAAGAACAAGACCGCCGTGCGCTTCCGCGACGTGCTGCCCACGGGCCGCGTCTTCGGCTGGGACGAGGTCGGTCGGTTCGGCAAGCGGCAGTACCTGATGATGCACTCGCTCGTGTACCGCACCGAGCTGCTGCGCGACGCCGGCCTGCGCCTGCCCGAGCACACGTTCTACGTGGACAACCTGTACGCGTTCGAGCCGTTGCCGCACGTGCGCCGCATGTACTACCTGGACGTGGACCTCTACCGCTACTTCATCGGGCGTGAGGGTCAGTCGGTCAACGAGGAGGTCATGATCTCCCGGCTCGACCAGCAGCTGCGCGTCAACCGCATGATGATGCGCCACCTGCCTCGCCGCGACAGCGTCCCCGCGGGCCTGATGCGCTACATGAGCCACTACTTCGAGATCATCTGCGCCGTCTCGTCGACGCTGTCGCTGCGCGCCGGCACGCCTGCCGCGCTGGACCGCAAGGACGCGCTGTGGGACGACATCCGCGAGTGGGACCCCGAGCTGTACTGGCGCCTGCGCCGTCGCATGCTCAACCTCGTGGTGAACCTGCCGGGCCGTGCCGGTCGTCAGGTGGGCGTGGTGGCCTACAAGGCCGCGCAGAGGGCCGTCGGCTTCAACTGATCGCGGGCGCGGGCGCGGGCGCGGGCCTCAGGCCGGCACCGGCACGAGCACCCGCAGCACGAACCAGCCGTCCTCGACGCGGACCGTCATGGTGCCGTCGTACTTGTAGGCGGCCTGCCGGATGTTCTTGAGGCCGTAGCCGTGATGGTGCGCCTCGTCCTTCGTGGTGCGGGGAAGGCCGTCGACGAGCGTGACGGCGCCGCCGAACCAGTTCTCGAACCGCAGCAGCGCGAACGCGCCCTCCCTGTACACGGCCACGCGGATGAGCCGCTTGTCCTTGTCGGACACGTTGCGCGTCGCCTCGATCGCGTTGTCGAGCGCGTTGCCGAAGATGGTGACGATGTCGATGACGTCCATGAAGTCCACGACGGAGCCGTCGACGACGGGAGTGATCGCGATCCCGTGCTGTGCGGCCTGGCTCGTCTTGGAGGTGAGCATCGTGTCGACGACGGTGTTGCCCGTGTCGAGCGGCACGCCCGACAGCCCTCGGATCTCCTGCTCGAGCTGATCGGCGAGCTCCCCTCGCGCCCCTGCGTCTGACTCGGCGCGCATCGCCTCCACGTACTGCTTGAGGTCGTGGTGGCGCCTGTTCACCTCATCGGCCGCGGCGCGCGACGCGAGGTACTGCTCGTGCTGGGTGTGGAGCAGCGTGTTCATCGACTGCAGCTCGACCACGCGCAGCAGCTCGAGCCGCTGGGCGCGCTGGGCGTACAGCACCACGAAGCCGCACAGGTCCACGAGCGTGCGGATGTAGAGCAGCTCGGGGCCGATGCGTCCGCTGAAGGGGGTGCTCGTGGTGATGAAGCTGAGGTTGGAGACCAGGAACGTGGCGGTGGCGATTCCCAGGGCGCTGGCGAGCGCCTTGTTGTCTATCGCGAGCGGGAGGTCGCGGGGGAACTGTCGTCGCTCGATCAGGTAGGCGACGGCGAACACCGTGCCCGCCGTCGCGATCAGCAGCACGATTCCGCCTGCTGTCGGTCCTGCGTCTCCGAGGAAGAAGTAGTGGAGCTGCCAGGCGAGGGAGGCGCCCAGCTCGGCGAGCACGAAGGCGCGGGCGGTGAGGTCGCCGGCCTCTCGCATCGACACGTCGGAGGTGAGCCAGATCAGGGTGAACATCGCCGCGACGGCAAGCAGCATGCCGACCGTCCACAGTCCGATGGGAAGCGTGCCGGCGAACTCCTGGATGCCCCACATCAGGACGAGGCCACCGATGAGCGTGGCGACCAGCGGAACGCCGCTGACGCGCTTGCGCATCACGGAGATGTAGACGAGGCACGCGGACCATTCCGCGAGGGCGGTGACCCAGCGAGGGATGTCCGCGATCGCGTCGTTCATGACCGGTGGCCACCCATGTGGTCGGCGAGCGCGTCCATGAAGCCGCGCTTGCGGGGGCGGCTGACCTGCAGCTCGATTCCGCCGGTGAGGGTGCAGCTGGTGGGCTGGACGGAGCGCACGTGGCGGAGGTTCACCAGGTAGGGGTTGTTGGAGCGGTAGAAGCCCTTGCCTTCGAGCTCTGCCTCGAGCGCCTTGAGGGTTCCGGTGAAGGACAGCTCCTCGGTGCGCGTGTGCACGATGATGCGATGCCGGATCGACTCGAGGTAGACGATGTCCACGAGGTTGATGCGCGTCAGGGAGCCGCCGACGTTGACCACGAGACTCTCGTCGTCGCGTTCGCGCAGGCGGCTGAGGGAGCGGTCGAGCTCGTGCTCGAGCGAGAAGTAGGGGACGGGCTTGAGCAGGAAGCTGAGGGCGTCGACCTCGTACCCCTTGATGGCGTATTGCGCCATGTTGGTGACGAAGACGATGATGACGTCCGGGTCGGTCTCGCGGATGTGGTGCGCGGCGTCGAGCCCCCCGACCTCCGGCATCTCGATGTCGAGCAGCAGGATGTCGTACTCAGGGCGGTAGGCGTCGATGATCTGGGAGCCGTCGGAGAAGGTGCGGATGTCGAACTCGAGCCGGCGTTCGGCGCTGTAGCGGCGGAGGTGTCCGACGAGGGCGTCGCGCGCCGTCGGATCGTCCTCGACGATCCCGATGCGGATCACGCGACCACCGCCTTCCCTCGGCCGGACGAGGTGACGCGTCCGGGACCGCCAGTTTATCGGGGCGTGCGGGAGCATTGGACCCTGCCTCCGAGTGACAGGTTGTGCGGTCAGAGCGACAGATTGTGCAGGACGGCCGGCGCGGCTGTGAGCGTGCGCGATGCTTGAAAAGCGCTTGTCATGCAGTTTTCAGATGGTTCGTGACGAGCGGTCACCTTGCAAAGGAGCAACATGAGCACCACGCCCGAAGGCGGCACCGCCGCCCGGAAGCGCCCTCGCCGGCTCGGACCCGTCCGTGCCACGGCCATCTATGTCCTCAGCGCAGTCCTGATCGTCGCGCTGATCATCGGCAACAGCTACGCGCTGCGGTACTCCGATCTCATCTCGGTGTACCTCGGACAGTCCACGCAGCGCGTCGTCTCCACCGACGGAGACGGCGATGCCGACTACTACATCTCCTCGTTCGACAACGAGGCCGACCGCCAGGCCTACCTGGAGCAGGTCGCGACCGACATCTCCCGCGAGGGCATCACCCTGCTGGAGAACGACGGCGCCCTGCCGCTCTCGACCGGCATCCGCGTCAGCCTGCTCGGCCAGGACTCCGTGGACCCGGTCTTCGGCGGTGGCGGCGCAGGCTCGGTCGACACGTCGCAGGCCGTCGGCTTCGACGACGCGTTCGCCGCAGCCGGCCTCGAGGTCAACCCGACCCTGTGGGACTTCTACGACACCGGGGCAGGCTCGTCGTACCGCAAGGCCACGATCGACGCATACGGCCAGGGTTCGTACGCGGTGAACGAGGTGCCGCAGGACGTCTACACCGACGAGGCGCTCGCAAGCCTCGACGACTACAACGACGCGGCGGTCGTCATCCTCGGCCGCTCGGGCGGAGAGTCCTCGGACCTGCCGACCGCGGCCGACGAGAACGGCTACACGTACCTGCAGCTCAGCGCCGAGGAGCGCGACATGCTGCAGCTCGCGTCCGACCGCTTCGACACCGTCATCGTGGTCCTCAACGCCCAGAACCCTGTCGAGCTCGGCGACCTCGCCGACTACGACGTGGACGCCACCCTGTGGGTCGGCGGCCTGGGCCAGACCGGCGCGACCGCGGTCGCCGAGGTCATCACCGGCGTCGTCAACCCTTCCGGTGCGCTGACCGACACCTACGCGTACGACTCGCTCAGCGCCCCCGCGATGGCGAACTTCGGCTCCTACCACTTCGCGAACAACGCGGAGGTGTGGTCGCAGAATGCCTACCTCGTGTACGGCGAGGGCGTCTACATGGGGTACCGCTACTACGAGACCCGCTATGAGGACGTCGTGCTCGGCAACGAGGACGCCTCGGCCTACGACTACGCGACTCAGGTCCAGTACCCGTTCGGCTACGGCCTGTCGTACACGGACTTCGCGTGGGACGGCTACACGGTCGACGAGTCCGACGACTCGTTCCAGGTGAGCGTGGAGGTCTCCAACACGGGTGACGTGGCGGGCAAGGACATCGTCCAGGTGTACCTGCAGCAGCCCTTCACCGACTACGACGTGGAGAACGGCATCGAGAAGTCCGCGATCGAGCTCGCGGGCTACGCGAAGACGTCGCTGCTCGAGCCCGGCGCCTCCGAGACCGTCACCGTGACGGTCCCGAAGGACCTCATGGCCACGTACGACACCGATGGCTTCGGCACCTACATCGCTGACGCCGGCGACTACTACCTGGCCGCAGGCCAGAACGTGCACGAGGCCCTCAACAACGTGCTCGCCGCCAAGGGCCACAGCACGGCCGACGGCATGGACGTCGACGGCACTGCCGACTTCGCGTGGGTCACCACCCTCGACGAGCTCGACTCGACCACGTTCGCCACGTCCGACGTGACGGGTGAGCCGATCGTCAACCAGTTCCCGATGACCGGGGTCGAGGCATACGACGAGTCGTTCACCTACCTGAGCCGCACCGACTGGGACGGCACCTGGCCCACCACCTACGCCGACGGCGCGTGGGAGGCCCCGCAGGAGCTGATCGACGCGATGCAGATCACGGTCCCCGAGGAGGACCCGGACGTCGAGACGCCCGTGTTCGACACGGTCGACCCCGACTACGGCGAGCTCACCGCGGCGATGCTCGTGGGCGAGGAGTACGACAGCCCCGCCTGGGACGCGCTTCTCGGTCAGGCGACGCTCGACGAGCTCGAGCAGCTGGTCCGCATCGGCGGCTACGCCACCCGCGGCGTGGACTCGATCCAGCTGCCGGCGACCGTCGTCAAGGATGGCCCTGCAGGCATCTCCGACACGCTCGTGGGCGGTGAGTCCGGCATGGCCTACCCGCCGGAGATCGTCCTCGCGGCCACCTGGAACGACGAGCTCGCCCGCCAGATGGGCGACGCGATCGGCGAGGACTCGATCCAGCTCGGCGTGGCCGGCTGGTACGCGCCCTCGACGAACCTCCACCGCACCCCGTACTCGGGCCGCAACTTCGAGTACTACTCGGAGGACGGTCTGCTGTCCGGTCGCATGGGAGCCGCGGTCGTCGCGGGTGCCGACGCCAAGGGCGTGCAGGTGTTCGTGAAGCACTTCGCGATCAACGACCAGGAGGTGAACCGCTACGGAGGCGCCATGTTCGCCGACGAGCAGACCATCCGTGAGGTCTACCTGCCCGCCTTCCAGATGCCTGTCGAGGACGGCGGTGCGCGCGGCATGATGGCGGCGATGAACCGCATCGGCGCCACGTGGGTCGGCGCTCACGAGGGTCTGATGACCGGAGTGCTGCGCGATGAGTGGGGCTTCCAGGGCGTGGTCATCACCGACCAGGCGTCATTCGACGTCTTCGCCTACGAGGACCTGCGTCAGGGTCTCGCGGCCGGGACGAGCCTGTGGCTCAACACCGACGCCGAGCTGTGGCGCCTGTCCGACGAGGACATGACGCCCACCGTCCAGCGCGACATCGTGGACGCCGCGCATGACGTGGCCTTCGCGGTCGTGAACTCGAACGCCATGAACGGTCTGGCCGCGGGCGGACGCATCGAGCAGGTCACGCCGCTGTGGCAGTGGGGCCTGTACGCGCTCGACGCCGTGGTGGCGCTGGGCGTGCTGGCGATGCTCGGCTTCACCACCCGCCGGCTGATCGTCCAGCGCAAGACGGCGGAGGTGACCGTCGAGTCCTGATCACTCTTCCCGCGCCCACCGGTTCCCCATCACCGGCGGGCGCGGGGGGTTGGACCTCGCCGGCAGCAGGCCGGCACGTGTAGTTGGGGTCCTCCATGCAGCGTCTGCCCCCGGTCAGCAGGACCGGGGGCAGACGTATGTGCAGGGCGGGTCAGGCGTCCTTGACCATGAGCGCCAGCATCGAACTGATGGCGCGCGGCATGTCGACGCTCCGGTCGTAGAGCCACTGGGTCTGCAGGCCGTCGGAGATGGCGACGATCGTCTCGGCTGCGACGCGCGGCTCCAGCCCCTCGCGCAGGCGGCCCTCGGCTGCGACGCCGGCGAAGTACGTCTCCCAAGAATCGCGGGCCACCCGGTAGCGGTCACGGAAGTACTCGTGCGCGTCGTGCTCGGGCTCGGTCGCCTCGTTCACGATGCGAGTGAACAGCTGGATGAGTCCTGGCTGATCGGTGTTCCGGCGGACGAACTCGACGTAGCCGCGCGTGTGTCCCAGCCCGTCGTCCTCGGCGGAGGCGGCGCCGTGCCGGGCGTCGCGCTCCTGGACGACAGCGGCGAGCAGCGCCTCCTTGGAGCCGAAGTGGTGGAGCACGCCGTTGGGGCTGAGGCCCACCTCCTGGGCGAGCTGCCCGATGGTCGTCTTGGAGTAGCCGTCGCGCGCGATGATCCGCAGCGCGGCGTCCAGGATCTCGGCGCGCTTCTCGATGCCTTTGCGATAGGACCCCCGTGCTGGCATGGTGCCAAGTCTAGGTCGGCGTGGTCCCGGTTCCCGGCGAGCGCGAGGCGGTCCGTCAGGTGACCGGCGCGATCAGATCGGCGTCGTTGTTGCGGACGTTGCCGACCGCCTTGCCGACCGTGTGCCAGGCGAGCTCGGGCGCGGGGGCGGCGACAGCGTCGTGCAGGTCCGACGCTTCGGCGTCCTTGGCGAGCCAGGTGGCCGCTGACTCGGAGGTGAGCATGGCGGGCTGGCGGTCGTGGATCTCCTGCATCTCGTCACGCGACGCGACGGTGACGATCGAGCAGGAGGCCATCCACGGTGCGTCGTCCCCCTCGGCCTTGTCCCGCCAGAACTCGTAGAGCCCGGCGAACGCGAGCGGCGCGTCGCCCGCAGGATGGATGAAGTACGGGGTCTTGCCGTCGGGTCCCGTCTTCCACTCGTAGTAGCCCGACGCGGGAACCAGGCAGCGACGCTTGCTGAAGGCCGCGCGGAACGACGGCTTCTCCGCCATGGTCTCCGAGCGCGCGTTGAACATGCGGGAGCCGACGGACGGGTCCTTGGCCCACGACGGCACCAGGCCCCAGCGGGCGACCTCCACGTGACGCTCGCCGACGGGTGCGGGCTCACGCGCGGGGACGACGATCGGCACCTTCTGGGTGGGCGCGATGTTCCACGACGGCGGCAGCAGACGGGCGTCGTCGGACATGACCGCCACCTCGAAGGCGTCGATCAGGTCCTGCTCGGTGAGGAAGTTCGCGTACCGGCCGCACATGACCCCAGTGTGCCTCGCGGGTGTGACGGTGCGCGCGGGCTCGGGCGGGGTTCTGGGTGAGACCGGGGCCCGGGGTCAGACGGGATCCACCTCGGGGTCACTCGCGGGGGAGGGGGACTCTGCGTCGCCGCGGAACACGCCGAACGCGACGGCGATGAGCGCCAGCAGGAGTCCGATGAAGACCACCTCGAGCGGAGTGACCGGGCGCACGAGCGCGAAGCACAGCGCGAACACGGCGGCGAGCACCACCCACAGGATCCAGGGGTGACGGTCCAGCAGGCGGGCGAGCTCGGGGGAGCGCCAGCCGCGCTCGTCCAGCGTCGACGCGCCGCGCGAGAGCGTCCGCGCGCCTCCCTCGCGCGCCGCGATCGCCGCCGTGGAGCCGCCTGAGAGGAAGCCGGCGATCAGCAGGATCAGGCCAGCGAGCGCGAACGCCATGCTGGACGCGACCAGCTGCCCGGTGAGGCCGTTGTAGAGGGCGGCCGTCGCGTCGGTCGGGATGTCCGAGGCGAGAGCGGCGCCGGCGACCGCGCCCACGATGGTGAGGGCACCGGCGACGAGCGAGCCGACCACGAGCATCAGCGAGCCGGCGACCACGGCGGCGCGTGGGCGGCGCGGGTGGATGAGGATGCCGATCACCAGCAGGCCCAGGACGATCCACGGGAGCACGTTGCCGATCGTGGTGAGGACGGCGTAGGCGAGACGTGCCGTGGCCACCTCCGGCACCTGGGTGACGGTGATCGAGACGTCGACCTCAGGGATCGAGTCGGCGAGCCCGAAGCCCTGCTCGACGAGCGCGGGCTTGAGGGCCTCGATGATCGGCTGCAGCTGGATGACCACGTTGCCGGAGGAGTCGATCGCGATCGCGCCCTCGCCGTCGTCCTCCAGGACGGCGACAACCTGCGAGTGGGTGAGCGTGAGAGCCTGCTCCCAGATGTCGGCGAACGCCTCGGACTCGACCACGGCGGTGAGGGCGGAGCGGATCGCGGTGCGGGTCTGATCGGCGAGCAGGGGGCCCAGCACATCGGCCGCCTCGGCAAGGCGCGGCGTCGAGTCCTCGTCGAGGATGCTGTCGAGCAGCTCGGCGACCAGCGCGTCGGTGTCGAGCGCGTCGTCGATCGCCGTGGCGGCGGTGTCCACGATCAGCGCCTGGATCGCCGGGTCCTCGGCCAGCGGTGCGAGCGTGCCGACGAACCGGCTCGTGTCGCTCACCTGGCCCGCCGCGAACGACGCGACCGACGTGATCGGTGCCAGGATCGCTGCGATCACCAGGATCGTGGTCGCCAGGAAGGCGCGGCCACGGTGGCGCGACTCCTTCACCGGCGCGGGCGTCGGGGTGGGTGCGGGAGCCGCCACCACGACCGGCTCCGGCGGCGTCGAGACCTGCGCGCGCAGCGACTCGTTCTCCGCCTCCAGCGCGCTCAGCCGCGCCTCCAGCTCGGCCTTCGTCATCTTCGTCGCCATCGCGACCCCCACCCCTCGTACCGGGAGACCCCATGTCTCCTGCTACCGAGCGTAGCGACAGCGGGCCCATGTGGGCAGGTCCGACCGTGTGGCGGCCGGTTCGGGGAAGGTGTGGGGGCGTCGGCCGGTTGCACCTGACGGAAGCCGGCGCACACGTCGATCCCGGAGTCGAGCATCGGGAGGGGGAGCGATGGAAGGCACCTGGCCACTCCTGCCCTCCGCGGTCGCGCTTGCGCTCGCGGTCGGCGCGATCGTTGTCGCAGGGTCCAAGCTCGCCCACGTGGCCGACGAACTGGCTGACCGCACCGGCATGGGCGAGGCCCTTGCTGGGGCCCTTTTCCTGGGCGGTGTGACGTCGCTTCCGGGCATCGTCGCGTCGGCCACTGGAGCGCTCGAAGGCGATGCGGGCTTCGCGCTCGCCAACCCCGTGGGTGGGGTGGCCATCCAGTCGGTGTGGCTCGCGATCGCGGACCTCGTCTATCGCCGCGCGAACCTGGAGCACGCCGCCGCATCGCTCGAGAACATCCTGCAGGCGCTCGTGCTGCTCGCGCTGCTGTCGTTGCCCGTCATCGCGTACGCGACCCCCGAGCTGACGTGGGGCTGGGTGCATCCCGTCACCGTGCTGATCCCCGTGCTGTACGGGTACGGCCTCGTGCTGGTGCGACGCATGCGTGCCGAGCCGATGTGGGAGCCCGAGGCGACCTCGGACACCGTCGTGGATGAGCCCGACGAGCCCTCAGAGCGTTCGCTGCCGCACCTGTGGGCGTCTCTCTCCGCGCTCGCGATTGTCGTCGGCGTCACCGGCTGGGTGATCGCCAAGGCAGGGCTGGGTGTCGCCGCGGGGACAGGATGGTCGTCGTCGGTGACGGGCTTCACGCTCACCACGGCGATCTCCTCGCTGCCCGAGCTCGTCACGCTCCTCGCGGCCGTCCGCATCGGCGCGCTCACCCTCGGTGTCGCGAACATCATCGGCGGCAACGTGTTCGACACGCTGCTCATCGCCGTCTCCGACGCCTTCTACACGCGCGGATCCATCTACGCCGACGCGGGGCCCGAGAGCCTCGTCCTGCTCGGCGGCACGCTGCTCATCACCGCGATCCTCGCGGCCGGACTGCTAGTGAGGGACCGACGCGGCGTCGGCTTCGAAGGAGTCGCACTGCCGGCCGTCTATGTGGCCACGGCGGCGATCGCGGTGATGGTGGTCTAGGGACTGCGTGGCCGAGTCCGGGGCGGAGTCGTGTGCTGTTCGCGCGGCGCCGCGGCGTCATGCCTTCCGCGAAGCCGCACATGACTGCGATGCTTCTCGCGTGGGTTGGCTCGTGAGCGAGCTGCTCTTCCCGTGCCGGGACGGTGCGTAGAGATGCAGACCAGAAGCGGGCTCGCCATCTCAGAGAACTCTCAGGTGAAGGAGTAGAGAGTGACGCACCCCTCCGAGTCGCTCGAGCAGTATGTCCAGGACCGGACACAGCAGTTGCGAAACCTCGGCGCCTCCGAGGAAGAGATCGCCGAGTACGAGTTCGAGGCCGACCTCGAGCAGGAGCCGGTCGAGGACAGCGAGCCGCCTGAGACCCCGCCGAGCGTGCTGCAGGGGGAGCCGGGGGACTGGGGTCAGACCTGAGGCACTGGTAGGCAGGCGCTCGCGCTGCGGGACGTACTGTCGTCGCAGCGCTCGGCGGGCATCCTTGAGTGAATCCTTGTCAATGCGGCCCGACGCGGTATCCGCCATCCACAGCGTGAGATTGTCGGGCAGTTGTCCACAGATGCCTGGCAGCCCCTGACGCGTGGTGTCTCATTTGCCTAGTTTGTCCGTTCATGGGGGCGGAAGCGGTCGCGCAGCTTGAGAGCGAGGTGCGCGCACAGATTCGTTCGCGTGGCGTCGACCCGTTGCGTGATCGTGAGGGCGTGCGCGCCTTGGTTGATGAGGCGCTCGCGGCGTGGGAGGAGCGCGCGCTTCAGGGCGTCGTGCCGTCAGTTGAGGATCCCGAGTGGGCGACCCGGGCCGTGCTCGCGAACGTCGCCGGTCTCGGGCCGTTGCAGCAGTACCTCGACGATCCAGAGGTGGAAGAGATCTGGATCAACTCGCCGACCAGCGTGTTCGTCGCACGCCGCGGAGTCGCCGAGCTCACCACCACGATCTTGTCCGCCGCACAGGTGCGCGACCTGGTCGAGCAGATGCTCAAGGTGTCGGGCCGCCGCCTTGACCTGTCGAGCCCATTCGTCGACGCATCGCTTCCTGGCGGAGAGCGCCTGCATGTGGTCATTCCGGATGTCACTCGCCTCCACTGGTCGGTGAACATCCGCAAGTACATCGCTCGCGCCAGCCATCCCGACGACCTGGTCGCTCTCGGCTCGCTCACGCCCGCCGCCGCGCGGTTCCTTGCCGCCGCGGTCAATGCAGGGCTCAACATCCTGGTCTCTGGCGCCACCCAGGCAGGCAAGACCACGGCCCTCAACGCGCTCGCGGGCTCCGTCCCGGCCCGCGAGCGCGTCGTCACCTGCGAAGAAGTGTTCGAACTGTCGCTTCCCTTGCGCGACGTGGTCGGTCTTCAGTGTCGGCAGCCGTCGCTTGAGGGGACAGGGGAGATCGCCCTCCGACGCCTCGTGAAGGAGGCGCTGCGCATGAGGCCCGACCGGTTGATCATCGGCGAGGTGCGCGAGGCCGAGTCGCTCGACATGCTGATCGCCTTGAACGCGGGAGTGCCTGGCATGTGCACGCTTCACGCGAACTCCGCGCGAGACGCGATCACCAAGATGTGCACGCTGCCGCTTCTCGCGGGGGACAACGTCACGGCGGCCTTCGTCGTGCCGACGGTCGCCTCGGCGATCGACCTGGTGGTCCACCTCGATCGCGACGCCCGCGGACGTCGCCAAGTCGTTGAGATCGTCGGGGTGCCCGGTCGGGTCGAGGCGGGGATCATCGAGACCTCCGACCTGTTCCACCGCGTCGACGGCGAGCTCGTGAGGGGAAGCGGCGAACCTCCGCACGCGGAACGGCTCGCTGGACTCGGTGGCCTTGGCCTCTCGCGCCACCCAGGTGGCGGCTGATGGGCACGGTGCTCGGTCTGTCGCTCGGGGCAGGACTCTTCCTTGTCTGGTGGTCGACCTGGGTGGTGGAGCCGCGGTCCGCAAGGGCTGCTTCCCGGTGGTCCTCGCGCCTGTCCGATGACCTCGTGCAGTCGGGTGTGAGGGGCGTCGGTCCAGGAGGGCTCCTGTGGACTGCCGCGGGAACGGGACTGATGGCCATGGTGGTGACATGGGCGATGACAGGATCCGCAGTGATCGCCGCCTGCTTCGCTGTGCTGGCCGCACGTGCGCCTGTCGCGCTCGTGCGCGCGCGGTCCCGGTCCCGTCGCGCGATGATGCGGGAGGTCTGGCCCGAAGCCGTCGACCACCTGGCATCCGGCATCCGTGCAGGGATGGCGCTGCCCGAAGCGCTCAGCCAGCTCGGCGAGCGCGGGCCGGAACCGCTGCGCGCGCCGTGCGCCGCCTTCGGCCGGGACTATCGCGCCTCAGGCAGGTTCGGGGACTGCCTCGATGCTCTGAAGGAGCGGCTCGCCGACCCCGTCGCCGACCGCATCGTCGAGGCGCTGCGGCTCACCAGGGAGGTCGGTGGCAGTGATGTCGGTTCGCTGCTGCGCACCCTGAGCGAGCTCCTGCGCGAGGACTCCCGCACTCGCGGCGAGCTGGAGGCGCGACAGAGCTGGACGGTCAACGCAGCCCGCCTGGCGAGTGCGGCTCCGTGGGTGGTCCTACTCGTCCTATCTATGCAGCCGCAGAACGCCGCCGCCTATGACTCCGCGCGGGGCGTCACCGTTCTGGTGGCCGGTGGCGCTGCGACGATCGTCGCGTATCGGCTGATGATGCGGATCGGTCGCCTGCCCCAGGAGCAGCGGGTGATGCGATGACCGCGATCCTGCTCGGCGTCACCCTCGGCGCTGGTGTGCTGCTCGTTCACTCGTGGTGGCGTTCGCGGACGCCCAGCTTGCTTCAGCGTCTCGACCCCGCGCTGTCGCTCGGGCAGCAAGGTCGAGCCGACGACCTCGTCTCAGGTCCGCAGTTCGCAGCCCCACGGATCCTGGAGCCGATCGTGGCGGACGCGATCCGGGCGCTCGAACGGTGGGGGAGCTCCACCCTTGAGATCGAGCGCCGTCTCGCACGAGCAGGGCGCGCGGGCACCGCCGACCAGTACCGCGCCTCCCAGGTCGTCGCCGGAGCGCTTGGTCTCGCGGCGGGGATCGCGGTGTCGCTCGCGCTCGCCGCGACCCGAGGTTCACCGATGCCTGCGCTCCTGGTCCTCACCCTCGCGTGCGCTGCGTCGGGGGTGCTCCTCGGAGATCGGATGCTCTCCCGCGCGATCACCGTTCGAGAGCGTCGACTCACCGCCGAGCTCCCCGCGATCGCCGAGCTGCTCGCGCTCTCGGTCTCGGCAGGAGAGGGCGCGCTCGGCGCGCTCGAGAGGGTCAGCAGGATCGCCTCCGGGCCCATGGCGGAGGAGATCCTCGAGGTGCTGGCCCGCGCCAAGGCAGGCACACCGCTCCCCGAATCGCTCCGTCAGCTCAGCGACTCCACCGGAGTGCCGGCGGTCGAGCGCTTTGCGGAGGCCGTCGCCACCGCCATCGAGCGCGGCACACCGCTCGCCGGGGTCCTCAGAGCGCAGGCGGGCGACGTGCGTGCCGCAGGGCAGCAGGAACTGATGGAGGACGGAGGGCGGCGAGAGATCCTCATGATGGTCCCCGTCATCTTCCTCATCCTCCCCGTGACAGTCCTCTTCGCCGCCTTCCCTGGGCTGGCCGCGCTGAGGCTCGAACTGTGAAGGAGAAGGCATGACCACACTCACCAAGGCCTGGAACGCGCTTGGGCAACGCATGCGAGACCTCGACGACCGTGGAGACGTGCCCGGCTGGGTCCTCATCACGCTCATGACGGCAGGGCTCGTGGCGGCCATCTGGGCTGTCGCCGGCCCAGCCCTCACGGGCCTGTTCACCGACGCGATCAACTCCGTCACCGGTGCGTGACCTCCGTAGTGATACGGGCAGCGTCATCGTCGAACAGCTGATGACGATGATCCTCGTCGTGGTGCTCGCGCTCGGCGTCCTCCAGGTCGCGCTCGCTGTGCACGTCCGTAACACCCTCATCGAGTCGGCCGCAGAGGGAGCGCGGCTCGCCGCCCGCGGCGACCGTGAACTCGCCGACGGCGCCGCGCGTGCCGAGTCGCTCGCCCACGAGTCGCTCGGCGGGCTCGAGGTGAGCGCCGCCGCTGCAGACGCGACCATCGCAGGCATGCCCGCCGTCGAGGTCACCTTGACGGCGCCCGTACCCGTGCTCGGGCTCTGGGGCCCCGCCGAGTCCACGGTTCGCGGCACGGCCCTGCAGGAGCCGAGCAGTGGGTGAGGAAGCGGGCTTCGACACTCGTTGGGGCTGGGACGACACGGGCGGCGCGATGGTCGAGTTCCTCGCGATCTCGCTGGTACTGATCGTGCCTCTGATCTATCTGGTCATCACCCTGGGACTGGTGCAGGCGGCGGCGTACGCCGCCGAAGGTGCCGCCCGGGACGCGGCCAGGGCATCCGTGCTCGTCGGAGTTGAGGCGCTCGAGAACGGCGCCACCGACGGCGACGCGGGTGCAGCCGCCCAGGCCCGCGCGGAGGCTGCCCTCTCGGTCGCGCTCGCGGACTTCGCCGTCGATCCGACCCAGGCCGATCTCGCCACCTCCTGCTCTGCGAACCCGTGCTTCACGCCCGGATCGGATGTCACCGCGCGCGTGACCATCCGCGTGCCGCTCCCCGGAGTTCCCGGCTTCGTGTCGGATGCCGGGCTCGCCGTCACGATCTCGTCCGAGTCGACCATGCCCGTCGACTCCCTCGGAGACGGACGATGACCCTGCGACGGCTTCCTGGTGTGAGTGCGGACGATGAGGCCGGCAACGTCACCCTCCTCTCGCTAGGCCTGCTTGTCCTGCTGCTCTCGCTGATCCTGGTGATCGCCTCCGCGACTGCCGTACAGCTCACGCGCGTGCGCCTTCTGCACCTCGCCGACGAGCTCGCCCTCGATGCCGCCGACTCGCTCGACCTCGACGCGTACTACCGAGGCGACATCGCAGACCTGGATGACGGCACCGTGCTGCTCGGCGAGCAAAGGATGCAGGCGACGGTTGCGGATCACCTTGGCGACGCGAGCGATCGGCACGGCCTCGAAGGTGCCCAAGCAGTGCTGGTGGCCACGCCCGACGGCGCCACCGCCGTCGTCCAAGTGCAGGTCACCGTCGACCCTCTGTTCGGCGTCTCCGCCCTGCTTCCGTTCACCGACGGGATCACCCTCACCGCCGAGTCCTCGGCCCGCGCGTCATGACAGGTCACCCACCTCACGTGGGGTCTGCGGCGGGTGTGGGATAGGAGTAGACGAGCCTGCGAAGACGCAGGATCGCCGGTGGTGCGGCACGCACCCCGCGCGCCTCACCACCCTCCGGGGAGGAGAGGAACGATGCGCAAGTTAGCAGTACCGATAGTCGGAGCAGCGCTCATCGCAGCGATGCTCGCGACACCCGCCCTCGCCAAGGGCGGACCGCCCACCGGAGTCGAGACAGGCAACAACCTGTCCGTCCCGGCCATCTTCGTCACCGCCGACGGTACGACCATCCCCAGCACGGCGCCCGGACTCCGCGCGCCCTGCGACTGGACGTCGTACGCACCCGGCTGGGACGGAGCGCTCCCCATCGCTGAGGGACTCCCGAATGCCGGCTACTGGCTGCAGAAGACCGCAGCCACCTGGGGCGCGTCATGCGCCGTCGCCAGCAGCGCACAGGTGACGCTCGACTGGGGTGACAACCTCACCGGCACCACCGCGCTCAAGGCAGGCAAGACCATCCGTGTGGAGGTAGGCCTGTTCGCCAACGGTGCGGCAGCGGCCACCGGCTACACGATCGACAACCTGTCGGAGGAGGGCGTGCCCGACCGTCTCGCGGTCTACGGCACCAACGACGCCGACGGCACCGCCATGACGCCTCGCGTGTGGGATCACGACGCGACGTTCACCATCGCGACCGTTCCCACGGACGGCAGTGCACCCGCCTCCTTCACGATCCCCGCGTCCGCGGAGATCAACTCCATGGGAGCCGTGGTCTACGGCTTCAACTGGGGTCAGAAGGGCGACTTCGCCGCGGCAGGCGACTACGCGATCACGTTCACCGTCTCCGACGACACCACGATCGGCGCCGTCCAGGACTGGAACGCGGACACGATGACGAGGACCGACCACGCGGTGACCCTCGACATCACGCTCAGCCCGAAGGCAGGAGGAGGAGGGGGCGGCGGCAGGGGCCGCTAGGCCCTGCAGACCCGCTGCTGGGATCGCCTACGACGCGTCGGCGGTCTCAGCAGCGTCGACCGCCTCCGACCAGGCATCGTCAGCGCTGGTGTTGCCCACCGCGACGTCCGCGAGGACGAGCTCCACTGCCGTGCGCACGTTGATGTTCTTCTGCGCGTAGTAGATGGAGCCGGTGAGGTCCTCTGCCGTCTTCGTGAAGATCGAGCCCACGGGCGCGTTGTTGAAGAACGGGTTGGAGAAGGCCTGGATGCCCTCGTCCACGTAGAGCGCCGGGGTGGCGGGCAGCGCACCGACCGACTGGAAGCGCGCGAGCTGCTGCTCGTCCTCCATCAGCCACTGCAGGAACTCGTAGGCGGCCGCGGTCGTCGCCTCGTCGGACTGGGCGGGCATCGTGTAGAAGTTCGCCGCCCAGTTGCCGCCCTCGCCGGGGATGTCCATGACGTCCCACTGGCCGGAGAAGTCCTCGGGTGCGTTCTGCTCGACATAGGCGAGCATCCACGAGGGGCACAGAACCGTGGCGAAGGTGCCGTCGTACAGGCCTGCGGTCCACTCGTCGGTCCACTGCGCGACGTTCGCGGAGATGCCAGCGGATGCGGCGGCGACAGCCGTGCCGAACGGGGCCTCGACGCCGTCCATGGCGAGCGCGTTGTCCGTGTCGTAGTAGCTGACGCCGGCCTGCATGAGCAGCGGGTTGAGGAGGCTCGTGGTGCTGTCCACGAATGCGGTGCCCGTCTCTCCGGTGTACTGCTCGCCGACGCTGATGAAGCCTTCCCAGGAGTCGCCCATGAGGGTGGAGAGCGCGTCGCGGTCACCGGTGAGGCCGGCGTCTTCGAGCAGGTCGCGGCGGTAGCACAGCGCGAGCCCTGAGACCGAGGCGGGCAGTCCGATGGTGCCGGAGCCGTTGGCATTCGTGGCCTCGGCCCACGCCCACGGCAGCACGGTGGACTCGTACTCGGCGGCGCCCAGGTCCAGCAGGTTGACGAACCCGTCCGACTGGCCCACGAAGGTAGGCATGTACGCCTCGTCGAGCACGGCGATGGTCGGGGCGCCGGTGCCGGCGACGAGCGCGCTCTGAAGCCCGTCGTGCAGGTCGGCGTACGACTGCTGCTCGACCGCGATGGTGACGTTCGGGTTGTCGGCCATGTACTGCTCGGCGAGCGGCTCGATGCCGATGTCTCCGACTGTGGCGACGGAGATCGTCACGGGCTCGGCCGAGGCCGAGGGGGATGCGGACGTGTCGGTGCCGTCTCCGGTGCAGGCGCTCAGCACGAGCACTCCCGCCAGGGTGGTCGCCGCGACGCCGGTCGCAGTCCTCCAGGTCATCCGTTCGCTCCCTCATCAGTTCTCGCGCCGGTGAGGCGCACCCCCTCACTGTAGTAGCGAGCAGGCGTGACATCGCCCGCGTGGGGGTCGGGCTGACATGTGTGCAACGCCTGGGGAGGGGGAGGCGTTGCCAGGGCGAAGGGGTACGCGAGCGGGCTCGTCGGGCGCCGGATCCGGACCCTAGGTACCGTGGTGAAACGAACCGGGGCCAAAGGTCCCGAGAATTAGTGAACACGCCGTTCTATTTTGGTTTTGGACATGCGGTCGACCGGACCGTGTGGTCGCAGCCTCGACGGGGTCCAGAACCGCCGGGGAGAGAAGAGGCCTTACCGGGCCTCGAGCGTGAGGAGTTCCGCCAATGACCATCACTTCCCCCACCGGCGCTGACCTCGACGCCGTCCGCGAGCACGCATGGCGTGGTTTCACGTCCGGCCCGTGGCGCGACGCGATCAACGTCCGTGACTTCATCCAGCTGAACTACACCCCGTACGACGGCGACGACTCGTTCCTCGCCGGCCCGACGGAGCGCACCACGGGTGTGTGGGAGAAGCTGTCGGCGATGTTCCCGGAGGAGCGCGAGAAGGGCGTCTACGACGTCGACTACGAGACCCCGGCCACCATCACCGCGCACAAGCCCGGCTACATCGACCAGGACAACGAGGTCATCGTCGGCCTCCAGACCGACGCCCCGCTGAAGCGCGCGATCATGCCGTTCGGCGGATGGCGCATGGTCGTCAAGGAGCTCGAGACCTACGGCTACCCGGTCCTTCCGGAGCTTGAGGAGACCTTCTCCAAGTACCGCAAGACGCACAACGACGGCGTCTTCGACGCGTACCCCCCGAACGTTCGCGCCGCCCGCTCGTCGCACATCGTCACGGGTCTGCCCGACGCCTACGGTCGCGGCCGCATCATCGGTGACTACCGCCGCGTCGCCCTCTACGGCGTCGACGCCCTGATCGAGGGCAAGAAGGTCGAGCGCATGTCGCTCGACATGGAGCGCTCCACCGAGGACATCATCCGCGACCGCGAGGAGAACTCGGAGCAGATCAAGGCTCTGAAGGAGCTCAAGCAGATGGCGGCCTCCTACGGCTTCGACATCTCGGGCCCCGCGACCACCGCCAAGGAGGCCGTGCAGTGGCTGTACTTCGGCTACCTGGCTGCGGTGAAGGAGCAGAACGGCGCCGCCATGTCGCTGGGCCGCACCTCCACC
Organism: Demequina zhanjiangensis; assembly: GCF_030418315.1. Lineage (GTDB taxonomy): Bacteria > Actinomycetota > Actinomycetes > Actinomycetales > Demequinaceae > Demequina > Demequina zhanjiangensis. The sequence goes on from NZ_JAUHPV010000004.1 coordinate 87,579, forward strand.
TTCCTCGACATCTTCATCGAGCGTGACATCGCCGACGGCACCCTCAACGAGTCCGAGGCGCAGGAGATCATCGACGACTTCGTGATCAAGCTGCGCATCGTCCGCTTCCTCCGCACCCCCGAGTACGACTCGCTGTTCTCCGGCGACCCGACGTGGGTCACCGAGTCCATCGGCGGCATCGGCACGGACGGTCGCTCGCTCGTGACGCGCACCTCGTTCCGCTTCCTGCAGACGCTGTACAACATCGGCCCGGCCCCCGAGCCGAACCTCACGGTGCTGTGGAGCGACAAGCTGCCCCAGGGCTTCAAGGAGTACTGCGCCAAGGTCTCGATCGACACCTCGTCGATCCAGTACGAGGCCGACGACCTGCTCCGCGACCAGTGCGGTGACGACGCGGCGATCGCCTGCTGCGTGTCCGGCATGGAGGTCGGCAAGCAGATGCAGTTCTTCGGCGCTCGCGTCAACCTGGCCAAGGGCCTCCTCTACGCGATCAACGGTGGCCGCGACGAGGTCTCCGGCAAGCAGGTCTCGCCGGTCACCCCGGCGGTCGAGGGCGACGTGCTCGACTTCGACGACGTGATGGCGAAGTTCGACGTCTTCATGGACTGGCTGGCCGAGACGTACGTGGACGCGCTGAACTGCATCCACTACATGCACGACAAGTACGCGTACGAGCGCATCGAGATGGCGCTTCACGACCGCGAGATCCTGCGCACCATGGCCTGCGGCATCGCCGGCCTCTCGGTCGCGACCGACTCGCTCGCCGCCATCAAGTACGCCAAGGTCACGCCGGTTCGCGACGAGACCGGCCTCGTGGTCGACTACAAGACCGAGGGCGAGTACCCGGCCTACGGCAACGACGACGACCGTGCGGACGACATCGCGGTGGACCTGGTGCACCGCTTCATGGAGAAGGTGCGCAAGCAGCCCACCTACCGCAACGCCAAGCACACCCAGTCGGTGCTGACGATCACCTCGAACGTGGTCTACGGCAAGGCGACGGGCAACACGCCCGACGGTCGCCGCGCCGGCGAGCCCTTCGCCCCGGGTGCCAACCCCATGAACGGCCGCGACAACCACGGCATCATGGCGTCGGCCCTCTCCGTCGCGAAGCTGCCCTACGACGACGCTCAGGACGGCATCTCGCTCACCACCTCCGTGGTCCCCTCGGGCCTCGGTCGTGACAAGTCCGAGCAGATCAAGAACCTGGTCGGCGTGCTGGACGCCTACACCGTGTCCTCCGGCTTCCACATGAACGTCAACGTGCTCAACCGCGAGACGCTCGAGGACGCCATGGAGCACCCGGAGAACTACCCGCAGCTCACCATCCGTGTGAGCGGCTACGCGGTGAACTTCGTCCGCCTGACGCGTGAGCAGCAGATGGACGTCCTCTCCCGTACGTTCCACGCGGGCCTGTAAGACAGAATCAGGAGCGACGCCCCGCCCCTCGGTGGGCGGGGCGTCGCCCTTTCTCCAGACAACTTCGACAAGGCGAGGAGATCCCCACCATGCCTGACGAGCCCGTCCCCGTACAGCTCCTCACGTCCCCTCCCATGGAGATCGCGGACAAGGAGCTGGAGGACAGCGAGAAGCTCGCGTCACCCCTCACCGGCTCCGTCCACTCGTGGGATCTGGTCACCGGCGCGGACGGCCCCGGCACCCGCATGACGCTGTTCATGGCGGGCTGCGGCATGCGCTGCCAGTACTGCCAGAACCCCGACACATGGCGCATGCGTGATGGCGTGCGGCACACGGTGGACGAGGTGATGGAGCGCGTCACCCGGTACGCGACCGTCATGAAGGTCACCGGGGGAGGGCTCACCATCTCCGGCGGTGAGCCGCTGCTGCAGTCCAAGTTCGTCATGAACGTGTTCCGCCGCTGCAAGGATCTGGACATCCACACGGCGCTGGACACCGCGGGACTGCTGGGTTCGCGTCTCACGGACGACGACCTCAACTACGTGGACCTCGTGCTGCTCGACATCAAGTCGGGCATCCCGGAGACGTACAAGCGGGTCACCGGTCGCCCGCTTCAGCCCACGCTCGACTTCGCCCGGCGTCTGGACGCGCTGGAGAAGAAGGTGTGGATCCGCTTCGTCCTGGTCCCCGGACTCACGGACGCGGTGGAGAACGTCGACGCCGTCGCCGACTTCGTCGCGACGCTCGGCAACGTCGAGCGGCTCGAGGTCCTCCCGTTCCATCAGCTCGGTCGCGAGAAGTGGGAGCTGTCCGGCGAGCCGTACCTGCTCGAGGACACGCAACCGCCGAGCAAGGAGCTGATCGAGCGCGTGAAGCAGCAGTTCGCGAAGCGCGGCATCAACGTGATGTGAGCCAGAGGCGCCCTCCGGGGCGCCTCTTCTCATATGGCCGCCAGCCATGGTTTCCGCAGTCGTGGAACGCCCTCACGTGTTAATTCCTTGTGACATGGCCGATTCTCTGCGGATTCGCTTGCTATCGTCGGACCCAAGCAGTGCGTGCCCCGACGCGAGTCCTGCGGGACTCTTGCTCGACGGATCGTGCCAGGCCGACGACCGTCTTCATGCCACGCATACGCCCGTCGCCAGGCCGGTCGGGTGGAGTAGCCATGGCAATCACGCTTGACCGCACCCGCATCGCGACGCTCATCGAAGAGCAGACCGCGATGCTCAACGAGCGCACCACCAAGTCCAAGGAGATGTTCGGGCAGGCGTCCGAGCACCTCTCGGGCGGTGTCGCCTCCAGCTATCAGGGGCGCGACCCCTGGCCCATTTACATCGAGTCCGGCTCCGGCGACCGGATCGTCGACGTGGACGGCAACGAGTACTACGACTTCCACAATGGCTTCGGCTCGATGGTCCAGGGGCACGCCCACCCGGCCATCGGCGACGCGCTCGCGAAGCGCTACCCGCTCGGCACGCACTTCGCTGCCGCCACCGAGGACTCGATCGTCGTCGCCGACGAGCTCGCCCGCCGCTGGGGTCTGCCCAAGTGGCGCTTCACGAACTCGGGCTCCGAGTCCACCATGGATGCGATCCGCATCGCCCGCGCCTTCACCGGCCGCGACACCGTGATGAAGATCTTCGGCAGCTACCACGGTCACCACGACACCGTCATGGTGTCGATCGGCGTGGAGTACGACAAGATCGGCGACCGCGAGAACCTCGAGTCGCTCGCCTACGGCGCAGGCATCCCGCAGGCGACCGTCGACATGACCATCGCCGTGCCCTTTAATGACGCCGGCGCCATGGAGCGCCGCATCGAGCGCCTCGACGCCGAGGGGCGCAAGCCCGCCTGCGTCATCATGGAGGCCGCGATGATGAACCTGGGCGTCGTGCTTCCCGAGCCTGGCTACCTCGAGGCCGTCCGCGAGATCACCAAGAAGCACGGCATCGTCCTCATCTTCGACGAGGTCAAGACCGGCCTCACCATCGCCCCCGGAGGCGCCACCGAGAAGTTCGGCGTCACCCCCGATATGGTGACGCTCGCCAAGGCGCTCGGCGGTGGTCTGCCGTCCGGCGCGATCGGCGGCACCGAGGAGGTCATGGCGATCGTCGAGGACGGCACCGTCTACCAGGTGGGCACCTACAACGGGAACCCGCTCACCATGGCCGCCGCCCGGGCCTCGCTGCTCGACGTGCTCACCCCGGCCGCCTACGACCGCCTCGCCGAGCTCAACGACCGCATCGTCAACGGCTGCCAGGCCGTGATCGACAAGTACGACCTGCCCGGCTACGCCGTCGGCATCGGCTCCAAGGGGTGCGTCACCTTCGCCACCGAGAAGATCGTGGACTACGAGACCTTCAAGGAGGCGCAGGACGTCGACCTGTGCGAGCTCGCATGGCTGTGGAACATGAACCACGGCATCTTCATGACCCCGGGCCGCGAGGAGGAGTGGACCATGTCCGTCGTCCACTCCGACGAGTCGGTCGACGCCTACATCGCCGCGTTCGACTCGCTCGCCGCTGCGCTCACGGAGGCCGACGCCTGATGACTGCCGAGGCCTCCCGCACCACTGTCTTCGAACGCGAACCCGCCGACCCCGCGGTGGTGCGGGAGGCCCTCAGCGGCTCCCGCCTTGCTCCCTTCTGGCTCGACGGCGTCGAACGCCCCGAGCACCCGCCCCTGTCAGGACTCGAGGTGGCCGACCTGGTCATCGTCGGCGGCGGCTACGCCGGCCTGTGGACCGCTGTGCTCGCCAAGGAGCGCAACCCTGAGACGCGCGTCGTCCTGCTGGAGGGCGAGCTGATCGGCTGGGCGGCGTCCGGCCGCAACGGCGGCTTCTGCGAGGCCAGCCTCACGCACGGCCGCGAGAACGGCGAGAGCCGCTGGCCCGACGAGATCGACAGGCTCGACGAGCTCGGCCTCGAGAACCTCGACGAGATCGAGGCGACCGTCGCGAAGTACGGCATGGACGTCGACTTCGAGCGCACCGGGCAGCTGAGCGTCGCCGTCGAGCCGCACCAGGTGGAGTGGCTCGAGGAAGGCTCGCTCGACGCCGACGGCGTCCGCGCCCTGGTCGACTCGCCCACCTATCTGGGCGGCGAGCTGGACACCGAAGGCTGCGCGATGGTGCACCCCGGCAAGCTCGCGCTCGAGCTGGCCCGCGTGGCAGTCGAGCTGGGCGTCGTCATCCACGAGCGGTCCGCCGTCACCGAGCTGACCGACAACGGCGTGCGCACCGGCAGGGGAGAGGTGCACGCGGCGAAGACCGTGCTCGCCACGAACGTCTTCCCGTCGCTGCTCAAGCGCAACTCGCTCATGACGGTGCCCGTCTACGACTACTCGCTCATGACCGAGCCGCTCACGCCCGAGCAGCTCGCCTCGATCGGCTGGGACGGCCGCTACGGCATCGCCGACATGGGCAACCAGTTCCACTACTACCGGCTCACCGCGGACAACCGGATCCTCTTCGGCGGGTACGACGCGATCTACCACCCCGGCCGCAAGGTCAAGGGGGCGTACGAGGACCGTCCCGAGTCCTACGCGAAGTTGATGAGCCACCTGCTCACCACCTTCCCGCAGCTCGAAGGCATCCGAATCTCGCACCGCTGGGCCGGAGCGATCGACACGTGCACCCGCTACTGCGCGTACTTCGGCACCGCGCGCAAGGGGAAGGTTGCCTACACGGCGGGCTTCACCGGGCTGGGTGTCGGGGCGACGCGCTTCGCCGCGAACGTGATGCTCGACCTGCTCGCGGGCGAGGACACCGAGCGCACGCGGCTCCAGATGGTGAAGGAGCGGCCGCTGCCGTTCCCGCCCGAGCCCGTCGCGGCGATCGGCATCGGCATGACCCAGTGGTCGCTCAACCAGGCCGACCACCGCGAGGGACGGCGCAACATCCTGCTGCGCACCCTCGACCGCTTCGGCCTGGGCTTCGACTCGTGACGACGCTGGAGCCGGGCGGCGTGATCCGCGCGGCCTCGCTGCCGGTGCCCCTGGAGGCGCTGCCGCATGCACAGGTCGAGGCCGGGGCGCCGCGGGCCGGCTCTGTCGCTCTCGCGGCGTTCGAGGGGCTCGAAGTTGGGGTGTGGGAGCACACCCCGGGCGTCAGCACCGACGTGGAGATCGACGAGGTCTTCGTGGTGCTCTCCGGGGCCGCGCGCATCGACATGGTCGAGCCTGAAGGCGAATCGCTTGAGGTCGGTCCCGGTGACGTGGTGCGGCTCGTGGCCGGCCAGCGCACGCGCTGGACGGTGACGGAGACGTTGAGGAAGATCTACCTGGCCTGAGTTCTGTCCCCAGGAACCCCTCAGCGGCGTCGAGTCTGAGTAGCCTTGTCGCAGGGGCGGGAATGCACGACAGGGGGTTCAGAGGATGGTCACGGCGCCTAGCAAGAGGTATCGGCAGGTCGACGACACGGGACTTGTGTGGACGCACCGTCTTCACCTCGCCCTCACGGCTCTCTGGGTGCTTCTGGCGGCGTACGTGTGGGCTTCCGAGTGGTCGGACTGGATCGGGCTGGCGCTGCTGACCTGCGCGAGCGTCGTCGGTGTCGGTTCCAATGGCTACCTGGCACTCAAATCGAAGCAGGAGATCGACCGTCGCCGAGCTCACGGCCCGTCTATGCACGTAGTCGAGTAGCGCTTCACGGCTTCCCATGGACAAGGGAGGGGCGGGCATGCTGGTTAGGCGCCAATCCGCCCGGTCGCGTACACACGGGCACACGGGTGGGTCGCCTGCTGGGCACCGGATGCTCTCGACATGATGATTGCGTGGCGCAGCTCAGCGGGATGCAGTCACTGTGCAACCCTGCCTTCATGATCGTCGTTCCCGAGTTGCAGTTCCGCACCCGCTGCGTAGAAGGTGACCCTGTGTTCCTCGGCGGCGTCGATGTCTGGACCATGGAGTGGCAACGCACGGCAACCGCGGTCCTCATGCAGAACTCGATTGGTCCCAACCCTCAACGCGTGCCCACCTATCGCATCCCAGGTCCACATAGGGCGGTCTACTTCGCGGCAACCGAGACATCAAACTGCGTGTGCGCGTTCTAGGGGCGTGTCCGGAGTGAGACCGCACCGGAGGGTTGATCGACGAGTTGCCTTCTTGGCTAGACGTGCAGCACTGCGTCCGGAGCCAGGGTGACGACCAAGGAAGCAACTCGTGAATACACCCTCATGGCGGTGTCGCCCTCTCTCGGGCTCAAATGGCCACGCAATGATCAAGTGGAAGTAGAGCCTCTAGCCGAGCGGACCGACGTCGCCGCACCGGTCGCCTCCACCCCCGTCGCCTGGAAGCGGCGCCCGCCGTGGCGAGCCGCTTTGGGCAGCGGTCGCCGAGAGCTAGGGTTCTTCCATGCGCTACCCGTTCCACGACTTGGACGACAGCAAGTTTGAACGTCTCGTGGTTGCACTGATGCGGGAGTTGTTCGGGCTGGCTGTCGAAGAGTTCTCGCCAGGCCCCGATGGTGGGCGAGATGCGCGGTTCACGGGTACCGCCGAGAGATTCCCGAGCGCCGCCAGCCCCTGGGTGGGCTGCACAATCGGGCAGGCCAAGCACACGAGCGGGTTTAACACTCACATTTCAGACAGCGATTTCAGCGGTGCCGGAGAGACGTCGTTGATCTCAGTGGAGATCGAGCGTGTAAAGGCGCTCGTGAAGTCCGGTGAGCTCGACAACTATCTTCTCATTACAAATAGGCGCGCTGGAGCGATCGCTGCCACTGACATCAGGGACCGGATAGCACGTGAGGTTGGCATCCCGACTGAGCGCATATTCGTCGCCGGCATCGAGTTCCTTGATTCGATGCTCGAGAAGTTTCCAGGCCTTGTTCGACAGGCCCATCTGGAGATGCCAGATGTGCCGCTGAACGTTCCGAGCCAGGATCTCGCGGAGATAATTCTTGCGGTTTCCAAGGCGCTTGGTGCTGACGATCTCCTCACGGATGCACCAGTCGTTGACAGGGTCTCACTTGCGCAGAAGGACGCTGCGAACGGTATGTCGAGTGAGTTTAGTTCCCAGCTCGCCAGGAACTACCTTGACCTCACGATTGAAATCCAGCGATTCCTGGCTGCACCTGGAAATGTTGATGTCCTGCGGCGATATGAGGCTGCCGTGGAGGACTTTCAACTCAAGATCATTGCTCATCGAAGTGACTTCGAGTCTTTCGACAGGCTCTTTAATTACCTCGTGGGCTTGCTCTTCTCTCGAGACACTGTCCTCGGGCGGGAGCGGAGGCTCACGCGCGCTCTGGTCTTCTACATGTACTGGAACTGCGATATCGGGCGGGTGCCGGATGCTATTGCCGAATAAGCACTCGCACCCCGACGCGACAGTAATGGCGGCGTCGACCGTGATTCTCCGCGCGCTCCGCCGCGAGCGCGTCATGAAGTACGACGACGTCAAGCGTGTTGCGGGTCGCGAGGTGCGAGACGTGGACTATTTGTTCACGCCCGCGGTCAGCCTTCTTTTCCTCCTTGGAATAGTTGAATACCGGCCGACGGTGGATTGCTTCGAATACACGGGTGGATAAATAGTGAAGTTAGAACGACTGTACTCGAACCGTCCCGAAATCTTCGAAGAGGTCAGATTCAATGACGGGTTTTCTGCGGTGCTCGCGGAGATTCGCAAGCCAGAAAATATGGATCTTGACACCCACAATCTCGGCAAGAGCACGGTCGGGGCACTCCTGGACTTCTGCCTGTTGAAGGGCAAATCGAAAAGGTTCTTCCTCTTCGCCAACGGAGATATATTTCGTGAGTTTGTGTTCTTCTTGGAGGTCATGCTCCCGGACGGCCGCTTTCTTACGATTAGACGAGCGGTAGACCCTGGCACCCGTGTCGATCTTGCGATCTCAGATGTGCCCATCGATGGTGAAGGCGACGAATCGGTCGTGTGGGAGCACACCAATCTCACGCTCGCGCGGGCGAAGTTGATTGTCGACGGATTGTTGAGCTTCGACGTGCTCAAGCCATGGGGTCTGCGGCAGGTGATTGGATACCTGATTCGCAGCCAGAGTGACTACGGCGATGTGTTCCAGCTGGACAAGAACTCCGGCAAGCACCTGGAATGGAAGCCGTTCGTTGCGCAGCTGATTGGCATGGACGGTGAGCGCGCTATGGCCCTCTATCAAACTCGTGATGACGTGGAGCAGTACCGAGAGCGGATCAAGACGCTCAAGGCGGAGTGGGGCGGCGTCGAGGTTGACTCCTCGGTGCTTAGCGGCCTTATCGCCAACAAGCGACGTGAGGTGAAGGAGAAGGAGACCGCGGTCGAGGCGTTCTCCTTCCACGGCGACGATGTCGAGCGAGTCAGGGTGCTGGTCGACGAGACCGAGCAAGAGATCGCCAGGCTCAATGAGGACTCGTACAGACTTAGGCAGCTGGCGGTTCGGCTCGAGGAGTCGCTGGCTGAGGACCAGATCGTATTCCGGCCAAGCGAAGCCGAGGGGCTGTTTGCTGAAGCTGGCATCGCTTTCGGGGACCAGGTGAAGCACACGTTCGAGAGCCTCATCGCGTTCAACCGTGAGATTTCCGAAGAGCGTAGAGGCTACTTGGCGGCGCAGTACGCAGAGGTCCTGGAGGAGCAGGAGGCCACGGATGCGCGACTTGAGGAACTGGATCGAATTCGCCGTGACGTTCTGGGGGTTCTGCGCGAGTCAGACTCGCTTGAGAAGTACCGTGACGTCTCGCTCGAGCTGACTGATCTCAAGGCCGAACTTCAGGCTCTTGAGGCCCGCCGGGTGGCCGCCGATCGGCTACTTGACCTCAAGCAGGAACTGCGCGAGAAGGAAGAGGACTTCAACCGGCTCAAGTCGGAGACGGAGACTGAAATCGTCGCGGTCAGCAGCGATGACGAGGGGCGATTCGGCTTGCTTAGGCGGTATTTCGGAGACATTGTCAACGAAGTGCTTGGGCAACGAGCGCTGCTCGCGATGCACCTCAATGCGTCGGGAGGAATCGATTTCGTGGCCGACTTCATCGACGACAGTGGAACGGCAACAGCTGGCGGCGAGGGCCTCACCTACAAGAAGACGATGTGCATTGCTTTCGATCTTGCGCTTCTGAGGGCGTATGGCGATGCCCCGTTCCCGCGTTTCGTCTATCACGATGGAGCGTTCGAGCAGTTGGAGTCGCGCAAGCGCCAGAAACTGCTCGCGGTCTTCCGCGAGTACTCGGAGCTCGGATTCCAGCCCATAGTCTCGCTACTTGACTTCGAGGTTCCGCGGGGTAGCGCCGCTTCAGCGGACCGGCTCTCGGACGGCGAAGTGATCGTTACTCTCCACGATGAAGGTGAATCGGGTCGGTTGTTCAAGACAGAGTCTTGGTAGGGCGTGCGGAGGTTGGCCGGGCAGCCCGCGCGAAGCACGGGGCGCGCTGTGCGCGCCCCCAAACTTGAAGTAGCAACATAACTCGTTACGCCATCCAGACCCCTCCGGCCACTCGATAGCGGCTAGCCCCAGGCGGTTCCGGGCTTGGTCAAGCCCGACCGTTCAGTGGCAACGGAAGTACGCGCATGCGAGGCGAGCGCATCTCGTGGCTGCACACCTGGGCACGGGCTCGACGGGTTCCGGGTTCGCCGGTAACTTGCCCGCTCGGGTGGCAGGAGCTCGCGGGTGCCGTGCGAGGGGCGGGTGCGCCAGCGGCGCAGGCCGCACCGCACCGGGCCCCGCCGGCCCTCGACGCGTGTTCACCGATGGGGGCTGATTAGCGACAGGTGGGCAAGCCCGCCTGAGGCGCGCCCCTACGATTCAAGCCGGCCCGAGGCCGTCAGCGCCGCCCACGCCAGTGCGCGGCCCGCGACCGTGCTCAGATCGAGCCCGAGCAGCCGCTGCGCCTGCTCGATCCGGGTCCGCACCGTGTGCCTGTGCACGCCGAGCGCCCGGGCCGCGGCGTCGTGCGCGCACTCCGCCGAGACCCAAGCGGTGAGCGTCGCCATCAGCTCTGTGCCGTGAGCGCGGTCGTGGTCCGCGAGCGGCTCGAGAGTGCGCGCGCCCAGCTGGCGCGCCTCCTCGTCGCCGAGCGCCGCGAGCATCCCCAGCCGCGCCGTGTCCTCGAAGCGGACGAGCCCGGTGTGGCCGCGGGTGAGCGCGATCCGCGCCCGCGCGAGCGCATCGCCGTACTCCTCCCAGGAGTGAGCGACTGACATCCCGACCGGCTCGTCGACGGCGGCCAGCGCGATCGCGGCGCCGTCCGCCGGGCCGAGCACGATCGCCTCGGTCGTCCAGAGCACGACGAACAGCGTGGGCTGTTGCGTGAGCGCCGTCAGAAGGCGGGGAGTGGGATGCGGGGCGATGGCAACGGCGACCGGCGGGGACGGCAGGTAGATGCCGGCTGCGTCGGCGACGTCTCGGGCAAGGTCGCCGTCATCGCGCTCGATCGCTGCCAGGAGCCCTGCCCGAAGCACCTCACGTCCGTGCTCCAGGTCGGCCCGGCGCTCGCCCGCCGCACCCGCGATGGCCGCGGCAGTGGTGACGACGGAGCGTTCGTGCTCGTCCAGCATCATCGCGACGGCGAGCACGCCCTGGCCGCCGCCGTGCCCGAGGGTCTGCAGCGTCACGGGAGTGTCCCCGACGGTGAACGAGCCGCCCGCCGCGACCCGGCGGGCGGTGAGGCCCACGGCCTCGACCCGCACCCGCTCGGCGGCGTCGGCCCCGAGGCCGCCGGCGGGGTGCTCGTGGAGGAACCTGCCCCCAGCGTCGACCACGCCTACCCAGACGCCCAGGCGTCGCGACAGTTCCGCGATCACCGCGTCGGTGCCGCGACGGCTCAGCGCGGCCAGCGCGATGGCGCGCTGCGCGTCGAGCGCCCACGTGCGGCGGGCGTAGGCGGCGGCCGCCACGGCCTCCGCGTTCGCACGTGCCACCGCGATGAACGGAGTCTTGTACGGCACCTCCCACAGCGGGATGCCGTGGGTTCGGCAGGCCTGCGCCAGGGGAGCGGGGATGCCGTCGCGCACCACCTCGGTGCCGAAGCCCAGCCCCAGCACCCCGCGGCGCCGCAGTCGGTCCACGTAGGCGTCGTACTCGTCGTCGGAGGCGGCGTCCGCGAACTGCGTGCCCGTGGTGAGGAGCACGAGCCCTTCGGAAAGAAACGGCGTGGGGTCCAGGAGGTCGGTGCTGTGGACCCACCGGATCTCGCGGTCGAGCGCATCGGCGGGCAGGTCGGCGGGATCGCTGGCGAGCCGCAGGTCGAGTCCGCGTCGCGCGAGCAGCGCCCTGATGGTGGGCCCGGCGGGTTCCATGGACGCAGTCTGCCACCGTGTACAGAGATGCGCACCACTTTGTACGCCGTGGCGAATGAGTCTCCCGCAACCCATGCCTAGGCTCGCCGCTATGAGCACCCTTGAGGCATCCGCCGTCCCCCTCGGTGGGCCGGCCCTGGCGCAGGAGCGCCGACTCGTCACGTCCATCCCCGGTCCCCGCTCGCAGGAGCTGCTCGACCGGAAGGCGCAGGCGGTGCCCCGCGGCGTCGGCCACACCGCCCCGATCGCGGCGGTCGCCGCCGGTGGTGGCGTCGTCGTCGATGCCGACGGCAACTCGCTGATCGACCTCGGCTCCGGCATCGCCGTGACCTCCGTGGGCAACGCCCACCCTGCCGTCGTCAAGGCGGTCCAGGACCAGGTTGCGCAGTTCACCCACACCTGCTTCATGGTGTCCCCGTACGAGGGCTACGTGGCCGTCGCCGAGGCGCTCAACAGCCTCACGCCCGGCGACTTCGAGAAGCGCACCGCGCTGTTCAACTCGGGCGCCGAGGCCGTCGAGAACGCGATCAAGATCGCCCGCCACCACACCGGCCGCTCGGCCGTCGCCGCGTTCGACCACGCGTACCACGGCCGCACCACGCTCACGATGACGCTCACGGCCAAGGCGATGCCCTACAAGACCGGCTTCGGTCCCTTCGCCCCCGAGGTCTACCGCGCCCCGATGTCGTACCCCTACCGCGACGGGCTGAGCGGCAAGGCCGCCGCCGCCCGCGCCATCTCGGTGCTGGAGAAGCAGGTGGGAGGCGACCAGCTGGCCGCCGTCATCATCGAGCCGATCCAGGGCGAAGGCGGCTTCATCGTCCCGGCCGACGGCTTCCTGCCCACCATCCAGGCATGGGCCAACGAGAAGGGCATCGTCGTCATCGCCGACGAGGTCCAGAGCGGATTCGCCCGCACCGGCACGATGTTCGCCTCCGAGCATTTCGGCTTCATGCCCGACCTGGTCACCACCGCCAAGGGCATCGCCGGCGGCATGCCCCTCGCGGCCGTCACCGGCCGCGCCGAGATCATGGACTCCGCCCACCCCGGCGGCCTCGGCGGCACCTACGGCGGCAACCCCGTCGCCTGCGCCGCCGCGCTCGCGACCATCGAGGTCTTCGAGACCGAGAACCTCTCCGCGCGGGCTGCCGCACTCGGCGCCCTCATGCGCGACCGCCTCGAAGCGCTCCAGTCCAGCGACCCCCGCGTCGGCGAGGTTCGCGGGCTCGGCGCCATGATGGCCATCGAGCTCGTCGAGCCGACCACCGGAGAGCCCGCCCCCGCCGTCGCCGGCGCTGTCGCCAAGGCGGCCATCGCTCAGGGCGTCATCGTGCTCACGTGCGGCACCTACGGCAACGTGCTCCGCTTCCTGCCGCCGCTGTCCATCTCCGACGAGCTGCTCGTCGAAGGCCTCACCGTCGTCGGCAAGGCCCTCGCGGAGGTGCAGGCATGAGCGCCACCGAGAAGGCAGTCCTGGACGCCGTCCCCACCGGCCTGTTCCTCGGCGGCGAGTGGGTCGCCTCCTCCACCGGAGCGACGTTCGAGGTTCGCGACCCGGCCACCGGTGACGTGCTCACCTCCGTGGCCGACGCGAGCCCCGAGGACGGCGTCCGCGCGCTCGACGCCGCTGCCGCCGCTCAGGACGAGTGGGCCGCCACCGCGCCCCGAGTCCGCGCCGAGATCCTCCGCAAGGCGTTCGACCTGGTGCAGGAGCGCAAGGAGGAGCTCGCGCTGCTCATGACGCTCGAGATGGGCAAGCCGCTGGCCGAGGCCAGGGGGGAGGTCGCCTACGGCGGCGAGTTCCTCCGCTGGTTCTCCGAGGAGGCCGTCCGCATCTCCGGCCGCTACGGGCTCAACCCCGAGGGCACCGGCCGCATGGTCGTCTCCCAGCGCCCCGTCGGCCCCAGCTACCTCATCACCCCGTGGAACTTCCCGCTCGCGATGGCGACCCGCAAGATCGCGCCGGCGCTCGCCGCCGGCTGCACCGTCGTGGTCAAGCCCGCAGCCCTGACCCCGCTCACCACGCTCGCGATGGTGGGCATCCTCGAGGAGGCCGGCGTCCCCGCGGGCGTGGTCAACGTCATCACGACCACCAGCTCGCGCGGCGTCACCGAGCCCCTGCTCGCAGACCCGCGCCTCAAGAAGCTGTCCTTCACCGGCTCCACCGAGGTGGGCCAGGGGCTCATCCGTCAGGCCGCCGACCGCGTCCTCCGCGTCTCCATGGAGCTGGGCGGCAACGCGCCGTTCGTCGTCTTCGAGGACGCCGACCTGGACAAGGCCGTCGAGGGTGCCCTCATGGCCAAGTTCCGCAACATCGGCCAGGCCTGCACCGCCGCCAACCGCTTCATCGTCCACAAGGACGTCGCCGACGAGTTCGCCGCGAAGGTCACCGAGCGCGTCACCGCGATGCGCATCGGCCGCGGCACCGAGGACGGCGTCACCATCGGCCCGCTCATCGACGACCGCGCCGTCGAGTCCTCGCTCGCCCTCGTGGCCGACGCCGTGGACCGCGGCGCGACGGTCACCACCGGCGGCGCCGCGATCGACGGCCCCGGCAGCTTCCTCGCGCCCACCGTCCTGACCGACGTGAAGGCAGGCAGCGAGATTCTCCGCGAGGAGATCTTCGGCCCCGTGCTCGCCATCGCGACGTTCGAGGCCGAGGACGAGGCTGTCGCGCTCGCTAACGCCACCGACTACGGGCTCGTGTCCTACGTCTTCACCGAGGACCTGGCCCGCGGCCACCGCATGATCGACCGGCTCGACACGGGGATGATGGGCCTCAACGCAGGCGTCGTCTCCAACGCGGCTGCGCCGTTCGGCGGCGTCAAGCTCTCGGGCCTGGGTCGCGAAGGCGGCCTCGAAGGCATCCACGAGTACCTGTCCACGAAGTACACGCTGATCCCGGTCAGCTGACCGCAGCACCACCACCAAAAGAGGAGAAGCATGACCGCCTACGCCGTCGTCAACCCCGCCACCGGGGAGACGCTCGCCACGTACCCGACCATGACCGACGCCGAGGTGGAGGAGGCGCTCGCCAAGGCCGAGGGCGCCTACCGCGGCTGGTCCCGCAACTCGACGCCCGCCGAGCGCGCCGCACTGATCCGCAAGGTCGCGGAGCTCCACCGTGAGCGCCGCGACGAGCTCGCCGCGATCATCGTGCGCGAGATGGGCAAGCCGCTGTCCCACGCCTACGGCGAGGTGGACTTCGCGGCAGACATCACCGAGTACTACGCCGACCAGATCGACAAGATCACCGGCGACACCCCGCTCGACATCCTGGGCGAGGGCACCGCCGTGGTGCGTCGCGCCCCGATCGGCGTGCTGCTCGGCATCATGCCGTGGAACTTCCCCTACTACCAGGTCGCTCGCTTCGCCGCGCCGAACATTGCGGTGGGCAACACGATCATCCTCAAGCACGCGCCGCAGTGCCCCGAGTCCGCCGCCGCGATCGAGCAGATGTACCTGGACGCCGGCTTCCCCGAGGGCGCCTACGTGAACGTGTACGCCACGAACGAGCAGGCTGCGGACTTCATCGCCGACCCGCGCGTCCAGGGCGTCTCCGTCACCGGCTCGGAGCGTGCGGGCTCGGCCGTCGCTGCGCTCGCGGGCAAGCACCTCAAGAAGGTCGCGCTCGAGCTGGGAGGCTCGGACCCGTTCATCGTGATGTCCACCGACGACATGGACGCCGTGGTCGCCGGAGCGCTCGAGGCGCGCATGGACAACTCCGGTCAGTCCTGCAACGCCCCCAAGCGCTTCATCATCATCGACTCGCTGTACGAGGAGTTCGCGGAGAAGTTCACCGCGGCCGTCGCGGGCACCGTCGCCGGCGACCCGTTCGCCGAGGGGTCGGACATCGGCCCGCTGTCCTCTCTGCTCGCCGCGGAGCGCCTCCAGGCGCAGGTGGACCGCGCGGTGGAGCAGGGGGCGACGCTGGTGACGGGCGGCGTGCGCACGGGCGCCTTCTACTCGCCGACGGTCCTGGCCGACGTCACGAAGGACATGGACGTCTACAAGGAGGAGCTCTTCGGCCCCGCGTCGACGCTGTACAAGGTGTCGTCGGAGGAAGAGGCCCTCGAGCTCGCGAACGACACCGGCTACGGCCTCGGCTCGTACGTGTACACGACCGACCCGGAGCAGGCCGACCGTATGGCGAACGGAATCGACGCGGGCATGGTCTACGTCAACTGCGTCCTGGCGGACAGCCCCGAGCTTCCGTTCGGCGGCGTGAAGCGGTCCGGCACCTCGCGTGAGATGGGCCTGCTCGCGGCCGACGAGTTCGTCAACAAGAAGCTCGTGCGCGTCGCGCCGTAGCGTGCGCGGCGGCGCGGACGGTTGACGCAACATATACCCCCTGGGGTATAGTTTCCGTCATGAAGAAGCACATCGTCCGCGCCGCCTTCGCCGGCGCCCTGCTGACCCTGGCCGTTCCCGCGCTCACCGCCTGCTCGTCCGACGACGCTGCCGTGGTGGAGCCCGCCGACGTCGTCTTCGACGCGTCGCACGTCGACTCCTCGATGTTCGCCGCCGCCACCGAGGTGGACGGCGTCACGATCATCGACGTCCGCACGCCTGCCGAGTTCGCCGAGGGCCACCTGCCTGGCGCGGTCAACATCGACGTGAGCGCCGCGACGTTCGCGGACGAGATCGCGCAGCTCGACCCCGACGCCGACTACGCCGTGTACTGCCGCTCGGGCAACCGCTCACGCGCAGCGATCGAGACCATGCAGGGCGCAGGCTTCGCCGCGCTGATCGGCCTCGAGGGCGGCATCGGCGCGTGGGGCGGCGAGGTCGTCACCGGCTGACCCCCACCACCCTCTGTACGCCCCGGCCTGCTCCCTCCCCTTCCCGCAGGCCGGGGCGGACTGCTTTCAGGCTTCGGCGGCTTCAGACGCTGCGGTCGCTCCATCGCGGGTCCCACGCGCCATCCGCCTTCAGCTCGTCGCGGAGGCGCCGGAAGTGCTCGCGTCCGTGCGTGCGCTTCTGCTGCCGGATCCAGCGGTCGAACTCGCGGAAGTCGCGCTCGGGGTTGAAGGCGAAGCGGTCGTCGGCCTGAATCATCCACGAGCGCTGCTCGAAGCCGCGCTCCCAGCGTCGGTCCTCGCGCCGCTCGCGCCGCTCCTCGTGGTGCACCGCGATCACGTCGCGCCATTCGGCGAGCATGCCCTGTCGCATCAGAAGCCCCCTTCATCTGTTGCTGCGCCGCCGCCCCCCGGCGAGCGAACGCCCTGTCTCCCGCCGTGTGAGCGTGGCGCCCACGAATTGGTACGGGAAACGCTGATATTTCACACCTGATGCAGCGTTGTCAAGGGATTTCGGCCTGCGACACGCGGTGTCTCCTTCGACTGTGGCGTCGAGGGGCCAGAATCCGGACCAAGGTCCCTGCGTTCTCACTCCCGGAACCAGGAATATGGGGCTCAGCGGAGCAACGATGCTCGAGCGTCCCCCGTTCGCGGCGCGTTGCTCCCGAAGGGAGAACAACGATGTCCATCCTTGACCGCGAACGCACCGTCGCCCCGCCCGGCTACAACCGCTGGCTCGTGCCCCCGGCAGCGCTCGCCGTCCACCTGAGCATCGGCCAGGTGTACGCCTACTCCGTCCTCAAGGACGCGCTCCGAGACCGCTTCGACGCCTCGCACACGCAGGTCGGGATCATCTTCTCGATCTCGATCGTGATGCTCGGCCTCTCCGCCGCGTTCGGCGGCCGCTGGATGGAGCGCAACGGCCCGCGCAAGACCATGGTGATCTCCGCGGCGGCCTGGTCGAGCGGCTTCGCGATCGCCGCGCTGGGCGTCTCGATGGATCAGCTCTGGGTCGTCTACCTGGGCTACGGCTTCATCGGAGGCATCGGCCTCGGGCTCGGCTACATCTCGCCCGTGTCGACGCTGATCAAGTGGTTCCCGGACCGTCCCGGCCTGGCCACGGGCCTGGCGATCATGGGCTTCGGTGGCGGCGCGATGCTCGCAGCCCCGCTCACCCAGTACATGCTCAGCTCCTACTCCGCGACCGAGGCCGACTCGCTGGTTCCGACCTTCCTCACCCTGGGTGCCATGTACGGATGCCTGATGCTGCTGGGCGCCGCCGTCGTCCGCGTGCCTCCCAAGGGCTACGTCCCTGAGGGGTGGGTGCCGTCCGAGCACGTCTCGAAGGTGTCGAGCGGCGGCCAGGTGAGCGCGAAGAACGCGATCAAGACGTTCCCGTTCTGGATGCTGTGGCTCGTGCTGTTCACGAACGTCACCGCCGGCATCGGCATCCTCGAGAACGCCAAGCCGATGATCGAGGACTACTTCCCGGCCGTGTCCGCGGCGGCCGCCGCAGGATTCGTCGGGCTGCTGTCCCTGGCCAACATGGGCGGCCGCATCGGCTGGTCGAGCTTCTCCGACGTGATCGGGCGCAAGGCCACGTACATCATGTACCTGGGCGTCGGCGCCGTCGCCTACACCTCCGTCGCGCTCTTCGGCCCGGCGAACCTGGTGCTGTTCGTGCTGCTCGTGGTGCTGATCATCTCGTTCTACGGCGGAGGCTTCGCCACGATCCCGGCCTACCTCAAGGACGTGTTCGGCGAGTTCGAGGTAGGTGCCATCCACGGTCGGCTGCTCACCGCATGGTCGGCCGCCGGTGTGGCGGGCCCGCTCATCATCAACGGCCTGCTCGACCTGCTCGAGGGCCAGGGGCTCAGCGGCGCCGACCTCTACCGCCCCTCGATGCTCGTGATGGTCGGCATCCTCCTGGTCGGCTTCGTCGCCAACCTCCTGGTGCGTCCGGTCAGCCAGAAGTGGCACGAGGCCGACGACGCGGTGCCTGACCACGAGCTCCACCACACCGCAGACAGCGACGCGCCCGCATTCGCGGCCGCGGGGAAGGAGTCCTGAGCCATGGCTGACAAGAGCAGTTCCACCAGCGGGTCCAACCCGCTCGCCTATGTGCTGTGGGCGCTGGTCGTCTCCGGCCTCGTCTACGGCGTCAGCATGACCGCGATCCGCGCCGCGGCGCTGTTCACGGGCTGACAGTTCGCCTTCGCTGATGCCCTGGCCCTGAGCGGTCAGGGCATCAGTGCGTCTGGGCCCGCTCGGCTTCAGCGGGACGGGCCGACGCTCCGCCCGAGGATCAGGCGGCCGGGCCGGGAGGCGTGGGCTCGGGGCTGGTGAGCTCGCCGCGTCGGGCGGCGATGATCGTGCGCACCGCCATGGCCGCCACGAGCATGGTGGCCGCAGCCAGCGATACGGCGCCGACCCACTCCCACCAGGCCGCACCGTCGGCCGTCTGAAGGAAGGCGCGCGACGCGGCGGCCAGGGGGAAGGTGTACGCCCACGCGGAGACCGCCCAGGGGGCCTTCCGGAGCGAGCGGCTCTGCACCAGGAGGAGGCACACCTGGAACAGGGTGACGCCCAGCAGGATGCGGGCTGCAGGGTCGTCCCAGGAGCCGCCCAGGCGCACCCACGCGAGGCTCGCGACCGCCGGGGGAGCGACGAGGATCGCGAGCGTCGGTGCGAGACGCGGCGGGATGACGCCGGCGGTGAAGAGGCGCGCCAGGACCACGGGCAGCAATCCCAGCCAGTAGACGATGCCGACGCCGAAGAAGAGCCAGCTCAGATCCGCGTCGGCGTGCTCGACGCCCGCGAGCGGCACGACCAGGTTGCCGACCACGGGGATGAACCAGGCGGGGTGGATGTGCGTCTGGGTGATGGTCGCGTCGGCGATCCAGCGGTGCATGACGTACAGCGTGACCGCCGCCTGCAGCGTCGCGCCGACTGCCCACAGCCCGAAGGAGAGGCCCTCCTGGACCTCGAGCAGCGCCGTCGCGGTCACGAGCGCGCCGATAGGGACCGTGGCGATGAAGGCCGCCTTGACCGGGTGGGTGGCCTCGGCGCGCACGGCGGCGGGGTGAAGGATCGCCTTCGCTGCGTAGGCGACAGTGGCCAGGGCGAGCGCTCCGAGCGCGACCCAGGCGAGCGTCTCTCCGGTCGCGGCCGGAAGGTCCCAGCGGTGCGCGGCGCCCTGCCATGCGAGTGCCAGTCCGCCGATGCCCATGACGGAGGCGAAGATGCCCACCGGGAGGTGCTGAAGGCCTGGGCCGGTGGGGGACTGCGGTGCCGCGGGTGCGTCGGCGGGGGCTGCGGTCATGGGGTTCTCCTGGGATCTGGCCACTCTTCTATACCCCCGAGGGTATACGCCGACGCGCAGCGATGTGCGTCGAACCGGGCAGGACGGTCGGCTGTCGCCCCTTGAGCGACACCTGTCCAACAGGCTTCGGAACCGTGTGAATGCGCTGGAAAAATACCCCCTAGGGGATGCAAAAGGCCTGGTATTTAGGCCCATGGTCCCCGGGACCTTGGCACCGAGCAGACCGCGTTGATCCCCCTTACACTTCTAAGTGTCGGGACCCGATGGGGGAACCCGGTAGAGGAGAGAGTGAAAGATGACAACCACAGCCCCGGACCAGAAGGCCGAAGCTCCCGCCCAGGCGGTCGACGTTGCGGCATCCATCGACAAGCTCGTCGCGAACGCGCAGGTCGCCCTGCAGCAGTACGCGACCTTCACCCAGGACGACGTCGACCTTCTCGTGAAGAAGGCCTCGGTCGCCGCGCTCAACCAGCACGGTGAGCTCGCGGTCCTCGCAGTCGAGGAGACCGGCCGCGGCGTGTTCGAGGACAAGGCCGTCAAGAACATCTTCGCCTGCAAGCACGTCACCCACTCGATGGCGCCCATGAAGACCGTTGGCATCATCAACGAGGACCCGATCAAGGGCATCATCGAGATCGCCGAGCCCGTCGGCGTGGTCGCCGGAGTCACCCCGGTCACCAACCCCACCTCGACCGCGATCTTCAAGTCGCTCATCGCGCTGAAGACCCGCAACCCGATCATCTTCGCGTTCCACCCGAGCGCACAGAAGTCGTCCGTCGCCGCCGCCAAGATCGTGCGCGACGCCGCGATCGCCGCCGGCGCCCCCGAGTTCTGCATCCAGTGGGTCGAGACCCCGTCCATCGAGGCCACCGGCGCCCTGATGAACCACGACGGCGTCGCCCTCATCCTCGCGACCGGCGGAAACGCCATGGTCAAGGCGGCCTACAGCTGCGGCAAGCCCGCACTCGGCGTCGGCGCGGGCAACGTCCCCGCCTACGTCCACAAGTCGGCCAACCTGGACCGCTCCATCAACGACCTGGTCATCTCCAAGGCGTTCGACAACGGCATGGTGTGCGCCTCCGAGCAGGCAGTCATCCTCGACGCCGACATCTACGACGAGTCGATCAGCCTCTTCAAGCGCCTCCACGCCTACATGGCCACCCCCGCCGAGAAGACGATGCTCGAGGAGTTCATCTTCGGCGTCCAGGCCAACGGTGAGAACTGCGCCGGCGCCAAGCTCAACCCCAACGTGGTTGGCAAGACCCCGCAGTGGATCGCCGAGCAGGCAGGCTTCACCGTCCCGGAGGAGACCTCGATCATCATGGCCGAGGTGTCCACCGTCGGCGAGAGCGAGCCCCTCACCCGCGAGAAGCTGGCCCCGGTCCTCGCCGTCCTCAAGGCGGAGTCCACCGAGCAGGGCCTCGACTACGCCAAGCGCATGGTCGAGTTCAACGGCCTCGGCCACTCGGCCGCCATCCACGCGCAGGACGACGAGCTCATCAAGGACTTCGGCAAGATCTGCAAGGCCAGCCGCATACTCGTCAACTCGCCCTCCTCGCACGGTGGCATCGGCGACATCTACAACGCCCTCATGCCGTCGCTCACCCTGGGATGCGGCTCCTACGGTCGCAACTCGGTCTCCGCGAACGTCACCGCGGTCAACCTGATCAACGTGAAGCGCATCGCCCGGAGGAACAACAACATGCAGTGGTTCAAGGTGCCGGCGAAGACCTACTTCGAGCCCAACGCCATCCAGTACCTCATGGACATGAACGGCGTGAACCGCGTCACGATCGTCACCGACGCGACCATGACGCAGATCGGCATCGTGGACAAGGTCCTCGACATGCTGCAGCGTCGCGAGAACCCCGTCTCCGTGCAGATCATCGACAACGTCGAGCCCGAGCCGAGCGTCTCCACCGTCCGCAAGGGCACCGAGACCATGCGTGCCTTCCAGCCCGACACGATCATCGCCGTCGGCGGTGGCTCGCCCATGGACGCCGCGAAGGTCATGTGGCTCCTGTACGAGCACCCGGACATCGACTTCGCCGACCTCAAGGAGAAGTTCTTCGACGTCCGCAAGCGCGCCTTCCAGTTCCCGAAGCTGGGCGAGCTGGCCAAGCTGGTCTGCATCCCCACCACGTCGGGCACCGGCTCCGAGGTGACGCCGTTCGCGGTGATCTCCGACCCGGAGAACGGCCGCAAGTACCCGCTCGCCGACTACGCGCTCACGCCGACCGTCGCGATCGTGGACCCGGTCCTCACCAGGAACCTCCCGGCCCGCGTGGCCGCGGACTCCGGTCTGGACGCCCTCACCCACGCCACCGAGGCCTACGTCTCCGTGTACGCGAACGACTACACCGACGGCCTGTGCCTGCAGGCCATCAAGATGGTCTTCGAGCACCTCGAGACCTCGGTGCAGGAGGGCGGCGAGGCCGTCAAGGCCCGCGAGAAGATGCACAATGCCGCGACGATCGCCGGTATGGCCTTCGCCAACGCGTTCCTCGGCCTGGTGCACGCCATGTCGCACGTGACCGGCTCGACCTTCCACGTCGCGCACGGCCGCACCAACTCCATCTACCTGCCCCACGTGATCCGCTACAACGGCAAGGTCCCGACCAAGCCCACCTCGTGGCCCAAGGCCGAGTCCTACGTCGCGCCGCAGCGCTACCAGGAGATCGCCAAGCACCTCGGTCTGCCGGCCTCCACGCCGGAGGAGGGCATCGAGTCCTACGCCAACGCGGTCGCCGAGCTGCGCGCCAAGTGCGGCGTCGAGGGCTCGTTCCAGGAGGTCGGCGTCGACGAGGCCGAGTTCATGGCCTCGCTCGACACGCTCGCGATGAACGCCTACGCGGACCAGTGCGCGCCGGCCAACCCGCGCCTGCCGATCCTCGAGGACATGAAGATCATGATGGAGGCCGCGTACTACGGCACCTCGTTCGACGAGGTCGTCGCCTCCCGCAAGGCCAAGGCCGCGTCGGACAAGGCTCCCGCCGCGCCCGCCAAGAAGGCCGCAGCGAAGAAGTCCGCCAAGTAGCGGCATCAGGCGAGTCGGACCTGGACACACCCGGCCCGCACCGGAAGGCCCCGGCTCCCTCACAAGGGGAGTCGGGGCCTTCCCGCGTCCGCAGCGGCGCCGCGCGCAGGACCACTAGACTTGAGCACCGTGGCTATTGAATTCCCTGTCGAGATCGCAGCGCTGCGCAACACCTTCGAGCAGATCGAGGCGGTGCTCGACCCGGCGTCGCTGAAGGCGAGGATCGCAGAGCTCGAGACCCAGGCGGCAGCCCCGGACCTCTGGGACGACCAGGAGAACGCGCAGGCCGTCACGAGCGCCCTCAGCGCCGCGAACTCCGAGCTGGCCCGCGTCACCGGCTTCGGCCGCCGCATCGACGACCTCGAGGTGCTCATCGAGATGGGCGAGGAGGCCGAGGACGAGGAGACGCTCGCCGAGGCCGAGCAGGAGCTCGAGAAGCTCAAGAAGGACCTGTCCGCCATGGAGGTCCGCACCCTCATGAACGGCGAATGGGACGAGCGCAACGCCGTCGTCACCATCCGCTCCGGCGCCGGCGGCGACGACGCCACCGACTTCGCCGAGATGCTGCTGCGCATGTACCTGCGCTGGGCCGAGCGTCACGGCTACCAGACGAAGGTGCTCGACACCTCGTACGCCGAGGGCGCCGGCATCAAGTCCGCGACCTTCGAGCTCAACGCGCCGTACGCGTTCGGCACGCTGTCCGTCGAGGCCGGCACACACCGCCTCGCGCGCATCAGCCCCTTCGGCTCCGCGGACAAGCGCCAGACCTCGTTCGCGGCCGTCGAGGTGATCCCGCAGATCGAGTCGACCGACCACATCGACGTGCCCGAAGCCGACATCAAGGTCGACGTGTTCCGCTCGTCCGGCCCCGGCGGTCAGTCGGTCAACACCACCGACTCCGCCGTGCGCATCACCCACCTCCCCACCGGCATCGTCGTCTCGATGCAGGACGAGAAGTCGCAGATCCAGAACCGCGCCGCCGCCATGCGCGTGCTCCAGTCGCGCCTGCTGCTCCTCAAGAAGGAGGAGGAGGCAGCGCAGAAGAAGGAGCTCGCCGGCGACATCAAGGCGAGCTGGGGCGACCAGATGCGCTCCTACTTCCTCTATGGCCAGCAGCTGGTCAAGGACCTGCGCACCGGCCACGAGGTCGGCAACCCGCAGACCGTGTTCGACGGCGACCTGGACGGGTTCATCGACGCCGGCATCCGCTGGCGCCGCGCCCAGCAGACGCAGCAGGACTGACCCCGGGCAGCCCGCGAGGGCTGCCGCGCGCTGTTGACTCGGCGGCCCGTGCGGACCCGCGCGGCAGGCTCGGCGGGCCGTGCGCTGCTGACTCGGCGGTCCGCGCGCTGCTTCCAGGGGCGCGCCCCGGCAGGCCCGCGCGGCAGGCTCGCGCGCCAGCGCTGACCGAGAGCTCTCCGACACTTTGAACCAACGCCAAGGCGACGCGCCGGCGCGTCGCGGTCTGCGGCGGCGTGTCCGCGGGGTGTCGCGGGCGAGATTGGTTCAAAGTGTCGGAGCTGGGTTCTGAAGCAGCCCCGAACCGGACACTCCGGGCAGTGTGATCCATCGGACACTCGCTGGCGGCGTGGCCTCCCCGCGAGTCACGATGCGGCTACTTACCATGCGTGCAGAAGGCATGGGTCCGTCCCCCCGTGCCCGGATGGCAGTGTGATACGGCTAGAGAACGTCAGCAAGGTGTACTCGCGAGGTGCACGACCCGCGCTCGATGGAATCGACATCGAGATCGAGCGCGGTGACTTCGTGTTCCTCGTGGGCTCCTCAGGATCGGGGAAGTCGACCTTCCTCAAGCTGATCCTGCGCGAGGAGCGCCCCACCGGGGGAGACGTGTATGTCGCCGGCCGTCACCTGAACAAGCTCTCCGCCTGGCGCGTGCCGCACCTGCGCCGCGAGATCGGCGCCGTGTTCCAGGACTTCCGCCTGCTGCCGAACAAGACCGTCTATCAGAACGTGTCCTTCGCGCTCCAGGTGATCGGCAAGGGTCGCCGTGAGATCGACTCGACGGTGCCGGAGATGCTCGAGCTCGTCGGCCTGGCCGGCAAGGAGCGGCGCATGCCGCACGAGCTGTCCGGTGGTGAGCAGCAGCGCGTGGCCATCGCGCGCGCGTTCGTGAACCGTCCGCCGATCCTGCTGTGCGACGAGCCGACCGGAAACCTGGACCCGGGCACGTCCGTCGGCATCATGCGCCTGCTCGACCGCATCAACCGCACCGGCACCACGGTGCTGATGGCCACCCACGACGACGAGATCGTGGACCAGATGCGCAAGCGCGTCATCGAGCTCAAGGGCGGCCACCTGGTGCGTGACCAGGACCGCGGCGTGTACGGGCTGGAGCGGGCATGAGGCTCCGGTTCATCTTCGGGGAGGTCTTCAACGGCCTTCGCCGCAACTCGACGATGGCGCTGTCCGTCGTGCTCGTCACGTTCGTGTCGCTCACTTTCGTGGGTGCGGCGGCGCTCATCCAGACGCAGATCGGCCAGCTTCAGGACGACTGGTACGGCCAGGTCGAGGTCTCGGTCTTCCTGTGCCCGGTGCAGTCCGTGGAGGAGCAGTGCGCCCAGGGCGAGGCGACGCCGGCCCAGGAGCAGGCGATCCTCGACGTGCTCGAGAACGGCTCGGTGGCGGCGCTCGTCGAGTCCGTCGAGTACGAGTCGAAGGAGGAGGCGTACGAGAACTTCGAAGCGCGTGCCGACTCCTCGCTGGCGCAGTACCTCACGGCCGACGACATGCAGGCGAGCTTCCGGGTCAAGCTGACCGACCCGTCGCAGTTCCAGGTCGTCGCCGACGCGACGCAGGGTCTGCCGGGCGTGGAGGAGGTGCAGGACCAGCGCGAGATCTTCGACCAGCTGTTCGCGTTCCTGAACGCGGCGACGCTCGTCGCAGCGGGCCTCGCGGCGGTCATGCTGCTCACCGCGGTGCTGCTCATCACGACGACCGTCCGCCTGAGCGCGTTGAGCCGCAAGCGTGAGACGACGATCATGCGCATGGTCGGCTCGTCACGCACCCTCATCCAGCTGCCGTTCATGCTGGAAGGCGCCGTCGCCGCGACCGCGGGAGCCCTGCTCGCCGCGCTCGGGCTGTGGTTCGGGGTGCAGTATCTGGTGCAGGACTGGTTGAGCTCGTCCGTCGGATGGGTGGACTATGTCAGTGGAGACGATGTCCTGGCGATCGCGCCGTGGCTCATCGTCATCGCATTCGGGCTCGCGGCGTTCGCGTCGCTGTTGACCCTGGGGAGGTACACGCGCGCATGAGGACCCCTTCCCGTCGCCTTGCCTCCGTCGTCGCCACGCTCCTCGCGGCGTCGATCGGAGCCGGGCTGCTCGTGGGCTCCGCCGCTGCGTCGGGCCAGGTGGGTGTCGCCTCGTCGTCCTATGACGACGAGATCGCGGACGCGCGCAAGGAGCAGGCCCAGACCAAGCAGGACCTGGACGATCTTGAGAGCCAGCTCGAGGACACCGATGCGGCGATCGTCGAGGCCAACCGCAAGCTGCAGGCGCTCGAGGACCGGCTGCCCGGCCTCCGGGAGGAGCTGGACCTCGCGCAGGAACGCTACGACTCCGCCGTGCTCGAGCAGCAGATCGTCGCCGACAAGCTCGAGGCGGCACAGGCGCAGGATGAGGCGCTCACCGAGCAGATCGCGAAGGACAACGACCGGATCGGGTCGATCCGCGACGCCATCGCGATCATCGCGCGCGACAGCTACACGGGTGAGGAGCTCACGAGCCTGGGCGTCGTGTTCGGCGCGCAGTCGTCGGACGAGTTCGTCGAGGACTATGCGGCGCGTGACGCCGCCGCGCGCGTCCAGGCGAACGCGCTCGCCGAGATGGAGCAGATCGCTGCGGTGAACCGCAACCGCGAGACGCGCCAGGAGGCCGTGCGCGAGGAGATCGAGCGCCTCAAGCTCGAGGCGGACAGGCTCGTCGCGGAGACCGAGGCCGCCAGGCAGGTGGCTGAGGAGAAGAAGGCCGAGGTCGAGGACGCGCTCGCGGAGCAGCGCGAGCTCCAGGCGTACCTCGAATCGCAGCGAGCGTCGTACCTGGCGCAGCAGGAGAGGCTCGAGTCGCAGCAGAGGGCGGTGCGCAACGAGCTGCGGGACCTGCTGGCGAAGAAGGCGGCCGAGGAGGCTGCGGCGAGCGCCACCCCGGTGGGCAGGGGAGTGATGAACTTCCCCACCAAGGTGCCGTACATCACCTCGAGCTACGGCATGAGGTATCACCCGATCTACCACTACTGGCGTCTTCACGCGGGCACCGACTTCCGCGCCTACTGCGGCACCCCGATCTACGCGGCGGCCGACGGCAAGGTGCTGTGGGCGTCGTGGCGCGCGGGATTCGGCAACCAGGTGATGCTGGACCACGGCACGTATGCGGGCGACACGCTCGCCTCGAGCTACAACCACCTCACGCGCTACGCCGTCAGCACCGGTCAGACGGTGCTTCAGGGCGACCTGCTCGGCTACTCGGGCAACACTGGATCCTCGGTCGCGTGCCACCTGCACTTCGAGGTGTACGTGAACGGCTCGACTGTGGACCCGATGACGATCCTGGGCCCGATCCCGTAGCCTGCGCCGGCGTCGGCCAAGTGCGGCCGTCGCGTCGTCCACGCGTGTTGGCCTAGACTGAGAGGTCCGTGTCCGCGCGCCGGGGCAGTCCTGCCCCGCAAGGTCGAGGAGGTGAGCGATGGGCGACGGCGTCAAGGTGATCGCCACCAACCGGTCGGCGCACCACGACTACTTCATCGACGACACCTTCGAGGCTGGCGTCGCGCTGATGGGCACCGAGGTGAAGTCGCTGCGCATGGGCCGCGCGACCATCGGCGAGGGCTACGTGTACGTGGACCGCGGCGAGGTGTGGGCGGAGAACCTGCACATCCCCGAGTACGTGCAGGGCACCTGGACGAATCATGCGGTGCGTCGCAAGCGCAAGCTCCTGCTGCACGCGCACGAGATTGAGACCCTCATGCGCAAGACCAGCGAGAAGGGCTACACGATCGTCCCGCTGAAGCTGTACTTCAAGGGCAGCCGTGTGAAGCTCGAGATCGGTCTGGCGCGAGGCAAGAAGCTCCACGACAAGCGTCAGACGCTGCGGGAGAAGCAGGACCGCCGCGAGGCCGAGCGGGCGATGAGCCTGCGCCGCGCCCGGGACTGAGCCTTCCGCGGAGCGCGCTCGAGGCTGATCCCCGTACCCCCGCCGGGAGCGAGCCGTCCACAGGCGCGTCGTTCCTGTCGGGGCGGCGCGTGGGCTTCGGCATGATGGAGGGCATGAAGGGGACCCTCCGCGCGCTCGCCGCGCTCATGCTCGCTCTCGTCTGGACCGGCACCGCCGCCTATGCGGCGAGCGACACCACCGGCAACCAGGTCACCAGGTGGGATGCGGTCTGGGATCTCCAGGCCGACGGCTCGGCCGAGGTGACGATCGACTTCGACTTCGACTTCGGCGATGACCCCGGGCATGGCCCCTACCTGACGTTCCCCACCGAGGTGGACTACGGCGACGGAGTGCACACGCGCCTGTTCGACGTGCACGACATCAGGGTGGGAAGCCCCTCGGGAGCTCCGGCGCAGGCCTATGTGGACGAGTCGGGCGGCGCGGTCACCATCAGGATCGGCGACGAGGACGTGGACGACGTCTCGGGAACCCAGCGCTACGTCCTCGCCTTCACGGTGGATCACGTGATGAACGCCACCACCGCGGCCGAGCTCGGCGGCGAGGGTGACCAGATCGTGCAGGACGAGCTGTTCACGAACGTCGTCGGCACCGACTGGACGATCCCCCTGTCGGACATCACGGTGACGATCGAGTCCCCCGTGGAGGTCCTGGACCTCGTGTGCTGGGCCGGGGACGCCGGCTCCGACCAGCGGTGCGGATCCTCCGAGCATGAGGGGTCCTCGGCTGTGGTGACGCAGGAGCGGCTGGAGCCGTATCAGGGCCTCACCGTCGCGGTGGCGTATCCGCCCGGCAGCTTCGACACGACGCCGGAGCTCGTCGAGCGTCGGACGTTCGTCGGTTCCTTGGGCCTGGGCTGGTACACGGTTGGCGCGGCGGTGCTGCTGCTCGCGCTCGGCGTGGGCCTGGTGGTCCGGTACCTGCGCCGCAACGGGCTCGACGTCGAGTACGACCAGGTGACGCCGGGGCTCGCGCCCACGCTCGGCGCGACGGCTCCCGTGCGGACGCGGGACAGGAAGGCTCCCGTCGCCGTGCAGTTCGAGCCGCCGGCGGGACTCCGCCCGGGGCTGCTGGGCACGCTGATCGACGAGAAGGCTGACACGCGTGACGTGACGGCGACGATGATCGACCTCGCGGTGCGCGGCTATCTGTCGATCGAGCCTGTGGGCGACCTGGACAGCAAGGATGGCGACTTCACCCTCACCAGGCAGCGCGACGCCGATGGGGCTCTCGCGCCGTACGAGCGGCTGCTCTTCGACGCGCTGTTCGACGGGCGCGACGCCGTGACGCTCGACGACCTGCGCACCACGTTCGCGGAGGACATGGAAAAGGTTCAGAAGTCGCTCTACGACGAGGTGACGGTCCGCGGCTGGTTCAAGGGTGATCCTCACAAGGCGCGGTCCAGGTGGGCCGGGCTCGGCGCTCTGCTTCTCCTCGCCGGCGTCGGCGTCACGGTGCTTCTCGCGCTGAGCGTGTCGCTCGGGGTGCTGGGGCTTCCGCTCGCGATCGTGGGCGTCGTCGTGCTCGCGACCACCGGGGTGGCGCCCGCCCGCACCGCCGAGGGGAGCCGCGTGCTCGCGCAGACCCGAGGCTTCGAGCTGTACCTCGCCACCGCGGAGGCGGACCAGATCCGCTTCGAGGAGGGCCATGACATCTTCTCGCGGTACCTCCCGTACGCGATCGCCTTCGGGCACACCGAGCGGTGGGTGTCGGTGTTCGAGAAGCTTGCCGCGAGAGGCGTCTCGCTGCCTGAACCCACCTGGTACCACGGCTACGCGTACGGGGCCTTCTGGATGTACTCGGCCGGCCTGTCGCACCGCATCGAGAGGTTCGAGTCGCTGGCGTCGAATGCGCTCACGGCCCCCACTCCGGGCTCCTCCGGCGGGTCCGGCTTCTCGGGAGGCTCGGTCGGCGGCGGGTCCTTCGGCGGTGGTGGCGGCGGCTGGTGACCCACACGCGTACCGCGGTTGCGGTACGTGAGGTCACCGCGCATGGCCGATGACCGCTGACGGGGCTGATCCCTACCTTCGAGAGGTACACCTCATTCGAAGGAAAGGACCATCCCCATGTCCCGATTCGCCCGTTGGACGGCCAGGCATCGCATTGCCGTGGTCGTCGCCTGGGTACTGCTGCTCTTCGGGCTCGGCGGTGCCGCGGGAGCGGCCGGCGCCGCGTTCTCCGACGTCCCCGACATGCCCGACTCGGAGTCGGCCCGAGCCATCGAGATGCTGTCGACCGTCGACGGCGTGGGCGGCACCACCGGCCACATCGTGTGGCAGGCCGACGGCTCCTCGATCGACGACCCTGCGGTCGTGTCGCAGGTCGATGCGATGCTCGACCGGGTCGCTGGCCTCGAGGGCGTGACCTCGGTCGTGTCTCCCTACGACGACCCGTCGGGCGCGCAGATCAGCGCCGAGACCGACACCGCCTTCGCCACGGTCGCCGTGACCGACGGCTTCGACATGGAGCAGGTCCGGGACGTGATCGAGGCGTCGGAGACGGACACGCTCCAGATCGAGATGGGCGGTACGGCGCTCACCGCCGACCCTGGTGGCCAGCACGGAGCCGAGGTCATCGGCCTGATCGCCGCCCTGATCCTGCTGTACGCGATGTTCCGTGCCAAGCGCGCGGCCCTCCTCCCGCTGCTGACCGGCGTGGTGGGCGTCGTCGCCTCGATCCTTGTCGTGGTCCTCGGTGCGCACCTGTTCGACATCTCGGAGGACGCGATCACGATGGGCGCCCTGATCGGGCTCGGAGTGGGCATCGACTACTCGTTGTTCCTCACGCACCGCTTCAGGAAGGCTCTCGCGTCCGGGCGCTCTGTGGAGGACTCGATCGCTGAAGCCGTCGACACCTCCGGCCGATCGGTCGTGTTCGCAGGCATCACCGTGATGATCGCGCTTGTCGGCATGTTCCTGCTGGGCATGGCCATCCTCACCGCGATGGCGATCTCCGCGGCCGTCACCGTCCTGTTCACCGTGCTCGCCGCGATCACGCTCCTTCCTGCGCTGCTCGCGATGCTCGGCACGAAGGCGCTGTCGCGTCGTCAGCGGGCCGAGCTGGCCGAGTCCGGCGTCGCCTCGATGGGCCAGCCGCGCTTCGCGACCAGGTGGGTGACCACGGTCCAGCGGGCACCGCGTCGCGCCGCTGTGGCGGCACTGCTCCTCGTGGGCATCGTGGCGGCACCGCTCACCCAGATGCACATCAGCCGGGCCGACGCGTCGGCCGACTCGGTGGGCACGCCGACGCGTGACTACTACGACCTGATGACGCCCGCCTTCGGCGCTGGGATCGACGCGCAGGTCGTGGTCGTCGCGGACATCACCGGCGGCGGTGCTGCCGACGCCTTCGACCAGCTGGTCGCTGAGCTTCCCGCGCTCGACGACGTGGCGTCGGTGCAGGCGGCTCCCGCGGGCATGCTCGGCGACGTGGCGATCGCTGCAGTGACGCCCACGACGAGCGCCCAGATGCAGGAGACGGAGGATCTTGTCAACGAGATCCGCGACGTCCTGGCCCCCGAGGCTGCAGCCGCAGCCGACATCGACGTCCTCGTCACCGGGACGACGGCCGCGAACATGGACATCGCGGAGGGCCTGCTCGGCAACCTGCCGACCTACCTGCTCGCGATCTCGGTCCTCGGGTTCCTGCTGCTCGCGGTGGCGTTCCGCAGCTTCATGGTGCCGCTGCTCGGTGTGCTGACGAACCTGCTCAGCATCGGTGTGGGCATCGGCGCGGCGGTCGCCGTCTTCCAGTTCGGCTGGGGCAGCTCGATCTTCGGAGTGGGCGGCGGAGCGCCGATCATCTACATGGTGCCCGTGCTCGTGGCGGGCGTGGTCTTCGGGCTCGCGATGGACTACCAGGTGTTCCTGGTGTCGCGGATGCACGAGGAGTGGACCAGGACGGGCGACCACCGCCGCGCGGTGCGCGTGGGCGGTTCCGACACGGCCAAGGTGATCGCCGCGGCCGCGCTGATCATGGTGTCGGTGTTCGCCTCCTTCGCCTTCAGCGGTGACCGGATCGTCTCGGCGATCGGTGTGGCGCTGGGAGTGGCGGTCCTGCTCGACGCGTTCGCTGTCCGCCTGACTCTCATGCCGGCGCTGATGACGCTGATCGGCGAGCGTACCTGGTCGTATCCTGGCTGGGCCGAGCGCATCTCGCCTCACGTCTCGGTGGAGGGCGCCGCGCATGATGACGCCGACGAGGCGGACCTTGAGCCCGCCCTGGTGGGCGCTCGCCAGCGCTGAGGTCTCGAGGAGGAACGATGAACCGCACGCCGCGTGAGCTCGCGGCCCGTGTGATCCAGGGCTCGGCCCGGGTGGGATCCCCCACCCGGGCCGAGGTCGCGCTCACCATCGGGGGCTTCGCCGCCGCTGTCGCGCTCTCGGTGATCCCGTGGCATCAGGGGGCGGACACCGTCGCGCTGATGGTGAGGACGCTTGTGCTGGTGGGGCTCGTCCTGCCGTGGCGCACGTGGGCGCCGTCCGTGGTCCTGGTGGCCGTCGCGGGGATCGAGTTGTGGCATGTGGCGTCGATCGCGGCGATCGCCGGGGACGCGCCGGACGGCCTGTCGATAGCCCTGTACCTGCCGGCACCGGTCGGCACGATGCTTGCCGCGTACACCCTCGGTCGGCGTGCCTCGAGGGTGCGCGCCTGGGTGCTCGCGAGCGCCGCGGGGCTCGCTCTGGCGATCGCAGCGCATGCGTGGGGCGCCGCGCCTGAGCCGGGCGTCGACGTGCTGATGCTCAACACGATCGTGCTGGCGACGGGGATCGGAGTCGCGCTTGACGCGCGTGCTGCTCGGTTGGCCCATAAGGAGGCCTGGCGGGAGGAGGAGCGGCGCCGCGCCGTCGAGGACGAGCGGTTGCGGATCGCGCGCGAGCTCCACGACGTGCTCGCCCACAATCTGACGTTGGTCAATGCGCAGGCGTCGGTCGCGGAGTATCTGCTTCCGACTGATGCAGAGGCGGCCGCGAAGGCGCTGCATGGCGTGAGCGTCCATACCCGTCAGGCGCTCGAGGAGGTTCGCGCGACCATCGGGGTGCTGCGTTCCGGCGATGAGGACGAAGGCGAGGGCGGGGGCGAGGGGCTCAGGCCTGCGCCCACGCTGTCCCGTGTGGACGAGCTCGTGCGAGACCACGAGGCCGGCGGGGGAGCGGTGACCCTTCAGACGCGCGGCGTGCCAGGGCATCTGTCCGCGTCGGCGGATGCGGCGGGCTACCGCATCGTCCAGGAGGCGTTGACGAATGCGCGCAAGCATGCCCCGGGGCTGCCCGTCTCGATCGAGATCGAATGGGACGTCGATGCGGTGCGGGTCGCCGTGACGAATCCCGTGAGCCAGGAGCAGCCTGCGGCGACCTCAGGTGGCTTCGGGCTGGTGGGGATGGCGGAGCGGGCGCGGGCGGCAGGGGGTTCCTTGACCACGGGGTTGAGGCCGCGCATAGGCTTCGTGGTCGAGGTACGTCTGCCGCGGGCCAAGGAGGA
Source organism: Demequina zhanjiangensis (assembly GCF_030418315.1). GTDB lineage: Bacteria > Actinomycetota > Actinomycetes > Actinomycetales > Demequinaceae > Demequina > Demequina zhanjiangensis. Next base: position 121,062 of record NZ_JAUHPV010000004.1, read on the forward strand.
GGAGTCATGACCATCCGAGTGGTGCTTGCTGACGATCAGGCGTTGCTGAGGGGCACCTTCACACTTCTGCTGAACGCCGTGGAGGACATCGAGGTCGTGGGCGAGGCCTCGGACGGCGAGGAGGCGGTGGCCGTGGTGCGGTCGGCGCGGCCCGACGTGGTGGTGATGGATCTGCGCATGCCGCGCAAGGATGGCGTCGCTGCGACCGAGGAGATCGCGTCGGATCCGGATCTGGCGCACACGAAGGTGCTTGTGCTGACCACCTTCGAGACGGAGGAGCTGGTCCTGGCCGCGCTGCGTGCGGGAGCGAGCGGGTTCCTTGGCAAGGGGGTGAGCCCCGCCGACCTGATCGAGGCGATCCGGACGACGGCGGACGGCGAGCGGCTGCTGTCCCCGGCGGCGACGCGGGCGCTGATCGAACGGGTCGTCGATGACGGTCCGCGACGCCCGCGGCGCGATGTCTCGGGGCTGTCGGAGCTGACGGAGCGCGAGCGGGAGCTCGTGGCGCTCGCGGCGGAGGGGCTGTCGAATGAGGAGATCGCGGCGAGGCTGGTGATCAGCCCGGCGACGGTGAAGACGCACATCAACCGCGCGATGATGAAGCTGGGTGCGAGGGATCGCGCCCAGCTGGTGGTCTTCGCGTACGACGCGGGGCTCGCCTAGGCGGAGCGGTCGGTCGCGGCGCTCGCTCAGCGACTCTCGTCGGGCGCCGGCAGCTCGAAGGCGGACGCGAGGACCTGCGCGAAGAGCGTGGGCATGTCGATCTCGCCGGGGTGAAGCGCGTTGTAGGTCTCGAGGCCCTCCTGCGCGGCGATGACGGCGACGGCGCGCTGCTCGGGGGTGAGAGGGTCGTCGGTCCCGCCGTTGGCGGCGCGGCCGCGCTCGATGGTGTGCGCGAGGATGTCGCGCAGGGTGTCGTGGCGCTCCTGGAGCACTGCGCGTGCCGGGTGGTTGGCCGATCCTGCCTCGGCGGTGAGCAGTGACAGGAGCTGGACGAGTCCAGGGGAGTCGAGGTTGCGGCGGGCGTTGGCGGCGAGCGAGTCGGCGATCGTCTGGACGGGCAGGCTGCGCATCATCTCGAGTGCCTCGCCGACGCCCTGCATGCCCTCGGGGAGCCCGCGGGTGTCGTGCCACTCGATCACGGCGAGCAGTAGGGCGGTCTTGTTGCCGAAGTGGTGGATGAGCGTCGAGTGGTCGATCCCTGCCTCGCGTGCGATGGATCGCAGTGAGGCGCCGTAGAAGCCCTTCTCGGCGAAGGCGTCGGCGGCGCGCTCGACGATGGCCTGCTTGGTGACGCGACCCTTGGCGTATCCCTCGGGTCGCGCGGGCGATGCCGCTGCCGGCGCTGTCTCTCTGTCCACCCCTGAATGGTGCCACATTCAAAGTCCACCACGTGGTGGAGGTTGAGGTATCATTCTCAACATGGCCAACGTCGACCGTCGCGCAGGCACCCGCACTCAGATGACCCTTCACGAGAAGGCGTCGCTCATGTCGGGCGCGAACTTCTGGAACACCAAGCCGCTCGAGCGGCTCGGCGTGCCGAGCATCATGCTCACCGACGGCCCCCACGGACTCCGCAAGCAGGGCGGCGCCGCCGATCACCTCGGCCTCAACGCAAGCATCCCCGCCACGTGCTTCCCGCCGGCCGCCACCCTCGCCAACACCTGGGACCGCGACCTGATCGAGCAGGTGGGCCGCGCGCTCGGCACCGAGGCGGCCGCCGAGGACGTCAGCGTCCTGCTCGGCCCCGGCCTCAACATCAAGCGCAACCCGCTCGGAGGTCGCAGCTTCGAGTACTTCTCCGAGGACCCGCTCGTCTCGGGGACCCTGGCAGGCGCTCTCGCCCGGGGCATCCAGTCCCAGGGCGTCTCCGCGTGCCTCAAGCACTTCGCGGTCAACAGCCAGGAGACCCACCGCATGAGCGTCGACGAGATCGTCGACGAGCGTGCCCTGCACGAGCTCTACCTCGAGGGCTTCAGGATCGCGCTCGCCGAGAGCGATGCCTGGTCCGTCATGACCTCCTACAACAAGGTCAACGGCGTCTACGCGAACGAGAACCACGCGTTGCTCGAGCGCACGCTGCGGGGTCGCTGGGGCTTCGACGGGCTCATCGTCACCGACTGGGGTGGCAACAACGACAGGGTCGCCGGCCTCCGCGCGGGCAACGCCCTCGAGATGCCGTCGACCTCGGGCGTCACCGACCAGGAGATCGTCGCCGCCGTCGACGCAGGGCACCTCGAGGAGAGCGTCCTCGACGCCCGCGTCGACGAGCTGCTCACCCTGATCGACCGGACCTCAGGCCGCTCCGACGCCGCCTCCGCCGATCACGACGCCCACCACGCGCTCGCGATCGAGGCCGCACGACGCGCGGTCGTCCTCCTGCGCCACGAGAACGACGTCCTTCCCCTCGGTCCGTCCAGCGGCCGCGTCGCCGTGATCGGAGACTTCGCGCGTACCCCGCGCTACCAGGGTGCGGGCAGCTCGCTCGTGAACCCCACCCGGCTCGACTCCGCGCTCGACGCGCTCCGGGAGACCGGGCTGGACATCGTCGGCTACGAGCCCGGCTTCAGCCGCATGGACGGGCCGTCGAAGCGGCGTCGCCGTCGGGCCCTCGCGCTCGCACAGCGTGCCGACGTCACCGTGCTCTTCCTGGGACTCGACGAGTCCGCCGAGGCCGAGGCGGTGGACCGCACGCACATGCGGCTCGCGGACAACCAGCTCGCGCTCGTGAGGGAGCTCACCCGCGCAGGCACGCGCGTGATCGTCGTGCTGGCGGGCGGCGCCCCCGTCGAGCTCCCGTTCGCCGACTCGGTCGAGGCGATCCTGCACGGCTACCTCCCGGGGCAGGGTGGCGGCCGTGCCATCGCCGACGTGCTCACCGGCGAGGTGAACCCCAGCGGGAGGCTCGCGGAGACCTACCCCCTCCAGTACGAGGACGTCCCGTCGTCCGCGTCCTTCGGCCGCACCGAGGCCACGTCGGAGCATCGCGAGAGCATCTACCTGGGCTATCGCTACTTCGACAAGGTCGGCATGGAGGTGCGCTACCCGTTCGGGCACGGCCTGTCCTACACGGCCTTCGCCTACTCGGACCTCCGAGTCGACCGAGACGGCGTCCGCGTGACGGTCACCAACACAGGCGAGCGCGCAGGCGTCGAGACCGTGCAGGTCTACGTCGAGGCCCCCGACGCGGGGCTTGGTCAGTTCCGTGCTCCGCGCGAGCTTCGTGGCTTCGCCAAGGTCGCGCTCGACGTGGGGGAGAGCGCCGAGGTTGAGATCGCCTTCGCGGACCACGCCTTCGAGGTCTTCGACGTCGAGTCCTCCGACTGGAGGGCCGTGGGCGGCGAGTACACGGTCCACGTCGGCGCGTCGTCGCGCGACCTTCGACTGAGCGAGGCGCTCGTCGTGACCGGCGCCCCGATGCCGACGGTCAGCGTCGACGTGCTGCCTCACTACATCGTGGGGACGGTCGAGCACGTGGACGCCACCGAGTTCGAGGCGCTGCTCGGGCGCCCGCTGCCGCCGAGTGACTGGCCCACCGGTGTGCCGCTCACGAGGGACGACATCATCGCCCAGACGCAGGGGCGCGGAGGCTTCGCGGGCTTCCTCCACTGGGTCATCACGGCCGCGGGCAAGGTGCTGATGCGCCTGCGCATGCCGCTCGCCGCCAACAACACGAACTTCGCGCTCGACATGCCCTTCAGGTCTGTCGCGCGCCTGAGCGGGGGAGCGGCCGACGACGACATGGTCGACGGCCTCCTGCTCATGGTCAACGGACAGTTCTGGCGCGGCCTGCGCCGGACCGCGACCGCATGGCGCGCGCTGCGCCGACGCACGCGCGCTGCACACCGCCGCTGAACGCGGCCCCACCGAGAAGCCGAGAGGAACATGGCTACCCGTAGAGAGATCAAGAGGGACGCGGTCGCACGCGTCCAGGCGGACCGCGCAGCGACGCGCGAGCGCCGTACCCAGCTGAAGGCGATGACGCCTGAGGAGCGCAAGGCTGCGAAGGCGCAGGACGCCCGCGACGCACGCGAGGCGAAGGCCTCCGCGAAGGCTGAGCGCAAGGCCGCCCGTGCGGGCATGAACCGCAAGGAGCGGCGCGAGGACTCGCGTCGCGCGCGCATCACCCGAAAGGTCGCGCACCGCCGCAGGCGTGCGATCGGATGGGGCGTGGCCGGAGTGGCGGTCGTCGGCATCGGCGCGCTCGCGGCGCCGTACGTCGGCGGGCTGGCTCGCGTCGCGTCGCTCGAGTTCGCCGACGGCACCGTCGAGGCGCTCCAGGCACGCGAGGACGCGCTCGTCGTCGCTGAGAACGTGTCGGACGAGGGCATGGTGCTGCTGAAGAACGAGGGCGACGTCCTCCCGCTCGCAGGCGACCGTGTCAACGTCTTCTCGTTCGCGTCGTTCAACCTCCTGCTGGGCGGCGGCGGCTCGGGCGGCTCGACCGTCGCGGGAGCGCCCACGCTGTACGAGGCGCTCGAGGCGCAGGGCGTCGCCTACAACGAGGACCTCTACGCGACCATGGAGGACGCGGGTGCGGCGCACAGCGAGGGCGCCTCGAACGCCTTCGTCCAGATGGCGCAGCTCGCGATGGGCGGAGGCTCCTCGGAGCCCGCGCCCGACTACCTCACGGACGACGTCATGGCGCAGGCGGCGGACTACTCCGACACCGCGATCGTGGTGTTCGGTGTGAGCGGCGGCGAGGGCACCGACCTCACGCAGGAGCAGCTTCAGCTGTCCGACGAGCAGGTCGCGCTGCTCGACGCCGTGACCGCGCACCAGGATGACGTGATCGTCGTCATCAACGCGGGCAACCAGATGGAGCTCGGCTTCCTGGACGACTACCCGCAGATCAAGGCCGCCGTCTGGATGGGCACGCCCGGCCCGCAGGGCGCGGTCTCGCTTGCGAAGATCCTCACCGGAGAGGTGAACCCGTCGGGCCGCCTCACCGACACGTACGCGTATGACGTGACGTCGGCGCCGGCGACTGAGAACCTCGGAAGCCACCGCTACACGAACACGAACCGCGCCTTCCTCGACTACGAGGAGGGGATCTACGTCGGATACCGCTACTACGAGACGCGCTACGAGGGCGATGAGGCGGGCTATGAGGCCGCTGTCCAGTTCCCGTTCGGGTATGGGCTCAGCTACACCGACTTCGAGTGGGCGGCCTCCGAGCCTGTCATCGCCGACGGCGAGGTCACGGTCGACGTGTCCGTCACCAACGTCGGCGACGCCGCGGGCAAGGACGTGGTGCAGGTCTACTTCTCGGCGCCCTACCTCGACGGCGGCGTGGAGAAGTCATCGATCGAGCTCGCGGGCTACGCGAAGACCGACCTGCTCGCCCCGGGAGACGAGGAGACCGTCACCGTCTCGTTCGGCGTGCAGGACATGGCGTCGTGGGACACCGGTCAGGGCGCGTACGTGCTCGACGCGGGCGCCTACGAGATCAGCGCGTCCACGGACGTGCACACGCCGATCGCCAGCTTCACGCACGACGTGGGCGAGTCGGTGGTCTACACGGCCGACGCCGACACCGGCTACGACTACGCACGCCTGTTCGAGTTCGCCGAGGGAGACCTCGAGTTCCTGTCGCGCGCGGACTGGGAGGGCACCTACCCGGCCGGTCCCGACGGTACCGAGACCGCATCCGACGAGGCGCTCGCGCTCATGGATCCCGAGCTCGTCCCTGCCGATGGCGACGCCCCGACCTACGGAGCCGACAACGGCCTGACGCTCGCCGACATGGTCGGCCTCGACTACGACGACCCGCAGTGGGACGCCTTCCTCGACCAGCTGACCGTGGAGGAGCAGATCCACCTGTTCTCCTACGGTGCGTACAAGACCTACGAGGTGGATCGCCTCGGCATCCCGTCGATGGTCATGCTCGACAGCCCCGCAGGACTGAACTCCCTGTTCGCCTCGCTCGAGGCGGCCGCGTACCCGTCGGAGATCGTGATCGCCTCCACGTGGAACGACGCTCTCGCCTACGAGGTCGGCGCCGCGATCGGACACGAGGCCGACCTGTACGGCGTGGACGTCTGGTACGCGCCCGGCATGAACCTGCACCGGACCGCGATGGGCGGCCGCGACTTCGAGTACTTCTCGGAGGACCCGCTGATCTCGGGCATGATGGCCGCCGGCATGGTCTCGGGCGCGCAGGACCAGGGCGTGCTCACCACCATCAAGCACTTCGTGCTGAACGACCAGGAGGTCAACGCACGCTCCGGCATCAACGTGTCGCTCTCCGAGCAGGCGTTGCGTGAGCTCTACCTGCAGCCCTTCGAGGTCGCGGTCAAGGAGTCCGCTCCCACCGGCGCGATGTCCTCCTTCATCAACCTGGGCGGCAAGTGGGCCGGCGGCAGCGACGAGCTTCTGCAGGAGGTCCTGCGTGGCGAGTGGGGCTTCGAGGGCTTCGTCACCACCGACGCTGTGCTCGGCGGATGGATGGACCCGGTTCAGGCGGCGCTGCATGGCAACGACCTGATGCTCGCAGTGTTCCCGTCCGCGACCGTCGCCTCGATGTCCGAGGCGATCGAGGAGGACCCGGTGGGCCTGGGTCACGCGCTGCGTGACCGCGTCCATGCAGTCCTCTACTCCGTGGCCCTCACGGACCGCGTGAGCTGATCGTGCGGGATGGACGGCCCGCCCCCGGGACCGTCCATCCCGCCGTTCTGTGGGCGCCACGGCGCCCACGCCGCATGACCCTCGCACCGCCTGCTGGCAGCCGACGCGGGGCACACCGCACACCCCCACCAAGGAAGATCAATGGCGACCTCCTCTGTACCCGCGCACGCCGGCACCCGCCGCAGCGTCCGCCCGCGTCTCGCGCTCTGGCTCGGTCTGGCCGGGCTCACCTTCTATGTCACGCTCGGCGCCGTGATGGCGGCGACGCTGGACCACCCCTTCACGCAGCCGATGGACGACGCGTGGCGAAGCCTCGTGGGCGCCGGCACCCTTGAAGAGGCGTCCGGCCCGCTGCCGATGTTCTTCCAGCACTTCGGAGAGCTGGCCGGCGCCGTGGTGTACGCGCTGGTCGTCCCGATCGTGCTCTTCTCGATCCGCCGCTGGCGCACCGGGCTGTTCTGGCTCGCGACCATGCTGTTCGCGAACGGGCTGGTCTCGCAGGCAGGCAAGCATCTGGTGGACCGTGAGCGCCCCGCGGCCGACGAGGCCGCCGGGCTGGTCGGTCCGCTCTTCGCCACCGACCACGGTTCCTTCCCTTCGGGCCATTCCGTGACGATGGGAGCCTTCGTCGTGGCAGTCGCGGCGCTGCTTCCCGCGCTGTACCGCCGATGGTGGTGGATCGCCGGAGCGGTGCTCGCCGTCGGCATGATCTGGCAGCGCACGTTGATCAACGCGCACTGGCTGTCGGACACGATCGCCGGGATCGTCGCCGGCGCCTCCGCTGCGGCCCTGCTCTGGTGGGCCTTCGCGCCGCTGCTCGACCGCGACAGGGGGAGGGCGGTCCGGCATCGGGCCTCCAGGTCGGAGCCGCGTCAGGGCGCGTCCGAGCCTGCGGAGAGCACGGCCTCCTAGAGAGTGCGGCTAGTGGCCGGCCCATCCGTCGTCACCCGGCGCGTCGTCGGGTGAGGCGGGTGTCGCCGTCCGAGGCGCGGGACGCGCGGGTGTGCTCAGCTCGAGCGCTTGCCGCAGGGTCAGCTCCAGGACCCACAGCACGTCGAGCCTGCCCGGGTTCAGATCGCCGTAGACGAGGAGCCCTTCCCAGGTGGCGATCACCGTCGAGGCCCTCTCCTCGGGCGTGAGCGGGTCCGCGGTGCTTCCGAGCGCCTCGCGCTGCGACTGGATGCTCTTGGCGATGATCCCGTGGAAGATCGATTGCCTTTGACGAAGGATGTCCTGCGCGGGATGTCGCAGCGCGCTCGCCTCGGCCTTGAGGAGCGCCGTGAGCCGCACGTAGCCGGGTGTCGTCGCGTGGCGGCGCGCCGTGCCCATCAGCGCGCCGACGAGCTCCTCGGCAGACATGGTGTCGAACACCGCGATCCTGTCAGTGAGGGCGCCGTAGCCTCCTGGTGCCCCGCGAGTGTCGTGCCATTCGAGCAGGGCGAGCAGGACGGACATGCGGTCGCCGAAGTGCTGTCTCAGCAGCGCAGGGTCGACCTGGGTCTCGTGCGCGATCGCCTCCAGCGTCTCGCCGTAGGCGCCGGTGCCCGACAGGGCGCGTGCGAGGTGGTCGACGAGCGCCGCGCGGTCTGTCGCCTCGTCGTGTGATGCGGGACGCTCTGTCATCGGATCCTCCTGCGGCAATCGTGGCACAGCGCACGAGCAGGCGGCACGACCAGCGCCGCGGCCACGGCGCGCGCGGTCGATCTCCCGCCCTGTGCGGATCGAAGCGGGGCCGGGTCCCTCAGGGGGAGTCGGAGTGGACTGCCGGCCGTGCGGTGTGAGGTCCTTCCGCGACTGGCAGCTCCAGCGCGGAGCGGAGCGTCAGCTCGAGGACCTGCGGGACTTCGAAGTGGTCAGGGTTGAGGGCCTGGTACGCCTGCAGGCCCTCCCAGGTGGCGATGGCCGCGGCTGCGCGCTGTTCCGGTGTCAGGGGGTCGTCGGCCCGTCCCACCCTTTCGCGCTGGGCGGCGATCGCGTGCGCGAGGATTCCCCGCAACAGCTCGTGCCGCTGCTTCAGCATGTCGCGGGCGGGATGGCGCGGGGCGCAGGACTCTGCTGTGAGGATCGAGATCAGGTGGACGTAGCCGGGAAGCTCCGTGTTGCGCCGTGCGGTCTCCACGAACTCGGTCACCAGGTCCTCGACGGGCATGTCTTCGAACATGGAGATCTTCGGCGGCAGGTCTTCGTAGCCCTCGGGGACGCCACGCATGTCGTGCCATTCGAGGAGCGCGACGAGCAGCGTCGCCCTGTCTCCGAAGTGGCGCACGAGCAGAGCGAGGTCGACGTGCGCATCGCGCTCGATCGCCTCAAGGGTGTCGCCGTAGCCGCCCGTGGCGGCGAACGTGCGCGCCAGGTGCTCCACGAGCTCGGCGCGCGAGGCGCCGTCCTGCCCCGGGGTGCGCGCATCCTCGCGCGTCCGTGAGGTCTCGGCCATCGGCACCCCCTCTCACGCGTATCGTGGCACAGTTTGCGCTCGTAGACAGGAAGAAGGGCCGCGATCCCGGGTGGGGATCGCGGCCCTTCTTGGTCAGGAGTCGGTCAGGCCGACGGCTTTCCGGAGGCCTCTGCAGGCTCCGCCGTGGTGTGCTCCTCGTCGTCGTACTGGTGCGGCACGGGGTGGCTGCGCTCGAGTGCAGCGCCTTCCACGTCGACGTTCGGGAGGATCCGGTCGAGCCACGCGGGCAGCCACCAGGCCTTCTCGCCGGCCAGGTGCATGAGTGCCGGGACGATCAGCATGCGCACCACGAACGCGTCTGCGAGGACGCCCACGGCGAGGCCGAAGCCCATCGGGCGGATCATCGCGATGTGGCTGAAGATGAAGCCTCCGAAGACGGACATCATGATGATCGCCGCGGCGGTGACGACCGCGCGACCGTGGCGTCGGCCCGCGACCACAGCGCGTCGGGCGTCCAGGCCGTGCACATACGACTCGCGCATGCCGGAGGCGAGGAACAGCTGGTAGTCCATCGCCAGGCCGAACAGGATGCCCGTGAGGATGATCGGCAGGAAGTTCAGCACGGGGCCCGGGTCGTGGACGCCGAAGATGCTGCTGAGCCAACCCCACTGGTAGACGGCCGTGACCGCGCCGAACGCGGCGAACAGCGAGAGCACGAAGCCGAGAGTCGCCATGAGCGGCACCAGGATTGAGCGGAACACGACGATCAGGATGACGAGCGAGAGACCGACGACCACGACCAGGTAGATCGGCAGCGCGTCGGCGAGCTTCTCGGAGATGTCGATGTTGCCGCTGGCCTCGCCCGCGACCCCCAGGACCGTGCCGTCGTCGAGCGGCGACAGGGCTCGAAGCTCGTGGACCAGGTCCTCGGTGGACTGGCTGGACGGCCCCTCGGCGGGGATCACCTGGAACGCGAGGAAGGAGTTGTCCGCGGAGGTGCCCGCGGGGCTGACCGCGACGACGTCCTCGTTCTCCATCAGCGTGTCGGTGATCTCCACCTGCGTGGCCAGAAGCTCGTCGTCAGAGACGGCGTCCGGAAGGTCCGCAGTCACGAGCAGGGTGCCGTTGAGCCCCTCGCCGAACTTCTCGTCCGTGATCTTGTACGCCTGGTACTGCGTGGAGTCGGTGGGCTCCTGCGTGCCGTCGGGCAGGCCGAGACGCATCGACAGCGCCGGGATGGCGATGACGAGCAGGATCGCGGCGGCGCCCACGGCGCCGAGGATCGCGCGGCCCGTCCGCATCGGCTCGACGGGCTTCTCGTGGTGCTCGGGCGCACCGATCGTGGCACGCGCCTTCTTGCTCAGCGCGCGCGGGCCGAGCAGGCCGAGGAGCGCGGGCGTGAGCGACACGGCGACAGCGACGGCGATCGCCACGGAGAACGCGCCGACGGAGCCCATGATCCCGAGGAACGGGATGCCGGTGATGTTGAGCGCGAGCAGCGCGATCAGCACGGTGGTGCCCGCGAAGACGACGGCGTTGCCGGAGGTGCCGTTGGCGAGCCCCACGGACTCGTGGACCTCCATGCCGCGCCTCAGCTGGGTGCGGTGACGGTTGACGATGAAGAGCGAGTAGTCGATGCCGACCGCGAGGCCGAGCATCACGCCCAGGATCGGGGTGACGGAGGACATCTCCACCACGTCGGAGAAGGCGAGCGCGGTGAGCACGCCGACGCCCACGCCGACCACCGAGGTGACGATCGGCAGCAGCGCCGGGAGCAGGGTGCGCATCATGACGATGAGGACCACGAGCGCGAGCAGGACGCCCACGACCTCGCCGACGCCCATGATGCCCTCGACGGAGGTGGCGATGTCGGCGGAGAAGTAGACGTTCAGGTCGTCCGGCGTCGCGGCGGTGATGTCGTCCATCACCGCGGTCTTGTCCTCCTGCGCGAGCGTGAAGGCCGACTCGCCGAACTGGACGATGCCGAGCGCGGTGGTGCCGTCCTGCGAGACGGTGCGGATCTCCGCGGCCGCGTCAGCGAGACGCTGACCGAGCTCGAGCTGCTCGGACTGGGTGGCGAGCTCCTCAGCGTTCGCGTCGATCTGCGCCTGCTGCTCCTCGATCTGCGCGAGGCCAGCGTCGATCTGCTGCTGCTGCTCGTCGATCTGCGCCTGCTGGGCGTCGAGCTGCGCCTGCTGCTCCTGGAACTGCGCCTCGGCGAAGGCGTAGGTGCCATCCTCCTGCGCGGCCTGGATCGCGGCGTCGAGCTGCTCCTGACCGGCGTCCAGCTGTGCCTGGCCCTCGTCGAGCTGCGCCTGGCCGGCCTCGAGCTCGGCGCGCGCGGCGTCGAGCTGCTCCTGACCGGCATCCAGCTGCGCGCGGCCCTCCTCGATCTGTGCGGCGCCGTCGGACAGCTGCTGGAGCTGCCCCTCAAGCTCCGCCTGCGTGGCGAAGGGGTCGATCACGGCCTCGACGGAGTCGGTGGCCATCGCCGCGTTGAGCGCGTCGGAGATCTCCGTCTGCTGGGCCTCCGTGATCTCGGCGCCGTCGGCCGACTGGAAGACGACGCGGGCGCTGAGCCCGTCGAGGCCGTCGATCTCCTCGCGGAGCTGGTCGGTGACCCGCTCCGTCTCGGTGCCCGGGATGGAGAACGAGTCGGTCAGCGAGCCGCCGAAGCCGAGGAAGGCGCCTCCTGCGATGAGCAGGGTGGCGACCCATGCGGCGATCACCACGAGGGGGTGCCTCGAGGACGAGTGCCCGAGGCGATAGAGGAAGTTGGCCACGTCAAAGCCTTTCGAAGATGTCGAGGGGGACGGATGGCGACGATGCCTGAGCCCACTCTAACCCGGCGGGAGAGAGATAACCAACAAACGTTGGATATGTCTCGCATGGTGCGGAGGAACCTGGCACGATAGGCCCATGGATGCCCGGGTAGCCCGCACTCGCGCACGCCTCCAGGAGGCGCTGCTCGAGCTCGCGCGCGAGCGGCCCGCGTCCGAGGTGTCGATCTCCGACATCGCCGACCGTGCAGGCGTGAACCGCAGCACGTTCTACCAGCACTACGCGGACAGGGACACGCTTCTCGCCGACGCGCTCGACGCTGAGATCGCCAAGGCCGGCGCCCAGCTCAATCACTCAGAGCTCGACCCCGACGTCCCGCCCGCGGTCCTCGTCGACTTCCTGTCGCACATCTCGCTCAACGTCGACATCTACCGCCAGGCGCTCACGGGCGCGGCCAGCGGCGCGGTGATCGTGCGCATGCGGGCGCGCGTGAGCGAGATGATCCGCGAGAGCGCCCCCGCGGTCGGCTTCGAGGTGGACCGGCTCCCCGTCGATGTCATGTCGGCCGGTGTGGCGGGCTCCGTCCTGGGCGTCATCACCGCGTGGCTCGAGCGCGAGCCGCTCGAGCCGCCAGCCGTGGCCGCGGAGTGGGCGTGGGCCGCACTGTTCGGCCCCGGCCGGACCCTGGAGCAGCGTCACGTCGCGGAAACACCCGAGTCGTAGCATCGGTCGCACGCAGGCCCTCCGCTAGAGGCGGGCCCCGCCTCTCGGGTCCTGCGCCGGAAGGTCCCCGACCATGACCGACATCGTCGACAAGTCCGCCGTCGGACTCGATGCCCGCCAGTACCACATCGACATCGCGCCGGGGGAGGTGGGGACGGTCGCGCTGCTGCCCGGCGATCCGTTCCGAGTCCCCTTCGTCGCGGAGTTCCTCACCGACGTGAAGGACGTCGCGCACAAGCGCGAGCACCGCACCATGACCGGCTACTACAAGGGCCGGCTCATCACCGCGACCTCCACGGGGATGGGATGCCCGTCCACCGCGATCGCGGTCGAGGAGCTCGCCCGGGTGGGCGTCACCTCGTTCATCCGCGTGGGATCCTCAGCGGCGCTGCAGGAGGGCGTGGAGCCGGGCGACCTGCTCGTCTCCGAGGGGTCGCTGCGCAACGACGGCACCACCGCCGCCTATGTGCACCCGGGGTATCCCGCGATCCCCGACCTTGCCATCGCGCAGTCCCTCAAGGACACGGCCGCAGCCGTGATGGCCGACAGTGAGCGTTCCGTCTTCTCAGGGCTGAACGCGACCGACGACGCCTTCTACGCGGAAGGGCCCGAATGGATCTCCGAGCTCAACCGCATGGGGATCCTCAACGTGGAGATGGAGAGCTCCGCGATGTACGTCGTCGCACGGCTTCGAGGCCTCCGCGCCGGGATGATCTGCGCCTGCTCGTCCAACCTCGTCACCGGGGACAGCCTCTACGGAGACAAGAACTCGCGGCTCAAGGAAGGCTGGATGGCCTCGATCGAGGCGGCGCTCGAGACCGCGGTCGCACTCGAGCTGTAGCCCGCCACCACGGCCGACGGGTGGGTGGGCGTCCACGTCACCCCGCCCGTCGGCCCTGGGCGAACGGCCCTACCGAGCTGTCGGTGCGAACCCGTACACTGGAGGCACAACTCCACAGGGGATGATCGGTTTCGACGTGTGTGTACTTCCTAGGGGAAGCGGGCCGAGAATGCAGAGTTATCTCGTTAACGCCCTCTGCAAAACATAGGTGCCGATTCCAAGCGCACCGACTTCGCCCTCGCTGCCTAAGCGAGCCTCGAAGTCCGTCAGCCCAGGCTAGATCCCGACCTGGACCCTGGCGTCATCTAGGGAACTGGCTGCACCTCCTCGTCGTCGGGGGGTGCGGGACTCTTAGACGACTGGGCCTATCTCACTTGCTCGCCTGATGCGGGTGAGGGGCCGAGAAACAGATCTCAGGCTGCGCCCGGAGAAGACCTGGGTTTGCACATGCGGACGCGGGTTCGATTCCCGCCATCTCCACTCATCCCTGTTGTTGCAGGCAGAAGGCCGCCGCCCCGTCCGGGGTGGCGGCCTTCGCCATGCTCGCGCCGCGTCACATCCAGCGGTTGCGCTTGAACACCAGCCACAGCACGCACGCGAACGCCACCATGCCACCCAGCGCCAGGGGATAGCCCCACGCCCATCCCAGCTCGGGCATCGTGCGGAAGTTCATCCCGTAGATCGCGGCGATCAGCGTCGGTGCGAAGAGGATCGCAGCCCAGCCCGAGATCTTCTTCATGTCCTCGTTCTGGCGCTGCGCCACGAGAGTCGCGTTGACGTCCAGGATCTGCGCGAAGCTCTCCCTCAGCTCCACGACACGGGTCGCCGCGTGCGAGTGATGGTCGGAGACGTCCTGGAGGTAGGTCTGGAGATCGTGCGACAGTCCGTGCCTGTCGATTCCCCTGCGGAGCGCCTCAAGCACCGCGCCGAGCCCTGTCACCGCATGCTGAAGGTCGATCACCTCCTGGCCCAGCCGGTAGATGCGTTCCGTCGCCGCTGCGTCTCCAGCGAAGACCTGGCGCTCGACCTGCTCCTTGTCGATCTCCAGACCCTCCAGCACCGGGGCGTAGGCGTCGACGATGATGTCCAGCAGCCAATAGGCGACTGCCTCGGGGCCCATGCGCAGCAGGTGCTCCGACTCGAACAGGGCGGCGCCGTAGCGGGGGTTGCCGATCGCCGCGGCGGCGATCCCTTCAGCGTCGGTGCCGTCCACCCACTGGTCGTCCTGGCAGAGGATCGCCACGGCCCCGGGTCGCACCAGGATGTGGAACTCCGCGAGCTCGACGCGCTCGGCCGCGTCGAGGTATCGCGCGGCACGCGCGACAAGGAAGAACACGTCCCCATAGCGTTCCGCCTTGGGTCTCTGCTTGCCCAGCAGGAGGTCTTCCCGCAACACGGGATGGAGATCCCACGCGTCCGCGAGCGACTCGACCTGCGCGGTGGTCGGCGCGGGGTAGAGGGACATGGCGAGCCGCGAGGGGGAGCCGGCGGCATAGGTGAGCGCGTCCGCGGGAGAGCCGTCGTCGAGGGTGTCCACGACGCGGCCGTCCTCGACGTATCGCACCAGGTAGCCGGTCCCCGGGGCGGGGGGCGAGCCTGCGCCGGAGCCCTGCCTGCTGCGCCGGCCGATGCTCCTTCTGTGCTCTCCCATGACAAGTCCTCTCCTCGGCGTGTGAATCTCCCGACACGGTAGAGCCACACCTTCGCACGGCGAAGCGTCGTCGGACAGCCCGAAGGGGGCCGGGGCGTGCGCTCCGACCCCCTTCGTCAGGTGAGGCGTCAGCCGGCGAAGGTCGCCAGCACCTCGTCCAGGGTCACGCCGCGGTGCTTGTCCTTCGGAGTGGGCACCGTGTCGGCCGTCGGGTTGCGCACGAGCCAGTTGAGCTCGACGAACGCGAGGTCGGCGGAGTCCACCACACCGTCGTAGTTGATGTCGGCGGCACGATCGCTCGTGCTCGCTGCATCGCGGATCGCGATCGCATCCAGGATGTCGACCACGTCGTCGCCGTTCACGTCGCCCGCCGCGAGCGAGGCGCCGAACGACACCGTGGTGCCGGCGAGGCCCCCGTCGGCCGTCTCGGTGGACAGCGGCAGCGCCAGGTGCGCGGTCAGGTGACCGGGCAGGCTGATCTCCGCATTCCAGTCCTCCGCCGTGAGCGGCACCCGAGCGGTCAGTGAGCCGTCGGAGCCGATCTCCATGGCGACGGTCTGGCCGTCCACGCTGGTGAGCGTCGCCGAGGCGCCGACCGCCGAGTGGTCGAGCTCAGCGTCCGGTGCCCCGGCCTCCGTGAGCAGGCCCTGAGCGTAGAAGCCGCCCGCCGCGATGCCGCGGGTCGCCATCAGCTGGACCTGGTCGTAGGCGCGCTGCATCGAGACGCCACGGCCGTCGAGGTTCTTCACGTACGTGCTGACCGACAGGAAGCCGGTCGTCTCGGCGGCCGCGGTGTCCGGAACCGCGAACTCGATGTCGATGAGCGGCAGGTCGTCGCCTGTGTACTCCTTCTCGCCGTCGAAGACGACGGGCACCGACAGCAGCCACGCGTTGGCCGAGGTCTGCCTCGTGGTCATCTCGCCATCGATGCGGCCGTACTCGGCGAACGCCTCCTGCGCGACCGCCGCGAGGGGCGTGGTGTCGCGCGGGTTGTAGTACGCCGTGAGCGTCATGGAGCCGAACCGGTCCGCGCCGTTCGTGGTGAACGACATGGTCACGGTGTCGCCCTCGCGTGCCTCGGTCGCGCTCGCGCGGCCGACGACGTACGCCTGGGTCTCCTTGAACCACATCGACTGCACCAGCCCGCCGATGTTCCCTGCCGCGTCCATGCCGAGGAAGCGGTGCGACTGCACCGGGCTCCAGTACAGAGGCACGTCCGCAGCGAAGGCGCCGGTCTCGTCGGCGTGGGTCGAACCTGTCGGCAGAGTCATGGTGGAGAAGAACTGGACCGTGTTGTCCGACTGGTCGACGTCGATGCCGGCGGCCCGGATCGCCTCGACCTCACCGTCCACCAGCGAGCCGTTCAGCGCGAACGAGGACTGGCCGTTGGCGAACTCGTAGATCCCGTCGTCCTCGAGGTTCGTGGTGAACTCGGGGGCGGTGTTGTCCACGTAGAAGTCGGCCGTGCTCTCGAAGCGGTGGCCGGCGTCGTCGGTGCCGATCACGCGCAGCGAATGCAGGCCGGGCTCGACCGTCACCTCCTTGTGGCTGATCGGGAAGTCCTTGTCCCCGGTCAGCGGAAGGTAGCCGCCGTACCAGGCGAACGGACCGTAGAGCAGGCCATCGCGCATGAGCGTCGCGTCGAGCGCTCCGAGGTAGCCGACGTCCTCGCCCGTGGCGGAGTCCACCAGGAACAGGTCCACGACCCGGGTGGGCGTGGCGACACCGAAGGCGAGCTTCAGCGCCGGGTCCCAGACGTCCTCGGTGGAGGTGGACATCACGGGCTTCAGCATCTGGAAGCCCACGATCTCAGGGGTGTCGATGTCGAAACCGAACGGGAGGCGCAGGTCCTCCTCACCCTTCTGGCCGACGGTGACGAAGCCGCCGTAGGTGCCCTCCTCGGCCCCTGCGGGGACCTCAAGGGTCACCTGCACCGGGCGGGTGGCGCCGGCCGGGACCGTCACCTTCGAGGGCGTCGAGATCGACACGCCGGATCCGGCGATGTCGACGGTGCCCGCGCCGTTCTCGGTGTCGACGGCAAGCGTGTAGGTCACCGAGGACGAGCCGCGGTTCGTGAGCTCGATCGTCGCCTTCGTCTTGGTCGGCTCGGACTGCGGAAGCATGCCGAACACCAGGGCGCCAGAGACGTCGTCCGTCGTGTGAGCGTTGCCCTGCGCGTCCTCACGCCACAGGTCCGCGATCACCTGCGCGTCGGCGGTGCCGTGCACGGCCTGGCGCGGATCCACCTGGCCGGCGCCCGACTCGAACACGCCCGAGTCGTCCCGCAGGCCGTCGGCCGTGTTCATGAGTCGGGTCTTGACATCCGCGGGCGCGGCCGTCGGGTCGTCCTCAAGCATCAGCGCCGCGAGGCCCGCCACGAACGGCGTGGCCATCGAGGTGCCGGACATGCGGGCGTACGACTCCGCGTAGTCGAGCTCGACCCCGGGCTCGATGTGCCACGTGGGCACGCTCGACATGACCGAGACTCCGGGTGCGGTGATCTCGGGCTTGATGTCGGTGGTGCCGTTCACCGGACCGCGGGAGCTGAAGCTCGCAAGGGTGTCGCCCTCGGTCGTCTCGCTTCCGAGCTCGCCGAAGGAGACCTCAGCGGCGCCTGCGGCAAGCTGCGCTCGCAGCGCCGCGCCGTCGGCAGCGCTCATGCTGAACGTCGGCACGAACGTCGCGTCCTCACCCAGGTAGTAGGCGATGTGGCCGTCGGGGCGGTTGTTCACCACGATCGCCGCCACCGCGCCGCGGCGCTTCGCGTAGGTGACCATGTCGTTGAAGGTGGTCGCGCCGCGCTCGATCAGCACCACAGCGCCGGTCGGGTTCTTGCCGCTGTAGCCCCTCCACGTGCCGTCGCCCACGTCGATGATCGGATAGGACGCGAGCTCAAGGGCTGCGAGGTCCGCGTCGTCCCTGGTCTGTGCGAGAAGCCGGACGTCGCCGGAGACACCGTCGACGGTCGCGTCGGTCGCGGCGAGGGTGAGCGGGCTGTCGTTCGCGCCCACCGTGATGGCGAGCGCGGAGGTGCCGGGGGAGCCGAGCGTCTGCGCGCCGTCCCCGTCGTTGCCCGCGGCGATCACGGTGGTCACTCCCGCGAGGGTGAGGTTGTCGGCGGCGACGCTGAGCACGGACTGGTGGTCGTTGTACGAGCCGCCCAGGGACATGTTGATCACGTCCATGCCGTCCTGGAGCGCATGCTCCATGCCTTCGAGGATGTCCTCGGTGCTGCCGGAGCCGTACGGGCCGAGCACGCGGTAGCCGTAGATCTCAGCCTCGGGCGCGACGCCCCACGCGGCGCGGCCGCCGAACTCGTCGTCCTGGCCCGCGATGATGCCTGCGACATGGGTGCCGTGGCTCGTGTAGTACGGCGAGCCCTGCACCTTCTCGACCTTGCCGGACGCCTTCCAGTCGGCGTAGGTGGTCTCCATCGGGTCGTCGTCGCCGTCGACGGCGTCCCAGCCGCCCGCGTAGACGTCTGCGAGCGCGGGGTGGAGGTAGTCGATTCCCGTGTCGAGCACGCCGACCTTGATGCCATCTCCGGTGATGCCCTCCGCGTGCAGCGCGGCCACCTCGTCGTACGTGACGCCGCCACCGGTCAGGCCGCCAGCCTCTTCCTCGGTCGGCAGGTCGAGCGTGATGGTCTCGTTCGGCCAGACTCCGGCCACGTCGTGCGAATCGAGCAGGACGCTGATCTCGTCGCCGGTCGCGCTCAGCGCCACAGCGTTGAGCGCCTCGTCGTAGGTCGAGGTGATCCGCTTGCCGAGGCCCTTGCCCTTGGCGAAGGTGACGAAGCGGTCCTGGGCCGCCTTCGCGGCCGCCTTCGCGTCGGCCTTGGACAGCGAGTCGCCGTTCGCCGCGGCCATCGCGATCGCGGTCGAGGCGACGGGCTGACGCAGCATGACGATGACGTCGAGCCGATCGGCGGAGCTCAGGTCCACGCCGTCGGCGACCAGCACCTCGTCCGGTGCCGTGAGGGCGAGCGTGGAGGCGAGCGCCTGCCGCTGTGCGGCGGTGGTCGAGTCGAGCACGTCGTAGGCGTCCGGGGCAGGCGCGGCGGTCGCCGCCGCGGGCAGCAGCAGCGTGCAGCCGAGGGCTGTCGCCACCGTGCCCGCCGCGAGGCGCGCGGTGCCCCTCCGGGGTGTCAGGGGATTGAGCATGTGTGCCTTCTTCTCCGCATTGTCGGTTCTTGGAACGGGTGGCATAACAGTGACATCGGATGGGCCTCTGTAGGGTGGCGGGTATACGACATGACTACTTCTCGCCTGTCGAAACGTCGTGGACGGCAGCGTGAGACGACCAGGGTGGAGGCGTGATGAGTCTTGAAGTGCTCGGCCTGGGCCACGTCGAGCATCGTGTGTACGAGCACCTGGTGCGGCGGCGAGCGCTCGCTCCCGACGCGCTCTGCAGCGAGCTCGGGATGCGGTCGTCGGTCGTCGGCCAGGCTCTCGACGCGCTCGCGGAGCGTGGCCTCGTCGCGCGCGACGCGGCGGGAGAGGAGCGCGTCATCGCCGCACCCCCCGACGTCGCGCTTGGCGCTCTGATCCTCAAGCATGAGGACCAGCTGAGACGGGCCGAGGCCGAGATGCTCCTCCTGGAGCAGGAGTACCGCGATGCAGGCTCGTCGGAAGCGCAGTTCGTCGACCTCGTCCGAGGGCCTGAGGCGGTCCGGCATCGCTTCAACCAGCTTCAGCGGAGCGCGCAGCGCGAGGTGCTCCTGTTCATCAAGGGCGACGCCGTCGCCGTCGAGCGTGACGACAACGTCGAGGAGGCGCTCGCGATCGAGCGTGGCGTCCGCTATCGGTATCTGCTGGAACGTTCCCGCCTCGAGGCTCCCGGGCTCATCGAGGCCGTGCGGTCCGCCATCTCCGAAGGTCTCGACGTGCGCGTCACGACGGAGCTTCCCACGCGCCTGCTCATCGTGGATCGTGCCGTGGCGATGGTGCCTCTCGCTGCCGCAGGCCAGGATCAGTCCACCGGCGCGCTGCTGCTCCACGCGGGCGGGCTCGTGAACCTCGCGATCGACCTCTTCGAGAGCAGGTGGCTGACCGCCTCCCGGCTCACGGCCGACCCGACAGGCAGCGTCACGGCGTCCGAGCTCGCACCCGAGGAGCGGGAGGTGCTCGCCATGCTGGACCTCGGGCTCACGGATCGCGCGATCGCGACGAGGGCCGGCGTCTCCATGCGCACCGTCCAGAGGCGCGTGAGGGATCTCATGGACCGTGCCGACGTCGAGACCAGGCTCCAGCTGGGAGTCGTCGCCGTGCGGCGGGGCTGGCTCTAGCGCGACCCACGTCATTGCTGGACATCGCGTCCCGCATTCCGGGACCTCGGTACCTCATGACTCGTGAAGTAGTCGCTTAGTGTCGCTCTGTGCTTTCGCTTGAGGAGACCGTCGAGGTCCACGCCCACGCCGCTGCCCACAAGTCCGACCTCGCGCGGACGCCCACCCGGCTCGTCGTGTCCGGCATGCTCGCCGGCATGTGGATCGGCGTCGGCGACGTCCTCATGTGGTCCGCCGCGGGACCGTTCATCGAGGCGGGCGACCCTGCCGGCAAGCTCGTCGCCGGCGCGGTGTTCGCTGCCGCGCTGACCATCGTCGTCTTCGCAGGCTCCGAGCTCGCGACGTCGGCCATGATGATCCTCCCCATCGGCGCCATCCGGAGGACGGTGACCTGGGCGCGCGCCGGAGCGCTGCTGCTCGGGGTGTTCTTCTCCAACATGCTCGGCGCGTTCCTGTTCGCCTGGGGCATCATGCAGACGGGAATCCTCAACCACGGGGCCGCCGGCGACTTCTATGCCGAGTACCTGCTGGGAAAGATCGACCACACCCCCGCGGAGCTGTTCTTCCGCGGCGTGATGTGCAACATCCTCGTGTGCGTCGCCATCTGGGCCGCCGCCCGCCTGCGCAACGAGGTGGCGAAGGCCGTCATCATCTTCTGGGGCGTGCTCGCCTTCATCGCCTCCGGCTTCGAGCACGTGGTCGCCAACATGACGACGTTCGCGCTCGGCCTGATGGGCGAGGGCGGCCTCGACGTGACGCTCGGCGACTTCGTCATCAACATGGGAGCGGTCGGCCTGGGCAACCTGGTCGGTGGCGGCATCGTGATCGGCGTGGCCTACGCCTACGTGGCGGGCAAGATCACGCGTGGCCAGGAGCCCACGGTCGTGGACCCGGATCTCGAGTGGCGCACCAACGCCAAGGAGGTCGGCGTCGAGGAGTAGTCCTCCCGGCGTCGTCAGGCGGCGGAGCCGACGATCGCCAGCGCCTCCCCGTACGCCTCCGCGGCTCGCGTGAGCTGCGCGTCCGTCACCGCGGTGGACAGGTTGATCATGCCTCGAGGCGTCGTGTAGATGCCGTGATCCATGAGGCTGAGGTGCAGCGCGGTGCGCCACGCCGGGTGCGCCCCCGGGTCGGTGATCACCAGTCCATCGACCACAGGGTGGACGTTCATGATCGAGCCCGCTCGCGTGACGTATGCCGTGCCCAAGGACGCTCGCGTGACGGCGTCGGCGAGCGCCGAGGCCGCAGCGTTGAGCGACCGGATCGCATCGGCATCCAGCAGCCTGAGCGACGCCACGCCTGCGGCAGCGGCGGCCGCGTGGCCGTTGAAGGTTCCCGAATGGTGCAGATGGCCCGTGCGTGTCGCTGCCGTGATGTCCATGAGGTCCGCGCGCCCGCCCACGGCGCCGATCGCGAGCCCGCCGCCGATGATCTTGGCCATGAGGGTGAGGTCGGGCGCGAGCCCGAGCGTCCCCTGGGCGCCGCGCGGGTCGTTGCGCAGCGACTGCACCTCGTCCAGCACGAGGAGCGCGCCGGCGGCGTGGGCGGCCTCCTGCGCCGCAGCGAGGTATCCCTCGGGTGCGGGCACGACTCCACCGGCTCCGAGGAACGGCTCGAGGAAGACAGCGGCGACCTCGGTGGACACCGCGGCGCGGAGGGCGTCGGCGTCGCCGTAGGGGATCCGGACGACGTCGGGCTCGTCGGCGTCGGCGAACGGTGGGATGCCGCCGTGATAGCCCTCGGCGGCCATCACCAGGACGCGCCGCCCGGTGGCGCGGCGCGCGATGCGGGCCGCGAGGGACGACGCCTCCGATCCGGAGTTCGTGAACCGCACCTTCTGCACCGAGGCGAGCCGTCCGATGATCGCCTCTGCCAGATCGAGCTGCGCGGGATGCACCGCCGCGAAGGCGGTGCCGGCGTCGGCGGTCGACTTGATCGCCTCCACGATCGCGGGGTGCGCGTTGCCGTGCACGAGCGAGGTGTAGTTGTTCACCAGATCGATGTACTCGTGGCCGTCGGCGTCTGTCAGCACGGCCGCGTGGCCACGGGCGATCGCTGCGGGGAACGGCGAGTAGTGCGTGATGGAACGTGTCTCGCCGCCAGGCAGTGAGAGCTGGGCACGCGTGAAGGCGGCTCGTGAGAGTGGTCTCCGCGCAGCGTAGGCGTCTTGGACGGTGGTGAGGGTGGTGTCGAGCGTGGTCACTGCGGGGCGCCTCCTGAGTCCGTCGGCTCGTGTCCCTCCGGGGTGCGGGGCCGTCGCGTCCGAACCTAGTGCTGCTGGATTTCTACGCTGTTTCGTACACAGGTGTCGAGGAAATGTCCGCGATGCGTTCGGGGCCGGAGGTGTGCGTCTGGCCACACTCGATGCCCCCGCCGGTATCACGATGTGGACAAGGTGTCTCGCGGGTCGGTACCCTCGGTGCCATCCCCGCGCTCGATGGTGTGCGCACGTCCCCCCGCGCACCCATGAGGAACCGATGATCACGCTCGAGCAGGTCTCCAAGACCTTCGCCGCCCGTTCCGGGTCCGTGCGCGCGCTCGACGATGTCAGCCTCCACGTGGAGCAGGGCGAGATCTACGGCGTCATCGGCCGTTCCGGCGCGGGCAAGTCCACGCTGATCCGCACCGTCAACATGCTCGAACGGCCCGACTCCGGCACCGTGACCGTCGACGGCCTCGAGCTGACCGGCCTTGAAGGCGCCGAGCTGCGACGCGCCCGCCAGCGCATCGGCATGATCTTCCAGCAGTTCAACCTGCTCGCGTCCCGCACCGTCCGCGGCAACGTCGAGCTCGCGCTCGAGATCGCGGGCGTGGATCGCGCCGCCCGACGCGCGCGCTCCAGCGAGATCCTCGAGCTCGTCGGCCTCGGCGACCGGGCAGGCGCCCGCGTCTTCGAGCTCTCCGGAGGCCAGAAGCAGCGCGTCGGCATCGCCCGCGCGCTCGCCGGCAACCCGAGCGTCCTGCTGTCCGACGAGGCGACCTCCGCGCTCGATCCCGAGACGACCGCGTCGATCCTGGGCCTGCTGCGCGAGCTCAACAAGGAGCTGGGCCTCACGATCCTGCTCATCACGCACGAGATGGATGTGGTGAAGACGCTGTGCGACTCTGCCGCGCTCATGCGCGACGGCCGCATCGTGGAGCAGGGGCGTCTGGACGACATCGTCGTGCGCGAGGACTCGCTCATGTCTCCGGACCTGTTCCCGCTGGGTGAGCTTCCCGAGCCCCGTGGCACCACGATCATCGAGATCACCTTCGTGGGGCTCGCCTCCGAGGAGCCCGTGATCTCCCGCCTCGCACGGACCCACGAGCTCGACGTGAGCCTGCTCGGTGCCGCGATCGAGACCATCCATGGCCGTCAGACCGGCCGCACCCGCCTGGAGATCTCCGGCTCGGCATCGCAGGTCGACGCCGCGGTCGCGGACCTCCAGGGCCAGGGCCTCGCCGTCAACAGGGTGAGGGAGGCGCGATGATCGACAGCTCCGATCCCGACTTCTGGCCCGACCTGTTCGCCACCGTGTGGCAGGCGACGGGGGAGACCCTGTACCAGGTGGGCGTCACGCTCCTGCTGACCGCGATCCTCGGCACCATCATCGGCGTGCTTCTCGTCGTCACCGACAAGGGCGGCATGCTTGAGGCGCCGTTCGGGTCGCGCGCATTCGGACGCACCGTCAACGTCGTGCTGCAGCTGGTCGTGAACCTGGGTCGGTCCATCCCCTTCCTGATCCTCATGATCGCGCTGATCCCGTTCACGCGTCTGGTGCTCGGCACCGCGTTCGGCGTCACCGCCGCGATCGTCCCGCTCACCGTCGCCGCCGTGCCGTTCTTCGCCCGCATCGTGGAGATGTCGCTGCGTGAGGTCTCGGACGGCCTGCTCGAGGCCGGCATGTCGCTCGGCGCGACGCGCTGGCACCTGGTCGCCAAGGTGCTGCTGCCCGAGGCGCTGCCCGGGCTGATCCTCGGCTTCACCACCACGGCCGTCTCGGTCGTCAACTACTCCGCGATCGTCGGCACCATCGGTGGCGGCGGCCTCGGCGACGTCGCCGTGCGTTACGGCTACCAGCGCTACTCGACCGAGTACATCGTCGTCGTCATCGTCGTGCTCGTCGCGATCGTCGCGTGTCTCCAGGGCCTCGGCGGCTGGATGTCCATGCGAATGCGCCGGGGCGGCACCCCTTCCGCGCGCTCTGCCGCCGCGGTGCCGCCCGCCCAGGCCGACTGACCCTCGCGTCAGTCCCTGGACCCGCAGCCTCCGAAGCTTCCGCCGCGCCGTGTCGCGGCCCCTTCACCTTCATCAAGAAAGCAGGAAACACCCATGCGTAAGCACCTCCTTCCCCTCACCACCCTCGCCGCGACCGCGGCTCTGACCCTCGCCGCGTGCTCGGGCTCGGCGGACTCCGACACCGACGCGTCGGGCGACTCGGTCGGCGACCTCCAGGTCCTCACCGTCGGCGCGACCGCCGTCCCCGCGGGCGAGCTCGTGCAGTACGTCATCGACTCGGGCCAGGCCGAGGCCGCCGGCCTCGAGATCGAGGTCACCGAGTTCTCGGACTACAACACGCCGAACCCGGCGCTGTCCGAGGGCGCGACCGACGTCAACCTGTTCCAGCACAAGCCGTTCCTGGACCTCTACAACGACAACGCGGGCGACGACCTGATCAGCGTCGGCGAGGTCTACCTCCCGCCGCTCGCGCTGTACTCGAAGACGGTCGACGCCCTCGAGGACCTGCCCGAGGGCGCGTCGATCGCGCTGCCGAACGACGCCTCGAACGAGTCGCGCGCGCTGCTGCTGCTGCAGGACGCGGGCCTCATCGAGGTCGCCGAGGGTGCCTCCACCGCCTCGGACATTACGAGCAACCCGAGCAGCTTCGAGTTCCTCGAGATCGACGCGGCGAGCCTGCCCGCGGCGCTCGACGACCAGGACGCGGCGATCGTGAACTTCTCCTTCGCCTCGGCCGCCGGCCTGTCCTCGGACCTCCAGCTCGTGGCCGAGGGTGAGGAGTCGCCGTACTTCAACATCCTCGCGACCCGCGCCGACCTCGCCGACGACGAGCGCGTCGCCGCCTTCTACGCCGCGCTGACCTCGGAGGAGACGCAGGCCTGGATCCTCGAGACCTACAACGGCCTCGTGGTCCCCGCCTCGGTTGCGTAACCCGCGCTGACATACGCAAGGCCCCCGTCCTCCTGGTGAGGGCGGGGGCCTTGTCGCGTCTGCAGTGAGTCTGTGGTCTCCGCTGGGCGGCGCTGAGGGGGTCGACGCGTCGAACGTGCGGCGCGCGGGCTCAGCGACCCATCGCCACGCGCTCGGGGCAGTCGAACGGATCGCGGGCGGCGAGTCCCACGCGGTTGAGGTACGCGACGACGATCGCGTACGACTCGACGAGGCTCGTCTCCGTGTACGGCATGTCGATCGACGCGCAGTGCTCGCGCACGATCTCGCGGGCTCGGGCCAGATGCGGGCGAGCCATGTTCGGGAACAGGTGGTGCTCGATCTGGTAGTTCAGGCCGCCCATGAGGATGTTCATGGCCCATCCGCCACGGATGTTGCGGCTGGTCAGCACCTGCTTGGAGAGGAAGTCGAGGCGGGCATCAGCCGGCACGAGCGCCATGCCCTTGTGGTTCGGGGCGAACGAGGCGCCCATGTAGACGCCGAAGACCGCCATCTGCACGCCCACGAACGCGAAGGCCATGCCGAGCGGCAGGAACGCGAACACGGGGATCAGGTACAGGCCGAAGTGCAGCGCGATGGACGGCAGCTCGATCCACCGCTGCTTGCGATTGCCGTGCGTGATCAGCGACGAGACCGAGCGGTAGTGGAGGTTGAGCCCCTCGAGCGTCAGCAGGGGGAAGAACAGCCAGCCCTGGCGGCGTGTCAGCCACCGCAGGGGGCCTCGGGCGCGTGCCGCGTCCTCCTCGACGAACGAGATCGTGTCCCGCTCGATGTCCGGGTCCGCGCCGCGCTTGTTCGGGTTCGCGTGGTGCCGCGTGTGCTTGGTCATCCACCACTGGTGGCTGATGCCGACGACGACGGTGCTGAGCAGGCGACCGAGGCGGTCGTTCGCAGGGCCGGTGCTGAGCACGGCGCGGTGCGACGCCTCGTGTCCGAGGAACGCGACCTGGGTGAGCACCAGGCCGAGCGCGGCTGCCATGAGCAGCTGGAACCACGAGTCACCGAGCAGGATGAAGCCCGTGATGATGCCGCCGAGCGCGAGCGTGAGGGCCGCGCCGTAGAGCGCATAGAAGAGCGGTGCGCGCCGCAGCAGGCCGGTCTCTCGGACCGTCGCTGCAAGCTCCGTGAAGGAGCGGGTGACGTGGTTGACGGGCGGGGACGGGTACGACGAGGCCACGCGGTCTCCAGAAGTCGAGGGGGGAACGTCGACTTCTCAGCCGAGGCCGAGCGCCGGGACGCTCGTGGGGTGCCTCTTCAGGCTACGCGACCGTAGGTTGGATGTCACGAAATGTGACGAGCGCCCCGCGATGAAGCGCTCGCGAGCCGCGGAAGGCGCGGCCGAAGCGGTCAGATCGCGCGGATCCGCTGGCGAGGCGTGGTGGCTGCCACGAGCCGAGCCTTGAGCAGAGGCTCCGACATGGGTCGGTAGTGGAGGAATCCCTGCTGGAGCCCGATCCCGGCATGGCGCACCGCGTCTCGCTCACGATCGGTCTCGATGCCCTCGGCGATCACGGCGACGTCCAGCTCGTCGGCGATGCGGGAGATGACTGACAGCACCTCCGCGTCGACCGCGCTGCCGCGGCCGGCGCCCCGGATGATCGTCCTGTCCACCTTGATGATGCTGAAGGGGATCGGCTCCTGCAGGAACCGGAGGGTGTCGAGCGAGATGCCCACGTCGTCGAGCGCGAGACGCACGCCCGCGGCGTCGAGGGCCCGGAGCTCTGCGCGGGCCGCCGCGAGGTCGCCGAGCCGTGACAGCTCGGAGAGCTCCAGGACGATCCGCTGGGGGGAGACTCCCGAGTCTCGAATCGTGCTGAGCAGGCCGTCGGCGAGCCCAGGCACCACGAGTGATTCGGGGGACAGGTTCACGTGCATGACGAGCCCGCGGGCGGGCTTGAAGTCGTCGGCCTCCCAGTGGCGCAGCGCCCTGCAGGCGTGGCCCAGGATCCAGCGGTCCAGGTCGAGCGTGGCTCCCAGGCGGGCGGCACGCTGCTTCACGTCGAGCGGGAAGCTCTCGTCGTCCGCGCCGCGGTGCATGCGCAGCAGCGCCTCGACCGCGGTGGGCACGCCCGTGATGGTGTCGACGATCGGCTGATAGGTCAGGTACAGCGCGTCGTTGAGGATCTTGTCGATGCCCTCGGCGGTGCGGCGGCCGAACTGGACGCGGTCGCCTCCCGCGAGCTTGGCCGAGTACATCGCGGCGTCGGCGAGGCGCAGGAGCTCGTCGGGGTCCTCGGTCGGGTTCTCGGCCGCGACGACGCCGATGCTGGCGCGGGCTCGCGCAGTCGACGGGAGCGACGGGTCGGGCTGGGAGAGCACGGCGCGGAGCCGCTCGCCGAACGCCATCGCCGCGGCCTCGACCGCGACGGTGCTCGGCAGGTTGATGCGGGTGACGATCGCGAACTCGTCACCCGCGAGGCGCGCGACCACGTCCGCGCCGGCGGCTGCCGCGAGGATCTGCCGTGCGGCCGTGCGGAGCATCGCGTCGCCGTGGTGGTGGCCCAGCGAGTCGTTGATGATCCTGAGCGAGTCGAGCGTCAAGTACGCCACGAGCACGCGCGAGTCGCTCGTCCGGAGGGCGCGAAGGGCCTCCTCGAGCGCGGACATGAGGCGCTCGCGAGAGGCGAGGCCGGTGAGGCCGTCGGTCTCGGCATGCCGGGCCGACGAGTCGGCGAGCGCACGCATGAGGCGCACGGGACGGATCACTCCGTACGCGACCCCGGCCGCGTCGATGACGGGGAGGTCACGGAAGCCGTTGCCGCCGTCCGCGCTCATCATGCGCACCGCCGCAGCTGTCAGCGACGTGCGCTCGCTCACGGTCGGGAGGTCCCACACGGCGAGGTCGCCGACGGCTTGGTGGGCCAGCGTCGACCGGTCGGGCGTTCTGGCGATGTGA
This sequence comes from Demequina zhanjiangensis, assembly GCF_030418315.1. Taxonomy (GTDB): domain Bacteria; phylum Actinomycetota; class Actinomycetes; order Actinomycetales; family Demequinaceae; genus Demequina; species Demequina zhanjiangensis. The sequence goes on from NZ_JAUHPV010000004.1 coordinate 149,430, forward strand.
CCCAGGAAGGCCTCGCGGCCGACCACGCCGACCTCGCCGTCGGGCCGTTGCACGAGGATGTGATGGCGGCTGCCCCGGCTGAAGATGTGGGAGGCGATCTCCGAGCATGGGGTGTCCGTGGGTACGAGCGGGCACGGCTCGATGAGCGGCTCGATCGTCGCGTCTGGCGTCATGGCTGCATTTCCCTCCGGCGTACCTTTCGGCAGCGACCCGCCGGAGGTGAGGGAATGGGGGCGCGGTCACCGTCATCGGACGGTCCACGTCGTGGAGTGAGGCTCCATGGGTGGCATCGGCCACCCCGTTAAGATCTCCCCATGACAGCCGAGCAGCTCGACACGAGAGAGGACGCCCTCTGGCAGGACGTCCTCGCGCTCAGCATGCTGCTCCCGTCCGCGATCGACGAGGAGATGCGGCGTGAGGCGGACCTCAGCCTCTTCGAGTTCTCGATGCTCGCCATGCTGGCCCGCCGCGACGACCTCACCGACACCATGTCGAGCCTCGCGAGGGCCACGCACTCGTCGGCATCCCGCCTCTCTCACGCGGCCACCCGTCTCGAGGAGCGGGGACTGCTGGCGCGCACTGCCTGCCCGACGGATGGGCGTTCCGTCTACGCCAGGCTGACCGACGCCGGCCTTGAGAAGGTGCGCTGCTCCGTCCCCGTCCACACGGCCGGCATCCGACGGCTCGTCCTCGACGGTCTGACAGAGGAGGACCGTGCCGACCTGGCGCGCATCCTTGGACGGCTGCTGAGCGAAGGCGGCTTCAGCGGCGACGCCTGCCGCAGCTGACCGCGTCTCACCCCCCGCGACCGCGTGCGCGCCCGCCCCGCGTGCGACCGCGCCGGTAGGCTCGGCGCATGCTCATCGCCGTCCTCGCGACGATCGTCGGACTCGCCGCGCTCGCCTGGAGCGCGGACCACTTCGTCAGCGGCGCCTCCGCCGTGGCTCGGCGCCTGGGGATGTCCCCCCTGCTCGTCGGCATGCTCGTCATCGGCTTCGGCACCTCCGCCCCGGAGCTCGTCGTCTCCGGCTTCGCTGCCGCGGGAGGCAACCCTGAGCTCGCGATCGGCAACGCCTTCGGCTCGAACGTCGCGAACATCGGCCTCATCCTCGGCATCACCGCGGTCGTCATGCCGATCCTCGTGCACCGAGGAGTCCTCAAGCGTGAGCTGCCGTTCCTCATCGTCGTCACCATCGTCGCGTGGCTGCTGCTCGCCGATGGCGAGCTCTCCAGGCTCGACGCTGCCGTCCTGTTCGGCACGCTGCTCCTCCAGATCGTGTGGTCCATCCTCGAGGGTCGCCGCAACGCTGCCGACGAGCTCGCGAAGGAGGTGGGCAGGGCTCCAGCCATGGCCGCGTGGCGGGCCTGGACCTCGCTGCTCGCCGGTCTGGTGCTGCTCGTGCTGTCGTCACGCCTGCTCGTGTGGGGCGCAGTCGACATCGCGGAGCGCCTGGGATGGTCCGATCTGGTGATCGGCCTCACCGTCGTCGCGATCGGCACCTCCGCGCCCGAGCTCGCATCCGCGCTCGCCGCAGTCCGCAAGGGCGAGAACGACATGGCGCTCGGCAACGTCATCGGCTCCAACCTGTTCAACACGCTCGGAGTGCTCGGCGTGGCCGGCCTCATCGCTCCCGCCGCCGTCGCCCCCGAGGTCGTCACCCGCGACGTGCCGTTCACGCTCGGCCTCACGATCCTCCTCGTGGTATTCGCCCTGTGGCCGCGCTCGCGTGGGCGTATCAGCCGACGCGAAGGTGCGAGCCTGTTCGTCCTCTGGGTGGCGTACACGGTCTACCTGCTGCTCACCGCCTGACGAGGGAGTGGGGTACTCCACGAGAGCCTGTCCGGGGGTGCGCGACCGCGGTTACGCTGACCGCGTGAACCCCGCACTCCAGCTCTTCGGCCTGCGCAAGGCCTTCGGAGCCACCGTTGCAGTCGACGGCGTGGACCTGACCATCCCCCAGGGCTCGTTCTACGGAATGGTCGGACCGAATGGCGCAGGCAAGACCACCACGCTGTCGATGGCGACCGGCCTGCTCACGCCCGACGCCGGCACCGTCCACGTCCACGGCATCGACCTCTGGCGCGATCCCGACGCGGCGAAACCCCTGCTCGGTGTGCTTCCCGACGGCCTGCACACGTTCGACCGTCTCACGGGCGCGGAGCTGATCTCCTACTCGGGGCTGCTCCGGGGACTGCCTGCGGACGAGGTGAGGCGGCGCCGCGACGATCTCCTGGCGGCGCTCGACCTCGAGTCCGCGGGTCGAGTGCTCGTGACCGACTACTCGGCGGGCATGACCAAGAAGGTCGCGCTCGCGTGCGCCCTGGTGCACGCTCCCCGCGTGCTCGTCCTCGACGAGCCGTTCGAGGCGGTCGACCCCGTCAGCGCGGGCGCGATCCGGCGCATCCTCGCCGCCTTCGTCGAGGACGGCGGCACGGTGATCATGTCGTCGCACGTCATGGCGCTCGTGGAGCGGCTGTGCGACCGCGTCGCGATCGTCGGCTCCGGCCGGATCCTCGCGGAGGGCACGCTCGAGGAGGTACGAGCCGGCCGTGACCTGGAGGACCGCTTCGTCGAGCTCGTCGGCGACGTGGCAGACCAGAGAGACCTGGCGTGGTTGCGACGATCCTGAGCCTGCGCTGGCGCACCACCCTCCACTCGCTGCGCCGCGACAAGTGGCGCATCCTCGTGGTGATCGCCGGCGCGATCTGGTCGATCTCGATGGTGCCGAGCATCTTCTGGGCGGAGTATCTCCTCAGGCTCCAGCTGCCCGACATCAGGGCGGACGCGATGACCGTGATCGGCGCCGTGATCGCGCTCGGATGGGTATCGGTGCCCCTGCTCGTGACGGGGCTCGACGACACGCTCGATCCGACGCGCTTCGCCTCCGTGGGGATGCCCGCACGGCGCCTCATGCCGGGGCTCACGGTCTCGGCCTTCCTTACGGTCCCCGCCGTCTTCACGCTCCTGGCGGTGGCCCTGCTCGCGACCTCATGGCGAGGAGACGCGGCGGCGTTCGCAGTCGCGCTCGTCGGCGCGCTCCTCACGGTCGCCACGATGATCCTGTCCGGCAGGGTCGCCGTCGCGTGGGCGGGCCGCATCCTCACGGGTCGGCGCTCGCGCATCGCCGCGGCCGCCGCCGCCCTGGCGGGCATCGCGCTCGCGATCGTGATCGGCCGTGCACTGCTCGCGCGTGGGCTGGAGAGCATCCTCGAGGAGGACGTCCCGGTGCTCATCACCGCGCTCGGCACCACGCCGATCGCGGCCGGCCTCGCCGCCCCGGAGTTCGTCCGCTTCGACGACTGGTTCTCGGTGGGGTGGCGGCTCGCGATCACCGCCGGGTGGAGCGTCATGCTCGCGTTGGCCTGGCGTGCGAGCGTCGCGCGGTCGCTCGTCACACCGCCCACTCGCACCTCCGGATCGGCGCGGAGAGACGACAGGATCCTTTTCCATGCCGAGCTCGCCGACCGTGTGAGGAGTCGGCTCGCGGCGGCTTCGGTGCCCCTGCTCGGCCCGGTCGCCCGCGGGTTCGCGCGCGCGATGCCCTCGCCCGAGGTGAGGGCGGTGCGCAGCCGTGCTCTCCGCTACTGGGCCAGCGACCCTCGCTATCTCGCGGCGGGAGTCGGCGCCCTCGTCGGCCCCGTGCTGCTGTTCGGCATCCTTCTGCCGGCGCTCGGGCTGCCGGGCTGGACCGCCTTCCTCATGCCCGCGACCGTCGCGATGTCCCTGTCGTGGGGACGCCACAACGACGTCGCCTACGACTCGACGGCGCTGTGGGTGGACGTGGTCTCGGGCCGCCTGGGCCGCCGCGTGATGCGAGGCCGCCTCGAGGCTCTGCTGCTGTGGGCGACGCCCGTGGTGGTCGTGAGCGCTGTCGCCGCTGCGCTGGTCGCGGAGCGGCTCGATCTGGCGCTCGGGCTGAGCCTTGCCTCGCTCGGCGTGCTCGGCACCACGTTGGGCATCTCCGCCGTGCTCTCGGTGGCGATGCCGTACCGCGCGCCGCAGCCCGGGGCGAACCCTTTCGGGGCCGAGGTCGGGTCGGTCGGCGCGGGCCTCGCCGCCCAGGTGCTCTCGTCGCTCGCGACCGCGGTCACCGCGCCGCTCGTGATGCTGCCGTTCATCCTCGCGGTGGTCGTCCACCCTGCGTGGTCGGCGGTCGCCGCGATCACGGGGCTCGCGCTAGGGGTGCTGGGCGTGGTGCTGGGTGTGAGGTTGAGCGGAGACCTGTACGACAAGCGGTCCGGGCGGCTGCTCAGCGCGGTCGTGTGAGCCTGGATCGTCGGTGACCGCGGCGACGCGCGCGGCTACCATGGTGCCCATGAGCGAGCCGAACATTCCCGTCGAGCAGCCTCAGGGCGGCACCTCGACCATCGAGCGCACCGACACGCAGGAGCTCGTCGAGCCCGGCGACGCCGAGCGCTTCTCGCACTACGTGCGCAAGGAGAAGATCCTCGAGTCGGCGATGACCGGCGACCCCGTGATCGCGCTGTGCGGCAAGGTGTGGGTGCCCGGCCGCGACCCGAACCGCTTCCCCGTGTGCCCGGCCTGCAAGGAGATCATCGACGGCCGCTTCGGGAACGACGACGGCGACGACTCCTGACAGCCTGACCCCGTTCTGGCACCCCGGGCCGTAGGCTTGCGTCGTGGCATTCCAGGAGGACCTCTCGCCTGAGGGCAGCGTCGCCACCCGTGCGGACGACGCCTGGGTGACGCTCGTCTGGAACGACCCTGTGAACCTGATGTCGTATGTGACGCACGTGTTCCAGACCTACTTCGGGTTCTCGCGCGCCGATGCCGAGCGTCGGATGCGCGAGGTTCACGAACGCGGCCGCACCGTGGTGAGCACCGGCAGCAGGGAACGCATGGAGGTCGACGTGCAGGCGATGCACGGCTATGGGCTGTGGGCCACGCTGCAGCGGAGCGGCGAGTGAGGGGCTTCGAGGCCGAGGGGGACGTGCTCGTCGCGGTCCTCGATGACGAGGAGCGCACCGTGATCGCGCGGATCGTCGCGGATGTGGGCCTCCTGCTCGGCGATGTGCGCTTCGATCTCGAGGGAGACGCCGAGGACGGCTCCGGTGACGACGAGGCGGCGCTGTTCGCGGGACTCAGCGACCTCGGCGGGACGCCCACGCGTCCGCGGGATCCTGCAGTGCTCCGGCTGCTGCCCACCGCCGCCCCTGACGATGCCGAGGTCTCCGACGAGTTCAGGCGGCTCACCGAAGGCGACCTGCGATCGCTCAAGGTCGACAGGCTGCGCACCATGTGGCGGCAGCTGTCCGAGGGGGAACCCGACTGGCGCCTCTCGCTCGAGGACGCGATGCCGACCGCGGCCGCGCTCACCGATGTGAGGCTCGTGCTCGCCACGCGGCTGGGCCTCGACTCCGACGCCGACGTGGACCGCCTGCACGAGGAGATCGACGCGGGAGTGCGTGCGCTCGATGCCGACGAGGAGGCCGAGGTCGATCACGAGAGGGTCTGGCTCGGTATGCTCTACCAGGCACTCAGCTGGCTTCAGGAGACGCTCGTGGCATGCCTCGCGGCGGGACAGGGGGACGATGTCTGACGCTCCGATCGGGGTGTTCGACTCGGGGGTCGGGGGGCTCACCGTGGCGCGCGCCATCATGGACATGCTCCCGCACGAGTCCCTTCACTACGTGGGTGACACCAAGTTCGGCCCGTACGGCCCGCTGCCCATCCAGGAGGTTCGCGAGCACGCGCTCGACATCATGGACGGCCTCGTGGCCGACGGCGTCAAGATGCTCGTGATCGCCTGCAACACTGCGTCGGCCGCGGTCCTCCGCGACGCCCGCGAGCGGTTCTCGCGTGAGCGTGGCGTGCCCGTCGTGGAGGTCATCATCCCGGCCGCCAGGCGCGCGGCGTCCCTCACCAAGGAGGGACGCGTCGGCGTGATCGGCACCCGGGCGACCGTCACGTCGGGCGCGTACTCGGATGCGCTCGCGGCGGCACCGCAGATCGAGGTGACGAGCCAGGCCTGCCCGCGCTTCGTGGAGCTCGTCGAGGCGGGCGTGACCTCCGGGCCCGAGGTGATCGCGGTGGCGGAGGAGTACCTCGCCCCGCTCAAGGAGGCGAAGGTCGACACCGTGATCCTCGGCTGCACCCACTATCCGATGCTCGCGGGTGCGATCGGGTACGTCATGGGGCCCGATGTCACCCTCGTCGACTCGGCGACGGAGACGGCGATCGACGTCTACCGCGAGCTGGTGAAGGCCGGTCTCGAGCGGTCCACGCAGGCGGTGCCGGTGCATCGGTTCTTCGCGACGGGGGAGACGGAGCGGTTCGAGGCGCTCGCGCAGAGGTTCCTCGGCCCCGTCGTCGGCACGGTGGAGGCGTTGGGATGAGGCTCACGATCGTCGGCTGCTCCGGCTCCGGTCCGGGCCCCGCCTCCCCGGCGTCCTGCTATCTCGTGGAGGCGGACGACGCCGCGGGCAGGACGTGGCGCGTCGTTCTCGATCTGGGCTCCGGATCGGTGGGCGCCCTGCAGCGGTACGTGGACCCCGTGGACGTGGACGCCGTCCTCATCTCCCACGGGCACCCCGACCACTGCGCAGATCTTGCGCCGCTCGACGTCTACCTTCGCTACAGCCCGCGCGGCCCCGTGGAGATGCCGGTCCATGGCCCGTTCGGCCTCGCCACCCGGATCGCACAGTTCCGCGGCGAGGACGAGCATTCCTCCGTCCTGCCGGTCACGCCCTGGCAGCCCGGCGCCGAGGTGGCGATCGGACCCATGAGAATCGCCTGCGCGGCGGTCGAGCACCCGGTACCCGCGTACGCGATGCGGATCGAGGGGCCCTCCGAGCGCGGTGGCTCCACCACGCTGACGTACTCGGGGGACTCGGACATGTGCACGGGGCTCGACGAGGTGGCGCGCGGCGCCGACGCGTTCCTGTGCGAGGCGTCGTTCCTGGAGAAGGACGAGAACCCTCCCGGCATGCACCTCACAGGGATGCGGGCAGGGCAGGTCGCGCAGGATGCGGGCGTGGGTCGGCTCCTGCTCACGCACGTCCCCCCGTGGATCGACCCGTACGAGACGGTGGCCGAGGCCGCGCTCGAGTACAGCGGGCCGCTCGATGCAGTGCACGCGGGGATGCGCGTCGCGCTCTGACCCTGGAGCCTCCCGCCGGAGGGCGCTGTGGGCGTCAGGTGACGTCTCCGTGGCCGGGTAGTCTCGGGAAGCATGACCTCTCGCGCCGATGGCCGTCGCCCAGACCAGCTCCGTCCCGTCACCCTTGAGCGGGGATTCCAGTCCAACGCCGAGGGCTCCTGCCTCGTGACGTTCGGCGGGACCCGCGTGCTGTGCTCCGCCTCCTTCACCGTGGGTGTGCCCCGCTGGAAGAAGGGGTCGGGCGAGGGCTGGGTCACCGCCGAGTACGCGATGCTTCCTCGTGCGACGAACACGCGCAACGATCGCGAGAGCGTGCGCGGCAAGATCGGCGGACGCACCATGGAGATCTCGCGCCTGATCGGGCGCTCGCTGCGTGCTGTCGTGGATGTGAAGGCCCTCGGCGAGAACACGATCGTGCTCGACTGCGACGTGATCGACGCCGACGGCGGCACCCGCACCGCTGCGATCACCGGCGCCTACGTGGCCCTCGCCGACGCGATCGCGTGGGGCAAGGCCAACGGTGCGATCGCCGCCGACGCGAAGCCGCTGACCGGATCGGTCTCGGCGATCTCCGTGGGCATCATCGACGGCACGCCCATGCTGGACCTCCCCTACGTGGAGGACGTGCGCGCGGAGACCGACATGAACGTCGTCATGACCGGCGACGGCGGCTTCGTCGAGGTGCAGGGCACCGCGGAGGGCGCGCCGTTCAGCAAGGCGGAGCTCGATGCGCTGCTCGAGCTCGCCACCGCCGGCAATGCCGAGCTGACCGCGCTGCAGCACGACGCGCTCGCGACGGAGGCCTGAGAGCATGGCCGACTCGTCAGGGCTCTCGCCGGTCGTCGCGTTCGCGACGCACAACGCCCACAAGATCGATGAGGTGTACGACATCCTGCGCGAGCGCGTGCCTGGCCTCGAGCGAGGGCACCTGCTGAGCGCTGCCGAGGCCGGAGCTCCCGCGCCGGTCGAGAGCGGCATCTCCTACGAGCAGAACGCGCTCATCAAGGCGAGGGCGCTCGCCCAGGCGACAGGACTTCCCGCGATCGCCGACGACTCAGGATTGAGCGTCGACGTGATGGGTGGCGCCCCAGGGATCTTCTCCGCGCTGTGGAGCGGCCGTCACGGCGCCGACCGCGAGAACCTTGAGCTGCTGCTCGCGCAGATGGATGACATCCCCGACGCGAACCGTCAGGCGGCCTTCGTGTGCGCCGCGGTGATGGTTCACCCGGACGGCCGCGAGATCACTGAGATGGGCATCATGGGCGGGAAGCTGACGCGCGAGCCCGCGGGCGCGGGTGGGTTCGGGTACGACCCGATCTTCATCGCGTGCGGCCAGGAGGTGACGAACGCGGAGCTCGAGCCTGAGGTGAAGAACGCGATCTCGCATCGTGGGGCGGCGTTCCGCGCGCTCGCCCCGCACATCGCGGCGCTCCTGCCGCGCTGAGCCAGGCCCGCTGCTGACCCCGGCCACCGCGTGTCCGGAGGTTCAGCGTCGTCGGCCCTCCCTTACGGAAGCACGCCGCAGTAGGCGAGCGCCTGGCGCACGAGCACGTCCTGCCCGCCGACCATCTCGTTCGCGATGTCCTCGGAGGCGGCCTCCTCTGGCGTGAGCCAGGAGATGTCGAGCGCGTTCTGGCTTGGCTCGCAGTCACCGTCCACGGCGACGACGAAGGCGAGCGCGACGGCGTGCTGGCGGGTGTCGTGGAACGGCGTGACGCCGGGGGTGGGGAAGTACTCGGCGACCGCGAAGGGCGTCGGGTTGAGCGGAAGCCGCGGCAGGGCGACGGTCCCGAGGTCCTTCTCAAGGTTGCGCAGGAGGGCGTCGCGGACGGTCTCGTGGTACATCACGCGGCCGGCGACGATGGCGCGGGAGATCATGCCGTCGTCGGCCCGCAGCAGCAGTCCGACATGCGTGAGCTGGCCCGTGGGACTGATTCGGACCGGGATTGCGTTCACGTACAGGAGGGGAAGCTCTCCTCGGACGTGCTGCAGTTCTCTGTCGCTGAGCCAGCCCGATGGCTCGGGGGGGAGTTCGGCCATGTCCGTCATGAGTCTTTTCTACATGCCCGGGGCGGGCACCTCGCAAATGCGCGCCGGGCGTGACAACCTGAACACCGGGAAATAAGAGTCGATCTGAATGCGTTACGATACCCCCTAGGGTATATAGCGCCGATGAGAGGAAACATGGCTACCGTCAATCTGAGCACCGACACCTTCGAGGAGACCGTCTCCAAGGACGGCATCGTCCTCGTGGACTTCTGGGCCGACTGGTGCGGCCCCTGCAAGCGCTTCGCGCCGATCTTCGAGGAGTCCTCAGGCGAGCACCCCGACATCGTGCACGCCAAGGTGGACACCGAGGAGCACCAGGAGCTGAGCATCAAGTACGGGATCACCGCGATCCCCACCCTGATGGCGTTCCGCGACGGCATCATGGTCTTCAACCAGGCCGGTGCCCTCCCTGGGCCCGCCCTGAAGCAGCTCGTCGACGCGGTCGAGGGCCTCGACATGGACGAGGTCCGCCAGAAGATCGCCGAGCACGACGCCGAGGGTCACTGACCCCACCGTCGGGCACGCGCCCGGCATCCGACTTCCCGCGGGGGTCGACCACACGGTCGGCCCCCGCGTCGTCGTCTCCGCGGCCATGTGCCGGGAACGGATGGTGCGCGAGGGGGGACTTGAACCCCCACGTCCGAGGACACTGGAACCTAAATCCAGCGCGTCTGCCAATTCCGCCACTCGCGCGCCTCGCCAGTCTACGGGGCGGCTTGAGCCCTCGGCCGTCACCGGGTGCTCCGCGAAACGTCGAGAATCCGCGTCATCACCGACCCGGTTCGCAGTCTCATAGGGCGGACGGTGCGAGGGCGCCGCGAAGGGAGATCGGATGCTCGGCACGACCAGGCTCGACGCGCGCTGGACGGCGCTGCTCGACGACGCGATCGCAGGCCATGGGGTCGGCATCCACGTCCAGCCTGTGGTCGACCTGTCCGACGGCCGCGTGATCGCGTACGAGGCGCTCGCCCGCTTCCAGCACGATGAGGCCGTGGGCGCGGCGCCCGACGTCTGGTTCTCCAAGGCGCGCGACCGCGGCCTCGTCTCCGAGCTCCAGGCGTCGGTGCTCCGTGTCGCGCTGGGCCTGCTCCCTACGCGTCCCGACGGGGCCTACCTGGGGCTCAACGTGGAGCCCGACACGCTCGCGCGGCCTGAGACGCGCGAAGCCCTGCTCGATCATGCTGACCTCACCGGAGTCGTCGTCGAGCTCACCGAGCACGCGCGCTGGAGCTGGGCCGAGATCGAGCCGACCGTCGCCGAGCTGCGAAGGCGCGGGGCTCTCACAGCGATCGACGACGCCGGCACCGGCTACGCGGTGATCGAGCAGATCGCCGAGCTCGCGCCCGCGACGCTCAAGCTCGACCGGAGCATCGTCACAGGCGTCGCTCAGGACGCGGGCAAGCAGGCGCTCGTGGACATGATCGTGGGCCTCGCACGGCGTGCAGGCGCGGTGCTCGTGGGCGAAGGCGTGGAGCGCCTGGCCGACGCGCGGTACCTCACGGAGCACGGCGTCACCTTCGCGCAGGGCTTCCTGCTTGCGGCGCCGTCCGAGCCGTGGCCCGAGCCCGACGCCACGGTGGTCGGGACGCTCAGGGCAGCGGCCGCGGCGTAGCGGGGTCGCTCAGTCGATCTTCAGGTCACGGCGCAGCTTGGCGACGTGTCCCGTCGCCTTCACGTTGTACTGCGCGAGCTCGACGTGGCCCTCGGGGTCCACGACCACGGTCGAACGGATCGAGCCGACGACGGTCTTGCCGTAGTTCTTCTTCTCACCCCACGCGCCGTAAGTCTCCTGCAGGCTCTTGTCCTCGTCGGACACGAGCGTGAACGTGAGGCCCTCCTTCTCGCGGAACTCCGCAAGCTTCTCCGGAGAGTCCTTCGAGATGCCGACCACGGTGTAGCCGGCGGCGTTGAGCGCGCTCAGCGAGTCCCGGAAGTCGCAGGCCTGCGTGGTGCAGCCAGGAGTCATCGCGGCAGGGTAGAAGTACAGGATCACGTGCTCGCCACGGTGCTCCGAGAGGGTGAACGTGCCCTGGTCGGTGGTCGCGGTGAAATCGGGGGCGGCGTCGCCCTTGCTCAGTCGGTTCTCGCTCATGGTGCCGACAACGCTGGCGCCGTGCACAGGATTCCGCCCCACGACACGAATCCACCGCTTCTTTCGTGTGCCGATGGCCGCGTCCCACGCGGCGCTACTCTGGCGCCGGGGAGAACGGGGGCACCGTGGTGCAGCAGAACGAGCCGACGGACGTCAGATGTCCGATCTGCACAGGGCCGTGCAGGCCCGGCGAGCAGGACCGCTGTCCGCGTTGCCAGGCCGACCTGACGCACCCCGCATTCGCCCGCACCGCCGAGCTCGACGCGCGCCTCCAGGGATTCCAGGCGGAGTACGACGCGCTCGCCGTGCGGTGGCGAGAGGCCTCGGCCCAGCGCGAGAACGCCTACGCACACCTCAACCAGACGCGCATCGCGCCGCACACCTATGCCGAGAGCATGGCGGCTGCGGGCCAGACATCCGCTGCTGCGGGGCCCGCGTGGGCTGGCGCGGCTCGGCGGGACGACGCCCCTGAGGCGAGCGCAGCCCCCGCGGACGTGCGGCCTGCGGCTGCGGGCGCGCCGACGCGGGCCGTGCCCCACGGAGGGGCGCCTGCCGCTCCCCGCCGGAGCGCGTGGCGGGAGTCGTTGACGGCGCCGGTCCTGTTGGGCCTCTCGGGCGCGGTCCTGCTGATCGCCTCGGCGGTGGTGTTCGTCGCCGTCACCTGGCAGACCTTCTTCCCTCCCGCGCAGGCGCTCCTGCTGCTCGCCCTCGCCGGCGGGACCGGATGGCTCGCGCACTGGCTCACACGAAAGGGACTCGGGGTCTCCGCGGGTGCCGTCGGAGTGGTGGCGATGGCCTTCGCGGGCACCTCTGTGGTCGCGCTCGCGCGGGCGCTGACCGTGCTCGGGCCGTTCACCGCGTCCGCGGCCGCCGCCGCGGGCGCCGCCGCAGGCTGGCTGCTCGCCCGCCGCCGCGTCGCGTGGGTGCCCGTCGTCGCCACGGGAGCGCTCGGAGTCGCTGCCGTCGGGCTCGCGGTCGCAGGCGCCGACTCCCTCGGCATCGTCGGATGGACGCTCCTGGGCAGCGCGGCTGCCGCCGCGCTGGCGGCGCTCGCGCCCTGGTGGATCGAGGGAGCCCCGCGACGCGCGCTGCTGTTCGCCGCATGGGCGCTCGTCCCCGTGATCGCCGGAGGAGCTGTCGCGCTCGGCTGGTCGGGCAGCGCGCTCCTGTGGGCGTGGCTCCCGGTCGGCCTCGGCGCTTTCCTCACGAGCGCAGGGCGCGAGCCTCGTGCGGGCGCGGTCTCGACCGTCGCGGTGGCATCCGGCGTCGCTGCCGCCACCGCGCACGCGTGGGGGGTGCTCGGCGCCGCTCCGCTTCTGGTGGCCGTGGTCGCCGTTGCCGCGCTCGCCCTCGCCGGACGGCTCGTCGCGCTGCGTGCCCACCTGGTCGCCGGGCTGTTCCCCGCGGCGGTAGCCGCTGCGCTCGCTGCCCCTGCCGCGCTCGGCGCCGGCCTCACTGCGGCGCTCGACGAGGGCGGATCGCTCTCGCCGTGGGTCCCGGTCGGGCTCGTGGCGCTCGCGTGCTCCACGCTCCTCACGCGGTCGTGGAGTGAGGAGAGCGGGCCGCGCTGGGCGTCCGCGCGCGTTCTGAGCCGTGGGGGAGCCGTGCTGCTCGCCGCGACGCTTCCCGCGCTCGCGCTCGTGGCGGCACCGGCGGACGGCGCCGTGCTGGCGCTGTCCGCCTTTGGCTCCGCGCTCGTCGGAGGCCTGGCCGCGCTTGCATGGGTCGACGCGAGCGACCGTCGCGTGCTCGGCATCGCGGCCGTCGTGATCGGCGTCCTGGCGGGGCTCGGTGGCGCCGCGGCGTGGAGCAGCCCAGACTCCCACCTCGTGATCGCAGGGCTGGCGGTGCTGCTGCCGCTCGCGGCCTCGCTCGGCCTTGTGCGTCGCTTCCCGCGCGCGCTGTCCGCAGTCGGCACCGGGCTGGCGCTGGTGACGGTGGGCGCCACGGTCGCTCGCCTCACGGAGGAATGGGCGTGGGCGGCCGCAGCCGTGACCCTCGCAGGGGCCGTGGCCGTGTGGATTCTCGCGCGCCTCGCTCCCCGCGCTCAGACCTGGGCCGCGCCAGGGCTTGCGCCGGCGGCCTTGACGCTGATCGTGGCCTTCGGCCTTGCCTTCGCTGAGCTCGCGCTGACGATGCCACTCGACTCGACCCGCGAGGTCGTCGTGGCGCGCGGACCGGTCCTGGCGACGCTGCTCGCAGGGGGAGTGGCGGCAGCGGCATTCAGGATCCGCAGACCTGCCGACGGCCATCCGTTGACCCCAGGCGCGGGCGCAGCCATCGAGATCGGTGGTGTCGTGCTGCTCCTCGCGGCGCTCGTGCAGGCGACGAGGCTCCTCGAGGAGTCAGGCGCCACGAGCCTCGCGGTCGGTCTCGCCTCGCTTGTCGGTGCAGTGCTGCTCGCAGCGACCGCGGCATGGTGGAGTGTTCGCGTCGCCCGGACCTCCGCTTTCGTCGCGGCATCCGCGTGGTCGGCCGTGCTCGCCGCTCGGGCGCTGGTGGGCCTGTCGGAGGACACCCTTCCGTGGTGGCAGGGCGCCCTGCTCGTGGCGCTCGTGGTGGCGCTGCTCGCGGTCGGAGCGCGGTGGCGCCCTCACGCGACCCTGCCGGTCGCCTTCGCGCTCGGCCCGCTGCTTCCGCCAGCCCTCGTCGGGCAGGCGACCGGCGACTGGATCGATGCAGGAGTCGCAGCGGCCTTCTCGGCAGCGGCGGCATGCTGGCTGCTCCTGGTGATCCCACGGAAGCTCGCGCGCGTCGCCGGGTGGGGAGTGCTCGCACCCGCGCTGGCTGCTCTCCCCGCGGCCGTATCCGCTCTCGGCGACTGGATCGTCGGGGTCGCCGATCCCTGGCTCTCCGGAGCGGAGGCGAGCCTCAGCATGCAGCCGGTCCTGTTCGCATCTGCCGGGGCGCTCGCGGCGGTCGCCACCCAGCGCGGGCGCCGCCAGCTGGGCACCATCCTCACGGTGCTGCTCCTCGCGTCCGCCTCGTCGGTCCCCGCCACGGCCGCATGGATCGTGCTCACCCTCGTGGCAGCCGCGGCCGCTTCGGCGCTGGTGCTCTCGGTGGCGCCGCGCCTGTCCATACGCGGATGGCACGCGGTCGCGCTCATCGCCGGTGCCTCGCTGTGGGCTGGGCCTCACTTGTGGGCGCAGGTGGGCGTGCTCGTCGTCGCAGCAGGCGTCCTCCTCGCCCTCGCGTGGCACGACGCCGCGACGAGACAGATCACGGCGCACGCCTCAGCCATCGCGTGCGGCGCGGCGGGCATGGTGGCATGCCACGCGGCGGGACTCGCGCCCGTCTCGGCGGCGGCGGCCCTCGGCCTCTACGGGGCGGCACTGGCAGCCCTGCTGCGTGCGCGATGGGTCGCGCCCGGCAACGCGCTGATCGGGTTGCTTCTCGCCTCCTTCGTGCTCCCGCTCTATGCCGCCAGCGACGCCGACCTGAGGTCAGCAGGCGTCGCCGCGCTCGTCGCCGCAGCCGCGTGGCTCGCGGTCATGCCGGACGAAGGACTCCAGGCTCGGTGGCTCGCAGGCGTGCTCGCCAGCGTTGGACTCGGTCTGGTCGTCTTCTCGGCAGGCTTCTACGCGGTCGAGGCCTACACCGTGCTGCCGGCCGCTTGGGCACTCGCCGAGGGCGTCGCCTGGATGCGGCGCGACCCGCAGGTGCCGAGCCTCACTGCGCTGAGCGGCGGCCTTGCGATCGCGCTCGTGCCCAGCATCATCGCGCTGGCCGTGCTCCCAGGCGCGTTGACCCGCACCCTGGTCCTGACATTCGCGGTCGCTCTGCTGGCTTTCGCCACGGTGCTGCTGCGATGGCTCGCGCCCGCTGTCGCCGCTGCAGCGACGGCCATCGCGGTCGCGCTCGCCCAGTTCGCGGTGGACGAGCAGCTCGCCCCTCGATGGGTCTCGTTCGCTGTCGTGGGCGCGGTGCTGATCGCGCTCGCGGCCACCTACGAACGGCTCAAGGAACTGCGCTGAACGGGTGCTGCCGCCTAGCGACGGCTCGATTTCGTAGATCGGCAGATGCCTGCTAATGTTGTCTCTCGGTCGCAAGCGCCTCTAGCTCAATTGGCAGAGCAGCTGACTCTTAATCAGCGGGTTCAGGGTTCGAGTCCCTGGGGGCGTACCAGTCACGAAAGCCCGGTCCAGTCGGACCGGGCTTTCGTCGTTCTCGGGTGTCTCGTGCGAGGGCCGCTCAGTCTCGCTCGACCCACCGGTCGATCGCCCACACGAGCGCGAAGGCGATACCAGGCTCCACGCCCTCGAGCACGTCGACCGTGTACTTGTCGCGCACGGTCACCCACTTCTGCGTGATCTGCATCGCGACCGTCCCGTCGGCGCGGCGGACCGTGTAGTCCTTCTCGATGATGTTGCCCTCGAGCAGCAGCTCCTCGCCGGAGGCGAGCGTCACCTCGATCTTGTCCTTGACGAACTGGAACGGCTTGGCGTGCAGGTGGGCCACATGCTCTCCGCCTGCGGTCTCGATGTCCATGCGCTTGGGGATGCCGAGCATCTTGCCTGTCACCTTGAACAGCAGCGTCCCCTGGGTGTCCACGATCTCCGCGCGCGGCTTGGGGCCCATCTTCCCGTCGACGAGGAACAGGTCGGCCTCCGTCGCGGGGTCCAGGATCCTGAAGTCGCGGCCCGCGCCGAACTTGCTCTTCATCAGGAACCGGGCGTAACCCTCGGGTGCGGGTGGGACGGGCATGGCGGTGCTCCTCTCGTGGGCGTACCTCGACAGTAGCCAAGGCCGGTCGATCGCGCCTGGTAAGTGCACCTGGAGACACCACGAGGGCCCGGTTCCTCGCGGAACCGGGCCCTCGTCGTCGTGGGGCGCCCTCTCGGCGTTCCCGTCAGGGCGCCTCTCGGCGTGCCCGAACGTGTGATGGTGGCGGCGCTGGCGTCAGCCCAGCGCGCCGTCGGAGCTGAAGACCAGGCCGAGCGCGATGTCGCCCTCGGTGATGGCGGTCTTGGTGAGCGGGCCACCCGCGTCGAGCGAGAGGAACGAGTCGATCTCGATGCCGTAGGTGTTCTCGAGCCCCACCTGGCAGAAGTCGCGCTCGGGGCACTCGGCGGGTCCGCCGAGCACGATCGGGCCGCAGGCCTCTGCCAGTTCGGTCAGCGAGGTGACGCCGTAGGCGTCGACGAAGCCCTGTGTGGTGGCGAAGGCGTTCTGGTCCTGCGCTGAGGAGGCAGCGCCGAAGACGAGCCCGACCTCCTCGCCGAGCGGTGCGAGCGCCGCGACGGTCTCGTCGATGTCGCCCGACGCGACGGTCTCCGCCTCGGCGCCGTTGATCGACTTGTTGAGGAACTCGGTGACGGTGGCGGCGTACTCGGGAACGATGTCCACCTCGCCGGACTGCAGCGCAGGCATGTACGTCTCGCGGTTGCCGATAGTGCGCACCTCGACGTCGTAGCCGGCGTCGGTGAGGACGTCGCCGTAGATCTCCGCGACGGTGATGTTCTCGGAGAAGTTGGCCGCGCCGATCACGAGGCTGCCCTCACCGGACATCGGCGCGGTGAGGCCGTTGTCCGCGACGAACTGTGCGGCGACGTCACCCGACGTCTGTCGGTCGACGTCCACCGCCTTGTTGAGCTGGATCAGCGTGTCGGTGTCGAGCGCGGCGGAGACGGCGTCGAGCGCGCCCAGCACGGCCTCGGACGCCGAGTCGGCGTTCACTGCGGGGATCATGTTGTCGGACAGTTGAAGGTTCATGTCGTCGTCCAGGACGACGAGGGTGTCGCCGGCGACGGGTGCGCAGGCCTGGGCCTGCATCGTGTCGGAGCCGGTGGTGGCGGTGGCCGAGCCCGAGGTGTCGGACTCCTCGTAGCTCGTGCAGCCGGCGAGGGCGATCATGGAGATCGCCGCGGCGGCGACGATGCCGGAACGGGTGTGCATCGGTGCTCCTCGTGTCGTGGGCGGTCACGGTTGCAACCCCGGAGATGCCGGGATTGTTCCCCCTTGTTCCTTGCGCCCTGGCGTGCACCAGGGCCGATGGTGTTCGGAGCCGCCTCGCCGCGGGACGGGTGACGCGACCCGGCACCTTCCCCAGTCAACCGCTATGCGGCGGCGCGTGCATCCGCTCGTAGGGGTGCGGGCGTCAGGCGGATCTGCAGGCGGCCCATGATCCAGTCGACCAGAAGGCTCAGCGCGGCCACGATCAGTCCTCCCGCGAGCACCTGTCCGTAGCGCTGCGTGGCGAGGCCCGTGTTGATGATGACGCCGAGTCCGCCTCCGGCGACGAGCGCCGCGAGGGGCACCGTCGCCACGGTCTGCACGGTGGCGACGCGCAGGCCCGCCGCGATGAGCGGCCACGCGAGCGGCAGCTCCACGCGCGTCGCCACCTGGAAGCGTGTGAGCCCCTGGCCCAGTGCCGCCTCGCGCAGGTCGGCGTCCACGTCTGCCATGCCTGTGTAGGCGTTGGTCAGGATCGGCGGGAACGCGAAGATCGCGGCGGCGAGGACGACGGCGTGGTTGCCGAATCCGATGGCGGACGCGGCGAAGAGCGTCAGGAGCGCAAGCGTCGGCATGGCACGCGTGACGTTCGAGACGACCACGGTCGCAGTGCCGCCCTTGCGCAGATGGCCCAGCCAGACGCCGAGGGGAAGTGCGACCGCCGTCGCGCCGAGGACGGCTCCCAGCGACATCCCCAGGTGCTCGATCGTCAACGCGATGATCGAGTCCTGCGGCAGCACCCACTCTCCAGGCGCCACCTCACGCAGGACGCCGTACTGGCCGGTCCAGCTCGTCGGGTCCGAGAGGTAGTCCCACGCGTCGGAGATCACGCTCATGCGGTCTGCCTCCTTCGCGTCCAGGGCATCGCGAGCCGTCCCAGCAGCACGAGCGCCAGGTCCAGCACGAGCGCCAGCAGCAGGCACAGGATCGACGCCGTGAGGATCTGGGCCCGGTAGTCCGACTGGAAGCCGCGGAACATCAGCTGGCCCAGGCCGCCATAGCCGACGACCACGCCGACCGTCACGAGCGCGACGGTCGACACGGTGGCGATCCGGAGGCCGGCGAGGATCGAGGGGAGCGCGTTCGGCAGCTCCACGGCGAACATCAGGCGGGTGGGCGTGTATCCGAGCCCCTTGGCGGCGTCGACCACGTCGGCGTCCACGCCTTGGAGTCCGACGAGCGTGTTGCGCACCAGCACCAGCAGCGCGTAGATGACGAGGCCGATCAGCACCGTGGTGCGTCCGATGCCCGTGAACGGTGCGAGGAGGGCGAAGAGGGCGAACGACGGGATCGTGTACATCACGCCGCTCAAGCCCATGATGGGGCCGGCGAGGCGCGGGATCCGGCGTGCGACGATCGCGAGCGGGAGCGCGATCAGCACGGCGATCGCGATCGCCTGCAGCGTCAGCGTGGTGTGGATCGAGAGCTGGCGCAGCACCTCATCGGAGTTGCGTTCGAGGTACGTCCACGAGAACCACGGGTTGGGGACCTCGTCCATCGTGCCAGCGTACACAGGGTGGCGAGGGGCGCGTCCGGCGCCGCTCGCGAGCCGGCCGGGCGCGGCACGAGGAGTGCGCGCGGCGACGTGGACCGGCTACGGTGGCCGGATGGGAAGCACCGGGATCGTCTTCGAGGGCGTGCGCAAGGAGTACCCCGACGGCACTGTCGCGGTCGGCTCGCTCGACCTTGAGGCGCGTGAGGGCGAGATCCTCGCGCTCGTGGGCCCCTCGGGCTGCGGGAAGTCGACCACGCTGCGCATGGTGAACCGGCTCGTGGAGCCCAGCGCCGGGCGCATCGCTGTGGCGGGCTCCGACGTGATGGACCAGGACCCGGTTCAGCTGCGCCGAGGGATCGGGTACGTCATCCAGCACGTGGGGCTGTTCCCGCATCGCACCGTCGCGCAGAACGTCGCCACCGTGCCCGGCCTGCTCGGATGGTCCAAGGCTGACTCACAGGCCCGCGTGGAGGAGCTGCTCGATCTCGTGGGGCTTCCCGTGGGCGAGTACGGCACGCGCTATCCGCACGAGCTCTCCGGCGGTGAGCGTCAGCGCGTGGGCGTGGCGCGAGCGCTCGCGGTGCGGCCGCCTGTGCTGCTGATGGACGAGCCGTTCGGCGCGGTGGACCCGCAGGGCCGACGCAGGCTGCAGCGGGAGTTCGCGTCGATCCAGAAGGATCTGGGCACCACGGTGATGATGGTGACGCACGACATCCGGGAGGCGGTGCTGCTGGCGGACAGGATCGCGGTGCTGAGCCGTGGCGGTGTGCTGGAGCAGCTGGGCACCCCGGAGGAGGTCACGGAGAATCCCGCGAACGACTTCGTGGAGGACTTCCTGGCGGACTTCGACGTGGAGCCGCGTCAGGCCGAGGGCTGATCCCGCCGCTCGCGACGTGAGCGCGTCGTGGGCCCGGGCGTGCCGGCCTCAGGGGTCGCCGCGCTGGGAGGCGTCTCGCCGGTGGCGGGCGTGGGGGCGCTGTCCGAGTCGGAGCTGCTCCCGCGTGAGCCGCGACGCTCGCGGTACTCGTTGGTCCAGGCCTTCCAGCGTTCGCGGCGCGAGCCCTTGCCCTCTGCCTGTTCCGCCTCGCGCGCGAGCCGGTTCTTGGTCTGGAGCAGCGACTTGTGCTTGCGGCGGCGACGTCCGCTCGTGACGATCCGGTAGACCATGATGCCGAGCACGATGAACACCACGACCACGAGGATCGGGATGAAGATCGCGAGGAAGGACAGGCCTACGGCGATCGCGTCCTCGGCGAACGACGCGAGCGGCGCGCCGGTGCCGCCGGTCGACGCGTTCACGGCAGGCCGTGACGCTGTCTTGGAGATGTGGACGGCCGCGGCGACGACGGCGCCGACGATGCCTGCCACGAGCGGGTGATCGGTCCAGAACGTCTGGTCGCCGAACTCGGCGGCCGAGGAGCTCGCCGCGAAGATGACGCCGCCGACGAGCGGGCGCACCGCGGTCTGGATGAGGTCGTTGACGGTGTCGACCCCGGGGATCTTGTCCAGCACGATCTCGGCCGCCAGCAGGACGAGGCCGATGATGATGGCGGGCCAGGACTGGAGCCACAGCAGCTCGGAGGGGAGCTCGATCACGTCGGTGAAGCGGGCGAAGACGCCGACGATCACCAGCGGGATGAAGGCGTTGAGGCCGGCCGCCGCCGAGAGGCCTGCTCCTGTCAGAGCGGCCCCGGTCACTGCGCCGAACATGTCCACCTCCTGGATCGGTGTCCCCCTTGCGGGGTGCACGGCACCACGATATCGGTCGGGAGACGCGAGAGGCCCCCGGCCTCAGCCGGGGGCCTCTCGACCTCCTTGGGGTGGCTGACGGGACTTGAACCCGCGGCCCTCGCGACCACAACGCGATGCTCTACCTGCTGAGCTACAGCCACCATCGACCCTTACGGGAAGGGCCAGCGAAAAGTGTACCTTGCCTGGGCGGGTGCTGGGGACACTTTCGTCAGCCGGTGGTCGTGGCTGCGTCGGCCTCCTTGGAGGGGGAGACGCTCTTGGCGGCCTCGCGTGCCTCGTCGGAGTCCGGTCCCGGCAGCGGGACGAGCACGGTCTCCCGGTAGTAGCGCAGCTCCGTGATCGAGTCCTTGATGTCGCCGAGTGCGCGATGGCCGCCGGTCTTGTCGGGAGCCTGGAAGAAGACGCGGGGGTACCAGCGTCGGACGAGCTCCTTGAGCGAGCTGACGTCGACCACACGGTAGTGAAGGCGCTCCATGAGCTGCGGCATGTCGCGCTCGAGGAACGCCTTGTCCATGCCGACGGTGTTGCCTGCGAGCGGCGGGCGGGTGCCTGAGGGCACGTGCGCGTTGACGTAGGCGAGCACCTGCTGCTGGGCGTCCTCCATCGTGGTGCCGTGCTCGAGCTCGGGCAGCAGTCCGGACTTCTCGTGCATCTTCGTCACGAAGTCGTTCATCTGCTCCACGGCAGCGGCGGGGGGTCGGATCACCACCGAGACGCCGTCGCCGAGCACGTTCAGCTCGGCGTCCGTGACCAGGCATGCGACCTCGACGAGCGCGTCGTTCTCAAGGTCCAGCCCGGTCATCTCGCAGTCGATCCACACCAGATGATCAGAAGCCATGGCACTCACTTTAGAGCGTCGGGCGGACATCTCCTGTTGACGGCCTCCCGGTTCTATGGTTAATTAGTCAGGTAACTAACCAACATGGAGGTGCTCGTGGACGACGGACGCCCGCTGTTCGAGCAGGTCGCAGAGGCGCTCGAATCGGCAGTGCTCGACGGCTCGATGCCCGAGGGGTCGCGAGTCCCCTCGATCAACGAGCTCGCTGTGTTCCACAGGATCAACCCGGCCACGGCGCTCAAGGGCGTCAACCTGCTGGTCGACGCCGGGGTGCTCCACAAGAGAAGGGGGATCGGAATGTTCGTCACCGACGGGGCTCGTGCCCAGCTGCTCGCCGAACGGCGCGGGGACTTCGTCCAGCGCCACCTGGCGCCGGTCGTCACGCATGCGAAGTCGCTCGGCATGAGCGCAGACGAGCTCGCAGCGCTCGTGAAGGAGGAGATGGAGCGATGACAGCAGTGCTCGAGGCCCACGGCCTCACCAAGAGGTTCAAGGACGTGACGGCCCTGGCCGACGTGTCGTTCAGCATCGACGGTCCCGGCGTCTACGGCGTGCTCGGCCGCAACGGCGCAGGCAAGACCACCCTGATGAACCTGCTCACGGGTCAGGACTTCCCGACCTCCGGCACGGCCCGCCTCGCGGGCCTCGACCCCGCGACCGGCTCCCATGCGTTCGGCGCCATCGCCTTCATCAAGGAGTCGCAGGCCTACCCCGAGGGCTACAAGGGCCGCCACGTGCTCAAGGCCGCGTCGGGCATCTTCCCGCGATGGGACGACGCGTACGCCGCCCAGCTCATCGAGGACTTCGGTGCGCCGCTCGACCGTCACATGAAGAAGCTGTCGCGCGGACAGCGCTCCGCTGTCGGCGCGGTGGTCGCCCTTGCCTCCCGCGCCGAGGTGACCCTTCTCGACGAGCCCTACGCCGGCCTCGACGCCGTCGCCCGCCAGCTCTTCTACGACCGGCTCCTCACCGACTTCGCCGAGCACCCCCGGGTGATCCTCATGTCCACGCACCTGATCGACGAGGCGGCGGATCTGTTCCAGCGGGTCCTGGTGATCGACAAGGGTCGCCTCGTCATCGACCAGGACGCCGACGAGCTGCGCGGCGCCGCCGTCAGGCTCGTCGGGCCCGCCGCTCAGGTCGACCGGCTCGTCGGCTCGCGTGAGGTGCTCCACCGCGAGACCCTCGGCGGGACCGCCGCGGTCACCGTCGACGGCGCCGACGACGCCTTCAAGGCCGAGGCAGTCGCCGCGGGCCTCGAGCTCGCGCCCGTCTCGCTCCAGCAGCTCATCGTGCGCCGCACCGGCGTCCAGTCCACCGAGGAGATCTCCGCATGACCGCCATCGAGACGAGCCCGGCCGCCGCGGTCGGCTACCCCGCGACCCCGCTGGCGCACCGCCTGCGCGCGGTGCTCCGCATCCACTTCGCGAACCCGTTCATGACGCTGATCCAGCCGTGGCTCATCACGCTGCTGATCTTCGGGGTGAACCTGGCGATCTACGGCCTCATC
Source organism: Demequina zhanjiangensis (assembly GCF_030418315.1). Taxonomy (GTDB): domain Bacteria; phylum Actinomycetota; class Actinomycetes; order Actinomycetales; family Demequinaceae; genus Demequina; species Demequina zhanjiangensis. The sequence goes on from NZ_JAUHPV010000004.1 coordinate 172,242, forward strand.
GCCTATGCGGCCGGCGGCGCCGACCGCGTCGAGGAGGGCGCGTTCCAGAACAACGGCGGCGTGAGCTGGGTCTTCGTCTTCATGATCGTCATCGCCGTGCAGGCGATGCACTTCACGTTCCGGTTCGCCCTCGGGATGTCCGTGGCCAGGCGCGACTACTACGTGGGCACGCTCGGGTACTTCGGCATCCTCGCCCTTGTGCACTCGCTGGGGCTCACGGTCTTCGCCGTGATCGAGCGCGCCACCGGGGGATGGTGGATGGATGCGGCGTTCTTCGCCCCGCTCGGTCTGGCGGGCCAGCCGGTGCCCGTGGTCACGTACCTCTACGTGGTCGGGTTCCTCCTCGCACTGTCCACCGGGGCGTTCGCTGCAGGCGTCTGGGTGAGGTGGGCGAGCAACGGCCTGTACGTCTACTTCGCGACGCTGCTCGTCGCCGTCGTCGCGTTCCTGTGGGTCGTGACCACCTCGCACGCCTGGGGCGACGTCTGGAGCTTCCTCACCGGAACCTCGATCCCGACCCTGGCGACGTGGGCGCTGCTCGTGGTCGCGGTCAGCGCCGGCGCAGGCTTCGCGCTGATCAGGCGGGCGCCGGTCCGCTCGTAGCCGACTGCATACGGGTCGGGGTCCTGGCGGCCCCGACCCGTCAGTCCTGCTGGTCGACCGAGGTGGGGCGGGCGGCGAAGGTGCCGCGCAGGAACTGCTTGGGCCAGTAGCTGATGTCCACGCCCAGCTCGTGCGCCGCGCGGAGCGCGAAGTGCGGGTCGCGCAGGAACTCGCGCCCCGCGAAGACCGCGGTGGCCTTGCCGTCGGCGATGATGCTCTCCGCCTGACGCGCGTCCACGATCTCGCCCACTGCGGCGGTGATGATGCCCGAGCGGTCGTAGATGGCGGCCGAGTGGGGCACCTGGTAGCCGGGGCCGGTCGGGATCGTCGCGCCGGGCACGAGCCCGCCGGTCGAGGTGTCGATCATGTCGACGCCCGCCTCGCGAAGCCAGGTCGCGACGGTGACGGTGTCCTCGAGCGTCCAGCCCTCGGGCTCCATCCAGTCGGTCGCGGACACGCGCACGAGCACAGGGACGTCAGGTCCGGCGATCGCGCGCACCTCCTTGGCGATGTCCAGCAGGATCCGCGAGCGGTTGACGATCGAGCCGCCGTACTCGTCCTCACGATCGTTGGAGAGCGGCGAGAGGAACTGGTGGATCAGGTAGCCGTGGGCGGCGTGGATCTCCAGCACGTCGAACCCTGCTGCCAGCGCACGCGCGGCCGACTGGCCGAAGGCGTAGACGATGTCGTTGATCTCGTCCGAGGAGAGTCCGTTCGGCTCGGCGTAGCCGGGGAACGCGATGGGTGAGGGGGCGACGGTGCTCCAGCCGCCCTCGTCCTTGGGGACCGAGCCGTTGCCGACCCAGGGGCGCTGGGTCGAGGCCTTGCGACCGGCGTGGGCCAGCTGGATGCCGGCCTTGGCGCCCTGCGAATGGATGAAGTCGACGACACGCTTCCAGGCGGTCTCCTGCTCGTCGCTCCACATCCCGGGGCACCAGGGGGTGATGCGGCCCTCGGGGACCACGCCGGTGGCCTCCGCCATGACGAGTCCTGCGCCTCCCTGGGCGTAGGCGCCCAGCTCCACGAGGTGCCAGTCGCCCGGCACTCCGTCCTGGTTCTCGCACGAGTACTGGCACATCGGGCTCACCCACAGGCGGTTGCGGAACTCGACGGACCGGATCGTCAGGGGGGAGAAGAGCGCTGATGTCATGGCCCCATCCTGGCGCATGTCGGCAGATTTGCGAACAGTCGATCTTCTGGCCGCTGTCAGGCGGGGTCGGAGAACTCGAACCAGTAGCGCGGCGTGGCCTCGACGATGATGGCGGCCGCGGCGTCGCGGTCGCGGGGTGCGGGCGACACGAGCCAGGCACGGATCGCGCCCACGAGTCCGTGGCTGGTGAAGGCGGCCTCCATCTGCAGGCGGAGGCGCTCGTTGGGGTCGGAGAACCTGGCGGGGGAGGCCGTCTCGGCGTACTTGAGGAGCGTGGCCTCGAAGTGCCGGGCCAGAAGGGCCGAGAGCGCGGTGCCGCGGTTCGCCTGAGTGGGGGCGAGCCCGGTGCGGTACACGTCCTCGTGGTTGAGCACGTGCGTCATGAGGGCGTCCTCGGAGGCCCTCCACTGGGTCATGAGGTCGCCGGACACGGTGCCGTGCAGGAAGTCCTCGCGCACGCGGTCGAGCTCGCTTGCGAGCACCCGGCCGAGCAGCTCCTCCGGCGACTCCGCATGGTTGTAGAAGGTGGCGCGGGACACGTGTGCCGCCCGCGCGATCTCGCTGACCGACAGGTCCTCGACGGGTCGGGACGCGGCAAGCGTGAGGACGGTGGCCTCCAGCGCTGTGGCGCTGCGTGCGAATCGCGGGTCGACGCTCATGCCCGACACGATATCGCTCCAGGGTGCGTGAGTGGTGGCTATTCGCAGGAACGTTCCTGGAAATGGAAGCGGCTTGCGGAATACTTGACCACTCCCTAATGTTTGACAAGTATCAAACGTTGATCCACGTCACAGAATCTTGGAGGGAATCCGTGACCGCACTCCCCACCGACGTCGCACCGCCCCGGAGCCGCGGCGACGTCCTGCGTCCCCTGAGCGGACTCATGCTCGGAATGTTCGTGTCGATGCTCGCGAGCACCGTCGTGTCCTCCTCGCTCCCCTTGATCGTCGCTGAGCTCGGGGGCAGCCAGACCTCCTACACCTGGGTCGTCACCGCCACGCTGCTCGCCACCGCCGTGTCCACGCCCCTGTGGGGCAAGTTCGCGGACCTGGCCAATCGCAAGGTGCTCTTCCAGGCCGCCATCTCACTGTTCATCGTCGCCTCGCTCATCGCAGGCTTCGCAGGCGATGTCGGCGTGCTCATCGCCGCCCGTACGGTGCAGGGCATCGGCGCAGGCGGGCTCGCGGCGCTCAGCCAGATCATCATGGCCGACATCGTCAGCCCCCGTGAGCGTGGGCGCTACGCAGGCCTCTTCGGTGGCGTCATGGCGGTCGCGACGGTGGGCGGCCCGCTGCTCGGAGGCGTCGTCACCGACACGTTCGGATGGCGCTGGAACTTCTTCATCGCCGCGCCGGTCGCGATCATCGCGCTCGTGATGATCCAGCTCACGCTGCACCTGCCTCACCGTGAGCCCAAGAAGGTCAGCATCGACTACTGGGGCATCGCGCTCATCTCCGCCGGCGTCTCCACGCTCCTGATCTGGGTCACCCTCGCGGGTAGCCAGTTCGCCTGGGCCTCGACCACGTCCTATGTGATGGTGGGCGCAGCGGCGGCGCTGCTCATCGGCGCCGTCGTCGTCGAGCTCGTGGTCCCGGACCCCCTGATCCCGCTCGACATGTTCAAGGACCGCACGTTCACCTTCGCGGTGATCGGTTCCGCGGCGATCGGTGTGACCATGTTCGGCACCTCGGTCTTCCTCGCGCAGTACATGCAGCTCTCGCACGGCGCGACACCCACGCAGTCGGGTCTGCTCACGATCCCGATGATGGGCGGCCTGCTCATCGCCTCCACGACGTTCGGCCAGGTGATCAGCCGCACCGGCAAGTGGAAGGCGATCATGGTCTCGGGTGCCACGCTCGCCGTCATCGGCTCGTCTCTCCTCGGCACCATCGACGCCGACACGTCGCTGGTCCAGGTGGGCATCTCCATGTTCATCCTCGGGGCCGGCGTCGGCATGCTCATGCAGAACCTGGTGCTCGTGGTGCAGAACCGTATCGAGGTCGAGCGTCTTGGCGTCGCCACCTCGACGCTGACCTTCTTCCGCACGATCGGCGGCACCATCGGCGTGTCCCTGCTCGGGGTCGCGCTCGCGAACTCGCTGCCGGGCCGTCTCGCCGAGGGCTTCGCGACGCTCTCCGCGGAGGACCAGGCGGATGCTGCGCGTCTCCTCGCCTCGGGCTCGGTGCCTGAGATCGCCCAGCTGCCGGACTCGATCGCCTCGGTGGTCGAGCATGCGTACGGGGCGGGCATCGGCCACGTGTTCCTGCTCTCCGTCCCGCTCGCTATCGTGGCCTTCGTGGCCGTCTCCCTGCTCCCCAACGCGCGTCTCGGCACGCAGACCGCGATCGAGGCGGAGCGTCAGGCCGCGCAGCGCGCCGCCGAGGCGGGCGCTCTCGAGAGCGAGCTCGTGGAGGCGGAGCTCGGCCTGGCCGCGGTCGGCGCCGTGCCCTCGCGCGAGGCGGAGGCCGACGGCGCCGAGGAGGCTGACCGCCCGTGACTCCCGATGCCCTCACGGACCGTGACGCCGCCATGGTGCGCCTCGAGCGCTCCGTGGCGGACGTCCAGGCCGCCTACAGGGACGTCCTGCGCGACGTCGCCGTGAGGGTCCACCCTGAGCTGCAGAGCCTGGGGTTCCGCCTGCTCGCCTCGATCTCGCGACGTGGGCCGCTCACCGCGGGAGACGCGGCCGATGCGATCCACACCGATCGCGCTGTCGTGAGCAGGCTCATCAAGGACCTGGAGAAGCTCGGGCTCCTGGAGGTCACGCCGCATCCGGAGGACAGGCGTCAGAGGGTGCTGGCCCTCACGCCCGACGCCGTGCGGAGGCTGGCGCCGCTGCGGGGCTCCGGACGCTCGCTCCTCGCGCGCTCGCTCGACACCTGGGACGTGGCCGACGTCGAGGCGTACGCCGCGTTCAACGAGCGCCTGATCTCCGCCTATCGCGCGTACTTCACCGAGGGCGAGCAGCCGGCACCCGAGGTGGGCTGAGCGCTCGCTGGGGCGACCGGCGGGCGCGGCAGGCGCTGGGCTCAGGACACGGCGATGTCACGGAGCGCCGACGCGGGTGGCGCCGTCGCTGCGAGGTCCGGGGGTCCAGCCCTGGGTGTGCAGCCTCTCTGCGGCGTCAAGGATGAGGTCGAGCGCGAAGGTGAACTCGGTCTCGTCGTCGCATCCGGGGCCCACGGCCGTGTCCTGCTGGTGCAGCGTCGACATGGCTGACTCGAGCACCGACGGCCATCTGGCGGCCATCATCTCCATGGCCTCCTGCGCCGCCTGCGGGTCCGTCGGCTGCGGCCCTGTGGCGAACACCTCCTGGCTGAAGCCCCACAGCCTGCTCCCGAGCGTGTGCATGACGTGATGCACGAGCGGGGCGGAGAGGCCGCCTGAACGGAGCGTCCCGATCATCGCCTCCATGCGGTCGAGCGCTGCGGGGGAGGGGGCCTCGCGAGTTTCGATAGCACGCCATGCCCACGGGTGCTGGAGCATGGTGCGGCGCGCGGCCATGACCTGCTCGCGTGCCGCCTCCTTCCAGTCGTCGGCGACGTCGCGCGGCTGGATCTCACGGATCACGGCGTCGACCATCGCGTCCAGCAGCTCCTCCTTGTTGCTGACGTGCTTGTACAGCGCCATGGGGACCACGCCGAGCCTGTCCGCGAGGCTGCGCATCGACAGGCTCTCGAGTCCCGCCTCGTCGGCGGTTGCGAGCGCTTCCGCCACCACGCGTGCGCGGTTGAGCGGGGTGCGGGCGGCGGGTGCTGAGGCAGGCGTCATCGCGCGATCATGCCCTTCCTCTTGACGGTGTACGCCATACACCCTACTCTCCATCGCGAAAGGTGTACGCCGTACACCCATGACCTGAGGAGAGCCCTATGGCCACCTACCGTCGACCGGGCGCACTCGCAGGCGCCATGTACCTGCTCACCCACGTCACCTCGGTGGGAGCGGTCGTGCTCTACGGCACGATGCTCACCGACGAGGCCTGGGGCGAAGGCGGCGGCTCCGCTCTCCCGCAGCAGCTCGGCGCGCTGCTCGACGTCGTGCTCGCCGTCGCGATCGTGGGCACCGCCGTCGCCCTCTACCCGCATGTGCGGCGCCGAAGCCAGACCGGAGCCATCGCCTACGTGGGGCTGCGCACCCTCGAGGCAGGGGTGGCCGCAGTGGGTGCCGTGATGGTGATGGCCGCGGTGCAGATGCGCGACGTCGGCCAGGCCGATGTTGCCGCAGGGCTGGTCGAGACGTATACGTGGGCGTTCTTCGTGGGCCCGGGCCTCGTGGTCGGGGTGCACACCGTCGTCCTCGCCGCAGTGCTGCGACGCCATGCACTCGTGCCGCAGTGGATCACGTGGCTCGGACTCGTCGGAGCCCCGCTGGTCACCGCGTCCAACCTGCTGATCTTCTTCGGGCTCCAGGACCAGGTGTCGGTCACCGCCTCGCTCGCTGCGGTGCCGATCTTCGCGTGGGAGATCTCGCTCGCGCTGTTCCTGATCCTGAAGGGGCTGCGGCTTCGCGCTCCTGACGCGGATGCGCAGGAGGTGGCGGCTCCGGGTGGCCCGGTCGCCTCGCGCGTCTGACAGCCTCGCCGCCGAGGACGACGAAGGCCCCCACCCGGGCGGGTGGGGGCCTTCGTGACGGGGGAGGTCAGGCGCTGGCGCCCGCCTTCGTGCGGACCTCGGTGAGGATCTCCTCGACCTTCGCCTTGGCGTCGCCGAACAGCATCGCCGAGTTCTCGCGGAAGAACAGCGGGTTCTGGACGCCCGCGTAGCCGGTCGCCATGGAGCGCTTGAAGACGATGCACTGCTTGGCCTTCCAGACCTCCAGCACCGGCATGCCGGCCAGGGGAGAGCCCGGGTCCTCGAGCGCCGACGGGTTCACCACGTCGTTCGCGCCGATGACCAGCACCACGTCGGTCTCCGGGAAGTCGTCGTTGATCTCGTCCATCTCGAGCACGATGTCGTACGGCACCTTCGCCTCGGCGAGCAGCACGTTCATGTGGCCGGGCAGGCGTCCCGCGACGGGGTGCACGCCGAAGCGCACCTCCACACCCTGCGCACGCAGGTGCTCGACGATCTCCGCCACCGGGTACTGCGCCTTCGCCACGGCCATGCCGTAGCCGGGCACGATCACCACGGACTTCGCGTCGGTGAGCATCTCGGCCACGTCGGCGGCCTGCACCTCACGATGCTCGCCCTGCTCCGCGCCGGAGGACGACGAGCTCGCCTCGGTGCCGAAGCCGCCGAGGATCACGGAGATGAACGCCCGGTTCATGGCCTTGCACATGAGGTACGACAGGATCGCACCGGACGAGCCCACGAGCGCACCGGTGACGATCAGCAGGTCGTTGCTGAGCATGAGGCCCGCCGCAGCGGCGGCCCAGCCGGAGTACGAGTTGAGCATCGAGACGACGACGGGCATGTCGCCGCCGCCGATCGCCGCGACCAGGTGGAAGCCCAGCGCCAGGGCGATCACCGTCATGATCAGCACCGGGACGATGCTGCCGGTCGCCATGTAGACGCCCATCAGGACGAGGCTCACGACGATCGCGCCGAGGTTCAGCCAGTTGCGGCCCGGAAGGGTCAGCGGGCTCGACTTCATGCGCGCCGACAGCTTGAGGAAGGCCACGACAGAGCCGGTCAGCGTGACCGCACCGATGAAGATGCCGAGGAAGACCTCGATCTGGTGCACGGCGTCGGCGTGCGTGGCGGTGAGGTGGGAGTTGAAGCCCACGAGCACCGCGGCGGCGCCGACGAAGCTGTGGAGCATCGCGATGAGCTCCGGCATCTGCGTCATCTCGACGGTGCGGGCCCGCCAGATGCCGATCGAGGCACCGATCGCGAACACCATCGCGATCAGCAGGGCCGTGACCCAGAGCGAGCGCTCCGAGACATCCAGCGCCAGGATGACCGTGGCGACGAGCGCGAGGCCCATGCCGACCATGCCCAGCATGTTGCCGCGTCGGGCCGTCTCCTGCTTGGACAGGCCAGCGAGGGACAGGACGAAGAGCACAGCGGCGACGACGTAGGTCGCCTGAGCGAGCGAGGTGAGGGTCATCACGCGTCCTTCCTGAACATTCCGAGCATGCGGTAGGTCACCAGGAAGCCTCCGAAGATGTTGATGCTCGCGACCGCCGCGGCGATGAAGGCGAGCGTGGACACGAGCGTGTCGGCGGAGCCGATCTGCAGAAGCGCGCCCACCAGGATGATTCCGGAGATCGCGTTCGTCTGGCTCATGAGCGGCGTGTGGAGCGAGTGCTTCACGTTGCTGATCACGTAGAAGCCGACGATCACGGCGAGCGCGAACACCGTGAGGTGCTGCACGGTGGCCGAATCGGCGAACGAGAGGAGCAGGAGCGAGGCGACCGCGCCGATGCCGTACATGATGTTGCGGCGCTGAGTCTTGCGCTGCTCCTCCTCGGCGGCGACGCGTGCCTGCTCGGCGAGCTCCTCCTCTGAAGGGCCGGCCACGGCCGCAGATGCGGGCGCGGCGGACACGGAGACGGGCGGCGGCGGCCACATGATCTCGCCCTGATGCGCCACGGTCATGCCGCGCTGCACCACGTCCTCGAGGTCGAGCACCAGATGCCCGTCCTTCTCGGGCGTCAGCAACGCCATCAGGTGGACGATGTTCGTACCCAGCAGGGTGGAGGTGTGGCGCGGCATGCGGCTCGTCAGGTCGGTCCAGCCGACGATCGTCACGCCGTTGTCGGTCGTGATCGTCTTGCCGGGAACCGTGAGCTCGCAGTTGCCGCCACCGGACGCTGCAAGGTCCACGACCACGGAGCCGGGCTTCATCGACTCGACCATCGCGGCCGTGATCGTCGTGGGTGCCGAGCCGCGCACGAGCGCGGTGGTGATGACCACGTCGGCGTTCGCAGCCTCGCGGGCGTAGACATCCATCGCTGCGGCCTGCTGCTCCTCGGTGAGGGGCTTGGCGTAGCCGTCGGCGCTGATCTCCTGCTGCGCCTCGGGCGCGACCACGAACTCACCGCCCATGGAGCCGATCTGCTCGGCGACCTCGGGGCGGACGTCGAATGCGCGCACCTGGGCGCCCAGCGAGCTGGCGGCTCCGATGGCCGCGAGGCCCGCGACGCCGGCGCCGATGATGAAGACGGTGGCAGGCTTCGTCTTGCCCGCAGCGGTCACCTGCCCGGTGAACATGCCGCCATACGACTCCGCGGCCTCGATGACCGCTCGGTAGCCGGCCACGTTGGACATCGTGGAGAGCACGTCGATCGCCTGCGCACGCGAGATGCGCGGCACGGCGTCGAGTGCGAGCGCGGTGACGCCCTTCTTGGCGAGGCTCGCGACGAGCTTCTCGTTCGACTGAGGCGCCATCGTGGAGATCAGCGTCGCGTCCTTCGCGAGCAGCTTGATCTGTGCGGCACCCGGCGCGTTCACGCAGGTGACGACATCCGCGCCCCACGCCTCGGCGGCGTCGACCATCGTCGCACCCGCCTCGAGGTACTGCTCGTCAAGGAAGCTCGCGGCCGTGCCGGCGCCCTCCTGGACGACCACCTCGTAGCCGAGCTTGATGAGCTTGGCGACAGAGTCGGGGCTGGCGGCGACGAGCCTCTCGCCGCGGCGGGTCTCTGCAGGGACCCCTATCTTCATGGTCGATCCTTGTCCGCCGCTCCGGTCCGAGCCCGCCTGAGGCGGAGTCAGGGTCCGGGGCGACCGTTGCGTCGGGCGGCCATGCTCATGGGGGGCGAGAGGCCGTCGGTGGACTTCCGTCGAGGGAACTCTAGCCAACCACGCGGGGGGTGCGGGTGGTACCTAGGGCCCGGCTGTGCGGGAGACCCCCTCCGCCAGGACTTTCGGCGGCCGCGCCCGTGTTGTCCTGGATGGCACCCCGCCCCTGCGCTTCGAGGAGCACCTCACCCATGGACTACGGGCATCGACTCGCCTTCGGCACCTTCGTCACCCCGGGCAACGCTCAGCCGCACGCGCCCGTCGCGCTCGCGCAGCTGAGCGAGCGGCTCGGCTACGACCTGGTGACGTTCCAGGACCACCCGTATCAGCCGCGATTCCACGACACATGGACGCTCCTCAGCTACGTCGCCGCGTCCACCGAGACGATCCGGCTCGCCCCGAACGTGCTCAACCTGCCGCTGCGGCAGCCGCTCGTCTACGGGCGGGCGGCGGCCTCGCTCGACCTGCTGAGCGGCGGCCGGCTGGACCTGGGCATCGGTGCTGGCGGCTTCTGGGATGCGATCGAGGCGATGGGCGGCCGACGCCTCACGCCCGGCCAGGGAGTCGACGCGCTCGAGGAGGCGATCGACCTGATGCGGGGACTGTGGGCGCCGGAGGAGCGCGGCGGGCTGCGCGGTGGCGACTACTATCCGGCGGTCGGGGCCAAGCGCGGCCCCCAGCCGGCCCACAGGATCCCTCTATGGATCGGCGCCTACAAGCCGCGCATGCTCCGCCTCACGGGACGCAAGGGCGACGGATGGCTGCCCAGCCTCGGCTACATGAGGCCGGACGAGATCGGCGTGCACACCGCGCGGATCGACGACGCCGCGGCCGCGGCCGGCAGGGACCCGGGCGAGATCACGCGGCTCCTGAACATCTCGGGAGGGGAGGGGGCCGACCAGCTCGCCGACCTCGCGCTCACGCACGGCTTCTCCACCTTCATCGTCGCGTCGGACGACCCCGCCGCGATGACGCGCTTCATCCAGGAGACGGCGCCTGAGGTGCGCGAGGCGGTGGAGTCCGAGCGAAGCCGCGTCAGCCGGTCTCGGTGACGCCCTCGTAGGGGCCGATGTGGTTGCCGTCGGCGTCGGCGATGACCGCCCTCCGGTGCGGGGCCTCGCCCTTCGATGATCAGCCAGGTGTGCCGGGTCTGCAACGGGAGGCGGGGACGACGGAGCGGGCGCCCCCGGCAGGATTCGAACCTGCGACCTGCGGATTAGAAGTCCGATGCTCTATCCAGCTGAGCTACGAGGGCAAGGCGGCGGCGTGGCCGACGGGTACCAGGGTAGTGGGCGTGCGTCCTGAGAAGAACTCCTGGGAGGGGCGCGAGATCGGGCCCAAGGTCCCATTCCTGATCGTTCGGCATGGACGAACTGTCGGCGTGCCCCGGCAGTCCGGGCGCCTGTGGGTCGCAGAGACGGCTCTGATGTCTAGGGGGTGGCTCGTGTTCGGGTTCAAGGGTCAGTTGATGGTGGGGGCGACGGTGTCGTCGCTCGCGGGGGTCGTGGGCGCGCTCGCGGGAGTGACAGCGCTGAGCGGCGTCGAGGGCGCCCCGGGATGGGCGCTGCCGACCTTGGCCGTCGCGGCCATCGGCGCCGTCGTGCTCCCCTTCGCGTGGGCGGGCTGGTTCGCGGCGCGGGTGGGGGCTTCGTGGCGCGAGCTCGCAGGCCTGATGCGCGCGGCCGCTGACGGCGACCTGACGGGTCGGACTGAGGCCGCGCGCCGCGGCCCGTGCGCAGGGCTCGCGGAGGACTACGACCACCTCGCCGCTCGCCTGGGCCATGAGCTCGGCACGATCGGAGACGACGTGCTCGCCCTCTCCGCTGCGATGGAGGAGCTCTCGGTCGCGACGTCGGAGATCTCGGGCGGCGTCGCGGAGTCCTCGCGCGAGGCGGGCTCGGTCGCCGCCTCGGCGCAGCAGGTCTCCACGAGTGCGCAGGCCGTCGCGACCGCGACCGAGCAGATGTCGGCGTCGATCCGGGAGATCGCGAGCTCGACGAGCGCCGGTGCGGCGGAGGCGTCGCAGGCGGTCGAGGCTGTCGAGACGGCGAGCGCGACGGTGTCGCAGCTCGGCGAGTCGTCGGCGCAGATCGGCGAGGTGGTGAAGCTGATCACGCAGATCGCCGAGCAGACGAACCTGCTCGCGCTGAACGCCACGATCGAGGCGGCGCGCGCGGGGGAGGCGGGCAAGGGCTTCGCGGTCGTCGCGTCCGAGGTCAAGGATCTGGCGCAGGAGACGGCGCGCGCCACCGAGGACATCGGCGGGCGGATCGAGGCGATTCAGACCGACGTGGGCGCCGCGGCGACGGCGATCGGCCGCATCACGACAGTGATCGACCATGTCAGCGAGAGCCAGGGTGCGGTCGCCACGGCGCTCGACGAGCAGACGTCGGTGACCGAGGAGATGAGCCGGTCGGTGACGGAGGCGGCCGCGGGGGCCGAGGCGATCGCGGAGTCGATCAACCGGATCGCGGATGCTGCGTCCACGTCGAGCGAGGCGGTGACCGACACGACGGCGGCGCAGGCCGACGCCGCCCGGATGACGGGCGGTCTCACGGAGCTGTTGGCCCGTTTCCGCTATGTCGCCGACGACGGGGACGTCGCGGTCGAGCGGCAGATCACCCGAGCGATCGGCGCCCACGGCGCGTGGAAGAAGCGTCTGCGGAGCGCGGTCGACGCGGGCCGTCACCAGGAGGACGTCGCCCTCGTCGGTCGTGACGACAGATGCGCCTTCGGGCGCTGGCTGGGGGAGAGCGGCGGTCAGGACTCCACTGGCAACCATGCGGTCGCCAAGGAGCAGCATGCGGCCTTCCATCGGGCAGCCGCCGAGGTGCTGCGGATGCTCGATGCCGGTCGACGGGCCGATGCGGAGGCATCCCTTGAGCCCGGAGGGTCGTTCGCGGAGGCCTCGCGCGTCCTCACGGCGACGATGATGGGCTGGCGCCGCCAGGTGTCGTGAGCGGGGTACCCGGGTCGACGCGGGTGAGGCAGCTGTTGTGAGCACTCACATTTCTGCTCGAATGCCTGCGTCGAACCGGTTCCCCGTACAAGACTTTACAGAAACGTGACCGTTCTCGACTTGAGAGCCTCCGAATTGTGAGCGCTAATATTTGTAAGCGACGTCATCGGCGACGTCGTGAGGCAATGCGCTCTACCCGGCAACGGCGCCGGACAGAACGAGGAGGTTCTGAGCATGAAGAAGCGTTTCCTATCCACCCTCGCACTGGCAGGTGTCGCGGCATTCGCACTGGCTGCCTGCTCCAGCTCCGGAGACACCGAGAGCTCTGACGGTGCGGCACCAGCGGACGGCGGCGGTGACATGATCACCGTCGGCTTCGCGCAGACGGGTTCCGAGAGCGGCTGGCGCTCCGCGAACACCGAGTCCATGAAGACCGCGTTCTCCGAGGACAACGGATTCGACCTTGTCTTCAACGCGGCGGACAACGACCCCGCTGCCCAGATCCAGGCGGTCCGCAGCTTCATCAACCAGGGCGTCGACGCCATCGTCATCGCCCCGATCGTCGAGGACGGCTGGGACGACGTCCTCCAGGAGGCTTCCGACGCGGGCATCCCCGTGATCCTCGAGGACCGGACGGTCTCGGCCTCCGACGACCTCTACGCCTCGTGGGTCGGCCTCGACTTCCAGCTCGAGGGCCAGAAGGCCGGCGAGTGGGCGGCTGAGACCTTCACCGAGCCCACGAACATGGTCGTGCTCGAAGGCACCACCGGCTCCGCGCCCGCCAACGACAGGGCCACCGGCTTCGACATGGCGATCGAGGGAACACCGATCGAGAAGATCGACTCGCAGACCGGCGACTTCACCCGTGACGGAGGCAAGACCGTCATGGAGAGCTTCCTGCAGAAGTACGGGGCCGACGAGATCGACCTGGTCTACGCGCACAACGACGACATGGCGCTCGGCGCGATCGAGGCCATCGAGGCGGCGGGCGCGGTGCCCGGCGAGGACATCATGATCGTCTCCATCGACGCCGTCCACGACGGTATGCAGGCCCTCGCCGACGGCAAGATCAACTACATCGTCGAGTGCAACCCGCTGCTCGGCGACAAGGCTGCCGAGCTGGTCAAGGCGGTCCTGGCAGGCGACTCCGTGGAGAAGCGGACCATCGTCGAGGACCAGGCCTTCGACCAGGAGGCCGCCATCGAGGCCCTCCCGAACCGCTCGTACTGACGGGCGTCCTCTCCAACCGGGAGGGAGCCCCGTCGGGGGCCGGTCACAGCAGCCGGCCCCCGACGGGAACCCTCGCACTCGATCAGAAAGCTGCCTGAAGACATGACCGCGGACACCGTCGTCCCACCGATCGTCGAGATGACCGGGATCACCATCCGATTCCCCGGCGTCCTCGCTCTCGACAAGGTCGACTTCACCCTCCGGCCAGGCGAGGTCCACGCCCTCATGGGCGAGAACGGCGCCGGCAAGTCCACCCTCATCAAGGCCCTCACCGGCGTCTACACGATCGACGAGGGCACCATCGTCGTCGACGGACGCCAGCAGTCGTTCTCGACCGCAGGCGACGCCCAGGCGGCGGGCATCTCCACCGTCTACCAGGAGGTGAACCTCTGCGAGAACCTCACGGTGGGGGAGAACGTGATGCTCGGGCATGAGCCCCGCCGCGGCTCCGTCATCGACTGGCGGCGCACCCATGCCGAGGCGAGGAAGCACCTCGTGAGCCTCGGCCTCGCGATCGACCCGCGATCCTCGCTCGCGAGCCACTCGATCGCCATCCAGCAGCTCGTCGCGATCAGCCGTGCCATGGTCCTCGAGGCCAAGGTGCTCGTGCTCGACGAGCCGACGTCCAGCCTCGACCGCGGAGAGGTGGAGCTCCTCTTCCGCGTCGTCCGCGACCTGCGCGACCGCGGCGTCGCCATCCTCTTCGTCTCCCACTTCCTCGACCAGGTGTACGAGATCGCCGACCGCATCACGGTCCTCAGGAACGGTGCCCTCGTCGGCGAGTACCCCATCGCAGAGCTGCCCCGTGACGCGCTCGTCACCAAGATGATCGGCCGCGAGCTCGAGGACCTCGCGACGCTGTCCAGCTCGGCACATCGTGAGATCGACCGCAGCGGCGCGCCCGTCGTCAAGGCGACCGGGCTCGGCAAGCGCGGCATCCTCGAACCCGCGGACCTCGAGGTCTATCCCGGCGAGGTCGTCGGCCTCGCGGGCCTGCTCGGCTCCGGACGCACCGAGCTCGTCCGCCTTCTGTACGGCGCCGACCGCGCCGACGAGGGCGAGATCGAGCTGCACGGCGCGCCCGCCAAGATCCACTCCCCCCTCCACGCGATCGGACGCCGCATCTCCTTCTCCTCCGAGAACCGACGCGAGGAGGGGGTGGTGTCCGACCTCACCGTCGCCGAGAACATCGTCCTCGGCATGCAGGCCAGGCAAGGCTGGGCGCGGCGCCTGCGCAGGTCCGAGAAGGACGCGGTCGTCACCGGCTGGATCGAGGCGCTCGGTGTGCGCCCCGCCAACCCGAACGCGCTCGTCGGCAACCTCTCCGGCGGCAACCAGCAGAAGGTGCTGCTCGCACGATGGCTCGCCACCGCGCCCGAGCTGCTCGTGCTCGACGAGCCGACCCGCGGCATCGACGTGGGCGCCAAGGCTGACATCCAGAAGAAGGTCTCCGAGCTGTCCGCTGACGGACTCTCCGTCATCTTCATCTCCTCCGAGCTCGAAGAGGTGCTTCGATTGGCGCAGAGGATCGTCGTGATGCGCGACCGGCGCAAGATCGGCGAGCTCGAGAGCGCGTCGACCGACCTCGACGGGCTCATCGATTACATCGCCAACGAGGGCGAAGGGAGCGCGGCATGACCGGCATCTTCAAGAACCGGCTGTTCTGGCCGGTCGTCTCGCTGCTGACGCTCGTGGTGGTCAACACCATCGCGCGCCCCCAGTTCATCGAGATCACGATGCGGGACGGGCGCCTCTACGGCGCTCTGATCGACATCCTCCGCAACAGCGCCCCGCTGATGCTCGTGGCGCTCGGCATGACGATCGTCATCGCGACGCGAGGCATCGACCTTTCCGTCGGTGCCGTCATGGCGGTCTCCGGCGCGGTGGCGCTCACCATCATCGACGGATCGGGCAATCCGGGGAGCCTGGGGACGGTCGCGGTCGCCGTGGTCGTCGCTGTGCTCGTCGCGCTCGTGCTGGGCGTGTGGAACGGCTTCCTGGTCGCCGTCCTCAAGATCCAACCGATCATCGCGACACTCGTGCTGATGCTCGCGGGCCGAGGCGTCGCCCTGCTGATCACCGGTGGGTTCATCACCACGGTGAACTCGGACCCGTTCTCCTTCATCGCGAGCGGCTACGTGCTGCTGCTGCCCGTCGCCTTCTTCATCTCGGTCGCCGCGATCGCTGTCATGTCGCTCGTCGAACGGCGGACGGCCCTCGGCGTGCTCACCGAGGCGGTCGGCATCAACCCCGAGGCGAGCCGCCTCGCGGGCGTCCGCTCGCGCGGCATCATCTGGAGCGCCTACATCGTGTCCGGCACGCTCGCGGGCGTCGCCGGCATCATCTACGCCTCCAACATCAAGGCAGCCGACGCCAACGCGGCGGGCCTGTTCATCGAGCTGTACGCGATCCTCGCGGTCGTGCTCGGCGGCACGTCGCTCTCGGGCGGCAAGTTCTCGCTCGCAGGCACCGTCATCGGCGTGCTGATCATCCAGACGCTCGACTCGACCATCCTCTTCCTCGGCGTCCCCTCCGCGCAGAGCCCCGTGTTCTTCGCGATCGTCGTGGTGGTCGTCGTGGTCGTGCAGTCCTCGCGTGTGCGCGGGGCGCTCTCCCGCGCGTCCGCCTCCCTCACCCGAGCGAAGACAGACACGGACGACCGTGAGAAGGCGGAGGTGGCGCGATGACCGCGACCGCAGTCAGGGACGAGACCACCAAGGAGAGCAGGACCATGAAGGTCGAGTCCTTCCTGGGCCGTCACGCGGCCCTCATGCCCACTTTCGCGGCGCTCGCGATCCTGCTCCTGCTGTTCGCAGGCGCCGAGGCGTTCCTCCGCGGCGACTTCATCACCCCGCGCAACATCTCCGCGCTCCTGCTCGACAACGCCTACCTGCTGGTCCTGGCGGTCGGCATGACGTTCGTGATCCTCACCGGCGGCATCGACCTGTCCGTCGGATCGGTGATGGCGTTCACCGGCATCCTCGGCGCGAAGCTGCTCGCGGACGGGCTGCCCGTGGTCATCGCGGTGCCGGCGATCATCCTGGGCGGCGCGCTGATCGGGCTCGTCATCGGCGTGCTCGTCCAGTACTTCAACGTCCAACCGTTCATCGCCTCGCTCGCCGGCCTCTTCCTCGCACGAGGGCTCGCGTTCGTCGTGAGCCTGTCGTCCATCAAGGTGGAGGAGCCGGCGATCCTGTGGCTCCAGTCCACCCGCATCACGGTCGGATCCTGGTACATCACGCCCACAGGCATCATCGCGCTCCTCGCGGTCGCGGTGGCCGCGTTCGTCCTTCACCTCACCAGGTTCGGTCGCACGGTCTACGCGATCGGCGGCTCCGAGAGCTCCGCCAGGCTGATGGGTCTGAACGTGGCACGCACCAAGGTGGCCGTCTACGTCATCAGCGGCCTCTGCGCGGGCCTCGCCGGCCTGATCCTCACCGCCTACTCGGGCGCCGGCTACCCGCGCAACGGCATCGGCACCGAGCTCGACGCGATCGCGGCCGTCGTCATCGGCGGCACGCTGCTCACAGGCGGCCGCGGCTACGTGGTGGGCTCCATGGTCGGTGTGTTCGTCTACGGCACCATCAAGACGATCATCTCCTTCATGGGCGCCGAGCAGTCGTGGATGCAGATCATCGTCGGCGCGCTGCTGCTCCTCTTCATCGTGGTGCAGCGCGCGATCGTCGCCCGTTCCGAGGGCAGGCGCTGAGCGCGTCCCTCAGGAGGCCTGGTCCGCTCCCCGATAATGGGGGCGTGGACCAGGCTTCTCCGCTTCTCCAGGTGACCGGCGCAACGGTGCGCTTCGGCGCCGACGCCGTGCTGCGTCGGGTGGACCTGAACCTGTACCCCGGCGAGGTGCACTCGCTCATGGGGGAGAACGGTGCGGGCAAGTCGACGCTCGTGAAGGCGATCACTGGAGCCGTCCCCTGGACTGAGGGACGGATGACGCTCGCGGGGCGGGACGTCCAGATCGCGAGCACCGAGCATGCGATCGGGCTCGGCATCTCGACCGTCTACCAGGAGATCGACCTGCTGCCCAACCTCTCGATCGCGGAGAACGTCTGCCTGGGGCGCGAGCCACGACGGCTCGGCGTGATCGACCGTGCGGCGATGAGGCGGCGCGCCCGCGAGGTCCTCGAGGGCCTCGGGCTCGAGGTCGACACGTCCGCGCTGCTCGGCAGCCAGTCCGTCGCGGTGCAGCAGCTCGTCGCGATCGCTCGCGCCATCTCCACCGACTGCCGCGTCCTGATCCTCGACGAGCCGACCTCGAGCCTCGACCTGGACGAGGTCGCCGAGCTGTTCCGCATCATCCGCGAGCTCAAGGCCCGCGGCGTCGCGATCCTCTTCATCTCCCACTTCCTGGACCAGGTGTACGAGATCTGCGACCGCATCACCGTGCTGAGGGACGGAGAGCTCGTGGGGGAGTACCTCACCGACGAGCTCCTGCGCGTGGACCTCGTCCAGAAGATGCTCGGCCACGAAGGTGCGCCGCTGCGCGCTCGCGACCGGGAGACCCCCGAGCGGGCGTCGGGGGAGGCCCTGGTGAGCGGTCGAGGCATCTCCGCCGGCGGGGTGGTGGAGGCAGACGTCGACCTGGGCGCGGGCGAGGTGCTCGGCGTCGCCGGGCTGCTCGGCTCCGGCCGCAC
The DNA here is from genome assembly GCF_030418315.1 of Demequina zhanjiangensis. Taxonomy (GTDB): domain Bacteria; phylum Actinomycetota; class Actinomycetes; order Actinomycetales; family Demequinaceae; genus Demequina; species Demequina zhanjiangensis. The sequence continues at coordinate 190,515 of NZ_JAUHPV010000004.1, forward strand.
CTCGCTCGCCCGCGCGCTCACCGGCGTGACGAGGCTCGACTCCGGGATCATCAGGATCGAGGGCGAGACCACCGACCTCGAGTCGCCCCGCACCGCCATGTCGCTTGGCGTCGTCTACTCCTCGGAGAACCGCCGCCGCGACGGCATCGTCGCCGAGATGTCCGTCCTGGACAACATCACGCTCGGCCTACAGGCGGAGCGCGGCATCATCCGTCGCCTCCCACCCGCCCACAGGCGCGAGCTCGCGATGAGCTGGGTGGACGCGCTCGACATCCGACCCGCCGACGTGGACAGGCCCGCAGGCACGCTCTCAGGCGGCAACCAGCAGAAGGTGCTGCTCGCCCGCCTGCTCGCACTCGCCCCGCGTGTGCTCGTGCTCGACGAGCCGACCCGCGGCATCGACGTGGGCACCAAGGTCGAGATCCAGAACCTCGTCGGCGAGATGGCGCTCAACGGAGTGTCCGTCGTGTTCATCTCCGCCGAGCTCGAGGAGGTGCTGAGCGTCGGCGACCGTGTGGTCGTCCTGCGGGATGGCAGGATCGTGGACACCGTCGACGCATCCTCCCTCACGACCGACGGCCTGCTCGCGCTCGTGGCGCGACCCGACGAGAGCGAGGTCTGACCGGTGGCTGAGGACGAGGGCACGCGCGCCGCGACGATCTTCGACGTCGCGCGCCTCGCCGGAGTGTCCCACCAGACGGTCTCCCGCGTCCTCAACGGGCTCCCGAACGTGCGGCCTGCGACCGAGCAGCGCGTGCGTGAGGCCATCGCCCAGCTCCACTACAGCCCGTCACCGGCGGCACGCGCGCTCGTGACCCGCCGCACTCGCACGATCGGGCTCATCACGCCCAACAACGTGGATCACGGGCCCGCGTCGATCGCGATGCACGTCAACATCGCCGCGCGCGAGGCCCGCTACAGCGTCGACGCGGTCAGCACGGCGGGTGCCGACGCGTCGGCCGTCCGCGCCAGCATCGAAGCCCTGCTGCGGCAGCGGGTCGACGCCGTGGTCGTGGTCGTCGCGGACGTCCCCGCGCTCGAGGTGGTCTCCGCGATCGATGTGTCCGTCCCCGTCGTCGCCTCCGCCTCGGTGCCCCGACCCGGCCCTCGGATCGTGTCCATCGACCAGTACCGGGGCGCCCGCGCCGCCGTCGCCCACCTTGCCGAGCAGGGCCACACGCGCATCCTCCACGTCGCAGGCCCTGCGGGCGCGCCCGACGCGAACGAGCGCGTGCGCGGATGGCGCGACGAGCTCGCAGCCCGACGCCTCGAGATCATCGAGCCCGAGCACGGCGACTGGACCGCTGCCAGCGGCTTCGGCATCGGCGGCACGCTCGACCTGCCTCACGGGAGCGCCGTCTTCGTGTCCAACGACCAGATGGCGATCGGCCTCATGTCAGCCCTGCGTCAGCGCGGGCTCCACGTGCCCGAGGACGTCAGCATCGTCGGCTTCGACGACATCCCCGAGGCCGGCTACCTCTTCCCGCCGCTCACCACCGTCCGCCAGGATTTCGCCGCGCTCGGACGCGCGATCGTGCAGAAGGTGCTCGTCGCTCTCGACGCCGACGGTGAGGAGACCATCGACACGCCCCTGCCCGCCCAGCTCGTCGTACGAGAGTCCACGCGGCCCGTCGGCCCCGCGGACGACGCGGCGACCCCCACGTCGGACGCCTCCACCGGGGCCCCACGGGCCTGACGCCGCCCCGGCAGTGCGGCAGGGCGTCCGCCCTCTGGACGGGTAGCCTGGGACCTATGGCGTTTGTGCGGGGATACCAGGCATGAGCATCCGGCCCATCAAGACATGGTCATACCCGGGTGCGCTGCTCGATGCGCTCGTCGACACCCGCAAGGTGGTGGCGACGACTCAGCTGCCCCTGCCCACAGGTCATCAGGACGAGTCCGCGGAGCTCATGGAGCACATGCTGGACCAGCTCGACCACCACCTGATCCCGCGTGTGCGCGAGGAGGCCTCGCCCGCGATCGTCGTCGTCGCAGGGTCCACAGGCGCAGGCAAGTCCACGGTCGTCAACGCGCTCATCGGCGAGGAGCTCACCCCCTCCGGCGTGCTGCGCCCCACCACCAAGCAGCCCCATCTCTTCCACCACCCGCTCGACACCCAGCTGCTGAGCGAGGTCGAGCAGAAGGCCAAGGTCATGGCCACCGAGGAGGTGCCGCGCGGGCTCGCGCTCGTGGACAGCCCCGACCTCGACTCCGTGTCCGGCGAGAACCGCGAGATCGCGCACGAGCTGCTCGAGACCGCCGACCTGTGGCTGTTCGTCACCACCGCCGCGCGCTACGGCGACGCCGTCCCGTGGGAGGCGCTCCGCGCCGGCGCCGAACGAGGTGCGTCGATCGCCATCGTCCTCAACCGCGTCACCGTCGACGTCGCCGCCCACGTGCGCCGCGACCTCGTCGAACGTCTCCAGGACGAGGGTCTTGAAGGCCTGCCCCTGTTTGTCATCCCCGAGGACCCCGAAGGCCGCGGCAACGTGCCGCGAGACATCGTCGGCGGCCTCGCCCGCTGGCTCGAATCCGTCGCCTCCGCGTCCGCCGAGGCGATCGTGGAACGCACCCTCCACGGCGCCGCCGAATCCCTCAAGGAATGGCTCGAGCGGCTCGCCGAGATCATGGACGACCAGGCCGCCGCCGCCAAGGAGGTCCGCTCCGAGGTCCGCCGCTGCGCCGCCCAGGCCGACAACAAGGGCGGCGAGACCTGGTACCTCGACATCCCCACGTCGTCCCTCGCCTCCCGCTGGGAGCAGGCCGCAAGCGAAGGCGGCGAGCTGTTCCGGCTCCGCCGCTCCATGTGGACCAAGCGACGGATCGCCCGCGAGAAGCGCGACGACGTCCTGCAGACCATGCGACGCGAGATCACCGAGGCCGTCGAGGCCTTCCTCGTGCTCGCCGCGTCCGACGCGTCCGACGCGATGATCACCGCCCTCACCGACGTGGGCGAGGGGCCCGGACCCTGGCTCGCCTCCCAGCGCGACCCACGCGAGGCCCGCGCCATCCGCGAACGGCACGCTGCCGACGCGACGCGCGCCTGGCTCGACCGTGTCGACGAGCTCGCAGACACCCTCCCCGGAGCCCAGCGCGCACGCGACCTCATCGGCGCGCAAGGGCTCTCCACCGCGCTCGCCTCCGCGGCGCTCGGCGTCGAGGCCGCCCGCACCTTCCTCACCGTCGCCACCTCCGGGTCCATCAACGAGCAGTCCGAGACGGCCCGCACCGAGCTCACTGCCGCACGGAAGTACGTCATCAACAAGGAGGCGCTCGACATGATGAAGCCCACCGACGTGACGTCCCTCCTGCCCGAGGCCTCCGCCCGCGTGCGCCTGCGCCGCGCCGAGCTCAGGGGACTCCTGTGAGCCCCACCTTCCAGGAGGTTCCGCCCCGGAACCAGACCACCGCGCTCCAGGAGCGGGTCGACCGCCTGCGCGCCTCCATGGAGTGGGCAGCCGACGCGATGCCCCGTGACGTGCGCGACGAGGTCCGCGAGACCATCGGCCGCTGCGACGAGCGGCTCGAGCTCGGCGTCGACTGGACCATCGTGGCTCTCGCAGGCGGCACCGGCTCCGGCAAGTCCACGCTGTTCAACGCGCTCACCGGGTCCGAGTTCGCCGTCCCCGGCGTCACCAGGCCCACCACCTCGCACGCGTCAGCCGCCGTCTACTCCGACGGCGCAGGCGCCCTGCTCGACTGGCTCGGAGTGCGCGAGGAGCACAGGTACCACGTGCCCAACCCGCCGCCCGAGCTCGCCGGGCTCGTGCTGCTCGACCTGCCCGACCACGACTCCATCAACGGCGCCAACCGCGAGGTCGTGGACCGCGTCGTCCCCCTCGCCGACCTCCTCATCTGGGTGGTCGACCCGCAGAAGTACGCAGACCACGCGCTCCACTCCGCCTACCTCCAGGTCGCGTCCGTCCACGGCCAGCCCTCGCTCGTCACGCTCAACCAGACCGACAGGCTCGCCGAGGGCGACGACTGGAAGATCGTCGAGGACCTCCAGCGGCTCATCGGCGAGGAGGGCCTGCTCGAGGTGCCCGTCATCCCGATCAGCGCCCGCACCGGCCGCGGCATCGACGGTCTCAAGGCCGAGCTCGAGGGCGCCGTCGAGTCGGGATCCATCGCCGCCGAGGCAGTGCGCGCCGACCTGGTCGCGTCCGGCAAGGCGCTTGCGCGTGCGCTCGCGAAGGACGCCGAGCCGACCCTGCCCGACAAGACCGAGATCATCGACGCGCTCGCACGGCTCGCCGGGGTCGACGCGCGCGCCCGCGCCGCAGGTGCCGTCGCCGCCGGACGCGCCAGCCAGGTGCCCGAGCTGACGCCGCTCGGACTCGCCTCCGTCGAGAGGGAGCGGCTCGACTGGATCGACGCCGCCACCGACGGGCTCCCGCTCACCTGGAGGCATGTCCTCGCCGACACAGTCGCCAGCGGCGAGGAGCTCGCCGAGGCGCTCAACCGCGAGCTCGCCGCCGCCGAATGGCCCGACGTGGAACGCCCCTCAGGATGGAAGGCCCGCATGGCCAGGCCCGTGCGTGCCGCGGCCGCCTCCAAGGCCGTCACCGCCGTCGGGCACGACGCAGTGGGACGCGTGGTGCGGTCCGCGCTCGTCGAGCCGACCGTCCGGATCCACCTCGCCTACCGCAACCTCGACGAGCTGACGCAGCTCGACTGAGGCGCCTCACCCGCGGCGTCCCCAGGCCGCGTGTCGCGCCGCGTCCTCCACCGGTCGCCAGGCGGCCGGGCACGCCACCCCTCCACCCGCCGACCCTGGTGCGCAGGCCGCACCGTGCGGCCCCGAAGGAGGACCGCATGAACGACCTGACAGTCACCGTTACCGGATGGGTGGCCACCGAACCGAAGATCCACGTAGGCCCCAGCGGCGGCAGGATGTGCGCCTTCCGTGTCGCCTCGACCCCGCGCCGCTTCGACCGCAACGCAGGCGCATGGATCGACGGAGACACCGAGTGGTTCAGCGTGCGCGTGTTCCGCGGCGGAGCCATGACCGCCCACGAGTCCATCAAGAAGGGCCAGCCCGTCTTGGTCACCGGCCGTCTTCGCACCCACAGCTGGGAGGCCGCCGACGGACCCCGAACCGACCTGCAGCTCGACGCCACCGCGCTCGGTCACGACCTGACGCGCGGTATGGCGTCGTTCACCCGAGCCATCGGTGACGCGACCCTGGGGTCAGAGGCGGACGGGAACGGTCCGTCGGCCGGCTCCCACTCCCGGGACGACGACGCCGCCGACGGCGCCGACGGTGCCGAGCCCGCGCAGGATGACGACGCGGCGCTCGACGCCTCCGACCCGTGGGAGAGCGACCCCGCCGAACCCGTCGAGCCAGAGCTCGCCGACGCCCGCTGAGGCGCGATCCAGGGGCGACCCGCTGGCGGCGGCCCTGCGCGGCTCGGACGAACCGCGCACCCCGCGTAGGCTAGGGGCGTCGACAGCGGGTCCCTCGCGGCCCGAAACCCACAAGTCTCGGAGCATCAGTGGCTGAGTTCATCTACACCATGCAGAAGGCGCGCAAGGCGCACGGCGACAAGGTCATCCTCGACGACGTCACCATGGCCTTCTACCCGGGCGCCAAGATCGGTGTCGTCGGGCCCAACGGCGCCGGTAAGTCCACGATCCTCAAGATCATGGCGGGCATCGAGCAGCCGTCCAACGGTGAGGCGCGCCTCACCCCCGGCTACAGCGTCGGAATCCTCCTCCAGGAGCCCCCGCTGAACGAGGAGAAGGACGTGCTCGGCAACGTGCGCGAGGGCATGGGCGCCATCTACGAGAAGCTCGAGCGGTTCAATGCGATCTCCGAGGAGATGGCCGACCCCGACGCCGACTACGACAAGCTGCTCGCGGAGATGGGCTCGCTCCAGGAGGACCTGGACAACGCCGACGCGTGGGACCTCGACTCCCAGATCGAGCAGGCCATGGACGCGCTCCAGTGCCCCCCGGGCGACGCAGATGTGAAGGTGCTCTCCGGTGGTGAGCGCCGCCGTGTCGCGCTCTGCAAGCTGCTGCTCGAGAAGCCCGACCTGCTGCTGCTCGACGAGCCCACCAACCACCTCGACGCCGAGTCCGTCCAGTGGCTTGAGCAGCACCTCGCCAAGTACCCCGGCGCCGTGCTCGCCGTGACCCACGACCGCTACTTCCTCGACCACGTCGCCGAGTGGATCTGTGAGGTCGACCGCGGCCGCCTCTACCCGTACGAGGGCAACTACTCGACGTACCTCGAGAAGAAGCAGGAGCGTCTCCAGGTCCAGGGCAAGAAGGACGCGAAGCTCGCCAAGCGACTCAAGGACGAGCTCGAGTGGGTGCGTCAGAACGCCAAGGGTCGCCAGACCAAGTCCAAGGCGCGACTCAACCGCTACGAGGAGATGGCTGCCGAGGCCGAGCGCACCAAGAAGCTCGACTTCGAGGAGATCCAGATCCCGCCGGGCCCCCGTCTGGGCAACATCGTTCTCGAGGCGAAGAACCTCGAGAAGGGCTTCGGCGACCGCAAGCTCATCGACGGCCTGTCGTTCACGCTGCCGCGCAACGGCATCGTCGGCGTCATCGGCCCCAACGGCGTCGGCAAGACCACGCTGTTCAAGACCATCGTGGGCCTCGAGCCGCTCGACGGCGGCGACCTCAAGGTCGGCGAGACCGTGCAGATCTCGTACGTCGACCAGTCGCGCGGCGGCATCGACCCCGACAAGTCGCTGTGGGAGGTCGTGTCCGACGGCCTCGATTACATCCAGGTCGGCAAGGTCGAGATGCCCTCGCGTGCGTACGTGAGCGCGTTCGGCTTCAAGGGTCCGGACCAGCAGAAGCCCGCGGGCGTGCTGTCCGGCGGTGAGCGCAACCGCCTCAACCTGGCGCTGACGCTCAAGGAGGGCGGCAACGTGCTCCTGCTTGACGAGCCGACCAACGACCTCGACGTCGAGACCCTCGGATCGCTCGAGAACGCGTTGCTCGAGTTCCCGGGCTGCGCCGTGGTCGTCTCCCACGACCGGTGGTTCCTGGACCGCGTGGCGACGCACATCCTCGCCTACGAGGGCACGGATGAGGACCCTGCCAACTGGTTCTGGTTCGAGGGCAACTTCGAGTCGTACGAGAAGAACAAGGTCGAGCGTCTCGGCGCGGATGCGGCTCGCCCGCACCGCGTGACGTACCGCAAGCTGACGCGCGACTGAGCGCCGGCGGCGACGCTGTCGCCGCCTTGTGACGGGAGCCCCCGGCCGTGGACGGCCGGGGGCTCCCGTGCGTTCCGGGTACATGCCAGTCGCGTTCCGGGTCGCTCACCGCCGCTTTGCGGCGAGTTCGCACCGTTGCGGGTCGCTCACCGCCGCTTCCGCCCCCGCCAGCCGTGTCGCAGGTCGCTCACCGCCGCTTTGCGGCGAGTTCGCACCGTTCCGGGTCACTCACCGCCGCTTCCGCCCCCGCCAGTCGCGTCGCGGGTCACTCACCGCCGCTTCCGCCCCCGCCAGTCGCGTCGCGGGTCACTCACCGCCGCTTCCGCCCCCGCCAGCCGTGTCGCGGGTCACTCACCGCCGCACGTGGGCGCGCAGGTGAGTGCTCCCGGAGGCACTTCCTCGTCGCGCTCGCAGTACGGTGATCGGATGAGCGGGAACGTAGCCTTCGCGTCGGTGCTTCACCACGTCGTCCCGTTGAGCGGCGGCACGATCGAGGACGCCTCCGACCCGGGGCTGCTCCCGGTCATCGCCGCGATCGCGATCGGTCTGCCGATGGTTGGCGTGCTCGTGTTCTTCTTCTGGGTCAAGATCCGCGATCGCGACGACCCCTCAGGTCCGGTGCTGCGTCCGAGCGTGAAGGACCTTGACGACGAGGAGTCTGACGGACTCGATGCCGGCGGTTCTGGGACGGATGAGCCGGGCGAGGGGAGCGGAGGCGCGCGCTGATCGGGGAGGCGGGCACTGAGCTACCCGCCAGATGCGCCCACGGTTCACGAGGGGCAGTCTTCCACCCCAAACTGAGGGTCCCGCGCGCATTGTTGCTTCAGGAGTGGCGGTGAGTGACCCGGAAGCGCGCGAACAGGCCGGAAAGCGACGGTGAGTGACCCCGAAGCGCGCGAAGCGGCCGGAAAGCGACGGTGAGCGACCCGCAACCGCGCCAACGGGCCCAGGAGTGGCGGTGGGTGACCCGGATCCGCGCCAACGGGCCCAGAAGCGACGGTGAGTGACCCGGATCCGCGCGAACAGGCCGAGAAGCGACGGTGAGTGACCCGGAACCGTGCGGCAGCCAGGTACCCGGACGCAACGAGGCCCCGGGGCGGATGCCCCGGGGCCTCGTGAGGTTCGACGCGTCAGCGTCGAGAGTGAGACTTACGCGGTGAGCGAGTCGACCCACTCCTGGTTGTCAGCGATGAACTCGGCGACGATCTCCGGGTACTCCGACTCGCCCGAGGCCGCGTTGAGGCGGTTCTCAAGGTCGTACAGGAGGTCCGACTCCATGGTGAAGCCGGCCATCCACTCGTTCACGTCCGCGAACTCGTCCGCGAAGCCGTTGCGCGAGTAGGTGTAGATCGACTCGGCGTCACCGAGGATGCCCTCGGGGTCCTCAAGGTTCTTGATGTCGTAGGCGCCGTAGGCCCAGTGCGGCTCCCACAGCGTCACGACGATGTTCTCGCCGTCCGCCATCGCGGAGTCGAGCTCGGCGAGCATGGCCGGGGTGGACGAGGTGATGAAGTCCATGCCCTCGAGGCCGTAGGTCGGGATGCCGTTCTCGACGGCCGCGGTGAGGCCCGCGCCCGGCTCGATGCCGACGATGCGGTTTTCGAACTCGTCCGCGTTGGCGGCGAGGTCGGCGAGCGAGTCGATCGGGGCGTCGGCGTTGACCGCGACGGTCAGGGCGGCGCTGTCGAACCAGGCGCCGACCTCGGTGATGTCGTCACCGAACTCCTCGAGGTACGAGGCGTGGGTGCCGGGCAGCCAGACGTCGGTCACCAGGTCGTAGTCGCCGTCGGCGAGCGCCTGGAAGGTGACGGCCGGGTCCGCGTACTCGAGGGTGACGTCGTAGCCCTTGTCCTCAAGGATGGCCTCCCACAGCAGCGACGAGGCAACCGACTCGTCCCAGCCGTTGAAGACGCCGAAGGTGATCTCACCGCCGGCCATGGCCTCGTCGGAGCCCGACGTGGCGGCAGCGGTGGTGTCCGTGTCCTCCGAGGAGGAGCAGCCGGCGAGCACGAGGCCCGCAGCAGCGGTGACGGCGAGAGGCGCGAACTTGCGCATCTTCATGATGAGTGTCCTTTCCCAACGAGGGGTGTCTCCCCACGTCGTGAGCACCGGTTCCGCCCATCGGTCGGGGCGGGGTGCGCGCGGCTCCCTCAGAAGCCGCGAGGTCTGTGTGGTGTTGTGTGTCAGATGGCGCACAGGGTGCGCCGGGGGATCAGCGTCCGGGCTGCCGGCGGTTGCCGGAGTTCTCGGCGAGGATCTGCTCGGTGGTCTTGCCCGAGTGGTCCTCGACCGGGTTGCCCTTCGGCGCGTAGCGCTCCTTGATCTTGCGGATCAGGTGCGTGCCGCGCTTCATGCCGAACGCGCCGGTGAAGCGGTCCAGGATGATCGCGAGGATCACGACGGAGATACCGGCCTCGGCACCGATCGCGATGTCGAGCGCGCTGACCGCACGGGCCACCTGGCCACCGAGTCCGCCCGCGCCGACCATTCCGGCGATGACGACCATCGACAGCGAGAGCATGATGACCTGGTTGACGCCGGCCATGATCGACGGCATCGCCAGCGGAACCTGGATCTGACGGAGGATGCGTCGCGGCGAGGCGCCGAACGCCTGGCCGGCCTCGACGACCTCCTTGTCCACGCCCTTGATGCCGAGCTCGGTGAGGCGGACGCCGGGCGCGATCGAGAACAGCACGGTCGCGAAGATGCCGGGGGCCACGCCGACGCCGAAGAAGGCGATCGCGGGGATCAGGTAGACGAATGCGGGCATCGTCTGCAGGAAGTCCATGATGGGCTTCACGATGTTGGAGACGTGCTTGTTGCGCGCGGCCCAGATGCCCAGCGGGATGCCGAGCAGGAGGGCGAGGAACGCGGCGACGATCACCAGGGACAGGGAGTCCATGGCGTTCTCCCACTGGTCCACGCCGATGATGAAGGTGAGGCCGAGTGCGGTGCCGACGGCGAACCTCCATCCGCGTGCGAGAAGTGCGAGCAGGGCGAGCACGACGATGACGGCGATCGCCGGCGGGGTGCTGAAGACGTAGCCGACGGCGTCGTAGAGCATGGTCCACAGGTCGCCGAGGAAGGTGAGGAGCCAGTCGAGGTTCGCCTCGACCCAGTCCACTGCAGTCTCAACCCATGCACCGAAGGGGATGCGGAAATCCATCACTGCACCTCCTTCGCGTCGATGGAACCTGAGTCGACGGCGGCCTCCAGGGCCTGGTCGACCACGTCGGTGGGCAGCGGGTCAGGCCGTGCGCCGGCCTGGATCGCGCCGTCGGCCTCGCCGCCGAGGGCGGAGAGGAGGGTCACGCGGGGGATGACGCCGACGAGGCGTCCGCGGTCGTCGGTGACGGCGAGCGGCAGCTGCGACTCGACGACGGGGATGAAGAGGTCGGCGAGCGAGGTGTCCTTGGACACGGCGCCGTGGTCCTCGCTGATGATGCTCTCGAGGCTCGTGACACCCTTGCGGACCAGGTCCAGCGCGGCGCGGTCGGTGATCCAGCCGACGAGCGTGCGGTCGCGCTTGGTCACGTAGATGGCGCTGAGCTGCTCGTCGCGCATGATCTTGAGCGCGGTGTGGGGGCCGGACGTCGGGTAGACCGACGCGCGCGGCTTGCGCATGACGGACTCGGCCGTGAGGACGCGGGTGCGGTCCACGTCGGCGACGAACTGCTCGACGTAGTCGTTCGCCGGGTCCGTGAGGATGTCCTCAGGGGTGCCGATCTGCACGATGCGGCCGTCGCGCATGACTGCGATGCGGTCGCCGAGGAACATGGCCTCGTTCAGGTCGTGCGTGATGAAGATGATGGTCTTGCCGAGCGAGGACTGGAGCTCGAGGAGCTGCTCCTGCATCTCGCGGCGGATCAGCGGGTCGAGCGCGGAGAACGCCTCGTCCATGAGGAGCACATCGGTGTCCGCGGCGAGCGCGCGGGCGAGGCCGACACGCTGCTGCATTCCGCCGGAGAGCTCGCTGGGAAGCTTCTCCTCCCAGCCGCCGAGGCCGACGATCTCGGTGACCTCGCGGGCCTTGGCCTCGCGGTCGGCCTTCGTCATGCCCTGGATCTCAAGACCGTAGGCGACGTTGTCGAGCACGGTGCGGTGGGGGAGCAGCGCGAAGTGCTGGAAGACCATCGACACGCGCTTGCGGCGGATGTCGCGGAGCTTCTTCGCCGGGATGTCGGTGATGGTGTCATCGCCGATCTCGACGGTGCCCGAGGTCACGTCGTGCAGGCCGTTGAGCATGCGGATCAGCGTCGACTTGCCAGAGCCGGACAGGCCCATGACGACGAAGATCTCGCCGCGCTTGACCTCGAAGGAGGCGTCGATCACGGCTGCGGTCGTGCCCGAGCCGAGCTCGGTGCGGTCGGTGCCGTTGCGCAGTCGCGACACGGCTTGGTCAGCATGCTTGCCGAAGACCTTGAACAGTCCCTCAGCTCGCAGGGCGATGCTGTCGTTCACAGATTCGTCCTCATATGTCCGCGCACGAAGACGCGGAGGAGTCTCCTCGCGGTCCGGGCACTCGCGTCTGGATCGGGACGCTGATGCGCCCGCACGATCCCGTGCGGCACTCGCCGGGTGGCGGCGCCGGACACGCAGTGCCATACGTCCCGAGACAGGGGAGTCTCGGCCCGCGGACCTGGGTTTCATTGACCCGTGGGAGCCCATCTCAGAGACAGGCCCACGCCACGGATCCTTAACGACCGTAGCAACCGAGAAGAAGGCGAATCAATTCCGTTACCAAGTTGTGACTGTTCCGAGGGGAGCGTGTGACCCGGGATATCGCCTGGTATATCGGGAGCAAAACCGGGTGTCACCCCTGGCAGGTCACATGCGGACCATGCCCTCCTGGGCGACGGTAGCGACGAGTCTTCCGTCCTCGGCGAAGACCCACGCGCCGGCGAGCCCGCGGCCTCCCTGGGCCGTCGGAGCGTCCTGGACGTAGAGCAGCCACTCGTCGGCACGGGCCGGACGGTGCCACCACATCGCGTGGTCGAGGCTCGCGAACGAGATGTCTCGGGTGGCCCACGACGCACCATGGCGGCGCAGGATCGGTTCGAGGATGATCTGGTCCGAGGCGAAGGCGAGCAGCGCGCGGTGGGTGAGGTCGGAGACGTCGACGGCGGTGCGGGCGCGCACCCAGGTGGACTGGTAGGCGCGGGGCTGCGAGTCGGGCTTGAGGAAGATCGGGCCCTCGACCTGGCGCACGTCGAAGGGTGCGCGCTCGAGCCAGAAGTCGGCTGTGGGGTGGCCGGCGAGGGGCCGGAAGAAGTCGACGCCGGACGGAAGGTCGCCGGGCGCGGGGACCTCGGGCATCGTGACCTGGTGCTCGGGGCCGTCCTGGTCCAGCTGGAACGACGCGATCATCGACAGGATCGGCACGCCCTCCTGGATCGCGTGGGTGCGTCGCGCGGAGAACGAGCGTCCGTCGCGCAGCACCTCCACCTCGAAGTCGATCGGCTTGGAGGCGTCGCCGGGGCGCAGGAAGTACCCGTGCATGGAGTGGACCGGGCGGTCCTCGTCGACGGTGAGGCCGGCGGCCATGATGGCCTGGCCGAGCACCTGGCCGCCGAAGACGCGGCCCCCAGGCATGGGCAGGGACTGTCCGGTGAAGCTGGTGTCGCCGTCGCGGTGCAGGTCCAGTGCGGCGAGACCGGAGGCGACCGCCGCCTCGGCCCACGTGTCGGTGGAGTGAGTCATGGGTCCGAGACTATCCGCAGGTGCCGAAGGTTTCCGGTCCGGCGAGCTTCAGCGCGGGGCGTCTCAGCCGCGCGGGGTCTCCTCGAACGTGTTCACCATCGAGTGGGCGGCGCGCTCGAGGTAGTCGAGCAGCGTCGCCGAGTGCAGGGGAGCGAGGTTCGCTTCCGAGACTGCGGCGCGCATGTGGAGCAGCCACCGGTCCCTCGCCTCGGGGTTCACGTGGAAGGGCTGGTGCCGCATGCGCAGCCGGGGGTGCCCGCGCTGCTCCGAGTAGGTGGTGGGTCCGCCCCAGTACTGCTCGAGGAACGCGGTGAGGCGCCAGACGGCGCCGTCCATGTCGTGCTCGGGGTACATGGGCGCGAGGATGTCGTCGTCCTTCACGCCCTCGTAGAACCTGCGGACGATCGCCTCGAACGTCTCATGGCCCCCGATGGCGTCGAAGAAGCTCTGACCCTCGGCCTGCGTCGGACCTGCGCCGACGGACATGCCGGGCGTCGGCGCGCCGCTCTCGCTCACTCGTCGCCCTCCGCGCCCTGGTCGCCGCGGACCACGGATCCGCCGCGCGTCGTCTCACCCTTGCCGGGGTGCGACGCGGGGTCGGCGTGCGTCTCGGCGGTGTGCTCGCGCAGCGTGTCGGGGGAGGGGCGGTCGAGCTTGAATCCCTGGTGCGGGAGCGCCATCTGGATGCCGCGGTCCGCGAACTCGCGACGGATCTCGCGGCGGAGCGCACGCATCACGTCCCACTGGGTGGCGGGCTGGACCTGGATCAGCAGGCGCAGCGTGACGGAGTCGTAGTCGAAGGATTCGATTCCGGGGACGTCCGGCTCGGAGAGGATCGACCCGTCGACCTGCTCGTCCTGGCTGCGGGCGGCCTCGACGGCGTCGAGCATGGCCTGGCGGGCCTCCTCGACGTCGCTGTCGTAGCCGATCTTGACCTCGAGCATCGCGCGGGACCAGAGGCGGGTCATGTTGCCGACGCGGGTGATGTTGCCGTTGGGGACGTACCACATGGTGCCGTCGATCGAGCGGAGTCGGACGGAGCGCAGCCCGATCTCCTCGACCACTCCGGAGGCCTCGCCCACGTCGATGATGTCGCCGACGCCGTACTGGTCCTCGACCAGCATGAAGACTCCCGCGATGAGGTCCTTCACGAGCGACTGCGCGCCGAAACCGAGCGCCACGCCGACGATTCCGGCGGAGGCGAGCAGGGGCGCGATGGAGATGCCGACCTCGCCGAGCACGATCAGCACCGTGGTCGTGATGATGAGGACCGCCCACGTGGAGTTCAGCACGAGTCGGATCGTCTTGGCCCGCTGCCTGCGCCGTTCGCGCTCGAGCCGGGAGTCGAGAGTGTCCTCGGCGACCGAGATGCGCGCCTTCTTGAGGGCGGCTCGTGCACGACGCTCGGTGACGGGGAGCCCGTCCTCGATCGACTGGGTCACGACCTTGATGACCCAGCGACCGATCGACCACAGGATGATCGCCACGAGGATGATCACGCCGATGAAGGCGAGCGGACCGAACCCGGACCCGAAGATGTCGTCGAAGTACTCGGACAGGCGATTCACCTGTCCGGAGCCGGGAAGGCTGGGGGAAGGGTTGGGAGTCGGGTCGACCGACGCTGCGGTCGCCGTCGAGGCAAGCGAGGACATTCCGGAGATCAGCACGGTTCTACAGTAGCGACGCCTCAGCGCGCGGCCGACTCGTGGGCCCCGACCAGGCATTCTGTGCGGCGCGTCGGGTGCGGCGACCTCCCCAGCGGGGACGTGCGGTGGCAGTATGGACGATGTGAGCGATTCCGGCGCCCCAGACCACGAGAGCCCTTCGCCGGCACTCCAGGACCTCGCGCGCGCCTGTGGCGTGGCACTCGAGTACACGGCGGCGTCGGGTGAGCACAAGACGTCGTCGGCGGCGGCGATCCGCAAGGTGCTTGCGGCCATGGGGGTGGACGGCTCCGACGACCATCGGTGCGCGGACGCGCTCAACCGGCTTGAGGATCTGCGCTGGGAGCGGCTGGTGCCGGCGATCACGGTGGTGCGTCAGGGCCAGGAGGCCGTGGTGCCGGTGCACGTCCCGCACGGCGAGCCGGCGTCGTCCTTCCTCACGCTCGAGTCGGGCGAGGTGCGAGAGCTCGAGCAGTTGGACATCTACCTTCCTCCGCGCTCGGTCGGCGAGCGGGAGATCGGTCGGGCGTCGTTCCGCGTGCCCGGCGACCTGCCGCTCGGCTGGCACCGTCTCGAGGGCAGGACCACGGGCATGAAGGGCAAGGGCTGGGTGGTCGTGACCCCTCAGCGCGTGGAGATCCCGCAGGAGGTGCGGGAGGCGCGGCCCTACGGCCTGCATACGCAGCTCTACTCGGTGCGGTCGTCGCGCTCGTGGGGACTGGGCGACTTCGCGGACCTGGGCGACCTGTGCGCCCTCGCGAAGGTGCGCGCTGGCGCGGACTTCGTGCTCGTGAACCCTCTGCACGCTGCCGAGCCCGTGCCGCCGATCTCGAACTCCCCGTACAGCCCGTCGTCCCGGCGCTATCTGAACCCCATGTACATCCGTGTGGAGGACATCCCGGAGGTCGCGTACCTGCCGAGTCAGCAGCGCGCGGTGCTCGAGTGGGAGTCGGAGCGGCCGCGTCGCGTCAACGGCACCGATGCGCTGCTCGACAGGGACAGCGCGTGGCGCGCGAAGAAGGCCGCCCTGGAGCACGTGTTCAAGGCGTCCCGCTCGGTGGGCCGCGATGCGCAGTTCGAGGCCTACTGCCTGCGTGAGGGGCGTGCGCTGGAGGACTTCGCCACGTGGTGCGCGCTCGCGGAGGCGCACAGGGGCGTGCCGTGGCCGGACGAGATGGCCAAGCCGCACTCGGCCGAGGTCTCGCAGTGGCGCGAGCAGCACCCGGATCGGGTGATGTTCTACGCGTGGCTCCAGTGGATCGCACAGGAGCAGCTCGCGAACGCCCAGGTCCGTGCGCGCGAGGCGGGCATGATGATCGGCGTCATGACGGATCTCGCCGTCGGCGTGCACCCTGAGGGCGCCGACTCGTGGGCGCTGCAGTCGGTGCTCGCGCGGGGCGTCGCGATCGGTGCCCCTCCGGACGCGTTCAACCAGATGGGCCAGAACTGGGCGTTGCCTCCGTGGAATCCGCGGGCGCTCGAGGCGTCTGCGTACATGCCGTTCCGCGACCTCGTGCGTGCGGCCGTGTCGAGCGCGGGTGCGCTGAGGATCGATCACGTGCTGGGCCTGTTCCGGCAGTGGTGGGTCCCGGATGGTCACCGTGCTGATGACGGCGCGTACGTGAACGTGGATCATGAGGCGCTGATCGGGATCGTCGCGCTCGAGGCGCAGCGTGCAGGTGCGATCGTCATCGGCGAGGACCTCGGCACTGTCGAGCCGTGGGTGATGGCGTATCTGAACGAGCGGGGCCTCCTGGGCACCGTGGTCCAGCGCTTCGAGTGGCGCGACGGTCACCCTCTGGCGCCGGAGGACTACAGGTCCGACGTGCTGGTCGCGGTGACGACCCATGACCACCCGCCCACCGCGTCGTACCTGGCGGGCACCGATCTGGACGTGCCGGAATCGCTGGGACTGATCGTCGGCGACGTCGAGGAGCAGCGCGAGCGGGGCCGTCGGGAGGTCGCCGACCTGACCCGCTATCTGGACGAGCGAGGGTGGCTGCCGATCGAGCACAGCGACGAGGACATCCTGGCGGGCATGCACACGCTCGTGCTGAACACGCCGGCGCTGCTCAGTGCGATCGCGGTGACGGACCTGGTGGGGGACATGCGTACGCAGAACCAGCCGGGCACGTTCACGGAGTACCCGAACTGGCAGATCCCGCTCACCGACTCGAACGGTGTGCCGGTGCTGCTGGACGACCTGTTCGAGCACCCGCGGGTGAGGCGGCTCGTGACGAAGCTGAAGACCGCGCGGGGCTGAACCGTCGGGCAGGGCCTCGCGAGCCTGCACGCACGGCCGCACGCGGTGTGACGCAGGTCACAGCGCACTGGCACCGCGTGCCGCTAGATTTCCCCTTGGGCAGCAAGCCGAGGTGCTTGGTGCGTCGGACGGAGCAACGGGGGTCGGCCGACGCACCTGGCCCTTGCGCTCAAGACCGGACCGGGCGGCCCCGTGGGGCCGCCCTTCGCCGTCTGTGCCAGCGGGCGCCTAGACGGACTGCGCGAGCAGCGCCCTTCTCATCTCGTCCAGGCTCTCGATGACCACCTTCCGCAGGACCGACGGGGCGTCGGGGTGGGCCTCGAGCCACGCCTCGACCTGAGCGTCCACCCCTTCCACGCGGCCGACGGTCGCGACAGGGAACACGTAGCGCGCGACGCGTGCGCCGACGAAGCCCTCGTTCTCGAGGTAGTAGTCGAGCAGTTCGTCGAGCAGCACGGGCGCGAGCTCGGTGAGCAGCGCCGGGTCGTTGACGCGGGCGAGCCCGAGCCCCACCTCGTACTGCGTGGCGTTGTTGAGCGCCGCGCCTTCGGGGTGCGCGAGCGCGTTCCACGCGGCGCGCTTGGCCTCGATCGTCGAGATCGCTGCCTTCGCTCCGGCGGCACGCCGTCGTCCTGCGGCCGTGTCATCCGTCGCGAGGTGTGCGTCGATCCCGGCCTCGTCGATCGCGCCCGCGGCAGCGAGCGACTGGACGAGGGCCCAGGACAGGTCGGTGTCGATGGTGAGGCCGTCGAGCGCCAGCTCACCCGAGAGCAGCGCCGAGAGGCGAGCCGCCTGGGCGTCGGTGCGCGCGACCTGCGCGTAGGCCTTGAGCAGCTGGAGCTGCAGGTCGGATGACGGCGCCGCCGAATCGACGGCGGTCCAGAGCCGTTCGGCCGCCTCGCGTCCCAGCTCCTGCGCCTGTGCGGGCGGGGCGTACCTCGTGAGCGCCGCCACGAGCGTGCGCGCGTGCGCCTCGGCCGCGGTGGAGTTCGCCATCACCGGCAGGGCGGTGAGCGCGGCGTCGATGTATCGCGCCGCGGGCAGCTGCCCGTCGCGGCACATGTGCCAGAGCGCATCGAGGACGAGCGCCTGCGGCTTCGCCTCCGTGAGGTCGGCGATGTGATCGGACGCCGTCCGGATGGTGCGCTCGGTCAGATGCAGCTTCGCGTACGTGCGATCGCCGTCGTTCGCGAGCAGAAGGTCCGGCAGTGGCCGGCCGGCTGCGGCCTCGACGGGAGCGGAGCCTTCCTCGACTGCGACCTCGGCATCCCAGAGGCGGGTGAAATGGCCATCGGCGTGGGCGTAGCCCGCGACCGAGAGACGGTGCGGGTGCGCCACGGGGAAGGCAGGGGCGGGGTCCTCGACGACCGCGAGCGAGCCGATCGTCCCGTCCGCCGCCTCGGTGAGCTCGGTGCGGAGGGTCGGCACGCCAGGAGTCTCGAGCCAGGCGTGCGCCCACGCGTCGAGGGAACGTCCTGCGGCGTTCTCCACCTCGGCGAGGAACTCGGCGAGGGTCGCGTTGCCGTACGCATACGTCGTCAGGTACGAGGCGACTCCTGTGAAGAACGCGTCCTCGCCCACGTAGGCCGCGAGCTGCTTGAGCGCGGAGGCGCCCTTGGCGTACGTGATCATGTCGAACGCGGAGACCGTCGCCTCCGTGTCGGGGACCTCGGTGACGATCGCGTGGGTGGTCGGCAGCTGGTCCTGGACGTACGCGACGGACTTGCGGTTCGCTCCGAAGGTGACCCACGAGTCCGTGAACTCGGTGACCTTCTCGGTGGCCCAGGTGCCCACGAACTCCGCGAACGACTCGTTGAGCCACAGGTCGTCCCACCAGCGCATGGTCACGAGGTTTCCGAACCACATGTGCGCGAGCTCGTGAAGGACGACGTTCTGGCGGGCCTCGCGCTCGGCGTCGGAGGGTCGGGAGCGGAAGAGCAGCCGGTCTTCCGAGATGGTCACCGCTCCCACGTTCTCCATGGCTCCGAGGTTGTACTCGGGCACGAACAGCTGGTCGTACTTCTCGTACGGGTACGGCGTGCCGAACATGCGCTCGTACAGCTCCAGGCCGGACTGGACGACGCCGAGCAGCTCGTCCGCGTCGAGGTGGTCGGCGAGCTGTGCGCGGCCGTAGACGCGCGCGGAGATCTCGCCCTTCTGGGAGGTCAGGGTGCCGCCGGCCGACGCGTAGGGGCCTGCCATCACCGCGGCGACGTAGCAGGGCAGGGGCACCGTCGGAGCGAAGGTCCACCGGTGGACCGCGGTGGTGCCGGTGGGGCAGACCTCGGTGGTGGCGCCGTCGACCACGACCGGCGTGGGCTCGGGTGAGTTGGAGACGACGACCCAGTGCGCGGGGGCGTCCACCGTGAAGGCGAAGGTGCCCTTGATGTCAGGCTGGTCGAAGCATGCGAAGGCGCTGCGGGCGTCGTTGGCGGCGAACTGCGTGTACAGGTAGGTCTCACCCGTCTCGGGGTCCACGAAGCGGTGGACGCCCTGGCCGTCGGTGCGGTACGGCATGAGGGCCTCGACGACCACGACGGTGCGGGACGACACCTGCGTCAGCGCGAGCCTGCCCTCGGAGACGACCGCGTTCAGGTCCTGCTCGGCGCCGTCGACCTCGACCCGCGTGACGGAGTCGGCCACCAGGTCGAGGAACGTCGACGTCTCGTCGGCGGCGTCGAACGTGAGCGTGGTCCGCGAGCCGAACGTGTCTCCCGGGAGCGTGAAGTCGAGCTCCACCGAGTAGGACGCGTGCGAGACGACCGTCGCGCGCTCTGCGGCTTCGATCTTGGTGAGGTTCAGTCCAGCCATGAGCGCAGTCTTCCACGCCGGGAGACGCGGGGGGACGGACTTTTGGACGGGTGGAGAAGAGGCGCCGGGTGTCGCGATCCAGGGAAGGCGCGTATGCCCCCCTGGGTGTGCGTGCTCACGGTCGCCTTGCAGGCTTCGTGGCACCGCGCGACACTGGAGGCGTCGCAGCAAGTGTGAGATATGTCACATAGACGTGGCGTACATCGGCGCGACGATTCGACACACCGTGAGGGCGGGTCGTCGAAGGGGAGAAGAGCGCCGGCAACCCCGCCGGGTGGGTCGATCGACAGCAGCGGCCCAGCTGAGGGGAACAACAATGAATACGACGATCCCGGCGAAGGGAAGGCTCGCGCTGCTCGCGGTCACCTCCCTCGTCGTCGCCACGCTCGTGGCACTGCCCGCGCATGCCGCGCTCCCGGGGAGCCTCCCGTGGAACGCCACCGATGGGCTCCCGAACATGACCGGCACGATGCTGGTCGTCTCCGACTCGTCAGGCAACTCGAAGGAGCTCGGCCCGATCAACGGCAACGCGTACAAGGTTGAGGCGATCCACAGGACCGCCGTGCCCGTGCTCGGCAAGACGAACCCCAACCCTGGCACCGACATGACCGAGGTGCGCATCGACACCGCCACCGTCGGTACCGACGTCTGGGGCTACTTCGCCTTCACCATCGAGAGCTTCAGCACCGGCCAGTCCGCATGGGAGTTCATGGAGAAGGCGGCCCCGCCCGAGTGCGACTACGACTCCATGACCGAGGCGGACCTGATCGCGGCCTGCAATCCCTGGCTCTATCGCCAGGCAGGCGACTTCTTCATCGTCGCCGACTACCAGGGCAACAGCGTCACGCTCGGCTACCGAGTCTGGATGGACAACGTGACCGGTGCCGCATCGGGAGGGGACGCCGACTACCTCGGCGACTTCACCCTGATTCCGGACACCGTCGGCGGCGGCAGGGCGAACGCCGAGACGGGCTACGTCGAGATGGCCGTGAACATCACTCAGGCGGTCTTCGGCGGCGCTCTGCGTTGCACGAGCATCGGCAACATCATCCCGAGCACGCTGACGGGCAACTCCGACAGCGCCGACTACAAGGATGTGGTGCTCGCCGATCTCACCGAGCAGACCACGATCGCGAACTGCGGCTCCGTCACGGTCTCCAAGGTGCTGGAGCCCTCCAGCGCCACCGGCTACGACGACAGCTTCGACTGGACCCTCGCCCGCACCGGGGGAGACGCCATCCGCTACCAGGCCGATGGCGGCGCGCTCAGCGCGACCGACACGCTCTACGGCGGAGACTCCTCGCCCACTGAGACGAAGCTCATCGCTGCGGCCAACTACACGCTAGGCGAGGTCATCGACCCTGGTGACGACGGCATCACGGCCTTCGAGCTGAAGAGCATCGTCTGCACCACCGAGGACGGCACCGATCACACGGTGACGGCCGGAGGCACCTTCCCTGTGAAGGTCGGGGAGACCACCAGCTGCGTCATCACGAACAAGGAGCGCAAGGGCACGCTGACGGTCTACAAGACGGTGACGAACGACAACGGCGGAACCAAGACCTACGCTGATTTCACCTTCTCGCTGACGGGCCCCAACGGCTTCGTGAAGCTCACCAACCAGGGGTTCAGCGAGGACACCGACACCGAGGCCGACGGAGTGTGGAGCCTGGCCGTGATGCCGGGCACCTACACGGCGACCGAGGATGACGTGGCCGGCTACACCGAGGACGACTCCGACTGCGCGTCTGTGGACGTGCCGGCAGGCGGGTCTGCGTCCTGCACGATCGCCAACGATGACGACCCGTCCACGATCGTCGTCACCAAGACGGTCGACAACGGCGCCGGTGGCGTGCTTGAGGCGGATGACTTCTCGGTGACGCTGACCGGTCCGACGACCGGGCTGCCGTCGAGCAAGTCCTTCGTCAACGACGAGGGCAAGACCTTGGAAGGGCGCACCTCGTTCGGTGGCCTCTCGGCAGGGTCGGGATACTCGATCACGGAGGACGCCTACGGAGGCGATGTCACGTACACGGTGACGTACGGCGGCGACTGCAACGCGGACGGCACGCTCAAGGCGGATCTGGGGCTCGGACAGACCAGGACATGCACCGTGCTCAACGTGGCGCAGAAGGCCAGCCCTGACTTCACGACGGTCCAGGACTGGGTGCTGCATGACACGGCGACGTTCACCGGCATCCGCGCGGGCGCACCGAGCGCTGGCGACGTGGAGGTCACCTTCGGCCTCTACACCGATGCGCAGTGCAGCGTCCCCGTCACGGGCGGCGAGGGCTTCTCCCACGAGGAGTCGGTCGCTCTCTCCGGCGGCATCGCCTCCACCGTCGACGGCATCGCGGTCGACGAGCCGGGCACGTACTACTGGAAGGTCCAGTACCCGGGCGACGAGTTCAACAACCCGCAGTCGTACTGCGGCGACGAGGTCACGGAGATCCTCGCGCTGGATGAGGACCACGACACGTGGCCCGCTGCGGGAACGGAGTGAGGAGAGGAGCCTCCTGACGCGCGGCGCCCGCCGAGAGGATGATCATGCGGACTCATGATCATCCCCGGTGGGAGCCGTGAGCAGACGAGGGGCCGGGATCGTGCGATCCCGGCCCCTCGTGGCGCGTCCGCGGACGCGGGTGATGCGCTGAGCGTCAGCCCTCGTAGGCGGCGTCTGCGGCCTGGTTGACGAGCGCGCGGCGCACGCCGTCGCTGCCTTCGCGGACCAGGCGCTTCAGCGCGTCGTGCGCATCGGCGTTCGCCTCGAGCCACGCGAAGGCCCTGTCCTGCAGGTCGGGCACGCGGCCCGCGAGCTCGACGGGGTAGAGGCCCTCGATCAGGTTCGTGGCCATCTCGTTGGTCTTGTCCTTGTAGACCCTGCGGAGCATCCCGAAGTACTGGTCGACGAACGGCTCAAGCAGCGCGGTGTCGTGCACGATCGAGAAGCCCTGCGTCGCAGCGAACTGGAGCGCGTTCGGCATGTCCTCGCCCTCGGCCGCGTTCACGAGCGCGTCCCAGGTGGCCTGCTTGGCCTCAGGGGTCGCGATCGCGGCGCGAGCGGTGGCGGCACGACGCTGGCCCGAGGCGGTGGCGTCCTTGGTGAGCTGGAGCTCGATCGCCACCTCGCCCACGCGACCGCCCGCGGCGAGCGCCGTGAGGAGGTCCCACGTGAGGTCTGCGTCGAGCGGCAGGCCCTCGAGCTGGATCTTGCCGTCGATGATCGCCTGCAGCGTGTCGAGCTGAGCGTCCGACGAGGCCAGTGACGCGTAGGCGCGCACGAACTGCAGCTGGTTGTCCGAGCCGGGCTCTGCGCCCAGCGCGAGCGACCACAGGGACGCGGCGGCGGCACGGGTCGCCTCCTCCGAGGCGGACGGTGCCGCGTACAGCGTCAGCGCGGTGTCGAGCTGGCGCAGGAGCGTGAGCACGACGGTCGACTGGTCCTCGGTGGCGATGCAGCCGAGCACGAGGTCCGCGAACTGGCGTGCGGGCATCTCGCCGTCGCGGGTCATGTCCCACGCCGCCGAGAGCACCATGGAGCGCGGCATCGCGTCGGTGAAGGAGCCGACGTGCTCGACCGCGGTCGCGAGCGACACCTCGTCCAGGCGGACCTTCGCGTAGGCGAGGTCGCCGTCGTTCACCAGGATCAGGGCGGGGCGGCGGATGCCGACCATCTCAGCGATCTCGGTGCGGGCGCCGTCCAGGTCGACCTCGACGTACGAGGTGCGCTTCACGGTCGCGTCGCCGGCCTCATCGGTGACGACGTCGTAGGCGCCGATGCCGATGCGGTGCGGGCGCTGGGTGGGCCACTCCTCCGGGACCTCCTGGAGCACCGAGAACGCCGCGATGTCGCCGTTGCTGTCCTCCTCGATCACCGGGCGGAGAGTGGTGACCCCCGCCTTCTGCAGCCACACGTCGGACCACGCCGCGAGGTCGCGGCCCGAGGCCGCCTCGAGCTCGACGAGCAGGTCGGTGAGGACCGCGTTCGAGTGGTGGTGCTTGCGGAAGTACTCCTGCACGCCGGCGAAGAACTCGTCCTGGCCCACGTACGCGACGAGCTGACGGAGGACCGACGCGCCCTTCGCATAGGTGATGCCGTCGAAGTTGACCTCGACGTCTTCGAGGTCCCTGATCTCGGCCATGATCGGGTGGGTCGAGGGCAGCTGATCCTGTCGGTAGGCCCACGACTTCTCGAGCGAGTTGAACGTGACCCAGGCATCCGAGTACTTGGTGACCTCGGCCGCGCACAGGGTGGACATGAACTCGGCGAACGACTCGTTGAGCCACAGGTCGTTCCACCACTTCATGGTGACCAGGTCGCCGAACCACATGTGCGCGAGCTCGTGGAGCACGGTGATCGTGCGACGCTCGACGCGCGCCTGCGCGGTCTTGGAGCGGAACACGTAGTCCTCGAGGAACGTGACGCAGCCCGCGTTCTCCATGGCGCCGGCGTTGAACTCGGGCACGAAGATCTGGTCGTACTTCTCGAACGGGTAGTCCATCTGGAACTTCTCCTCGTAGAACGAGAAGCCCTTCTGGGTGTCGTCGAGGATCACATCGGCGTCGAGGAACTCGGCAAGCGCCTTGCGGCAGTACACGTTCGCGCTGAGCGTGCCCTTGTTCGACTCCACCGAGCCCTGCACCTCGTGGTACGGGCCCGCGACGATCGCCGTCACGTAGCAGGGGATGCGGGTGGTGGGGGAGAAGGTCCAGCGGGCGACGCCGCGGTCGATGCCCGCGTTGCTCACCGTGCCCTCGAGCGCAGTCTTCTCCGACGGCGAGTTGGACAGCACGTGCCAGTGGTCAGGCGCCGTCACGGTGAAGGCGAACGAGGCCTTCAGGTCGGGCTGCTCGAACACCGCGTAGACGCGGCGCGTGTCCGCCACCTCGAACTGCGAGTACAGGTAGACCTCGCCGTCCTCGGGGTCGACGAACCGGTGCAGGCCCTCGCCCGTGTTCATGTAGGCGCAGTCGGCCACGACCGTGAGCTCGTTCTCCGCGGCGAGCGCCGGCAGCGAGATGCGGCTGTCCACGAAATGGGTCGCGGGATCGAGCGCCTCGCCGTTGAGGGTGATGCTCAGCACCGACGGTGCGATGAGGTCGATGAAGGTCGACTCCCCGGGGGTGGCGGAGAAGCGGACCGTGGACGTGGATCGGAACGTCGTCTCAGAGGTGGTGAGATCGAGCTCGATGTCGTAGCTGTCTGTGGTGACGGCAGCGGCGCGGGCCTCGGCCTCTGCGCGCGTGAGGTTGGTACCTGGCATACGCGGATTCTGTCATGTCCAGGTGACAGTCAGGTGATGGCCTCGGCATACGGGCGTAAAGTGCGTGACAGGGGTCATCATCGCTGAGAAGCCGGGAGGTTCCGTCGTGCCCGATTCCGCTGTGCGCCGTGTGGACACGGCGCTGGGTCCTGTCCTCGCGCACCGCGACGGGGATCTGTGGCGCGCGAGAGGCATCCCCTACGCGGTCGCGGAGCGATTCCAGCGGCCCTCGCCGGTGAGCCCCTGGCGAAAGCCGTTCGACGCGTCGGCCCCTGCGCCGGTCAGCCCTCAGCATGCCGACGGCCTGATGGGCTCCGTCAGCCCCGACTACCTGGAACGGCTCGGCACCGACGAGCAGTGCCAGCGAGTCTCAGTGACCTGGCCTTCGGGAACGGGAGACGCACCGCTGCCCGTCGTCGTCTGGATCCATGGGGGCAGCTACCTCACCGGCGGCGGCGACCTGGACGGCTTCGACCCGGCCCTGCTGGTCCGGGAGCAGCGCGTGATCGTCGTATCCGTGACCTACAGGCTGGGCCTGCTCGGATGGCTCGGCGACGGTGACTTCGCTCCCGCCAACCTTGGCCTGATGGACATGATCGAGGCGCTGCGCTGGGTGCGCACGTGCATCGAGGGCTTCGGAGGCGACACCTCGAAGGTGACCGTCATGGGGCAGTCGGCGGGCGGCGACGCGATCGCGGCGCTCATGGCGGTGCCCGAGGCACGCGGGCTCTTCAGGCGCGCGATCGTGCAGTCGGCCCCGCTCGGCATCGGCGACCGTCGCGGCGCCATGCAGCGCACCATGCTCCGCACCGTGCGTCCCGTCGACCCCACGATGAGCCTCGACCAGGTGCTCGACGCGAACGAGGAGATCTACCGCGCGACCCGCAAGCACGGGCTCAAGGGGCTCATGCCGTACGGGCCCCAATGGGGCAGGTACCCGCTTCCGCCCGAGTCCAAGCGCGCCGACGCCACCGCGCTCGCGCACGACGTCGACCTGCTGCTCGGCCACATGTCAGACGAGGGCGTGCTCGTGGGCGCGGCTCTCCCACCGCTCGGGAAGGCGTTCAGAGCGCCGGTCGTCGGCGGGGCCGTCCAGCACGCTGTCGCGGGGTCGCTCCAAGCGGCGGTCTACGAGAAGGCGGCGGCGCACTTCGTCGAGGAGCATCGGGCCGCCGGTGGCAACGCCATCCACTACGTGCTCGGGTGGAAGGCCACCGGCTCGCCGATCGCCGACGGGCATGGCATGGACATCCCGGTGCTGCTCGGGGACCCGGACGCCTGGGTGGAGGCCGATGGCCTGAAGCATGAGAGCCCCGACCGCATACGTCGGGTCGGCGTCGCGGTGCGGCAGGCGTGGGGCGACTTCGTCAGGGACGGTCGCATCTCCCGCGAGTCGGCGGACGCGGCCTCGGAGTGGCTCACTCTCAGCTGACCCGGCGTGCCCGGCGTCACGGTGCCGAAGCGTCCCGCTTCTCCTGCTTGTCCGCGTACATCGCGTGGTCGGCGCGCGTGAGCATCTCGTCCACCGTCGGCAGCTCGCCAGGCGTGCCCGTCGCGAGGCCGATGCTTGCAGACGCCCGCGCAGGCCCGTCGCTCAGGGAGAAGTCGTGGCCGAGCGAGGTGCGCACCCTGGTGGCCAGCGCGTCGGCCGCGTGCGCGGGCCCCTCGACGACCATGACGAACTCGTCGCCGCCCAGCCGGCCGACGAGATCGGAGCCGTCGTGCCGCATGAGCCGGTCGAGCCTCACCGCGATCGCGACCAGCAGCTCGTCGCCGATCGCGTGGCCGCGGGTGTCGTTGATCTCCTTGAAGCCGTTGAGATCGATGAAGCACACGACGATCCCCTCCGCCTTGCCCGAGGCGACCCGCGCCGCCGCGTCTGCCAGGTGCCTGTCCACGGCCCGCCTGTTCGGAAGCCCGGTGAGCACGTCCCTCTCGGCGAGGAGGCGCAGCCTTGCCTCAGCCTCGCGGTGGGCCTGGGCGAGCTGGTTCACTCGAGTCAGCACCATGACCACGAGGGTGATCGTCGCGCCTGCGCTCGCGAGCCAGCCCACGTACCCTCCGGTGAGCGACCTCGCGACGGAGACGACGGGGGTCAGCACCACCGCGACGCCGAGCATCACGATGCGCGTCGAGGTGAGACGGCTCGGATGGGGTTCGCCCAGCTCGAGCGAGGACGGCGCGACGGGATGCGCGATCGCGCCCCACGCGCACGCGAAGGCGAGCGGCCAGAACGCACCCACCCACCAGGGGGCGATCCCCGTCACGGGGTCCGCATACATCGCGCCCAGCGCGTTGCCTGCGACAGTCACGACGAGCGCGGCCCCGTAGTAGCGCATGACGGGAAGCGCCTCGCGCGGCACGACGCGGTTCGCCCGGAGTCCGACGACGACGCCGATCGAGCCCGCGAGGATGATCACGATCGCGAAGATGTAGGCGCGTTCGGCGAGCGTGGCCTCGCCGGCCTCGAGTGCGGGCGCGAGAAGCACCTGCCACAGCGCAGAGGCGCCTGCGACGGCGAGCGTGGCGGCATCGAGCACCCCGCCGGTGTCGCGGCTCGCCGATCTGCGCACGACGAGAGCGGCGGCGGCCAGGAGGAACAGATACGAGACGCCCATGAGCAGCTGCACGAGCGTGTGGGTGGCCGCCATGTCTCCGTGGAGGAGCACGGTGACGAACCACACGAGCGTGACGAAGTCCAGGAGCACGAACCCCGCGAACAGGGTGGCGTAGAACAGGCGCACGAACCCTGCGGAGCGCACCATCCTGACGCCGCCGGCCCACGTGACGAGCAGGCTCATGGCCGCGACTGCCAGCGCGCTCGCGGTCGCACCGCCGAACAGGGCGGCGCCCACGGAGACGAGGGCCATCGCGGCGACACCCCAGTGCACGCGCGCGGCTGCCGACATCTGTCTCACTCGTCGCTCATCGGTCGCAGTGCGCGTCGTTCAAGGTGCGTGCGCGGGCGATACGGCCCTGCGTGGGCAACATCACAGGGATGCACCGGAGTCAGGCTCCGGCGGGCGGTCAGCGCTCGACCGGCACCTCACGCATGCCTCGCAGCGGCGACAGCAGCACGAGGGGCACGGAGGCCAGGATCAGCAGCGCGCCCGCCCAGAACGCGGCAGGCGTGCCAGCGGCCGACGCCAGGGCGCCTCCGAGGACGGCGCCGACAGGCCCGGTTCCCTGCACCGCGAAGCTCATGGAGGCGTTCATCCGCCCCTGCATGTCAGGCGGGCACAGCTGCTGACGCAGCGTTCTCCCCGTGACCGAGTAGACCGTCACCGCGGCGAGTGAGACGGTCTCGGCGAGCAGCAGCACGCCGATGTTCCATCCTCGCGGAAGCGCCAGGGAGACCGGGTACAGCAGAGCGGCGGCGCCTCCGACGACGGACGCGGCGACGACGACCCCGCCCTCGCCGAATCGGCGCGTGAGGGCCGGGCTTGCAGCGGCTCCAGCGATGCCTCCGACGCCAGAGACGCCGAGCAGCACGCCCAGCGCGAGCGCATCGAACCCCATCGTGCGGATCACTGCGACGGGCATCATCGCCACGATCGCCATCATCCCGAGGTTCGCCACAGCGCTACGTGCCAGGATGCGTCGTTGCAGAGGGTGGGAGACCACGTATGCGAGGCCGTCCCGGATGCGCGGGGGTGCGGCGTGGACGTGTCGGCGCGGTTCGGGGAGCTTCAGGGCGGCGAAGCCGGTGACGACGGTCGACGCGGCGGCCGCCAGGGGCAGCAGGGGCGCCGCGGCGAAGCGGCCG
The DNA here is from genome assembly GCF_030418315.1 of Demequina zhanjiangensis. Taxonomy (GTDB): domain Bacteria; phylum Actinomycetota; class Actinomycetes; order Actinomycetales; family Demequinaceae; genus Demequina; species Demequina zhanjiangensis. The sequence goes on from NZ_JAUHPV010000004.1 coordinate 219,161, forward strand.
AGCACGCCGCCCAACGTCGGGGCGACGGTTGACGACACGTGCGCTCCGGTCTCGATCCTCGCGTTGGCGGCTCCGAGCGCCCCCTGGGGCATCATCGCAGGCACCGCTGCCTGCGCCACGACGACGTAGGTGGTGGCAGCAAGGCCTGCCGCCACGGCCAGCGCGAGCAGCCACCGCTCCGTGAGCCAGCCGAGCGCCCACACCCCTGCGATCGCGGCCAGCGCAAGGCCGCGCACGAGCGCGGCGGTGGCCATGATCCGACGTGGCGAGAAGCGGTCCGCCCACAGCCCGGCGGGGAGCGAGATCAGCAGAGGTGCGAGGAACAGCCCGGCCTTGATGGTTCCGATCCACAGCGGACTCGCCGCGAGCGTGACCGTCGCCACGAGCGGGATGCCGAGCACTGCGAGCTCGTCGGCGAATCGCTCCGCCACGCGCGCCGTCACGAGTGCGCGCAACGGGCCGCGCGCCTGCGGCTGCGGGGGCGGCTGCGCGGTCACCGAGTGAGTATCTCACCGGCGCGTCGGGCCCGTGCGATGCGATCCGCGAGGGAGGTCAGGCGTTCCGGGTGGCGCGACGACGACGCTTGTCCTCGTACATGGCGTGATCGGCGAGCGTGAGCAGCGCATCCTCGGTGCAGGGCTCGCCCCGTGTCGCGGATGCCGAGCCGATGCTCGCGCTGATCGTCGCGAGGCCGTCCGTCAGCAGCACGGGCTCGTCGAAGGCTCCGCGCAGGCGCGCCTCGATCGACTGGAGGGCGTGCGCCGGATCGCATTCGGCGATCAGGATGAACTCGTCGCCGCCGAGCCTTCCCAGCACATCTCCCTGGTCGATCCTTGCGGCGGCTGCGAGGCGCCGAGTCACCCGCTGCAGCAGCTGATCGCCGGTGGCATGGCCACGGGTGTCGTTGATCTCCTTGAACCCGTCCAGGTCGATGAACGCGACCACGACGCCCGGGGACCTGCCAGCGTCCACCTTGGAGACGAGCTGGGAGAGATGCCGGTCCACCGAGCGTCGGTTGGGCAGCCCCGTGAGGACGTCGTGATCGGCGAGGACCTGGAGCCGTGCCTCTGCTGCTCGGTGCGCCCGCGCCAGCTGGCCCACGCGCAGCAGGACCATGATGAGGATCGCCAGATGCGCGAGCGCGCCCGAGAGCCATTCGGTGTACCAGCCCGCGAGCTCCCGGGTCACGGCGATCGCGGGCGTCGCGACGAGGGCGGCGCCGAGGAGCGCGAGCCGCTTCGAGCTGAGGCGGCTGGGGCGCGGCTTGCCGACAGCGAAGGCCTCAGGGCCGGCCGGGTGGGCGACTGCAGCCCATGCTGCGGCGTAGGAGACGGTCCACAGCGAGTCGATCCAGTCGGGGGACATGCCGGTGGTGGCGTCCACGAGCACGGAGTCGAGGACGTTCGCGGCGACTGCGATGAGGATCGCGGTGGCGAAGTAGCCGAGGACCGGCAGGGCCGCGCGCGGCACGGAACCGTTGACGCCGACACCGGTGACGATGCCGGCTGCGGCGCTCAGGATGATCGTGATGGTGAACGCGTAGACGCGCTGTGACGCCGGAGCGTCAGCGTCGTGGAGGGCAGGGGACAGGAACGCCTGCCAGGTCGCTGAGGCGAGCGCGACACCCATCGTGGCGGCGTCGAGGACGCCGCCAGGGTCCCGCCGCACGGACGGCGCCATCGCGATGAACGCCGCGGCGAGCAGGAACAGGTACGAGAGCCCGAGAAGCAGCCTGTAAGGGCCATCCGGCGGCAGGTCGGCACCTCCCCACGGCACCGTGATCATCCACATGAGGTTCACGGCGATGAGCAGGGTGAAGCCGGTGAGAAGGAGCGCGTAGGGCACCCGGGTCGGGCCGATGGCGCGGATCATCCTTGCGAGCACGGTGCCCGCCACGAGCATGCTCAGCAGCGTGACGACGGCGCCCTTCACCACGGGCCCCCCGGTGCAGTACACGCCGAGCGACACAGCCGCGAGCGCGACGGCGGCGGCGAGCACCTTCGCGGCGGGGCTGAGTCGGGTCATGGCGCTCCTATCGGCGGTCTTGGCGAGGAGTCAACAGGACACCCGTCGAAAAAGGGGTGGACAGTGGTGAACGTCACGTCGGCACGCGGGGAGATGTCGGGATCGCCCTTTCTCGGGAACTGGAACGCCCCCGCCTTTCCGGGTCACCAGGTGCCTGCATCGGGTTGCGGCCACTTGCGGCACCTGGATAGGTTTCCTGTGCGGACTGTCCTGTCCGCGCTAGGGGGAGGGCCTCGCGGGGTCCGCCGCGCGGCATGCGCCGCGCCTGAGTCGAGGAGTTGCTGTGGGGTTCATCCAGATCGCGCTGGGAGCAGGCTGGGACGCGCTGAAATCGTCATTCGGGGATCAGTTCCTCGACTTCCTGGTCCCGCCCACCGGCTTGAGCGACACCGCAGTCCTCTTCCCTGCGGTGACCCAGGGCACGAACGCTGGACGTGGCCAGAACACGCGCGGCTCCGAGAACATCATCACGAACGGCTCGGTCATCGTCGTGCCGGAGGGCTACGGCCTCCTGACGTTCCAGGACGGCGCGGTCTCCGCCGTCGTCGCCGAGGCGGGCGCGTACCGGTGGGACAGCGAGTCGCAGGACTCCAAGTCGGTGTTCTCCGGCGGCGGCCTGCTCAACTCGACCTTCACCACCTCGTGGGAGCGCTTCAAGTTCGGCGGCCGGCCCATGGGTCAGCAGCTCGCCTTCTACGTGAACCTCAAGGAGATCCCGAACAACAAGTTCGGCACGCAGAGCCCCATCTACTGGGACGACCGCTACCTCAACACGCAGGCGGGCGCGATCACGCGAGGCACCTACGTGCTCGAGATCGCGGACCCGGTGCTGTTCGTGAAGACCCTCGTGCCCGCGTCGTACCTGTCGGCGGGCGCACGACCCTTCGACATCACCGAGGCCACCAACCCGGTCTCCGAGCAGCTCTTCAGCGAGGTCGTCGGATCGCTCGCGGGCGCGTTCTCGCGCTACGTGAACGACCCCGACAAGGACCACCGCATCACCCGCATCCAGGGTGACTCCGTGGGCTTCGCGAAGTCGCTGTCGGAGGAGGTGGAGAAGAACTACCAGTGGACCACCGAGCGCGGCCTCGAGATCTCCTCCGCGACGCTCGTCGCCATCGAGTACGACGCCGACACGCAGGCGCTCCTCTCCGACGTCCGCAAGGCGGACGCGCTGTCCGGCGGCCGCGCCGACACGTTCCTCAAGCAGTCCGTCGCGCGCGGCGTCGAGAACGCGGGCGAGACCGGCGGAGGCACGGGCCTCGCCATGATGGGCATGGGCATGGGTGCGATCGGCGGCATGGTCCCGCAGACCCCCGGCGCCCCTGCAGGCATGGCTGCGGGCGCCGCCGCACAGCAGCCCGCCGCACCCGACCCCCACGCGCAGCTCGCCTCTGCGAAGAAGATGCTCGACGACGGGCTCATCACGCAGGAGGACTACGACGCCCTCAAGAAGAAGGCCCTCGGGCTCTAGGGGCAGGCATGGCTGACATCAACCCCGAGTCCCCGGGGTCGCAGGACGGCGCGCCCGACGGCGCCGACGGCCTGGACGCCCCTGACACCTCCGGCCCCCAGCACCTGGCGACCCCGGCCGGCCGCGCCGACGGCGTGGTGCGCTGCCCCAAGTGCGGCGCCTCGGACGTGGTCGAGCTCAAGGACCAGCACATGTTCATGTGCGAGTTCTGCCGTCACCGGTGGGGCTTCGAGCGCCTCGACGAGGCGATGGGCCTGTCCGAGGGCATCGCCGACCTTCGTGGCACGACCTACTCGACCGCCGCATCGGACATCGTCTCCGACGACGCGCTCGTCACCATGAAGTGCGACGGCTGCGGCTCGGAGGTGGTCGTCGACACCGACCGCACGCTCCAGGCGCGCTGCCACTGGTGCAAGCACGTGCTGTCGCTCAACAACCGCATCCCGAACGGTGCGGTGCCCGACGGCATCCTGCCCTTCTCCATCACGCGCGAGCAGGCGATGCAGCACATCGCGAGGTTCGTGGAGGAGCGGAAATCGTTCGCGCTGCCCGAGTTCTCGTCCACGTTCACGCCCGAAAACATCATGGGCGTCTACCTGCCGTACATGACGGTGGACGGCAACATCTCGGTGCGGCTGGACGGCGTGGGCGAGATCACGAGGCGCACCACGCACAGCAAGGAGCACGGCACCACCTACTACGGTGACCGCTACTCCGTGACGCGCTTCCTGGACATCGAGATCGACGACCTCATCGTGGAGTCGAACTTCGACAAGGCCGACATCCACTCGGCGACGAGCACGAACAACGTGATCAACGCGATCCTCCCGTTCGACGTGAAGAACATCGTGCGGTTCGACGCCCACTTCCTGGGAGACGAGCACACCTCGCAGCGCCGCGACATGGACATCGACGAGGCGGAGAGCATCGCGGCCGGGCACTTCATGACGGTCGCGCGCGGAGCCTCGACGCAGTCGGTCGCGCAGTACAAGCGCGGCGTCCGCTGGGAGTCCGAGCAGGTGCGCATCGACGGCGCCCGCTGGACCTCGGTGCTGCTGCCGGTGTGGCTCTACGGATTCACCGAGACACGCAAGGGACGTCCCGTGACGCACTACATCGCGGTCAACGGCCGCACAGGCGCGACGATGGGCTCGGTCCCGATCAACACGCGCAAGGCCGCGCTGCTGGCCTGGGGCATCGCCGTCGGCGTGTCCGTCGTCACGTGGCCCCTGGGCTTCCTGACCCTGGCGGTGGGCGGATGAACGGCGACGGCGGAGGCGGCGTCGCATTCGTCGCGCTGCTCCTGTTCGCGGCGGGTCCCGCGGCGGGTTGGGGCACCTGGTGGTGGATCCAGCGCAAGTACCGCAACCGCGACGCCCGCTACCGTCCCGACCGGACGGTGGATCATCACGTCTCGGGCCTGACCGGAGACGACCACCCCAAGGGAAGCTTCCGCAGCCGCTCGGGGTCCACCGAGGGACGCAACGAGAACGAGCCCGACCGTCGTGCGCGCAACGCGCAGTTCTTCCATGGGGAGCTGCACTCACCGCCCACGCCGGACGAGCCCGATGACGACCTGACGGGGGAGGACCCGGAGCCACCCCCGCCGCCACCGGCACCCTGACGTCGGGGAGGCGCCCGGACGGGGACTGTCCTCGGCTCCGGGCGCCTACACTCGTCCGGTGACCGAACCCGTCGACCGCGCCCCGACCGCTGACGACGCGCCTCAGACGGCCCCCGCGAAGGGTCGCAGGCTCGTCGACCTCGCCCCGCTGAAGGCCTCTCCTGCCTTCGCGCGCCTGTGGGCGGGCGGCACGATCGCCAACATCGGCGCGCAGATGTCGATCGTGGCGGTGGGCCTGCAGATCTACGACATCACCGAGTCGACCTTCATGGTCGGGCTCGTCGGTGGTGCGTCCCTGATCCCGATGATCATCGCGGGGCTCTGGGGAGGCATGCTCGCGGACGTCTTCGACCGGCGCCGCCTGCTGATCGTGTCGTCGCTCGTCTCGTGGGCGTCCACTCTGGGGCTCGTCGCGCTCGCCCTGTGGGACCTCGCCGAGATCAGGTCCGGCGGCCGCGCCGAGGCATGGCCCTTCCTCGTGGTCACCACCGTCAATGCCGTCGCGGCGACGATCTCGGGCGCGACTCGAAGCGCCCTCGTCGGGCGGATCCTGCCGCCCGAGCTGGTCTCCCGCGCGAGCGCCCTCAACGGCATCGCCATCGGTGTCGCGCTGACGGTCGGCCCCGCGCTCGCGGGCGTGCTCGTGGCGAGCGTCGGATTCGCGTGGACGTTCGCGGTGGACGCCGTGCTGTTCAGCTTCGGGTTCCTCGGCGTCTGGATGCTGCCCGCGCTACCGCGCCTGGGTGAGAAGGCGGAGGCGGGCTGGGGCATGCTCCTCGAAGGCCTGCGGTTCCTGAGGCACGCGCCGAACCTGCGCATGAACTTCCTGGTCGACATCATCGCGATGACCTTCTTCCGCCCCTACGTCCTCTTCCCCGCGCTCGGTGCGACGCTCGTCGGCGGAGGAGCGCTGACCGTGGGCGCCCTCACGGCGGCCGGCGCGGTCGGGACGATGCTCGCGTCGCTCTTCTCCGGACCCGTCGCCCGCGTGCACAGGCATGGAGTCGCGATCCTGCGCGCGAACCTGACGTTCGGCGGCTTCGCTCTCGCGTTCGGCGCGATCACGCTGATCGCCTCCCGCGTGGAGCACGAGCCGGCCGAGGGGTGGGGCGGCATCCATGCCGGCACGCTCGTGGCGCTCTCGGTCGCGATGATGGGCATGGGCGCCTCGGACGAGGTGTCCGCGATCTTCCGTCAGACGATGATGATCCAGGCGGCGCCCGACCAGATGCGCGGCCGCATGCAGGGCGTCTTCGTCGTCGTCGTGACAGGCGGACCGCGACTGGGCGACATGTATGCGGGAGTGCTCGCGACTGCGGTCGCGCTGTGGTTCCCGCCACTGCTCGGAGGGTTCGTCATCGTCGCCGCCACGGCGGTGCTCGTGAGGCTCCGCTGGAAGCCGGGCGGGCTCAGATTCCTGGACTACGACGCGCGCGACCCGCGTCCCTGAGCGAGACGACAGACGAGCGGAAGGGCGCTACAGCGCGGAGACGACGAGCGCGGCGACCGCCGCCGTGCTCTCGGTGAGGTCCGTCCATGCCTCCGTGTAGTGGAGCACGTAGACGGCGATGCCGTCAGCGGTGAGCGCGCCGACGATCGTGCCGTCTGGCGCTGCGTACCCCGACTCGATCCCCTCCAGCTCGGCCTGGGACAGGTCCCCGTAGACGGTCACCGCGCGCGCGATCTCCTCGTCCTCGGAGCCGGAGAAGATCCTGACCGCGACCTGCACGGACGCGTAGCTCTCGCCCGTGCCGTTCCACTCGCAGATCGACTCCTCCTCGTTGGACAGGTAGCCGTTGAACGCACCCTCGCCGAAGGAGACGCCGAGCGTCGACTCGAGTGCGGCGGCGTCGATCAGCTCGCACGGGTTCGGCAGGTCGGGCGAGACCTCGTCTGCGCCGCGCGTGGCCTCGGCCGCGGCATCCTCCACCGTGTACTCCGGCTCGGCGCTCGGATCCTCCGTCGACGAGCACGCCGTCAGCAGAAGCGCGGAGGTGCCGATCAGCGCGGCGGCGCCAAGGGTCAGGCGGGAGGGCATCGGGTGATCCTTCGGAGGGCTGCCGCGTCGGCGCGGCCTGGATGGGACGGTATCCGGGTCGTTCGGCGGTGTCAGGATAGTCCGTTTTCGGCTGCTCCTGAACCTCTCTCCACGGGTGTCGCGTCGGCCCTGGAAAGTGGCATTCGATGCCTGTCACACGGCGCGCTCAGGGCCAGCGCGAGCCCGACGGGACGACCGGGACCTCGCCCATCCTCCACAGCGGCGACCTGACGAGCAGCAGCAGGCCGAGCGCGTTCCCGAGGCCCCCGATCCAGAAGGCGGGTGCGAGTCCCCAGTGCTCTGCGACGACTCCTGAGATCAGTGCGCCGAGAGGAGCGATCCCCCAGATCATCACGCGGATGGAGGCCGTCATCCTCCCGATCATGCGGGGCGGGCACTGCTTCTGTCGCATGGTCACCTGCACCACGTTGAAGGAGACGATCGCGAACAGGCCTCCGATCATGCTCACTGCGAGGACGCCGAGGGCGACCGGCCGCGGCACGAGGAAGGTGACCACGGGCAGCATGAAGGCGACGGCGTTCACGGCGTACGTGACGGCGATCGAGTGTCCGTCGCCGAACGTGCGGGCGAACCATGGGGCGGCGAGCGCGCCGAGGATGCCTCCGATCGAGCCTGCCGTGAGGAGCAGGCCCCACCCGAGGGGTCCCACCTCGAGGTAGCGCAGGACGAGCACGGGGAACATCGTGAAGGCGATGCTGGAGAAGAAGTTCGACACCGTGGTGGACACGACCACGGGGCGGATGAACGGGTGCTGGAAGACGAACCTGAGGCCGTCGGCGATCTCCTTGCGCATCGTGGTGTCGTGCTCGCGGGGCGGTGGCTCATCGGCGGGGATCCGCCAGATGGCGAGGGCCGAGACGAGATATCCGACGGTCGCGAAGATCGGCAGGAGCGGTGCCGAGATGACTCGGGCCAGCACGCCGCCGAGGCCCGGCCCTGCGGCGCGCGCCACCTCGTTGGTCATCTGAAGGCGGGAGTTCGCCTCGCTCAGCTGCTTCTCGGGCACGAGCGACGGCACGATCGACATGTAGGCCATGTCGAAGAAGACCTGCGCGGCGGACATGGTGAGCGCGATGACCATGAGCCAGTGGACCTCGAGCAGGCCCATCAGCCACAGGGTCGGGATGGCCGCCATGGTCAGGGCGCGCACGACGTTCGCGACGGCCATCACCTTGCGGCGGGAGACGCGATCCACCCAGGCCCCGACGGGCAGGCTGAGGATCAGGAAGGCGATGCCCTCCGCCATGCCCAGGATGCCGATCTCGAGCTCGGTCGCGGCCAGGTAGGTGATCGCGATGATCGGCCACGCGACCTGCGCGATCTCGACGGCGACGTTCCCGACCGTCTCGCCGGTGAGCAGGGCCATGTACGGGCCGTTGCGCCACAGCGAAGGCGGTTCCTCCGCGTCGTCCTCGTGCGCGGCCGACGGGGCCGCTCCGACCTCGGTCATGACGGGCTCGGCGCCGATCGGCGTCGGCGAGACGGTCTCGGTCGCGTCGACCTCGTCGAGCGGTGCGTGCTCTGGGGGCGTCTCGGGTCGCTCGTCGGCTGTCACGACGGGATCCTCTCGTGGTGGGCGGCGCGTCGCGCGGCAGCAGGGGTGGTGGCGTGGGCGCGCATGAAGGCACGGCCGAAACCCGCCTCGGACGCGTAGCCGCACCGGGCGGCGATGGCTGCGACGGTGTCGTCGCTGGTCTGGAGCATGTGCAGGGCGAGGGCCATGCGCCGGTCGGTCACCATGCGCAGGGGAGTGGTGCCGGTGACCTCGGTGAATCTGGCGGCGAAGGCGGACCGTGACATGCCGGCGGAGTGCGCCATGTCGGCCACCGTCCAGTCGTCGGCGGGACGGGCGTGGATGCGGGCGACGACGGCGCCGATCCGCTCGTCGGTCCAGGCGGCGGGAGCGCCTCCGTCGTAGTCGGCCTGCTCGAGCCAGGTGCGGGTCATGAAGAGCACGAGCAGGTCGGCAAGCCTGGTCATGACCTCGTCGGCGGCGGTGCGTCGGTCGACCGCTTCGCGCCGGAGCATGCGGACGGTGGCGGGCACCCAGAGGGCGCTGAGGTCGTCCTTGGGGAACACCTTGATGACGGGTGGGAGCTGGCGGAGTATCCGGAGTGCGGGGCCCGGCTCGAGTTCGAGCGTTCCCATCAGGACGCGGCAGCGGGGTCCGTCTCCCCGCGACGTGATGGTGGCGAAGGTCTCGGTGACGGGGTGCCGGAGCGGTTCGCTCGTGCTCGGCGGGACGTCCAGGGATGACGCGACGTCGTGCGTCATGCCGCCGGGCACGAGGGCGAGCTCGCCCGGGCCGAGCGTCTCCGACTTGCCCTCGTGGGGTGCGACGGTGCACTCGCCGTCGGTGACGACGTAGAGGCGGAAGGCGTCTGCGGAGGGACCGCGGGTGTAGCGCCACGGTGCCTCGAGCGCGCCGTCGAGAAAGTGCGAGGACCTCAGACGCAGGGTCCGCAAAGGGGCGCGCAGGGCGGGGCGGTCTCCCTCGGGTGAGCTGGACATGCTCCGATGGTGGCCGAATACTGTGCTGATCGTCCACCGTGATGGACGATCAGCAGGGATTACCGGAGCGTCGGGCAGGGCGCCGGTCGGCTATCGCGGCACCTGACCGTCCACGTCGACGCTCGTCGCCTCGAGGCTCTGCTCGCCAGGCTTGACCTCCTTGATGCGGGAGGACTCCACGCGCTCGCGCGCCCAGGTGGACGGGTGGTCCTGGCGCGCGAGCCATTCGTCGGCCGAGCGGACGCGGCGCACAGGGGAGAGCGCCACGATCAGCCAGCCCAGGATCGACCCCACCAGCGCGATGAGGAACGCAGGGCCCAGCCCCAGGCGGCTGCCGAGCTCGCCGCCGAGCAGCGACCCGATCGGCATGACGCCCCACATGGCGAAGCGCATCGTGGCGGTCATGCGTCCGAGCATCCGCGGGGGGCACAGCTGCTGACGCATCGTCACGTGCGCGATGTTGAAGACCGTGATGCCGCCGAAGCCGAGGAGCATCGACGCGAGGAGCGTGAGGTAGCCGGCGGTGGGCGGCAGGATCAGCGCGAGCGGATAGGCGGCGGTGGTGAGGGCGGCGACCCCGAAGCCCCAGACGATGACCTTGCCGGAGCCGAAGCGGCTCTGGAGCCACGGCGCGAGCCTTGCTCCGCCGAGGGAAGCGAGCGCCGCGAGCGTGAAGAGCATGCCGTACGCGGTCTCCGAGACGCCCATCTCGCGCAGGATCAGGATCGCCATGAGTGCGCGTGCGAGGTTGTCGAACAGGCCGACCGCGGCGGCGGAGAGCGTGGTGCGGGACAGCAGCGGGTGGCGGAAGACGAAGGACGTGCCCTCGCGGACCTCGCTCCAGAGCCCACCCGCGGACTTCTCGCCGCGCTGCTCCTCCGCCTTGATCCGTGAGACGGCGAACGCGCTGGCCAGGTAGCCGATGGCGCCGGCGCCGAGCAGGTTCGGCGCCTCGAGGATGCGGGTGAGCAGGCCGGCGGCGCCAGGTCCGGCGACGCGGGCGACGATGCCGACGGTCTCCAGGTTCGCGTTCGCCTGTCCCAGATGCTCCTTGCGCACCAGGGACGGCACGACGGAGAGGTAGGCCACGTCGAAGAACACGGTGGCGAATCCGAGCGCGAAGGCGATCCCGATCAGCCAGGCGATGGTCAGGTGCCCGGTCATGTAGAGCGCGGGGATCATCGCCATGAGGGCTGCGCGGACCAGGTTGGCGGTCATCATGACGGGGCGCTTGCGCATGCGGTCCACCCACGCACCCGCGGGAAGGCCGATCAGGAGGAACGCTGAGGTCGCGGCGGCAAGGACCAGGCCCGACTCACGCTCGTCGGCGCCAAGGTAGTTGACGGCGGTGATGGGGAGCGCGAGCGTCGCGATCTGGACGCCCGCATGCGAGATGGCCTCACCGGTGAGCAGTGTGGTGAAGCTGCGGTTGCGCCACAGCGAGGGGGTCTCGTTCTCGGCCTTCGTCGTCACGCGAAGATTCTGCCACCGAACTCGAGTATCGCTGACCAAGGTCAGAGGAATCCCAAGTGCGCGTGCACGAGGCTCCGCACAGCGGCGTCGGGCATGGCTCCTGCGGCGCCCTGAACCATGTCCGCAATAAGCCGTTCACACTCTTTCCGTTACGGTAATGAACATGTCGACCACCCCGGGCCGCGTTCGCGGCTACCTCGCGACCTCGGCCGACGGCTTCATCGCAGGCCCTGACGATGAGATCGGGTGGCTCCAGGAGCCACGCAACTCCGGCGTGCCGATGGCGGTGGGCCCCTGGGCGGAGGTCGTGCCGGACGGGACGACGTACGAGGACTTCGCCGCCAACGTCGGTTGCCTCCTCATGGGGCGCAAGACGTTCGACGTCGCGTGCGGGTTCGGCACCTGGCCCTACGGCGAGATTCCCGTGCTGGTCGCGACCACGCGTGACCTGTCGCAGTCCGAGGGCTCGGTCACGGCGGTCTCAGGGGACATCGAGGACCTGATCGATGCCGCGCAGGATGTGGCCGGCGGCAAGGACATCTATGTGGACGGCGGTTCGCTGATCCGCCAGGCGCTCGTCGCGGACCTGCTGGACGAGCTCATCATCACCGTGATCCCCACGGTGCTGGGCGACGGGCTGCGCCTGTTCGAGGCGCCGATGCCGCGCATCGACCTGGCCGTCGCAGACGTGCGCAAGTACGGTCCCGGCTACGTGCAGACCACCTACCGCGTGGAGTGAGGCGGCGCGTCGCGCGCTGTCAGACGTGGCCGTCGAAGTCGGCCTGCCGCGCGGCCTCGTAGGCGGCGATGGCCGCGGAGTTCGACAGGTTGAGCGAGCGTCGGCCAGGCAGCATGGGGATGCGCAGCCATGAGGTGATGCGCGGGTGGTCGAGCACCCAGTCGGGAAGACCGGTGGGCTCGGGCCCGAACAGCAGCAGGTCGGTGGGCTCGTAGGTGACGTCGGTGAAGCGTGTCTCGCCGCGACCGGTGAACGCGAAGACGCGAGAGTCGGGGAACTCGTCCAGCAGCGCGTCGAGGCTCGGGTGGATCGTCATCGATGCGAGGTCGTGATAGTCGAGGCCCGCACGCTTGAGCTTCGGCTCGGACAGGTCGAATCCCAGCGGCTCCACGAGGCGCAGCGTGCAGCCGGTCACTGCGGACAGGCGGATCGCGTTGCCGGTGTTGTTGGGGATCCGCGGTTCGAAGAAGACGATCGAGGGCAGCGCGGTCATGGGTGCCAGTCTCCCATGGTTGATGCGCGTCACACGGCGGAGGACATCCTCCTGAGCACCGCCTCGGTGCGCAGCCAGCCCACGAGGTTGCCGTCGTCGTCGAGCACGGGGAGTCCGTCGTTCGACTCGCCTTCGAGCATGCGGTCGAGCACATCGGCGACCGGGGCGTCGGGGGAGACGTAGTCGCGCCACTCGATGAGCTGCGAGACGGTGACCTCCGACGCGTCCTCGTCCTGGGTGATCGCTCCTGCGGCCGACGAGAGGGTCACGACTCCGACGTACTCGCCGTGCTCGGTGATGACGGGCAGTGACTTGCGGCCCGAGGTGAGGAGGAACTCGACTGCGTCCGCGGCGGGCAGCGTGGTGCTGACGGTGCGGGGCGCCTTGCGCATCAGCGTGTCCACCGACACTCCCGTGAGGGCGGCGGTGCCGGGACGCACGGTGAGGTCCACGCCGCGGCGACGCAGCTTGGCCGTGTAGATCGACTCCTTGGACAGGTGCGAGGACAGCATCGTCGAGACCACGACGGCCAGCAGCAGCGGCAGGATGATCGTGTACTCGCCGGTGAGCTCGAACAGGATGATGACGGCCGTGATCGGCGCACGCGAGGCGCCCGCGAAGACGGCGGCCATGCCCACGAGCGCGTAGGCGCCGGGGGTGATCCCCGCGTCGGGAAGCATCCAGGCGAGGGCCTGCCCGAAGGCGGCGCCGAGCATCGCTCCCAGGAACAGGGAGGGGGCGAACACCCCGCCCGAGCCTCCGATCGCGATGGTCAGCGACGTCGCGACGACCTTGGCGAGCAGGAGCACCACCAGGAAGCCGATGACGTACTCGCCCATGACGGCGTTCTCGAGCACCGGATAGCCGACGCCGTACATCTGCGGGATGACGAGCAGCAGCAGGCCGAGCAGGAGGCCGCCGACTCCCGGGCGCAGCCACTCGGGGCCCTTCCAGATCTTGTCCGCGACATCTTCGAACCAGTACAGCGCCTTGGTGAACCCGATCGCGACGAGCGCGGCGAGCAGGCCCAGCACGGCGTAGAGCCCGTACTCCCCGACGTGCGAGACGTGGAACTCCGGGAGGGTGAGGAACGCCTCGTCTCCCAGGATCGACCGGGCGATGACGGAGGCTGTGACGGACGACAGGACGACGGCGGCGAAGGTGCGCGCGGCGAAGCTCACCAGCAGCAGCTCCATCGCGAAGAACACTCCGGCGATCGGCGCGTTGAAGGTAGCGGCGATGCCGCCCGCGGCACCGCAGGCGACGAGCAGGCGCACCTGGGACTCGTTGAGCTTCACGGCGCGGGCGAGCGCGGAGCCCAGCGCGGAGCCGATCTGCACGATCGGGCCTTCGCGGCCGACCGAGCCTCCGGAGCCGATCGTGATGGCGGAGGCGAGCGCCTTGACGAAGGCGACCTTCACCGGGATGCGGCCGCCTCGCTTGGAGATGGCGTACATGACCTCGGGCACGCCGTGCCCGCGTGCCTCGCGTGCCCAGCGATGGATGATCGGACCGTAGATGAGTCCGCCGACGGCGGGCGCCAGCACCACGAAGAAACCCCCGAGCCAAGGGACCCAGGGGTGAGGTGCGTGATCGGTCACGGCGGAGTAGTCGGCGTGACCGGAGAAGAAGAGCGTCGCGGTCTCGATCAGCCAACGGAAGGCGATCGCGCCGAATCCGGCCGCGGCGCCGATGACCAGCGCGAGCGCGATGAGCGCGGAGTTCTCGGAGCGGCGCAGCCACGTCAGCGCGCGGCGGTGGAGCGGTGCTGGAGCGGGGGGCACGGGTCAGTCCTCACGTGTATTCATGCAACTGTTGTACGGTAGCACGCATATCCATTACGGTGAACGCATGAACAAGGCGCCCGACACCGGCGACAGCACGTCGTCAGCGACCGCCCCGCCGCCCTCCGGCGATCCCCTCGCCGACCCCACGATCGGCGCCGCGATCCTCGCCTCCCGCTCGCTTCTCGGCTTCGTCGCCCGTTCGCTCGCACCTGTGCTCGAGGAGCTCACGCTCGTCCAGTTCCGCATCCTGGTCGTGCTCGAGACGGCGGAACCCGCACGCATGGCTGACCTCGCCGAGAGCGTCGGCGTGCACCCGTCCACGCTCAGCCGCACCGTCGACCGCCTCGCCGCAGGGGGCTGGGTCGAGCGGGTGCCCGTGGAAGGCAATCGGCGCGAGGTACATGTGGAGCGGACCGAGAAGGCCCGGGAGCTCGTCGCCGAGGTCACCCGCCGTCGCCGTGCCGAGATCGCCGCGGCGCTCACCTCGCTTCCGCCCGAGGACCGCGAGAAGGTCCGCGAGGGCATGGAGCTGTTCGCCGCCGCCGCCGGAGAGGCCGCACCCGGCGAGCTCCTCGAGCTCGGCCTGTAGCCGCGTCCGCCCGCCCAGGCGACGGGAATGGTTCCTGACGCCGTCCCGTTGCGCCGTACGCTGACTCCCTGAGCAGAGAAGAGGTCGCATGGGTCCCGGTGGTGGCGGTCGCAGACTCGTGCGCAACGAGGACGAGGCGCGACGCGAGATCGCGGAGGCGCCCCGAATCCCCGACCTGTGGAAGCGGATCGGCGCGCTCTTCGTCCCGTACCGCGGGCACCTGATCCTGACGGCGGTGCTCGTCATCGCCGCCTCCGGCGCGGCCGTGATCCCGCCGCTGATCGTGCAGCGGGTCTTCGACGAGGCGCTGTTCCCCACCGACGCCTCCGGCACCGTGGGCAGCCCCGACATGGGGCTGCTCGTCGAGCTCGTGGCCGTCATGATCGGCATCTTCATCGCTGCCGCAGCGCTCGGTGTGTGGCAGACCTACGTGACCTCGACCGTCGGCAACCGCGTCACGGGTGACCTGCGCGTCCGCCTGTTCACCCGCCTGCAGTCGATGGAGCTCGGGTTCTTCACCCGCACCAAGACGGGCATCATCCAGTCGCGGCTCCAGAACGACGTGGGCGGCGTCTCCAACGTGCTCACCACATTCGTCCAGACCATCGTCGGCAACGTCGTCACCGTCGCGGCGAGCCTGGTGGCGATGATCGTGCTCGACTGGCGCCTCACCCTGCTCGCCGTGATCCTCATGCCCGCGCTCGTCGTGGTGCAGCGGCGCGTCGGCCTGATCCGGCAGCGCATCGCGGCGCGCACGCAGGAGAGCCTGTCCGAGATGACGGCCATCACGCAGGAGACGCTCTCGGTCAGCGGCATCCTGCTGTCGAAGACCTACAACCGACAGCGCTTCGAGACCGCCCGCTACTCAGATGAGAACAGCAACCAGGTGCGGCTCCAGGTTCAGCAGGCGATGTCGGGGCAGTGGTTCTTCGGACTCGTGAGCATCGTCATGTCGTCGGTGCCCGCCGTCGTCTACCTGGCCGCCGGATGGCTGATCTGGTCGGGCTCTCCCGACGCGGCCGGCGGCGCCCTGTCCGCGGGAACCATCGTCGCGTTCACCACGTTGCAGGCGCGGCTGCTGTTCCCGCTCATGGCGCTCATGCGCGTCGCGCTCGAGGTGCAGACCTCCAAGGCGTTGTTCGCGCGCATCTTCGAGTACCTGGACCTCGCGCCCGCGATCTCGGACCGACCCGGGGCGATCGACGTCGCCGACGCTCCGGGCCCGATGGGCCGGATCGAGTTCCGTGACGTCGGCTTCCGCTACCCGGGTTCCAGGGCCGACGCCGCGCCGACGCTGTCGGGCGTCACCTTCACGGCGGAGCCGGGGACGACGCATGCGTTCGTCGGTCCGTCGGGCGCGGGCAAGACCACGGTGGTCTATCTCGCGGCCCGCCTCCACGAGGCGACCGAGGGGTCCGTCGTGTTCGCGGGAGCGGACGTGCGCGACCTGACCCAGGAGTCCGTGGTGGATCGGATCGGGGTCGTCACGCAGGAGACGTACCTGTTCCACGACACCATCGCCGCCAATCTCCGCTACGCCAGGCCGGACGCGACGGACGCCGAGCTCGAGCGGGCGTGCCGCGCGGCGAACATCCATGACACGATCCTCGGCTTCGAGGACGGCTACGCCACGATCGTGGGGGAGCGCGGGTATCGGCTCTCCGGTGGCGAGAAGCAGCGCATCGCGATCGCGCGCGTGCTGCTGAAGGACCCGCCCGTGCTGCTGCTCGACGAGGCGACCAGCGCGCTCGACACCGTCAGTGAGCGCGTGGTTCAGGAGGCGCTCGACAACGCCGCCCAGGGCCGCACCACCCTCGTCGTCGCGCACCGGCTCTCCACCGTCGCCGATGCCGACGTCATCCACGTGGTCCAGGGAGGACGCATCGTCGAGTCCGGCTCCCACGACGACCTCGTCGCGCGCGCCGGCGTCTACGCGGAGCTCGCCGCGGCGCAGCGTCGTTAGTGTCACCGAGCGCCACCCCGCGGGCCTAGGGTGAGAGGGACGACGCCGTCGAAAGGGGCAGAGGTGAGCAGCGACTGGTGGAAGTCCGCCGTGGTGTACCAGATCTATCCGCGGAGCTTCCAGGACTCCAACGGTGACGGCATCGGCGACCTCAACGGGATCCGTCAGCGGCTCGACTACCTCCACGACCTGGGAGTCGACGTCCTGTGGCTGTCGCCCATCTACGAGTCGCCGCACGCCGACAACGGCTACGACATCTCCGACTACCAGGCGATCGACCCCTCGTTCGGCAGCATGGCCGACTTCGACGCCCTGCTCGCCGAGGTCCATGAGCGCGACATGCGGCTTGTCATGGACCTGGTGGTCAACCACACCTCCGACGAGCACCCTTGGTTCCTCGAGTCGCAGGCGTCCAAGCGCAGCGCCAAGCGGGACTGGTACTGGTGGAGCCCGCCGCGGCCCGAGTACAGCCTCGGCCAGGAGGGCGGCGAGCCCACCAATTGGCGCAGCTTCTTCTCCGGTCCCGTCTGGGAGCCGCACGAGGACTCCGGCGAGTACTACCTGCACCTGTTCCACAAGAAGCAGCCCGACCTCAACTGGGAGAACCCGGAGGTCCGCCAGGCCGTCTACACGATGATGAGCTGGTGGCTCGACAAGGGCGTCGACGGCTTCCGCATGGACGTCATCAACCTCATCTCCAAGGTGCTTCCGCTCCAGGACGGCGCGCCGGGCGCGGGCGGGCTCGGCAACGGCTTCCCCCTGTACGCCTGCGGCCCACGCATGCATGAGTTCCTGCAGGAGATGCACCGCGAGGTGTTCGACGGCCGCGACGCGGAGCTCCTCACCGTCGGCGAGATGCCCGGCGTGACGCCCGAGGACGCGCTGCTCGTCACCGATCCCGACAGGCGTGAGCTGGACATGGTGTTCCAGTTCGACCACGTGGACGTGGACCACGGGCCCGGGGGCAAGTTCGACGTGCAGCCGCTCGACCTGGTGCGGCTCAAGTCGATCCTGGGCCGTTGGCAGTCCGAGCTCGGCGAGCGCGGCTGGAACAGCCTCTACTGGGACAACCACGATCAGCCGCGCGTCGTCTCCCGCTTCGGCGACGACGGCGAGCACCGCGCCCGGTCCGCCAAGGCGCTCGCGGCCGTGCTCCACCTCATGCGCGGCACCCCGTACATCTACCAGGGCGAGGAGCTCGGCATGACGAACGCCGGGCTCGCGACCATCGACGACTACCGCGACGTCGAGAGCCTCAACGCGTACGACGAGCTGCGCGCCCAGGGGTGGACGGACGCGAAGGTCATCGAGGGCCTGCAGGCGATGAGTCGCGACAACGCGCGCACGCCGGTCCAGTGGGACGCGTCGCCTCATGCGGGTTTCACGACGGGCACGCCGTGGCTCAAGGTGACCGGCAACCACACATGGCTCAACGCCGCCGCGCAGGTGGACGACTCGGACTCGGTGTGGGCGTTCTATCGTGAGCTGATCGCGTTCCGGCATGCCGAGCCGGTCGTCGCCCATGGCGACTTCCAGATGCTGATGCCCGAGGACCCGCAGGTCTTCGCCTACCGTCGTGCGCTCGACGGCGTGGTCCTTACGGTTGTCGCCAACCTGTCCGGCCAGACGGCTGAGGTCGACGGCTCGGTCGGTGGGGGAGAGCTCGTGCTCGGCAACATCGACGGCGCCTCGTCAGAGGGGCCGCTCGCGCCCTGGGAGGTGCGGGTCCTCCGCTCCGCCTAGCCGCCCGGGTGCCCGGAAAGCAGAAAGGCGGGAACGGACCATGGGGTCCGCTCCCGCCTTCCGGCTAGAAAGTCTTCAGGGTCGAGCTACTCGCCGCAGCCGCAGCCTCCGCAGGCGCAACCGCCCGACGTGTCTTCAGCAGCAGCCTTGTCAGCGGTGAGCTCGATCAGGTCGATGCTCGTCTTCTCTGCCATAGAGTGCTCCTCTCGTCCGGGTAGGGGCCCCGATCGGGGTCCGTCCTGACACGATACGCCTCGGTCGCCGAAAAGTGGAACACCGAGTGCAGTTCACCACGCCGGGGTGGCGCGAAAGCGTGCCAGCCACCCCGGTCGTGACGTCACCAGATGCTGACGCGCTCCGCGGGATCGAGCCACAGCGCGTCGTCGGCGCCCACCTCGAAGGCCTCGTACCAGGCGTTCATGTTGCGCACGATGCCGTTGACGCGGAACTCGCTGGGCGAGTGCGGGTCGGTGTTGAGCCGCGTGATGAGGGCCTCGTCGCGGACCTTCATGCGCTCGGTGAGCGCGTAGCCCACGAAGAAGCGCTGCAGCGCGGTGAGGCCGCCCAGCTCGGGAGCCTCCTCGATCGGGTGACCCAGCGCGATCGCGTACGCCTTCAGAGCGATCTCCACGCCCGCCAGGTCGCCGATGTTCTCGCCGATGGTCAGCGCACCGATGACGCGGTGGTCGTCGGACAGCTGGGCGGGTGAGTAGCCGTCGTACTGGGAGATGAGGACGCTCGTGCGCTCGGTGAACGCCGTGCGGTCGGCCTCGGTCCACCAGTCGTCCAGCTTGCCCGTGCCGTCGTACTTGGAGCCCTGGTCGTCGAAGCCGTGGCCGATCTCGTGTCCGATCACGGAGCCGATGCCGCCGTAGTTGACCGCGTCGTCGGCGCTGGGGTGGAAGAACGGGGGCTGCAGGATGGCCGCAGGGAACACGATCTCGTTGGCGACCGGCAGGTAGTACGCGTTGACGGTCTGCGGGGTCATGAGCCACTCGGAGCGGTCGACCGGCTTGCCGATCTTGTTCCACTCCCAGTCCTCCTCGAAGGCCGACGCGGCGCGCACGTTGCCCACCAGGTCGTCGGCGGCCAGCTCGAGGCCCGTGTAGTCGCGCCACTTGTCGGGGTAGCCGATCTTGGGCGTGAACTTGCCGAGCTTGTCCAGCGCGCGCTCGCGGGTCTCCTCCGTCATCCACTCGAGCGACGTGATCGACTGGCGGTACGCCTCGATGAGGTTGGCCACGAGCGCGTCCATGTGGCGCTTGTGGTCCGGCGGGAAGTGACGTGCGACGTACTCCTGGCCCACGAGCTCGCCGAGCACGGCCTCCACGAGGCCGACGCCGCGCTTCCACCGCTCGCGCTGGACCGGAGCCCCGGACAGCACGGTGCCGTAGAAGTCGAAGTTCGCCTTGGAGATCTCCTCCGTCAGGTACGGCGCGCGGGAGTTCACGACGCGCCAGCGCAGGTACGCCTTCCACGCGCCGACGTCGGTGGCCTCCCAGGCCGCCGCGATGCCGGTGAAGCAGTCGGGCTCGCTGACGACGAGCAGCTCGTGCGCGGCCTCGGGGACCTGCGCGGCGTCGGCCCAGCCGGCCCAGTCGAAGCCGGGGGCATCCGCCGCGAGCGAGGTGAGGGTTGCAGGGTTGTAGGTGAGCTCGGCCTCACGCGTCTTCACCACGTCCCAGTGGTGCGACGCGATCGTGGTCTCGAGCGCCATCACCTGCTCCGCAGAGAACGCGACGCCGGTGAGCGAGGCCATGCGGTCGATGTGTGCCACGTACTTCTCACGGGTCGCGGCGTGCGCGTCCTCGCGGTAGTACGCCTCGTCGGGAAGCCCGAGCCCGCTCTGCGACATGTAGACCACGTTGCGGTCAGGGTCGGCCTTGTCTGCGAACACGTAGTAGCCGACGAGCCCGGTCACGCCGCTGCGCTGCAGCGCACCGACGACGCGTGCGAGCGACGCGTGGTCCGTCGCGGAGTCGATGAGCGCGAGGTCCTCGTCGAGCGGGCTCGTGCCGAGCTCGGCCGCGCGGTCGACGTCCATGAAGCTGGCGTACAGCGCACCGATCTGCGAGTCGGTGTCCGCCTCCTCGATGATGACCCTGACCTGCTTCTCCGCCTCGTCGCGCAGCGTGTAGAACGAGCCGTCGGCCGACCTGTCGTCGGGGATGACATGCTCCTCCTCCCACACTCCGTTCACGTAGCGGAAGAAGTCGTCCTGCGGACGGACCTTCGTGGAGAACTCGTCGACATCGATCCCTGAGCGCTTCGTCATGACTCTCACCCTAGGGGGAGGGTCCGACGGGGTCGGCCAGGTTTCGCTGTCGGCCTAGAAATGGAAGTTGCCTGCGGGCAGGACGTCTCCTTGGAGTGCGCGCGACAGCTCGGTGACCGCCCCGGGACGACGTTCACGCACCTGCCCCGCGTCGTACAGCGAGGCGAGGGTGACACCGCCGAGGTACAGCGACGAGAGCTGCTGGATGGTGAGGTCCAGGTCCGCCTCGTCGGGCGCCACGTCGCTGCGCTCGAGAGCGCCGTCGCCGTCGGCCGCGGTGGTGAGCCGCCACACTCCTGCGTTCTCAGGGAGCACGGTGTCGGTGAGCGCGAAGGTGACGGACGCGTCGGCCCCGTACGAGCGGGCCTCGAGGCACGCCTTGACGTCCAGCAGTCGTGCCCAGATGCCGTCGTAGACGTGCTTCACGACGCCGCGATGTGGGCCGATCAGCCGCAGCAGCGGGTGGTCCAGCGTGAAGTTCTCCGCCTCCACCTTGGCCGACAGGTCGATCGATGTGAGCACGGACCACAGGCGCCGCTCCGCCGCGGGGGAGAGGGCACCGTGGAAGCCCACGTGGACCACGTCTCCCGGCACGCCGCCCTCCCACTTGCTCTGGCGTCGGAACGCCGCGGCAGCGACAGGAGTGTCGCCATCGCGCACGATCACCACGCGGCGGGGCTCCTTCTCGCCGCGGCCGTGCACCGCGTCCGACGTGTGCCAGCGCAGCACCTCCTCGTCCATGAGCGCGCTGCCCGGCCGCGTCATCCCCGCGACGACCGCGGCCATGAGCGGGCCGTGCTCCCCGGGGATGAGCGTCTCGATCTCGACCGACAGCTCCTCCGAGCCCTCGACCTCGGCGAGCTCGACGCCGCGTCCGACCGACAGCTCCGCCACCTCGCTCACCATGCCGTAGCCGAAACGTCCGTAGATGCCCTGCTCGGCCGCCCATAGCGTCGACATGATCGCGCCCTGCTCCTTCGCCACCGCGAAGTGGTCGGCGATCATGCGGGTCAGCAGTCCGCGACGCCGGTGCGCCGCGTGGACGCCCACGATGGTGAGCCCCAGGTTCGGGATCCGTGCCCCGCCGGGCACGACGGTCGGATTGTCGAAGGCGGAGTAGGTGCCGCGATACCGGCCCGTCGCGATCTCCTCGACGACGCGGGTGCGGCGCCACGGCAGCCAGCTGTCAGACGCCGCCTCGTCGCCCGCGGCCACGCCCTCCGCGAAGGCGAAGCCCAGCAGGTCGTTCACCTCGCGCTTGCGGTCCTCGGTGGGCGTGACGAGGCGATAGGTCGAATCGAAGTCCATGGCGCCAGTGAACCACTGAGAGTCGAGGATCGCCCGCCGACGCTGGCATGATGGGGATATGCGTCTCCACATCGCCGCGGACCACGCCGGGTTCGAGCTCAAGCAGCACCTCATCCAGCACTTCAGCGACCAGGGCCACGACGTCGTGGACCACGGCGCGTTCGAGTACGACGCGCAGGACGACTACCCGCCGTTCTGCATCTCCGCAGCGGAGGCCGTCCTCGAGGCGCCGGGCGACCTGGGCATCGTGATCGGTGGCTCGGGCAACGGCGAGCAGCTCGCCGCCAACCGGGTCTCCGGGATTCGGGCCGCTCTCATCTGGTCGGAGGAGACCGCACGGCTGGCCCGGCAGCACAACGACGCGCAGATCGGATCGATCGGGGCGCGCATGCACTCGCTCGAGGAGGCGACAGCGATCGCCGACGCGTTCGTCGGCGAGCCGTTCAGCGGCGACGCGCGGCACCAGCGCCGCATCGACCTGATGCTCGACTACGAGGCGAAGGCCTGAGCCGTCCCGCCTGCCAGTGGGCGCGTGCACGCGCCCACCCTGTGAAGGGCCGCTGAGGCCCGGTCAGCGAAGACGGGGCGGGAGTGCGCGCTCGGGCGGCGCCCAGCGCGCGATGTCCTCCGGCCACATGGGGCGGCCCAGGTAGAAGCCCTGCATGTTGTCGCAGCCCATCTCCACCAGGAGGTCCAGGTCGGCGGGGCGCTCCACGCCTTCCGCGGTGCAGCTCATGCCGAGCGCATGCCCCAGGTCGATGATCGACCTGACCACCGTGCGCGACTCCTCGGACGTCGTGGCCGTGGCGACGAAGCTGCGGTCCACCTTGAGCTCTGAGAACGGCAGGCGCGCGAGCTCGAGCATCGACGAGTAGCCGGTGCCGAAGTCGTCCAGCGACACCTGGAAGCCTTCCAGCCGAAGTCGTGTGAGGCGCTTCAGCGACGTCACAGGGTCGGACATCGCCGCAGTCTCCGTGAGCTCGACGATGATCCGGGAGGGATCCACCCCGCACTCGCGGGTGAGGGACACCAGGCGCTGGTCCAGGCTGCTCTCGCCCACCTCCGAAGCCGAGATGTTGATCGAGATGGTCTGCGAGGCAGGCAGGCGCGCCGACGTGAACCACGTCAGAGCGCTCCGCATCACCGAGTTGGTCAGCTCCGACGCGAGGCCGTTCGCCTCCGCCACCGGCACGAACACGCCCGGCGGGATGTTGCGGCCGTCCACCGTCTGGCACCGGGCGAGGGCCTCATAGCCGACGACCTCGCCCGTCGTGCACGACACCTTGGGCTGCAGTGCGACGGTGATGCGATCCTCTTCGAGCAGGCGATGAAGCCCCTCCGGGGTCATGAGGGGGTCGTCAGTGAGCAGCGCAGGGCTCTGCGCATGCCCCGCTGGACCCTGGCCGACCACCGGCGCACCGGTGGGTGCCTGCAGGATCTCCGCCAGTCGCATCCGCGAGTACGGCTTCGCGAGCGAGCCTGCCACCGTGAGGCCGTGCGCCGTCGCGAAGCGCAGCGCTGACTCGAGCACGCGCGCGTCCTGCCCGCTCGAGACGATCACCGCCGCGGAGCTGCGTCGCCGCGCCAGCTCCTCGAGCACCATGAGGCCATCCTCGGCGCCGAGCACGAGGTCGATCATGACGTGCGTGGGGTTCCACAGGTCATGCGCCGCCAGGAACGAGTCCACCGTCGTCTCGAGCCGTGCCTCAGCGCCGGCGGCCGTCACCATGGCGCGCGCCATGCGGCCCACGAGGTCGTCGTCGTCGACGATCAGGACCCGCGGTGCGATCGCGTCGTCGCTCATCCGTCGGCACTCCTTCCTTCCGAGACCAGTCTCGAGACCCGTTCGGCCAGTTCGTGAAGCGTGTAAGGCTTCGTCAGAAGTTCTGCTCCTGGGTCCAGCCTGCCATCTGCCGCAAGAACCTGTTCGGTGTAGCCGGAGACGCAGAGGACCGGAAGGCCAGGTCGGAGCTCCGCGGCAGCTCGAGCGAGCTCTCTTCCTGACATCCCCCCAGGCATCACCACGTCCGTGAGGAGCAGCGCCGTCTCCGGATGGCTCTCGAGCATGGCGAGTCCGGCCCTGCCCCCGTCGGCCTCGAGCACGTCGTACCCGAGCCCCCGCAGGCGGGTGGCCGTGTAGGACCTCACCAGGGCGTCGTCCTCCACCAGGACGACGGTGCCGGTGCCGTGCTCGGGCACCGACCCGGACTCCGGGGTGGCGGCGCCCGGCGCGTCCGAGGCGACTGGCAGGTACAGCGAGAACGCGGCTCCCGCGCCCGGCTCCGACTCGACCGTGAGCGTCCCGCCGGACTGGCTCGCGAAGCCCCACACCATCGCCAGGCCCAGCCCAGAGCCGCTCCCGAGCGGCTTCGTCGTGTAGAAGGGCTCGAAGAGTCGGGGGAGCGCGTCGGCGGCGATCCCGCTTCCGGTGTCGGCGACGGTGAGCCGCACGTAGTCGCCTGCCTCAAGGTCCATCGCGAGGGAGGTCGGCACGTCGTCGTGCGTGCACGGCTGGACGGTGAGGGTGACGGTGCCTCCCTCCGGCATCGCGTCTCGTGCGTTGATCGCCAGGTTCAGCAGCGCGTTGTCGAGCTTGCCGCGGTCGACCATGATCGCCGGCAGTCCTGTGGAGATGTCGGTCTTCACCTCGATCGCACCGCCCAAGGTGCGCTGAAGCAGCGGCTGCATGGTGGCGAGCACCTCGGTCAGCGAGGTCGGCTCCGGGCGGAGCGTCTGCCGTCGCGCGAACGCGAGCAGCGCGCGGATCAGCTCCGAGCCGCGATCGGCCGCCTCCGCGATCATGTCGCGCATCGCCTCGTCCTCCGGCGTGAGGTCGGCATCCGCGAGCGCCTCCGCGCCGCCGATGATCACCGTCAGGAGGTTGTTGAAGTCGTGCGCGATCCCGCCCGTCAGGCTTCCGACGGACTCGAGCCGGTTGGTGCGCTCCAGCTGCTGTCCCAGCTCACGGAGCTCCGTGATGTCCTTCACGTACAACGTGAGTCCGGTCGGGGATTTCGTGACCGTCGTCTCGAACCACTTGTCCAGGACTTCGGCGTACTCGACGACATGGCCGGGCTGGCCGGTGCGCTGCACCTCGGCGAAGGCGCGTTCGAGCTCCGACCCCTTCACGTCGCTGTACACGTCAGTGACGAGCCTGCCGAGCAGATGCTTCGGGTCAGCGCCGATCATGCGGGCCGCGGCCGGATTGAGGTACGCATAGCGCGCGTCGCGGGTCAGCGTGATGACCCCGTCATCGATCGACTCCAGAGTCTCCTGGTGCTCGCGCGCCAGGCGGTCGGCCTCGCGCTGGCTCGCCCGCAGCTCCTCGACGTCGATCGCGCTCGCCCACCAGCGGGTCTCCTCGCCGGTCGGGATCGGCGCGACCTGCACCATGTGGGCCCGATACGCACCGTCGTGACGCTTGATGCGGAGCTCGACGGCGTAGCCACGGGGCCGAGCCACGGCGTTCTCGAACAGCGAGTTGGCGCGCGCCAGGTCGTCAGGATGGATGGCCTGATCCCAGCTCAGGCCATCCCGTGGGTCGTAGCCGAGGTAGTCACCCATCGCAGCGCTCGAATAGAGAACCTCTCGATCGGAGGTCTGCATCCAGACCGGGACCGGCATGGCCTCCGCCACCGCCTTCAGGCTCTCCTGCTCGACCCGGAGCCGCGCCGCCGTCCCCTCCAGGGCCTGCACCGAGCTCGTCAGCTCCTGTTCGGCACGTGCGAGCCGCTCGCGACGACGGACCCCCATCACCGCGAGCGCTGTGACGAGCAGGATGCCGCCGATCTGCGCGCCTCTGCTGAAGAGGAACTGGGACTCGGAGACGCGGAACAGCGCGTCCGCCGGATCGCGCAGCGATGCCAAGGCGATCCCCAGGATCGAGGCTCCCGCTGCCGCAAGGATGAGACGAGTGCGCTCGGCGAGCATCGCGATGAGCACGAAGAGCGAGTACCCCGCTGCGACTCCGACCGGCACCTCGACCATCAGGTCGACGATGAAGACCACCAGCACGCCGACCGAGACCACAGCGGCGTCGACCGCAAACCGCCTCCGTGGCGGCATCTCTTCGCGCATCCGGAACCCCTCAGTGCCTTCGCTCGACACACTGTTGCCGTGTGCACGTGAGCCTATCCGCAAGAATGAGAAGCGGGGGTGTGGAATGCCTCACTCGGGACCGCACCGAGCCGCCTCGCAGCTCGACGGCTCGGCTGGCGCACCGTGTGCCATACTGATCCCGATGCACACCGCGATCATCATTCCGTAGCGCGTCGGCGACCCCCTCCCGACGCGCAGCCTCCCGCACCCAGGGAGGCTTTTTTGTTGGGAAGGGTCGACGGCGGCACGAGCCGAGGAGCGACACGATGACGGATCTCACTGTCGAGGTCTACGACACGACCCTGCGCGATGGTGCCCAGCAGGAGGGCATGAACCTGTCCGTGGCCGACAAGATGGCCATCGCGCCTCTGCTCGACCAGCTCGGCGTCGGGGTCATCGAGGGCGGATGGCCGGGCGCCGTGCCCAAGGACACCGAGTTCTTCCAGCTTGTCGCGAAGGAGCTGAGCTTCCGCAACGCCACGTTCGCCGCCTTCGGCATGACGCGCCGCGCAGGATCGACCGCCGCCGCCGACCCCCAGGTCAGGGCCCTGCTCGACTCTGAGGCGCCCATCATCACCCTGGTCGCCAAGTCCGACATCCGGCACGCCGAGCGTGCGCTCCGGGTCAGTCCCGACGAGAACCTGCGGATGATCGAGGAGACCGTCGCCTTCCTCGTAGGCGAGGGTCGCCGCGTCGTGCTCGATGCCGAGCACTTCTTCGACGGCTACCGCTTCGACCCCGCCTACTCGCTCCGGTGCCTCCAGGCGGGGGAGCAGGCAGGCGCCTCCACGCTCGTGCTCTGCGACACCAACGGCGGCATGCTGCCGGACGACGTGACGGGCATCGTGACCGAGGTGCGCCAGGCCACCCAGGCGCAGCTGGGAATGCACGCGCACAACGATTCCGGCTGCGCAGTCGCTAACTCCATGGCCTCGGTCGCCGCGGGCGTCACCCACGTGCAGGGCTGCGTCAACGGCTACGGTGAGCGCACCGGCAACGCCGACCTGGTGGCGGTCGCCGCGAACCTCGAGATCAAGAAGGGCATCCATGCCCTCGCGAATGACGGCCTCGTCGAGTCGACCCGCATCGCTCACGCGATCGCCGAGGTCACCAACATCGCGCCGTTCGCTCGGCAGCCGTACGTGGGTGCGTCCGCCTTCGCGCACAAGGCAGGGCTGCACGCCTCGGCCATCAAGGTGGATCCGGA
Organism: Demequina zhanjiangensis; assembly: GCF_030418315.1. Taxonomy (GTDB): domain Bacteria; phylum Actinomycetota; class Actinomycetes; order Actinomycetales; family Demequinaceae; genus Demequina; species Demequina zhanjiangensis. Next base: position 246,529 of record NZ_JAUHPV010000004.1, read on the forward strand.
CCTGTACCAGCACACCGATCCCGCGCTGGTCGGAAACGACATGCGCATGCTCGTGTCCGAGATGGCGGGCCGCGCGTCGATCGAGCTGAAGGGCAAGGAGCTCGGCTACGACCTGTCCGGTCAGAGCGAGCTGCTGACCAGGATCACCGAGCGGGTCAAGCACGCCGAGGCCGCCGGGTACACCTATGACGCGGCCGACGCCTCGTTCGACCTCCTGCTGCGCGCAGAGCTCGGGCAGCTCCACAGGTACTGGGCCGTCGAGGAGTGGCGGGTCCGCGTGTCCTCGAAGCCGGGAGACCCGACCGACGCGGGCGCGGAGGCGGTGCTGAAGCTCCGCGCGGGAGGGTCCGTGCGGCACCTCGTGGTCGGCGAGGGCAACGGCCCCGTGAACGCGCTCGACCACGCGCTGCGGAGCGCGCTCGCCAAGGTCTACCCGGAGATCGAGCGCTTCGAGCTCACCGACTTCAAGGTCCGCATCATGGAGGCGAGCCACGGCACGGACGCGATCACGCGCGTCCTCGTGACCACGGCCGACACCGAGACCGGGCGCTCCTGGGTCACCGTCGGCGTCGGGCCGAACGTCATCGAGGCCTCGTGGGAGGCTCTGACCGACGCCTTCTACTACGGGCTCGTCACCCACGACGTCGCACCGAACCCCTGATCTCGCGGCCGAGCGGGGGCTCGGTCACGGTTCGATGCGCGCACCATCCTCCTGCGCGCGCAGGAACGTGTGCGGCAGCTCCGACTCCCAGTCGTGCATCCACGCCGCGAAGCGCGAGGCGGGCATCGGGCGTGCCAGGTGGAATCCCTGCGCGGAGCTGCAGCCCATCTCGGTGACCGCACGAAGCTGGTCCGCGGTCTCGACTCCCTCCGCGATCGATGTGAGGCCGAGGCCCTCCGCCATCGCGATGATGGAGCGCACCACGGTCGCGGAACGCGGCGAGGTGGACATGGCGCCGACGAACGAACGGTCCACCTTGAGCTCCGAGAATGGCAGTCGCGCGAGCTGCGACACCGACGAGTAGCCGGTGCCGAAGTCGTCGATCGAGAGCCCGAACCCCTCAAGGCCGAGCCGCGTGAGCACCTCAAGCGAACCGATCGAGTCCTTGACGGTGCTCGTCTCCGTCAGCTCGAGCATCAGGCGGCGCGGCGGGACCCCATGCTCCACGCACTTGTCCACGAGCCGCCGCGCAAGGCCCGGCTCGCTCAACTCGGCGGCAGAGAGGTTGATCGACAACGTGAAGTGCTCCGGCACGGACGTCGACGCGAGCCAGGCCACCGCCTGCGCGCTGATGAGGTCCGTCAGCTGGGCCACGAGCCCGATCTGCTCCGCGTACGGCACGAACGTCGCAGGCGGCACAGAGCCCAGCACCGGATGGTTCCAGCGCGCGAGCACCTCCGCGCCCGTCACCCTGCCGTCCAGGCACGAGACCTTCGGCTGGAGGTGGATCTCCAGCTCGGAGTCCTGGATCGCCTTGCGCAGCGCCACCGAGAAGCCCCAGTAGCTCTTCTCCGCGAACTCCGTTGCGATGGTCCTCTCAGGTCGCGCGTCGTCGATCGGTGAGTCGAGCAGCGCGGCGACCTCCCCGCGCCTGAACGGCTTCGGAAGCGTGCCCGCGTACTGGAGCCCGCACTCGATCGCGTAGGTGCGGGCGGCCTCCACGAGGTGCGGAGCCGCGCCGGAGGTGATGATCACGGCGCCGCGATAGCCCGTCTGTGAGAGCTGTTTGAGCACCCCGATGCCGTCGAGCGTCCCCATCATCAGGTCGACGATGACGCAGCACGGCTTCCACTCGCGCACCAGTACCAGGAACTGCTCCGGATCGGACGCTGCGCGCGCCTCGTAGCCCGTGCTGCGCGCGTGGGCGACAGCCATCGCCGCGACAAGAGCGTCATCGTCGATCACCAGGACGCGAGGGCATCGGTCTGTGCCCATCATCCGACCTCAGCGCGATCGAGGGCCTCCGTGATCTGCTCGGTCAGCTGCTCCGCGGTGTACGGCTTGCTGAGCAGCGTCACCTCGGGATCGGCGCCTCCGTTGTGGAGCACCACGTCCTCCGTGTAGCCGGAGGTGAAGAGTACCGGCGTGCCGGGACGACGCTCGAGCACCGCGTCCGCGAGGTCGCGTCCGGACATGCCGCCCGGCATGACCACGTCCGTGAAGAGCAGGTCGATCGGCCCGAGCGTCTCGAGGAGCGCGAGCGCTTCCGGACCTGAGGGCGCGGCGTGCACGGTGTGTCCCAGGCTTCTCAGCCTCTCCGTCGCGAACGTGCGCACCAGGTCGTCGTCCTCCGCCAGGAGGATCACGCCGGGCTGGATCGGCCTGAGCGGCGGCAGCTCACCCGGTCGTCTCGCCTCTGCGTCCACGCTCGACAGCGGCAGGTAGAGCCGGAAGGTGCTGCCGACTCCCGGCTCCGAGTAGACGGACACGTGGCCGCCGGTCTGCTTCGCGAAGCCCCACACCATCGCGAGGCCGAGTCCCGACCCCTTGCCGCTCGCCTTCGTGGTGAAGAAGGGCTCGAAGAGCCGCTCAACGATGTCAGGGTCAACGCCCGTGCCCGTGTCGGAGACGGTGATCGCGACGTAGCGGCCCGGATGCACGTCCGTGTGCGCCCTCGCATAGGCGGCGTCGAGCTCGGTCTCCTCAGCACCGATCGACAGCCGACCTCCGTCGGGCATCGCGTCCCGAGCGTTGATCACCAGGTTGAGCAGCGCGTTCTCCAGCTGGACGGGGTCGACCATCACGGCTGGAAGCCCCGGGTCCGGGGCCACGTGGAGCTCGATCGTCTCGCCGAGCGCGCGATGAAGCATGGGCTCCAGGTCTCCCAGCCTCAGCTCGAGGTCCACGGCCTGAGGCTCCAGTGCCTGCCTGCGGGAGAACGCGAGCATGCGGGAGGTGAGGTCGGCACCTCGCTTCGCCGACTCCACGACGAGCTCTGCCATCTCGCGTGCCTCGCGGCCGACTGACGGGTCGTGCGCGACCGCCTCGGCGCCGCCGAGCACCACGGTGAGCACGTTGTTGAAGTCGTGGGCGATGCCTCCCGTGAGGCGTCCGAGGGAGTCGAGCCGCTGCGCCTGCACGAGCTGCTCGGTGAGCCGCTTGGTCTCGGAGACGTCCCGGTTGAAGACGGAGAGTCCACGTGGCGTCGGCGTCGCCATGACTGCGAACCAGCGGCCGAAGCCTTTGCTGAAGTAGGTGAAGGACTGCGGGTTGCCCGTCGCCATCGCCAACGTGAGGCCTTCCCTCGCCTCGTCGTCCGGCTCGAAGGGGAACACGTCCCACAGCAGCTCTCCGACGAGGTCCTGCGACAGCTTGCCCACGAGCGAGCGCGCGGCGGAGTTGGCGTAGACGAGCCGCCAGTCGTGATCGACGGCGTAGATGCTGTCGGTGGTGGATTCGAGGATCGTGGCGCGTTCCGCGGCGAGCGCCTCGGCGCGTTCACGGAGCTTCCTTGTGGCGTCGACGTTGATCGACGCGCCCCACCAGCGGGTGATGTTCCCCTCGATGTCGTACTCGGGCTGTGCGCTGATGTGAAAGTACTCGAAGTGTCCGTCCGCGGCGCGGAGCCGGTGCTCCACGTCGTAGGGCCTGCCGGTCTCGATCGACTCCTGCCATGCGGCGAGCACGCTCTCGCGGTCGTCCGGGTGGATCAGGTCGATCCACCCGCCATCCATGGCCTGCTCGGGCGGTGCGCCGGTGAAGGTCTCGAGGGCTTCGTTCGCGTAGTCGATCTCGCCGTCGGCGCCGGAGCTCCAGACCGCGAAGGGCACCGCGGCCGCCATTGCGCGGAACCGGCGTGCGGCGGTCTGCGCCTCCTCCTCGGCGGCGGCCCACCGCGTGATGTCCTGGACTGAGCCGTGGATCAGTCGGCGTCCGTTCTCCTCGCTCGTCACGGGATCGCCCATGATGACGATGCGTTTGATGGCTCCGGATCCGCTGGTGAAGGTGAACTCCTCGCGGAAGGGCGTCTCGGTCTGAATCGCGTGCATGACCGTGCCGAGCATTCGCGTGCGGTCTTCCGGCGCGATGATGCCGAGGGCCACGTCCATTCCGTACGGAACGTCTGCTTCGTACTCCACGATCTCAGCCGCGCCACGCCGCCAGGTGAGGGTTTGGTCCTCGGGGTCGAAGTACCACGTACCGATCGGGGCGACCTGGGATGCGGCCTCCAGCATCCGGGTGTCGCGCTCCCTGGCCTGTTCCGCCTGCCGCAGCGCGTCGCTGAGCTTGTGCGCCTGCACGGTGCGGTTGAGCGCGAGCAGACCCGCTCCCGCGCTGACGACGATGAGGATGATCGCGGTGCTGTGGGCGAACACGATCGGACCGGTGTCGGGAGGTTCGCCGATCGCTTTGAAGAGCATGAGGCCGAGCGCGATGGCGACGCCGGCGATGGCGGTGCCGAGCACGGTGATGCGTGAGCGCGTGAAGGCGGCGCCAAGGACGACGACTGCGTAGAGCGCGCTGATGTCGTAGCCGCGGGACAGCAGCGAGTCGACGACGAGGATCGTGAGGAGTGCGGCTGCGATCAGCACGCGGCTTCCGATGTAGGTGAAGCGCACGCGGCCCGCGGTGGACGCGGCGGCGCTCGGCCGGGGAGTCGGCTGGCTCGCGGTGTCGAGGCCGACGTCGGCGTTCTTTCCCTCAGCGGAGTGCGCCATGTCGCCATGCTAGTGGTGGGGTCTCCCGTTGGGGAGGGGATGTGACGAGGTGGGCGCGAGCGCGTGAGAGGGGTCAGGCCTCGCGCCCACCTCGCAGGGGTGCCCTACTTCGCGTGGGTCCGACGGCGGGCGATGAGCAGGCCCGTGCCGAGGACGAGTGCGGCGATCGTGGCTGCGATCGCGAGGGACGGTGAGGCGCCGGTCTGTGCGAGCTCGTCGGAGGCGCTCTCGGGAGCGCTTGCGCCGACGGTGTCGTCGCTCGCTGGGACTGCCGTGGCCACAGGCGTGGGCGATGTGACGACCTCGGCCTTGGCGCTTGCCGTGGGCGATGGCGCGGCAGGCGAGGCCTCGGGGCTGCTCGGGGTGGCAGGCGGCGCCGTCGGCGTGGCCGGAGACCCGCTCGGCTCGGGGCTCGCGGTGGGCGTCGACGGCGTCGGCTGGGCAGTCTCCGACGGTGCGGCCGTGCTCGACGGCTCGCTGCTGGGCTCGGGTGCGGAAGGGCTCGGCTCGGGAGAGGTGGGGGGCTGCTCCGGTGCGCCGTCGCATGGTTCCTGAGTCGGCTCGGGCTCCGGAGTCTCTTCGCCTCCGTCGGCGCACGGGCAGTCGGGCACAGTCGGCTCGGCGTTGGGCGTCATGGTGCTCTCTGGCGTCACGGAGGGTTCCGGCGCGGTGATCTCTGGGGTGTCGACCACGGCGGGAGCGTCATCGTCCTCCTCAAGGTGCACGGCAGTGCCGTCGCACAGCAGCGTCACGGTGAAGGACGCGGTGACCGAGACGGTGGCGGTGGCGGTGACCGAGTAGGTGACGGCGTCGACCTCGGTCACGCTGCCATCGGCGGAGGCGCTCACGAGGATGCGTGCGCCATCGGGCGAGACCTGCACGCCGCTGGGCGCGTGGCCCGTGGCGATCGTCGCCGTCCACTGGCCCGTCGCCGAGTCGAGGACCACGACGCCGTCGTCGTCGGGCGAGGCGACGTAGAGCAGGGACTCGTCCTCGGACAGGGCGAGCTCGCGCGCGTGCTTCCCGCGGCCGATGCTGAAGACGTCCAGGATGCTGCCGTCGCGCGCGTCCACCTTCTTGACCTTGCCCGAGTGCATCTCGCTGACCCACAGGGTGGTGCCGTCGGCGGAGGCGACCACGTCGTACGGGGACGAGAAGCCCCAGAACGAGGTGACCTCGTGCGTCTCCGTGTCGATCGCCGAGATCGTGCTGCGAGCCTCTCCGCTCGTCGCGTAGGCCGTCGATCCGTCTCGCGAGAACGCGATGCTCGAGGCTGCGCCTGCGGTGGCGACGGTGCCGGTGACCTCCTGGGTGTCGGTGTCCACGATCGTGATCTCCGCGTGCGCGCTCTTCGCCGAGCGCGTCCAGCCTCCCGGGCCCCAGCTGCCGCGTTCGGCCTCCGCGTAGGTCTCGACGCTGATCCAGGCCTGGCCCCCGTCGGGGGTGATGGCCACCTCGCCCTGGGCGACGCCGATGGCGACCGAGGCGAAGGTGGTTCCGGTGGTGAGGTCGATGACCGAGACCGTGTCGCCGTTCGCATCGGTCACGTAGGCGGTCGTGCAGTCGGGCGTGACAGCGATCTGGTGCGGCGAGTCCGAACTCGTGGCGGGCTCGTCCTCGCATGCGACGGCAGGCGCGGCGACCAGGGTGGCCGCCGCTGCCAGCGCGAGCGCGGAGAATGGACGTGGACGGAAGTGCATGGGTTTCCCTTCGAACGACGTGCCTCGGCCTCCAGGCGGGCACGGCGCTGCCACAGTGGCACGGAATGTCACGAAAGATCCGGTATGTCCGAAAATCTGTGGAGAAGTGGCAGGTAGCCGTCGCCTCGGGGTTCAGCGCGCGGTCGCGGACAGGGCAGGATGGAGCCATGCATGGCGAGTACAAGGTTCCTGGCGGCAAGCTGGTCGTCGCAGACGTCGAGGTCTCTGGCGGGGATCACCCCCGGCTGACGTCAGCGGTCGTGTCCGGAGACTTCTTCATGGAGCCGCCCGAGACGATCCTTGAGATCAACCGCGCCCTGACGGGGATGGCCGCGTCGACCCCCGTCGGCCCCATGGCGGAGGCCGTGGCCCACGCGACCCGTGACGCGATGCTGGTGGGCTTCACGCCCGAGGCCGTCGCGATCGCGGTGCGTCGCGCGCTGGGTCACGCGACCAGCTGGCACGACCACACGTTCGACGTCATCCACGACGAGCCGCGCGCGCCTCACATGCAGATGGCGCTCGACGAGATCCTCTCGCAGGAGGTCGCGGCGGGTCGCCGCGGCCCCACGCTGCGCGTGTGGGAGTGGGAGCGCAACGCCGTCGTCATCGGCTCGTTCCAGTCGATGCGCAACGAGATCGACCCTGAGGGTGCGGCGCGCCACGGCATCACGGTGACCCGGCGCGTCTCCGGCGGTGGCGCCATGTTCATCCAGCCGGGCAACACGATCACCTACTCGCTGTCGGTGCCCACCTCGCTGGTCGAGGGTCTGAGCTTCGAGCAGTCGTACGCGTTCCTGGACGACTGGGTGCTGGGCGCGCTCCGCGAGCTGGGCATCGAGGCGACCTACGTGCCGCTCAACGACATCGCGTCGCCGGCGGGCAAGATCGCGGGCGCCGCGCAGAAGCGCTACGCCGCAGGCGCCGTGCTCCACCACGTGACGATGGCGTACGACATCGACGCCGACGCGATGCTGGACGTGCTCCGCATCGGCCGCGAGAAGCTGTCCGACAAGGGCACGAAGAGCGCCAACAAGCGCGTGGACCCGCTCCGCAGCCAGACGGGCATGGACCGCGAGGCGATCATCGACGCGTTCCTCGCGCACTTCGCGTCGCGCTACGCGACGACTGCCGGGGCGGTCACCCAGGTCGAGGTTCAGGACGCTGAGCGCCTCGTTGAGCGCAAGTTCGCCACGGAGGAGTGGCTCAACCTGGTGCCGTAGCCAGCCGCGTGACGTCGGTCAGGCGTCGACCCAGGTGCGGAGGCGTCGTCGTCCCTGGAGGCGGTGCGTCGGCGTCAGACGTGGATGCCCACGAACGAGCCGATGCCGTAGGTGATGGCCATCGCGATGGCACCGCCTGTGACGTTGCGCAGGACTGCCTTCACCGGCGGCGACTTCGCGATGGTCGCTGACGCGTAGCCGGTGATGGCCAGCGCGACGATGACCAGCACGAAGGTCAGCGGGACGCGCAGGCCGGCCGGGGGCAGCGTCGTGGTCAGGAGCGGGGTCAGGCCGCCGACGGTGAACGCGATGATCGACGCGATGCCGGCCGCCCACGGGCTCGTGAGGTCGTCAGGATCCACGCCCAGGTGCATGCGCGCGTGGATGCCGATCGGGTCCTTCTCCATCTGCTCGGTCGCGGCCGAGCGCGCGGTGGCCTCGCTCATGCCGGTCTCCATGTTGAGACGGACCAGCTGCTCGCGCTCCCACTCGGGGCGGGCCTTCTGCCAGATGCGCTCGCGGTCCAGCAGCGCCTCCTCGGCGTCGCGCTGGGCGGAGACGGACACGAACTCGCCGACGCCCATGGACAGTGCGCCGCCGACGACACCGGCGACGGCTGCGGTGACGATCACGGCGAGGTCGGTGGTCGCGGCTGCGACGCCGACCAGCATCGCTGCGATCGAGACGATGCCGTCGTTCGCGCCGAGGACTCCTGCGCGGAGCCAGTTGAGACGGGAGGACATGGCCTCCTCGTCGGGGCCGGCGAAGATGTCCGGCCGGTGGGTGTCGCGTGCCATGACTGCAGAGTAGGCCCGTGGCGCCACGGCGTGCCAGGTAGTTGAGGCTTCGCTTACCTGGGGTCCTGGCTAGTCGAGCGGGGGCCGCGCGCCCATGATCGCGGTGCCGACGCGGACCATGGTCGCGCCCTCGGCGATCGCCCATTCCAGGTCGCCCGACATGCCCATCGACAGCTCCCAGGCGTCCCGCAGGTCGTACTTGCCGCGCTCGGATTCGATGAGCGCGGTGTCACGGATCTCGCGCAGGCGTCGGTAGCCGGCGCGCACCGCGTCCTCGTCGGGGGAGTTGAGGCCGATCGTCATGAATCCTGTGACGGTCAGCATCGGAAGCGCCTGCACGGCCACGGCCAGCGCAAGCGCCTCGTCCGGGTTCACGCCTGCCTTGGACTCCTCGCCCGAGACGTTGACCTGGATCATCACCTCGAGGTCCTTCTCACGTTCCAGCGCGAGGCGCGAGAGTCGCTCGGCGAGCCGCAACGACTCGACGGTCTGGATGCAGATCGCCTGCTCGACCGCGATCTGCGCCTTGTTGCGCTGGAGCTGGCCGATCACGTGGACCGTCGCGCCCGCCTCGGCGAGCGCGGGCCCCTTGACGTCCAGCTCCTGCATGCGGGACTCGCCCACGAGCGTGCCGCCGGCCTGGACGACCATGCGTGCAGCGTCGGCGTCGAACGTCTTGGTGGCGACCAGCAGGCGGACGCCCGCTCCGGCGCGCCCGCACGACGCCTCGGCGACGTGGATGCGGGCCTTCACCTCGGCGATCGCGGCGGCGGGGTCCCAGCCGGCTGCGGGGGGTGTAAGGTCCATCAGCTCTCCTTCGCGATGTCGGCGACGACGGCCGAGGTCAGGCGGATCAGGTCGGCAGGGGCGAGCGAGATGTCCAGGCCGCGCCGGCCGCCGGAGACGTACACCTCGTCGAACAGCTCGACGGTCTCGTCGATCGCCGTGGGCAGCGCGGTGCGCTGGCCGAGCGGCGAGATGCCTCCGACCACGTAGCCGGTGGCGCGCTCGGCGTGCTTGGGTTCCGCCATCTCGGCCCGCTTCCCGCCCAGCGCCTTGGCCAGCGCCTTGAGGTCCAGCTTGCCGTCCACCGGCACGATGCCGACGGAGAGGTGCCCGTCGACCTCCGCGCACAGCGTCTTGAAGACCTGCTCGGGCTCGATGCCGAGCGCTGTCGCCGCCTCCATGCCGTAGCTCAGCTCGGTCGACGGGTCGTGGTGGTATTCGTGCACGCCGTGCTCGACCCCGGCCTCCAGGAGGGCGTGGATCGCGGGCGTGCTGCCACCGGCGGCGTGCTTGCGGGACATAGGCACCATTCTGTCGTGTCCGGGTACCTGGTGGTCGCGCCCCGGGTACCTGGCGGTCGCCGACGCTGTCCGAGGCCCGCCCGACGTGTCGTCCCCGGTACCGTATGCGGGTGGCTGACGAGACTCTGACCAAGGTCGACATGTGGACCGACGGCGCCTGCAAGGGCAACCCGGGACCGGGTGGCTGGGGCGTGCTGATGCGCGCGGCGGGCAAGGAGAAGGAGCTCTTCGGCGGCGAGAAGGTCACCACGAACAACCGCATGGAGCTGATGGCGGTCATCGAGGGGCTCAAGACGCTGAATCGTCGCTGTGACGTCACGCTTCACGTGGACTCGCAGTACGTGAAGAACGGCGCCCAGTCCTGGATGAAGGGCTGGAAGAAGAACGGCTGGAAGACGTCCAACAAGCAGCCGGTGAAGAACGTGGAGCTGTGGCAGGCGCTCGACGAGCAGCTTCAGCGTCACGACATCACGTGGGTGTGGGTCAAGGGCCACGCGGGCGACCCGGGCAACGAGAAGGCCGACGAGCTCGCCAACCGCGGCACCCCCAAGGCCTAGGGCCGACGCGACAGTCGGCTGCTCATGAACCCTCGCCTCCTCGCCGTCGGTGCCTTGGTGCTGACGTCGATCCTGTGGGGGACGACGGGCACGGCGGCGACGTTCGCGCCCGACGCGGGACCCCTTGCGATCGGTGCGGCGGCGCTCGGCATCGGTGGGCTGCTTCAGGCGGCGATCGCCGTCCCGGCGCTGCGTCGGGACCGGGCGCGGCTGCGGGCCGACTGGCGCGTCGTCCTGATCGGCGGGCTCGCGGTCGCTGTCTATCCGTTGGCCTTCTACTCGTCCATGCATCTGGCAGGCGTCGCCATCGGGACGACGGTGTCGCTCGCCTCCGCGCCCCTCGCGGCGGGGCTTCTGGAGCGGGTGGTCGACGGGACTCGGCTCACGCGATCGTGGATGGTCGCCGCGGGGCTTGGTGTCGTGGGTGCCGCACTGCTCAGCGCCTCGGACCTCGAGGGGCATGCGGGGGCGGGCGACGGCACGGTATGGGGCGTGCTGCTCGGGCTCGTCGCGGGCGCGACCTACGCCACCTACTCGTGGGCCGCGCGTCGGCTCATGCAGGTGGGCTCGTCTCGGGGCGCGTCGATGGGGGCGGTGTTCGGCCTCGGCGGCCTGATGCTCATGCCCGTGCTGCTCGTGACGGGCGCGCCACTGGTGGCGACCTCGGAGGCGTTCGCGGTCGCGGCCTACATGGCGCTCGTGCCGATGTTCGCGGGCTACGTGCTGTTCGGCTTCGGCCTCGCGAAGGTCGGTGCCTCCACCGCGACCACGATCACGCTGCTCGAGCCTGCCGTCGCGGCGGTGCTCGCGTTCGTGGTCGTGGGGGAGCGGCTGGGGCCGCTCGGCTGGGTGGGCCTCGCGCTCATCGGCGTGGTGCTCGTGCTGCTGGCGTTCGCGCCGTCGGCCACGGACGACGCGACAGGCGAGCCGGAGCTGGAAGCCCGCCTCTAGCCGACGCCTCGAAGCGGGTCGCTCACCGTCGCTTTCGCGCCGTTTCGCTCCTGTCGGGGTCACCCACCGTCGCTTCGCCACCCGCGTCGACTGTGTCGGGAAAGCCAGTGCCCGTTCTGAGAAGTGTGTGCATCTGACTGGTATCCCAGTGCCCCTGGGGCGGGGCTCAGGCCGGCTTGCACCCACCTGGCGCACAGCACAGAGCGGGCGCATGGACCTTGGTCCACGCGCCCGCTCTGCGTTCCGGGTCAGCGGGCCAGGAGGCCTCCGTCGACCGGGATGTAGGAGCCGGAGATGAAGCTGGCCTGCGGCCCGGCGAGCCAGGCGATCGCGTCGCCGACCTCTTCGGGGCGGCCGAGCCGGTTGAGGGCGTGGAGGCCGGGCAGGGAGGCCGCGGTCTCGTCGTCCAGGTTCGCCTCCATGCCGGTGGCGATGAAGCCGGGGGCGACGGACAGGGCGCGGATGCCGTCCTTGCCGTACTCCCAGGCGACGGTTTGCATGAGGCCGACGACGGCGTGCTTGGCCGCGGAGTAGGGGGACATGCCGACCAGGGCGCGCTCGCCGGCGATGGACGACACGGTGATGATCGTGCCTCCGCCTGCGCGCTGGAGCGCGGGGATCTGGGCGCGGACGCCGTAGAAGGCGCCGGTGAGGTCCACGTCGATCACCTTGTGCCACTGGGCGTCGGTGACGTCGGCGGTGGGGGTGGACGGGATGGTGAGGCCTGCGTTGTTGATGGCGATGTCGAGTCCGCCGAACTCCTTCTCGGCGAGCGCGACGGCGGCCACGTGATCGTCGTTGCTGGACGCGTCGAGCGCCGCTGCGATGGCGACGCCGCCCGCAGCGGTGATCTCGTCGGCGGTGCGCTGCGCGGCCTCGAGGTTGATGTCGGTCACGAGGACCTTGGCGCCGTTGCGCGCGAGCGAGCGTGCGGAGGCGGCGCCGATGCCTGCCCCGGCGCCGGTGACGAGGGCGCGGAGCGGGGTGGTGGTCTGGTCTGTGGTGGTCATGGGAGTGCTCCTTCTGGGTTCGGGGACGACGGTGGTGGAGGTCTGGGCGCCGGGGCGGCCGGGGCGTGTGGTGCCCCGGCCGCGTCCGGGTGGCGCTGGATCAGCGGTGCTCGAACATCGAGAAGGCGACCATCTCGGCGTTCGGCTTCGTGGCGTCCTCGTATCCGTAGAGGTTCCCGTACTTGGGGCGGAGGGCGTTGACTGCCTCGGTAGCGATCTTGTCGATCCATGCGGCGAGGAAGCCGGTGTGGGCGTTGGCGTTCGGGTCGATGAAGCTCATGAAGTCGTTGCGACCCATGGACTCGCCGACGGCGGCGACCAGGTCCTCCATGAACGCGAGGTCGAAGTCGATGTCCTCGCGGTAGCCGACGTTGCCGTGGCCGCCGGAGAGGAACGTCCACTCGAGGTCACGGACCTGGCGGAGGTTCTCGGCGCTGAACAGGAAGCGCTCGTTGCCGGCGAAGCGCCAGAACGGGGGCTGGTCGGGGTTGATCAGGTCGGGGGAGTGGACCACGCCCTCCTCCTTGAGCAGCCATGCGGAGTGGTCGTCGGTGTGCGCGGCCCACTCGAAGCCGTGGACCTCGACGGTCAGGCCTTCGAAGGTGAACTGGGCGTTCGGCCAGGCGAGCACCTCGGTGGGCACCGGGTACTGGCTGCCGACGAGCTGCATCTTCTCGAGGGTCTTGGCGGTGCCGACGATGGTCAGCTCCTGTCCGCGCTCCTTGGCGGCGTCCACGAAGATGCCGACGTCCGCGATGTGGTCGGCGTGGTAGTGCGAGTAGACGACGTGCGTGACGGGCTTGTCGGTGACCTGTGCGATCGCTCCGGCGACCATCGGGGAGATGCCCTCGGGTGCGTCGAACAGGAGGACGGCGTCGTCGCCCACGTAGAAGATGGTCTGGTAGTTGAAGGCCTCGACCCAGTAGGTGCGCTCGGTGAGGCGCTGGACGACCGGGCCTGCCATGTTGGTGGCGTAGAGGTCGGCGACCTTGTTGCCGGGGGTGAGGGCCTGGGTGGCCGACGGCTGGACGTAGGTGGCGCCGATGGTGGATGCGACTTCTGCGGACATGGTCTGACTCCTGTTCTTCTGCATCAGTTCGCTGATGCGTTGTCGGTATGACAATGAGTACTAAGGCGGAAGCGGCGAGGTTCATTCCCGATCTGGACGAAATATGTTTTGAGAACGTATTGTTGTGCTCAGCAACCCACGAAGAAGACCCCGGAAGGAGGCGTCATGAGCGACCAGAAGAGCCCACGATGTCGCGTGGATGATGAGGACCTCGCCGAGATCCTGGACCTGCTCGCCAACCGCTGGACCGTCGTCACGGTCACCGCGCTCGAGCAGGGACGCAGCCGCTTCGGAGAGGTGCGCGACATGACAGGCATGAGCGCACAGCTCCAGTCCAAGACCCTCAAGCGGCTCGAGGCGTCGGGCCTCGTGGACCGCACCGTCTACGCCGAGGTGCCGCCTCGCGTCGAGTACGAGCTCTCCTCGCTGGGCGAGAGCCTCTGCCCCGTGATGCGTTCCATCAACGGCTGGGCCGACGAGCACGCGGACGAGGTCATCGCCGCGCGGGCCGCCCGCGCCGTCGACGCCTGAGCCTCCGCCACGGAGTCCCGGCGTCGGCTTCGCCCGGGGGAGCCTCGACGGGCGGCGCTGGCCCGATGCCTGCTGCCGATACCCTGCCTCAGTGACCTCCTCGCCGCTCCCGTCGACCATCGCGTCGCCGGTCGAGCACTCGCTGGAGATCAAGAAGTCGGTGTTCCTGGCCCACCTGGAGCCCGTGGGCTCCATGGAGGAGGCCGACGCCGTCATCGCCGCGATCCGCAAGGAGCACTGGGATGCGCGGCACCACTGCACGGCGCTGATCCTGGGCGACAATGCTGATCGGCAACGGTCGAACGACGACGGTGAGCCCGCCGGCACCGCAGGCGTGCCCATGCTCGAGGTGCTGCGGCACCGCCAGGTCACCGATCTGGTGGCCGTCGTCACCCGGTGGTTCGGCGGCACCCTCCTCGGCGCCGGGGGTCTGGTCCGCGCCTACGGCAGCGCCGTCTCCGAGGCGCTTGACCGCGCCACCGTCGTCGAGAGGGTGCCCCTGACGCGCTGCGTCATGGAGGTGCCCCACGCCGACGCGGGCCGCGTCCTGTCCTTCCTGCACCAGTGGGCCGGCTCCCACGCCGCCGTCCTCGACGAGCCGACCTACGTCGCCTCGGCCCACCTGACCGTGCACGCGAGCCCCGAGGACGTGCCCGTCCTACAGGCCGACGTGGCCTCGCTCACCCAGGGTGCGATCGCCGTCGTCCCTGGCGAGACGTCGATCGTCGACCGACCGGTCCAGGCAGGCTGAGGATGCCCGGGCGCGTGAATGCCGCGACGGTGGCGCCGTTCGCGGTCCTGCTCGGCCTCGTCTGCCAGGAGGCGGGCGCATCGGTCGCGGTGCTCGTGTTCCCCACGGCGGGGCCGATCGGCATGGTCGCGCTGCGCCTGCTGTTCTCCGCCGTCGTGCTCGTGCCGCTCGCGTGGCGCGGCCTGCGCGCCGGAGTGCTCGCGCATTGGCAGATCCTCGTGGGCTACGGCCTGTCGCTCGCGGCCATGAACGTCGTCTTCTACCTGGCGATCGACCGGATCCCGCTCGGCATCGCCGTCACGATCGAGGTGCTCGGCCCGCTCGCCCTGAGCGTGGTCGCGAGCCGCAGCCTCCGCGGCGTCCTCTGGGCCGTCACCGCGGCCGCGGGCGTGCTGCTGCTCGGCGGCACCGCGCATGACCTGGATCTGCTGGGTGTCCTGTTCGCCGCCGCGGCAGCGGTTCTCTGGGCCGTGTACATCCTCATGGCAAGGTCCGCGGGCGCCGCGCTGCCCGGCGTGACGGGGCTCGCCGCAGCCATGTCCCTCGGCGCGCTCGTCACCATGCCGTTCGCGCTCGCGGTCACCGGGACGACGCTGCTGCAGCCGCACGTGCTGGCGCTCGGCTTCGCGGTGGCGGTCCTGTCCTCGGCGATCCCGTATGGCATCGAGATCTCCGCGCTGCGGCACATGAAGGCGGAGACGTTCGGCGTGCTCATGGCGCTCGCGCCCGCCGTGGCCGCGCTGGCCGGGCTCGTGCTGCTGGATCAGGCGCTCACGTGGGGCGTGGTGGTCGGCATCGCGCTCGTCACCATCGCGGGCGCGGGCGCCGTCATGTCGGCCCGACGCGGCGCCTCCGCTTTCGCGGCGGGCCCAGAAGGAGCAGGCTTGCCGTAGGCGCCTCGACGGCGAGGCGCCGCGAGGGAGGCGCGTCATGGAGGACAGGCTGCGGATCGCGGTGGTCGGCACAGGCTGGTGGGGCGGCGAGCACGCCCGCATCTTCTCGCGCAGGCCGGACACCGAGCTGGTGGCGGTCGTGGGGCGGCGGCAGGAGAAGGCCGACGCGATGGCCGCGCAGTGGGGGACCCGTGGCTACACCGACCTGGACACGATGCTCGACGTGGAGCGGCCGGACATGGTGACGCTCGCGCTGCCGAACGAGGCGCACTACGAGCCGACCATGCATCTGATCGAGCGCGGCGTCCCGCTCCTGCTGGAGAAGCCCCTCGTGTTCCGCATGGCCCAGGCAGACGCGATCATCGCCGCCGCGGAGGAGCGGGACCTGTTCGTAGCGCTCAACTTCAACCACCGCTACGGCGAGCCGGTGCTGCGTGCCAAGGCGGCTATCGACGCGGGGGAACTGGGCGACATCGTGTTCGTGACGTGGAGGTTCGGAGGCGAGCCGAACTTCGGCACCGAACCGTTCGCGAACCTGGTGGAGACGCAGTGCCATGGGCTGGACATGCTCGAGCATCTCGCGGGCCCGATCCGTTCCGTCATGGCTCAGGCGACGGACAAGACGAATGCCGGCTTCTACACGACGCTCGCGGTCGCGGTGGAGTTCGCGAACCGGGCGGTCGGCTCGCTGGTCGGTTCCTACGACTCGTCCTACGCCTATCCGGACACCCAGTACATCGAGGTCAACGGCACTGAAGGCCGGTTGCTGGTCCAGGACACGGTGAAGCGGCTCACGCTCCAGAAGGCGGGCGAGGAGACGCGACAGGTGTGGGAACCGGGCTACTTCAACGATGAGGCGCGCACGTTCGTCTACACCTTCGATCGCCATGTGGACGCGATCCTCGCGGCGTTCAGGGCGGGGGAGGAGCCTCCCGTGCATGCGCGCGCCGGGCGTCGCGCGCTGGAGCTCGCCGAGGCGATCGTCGAGTCGTTCGAGAAGGGCGTGCGGGTCGACGTCTGAGCGCAGGCAGCACGCTCGGCGGTTGGCGGATAAGGAAACGTTTACATCACGATCTCGATCCGTCGTGCTCGGACTGCGCACCAACGGGCGAGATCGCCGCAAAGTTCCAGCAAATGTGGCTTGCCAAGGGACGTTGGAAGCGTTTACATTCCTGTTCGGGTCGTGAACGTCTCGACCCCGAGGCCGGCGTCTCCCGGGCGCCACCCCGCACGCGCAGCACCTCAAAGGGGAAGTCCATGACCGCGATCGACGAGGCCCGCACCACTGGCATCTCCACCGAGTGGTGGCGCACCGCGGTGATCTACCAGATCTACCCGCGCTCCTTCGCGGACGGCAACGGTGACGGCGTCGGCGACCTGCCCGGCATCGTCCAGCGCCTGGACAGCATCGCGGAGCTTGGGGCCGACGCGATCTGGCTCTCCCCGTTCTATGCCTCGCCGCAGCGCGACGGCGGCTACGACGTCTCCGACTTCACCGACGTGGACCCCCTGTTCGGCACGCTCGATGACGCGAGGGAGCTCATCTCCCAGGCGCACCAGCTGGAGCTCAAGGTCATCGTGGACATCGTCCCGAACCACACCTCCGACGAGCACCGCTGGTTCCAGGCCGCCCTCGCGGCCGAGCCCGGCTCGCCCGAGCGCGCCCGCTACCTCTTCCGCGACGGGCGCGGCGTGAACGGCGACGAGCCGCCCAACAACTGGCAGTCCGTCTTCGGCGGCCCCGCCTGGACCCGCATCACTGAGGCCGACGGCACCCCCGGCCAGTGGTACCTGCACCTGTTCGACAGCTCGCAGCCCGACCTTGACTGGTCCAACGAGGACGTGCGCCGCGACTTCGACGACATCCTCCGCTTCTGGCTCGACATGGGAGTCGACGGCTTCCGCGTGGACGTGGCCCACGGGCTCGTGAAGCAGGACGGGCTGCCCGACCACGACGTCGACCCCGAGGGCGGCTCCATGGGAGGCGACGACGACGCCCCCACCCCCTACTTCGGCCAGGAGGGCGTGCACGACATCTGGCGCCGCTGGCGTCAGGTGGTCGAGGAGTACGGGCGCGACCGCATCCTGGCCGCCGAGGCATGGATCCACCCGCTGTCCCGCATGGCCAAGTGGGTGCGGCCCGACGAGATGCACCAGGCCTTCAACTTCGCCTACCTCGCCGCCGAGTGGGACGCCGACGACCAGCGCCGCGTCATCACCGAGTCGCTCCGCGAGTTCTCCGCGGTGGGCGCGCCGAGCACCTGGGTGCTGTCCAACCACGACGTCGTCCGCCACGCGAGCCGCCTCGCGCTCACCGCCGAGAACCCGCAGGGCCACGGCATCGGGCCCGACTCGCCGGGCCTGCCCATCCCCGAGCTCGGACTCCGCCGCGCCCGCGCCGCGAGCCTGCTCATGCTCGCCCTGCCCGGCTCCGCCTACCTGTACCAGGGCGAGGAGCTCGGCCTGCCCGAGCACGTCTACATCCCGGACGACGCGCGCCAGGACCCCACCTGGTTCCGCACCGAGGGCGAGCGCTACGGCCGCGACGGCTGCCGCGTGCCGCTGCCGTGGACCGCCGACGAGCCGTCCTTCGGGTTCAGCCACGCGGGCGAGTCCTGGCTGCCTCAGCCCGAGGACTGGGCTGACCTGGCCCGCCACGCCCAGCGCGGTCAGCACGGCTCCACGCTCGAGATGTACCGCTCGGCGCTCTCGCTGCGCAAGGAGCTCGGGCTCGCGACCGGCGAGCTGCTGTGGGCGGACTCGGAGCCCGGCGTGCTCGCGTTCGAGTGCGGCGACGCGCTCGTCGTCACCAACTTCTCTGACGCTCCGGTGCCGCTCGGCACTGAGGAGGTGCTGCTCGCGTCGGCCCCCGTCGCGGACGTGCTCCCGCCCGACGCGACCGTGTGGCTGCGGCGCTGACCGCGCCGTCGGGACCGGGCCAGCTCTGGCGCCAGGGTGCGGCGAGCGTCGGCCACTAGGCTGGGCGACCAGACCAGGAGGGGAGGCGTGATGCCTGACATCGGCGACGTCGCCCGCCTGGCGGGAGTCTCCAACGCGACCGTCTCCCGCGCGCTCAGCGGACGGGGGTCGGTGTCGCCGCGCACCCAGGAGCGGGTCAGGGAAGCCGCGCGCGAGCTCGGATATGCGGTCTCTGCGAACGCCTCCGGACTGGCGAGCGGCAAGACTGCGAACGTCGGCGTCGTCGTGCCGTTCCTCTCCCACTGGTTCTACACGGCCGTGATCGAGGGCGCCCAGGCCGAGCTCACCGCACACGGCTACGACGTCACGCTCTACAACCTCATGGGCTCGGGCGACGAGCGCAGGGGAGTGTTCGAGCGGTCGCTCGCGCGCAAGCGAGTCGACGCCGTGATCGCCGTCAGCCTTGAGCTCACCGATGACGAGCTGGGGCTGCTGCGCGCCGTCGGCAAGCCCGTCGTGGGGGTGGGTGGACCGCTGCCCGGCAGCCCGTCCGTCGCGATCGACGACGTGGCCGTCGCCCGGCTCGCGACCTCGCACCTGATCGCGCTCGGGCACCGCACCATCGCGCACCTCGGGGGCGACCCGGCCACCGAGCGTGACTTCCACGTGCCGTCCAACCGCAGGCAGGGCTACGAGGCCGCTCTCAACGCAGCGGGCATCCCCGTCGATCCGCAGCTGTTCCACCCGACCGACTTCACGATCGAATCCGGCTACGCCTCCGCCAAGCGCATGTTCGCCGACCCCGACCACGTGCCCACCGCGATCGTCGCCGCGTCCGACGAGATGGCGATCGGCGCGCTCCTCGCTGCCCGGGATCTGGGCGTGCGTGTGCCGCAGGACCTCTCGATCGTCGGCATCGATGGGCACGGGCTCGCCGAGTTCTTCGGCCTCACGACCGTCGCGCAGTATCCCGAGCGGCAGGGCAAGGCCGCGGCGGAGGCGGTGATGCGCATGATGGACGGCGACGCATCGGAACCGACGCTCGCGCCCGTCGAGTTCGACCTCGTGGTCAGGTCCTCGACGGCGCGGCCTGCACGCTCCGAGCGCTGACCGGGGCACGCCGCACGGCTGCTTCCTTGCGCCGGCCTTGTGCTCGCCGGGCCGCCCGGCGTGTCGTGCGATCCTGCGTCGGGCCTGGTCTGCGCGCTTGACGTGTGCCTATCGTGCAGGCATGGTCCCCGCCATTCGAGTTCCTCGCCGCGCGCAGTTCGCCGCCGTGGCGGCTGTCGCGGCGCTGGCCCTTACCGCGTGCACGCCTGACGAGCCAGCGCCGACGCCTTCGACCAGCGCCCCGACCGAGCCAGTGGTCACCGCAGCGCCGTCGGAGTCGCAGTCCGCCGCGCCAGCGCCGATGGCGATCGGTGAGCTCGCCTCCGTGCCGCTGACGGTCGCCGACGGCGTCGACCCCGGGCCCGCGCAGGGGCGGTCGGTGAACCTCCCCGAGGGCTGGAGCGCCGAGGTGTGGACGGCCATCCCGGATGCGCGACTTGCCGCCTGGACCCCGGACGGTCGGTTGCTTGTCTCCTCGGGTGACTTCGGCGTCGTCCACGTGCTGACGCCGGGTCAGGGGGGTGAGGCGCCTGCGTCGTCGGTCATGCTGGACGGGCTCCGCAGCCCGCAGGGCCTTGCGTTCACGGATGACGGGGCGACCCTCGTGGTCGGCGAGTCGGACCGGCTGGTCGCGTACGACTACGCCGCGGGGGTCGCCTCTAACCCGCGCGTGATCCTCGACGGGCTGCCGTCGAACGGCCACGGGGCGAAGGCGGTCGCGATCTCGGAGGGCACCGTGTACTACAGCCTCGGTTCGCGCTCCAATCGCGAGCCGGCGGAGCGCGAGGCGAACCCCGAGCGGGCCGCCGTCGGGGCCGTGGGGCTCGATGGCTCAGGGAACCGTGTCTTCGCACGAGGGGTCCGCAACGGCTTCGCGCTCGACTTCGCGCCCGACGGCACCTTGTTCGTCGCCGTGAACCAGATGGATAACCTGCCGTACCCGTTCCAGGACGACTCGGGGCGCTTCGGCGAGGTATTCACCGAGTTCGTGAACGACAACCCGGTGGAGCAGCTGACGCGCCTTACCGACGGCATCGACCTGGGCTGGCCGCTGTGCGTCCCTGATTCGCGGGATGGCGTCACCGACGTGCCGTACGTGCCGGACGCGGAGTTCAACGCCGACGGCTCGCGGCTCGACTGCGGCGCCCTGCCGGCCACGCAGGTGGGGCTGCCCGCGCACAGTGCGCCGCTCGGGATGACCTTCACGCACGACACCGCGCTTGCCGACGTGCTCGGCGCCGGTGCGCTCGTCGGCGCGCATGGATCGTGGAACCGCACCCCGCCGCAGGAGCCCTACGTCGCCTTCGCTCCCTGGGATGACGCGACGGCGACGCTCGGCGCGGCGCAGTACCTGATGACGGGTTTCCAGGACGATGGCGGTGCGCGGTGGGGTCGGCCGGTGATGCCGGTAGTCGGCCCGGACGGGTCGGTGTACGTGACCGACGATCACGCCGGGCTGGTCTACCGGCTGACCCCCGGCCCCTAGCGAAGCGGGTCGCTCACCGTCGCTTTCGCGCCGGTTCGGCGCGTTGCGGGTCACTGACCGTCGCTTTCGCGCCGGTCTCGCAGGTTGCGGGTCACCCACCGTCGCTTTCGCGCCGGTTCGGCTCCTCGCGGGTCACTCAGCGCCGCCGGGCTCGCCAGGTTCACCTGCCGTCCACCTGCGCATGGCAGGCTGTGCGGCAGAAGCCGCCGACGCCCGTCTTGCCCTCGGACCGGCGCGGCCCGAGAGGAGTCCGACGATGAGCGACAAGCCCGCAGTGCTGTTCCTGTGCGTGAAGAACGGCGGGAAGTCCCAGATGGCCCTGGGCCTGTTCCTGCACTACGCGGGAGACCGCGCAGTCGCGTGGTCCGGCGGCTCCGAGCCTGCCGACCAGCTCAACGCGAAGGCAGTCGCCGCGATGGCCGCGCACGGCATCGACATCTCGCACGAGTACCCCAAGCCCTGGACGGACGACAGGATCAAGGCGGCCGACGTCGTCGTCACCATGGGCTGCGGCGACACGTGCCCGTACTTCCCCGGTCGACGCTACGAGGACTGGGCGATCGCGCCCGCCGACACCGAGGATCAACTCAAGGAGATCGACGGGCGTGTGCGCGAGCTGATGCTCAGCCTGGGCCTGGAGCCGGGCGACCCCGTCGCCTGACCCCTCCGAAGCGGGTCGCTCAGCGTCGCTTTCGCGCCGCTTCCGCTCGTTGCGGGTCACTGAGCGTCGCTCTCGCGCCGCTTCGCACGCTTCCGGGTTGCTCAGCGCCGCCCGGTCTGCTTCCGGCGCACATACGCGTTCGGCGACTTGCCCTCGCCCGCAGAGCGCGACTCGACCTGATAGTCGGGGTGCGCCTTCATCAGGTCGGTGAGCTTGCTGTATCCCCAGGTGCGGGAGTCGAAGTCGGAAGCGAGCCGCGACAGGTTGCTGCCGACGGTGCCCAACTGAGCCCAGCCGTCGTCCCCTCCGGCAGCCTCGACTGCCTCGGTGAGCAACTTGGTGAGCGCCTTGTCGTTCTTGAGGGACGACGACGCGCTCTCCTTGGGGGGAGCGGTGGGGGTCTCGAGGTTCTCGACGTAGATGAAGGTGTCGCACGCGGCGACGAACGGCTTGGGGGTCTTGCGCTCGCCGAAGCCGTAGACGGTGAGGCCCTGTTCGCGGATGCGCGCGGCGAGGCGGGTGAAGTCGCTGTCGCTGGAGACGAGGCAGAAGCCGTCGAGGTTGCCGGAGTGCAGCAGGTCCATGGCGTCGATGATGAGTGCGCTGTCGGTGGCGTTCTTGCCTGTGGTGTAGCTGAACTGCTGGATCGGCTGGACGGAGTGCTCGAGGAGCGTCGCCTTCCAGGATCCGAGCTGGGTGGAGGTCCAGTCGCCGTAGGCGCGGCGAACGCCGGCGGTGCCGTACTTGGCGATCTCGGCGAGCAGGCGCTCGAGGTGCTTGGCTCCCGCGTTGTCGGCGTCGATCAGGACTGCCAGGCGTGCGGTGCCGGTCGGCTCTGCCATGGTGGATCCTTTCGTGGGTCTGGTGTCGAGACTAGACCCGGCACGGGCGTCGTCCCTGTTCGCGCGGCCTGTCGAGCAGTGTCTGCGATAGATACTTGTAGGTACAACCAAATTGATGTATGTTCGTCACCAGAGGCGCCCGCACCGGGCGCGAGAGACACGAAGGACCCGCATCATGACGAACCAGACCACCACCGATCAGATCCTCTCCGCAGACACCACCATGGGCGCCGTCACCCTCCGTGTCGGCGACCTCGAGGAGATGTCCAGCTACTACACGCAGGCCTTCGCCATGGAGGCGCTCGAGGAGGCGACCCGCGGCCGCGAGGTTCACCGCGTCCTCGGTCGCGGCACGACTCCGCTCGTCCGCCTGATCCACACGCCCGACCTCCCCGGCGTCGACCCCCGCCAGGCCGGCCTGTTCCACACCGCCTTCCTGTTCGACACCCCGGAGAGCCTCTCCGCGACCGTCTACCGCGCCGCGCAGGACCCCCGCAGCCGCTTCGCCGGCTCGAGCGACCACCTGGTCAGCGAGGCCTTCTACTTCACCGACCCCGAGGGCAACGGCGTCGAGCTCTACACCGACCGCCCCCGCGAGACGTGGCGCCGCAGCGGCAACCAGATCGCGATGGACACCATCTACCTGGACCCGAACGCCTACCTCCAGAAGCACCTCACCGAGGAGACCGTGGCCGCGGGTCCGTCGCTCGCCGGCACCGTCGGCCACGTCCACCTGCAGGTGGGCGACGTGGCGACCGCCAAGGCGTTCTACGTCGACTCGCTCGGCTTCGAGACCACCCAGGCCGACTACCCGGGCGCGCTCTTCGCGTCGGCCGGCGGCTACCACCACCACATCGCGATGAACACGTGGAACAGCAGGGGAGCGGGCCCGCGCGCGGCCAGCCTGGGCCTGGGCGACGTCTCCATCACCCTGCCGACGCGCGAGGACCTGGACGCGCTCACCGTCCGCCTGCGCGACAAGAAGATCGACTTCGACGCCGACGGCCGCTCCGTCTCCGTCAAGGACCCGTGGGGCACGAACGTCACGCTCGCGCTGCCCGACGTCACCACCGACGAGCTGATGGCTCGATGACGGCCATCACCGAGGCGATCCGGTCGTCCGACGCTGCTGGCGCCGACGACCGCTCGCCGGTCCTCCTGCTCCTGCACGGCTTCGGCTCGCACGAGCGCGACCTCGTCGGCCTCGTCCCGCACGTCGGGTGGGGTCGACGCTGGGCCTCGCTCCGTGCACCGGTTCCCGCCGGTGCCGGCGCAGCCTGGTTCCCCATCACGCGCCCCGGCAACCCCGACGCTGCACCAGTCGAGGCCGCGACCGACGCGATCTGGGCCTGGGTGGACGCCAACCTGGGGGCTGACACCCCCGTCGTCCCTCTCGGCTTCTCGCAGGGCGGGCTCATGGCGAGCCAGCTCCTGCGCTCGCGGCCCGAGCGGGTCCCTGCGGCCGTCGTCCTCGGGGGCTTCGTGCTGGGGCACCCACAGCCCGGTGACACGGCGCTGCGTGACGCAGCCAAGCCCGTCTTCTGGGGCCGCGGCGCCGACGACCTGGTCATCGCGCCCGGCGCCGTCGACCGGACCGCCGAGTTCCTCCCGGAGCACTCCGCACTGCAGGCGCGCGTCTACCCCGGACTCGCTCACGGGATCGACGCGGCCGAGCTCGCCGACGTGCGCGAGTTCCTCGCCGCCGTGCCAGAGCTGCAGTCGCAGGACGCGTGATGTCGCTCGACAACCCGTTCGAGATCGGCATCTTCACCTTCGGCGAGCTCACCCGCGACGCCGATGGGAGGCCGATCGCGCCCGCGACCCGGCTGAAGGACCTGCTCGAATGGGCGCGCGTCGCCGACCAGGCGGGGCTCGACGTGTTCGGGGTCGGCGAGCATCACCGTGAGGACTTCGCGGTGTCGTCGCCCCAGATGGTGCTCGCCGCCGCCGCAGCCCAGACCGAGCAGATCCGCCTCACCAGCACCGTCACGGTGCTGTCCAGCTCCGACCCGGTGCGGATCCACGAGGACTTCGCGACGCTCGACCAGCTCTCGGGCGGGCGCGCCGAGATCACCGCGGGGCGCGGCGCGTACACCGAGTCGTTCCCTCTGTTCGGGCAGGAGCTCGAGCGCTACGACGAGTACTTCGAGGACCGTCTGGATCTGCTGCTTGCGATCCGCGACCAGGAGTCCGTGACGTGGGAGGGGTCCACGCGTGCGCCGCTGAGGGGCGCGGGCGTGTGGCCCCGACCGTTCCAGGAGAAGCTGCCGGTGTGGCTCGCCGTGGGCGGGACCCCCGCGTCGGTGGTGCGCGCGGGAGTGCTCGGCCTGCCGCTGTATCTCGCGATCTTGGGTGAGCCCGCGCGCTTCGCGCCGTTCGTCGAGCTCTACCAGCGGGCCGCCGCTCAGGCGGGGCGCGAGCCGAACCGCGTCGGCGTCACCTCGCACTTCTACGTGGAGAAGACCTCGCAGGGTGCGCGCGACACCTTCTACCCGCATTACTCCTCGTACATCGCGCAGAACATGCCTCGTGCCGGACGGCTGGACCACGCAGGCTTCGAGGCCTGGGCCTCACCCCAAGGGGCGCTCTTCGCCGGCAGCCCGGCGGAGATCGTCGACAAGATCCTGTGGGAGCACGAGGTGCTCGGCCACACGCGTTTCCTCGCACAGGTGGGGCTCGGCGGACTCGGTCAGGCGCAGACCCTGCGGTCCATCGAGCTGCTTGCGACCGAGGTGTTGCCGGAGGTTCGGTCGGCGCTCAGCGCGGCGCGGGTGGCCTGAGGCGGTCAGGGGCGTGAGGCGCTGCGGTCAGCAGTCGAACTCGACGGTGTCCTCGGTGGTGTTGCCGTCCGAGACGCCCCACGGTTCCCAGTAGACGACGTTCATCAGCCTCGCGCCGCCTGGGGTGTCGATCGCAACCGTGTCGTGGGTGACGGCTAGCCCGGAGTCGTCGACGGTGACGGTTCTCACCAGGAGGCCCGGCGTGTAGCTGTCGTGGCCCTCGTATGGCTGGGTGCAGACGACTTCGGGCTCGGCGGTGGGTGCGGTGCCTGCACCTTGGAGCAGTGCCTTGCAGTTCCCTAGCGACGAGCTCAGATCGCACAATGCCGCGGTGTCTTCGCGCGCGTCGTACGCCCGTGCGATGAGCGACTCGGCTTCGGCCACCTCGGGGATCCGTGCGTCCGATCCGTCCGAGCATGCTGCGAGGCACACGGCTGCCGACGCCACGACGACGGCGCGCACGGCCCATCTGTTGACGCTCATTCGTATCCCCCTCGGAGCGAAGTAGTCCGCATCCGCGGTCGCCCCAGAAGGCACGCTACTCCCGTGAGATGCTCGCGGATTCGCGCCTAGTTGCCGAGCCGAGCGCGGAGCCGCCTCTTCCCGCGCAGTCTCAGCCGACTTCGAACTCGCCGATGACGGTGACGCCGTCGCTCTGGTAGACGGGGATGTCTCCGATGCCGTAGCCAGGCTCCTGTTGCCGCTCCAGGGCTTCGGCTGGCGATGTCGGCTCTGGACCGTACACGGCCTGCAGGTCCTCGCGGCGGACATAGCCGAACAAGCCGTTCGTCGCCATTGCAGCGATGAGGTCCGGGTCTGCACCATAGGCCACCGTTCCATACGTCTCACCGCGTGCGTTGGTGGCGAGCGGTACGGACTCGTTCGACACGTAGGCCGCCGTAAGCGACCACGCCGCGTCGGCGGTCGTGGTGGTGACCGAGAGGTAGCCGTCGACCACTACGCCGAGAGGGAGTTGGTCACCCCCCGGCGCTTGGTAGTCGGCTGCCTCCTTGTCCGTGTAGAGGAAGCGGGTGCCGCCCGCGCCAAGAGCGAAGGTCCCTCCGGTGAGGGGCGTGAATGTGTACTCGACTGCGTCGGCGCCATCAGGCGCTTCCCCCAGGTACAGGCGTCCATCGCCGACGCCGGTCGTGCTGACCGTCGCGCCGAGCGTGGTGGAGACTTCCCCTCCGGGGATTCCGGCCAGCGTTGCTGTGGCCCCGCCCGCTCCAGCCAGGAGGGCGAAGGAAAGCCCGGCGACTACCCAGCTTCGGCGCCACCATGCTCGCTGTGGGCGCTTCGCACCGTTCGACGTGTCGACGAGTGCACTGCGCAGCCCGGCAGCGAAGACGGGGTCGAGTGTGTCAGCCATGCCGTGCCTCCTTCAGATCATCGAGTGGGGCCGTCCGGCCGAGGGAAGCGCGCACCTCAGAACGTGCCCGAGAGAGGCGCTTGCGCGCCGCAGCAGGAGTGATGCCCACCGCTTCGGCGGCCGCCGCTGACGACATGCCTTCCAGGGCGGTCAGAGCGAGGAGGCAGGCAGACGTCGCGGGCAAACGGCGAATCGCTGCCGCAACGTCCGGGTCGATGTGCTCGAGCAGCTCTGAGGACTCTGTAGCCAGGGCCTCGTCAGCGGAAGGTAGAGCCTCACTCCGGGGCAGTGCGTCGATGAGCGTCCGGTACCTCCGCGTGGACCGAGCGAGGTTGCGGCAGGCGTTCGTCGTGGTCGCGAGCAGCCACGGCAGCACCGAGTCCTCGACAAGTCGCACTTGGCTCCGCCTTCGCCACAACTCAAGGAACGCTGTGGCTGTCGCATCTTCGGCATCCTGACGATGCTTGAGGAGGTACAGGGCGTGGCGAAACACTCGAGCGCTGTGGCGATCGAAGAGCGCGCCGAGCGCCTCGCCGTCACCAGCGCATGCTCGCTCCCACTCGTCGGCGTCGCTCGCTGCAGGTACCCCCATGCTGAGTAGTGTCCAGCAGCGGCGGGTTTGTGACGTGGAATCGATTTGATTGCCAGTTCGGTTGCGTCATCCACCGAGCGCGGAGACCACGTGCGTCGGCAACCCGCGATTTGCCAATCCGCCCGCTACGTGTCGTGTACCAGGCTCGTCCGTCCGGCCAAGTGCGCATACTTGAACCATGTCTCGCACCGATGACGAACTCATCGCTGCGATCGCCAGTGCGCTCGACCCTGACCTTGAGTTGGTCCGCGACCGCGACGACGCGCTCGTCATCGTCGACGTATTGGCCTCCCGTGCCTGGCCCCTGTCATGCGTGCTGTCAGATCTGGCGCAACAGGTAGGGCGTCTCGAAGCGTCGGGGATGGAAGCGGGAGTCGGAGGCCAGCCCGGCTCTGGTGC
The DNA here is from genome assembly GCF_030418315.1 of Demequina zhanjiangensis. Classification (GTDB taxonomy): domain Bacteria; phylum Actinomycetota; class Actinomycetes; order Actinomycetales; family Demequinaceae; genus Demequina; species Demequina zhanjiangensis. The sequence goes on from NZ_JAUHPV010000004.1 coordinate 274,135, forward strand.
CGTCTCGCCTGGAGTCGCGCTCCTGGCGATCCACCTCGAAGAAGCAATTCGGACCGCATCTCCCACTGCGAACCATCTAGAGCTGACAGCGGGCGGGGCGACTGCGCTGCCGTAGTCTCCGGACTATCTTGCCCCTTGACTGCGTGCAGTTCGTCTGGGATTGCGACACCTCTGGGCAAGCCCGCTAGTTGCCAATCCACCCGGTCGGTTCAGACGGCGTCGTGGCCGTTGCGCTAGCGCATCGCGTGGAACCAACTTGAGTCGAAGTCTCGGTCAACGGTCTCCTGGGACTCGATCCAAGCTCCCGATTTTGCTGCGTCACGTGCGGGGAAGCCTTGAGCCAGCAGCGTCTCTCGGACACCGTCGCCGACATGCGGATCAGTTCGCATCGCGTCACGCTCCGCGTCTGTCGTGACGCAGAGCCATGCGCTCGCGCTCCCATTAGTCGGAAAACTCGCCACCCAGCGCACGCGAATGACGCCGCGGGGACGGAACGTCTCCTCGAGGATCGGCGTGCACTTCTCGATGGTTCTCCACCGCGGGTCCGAAGCGCTGCTCATGACTGCAGGCTAGTGCGAGAGAAGCGCTGCCAATCCCGCCTGAGTCACGCCCTCGGGCACTCAGCTACCCGTCAGATGCACGCACTTCTCATTACAGGCACTCACGTACCCGGAACGGTGGGGGCGGGTGGCAGGGCGGCGGTGAGCGACCCGCTTGGGTGGGCTACTGCGGGCCCACGTGGAGGAGTTTCAGCACCGGCGCGCCCGCCTCGTCCGAGGCGTCCAGATCCACGAGCGCGATGATTGCCCAGTCGTGGTCGCCGTCGCGGTCGTCGATCACCTGGCGCACGACCCAGGTGCCCTCGGGCAGCGAGGCGTCGCGTGTGACCGCCAGGGCTGCGAGCGCATGCCCAGCCGAGTGATCGCCTCCAGGCTCCACGAACGTGAGCAGCGCGGCGGAGCGGGCGTCGGGGCCGATGCCGATCGCGTCGTCCCCTTGGGCCTCGAACAGCGGGTCCAGGGCGTCGCGCCAGGCATCGGCGTTCCAGCCGGAGCTGCCATCCAGAGCCCCAAGAGCGGCGTAGTCCTCCCGCGCGGCGAGCTCCACGCGGCGGAACATCGCGTTGCGCACGAGCCGGCGCAGCACGCGCGGGTTGCCGGTCATCGGGCGGGCCGGTCCCGAGTCGGAGCCGAGCGCCGGGACCGAGGCGGGGTCGGCGTCGTCGGCGATGACGGCGTCGGGGTTCATGAGCCGTTCCCACTCGTCGAGCAGCGACGAGTCGGTGGACCGGACGATGCCGCCGAGCCACTCGGTGATCGCGACCACGTCGTCGGTGCGGTGCTCCTCGGGGACCGTCTGGCGCATGGCGCGGTAGGCCTCGGCGAGGTAGCGCAGGACGACGCCCTCGGTGCGCTCGAGCCCGTAGGCGGAGATGAGGTCGCCGAAGGACATGGCCTTCTCGAGCATGTCCCGCACGATCGACTTCGGTGACAGTTCTGCGTCGAGGATCCAGGGATTCGCGCGCTTATACGTCACGAACGCGGGCTCGAGGAGGTCGGCGAGCGGCTGAGGCCACGTGATCTCCTCCATGAGCTCCATGCGCTCCTCGTACTCGATGCCGTCGGCCTTCATGGCGGCGATCGCCTCGCCACGCGCCTGGTTCTGCTGTGCGATGAGCAGCTGGCGGGGGTCGGACAGCGTCGACTCGATGACGGAGACGACGTCGAGCGCGTGGTCGGGCGCGTCCACGTTGAGAAGGTCCATCGCGGCGAGCGCGAACGGCGAGAGGGGCTGGTTGAGCGCGAAGCCCTTGGGCACGTCGACCGTGAGCTTCACGGAGGGGCGCCAGCCGCTCGGCCGCGACGCGTCGGGCACCCGCACCTTCTCTACGACCCCGGCGACGCGGAGCGAGCGGTAGATCCGCAGCGCCTGCCGGACGTGTGCCGACTTCTGCGTATCGGTCTCGTGCACGGACTCGAGCAGGTGCTTCATGGCGAGCACCGGGTCCTCCGCCTCGCGGTCCAGCCACGGGTTGGGCAGGCCGCGCGACAGGATGTTCAGCACCATCGCGTGGGTGACGGAGAACCGGCTGACGAGCGCCTCGGGCTCGGCGTCGCGGAGTCGCTCGAACGTCGCGTCGGTCCAGTTCACGGAGCCGGCCGGTGCGCTCTTGCGGACGATCTTCTTGCGCTTCTTCGGGTCGTCCCCGGCCTTGAGCAGCGCCTTGCGGTTCTCGATGACGTGCTCGGGTGCCATCGCGAGCACGTCGCCCTCGGTGTCGAACCCTGCGCGGCCCGCGCGCCCGGCGATCTGGTGGAACTCGCGCGCGGTGAGGTGGCGCATGCGCTCGCCGTCGTACTTCACGAGCGAGGTGAGCAGGACGGTGCGGATGGGGACGTTGATGCCGACGCCCAGGGTGTCGGTGCCGCACACGACCCTGAGGAGCCCCTGCTGTGTGAGGCGCTCGACGATCCGCCGGTACTTGGGGAGCATGCCGGCGTGGTGGACGCCAACGCCTGCGCGCAGGAACTTGCTGAGCGTCTTGCCGAAGCCAGTGCCGAAGCGGACGCCGTCGAGCGCGTCGGCGATGCGTGCCTTCTCCTCCTTGGAGGACACCTTCATGCTCAGCAGCGCCTGCGCCCGCTCCACGGCGTCCTTCTGCGTGAAGTGGACGATGTAGACGGGGGCCTTGCCCGTCTCGACGATGCGCTCGACCACCTCGGGCAGCGGTTCGACGATGTACTCGAAGCTGAGGGGCACGGGCCGTTCTGCGGTGGTCACTTCGGCGACGTCGCGGTCGGAGCGCGACTTGAGGTCCTCGACCAGCCAGGACGTGTCGCCGAGCGTGGCTGACATCAGCACGAACTGAGTGTCGGGCAGCTCGAGCAGCGGCACCTGCCATGCCCAGCCGCGCTGCGGGTCGGAGTAGAAGTGGAACTCGTCCATGACGACGAGCGCGGCGTCGGTCGCGTTGCCGTCGCGCAAGGCGAGGTTCGCCAGGATCTCGGCGGTGCAGCAGATGATCGGAGCGTCCGGGTTGACGGCGGAGTCGCCCGTCATAAGGCCGACGTTCTCCGACCCGAAGAGGTCGATCAGCGCGAAGAACTTCTCGCTCACCAAGGCCTTGAGCGGTGCCGTGTAGAAGGTGCGTCCGCCCACGCCCGCGCGGTAGTCGGCGAGCGCCGCGAAGTGCGCCCCCGCGGCCACGAGCGACTTCCCGGACCCGGTGGGGGTGGCGAGGATGACGTGCGACCCGGAGACGATCTCCATGAGCGCCTCGTCCTGATGCGGGTACAAGGGCAGCCCGTCCTCGGCGGCCCACTCGGCGAACGCCTCGTACAGCGCGTCGGGGTCGGGTTCGACGCCCTTCACGAAGTCGGGCATGCGGGCGATCAGGGGCGCGTCGGTGGAAGTCATCGCGTCCATTGTCCCGTGCGTAGCGTGCGCGGCGGTCATGCGGGCCGAGCCAAGGCGGAACGAGGGGTGGAGCCCAGGAATATCGCGGCCCTTCCAGACGCTCATTACATGAGAAATCAAGTAATCGCGTCACCTTGGAGGGCCCCGCCACCATGAGCATCCCCGCGTCCGACGTCCAGTTCGGCATCGAGACCTTCGGCGACCTGCCGCTGCACGACTCCGGCGAGCCGATGTCGCACGCCGCGTCGATCCGCCAGGTGGTGGACGAGGCCGCGCTCGCGGACCAGATCGGGATCGACGCCGTCGCGCTGGGGGAGCACCACCGGTCCGACTTCGCCATCTCCTCGCCCGAGATGGTGCTCTCCGCAATCGCGTCCCGCACCGAGAAGGTGAGCCTCGGCTCCGCCGTCACCGTCTTGTCCTCCGACGACCCGGTGCGCGTCTTCCAGCGCTTCTCCACCCTCGACGCCGTCTCGAGCGGCCGCGCCGAGGTGATCCTGGGCCGCGGCTCCTTCACTGAGTCCTTCCCGCTGTTCGGCTACGACCTCCAGGACTACGAGGTGCTGTTCGAGGAGAAGCTGGGCCTCTTCTCGGAGCTCCTGACCGAGCAGCCCGTCACCTGGGAGGGCACCACCCGCGCGTCGCTCCACGAGGCCGATGTGTTCCCCAAGACCGACTCCGGCGCCCTCAAGACGTGGGTCGGCGTCGGCGGCTCGCCCGAGTCCGTCGTTCGCACCGCCCGCTACGGCTTCCGTCTCATGCTCGCCATCATCGGCGGCGACCCGGGCCGCTTCGCGCCGTACATCGACCTGTACCAGCGCGCGACCGACCAGTTCGGCACCACCGCCCACCCCGTCGGCATGCATAGCCACGGCTTCGTGGCCGCGACCGACGAGGAGGCGCGCGAGTCCTACTACCCCGGCTACAAGGCGATGATGGACCGCATCGGTTCCAGCCGCGGCTGGCCGCCCCTGCAGCGCGCCCAGTTCGACGCCGAGGTGGAGTACGGCTCGCTGTACGTCGGATCCCCCGAGACCGTCGCGAAGAAGATGGCGGCCGCGATCGGCGGGCTCGGCGTCGGCCGCTTCGACCTGGTGTACACCGGCGGCGGCGCGGTTCCCGCGTCCACCCGCATGCGTGCCGTCGAGCTGCTGGGCACCGAGGTGTTCCCGCGCGTGCGCGAGCTGCTTGCGGACGGTGCCAAGTGACGGCCCACGCGCAGATCCGCACCGTCGGGATCCTGGGCGCCGGCAAGCTCGGCACGGTCCTGGCGCGCCTCGCGGTGGCCGCCGGGTACGACGTGGTGGTCGCCGGCTCGGGGGACCCCGAGCGGATCGCGCTCACCATCGAGGTGCTGGTGCCGGGTGCACGCGTCGCCACGGCCGACGAGGCGGTCGCCGAGTCCGACGTCGTCATCCTCGCGCTCCCGCTCGGCAAGCACCACGTGCTTCCCGCCGACCTGTTCCACGACACGCTCGTCGTCGACGCCATGAACTACTGGTGGGAGGTCGACGGCATCCGCGACGACCTCACCGACCCGGCCACCTCGTCGTCCGAGATCGTCGCGCGCCACCTCGCAGGCGCCCGCGTCGTCAAGGGGTTCAACCACATGGGCTACCACGACCTCGAGGACGGACCCCTGCCTGCAGGGTCAGACGGCCGACGCGCCATCGCGCTCGCGGGCGACGTGCAGGCCGACGTGACGACGGTGGGGCACCTGGTCGACTCGCTCGGCTTCGACCCCGTACCGATCGGGGGTCTCGCGCAGGGTCGCCACCTGCAGCCGGGCACGCCTGCGTTCGGCGCGAACGTCGGCGCACCCGAGCTGCTGGAGCTGGTGGGCGACTCTATGCAGTCGCAGCCGCACGCAGCGCACTGATCGCGCCGAGCAGCCGCTCGCGCAGGACGCCGCCCCGCTCCGAGAACTCCCGCTGGCGCTCCACGTACTCGCGCTTGCCGACAGGGGTCTCGATCGCGATCGGCTCGAGGCCGTACGAAGAAACGTCGTAGGGCGACGCCTGCATGTCCACCTGACGCACGTCGAGCGCGAGCCTGAACGCGTCGAGCGTCACCGCTGACGGCACCGCGGGCGCAAGCTTCATCGCCCACTTGTAGAGGTCCATGTTCCCGTGGAGGCAGCCGGGCTGCTCCATGGCGGGCACGCTCTCCCGCGTGGGCTGGAGCTCGTTCAGCGGTGCGGCCTCGGGCGTGAAGAACCGGAAGGCGTCGAAGTGCGAGCAGCGAATCGGGTGCGACTCGACCACGGCATCGGTCCCGGAGGCGCCCAACCGCAAGGGGAGCGGGTGGCGGCGATCGTCCTCGTCCATCCGGTAGACCATCGCCCACTCGTGCAGCCCGAAGCAGCCGAACGAGGCGGGCCGCCCCGCAGTGCGGGCGAGCAGTGCGGCCACGTAGTCGACCATCCCGCCGCGCGCCTCCATGAAGGCGTCGACGTCCATCCGGGTGAGCCCGTCGTCGGTGCGATAGAAGCGCCAGCCTGCATGCGCGTCGGCCGCCTCCAGGGCGATACCGACGCCAGGGTGCCAGCGGGCGAGCTGGGCGGGCTTGGTCGAGTAGTACTCGTAGAGGAAGTCCTCGATCGCGTGACGCTCGCCACGGGAGGCGCGTTCACGTCGGCCAGCCGTCAGTGTGTCGGCCGATGAGGCGTGAGCGGCGGCGAGCGGCTCCCACTCGGCGCGCGTCAGCGTGCGCACGGCGGGGGAGTCGACGGTCATGCGCACCATTGTCGCAAGGCTCGCCGCCGCGTCGATCCCGGTGGGTGAACGGGGAGCGACGCGGCGGCGATCACCAGATCAGGCGTCGACGAGGGCGCGAGCCTGCAGCATGTTCTTGGAAGGGTTCGGGGTGCGCTTCGCATCCGTGGCCCCGTCGCGGCCGATGCGGGCGATCCACTTCTGGCGGGTGGCGAGGCTCGAGCCTCGAACGCTCGCGAAGTGGCGCACGCCGACGGTCTTGATGCCCGTGTACCAGAGCGTCGCCGTCTTCACGGAGGCGATCGACGCGTCGTGGTAGGCGATCTTGGCGAAGAGCCGAGGGCTGTCGGACGTGTGTGTGATGCGCGCGGTGCGGCCCTTGAGCCCGCGCACCCAGTCCGACGCCTTGGCGCGGGAGGCGTACGCGTCGCCCGAGAGGAGGACGCGGTCGAAGAACTGCTTGAGCACCGCCGGATAGGTCCCCCACCACATGGGATAGAAGAGCGCGAGGTGGTCGGCGGCGCGGACACGCGCCAGGTAGTCCTCGACGTGGGCGTCGATCGTCTCCGGGGAGCCGGCGCGCGCCCGGCGCACATCGCTGAGAGTGCGCGGGTGGTCGGGAGAGGCGTCCTCCGCGAGGTCGATCACGTCGACGTTCGCCCCGGCGTTGCGGGCGGACTCGGCGTACTCGTGGGCGAGGGCGTGGTTGAGGCTGCCCGCAAACGGGTGGCCGATGATGACGAGGATATTCATAGCCAGGGATCTTCCGTGTCGAGGAGTCGGGTGTTGAGGGTGGTCAGGAAGCCGTGGAAGCGTGCGAGCTCGGCGGGGTCCACGTTGTCCTCGCCGAGCACCTCGGAGAGGGTCTTCTCGAGCAGGGCGTTCCCGGTCACGATGACGTCGCGGCCCTTCTCGGTGAGCTGGATGCGCAGCCGTCGTCCGTGCTCGGGGTCGGGACCGACGGTGAGCCAGCCCTCGTCGGTCAATGAGGGCAGCCGCTTGGAGACGGCGGCCTTGGAGATGTAGAGGCACGAGGCGAGCTCGGTGACGTCGGTGGGTTCCTCGTCGGCCACGATCGCGAGGAACTGGAAGAGGTTGAAGGAGATGCCGAGCTCGGACCTGAGCACCGTGTCGGCGCGGTGGTCCATGCGGGCGATCACCTCGTGGAGCATGTAGGTGAGCGGGAGCAACATGGTTCTATGTAAACCGGTAAACAACTTGATGTCAACAGGTTGACATCAAGGGTGGCTCACTGGCGTCAGGGAGCCTCGTTCCACCAGCGCGCCACGCGCAGCGCGCCCAGCGTGATCCATCGGCTTGGAGTCCCTGCCGGTCCTTCGCCAGGGATCCAGGCGCGCCCGCGGATCACGCGCGCGAGCGGCCACCGACCGTCCGGCAGTCGCTGCGCCGCGAGCTCCTCGATCGCGTCGGCCAGGCGGATATCCGGAGTGCCGCCACGGTTCCTGAAGTGCTCGAGCCCGCGCAGGATGTCGTGCTGCCAGCGGGGCGGGAACGTGGGAAGCAGGTAGTCGGGGTCCGCGACCTCGCGCGTCGAGAGGCGCCGGAACAGGCGTCGTGCCAGGAGGTACTCCTCGCCGCCATGTCGGCGCTCGGCGACCACGTCCAGATCGGGAGCCTCGCCGCCCGGCGGCGGCAGCGTCCCCGCGCGGCCCGCGCGCTCGTAGGCGAGCAGCGCCTCCACGACCGCGATCGTCGTGTCGAAGGACCCCCGCACCGAGCCGTTCTCCTGCTCGCAGTTCCAGCCGCCGTCGGCCATCTGCTCCGTCAGGAGGCGTGCCACGATCCCGCTCACGTCATGCCCGAAGTAGACGCCGGTGGCGACGGTCGCCGCGTTGATGCACGGCTCGACCTTGCCCGCGAAGAACTCCTCGCCCGCGTACTCCCAGCGCACGGCAGCGGTGGCCCGGGCCACCGCCTCGGCGACCACAGGATCAGACGGATCCGCGCCCAGCAGCCGCAGCTCGGTCAGCGTCGGTGCGGTCGAGGTCCACGGCTGGCCCTCGGCGCGCACGATCTCCTCGTTCGCCCAGTCGGGCCAATGCGCGCCCGAGTCCCACGAACCGTCGTCCCTGCGCGCTCCGAGGATCGCGGCGCCCCACCCCTCACGCGCCACCTGGGCGCGGGCCTCCTGCACTTCGTCGGCCGACGCGTCGCGCAGATCGCGCAGCACCTGCCAGCGGATGGCCGGATCCGAGTCCAAGAGCCACCCGACGACGTCAGCAGGAGCGCGATGCATGAGGCGAGGCTATGCGCGGCAGGAGGATCACGCGCGGCGACGGGAGTCGTAGGCTCCCGCGGCGGCATTCGACGCCCGGGTCATGACAGTCTCGAGCGGCCCCTGCGGGAACACCAGGCGCCACGCCCACGCGGCGACGGTGAACGTCACGAGCAGCACCACCAGAGCCGTGTTGCTCGGGTAGTAGACCATCTCCGGACCCACGAACGCGATGACGAACAGATGCGCGACGTACGCCGTGAAGGCCATCGCGCCCAGCGCGCGCACCGCCGAGAGCCCGCGGCCCGCTGCATCGGACAGCCACAGGCACACGCCGATCACCGCGACCGAGATGCCCGCGTTCGAGACGAGCTCCACGGGGCTGTACGAGTGCGGCTCCATCGACGCCCACCACGTGAACCAGCCGAACGCGCCATCGTCGAGCGGCCACGGCGGCATGCCGCCCAGGCCAAGCCCGAGCACCGCGACTCCGACGCCTGCGCATGCGCCGCCCACCACCATGGCGAGTCGCGTCGCCCCCGCGCGGAGGTCCAGCCGTGACAGCGCCAGCCCCACCAGCAGGTAGCCGGTCCAGACCAGAGCGGGGTAGTGGTGCCACCACAGGCGGTCGAGCAGGGGCACCGCGTCGAGCCCGGCACCCGAGGCCCACGACTGGATCCACGGCAGCACGAGTCCACCTCCGATGAGCAGGGTCACCGCGCCCGACCACAGCCAGGACGTCCGCCACGTGATCGCCAGCGACGCCATCAGCATCATCAGGCCGAGGTTCGGAAGGATCACGTACACGGGTGTGCCCAGCGCCGTGACGATCACGCCGACCAGCACCAGAAGCATGGCCCTGACGGCCACCTTGACCCGTGCATGACCCGCCGATGGACTGCGAGACGCGATGATCCCGATCGACACCCCCGCGAGCACCGCGAACAGCGCCGAGGAGCGGCCGCTCGCCACCCACAGCCACTCCCAGCCATGGCCGGAGCCGCCCGCGCCGTCGTCCCCGATGTGCGCCGCGACCATGCCGATGAACGCGATCGCCCTGGCAAGGTCCAGGCCGCCGATCCTCGCGCGGTCCAACGCGGGCTGCGCCGCGGCGCGCGCAGGCGTCGTGTCACCGAAGGTCATGCGTGAAGGCTACGCGGCGGGCACGCCGGCGGCGTCGAGCACGCCCTGCGCCCAGTCGTAGTGCCCTCCCAGGCACTCGTGCGCCACGTCGGCGAACGCCTCGTTGCCCAGCCACTCCACCTCGTCCGTGGAGGTCAGCTGCTCGTCGTCGAGCGTGCCCAGCGCCGCGACCGCGTCGTCATGGGAGGCGACGAAGGCCGCACGCGCAGCCGCATAGTCGAGGTCCTTGAACCGGTCGTAGAGGGAGTCGTTCAGCGAGGCCAGGTCGCGCCACGTGTACCCGTCGGCGGGATAGGCGGTGGTCTGCCCTGTGCGGATCGCCTCCACCCAATCCAGGAACATCAGATGCCACCCATGCAGATGCGTGAGGACGTCCGCCACGCGCCGACCCAGGTAGGCGTCGCCCAGCGCGAAGTCGGGCGACGCGTCGGTCCTGGCGAGAAGCGAGTCCAGGCCCTCCGCGGCGGCATCGATCACCTGCTGACGGTTCCGGGGCATGCCGCCATCGTAGGCACGCACGCCCCGGCGGCGCGCGGCGGCCGACGCACTAGGCTGGAGCCCATGCGCATCGCACGATTCACGACCGGAGAAGACCCCCGCTACGCGATCGTCGACGGCGAGCCGGGCTCAGAGGAGCTCGTGGTGCTCACCGGCGACCCGATGTTCGTCCCGGGCCAGCCGACGGGCGAGCGGATCCCTCTCGACAGCGACGAGGTGCGGCTCCTCGCACCCGTCATCCCGCGTTCCAAGGCCGTGTGCCTGGGCCGCAACTACGCGGAGCACGCGAAGGAGATGGGCAACGCCATCCCCGACTCGGAGATGCCGATCCTCTTCCTCAAGCCCAACACCGCCGTCGTCGGCCCCGACGACCCGATCGTCGTCCCCGCGTACAGCCAGGACGTGCAGATCGAGGCCGAGCTGGCGATCATCATCGGCCGCATCTGCAAGGAGGTCGCGCCGGAGAATGCCGAGCAGTACATCTACGGCTACACCTGCGCGAACGACGTGACGGCTCGAGACCTGCAGCGCCAGGAGAACCAGTGGTTCCGCGCCAAGGCCTTCGACTCCTCGCTGCCGCTCGGCCCGTGGATCGAGACCGACCTGGCCCACGACGACGTCCGCATCACCGCACGCGTCAACGGCGACACCACGCAGGACGCCTCCACCCAGGACATGCTCGTCGACGTGATGAACGCCGTCGCCGCAGTCTCCGAGGTGACGACGCTCCTGCCGGGCGACGTCATCCTCACCGGCACCCCCGCAGGGGTCACCACCGTCGACCACGGCGACGTGGTCGAGGTCGAGATCGAGGACCTCGGCGTCCTCCGCAACCCGGTGATCCGCCGCTAGCGCCCCACCCGCTTCCTCACCCCTTCGAAGATCTGAGCAAAGAGAGCAATGAGCAAGGTTCGCGTCCGCTTCTGTCCCTCGCCCACGGGCACGCCGCACGTCGGTCTGATCCGCACGGCGCTGTTCAACTGGGCCTACGCCCGCCACACCGGGGGCGACCTGGTGTTCCGCATCGAGGACACCGACGCCGAGCGTGACAGCGAGGAGTCGTTCCACCAGCTGCTCGACGCTCTGTCGTGGCTCGGCATCACCTACGACGAGGGCCCCGACATCGGCGGCCCGTACGCGCCCTACCGTCAGAGCCAGCGTCACGACCTCCACAACGAGGTCGTCGCCAAGCTGCTCGAGGGCGGCTACGCGTACGAGGCGTTCTCCACGCCTGAGGAGGTCGAGGCACGCCACAAGGCCGCCGGCCGCGACCCTAAGCTCGGTTACGACAACTTCGACCGCGACCTCACGGAGGAGCAGAAGGCCGCGTACCGCGCCGAGGGACGTCAGCCGGTGCTGCGCATGCGCATGCCCGACGAGGACATCACGTTCACGGACCTGATCCGCGGCGACGTCACCTTCCCTGCGGGCAGCATCCCCGACTATGTGATCGTGCGTGGCAACGGCGTCCCGCTGTACACGCTCGTCAACCCCGTGGACGACGCGACGCAGAAGATCACCCACGTCCTGCGCGGCGAGGACCTGCTGTCCTCGACCCCGCGCCAGATCGTGCTGTTCCGCGCGCTCGTCGCGCTCGGCTACGCCGACGTGGTGCCCGAGTACGCGCACATGCCGATGGTCACCGGCGAGGGCAACAAGAAGCTCTCCAAGCGTGCTCCCGAGTCCAACCTGTTCCTTCACCGGGAGCGCGGCTTCCTGCCCGAGGGCCTGCTGAACTACCTGGCGCTGCTGGGCTGGAGCATCGGCCCGGACCGCGACGTGTTCACGGTCAACGAGCTGATCGCCGCGTTCGACATCAAGGACGTCACGCCCAACGCCTCGCGATTCGACCTCAAGAAGGCTGAGGCGATCAACGCCGACCACATGCGCATGCTTCCGCTCGGCGACTTCTCCGCACGCCTGGTGCCGTACCTGCATGCCGCAGGGCTCGTCGGCTCTGCGGACGTGCGCGAGCTCAGCCCCAACGAGGAGCAGATCCTCGCCGAGGCGGCTCCGCTCGTCCAGACGCGCATGCAGCTCCTGGGGGAGGCGCCCGGCATGCTCGGCTTCCTGTTCCTGGGAGACGAGCAGATCGCGTTCGACGAGACCGCGATCGCCAAGCTGCCCGAGAACGCCGTCGAGATCCTCGATGCCGCGATCGAGGTGCTGACCGGGCTCGAGGACTTTGGCCCCGACGCCCAGCAGGAGGCGCTGCGCGCGAAGCTCGTGGACGAGATGGGCATCAAGCCGCGCTTCGCGTTCGGCCCGCTGCGTGTCGCCGTCACCGGCCGCCAGGTCTCGCCGCCCCTGTTCGAGTCGATGGAGATCCTCGGCAAGGACCACGCGCTTGTCCGTCTGAACCGCCTCAAGGCGGCGCTGACGGCGTGACCACGTCGCACCCTGGCGCGGGCGGCCCGGGCGTCGGCGACGACGCCTGGGTGACGCCAGTGCTCCAAGGTGAGCACGTGCTCCTGCGTCCCTACCGGGACAGCGACGCCGACGCGCTGTGGGAGATGGTGCAGGACGAGGAGGGCGCCAACCTCACGGCGACCACCGCCACGTTCACCCGCGATCAGACCGACGCGTGGGTGGGGACGATCGCCGCCGCCCAGGACCGCCTGGACTGGGTGATCGAGGAGCGCGATGCGGGCGTCTACGCGGGCGAGGTGGTGCTCAACGAGCGCAACCTGGACGAAGGCACCGCGAACTTCCGCATCGCCCTGCGCGGGCCCGGCTGGTACGGACGCGGTCTCGGCTCGGAAGCGACCATGCTCGTGTGCCGCTACGCGTTCGAGACGCTCGGCCTTCGCCGCCTCACCCTGGGCGTGCTCGCCCGCAACCCGCGCGCGCAGCGCGTCTACGAGAAGGCCGGCTTCCTGGTCTCCGGGACTGAGCACGAGGACGGCGAGGACTGGATCGACATGGAACTCACCGCGCAGCGGTGGCGCGACGTCGCCGAGGGCATCGGGGGAGAGGTGGACCGTGACTGAGATCCGTGCCGTCCTGTTCGACGTGGACGACACGCTCGTCGACACCCGCGGAGCGTTCCGGCATGCGCTTGCCTCCGTCGCCGTCGACTACCTGGACGAGGGTGTGGATCACGAGGAGCTCGTCCACTTCTGGAGGGCCGACGCGAACGGCTGGTATCGCGCCCACACCCGCGGCGAGATGACGCACCGTGAGCAGCGGCACCGTCGGGCCAACGACCTTCACCTCGAGTTCGGCGGACCGTTCCTGGACGACGCCGACTACCAGCGGTGGGACGACGCCTTCGAGCGGTACTTCCAGCAGGGCTGGGAGGCGCATGGGGACGCCGGCGGCGTGCTCGACGCGCTGGACCAGGCCGGCATCCCGTACGGCGGGCTCTCCAACGCCGACAGCGCCTACCAGGTGAAGAAGCTCGACGCGTGCGGGCTCTCGCGCGTGCCGATGCTGGTGGGAGTCGACACGATCGGCGTCGGCAAGCCCGACCCACGCGTCTACCACCTCGCGTGCGAGCGGCTCGGCTTCGCGCCCGAGGAGGTGGCGTACGTCGGCGACGAGTTCGACGTGGATCCCTACGGGGCCCGCGAGGCCGGCCTGGGGCTCGGCGTCTGGATCGAGCGTCCCGGCGCGCACTCGCGCGACGTGGACGGGCTGGCGGGCGACGGCGTCGTCCGTGACCGCCTGGTGCGGATCGACACTCTCGCGGCGCTTCCCGGGCTGCTGGGCGCCTGACACGGGACCCGCTCTTTCTGGCGGGTGAGGCCGCCTGGCCGTGCGTGGGACGCCCGACGCCGGCGCCGCTTCCCCTGGCGCACTGGTGAGGCTCTGCCTACCATGACGGGAAGATGCCGCTCATCGCGCCAGACCCCGACGTCGTGGAGGTGCGGCCCCAGCGTCGCCGCCATCCCGGCCTTGTCGTGCTGGGCACGATCCTCGTCGCAGCCGCACTGGTGTGGGGCGGCTTCACCGCCGCGACGGACGGCGAGGACGTTGATCTCCCCACGCCGGACCCGCAGGCGGCCACCGTCCTGACCCCCGCGCAGAAGACGGCGCTCGCGTGGAACGAGTGGCTTGCGGAGCAGCGCGAGGCCGAGTGCCTGCGTGACCGCGGCTTCTTCGCGCTGCCGGCTCTCGAGGCCTACCGGGCCGAGGTGAGCGAGGTCGCCGCGCTTCTCACGGTCCACGCAGTCGAGCCCGCCACCTTCGCGCGGTACCTCCCGCGCGAGCAGGGCGTCGCTTTGGAGCTTGTCCGCAGCATCGAGGGCGGTGGGTGCCGGGTCGACCGGAGCCTCGTGAACATCGACGACGCTGCCGTGACGGAGGCGGCCGTGCAGGCTGCGCGATCCGACTCAGCGTTCCGCGACTATCTGGCCGAGTCGCTGTGGGTCGATGCGAACCGCGCCGTGGTGCTCGCCGCCTACCTCGATGCTGTCGAGCCCGGCGGGCTGACGGGAGGGGAGTGGGACGGGGCAGTCGCGTCGACGGCGCTGCGCGACGCGGTGTCGATCGCCGAGGACTCGACCGAGTGGGCGCCCTTCGCCAGCTCGGAGGGCGTCGACTACGTCCAGGCCTGGGGCGAGGATCCGCATGGCGCGGCCGTCCTGCTCAGGGTGGAGCCGGCCGGGAGCGAGCACCGCTCACCGATCCTGTGGGGCTCCCCGGAGCGCCCGGTCGTGTGCGGCGACGTGCAGGTATCCCTGTCGATGGGGAACGTGCTGGTGAACTACGACGGGCCTCAACGTGGCACCGTGTTCGATATCCGGCGCGCGCTCGACGAGCGGTGGTGCGAGATCGGCGTCGAAGCTCACGGCGGCGCGCCCGAGGCACCGGGGGCGGGGACTGGCGCGGACGGCGCAGCACAGCAGTGACGTCTGCCACGCCCGGCCGACGTTGGTTTGGGTCACGGCCGATCATCCGGTACAGTTGTCTCTCGGTTCGGTTACGAACCAATGGCCTATGGTGTAATTGGCAGCACGCCGGTTTCTGGTACCGTCAGTCGAGGTTCGAGTCCTTGTAGGCCAGCGCAGAACCCGCCCTTGAGGCGGGTTTTCGTGTCTCTGGTGGCGACGACGCCCATCGATCCGGAGCTCGCCGGAGCGCTCTGAGGGGGAGAAGGCAAGATGGCGGCAGCAGGCCCCCAGTGGCTCGAGCGGCGACGCCGCGAGAAGCGCTACGCCGAGCAGGCGCGTGTGGAGTCGGGCTCCGCCGGGCCGGTCGCTCCCATCGTCGACCCGCCTGAGTCCGCCGCTCGCCTCTCGACTGTGGCGACTCCCCACCGGTGGCGCTACCGGCGCACCGCGCCCGCCTCACGGGCCGACTGGAGCGCCATCCGATTCCATGACGGCGCCCCCATCTCGTTCATCGAGCCGCTCGTGTCGTCGATGCCCGAGCAGGGCATCGGTCTCCTCCCCGACGCTCACGTCTACGGGTCGCAGGGCTGGCCCGTCACACGCGACGGCTGCCTCGTGATCGACGCGGTCGGCGTGCACCGCCAGCGGCGGTACCGGAAGTTCCAGGACCCGACCCAGACGTCACGTCCGGTGCGCCTCGAGGGCACCGTGCTCAATCTCAGCTCGATCTTCAGCGCCACGAACTACGGTCATGCCCTGCTTGACGGCCTGGGGCGCCTTGGCATCCTGCTCGACGCGGGCATCGACCCCAGGAGCATCGATCACGTTCTCATGCCGGGCTTCCCTGGGAAAGCGTTCCCGCGTCTTCTGGAGGGCGCGGGCCTGGACCCGGCCAAGGCGATCAGCCTGGAACGCCGCAGCTCGTACCGCTGCGATGAGCTGTGGCAGCCGACGTTCCCCGGCCGGCTCAGGCACTACACCGCCGCGCCTGCGCGGTTCATGCGCGCGGCCGGAATCGCGCCTGCAGGTTCAGGTCGGCGGTTGCTGATCCTCCGCAAGGGCGCGGCGCGCGCGGTCGCGAATGTCGAGGAGATGGAAAGGATCGCCCGGCAGTACGACCTCGAGCTGTACGAGCCGCAGGACTCGGCGTTCTCGCCCGCGGACTTCGCGGCCGCGGATCTTGTCGTGAGCGCCCACGGTGCCAACATGGCGGACATCGCTGCGATGGCGCCGGGGTCCAAGGTGGTGGAGCTGATGCCGAGCAGCCACCGCTACCCCTACTTCGCCACGCTCGGAGTGTCCGCGGGGCTCGACTACACGATCCTGGACGGCCGGTCGCTCCCGGGCGATCACCTGGCGGACTTCACCGTCGACGGAGACGCGCTACGCAGCGTGCTCGATCGTCTCGGCTGAGGCCCCGCGCCGCGTGAGCGGCACGGGGCCCTGACCGGCGTGGCTACTCGGCCTGCGCGGTGTGCGTCACCTCGAGGTGCTCGCCGTCCCAGCCGACGGTGACCGCGTCGCCCTCGCGCAGCCGGCCATCCACGATCTCCTTGGCGAGCTCGTTGAGCACGCGCGTCGTGATGAGCCGCTTGAGCGGGCGGGCGCCGAACTGCGGGTCGAACCCGTCGCGGGCGAGCGACTCGCGCAACTCCGGCTCGACCGTGAGCGTGATCTCCTTCGACTCGGCGAGCCGGGCGATCGCCTTGACCAGCTCGGCCTCCACGATGCCCTCCATCGCGGTGGGGTCGATGCGGTCGAAGACCACCACGTCGTCCAGGCGGTTGAGGAACTCGGGGCGGAAGTTGCGCTTGAGCACCTCCATCAGCTGTCCCTCGAGTGCGGCGCGGTCCTCACCGTCCCACGCGAGCACCAGGTCGGAGCCGAGGTTGGACGTCATCACGATGATCGTGTTCGTGAAGTTGACGGTGCGGCCACGACCGTCGGTGAGGCGACCGTCGTCCAGTACCTGCAGCAGCACGTTCCAGACGTCGGGGTGCGCCTTCTCCACCTCGTCGAACAGCACGATCGAGTAGGGACGACGCCGCACGGCCTCGGTGAGCTGGCCACCCTGGTCGTAGCCCACGTAGCCCGGGGGAGAGCCGATGAGGCGCGAGACCGCGTGGGACTCCATGTACTCGGACATGTCGATGCGGATCATCGCCCGCTCGTCGTCGAACAGCTGCTCGGCGAGCGCGCGCGCCAGCTCGGTCTTTCCCACGCCCGTGGGGCCGAGGAACAGGAACGAGCCGATGGGCCGGTTGGCGTCGGCGAGGCCGGCGCGGGCGCGTCGGATCGCGTCGGAGACGGACGTGATGGCCTTGTCCTGGCCGACGACGCGCTCGTGCAGTCGCTGCTCAAGGTGTCCGAGCTTCGCGGACTCCTCGGTGAGCAGCTTCTCCACGGGCACGCCGGTCCACTTGGCGACGACTCCGGCGATGTCCTCGCCGGTGACCTCCTCACGCAGCATGCGCTCGGACTCGGGGATGGTGTCCAGCTGGGCGCGGGCGTCGGCGATCTCCTGCTCGGCGCTCGGGATCTCGCCGTAGCGGATCCGTCCTGCCCTCTCGAGCTCCCCGTAGCGCTCCGCGCGCTCCAGGTCGCCGCGCAGCGACTCTAGGCGCTCGGTGGCGGTCGAGACGCGGACGATCAGGTCCTTCTCGCGCGCCCACCTCATGTTGAGCTCCTCGGACTCGCCCTTGAGCTTGGCGATGTCCCGGTCGATCTCCTCACGACGTGCCTTGGCGTGCTCGGACTTGTCCTTCGCCACCTGGGTGCGCTCGATCTCGAGCTGCATGATGCGGCGGCGTGCGCGGTCAAGCTCGATCGGCATGGAGTCGAGCTGCATCTTGAGAGCCGAGGTCGCCTCGTCGATCAGGTCGACGGCCTTGTCCGGCAGGAAGCGGTCGGTGATGTAGCGGTCGGAGAGCTTCGCGGCGCTCACGATCGCCTCGTCGGTGATCTTCACACCGTGGTGCACCTCGTACTTCTCCTGCAGGCCGCGGAGGATCGCGACGGTGTCGTCGAGCGAGGGCTCGCCCACGTAGACGGGCTGGAAGCGACGCTCGAGCGCGGAGTCCGTCTCGATGTGCTCGCGGTACTCGTTGAGCGTGGTGGCGCCGATCATGCGGAGCTTGCCGCGCGCGAGCATCGGCTTGAGGATGTTGCCGGCGTCCACGGAGCCGTCGGCCTTGCCCGCGCCGACGATGGTGTGAAGCTCGTCGACGAACAGGATGATCCTGCCCTCGGCGTCCTCGACCTCCTTGAGGATCGCCTTGAGGCGCTCCTCGAACTGGCCGCGGTAGGCGGCGCCCGCGACCACGGAGCTCATCGCGATCTCCACGACGCGGCGGTCCTTGAGGGACGCGGGCACGTCGCCGGCGACGATGCGCTGGGCGAGGCCCTCGACGATGGCGGTCTTGCCGACACCGGGCTCGCCGATGAGGACCGCGTTGTTCTTCGTGCGGCGCGTGAGCACCTGCATCACGCGGCGGATCTCCTCGTCGCGGCCGATGACGGGGTCGAGCGCACCATCCTCCGCGAGGGCGGTGAAGTCCTGGCCGAACTGCTCGAGCGCGCTGGCCTGCTCCTGCGCCTGGGGCGCCTGGGACTGGGTCGTCATGGTGTCCTCCTCTGTCTTCAAGTCCGTGACGATAGGGTTGAGTCTGTCACGCTCAACTTTACATAACGCGGGGTCGATCGACAAGAGGGGACGACGCGGTGGGGCAGGGGCAGTGGCAGTGGCAGGGGCAGGGGCCGACGCGGTGGGGCAGGGGCAGTGGCAGTGGCAGGGGCCGACGCGGTGGGGGCGCGCGACCGAGCCGCGGCGCACCGCCTAACCCGCGCGCGTCGACGAGCCGCCACACGCCGACACTGTGAACCAATCTCGGTCGCGACGCGCCGGACTTCGGAGCCGCGCGAGCTCCGACGCGGGGTGTCGCGCGTGGGATTGGTTCGAAGTGTCGGGTGCTCGGGCGGGCGCGCGTCGGCGTCGGACCGTTCGAGTCCGCGAGGCGCGCGGGTGAGCTGTTGTCGCTCGTGGCGCGCACGGCGGCGCGACTGCGCCCGGCCGGCCTCGCTACAGCGCGCCGAGCAGCTCCGACGCGGCGCGGTACGGGAGCGAGCGCTTGGCGAGCTGGTTGATCGCGCCGACCAGGTAGAGGTCCTTCTCGGGCACGTAGTAGAGCAACGTGCCGGATGCGCCGGAGTGCCCGATCATCTCGGGAGTCGGGCGCAACGTCATGTAGCGGGGCACAGCGAAGCGCATGATCCCGGTCCCGTAGGTGAGGGGCGTGAAGATCCGACGCCACGTGCGGGTCATCTCGTCCAGGTCGGCGCGCGGGAAGAGCTCGCCCTCCATGAAGGCGCGCAGGAACCTCAACGCGTCGCCGGTGGTGGAGACGCCGCCGCCATCGGCTTGGAACGAGGCCATGGCGCGCGGGGCCTCGAACGTCCCCTTGCCGTGCAGGATGGTTGCGATCTCTGGGAACCGGTCCAGGGTCTCCGTCCCGAAGATGTAGGTCCCCTCGAGCCCCAGCGGCTGCGTCACGCGCGCCGCCACGCTCTCGGCGTACGGGCGCTCGTCGATCGCTTCGATGACGAGTTGGAGCACCTGGAAGTTGGTGTCCGAGTACAGCGCCTTGCTGCCTGTGCTCGGGGGGAACGCGGGCGTCATCGCTCGCGCCATGTCGAGCGCGTCCGTCGTGACCCAGCCTCGGTCGGTCTGCGCGAGCTCGTCGACCAGCCTGGTTCCGTCGGCCCGCTTGCCCTCGAAGTAGTCCGCCAGCCCGGAGGTGTGGGAGAGGAGCTCCTCGATCGTGATCTCGTCGCTCGCGTCGTGGCCGTCGAGCACGTGCAGTCCACCGAGGGTCCCGGGCTCCAGCAGAGAGGCGGCCGGCGAGTCAAGCAGAAGCGAGCCTTCCGCGCGCAGCTGCATGATGATCGAGGTGGTGAAGAGCTTCGTGATGCTCGCGAGGAAGAACGGTTCACGCGCGCCACGTTCGCTCCAGTCCCACGTGAGGCCGGATGTGGGGGAGAGTGCGGCGAAACGCACCTCGTTCGTGTCCTTGCGGGAGGCGTACTTGGCGGCGACGCGGTCGAGCGAGGCCTGCAGATCCGGGGAAGAAGTCATGCGGCCCATGCTT
This sequence comes from Demequina zhanjiangensis, assembly GCF_030418315.1. Taxonomy (GTDB): domain Bacteria; phylum Actinomycetota; class Actinomycetes; order Actinomycetales; family Demequinaceae; genus Demequina; species Demequina zhanjiangensis. Next base: position 294,122 of record NZ_JAUHPV010000004.1, read on the forward strand.
GTGTGCGCCGCGCCGCTGATGCATCGTTCCAGAGGACGACTTGGCGCCGAGGGCGTCGGCCGCAGGAACGAGAATGACCCCTACGAAGGGGAGTTCGGAGCGGATTGGCGTTCACCCCCATTCATGGTCTATAGTCTTATCTCGCGCCAGTCGCCCGGGAGGGTGACGGAAACGCAGCTAGGGCCCCGTTGTGTAGCGGCCTAGCACGCCGCCCTCTCAAGGCGGTAGCGCGGGTTCGAATCCCGTCGGGGCTACGACTGGGTAGTACGAAAAACGTACTGCTCCAGATGGGTTTACTCGGTTGAGTGAGACCCCAGGAGGTTCTTCGGAGCCTGCTGGACAGCAAGAAGGCCGCCAGCGACTGTTGTCGCAGGCGGCCCTTGCTGTTTCTTGGGTGTTCTCACACGGGGTGAAACGTCGAGACCTGTCTTCGGGCGGGCTTCCGCCTCCGCCTCTGTCGGGTTCGGAGGCGGAAGGCTCTGTTCGGTTCCGGGGCGGGCCGCGTCATGCGGCGAGCTGGTCGGGCGGGGGCGTCCTCGTCGGCGATGGCCGTCAGGTCGGGGTCGGGGCACGGTGCGCGCGATGGCACCCGGGTCCGCAGATCACTCGGCGCAACAGGCGCAGGAGAACACGATGACGGCCAACGGCGGTCTCCTAGTCGTCTTGGTGCCTGCAACGTGCAGCATGACGCCATCGCGTGTGCGTGATTCGGAGCGTCCCACCCGCTATCCCATCGCGTCGCCTGGCACCTCGCCATGGCGCGATGTGCCGTGGCGGACGCACGGCGGCGACCGACGTACGCCAGATGTCGTACGCCGAATCAGCCTGACGGGGCTTCCGAGCGCAGCGAGACGTGCTCGAAGATCGGTCCATGGTGGTCAGACGCAAAGGCAGCTTCGCACTTGAACACTCGGACGAGCGCGCGACCGAGCGCGCGCAGATCCACGTCGCTGAAAGCGCAGCCGGGTTGTACCGGCGCGTGTACACGACTCTTGGTTGGCGCGTCGCAGGCACGCTGTCGCAGGGAGCCCGCGCCAAGCGGGTGACCTTGTGGTTGACGCGCGCGGCGCCTGCGCAGAACCGCGAGCGGCTCGCGTTGCTCGACATGGAAGCGTCCTTCGTGATCGAAGCCCTCCTCGCGGACATGCGCCGTCACCGCATCGCGACCTTGGTCGCCTCTTCGGCTGTAGCGCTCGCCGGTGCGGCAGGCGCGATCCTGGGCGTGATGCTAGGCGCCGGGGGCATCTCGATTCCGGGTCTCGTGCCGGGCGTCCTGACCTGGGCTTGCGGATCAGTCGGGGTTTCTCTCGTGATCAGGCGCGTTGCCGGGGCCAAGGCCCTGCGCAGTGAGAAGCCCTACTACGAAGAGCTCGGATGGATCGGACAACGTTCCCTCGAGCTTCTGTAGTCCCTCCGCCTGACATAGGGCGAAGCGGGCTCTGCGCCGCTCTACTCCTGCGTGGGCGGATCGCCGTTCGCGGAGTTTCGGAGACGTTCGCGCGGGGTGCAGAACGCGACCTGGCTCCCACGTTCAGCTAGACCTGCGTTCGTTGGTCTCACGAGCCTCAACAGCGGTCGGGCTGTCCCGGCGCGCGCGCCCGCAGCATCGTATGAAGAGGCGAGAGGTGGTCGCGCGCATGCGCCCATGCCGTAATGGGTGAGGGCCTCCCTGGAACGGGCCGGAGGAGAGGATGGGCCCGCCCCAGGGAGGAGTCGCGGTGCGATGAGGGGGTCTTACCGCACCGAGCGGATGGGGAGCACGAGCACGCCCGCAAGGACGGCTACGAGCGCTCCCACGAAGTGGGCAGGCTGGGAGTTCTCCCCGCCTGCGAGGAACACGACGAAAGCCACGAGGGTCGGAGCGAGCGCCGCAGAGGGTCGACGGCCCCAAGTATCGATCGACGGGTTCGACGAGAAGTGGTTGCGTCGGGGTCTGCTCCGCCGTGTGAGGCGTGCTTGCAGTCCGGGTGACCCTGACATCAGATCTGGGCGCGAACCTCGTCGACGAACGCCTCATCGGCACCGAGGTCCGTGGCCACCAGGGTCACCAGCGCGACCACGGGATCGGAATCTTCGAGTGCCGCGTCGATCGCCGCCTGAAGGGCGTCCCGACGCCCGTCCAGTGCGATGACGTTCGCAGCCCATGCTGCGATGACGCCGGCTGAACCAGAGCCGGACCGACCTGCCTGGCGCTCCGCCAGCGCTACCGGGGCGACGCGGACTCGGAGCTTGGCGAGCGAGTCCTCGGCGATCTGGTCGAGCAGGTGGGCGATCCGCGGGTTCTCGAATCGCTCCCAGAGGTCCCGGCAGTACTGCTCGGCCTCCACTTCCGCAGGCAGGTGGCGGACGACCTCAGACCAGAACGCTTCCACCAGGTCGCGACACTCGGGATCCGCCGATGCGTCGGCGACCGTGGCGAGTCCACGGGCGCGGCCCAGGTTGGCCATTCCGGTGTGGGACCCGTTGAGGAGCCAGAGCTTGCGGCTCTCGAACGGCGCGAGGTCCTCGACGAACTGGGCCCCCGCGGTCTCCCACGCCGGCCGTCCGGCCGGAAAGCCCCCGCACAGGATCCAGTTGATGAAGGGCTCGGTGACGACGGGGACGGCGTCACCGAAGCCAGCGTCGCGCGCGCTGGCAAGGTCCTGCTCTGAGAATCGCGGCGTGATGCGGTCAACGGATGTGGAGACGAAGGAGACGTTCTCGTCGATCCAGGACACGAGGCTCTCGTCGATCGCCGCCGCGAACTCGAGAAGGCCCGTGCGAACGAGGTCCCCGTTGTCGGGAATGTTGTCGCACGGCATCACGGCGACAGGTCCTGCTCCCGCGTCGCGGCGCTCGGCGAGCCCCCGCGCGATCAGTGCAAGCGGTGATTCGAGCTCAAGCGAGCCTGCGCTGAGTGACGCGAGATCCGATGCCACCACGGGATCATCCGTGTTCGGGCGCCAGTCGGCGCCAAGGCGGTACCCGGCCTCGGTGACGGTCGCCGTGACGATGCCGACCTGCGGGTCCGTCAGATAGTCGATGAAGGCATCGACGTCGTTGGCCGGATGCGCCCGCACGATGCTGCCGATGACTTCGAACTCGTCGGCCTCGGGGCCGCGGAGGGCGAGCGTGTACAGGCAGTCCTGGTCTCGGAGTGCCCGAACGATCGAGTCGCCAGGCTCGCCTGCGCGTCCCGTGAACGACGCGATGCCCCACTGATCGGAGTCGGACGCATGGGCCGTGTACCACGCCTGGTGTGCGCGATGAAACGCTCCGAGGCCTAGGTGGACGATCCTCACGGGCGGAGTGGGGAGCGCGAGGCTCGCACGGGAGAGTGCGGCGGCGGCGGTGGCGGCAGTCACAGTTTGAAGACCTTTCGAGGGATGGAGTCGACCGTGTCGTCGATGACTCGCTGGGCCGTTTCGAGGGGGAGACGTCCTTCTGCCACGAGCCGGGCAAGGTAGGACGCGTCCGCGCGTCGAGCGACGCCGTGGCGTGCGGGAATCGACAGGTAGGCGCGGGTGTCGTCGATGAAGCCGGACGTGCGGTAGAAGCCGGCGGTCTCGGTGACAGCCTCGCGGAAGCGGCGCATCGCGTCGGGCGCGTCGAGGAACCACCAGGGCGCTCCGACGTACACGCTGGGGTAGAAGCCCGCGAGCGGCGCGAGCTCCCGTGAGTACACGGTCTCGTCGATCGCGAAGAGGACGAGATGGAAGCCCTCCGCGGTGCCGAACGACTGCAGCAGTGGGCGCAGGTTGTCGACGTACTCGGTGCGTATGGGGATGTCGTGCCCAGTATCGGGGCCGAACCGCTCGAACGTCGCGGTGTGATGGTTCCGTCGTACGCCTGCGTGGATGGTCATGACCAGTCCGTCCTCGACGCTCATGGCCGCCATCTGCCACAGCATGTGGCCACGGAAGACACGCGCACCTTCGGCGTCGAGGGTGCCGGCAAGCGCAGATTGGAACAGTCGTTCGGCCTCTGCGGCGTCCAGCTCGCAGGTGAAGGGCTCGACCACGCCGTGGTCGGCGGAGACGGCTCCGTGCCGCTTGAAGTGCAGTCGGCGGCTTCGGAGCGCGGAAAGGTAGCCAGGGAACGTCGTGGCGGCCCCCGGTTCCGACGCGATCAAGGTGGCGACGCGCTCTCCGAACCGGGGCGCCTCGGGGTCCGTGTAGGCATCAGGACGGAACGTCGGGATCACGCGGCCCGAGAAGGTCGGATCGAGCGCGAGCGCCGCGTGGTGCTCCAGTGTGTCCATCGGATCGTCGGTGGTGGCGAGAACGTCGATGTTGAACCTGTCGAACAGCTCTCGGGGCCTCAACTCGGGGAGTCGGAGCGCGGTGTCGATCGTGTCGTAGAGGTAGTCCGCGTTGTCGCGTGAAGGGGTCTCGTCGATTCCGAAGACCTGGGCAAGGGACTCAGCGAGCCAGTAGGCGGACGCGGTGCCAGAGAAGGCGAGCCAGTGGCTGCAGAGGGTCCGCCATGCCTCGCGCGGATCGGCCGGGCTCCCTCCGACACCCAGGTCCTCCAACGGCACGCCCTGTGCGTGGAGGAGGCGGGTGACGTAGTGATCGTGAACGATCAGGAGGTCGGCGGGATCCGAGAACTGCGTGTCGTCAGACAGCCAGCGGGCAGGGACGTGGCCGTGGGGCGAGACTATCGGCGCGTCTACGACGCGTTCGAGGAGCTCCTGAGCGATCGCGCGGACGTGCGGCTCCGCGGGGAGCAGTCGGGCAGGGTCTCGCAACGACGTCTTCGGCATGGGGGCATTCAACTCCGACGGCGGCCGCATGTCAATCGCTTGCCGAGTGGAAGCCAGGGCGTCGGTCGACCGCTCCCGCGCAGCGCATCCTGCTGGCACGGAATGTCGGGGAGAGAGGAGAAACCGTGCGTGCCTCTCGAGGTGGACCGCAGGCAAGTGCGTGAGGGGCCAGGCGGGCAGGCGGTTCCCAAGAGCCCCGTCGTTGCTCTACGATGTGTGACAAGTTGGCATCCGGTTGCCACAGGTAACACAGTGTGACCGGTCCCGTGCATTCTGCGAGGCGTCGAAGAGGTCGCTCACCTCTGGGGCCGCGCGTGCTGCCGGGCGGACGCCAGGACTGCAGAGAGGACGTCATCTACGTGAACACATCCACACTCGAAGCCCTCGCGAGCCATCGGCTCGTTCCCGTCGTCGTCCTGGACGACGCGACGGGCGCGGACGGACTCGCGACCGCATTGGTCGATGGGGGACTTCCCGTCGCCGAGGTGACGTTCCGCACCGCAGCCGCGGAGGAGTCGATCCGCGTGATGGCGGCTCGTGGAGACGTCCTCGTCGGGGCGGGCACCGTCCTGACCGTCGATCAGGTGGACCGCGCGGTGCGCGCAGGGGCGTCGTACATCGTGTCTCCCGGCCTCTCGCGAGCCGTCGTCGAGCGGTGTGGTGAGCACGGCGTCACGGTGCTGCCAGGAGCCGTGACCGCCTCGGAGGTGCAGGCCGCGCTCGAGCTCGGCCTTTCCACCGTCAAGTTCTTCCCTGCGGGCACCTCTGGTGGGGCTAAGGCGATCGCCGCGCTGGCGGCTCCGTTCGGAGGCGTGGGCTTCGTGCCCACCGGGGGGATCGGGCCCGCGAATCTCCACGAGTACCTCGCGCTGCCGTCGGTGCGCGCGGTCGGTGGCTCGTGGATGGTGCCTCGTGACCTCGTGAAGGCACGGGAGTTCGAGCGGGTGCGTGGGCTGGTGGCCGAGGCCGTGGCTCTGACCAGGCAGGAGGTGTCGGCATGAGTGTCGTCGACGTCCGTCCGGCAGATCAGTGCCGCTTCGATGCGGTGTCTCTGGGCGAGGTCATGCTGCGCCTGGATCCGGGCGAGGGCCGCATTCGCACCGCCAGGTCATTCACTGCGTGGGAGGGCGGCGGCGAGTACAACGTCTCGCGCGGTCTCGCCCGCGCGTTCGGCCACCGCACCGGTGTGGTCACCGCTCTCGCGGACAACGAGATCGGTCGCCTCGTCGAGGGATTGATCCTGGCCGGCGGCGTCGACACGTCGCACCTGGTGTGGAAGACGTACGACGGCATCGGCCGGTCGGTGCGCAATGGGTTGAACTTCACCGAGCGCGGCTTCGGCGTGCGTGGCGCCGTCGGGGTGTCCGACCGTGGGCACACCGCCGCGTCGCAGCTGGCACCCGCCGACGTGGACTGGGATCACCTGTTCGGCACCCTCGGCGTGCGATGGCTGCACACTGGCGGCATCTATGCGGCGCTGTCCGAGACCGCTGCGGACACCGTCATTGCTGCGGTCGAGGCGGCGCACCGGCACGGCACGGTCGTGTCGTACGACCTGAACTACCGGCCGAGCCTGTGGAAGGCGATCGGTGGCATCGGCAAGGCCCGGGAGGTCAACAGGGCGATCGCGCCGCACGTGGACGTGATGATCGGCAACGAGGAGGACTTCACCGCGTCGCTGGGCTTCGAGGTCCCAGGTGTGGACGAGTCGCTGGCCGAGCTGGACGTGGAAGGCTTCGCGGCCATGATCGACGAGGTCGCGAAGTCGTACCCGAACTTCAAGGTGGTCGCCACGACGATGCGCACGGTGCGTTCGGCGACGATCAATGACTGGGGTGCGCTCGCATGGTCTCCCGCTTCAGGCCTCGTGCGAGCCGCCCAGCGGGACGGGCTCGAGATCCTTGACCGCGTCGGTGGCGGTGACTCGTTCGCCTCCGGCCTGATCCACGGGCTGCTCGAGGGCGCCGACCTGCAGACCGCCGTCGACTATGGGGCCGCTCACGGCGCTCTCGCGATGACCACGCCCGGGGACACCACCATGGCCAGCAAGGCAGAGGTCTACAAGCTCGCCGCGGGAGGCGGCGCACGCGTCGACCGCTGACACTCGAACGCCGCGACGAAGCGGCCCTTCTGAAAGGATTGCCCATGGAGAAGACCTGGCGCTGGTATGGGCCCGAGGACTCCGTCACTCTCACCGACGTTCGTCAGACCGATGCGACGGGCGTCGTCACGGCGCTGCATCACCTCCCGAACGGTGTGGTCTGGCCCGTCGATGAGATCCGCAAGCGTCAGCAGGAGTGCGAGGACAACGGCCTCTACTGGTCGATCGTCGAGTCGGTCCCTGTGCACGAGGACATTCGCCGCGGCCTGCCAGCTCGCGACGGATGGATCGACAAGTACTGCCAGACGATCCGCAACCTCGCCGAGTGCGGTGTCGACATGATCTGCTACAACTTCATGCCCGCTCTGGACTGGACGCGCACCGATCTCGACTGGCCGCTCGCGAATGGTGGCACAGCGCTGCGATACGACGCGGACGCGGTCGCGGCCTTCGACATGTGGATCCTCAATCGCCCGGGCGCAGAGGACGACTTCACGGACGCACGCAAGGCGTCGGCCCGCGCGTGGCTCGACGCGGCGACGCCCGACGAGGTCGACAAGGTCACCACAACGCTGCTGGCCGGTCTGCCCGGATCCGAGGAGTCCTACACGGTTGAAGAGTTCAGGGAGGCGCTCGCGGCCTACGACGGGCTGACTCACGAGTCGATGCGCGGCAACCTGAAGTACTTCCTCGAGCGGATCATTCCCGTGGCCGAGGAGGTCGGTGTGCGCATGGCGATCCACCCGGACGACCCGCCGTTCGACCTGTTCGGCATCCCCCGCGTCGTGTCGACCATGGAAGACGCGCAGTGGCTGCTCGACGCAGTCCCCAGCCCCGCAAACGGGCTCACGCTCTGCGTCGGCTCCTACGGGGTCCGTGGCGACAACGACGTGGTCGAGATGGCGCGTAGGTTCGCCGACCGCATCTACTTCTCTCACCTGCGTTCTACGCGACGCGAAGAGGATCCCGAGAGCTTCCACGAAGCCGTTCACATCGATGGTGACATCGACATCGTGGGCGTTGTGCGGGAACTCGTCCGCGAGGAGCGCCGCCGCGGCGAGGAGGGCCCGCGCATCTCTATCCGTTCCGACCACGGGCACCGCCTTCTCGATGACCTCACGCGAAAGTCGGCCCCTGGGTATCCGTTGATCGGGAGGATGAAGGGGCTCGCAGAGGTGCGTGGCGTGGAGCTGGCGGTCAACCGGGGGCTCGACGGCGACCTGGTGTGATCGCAGGGTCGGCTCGCTGCCGCGGATGGGAGCGAGCCGGCAACACGTCAGCCGTCGAGATCCTGATGCTGGCGCGTAGCTGCAAGTCCACGCAGCAGCATGTCGAGACCGAAGGCGAACTCATCGTGCAAAGGCCGTGGCAGGTACTCGGCGACTGAGGCCAGCCGGGGGCCGGCGGCCCTGGTCGCGGCGAGCGCACCGCTCGCTCCGCTGGAGTCCCGTTCCTCGCGCTCCGCTGGCGACTGCATCGCGAATCCCACGCAGTAGTGCGCGAGTGAGGCCATCGCTCGGGCGCAGGTCTCGGGCGGGAAGCCCGCGCCCATGAGGGCATCGAGGAGACGCTCTCGCAGTGCCATGCCGTTCGGCCCCATCGGGATGGAGCCGACGAGCAGGCCCGCAGCGGCTCCGTGTCTGGACAGTGCCTCGAAGAACGAGGTTGCGAGGGCTCGGCACGCGTCGTCCCATGCGATGTCCGAGTACGTCTCCTCGCGCAGATCCACCTCGCCGATCATGCGGTCGATGACCAGATCCACCAGCGCCGCCCGTCCCGAGACATGGCGGTACAGCGTCGAGGTGCTCGATGAGAGCACGCGGGCCACCTCCCGCAAAGACAACGCGTCCGGGCCTCCTTCGTCGAGGATCTGCAATGCCGCGTCCAGAATGCGGTCGGTCGGAATCGGGGGCCTGCCGGGTCCTTGTCGCTTGGCGGTCACGTCTCTCCCATTTCTCCTCGTTGAGAGGTATCCCCGACGCTACTCGGGCGTTGATGCTGGTGATGCGCATCGAACGCGCTGATCTTGTCGTTGTTCGAGCGCGGCAGGCGTGTCCGTCAGCGCCCACGGCGCCCCGCATCGTCGAGCGCTGTCGGTGTGGCGCGGTCAGGGGTGTCGCCCATACGTATGGGGGGCGTTCGGGCGCGCGCCGTCGCGCGTACGTGGGACGCTGGACCCGAACCCAGTCCGGTCATCACGCCAAGATCTGGAAGTGAAGGAGGTCTCGTGTCGAGGGGGCACCGAAGCGGCAGGGCCACGAGCCGACAGCAGGCCGAGTCCATCAAAGAGGCGATCTACCTCACGTTCACGATGCTCGCCGTCGCCATCGCCCTGATCTCGCACGGCGAGGTCGAGCCGGTAGATGCGCTTTGGACCTTGGGGGTGACCGCGCTGGCGATGGCGGTCGCCGTGCTCGCCGCCGATGTGCTGGCGCACCTGGTCGTGCACGACGTGCTGATGGACCGGGCGGAGTTCTCGCACGCGACTCGCGCCTCCATCGGCGCTCTCGTCACATTCGTCGGGCCGGCGATCATCCTGGGGCTCGGGGTGATCGAGGTCCTTCCGCCTGAGGCGTCGCTTTGGGGAGTCGTCCTCGCGCTGTCCGTCACTCTCGTGGCGACGGCGGGGCTCGCGGTTCGAGGCACCAGGTTGCGTTGGTGGCAACGTGTGGTCGCGGTAGCGACCATCGCGTCGCTTGCCATGGGTGTGGTGATGCTCGAGTTGCTTGCTCACGGCTGACCGGTGGGGTGGTCAGGTCGCTGGCTGGCGGGTGCGGCTCAGGCGCAAGAGTATGCGCCAGGGTGAGAGTCGGGGCCCGCGCCAGTCGAAGACCTCCCGGTGCACGAGGGCGGAAGGGACGTCTGCCCTGCGAAGTCGGCGCGCGATGAGTGTGGTGAGGCCGTTGGGGCCACAGAGGAACCACTCCGCCCCGGCGGGTGCACGACTGATCAGCGAGTCGACGGCGCGTGCGTCCAGCCGGGCCCCATCCGACGAGAACGCCGTCGTCAGCCGCAGCCAGGGCAGGTCGTTGGATGCGCTCTCGATATCGGACCAGCAGGGACAGTCCTCCTCGTTCCTGGCGACGACGATGAACTCGACCGGGGCATTGCGGTCGTAACCGCTACTCGAACGCTCCGACGCGTCGGTCGAGCGCATAGCCGACACGAACGGCGTCACTCCGGCTCCCGCGCCGATCCACACCTGCGGGTTGTCGGCATCGCCGCGTCGATCGAGCGGGGTGAAATCTCCGAATGGCCCTTGGACGCGCACCTGGGCGCCGATCTCGAGGCCTTCCTGGACCTCCGAGCTCCAATCGCCGAGAGCTCGGATCGCAAACGAGAGATCCGTGGCGCCCGCACGGTTCGTGAGCGTGAACGGATGCGTCTCGCGTCTTCCCCCGACCGTGGCGGTAAGAAATGCGAACTGCCCCGCCCGCGACGACGGGATGCCGAGCCGTCCGCGCGGCGCAAGCGTGACCTCGACTTCGCGCGGCCCGCGAACTCGTTCAGCGACCTCGTACCGCGCTCCGCCTGTCACCTTGTCAACGATCCGCAGGGCGATCGCGGAGAGGCCCGCACCCGCGAAGACGATGACAGTCATGCTGAAGCCGAGCGTCGGCTGCAGTGCATCTGCGGCAAGGAGGGCGTGTGCGGTGAGCAGCGAGAAGGCGACCATCGTGACCACGTGGATCGGCTTCCAGCGGTGGTACGGGATCCTGACCGTGACGGCAAGCACGACCGAGAGCCCGAGCAGGACAGCGCCAACGACCCCGAGCGGCCTGAAGGCCAGGTCTGTGGCCAGATCAATGATCCTTGACCCCTGCGGATCGTTCCTCAGCAAGAGGTGCAGGCCAAGGCCAGCCAACGTGCCGATGCCGAGGAGTCTGTGTGCGCGGTACAGGCGATCGAGCGGCCCGAACCAGGTCTCCAGGAACTCGCGGCGAGTCGCGAACACCACCGCGATTGCCATGAACGCGTAGCTCAGCGTTCCGGCGAGCAGGCCGCACCCGGCGGTCCAGCCGTGGGCCGGCACCTCCATGGCGAGGGTGGTCCATGTGAGTGCGCCAAGCGCGAGGGCGACGACGGTGACGCCTCGACGCGGCCGCCCGGCGCGCGCCTTTGGAAACCGTGTCTCAGGTGTGGGCGCAGGCTGAAGGTGCGCGGGCATCGTTGCTCCAGGGGTGACTGGATCCACGGCGTCGGCAGTGCCGAACGCCTCAATTACAGATACAGCGTATCCGTTTTCACGGCCTGCCCTGGTACCGCGATGCGACGCGGGCGCCGTCAGCCTCTCGGCGCACCGGTTGACTCGCGAACCACGAGACTTGTCGTCAGGTCTGTTCCCGCAGAGCGCTCTTTGCTGTCGATCGCCGCGAGCAGACGTCGCACCGCTTCGGCCCCCGCGCCCGAGAGCTCCGTGCTGACGGTGGTGAGCGGCGGTGAAGTGAAGTCTGCTCCGAAGATGTCGTCGAACCCGATGATGCTCAGCCTGCCGGGCACCTCGAGCCCGTCCTGCTTGGCGGCATCGAGAAGCCCGATCGCCATGAGGTCGTTGTAGGCGATGACAGCGGTGGCTCCCGAAGCGATCACGCGCTTCATCGCGTCCCTGCCGGCCTCGCGTGTCGGCGCGTTCGGGCCGATCTCTACGACGGACATGCCATGAGCGACAGCCTGCTCGAAGATCTCGTCCCATCGCCGGCGGCTCATCCACGCGTTCGCGGGGCCTCCGAGGTAGGCCACGGACTTGTGGCCAAGATCAGCGAGATGTGCCACGGCGGCCGCGATGCCGGGTGCCACGTCCGGGACGACCGACTCGAGCTCTTCGAGGCTGCGGTTGACGACCACGACGGGCTTGCGCTGGGCGAGCGAACGGACCTGCTCATCATCGAGACGCGACCCGACCAGGACCAGGCCGTCGACCGCGGGCACGATCGTCTGAGAGATCCCAGACTCCATCTCGGATGAGTCCTGACTCTCGGCCAGGACGAGCGTGTAGCCCGCGGCGGCGGCGGTCTGCTCGGCAGCGCGCAGGAGGGTGAAGTAGACCGGATTGGTGAGATCGGACAGGATCAGAGCGAGCGTCCGTGTCTTTCCCGTCGGAAGCGCTCGAGCCATGGGATTGCCCTGGTAGCCGAGCTCTGCAGCTGCGGCGCGGATCCGGGCTTCTGTGTGGACGTTGATGCGTCCGGGCTTGTTGAGCGCTCTTGACACGGTGGACGCGTCGACACCTGCGGCTTGGGCGATGTCGTAGATGGTGGGCTGGTGCTTCCGGGTCCCACGGGTGGTGGGGGAGGCGGCGGCGTCTTTGTCCACGCGGTAACTCTCCTCGTCAGTGCGTCTTGGAGCATCTTTCCACGGATGTCCCGACGCGAGGGGTAACAGTTGCCGCCGCGAAGGCTGCTGACGGCGGTTCCTTGATTCTCAGATTGGATCGTGCAGAGAGAGCGGCGGGGCTCCAGCATGCTCGCGAGCGTGCCGGAACCCCGCCAGGAACGGTGGAGCCGCCTCTCTAGTGCTTGTGAGGAGGCGCGATCGCCTCGCCGGGCTCCGTTGTCGCCGCCGCGAGCGGCAGCAGCTCCGGATCGGCGGTGCTCGTTGAAGCGGCCTCGGCGCGGCGTGCCTCGAGATCGGACTCGACCGTTGGCAGGATCTTCAGCTCGAAGCGGAGGTAGAACGCCATCAGGATGATGATGCCGATGAAGACTGCGGCGGGGATTCCAGCGAACAGCACCGTGATCGCCTGCTCGGCGCCCGCCGTCTGGACCTCAGCGGTACCGTCGTAGCCCGACGCGGTCAGGACCTGACCGACGAACAGTCCTGCGAGGCCGATGCCGACACGACCCATGACTCCGGTCACGGCCCCCATCGTGCTCTCGAGGCGGCGCTTTCCCTTCCACTCGTTGAACGAGCAGACGTCCAGGATCATCACGCCACCCAGGTAGGAGAGCGGAAGCGACGCGAACCCGATGAGGATCGCGCCGGCCATCAGCATGGGGATGCTGCCGTCCGCGAAGTAGTACATGGCCGTGCCGCCCAGGCCGATCGTGCATCCCGTGATGATGATCTGCGAGATGGCGAAGCGCTTCATGAGCTTGGGGAAGAACAGGATCAGGGGCAGGATCAGGACGGCTGCTCCCGACACGACGCCCTGCATGCCCAGGTTTCCGACGATGTAGCGGAAGTAGTAGGCGATCATGTTGGCGCCGTTGATCGAGCTGTTGAGGAGGAAGAGTCCTGCGATGAGCCAGATCCACTTGCCCGCGCGGAGAGTGGCGAGCAGATCCTTGAGCGTGACGGGCGGTGCATCCGCGTCGCTGCTGCGGTACTCCTCCTTCACGAAGATGAAGCGGGTCATGCCGAGGATGGCGAGAGGGAGTGCGACCGCGAACATCACGATCGACCAGCGGCCGGGGTCCTTGTCCGCCCAGTTCAAGCCGATCGGAAGCGCGACGGTCATGATGATGCCCATGATCGTCGTGAAGATCCCAGCGCGCGTGTAGACCTTGGCGTAGACCCGACGGTTCGCGAACGCGCGAGCCATGTACAGGGTGTCGTTGGAACGCAGCAGCGTGTCGAAGAGCACGTTGATCGCGAGGAAGGTGACGAACACCCACGCGGTGCGTCCGGTCTGGCTCAGGCCCGCGGGCGTCGAGAACAGCGCCCACGTGGCGATCCATACGCCGATGACGGCGAACTCGTAGGGCCGCGCCTTGCCCCAGCGGGTCTCGGGGCTTCGGTCGACGATCCACGAGGCGATGAGGCCGCCGCCCACGTTCGCGAGGCTGCTGACGAGAATCATGGTGCCGACCATCGCGGCGGAGATGCCGAGCGTGTCGGTGGCGTAGATGCCCATGTACCCCAGCACGATGAAGTTCGCTGCCGCGGACATGCCCGCGCCGGCCCAGCCGAGCAGCTTGCGCGCCGGCAGGTAGTCCGGGTCGTCCTTCTTGGTACGGCTCTTCACGGCCCACTCCTTTGTAGGGAACTGCACTCTCAAGTCTGGTCCCGATCACGGTCGTCGTGAACGGAATGACGGGAATCTAGCATCTTGTTGCGGCTTTTGACAAGCGGTTGCCAAAACCGCAGGCGTTGCGCGATTCGGCCCCCTGGTCCAGACCCGAGGGGGGTCGGGCCAGGGGGCCTCGAGGCAACTGCGTCGTGCCTGGATCAGGCGTTGATCAGCGCGCCGCCATCGGCGTGGATGTTCTGACCTGTGATCCAGCGGCTGTCATCCGAGGCGAGGAAGACGGTCACCGGAGCCACGTCCTCGTACGGGCTGCCGGCGCGGCGGAACGGGTTGTTGATGAAGGCCGCCTGCACGTGTGCGCGCGCCTCCTCGCTCAGTGAGGTGAGGCCACCGGACGCGTTCTCCGTCATGCCGTTCGGGCACAGAGTGTTCACGCGGATGTTGTACTGGCCCCATTCGCGTGCGACCACACGGGACAGCCCGCGCACGGCCTCCTTGGCGGCGGCGTACGGGGCGTAGAGCGAGTCGCCCATGACTGCGGCTTCCGACGCGAAGTTCACGATCGATGCGCCAGCCCCCTCGCGGTCGCGCATGTGCGGGAAGCACAGCTTCATGAGGTGCCAGTAGGCATAGACCGAGCTCTTCATCTCGACGTCGAGATCCTCGATGGTCTTGTCGAGGAACGGCTTCGGGATGGTGATGGTGTGGGCGTTGTTCACGAGCACGTCGATGCGCCCGAACCTCTCTGCGGTGGCATCGACGAATGCGACGAGGCTGTCGTAGTCCATGATGTCCACGCTCATGGCGAGCACCTCCGCGCCTGCCTCCTCGCAGATGCGCTTGGTCTCATTGAGCTTGTCCATGTTGCGAGCGCAGATCGCGAGGTTGGCGCCCTCCTCTGCCATTCTGATCGCCTGCTGCTTGCCGAGCCCGGTCGAGCAGCCTGTGATGAGGACGACCTTGCCGTCGATCTTTCCCATGTGTGTGTTCCTTACCTCGAAGTGTGGTGTTCAGGTCGGGGACTTGGTGCAGGTCAGCCCTGCTCTGCGCGAATCGCGTGCTCGGCGATCGCGATGTCCTTGAGCAGTTCGCCCGGGATGCGCTCCTGGAGGTCGCCCATGGACCAGATCTCGTCCTCGGTCCGGATGGACCGGATGACCTCAGGCGTGTTCCACAGGCCGATCTCTCCGTCTGCTGCCAGCTTGAAGAGGTGCCCGGAGATGCCCGCGGCGTGCTCGGAGCTCAGGTAGGCGAGGAACGGGACCATGCCCTCTGCGGTGCGCTTCATGGCCTCGGGGGCTCCCGCCTCGATCGCCTCGGCCGGCACGCCCTGCAAGCGGTAGGCCGCTGCGGCGTTGTACCAGGCGCGAGTCTTGGCCAGTGGTGTGTAGGCGTTCACGGTGATGCCCGTGCCCGCAAGATCGCCCGCGGTGGCGCGCGTGAGTGCGACGAGGCCCGCATTCGCCGCGCCGTACGCGGCGTACCCCGTGAGGCCCTGGAACGCATCCGAGGACGAGTTGAGGATGCGGCCGTAGCCCTGCTCCTTCATGTGAGGGAGGGCGTGGTGCATGAGGTTGAATGCGCCCTTGAGCTTGGAGACGACGGAGATGTCCCAGAGCTCTTCGTCCATGTCCATGATGTTCCCGACCCAGTTGGACGAGGCGTTGTTGACGATGATGTCGACGCGCCCGAAGCTCTCGATCGCGGTCTCGACGATCCGGCCGGCGTTGCCGAAATCGCCCACGTCACCGAAGAAGGGGACGGCGGAGCCGCCACGCGCGGTGATGAGGTCCGCGGTGGTCTTCGCGTCGCCGGAGACCTTCGTCAACTCCGTGAGCTCCGCCTCCGTGAAGGGGATGTCGGTCTTCTCGAACGCATTGAGCGACGAGCCGGGCTTGCGATTGTTGGTGATCACGCTCGCGCCCTCGGCGGCGAGGCATAGGGCGATGTCGCGGCCGATACCCTGTCCCGAACCGGTGACGACGGCTACCCGTCCTTCAAGCGTTCCTGACATTACTGCTCCTTCTCTCGTCGCGGAGCCTCTGGCTGCCCCGCCTCGGTCATCCGTCCCGGCTGGCACGCGTGCTGCGCGCGGCGGGGATGCCCCGCTGCCGGAGTTCGATCACTCGTCATCATTGGTGATGGCAAGCGGTTGCACAATTGGGGCCCCCTGATGTCTGTCGACCACACCTGCGGCGTCTTCGCCGGGAGCGGCGCGGTCGGCCATCGCCCAAGCAAGCGTTGATCCCCGTGATGCCCGTTGCGACGTGGGCTTTACCGCCGCCTCGGCCGCCTCGGGGTCGTGCCTGTAGCACCACTGAAGCACGATCCGGCGAAAATGGCAACCGATTGCGAACATGGTGAGGAGAACGTCTCAGCGGTGCTGATGTCGACGTTCGCACGGTCTGACGATTCAATAGTGCAACATATTACGAGATTCGTGCTAGCGTAGCGGCAAGCGGTTGCGCCGGTAGCTTCAGCCTGTGCACGCTCTCGCTATCGCGTTGAGGAGTGCCTGATGGATCAGAGCCAAGGTTCGCCGAGTAGAGGCACCCCCGTCTCAACGGAAACAGCAGTCTCGGACCCGCGCGCCGGGAGTCCTGGCCAGTCCCATGAGACTCCACCGATTCCGCGGCGCGCGATCGCGCTCATCGGAGCGGCCACCTTCGGCGCGAGTCTCGCGGGCGTGGTCCCCATGGTGTTCTCGCTCGCGGTGAGGCTCGGCGAGATCGCGCCTGGCGACGAGCACCTCTACGGCTATGTCATCGGTGCCGGGCAGCTGGTCGCCTTGGTCAGCGCACCGCTCACTGGCGTCCTGAGTGATCGGAGCCGCTCGAGGTGGGGGCGCCGGCGCCCCTTCACGCTCCTCGGGCTCGTCATGGGCTTGGTGGCGCTACCTGTGCTTGCCGCCGCGCCCAACGTCGCTGCGCTGACCATCGGGTGGATGCTCACGACGTTCGGTTGGGGCACTGCGGGCGGATCCGTGGGGAATCTCCTGGCTGATCGTCTGCCACGTCACCAGCGCGGCACCGTCTCCGCGGTCGCCAACGTGTCCGGCCAGGTCGCCCCGGTGGTCGGAGTGACGCTTGCTGGCCGTTTCGCGACGGATTCGTGGCTGCTCTTCCTGGTCCCCGGCCTCGTCGGCGGAGCCTTGATCGCGATCTTCCTGGTGTGCATTCGCGAGGAGCCCGCGCCCGCCGATGGGCCCCGTGGGCCGTTGTCGTGGGGAGCGCTCGCGCGCAGCTATCTATTCGATCCGCGGCGCTATCCGTCATTCGCGTGGGCGTGGCTCGGACGCGCGCTCTTCTTCTTCGGGCTGTCGCTCACATCGAGCTTCACGACCTACTTCTACGCGCAGCGCCTCGACGTCTCCGTCGTGGAGGTCGCACCCACCCTCGCAATGCTCTCGGCTGTCGGGATCGTCGCTGCGACCCTCGGGTCCACCGTCGCGGGCTGGGCCTCCGATCGCAAGGGCGCGCGCCACGTCTGGACCTCACTCGGCGGCGGTGCCTTTGCCGCTGGTGCCCTGGTCAGTGCCTCTGCCCAGGACCTGCGCACGCTCGTTGGCGGCGCAGTGGTGTCAGCGATCGGGCTCGCCGTCTTCGGGACCGTGGGCGGCGCCCTCACGATGGACATCCTTCCCGAGCGAGCGACGCAGGCGGGCAGGTACCTCGGAATCAACGCGTTCTCGCAGAAGGTTCCTGCCGCGATCGCTCCGCTCATCGCGCCCTCGCTCCTGCTGCTCGCTGGACGCGATGCCGACTACGGCGTCTTGTATATCGCGGGCGCCGCGTTCGCTGTGCTCGGCGCCGTGATCATCGCGCTGAAGGCGAGGGCGGCTCCACCCGTCATCCCACACATCGACCAGGAGGTACCACAGTGATGGATCTCGGCGGGGCGCCGCGAGCGACTGGCCGCAATCCGGTGCTCCCGTTGCAGCACCACGTTCCCGACCCCGAGGCCAGGGTCATGCCGGATGGGCGGCTCTACGTCTACGGAAGCTACGACCTGGCGGAGCGCGAGTACTGCTCCGACCGCTATCACGTGGCCTCCACTGCGGACCTTTGCGAGTGGACCGTCCACGATGTCGCCTTCCGTGCCGAGGACGCCGCATGGGCGGGACCCTCGCGCCCCATGGGACGCTCGTTCCTCGACGGAGCGGAGTCCTTCGATGACCTTCCCGAGCACGTGCGTTCCTCGCTCCCGGAGGGCACCGAGCAGATGCCGTTTGAGGAGTTCGCGTCCGCTGTGCGAGCGGCTGCAGCAGAGAGGCTGCCCAAGCAGACGCTGTTGTACGCGCCCGACGCGATTGAGCGCGACGGCAGGTACTTCCTCTACATGTGCCTCTCCGACGGAACCGAGGGGGTCGCCGTGTCCGATAGCCCCGAGGGGCCCTTTGCAGACGCGGTTCAACTTCCGGTCACAGGTATCGATCCGTCTGTGTTCATCGACGATGACGGCGCCGCCTATTACTACTGGGGCCAGTTCGAGTCCTCGGGGGCACGGCTCGGTCCGGACATGATGACGCTCGATCAGGCCAGCGTGGTCGACGGTCTCCTGACCGAGGGCGAGCATCACTTCCACGAGGGCTCGTCGATGCGCAAGCGCGGAGACCTCTACTACCTCGTGTACGCCGAAATCTCGAGGGGGAAGCCGACCTCGCTCGGGTATGCGACCTCCTATTCGCCCCTCGGGCCGTTCACCTATCGTGGCGTGATCGTCGACAACGCGGACTGCGACCCTGAGTCCTGGAACAACCATGGATCGATCGCCGAGGTGGGCGGCCAGTGGTACGTCTTCTACCACCGCGCCTCCCGGGGTGTGTCAAGCATGCGCAGGCTCTGTATCGAGCCGATCGAGTTCTCTCCGGATGGATCGATACCCGAGGTTCCGATGACGTCGCAGGGCGCCGGAGAGCCATTCGCGGCGGGGGAGGAGATCCCCGCCTTCACGGCTTGCGGCCTCAGCGGCCACGTACGGATCGCCCCCGACGGGCACGGGTCTGAAGCGCTCACCGAGATCGCCCCGGGGGACACCGCAGTGTTTCGATACGTCGACGGTGCGCGCGCCGCGCGTGTGTCGGTCCAGGGCACGGGCGTGGGGAGCGTCGAGGTCCGCACCTCGGCAGGGTCCGCGGCAGTAGTCGAGGTAGGCGGTGGGGCCGTAGAGGTCGATCTCCCGGAATCGTTCGAGGAGATCGTCCTGGTGTTCCACGAGGCTCAGAAGCTCACCGTACATTCTCTTCGATTCGACTAGCCCCCCAACGCGATCACAGGGGGCGGAGGCTTGCGTCCCGCGCGAGCTCCACCCCCTGTGGCCGAGCTGCCGCTACTGCTGCAGGAATGCGATCGCCTCGCCGATCCAGCCCTCCGCCTCGGTGCCCAGCCCGACGCCGAACCCATGCCCGCCTGTCGCGACACGCAGGTACTCGTGTGGCACTCCCGCGCTCGCGAGCTGGTCCACGTAGGCGTCGGTCTGAGCGATGTCGAGCAGCGGGTCGTCCTCGGCGTAGACGATGAAGGTCGGCGGGGTCCACACCGTGGGATCGTCGGCGACTCCGACGTACGGGTAGACACCGATCACTGCCGAGGGTGCAGCGAAGCCGTTGGCAACCGCGCCCATCGCGTCGTCGGACGCCCAACCCAAGGCAAGCGTGCCGCCCGCGGAGCTGCCCCACACCGAATGGTCGTCGAGGTTCGCGCCATACGAGGGATCGGTGGACAGGAGGGCCATGAGGGCGAGCAGGTCCTCCTGCGCGCGCTCGATGCGCACATCCTGGGAGTCTTCGGGGTCTCCCTCCTCGATGCCGGTGCGGTACCTCAGCACTGCAACGGCATAGCCGGCGTCGTGCAGCTCCGCGGCGTAGGGGAGGCCTTCGACCGAGACGGCGACGCTCAGGAAGGCGCCCCCGGGCAACACGACGGCGAGCGGCGCTCCGGGCTCCGAAGGGAAGTAGAAGAAGCCGGACTCCTCCTTGTAGGGGTCAGCCGCTACTTCATCCTCGGAGTACAGAGGAGTGAAGACGTCGAGGCCAGCGTTCGTCATGTCGATCGCGAAGTTGGCGCCGTCGGCGATCGACTGCGCTGACGGGGATACCGAGTCGACGGCCATCGGGCCGGTGATGCTCGCGAGGAAGCCCGTGGAGAAGAGCTCCATGCTGTCCTGATACTCGGCGAACGCAGGGTGGTTCGCGAGGTGCTCGATCGAGCTGTCGGCGGAGACATGGGTGTAGTCGCCCGCCTCATCCACATACTCGCCGCCACTCCCCAGTTGGGTGGCGTAGTAGATGCCCGTGCCGACGATGGGGAGCGCGACCACCCCGAGCGCAACCCATGGCCAGCGCCGACGCTTTCGCGAAGGTGGTGCGTCGGGCGAAACGGTAGCCGTCGCCGCGTTCATTCAGATCTCCTTTGTTCTGAAGCCCGCCTGCCCGGATAGTCGCAGTGAAGTACGAGAATGGCAAGCGGTTGCAGTCTCGACTATAGCGAGATTCGCGCACCACGCGGTGGGAATGAAGTGCCATGGCGAGCGCCTGTGCCAATCGATTGCTATTGCACGCGGGTGCCTCGACTCTCCGGCCGGTGGCCAGGCTTGAGCTCAGCGGACGATCCCAGCCTCATACGCGAACGCGACCAACTGTGCCCGATCTCTCGCCTGTACCTTCAGCATCGCTCTGTTCACGTGGGTCTTGACCGTTGCCGGGCTGATGAACAGTCGTGCGCCGATCTCGTCGTTGGACAGTCCTCGGGCGACCATCGCCGTCACTTCTCGCTCGCGCTCCGTCAGGTCGTCCATGCCCGGAATCGTTCGCAGCGTGCGGTCAATCTCGCCTGCCGCGACGCGAGCGATCAGTGTTCGGGTCGCGGCTGGTGAGAGCGGCTGATCGCCGCGCGCTACCGCTCGGATGGCGTCGAGCAGCTCGGCGGGCTGAGCGCCCTTGCCCAAGAACCCGCTCGCTCCGGCCTGCAGGGCGGCGAGCACCAGTTCTTCCGTCTCGAACGTCGTCAGTACGAGGACGGCTGTGTGGTGGAGGTCAGGGTCGCTCTTGATCGCCTCCGTCGCGGCGACGCCCCCCATCTCGGGCATCTCAAGGTCCATCACCACGACGTCGGGATGCGTCTCGCGGCAGAGCGAGACCGCTTGCCAGCCAGTCTCGGCCTCGCCCGCGACCGTCATGTCGTCGACCGCCTCCACAAGGAGGCGGTAGGTGGTCCGTAGCAGCGCATGGTCATCGGCGAAGAGCACGGAGAGCGTCATAGCTCGACCTTTCTGGTGGGGGCGATAGGTAGCGTGGCCTCGACGGAGAAGCTGTTCTCCACCCGTCCTGCCGCCAGGGTCCCTTTGAGGGCTCGTACGCGTTCCTCCATTCCGAGAAGGCCCTGCCGGCTTCCGGTCGTCGGCGAGCCCTCCTCGCGCGAGAGCCGGTTCGCCACATGGACGCGGACCTCGTCGGGATGCCACCGGATGCTTACGCGCACGGGCGCACCGGGCGCGTGCTTGGAGGCATTCGTCAGGCACTCCTGGATGATGCGATAGCCCGTCGCGTCGACGAGGGAGGGCACCTCTGCCGGCCGAGTGCCTTCGACCGAGCAGTCGATCCTGGCGCCGATTCCGCGGTGGGTATCGACGAGGCTGTCGAGCATCGCGAGGCTAGGGGTGGGCGGAGTGGTGGGGTCGTCATGAGGCGCAGAGGTTGCGTCTCCGTACCGCAGCAGTCCCACTGTGGAGCGGACGTCCGCCAATGCCTCTGACGAGTGGTGCGAAATCTGCTGAAGTGCCTTCGCGGCCCGCTGCGGATCCAGTTCGAGCAGGTACTCCGCGACCGACGCCTGTGCGTTCACGAGCGTGAGGTTGTGGGCGAGCGTGTCGTGCAGTTCGCGAGCGATCCGGAGGCGCTCGGCGATCGCCGCGCGATGCTCGAGGTCTGCTCGCTCACGGAGGTTGGCACGGCGCTTCTCCGCGCGGGTCATGGCGATGCTGCCGGGCACAGCCGCGAACAGGATCATGTTGCAGAAGAGGATCGCCTCGCCGGCGTACTCCGGCGTCGCAACGATCGCCGTTGCCCCTCCGACCGCGATCGCCGCAGTGCCGGCGAGTGTCCACGTCACCATGTGCTGCGCGCGGTATGCGAGCGCCGCGGTCGTCATGATCGTCGCGATCGGGGCCGGGCCGAACTTCGATGCATACAGGGGTTCACCGGCTTGGGTGAGCGACAGTGCAGTGATGACGATGTAGGTCAGGTCGATGGCGGCGCTTGCGAGGACCGATGCCTTGGGAACGCGGGTGCGGGTAGCGACCGTCACGCACGAGGCCATGACGATCCACGCGAGAGGGGGCAGCGGAGTCTCGTTCACCACACGGGTGTAGCCTGCCGCCGCGATCAGCGCGCCGAAGGTGAGCGCCGTGACGATGTGCTCCGTCCGGGTCGGCGAGCCGACCCGGACGGAGCCTCGATCTGCGACGCGTGAGAGGTGTTGGAGCAAGGCTCTCGGCGTCATCGTTCGTCCTCCTCCTAGCGCGTGGCGCCTGCGTTGGTGGTGTGGTGGGGGGCGGACTCGAACTCGATCTCGGCGGGCGCCTCAAGCGAGACATTCGGCGTGATCCTCTCCGCCCAACTGGGGTACGCCCAGGTGCGACGCCCGATCGCTGCGAGCAATGCCGGGACGAGAACGAGCCGCACGAGGAAGGCGTCGAAGAGGACTGCCACGGCCAGCCCCACACCCATCGCCGCGACGATGCGGTCGCCGGAGAAGGCGAAGGAGACGAATACGCTCGCCATGATCAACGCGGCGATGGCGATCACGGTCGCGGACTCCCGGCCTCCCACACGGATCGCCCGCTGATGCTCACCGAAGCGCTCGCGCTCCTCGTGCATCCGCGAGACGAGGAAGACCTGGTAGTCCATCGCGAGTCCGAATACCAGGCCCGCGACCAGCACCGGGATCAGATAGATGATCGGTGCGCCTGCACCGAGGCCGAACAGCTCGATGCCCCAGCCGTACTGGAAGATCGCCACTGCGGCACCGATGCCGACCGCGATGCTGATGAGGTTGGTGACGACGCCGGTCAGCGGGACGACGAGGCTGCGGAAGCCGACCGCAAGGAGCAGGAAGCCCAGTGAGGAGATCACGAGCAGATAGAGCGGAAGGTTGCCCAGCAGCGTCGACGCGATGTCCATGTTGATCGCGGTGGCGCCGCTCACATAGACGTGCATCGCCGTGCCCTTCGACTCACGGGGCGCAAGCTCAGTGCGTATCGCCGTGACGATCGCTTCGGTGTCCTCGGCCTGGGCGGTGGTGCTGGGCGTCACGTAGGCGGCGGAGACCCCTTCGGGTGCCGCCGCAGGCGTGACCATGACCACTCCGTCGAGCGCTGCGGTGTCAGCCACCAGCTCGGTGAAGGCTCCTTCAGATGCGGAGTCCGGAGTCTCGGCAACGATGATGATCGTCGCGTTGAAGCCGTCGCCGAACGCGGCGGAGACCAACTCGAAGTACTCGCGGTTCTCCGTGCCAGCGGCGTCGGCCGAAGCGTCTGCGCGCCCGATGTGGATCTGGGCCAGCGGGCCGGCGATTGCACCGGCCACCAGGAGGACCGCGACGATGGAGACCACGGGGCGGCGGAGCACCCGTGAGAACCAGGCGTTCCAGCGTCGACGTGCAGGCGGCGCGATAGAGCCGCGGATCCGCAGTTCCTCGCGCTGAGTCCTGGAGAGCGCCTTGGTTCCGAGCATCGCGAGCAGCGAAGGGAGCAGGGTGAGTGCCGTGCCGACTGTGAAGAGCACCGTGACTGCGGCACAGATCGCCATCGACGTGAGGATCGGTAGCCCGAGGATGAACATGCCTACGAGAGCGAGCATCACGGTGGCGCCTGCGAAGATCACAGCTCTACCGGAGCTGGAGAGCGCCTCGGCGAGCGAATCGACCACGGTCTTGCCAGACATCAGTGCAGAACGATGACGATGCACGATGAACAGCGAGTAGTCGATGCCGACGCCCAGCCCGATGAGCGCACCCATCGTGATCGCATCGTCGGGGATGTCGAGAACGTGCGAGGCAAGCATGACTGCGAGGAGCGACGACGCCACGCCGACGACGCCGGTCGCCAGTGGGAGGAGCGCCGCCCGCTTTGCGCGGAACAAGGCGAACAAGAGGAGCAGTGCGACAAGCATGCCGAGTGACTCCGCGACGCCGTCGACGCTCGGGATGAGTTCGAGGGCCGGGCCTCCGATCTCGATTTGGAGCGTGTCCGTCTCGTAGCCACTGACGATCTGGGCGACGTCGTCTCTCGAGAGGTCACTTGTCGCCACGACGGTGGCGTAGGCGGTGTTCTCATCCGGGCTGACCGCGCCTGCGACTGCCTGATCGTAGGGTGATACGACGGTAGTGACACCGGTGAGCGACGAGACCTGCTCGAGCATGCGTGACATCGATGCGACGAGTGAGCTGTCGGTGATGTCGGTGTCTGTCGACTTCCACACGATGGTGCCCGAAGTGGCGTCGCTGGCGGTGCCGCCGTTCAGGACTGCGAGCGCCTGGGTGGCCTCGGACTCTGGCACTTCAGAGGTGTCCGAGAACGCCGTGCCGGCCACGAGAAGCCAGCCGGCGAGCGCGATGAGGGCGGTGATCCACGCGGTGACGACTCCACGTCGGTGCACCGCGACGAAGCGTGCGAGTGATGACATGTACGGGCTTTCCTTCCCTTGATGAGGAGACCTCACCAAGGTAGGAAGGCCGCTGCTGCGCAGTCGTCTCCGTCACGGCGCGATACGTGTACTCCATCTGCGGTACTCGGAAGGCGGCTATGCGCCCACCCGCCACTTGTCGAGCGCACGCTCGACGGCGGCTTCCGTGTCGGGGCCGGTGTTCGGGATGTTCCGGATCAGCCAGCGCACTGAGCGAGAGGAGAGCTGATCGCCGGGGACGGGCTCGGACAGGTGAGACGCGAGGAACGGCATCTGGTCGACCAGCGCCTGGAAGACGGCGTCCCATGCTCCCGGGGCTCTTACCAGGTCGATCGTCGGGCTGTCGAGATCGACGTCAGGGATCTCGGGTACGGGCAAGGCGTAGGTCCAAGAGTGATCACCCGAGCCAACCTCGACGGTCGAGTCCTCAGGGTGGCTCGGAAGGACGATGAGGGCCTCTGCGCCGTCGGGGATCTGAGCGCTGACCATCACTTCGCCCTCTTCGATCCGCCAGGTCACTCTGACGGGTCCGTACGGTGTGTCCAGGCTGACGTCCGACGAGGTCAGATTGCCGCCAAGGTGCGGCGCGATCCGCATCCGCCGGTAGCCGGGCTCGACTGCCGTCAGTCCGCCGATCACTCGGTGCATCCAATCGGCGACCGCGCCGAAGGCGTAGTGGTTGAGGGACGTCATCGCCGCGGGGTGGAGAGTGCCGTCAGCGCGCACGGAGTCCCAGCGTTCCCAGATGGTGGTGGCGCCGTGGAGCACGGGGAAGAGGAAGGAAGGGTTCTCGGTCTGAAGCAGCACGCGGAAGGCGACGTCGGTGTGGCCCGTTGACGACAGCGCGTCGAGGAGGAACGGCGTGCCGACGAAGCCTGTCGAGATCCGGTACCCAGACTCCGCCACACGAGTAGCAAGGTAGTCGCCGGCGTGAGCCAGCTGCTCTCCGTCAAGGAGACCGGAAGTGATGGCGAGCGCGTACGAGGTGGGCGACTGGTCGACGATCCGGCCCCGGGGGCTCACGTACTCCTCAAGGAAGGCCGAGCGGAGCCGCGTAGCAAGGTTGGTGAAGTGCGCGGCATCGGCCTCGTGGCCCAGCGCCTCGGCTGTGCTGATCGCTTGCTGGAGATCCTTGTAGAAGTACGCGCTCGCCACGAGGTACGGGTCGGCCTTCGCCTTGTCGGGACGGTCTCCCGGGGCGTCCGGGTCGAGCCAGTCGCCGAACTGGTAGCCCGAGGACCACAGGCCGCGTTCGTCGAGTTCGGCTTCGACCTGAGCGATGAACGCCGTCATCGACGGGTAGGCCGCTTCCAGGATCGCCAGGTCGCCGTACGCGAGGTACATGGCGTACGGGACGCCGATCACCGCGTCGCTCCAGAACGCGGCGGGGGCGCACGGGACGCCCTTGGTGTCCGGCACGAACCACGGGACCGAGCCGAGCTCGCGCTGCTCGACGGCGACATCCGCGAGCCACGAGGAGAGCACCCCGCGCACGTCGTACAGGAACGATGCGGTGGGTGCGAACGCGTTGATGTCGCCGGTCCAGCCGAGGCGCTCGTCGCGCTGGGGGCAATCGGTAGGGAGCCCGACGAAGTTGTCGCGCATGCTCCACACGGCGTTGGCGTGGAGCTGGTTGAGGTTCGGGTCGGATGTGGTCATGTGGCCGATGCGACGCATGTCGGAGTGGACGACCACGGCCTCGATGTCGTCGGCCTCGATCTCTCCGGGCCAGCCGACGATCTCGCAGTAGCGGAAACCGTGGAAGGTGAAGGTCGGCTCCCAGGTCTCCCTGCCGGAGCCGGCGAGGATGACCGTGTCGATGGCCTTGGCACTTCTGAGATTCGTCGTCTCCAGATCGCCCTCAGGTGTCAGCAGCTCACCGTGCCGAATGGTGAGCTTGGTTCCCTCGGGGCCTCGAACGTGCAACCGCACCCACCCAGAGATGTTCTGCCCGAAGTCGACGAGTGCTGCTCCCTGAGCAGTCGACGTGAGGGACACGGGCGTCAGCGTCTCGATTCGCCTGATCGGCTCCGCCGTCATCGGAGCGAAGGAGGCCGCCGGCCATTCAAGGGTCGCGACGGGTGACCAGCCGCTTGCATCGAACCCCGGCTCGTTCCAGCCGTGCGGGTGCTTGCGGGCGTCGTAGTGCTCCCCGTCGTAGAGGTCGTCCGCGAGGAAGGCTCCGGTTGCGGAGACGAAGCCCTCGTCGGTAGAGAGCGTCTGGCGCGTGCCGTCGGGGTGTTCGAGGACCAGCTCCATGAACAAAGCAGGCTGCTCGACGTAGAACGACCGCCGGCCGTCCCAGCCGAGCCGTCCCGCTGCCCAGCCGTGGCCCACGATCGCTCCGATCACGTTCTCGCCGACGTGAAGCGCTTCGGTCACGTCGTACTCGCTGACGAGTACACGATGTCTGTAGGAGGTCCATCCAGGGGCCAGTACCTGATCCCCGATCCGGTCGCCGTTCACGTAGGGGTCCACGATGCCCAGGGCACTTGCGCGAAGAGTTGCGCGGGCCGGCAGCGACGCAAGCTCGAAGCTCCGGCGCATGTAGGGCGCGGAGCCTTCGGTCGAATGCATGGACTTGGCGAGGGCCACCTGGCCGGGAGACGTCGTCACGCTGGGGTTCCTCTCTTGCGCGCTTCTGCGGCGGTGCGGAAGCGCGGTGGGCGTGTGTCCGCAGTCGCTCTTGAGCGTCGCGGGCGTGGTTCTGAGTCGACGCCATTACATCTCTCCAACGCAAAAAAGTCAATTGATTGCGAGTTTCATGGAAGCCGATTGCCGTTCGCAAGGGATGCGTAGAGACGGGCTGAAATCTCGACAATCTTGCGACTTTGGCAAGCGGTTGTCACATTCGCGAATCCGTGATTGACTCTCGTCTGCCGAGGCGATCCGCACCTGCACAGGCGCTGGTGAACATGTGGATCTCGGCCGGCTTGCCACATAACAAAGGAGTTACTCATGCGGAGCCAGTCCAATACGCGGCGAGGTGCGACACGCGCTGCCGCCCTCGTGGTGGGCGCGCTCGTCGCGCTGACCGCCTGCTCGACCTCGGGCGACACCGATGCATCGGAGTCCGCGTCGGCGTCGCCGACGGTCGACGCACCCACCACTGTGACTCTGTCACTCGAGCGTCAGCCCGCGACCTTCGACCCGATCAACCTGTCCGAGGGCACCGACATGTTCATCTGGTCGGCCATCTACGACACGCTTCTCTATGTCGGCGAGGACGGCTCGATCGAGCCTCGTGCTGCCGAGTCCTGGGAGTACTCCGACGACGGCCTCGTCCTTACCCTCAAGCTGCGCGACGACCTGACCTTCTCGGATGGCACGCCGGCCACTGCGGCGGACTACAAGGCGACCGCCGAGTACGTCATGAGTACGCCGGGTGCGGGCCAGGGCCAGTTCGTCAACTGGGAGAGCGTCGACGCTCCCGACGACACCACGATCGTCATCACGCTGAAGCAGGTGGACCCCACGGTGCTTCGCTCCCTCGCAGCTCGAGTCGGGATCATCGCGAAGCCTGACCTCATGACGGAGGAGTCTTACGGGCTCGACCCCATCGGATCCGGCCCGTACGTGCTTGACACTGAGGCGACCACGACGGGTTCGGTCTACGTGCTCAACAAGCGCGAGGACCACTGGAGTGTCGACAACTGGCCCTTTGACACTGTGACGTTCCGCGTGATCCAGGACACCACGGCTATCGAGAACGCGCTTCGCGCAGGGGAGCTCGACTTCGCGCCGATCCAGACGTCCTCTCGCGGGGCGGTCGAGGGCCTCGGCCTGACTGTCACAGAGTTCACAGCACAGGCCTCCACGTTCATCAAGATCTTCGATCGCGCGGGCACGATGGTCCCAGCCCTCGCCGACGTCCGTGTGCGCCAGGCGCTGAACATGGCGTTCGATCGTCAGGCCTTCGTTGACGGTCTCCTCGGCGGCGTCGGGCAGGCGACCGAGCAGATGTTCTACCCCACGACGGGAGCGTTCGACGAGTCGCTCAACGACACCTACGCCTACGACGTCGAGGGTGCGAAGGCGCTGCTCGCCGAGGCTGGATACGCCGACGGTTTCGCTGTCACCATGCCCAGCCTGGTGTACACCGCGCAGATGGAGCCCAACGTCACGCAGGCGCTCGCAGACATCGGCGTCACGGTCGACTGGGTCGCGGTGCCCGCGCAGGACACCGTGCAGGCTGTCGTCTCGGGTCAGTATCCGATGACGATCTGGTTCGACGGACAGACCATCGCCGCGAAGTCCGCTGAGGGTCACTACACCACTTCCGGCTTCCTCAACCCGATGCAGTACGAGGAGCCAGAGGTCACCGCACTGCTGACTGACGCGCTGTCGGAGCTCGACCCCGACGCGGCCGATGCGAAGTTCCGCGAGCTGAACGAGCTCGTCGTGGACGAGGCTTGGGACATCCCCCTGTACTTCACCGGTCAGCTCTGGGCGGCTCAGGACGGCTACGAGTACGTCGGCACCGAGGCGGAGATCAACTCCACTCTCGACCGGTTCGGCGTCACCGTCGGCTGAGACCCTGCCCATCACCGGGCCGGGGGGGGGGGGGGGCGGGCCCCCCCCCCCCCCCCCCCCCCCCCCCCCCCCCCCCCCCCCCCCCCCCCCCCCCCCCCCCCCCCCCCCCCCCCCCCC
>NZ_JAUHPV010000005.1 GCF_030418315.1 Demequina zhanjiangensis
CACACAGGGCGGCCCTTCGACGTTTCACCCACAATAGATCTACGTACACAGAGAGCAGAGCGGAGCATCATGTCCGACGAGGAGAAGCCCAACGGCCAGTCGGCCGGCGGCGACGGCGACCGCCAGCGGCCGCGCAAGGAAGGACCTCGTGGCAACTACCGCTCTGGCTCCAACGCCGGCGGCGGTCGTCGCGACGGCGGGTACGGGCAGCGTCGTGACGACGATCGAGGCCCGCGCCGCGAGGGCGGCTACCGGAGCGATCGCGATGAACGTGGCCCGCGTCAGGGTGGTTACCAGGGTGATCGTGGCCCGCGTCGTGAAGGTGGCTACCGCGGTGACCGTGATGACCGTGGTCCCCGTCAGGGTGGTTACCAGGGCGATCGTGGTCCGCGCCGCGATGGTGAGCGTCGCGAGGGTGGCTACCGGGGCGATCGTGATGATCGTGGTCCCCGTCAGGGTGGTTACCAGGGCGATCGTGGCCCGCGCCGCGAGGGTGGCTACCGCGGTGACCGTGATGACCGTGGTCCCCGTCAGGGTGGTTACCAGGGTGATCGTGGTCCTCGTCGTGACGGTGAGCGCCGTGAAGGTGGCTACGGTCAGCGTCGCGAGGGTGGCTACCGCGGTGACCGTGATGACCGTGGTCCCCGTCAGGGTGGTTACCAGGGTGATCGTGGTCCTCGTCGTGACGGTGAGCGTCGCGAGGGTGGCTACCGGGGCGATCGCGATGACCGTGGTCCCCGTCAGGGTGGTTACCGGGGCGATCGTGACGCTCGTGGTCCCCGTCGGGACGGCGGAGGCTCGCGTTCCGGACGTGGCATGGGTGGACCGCAGGCGGACCGCGATCGTGGTGCGCGCCCTGGCCAGGTCGAACGCGCCGCGCGGCCGCGCCTCGATGTGCCGGACATCCCCGAGGAAGTCACGATCGGTCAGCTCGACCGCGAGGTGCGGGCACGCCTGCGCACCCTCAGCAAGGACAATGCCGAGGACGTCGGCCGCCACCTTGTGATGGCGGGCCGGCTTCTGGACTACGACCCTGAGACTGCCTACAAGCACGCGCAGGTCGCTGCGCAGCGGGCAGGCCGTGTGGACGTCGTCCGTGAGGCCGCCGCGCTCACCGCGTATGCGACCGGCAGGTTCGCCGAGGCGCTCCGCGAGCTCCGGACCGTGCGCCGTCTCAACGGCTCCAACGAGCACCTCCCGCTGATGGCCGATTGCGAGCGAGGGCTCGGGCGTCCCGAACGCGCGCTGGACATCGCTCGTGAGGAAGGTGCGACCGGGCTCTCGCCCGAGGCACAGGTCGAGCTTCAGATCGTGGTCGCTGGTGCTCGCATGGACCTCGGCGAGTCGGAGGCCGCCCTCGTGCAGCTCGGAAGGCTCCAGCCCGTGGACGACGACCAGCGTCTCCGCATCCTCGGCGCACGCGCCGAGGTGCTGCGTTCGCTCGGCCGCGCCGACGAGGCCGAGGAGTTAGAGGCTCAGATCCCCGAGCAGGAAGAGCCCACCGACCCGTTCATGGATGACATCGTGCTCTACGACACCGCAGAGGTATGGGTCGAGGACGACGAGCCCGAGGACGAGGACTCCGGTCCTGACGCCGCGGTGGACGCCGATGACACCATCGACGAAGACGACGTGGCCGACGAAGACGACGTGGCCGACGAAGACGACGTGGCCGACGAGAAGCCCACCGATGAGGAGGACAAGTGACGGAAGCACCGATGCTGCTGGGAACCGACAAGCCCCTGCAGGAGGTGCATGACGTCGCTCTCGTCGACCTCG
This sequence comes from Demequina zhanjiangensis, assembly GCF_030418315.1. Taxonomy (GTDB): domain Bacteria; phylum Actinomycetota; class Actinomycetes; order Actinomycetales; family Demequinaceae; genus Demequina; species Demequina zhanjiangensis. The sequence goes on from NZ_JAUHPV010000005.1 coordinate 1,780, forward strand.
ATGGCGTCACGTACCGTGGGCCCGAGGCGATCCCGAGCGCTCCGCCTGCGCTTGCCGCCGCACGCGAGGCCGGCATGCGCGTCGTGTACGTCACCAACAACGCCAACCGTGCGCCTGAGACCGTCGCAGAGCACCTGAGCGAGCTCGGCATGCCGACCACTCGCGATGAGGTCATGACTGCGGCACAGGCAGGCGCCGCACTGCTCGCGACCCTCGTGCCCGCAGAGGCGAAGGTGCTTGTCGTGGGCGGGCACGGCCTTGTCACCGCCGTGACCGAGCTCGGATTCGAGACGGTCGCCAGCGCCGAGGACGGGCCCGACGCGGTCATCCAGGGATTCAACCCGGATCTGCGCTGGCGTGACCTTGCCGAGGTCGCCTACGCGGTCCAGGGCGGCGCGGTGCACGTCGCGACGAACCTGGACCTGACGATCCCGAACGAGCGCGGTATCGCCCCCGGCAACGGCTCGCTCGTGCAGGCCGTCGTGCAGGCGACTGGCGCGGTCCCGCCTGCGGCAGGCAAGCCGGAGCCGGCCATGTTCCACCTCGCCGCGGCGAAGGCCGATGCCGAGAACCCGATGATGATCGGCGACCGGCTCGACACCGACCTCAAGGGTGCCCGTGCGGCGGGCTACCCGGGGCTGCTCGTCCTGACCGGAGTGGACCGTGCGCGTGAGGCGATCCTCGCGACCCCTGACATGCGTCCGTCGTACATTGCTGAGGACCTCTCGGGCCTCGCGGAGGCGCACCCCGCGCCGCGTCTCGAGGACGGCTGGTGGTGCTCAGGCGACTCGCGTGCACGGGTGGTCGACGGTGTCCTCCAGGCTGAGGGGGGCACCCGCATCGACAGGGTTCGTGCCGCATGCTCGGCCGCCTGGTCCACCGTGGATGCAGGAGGTCACATCGACATTGAGGCGCTCCCGACTGACGGAGTAGCCTGAGCGCATGGCTGACATGAACGATCACCGCGAGCCGCTCGGCGCTGTCGACTACCCGCCCGAGGTGAAGAAGGCGCTGGAATCCGTGACGGAGATGCCGTCGGACCTTCAGGAGCAGGCAGACTTCTTCGACAAGATCCAGGAGTCCCTCTCCTCGCGCCTGCGCGACGACTCCTGAGCGTGCCGTGCGGCTCGACCGCGCGCTGGCGGAGCGTGCCCTGGCGCGGTCCCGCTCGCATGCTCAGGAGCTGATCAGATCGGGGTCCGTCACGGTCGACGGGCACAGGATCACCAAGCCATCCCACGAGGTGACGGCCGACGCACGCCTGGACGTCGCGGACGGCAGCGACTACGTGTCTCGCGCCGCATACAAGCTCAAGGGCGCTCTGCAGGTGTGCGAGCCGCTCGGCTTCCCTGTGCGGGGGCTCACCGCGCTGGACGCGGGGGCCTCGACGGGCGGATTCACGCAGACCCTTCTGGAGCATGGTGCCGCCCACGTGTGGTCTGTGGACGTCGGCCATGGTCAGATCGCGCCGAGCATCGCGTCCGACTCGCGTGTGAGCGTCCGTGAGGGTGTGAACGTGCGCGACCTCACGTCCACGTCCGAGGGCGCCGGCGTCGATCTTGTGGTCGCCGATCTGTCGTTCATCTCGTTGCGACTCGTGCTTCCTGCGCTTGTCGCGTACGCCCGCGAGGGCGCCCAGATGCTGCTGATGGTGAAGCCTCAGTTCGAGGTGGGGCGTGAGCGGCTCGGTGCTGGTGGCGTCGTGACCGACCTCCGCGACAGGGCCGACGCCGTGGCAGGAGTGCTCGCGGAGGCGCGGCGTCTGGGCCTGGCGGTGAGGCACGTGGCGAGGAGCGGACTGCCTGGTCCGCACGGGAACGTTGAATTCTTCGTGTGGGTCGGTGGGCCGTGGCAGGCTAGTGGTCAGACGGGGATCGCACCTGACTGGCCGGAGCTTGACGGCGAGCAGGAGGCGGCCGCGATCCGCCGCGAGGTCCATGCCTCGCCAGGAACGGAAGGGAAGTGATGGGCCGCCGCATCCTCATCGTGGCCAACCCGCATCGGGACGACACGCTCGCCGCTGTGGAGGTGGCTCGCGCCGCGCTGGCCGAATCCGGCGTCGACGCGTGCGCCACGTTCGAGATGAACGACGACGAGCCGATCGAGGCAGCGCTCGTGCTAGGAGGAGACGGCACGATGCTCCACGCGGCACACCTCACGCGCGATGCAGGCATCCCGCTCCTGGGCGTCAACCTGGGCCATGTCGGATTCCTCGCGGAGCTCGAGCGGGACGATGTCGCGCACGCGGCTCAGCGGCTCGCGGAGGGCGCCTACCGGATCGAGGAACGCGGCACCGCCGACGTGCGTGTCGTCTCCCCGGACGGCACGGTGGAGAGCGGCTGGGCGCTCAATGAGGCCACCATCGAGCGTGCGAATCCGCGCACGATGCTCGAGGTGGTGCTGTCGGTGGACGGTCGTCCCTTGTCGAGCTTCGGCTGCGATGGGGTCGTCGTGGCGACGGCGACGGGGTCCACGGCCCACGCCTTCTCGGGCGGTGGGCCGGTCCTGTGGCCGAACGTCGAAGGTCTGCTGCTGGTGCCGCTGGCTGCTCATGCGCTGTTCGCGCGCCCGCTGGTGGTCGGGCCGGATTCCACCTTCACGATCGAGGTGGTGCCCCACTCGTCGACGGCGGGCCACGTTGTCCTCGACGGGTCGCGCAACATCGAGCTGGTCCCTGGCGGTCGCGTCGAGGTCGCGTACAGCGCCGGCCGCGTGAAGCTCGCCAGGCTCTCCGATGCGCCGTTCACGGAGCGGCTCGTCCGCAAGTTCCACCTCCCGACTCACGGCTGGCGTGAGGACGGGCGCGTGCGCGCGCCTGGCGTCGCGGGGGAGGGGCACTAGGTGCTTCACGAGCTCTCGATCGAGAACCTCGGTGTCATCGACTCTGCCCGCCTGGAGCTCGGCCCTGGGCTGACAGTCGTGTCCGGTGAGACCGGTGCGGGCAAGACCATGGTGCTCACGGGCCTGGGGCTGATCCTCGGCTCGAAGGCGGTGCCTGCCACCGTGCGTGTCGGAGCCGACTCGGCGCTTGCCGAGGCGATCGTGGACGTCGAACCGGGGTCGTCGCAGGCGGATCGGCTCGAGGACGCGGGAGCCGTGCTGGATGAGGACGGCACCGTCGTCGTCAGCAGGTCCGTGGGTGCGACCACCAGGTCGCGCACCGTGATCGGTGGCCGGACCGTACCTCAAGCGCTGCTGGCGGAGCTCGCGGCCGAATGGGTGACCGTGCACGGGCAGGCGGACCAGCAGAGGCTCCGCAGCGCGGCACGCCAGCGGTCCCTGCTGGACGAGTACGCAGGCGCTGACCACGCGTCGTTGCTCACGGAGTTCGCCGAGGCGTGGGCGGCGTGGCGAGAGGCCCGCGAGGAGCTGGAGCGCATGGAGTCCGGCGCTGACCGCGCCCGCATGGAAGCAGCGCGCATGCGCGACGATCTCGCCGCCATCGACGAGGTGGATCCGCAACCGGGCGAGGACGAGGCGCTCGCCGCAGAGGCCGAGCTCCTTCAGAACTCCGAGGCGGTCCGGTCAGGGGTCGCGGGCGCGCACGAGGCGATCGACGGTGAGTCAGAGACCACCCTGGTCGTGGCCGTGGAGGCGGCGCGTCGTGCGCTCGGAGAGGCCGCCCAGCACGACCCGGTGCTCGCCGAGCTCGAGCAGCGTCTCGCTGAGGTGTCGTACACGGCGTCGGACGTCGCGATGGAGCTCTCGTCGTACCTCGACCGGATGGACGCCGATCCAGCGCGCCTCGATGCCGTGCTCAGCCGGCGGTCGGCGCTCGCCGGTCTCATGCGGCGTGTGGGCACCGACATGGAGGGGCTGCTCGCGTACCGGCTCCGGGCGGCCGAGACCGTCGCGGAGGACGACGAGTGGGACGAGCGCCTCGAGATCCGGCGGGAGGCGGCCGCACGGGCGGAGACCCTCGTCCGCGATGTGGCGGCGCGGGTCACCGAGGGACGCGTGGCGGCGTCGGAGAGGCTCGCGGTGGCGGTCAACGCGGAGCTCGCGGGACTCGCGATGCCTGACGCGCAGTTCGCTGTGACCGTCGAGCCTGATGAGCTGCGCCATTCGGGCGCCGACGCCGTGACGATGACCCTCGCGGCGCACCCCGGCGCGCCCTCGCGTCCTGTCGCGGACGCGGCGTCTGGCGGTGAGCTCTCACGCGTGATGCTCGCGATCGAGGTGTCGCTCGCCCGCGGGGCGCATCGTCCGGGGCACACCTTCGTGTTCGACGAGGTCGACGCGGGTGTCGGCGGCAAGGCGGCGCAGGCCGTGGGCAGGCGCCTGGCGGAGCTCGCGCAGACGCATCAGGTCCTCGTCGTCACTCACCTTGCCCAGGTTGCGGCGTTCGCCGACACGCATGTGGTGGTGGCGAAGGCCACCGACGGTGCGATCACCCGATCTCAGGTCGGTCCTGTCGACGGAGACGCCCGCATCCAGGAGGTCGCGCGCCTCCTGTCGGGTCATGAGGACTCGGACACTGCACGCGCCCACGCGCTTGAGCTGTTGGAGGCTTCCCGCGTGGCACCATGAGCCACATGACCCCCCTCCGCCGCCGAGATTCCGCCGCTCCTGAGGCAGAGGTCACCGGAACGCTCCGTCTCGAGTCGAGCGTCCGTGTGCTTCTGCGCAGGCTGCGACCTGGCGATATCGCCGTCATCGATGTCATGGACCTCGACTCCCGCACCGCGGAGGAGATCGTCTCCTCGCGTCCGGCTGCGGTGGTCAACGCGCAGCGCACGCTCTCGGGCCGCTACCCGGCCGGAGGTGCAGCGGTCCTGGTGAGCGCGGGGATCCCGGTCGTGGACGACGCGGGCAACGCGGTGATGGCGCTCATGGACGGCACTCGCGCGACGCTTGGCGACGATGGCGTGCTCCGTGCGGGCGATCGGGAGCTCGCGAGCGGCACGCTGCTGACGCCGGATAGCGTCGGCGAGGCGCTGGTCTCTGCCGAGGAGGGGTTGCGCGTTCAGCTCACCGCCTTCGCGGCCGACGCCGTGGACCGCGTCGAACGAGAGGCGCCGATGCTCCTCGAGTCCAAGGGCCTGCCTGAGGTCGAGGTGGACCTCAAGGATCGCCAGGTCGTCATCGTCGCGCCCGGCTACCAGCATCGTGCGCGTCTCAAGTCGCTCAGGCCCTACTTGCGCGAGCATCGTCCCGTGATCATCGCGGTGTCCGACGCGGCGGACGCCGTGCTTGAGGGCGCCTACCCGGCCGCGATCGTGGTGGGCGACGTCGAAGGCGTCTCAGAGCGGGCTCTCACGAAGACGACGAGCATCGTCCTGCATGACCCGACGGGTGGCGACGCGGGCTCGAGCCGTCTCGACACGCTGGGTCTCGCCCACGCGAAGGTGGAGTCGACGCTGGGGAGCACGGACGTGGCGATCCTGATGGCTCATGCCGCCGGTGCCGCATCGATCGTGACGATCGGCGTGCCGGCGGACCTCACGTCGCTCCTCGAGTCCTCGGCTCATGATCATGTCGCAGGTGCAGCGGGCACCTTCCTCGCGCGCCTCCAGGCGGGGGATCGCCTGATCGACGGCGAGGCCCTGGCGGTGCTGTACCGCCATCGGTATCCGTGGTGGGTCGTGGGCGCACTGCTGTTCTCCGCCGTGCTCGCCCTCGGGGTGGCGTTCTGGATCACCCCAGGTGGCAGACCGTGGCTGGAGGACGTCTGGCAGACGGTCGGCGGCTGGATCGGGGTGGCGTGATGACCTCGTTCCGCTATCACGTGGTCTCCCTGGCGGCCGTGTTCCTCGCGCTCGCGGTGGGCATCGTGCTCGGCTCCGGCCCGCTGCGCACCTCCCTCGTGTCCTCCCTGGGGGAGGAGGTCGACTCGCTTGAGCAGCAGGTCGACGACGCGCAGGCCGACGTGGAGACGGCTCAGGCTCAGGCGGTCGTCGGCACCGACTTCGCGGCCGAGGTCGAGCCGTTCCTGCTCGGTGGACGGCTCGCGGGCCAGAACGTCGCGCTGGTCTCGGTGTCCGACCCCGCGGACTCGCGGGTCGAGTCGGTGCGCTCGGCGCTGGTCTCCGCGGGGGCGTCCGTCAGCGCGGACGTCACGATCGAGCCGGCATGGACCGACTCCTCGCAGGGGACGTTCCGTGCTGCGCTCGCGGACCAGCTGGCGGCCCAGCTGGTGGACGTGGATCCGGCGACGACGTCGTCCGACAGGATGCTGGCGCACGCGCTCGCGCAGTCGCTCGCGCCGGTGGAGGGAGCCGCGTCGGATTCGTCCACTGTGCTGCTCGATCTGCTGAAGCAGGCCGACCTCGTGACGGGCACCGTGACGTCGGGGGCGACGGCGATCGTCGTCGTCTCGGGAGACGGACTTGCCGATGACGACGCGCGGGCGAGGGAATCGGACTCGCTCGCCAACGTCGTCGGGGTGCTGGACTCGTACGTGGCGGGGACGACGCAGGCGCAGGGAGAGCCGATGACTGGTGACCTCTCGTCGGCGCTGCGGAACGTGCCTGATACGGCGGGCATCAGCACGGTGACGGAGGCGGGCACCATCTACGGCCGGACTGCGGTGGCGCTCGCGCTGGCCGAGCAGATCTCGGGCGGCATGGGCCACTACGGGGCAGGCTCGGACGGACCTCTTCTGCCGCCGTCGATGCTCGGTGCGGGCGGATGATCGGCGAGTCCGGGGCGACGGCACCCCGTTCCGGCTGTTAGCATTGAAGCCCGTGGAGCGATCGAGATTCTCGTCCAATGCGGACCATGTCACCCGGCACATCTTCGTCACGGGGGGCGTCGTTTCCTCCCTCGGGAAGGGCCTGACGGCTTCAAGCCTCGGCCGACTTCTCCGGTCGCGCGGACTGCGCGTCACGATGCAGAAGCTGGACCCGTATCTCAACGTGGATCCGGGCACCATGAACCCGTTCCAGCACGGCGAGGTCTTCGTCACGGACGACGGCGCTGAGACCGACCTGGACATCGGCCACTACGAGCGCTTCCTGGACGTGAAGCTCTCCTCCAGCTCGAACGTCACCACCGGTCAGGTGTACTCGCAGGTGATCGCCAAGGAGCGTCGCGGCGAGTACCTGGGCGACACGGTGCAGGTCATCCCGCACATCACGGACGAGATCAAGCGTCGCATGCGCGAGCAGGCGGGCCCGGAGATCGACGTGATCATCACGGAGATCGGCGGCACCGTCGGCGACATCGAGTCGCAGCCGTTCCTTGAGGCCGCGCGTCAGGTGCGCCACGACGTGGGCCGTGACGACGTGTTCTTCCTCCACGTCTCGCTCGTGCCGTTCATCGGCCCGTCGGGCGAGCAGAAGACGAAGCCGACGCAGCACTCGGTCGCCGCGCTCCGTTCGATCGGTATCCAGCCCGACGCGCTCGTGCTGCGCTCCGACCGTCCCGTGCCGCAGTCGGTGAAGAACAAGATCGCCCTGTTCTGCGACGTCGAGCCCGATGCGGTGGTCAACGCGATCGACGCTCCGTCGATCTACGACATCCCCAAGGTGCTGCACTCCGAGGGGCTCGACGCCTACGTGGTGCGCCGCCTCGACCTGCCGTTCCACGACGTTCAGTGGGGCGCCTGGGACGACGTGCTGCGTCGCGTCCACCACCCGGCCCACCACGTCGAGGTGGCGCTGGTCGGCAAGTACATCGACCTCCCCGACGCGTACCTGTCGGTGAGCGAGGCGCTGCGCGCCGGCGGCTTCCACCACAACGCGAAGGTCAAGATCCGCTGGGTCGCGTCCGACACGTGCCAGACCGAGGAGGGCGCCGAGAAGGCGCTCGGCGGCGTCGACGCCGTGCTGGTGCCCGGCGGCTTCGGCGTGCGCGGCGTGGACGGCAAGATCGGTGCCCTGCGCTGGGCGCGCGAGAACAAGGTGCCGACGCTCGGCATCTGCCTGGGCCTTCAGACGATGGTGATGGAGTACGCCCGCAACGTCGTGGGCCTTGAGGGCGCGTCGAGCTCCGAGTTCGACGATGACCCGAAGTACCCCGTGGTCGCGACCATGGAGGAGCAGCTCGCGATCGTCGACGGCAAGGGCGACCTGGGCGGCACGATGCGCCTCGGTGAGTACAAGGCCGTCCTGACGCCCGGCTCGGTGGTCGCAGAGACCTACGGCGCCACGACCGTGGGCGAGCGTCACCGCCACCGCTACGAGGTCAACAACAAGTACCGTGCGCAGCTCGAGGAGGCCGGCCTGGTCGTCTCGGGGGAGTCGCCCGACCGCTCGCTCGTCGAGTTCGTGGAGCTTCCCAAGGACGTGCACCCGTACTACGTGTCGACGCAGGCGCACCCTGAGTTCCTGTCGCGCCCCACGAAGGCGCACCCGCTGTTCGCGGGCCTGATCGGTGCCGCGATCGCGGCCCGTGAGGGCGCCGGCGAGCAGGCTGCCGTCGCGGGCGCCTGACCCATGGCGGACGACGGGCCCCTCGTCGACGTCCCCGGTCCTCGCCCCGTGCTCGCGACCCACGAGCGCTTCCACGGGAAGGTGTGGGACGTCGCGAGCGACGAGGTGGACCTGGGGGAGTCGGGCGTCGTCACGCGCGACTACCTGCGACACACGGGTGCCGTGGTGATCGTCGCGATGGATGCGCAGGAGCGGGTCTACCTGGTGCGTCAGTATCGGCACCCCGTCGGCACCGAGTGCTGGGAGCCTCCGGCCGGTCTGCTGGACATGGCGGGGGAGTCCCCCGTCGACGCCGCTCGCCGTGAGCTGGCGGAGGAGACTGACCTCACTGCGGAGACGTGGCACACGCTGGTCGACTACTTCCCCTCAGGCGGAGGCACGTCGGAGGCGGTGCGGGTGTTCCTCGCACGTGGCATCGGCGAGGTCCCTGAGGACGAGCGACATGTTCGCGAGGCCGAGGAACGCGACATGATCGGCGCCTGGGTCTCCCTGGACGACGCGGTGGAGGCGGTGCTGGACGGCCGTGTGCACGCCTCGTCGGCCGTCGCAGGACTGCTCGCCGCCGACCGTGCGCGGCGGGACGGTTTCGCCTCGCTGCGCGCCGCGGATGCGCCCTGGATGCGTCCGGAGGCGACCCGCCTGGTGCGGTAGGCGTCGTCGGCGGGAGTCTCGCCGACGTGTGCCGGGCTACGAGCTGATGACGTCGGGGGAGAGCCCCGCGAGGCGTAGCGCCTCGAGCACCTCGCCCTGGTGGTTGGGTCCGCGGGTCTCGACCGAGACCTCGAGCACGGCGTCGTTGATGGTCAGGCCCATGTCGTGCCGGGTGTGGACCACCTCGATCACGTTCGCGCTGACCTCCGCCAGGATGTCGGCGACGCGCGCGAGCTGGCCCGGCCGGTCCGGCAGTGGGATCCGGAGCGTCATGTAGCGACCGGATGCGACCAGGCCGTGGGCGATGATCCGCTGCATGAGGAGGGGGTCGATGTTGCCCCCGGACAGGAGCACGACCGTCGGCCCGGTCGGTCGGATATGTCCGCCCAGGATCGCTGCGACAGGCGCGGCCCCGGCGGGCTCGACGACGAGCTTGGTGCGTTCGAGCACGGTGAGGACCGCCTTGGCAAGGTCGTCCTCCTCGACGGTCACCACGTCGTCCACGTATCGCTGCACCAGGGGGAACGTGACGTCGCCGGGACGTACGACCGCGATGCCGTCGGCGATCGTGGAGTGACGCTCGATCGTGACGGGGTGTCCAGCGGCGAGCGAGGCGGGGAACGCCGCGGTCGCGGCGGCCTGGACGCCGATCACCTTGATGTCGCGACCTGCGCGTGCGCCCGCCTCCTTGAGCGCCACGGCCATGCCTGCGATGAGCCCGCCGCCTCCGATCGGGACGATCACCGTCTCGACGTCGGGGACATCCTTGAGGATCTCCAGGCCGATCGTGCCCTGGCCGGCGATGACGTCCGCGTGGTCGAAGGGATGGATCATCATGGCGCCGGTGCGCTTGGCGTGCTCGGCGGCGAGCGCCAGGCACTCCTCGACCGTCGCGCCGTCGGTGACGACGGTGGCGCCGTAGCCCTTCGTGGCGAGCAGCTTGGGCACGGGTGCGCCGAGCGGCATGAAGATCGTCGCGTCGATGCCGAGCTGCTGGGCTGCGAAGGCCACTCCTTGCGCGTGATTCCCGGCCGATGCGGCGACGACGCCCCGAGCCTTCTCCTCGTCGGTGAGGCGGGAGAGGCGGTAGGTCGCGCCGCGCAGCTTGAAGGAGCCCGTCCGCTGGAGGTTCTCGAGCTTCATGTACGTCGGCACGCCGAGCAGGTCGCTCAGGTACGAGGCGTGGTCGACGGGCGTGTGCTGCGCGACGCCTGTCAGTGCTGCTGCCGCGGCCTCGATATGGCCGAGCGTGACCTCCGACCCGCTCATCGTGCTTCCGTGGCTCCGGCCTTGGTGAGGTAGAAGAAGGCGGCGTGCGCGGCCGTGAGCGCCGCGGCCCCCAGCAGGTGCATGCCGACGATCACCTCGGGCAGGCCCGTGAAGTACTGGATGTAGCCGATCGCCGCCTGCGCGAACGTGATCGCGACGAGGACGATCCACGCCTTGCGCACCTCGTCCTTGGCACCGATCGAGCGGTCCTGCCGCAGACGGAACACCAGGAAGGCGAGTAGTGCGACGAACGCCCACACGATCATGGCGTGAGCGCGGGCGATCAGCGCGGGGTCGAGCGCGAGACGCTCGGTCGCGTCGGCGTCGCCTGAGTGCGGGCCGGCGCCCGTGGTGAGCACACCCCCGAAGAGGACTCCCACCAGGAGGACGACCGAGAGCCAGCGCGTCGCAGCGAGCGGGGCTCCATCGCGACGTGGCGCGCGACGGTACGTGAGCGCGAGCCAGACCGCCTGCCACACCAGCAGCATCGACAGCAGCAGGTGCGGGCCCACGACGAGCGGGTGGAGCTCCACGAGCACGGTGATGCCGCCGACCACCGCCTGGCCGATCACTCCGATGCCCGGCACGAGCCCCCACCACTTGAGGTCGGGACGCGAGTTCCACACGCCGATCGCGAGCAGCAGGGCCACCACGAGCAGGACACCCGTGAGGGTGCGGTTGCCGAACTCGATGAAGCCGTGGATCCCGGCCTCGCCGTGGAACTGCGGGGTGAACTCTCCGGGCTCGCACTGCGGCCACGTTGAGCAGCCGAGGCCCGATCCTGTCAACCGGACGGCGCCGCCCGTGACGATGATGCCCGCCTGAGCCGCGATGTTCGCGAGCGTCAGGCCACGCGCGTGGCGTCCGAGGAAGTCGGCTCCTCGGCGGACGATTCGGAGGGGGAGCGGCCTCGCTGCCGCAGAAGGGGACTGGTCGGTCGTGCTCACGCGTCAAGTCTAGGTGCGTGGAGGTTGTCCACAGCGCCTCCGCGCGGGGCCGGCACGCGGTGCTACGTTGCACGAGCCCTGGTCGACGCTGCATGGCTGTGCCGTCGATCCGGAGGCGCCGACCGGACACCTGAGGGGGTGGGGATGGACGAGGAGCCCGGCACCGTGCGGGACGACGTCGTCCTGCTCGTCGAGGAGCTCGACGCGATCGAGTCGTGCCGCGAGTTCCTCGGCCCCGTCGTGGCGGGACTCCCGATGAGCCTCGCCGCAGCGATGCAGAGGGTGCTGCGCGAGGCCTCCGTGCCCGAGGCTAGGTAAGGCACTCCTTGCTTGCGGGGAAGTTTTTAATGAACCAAAATGTTGCCTAATTGCTCGACGGCCGTCTGAGGCCGATCCCCGACGAGGAGAAGAGGCACACCGCATGCATGCAGACACCACGCGTGACCGGGTTCTCAGCCTCATCGTCTCCGCTGGCCCCATCACGGCGGCGTCGCTTGCGGATGAGCTCACCCTGACGCCCGCCGGCGTGCGGCGTCACCTGTCGATGCTGCTCGACGACGGCCTGATCGTCGACCATGAGCAGCCCGGCCCCGCGGTGCGTGGGCGCGGCCGACCGGCCCGTTCGTTCGTCGCCACCTCTGAGGGCCAGCAGTCCCTCACCTCCGACTCCTCGTCCGTCGCGGTCGACGCGGTGCGCTTCATGCGTGACCATGGAGACCTCGACGCCTTCGTCGAGTCGAAGGCCTCGCAGCTCGAGGCCGACATCGCGCCCGAGATCCCCGACAACGCGTCGCTGCCCGAGAGGGTCGCGATCGTGTCCGAGGCGCTCGGCATCAAGGGGTACGCGGCCTCGGTCCGCCCCGGCCCCGGCGGTTACACGCTCCAGCTGTGCCAGGGCCACTGCCCTGTGCAGGAGATCGCCACCGAGGCTCCCGAATGGTGCGAGGCGGAGACCCGCGCCATCTCCAGGCTTCTCGACGTCCACGTGCAGCGTCTGTCCACCCTCGCGGGTGGAGCCCACGTGTGCACCACCACCATCCCCGTCGCCCCGGCGGCCCCCAAGGAAGGTTGACTATGAGCACCCCTACCGACAACGCGCCCGCAAGGAGCGATGACGAGATCATCGCCTCCATCGGCGGCTACGAGTACGGCTGGCACGACTCCGACGCGGCAGGCGAGATCGCCGAGCGCGGTCTGTCCGAGGAGACGGTCCGCCGCATCTCCGCGCTGAAGAACGAGCCGGAGTGGATGCTGAACACCCGCCTCAAGGCGCTGAAGATGTTCGGCAAGAAGCCCATGCCCAGCTGGGGCTCGGACCTCACCGGCATCGACTTCGACAACATCAAGTACTTCGTGCGCTCCACGGAGAAGCAGGCCACCAGCTGGGAGGACCTGCCTGAGGACATCAAGGCGACCTACGACAAGCTCGGCATCCCGGAGGCGGAGAAGCAGCGTCTGGTCGCCGGTGTGGCCGCGCAGTACGAGTCCGAGGTCGTCTACCACCAGATCCGCGAGGACCTGGAGGAGCAGGGCGTCATCTTCCTCGACACCGACACGGCGCTCAAGGAGCACCCGGAGCTGTTCGAGCAGTACTTCGGCACGGTCATCCCCTCGGGCGACAACAAGTTCGCCGCGCTGAACACCGCCGTGTGGTCCGGAGGCTCGTTCATCTACGTGCCGCCGGGCGTCCACGTCGAGATCCCGCTCCAGGCCTACTTCCGCATCAACACGGAGAACATGGGCCAGTTCGAGCGCACGCTGATCATCGCCGACGAGGGCTCGTACGTGCACTACGTCGAGGGCTGCACCGCGCCGATCTACTCGTCCGACTCGCTGCACTCCGCGGTCGTCGAGATCATCGTGAAGAAGAACGCCCGCGTGCGCTACACGACCATCCAGAACTGGTCGAACAACGTGTACAACCTCGTCACCAAGCGCGCGACCGCCGCTGAGGGCGCCACCATGGAGTGGGTCGACGGCAACATCGGCTCGAAGGTCACCATGAAGTACCCGGCGATCTTCATGCTCGGCGAGCACGCCAAGGGCGAGACCCTCTCCATCGCCTTCGCGGGCGAGGGCCAGCACCAGGACGCGGGCGCCAAGATGGTGCACGCCGCCCCCAACACGTCGTCGTCCATCATCTCCAAGTCGGTCGCCCGTGGTGGCGGCCGCACCTCCTACCGAGGCCTCGTGCAGGTGCTCGAGGGTGCGAAGAACTCCAAGTCCAACGTGCTGTGCGACGCGCTGCTCGTGGACCAGATCTCGCGCTCCGACACCTACCCGTACGTCGACGTCCGTGAGGACGACGTGCACATGGGTCACGAGGCCACCGTGTCCCGCGTGAGCGAGGACCAGCTGTTCTACCTGATGTCCCGAGGCATGGAGGAGACCGAGGCCATGGCCATGATCGTGCGCGGGTTCGTCGAGCCCATCGCGCGCGAGCTGCCCATGGAGTACGCCCTCGAGCTGAACCGCCTCATCGAGCTCCAGATGGAAGGATCCGTCGGTTGACCGTCACCGATCACACCCGCGCCACCTCTGACGCGGCCCACAGCCACGGCCAGGTCGTCCCGGACGCCTCGCGCGCCGACCGGCCCACGTCGTTCGACCCCGAGGTCTTCGAGGTCCCGAACAACCGCATCGAGCAGTGGCGGTTCTCCGCGCTGTCCGACCTCAAGCCGGTCTTCGCGCTCGAGGGCGGCGAGGGCCACCTCACGTTCGACGTGCCCGAGCTTCCCGCGGGCGTCGAGTTCGTCGAGGTCGCTGCCGAGGAAGCGCAGGCCCGCTCCGTGCGTGCCCCCGGCGACCGCGCGTCGGCCGTCGCCGTCGCCCGCTCCGGTGGCGCCATGGCGCTGCGCGTCGACGCCAACACGATCGTCGACGAGCCCATCGCCATCACCATGACCGGTGCAGGCGAGGACGTCCGCGGCCACATCCTCGTCGAGGTGGGCCCCGGCGCCGAGGCGACCGTCGTCCTCACCCGCAAGGGCACCGCCACCTACTCCGAGTTCGTCTCGGTGGACCTGGGCGACAACGCCGGCCTCAACCTCGTGCTCCTGCAGCAGTGGGACGACGACGCGGTCCACGCCGGAGAGGTCGTCGCCCGCCTGGGCCGCGACTCCCGCCTGCGCGGCTCCGTCGTCACGCTCGGCGGCAAGGCAGTGCGCCTCAACACCTCGGCCGCCTTTGCGGGCGAGGGCGCCTCCGTCGACCTGTTCGGCCTCTACTTCGCCGACTCGGGCCAGCACCAGGAGCACCAGCTGTTCGTGGACCACGCGGTGCCGCGCTGCACGTCGCGCGTCACCTACAAGGGAGCGCTCGCCGGCAAGTCGGCCCGCACCGTCTGGATCGGCGACGTCCTCATCCGCGCCGCGGCCGAGGGCACCGACACGTACGAGCTCAACCGCAACCTCGTGCTCACCGACGGCGCCCGCGCCGACTCGGTGCCGAACCTCGAGATCGAGACCGGCGAGATCGAGGGCGCAGGTCACGCGTCCGCGACCGGCCGCTTCGACGACGAGCAGATGTTCTACCTGCGCTCGCGCGGCATCTCCGAGGACCAGGCCCGCAAGCTCGTGGTCCGCGGCTTCTTCGCCGACCTGGTCCGCGAGATCGGCATCCCTGAGGTCGAGGAAGGCCTCATGAAGGAGATCGAGCTCGAGCTGGAGCACATCGAGGAGGACGAGTGAGCGAGCAGGTCGCCTGCGCCGTGTCGGACCTTGAGCCCGGCGCCGCGCTGCTGGCCGAGCTGACCCTCGCGGACGGCTCGGAGAAGCCCTTCGCGATCGTGCGCAGCGACGACGGCGACTTCTACGCCATCGACGACACCTGCACGCACGGCGCCGTCTCCCTCTCCGAGGGCGACGTCGAGGGCTGCGAGATCGAGTGCTGGGCGCACGGCGGCCGCTTCGACTTCCGCACCGGCCAGCCCACCGAGCTGCCCGCGCTCTCGCCCGTCAAGGCGTACCCCGTCCGAGTCGACGGCGAGCAGGTGCTCGTCGACATCGACAACCCGAAGACTTCGTAAGACCTTTCCCTAGGAGCACATGCAATGAGCACTCTCGAGATCAAGAACCTCCACGCCTCCGTGGAGACCCCCGACGGCACCAAGCAGATCCTCAAGGGCGTCGACCTGACCATCAGGTCCGGCGAGACCCACGCGATCATGGGCCCCAACGGCTCCGGCAAGTCGACCCTCGCGTACTCGATCGCCGGCCACCCCAAGTACACGATCACCGAGGGCACCGTGACCCTCGACGGCGAGGACGTCCTCGCGATGTCCGTGGACGAGCGCGCCAAGGCGGGCCTGTTCCTCGCGATGCAGTACCCGGTCGAGGTCCCCGGCGTCTCCGTGTCGAACTTCCTCCGCACCGCCAAGACGGCTGTCTCCGGCGAGGCGCCCAAGCTGCGCACCTGGGTCAAGGACGTCAAGAAGTCGATGGACGACCTCCGCATGGACTCGTCGTTCGCCGAGCGCAACGTCAACGAGGGCTTCTCCGGTGGTGAGAAGAAGCGCCACGAGATCCTCCAGATGGAGCTGCTCGAGCCGAAGATCGCGATCCTCGACGAGACCGACTCCGGCCTGGACGTCGACGCGCTGCGCATCGTCTCCGAGGGCGTCAACCGCGTCAAGGAGAACACCGGCCTGGGCGTCATGCTGATCACGCACTACACGCGCATCCTCAACTACATCAAGCCCGACTTCGTGCACGTGTTCGTCAACGGACGCGTCGCCGAGGAGGGCGGCCCCGAGCTCGCCGAGCGTCTCGAGGCCGAGGGCTACGACCGCTACCTGGCGGACGCGTAACCACGATGCTGCCCGATCTGCGCGACGACTTCCCGCTCCTGGCCCGCACGGTCAGGAACGGGAAGCCGCTCGCGTACCTCGACTCCGGCGCGACCGCCCAGCGGCCGCACGCCGTGCTGCACGCGATGGACGAGTTCGACCGCCTGCACAACGGCGCGGTCGCGCGCGGCGCGCACCTGCTCGCGGAGGAGGCCACCGAGGCCTTCGAGGGCGCGCGGGCGTCCGTGGCGCGCCTGGTGAACGCGGCGAGCCCGGACGAGATCGTCTGGACCGAGAACGCCACCGCGGCGCTCAACCTGGTCGCGAACGGCATCGGCAACGCATCCATGGGCCAGGGCGGCGAGGAGTCCGCACGGTTCCGCATCGGCGCCGGTGACTCCATCGTCGTCACCCAGGCCGAGCATCACGCCAACCTGATCCCGTGGCAGCAGCTCGCCGCCCGCACGGGCGCCACGCTGCGCTGGATCGAGATCGGGGACGACGGACGCCACCGCCTCGAGCAGCTCGCGACGGTGATCGACGACACCACCAAGATCGTCGCGTTCACACACGCGAGCAACGTCACCGGCGTGGTGAGCGACGTCGCGGCGTTCGTGGCCCGTGCCCGCGAGGTCGGCGCGTACACCGTGCTCGACGCCTGCCAGTCCGTGCCGCACCTGCCGGTCGACTTCCAGGCGCTCGGCGTGGACTTCGCGGCCTTCTCCGGGCACAAGATGCTCGGGCCCACCGGCGTCGGCGCGCTCTGGGGTCGCAAGGAGCTCCTGGACGTGCTGCCTCCGTCGGTCTTCGGCGGGGGAGCGATCAAGGTCGTGACCCTCGAGGAGACGACCTGGCATCCGGCGCCCACACGGTTCGAGGCGGGCACGCAGCCCGTGACGCAAGCCGTTGGCATGGGAGCCGCCGCCGAGTACCTGATGGCGCTCGGCATGGACGACGTGGCGACCCACGAGAGGCGGATCGCGCAGATCATCCGCGAAGGCGTCTCCCAGATGCCTGGAGTGCGTCTGCTCGGGCCGATCGGGGATCCCGACGCCGACGAGGTGCTCGGCCTCGCCACCGTGGTGGTCGAGGGCGTGCACACGCACGACGTCGGCCAGGTGCTCGACGACCTTGGCATCGCGGTGCGCGTGGGACACCACTGCGCGCAGCCGCTCCACAAGCGCTTCGGCGTCACGGGATCCACCCGCGCCAGCGCCCACGTGTACACGACCGAGGAGGACGCCCACCGGTTCCTCGAGGGGCTCGCCTCGGTCCGAGAGTTCTTCGGAGTGCCCGCATGAGCAGCCTGGAGCAGATGTATCAGCAGGTCATCATGGACCACGCCCGCGCGCGTCACGGCGCCGGGCTCGTCGACCTCGACCTGCCCGCGGTCGGGGAGTCGCACCAGGTCAACACGACCTGCGGCGACGAGGTGACCCTTCGCGTCGGCCTCGACGGGGACACGGTCGCGTCCGTGCACTGGGAAGGCCAAGGGTGCTCGATCTCCCAGGCCTCCATCTCGGCACTCACCGAGCTCGTCGAGGGTCACAGCCTCGAGGAGGCCGACGAGGTCTACGAGGCCTTCCGCGCCCTCATGGGCAATCGCGGCGAGGATCTCGGCGACGACCGTGACGACATGCTCGGAGATGCCGGCGCCTTCGTCGGTGTCGGCAAGTATCCTGCCCGTATCAAGTGCGCCCTCCTCGGCTGGATGGCACTGCGCGACGCTGTCGCACAGGCCCAGGCCGCTGGGGGAGCGGAAGGAGAGAACGATGGCTGAGACCATGCCCGCGAACACCGCGGATATCGAGGAGGCGCTGCGCGACGTCATCGACCCGGAGCTCGGCATCAACGTCGTCGACCTCGGGCTCGTGTACGGCGTGCACGTCGACGAGAACCGCCACGCGGTGATCGATATGACCCTCACCTCGGCGGCGTGCCCGCTGACCGACGTCCTCGAGGACCAGGCCTCCCAGGTGCTGGCGGGCCTCGTCGACGGCTTCCGCATCAACTGGGTGTGGATGCCGCCGTGGGGCCCGGACAAGATCACTGACGACGGCCGCGAGCAGCTGCGCGCACTCGGGTTCAACGTCTGATCCACGCATGGGCGCCACGCACGTCGTCCTGATCCGCGGGATCAACGTCGGCGGCAAGAACAAGGTGCCGATGGCAGAGCTCCGCTCCTCGCTCGAGGACGCGGGGCTCAGTCATGTCCGGACCTACATCCAGTCGGGGAACGTGCTGGTCGACGCACCGGGGGCGTCGACGGGCGAGGTCGGCGACACCGTCCGTAGGGTGCTCCGGGACCGCTTCGACGTGGACACTCCCGTCGTCACCGTCCCCGCGGAGGACCTGCGCTCGGCCGTCACCGACGCGCCCCACGGCTTCGGCGAGGACGACGCGTACCGCTGGGATGTCGTGTTCCTGCGGGAGACTCTGAGCGCCGAGGACGCCTTCGCCGCAGTGGAGCTGCGCGATGGGGTGGACTTCGCATGGCAGGGGACGGCCGTGGTCTACATCCGCAGGCTGATCTCCCAGGCCTCCCGCAGCTACATGTCCCGCCTGGTCTCCAGGCCCGAGTACAAGCACATGACCATCCGGAACTGGCGGACCACCACCACGCTTGCTGGCATGCTCGACTCCTGACAGTCGCGCACGTACGAACTGAGGAGGAACGGCGTGGAAGGCCTTGTGCTCACCGTGGTGCTCGGCGTCGCCGTGCTCGCAGGAACCGTGCTCGCGCCGCGGCTGCGCCTCGCGGCCCCGCTCGTGCTCCTGCTGCTCGGACTGGTGCTCGGCTTCGTGCCCGGACTGCGCGACGTCGAGCTTCCGTCGGAGGCCGTGCTCCTGCTGTTCCTCCCGGTGCTGCTGTTCTGGGAGGCGCTCACCACGTCGCTGAGGTCCATCCGACGCGACCTGCGCGGCATCATCCTCATGAGCACCGTGCTGGTCGTCGCCACCGCCTTCGCGGTCGCCGGCATCGCCTACTCGTTGGGGATGCCGTGGCCGGCCGCGCTCATGCTCGGCGCCGCGCTCGCCCCGCCTGACGCGACCGCCATCGCCTCCCTGGGCAACGTGCTGCCGCGCAGACAGTTCGCGCTGCTGCGCGCAGAGAGCCTCACGAACGACGGCGCCGCGCTGGCGCTCTACACGATCGCCGTCGGCTTCGCGGTCAGCGGCAGCACGTCGACGCTCGAGGTGACCAGCACGGTAGCGATCGCGTACCTCGGTGGGGTCGCGGCGGGCCTCGCGCTCGGCGCGCTCGGCATCGCATTCCTGCGCCAGACCTCGGATGCGCTGATCATCAACATCACGATGCTCGTGCTGCCCTTCGCGTCCTACCTCGCCGCGGAGGCCTTCGGCGCCTCCGGAGTCCTGTCGGTCGTCACGTGCGGGCTGCTCCTGTCGTTCTTCTCCGCACGCACCAGCACGGCGCTGTCACGCCGTCAGATGCACGGCATGTGGCCGCTCGGCTCGTACGTGCTCAACGGCGCCCTGTTCGTGCTCGTGGGAGTCCAGGTGCAGGCCTCGATCAGGCAGATCGACCCGAGCGAGCTGGGAATCCTGGTCCTCCTGACCGTCGCCGTATGGGCGGTGCTCATGGTCGTGCGCTACGCATTCCAGCTGGCGGGGTCGGCAGCGGCCAGGCTTCTCGATGCCCGGCTGCGAGGCGCCCCAGGCGGTCAGCAGCTCGGTCAGCGAGGCAGGGTGGTGAGCACCGTGGCGAGCTTCCGTGGCGCCGTCTCGCTCGCCATCGCGCTGTCCGTGCCACTGACCGTGGCCGGTGGCGGTCCCATGCAGGGGCGCGACGAGATCGTCTTCGTGACCGCGGGCGTCATCGTGCTGACCCTGCTGGTACAAGGGCCGGTGCTGCCTGCGCTCGCGCAGTGGGCGCGGCTTCCGCGCGACACGGAGGACCAGGAGGAGCTCGACATCGCTCGGGTCCGCATGTCGACAGTCGCGTTGCGCGCGCTCGACGACATCAGCGCCGAGCTGTCGCTTTCTCCCGCGGTGCGGGAACGGCTCGCCACCCAGCAGCGCGCGGTGAGCCAGCTCGCACGCGCCCGCGACGAGTCGGGACAGGACAGGTCTGAGGCTCCGGATCGTGAGGACGCGGCGGCCTACGCACGCGGCAGGCTTGCGCTGATCGACCTGGAGCGCGAGGAGCTGCACGCCCTCCGCCGCGCGACGACGATCGACGACGAGGTCGTGCGCCGCATCGAGGCCGTGCTGGACGTCGAGGAGCTGCGGCTCAGGGGAATCGACCCTCAAGGCTGAGGGCCGGCCTGCTGCGTCCTGACGGCGGCTACAGCGTGATCGTGCCCGTGGCGAGCGCGACCACGGCGACCACGGCGCCAGTGACGCTGCCGACGCACAGCGCCGCCTCCCACGGGGTGAAGACCCGCAGGCCGCGCTCTCGGCGGGCCCACACGTACAGCAGCGAGGCGGGTGCGTAGACGAGCAGCGCGAGGAGCAGATACTTCATGCCCGCGGCGTAGACGAGGTAGGCGGTGTAGACGACTGCGATCGACGCGATCGCCACAGCGCCCGACCAGCGGCGCGGTCCGAGCGCCTCCTTCAGCCCGAAGCCGGCGGTGAGCAGGTAGGGGAGCAGCGCGAGCGCGCTCGTGAGCTCGAGCGAGAAGTCGAAGGCGCTCGCGGAGAAGTGCGTGACGATGAGGAACGCCTGGGTCGCGACCGAGGTGGCGGTGAGCGCGGCGATCGGGACCCCGTGGCGGTTCATGCGGGTCAGGAAGCGGGGCGCGTCCTCCTGGGTCGCCGCCTCGAAGAGCACCTCGGCGGCGAGCAGACACCACGCGAGGTACGCGCCCAGGACGGAGATTCCGAGGCCGATCCCGATGAACCACGAGCCCCACGGGCCGACGACGGCCTCCAGCACACCCGCCACGGAGGGCTGCCGCAGGCCGGCGAGCTCCTCGCGTGGCATGACGCCGTAGCCGAGCATCGTGACGGCGACGAAGAGGGCGAGCACGGAGAGGAAGCCGACGACGGTGGCGCGCCCCACATCCTCGCGTCGCCGCGCGTAGCGGGAGTAGACGCTGGCGCCTTCGACGCCCAGGAACACGAACACGGTGACGAGCATGGTGGCGCGCACCTGCTCGGCCACCGGGCCGAGGACGGTGGTGTCACCGCGCAGGTTCTCCAGGAAGACGTCCCAGGAGAAGCCACCGACGGCGACGATCGCGAGGAAGAGCACGAGCGGCACGATCTTCGCGACCGTGGTGATCGCGTTCAGGAGCGCCGCCTGGGAGACCCCTCGCGCGATCACGAGGTGGAACAGCCACAGTCCGACGGTGCCGAACAGGAACGCCCACCCTGTGTCGCCCTCGCCGAGCCCTGGGACGACGGCGCCGAGCGTCGAGGACAGCAGGACCCAGTAGGTGACGTTCGCGATGCAGGCGGACGCCCAGTACCCGAACGCGGAGAAGAACCCCACGTAGCTGCCGAAACCTGCGCGCGCGTACGCGACGATGCCTGAGTCGAGATCGGGGCGACGTACCGCGAGGCGCTGGAACACGAGCGCGAGCATGAGCATGCCGCCGCCCGCGACGGCCCACGCGATCGCTGCGCCCGCGACCCCGGCGGAGCCTGCGAACGAGGAGGGAAGCGAGAAGACGCCCGCGCCCACCATCGACCCGATCACCATCGAGGCGAGCACAGGCATCGGCCACGTGCGCGCGGGAGCGTGCGTGGCGGTCATGCGGCGAACCCCCTGAGTGGTCGCGACGTGTGGACGTCGAGCAGGGGTCCCGTCACTGGCGCAAGACCCCTGGGGATGACGCTAGCGCGCGGCGCGTCGCCGTGCCTTGCGGGACTCGAGAGCCCTGCGCGCTCGGCGGGACTTCGGGAGCTCGCTGTCGACCACCTCGTCCCTCTCCTCGACCACGCCGTCGGCGATGCCGCGCGCGTGGAGCGCCTGTCCCAGATCCACTGCGAAGCCGACGGTGCGCGTCGCGGCAGGGACGAGGATCGCGCGTGGTGAGCGCTCGACTCCGCGTGCCATCGCCGCCTGACGGGACTCGCCGAGGATCTGCACCATCTCCGGGATCAGGCGGATGAGCAGGGAGAACATGAGCCCGATGGTCTCGTGCGGCACGAACCGGCGGAACGGACGCAGCACCCCGGACAGGAGGTCGAGCATCTCGGACATGGGCGTCGCAGTGGAGACGGCGAGCGCGAGGAACACCACGGTGAGCAGATCGGTCGCGATGTCCACGCCGAGCTGCCACTCGCCGCGCCACAGCTGATACCCGGCGGCCATGGCCGCGAAGAGAAAGGTCCAGAGGATCGCCTTGAGCGCGGTCCGCCACGGGGGGAGTGTGGACAGATACAGCGCGAGCGAGGCGGACGCGAACGCCACGCCGGTCGCCATGTCCTGCACGAAGATCATGAGGACCGACACGAGGGCGAGCAGCAGCACCTTGAACCAGGCCGGAGCCAGGTGCATCGGTGTGCGCAGCGGCCGGTACGCGCCGAGGGTGGGGTTCATACGCGCTGGGTCTGCTCGGGCCGGCCGAAGATCAGGTCGCGGTAGAACTGCACCGCATCGCCGGGTGCACCGTCGAACACGACCTTGCCGGAGTCGATCACGAGCGTCCGCTCGGCACGCATCGCGCTGTCAAGGTCGTGAGTGACCTCGATCAGCTGCACGGGCAGGGAGCGGAGCAGCGCGCCCACGTGGCCGCGCCACTTGAGGTCGAGCAGCGTCGTCGGCTCGTCGGCCACGATGATCTTGGGCGCGACGGCGAGCACGCCCGCGAGGGCGAGCAGCTGGCGCTGGCCACCCGAGAGGGCGCTGACCGCGACGTCGGCACGGTCGGCGAGCCCGAGTGACTCGAGAGCCTCGAGCGCGGCGCGCATGCGTGCGTCCTTGCCCTTGACCGTGCGGCGCAGGGAGAGCATCACGTCCTCGGCTGCGGTGGGCATGATGAGCTGCGCCGACGGGTCGGTGAACAGGAAGCCCACCATGCGTCGGACCTCGCGGCCGTGCTTGCGGGTGGTCTTGCCCTCGACCGTGACGGTGCCCTCGGTGGGCATCACGAGCCCGTTGATGAGCCGTGCCAGGGTCGACTTGCCCGAGCCGTTCGCGCCGATCACCGAGATGTGGCGCTCGCTGAGCGTCAGGGTGGTCGGCTCCAGGATGGTGACGCCCGAGTCGGGCGCGACGACAGCCGCGTCCTCGAAAACGATCATGCGAACAGACTAGGCGGTCGTGGCGCGGCTCGTGGCCGCCTCCCGACGCTCTGTGGCAGGAAGGATGCCCGGGTAGGCGCGGTGGACGGCCCAGGCGGTGCCGGCCGCGGCGACCACCTTGATCACGTCGCCGGGCACGAACGGCAGTGCGACGGCGAGCGTGGCGGGGAGGTCGAAGCCCAGACGGATCGCGAACCAGGTCCAGCCGATCACGTTGAGCACCACGAGGGAGCCGAGCCCGCAGGCGAGGAGCAGCCAGCCCAGGTTGAGGCGGCCGCGGCGGCGCACCGCCCGCACGATCCACCCGGTCACGAAGGCCGCGGGGATGAACGCCGCGAGGAAGCCTCCAGTGGGTCCGGCCCACACCGACGGCCCGCCGACGTGCCCCGCGAAGATCGGGGCGCCCGCGGTGCCGACCACCAGGTAGAGGAGCACGGCCGAGGCGCCACGCCACGGTCCGAGCACCGCGCCTGCGAGGATGACGGCGAACGTCTGCAGGGTGATCGGGACGCCGCCGGCAAGCGACACGGCGGGGATCAGGGTCGACGCGGCGACCAGGGCCGCGAACACGGACACGAGGGCCACGTTGGGGCCCGTGAAATGCTTGTGCAGAGCCATCGTTACTCCCGGGGATAATGGTTGGCGGCCACTTTATCGTTGCGACAAAGGATCGCGACGTGAATCAGGCAGACCGGGCGGATCGTTGTGGGATTCGCACAAATCCTCACCCGGATCATCCGTCGGCACCATGACCAGCCACCTCAAGGAGTGCATCGCCAGTGATCGTCGCCCAGGAGCTCGAGATGCGGATCGGCGCGCGCGTCCTGCTGCAGCCCACGTCGTTCCAGGTGGGGCCAGGCGACCGCGTCGGCCTCGTGGGGCGCAATGGTGCGGGGAAGACCACGCTCACCAAGATCCTCGCGGGTGAGGGCATGCCCACCTCGGGCAAGGCGATCCAGAAGGGATCGCTCGGCTACCTGCCGCAGGATCCGCGCACCGGAGACCTGGAGCAGCTCGCGATGGACCGCATCCTGTCCGTGCGCGACCTGGCAGGCCTGATGCGTAAGATGCGCGAGGCCGAGGAGGGGATGGCCAGCGAGGACCCCAAGGTCCAGGAGAAGGCCATGAACGCCTATCCGCGGCTCGAGGAGCGGTTCCGCGCCGCCGGTGGCTATGCCGCTGAGGCGGAGGCCTCGCAGATCGCCGCGAACCTTGGGCTCGACTCGCGCCAGCTCCATCAGCCCGTCGGCACCCTCTCGGGTGGTCAGCGTCGTCGCGTCGAGCTGTCCCGCATCCTGTTCTCCGGGGCCGACACGCTGCTGCTCGACGAGCCGACCAACCACCTCGACGCTGACTCGATCGTGTGGCTGCGCGGCTTCCTGTCCGCCTTCCAGGGCGGTCTCATCGTGATCTCCCACGACGTGGAGCTCCTGCGCCAGACGGTCACCAAGGTCTTCCACCTGGACGCGAACAGAGGCGTCATGGACCAGTACGCCATGAAGTGGGACCTGTACCTGCGTCAGCGCGAGGCCGACGAGCGTCGCCGCCACCGCGAGCGCGACAACGCGGAGAAGAAGGCTGCCGCTCTCCTCGCGCAGGCTGACAAGATGCGTGCCAAGGCGACGAAGGCGGTCGCGGCACAGCAGATGATGAAGCGCGCCGAGAAGATGCTCGGCGAGACCGAAGGCGTGCGCCAGCAGGACAAGGTCGCCTCGCTGCGCTTCCCGACCCCCGCCGCCTGCGGCAAGACGCCCCTGCGCGCCGAGGGGCTCAGCAAGTCCTATGGCTCTCTCGAGGTGTTCACCGACGTGAACCTCGCGATCGACCGCGGCTCCCGAGTCGTCGTGCTCGGCCTCAACGGCGCGGGCAAGACGACGCTGCTCCGGCTCCTCTCCGGCGTCGAGTCCACCGACACCGGAGAGGTCCAGCCCGGTCACGGTCTCAAGCTCGGGTACTACGCGCAGGAGCACGACACGCTCGACATGGACGCGACGGTCGGCGAGAACATGGCGCACGCCGCCCCCGACCTGGGTGAGACCGAGGTCCGCAAGGTCCTCGGCTCCTTCCTCTTCTCAGGGGACGACGCCGACAAGCCCGCACGCGTCCTGTCCGGCGGTGAGAAGACGAGGCTCGCGCTCGCGACCCTGGTCGTGAGCCAGGCCAACGTGCTCCTGCTCGACGAGCCGACCAACAACCTCGACCCCGCCTCCCGCGAGGAGATCCTCAACGCGCTGCGCACCTACGAGGGAGCCGTCATCCTGGTGACGCACGACGAGGGCGCGGTCGAGGCGCTCGAGCCCGACAGGGTCCTGCTGCTTCCCGACGCGATCGAGGACCTCTACAACGAGACCTACCGCGACCTCATCTCGCTCGCCTGACCCGCCGAAGGGGCTTCGGCCTCGGGGCGACGGGGGTCATCGCGCCATCGCCGCATCGACGAAGCGGTCCGGCGCGCCGTACAGGTCGAACGAGACGAGGATCCTGCTGCCAAGGCGCTCGAGCCAGTCGCCCGACACGGGCAGCACCGTGACTGAGCACACCGAGCCTTCTCCCGCGCACGCGAGGGCCTCCCACAGGCACCAGCCGGGGTCCGCGCGAGGGCCCTCCTCGGACAGTGCGCGGAGCTCCTCCCGGCGCGCGGCGATCCATCGCGTCATCGTGGAATGGCCGGGCGCTTCTCGGTCCACGCCGAGCGCCGTCAACTCGACGGGGGAGACCTGCGGGATCTGCAGGGGAGAGCCCCACCGCTCGACGAGCGCACGCTCCCACAGGCGGGCAAGGAGCGTTCCGGAGCGTTCACGCTGCTCGTCGGCATCAGCCGTGAGCGGGACCTCGGGTGCGCACGGGGGCACGTCCCAGCCGTAGGGGAGCCCCCACGCGTCGCGGCGATGCAGGAGGCGCACGAGCGTCTCGTCCACGTCCACTGCGATGCTGAAATCGTCCTGGCGCATCGTCGCGTCCCCTCGCCAGACGGCCGCCGGGGTGCTGGCCGTCCTGGTTCGAGACTGGCACGTCGCGGCGTCCCGGTCCACCGTTCAAGGTGACACGAAGGGCTAGAGGGCGTCCTCGATCTCCTCGTCGGACGGCCCGCGTCGGCGCTTCGCACGGGGCTGGCGCTCGCGGGCGGGCGCTGCTGCCGGGTCCCTCTTGAGCTCCAGGTCGCGCTTGGTGAGCAGCCACGCGCCGACGGGGACAAGCAGCGCGAACGCCCACCACTGCCACGCGTAGCTGAGGTGGGGCCCGAGCGAGAGCGTCGGCAGGGGGACCTCGGTGAGCGGACCATCGGCGTCGCACAGCTCGCCGCACGGCGCGTCGAGAGCGACGTATCCGGCGACGATGACGTCGGAGTCGGGGTCGCGCACCTGTGCCGGCGTGATGCGGGTCGCGCCGGAATCCCTCCGGCCATCGTCGTCCTCGAAGCTGCGGAGCGTGCCGGAGACCGCGAGCGTCTCGTCCGGAAGGGAAGCCACGACGTCGTCCACGGTCGTGCCGCTCTCGACAGGCGCCCACCCGAGATTCACGAGCACGGCGGCGCCATCGGCCAGGTGCATCCACGCGAGGTACTGGTAGGCCGCGGTCGAGTCGACCGGGCGATTCCTCAGCGGGACGACGCTTTCGGTGTCGACGACTCCGGCGACCGTCACGGTGCGCCACTCAGCTCCTTCGGGCAGAGCGTCCGAGCCGGGCGATGCCACCTCCTCGACGGCGGCGACCGGCTCCTGCTGCGCGAGGTCGTAGTCCTCCATCGCCTGCGCTCGCGTCTCGTAGCGTCCGTACTGCCACCGGCCCGCGACCACGCACAGGGCCGACATCACCAGCACGATCAGCACGGTGATCGCCAAGCGGCCCCAGCCGATCTCACGGGCGGTGCGCAGGGCGCGCGTGCCAGGGGAGTCGGGGGAGCTCACCCCCCGATGCTATTCCCCGGAGCGTCTGCCCCCTTGCCACAGCAGAGCGTCCGATGCTGTGTACGAGGACGACAATCAGCGGGCGCCGACGCGCAGTGACCTCCACATCGTCCCTGGAGTGCGCACCGACTAGCGTGGGCGACATGACACGACACGTGGTGGTGACAGGAGCGAACCGCGGCATCGGCCGCGCCCTCGCAGAGGCGTTCGTCGCGAACGGGGACACCGTGAGCACGATCTACCGAGGCGGGGATCTTCCCGACGGGGTGACCGGGGCGATCGCCGACGTCACCGACACCGACGCGGTGAACGCTGCCTTCGACGAGCTCGAGGCGAAGCACGGCCGCGTGCGCGTCCTCGTCGCGAACGCAGGCATCACGCGCGACGGGCTGCTCATGCGCATGAGCGACGACGACTTCCAGTCGGTGCTCGACGTCAACCTCACCGGCACCTTCCGGTGCGTGCGTCGGGCCGTCAACTCGATGATGCGCGAGCGCTTCGGCCGCATCGTGCTCATCGGCTCCGTCGTCGGCCTCATGGGCAACCCCGGCCAGGTCAACTACTCGGCCTCCAAGTCCGCGCTCGTCGGAATGGCCCGTTCGATCACCCGCGAGGTCGGCTCACGCGGCATCACCGCCAACGTGATCGCGCCCGGGTTCATCACCACCGACATGACGGACGAGCTCCCCGAGGACACGAAGAAGCAGTACGAGGCGACGATCCCCGCCAAGCGCTTCGGCGCGACGGAGGACGTCGCTGCCGCCGCCGTGTATCTGGCCTCGGACGCGGCAGGCTACGTCTCCGGCGCGGTGCTGCCGGTCGACGGCGGCCTCGGCATGGGACACTGACCGACGGATTCCGGCCTTCGGGCCGACGCGAGAGCCACGCCGTGCGGCGCTAGGCTCCCACCACAGGAGGGAATTGAGATGGGCATGCTCGAAGGAAAGAACATCCTGGTCACCGGAGTGCTGACGGAGGGCTCGATCGCCTTCCACGTCGCACGTCTGTGCCAGGAGCAGGGCGCGACGGTGGTGCTGACCGGCGTCGGCCGCTCGCTCAAGATCACCCAGGCGATGGGCCGCCGCCTGCCCGTCGAGGCGCAGGTCGTGGAGCTCGACGTCACCAACGAGGAGCACGTGGCCGGCCTCGCCGACAAGGTGCGCGAGCTCGTGCCGCACCTCGACGGCGTCGTCCACTCCATCGGCTTCGCGCCGCAGTCCGTCATGGGCGGCAACTTCATGACCGGCGAGTGGGAGGACGTCTCCACCGCCGTGCAGATCTCCGCCTACTCGCTCAAGTCGCTCGCAGCCGCCACCGCGCCCCTCATGAAGGAGGGTGGCTCGATCGTCGGCCTCACCTTCGACGGACGCTTCGCATGGCCCGTGTACGACTGGATGGGCGTCGCGAAGGCCGCCTTCGAGGCCGTCTCGCGCTACGTCGCCCGCGACCTGGGCGTCGACGGCATCCGCTGCAACGTGGTCTCCGCCGGTCCCATCAAGACGACCGCCGCGAAGCACATCCCCGGATTCGACCAGATGGAGTCGAACTGGAACACGCGAGCCCCGCTCGGCTGGGACTCGAGCGACCCCGAGCCCGCAGCGAAGGCCGTGACCGCCCTGCTCTCCGACTGGTTCCCCGCCACGACCGGCGAGATGATCCACGTGGACGGCGGAGTGCACGCCATGGGACAGTAGTCGCGTGCCCACACTGATCCTGGCTCGTCACGCGAAGGCCGAGGCTCCCGCCGCAGGCCTGAGCGACATGGACCGCGCTCTCGCCGTGATCGGACGCAAGGCGTCCGTGAACCTCGGCGAGGCGCTCGTGGAGGCGTCGCTGACGCCCGACGTCGCGCTCGTCTCGCCCGCGAACCGCACCCAGCAGACGTGGAAGCTCATGGCGACCGCGCTGCCCGAGTGCGAGACGCGCATCGTCGACGCGATCTATGAGACCCACGTTCCCGGACTGCTGCGCGAGCTGAACACGCTCGACGTGGACGGAGTCGTCGTGGTCGTCGGCCACGAGCCGACGTCCTCTGCCGCTGCCGCCTTCCTCTCGGGATCAGGCTCGGACAAGACCGCGCTCCAGCGCGTCGCCCACGGCCTGCCCACCGGTACCGCGGCCGTGCTCGAGTTCGACTGCTCGTGGGCAGAGCTCGGGGCACGTACCGCGCGGCTCACGGCGATCGTCTCCGGTCGGGACCTCTGACACCTCGATGACCTCCGCGGCCTCCGTGGATCGCGAGGCGATCTGGACTGCGCTGCTTGCCATGCAGCGCGCCGCATGGGAGCAGGGCGTCGCCTCGCACGCTGCCCTCGACACCGGGCGCGTCGACCGGGCTCTTGCCATTGCTCGCGATGCTGTCGCGAGGCAGGACGCCGACGGGCAGCTCGGCGGCACTGGAGACGGCGGCCTGGTCAACTCGGGCGCCCTCTACGAGGCGGCACGCCTGCTGGGCGAGACCGACCCGGCGGCCTCCGAGGCGGCTGAGCGGCAGCGCTGGTGGCTGCTGCGGTGGTCGCCGCGCGACGACTGGGGCGTGCTGCACCACCTCCGCGGGTCCGAGGAGGTGTGGGCCGACTCGGTCTACATGGTCGTGCCCGCGCTGGTGGCTGCGGGCGACCTTCCGCCCGCCGACATGCAGTACCGCATGCACAAGGAGCAGCTCTGGAACGGGGGCTCAGGGCTGTGGTCGCATCGGCTTGACATGGCGACGGGCACCCTGACGCGCCCCGAGCCGTGGGCGAGCGGCAACGGATGGGTCGCGGCCGGCCTGTCCCGTGCGCTCCACCATGGCGTCGCAGCCCAGGAGGTGCGTGAGCGTTGGCAGCGGGACCTGCGTGCGCTCCTGGACGCGTGCGCGGTCCACGTGACCGAGGAGGGCCTGTTCCACGACATCCTCGACAACGCGAGCACCTTCACCGACGGCTGCGCGGGCCTGATGCTCGCGTACTCCGCGTTCACGGGCGTCGCTGACGGCTGGCTCGACGACGGGTACGCCATCTCGGCCGAGCGCTGGCTCTCCGCGGCGCTCGCGCAGGTCGACGGGCACGGGCTGGTCCATGGCGTGTGCGGCGCACCCGGCTTCGACTCACGGGGGACGTCGCCAGAGGCGCAGGCCTTCGCGCTCATGGCGCTCGCCGCGCACGATCGCCTCTCCTGAGCGGCGGAGGCTGAGAGACGCGGTCTGAGAGCGCTGTGGGCCTGTGCCCGCGGCTTCTCAGCGCAGGATGATCTCGAGAGCCTCGTCCAGGCGAGGGCCATTGAGCGCGACGTCCGCCTGCTCCTGCACGATCGGCTTCGCATGCCAGGCGATGCCCAGCCCTGCGGCGCCCATCATGGCCAGATCGTTCGCGCCGTCGCCGATCGCGACCGTGTCCTCGAGCGGGCAGCCGAGCTCAGCAGCGAACTCGCGCAGCGCGGACTCCTTCGCCTCACGATCGATCACAGGTCCCTGCGTGCGTCCCGTGAGCCGGCCGTCGACCACCTCGAGCGAGTTCGCGCGATAGCGGGAGATGCCGAGCCTCTCCGCGAGCGAGCCGACCACCTCGACGAAGCCGCCCGAGACGAGCGCGACCTCCCAGCCCGCTGCCTGCAGCCCGGAGACGAGCTCCGGCACGCCAGGCGTGTACTCGACCTCGGCGATCACCTCAGCGAAGACCGTGTCGGCGACGCCCTCAAGCGTCGCGACGCGTTGCCGCAGCGACTCGCCGAAGTCGATCTCGCCGCGCATCGCCGACTCGGTGACGGCCGCGACCTCCTCGCGCGTTCCTGCGCGCTCGGCGATGAGCTCGATGACCTCCGCGGTGATGAGCGTCGAGTCGACGTCCATGACGCAGAGTCGCGTCATGCGGTGACCACGGTGTTCTTGGAGACGACGGTGATACCGGACTCGGTCACGGTGTAGCCGCGTGCGATGTCTGCCTCGCGATCGATGCCGACGCGCGCGCCCTCCTCGATCACGACGTTCTTGTCGAGGATCGCGCGGTGCACCTGGGCATGCCGGTTGATGATCACGTCGTCCAAGAGCACAGAGTCGGACACCGTGGACCACGAGTGCAGGCGCACGCCGGGGGAGAGCACGGAACCCGTGACGGTCGCGCCGGACACGATCACGCCGGGCGACACGATCGAGTCGGCCGCGTGGCCCAGGCGGCCCTCCTCGGAGTGGATGAACTTGGCCGGCGGGTGCGTGATGAGGCCCTGGTGGAGCGGCCACTCGTCGTTGTAGACGTTGAACACCGGCTGCACCGCGATGAGGTCCATGTGCGCGTCGTAGTACATGTCGAGCGTTCCGACGTCGCGCCAGTAGTCGCGGTCGCGATCGGTCGAGCCCGGGACGTCGTTGCGGATGAAGTCGTAGAAGCCGCACGTGCCCTTGTTGACGAAGTAGGGGACGATGTCGCCGCCCATGTCGTGCTTCGAGCCCGGGTCCTCGGCGTCGGCGACGAGCGCCTCAAGGAGCGCGTCGGCGTTCGCCACGTAGTTGCCCATGGACGCGAGGATCTCGTTCGGGCTGTCAGGCAGGCCCTCCGGATCCTTGGGCTTCTCAAGGAAGGCGCGGATACGGTCCGGGCTCGCCGGGTCCACGTCGATCACGCCGAACTGGTCGGCGAGCCCGATCGGCTGGCGGATGCCGGCGACGGAGAACTCGGCGCCGGACTCGATGTGCGCGTCCACCATCTGCGAGAAGTCCATGCGATAGACGTGGTCGGCACCCACGATCACCACGATGTCGGGCTTCTCGTCCTCGATGATGTTGACCGTCTGGTAGATCGCATCGGCCGAGCCGAGGTACCAGTGCGGGCCGCGGCGCTGCTGCGCGGGCACCGGCGCCACGTAGTTGCCGAGCAGCGGCGACATGCGCCAGGTGCGGGCGATGTGGCGGTCGAGCGAGTGCGACTTGTACTGGGTCAGCACCACGACGTGCAGATATCTGGAGTTCACCAGGTTCGACAGCGCGAAGTCGATCAGTCGGAACGTCCCGCCGAACGGCACAGCCGGCTTGGCTCGGGACGCGGTGAGGGGCATCAGGCGCTTCCCCTCACCTCCAGCAAGGACGATGGCGAGAACTTTCGGCGCTGACATATGGCCAGCGTAGCGGCACCAAGGGGCGTGGTGCAGAGCGCGCGCCGAGATTCGACGCGATAGCGTGTGGAGCATGCGAGTAGACATCCTGACGCGTGAGTACCCGCCCTTCGTCTACGGAGGCGCCGGAGTGCATGTGAACGAGCTGGCCGCAGTGCTGCGGAACCGGGTCGATGTGCAGGTGCGAGCCTTCGATGGCCCGCGCGACGAGCCGGGCGTGACCGGGTACACGGCGCTCGGCGGGGGAGTCGGCGACGCCTCGCTCGACGTGCTCGCCCACAACCTGCCGATGGCCAAGGACTGCCACGGTGCGGATCTGGTGCATTCGCACACCTGGTACGCCAACATGGGCGGTCACCTTGCGAAGACCCTGCACGGCATCCCGCACCTGCTGTCCGCTCACTCGCTCGAGCCTCTCCGTCCGTGGAAGGCGGAGCAGCTCGGCGGTGGATACCGGGTGTCCAGCTGGATCGAGAAGACTGCGTACGAAGCGGCCGACGGCATCATCGCCGTCAGTGCGGGCATGCGCGACGACGTGCTGCGCTGCTACCCGGAGGTCGACCCTGCGAAGGTGCACGTCATCCACAACGGCATCGACGTGGACGGCTGGGCCGCACCGTCGTCCGACGAGGAGCGGGCGGCCGCCGACGAGGTCGTCCGCCGCTACGGCATCGACCCCGACCGTCCCGCGATCGTGTTCGTGGGGCGGATCACCCGTCAGAAGGGACTGCCCTACTTCCTCAAGGCGGTCGAGCAGCTGCCCAAGGAGATCCAGGTGGTGCTGTGCGCGGGCGCGCCCGACACCAAGGAGATCGCCGCCGAGGTGTCCGGCGCGGTCGAGAAGCTTCAGCAGCAGCGCGACGGCGTGATCTGGATCGAGCACATGCTCCCCAGGCCGGAGCTCGTCGCGGTGCTCGACGCCTGCACGGCCTTCGTGTGCCCCAGCGTCTACGAGCCGCTCGGCATCGTGAACCTCGAGGCGATGGCCGTCGGCCTTCCCGTCGTCGCCACCGCCACGGGCGGCATCCCTGAGGTCGTGGTGCCCGGTGAGACCGGCACGCTCGTGCCCATCGAGCAGGTCCAGGACGGTACCGGCACGCCGCTGAACCCGGAGGCGTTCGCCTCGGACCTCGCCGCGGCGCTCACCGACATGGTGTCGGACGTGGATCGCGCAGCCGCGTTCGGCGCTGCAGGCAGGGTGCGGGCCGCCGAGAGCTTCTCGTGGGAGGCCATCGGGGACAGGACGCTCGCTCTGTACGAGTCGGTCCTCGGATAGGCTCGCGCCCATGACCTCAGTCCTCGACATGAGCGGCGTGACGCTGCGCCGCGAAGACAACACCATCCTGCGAGGAATCGACTGGACGGTCGACTCGGAGGACAGGTGGGTCCTGCTCGGACCGAACGGCGCGGGCAAGACGACGCTCATCACCCTTGCGGCCGCACGCATGCACCCCACGGAGGGCACCGTGACGGTGCTCGGGGAGCGCCTCGGCGCCGTCGACGTCACCGACCTGCGGATCCGTGTGGGACTCGCGAGCGCCGCCCTGGCCGATCACATCCCTCCGGGCGAGCGTGTCGAGGACGTCGTGATGACCGCCGCGCACGGGGTGACGGGCCGGTGGCACGAGGAGTACGAGAGCATCGACGAGGACCGTGCGGGCCTGCTGCTCGAGGCGTTCGGGATGACGGCGTATCGAGACCGCCAGTTCTGGACCCTCTCCGAGGGTGAGCGCAAGCGCGTCCAGATCGCACGTGCGCTGATGGCCGACCCGGAGCTCCTGCTCCTGGATGAGCCTGCGGCCGGCCTCGACCTGGGCGGACGCGAGGAGCTGCTCGGCGCGCTCACCGAGCTGGCAGGCGACCGTCGTTCTCCTGCGATCGTCATGGTGACCCACCACGTGGAGGAGATCCCCGTGGACTTCACCCACGCGATGCTCCTTCGCGAGGGCGAGGTGGTCGCTGCCGGTCCGCTGCGCGACACGCTCACCCAGGAGAACCTCTCGCAGACGTACGGCATGTCGGTGGAGATCCAGGAGTCCCACGGACGCTGGACCGCTCGCCGGGCCTCCTGAGGCACCCGCGTGAGGGTGTCTGCGCGCGCTGACTATGCGATCAGGGCCGTGGCGGAGCTCGCTGCCTCCGAGTCCTCCATGACGACCGAGATGCTCGCCGCGACACAGGACCTGCCGCGCAAGTTCCTCGAGGGGATCCTCGGCGTGCTGCGGCGCGAGGGCATCGTCGTGTCCCAGCGGGGGCTCGGCGGCGGGTTCAGGCTCGCGCGCCCCGCCTCTGAGATCACCTTGGCTGACGTGGTCCGCGCAGTCGACGGTCCGCTCGTCTTCGTCCGCGGGGAGCGCCCATCGGAGCTGCACTACGACGGCGCGGCGGACGATCTTCTGAAGGTATGGGTCGCGCTGCGCGCGAGCGTGCGCGGGGTGCTGGAGAGCGTGTCGCTCGAGGACCTGGCGAAGGGGACGTTGCCCGCGCCCGTCACCGCGCTCCTTGCGGACGAGTCCGCATGGGAGAGCCACTGAGCCTCGGACGGGGCGCGCGGTCCTCGCGATCCGTCCCGGGGATGACGTCCCGGGCACGCCGCGCGAGGCGATCATCCCCAGGACCGATGGAGCGCGGACACCCCTCCTGCTAGCGTTCCAGAAGGAGGTGGGACATGGATTCCCTATGGTGGTTCATCGGGGCGTTGGCCCTGGGTATCGCGGAGATCTTCACGCTCGATCTGACGCTGCTGATGTTCGCGGGAGGTGCCGCCGCCGGCGGCATCGCGGCACTCCTCGGAGCACCGCTGTGGGTGAGCATCGTGGTGTTCGCCGTCGTGTCGAGCGTGCTGCTGTTCGCCGTCCGGCCGTTCCTGCTGCGTTCGCTGCGGAAGAGGGGCGCTGTCGCCGAGACCAACTCGGCGCGCCTGGTCGGCCAGGAGGCGTTCACGCTCGACGAGATCACCGAGCGTGCAGGGCGCGTGAAGCTCGCGGGCGAGGTGTGGAGCGCACGGACGCGTGACGACGCGCCCACGATCCCTGAAGGGGTCGAGGTCAACGTGCTCGAGATCAAGGGGGCGACTGCCATCGTCGCCGCGGAGGCGGCCCACGGGGCCGCGCAGGAGAAGGAGTAGAACGTCATGGAAGACCTGAACATCGGAGCGATCGTGGGCATCATCGCCCTGATCGTCTTCGTCATCTTCATCATCTCGGTGATCGCGCGCGCGCTTCAGATCGTGCCGCAGGCGGAGACCCGCGTCGTCGAGCGACTCGGCCGCTACCAGAGGACTCTTGAGGCCGGAATGCACCTGCTGGTGCCGTTCATCGACAAGGTCCGTCAGAAGGTCGACATGCGCGAGCAGGTCGTGTCCTTCCCGCCGCAGTCGGTGATCACCTCCGACAACCTGGTCGTGGAGATCGACACCGTCATCTACTTCCAGGTGACGAACTCGAAGGACGCCGTCTACGAGATCGCCAACTACATCGTCGGTATGCAGCAGCTCACCGTCACCACGATCCGTAACGTCATCGGAACCATGGACCTCGAGCAGACGCTCACCAGCCGCGACCAGATCAACGGTCAGCTCCGCGGCGTCCTGGACGAGGCGACCGGCAAGTGGGGCATCCGCGTCAACCGCGTGGAGCTCAAGGCGATCGAGCCGCCGATGTCCGTCAAGGACTCGATGGAGAAGCAGATGCGCGCCGAGCGTGACCGTCGCGCGGCGATCCTGACCGCCGAGGGTGTGAAGCAGTCGCAGATCCTCACAGCCGAGGGTGAGAAGCAGTCGGCGATCCTCAAGGCCGAGGGTGAGGCGCAGTCCCGCATCCTGAAGGCCGAGGGTGAGGCACGCGCGATCCTCCAGGTCTTCGACGCCATCCACGAGGGCGACGCCGACTCGAAGCTGCTCTCGTACCAGTACCTGCAGATGCTCCCCGAGATCGCGAAGGGCACCAACAACCAGATGTGGTTCGTGCCCACCGAGTTCACGGGAGCGCTCAAGGCGATCTCTGCAGGCTTCGGCGTCGAGGAGGACCTCGAGCCGCTGTCCCGCTCGGAGCGTTCCGAGAGCCGCAAGTCGCGCATCACGTCGGCGCTCGCCGACCCGCGCGCCGCTCTCGAGGAGGCGCGTCGTCAGGCCGAGGGCGTCTCTGCGGAGGCCGACAAGGCCGGCACCGAGTCCGGACGTCCGTTCGACCCGAACGCCGAGAAGGGCCAGTAGCAGCAGCGGAACGGGCCCCGAGGAGCGATTCTGCTCCTCGGGGCCCGTCTGCATGCGGGGCGCGATCCGCTTCAGTCGGATCGTGGAGCCCGCAGCATCCTGACCGCGACGAGGATCAGGACGACGCCCGTCACGAGCACCGCGGCCCAGGTCGCCATGGCGCCCCCCACCAGATGCTCGATCAGCTGCGGCACCATCGTCAGCAGCCCGATCCCGCCAGGGATCATCAGGGTGATGAGGTCGCGACGCAGCACTGCGAGCGCGAGCATGCTGACCGCGAGGACCACACCGGCTGCCAGTGCCAGACCCCGCGTGGGGTCGTCGAACCCCATGTTGTTGGCGCCGAACACAGCGACGAGTCCTCCAGCGATCAGCGCGGGAGGCGCGGGAGCGAGGGCCCGCGTCGCGCCCAGCGCCACCCACGCCACGCCCAGGCATGTGAGCGCGAGGCCCGGCACGGACCTGTCGGTCAGGTCGAGAGTCTCGAGCGTCATGGCGACGACGCCGATCGCGCCGGCGAGCATCGCGAGCTGCGCCAGCGCCTTGCGCCGGAAGACGTAGATCGTGATCGCGACGGCCGTCGCGACGCTGAAGGTCCACAGCGCTGCGGCCTCGTCGCGGACCCCGGCGGCGTCGACGGACACCCACGCCAGCCAGCCGGCGCATACGACCGTCGCCAGCAGCAACGCGGACGCGAGACGCTGCGCCGCGTCCTGTGGGGAGCGTCCCGCAGCGACGCCGGCCACGCATACGACCGCCGTCAGCACCGAGACGAGCACGACGCGCCCCGGGATCGGGATGGACGACCAGGACTGGCTGACGAGGAAGCTGATCGCCGTGATGGCGAGCACTGCGCCGAAGTAGCCCAGGATCTCCCCGACCAGGGCGAGCGCACGAGGTCGACCCTCCTGCTGTCCGTCGTCTGCGGGGGCGACCGTCTCCGGCGGGGGCTGCGTCTGAGATGGGGGGCCCGGAATGCGACCGTGCTCCTCCTCGTAGCGCCGCAGCGCCTCGGCGGTCGAGGCCTCCAGCAGCCCCGCCCCGACCCATTCGTCGAACCGATCCTGCCGCGCACCCATGGTCGCGTCCCTTCAGCTCGGACCCTCGCGGGCCCTCCATCTCAGGCTACGCCGATGAGGGTGTCGTCGCTGGTCGCGGCTGGGATGATGGACCCATGCCTGTCATCCCTCTCGACTCCGCCGACGACGCGCGGCTCGCCGACTATCGCGACCTCACGGACGTCGCGCTGAGGCGACGCCTGGAGCCGGAGCAGGGGCTCTACATGGCCGAGGGTGCCAAGGTGATCTCGCGGGCGCTCGCGGCGGGTCACCGTCCGCGCTCGGTGCTCGTGAGCGAGAGGTGGCTGCCCGGCGTCGTCGAGGCGCTGGACAGCGCCGGGGTCGACGCACCCGTCTACGTCGCGCCTGCGGAGCTGCTCGAGGCTGTGACCGGCTACCAGGTCCATCGCGGTGCGTTGGCGGCCATGGAGCGGCCGACGCTTCCCTCCGTGGCAGACCTTGTCTCTCAGGCGCGCCGCGTCGTCGTCCTCGAGGGGATCGTCGATCACACCAACGTCGGGGCGATCTTCCGCTCCGCCGCAGGCATCGGCGCCGACGCGATCGTCGTGGCCCCCACCTGCGCGGACCCTCTCTACCGCCGCTCGGTGAAGGTGTCGATGGGCACCGTGTTCCAGGTGCCATGGACCCGTGCGGAGGACTGGCCGGGCGACCTGGCTCTGCTGCGTGACGCAGGATTCGTGGTCGCGGGGCTTGCGCTCGCGGACGATGCGGTGCCGCTTGACGAGTTCGCGGCCCGCGGGCATGAGCGGGTGGCGCTCCTCATGGGAGCGGAGGGGGACGGGCTTTCGAGGGCTGCGTTGAGGAGCGTGGACGCGGTGGTGACGATTCCGATGGCTGGGGGAGTGGACTCGCTGAATGTCGCCGCCGCGTCGGCGGTGGCGATGTGGGAGCTGCGCGTGCGCTGACCCGTCGCGGCGTCCTCCCTGGCTCGCCTGCGTGTCGTGTGAGGGGCGCCACCGGGCCTTCTCGAATGTCCGTCCCGCGTGGCAGAATCGAACATATGTTCGAACAGGTACGCGACGATCGGCTGGCCGCCGCCCGCGCCGCCCTCAAGGAGGTCGAGGCGCGGGTAGGCGTCGCGCGCGACGCCTCCGAGCGTGCCTGGAGGGTCGACGACGAATGGAACGCGCTGCTGCCTGACGGGCTTCCGCGCGGGCGCGTGGTGAGCGTCGCCGGCTCCACCTCGCTGCTGCTGGCGCTCGCGGGTCAGGCGTCGCGTGAGGGGGCGTGGGTCGCGGCCGTGGGCATGCCGACCGTAGGCGTCGTGGCGGCGGCCAGGCGGGGGATCGACCTGTCCCGGCTCGCGCTCGTGCCTGAGCCTGGGCTGCAAGCCGCCGCAGTGGTGGGGCTGTGCCTCGAGGGGGTGGACGTGGTGATGACGGGCGACCGCCTCGCGATGTCCGACTCCGACCGGCGCAGGCTCGCCTCGCGTGCGCGGGAGCAGGGCGCACTGCTGCTGGCGGTGGGGGCATGGCCGGGGGCGGAGCTGTCCCTCGAGGTGGAACGGGTGAGGTGGTCGGGCCTCGGCGCCGGTGACGGCAGGCTGCGCGGGCGGGAGGCCACTGTCGCGGTCAGCGGTCGCCGCCTGGGGGCGGTCAGGAGGGTCAGGGTCGAGCTGGACGTCGATCGCTCGCTCGGCTCGCTTCGCGGTGCTGCCGCAGAGACCCGTGAGGAGGTCGCATGAGCGCAGAGCTGAGGGTTCCGTCGCACTCGGAAGGACCTGTGGCGACGGTCCGCCGTGCAGTGCTGTGGGTGCCGGACTGGCCCGTCGTCGCCGCCGCAGTGGAGGTGGGAATCGGGGCTGAGGAGCCTGCGGCGGTGCTGCACGGCCGCGGTCTCGTCGCGGTATCCGCATCGGCGCGTGCGCTGGGCGTCAAGAGAGGGATGCGCAGGCGTGCGGCGCAGCGTGTCTGCCCCGAGCTGACGATCCTCGGCTACGACGAGGGAAGGGACGCGCGGGAGTTCGAGTCGGTCGCGGTCGCAGCCGAGCAGGTGGTCTCGGGCGTCGAGATCTCTCGCCCTGGACTGCTGATGATCCCCTCCGAGGGGGCCTCCCGCTTCCACGGCTCGGAGGAGGCTCTCGCCGAGGCGCTCGTCGGCGCTGTCGCCGAGGCGGGCGGCGAGGCCCAGGTGGGCGCGGCCGACGGGCTGCTCGCGGCCGTCATGGCGGCCCGCTCCTCCGTGATGATCCCGCCAGGGGAGTCACCTGACTTCCTGGCGCCGCTTCCCCTGGACTCGCTCGTGCACGCCGCGATGGAGCGAGGCAGGCGCACCGAGGCGGAATCGCTCGCCGAGGTGCTGGCAAGGCTCGGGCTGCACACCCTCGGGCAGTTCGCCGCGCTCCCTGCGGGAGACGTGCTCGCACGCTTCGGGCCGATCGGAGCATGGGCCCGACGCATGGCGCTCGGCCTCGACGTCGCGCCTCCCGTGCTTCGACGCACTGAGGAGGACATCGCGGTCGAGCAGACCTTCGAGGACCCTGCGGAGCGCATCGAGCAGCTCGGCTGGGCGGCACGGGACGCGGCCGAGCGCCTCGACTCGGCGCTGCTCGATGCAGGCGTGCGATGCGGCAAGGTCCGCATCGTCGCCCGCACGGTCAAGGGCGACCTCCTTGAACGCGTGTGGCGGACCGACGTCGCCACCCGTGCAGGAGCCTTCGCCTCGCACATGACGGATCGTGTCCGCTGGCAGCTCGAGGGCTGGCTGTCCGGACTCGCCGACGGACCCGAGCCTGCGCCGCTGACCTCGCTGGCGCTCGTGGCCGAGGACGTCGTGGCGCTCGGCGACGAGCAGTCCTACCTGTGGGGCGGATCGTCAGGCGGGGACGCACGTGCCCGCCGGGCGTTGGAACGCCTCCAGGGACTCCTCGGCATCGACGGGGTGATCGCCGTCGCCGAGCAGGGCGGAAGGTCCCCACGCGACCGCGTCCATGCGCTCGCCTGGGGGCAGGAGGGGCAGGCGCCCCGGCGCATCGAGCACCCCTGGCCCGGACGCATCCCCGAGCCTGCGCCTGCCACCGTCCTGCCTGTCTCCGCCCCCATCCAGGTCCTCGATGCCGGAGGCACCCCCGTCGTGGTCGACCGACGGCTCGCCGTGTCCGCGCCGCCCACGTGGGTCAGGCTCCCCGCAGACCCGCGCGACGCCATCGCCCGCGCGGCCCATCGTCATCCCTCCTCCGGTCACGTCGGCGGGGACGACGGACCCGTCTGGGAGCGCGCCCGCCCCGTGGAGGCGTGGGCCGGGCCCTGGCCCGTCGCCGAACGGTGGTGGGCCCCCGACGCCGACCGTCGCGCCTACATGCAGCTCGCGCTGCAGACCCCGGAAGGTGAGCCGGGGCTGGCGATCCTCGCCGCCTTCTCGGGTGGCCGATGGCAGCTCGAGGCGCTCTACGACTGAGCCTCCGAGACCTCACTCATGGGCGAGGCCGGCTCGCGGGCACGACGACCCCGCGGGCCGAGCCGCCGCCGCTGACGACCCTCAGGCACAGAAGGAGACCAGGAAGACCAGATGACCGAGCTTCCCCAGTACGCGGAGCTGCATGCGCACTCGGCGTTCAGCTTCCTGGACGGTGCGAGCCAGCCCGAGGAGATGGCGGCCGAGGCAGGACGGCTCGGGCTCTCCGCCATGGCGATCACCGACCACGACGGCCTCTACGGGGCCGTGCGCTTCGCGAACGCCGCACGAGCGATCGGGCTGCCCGCCATCTTCGGCGCAGAGCTGCACCTCGCCGCACCCGACGGGCCTGGCGGAGCCCCCGTCCTCGACGCTCCCACCGCACGACCCGATCCGCGCGGATCGCATCTGCTCGTGCTCGCCCGCGGGCCTCAGGGGTATGCGCAGCTCTCGCATGCCATCGGCATGGCCCACCTCGCCACAGGGGAGAAGGGCACCGCCCGCTACACGCTCGAGCAGCTCGCCTCCGACGCGCAGGGAGAGCTGCTCGTGCTCACCGGCTGCCGCAAGGGGCTCGTGCGCCGCGCGCTCGCCGGCATCGGCGTCCCTGGGGTGGGCCTCGACGATCATGGGCGCGGCGTGACCCGCGAAGGATTCGCCGCTGCCCGCGCGGAGATCGATCGCCTCACCGCGCTCTTCGGGCGCGACAACGTCGCCGTCGAGATCACCGACACAGGCCAGCCCTACGACTCCGAGACGAACGACGCGCTCGCCGACCTCGCCTTCGATTCCTCGCTTCCGCTCGTCGCCACGACCAACGCGCACTACGCGACCCCGCGCGACGCCGACCTGGCCTCCGCCCTCGCCGCCGTCAGGACCCGCTCCTCGCTCGACGACATGGACGGCTGGCTCCCCGGTGGCGCGGGCCAGCACCTGCGTTCACCAGGGGAGATGCTCCACCGTCACCGCAGACACCCGCAGGCGGTCACGACCGCCGCCAGGCTCGGCGCCGAATGCGCCTTCGACCTTCAGCTCGTCGCGCCGAAGCTCCCGCCGTACCCCGTGCCCGAGGGCCACACCGAGGCGACATGGCTGCGCGAGCTCACCTATCGCGGAGCCCGAGAGCGCTACGGTCCGCCCGACGCCGAGAGGGTCCCAGGCGCGTGGGCGCAGATCGAGCACGAGCTCGCCGTGATCGAGGCGCTCGACTTCCCGGGCTACTTCCTCATCGTCCATGACATCGTCAGCTTCTGCAGGCGCGCCGACATCCTCTGCCAGGGGCGCGGATCCGCGGCCAACTCCGCCGTCTGCTTCGCGCTCGGAGTCACCGCAGTCGACGCCGTCACGCACGGGCTGCTGTTCGAGCGGTTCCTCGCGCCCGAGCGAGACGGCCCGCCCGACATCGACGTCGACATCGAGTCCGACCGGCGCGAGGAGGTCATCCAGTACGTCTTCCAGCGGTTCGGCCGGATCAACGCGGCGATGGTGGCCAACGTCATCCAGTACCGGCCACGGTCCGCGGTGCGCGACGCCGCCCGCGCGCTCGGATTCGACGCAGGTCAGCAGGATGCCTGGTCCACCTCGATCGACCGGTGGTCCACGCTGCGCACCGACCACGCGGCCGAGTCCGCGTGGGCTGCCAGACAGCGCGACGCGATGTGGCCCGAGCCGCCTCCCACCCAGCCGCTCGACCACATCCCTGGCCAGGTGGTCGAGCTCGCCGAGAGGATGCTGCGGCTCCCGCGACACCTCGGCATCCACCCCGGCGGCATGGTGCTGTGCGACCGGCCCGTGATCGACGTGTGCCCGGTCGAGTGGGCGCGCATGCCAGGGCGGACCGTCCTGCAATGGGACAAGGACGACTGCGCCGACGCGGGCCTCGTCAAGTTCGACCTCCTCGGGCTGGGCATGCTGTCCGCGCTCAAGTACGCGTTCAGGTACATCCAGGACGTCGAGCGGCAGGATCTCAGTCTCCACAACCTCCCGCAGGAGGACCCCGCGGTGTACGAC
The DNA here is from genome assembly GCF_030418315.1 of Demequina zhanjiangensis. GTDB lineage: Bacteria > Actinomycetota > Actinomycetes > Actinomycetales > Demequinaceae > Demequina > Demequina zhanjiangensis. The sequence goes on from NZ_JAUHPV010000005.1 coordinate 44,711, forward strand.
CTGCTGTGCGCCGCGGATACCGTCGGCGTGTTCCAGGTCGAGTCGCGCGCGCAGATGGCCACGCTTCCCAGGCTCAGGCCACGACGCTTCTATGACATCGTCATCGAGGTCGCGCTCATCCGTCCGGGGCCCATCCAGGGCGGGTCGGTGCACCCGTACATCTCCCGCGCCCGTGGTCGGGAGGAGGTCACCTACCTGCATCCGCTCCTCAAGAAGTCGCTGGAGAAGACCCTCGGCGTGCCGCTGTTCCAGGAGCAGCTCATGCAGATGGCGATGGACTGCGCAGGATTCGACGGCTCGCTCGCCGACCAGCTGCGGCGCGCCATGGGGTCCAAGCGTTCTCCCGAGAGGATGGAGGCGCTCAGAGCCCGGTTCATGGTCGGGGCGCATGAGCGGGGGATCGAGGCGGACGTCGCGCATCAGATCTTCGACAAGCTCAAGGCCTTCGCCGACTTCGGCTTCCCCGAGTCGCACTCCTTCTCGTTCGCCTACCTGGTCTACGCCTCCTCCTGGCTCAAGGCGCACAAGCCTGCAGCCTTCTACGCAGGCCTGCTGGCGGCGCAGCCGATGGGCTTCTACTCGCCGCAGTCGTTGGCGGCGGACGCCCGCCGTCACGGCCAGGTGGTCCTGCGGCCCTGCGTGCTGCGCTCCGAGACCCTGGCGACGGTCGAACGGCTCGACGAGCCGTTCACGACGCCGGGAGAGGTGCGAGAGGACATGTCTCGACTGACCCGCGTGGATCGCACGCTCGCCGTCCGCATGGGCCTGCGCGCCGTCCGAGGCCTGGGGGCTGAGGCGGCCGACGCGATCGTCGCTGCAAGGGAGGAGCGCCCGTTCGCCTCGCTCGGCGACATGGCCCGACGGATCAGGGTGCGTCCCGCAGGTGTCTCGGGTCAGGCGGGGCTTGCGCCCGAGCGAGGCCTCACCGTCGCCCAATGGGAGGCGCTCGCCACCGCAGGCGCCCTCGAAGCGCTCGGGATCACACGGCGCGAAGGCCTCTGGGCAGCGGGAGTGCTCGCCAAGGAAGGGCCCGGAACCCTTCCCGACGTGGTGCCAGGCGCCGTCGCCCCTGAGCTGCCGGGGATGTCCCCGGTCGAGGAGGCGGTGGCCGACGTGTGGGCCTCCGGAGTATCCGTCGACTCGTACCCCACGGCGTTCGTGCGCGACGGGCTCGACCGGCAAGGCGTGCTCCGGGTTGCGGACGTTCTCACACACAAAGCGGAGAGGCGTGTCGCGACCGCGGGCGTCGTCACCCACCGGCAACGGCCGGGTACGGCGAAGGGGGTCACCTTCCTCTCGCTCGAGGACGAGACGGGCTTCCTGAACGTGATCTGTTCCCCTGGGCTGTGGCGGCGGTTCCAGGCGGTCGCGCGACGCTCACCCGCGCTGGTGATCCGCGGGAGGATCGAACGCGCCGATGGCGCCACCAACCTCGTGGCCGAGCATCTCGCCCCCCTCAGCCTGACGATCCCGACCACCAGTCGGGACTTCCGGTGATCGGGCAGGGCGGGAGCCGAGAGGCGAGACAGGGTTCGTCCCGCTGGCTCCACGTCCCACTGTGATGTCCGAAAACCGCCAGCGGACAGCGCGCGCATCCGTCATGCTCGAAGGCATGTGGGACGACGACACGCGCTACGCGGTGATCCGTGGCAGGGACGCGCGCTACGACGGTCAGTTCTTCACCGGCGTCCTCACCACGGGCATCTACTGCAGGCCCTCGTGCCCGGCCCGCACGCCTGCCAGGAAGAACGTGAGGTTCTTCCGCACCGCCGCCGCCGCACAGGCAGAAGGGTTCAGATCGTGTCGCAGGTGCCGGCCCGAGGCCACTCCTGGCTCTCCGTCCTGGGACGTCACGGGCGACGTGGCGGCACGAGCGATGGGGCTCATCGACGACGGCATCGTCGACCGTGAGGGCGTGGACGGGCTCTCCTCGCGGCTCGGCTACTCGCGCCGTCAGCTGCAGAGGATCCTCGTGGATGAGGTCGGGGCCGCGCCGCTCGCCCTCGCCACCGCGCATAGGCTTCACACCGCGCGTGCACTCCTCGAGCACACCACGCTCGCCATGGTCGAGGTGGCGCACGCCTCGGGCTTCGGATCAGTCAGACAGTTCAACGAGGCGGCCCAGGCGGGCTGGGGCCTCACGCCCACACAGGTGCGCGACGGTCGGCGAGGCTCAGCCGCCCGGACGGACGTCCACCCGCCGCCTGACCCCGCGAGAAGCAAGCTGTCAGCCGAGCGCGCCGTCTCGCTCGAGCTGAGGCTCAGGGTGCGCACGCCGTTCGACGGGCACCGCCTGCTCGCCTTCCTGGCTGCACGTGCGGTGCCGGGCCTGGAGCGCGCTGAGTCGCGGTCGCATACCCGGACGCTGCGCCTGCATCACGGCCCCGCGATCGTCACCCTCACGCCTGACGAGAGCGAGGTACGTGCGCGGGTCACGCTGTCTGATCCACGGGACCTCGGTGCAACGGTCGCCCGCTGCCGCGCCATGCTCGATCTCGACGCCGACCCCGAGGCGGTCGCCGAGGTGCTGCGTGCGGACGCGGCGCTCGCTCCTCTCGTCGCGGAAGCGCCGGGCCTGCGAGTGCCTGGCACCGCGGACAGGTTCGAAACCCTGCTGCGAGCGGTCATCGGTCAACAGGTGTCGGTCGCCGGGGCGGCCACCACCTTCGGCGCGATCGTCGACCGATGGGGAGCTCGCGCGCCGGCGTGGGCGGGGGAGGGATGGAGGATGCTGCCGGAGCCGGAGACCCTCACGGAGATCGATCCGCACGTGGGCCTCATGCCAGCGTCGCGCTGGTCCGCTGTCATCGCGGTGGCGCGGGGCGTCGCGGCAGGGGAGATCGACGTCTCGCCAGGCGCCGACCGTTCCGCGGTGAGGCGGGTGCTTCGGGGCATCCGGGGCATCGGTGACTGGACGGTCGACTACGTCATGCTCCGCGCATACGCCGATCCGGACGCGTTTCCCGCGACCGACCTCGTATTGAGGAAGGTGACCGGTATCGGAGCGGCCGAGCTCAGCCGTCGGGCCGAGCGCTGGAGGCCGTGGCGAGCCTATGCAGCGCAGCATCTATGGAGTGCCTCAGCGGAAGGGAGAGGATATGTCTACGAGGAGTGACGGTCGAGTGGTCCTGGTCCGGGAGATGGATACGCCGCTCGGGGAGATGCGCCTTGCGGCGACAGGCCAGGGTCTTGCCGTCGCCGCGTTCGCACAGTGGCAGGGTGGCGCGCGCGAGCTGGCTGGAGCGGACGCCCAGCCCGGGTCGCTCGAGGAAGGCGACAGCGCCGCCGCGCGCCATCATCTCCACGCCGCAGCCGAGGCTCTCGACGAGTACTTCGCGAGTGACGGCATCGCGGGCCCGATGCCTGAGCTCGACCCCCAGGGCACGGAGCTGCAGCGCGAGGTGTGGCTTGCGCTCACCACGATCCCCTCGGGGGTCACCCGGACCTACTCGGAGATCGCCCAGCAGGTCGGTAGACCGACCGCGGTGCGCGCGGTCGCTGCGGCGATCGGCGCGAACCCGGTCGGCGTGCTCGTCCCGTGTCACCGGGTCATCGGCGCCGACGGCTCCCTGACCGGCTATGCGGGAGGGCTTGAGCGCAAGCGATGGCTCCTGGCTCACGAGGGGGCGGCGCTCGCGCTGTAGCCCGGGTCGGTTGAGGCAGGCGCGCAGTGGTGACGGGGTCACCGCGGCAGACGCGGACGGAGCGACGATCGGCCGCTCGCCGCGCCCGCGCGGGGCGCGGTCAGCGCGCGAATCTGGGGTGTGCGAGGAACCCCCGTAGGGGGTCCCTCGCCCCTCGACGACTCCTGGAAGTTCATGATGCGGGGAATAGCAGGGCTGTCCCTCGAGGTTGCACGGTACGTCCGAAATCACCGAGCACAAGGAGATCAACCATGTGGGATGCCATCCTCTGGATCATCGCCCTGATCGTCGGAATCATCGGAGTGGTCCGCATCTTCCAGCGGCAGTTCCTCTGGGGCATCGTCCTCATCGTGGTCGCGCTGCTGATCGGACCTGGAGGCGTCAGCCTGTTCACGTGACGCAGGCATGACGAAGGGGGCCCCGCCTTTCAGCGGGGCCCCCTTCCGTGCGTCCGGGGAGAGAAGCGGACGCCTGCCTTGCGGGGTCAGACCAGATGCACCGCCACGGTGACGCCGGCGATGACGATGGACTCCATCGACATCAGCTTGACCAGGATGTTCAGGCCAGGACCCGACGTGTCCTTGAACGGGTCGCCGACGGTGTCGCCGATGACGGCGGCCTTGTGGGCCTCGGAGCCCTTGCCTCCGTGGTTTCCCTGCTCGATGTACTTCTTGGCGTTGTCCCACGCACCGCCGGAGTTCGCCTGGAACATCGACAGCGAGAATCCGGTCACCATCGCACCGATCAGGAGTCCCAGGACTCCGGGGACGCCGAAGATGAGGCCGATGATCACGGGCGCGGCGAGCGCGAGGATCGCGGGCATCATCATCTCCCTCTGTGCCGCCTTGGTGGAGATGGAGACGCAGCGGGCGTAGTCCGGGTCGGTCTCACCGCTCATGATCCCCGGGATCTCACGGAACTGTCGACGGACCTCGTCGACCATCTGCCCGGCCGCGCGGCCGACCGCGTTCATGGTGATGCCGGAGAACGCGAAGGCGAGCATCGCGCCGGTGAACATCGACACGATGACCTTCGGGTTGATGAGCACCACCTCGAAGTAGGTCATCATCTCCATCAGGTTGAGCGACTGGAGCTCGTCGATCGCTCCAGCGGCGAGGCTCGTGCCGTCGGGGAAGATGAAGTCGCTGCCGCGCTCGAGCACGTGGGAGATGCCGATCTTCACCTCCTCGATGTAGGACGCGAGGAGCGCCATGCCGGTCAGCGCCGCGGATCCGATGGCGAAGCCCTTGCCCGTGGCGGCGGTCGTGTTGCCGAGCGAGTCGAGAGCGTCGGTGCGCTGGCGAACCTCAGGGGGCAGACCGGACATCTCGGCGTTGCCGCCGGCGTTGTCCGCGATCGGGCCGTACGCGTCGGTGGCGAGAGTGATGCCGAGCGTGGACAGCATGCCCACCGCGGCCATGCCGATGCCGTAGAGGCCCAGGTTCATGGTGTCCGTCGAGTACACGAATCCGGAGCCGAAGAAGTAGGCGAGCGACGTGCCGAGGACCACCGCGATCACCGGCACGGCGACCGAGAGCATGCCCGAGCCGATTCCGGCGATGATGACGGTCGCGGGGCCGGTCTTGCTCGCGCTTGCGATGGTCTTCGTCGGCTTGTAGCTCTCGGACGTGAAGTACTCGGCGGCCTGGCCGATCGCGATGCCGGTGAGCAGACCGATCACCAGCGCGAGCCAGATGCCCCACATGTTCGGCACTCCCATGGCCCACAGAAGTGCGAGCGACAGGACCGCGATGAGCACGCCCGAGCCGTTGACGCCTCGTCCCAGCGAGCCGAGCAGGTCCTTCTGGGTCGCACCCTCCTTGGTGCGGACGAAGAACACGCCGACCACCGACAGCAGGGCGCCGAGCGCGCCGATCACCATGGGAGCGATCACCGCGAGCAGCTGCACGTCGGTGCCGGAGGTGTAGTACGCGGCGGCGCCGAGCGCTGCGGACGCGAGGATCACGCCGACGTAGGACTCGTAGAGGTCGGCGCCCATGCCGGCGACGTCGCCCACGTTGTCGCCTACGTTGTCGGCGATCGTCGCCGGGTTGCGCGGGTCGTCCTCCGGAATGCCGGCCTCGATCTTGCCGACCAGGTCGGCGCCGACGTCGGCCGCCTTGGTGAAGATTCCACCTCCGACGCGAGCGAACAGCGATTGCACTGCGGCGCCCATGCCGAACGTCAGCATCGTCGTCGTGATCACCACGACCTGCTGGGACTCCTCGATGTCGTAGAAGCTGGTGAGGACGAAGAACCAGATCGCGATGTCCAGAAGGCCCAGGCCCACCACCGTGAGGCCCATGACCGCGCCGGAGCGGAACGCGACGTTGAGGCCCTTGTTGAGCGAGTGACGCGCGGCGTTGGCGGTGCGCGCCGACGCGTACGTCGCGGTGCGCATGCCGATGAAGCCCGCGAGTCCGGAGAACAGGCCTCCCGTGAGGAATGCGAAGGGCACCCAGGGGTTCTGCACGTGGAACACGTAGGCGAGCACGCAGAACAGCGCGGTCAGCGACGCGAGGACGATGCCGACCACCTTGTACTGCTGCTTGAGGTACGCGATGGCGCCGTTGCGCACGTGGAGGGCGATGCGCGCCATCGTCTCCGTGCCCTCGGACTCTTTCATCATCACGGAGAAGAAGTAGTAGGCGGCGCCGAGCGCCATCACCGAGGCGATGGGCACCAGCCAGAACCAGACAGGCATGGGTTCCTCTCGAAGGGTTGGGTCGGATCGGCTACTGGCCGAAGGTGGACTGGGCGGAGCGCCACCACGCGAAGTGCTCGCGTTCGAGGGCGTCGAGCGTGGGGAGCGCGAAGGTCGTGATGCCGGTCGGGTCTCCTACGTGGAAGCCTCCGTGGACGGTGCGGAAGAGCACCTCCTGGGTCATCTGCCGCAGCACGGTCTTGGTGGCCTTGTCCTGTCCGCCGAGCTCGACGAGGCAGTCACGAAGGTGGCCGATGTTGGGATAGGGGAGGTCTTCGGCGTTCCCGGTCGTGGGATCGGTCGCCAGCGCGCCCAGGGTGAGCTCTGCGAAGACGATCCGAGGCACGTGGATGGGCTGCGAGTCGTCAGTGATGAACTCCGTGAAGCCCGCCGGGTCGAGGGTCGACACCACGCGCGGCGAGACCGGGCAGAACTCCTGGTAGAGGTGCGCGGAGCCGGCTTCGGTCGCGACGTGCTCGGATGGTCCGATGGTGAGCACCCTGCCGTCGTCCGTGACGAGGTGCAGCGCAGACAGCGCTTGGCGCGGGATCTTCTCAAGCACACGGTAGATCGAGATGTACAGGGATCGTTTCGGATCGCCGTTCGGGTGGGGCACGCAGCGTGCGTCGACCTCGCTCAGGTCGAAGGCGTCCTCGGGGAGGAGATCGCGGTCGACGGAGAAGAACACTGCCTGGCCTCGGGAGCGCTTCGCGTTTCCGATGGCGTAGTAGAGCCCGAACTCCTCTGGCGTGAGCATCGAGGCGATGAGCGCCTCGGGGATGAGCGAGAGGTACAGATGTGTCGTCATCACTGTTCCTGTCTTCGTTGACTGGAGGGAACCTCGTCTTTGACGCTAGGCGCGTCGCGGGTGGTGCTTCCTGGGCCCTTGGTCCTGACGAACTCCCTGTTGAGCACGGGGATAGGCAGAATCTGGGCCGTCTTCAGCGTGACACGCCGGGCACACATGTGCGCGTTCACAGCCGACAGTGCCATCGGAGGGGCGGGCTCCAGCGCTGCGTGGGGCGTCGGGGGCGGCGGCGAGGTGCGCGAAGTGGCATTGCACCCCTCCAGACCGTGCTATCCTTTTGGTCGCGCTGAGGAGCCCGAAAGGGACCTCGGTCCACCTCGTCCGGGTGGCGGAATTGGCAGACGCGCTAGCTTGAGGTGCTAGTGCCCGTTTTAGGGCGTGGGGGTTCAAGTCCCCCCTCGGACACCAGCAGAAAGGCCCCTCCTCGGAGGGGCCTTTCGCCGTGTCGGGGGTGCCTCAGGCCCGAGCGTCCCCGATAGTGTGGGGCGCATGTCAGACGACTCCCTCATCCAGCTGACCCAGGACCTGATCCGCTTCGACACGTCGAACTACGGCGACGAGCCCGGACCCGGTGAGCGCGAGGCGACCGAGTACGTGGCGACCTTCCTGTCCAATCTCGGGCTTGAGCCGGTCATCCGCGAGGCCGAGCCTGGACGCACCACGGTGACGGCGCTGTGGGAGGGGAAGGACCGCTCCCGCCCGCCGCTCGTCCTGCACGGTCACCTCGACGTCGTTCCGGCGTTCCCCGAGGAATGGACCTACCCGCCGTTCGCCGCGGAGATCCACGACGACATGATCTGGGGTCGCGGCGCCGTGGACATGAAGGGCATCGACGCGATGTTCCTCGAGGCCGTCAAGCGCATCATCACCTCGGGCCGCAAGCCCGCGCGCGACATCGTGATCGCGTTCTTCGCCGACGAGGAGCACGGGGGCCGGCGCGGTGCCGCGTGGATGGTCGAGAACCACCCCGAGGACTTCCATGGCGCGAGCGAGGCGGTGTCTGAGGTCGGGGGCTTCTCGGTCCAGATCGCCGGCAAGCGCACCTACCTGATCCAGACCGCCGAGAAGGGCATCTCCTGGCTCAGGCTCGTCGGCACCGGCATCCAGGGTCACGGAAGCCTCGTCCACCACGACAACGCCGTCGCGCACCTTGCAGGCGCGATGACCCGGATCGGATCCCACGAGTGGCCGCTCGACATCAACCCCACCGCTGAGGCGCTGCTGCGGGGCGTGGCCGAGCTTCTCGACATCGAGTACGAGCCCACCGAGGAGCGCGTCGCGCAGATCGTCGCAGGCATGGGGCCCGTGAGCCGGATGATCGAGGCGTCGCTGCGCAACACCTCGAACCCCACGATGATGGACGCCGGTTACAAGACCAACGTCGTGCCGGACGTGGCGACGGGCTACATCGACACGCGCTACCTGCCCGGTCAGCAGGAGCAGGTGCTGCGTCAGCTCGAGGAGCTCGCGGGCAACCACGTGAAGGTCGAGCAGTACATCGAGCAGCCTGCCGTGGAAGCACCCTTCGAGGCTCCGGTGGTCGAGAAGATGATCTCCGCGCTGCGCACCGCCGACCCCGAGGCCGTCGCGCTGCCCTACATGATGATGGGCGGCACGGACAACAAGCACCTGGCGAGGCTGGGCATCAACGGCTATGGCTTCGCACCGCTCATGCTGCCGGACGGGCTCGACTTCTCGAGCCTGTTCCACGGCATCGACGAGCGCATCCCGATCTCATCGCTGCGCGTGGGCGCCGACGTGGTGGTGCAGTTCCTGCTGGACTGCTGAGGTCACGGCGTCGCGGGCACGGCCCGAGTCGCCGCGTGGTTGCGAGCCGCTCAGGCGGCGTCGAAGCGCTCCACCCTCATGGTCCGGCGCCTGAGCCAGAACTTGCGTGTGCCTCCGATGAACAGCTGGGTGCGCGCGAGCTCCCAATGGCCGTACTCCGCCTGCTCCGTGAGCATCGCGCGCGCGTCCGCCTTCGACACGTCCCTCGGGATGGTCACCACGCGCCACTCGAAGCGCGACCGCTGAGCGTCCTTCGCGCGCTTGGGTGTGACCACGTGGCGCGGGCTGTCCGGGGTGCTGTTCATGTTCATCCCTCCCATTTCAGCAGACTCACGAGTACCGTCGAGACCATGAACGAGTCTCGTGAGGCATTGAGGCGCCTGCAAGCGGCCCTCGAGGAGCATCTTGCGGCGGTCGCGGCGCGGCGCGGCGACGACGATGTCGCCGTGGATGACGCGTATGACGCGGTGGCCGAGGCCTTCGAGGCGTACGACTCGGCGCTTGACGACGAGTTCGGCGAGAGCCTGCCGCTCATGCTCGACGACTCGGACGAGCTCGATGCCCACGCGGTCGAGGATGAGGACGAGCTGGACGACGACATCGAGGAGTTCGAGCTGCGCTGACAGGACCGGGCCAGGGCTGTCGTCTCCACGGGTGCTCCTACCGGCGCTCCGGATAGCCGAGCTCCGGCGCTGTCACCTCGTCGAGAGCGCCGAGGATCGCGGACGGGAGCTCCAGATCGGCCGCCTCGAGCGAGGGTGCGAGCTGGTGCGCAGTGCGTGCGCCGACGATCGCGGAGGCGAGCCATTCCCGAGACAGCACCCACGCGAGCGCGACCTCCTGGGAGGACATGCCCAGCCCGTCGGCGGCTGTGGCGAGTGCATCGACCACGGTGCGCGAGCGTTCTCCCAGGTACGGGTCCACGAATCCGGCGAGGTGCTCGGACGCGGCTCTGGAGTCGGCGGGCACGGCGTGGCGGTACTTGCCGGTGAGGACGCCGCGTCCAAGCGGCGACCAGGCGAGCACGCCCACCCCCATGGATCGGGCGGCCGGCACGACCTCCCTCTCGATGCCGCGCTGCAGCAGGGAGTACTCCATCTGCGTCGCGGAGATCGCCGGGCGCCCGGTCGCCTGGGCAGCGATCCGCGCCGTCGCCCAGCCGGGGTAGTTCGAGACGCCGACGTAGCGGGCGCGACCCGAGTTCACGGCGATCTCGAGGGCGTGCAACGTCTCGTCCGAGGGTGTGATCGCGTCGAACGCATGGACCAGCCACAGGTCCACGTGGTCGGTGCCGAGCCGCGTGAGCGAGGCGTCGAGCGTGTCGAGCATCGTGTCGCGCGACGCATCGATGAGCCCTCCGGACGGGGTGCGCCTGATCCCCGCCTTCGTGCAGATCTGGACGTCGTCGCGAGACACGGCGCCGGTGAGGAGCGCGCCGATCAGGGACTCCGAGCCGCCCTCGGCGTACGTCGCCGCAGTGTCGAGCAGGGTGCCGCCGGCATCCAGGAACATGTCGAGCTGGTCCGCGGCCTCCTCGGCGGAGGTGTCCCGGCTCCATGTCATCGTGCCGAGCGCAAGCCTCGAGACCTCGAGACCGCTCGTACCGACCCGCCTGCGCTGCATGCGGACGACGCTACCGGCCTCCACAGGGGTGTCGGCGTCGCGACGCGCGGACGCTAGCCTTGCAGCCATGACGTGGTGGGAAGCTGTGCTGCTCGGCCTGATCCAGGGCCTGACCGAGTTCCTTCCGATCTCTTCGAGCGCGCACGTGCGCGTGCTCGGAGAGCTCCTTCCGCATGGAGCCGACCCTGGCGCGGCGTTCACCGCCATCATCCAGATCGGCACCGAGGCGGCGGTGCTGGTGTACTTCCGCAAGGACATCGTCGCCATCCTCAAGGCATGGACGGGCGCGCTGCTCGGCCACGATGGGAAGGACCGTGCGTCGCGCCTTGGTGCGCACAGCCCGGAGGCCAGGCTCGGGTGGTGGGTGATCATCGGTTCGCTCCCGATCGTGATCCTCGGCGTCCTGTTCAAGGACTCGATCGAGACCGCGCTACGCAACCTGTGGATCACCGCCACCGTCCTCGCGGTGTTCGCGCTCGTGCTCGCATGGGCCGACAGGATCGGCGCCAAGCGCCGCGAGCTGCGCGAGCTCAACGGCAAGGACGCGGTGCTGCTGGGCCTCGCGCAGGCGATGGCGCTCGTCCCCGGCGTCTCCCGTTCCGGCGGCACCATCTCGATGGGGCTGTTCCTGGGCCTGACGCGCGAGGCCGCGGCGCGCTACTCGTTCCTGCTCGCGATCCCGGCAGTGCTGGGCTCAGGGCTGTTCGAGCTCGCGACCGAGATCGACGGCCTCACGCACGCGGACGGGCCCGGACTGGTGTCCACCGCGATCGCGACGCTCGTGGCCTTCGTGGTCGGATACGCGGTGATCGTGTGGTTCCTGCGTCTCGTGACCACCAGGTCGTTCATGCCGTTCGTGGTCTACAGGATCCTGTTCGCGGGAGTGATCGTCGGGCTGCTCACCACGGGAGTCGTCTCGGCGCTGTGACCGCGTGTGGGCCGGCGGCCCACAGCGCAGCGCCTTGCGTGCGCGGCTACTTGCCGGTGCCGCCGTCGCGCCGGCGAAGGAACCGCTCGAACTCGGCGGCGATCGCGTCGCCGGAGGCCTCGGGCAGGCTCGCCTCATCCATCATCGACTCGAGCCGCTCCACGTGCTGCGCGATCTCCTCGTCGTCCTCCATGAGCTCGTTCGCGCCGCGCGTCCACGCCTCCGACTCGTAGGGCAGGTCGCCCAGGTCGATCGGCACGCCCAGGAAGCGCTCGATCTGGCTGAGGAGCGCGACGGTGCCCTTGGGGCTCGGCGGGTGCGCCACATAGTGAGGCACGCCGACCCACATGCTGAGCACCGTGATCCCGCGCAGCTCGGCCTCGTGGCCGAGCACCCCGAGGATGCCTGTCGGGCCCTCGTAGTCGGAGCGCTCAAGGTCGAACAGCTGCCGCGCCGTCGCACTCTCCGACGACACGAACGTGGGCAGCGGCCGCGTGTGCGGGACATCCACCAGGAGCGCGCCGCACGTGATGAGCGTCGTCACGTCGAGGTCCTCGGCGTGGTCGAGCAGCTCGTCCACGAAGGTGCGCCATCGCATCGAGGGTTCGATGCCCCTCACCAGCGCCACCTCGCGGTTGCCGACCCAGTCGCCCTGGGCGCGCGACACGACGGTGCCGGGCCACGACAGCACCTTGTCGCCCGAGGAGAGGCGGGTGAGCGAAGGGCGGTTGACCTGGAAGTCGTGGTAAAGCTCCGGGTCGAGCACCGCGTGCTCGCGTGCGTCCCATTGATCTGCGATGTGGTCCAGCGCGCTGGACGCGGCGGTGCCGGCGTCGTTCCAGCCTTCGAAGGCTGCGATCATCACGGACTCGTCCTCGGGGAGGTGGGGGATCTCGGTCTCCTCGTTCATCCGGCCAGCCTAGACTGGCGCCCGTGAATCCACACGACTCTGACCCCGTGGCCGTGCTGTGGGACATGGACGGCACCCTCATCGACTCGGAGCCCTACTGGATCTCGGCAGAGAAGCAGCTGGCGTCGCGCTTCGGAGTGGAATGGACCGACGAGGACGGACTGAGCCTCGTGGGTCGCGCGCTGCCGGAGTCGGCGGTGATCCTGGCGGACCGGGGCATCGATCTCCCTCACGAGCAGATCGTGGAGTTCCTCGTCGCCTCCGTCGCAGGCGACATGGCTGTGCGAGTCCCGTGGCAGGAGGACGCGCGGGCGCTCCTGAACGAGGTGGTCGGGGCGGGCATCCCCTGCGCGCTGGTCACGATGTCCTATGCGCGTCTCGCGCAGGCGTTCCAGGCGCGGGTGCCGGAGGCCTTCCAGGTCGTCGTCTCTGGCGACGAGGTCGAGCACGGCAAGCCCGACCCTGAGGCCTACCTTCTTGCGGCCCAGCGGCTCGGGGTGGACATCGAGAGGTGCGTCGCGATCGAGGACTCGCGGTCGGGCGTGAGGTCGGCCGCCGCGTCGGGCGCGCGCACGATCGCGGTGCGCAGGCTGACGCCGCTCGAGGAGATCGAGGGGGTGAGCCGCGTCGCGTCGCTCGAGCACGTCACGGTCGACACGCTCCGCGCGGTCGCGCGGGGCCAGGTGCTCGACTCCCTCGACTGATCGCTGACGCCGCGGCGGAGATTCTGCAGGTTCCCTCAAGGACCTTGGTCCCGGGTCGATGGGGTGCTCGACACCGCATCCCCGGGGAGGACCACAGTGATCCGCAAGTTCCGCGCACCTTCGATCCAGGCGAGGATCGTCACGATCCTCGCGCTCACCACCGTCGGCATGGCTGCGCTCATCGCGCTGGGCGGAGCCGCGATCGAGGACCGGATGATGGCCGAGAGGCAGTCCGGTACCCGCCAGGTCGTCGAGCTCGCCGCCCAGGTGATCGAGCGGAATGTCGCCCTTGCCGAGGACGGTACCCTCACGACCGAGCAGGCCCAGCAGGCCGCGATCGACGCGGTCCGTGACCTCCGCTACTCGGGCGAGGAGTACTTCTGGATCAACGACGAGACTCCCACGATGGTCATGCATCCGATCAAGCCGGAGCTCGACGGCACCGACCTCAGCGAGAACACCGACCCGAACGGCACGGCGATCTTCGTCGAGTTCGTGGACACCGTCCAAGCGGACGGCGCGGGCTTCGTGGACTACATGTGGCCCAAGCCCGGGCAGGAGGAGGCCGCGCCCAAGGTCTCCTATGTGCAGGGGATCCCTGAGTGGAACTGGATCGTGGGTTCCGGGATCTACGTGGACGACGTTCACGCGGCCGCGGTGAGCGCAGCGCTCGGACTGGCAGGGCTGGGCCTCGGCATCGCTGTCGTGGTGGCGGGGGTCGCGCTGCTGATCGGCCGTTCGATCGTCACGGGCGTCCGCTCCGCGACGAGGGTCCTCGAGTCAGGTGACCTGGACACCAGGCTTCCCGTCGGAGAGTCCCGCACGGAGCTCGAGCAGCTCGCAGTCGCGCTCAACGAGACTCTGGACCGTTCTGCGGCCGTCGCCCGCGACGTCAGTGCCGCGGTCGACGAGCTCGACACCGCGGCGACGTCGCTCGCAGGGAGCTCGCAAGGCATGACGCACGACGTGGACAGCACCGCGGAGCGCACCGCCTCCGTGTCCGGTGCGGCGCAGGAGGTCAGCTCTGGCATCGACACGATCGCGTCCGCCACGAGCCAGATGGGCGCCTCGATCAGGGAGATCGCCGAGAACGCGCAGTCGGTCGCGCGCATGGCCTCGGAGGCGGTGGAGGCGTCGGAGGCGACGAGCCGCACCGTCGAGGAGCTCGGCTCATCCAGCGAGGAGATCGGTGCGGTCGTGAACGTCATCACCGCGATCGCGGAGCAGACCAATCTCCTGGCGCTCAACGCCACGATCGAGGCGGCGCGCGCAGGCGAGGCGGGATCCGGCTTCGCGGTCGTGGCCGGCGAGGTCAAGGACCTCGCACAGGAGACCGCGCGCGCCACGGGCGGCATCTCCGACCGCGTGGCCGCCATCCAGTCCACGGTGGAGCGGGCGTCCGAGGAGATCACGCGCATCGGGGAGATCATCCGAGCGATCTCGGACTTCCAGTCGACGATTGCGGGGGCGGTGGAGGAGCAGACGGCGACGACCGCCGAGATGGCCTCCAGCGCCGAACGCGTGGCCGACAGCGGCCGGACGATCGCCTCGTCGCTGGACGAGGTCAACCAGGCGTCGCTGCGAACCTCCGAGGGGATCCGCGCGGTGAACTCTGCGGCGGCAGCGCTCGCGGAGACGTCTCAGCGGCTGCGCACCGCCGCAGGTGCCTCGGTCTGACGTGATCGAGCGCGGTGCCGCCACTGATGAGGGCGAACCCACGCGTCAGGTCAGGCCGAGCGCCTTCATCGCCTTCTCGGGCTCCAGGGCCGGGGGAGTGCCACCGAACTGCGGGCAGAGCTCGCGGAAGTTGCACCAGTCGCACAGCTTGCTGGGCTTCGCGACGAAGCGCGCTTCGCGTGCGCACGCGCTGATCTCGACCCACAGATCCCGGATCTCCGCCTCGACGTTGGCCAGGTCCTCCGCTGTGGGGCGGAGCATCAGGGTGCCGCCGTCCTTGAGGAATAGGAGCTGGAGGAGCGCAGGACGCGTCCCCCGCAGCCGCTCGACCAGGAGCGCGTAGAACTTCATCTGGAAGCGCTCCTTGGTGCCGTAGCGCGGGTGCGGCGTCTTCCCGGTCTTGTAGTCGGACAGCCTGATCGAGCCGTCCGGCGCCGTCTCCACCCGATCGATGATCCCGCGCAGCAGCGGCCCGTCGGGGAGCTGGAGCTCGACGAACTCCTCCTTGCCGGAAGGCTGAAGCCGGGTGGGGTTCTCCATGGTGAAGTAGGTGCGCAGCCGCGAGCGGGCGTCCTCGAGCCACACTGCGAGCGCCGCGTCGTCCTCGTGGAGCTCCGCCAACGCCGGGTTGCGCTCCAGCATCCGCTCCCACCGAGGCGCGACGGCGGCAAGAGCCGCCTGCTCGGTCCTCTCCGCGGCGGGCAGGTCGAACAGGTCCTCGAGGACCGCGTGGACGAGCGTTCCGAGCGTCGCCGCAGCCGAGGGCGGCTCGGGCACCTTGTCGATGGTCCGCAGCCGGAACATCAGCGGGCACTGGCGGAAGTCGCTGGCTCGCGACGGGGAGAGGGCGGGGCGTCTGGCCATGGCGCCACAGTACGCGGACGCTCCGACACGCGGCACGGTCCCGACCGGCTCCGCGACCCTCTACCGTGGACCCATGCCCCAGCAGCCCCGTCAGACCCGCGGCTTCTCGCTCGGAACGCTCGTCGGCGCACGGATCATCGTGCAGCCGTCCACGCTCGTGATGCTCGTGATCCTGGCGGCGATCTTCGCGTCCGGCTCGGGGACGCTCAACAGCCGGACCTTCATCCTGGGCCTGTCGCTCGCGGTGATCCTCTTCGCCTCCGTGTTCCTGCATGAGGCCTCGCACGCGCTCGCCGCGCGCGCCTTCGGCAGGCGGGTCGACGAGATCGTCCTCACCCTGTGGGGCGGCCACACGTCCTTCGACGCACGCGACATCACCCCGAAGGTCGCCGCTGTCACCGCCCTCGCGGGTCCCGCCGCGAACCTCGTGATCGGCGTGGTGATCTACGTCCTCAGCGACGCCGGGGTGCTCGGCGGGCTCCCTGGTCAGATCCTCGCGTGGGCCGGGTACGCGAACCTGCTGCTCGCAGCGTTCAACATCCTGCCGGGCGTCCCGATGGACGGCGGGCACGTGCTCGAGGCCGTGGTGTGGGCGCTGACCGGACGCAGGCACACCGGACTGAAGGTGGCGGCGTGGGGCGGCCGCGTGATCGCCGCGGGAGTCGTCCTGTGGGCGGTCGCGGTGCCGCTCCTCAACGGCCGGACGCCTGACACGTTCTCGATCGTCTGGTCGCTCCTGCTGGCCTCGATCCTGTGGCCCGCGGCCTCCGCGGCCCTGCGGCATTCGCAGACGGTCGGCAGGCGCGTCGGGGTCTCGGCCGTGACGCTCATGGATGCCGCTGTGGGCGTCCCGTTCGATGTGACGGTGGCCGACGTGGTCGCCACGGCGCGCTCCGTCGGCGCGAACGAGGCGGTCGTGCTAGCCGCCGACGGGGTGCCCGCAGGTCACATCACCATGGACGTCGCGCTGTCGGTGCCCGAGGAGCGCAGGGCCTCCACGGGCCTCCAGGCCGTCACGACCCCGCTGCCGCGCGGCGCCGTGGTGCAGGCGACCGACGACGCTGAGGACCTTGTCGGCCACCTGCGCGAATGGTGGGGGAGGACCGACGTGTGGGTGGTCTCGTCCGACGGGGAGCCTGTCGGCGTCCTGCGGCTCCTCGATGCCATGAACGCGCTCCGATAGCGGCCCCTAGGATTGAGCGCATGACCCCAGACAACTCCGAGCCTGTCGGCGCGCCTGAGCGCCGCGGCCCCCTGCGCGACGGCGACCGTGTCCAGCTGACGGATCCCAAGGGCCGCCACCACACGATCATCCTGAGCGCGGGCAAGGTCTTCCATACGCACCGCGGCCACTTCGCGCATGACGACCTGATCGGGCAGCCCGAGGGCACGGTCGTCTCGACCAGCGCCGGCACGGCCTATCTCGCCCTGCGGCCCCTGCTGAGCGACTTCGTGCTGTCGATGCCGCGCGGCGCCGCCGTCGTGTACCCCAAGGACGCGGGCCAGATCATCCAGTACGCGGACATCTATCCAGGCGCACGCGTCGTGGAGGCGGGCGTCGGCTCCGGCGCGCTCACCATGTCGCTCCTGCGCGCAGTCGGCGATCAGGGCTCGCTCACCTCGATCGAGCGGCGCGAGGACTTCGCCGACATCGCGCGCGCCAACGTCGAGTCCTTCTTCGGAGGGCACCACCCCGCGTGGCGGCTCGAGATCGGCGACTTCGCCGACAGGATCGCCGAGGTCACCGAACCTGGCACCGTGGACAGGATCATCCTCGACATGCTCGCCCCCTGGGAGAACATCGAGGCCGCGGCCGGAGCGCTCGCACCGGGCGGGGTGTTCCTCGCCTACGTGGCGACCACCACGCAGCTGTCCAGGCTCGCCGAGGATCTGCGCGAGCACGGCGGCTTCACCGAGCCGCAGGCGTGGGAGACGCTCGTCCGCACCTGGCATCTCGAGGGGCTCGCGGTGAGGCCCGACCACCGGATGATCGGCCACACCGGCTTCCTGCTGACCGCGCGCCGCATGGCGCCTGGCGTCGAGGCTCCGCTGCGCCACCGGAGGCCCGCGAAGGGGTCGTACCCCGTCGAGGAGGAGTGGACGCCCGAGGACCTCGGTGAGCGTGCGGTGTCCGACAAGAAGGTGCGGAAGGTGCGTCGAGACGCGATCAACAGCGCGCCTGCCGTGGAAGAGGAGGACTGATGGTGCTGGAAGGCCAGGACCGGACCGCGGCGCTCGAGCGTCGCAACGCCGAGCTTCAGCGGCTGCTCGAGCTCGCCCGCGAGCAGCTCGGGGAGATGCGCGAGAAGCTCGCGGAGGCGTCGGAGCCGCCGCAGACCTTCGCCACCTTCGTGCAATGGGTCGACGGCCACGCCGACATCGTCTCGCAGGGCCGACGCATGCGTGTGGCCGTCCTCCCCGGCGCTGACCTGACCCTGGTCCCAGGTGACGAGGTGCTGCTCAACGGCATGAGCGTCGTCGTCGGGAAGGCCGAGCCGGAGCGCACCGGCCAGGCGGCGATCGTCCGCGAGGTCATCGACGAGGAGAGGATCCTCGTCGTCTCCCGCGGCGAGGACGAGCGGGTCGCGGTGCTCATCGGCGGAGACGCACGCGCTCGGGTCCACGAAGGCGACACCGTCATCATCGATCCGCGCACGGGCTTCGCCTCGGAGAAGGTCGAGCGCACCGGCGTGGAGGCGCTCCTTCTCGAGGAGGTGCCCGACGTGGACTACGCCGCGATCGGCGGCCTCACGGGTCAGATCGAGCGCATCCGTGACGCCATCGAGCTGCCCATCGTGCACCCCGAGCTGTACCGCGAGCACCACCTGCAGCCCCCGCGGGGCATGCTCCTCTACGGTCCGCCCGGATGCGGAAAGACGCTCATCGCGAAGGCGGTCGCGCACTCCCTGGCCGACGCCGTGGGCGCTGACCGCAGCTACTTCCTCTCCGTCAAGGGACCCGAGCTGCTCAACAAGTACGTCGGCGAGACCGAGCGGTACATCCGCACGATCTTCGAGAGGGCGCGCGCCAAGGCGCACTCCGGCGCACCGGTCGTCGTGTTCTTCGATGAGATGGACGCGCTGTTCCGTGCGCGCGGCTCAGGCGTGAGCTCCGACATGGAGACGACGATCGTGCCGCAGCTCCTGACCGAGCTGGACGGCGTCGAGGCGCTCAGCAACGTCATCGTGATCGGAGCCTCCAACCGGGAGGACATGATCGACCCGGCCATCCTCCGACCCGGCCGCTTGGACGTGAAGATCTCCATCTCGCGTCCCGACCGCCGTTCGGCCGCGGACATCTTCTCCAAGTACCTCACCGACGCGCTTCCGCTCTCGCCCGCCGAGGTCCAGGCGCACGGGGGAGACGTCCACGCGACCCTGCGCGACATGATCGACTCGACCGTCGACCGCCTGTTCTCGCACGAGGACGTGGACGAGCACGCGTCGGGCGCGATGGTCCGCAACATCGTCGACCGCGCCAAGACATCGGCCATCAAGGCCGTCATCTCGGGCGGCGAGAAGGGCATCTCCACGGCGCATCTGCAGGCCGCCGCCGACCAGGAGATCGCCGAGGCACGCGCAGTGGCCGCGAAGGAGCTCATCTGACATGAGGATCGTCGGACTCGAGACGGAGTACGGCATCGCGGACCCCGACCGTCCCGGCGCCAACCCGATCCTCATGTCGTCGAGGCTCGTCAGCGCGTGCCGCGACGCGCTCGGAGGGCTCACCGCGCGCTGGGACTACGGAGGTGAGGACCCGCTCCAGGACCAGCGAGGCATGCGCCGCGAGCGCCGCTACGCGACCGGGGACATGCTGACGGACTCGCCCGAGTACGACGACGCCGCGCGCGGCGTCACCCTGCGTCGTCGGCGTGGATCCTGGGAGGACCCCGCCCACCTCAACGCGGTGCTGCCCAACGGCGCTCGCTTCTACGTGGACCATGCCCACCCCGAGTACTCGGGCCCCGAGGTCCGCACGGCGAGGGACGCCGTGACCTGGGACGCCGCCGGCGATGCGATCGCGCTCAGGGCCGCACAGCGATACGCCGAGATCGAGGACGAGCGCGTCACCCTCTACAAGAACAACGTGGACGGGAAGGGCGCCAGCTACGGCACCCACGAGAACTACCTGATCGACCGCGACGTCGACTTCGACGCGCTCGCCGCGCTCCTGATCCCGCATCTCGTCACGCGGCAGATCTACACGGGTTCCGGACGCGTCGGCCTCGGGACCCACGGTGAGACCCCCGGATTCCAGCTCTCGCAGCGTGCCGACTACATGGAGACCGAGGTCGGGCTCGAGACCACGCTGCGCCGCCCCATCGTGAACACCAGGGACGAGCCGCACGCGACCCGCAAGCGCTGGCGCCGACTCCACCTCATCATCGGTGACGCCAACTGCCTCGAGGTGCCGACGCTGCTGAAGCTCGGCACCACGTCGCTCGTGCTCGCGGCGATCGAGGCGGGGGACGAGCGCCTCGAGATGCTCGAGCTCGCCGAGCCGGTCGAGGACGTGCGCACGGTGTCGCGCGACCTGGACCTCACGGCTCGTCTGCGCCTGCGCTCAGGCGAGGACGCGACGGCGCTCGAGATCCAGCGTGCGCTGCTCGAGATCGCGCGCACCTACGCCACCGACGTCAACGACGCGGACGTGATCGCGCGCTGGGAGGGCGTGCTCGACCGCCTGGGGCGCGACATCTTCGAGGCCGCGCGTGAGGTCGAGTGGGTCGCGAAGCTGCAGCTGCTCGGCCGGATGCGCGTCAAGAACGCGGCGCCTGACGGGACCCTGCTGTCGTGGGACGACCCGCGCCTCGCGGCCATGGACCTGCAGTGGTCCAGGCTGGGTGACGGGCTCGCGTGGCGGCTCGCCGCCGCCGGCGCGGTCGAGCGGCTCACCACTGACGACGAGGTGGCTGCCGCCGCGGCACAGGCGCCGTCGAACACGCGCGCGCGACTCCGAGGCGCCGTCGTCGTCGCGCGAGCGGACATCGTCGACGCCGCCGGATGGTCCACCGTCGTGATCGACCGCGAGGCGCGTCACGGCAACCTTGAGGTCATCCACCTGGACGACCCGCATGAGGCCAGCCATGCCCTCCTGGACTCCTTGATGGGTGGATAGACTGGCACCATGCCTCAGGTCAACGCTTCCGGTCAGCCCTACGAGGACGACGCTCCCGAGCCCGCACCGGCACCCGCCCAGCAGGCGTCCACGGACGCTCTCGACGACCTCCTCGACGAGATCGACGGGTCGCTGCAGGTGAACGCCGAGCAGTTCGTGCGCTCGTTCGTGCAGAAGGGCGGCGAGTAGGCCGGCCCCGGGCCGCGCCTGTTCGCCCGCCCGCTCGCGATGCAGATCGCCGAGGTCCCCCCGCCGCTCGAGGTTGAACCCTCCCGTCGCATCTTCGGACTCGAGACCGAGTTCGGCCTGCACGTCGTCGCCCCAGGCTCACGGCCCATCACGCCGGAGGAGGTCGCGGGCCACCTGTTCCACTCCGTCGTGCAGTGGGGCCGCTCCTCCAACGTCTTCCTCACCAACGGCTCGCGTCTGTACATCGACGTGGGAGCGCACCCCGAGTACGCGACCGCCGAATGCGACACGATCGAGGACCTGATCGCGCTGGACAAGGCCGGCGAGCGCATCGTCCAGGACCTTGTCGCCGAGGGGGAGCAGCGGCTGCGCGAAGCGGGTGTCGACGGCCAGATCCACCTCTACAAGAACAACACGGACTCGGCGGGCAACAGCTACGGCTGCCACGAGAACTACCTGCTGCGTCGGCGCGCCGACTTCGCGGGCTTCGGCCGCCAGCTGCTGCCCTTCCTCGTGACACGGCAGATCGTCACAGGCGCGGGCTGCATCACGCGCACGCCCGAAGGAGCGCACTACAGCTTCTCGCCGCGCGCCGACCACATGTGGGAGGGCATGAGCTCTGCGACCACGCGGTCGCGTCCCATGATCAACACGCGCGACGAACCCCACGCGAACGCGGAGCTGTACCGCCGCATGCACGTCATCGTGGGCGACTCGACGATGGCGCAGCCCACCACGCTCCTGAAGGTCGGCTCGACCGATCTGGTCCTGAGGCTGCTCGAAGCTCGCGTCCTCATGCCCGATCTGACGCTCGCCAAGGAGATGCAGGCGATCCGTGACGTCGCTCACGACCTCACGGGGCAGGCCACGGTCGAGCTGGCCGACGGGTCGCGCATGACCGCCGTGCAGGTGCAGCAGGCCTTCCTCGACGCCGTGAAGTCCCACGTGGGCGACGTGATCGAGCGCACCGACGAGGTCGACAGCATCCTCGATCTGTGGCAGCGCGGCATCGACGCGGTGCGGACGCAGGACTTCTCCTCGATCGACACCGAGCTCGACTGGGCGATCAAGCACAAGCTGCTCATGCGCTACCAGGACAAGCTTCAGTGCGAGCTCGATGATCCGCGACTCGCTCGGCTCGAGCTCGCGTATCACGACGTCTCACCGGAGAGAGGTCTCGCGAACCGCATGGAGGCGCAGGGCCTCATCCGCACCCTCGTGTCCGAGGAGGCCATCACCCGAGCGAAGACCACCGCTCCGGAGACGACCCGCGCACATCTGCGTGGGCGCTTCGTGCGGGAGGCGCTCGCCTCTGGGCGCGACTTCACGGTCGACTGGGTGCATCTGAAGTTCACGGGGCAGGAGAGCCGCACCGTGCTGCTCAAGGACCCCTTCAGGTATGAGGACGAGCGCGTCGACATGCTTCTGGGCACGCTCTCACAGTGACGCGCGACGCGTACACTTGTCAGGCTGTCCAGAGACCTTTTCAGGAGTGAACCATGCGTCGCCTCGTCGCCCTCGCGCTCGCCGCGGGGCTGGCCCTCACCGGCTGCGTGAGCGGACCCCCTGACGCATCGGCGTCCGTGTCGCCCAGCGGCGACATCTCCACGATCACCGTCGGCATCGACGATTCCGGCACTCCCACCTTGGACTTCGAGCGGGGTCTGAACTGGGAGACGACGCAGACGGAGGTCATGCTCGAGGGCGACGGCGAGCGTCTTCAGGACGGCCAGCCGCTGCTGCTCGACATGTACGGAGAGTCGCTCGAGGACGGGTCAAGGGTCACGAACTCGTACCAAGGTCTGGCACGCTCCTTCCTGCTCGCGCCCGAGCTGCTCGGGGAGGACCTCTACGAGGCGCTTCTCGATGTCCGCGTCGGCACTCGCGTGCTCCACGTCTCGCCGGCCCCGGAGGACAACCCCGACTCGGAACCTCCGATCGTGCTCGTGATCGACGTGCTCCCGATGCATGCCGTCGGCGCCGAGGCGGAGCCCCGCGAGGACTTCCCGACCGTCCGCCGGGCCGCCGATGGTGCACCCACGGTCACCATCCCCGAGGACCTCGAGCCGCCCGCCGACGTCCAGGTGGCCACCCTCGTGCAGGGCACCGGCCAGCAGGTCCGCGAAGGCGACCTCGTCCTCGTCAACTACACGATGCTGTCCTGGGACGGCACCGAGCTCGACTCGTCCTGGCCCGAGGAGATCGCCCCGCTCACCGTCGAGGTCGGCTCAGGCGAGTCGATCGAGGCCATCGAGGTCGGGCTGCTCGACCAGACCCTCGGCTCGCAGATCGTGATCCTCTCGCCCGCGACCTCCGCGTATCCCGACCAGGGGCCCGTGGTGCTCGTGGTCGACATCCTTGACGTCTTCTCTCCGGAGGTCTCCTGATGCCTGTCGCCGTGCGCGTGATCCCTTGCCTCGACGTCGACGCTGGACGCGTCGTCAAAGGCGTCAACTTCGAGAACCTTCGTGATGCGGGCGACCCGGTCGAGCTCGCGGAGCTGTACGGCGCGGGAGGCGCCGACGAGCTGACGTTCCTGGACGTCACCGCGTCGTCCGGGAACCGTGAGACCACCTACGACGTGGTGCGCCGCACCGCGGAGCAGGTCTTCGTGCCGCTGACCGTCGGTGGCGGCGTGCGCGCCCCCGAGGACGTCGACAGGCTGCTGCGGGCGGGCGCGGACAAGGTCGGGGTCAACACCGCGGCGATCGCGCGTCCCGAGCTCATCACCGAGATCTCGCACCGCTTCGGCAACCAGGTGCTGGTCCTCTCGGCCGACGCCCGACGCTGCCAGGACGGTGCAGAGACCCCTTCCGGCTTCGAGGTCACGACGCACGGGGGCCGCCGCGGCACCGGTATCGACGCGATCGAGTGGATCCGACGCGCGGAGGAGCTCGGCGCGGGCGAGATCCTGCTCAACTCGATGGACGCCGACGGCACCACCGACGGCTTCGACCTGGAGATGATCCGGGAGGCACGCGCAGCGGTGTCGATCCCGCTGATCGCCTCGGGCGGCGCCGGCACGCCCGATCACTTCGTGGACGCCGCTCGGGCGGGCGCCGACGCCGTCCTCGCCGCAAGCGTCTTCCACTTCGGCACCCTGTCGATCGCGCAGGTGAAGGACCACATGCGCGCGGCCGGCATCGAGGTGCGGTAGTGCACGGACCAGCCAAGCCGGGGGAGTACGCGCTCAGCGGCTCCTTCGCACGTCAGTCCGTCCAGCTGCTGTGGCACGGCATCCGCCAGGCGCCTGGTTTCTTCCTCGCGGGCATCGGAGCAGCCGCCCTGTTCTCGGTGATGACGATCGCGTTCGGCACGCTGCTCGGAGACATCACGGACTCCGTGGTGATCCCTGGTGTCGCAGGCGACCCGCTGGGTGGCCGCTGGGGTGAGATGACCGACGACCCCATGACGGCCATCCTGTACGCGGGCGGGACCTTCGTCGGCATCGGCATCGTGATCGCGCTCGCACAGGCGTTCCGTCAGGCGATGACCCAGGCGGGCGTCGCGCGCGTCGGCGGCCGTCATCGCGAGGTCGTCGCGGAGTCGCTCTCGCGGCTTCCGATGGGGTGGCACCGCACCCAGTCCTCGGGACGCATCCTTTCCGCGATCTCGTCCGATGCGGAGACCGCGACGGGCCCCCTGCATCCTCTGTCGTTCACGGTCGGCTCGGTCGTCATGATGGTCGCCGCGGGCGTGTCGATGTGGCGCTCCGACCCCTGGCTCGCAGTGACGGGCCTCGCGGTCGTGCCGCTCATCCTCGGGGTGAACCTCCTGTTCGAACGCGTGGTCACCCCGTTGTGGATGAAGGGGCAGACGCTCCGCGCCGACGTCTCGAACATCGCGCACGAGAGCTTCGATGGCGGCACCGTCGTCAAGGCGCTCGGTGTCGAGGAGCGAGAGGGGCGCAGGTTCGCCGTGGCCGCTCGCTCGCTTGCCAAGGCGGACATCCGCGTGGGGCGGGTCAAGGCCTGGTTCGAGCCGCTCATGGACCTCATGGCGCCGCTCGGCGCGATCGCGCTCGCCGTGGTGGGCACGGCACGCGCGGCAGGCGGACACGTCTCCGTGGGAGACGTCGTCGCAGCCATGTACTTCGTGACGCTGCTCGCGATCCCGATCCGAGGGCTCGGCTGGATCCTGGGACAGATGCCTCAGGCCCTCGTGTCCTTCCGTCGCGTGGGAGAGATCACCGAGGCGGCCCGCGAGATCGACGAACCCGGGCACATCGAGATCGAGGGGTCGGGTGCGGGTACCGTGAGCTTCCTCGGCGCCTCGATCGCCGCCGACGACGGGCACGACGAGCTGACGGTCCTCGTGGAGGGGGCCTCTATCGAGCTGCGGGCCGGCACCGTGACCGCACTCGTCGGTCCGACCGGCTCGGGCAAGTCCACGATCGCGATGGCCGCCTCCCGGCTGACCTTGCCTGCCTCGGGACAGATCCTCCTGGACGGGGTGCCGCTCCAGGACGTCAAGGACCTCGGATCGCACGTCGCGCTCGTGCCGCAGACCGCCTTCGTGTTCGCGGGAACTGTCAGGGAGAACGTGACGCTCGGCGCCGACATCGACGACGCCGCAGTCTGGGAGGCGCTGCGCCGCGCCTCCGTCCACCACGTGGTGCGGGGGCTCGTAGAGGCGGGCAAGGACCCGCTCGACGCCGTGCTCGACGAGCGCGGATCGAACCTCTCGGGCGGCCAGCGCCAGCGCGTCGCGCTCGCCAGGGCGCTGGTGCGTCGGCCCCGTGTGCTGATCCTCGACGACGCCACCTCCGCAGTGGACCCCGTCGTCGAACGCGAGATCCTCACCGGGCTGTCCGCCTCGGACGACTCTCCGACGGTCCTGCTCGTGGCCTACCGCCTCGCCTCGATCATGCTCGCCGACAGCGTCGTGCACGTCGACTCGGGTCGAGTCGTGGACGCCGGTTCCCACGAGGAGCTGTTCTCTCGTGACGAGGGCTACAAGGACATCGTGCTCGCGTATGAGCGGGATGCGGCGCGAGCTGCCGACGCGGTGGAGAAGGAGGGCGACGTCCAGTGAGCGAGCCGACCACCATGCGGCAGACGCTGAAGCGCGGCTTCGCGCTCAGCCCCGAGTTCCGCAAGGGCTTCGGGATCACCCTGACCCTCGCCGGAGTGGCAGGGCTCGGCAAGACGGCGGTGCCGTTCGTCACCCAGCAGGTGACCGACCGCGGTCTCCTCGCGCCCGACGGCGTCGACGTGTCGATCGCCTTCACCTTCGCGGCCATCGGCGCGGCCCTGCTCATCGGTGCGACGTTCGTGGAGCGGATCGTCAGGATCCGCATGGTCGTGCAGGCCGAGGAGGGCCTCGCGACGCTGCGCATCAAGGCCTTCGACACCGTCCACGACCTGTCCGTCCTCACACAGAACGCCGACAGGCGAGGCAGCTACGTCTCCCGCGTGACGGGCGACGTCGAGACCATGCGCGACCTCATGCAGTGGACGGGTGCGGCGATGATGATCGCGGCCTTCGAGTCGATGATCATGCTCGTCGTCATGCTCGTCTTCGCATGGCAGCTCGCGCTCGTCGTCATCGTGGCGTACATCCCCACGGTCGTGATGGTGAAGGTCATGCAGCCTCGCATCATGGCGGCCTACGGTCGCGTGCGCGCACGCGCCGGAGACCTGCTGGCCGCAACGGGCGAGCAGCTCGTCGGCATCTCCACGATCCGGTCCTACGGCGTGCACCGCCACATGAGAGACGACCTCGCGCGCACCAACCGTGACATCGTGAAGGGTGACACCCGCGCGGGATGGCTCGGCACATCGCTGTTCTCCACGAACGCCGCAGCGCAGTCGATCGCGACCGGCCTCGCGCTCGTGGTGGGCACCAGGCTCGCCCTCGACGGCGCCGTCAGCGTCGGTACCGTCGTCGCCTTCGCATTCCTCGTGTACAGCTTCGCGGGACCGATCGGCTGGATCATCGAGATGCTCGCCGAGATGCAGCGCGCGCTCGTCGGTTGGCGCCGGGTGATCGGGCTCGTGGACACTCCCGTGGTCGTCGCGGACCCGGGTGCGGACGGCACGCCGATCCCGCGCGGGCGCGGAGAGGTGTCAGTCGAAGGGGTCAGGCTCCAGTATCCGACCGGGCCAGAGGTGCTCAAGGGCATCGACCTCGAGGTGCCGGCGGGTCGCCGCATCGCGCTGGTCGGCGAGACGGGCTCCGGCAAGACATCGTTCGTGCGCCTCCTCGCGCGGTTCATCGACCCGACCGGCGGCGGCGTCCGCATCGGCGGCGTCGATCTGCGCGACGTCCCGATGGACGACCTGCGCCGGTCCGTTGCGATCGTGCCGCAGGAGGGCTTCCTGTTCGACGGCACCATCCGCAGCAACCTCGCCTACGCGCTCGACGAGTCGACCTCCGCCGAGGACCTCGAGCGTCAGGCGCTCGCCGTGTTCGAATCGCTCGGACTCGATGGCTGGCTCGCCGCGCAGCCTCACGGCCTCGACACGCCGGTGGGTCCGCGAGGCGAGCTGCTGAGCGCAGGGGAGAGGCAGCTGGTCGCGATCGCACGCGCCTACCTGCGCGACCCCGACGTGCTGATCCTCGACGAGGCGACCTCCGCCGTCGACCCTGCCACCGAGGTGCGGATCTCCCGCGCGCTCGAGTCGCTCATGCGCGGTCGCACGGCGATCGTGATCGCCCACCGGCTGTCCACGGCCGAGCGTGCCGACCTGGTCGCGGTCATGGACGCAGGCGAGCTGGTCGAGGTCGGCTCGCACAGCGATCTCGTCGAGCTCGGCGGCACCTACGCACGGATGCACGAGGCCTGGGTGGCGCAGACGCGCTGACACCTCGCGCCGTCATGGAAGGATGGGCGCATGTCCTTGGATCCCACTCTTGCAGCGCGCCTGAAGCGCAACGACGACGGCCTGGTCTGCGCCGTCGTTCAGCAGCACGACACCCGTGAGGTGCTCATGGTGGCCTGGATGAACGACGAGGCGCTCCACGAGACGCTCACGTCGGGCAGGGCCGTGTACTGGAGCAGGTCACGCCAGGAGCTGTGGCGCAAGGGGGACACCTCGGGTCACCGGCAGGTCGTGGTGCGGGCGTCGCTCGACTGCGACGGCGACGCGATCCTGCTCGAGGTGAACCAGGTGGGCGCCGCGTGCCACACGGGTGAGCGGACGTGCTTCCTCACAGGGGGCGACCTGGGCGCGGTCGACGGTCGCGAGGTCGAGGGATGAGCGACGCGCCCGTGCAGGTCGCGTGGGGCGAGACGTGGCCCGACCTGTCGCGCTTCAAGGAGCTCGGCGAGAGCCACCGCGTCGTGCCCGTGGTGCGTCGCGTGCTGGCCGACTCGACCACTCCCGTCGCCGTCTACCGCGCGCTCGCACAGTCGCGGCCCAACACCTTCATCCTCGAGTCCGCTGAGCCCGATGGCACGCTCGGACGCTTCTCGTTCATCGGCGTCCGGTCGCGGGCGGCCCTGACTGTCGACGGCGACGAGGCGCGCTGGACGGGCGACGTGCCCGTCGGCCTGGAGAGCGGGGCGCCTCTGCCCACGATCCGACAGGTGCTCTCCGAGCTCGCATCCGAGGCGATCCCTGGTCTCCCGCCCCTCACGGGCGGCATGGTCGGCGTCCTCGGCTGGGACATCATCCGCCAATGGGAGCCAACGCTGCCGCACAAGGCGCCGGCCGAGATCGATGTGCCGGACGTGCTGCTGCTGCTCGCGACCGACATCGCGGTCGTCGACCATCTCGACGGCTCGGTGTGGCTGATCGCCAACGCGGTCAATGCGGATGCTCAGGCCAGCGGCATCGAGCAGGCCTACGAGGACGCAGTCGCCAGGGTCGACGCCATGGAGCGAGCGCTCGCCGACGCGCCAGGGGGAGAGGTCTCAGGTCTCGGCTCCGCCGATGAGCCCGAGGTGCGGATGCGGTCCGCCGTCGGTGAGTATGAGCGCACCGTCGAGTTCGCCAAGGAGGCCATCCGCGACGGCGAGGTCTTCCAGGTGGTCCCGTCGCAGCGCTTCGACATCCCGTGCGAGGCGACTCCGCTCGACGTGTACCGGGTGCTTCGCACGGTCAACCCGAGCCCGTACATGTACTGCTTCCAGCTCGAGGACGCCGACGGACGCGAGTTCGCGGTCGTCGGCTCGAGCCCGGAGTCGCTGGTGCGAGTCGAGCGCGGTGACGTGTCGACGTTCCCGATCGCAGGCTCGCGGCCCCGCGGCGCCACCCCTGAGGAGGACCGCCGCCTCGAGGAGGAGCTGCGCGCCGACCCGAAGGAGATCGCCGAGCACGTGATGCTCGTGGACCTCGCGCGCAACGACCTGGTGAAGGTGTGCGAGCCCACGTCAGTCGAGGTGGCGGACTTCATGGCGCTCAACCGTTACAGCCACATCATGCATCTGTGCTCGACGGTGGTCGGTCGCCTCGAGGCGGGGCACACGGCCTTCGACGCGTTCACGGCGACGTTCCCCGCAGGCACCCTGTCCGGCGCGCCGAAGCCGCGCGCGATCGCGCTGATCGACGAGGTCGAGCCGGCCCGTCGCGCGTTCTACGGAGGCGCGGTCGGCTACTTCGACTTCGCCGGGAACACCGACACCGCGATCGCTATCCGTACCGCCCTCATCAAGGACGGCATCGCGTACGTCCAGGCAGGCGCGGGCATCGTCGCGGACTCGGTGCCGGTGACCGAGGAGGCGGAGACGCGCAGCAAGGCGGCGGCGATGATCCGCGCAGTTTTCCTCGCGTCGCGGCTGTCCGCGCGCGGCCGTGGCTAGACTGTCGTCACCCGGACCCAAGGAGGAGAAGTGTCGAGCAGCGTCAAGCTGAGTCCCCAGGACCTTCCCGAGGCAGCGCCTCACAACCATGGCCGCACCCCCGCGGCCTGGGTGACCAACGTCGGCCTGGTGATCGCGTCGATCATCGCGGCTCTCGGCGTCGGCATTCCTCAGATGGCCTTCGTGTGGGTCGGGGCCGCCCTTGCCGTCGTGTCGCTTGCGGCCGGCGGTGCGCTCAAGGCTCTCGGCCACGGCCAGACCTCGAGCTGAGCGCGGCGCTGGCAGGCGCCGCATGCCCATTCACACGAAGGAGAAGACACCATGACTGACATCCCGCCGCCCCCCATGCCGCCGCAGCCCGGATTCGCCGCTGGCCCCTCGGACTCGAAGAACAACCTCGGTACCTGGGCGCTCGTGCTCGGCATCCTGAGCATCGTCTGCTGCGGTCTGTTCGCGGGCATCCCCGCGATCATCGTCGGCAACAAGTCCAAGGAGGCCGCCGCGCAGGGTCTCGCCACCAACGGCAACCTGGGCCAGGTCGGCTTCATCCTGGGCATCATCGGCTCCGTGCTGTCGGTGCTCGGTGGCGTGTTCTACGGCATCGCCGCCGCCGCTGGCGCGTACTGATCCCGCTGTGACAGCCGCCGCCGTCACCGATCGCCGGACCCCGCACAGACTCGCGGGCCCGGCGGTGGTGACGGCGGCGCTGCTCGCTGGCACGGCGTACACGGGGGTGCAGGATCCCACCGGATCCGGAGTCTTCCCGTCATGCATCTTCTTCGCCGCGACGGGACACTGGTGTCCCGGCTGCGGTGGCCTGCGCGCCGTCCACTCGCTGCTCGGCGGGGACCTCGCGCTCGCACTGCAGTACAACGTGGTGGTCGTGCTCCTGATCATCCCGATGGGCATCGCCGCGATCGCGCTGTGGTGGTACCGCGCGTGGCGCCGAAAGGGCACCATCCCCGTACCCATGTGGTTCGCGATCGGGCTTCCCGCGCTGCTCGGGGTGTTCTGGATCGTGCGCAACCTCCCGCCGTTCGCTCCCTACCTGACCGTCTAGGCTCCGGTCGGCTCAGCGCCGACGCGGTCATCGGGCCGTTCGTCCGGCGCTACCATTGACGCCAGGGAGGTGGAGCAACAATGAGCGTGTTGCAGAGCATCGTCGCAGGGGTCCGTGAGGACCTCGCAGTCCGTGAGCAGGCGACGTCGATGGACGCCTTGAAGGAGCGCGCCAGCCGCCTCCCGAGCGCGATCGACGCGTATCAGCGTCTCGCGCGGGACGAGGTTGCCGTCATCGCCGAGGTGAAGCGGTCCAGCCCGTCCAAGGGTGATCTCGCGGAGATCACGGATCCCGCCTCGCTCGCCACCGAGTATGAGGCCGGGGGAGCCTCGGTCATCTCGGTGCTCACCGAGCAGCGCCGCTTCGGCGGGTCGCTGACCGACCTCGACGCTGTCAGGGCGAAGGTCGACATCCCGATCCTGCGCAAGGACTTCATCGTCACCCCGTATCAGGTGTGGGAGGCACGCGCTCACGGCGCCGACGTCGTGCTCCTCATCGTCGCCGCGCTCGAGCAGATGGCGCTCGAGGGCCTCATCGAGCGCGTTCACTCGCTCGGCATGACCGCGCTCGTCGAGGTGCACGACACGGACGAGGTCGCGCGGGCAGTGGACGCCGGCGCACGCGTCGTCGGCGTGAACGCTCGCAACCTGAAGACGCTCGAGGTCGACCGGCACACCTTCGCCCGCGTGGCGCCTGCCATCCCTGACGGGATTCTGCGGGTGGCCGAGTCGGGCATCCGCGACAGCCACGATGTGGTCGAGTACGCGCGCCTCGGGGCCGACGCTGTGCTCGTGGGCGAGGCGCTCGTCAAGGACCGCGACCCGCGGACCGCCGTCGCCGAGATGGTCGCCGCAGGAGCCCACCCCGCGCTTCGATCGGTGCGCCCGTGACGGAATCGCTCCAGTCGGCGCCCGGTCCCTTCTTCGGCCAGTTCGGCGGCCGATTCCTCCCCGAGGCGCTCATGGCGGCGCTCGACGAGCTCACCGACGCGTATGACAAGGCGCGTGTGGACCCGGCGTTCACCGAGGAGCTCGAGCGTCTTGCCCGTGAGTACACGGGACGTCCGTCGATCATCACCGAGGTGCCGCGCTTCGCCAGGCATGCGGGCGGTGCGCGCATCTTCCTCAAGCGTGAGGACCTGAACCACACCGGCTCGCACAAGATCAACAACGTGCTCGGACAGGCCCTCCTGACGAAGCGCCTGGGCAAGACCCGCGTCATCGCGGAGACCGGTGCCGGGCAGCATGGAGTCGCGACCGCCACCGCCGCCGCCCTCATGGACCTCGACTGCGTGGTCTACATGGGGGAGGAGGACACCGAGCGCCAGGCCCTCAACGTCGCGCGCATGCGCCTCCTGGGCGCAGAGGTGGTGCCCGTCACGACAGGCTCCCGCACCCTCCGCGACGCGATCAACGAGGCGTTCCGTGACTGGGTCGCGAACGTGGAGTCGTCCAACTACATCTTCGGCACGGCCGCAGGTCCGCACCCGTTCCCCGCGATGGTCCGCGACTTCCAGCGTGTGATCGGGGTCGAGGCGCGCGAGCAGATGCTCGCGCTCGGCGGCCTCCCTGACGCCGTGCTCGCATGCGTGGGCGGCGGCTCGAACGCGATAGGCAGCTTCGACGCGTTCCTCGACGATGCGGATGTCCGGCTGATCGGCTGCGAGGCGGCCGGTGACGGCGTCGACACCGACAAGCATGCGGCGACCCTCTCGCTGGGGTCTGTCGGCGTCCTGCACGGCTCGCGCTCCTACGTCCTGCAGAACGAGGACGGGCAGACGATCGCGTCGCATTCGATCTCCGCGGGCCTCGACTACCCGGGCATCGGACCGCAGCACTCGTGGCTCAAGGACATCGGCCGTGCCGAGTACTGGCCGATCAGCGACGCGGAGGCCATGGACGCGTTCCGCCTGCTGTGCCGGACCGAGGGCATCATGCCCGCGATCGAGTCCTCGCACGCGCTCGCCGGCGCGATCAAGCTCGGCAACGAGCTCGGCCCGGAGGCCACCTTGCTCGTCACGCTCTCCGGAAGAGGAGACAAGGACGTCGAGCAGGCCGCCCAGTGGTTCGGAATGCTGCCGGGGGAGGACGCGTGACGGCGCTCGGAGATCGGCTCGACCAGATCAAGGCGGAGGGACGCTCGGCGCTCATCGGCTACCTGCCCGTCGGCTACCCGTCCGTCGAGGGCTCTGTGCGTGCCATGACCGCGATGGTCGAGGCGGGAGTGGACATCGTCGAGGTCGGCCTGCCCTACTCCGACCCGGTGATGGATGGCGAGACCATCCAGCTGGCAGCAGAGGCGGCCCTGGCGACCGGCACCCGCGTGGCGGACGTCTTCACCGCGGTCAAGGCCGTGACCGACGCCGGCGCACCTGCCGTCGTGATGAGCTACTTCAACCCGATCCTTCAGTACGGACCCGACCGCTTCGCGGACGAGCTCCTGGCGGCGGGCGGCTCTGGAGTGATCCTGCCCGACATCACGCCGGACTCCGGTGCAGGGTGGGCCGAGGTCGCCGCGACGCGAGACATCGACACCGTGCACCTCGTGGCGCTCACGACGACCCCTGAGCGGATGCACCTGACATGCCAGGCCTCCTCCGGATTCGTCTACGCCGCGGCCCTCATGGGGGTCACCGGCGAGCGTGCGTCCATCGGAGAGGGCGTGGATGCTCTCGTCGAACGGGCCCGTGAGGCAGGAGCACCTCGCGTCTGCGTGGGCCTCGGCGTGAAGACGGCCGCGCACGCTGCGCAGGTCGCGTCCTACGCGGACGGAGTCATCGTCGGCTCGGCGCTCGTGAGGTGCCTCGCCGACCACCCGGACGATCTCGACGCCGGCATCGCGGCGCTCCGGGCCAAGACGGAAGAGCTTGCCGCCGGCGTGAGAGGACACGTGTGAGGGCGTCGATCCCCAGCCCGCCGATCGAGTGGTCCAGCGTCTCGCTGGGCCCTTTGACGATCCACATGTACGCGATCTTCATCCTGATCGGCATCTTCGTCGCGCTCTGGCTCGTGCGCCGTCGTTGGATCGAGCGCGGAGGTGATCCCGAGGTCGTCGAGTCGATCGCCTTCTGGGCGATCCCTTTCGGGATCATCGGCGGCCGGATCTACCACGTGATCTCCAGTCCCGCGGCGTACTTCGGCGAGAACGGCAACCCGATCGACGCGTTCAAGATCTGGGAGGGCGGCCTGGGCATCTGGGGCGCCGTCGCGCTCGGGGCCTTCGGCGCATGGATCGGCGCGCGTCGGGCTGGAGCATCGTTCACCGCCTTCGCCGACTCGGTGGCGCCTGCGGTGCTGCTGGCCCAGGCGATCGGGCGCCTCGGCAACTACTTCAACCAGGAGCTCTTCGGCGGGCCGACGGATCTGCCCTGGGGCCTTGAGATCGAAGAGGCCTTCCGGCCCGCGGGCTACGAGGCCTTCACCACGTTCCACCCGACGTTCCTCTACGAGATGCTGTGGAACCTCGCGGGCGTCGCCGTGCTGCTGTGGGCCGACCGTCGCTTCAAGCTGTGGGGCGGGCGTGTCTTCTGGCTGTACGTCGCGGTGTACACCGCGGGGCGCCTCTGGATCGAGACGGTGCGCATCGACACCGCCGTGCACGTCCTGGGGCTGCGCATCAACGTGTGGGTGGCGGGCATCGTGCTGCTCGGTGCCATCATCGCCTTCCTGGTCACCGGTGCGCGTCAGCGACGCCTGTCCGAGGTCCCCGACCGGGCCACGCTCGCGGCAGTCGGGGCGAGCGGTGCGCACACGCGCACTGAGTCGGAGGGGTCCGGAACCGAGGGCGAAAGCACTGCCGGTACCCTGGACGCGGCAGAAGACGCCGGCGACCCCGGCGATACCCCCAGCGCGCAGTAAAGAGTTCCAAAAGGGCTTGCCCGGCGCGGTACGCTGGTCACCCATGCTCCCCCCGGGTCGACGGTGCCCATCAACCATGAGGACCCGCCGCGTGCGGCGTCCGATGAAGGACGGTTCAATGGCCTCGCTTCTCAGCGCCCCCCAGCCCTCCGGAGGGCTCTACAACCCCGCATACGAGCACGACGCCTGCGGCGTCGCCTTCGTGGCGACCCTGCGCGGCACTGCGGGCCGCGACATCGTCGATGCAGGGCTGACGGCGTTGAAGAACCTCGAGCACCGCGGCGCTGTCGGCGCTGAGACGGAGACCGGCGACGGCGCAGGCATCCTCACCCAGGTTCCCGACGCGTTCCTGCGCGAGGTCACCTCCTTCGATCTGCCTGAGGCCGGCGCCTACGGCGTGGGCATCGCGTTCCTCACCCCGGGTGAGGAGGACGCGGAGACGCGCATCTTCGAGGACGCGGCTGCCGCTGAAGGAGTCACCGTCCTCGGATGGCGCGACGTGCCGGTCGAGCTCGGCTCGCTCGGCCCTTCCGCGCAGGCCTCCGCGCCCACGTTCCGCCAGGCGTTCCTCGCGTGCGACG
The DNA here is from genome assembly GCF_030418315.1 of Demequina zhanjiangensis. Lineage (GTDB taxonomy): Bacteria > Actinomycetota > Actinomycetes > Actinomycetales > Demequinaceae > Demequina > Demequina zhanjiangensis. The sequence continues at coordinate 79,912 of NZ_JAUHPV010000005.1, forward strand.
GGTTGGCGGGCGTCGAGCTCGACCGCCGGCTGTATCGCGTGCGGCGTCGGTCCGAGCACGCGGACGGACCGTTCTTCGCGTCGCTGTCCGCGCGGACCCTGACCTACAAGGGCATGCTGACCACGTATCAGCTGGAGAAGGTCTTCCCGGACCTGCTGCACCCCGCGTTCGCGTCAGAGCTTGCGCTCGTGCACTCGCGCTTCTCCACCAACACGTTCCCGTCGTGGCCTCTCGCGCAGCCGCTGCGCCTGATCGCGCACAACGGCGAGATCAACACCGTGCAGGGCAACCGCAACTGGATGGCGGCGAAGGAGGGCATGCTCCGCTCCGAGCTGCTGGGCGAGATGGCCGACATCGCGCCGATCTGCACGCCCGGCGCCTCCGACACGGCTTCGTTCGACGAGGTCCTTGAGCTGCTCCACCTCGGTGGGCGCTCGCTGCCCCACGCGGTGCTGATGATGATCCCCGAGGCGTGGCAGAACAACCCGCACATGGACCCCGCGCGGCGTGCGTTCTACGAGTACCACTCGACCCTCATGGAGCCCTGGGACGGCCCTGCGGCGCTCCACTTCACCGACGGCACGCTCATCGGCGCGACCCTCGACCGCAACGGGCTCCGCCCCGGACGCTTCTGGGTGACGGACGACGGCCTGGTGGTGTGCGGCTCGGAGGCGGGCCTGCTCGACATCGACCCCGCCAAGGTGATCCGCAAGGGACGCCTCCAGCCCGGCCGCATGCTCCTGGTCGACACCGCGGGCGGCCGCATCGTGGAGGACGAGGAGATCAAGGCGCAGCTCGCGTCCGAGCACCCGTACTCGGAGTGGATCGACACGTTCGCCATCCGGCTGTCCGAGGTTCCCGACCGCGAGCACATCTCGCACTCGGCCAGGTCCGTGATGCGCCGCCAGCGCGCGTTCGGATACACCGAGGAGGAGCTGAAGATCCTGCTCACGCCGATGGCGAAGAACGGCATCGAGCCGATCGGAGCGATGGGCTCGGACACGCCGATCGCCGTGCTGTCCAAGCGTCCGCGCCTGCTCTTCGACTACTTCGTGCAGATGTTCGCGCAGGTCACGAACCCGCCGCTCGACTCGATCCGCGAGGAGATCGTCACCTCGATCGGCGGCGCGATCGGGCCTGAGCCGAACCTTCTCGAGGCGCTTCCTGAGCACGCGCGGAAGGTCATGCTCGACTTCCCGGTGATCGACAACGACGAGCTGGCGAAGATCGCGCATATCGACGCTGACCCGCGCCTGCGCGGCATCTTCTCCGCGCGCAAGATCCGCGGCCTGTACCGCGTGGCGGAGGGCGGAGAGGGGCTCGAGGCACGGCTCAAGGAGATCTTCGAGGAGGTCGACCAGGCGCTCGCCGACGGCGTCTCCTTCCTGATCCTCTCGGACCGCGACGCCAACAAGGACCTCGCGCCGATCCCGTCGCTGCTGCTCACCGCAGCAGTGCACCATCACCTGGTGCGGCATCACACCCGGACGCAGATGTCGATGGTGGTCGAGGCCGGCGACGTGCGGGAGGTGCACCACGTCGCGCTCCTCATCGGATACGGCGCCGGTGCGGTCAACCCGTATCTGGCGATGGAGACCGTCGAGGACCTCGCGCAGCGCGGCTACCTCGGTGACGTCAGCGCGGAGAAGGCCGTCAAGAACCTGATCAAGGCGCTCGGCAAGGGCGTCCTGAAGATCATGTCCAAGATGGGCATCTCCACGATCGCGTCCTACCGCGGCGCCCAGGTGTTCGAGGCGATCGGTCTCTCGCGCTCTCTCGTGGACCGGCACTTCGTCGGGACCCCCAGCCAGATCGACGGTGTCGGTCTCGACGTGATCGCACAGGAGGTGGCGCAGCGCCACGCCGACGCGTACCCCGCGTCCGGCGAGCTGCCCCCGCACCAGCGCCTCAACACCGGCGGCGAGTACCAGTGGCGCCGCGACGGCGAGGAGCACCTGTTCGACCCGGAGACGGTGTTCAAGCTGCAGCACTCGACGCGCACGCGTCGATTCGACCTGTTCCGTGAGTACACGGACAGGGTCGACGACCAGGCGAAGCGCCTCATGACCCTGCGTGGGCTCCTCGAGTTCTCGTCGGACCGTCCGTCGATCCCGATCGACGAGGTCGAGCCGGTGAGCGACATCGTCGCGCGCTTCAGCACGGGCGCCATGTCGTACGGCTCCATCTCGAAGGAGGCGCACGAGACGCTCGCGATCGCGATGAACCGTCTGGGCGCCAAGTCGAACACCGGTGAGGGAGGCGAGTCGCCGGAGAGGCTGCTCGACCCCGAGCGCCGCAGCGCGATCAAGCAGGTCGCCTCGGGCCGCTTCGGTGTGACGAGCGAGTACCTCGTGAACTCGGACGACATCCAGATCAAGCTCGCGCAGGGCGCCAAGCCCGGTGAGGGCGGTCAGCTGCCGGGAGCCAAGGTGTACCCGTGGGTGGCCGAGACCAGGCACTCGACGCCGGGCGTCGGCCTGATCTCGCCGCCTCCGCACCACGACATCTACTCGATCGAGGACCTCAAGCAGCTGATCCACGATCTGAAGAACGCGAACCCCACGGCGCGCATCCACACGAAGCTCGTGTCCGAGGTCGGCGTCGGCACCATCGCTGCTGGCGTGGCGAAGTGCAAGTCCGATGTCGTGCTCATCTCGGGACACGACGGAGGCACGGGCGCGAGCCCGCTGAACTCGCTCAAGCATGCAGGCGCGCCCTGGGAGGTCGGCCTGGCCGACACCCAGCAGACGCTCGTCCTGAACGACCTGCGCGACCGGATCGTCGTCCAGGTCGACGGCCAGCTGAAGACCGGGCGAGACGTGATCGTCGCTGCCCTGCTCGGCGCCGAGGAGTTCGGCTTCGCCACGGCGCCGCTCGTCGTGTCCGGCTGCGTCATGATGCGCGTGTGCCACATGGACACGTGCCCCGTGGGCGTCGCCACGCAGAACCCGGAGCTGCGCGAGCGCTTCACCGGCAAGCCGGAGTTCGTCGAGACCTTCTTCGAGTTCATCGCGGAGCAGGTCCGTGAGCTGCTCGCCGAGCTCGGATTCCGCAGCCTCGCGGAGGCCGTGGGACACGTCGAGGTCCTCGAGACCAAGGCCGCCGTCGAGCACTGGAAGGCGAAGGGCCTCGACCTGAGCCCGGTCCTCGCTCGCCCTGCCGAGGGCGCAGCGCTGCTCAACGCCACCAGTCAGGAGCACGGGCTGGAGGACGCGCTCGACCAGCAGCTCATCGCAGCGGCCGCGCCGGCGCTCGACCGGGGCGAGCCCGTCTCCTTCGCGATCCCGATCCGGAACGTCAACCGGACGGTCGGCACCATGCTCGGGTACGAGCTCACTCGGAGCCATGGAGGCGCAGGCCTGCCGGACGACACCATCGACATCACGTTCACCGGATCGGCGGGGCAGTCATTCGCCGCCTTCGTGCCCAAGGGCATCACGATGCGCCTCGTCGGCGACGCGAACGACTATGTCGCGAAGGGGCTCTCGGGCGGCCGCGTGATCGTGCGTCCCGCACGTGAGGCGATGCTCGATGACTCTCGCGACGTGATCGCGGGCAACGTCATCGGCTACGGCGGCACGTCGGGTGAGATCCTGCTGCGCGGCGTCGTGGGTGAGCGTTTCCTGGTGCGCAACTCGGGCCTCACCGCGGTCGTCGAGGGCGTGGGCGACCATGCGCTCGAGTACATGACCGGTGGCACCGCTGTCATCCTCGGACGGACCGGCCGCAACCTGGGCGCGGGCATGTCTGGCGGCACCGCCTATGTGCTCGACCTGCGCACGGAACGTGTCAACAAGGAGGCGCTGGCCGGGGGAGAGCTGACCCTCTCGCCGCTCGACGCCGAGGACGAGACGATCGTGCGCACGCTCATCGAGCGTCATGTCGCCGAGACCGAGTCCCCGTTCGGCAAGGAGCTCCTCGCCGACTGGACCGCGACCGCGACACGTTTCACGCGGGTCCTTCCCGCACAGTACGCGCGGGTGCGTGAGGCGCTCGCCGAGATCGAGGCGAAGGGCGGCGACCTGACCGCCCCCGGCGCCTGGGCCGACTTCCTGGAGGTGACCGGTGGCTGATCCCCGCGGATTCCTGAAGGTGCGGGAGCGTGAGCTCCCGCAGAACCGCCCCGTGCCCGTCCGTCTGCGGGACTGGAGCGAGGTCAAGGACGAGCTGACGAAGGACTCGGCGCAGCTCAAGCGCCAGGCCGGCCGCTGCATGGACTGCGGCATCCCGTTCTGCCATCAGGGGTGCCCCCTCGGCAACCTGATCCCCGAGTGGAACGACCTCGTATGGCGCGACCAGTTCGAGGACGCGATCGAGCGCCTCCACGCGACGAACAACTTCCCCGAGTTCACCGGGCGCATCTGCCCGGCGCCGTGCGAGACCTCGTGCGTGCTCGGGATCAACCAGCCTGCGGTGACCATCAAGAACGTCGAGGTGTCGATCATCGACGAGGCGTTCAAGCGCGGCCTCGTCCGACCGCACGTGGCGCAGCGTCACACCGGTCGCACCGTCGCGGTGGTCGGCTCCGGACCGGCGGGCCTCGCCGCTGCGCAGCAGCTCACGCGCGCCGGCCACACCGTCGCGGTCTACGAGAAGGACGACCGCATCGGCGGACTGCTTCGCTACGGTGTGCCCGACTTCAAGATGGAGAAGCGCCACATCGACCTGCGTGTGTCGCAGATGGAGGCCGAGGGCACCCGCTTCCGCACGGGCGTCTCGATCGGTGAGGACCTCACCTGGGACGACCTGCGCGCCCGTTTCGATGCCGTGCTCGTCGCGACCGGAGCGCCCACACCGCGTGACCTGCCGCTTCCCGGACGCGAGCTCGACGGGATCCACTTCGCCATGCCCTACCTGCACCAGGGGAACCTGGCGGCTGCCGGCGACGAGGTCCCGGAGCAGATCACCGCCGAAGGTAAGCACGTCATCGTCATCGGCGGAGGAGACACCGGCTCGGACTGCATCGGCACCGCGCTGCGCCAGGGCGCGGCCTCGGTCACCACGCTCGCGATCGGCAAGAAGCCGCCGCTGGACCGGACCGAGTCGATGCCGTGGCCCACGGATCCTCGCGTCTTCGAGGTGTCGTCGAGCCACGAGGAGGGCGGCGCACGAGAGTACCTCGCGTCCACCGTCGAGTTCGTGTCCGACGAGAACGGGCACGTGAAGGCCCTCCGGGTGGCGGAGACCCAGTACAACGCCGACGGCTCCCGTACGCCGACGGCCGGAACCGAGCGTGATGTGCCAGCAGACCTGGTACTGATCGCGATGGGCTTCACTGGGCCTGAGGTCACAGCGCTTCAGGACCAGGCCCGGGTAGCGTTGACCTCGCGCGGTCAGATCGACCGCGCCGAGAACTTCTCGACGTCGGCCGACGGCGTCTTCGTCGCCGGCGACGCGGGTCGTGGCGCTTCGCTCGTGGTCTGGGCGATCGCCGAGGGCCGCGCGGCGGCGGCTGCCATCGATGAGTACTTGACCGGGAGCACCGAGCTTCCGGCCCCCGTGACGGCGCGCACCACTGCGCTCCGTGCCTAACGCAAGGTTGGAGAACATGCGAAACGCGAAGATTGTCTGCACGATCGGACCGGCCACTGCGCCGCTCGACCGGATGCGCGAGCTGGTGAACGCCGGCATGGACGTGGCGCGGATCAACCGCAGCCACGGCTCCGAGGCGGAGCACGAGACGGTCTACAACAACGTCCGCCAGGCCGCTGCCGAGTCCGGCCGCAACGTCGCCGTCCTCGTCGACCTTCAGGGTCCCAAGATCCGTCTCGAGAAGTTCGCCGACGGCCCGCACGACCTCGCGGTGGGTGATGTCTTCACGATCACCACGCGCGACGTCGAGGGCACCAAGGACATCTGCGGCACCACGTTCAAGGGCCTTCCCGGCGACTGCAACGTCGGCGACACGCTCCTGATCGACGACGGCAAGGTCCGTCTGGAGGTCACCGAGGTGACCGACACCGACGTCGTGACGAAGGTCGTCGTCCCCGGCCCCGTGTCGAACAACAAGGGCATCAACCTGCCCGGCGTCGCCGTCTCGGTTCCCGCGCTGTCGGACAAGGACGAGTCGGACCTGCGCTGGGGCCTCAAGCTCGGCGCCGACTACATCGCTCTGTCCTTCGTGCGCTCTGCGAAGGACTACGAGGACGTCGCCCGCATCATGGCGGAGGAGGGGCGTACGGTCCCCGTCGTCGCCAAGGTCGAGAAGCCGCAGGCCGTCGAGAACCTCGAGGAGATCGTCGACGCGTTCGACGGCGTCATGGTCGCCCGCGGTGACCTGGGCGTGGAGCTCCCGCTCGAGGAGGTGCCGCTCGTCCAGAAGCGCGCCATCGAGCTGTGCCGCGCCAAGGCCAAGCCGGTCATCGTCGCCACCCAGGTGCTCGAGTCGATGACGCACGCGCCGGTTCCGACCCGCGCCGAGACCTCGGACTGCGCCAACGCGATCCTCGACGGCACCGACGCGGTCATGCTGTCCGGTGAGACCTCGGTCGGTGACTTCCCGATCGTCACGGTCGAGACGATGGCGCGCATCGTTCAGAACACTGAGTCGAAGGGGCGTCACCGTATCGCGCCGTTCCCCACGGTCCCCAAGACCCGTGGTGGTGCGATCACGCACGCGGCTGCGGAGATCGCCGAGAACCTCGACATCAAGTACATCTGCACCTTCACCCAGTCCGGTGACTCCGCGCGTCGCATGTCGCGTCTGCGTCCCGAGACGCCGATGCTCGCGTTCACGCCCGACGAGAACACGCAGCGTCGTCTCGCGCTCTCGTGGGGCATCACCGCGGAGCTCGTGGAGCACGTGGACTCGACGGACGCCATGGTCAAGGTCGTCGACTCGTACCTCAAGGACAACGGCCTCGCCTCCGACGGCGAGTTCGTGATCGTCGTGTCCGGCGCGCCCGTGGGAACGCCCGGCACCACGAACTCGATCCTCGTCCACAAGGTGGGCCAGGTCCGCTCGTAGACCGAGTCGCATAGCGACGAAGAAGGGCCCCGTCGGTGCATCCGGCGGGGCCCTTCTTCTGTGTCTGTGCAGGGCGGCAGGTCGGCCCCGTGAGGCGGGCTGGGCGCTCCCGCCCTGACGGGCTAGTCCTCGGAGTCCTGATCCCTCATCTGCTCCCAGTTGCGCGGGCCGAGGTCGGGCACCGCCCTGTCGTAGTCGGACTCGAACAGGGGAGAGGAGATGATGAAGTCGGCCGTCGCGACGTTGGAGGCCATCGGGATGTTCCAGAGCGCTCCCAGACGCAGAAGCGCCTTGACGTCAGGGTCGTGCGGCTGCGGCTCCAGCGGGTCCCAGAAGAAGATCAGCATGTCGATGCTGCCTTCAGCGATGCGGCCGCCGATCTGCTGGTCGCCGCCGACTGGTCCGGAGAGGAACCGCTGCACGCTCAGGCCGAGCTCGAACTCGAGCATCGTGCCCGTCGTGCCGGTGGCATAGAGGTGGTGCGGAGCCAGGCGCTTCTTGTTGAAGCTGGCCCACTGAAGCAGCTCCACCTTCTTGTTGTCATGCGCGACGAGCGCGATGTGCCTCTCGACGATCGCCATGGATGGACCTCCCGGGGTCATGCGCGCGCCACGGCTCTCCGGGCGCTTCGATGGGACTGCCACAAGCATGCCAGAGGCGGAGCGACGTCCATTCCTGCGAAGGTGCCGGTCACGACGGCACACGCTCGCACCGGAGCGGTCAGCGCCGAGAGTACGCGCTGGCGCTGGCATGCCACAGTGCCCCGAGTGGGATTCGAACCCACACTGAATCGGGTTTGAGCCGACTCCCTCTGCCAGTTGGGGTATCGGGGCGCGACGACTAGGCTAGCGCCTGTGACAGCAGAGAACGACACGACGCAGGCCAGCGGAGCCGCGTCCACGAAGTCTCGTCGGGCCCTTGTGGTCGAGGACGAGGCCCTTATCCGCATGGACATCGTCGAGACCCTGACCGAGGGCGGCTACGAGGTCGTCGGCGAGGCCGGCGATGGCGAGGAGGCGATCGCCAAGGCGAAGGAGCTCAAGCCGGACATCGTCGTCATGGACGTCAAGATGCCGGTGATGGACGGCATCACCGCCGCCGAGCACATCGCCAAGGACCGCGTCGCGCCTGTGGTGCTTCTGACGGCCTTCTCCCAGACCGAGCTCGTCGAGCGCGCGCGCGACGCAGGCGCCATGGCCTACGTGGTCAAGCCGTTCACCCCGGGCGACCTTCTGCCCGCCGTGGAGATCGCGGCCTCGCGCTACCAGGAGATCCGCGCGCTCGAGTCGGAGATCGCCGACATCAACGAGCGTATGGACACGCGCAAGAAGGTCGAGCGCGCCAAGGGCCTGCTGATGGAGAAGATGAAGCTCAACGAGCCCGAGTCCTTCCGCTGGATTCAGAAGACCTCGATGGACCGTCGCCTTACGATGCGCGAGGTGGCCGAGGCTGTGATCGATCAGATGGGCGGCAAGTAGCCCATCGCAGAGGCGAGGCGCGGTTCCCCAGCGAGGGGAGCCGCGCCTTTCCCTTTCCCCGGGGAGCGCGCCCGCGGCGCCGAAAACCCGCGAACCCGGACGAAATCGGAGAAGAACTTCGTGTTACGCGGAGGTTTCCCCCGTCGAACAGCCTTCTAGGTCACGAAATCGTGATGATCGCGACGCATGAGAGAAACATACGCTCGCTAGTTTGGCGGCATCGAGTAGGGACCGTCCCTACAGCGATGCGCTGACGGTGGCTCCCGTCAGTTTGGAGGAAAAACATGGCACGATGGAACACCATCGCGCGTGGCGCGGCCCTGGCGGCCGTCGCGACGCTGGCGCTGGCCGCCTGCTCCACCGACGAGGGCTCGGAGACGAGCTCGTCGTCCGACGGTGGCGGCGCTACCGGCGACGGGCTGAAGATCGGCTCGCTGCTCCCGATCACCGGTTCGCTCGCCTTCCTCGGCCCGCCTGAGGTCGCTGGTGTCGACCTCGCGATCACCGAGATCAACGAGGCTGGCGGTGTGCTGGGCTCGGACGTCGAGGTCATCCACGCCGACTCGTCCGACACCGCGAACCCGCAGATCGCCTCGCAGTCGGTCTCCGACCTGATCTCGCAGGGCGTCGCCGGCATCGTCGGTGCTGCGTCGTCGTCCGTCTCGCTGAACGTGGTCGACGACATCGCCGCTGCGTCGGTCGTGCAGATCTCGCCCGCGAACACCTCGACCGCGCTGTCGGGCTACTCGCCCTTCTACTTCCGCGTGGCGCCGCCGGACACCGTTCAGGGTTCCGCGCTGGGCAACGTGATCGTCGCCGACGGCGTCGAGAACCTCGGCATCCTGGTGTTCGAGGACGACTACGGCACGTCGCTGCGCGACGTGGTGGTCTCGACGGTCGAGGCCGAGGGCGTCAACGTCACCTACGGTGGCACCGAGACCTTCGACCCCACCGCGACGAACTTCTCCGCCGAGGTTCAGGCCGTGATGGCCACGAACCCCGACGCGATCCTCGTCATCGCGTTCGACCAGACCTACCAGCTCATCCCTGAGCTCGTGGGCGCGGGCTTCCCCGGTTCGGAGCTGTACTTCACGGACGGCAACACCGCCGACTACTCGGCCGACTTCGAGCCGGGCACCCTCGAGGGCGCCAAGGGCACCATCCCGGGCGCCAACCCGTCCGAGGACTTCCAGGCCCTCCTGGACGAGGCGAACGGTTCGCCGCTCGACTCGTACTCGTACGGTGCTGAGTCCTACGACTCGACCATCCTGCTCGCCCTCGCGGCGGTCAAGGGTGGCGCGACCGACGGCGCGACGGTGCAGGCCAACATGGCTGCCGTGTCCGGTGCCAACGGTGGAACCGAGTGCGACAGCTTCGCCGCGTGCGTCGAGCTGATCGAGGCCGGCGAGGAGATCCAGTACATGGCTGTCTCCGGCTCCGGTCCGTTCAACGAGGCGAACGACCCGTCGTCCGCGTACATCGGTGTGTACGAGTACGACGAGAACAACGTCAACATCTGGACCGAGGCCGTCTACGGCGAGGTCCCCGCAGCCTAAGCTGCTCAGTTGAGTGGAAGGGCCCCCGGCTTCGGCCGGGGGCCCTTTCGCATGCCCGCGTGCGGCGGCGGGACCGACTCCGGGCCCGCTGCGCACGTTCCCGGGCCCTCGAGGCCGACGCTGGTGTCTGCACGCCGGTCCGGGCGGACCGTGGCTCCACCAGGTCTTCCCGGCGATGTGACCATCGCTTTCTGGCGTGTGCCCCGCACGGTGGGCGCGTCACAGGCTCTGGGCGTGACACCGGCGCAGGGGGCCGCTCAGGGGCCGACGCTCCACGGCAGCGGCAGGAGGCGCCTGGCGCTCTTAGGGGCACGGCACGGCCGCGTACCGGCCTGCCGCTCGCGCCGGGGGAGCGCGGCACCACGCGCTCTCCGGAGCGCGTCGGCGGCGGCACGGCCACCGCGGCATGCAGAAGGCCCCGCCACCTTGCGGTGACGGGGCCCTTCGCGTGGAGCGCTGCTAGGCGCCGAGGGTACCGAGGTACAGCTCGATGACCTTGGGGTCCTTGAGCAGCTCCTGGCCGGTCGCGGTGTACGCGGACGTGCCCTGATCGAGCACGTAGCCGCGGTCCGCGATCTGGAGGCAGCGACGAGCGTTCTGCTCGACCATGATCACCGTGACACCGGTGCGGTTGATGTCGCGCGTGCGGACGAAGGTCTCGTCCTGGCGCGCAGGGGAGAGGCCCGCTGACGGCTCGTCCAGAAGCAGCACGTGCGGGTCCATCATGAGCGCGCGGGCCATGGCGACCATCTGACGCTCACCGCCCGAGAGGGACCCCGCACGCTGCGTGCGACGCTCGCCGAGCACGGGGAACAGGTCGACGATCTTCTCGAACTGCTCCTTGAATTTCTTGTGGGCCTGGTAGCTGCCCATCTCGAGGTTCTCCTCGATCGTGAGGGAGGGGAACACGTTGTTCGTCTGCGGGACGAACCCGATGCCCTTCTTCACGAGCTCGTCGGCGCGCTTGTTGGTGATGTTCTCACCCGCGAGCGTCACTGAGCCTGAACGGATGGGAACCAGACCGAAGAGGGCCTTGAGGAACGTCGACTTACCGGCGCCGTTGGGGCCGATGATGCCGATCAGCTCGCCCTCGCGGACCTCCATCGTGCATCCGTTGAGGATGTCGATGCCGGGAAGGTAGCCGGCGATGATGTCGTCGGCGTGCAGGATGACAGGTGCGTCGTTCACTTACCGCTCCTCGAACAGGTCGGTGTCGTGGTGCGCGCCCAGGTAGGCATCCTGCACCGCGGGGTTGGCCATCACGGTTCCGGGCGGACCCTCGGCGATGATCTTGCCTTCGGCCATGACCACCACCCAGTCGGAGATCCGGCGGACCATGTGCATGTCGTGCTCGACGAACAGGACTGTGACGCCCTGGTTCTTCAGCTCGATGATGTGGTCCAGGAGAGACTCGGTGAGCGCCGGGTTGACGCCTGCCATCGGCTCGTCGAGCATGACGATCTCGGGGTCGGACATGAGCGCGCGGGCCATCTCGAGCAGCTTCCGCTGTCCGCCCGAGAGCTCGCCGGCGTAGTCGTCACGCTTCTTGTCGAGCTTGAAGCGCACGAGGAGCTCCTCGGCCTTCTCGGTGATCTCCTGCTCCTGCTTCTTCCACAGTGCGGGGAAGAAGGCGCGGGCGAGGTTCTCGCCGACCTGGTTCGCCGCCCCGAGACGCATGTTCTCGATCACGGTCATGCGCGACAGCGCCTTCGTGAGCTGGAATGTGCGGACCATGCCGGACCGCGCGACCTGCGCGGGCGACTTGGAGTGGAGCGAGAAGCCGTTGAAGGACCACTCACCGGTCTGCGGTCGGTCGAAGCCCGTCAGCAGGTTGAAGAACGTGGACTTTCCCGCACCGTTCGGCCCGATCAGCGCCGTGATGGCGTTGCGCTGGACCTCGAAGTGCTCGACGTCGACGGCAGTCAGTCCGCCGAAGCGGCGCTGGATGTTGTCCGCGACGATGATCTTGTCCATCTTGGGGGCGCCGGCCTCATGGGGCACGAGCGCGAACGGGTCGGCGGACGTGGGCGTCGCCTTCTTCTTGTCAGCCATTGATCGCCAGCTCCCTCCTGTTTCCGAGGATGCCTTGTGGTCTGAAGATGACCAGCAGCATCAGGGTGACACCGACGAGCATGAGAGCGAAAGGCTCACGCTGGGTCGCGTTCATCAGCGTCTCGGGGATGAACATGGCCGAGAGCCCCTTGACGACCACGAGCGCCATCCAGAACAGCGCCGAGCCGAGGATCGGACCGAAGACGGTCGCGGCGCCGCCGAGGAGCAGCAGCGTCCAGATCCAGAACGTGGTGGGACGGCCCATCGAGTCGGGCTGGACGGCGTTTCCGAACGACCAGAGGATTCCGCCGAGCGCGCCGATGACGCCTCCGATGACGAGCGCCTGCATCTTGTAGGCGTAGACGTTCTTGCCGAGCGAGCGGACGGCGTCCTCGTCCTCGCGGATGCCCTTGAGCACGCGACCCCATGGGGACTTGGCGAGCATCCAGAACAGCCAGGCGAACAGGGCGACGAGGCCCCACGAGACCACGACCAGCCACCACGAGGTGGAGGCGGTGCCGTGAAGGGTCCAGGGCCCGATGGTGATCTGCTCGGAGGGGAACGGCGAGAGCGACTCGAAAGGCTCCTTGAAGTCGGTGCCTCGGATTCCCGTGGAGCCGCCGGTGATGTTCTTCATCACCGAGGATCTGCCCAGGAATCTGACGAACTCCGCCGCCGCGATGGTCACGATCGCCAGATAGTCGCCCTTGAGCTTCAGCGTGGGCCATCCGAGCAGGAGGCCGAAGGCCATCGCGAGCAGGATCGCCACGAGGATGCCGAGCAGCATGCCGCCGCCTTCGCGGACGGTGATGGCGTAGCCGTACATGCCCAGGAGCATGAAGCCCGCGTGGCCCATGTTGAGCAGTCCGGTGAGACCGAAGTGGAAGTTCAGTCCGATGGCCGCCAGCGCGAACGCGGCGGTGGCGGGTGCGAAGAGCTCGCGCCCGGCGTTGACGAGAAGGTCTGCGAAGTCCATGCGCTATCCGACCCTTTCCGCTCGACCGAGGATTCCCTGGGGTCGCACGAGCAGCACCAGGATGAGGATCACGAGCGCGGTCGCGACCTTGAGGTCGGCCGGGAGCCACAGCGTGGACATCTCGGCGACGACGCCGATCACGAGGGATCCGACCAGCGCACCGAACGCCTGACCGAGACCGCCGAGCGTGACGGCGGCGAACATCAGCATGAGCAGACGGGCACCCGCGTCGAACGCGGTGCCGTTGTCGTACAGGGCGAGGAGCACACCGCCGAGGCCCGCGAGGCCGGCGGCAAGGACCCACACGAGGCGGATGATCTTCGAGACCTGGATGCCGGAGGCCGAGGCGAGCGCCGGGTTGTCCGAGACCGCGCGGGTCGCGCGCCCGAGGCGGGTCCTCAGCAGGAACCAGGACACGCCGCCCAGGCACGCGAGGGCGATGACCAGCGAGATAAGCGTCTGCCGTCCGATCGAGAAGACGCCGAGGTCGATCGACTCATCGATCGCGATGGTGAGGCGGACGCGACCGCCGCCGATCCACCACTGGATGAAGTTGAGCAGCGCGAGCGAGAGACCGATGGAGACGATCATCTGCTGCACCATGGCGACGCCGCGACGTCGCAGGGGCGCCCACAGGAACTTGTCCTGCAGCCAGCCCGTGCCGGCGGAGACGGCGATCGCGATGATGGCGCCGACCACGAGCGGAAGCCCGATGTTGAACGAGGTGGGCACGAACGGGATCGTGATGTCCTGCGGCGTCACCAGGAAGTAGCAGAGGATCGCACCGAACGAGACCTGCTCGCCGTGTGCGAAGTTGCTCAGCCCCGTGGTGCCGTAGATGAGGGACAGGCCCACGGACGCAAGTGCCAGAAGCGTTCCGAATGCGAGGCCGTTGACAAGCTGCTGGAGCCAGCGGATCTGGCCCGTGCCTGTGGCGTCTGTGGTCGCGATCTCGTCGCCCGACGTGTCCGCAGCGACCACCTGGGCCGCTGCATCGGTCGCCTGCGCGCTGTCCGACATGATCACTGAGACAAGGGTGATCGCAGTCGCTGCGAGCAGGAAGACGACGATCGCACGCACGATGACGCGGCGATCGATGGTGGTCGTCACTGTTTCCTCCTGTTAGGGATTCCGCCAATCTAGACCAGCCATGTTTCGTTTGTGTAGCGGACCGATAACGTCATGGAGACGGCAAGATTCCTGCTGAAACGCTAAGAATCCTGCGAATCGGAAATGAGAAAGCAGGTAAGCCGCGCGGTAGCGACCCGTTGTCCCTTGCCGTCCACGACCTCGATCGAGTACGTGCAGACGCGACCGCCGAGGTGCAGCGCCGAGGCAGTTCCCGTGACGAGGCCGTCGCGCACGCCCCGATGGTGGGTGATGGACAGCTCCGTCCCCACAGCCGCGCGACCCTTGCCCGCATGCACCTGAGCTCCGTACGAGCCGAGCGTCTCCGCGAGCGCCGCGGTGGCGCCGCCGTGGAGGAGGCCGAAGGGCTGCGTGTTGCCCTCGACTGGCATCGTGCCGACGACCCTGTCGGCGGTGACCTCGGACAGGGAGATGCCGAGCCGCTCCATCAGGGAGCCTGGTACGACCGCGGCAGCGTCTTCGATGTCAGTCATGGCGATAGGTTGTCATGTGTGAGCGCTACTCCCCAAGGAACTCTTCTGCTGGTCGACGGACTCTCCATGGCGTTCAGGGCCTTCTTCGGCCTGCCGGTGGAGAACTTCTCCACCTCGACAGGCACGCCCACCAACGCCGTGTACGGCTTCACGACGATGCTCGCGACCCTCATGCGGGACCGCGAGCCGACGCACGTCGCCGTGGCCTTCGACCTTCCGGGAGGCACGTTCCGCACCGAACGTCTCCCGTCGTACAAGGGCACTCGGGACGCGACGCCTCCCGAGTTCGAGCCCCAGGTCCCGCTGATCAGGGAGATGCTGCAGGCGCTCGGCGTCGCGTCCGTGGACAAGGAGCGGTACGAGGCCGACGACCTGCTCGCCACCTACGCCAGGCTTGGCAGCGAGGCCGGTCTCCGGGTGCTCGTGGTGTCGGGTGACCGCGACACGATCCAGCTGGTCAACGACGACGTCACGCTGCTGTACCCCCGCAAGGGCGTCTCGGACCTCGTGGAGTTCACTCCCGACGCGGTGCGGGAGAAGTACGGTGTCGCGCCGGGGCAGTACCCGGACCTTGCGGCGCTGGTCGGGGAGACCTCCGACAACCTGCCTGGGGTTCCGGGCGTGGGACCGAAGACGGCCGCCAAGTGGATCGGGGTCTACGGTGGGCTCGAGGAGATCCTCTCCCAGGCCGACGACGTGCCTGGCAAGGCGGGGCAGAGCCTGCGTGACCATCTCGACCAGGTGCGGCTCAACCGCGAGCTGAACCACCTGCTGACCGACCTCGAGGTGCCCCTCGACCTCGAGGCGCTGTCCTACGGCGGGGCCGACGCTCAGGCGATCCACGAGATGTGCGACGCGCTCCAGTTCCGCACGTTGCGCGACAGGCTGCTGCCCTTCGTCGTCGGCGACGCGGAGGCTCCCGCCGAATCGCGTGACGAGGTGGAGGTCGTGCTCGAGGGCGCGGTCGACGCGGTGACGGCCCTGACCGGCGCCGTGACGCTCCACGTCGACGGCAGGACGGGGGCCGACGCGGACGCGTGGGCGGTGGGCGTGTTCCACGGCGGCGAGGCCTGGGGGATCGACCTGTCCTCGCTCACCTCGGCAGAGGAGGAGAGCCTGACAGGTTGGCTCGCCGACGCCACGGTGCCCAAGACCCTGCATGGCGCGAAGGATGCATGGCACTCGCTCGCGGCCCGGGGGATCGAGCTGCGCGGCATCGTCGGGGACACGCAGATCGCGGCGTTCCTGGTGAATCCGGACCAGCGCGGATTCGATCTGGACTCGGTCCTCCAGCGCTACCTGGGCGCCGTGCCGTCCGCGTCCGCCGGAGGAGACGAGCTCGACCTCGGGCTCTCGACGTCGCCGGGGCTCGCCGCAGGGGAGCGCGCGGCGCACGTCGCGGCGCTCGCCGATCTGCTCGACGCTGAGGTCGAGTCGCGCGGGATGTCCGATCTGTACGCAGACCTCGAGATCCCGCTCGTGTCGGTGCTCGCGCGCATGGAGGATGCGGGGATCGCCGTCGACACCGCCCACCTCGACTCGCTCTCCGACGAGGCGCTCGGCCGGGCCGCTCTCGCCGCGCAGGACGCGTACGACGCCATCGGGGGAGACCAGGTGAACCTGGGCAGCCCCAAGCAGCTCCAGGAGGTGCTGTTCGAGCGGCTGGGGATGCCCAAGACGCGGAAGATCAAGACCGGCTACTCGACGGACGCGGGTTCGCTCCAGGAGCTCCATGCGAAGCGACCCCACCCGTTCCTCGAAGCGCTTCTCGCGCACCGTGACTCCACCAAGCTGGCGCAGATCATCAAGGGCCTCGCGTCAGAGGTGAGGGCCGACGGCAGGATCCACACCACGTTCTCGCAGACGGTGGCGGCCACCGGCCGACTCAGCTCGCGCGACCCCAACCTCCAGAACATCCCGATCCGCACGGACGAGGGCCACCGCATCCGCGAGGCCTTCGTCGTGGGCGCGGAGTTCGAGACCCTGGTCACCGCGGACTACAGCCAGATCGAGATGCGGATCATGGCGCATCTCTCCGGCGACGAGGCGCTCATCGAGGCGTTCCGCGGCGGAGAGGATCTCCATCGGTTCGTCGGCGCGCGTGTGTTCGGCGTCGAGCCGGAGGACGTCACGCCGCACATGCGCTCCCAGGTGAAGGCCATGTCCTACGGCCTCGCATACGGGCTGTCGAGCTTCGGGCTGTCGAAGCAGCTCGGTCTTGAGGTGAGCCAGGCGCAGGCGCTGATGGACGACTACTTCGCGCGGTTCGGTGCCGTGCGGGACTACCTCAAGGGCGTGGTCGCGAAGGCGCGCGAGGACGGCTACACGGAGACGATCTTCGGTCGTCGGCGCTACATGCCCGACCTGAGCTCCACCAACCGTCAACGCAGGGAGATCGCGGAGCGTGCGGCGCTGAACGCGCCCATCCAGGGGTCTGCCGCGGACCTCATCAAACGTGCCATGCTTGGTGTCGAGGATCGTCTGCGGGACGAACGTCTGGCCTCCAGGCAGGTGCTTCAGGTGCATGATGAACTCGTGGTCGAGACGGCCCCCGGAGAGCGGGATGCGGTCGAGGCGATCCTCAGGGAGGAGATGGGTGGCGCGGCCGACCTCGCCGTGCCGCTCGACGTGAACGTCGGAGCGGGCGCTACGTGGCGCGCCGCAGGACACTAGGGATGGTGGCATGCGTATTGGAATCCTTACGGGCGGCGGAGACTGCCCCGGGCTGAACGCGGCGATCCGCGCAGTCGTGAAGCGCGGTACCGCGCAGCACGGCTGCTCCATCGTCGGGTTCCAGAACGGTTGGCAGGGCGTGATCGACGGCGACGCGAAGCCGCTCACGCGGGACGACGTCTCAGGAATCCTCGTTGAGGGCGGCACCATGCTGGGCACCGCCCGCTGCCACCCGCACAAGGTGCCAGGCGGCCTCGAGGCCGTGCAGGACACCGTGCACAACGAGAAGCTGGACGGGCTCATCTGCATCGGGGGCGACGGCACGCTGAAGGCGGCCGGCAAGGTGTCCGACGCGGTGGGGATCCCCGTGATCGGCATCCCGAAGACGATCGACAACGACGTGGTCGGAACCGACGCCGCGATCGGCTTCGACACTGCCGTCACCGTGGCGACCGAGGCGATCGACAGGCTGCACTCCACGGCCGAGTCCCACAACCGCGTCATGGTGGTCGAGCTGATGGGCCGCCACAGCGGGTGGATCGCCGTCACCGCGGGAGTCGCGGGAGGCGCGGACATCATCCTCGCGCCCGAGGAGCCCTTCGACATCGACCAGATCGCCAAGCGGATCAAGCACCGCCACCGCTACAAGAACTTCTCCATCGTGGCGGTGGCCGAGGGTGCGGTGCCCGCGGAGGGAACGTCATGGGACGGCAAGCCGACCCTGGACGCCAAGGGCAACCCGATCGCGGGCTCCATCGGGCACGAGGTCACGAAGGCGCTCGAGGCGCGCACCGGGTTCCCTGCGCGTCTGACCGTGCTCGGCTATGTCCAGCGCGGTGGCATCCCCACCGCAGCAGACCGTCTGCTCGGCACGCGCTTCGGCGTCGCGGCGATCGACGCGATCGTCGCGGGGGAGAGCCACAAGTTCACCGCGCTGAGCGGCGAGGACATCACGCTCAAGGACTTCTCCGTGATGTCCGGCAAGACCAAGTGGGTGCCCGAGGAGCTGCTTCAGGCGGCAAGCGGGCTCTGACCACGCGCCACGCACGGAGGTCACCCTCGGGAACCGTTACCCGAAGGTGACCTCCTGCGCTTTGTGCACCGAGGCGCAAAGGCGGTAGCATGGTCGCTGGCCTTCGGCATGCCTTGGCGTGCCCGCGGGTCTGTCCATATTCATTCGAATTCCCTGTCCACCGGAGCTACTCCTTAATGTCCGTTTCCTCCCCCGAGTCCACCCCGATCGCCGTCAACGACATCGGCACTGCTGAGGACTTCCTCGCTGCCATCGACGCGACCATCAAGAACTTCGACGACGGCGACCTCGTCGAGGGCACCATCGTCAAGGTCGACCGTGACGAGGTCCTCCTCGACATCGGCTACAAGACCGAGGGCGTGATCCCCGCCCGCGAGCTTTCCATCCGCCACGACGCCGATCCCGACGATGTCGTCAACGTCGGCGACACCATCGAGGCCCTCGTTCTCACCAAGGAGGACAAGGAAGGCCGCCTGATCCTGTCCAAGAAGCGCGCGCAGTACGAGCGCGCCTGGGGCTCGATCGAGAAGATCAAGGAGGAGGACGGCGTCGTCACCGGTACCGTCATCGAGGTCGTCAAGGGTGGCCTCATCGTCGACATCGGTCTCCGCGGCTTCCTTCCCGCCTCGCTCGTCGAGATGCGTCGCGTCCGCGACCTCGGCCCGTACATCGGTCAGCAGATCGAGGCGAAGATCATCGAGCTCGACAAGAACCGCAACAACGTGGTCCTGTCGCGCCGCGCCTTCCTCGAGCAGACGCAGTCCGAGGTTCGCTCGTCGTTCCTGACCGCCCTCAAGCCGGGCCAGGTCCGCAAGGGCGTCGTGTCGTCGATCGTCAACTTCGGTGCGTTCGTCGACCTGGGCGGCGTGGACGGCCTCGTGCACGTCTCCGAGCTGTCGTGGAAGCACATCGACCACCCGAACGAGGTCGTGTCGGTCGGCCAGGAGGTCGAGGTCGAGGTTCTCGACATCGACATGGACCGCGAGCGCGTCTCGCTGTCGCTCAAGGCCACGCAGGAGGACCCGTGGGCGGTCTACGCCCGCACCCACGCGATCGGCCAGATCGTCCCGGGCAAGGTCACCAAGCTCGTCCCCTTCGGCGCGTTCGTCCGCGTCTTCGAGGGCATCGAGGGCCTGGTCCACATCTCCGAGCTCGCTGTGCGTCACGTCGAGCTGCCCGAGCAGGTCGTCCAGGCCGATGAGGAGGTGTTCGTCAAGATCATCGACATCGATCTCGAGCGCCGCCGCATCTCGCTGTCGATCAAGCAGGCGAACGAGGGCGTCGACCCGGAGGGCGAGGACTTCGACCCCGCTCTGTACGGCATGACGGCCGAGTACGACGAGCAGGGCAACTACAAGTACCCCGAGGGCTTCGACCCGGAGACCCAGGAGTGGCGCGAGGGCTACGAGGAGCAGCGCGAGGCGTGGGAGGCGGAGTACGCCGAGGCCCACGAGCGCTGGGAGGCTCACAAGCAGTTCGTCGCCAAGCAGGAGGAGCAGGCTGCTGTCGCCGAGGCCGAGGCCCCGGCCGCTGCCGCACCGCGCAAGCGTGCGGCCGGCAAGGGTGGCCCCACCTCCTACAGCTCGCAGGATGAGGACTCGGCCGACGCCGGCACCCTCGCCTCCGACGAGCGTCTCGCGGCTCTGCGCGAGAAGCTGACGGGCAACTAAGCACCGCAACTCGAAGGGCCGCGATCCGCGAGGATCGCGGCCCTTCGTGCGTGCGGGGGCGTGCTCGCGTTGTGCGATGCTGCACTTCTTGTTGCGCGTGACGGCGCCTGGTGGTTGACTCCCGGCGTGCTTCGTATCGGATTGACGGGCGGCATCGCCGCCGGGAAGTCGACCGCCTCCGCCCGGTTCGCCGAGCTGGGGGCGCGGGTGGTCGACCATGACGTGCTCGCCAGGCGCGCCGTCGAGCCGGGCTCAGCTGCGCTGGTGGACATCGTGAGGGAGTTCGGCGACAGGCTCGTGGTGGACGGTCGCCTCGACCGCCAGGCGCTCGCCGAGGTCGTGTTCTCCGATCCCGCAGCACTCGAGCGGCTCAACGCGATCGTGCATCCCACCGTCTTCGCGATGGGTCAAGCGGAGGACCGCATCGCGCGACGGCAGGGTGAGAAGGTCGTCGTGCACGACATCCCCTTGCTGTTCGAGGCGGGGTACGGCGGAGGCTTCGACCTGGTGATCACGGTCCAGGCCGATCGTGCGGTGCGCATCAAGCGGCTCATGGATGGACGCGGGATGTCTCACGAGGAGGCGACGGCGCGCATGGCGTCCCAGGCCTCTGACGAGCAGCGCGCCTCCATCTCGGACGTGGTGCTCGACGGCTCGGGCTCACCTGAGCGTCTCCGCGCCCAGATCGACGCGCTCTGGGAGGAGATCGTCCCGTCCAAGGGGTGATCTGAGTGTCACAGGTGCGGCGTACCGTAGGTGCATGACCTCGGATCTGCGCAGGGCCGACCATCCCTTCAAGGTGGTCTCGGAGTACAAGCCGTCGGGTGACCAGCCGAAGGCGATCGACCAGCTCGCTCAGCGGATCCAGGCCGGCGAGCAGGACGTGGTGCTGCTGGGTGCGACCGGAACCGGAAAGTCGGCGACCACCGCGTGGCTCGTCGAGCGCTTGCAGCGTCCCACGTTGGTGATGGCGCACAACAAGACCCTGGCGGCGCAGCTCGCCAACGAGTTCCGCGATCTGCTCCCGCACAACGCGGTCGAGTACTTCGTGAGCTACTACGACTACTACCAGCCCGAGGCCTATGTGCCGCAGACGGACACCTTCATCGAGAAGGACTCCTCGATCAACGAGGAGGTGGAGCGACTGCGCTACTCGGCGACCAACTCTCTGCTCACGCGGCGGGACGTCGTCGTGGTGTCGTCGGTCTCGTGCATCTACGGACTCGGCACTCCGGAGGAGTACATCCAGGGGATGGTGACCCTCGCGGTCGGAGACGTCGTCGACCGCGACTCTCTCCTGCGGGAGTTCGTCCAGATGCAGTACGCGCGCAACGATCTGGCGTTCACCCGAGGCACCTTCCGGGTGCGGGGCGACACCGTCGAGATCATCCCCGTGTATGAGGAGCTCGCGATCCGCATCGAGATGTTCGGCGACGAGGTGGAGGCGCTCTACACGCTGCACCCCCTCACGGGCGACGTCGTGGAGCGACGCGAGCAGGTCCACCTCTTCCCGGCC
Source organism: Demequina zhanjiangensis (assembly GCF_030418315.1). Lineage (GTDB taxonomy): Bacteria > Actinomycetota > Actinomycetes > Actinomycetales > Demequinaceae > Demequina > Demequina zhanjiangensis. Next base: position 101,455 of record NZ_JAUHPV010000005.1, read on the forward strand.
TCGCATTATGTGGCGAGCGAGGAACGGATGAACAAGGCGATCAGCACCATCGAGCTCGAGCTCGAGGAGCGTCTCCAGGAGCTCGAACGCCAGAACAAGCTCCTCGAGGCCCAGCGCCTCAAGATGCGCACCACGTTCGATCTCGAGATGATGCGCTCCGTCGGCACGTGCTCCGGCATCGAGAACTACTCGCGTCACATCGAGCAGCGAGAGCAGGGCACGCCGCCGCATACCCTGCTCGACTACTTCCCGGACGACTTCCTGCTCGTCATCGATGAGTCTCACGTCACCGTGCCTCAGATCGGAGCGATGTACGAGGGGGATGCCTCGCGCAAGAGGACGCTCGTCGACCATGGGTTCCGCCTGCCGTCCGCGCTGGACAACCGGCCGCTCAAGTGGGGCGAGTTCCAGGAGAGGATCGGCCAGACCGTCTACCTCTCGGCCACCCCGGGCCAGTACGAGCTCGACCGCGCCGACGGAGTCGTCGAGCAGATCATCAGGCCCACGGGTCTGGTGGATCCGAAGATCGTGGTGAAGCCCACGGAGGGCCAGATCGATGACCTTCTGGAGGAGATCCGCGTGCGGGTCGAGCGCGACGAGCGTGTGCTCGTGACGACTCTCACCAAGCGAATGGCGGAGGACCTCACGGAGTACCTGTCCGACCGTGAGGTGAAGGTCGAGTACCTCCACTCCGACGTCGACACGCTCCGGCGCGTCGAGCTCCTCCGGGAGCTGCGCCGTGGGCGCTTCGATGTGCTGGTCGGCATCAACCTCCTGCGAGAGGGGCTCGACCTCCCGGAGGTCTCGCTGGTCTCGATCCTCGACGCGGACAAGGAGGGCTTCCTCCGGTCGGGGACGTCGCTCATCCAGACGATCGGACGCGCGGCGCGCAACGTCTCGGGCGAGGTGCACATGTACGCCGACACCATCACGGACTCGATGGAGTCGGCCATCGACGAGACCAACAGGCGTCGCGAGATCCAGATCCAGTACAACCTGGACAACGGGGTTGACCCGACTCCTCTGCGCAAGCGCATCGGCGACATCACGGAGATGCTCGCGCGTGAGGAGGCGGACACCGCTGCGGCTCTTGAGGAGGTCAGGAAGAAGGCTCCCACGCCGTCGACCGTCGAACCCCAGCAGGCCGAACGGCCCGCCGACGAGCTCGCCCAGCTCATCGAGGATCTGTCCGATCAGATGCGACAGGCCGCTACGGAGCTTCAGTTCGAGCTGGCCGCCCGCTTGCGCGATGAGATCGCCGAGCTCAAGAAGGAGCTGAGGGGGATGCTCGCCGCTGGCTGAGCCGTAGCGCCCCTAGGATGGGCGGGTGGAATCACCCCTCGTCTGGACGATCACGATCGCTGTGCTCGTCGGAATGTTCGCCTTCGACTTCTTCGTGGTCGTCGGGCGGCCTCACGTGCCGAGCTTCAAGGAGTCGGTGTCGTGGTCGGTGTTCTACATCGCGATCTCCCTTGTCTTCGGGGCGAGCTTCTGGTGGTGGTCCACCCCGGACAAGGGCGCCGAGTTCCTCGCGGGCTACGTGACCGAGAAGTCGCTCTCAGTCGACAATCTCTTCGTCTTCCTCGTGATCATGACGAGGTTCGCGGTCCCACCCAAGCTGCGGGAACGCGTGCTCCTGATCGGCATCGCGCTCGCTCTGGTGTTCCGTGGCATCTTCATCGCCGCAGGGGCCGCCGCGCTCAACACCTTCCACTGGGTGTTCTTCCTCTTCGGCGCCTTCCTGATCTACACGGCCATCGTCATCGGACGTGAGGGTGGACCTGAGGAGGGCGAGGCCGAGTACAAGGAGAACGCCTTCACGAGGCTCGTCCGCCGGGCCATGCCCCTGACCGACGGGTATCGAGGCGTACACATGGTGGTCCGCGAGCACGGCACACGCATGATCACACCGCTGCTTCTGGTGGTGGTCGCGTTGGGCTCGACCGACGTCATGTTCGCGCTTGACTCGATCCCAGCGATCTTCGGCCTCACCAAGGATCCCTACATCGTCTTCACCGCGAACGCGCTGGCGCTTCTCGGTCTGCGGCAGCTCTTCTTCGTGGTGGACGGCTTGCTCAGCCGGCTGATCTACCTGTCCTACGGACTCGCGCTGGTGCTCGGCTTCATCGGGGTGAAGATGATCCTCGAGGCGCTCCACGGCAACAACCTGCCGTTCATCAACGGAGGCATGCCGCTGGAGCAGGTGCCGGTGCCCTCCACCTGGGCGTCGCTCGGCGTCATCATCGGCGTGCTCGGCATCGCGGCCGCAGCCTCGTTGATCGTCTCCAAGCGGACGGGGGAGCACCTGCACGATCCTCGCGAGGACGTAGGCGAGCCCGACCCCTCAGGGCGCGACGACCGCGCCTGAGCCGGACGTCAGCGGTCTGGACCGTGAAGGGCGCGCCACCGAGCGACGTGAGCTCAGGTTCGGACGGCTGAAGCGTCGCTCACGCAGGGAAGTCGGCTCCGGGCCACTCGCCGAAAGCGGGCCACTGCCTGATCGAGTGCGCAGGTACGAGGCCCGCCTTCACGTACGGATCGTCCGCGACGATCTGCTCGGCCTCCTCGAGGGAGGCGACGTCCGCCACGATCAGAGCACCGGGCTGAAGGTCGTCGCCGTAGCGACCGATGGCGGGAACCTTGCCTGCAGCGGCCAGGGCGCGGAAATGCGCAAGGTGCTCGGGGCGGTGGGCGGCCCGCTCGTCCGCGCGCTCGTCGTAGGTGTAGTGGATCGCGAAGAGGCTCATGGGGTCATCCTGCACCATCTGAGCGACCCACGGACCGGCCCGGAGCCCCTGTCCGGGTCGCAGGATCGGCGCGTCGAACAGATGTTCGAACCGTGACCGCGTAGCATTGCCGTGTGAACGACCGGATCTTGGTGCGCGGAGCGCGCGAACACAACCTCAAGGGCGTGGATCTGGACCTTCCCCGGGACTCGCTCATCGTGTTCTCAGGACTGTCCGGATCCGGGAAGTCGTCCCTCGCCTTCGACACGATCTTCGCGGAGGGGCAGCGCCGCTACGTCGAGTCCCTCAGCGCGTACGCGCGGCAGTTCCTCGGTCAGATGGACAAGCCTGACGTGGACTTCATCGAGGGCCTCTCTCCGGCAGTGTCGATCGATCAGAAGTCGACCAACAGGAACCCTCGCTCGACGGTCGGCACCATCACCGAGGTGTACGACTACCTGCGCCTGCTCTACGCGCGCGTGGGCACGCCTCACTGCCCCGTGTGCGGCGAGGAGATCAGGTCTCAGACCCCGCAGCAGATCGTGGACTCCGTGCTCGCGCTTCCCGAGGGGACCCGCTACCAGGTGCTTGCACCGGTGGTCCGCGGGCGCAAGGGCGAGTACCAGGACCTCTTCGAGGAGCTGCAGCAGCAGGGCTTCGCTCGCGCGCGCGTCGACGGCGAGACGGTCCAGCTCACCGACCCCCCTAAGCTCGAGAAGAAGCTCAAGCACGACATCGAGGTCGTGGTGGACCGACTGGTGGCGAGGGACGGCGTCCGACAGCGCCTTGCCGACTCGGTCGAGACAGCGCTCCGGATCGCCGACGGGCTCGTGGTCGTCGACCCGGTCGACGGTGAGCTGCCGCAGCGCCGCTACAGCGAGAAGAGGGCGTGCCCGAACGACCATGTGCTGACGCTCGAGGAGATGGAGCCCCGCACGTTCTCCTTCAACGCGCCGTATGGCGCGTGCCCGGAGTGCACGGGCATCGGCGTGAGGCTCGAGGTGGACCCTGAGCTCGTGATCCCCGACCCGGACGCGAGTCTCAACGAGGGCGCCGTCGCCCCGTGGGCGCAGACGTCATCGGAGTACTTCGGGCGGACGGTGGCCGCGCTGTCCGACGAGCTGGGCTTCTCCCTGGATCAGCCGTGGAAGGACCTGCCGAAGGACGTGCAGAAGGCGATCCTGCACGGCAAGGACTATCAGGTCCATGTGCGCTTCAGGAACAGGTTCGGGCGTGAGCGCCAGTACACGACGGGGTTCGAGGGCGTCGTCACGTGGCTCGAGCGTCTCCACGAGCAGACGGAGTCCGACTTCTCCCGCGAGAAGTACGAGGCGTACATGCGCGAGGTGCCTTGCCCCGTATGCAAGGGCACCCGTCTCAAGCCCGAGGTGCTCGCGGTGACCATCGGAGGCCTCTCCATCGCGCAGGTCTGCGACCTCTCGATCGCGGACGCGCGGACCTTCATCGCGACCGCCGAGCTGGATGAGCGGGGCCGCGCGATCGCCGTGCAGGTCCTCAAGGAGATCGACGCTCGGCTCGGGTTCCTGCTGGACGTCGGCCTCGACTACCTGACGATGTCCCGCGCCGCGGGCACCCTCTCCGGCGGGGAGGCGCAGCGCATCCGCCTGGCGACGCAGATCGGTTCCGGCCTGGTGGGAGTGCTCTACGTCCTCGACGAGCCGAGCATCGGCCTGCACCAGCGCGACAACCGCAGGCTGATCGACACCTTGACGCGGCTGCGCGATCTGGGCAACACGTTGATCGTCGTCGAGCATGACGAGGACACGATCCGTACGGCGGACTGGGTCGTCGACGTGGGCCCCGGCGCCGGAGAGCACGGGGGAGAGGTCGTGCACTCGGGCTCGTACCAGGACCTGCTCGAGAACGATCGCTCGATCACCGGAGCGTACGTGTCAGGCCGCCGCAGCATCGAGGCGCCCACCGAGCGTCGGGAGCTGACGAAGGGCCGCGACGTGACCGTCGTCGGCGCGCGCGAGAACAACCTCAAGGGAATCGACGTGTCGTTCCCGCTCGGCGTGCTCACCGCCGTGACAGGGGTCTCCGGCTCGGGCAAGTCGACGCTCGTCAACTCGATCCTCTACACGAGCCTCGCGAACACGCTCAACCATGCCCGGCAGGTGGCCGGGCGGCACACGCGCATCACCGGCACCGAGCACCTCGACAAGATCGTGCACGTCGATCAGGGACCCATCGGCCGGACGCCGCGCTCGAACCCTGCGACCTACACGGGCGTGTGGGACAAGGTGCGCAAGCTCTTCGCGGACACGAGCGAGGCGAAGGTCCGCGGGTACGGACCGGGTCGCTTCTCGTTCAACGTGAAGGGCGGCCGCTGCGAGTCCTGCTCGGGCGACGGCACGCTCAAGATCGAGATGAACTTCCTTCCGGACGTCTACGTGCCGTGCGAGGTGTGCAAGGGCGCCCGCTACAACCGCGAGACGCTCGAGGTCCACTTCAAGGGCAAGACGGTGGCGGACGTGCTCGACATGCCCATCGAGGAGGCGGCCGAGTTCTTCGAGGCGATCCCCTCGATCTCGCGGCACCTCCGCACTCTGGTCGACGTCGGGCTGGGGTACGTGCGGCTCGGACAGCCTGCACCGACGCTCTCCGGCGGTGAGGCGCAGCGAGTGAAGCTCGCGTCAGAGCTTCAGCGTCGTTCCACGGGGCGCACGGTGTACGTGCTCGACGAGCCGACCACGGGTCTTCACTTCGAGGACGTGCGCAAGCTTCTCGCGGTGCTCCAGGGTCTCGTCGACAAGGGCAACACCGTGATCGTGATCGAGCACAACCTGGACGTCATCAAGTCGGCGGACTGGGTGATCGACATGGGCCCTGAGGGCGGTTCAGGTGGCGGCATCGTCGTGGCCGAGGGCACGCCGGAGCACGTCGCGACCGTGGAGGCGAGCCATACCGGACGGTTCCTGGCGGAGATCCTTGCCGTCGGCGCCCCCGCGTAGGCTGGTCGGGTGACTAACCCCGCGGACTACCGGCCTGCGCCGGGGACGATCCCCACACGGCCGGGCGTCTACCGGTTCCGCGATCCGCACGGGCGCGTGGTCTACGTGGGCAAGGCGAAGAGCCTGCGCGCGCGTCTGCAGAACTACTTCCAGCCGCTCGAACGTCTCCATCCGCGCACCCGCGCGATGGTGACCACGGCCGCGTCCGTCGAGTGGACGGTCGTCCGCAACGAGGTCGAGGCGCTGATCCTCGAGCACACGTGGATCAAGGAGTACGACCCCAGGTTCAACGTCGTCTTCCGCGACGACAAGTCGTATCCGTTCCTCGCGGTCACGATGAACGAGCAGTTCCCCCGCATGCAGGTGATGCGGGGCGAGAGGCGCAAGGGGGTGCGCTACTTCGGCCCTTACGCGAAGGCGTGGGCGATCCGGGAGACGGTGGACACGCTCCTGAACGTCCTTCCGATGCGCACGTGCTCGTCGGCGGTCTTCAAGAAGGCGGAGCGTCAGGGGCGCCCGTGCCTGCTCGGCTACATCGACAAGTGCGCAGCCCCCTGCGTCGGGAAGATCAGCCCGGAGGATCACAGGGACCTCGCGGAGCGGGTCTGCCAGGTGCTCGGCGGTGACGCCAAGCCGCTGATCCGTGACCTCACACGGCAGATGGAGGAGGCGGCGGCCCGCGAGGAGTACGAGGTCGCGGCGCGCGCCAGGGACCGGCTAGGCGCTCTCCGCAGCGTCCTCGAGCGCAACTCCATCGTGCTCGCGCCTGGCACCGACACCGACATCTTCAGCCTCGTCGACGAGGACCTGGAGGCCGCCGCGCACGTGTTCTACGTACGTGACGGACGCATCGCGGGGGAGCGCGGGTGGGTGGTCGACAAGCCGGAGCCGCTCACGCCCGCGCAGCTCATGACGCAGCTCGTGCAGGAGGCGTACTCCTCGATGGATCCGGACGACATCCCGTCGGAGGTCCTGGTGCCCGCGCTTCCCGAGGATGCGTCGCCGCTCGCCGAATGGCTCGCGGGCGTACGCGGGGCCCGGGTGGCGCTGCGCACGCCCGAGCGGGGCAAGAAGGCGGACCTTGCGGCCACGGGCCGCCAGAACGCGCAGCAGGTGCTGGATCAGCATCGGCTCAAGCGTGCGTCCGACCTCACGTCGCGGTCCGCAGCGCTCCAGGAGCTCCAGGAGGCGCTCGGGATGGACGAGGCGCCGCTGCGCATCGAGTGCTACGACATCTCGCACACGCAGGGCACGAACATGGTGGGCTCCATGGTGGTGTTCGAGGACGCGCTGCCGCGCAAGGCCGAGTACCGGCAGTTCAAGATCCGGGACGCCGCGGACGACACGGCCGCGATGGACGAGGTGCTGACCCGCCGGTTCACCCGCCTTCTCGAGGAGCGTGAGCTTCCGCCGGAGGAGCGCGAGTCGTCGCGCTTCGCCTATCCGCCCCAGCTCGTCGTGGTCGACGGCGGACTGCCCCAGGTGAGGGCCGCGCAGCGCGTGCTCGAACGGCTGGGAATCGACGACGTGACGCTCGTCGGGCTCGCGAAGCGCCTCGAGGAGGTGTGGGTCCCGGATGACGAGTTCCCCGTGATCCTCCCGCGCGGCTCCGAGCCGCTCTACCTGCTCCAGCGCGTGCGCGACGAGGCGCACAGGTTCGCCATCACGGCGCATCGCAAGAAGCGCGGCAAGGCGATGAAGGCCTCCGCGCTCGACGAGATCCCCGGGGTCGGTCCTGCGCGGGCGAAGGCGCTCGTCACGCACTTCGGGTCGGTCGCGCGACTGCGGGAGGCGAGCGTGGAGCAGATCGCGATGGTGCCTGGCGTGGGCCAGCAGATGGCGTCGGCGATTCACGCCGCCCTGCATGGCACTGATGGCATGCTGGAGGCATGACGGACGATCCGGCGCCCGACACCTATCCCTCCGGGCTCCCACGCCCCGATCTGTCGGGGGTGAACCTCGACACGCAGGTGCTCATCGTCACGGGCATGTCGGGCGCGGGCCGTACCCGTGCCGCAGCGGTGCTCAGCGATCTCGGCTGGTACGTGGTGGACAACCTGCCACCGCAGATGCTCGGTTCGCTCGTGGCGATGGTGGCGACGGACCCGACGCGTCGGCTCGCGACGGTCGTGGATGTGCGCGGCGGAGGGTACTTCGCTGATCTCGTGGCCGTCGTGGACGATCTGGAGTCTCGCGGAGTGGACGTGCAGATCCTGTTCCTCGAGGCGTCGGACGACACGCTCGTACGCCGCTTCGAGGAGGCGCGTCGCCCGCACCCCCTCCAGGGCGACGCGACCATCCTGGAGGGCATCGCACGCGAGCGATCCGCCGTCGCTGCGGTGCGAGAGAGAGCGGACGTGGTGGTGGACACCACGAGCCTCAACGTGCACCAGCTGCGGGACGTTCTCACCGACACCTTCGCCGAGGAGGTGCCGGAGCTCCACGTGAACGTTCTTTCGTTCGGGTTCAAGAACGGCGCGCCGGTCGACGCGGACTATGTGGCCGACGTGCGGTTCCTGAGCAACCCTCACTGGGTGCCGGAGCTCCGGCCCCTCACAGGAATCGATCCCGCGGTCAGGGATCACGTGCTCGGGTCTGCGGGCGCCCACGAGTTCCTCGACGGCTACACCTCGGCGATCGAGGTCGCGCTTCAGGGGTATCAGGCCCACGACAAGCACTCGGTCACGATCGCCGTGGGCTGCACAGGGGGCCGACACCGTTCGGTCGCGATGGCGGAGGAGCTGTCCCAGCGTCTGCGGACGAAGGGCTTCGATGTGAGGACGACGCATCGTGACAAGGACCGCTGAGCGACCAGGCCCCGACGTCGTCGCCTTGGGCGGGGGCCACGGGCTCTACGCGTCGCTGCGCGCGCTCCGCGGGGTCGCGGAGACTCTCACCGCGGTGGTGACGGTCGGCGACGACGGTGGCTCGTCCGGACGGCTTCGCGAGGAGATGCAGGTGATCCCTCCGGGCGATCTGCGGATGGCTCTCAGCGCCCTGTGCGAGGACACGCCGTGGGGCCTGACCTGGCGGGACGTGCTGCAGACGAGGCTCGAGACGACAGGACCGTTGGATGGGCACGCCGTCGGCAACCTGCTGATCGCCGGGCTCTGGCAGCACACCGGGGACATCGTCGCGGGCCTCGACTGGGTGGCGCGGCTGCTGCATGCGGAGGGACGGGTGCTGCCGCTCGCCCTCGATCCGCTCGAGATGGTCGCGCAGATGGAGATCGACGGCCGGGTGAGGCAGGTGCGCGGCCAGGTCGCGCTCGCCACCGCAGAGGGTCGCGTGTGCGGTCTCGCAGTCGAGCCTGCGCGTCCCCGTGTGCCGGCGGCGACGCTCGAGGCCATCGCCGGCGCCGACGTCGTGGTGCTCGGCCCAGGGAGCTGGTACACGTCCGTGCTGCCGCACTTCCTCGTCTCACCGGTGGCCGAGGCGCTCCACAGAGCGGCGCCCCACACCGTGCTGACCTTGAACATCGCGCACGAGGACGTCGAGACCGTCGGCATGAGCAGGCTGGACGATGTGCGCGCACTGCGCCAGATCGCTCCCGGCTTCGTTCCGGGCGCCGTGGTGGTGGACCGTTCGCATCGAGCCGACCCGCGACTGCTCGAGGAGCTCGAGGAGTGGGGAAGCCGCGTCGTCGTCGCACCGATGCTGCTCGCGGGCACGAAGGACCGTCACGATCCGACGCTCCTCGCGTCGGCGATCTCGTCCGCGATCGCTCAGCTCGCTCCCGAGGCACGCCGCCCGCTCTGAGCCATGGCACGATTGTCCCCATGGCTCTGACGGCGAAGGTGAAGGACGAACTCGCGCGCGTGCAGGTCGACAAGGTGTCGGCTCGCAAGGCGGAGATCGCGACGATGCTGCGATTCGCGGGAGGACTGCACATCGTGTCCGGCCGCATCGTCATCGAGGCGGAGCTCGACACCGCGATCGGCGCGCGTCGTCTCCGTACCTTCATCCAGGAGGTGCACAACCTCGGCTCGGAGATCATCGTCGTCTCCGGTGGCGCGCTGCGCAAGGGCAACCGCTATGTGGTCCGCGTGGTGAAGGACGGGGAGTCCCTCGCGCGTCAGACCGGGCTGCTGGACCATCGGGGCCGTCCCGTGCGTGGCCTTCCGCCGCACGTCGTCGGCGGCTCGGTCGAGGACACGGTGGCGGCATGGCGTGGCGCGTTCATCGCGCACGGCTCGCTGACAGAGCCCGGACGCTCCGCAGCGCTCGAGGTGACGGCTCCTGGACCTGAGGCCGCCTTGGCTCTCGTAGGAGCCGCACGCCGCCTCGGTGTGACGGCGAAGTCGCGAGAGGTGCGCGGCGTGGACCGCGTCGTGATCCGTGATGGCGAGGCCATCGCGCAGATGCTGGCGCGCCTCGGCGCACACGACGCGATGCTCGAGTGGGAGGAGAAGCGGACGCGCCGTGAGGTGCGGGGGACCGCGAACCGCCTCGCCAACTTCGACGACGCGAACCTGCGCCGATCGGCGCAGGCGGCGGTGGCCGCATCCGCGCGTGTCGCGAGGGCGTTCGAGATCCTCGCTGACGAGGTCCCCGAGCACCTCCGTGAGGCGGGTGAGCTGCGGCTTGCGCACCGGGACGCCTCGCTTGAGGAGCTGGGGCGACTCGCCGACCCGCCGCTGACCAAGGACGCGGTCGCGGGACGCATCCGACGGCTGCTCGCAACGGCGGACAAGAAGGCCGAGGATCTGGGCATCCCGGACACCGAGGCGGGCATCGGACCGGACCTCGTGGACGCCGACTGAGACGTCAACGTCCCTGCAATGCGTCGGGACCTTCGTCGCGCGGAACGCTTCTCCGGTTGGTAGTAGGGTGGGACCAGTGACCCGCCGTCGCGCGGTGTCATCTCGCACTAGGACGTGCGGCAATCTGCTACCTACCGCGCCGAGTCTCGGCGCGAGCCGAGGAGAGAAACTGTGACCATCAAGGTCGGTATCAACGGCTTCGGCCGTATCGGACGCAACTTCTTCCGGGCCGCTCTGGCCGAGGGCGCCGATTTCGAGATTGTCGGGGTCAACGACCTCACCGACAACAAGACCCTCGCGCACCTGCTGAAGTACGACACCGTGCTCGGCAAGTTCCCCAAGGAGGTCACCTACGACGACGACGCGATCTACGTCGACGGCAAGGCGATCAAGGCCCTCGCGGAGCGCGACCCCGCCAACCTTCCGTGGGCCGAGCTCGGTGCCGACATCGTGATCGAGTCGACCGGCTTCTTCACGGACGCCGAGAAGGCCAAGGCGCACATCGCCGCCGGTGCGAAGAAGGTCATCATCTCCGCTCCCGCGAAGAACGAGGACGCCACCTTCGTCGTGAACGTGAACCACACGGACTACGACCCGGCCTCGCACCACGTCATCTCGAACGCGTCGTGCACCACCAACTGCCTCGCTCCGGTCGCGAAGGCCCTCAACGACGCCCTCGGCATCGAGAAGGGTCTGATGACCACGGTTCACGCCTACACCGGCGACCAGAACCTCCAGGACGGCCCCCACAAGGACCTGCGCCGCGCCCGTGCGGCCGCGCAGAACATCGTGCCGACCTCGACCGGTGCCGCCAAGGCCGTCGCCCTCGTGCTCCCCGAGCTCAAGGGCAAGCTGGACGGCTTCGCCATGCGCGTGCCGACCATCACCGGTTCGGCCACCGACCTCACCTTCGAGGCCTCCAAGGAGACCACGATCGAAGAGGTCAACGCCGCGGTCAAGGCTGCCGCTGAGGGCGCCATGGCGGGCACGCTGTCCTACGTCGAGGACGACATCGTCTCCTCGGACATCGTGGGCGACCCGCACCAGTCGATCTTCGACGCCAAGCTGACCAAGGTTCAGGGCAACATGGTGAAGATCGTCTCCTGGTACGACAACGAGTGGGGCTACTCGACCTCGCTGGTCAAGCTGACCACCTACGTCGGCGAGCGCCTCTAACGGCTGACTGCCTGAAGTGACTCACGGCGACGCCCGCGCACGCTCCGGCGTTCGCGGGCGTCGTCATGTCACGACCATCACACCTACGCGAATCCAAGGATTGAGATGAAGACCATCGACTCCCTCGGCGACCTCACCGGCAAGAAGGTGCTGCTCCGCGCCGACCTCAACGTGCCGCTCGACGGCACCACCATCACCGACGACGGACGCGTGCGCGCGTCCGTGCCCACCATCGAGAAGCTTCTCGGTGCGGGCGCCTCGGTCATCGTGATGGCACACCTCGGCCGCCCGAAGGGCGCGCCGGACCCCGCCTTCTCGCTCGCGCCGGCGGCCGCTCGCCTGGCCGAGCTCCTCGGCAAGCCTGTGACGCTCGCCGCCGACCTCGTCGGTGACGACGCCAAGGCCAAGGCCGCCGCTCTTGAGCCCGGCCAGGTGCTGATGCTCGAGAACGTCCGCTTCGACGCACGCGAGACCTCCAAGGTCGACGAGGAGCGCCAGGCGCTCGCCGGCGAGCTCGCCGAGCTCGCCGACGTGTTCGTCTCGGACGGCTTCGGCGTCGTCCACCGCAAGCAGGCGTCCGTCTACGACGTCGCGCAGATCCTGCCCGCCGCCGGTGGCCTGCTCGTGCAGAAGGAGGTCGAGTCGCTCGGCAAGGCTGTCACCGACCCGGCGCGCCCCTACGCCGTCGTCCTCGGTGGCTCCAAGGTCTCCGACAAGCTCGGCGTGATCGCCAACCTTCTCACCAAAGCCGACCGCCTGCTGATCGGTGGAGGAATGGTGTTCACCTTCCTCGCCGCCAAGGGCTACGGCGTCGGCAAGTCGCTCCTCGAGGAGGACCAGCTCGACACCGTCAAGGGCTACCTGAAGACCGCCGAGGAGAACGGCGTCGAGATCGTCCTGCCGACCGACATCGTCGCAGCCGAGGCCTTCGCCGCCGACGCCGCGTTCGAGGTCGTCGCTGCAGACGCGATCCCGGCCGAGTCGATGGGCCTCGACATCGGCCCCGACTCGGGTGCGCTGTTCGCCTCGAAGCTCGCCGACGCGAAGACCATCGTCTGGAACGGCCCCATGGGCGTGTTCGAGTTCGAGAACTTCGCCGGCGGCACCAAGGCCGTCGCGCAGGCGATGATCGACTCCGACGGCTTCTCGGTCGTCGGCGGTGGCGACTCGGCCGCCGCTGTCCGCCGCCTCGGCTTCGACGAGGCCGGCTTCGGACACATCTCTACGGGTGGCGGCGCGTCGCTCGAGCTGCTCGAGGGCAAGGTGCTCCCGGGCCTGGCCGTCCTGGAGGGCTGACACATGGCACGTACCCCGCTGATCGCAGGCAACTGGAAGCTGAACCTCGACCACCTCGAGGGCACCCACACCGTGCAGAAGCTCGCGTGGCTGCTGCGCGATGCCAAGCACGACTACTCGGCCGTCGAGGTCGCCGTGCTCCCGTCGTTCACCTCGCTGCGCTCCGTGCAGACGCTGGTGGACGCCGACCAGCTCGAGATCAAGTACGGCTCGCAGGACATCTCGCAGCACGAGTCCGGTGCCTACACCGGTGAGGTGTCGGGCGCGCAGCTCGCGAAGCTCGGCGTGAGCTACGCGGCTGTCGGCCACTCGGAGCGCCGTCAGTACCACGGTGAGACCGACGAGATCGTCGCGGCCAAGACCAAGGCGGCGTTCGCGCACGGCATCGTGCCGATCGTCTGCGTCGGCGAGGGCCTGGACATCCGCAAGGAGGGTCGTCACGTCGAGTACACGCTCGCGCAGGTGGACGGCGCGCTGAAGGACCTCCCGGCCGAGCAGGCCAAGGACGTCGTCATCGCGTACGAGCCCGTGTGGGCCATCGGCACCGGTGAGGTCGCGACGCCGGCGGACGCGCAGGAGGTCTGCGCCGCCATCCGCGGTCGCCTCGCGGAGCTCTACGATGCTGAGCTCGCGGACGGCGTCCGCGTGCTCTACGGCGGTTCGGTGAAGTCCTCGTCGATCGCGCAGCTCATGGCCGAGACCGACGTCGACGGCGGTCTCGTCGGCGGCGCGAGCCTCGACCCGGAGGAGTTCTCCAAGATTGCGCGCTTCAAGGAGCACCAGGTCGGACTCTGACCTGAACACGGCGCGGCCCGGGGTTGTCCCGGGCCGCGCCGTCGTCGCGTAAACTTGTCCCGAAAACCGACGTCCTGGGAGTACCGTGGCAATTCTGGAAAGCATCCTCTGGGTGCTGCTCGTCCTGCTGAGCATCGTCATCATCGGTCTGGTGCTCATGCACCGCGGCCGTGGAGGCGGCATCACCGACATGTTCGGTGGAGGCATCGCGTCCGGCATCCAGTCGTCCTCCGTCGGTGAACGCAACCTTTCCCGCATCACGTGGGGCGCTGGCGCCGTATGGCTGCTGGTGATCGTGCTTCTTGGTCTCATCCAGCGCATCGCGCTGTGATCATCCGTACCTGAGGGGGTAGACACTCGATGGCTGGTGGAAACGCAATCCGTGGCTCGCGCGTCGGCGCGGGACCCATGGGAGAGAACGAGCGTGGTGAGTCCGCTCCCCGCCGTGCGGTGAGCTACTACTGCGCGAACGGACACGTGACCTCCCCGAGCTTCGCGCTCGGTGAGGACTTCGAGGACCCGGAGATCCCGCTGGAGTGGGACTGCCCTCGATGCGGCCTGCCGGGCGGTCTCGACCCGGAGAACCCGCCGGAGCCTCTGCGCAACGAGCCGTACAAGACTCACCTTGCCTACGTGAAGGAGCGCCGCTCCGACGAGGAGGGCGCAGCCCTGCTCCAGGAGGCGCTCTCCGGACTGCGTGAGCGCCGCGGCGACGCCGAGGTCGCGGTCGTCGACTGATGCAGATCACGATCGAGTACTGCGTGCCCTGCGGATACCTCCCGCGGGCGACCGAGGCCCAGACCCGCCTCCTTGAGGAGTTCGGCAACGCGCTTGAGGGAGTGACGCTGAAGACCGGCCGCAAGGGAGTCTTCAGCTTCACAGCCGACGGCGAGGAGATCTACGCCAAGCCCGCAGAGTTCGACATCGACGCGATCGTGGCTGACGTCCGGGAGAAGATCGGCCCGGTCGAGGGTGTGCAGCCCGAGGGCCGCGACCTGCTGATGGGCAAGAAGCACTGACGCTCGGCCTCTGATGTGACAGGAGCCCCCGCCATATGGCGGGGGCTCCTCTGCATGGGTGGGGTCCGTTCCCGGCGTCAGATTCCTGTCGCCGCCGCGGCGTCCACCATCCAGAGAGTCTCATCCGTTCCGCGAGCGACTGCTCCCGGAAGCGACTCGTCTCCGTGCACGCACGCGGCCACGGACTGCGCCTTCTCGGCTCCCGACGCGACGACCCACACGCGCTTGGCACGCTGGATCGTCTCGCGCGAGAGCGTGACGCGCGTGGGCGGCGGCTTCGGGGAGTCGTGCACCGCGTAGGCCTCGGGTCCGCCCTCGGTGTAGCTCACGTGACCGGGGAAGAGCGAGGCCACATGACCGTCGGGACCGAGGCCCAGCATCAGCACGTCCCAGGAGGGGTCTCCCGCGGCCTCCATCTCGGCGCGGTAGGCCTCCGCGGCGTCCTCGGCGGTGGAGAAGTCGCTCGCGGACCCCATCCGGTGGATGTTCTCCTCGGGCAGGGGGAGCGACCCCAGCATCGCCTCCTGGGCCTGGCCCTCATTGCGGTCCGGGTCGCCCGTGGGGACGAAGCGCTCGTCGCCCCACCAGATGTGTACCGACGTCCAGTCGACGTCCGCGGACAGCGGGGAGGCGGCGACCTCCGCGAGCGACTGGATGCCCACGGTCCCGCCGGTGACGATGATGTGCGCCTCGTCCTGCGTGGAGAGGGTGTCCTGGATCGTGACGAGCAGGCGTGCGGCAGCGGTGCGGGCCACCGCGTCACGATCGGGCAGCACGAGGACTCTGCGGTTCATGAGGCTCCTTCGAAGGTGGCGAGCGTCTCGCCGTAGACGGGGTCGTCGTCGAGCCTGCGAAGCTCCTCGGCGAGGCACTCGTCGAGCGTGCGCGCGGGCAGCGCGATGACGTGGTCGGGCTGCCCCGGCTGGGACAGCGTCGCGTGGTGGCCGTCGGGGCGGGAGATGCTTATCTCACCCGACGGCGTCTCGAGCACGATGTGCTGGAGCGCCGACACCGAGGCGTCGTACGTCGCCTCGATCTCGCATCCCAGCGCGCGCTTCAGCCACGCGCCGAGCAGGAGGATCGACGGGCTGTTCATGTCACCATGGATCCGCGCCCGGGTCACGACCGGGTCGGTGATCTGCTCGAGCGCGGACGCGAGCAGCGCACGCCAGCGCGTGAGGCGGGTCCATGCGAGGTCGGTGTCGCCGCTGCGGTGGTCGTGGGCAAGGCACCGCAGGGCAAACTCGGGATCGGGGTCACCCTTGGAGTCGGTGATGCGCCGCTGCGCCATCTTCCCGAGGCCCGTGATGGAGCACTCGTGCGGCACCTCTGCCGGCCACCACGCGACGATCGGCGCGTCAGGGAGCAGCAGGGGAGTGATCAGCGTGTCGTCGTGGCCAACCTGTGCGCCGGACGGGCGCAGCACGATGACCTCGGACGCCCCGGCATCGCCGCCGACGCGGATCTCCGCGTCGAGACGGGCCTCGCCGCCCTCCTGCGGGGCGATCACGATGATACGGCAGGGGTGCTCGCGCGACGCGACGTTCGCGGTGGCGATGGCGGCCTCGAAGTCGGCGCCCTTGGCGTCGATCACGAGAGTCATCACGCGGGCGAGGGTGATCACGCCGCCGTCCCTCTGCGACTCGACGAGCCGCTTGGAGATGGCCGACGTGGTGGTTGCAGGCATGTCGATGATCATGGGCGCCTCCAGGCTCGGCCGTCGCGAGCCATCATCTCGTCAGCGCTGGTCGGACCCCAGGTGCCCGAGCGGTACTGCTCAGGCTGGCCCTGGGAGGACCAGTAGGTGGTGATCGGGTCGAGGATCTGCCAGGAAAGAGCGACCTCCTCCTGACGGGGGAAGAGCGGCGGATCGCCCAGCAGCACGTCGAGGATCAGGCGCTCGTACGCCTCAGGCGAGGACTCGGTGAACGCGTTGCCGTACGCGAAGTCCATGGTGACGTCGCGCACCTCCATCTGCGATCCCGGCACCTTCGAGCCGAACCTCAGGGTGACGCCCTCGTCGGGCTGAACCCTGATGACAAGGGCGTTGGTGCCGACGTCGGACCCCTGGATGTGCTGGAAGTACGGCGACGGCGCCTTCTTGAACACGAGCGCGATCTCGGTCACGCGGCGCCCGAGACGCTTGCCCGCACGCAGGTAGAACGGGGTGCCGTTCCAGCGCCTGTTGGGCACGTCGAGCCGTATGGCGGCGTACGTCTCGGTGGTCGAGTCCTCCGAGATTCCGTCCTCCTCCAGGAAGCCGCCGACCTGCTCGCCGCCGCGCCAGCCTGCGGCGTACTGGCCGCGCGCGGTGCCGAGCCCGAGGTCCTCGGGCAGCTCGGTGAGGCGCAGCACCTTCTCCTTCTCCGCGCGCAGGTCAGCCGCCTCGAAGCTGGCGGGCTCCTCCATCGCGGTGAGGGCGAAGAGCTGCAGAAGGTGGTTCTGGATGACGTCGCGGGCGGTGCCGATGCCGTCGAAGTAGCCCGCGCGGGACCCGATACCGATGTCCTCGGCCATCGTGATCTGGACGTGGTCGATGTACTGCGAGTTCCAGATCGGCTCGAACAGCTGGTTGGCGAAGCGGATCGCCAGCAGGTTCTGGACGGTCTCCTTGCCGAGGTAGTGGTCGATGCGGAACACCGAGTCAGGCGGGAAGACGCTGGAGACGACCTCGTCGAGGCGCTCGGCGGACTCGAGGTCGTGGCCGAAGGGCTTCTCGATCACGACGCGTCGCCAGGTGCCGTCCTTGGGGTCGGACAGACCTGAGTCGCGCAGCTGCGTGACGACCTGGGGGAACGCCGACGGAGGGATGGAGAGGTAGAACGCGTGGTTGCCGCCGGTGCCGCGTCGTTCGTCGAGGTCCTCCACGGTGCGGCGAAGCTCTGCGAACGCCTCCGGGTCGTCGAAGGTGCCCTGCACGAAGCGGATGCCTTCGGAGAGCTGACGCCAGGTCTCGTCGCTCCACGGGGTGCGCGCATGCTCGCGCACCGATTCGTACACGACCTGCGCGAAGTCCTCACGTCCCCACTCGCGGCGTGCGAAGCCCGTGAGTGCGAACGCTGGCGGGAGGAGGCCGCGGTTGGCCAGGTCGTAGACGGCGGGCATCAGCTTCTTCCTGGCCAGGTCGCCCGTCACGCCGAACATGACGAGGCCGCAGGATCCGGCGATGCGGGGGAGTCTGCGATCCCGGGGATCTCGCAGAGGATTCACGTGGGTCATCCCTCCAGTAGGGCCGCCACAGCGGCGACCTGGGAACGGTCGGTGAGTGTCAGGTGGAGCACGGGTCGTCCGAGGGCCTGGAGGGCTTCGAAGTCGCCGGTGGCCTGTGCTCGGATGAGCCGGCCGAAGGTGTGCGGGAGACCAGGGATCTCCAGGTCCTCCCCGTAGGTCGAGGACAGCATCAGGTAGACGCCGGAGTCGGGGCCGCCCTTGTGCAGCTGCCCGGACGAGTGCACGTATCGCGGACCCCAGGCGAATGACACGGGCCTGGCGAGCCTGCTCGCGAGCGTGCGGCGCGCGCCGGGGAGCGCGAGGCTCGTCTCCTTGTCGAGGAACGCGAGGATGGCGAGGTAGCCGTCCGGCGTGAGGTGGTTCTCGAGTGCGTGCACGGCGTCCTCGAGGCTCCCGATGCCGTCGAGCAGCCCGTCTGTGGCGCGCAGCTCGACGCCCTGGTCCACAAGATCGGGTGCGTCGGGCATCACGTCGGAGTCGAGGATCTCGCGGGCTGCGTTCTTCGCGTTGTCGATGTCCGGCTCATCGAAGGGATTGACTCCGAGCACGCGCGAGGCGATCGCCACGGAGTGCTGCCACAGCAGAAGCTGCCCGCCGAGAGTGCCGCTGACGGTGAGGTGGGATCCATCGGACTCGTCGATGGCGGTCAGGCTCACCAGGCGGCAGTCGAGCACATCGGGCTGGGTGAGCTCGGGCGCATGCGGTTCCGCCACGACGGGCACGATGCCCCTGCGGTTCTTCCCGGTGGAGCCCGCGACCAGCTGCTCGATCCACTCGTCCAGGCCGACGATGCCGGAGCCGTGGTCGGAGAGGACGAGCGTGCGGCGCAGGCCGGCGAGGGCGGCGCCGAGCACGAGCGCGGGGTTCGCCGGATCGTCCTCCTCCAAGGATTCGGCCACCGCGGCCGCCTCGTCCAGCAGGTCCAGCACGGGCACCCCTGCGAGCGCGGCGGGCACGAGCCCGAACGCGCTGAGGGCGCTGAAGCGTCCTCCGACGTGGGGGTCGGCGAGGAACAGCGCTCGGCAGCCGTCCTCACGTGCCTGGCGCTCGAGAGGGGAGCCGGGATCGGTGACGATCACCATGCGCCGGCGGAAGTCGAGCCCCTCGCGGGAGAACGCCTCCTCGACGGCGGAGTGGATCGCCTGCGTCTCGACGGTGCCGCCCGACTTCGAGGCGACGACTACGACGGTCGCAGCCAGGTCGCCGGCGATGGCGGCACGCACCTGCGACGGCTCTGTGGAGTCGAGCGTGACGAGCGGCACTCCGTAGGTGGCGCAGATGACTGTGGGTGCGAGCGTGGATCCGCCCATGCCCACCAGCACCACCCGGTTGACGCCCTCGCCGCGGAGGTCGACGAAGAGCTCCTCGAGCTCACCGAGATGACGCCTGGCGGTCTCGTGAAGCGCGGTCCAGCCCAACCGCAGTCGCGCGTCAGCCTCAGCCTCGGCGCCCCACAGCGTGGGGTCGCCGGACCCGAGCCGCGACGCGACGCGTTCCTCGACCAGGGCGGGCGTCAAGGTCTGCACGGACTCCGCAGCGTCGCCGCTCGCGGTGACCGCGACATGAGCCTCGTGATCGACGCCCGCCCAGGTGCTGAGGAACGCGGATGTCACCGGATGGACTCCAGGGATTCACGTGCCTTCGCAGCGACGTTCTCCGCGGTGAAGCCGTACTTCTTGAGGAGCAGACCGCCGGAGGCGGACTCGCCGAAGTGGTCGACGCCCACGATCCGGCCGGCGTCGCCGACGAGCTCGCGCCAGCCGAGCGGGGAGCCTGCCTCCACCGAGACACGGGCCTTCACCTCGGCGGGGATGACGGACTCCTGGTAGGCGGCGTCCTGGCGCGCGAAGCGCTCACGCGACGGCATCGAGATGACGCGGGCCTTCACTCCGTCGGCTGCGAGCAGGTCGCGGGCGCCGAGAGCGACCGAGACCTCGGAGCCGGTGGCGAGCAGCAGCACGTCGGCGTCCTCGTCGCCGCCTGCGATGACGTAGGCGCCCTTGTCGACGCCCTCGGCCGAGGTGCCCTCGAGCGTCGGCACGTTCTGTCGCGTGAGGATGATCGCCGAGGGGCGGTCAGTGGTCTCGAGGATGGCCTTCCATGCGTATGCGGTCTCGTTCGCGTCCGCCGGGCGGATCACGTCGAGGCCGGGGATCGCGCGCAGCGTCGCGACGTGCTCGATCGGCTGGTGGGTGGGGCCGTCCTCGCCCAGGCCGACGGAGTCGTGGGTCCAGACGAACGTCGTGGGGATCTGCATCAGGGCTGCGAGGCGGACCGACGCGCGCATGTAGTCGGAGAACACGAGGAACGTGCCGCCGTACACACGGGTCAGGCCGTGCAGCGTGATCCCGTTCAGGATCGTGCCCATGCCGAACTCACGGATGCCGAAGTGGAGCGTGCGGCCGTACCAGTCGCCGTCGGGGAACGACTTGGTGGAACGGTGGGGAGGCAGGAACGAGGGCTCGCCGCCCATCGTGGTGTTGTTGGAGCCCGCGAGGTCAGCCGAGCCGCCCCAGAGCTCGGGGAGCACGGGAGCGAGCGCCGTGAGCACCTTGCCGGAGGCCGAACGCGTGGCGACCGAGCCGCCCACCTCGAACTCGGGAAGCGCGGTCTCCCAGCCCTCAGGGAGCGAACGGGTGAGGAGGCGCTCCAGCAGTGCTGCGCGCTCAGGGTTCTCGTCCTCCCAGCGCGCGAACATGGCGTTCCAGTCGGAGTGCGCCTGCTGGCCACGGTCCTTGACCTGGTGCATGTGCGCGAGGATCTCGGGTTCGACGGTGAAGCTCGCCTCGGGGTCGAAGTCGAGCACCTTCTTGAGCGCGGCGACCTCGTCGCCACCGAGCGCGGAGCCGTGAACGCCGCCGGTGTTCTGCTTGGTCGGCGCGGGCCACCCGATGATCGTGCTGAGCGCGATGAACGACGGCTTGCCGGTCTCGGCCTTGGCGGCCTCGAGGGCCTCGTAGAGGGCCTCCGGGTTCTCGTGGTAGCCGTCGGGCGTGACCCAGTCGACGCGCTGCGTGTGCCAGCCGTAGGCCTCGTAGCGCTTGAGGACGTCCTCGGTGAACGCGACGTCGGTCTCGTGCTCGATCGAGATCTTGTTGTCGTCCCAGATCACGATGAGGTTGCCGAGCTCCTGGGTGCCGGCGAGCGACGAGGCCTCGTGCGACACGCCCTCCTGGAGGTCGCCGTCCGAGGCGATCACGAAGATGTGGTGGTCGAAGGGCGACGTGCCGGGCGCAGCCTCGGGGTCGAGCAGTCCGCGCTCACGGCGCGAGGCCATGGCCATGCCGACGGACGAGGCGATGCCGGAGCCGAGCGGGCCGGTCGTGATCTCGACGCCGTCGGTGTGGCCGTACTCGGGGTGTCCGGGGGTCTTCGAGCCCTCCGTGCGGAGCGACTTCAGGTCGTCGAGCGACAGGTCGTAGCCGGAGGCGAACAGCTGCAGGTAGAGCGTCAGCGAGGAGTGACCGGCGGACAGCACGAAGCGGTCGCGACCCAGCCAGGACGAGTCAGCGGGGTCGTGGCGCATGACGTTCTGGAAGAGCAGGTAGGCGGCGGGCGCGAGCGACATCGCGGTCCCGGGGTGGCCGTTACCCACCTTCTCGACGGCGTCGGCCGCAAGCACCCTGAGGGTGTCGACGGCGCGGTGGTCAGCAGCGGTCCAGTTGAGGCTCACGGAAACTCCAGTGGCAGATGTATCGACTATGACGTCCACAGCCTAGTAGCCGCCCGGGGCGGTCGTTGGCATGGGATGTCTCGGCAACAAGGGACGGGCGTCAGGTGTTCCTCCGAGTCCGGGGAAGGCGGTGGGAGGTAGGACGGAGGTCCCAACCTGGTCCCGGTGCGGCTTAGGATGGACACATGCCACAGCCAGCCGCCGTCGTGTCGGATGTCCCTGCCCCGGCAGTGCCGCGCTGGCTGCTCGCGACACGGGTGGCCAAGGCGTACGTCGCGCTGACGAAGCCCCGCATCATCGAGCTGCTGCTCGTGACGACGCTCCCCGCGATGGTGCTCGCCGCCGACGGCTGGCCGTCGCTCGGACTCGTCGCGGCGACCCTCTTCGGCGGATACCTGTCCGCCGGCAGCGCGAACGCGTTCAACTGCTACATCGACCGCGACATCGACGCGCTCATGAAGCGTACGCGCAACCGTCCGCTCGTGACGGGCGAGGTCTCCGAGCGCGGCGCGCTCGTGTTCGCTTGGGTCCTCGGCGTGGTCAGCACGGCGTGGTTCCTCGTGGTCATCGGCTCGGTGCTCGCGACGGTGCTGTCGGTGCTCGCGATCCTGGGCTACGTCGTCGGCTACACGCTGATCCTGAAGCGCCGCACGGCACAGAACATCGTGTGGGGCGGCATCGCCGGATGCATGCCCGCGCTCATCGGGTGGGCCGCTGTGACGGACTCGCTCGCATGGGAGCCGTTCCTGCTGTTCCTCATCGTGTTCTTCTGGACTCCGCCGCACTACTGGCCGCTGTCCATGAAGTTCCGCAAGGACTACGCGCACGCCGAGGTGCCGATGCTCCCGGTCGTGGCTCCCACCCGGCGCGTGGCGATCGAGATGATCGCGTACGCCGTCGCGATGGTGGTGACCAGCCTGGTGCTGGTGCCCGTCGGCGGCATGACGTGGGTCTATCTCGCGGCCGCCGCAGGCGCCGGAGTCTGGTTCCTCAACGGATGCATCCAGCTGTACCGCCGCTCGCAGCGCGGAGAGTCGAAGCTGCGCGAGATGCGGTTGTTCAGGGAGTCGATCGTCTACCTGACCGTGGTCTTCGCGGCCGTGCTGGTCGATCCGTTCCTCCCGGATGCTCTGACGGTCTGGGGCTGAGGTGCTCGCAGGCCAGCGTGAGGGCTATCTCGCCCACCTGGCCGTCGAACGCGGTCTGAGCGACAACACGCTCGCGGCCTACCGCCGTGACCTTGCGCGTTACGAGTCCTTCCTCGGCTCGCGTGGCCTCGACTCGCTGTCCTCAGTGGGCAGATCGGACGTGGCCGACTTCGCCCAGGCGCTCGGCACCGGAGCCGATGGAGGCAAGGCGCTCGCACCGTCGTCGGCGTCGCGCGTGGTCGTGGCGGTGCGCGGCTGGCATCGGTTCGCCGTGCAGGAGGGGTGGGCGGTCGACGACCCCTCGCTCCAGGTCAAGCCCCGCGCCGTCCCGAAGCGTCTCCCCAAGGCGATCGCGACAGATCAGGTGGCGGCCATCCTCGAGGCGTCGTCGACGGGGGAGGGGGTCGCTCCACTCCGGGATCGCGCGCTTCTCGAGCTCGTCTACGCCACGGGCGCCCGCATCTCCGAGGCTGTCGGCCTGGACGTGGACGATGTGTCGCTCGAGCCGGGCGTGGAGGCGGTGCTCCTGAGGGGCAAGGGCCGCAAGGAGCGCGTGGTGCCGGTGGGTGGCATGGCCGTCGACGCGCTGGACGCCTACCTGGTCCGTGCCCGATCGGGGCTCGCGGCCCACGGCAAGGGCGACGCGGCGCTGTTCCTCAACTCTCGCGGGGGCAGGCTCTCGCGTCAGAGCGCATGGTCGATCCTGCGTGCCGCAGCCGAGCGTGCAGGGGTGCCGGACGTGAGCCCCCACACCTTGCGTCACTCGTTCGCGACCCATCTGCTCTCGGGCGGCGCCGACGTGCGCGTGGTCCAGGAGCTGCTCGGGCACGCCTCCGTGACCACGACGCAGGTGTACACCCTGGTCACACGCGATTCGTTGAGAGAGGCGTACGTCCTCGCTCACCCGCGCGCCCGCGACTGACAGACCGTCACGAAACGGTAACCTGATGCGGTGACCGACTACCCCGAGCCCAAGCCCCTGACCAGCCACGGGCCTGCACGCGTCGTGGCCCTCTGCAACCAGAAGGGCGGGGTCGGCAAGACGACCACCTCGGTCAATCTCGCCGCGGCGCTCGCCGAGTACGGCCGACGGGTGCTGCTCGTGGACTTCGATCCGCAGGGCGCGGCCTCCGCGGGTCTGGGCATCAACTCCAACGACCTCAAGACCACGGTGTACGACCTGCTGATGCGCTCGGACGTGAAGACCGCTGACGTGATCATGAGCACGCCCTACGAGAACCTCGACCTGCTGCCCGCGAACATCGACCTGTCCGCGGCCGAGGTCCAGCTGGTGGGCGAGGTGGCGCGCGAGAGCGCGCTCGCGCGGGCGCTCAGGGATGTGGTCGACGACTACGACGTCGTCCTGATCGACTGCCAGCCGTCGCTGGGCCTTCTCACGGTGAACGCCCTGGTGGCGGCGCATGGCGTGCTGATCCCCCTCGCCTGCGAGTACTTCGCGATGCGTGGCGTGGCGTTGCTCGTCGACACGATCAAGAAGGTGCAGGACCGGCTGAACCCGCGTCTCACGATGGACGGCATCGTGCCCACGATGTACGACGCGCGCACTCTGCACTCGCAGGAGGTCGTCGAGCGGGTCCGTGACGCCTTCGGTGATCGCGTGACGGAGACCATGATCGCGCGCACCGTGAAGTTCCCTGACGCGACCGTCGCCGCCGAGCCGATCCTCACGTTCGCGCCGTCGCACTCAGGCTCGGAGTCGTACCGTCAGCTCGCGCGCGAGCTGATGTCGCGCGGGGTAGCCGCGTAGCCGTGACTGCCGGCGTCCCCCAGCCGGACCAGGCCTCCCGGAAGGGTTTCGAGGTCCATCTCGACAACTTCGAGGGGCCGTTCGACCTTCTGCTGACCCTGATCTCGAAGCACCAGCTCGACGTCACCGAGGTGGCGATCGCGCGTGTCACTGACGAGTTCCTTGCGGTGGTGCGTGCCTACGAGGCCGGATGGGACCTCTCGCAGGCCTCGGAGTTCCTGGTGGTCGCCGCGACTCTGCTCGACCTGAAGACCGCCCGACTGCTCCCGCAGGGCGAGGTGGACGACCTCGAGGACCTCGAGCTTCTCGAGGCACGGGACCTCCTCTTCGCACGACTTCTCCAGTACCGCGCCTTCAAGGAGGTGGCAGGCCGCTTCGAGGGCATGCTCGAGGCTCCCCGACGGGTTCCTCGAGACGTCGCTCTCGAACCGCACTTCGCGATGCTGCTGCCGGAGCTCGTGTGGACGATCACGCCCGAGATGCTTGCGACGCTCGCCGCCAAGGCGATGGAGCCGAAGGCCGTGCCCTCGGTCTCGCTGAGCCATCTGCACAATCCGGCGGTGAGCGTGCGTGATCAGGCACACGTGATCGCGACCCGACTGCAACACTCGGGTACGGCGACGTTCCGTTCGCTCGTCTCGGACGCGGACAACGTGCATGTGGTGGTCGCCCGGTTCCTGGCACTGCTCGAGCTCTTCAGGGAGGCCGCGGTGTCCTTCGAGCAGGCGCGATCCCTGGGTGAGCTGACCGTGCGATGGACGGGCGGGACCGATGAGGTCGACGTCTCGGCAGAGTTCGACGAGGACGACGCCATGGGCGTCGGTTTGGAGGCCGCCCGCGAGTCGGAGCGGTCGAGCGAGGGAGGATCCCGCTGATGGATCAGCACGTGAGGGGCGCCCTGGAGGCTGTCCTGATGGTGGTCGAGGAGCCCGTTCCGGCGGATCAGCTCGCGGCCGCGCTCGAGGTGCCTGTGTCGCACGTGGTGGACACGCTGCACGCGCTGCGCGACGAGTACGCGGACCCGGAGGCCCCGCGCGGCTTCGAGCTGCGCGAGGTGGACGGCGGCTGGCGCATGTACTCGTCGCGGCTCTACGCGGACGTGGTGGGACGCTTCGTGGTCGACGGCCAGTCGTCGCGGCTGTCGCAGGCCGCGCTCGAGACGCTCGCGGTGGTCGCCTACCGTCAGCCGGTGACACGTGGTCAGGTGTCCCAGGTGCGTGGCGTTAACGTGGACTCCGTGATGAAGACGTTGAGCGCACGCGGTCTGGTGACCGAGGTCGGCGAGACAAGCGGCGCACTGCTGTACGGCACCACCACCGAGTTCCTCGAGCGCATGGGCATGTCCTCGCTGGACGAGCTGCCCCCGCTCGCGCCGTTCCTCCCGGAGCTCGCGGACATCGACGGGGCCGAGTCAGAGGGGGCCCGATGATGGCCGAGCTCGAGATTCACCGTCCCGAGGGGATCCGGCTGCAGAAGGTGCTCGCGTCGGCGGGCGTCGGGTCCCGGCGCAAGTGCGAGGAGATGATCGAGGCCGGGCGCGTGCGCGTCAACGGCGCGGTCGTCGACCAGCTCGGGGTGCGTGTCGATCCTGATGCCGTGTCGATCGAGGTGGACGGCAAGCGGATCAGCGTGGACGACGCTCACGTGACGGTGGTGCTGAACAAGCCGTTGGGCGTCGTCTCCACGATGCAGGACCCGCAGGCGCGTCCTGCGCTCGACCAGTACGTGTCCGGGTACAAGGAGCGTCTGTTCCACGTGGGTCGGCTCGACGCGGAGACCACCGGGGTCATCCTGCTCACCAACGACGGTGACCTCGCGAACCGTCTGGCGCACCCGACGCATGGCGTGTCGAAGATCTATGTGGCGAAGGTGGAGGGGCGCTTCGCGAAGAGCCTGTGCACCACGCTCAAGGAGGGCGTCGACCTTGCCGACGGACCCGTGAGGGTCACCGCATGCACGGTGCTCGACGTGTCCGGCGATCACTCGCTCGTGCAGGTGGAGCTCCACGAGGGCCGCAACCGGATCGTGCGCCGCATGCTGGACGCGGTGGGCCATCCCGTCGTGGAGCTCGTGCGTACCCAGTTCGGCCCGGTCCGGCTCGGCACCCTCGCGCCAGGCGAGGTACGCCAGCTGAACCGCGAGGAGGTCGGCGAGCTCATGCAGGTGGCGGGCCTCTAGCCTGCGCCGATGCGGTCGGCCACGCCGACGACCGATACGATGACGGCATGACCGTACGCGCGATCCGAGGTGCCATCTCGCTCGACGTGGACGAGAAGCAGCATCTCCATGATCGGACGCGTGAGCTGGTCTCCGCGCTCATGCAGGAGAACGGCCTCACCACGGACGACGTCATCTCCGCGATCTTCACTGTGACCCCTGACATCGTGTCCGACTTCCCGGCGGCCGCCGCGCGAGAGATGGGCTTCGGCGCCGTCCCGCTCATGTGCGCGCAGGAGATCCCCGTTCCTGGTGCCCTTCCTCGCATCGTCCGGGTGATGATGCACGCTGAGATGGACGTGCCTCGTGACGCCGTCTCGCACGTGTACCTGCGCGACGCTGTCGCTCTTCGCCGAGACCTCGCGCAGTAGACGATGCCGGCGACACCTCGCACCCACGTCATCGGTGCCGGACTCATCGGCGCGAGCATCGGCCTCGGCCTGCGCGCCGCCGGCTGGGACGTCACGATCGCCGACGCTGCAGCGGAGGCGGAGCGGCTCGCATGGGGGATCGGCGCCGGTGACCCGCTGGGCCACGAGGCTCCCGAGCTCGTGATCGTGGCCGTGCGGCCGTCCGCCACCGGAGAGGTCGTAGCGGAGGCGCTCGAGCGCTGGCCAGGTGCGTGGGTGACGGACGTCGCGTCCGTGAAGGCCCCCGTGCTGGAGGCGGCGCGCGCCGCGGGCGGCTCGGCGCGATACGTCGGCTCGCATCCCATGGCCGGGCGTGAGGTGTCCGGAGGCCTCGCTGCACAGTCGGACCTGTTCAGCGCGCGGCCCTGGGTCGTGTGCGCGGGTGACGCCGCCGAGGAGGTCGTGGAGACCGTGCGCTCCGTGGCGCGTACGCTCGAGAGCGACCTGGTCGAGATGGATGCGAGCGCGCACGATGCCGCGGTCGCGCGGGTCTCCCACGCTCCCCAGGTGGTCGCTTCCGCCGCGGCGGCGGCGCTCGGTCCGCTCGGCGCCGACGACGTGGCGCTGGCCGGTCAGGGACTGCGGGACGTGACTCGCATCGCTGGATCGCCGCCGGCGATGTGGGCGGATATCGCTCGCATGAATCACGCCGCGCTCGTCGCGACGCTCGACCACATCATCGGCGACCTCGAGGATGTGCGGGAGGCGGACGACATCGGTGAGGCGCTCACGGACCTCATCGCCCGTGGCAACCTCGAGGTGGAGCGGATCCCCGGCAAGCACGGTGGGAAGACCCGTGAGTGGCGCGGCGTCACCGTCATCGTGCCGGATGAGCCTGGCCAGCTGGTGCGCCTGCTCCAGGACGCGGCCTCCGTGGGTGCGAACGTCGAGGACCTGTCGATCGAGCACTCGCCGCGTCAGCCGGTGGGTCTCACGACTCTCTTTGTGGAGCCCGCGAGCGCGCCGCCGCTCGTCGAGGCCTTGGAACGCGCAGGATGGACGGTGGCTGCCTCATGACCGGAATCGTGATCGCTGTGGATGGGCCCGCGGGCACCGGCAAGTCGACGGTGTCGAGGGAGGTCGCTCGACGCCTCAAGCTCG
The DNA here is from genome assembly GCF_030418315.1 of Demequina zhanjiangensis. Taxonomy (GTDB): domain Bacteria; phylum Actinomycetota; class Actinomycetes; order Actinomycetales; family Demequinaceae; genus Demequina; species Demequina zhanjiangensis. Next base: position 129,753 of record NZ_JAUHPV010000005.1, read on the forward strand.
CGTACTTCGACACGGGCGCCACGTACCGCGTGGGCACGTTGTGGTGTCTGCGCGAGGGCGTCGACCTGTCGAACCAGGACGATGTGGCGGCGATGGTCGCGACGATGAACGTGGAGCTGATCCTCAACCCCGACAACCCGTCGATCCTGCTGGAGGGCGAGGACGTGTCCCGCCTGATCCGGTCGGACACCGTGGCGCTGCAGGTCTCGAAGGTGGCGACGAACCTCGAGGCGCGCCGCATCCTCGGGGACTGGCAGCGTGCTGTCATCGCTGGCGAGCAGGAGGGCGGCTACTCGGAGGGGCGGGGCGTGGTCGCTGAAGGGCGCGACATCACGACGATCATCGCTCCCGAGGCCGACGTGCGCGTGCTCATGACCGCCGACGAGGATGTGCGGGTGGCACGTCGCGCGGGCGAAGGAGCCGATGCGGCGACGGTGCGGGAGGCGGTCCTCGGTCGCGACCGTCAGGACTCCACCGTGGTCTCCTTCCACACGGCGGCTGACGGCGTGGTGACGGTCGACACCACGGACCTCACCATCGAGCAGGCGGTCCAGGCCGTCATGTCCCTGGCGAAGCGGGACGCATGACCGACCGGAAGGTGCCGAGCCGCTGGGGCCCACGCTGGTCCCGGTGGGTCGGACGCTTCATGGCGAAGGTGGTCTGGCGCACCGAGGTGAGGCACGTTGGAAGGCTTCCTCGCTCGGGCGCCGTGATCGTGGTCGCCAACCACATCGGGATCGCGGACGGGCCGCTTCTCCACGGGGTGATCCCGCGAGGCTCGTACTTCCTGATCGGCGGGCACATGATGGAGGGCGTGCTCGGACGCATCCTTCGCGCCGCCCAGCAGATCACGGTCGAGGGCTCGGGTCGCGAGGCGCTGGCTCAGGGGCTGGCCGTGCTGAAGCGTGGCGACGTGGTCGGCGTCTTCCCGGAGGGGACGCGCGGAGGAGGCGAGGCCGAGTCCGTGCACGGCGGCGCGGCGTGGCTCGCGGTGCGGTCAGGTGCGCCTGTTCTGCCGGTCGCGATCCTGGGCACGCGCCTCCCGGGTGAGTCGGTGCATGCGTGGCCGAAGCTCGGGCGACGTATGCTTATGGACTTCGGCGAGGCGCATGCGCTCGACATCCCCCAGGAGCTCAAGGGCCGTGCCCGGCAGGCCTGGGCCGCGGAACGGGTGGCGGAGGTGCTGCGTGACCATCTCGCCGCTGTCCAGCAGACGACGTCGCTCGAGCTTCCGAGGGACGACCCGCGCGGTCTACGCGCAGCGAACGACGCCCAGGAGGCATGATGACCGACTTCGATGAGCTCGGGCCCGGTGAGAGGGAGCTGCCTGCTCCGCACCAGTCCGACCCGGAGGAGAGCCTCGACGAGATCCGCGAGGCAGCGCTCCGCGCTGGACTTGACGCGTATGAGCTGAGCGAGGACGATCTCTCCGCGCTGAACGCGGAGCCTGAGCCTCTGGTGGAGGAGGCGCTGCCCACGCTCGCCATCATCGGACGCCCCAACGTGGGCAAGTCGACCCTGGTGAACCGCATCATCGGCAAGCGGCTCGCCGTGGTCGAGGACCGCCCGGGCGTGACCCGCGACCGTGTGAACTATCCGGCGGAATGGGCCGGGCGAGACTTCATGCTGCTCGACACCGGCGGCTGGGAGAAGAACGTCACGGGCATCGACCTCTCGGTCGCGCAGGCGGCGGAGGCCGCGATCGATCTGGCGGACGCGATCATCTTCGTGGTCGACGCCACGGTGGGCGCGACCGCGACCGACGAGCAGGTGGTGCGCCTGCTGCGCAAGGCAGACAAGCCCGTGGTGCTCGCGGCGAACAAGGTCGACGGTCCGCAGGGCGAGCTCGAGGCAGCGGCGCTGTGGAACCTGGGCCTGGGGGAGCCGTATCCGGTCAGCGCGCTTCACGGCCGTGGCACAGGAGACCTGCTCGACGCCGCGATGGCCGCCCTGCCTGCCGAGATGCCCGAGGTCGAGGTCGTGGAGGGTGCGCCGCGACGGATGGCGCTCGTCGGCCGTCCCAATGTGGGCAAGTCCCAGCTGCTCAACAAGCTCGCGGGGGAGAACCGCGTCGTCGTCCACGACCTCGCCGGCACCACCCGTGACCCCGTGGACGAGAACGTGGAGATCGACGGCCAGCCGTTCGTGCTCGTCGACACCGCAGGTATCCGTCGCCGCGTGCACCAGACGAAGGGCGCCGACTTCTACGCCTCCCTGCGCACGCAGACCGCGATCGAGCGCGCGGAGATCGCGCTCGTGCTCATGGATGCGTCCGTGCCTCTCACCGAGCAGGACACCAGGGTGATCTCCCAGGTGACCGAGGCCGGTCGCGCGATGGTGCTCGTGTTCAACAAGTGGGACCTCGTGGGTGAGGACGAGCGGTTCCTGCTGGAGCGTTCGGTGGACACCGATCTGGTCCAGCTCACCTGGGCGCCGCGCGTCAACCTGTCCGCGCTCACCGGATGGCACACCAACCGCCTCATGCCTGCAGTGAACCTCGCCCTGTCGAGCTGGGATCAGCGGATCTCGACCGGGCGTCTCAACTCCTTCCTGGGCGAGCTGGTCGCGGAGCATCCGCATCCGGTGCGCTCCGGGAAGCAGCCCAAGATCCTGTTCGGCACCCAGGCGTCCACGCGTCCTCCGCGCTTCGTGCTCTTCGCCTCCGGCTTCCTGGAGCCGACCTACCGGCGCTTCATCGAGCGCCGGCTGCGCGAGACCTTCGGCTTCGAGGGCACGCCGATTCAGATCTCGGTGCGGGTGCGGGAGAAGCGCAGGAAGCGCTGATCCTCAGCGGCCTCTACGGTCGCTCGCACGGGAGAAGACCAGCCCGAGCACGACGCCGATCCCGACGAACGCCGGGAACAGGGCGAACGTGTCGGTCGCGATCCAGATCAGGAAGCCGGTGACGGCTGCCAGCAGCATCCCCGCTGCGAAGGGCAGGGGTCTGATCGGCTGCTGCTGGTCTCCGTTGCCCATGGGCTCGTCCCTCCTCGCGTGCGTTCGCCCGATGCGATGCGTGCCCGCTAGCTCTCGGCAGCGTCGTAGTCGCCCCGCGCGATGCCCAGGCGTGCGAGCTCGGACAGCACCGCTTCGTCGACCTGCTCGAGGCGCTTCACGTAGACGCATCCGACGCCGGTCGTATGCGGGCCGAGCCCGTCGAGCACCTGACGCTGGCTGTCCGTGTCCTGCAGCCCGTAGAAGCTGAGCTGCGCCTTGCGTGGGGAGAAGCCGACCTTCATCCACTCGCCTTCACGGCCGGACGCATACCGATAGGTGTAGGTGCCCCACCCGATGATGGAGGTTCCCCACATGACCGGTGCGGTGCCGGTGGCTTCAGTGAGCAGCGCGACCACCCGACGCGCCTCGTCCTGGCGTCGTGGGGGCTCGACACCCGCCACGAAGTCCTCGACGGGCTGGTCCGTCGGTTGCGTCTTGTTGGCTGCGCGCCCGTCTCCCATATCGCCAGTCTCCCAGCGATGTGCCCTCAGTGCGCGGCGTCGTGCCGACGCCACGCCCATGCTCAGCGCCACGTGCCGCGCGCGACGAGCACCTCTCGCAGGAGGTCGGCGCGGTCGGTGACGATGCCGTCGACGCCGATGTCGAGGAGGCGGTGCATGCTCGCCTCGTCGTTGATGGTCCACACGTGGACCCCGCGGCCGACGCGGTGGGCGGCGGAGACGTGGCGTGCGCCCAGGAGCGGCACGCGCCGCATGCTCGTGGGGATCTGGAGCAGGTCGACGTGCCTCAGGGCGGGGCCGACGCCGCGTCCGAGACCGCCCACCGCGAAGAACCCCGCTGCCTCGGTCGTGCCTGCGGACATGGCGACCGGTCGGCTCAGAAGCCGCACCGTGTCGCGTCGGCGGCGTGCAGAGAAGGAGGCCACGCACACCCGGTCGTGAGACGCGGTGCGCTCGATCGCCTCCGCCACCGGCCTGATCCCGGAGACGGCCTTGACGTCGATGTTCACGTGAAGCTCGGGCCACGTTCCGAGAACGTCCTCGAGGAGCGGGACCGCCTCGACGCCGCCGATCCGCGCGCCACGCACCTCCCGTGCGGGCAGCGCAGACACCTCGCCGGATCGGTCGGTGGTCCTGTCGAGCGACGAGTCGTGAAGCGCGATCGCGATCCCGTCGCTCGTGCCGTGCGCATCGGTCTCCACATAGCGGAAGCCGAGGTCGACCGCCGCCTGGAAGGCCTTCATCGAGTTCTCGAGGCCCTCACGGGAGAAGCCGCGGTGCGCGAGCGCGACGATCGAGCCTGGCTCTCCCAGGTACGGATGGCGGTCAGGCACCTGGTCGCTCCGCAGGCGGGAGCGCGCGGTCGAGCCACGCGCTGAGCTCGGACAGGTATCTCTCGCGCGGCGTGGTGTCGGACAGCGCGAGGTCGTGCACGGCGTCGGGGACGACGAGCAGCTCTGTGTCGCGCCCGAGCCGTGGCGCGAGCCGCGAGATCGCCTCGACGTCCACGATCGTGTCCTGCGCGTCCAGCAGCGGATTGTCGGGCGAATCGGGTCCGCCTGCGCCTGCACGGGCCGCGAGCACCGGGATCTCGAGGTGCAGCCCGCGCGCGACCTGCCTCTGGGCGCGCACGACCGCTGCGAGCCAGGCGGCGCGGACCGGCAGTCCGTCGGGGCGCTTCCAACGAGTGTCGTACTCCCAGCGTCCGCCCTCGGAGGCGAGGAGGTGGGTCGCGTACCAGGACGGTCCGGACGACACGATCGACAGCGGCCTCCTGCGCGCGATGCCGGGCAGCGCTCGATTGCCGAGCCGGAGCCGCCACGAGGGAACCGAGCCGAGGTAGGGGGAGTTGAGGGCGAGCGCGGCGACGGGCCCAGGACCATGCGTGTGGAGTCGCACGAGCGTGGTCAGGGCACCCGTGGAATGCGCGTGCACGGCGATCGGAAGGCCGGGCTCCAGGTCCGCGACCATGGCGGCCGCGGCCGCGACGTCCTCGCCGGGCTCGGCCACGTCGGTCATGAAATGCGGGATGTCGCCCTCGCGGAGGGAGCGTCCAGCGCGGCGAAGGTCCACCGCGTAGGACACGAAGCCGTCGTCCAGGAGCCGGTTCGCCACGTGCGAGTGGAAGAAGTAGTCGTTGTAGCCGTGCACGTGCAGCACGACGCCGCGCGGAGCGGGAGGACGGCTCGTGGATCTGACGAGCGTCGCCTCACCGAGTGCGGCCTGCTGGAACCCGGGCAGGACGTCCTCGCGCCACTGAAGAGAGGTCGAGGGCGCACTGGTGGTCACCTGTGCATCGTACGTCGGGTCATGCAAGGGACGCCGCGTCGTCACCCGCTGTTCACCAGGTTGCGGCAGTCTGTCCTCATGACTGAGGATGCGCGCCCCGAGCCGGCAGGACCGTCGACAGCGGGGGCGGCGCCCTCTCTCGCCGTCTCCGACACCCCGAAGGGCAAGGGCCGGGTCGTCGCGTGGGCCCTGTGGGACTGGGCGACGCAGCCGTTCAACTCGGTGATCGTGACCTTCGTCTTCACGGCGCTCTACCTCACCTCGGACGCCTTCATCGATCCCGAGATCGCGGCGCTCGGTGCGGATCATCCGTCGTACGATCTCGCGATCGCGAGCCTGACGAGCGGCCTCGGACTCGCCGGCACGCTCGCGGGAGTGTTCGTCGCGTTGCTCGCGCCGGTGCTGGGCCAGCAGGCGGACACCGCGGGCCGACGCAAGCGCTGGCTCGCTGTCTCCACCGGGATTCTCACCGTCGTGACCGCGGCACTGTACTTCGTGCAGGCGGCGCCGTCGTACTTCGTGATCGGGGTGGGCCTGATCGCGGTGGGCCTCGTGGCGAACGAGCTCGGCGGGGCGCAGTACAACTCGCTCATCACGCAGGTGACCACGTCGAAGAACGTGGGCCGTGTGTCGGGCCTCGGGTGGGGGCTGGGCTACATCGGCGGCATCGTCGCCCTGGTGCTCGTGGTCGTGGCCGACGGCGCGGACTGGTGGGGCATGTCGACGGAGAACGGCATGGCGTACCGGACGATCGCGCTCGGGTGCGCGCTGTGGACCGTGCTGTTCGCGTGGCCCGTGTTCGCCTTCGTCCCGGAGCCTGCAGCGACGGGGCGTGAGAAGGTCGGGTTCCTCGCGGGCTACGCCAGGTTGGGGCGAGACGTCGCCGAGCTGTGGCGCACGAGCCGTTCCACGGTGTGGTTCCTCATCGCGAGCGCGATCTACCGAGACGGGCTCGCGGGCATCTTCGCCTATGGTGCCGTGATCGCCGCCGTCTCCTTCAACTTCAGCGATTCCGAGGTGCTGTTCTTCGGCGTCGCCGCCAACCTGGTGGCCGGCATCGCGACGATCATCGCTGGAACCATCGACGACAAGGTGGGGCCACGGACGCTGATCCTTTGGGCGCTCGGCGGCATGATCGTCGCGGGCACCGTGGTCGTCGCGCTCCATGGGATGGGATCGATCGTCTTCTGGATCGCGGGTCTGATCCTGTGCCTGTTCGTGGGGCCCGTGCAGTCTGCGTCCAGGTCGCTCCTGGCGCGGGTGGCGCCGGCCGACAAGGAGGGCGAGCTCTTCGGCCTCTACGCGACGACTGGGCGCGCGGCCTCATGGATGGCCCCGTTGATGTGGACCGTCGCGATCGCCGTCACCGGCGCGACCATCTGGGGAGTCGTCGGCCTAGTCTCCGTGGTCGTGGTGGGCTTCGTCGCGCTCCTGTTCGTGAAGATCGAGGCGCGTTGATCTCGGGAGGTCCGGCGCGGCCTCAGTCCTTCTCGATCCTGCCCGCTCCGCGCGCGTTGTACACGGTCGACGACGAGGCGCCGTAGGCCTCGTACACCGCGAGCGCGTCGGCACGGCCCACGTCCTGCGTCACGGAGATGCCGCGAGCCTCGAACTGGGCGGCCCAGTCGGGCACCATCGGTCCCTCGTCGAAGCCCGTGAGCCGTTCGAGCTCCGGTCCGTCGCCCGCCACGATCAGGTGCCGGATGCCCGACCACATCGTCGCGCCGTAGCATTGCACGCAAGGACGCCAGTTGACCACGAGCGCGAGGTCGCGCTCGGCGCCCAGGTCCCACGTACCCACGCGAGTCTGAGCGAGACCGAGCGCCATCACCTCGGCGTGCCCGCTCGAGATGCCCGTCGCGAGCACCACGTTCACGCCGACGGACACGAGCTCGCCCGTCGACGCGTCGACCACGATCGCGGCGAACGGGCCGCCGTTGCCCTCCCGCCAGTTGCGGTCCGCGAGGCGGTTCACCAGCGCCATCTGCGCCTCTGCGCCCTCGATGGACTGGGGCAGCGTCGGGAGCTCCGCCGTGAGCCAGTCAGGGAGGGACATGGTGAAAGACGAGGCCGGTGTGGCGGTCATGGAAGGCTCCGAGGCGTGACGGGACGGGACTGTGCCGATTGTGCACCCACCTTGTTGCCGCAGTGTTGCAGGGCTATCCGCGGATCAGCCCCTGTCGGTACTCTCGGGGAGTGCTCGATGCCCTCACCACCCGGATGGTCCTCGCCTCGGTGACGCTGGCCGTCCTGGTGCTCTTCTACGTCGGCACCTACCGACGCGGCGGGTCGCGATATGCCGCCTGGTGGTGTCTTGCGCTCCTCAGTGCCGGCGTCGGCACCGCGGCCTACCTCTTCAACGGCACGTCCCTGCAGGGACTCATGAACCCGATCGGCAACCTCCTCTCGGTGGCAGGGGTCGGGTTCGTCTGGTTCGCGGCGCGAGCGGTGCGGGGCGAGAAGCCCGTGTGGTGGCTTTGGGGCGTCGTCGTGGGCGTCACGGCGCTTGCCTCCGCCCTCGACAGTCCCTCGGAGGATGTGTGGGCCGGCGGTCCGGTCGTGCTGGGCGGGATGAGTCTCAGCCTCGGCCTCGCCGCATGGGAGATCAGCCTGGTCCTCAGAGAGCGCAAGACGCTCGGTCCGCGCGGCCACGAGGACGGAGCCAAGGTGTCGCTGCTCGCGATGGAGGTCGCGAGCACAGGGCTCGCGCTCTTCTACGTGGCACGTGTCGTGGGCTACCTCACCATCGGTCCCGACGATCCGCGTTTCGAGGCGTGGATGGGAACAAGCATCACCACGATCGCCCTCACCGTCGTGCTGGTGGTCGCCACCTTCTCCATGAGCGAGGTGAGCCACCTGGAGCTCAACCGCGACCTGCGCATCCGTGCCGCGTACGACGACCTGACGGGTCTGCTCACTCGTGGCGAGTTCCTCGCGACGGCGCAGAAGCATTCGCAAGGCGGAGCGACGCCGCGGTATGCAGTCATGGCGGACCTGGACTACTTCAAGGACCTGAACGACGCGCTCGGCCACGCCGCCGGTGACCGCGCCTTGAGGGCGTTCGGCGCGGCCTGTCGCAAGGCGGTCGAAGGCCACGGGATCGCGGGACGTGTGGGAGGCGAGGAGTTCGCACTCCTCGTGGAGGCGCGCGACCTGGAGGACGTGCGCGGCATCGCCTCGGAGATCTCGCGCACCTACGCCGACGCCGCCCCCATCAGGCTCGGCACTCCTACCGTCAGCTATGGAGTCTCCGAGGTTCAGCGCGGTGAGTCCATGGAGCAGGCCCTGGCGCGCGCGGACGAGGCGCTGTACCGGGCCAAGCGCGCCGGGCGGGACCGCTTCGAGGTCGCGGAGACCCGCGCCGCATAGTCTTGGAGCATGCTCGACATCGACACGCTCCGCATCGCGCAGGTGTCGGTGGGCGCGTGCGTCTTCGTGCTCGTGTATCTCGGCACGTATCGCACCACTCGAGCGCCGTACGCAGCCTGGTGGAGCGGTGCCGTGCTCGCCTCTGGCGTCGGATCGTTGCTCTACCTGCCGCTGGACACCTGGGGCGTGGCTGCCGCCGCAATAGGGAACGCCGTGAGCGTCTTCGGTGCGGGCCTCGTCTGGGGCGCGGCCAGGGCGCTTCGCAACCGCGCCACCACCCTCTGGCACCTGTTCCCTGTGCCCCTCGTGATCTTCGCCTACTCCATGGCGGAGAGCCGCCAGGACGAGACGCTGCCGGGTACGTTCGCGCTGCTGCTGGGAATGTGCGCCTTCATCGCGCTCAGCGCGCGGGAGCTGTGGCAGATTCTCCAGACGCGCCACCTGCGCAAGGGTGCTGACGCGTTCCACTCGGCACGCGCCGCCGTGCTGTCGATGGCCGTCGCATCCACCGCCGCGGCGTCGTTCTACGGGCTGCGCATCGTGAGCTATGCGCTCGCCGGTCCGCAATCCGACTTCTACCTCGCGTGGACGGGCCCGAAGATGACGACGCTGGTCGTCCTGCTTCTGCTCGTGGTGGTCACCTACTCCGTGACCGAGCTGAGCCACTTCGAGCTCTCGCGCCAGTGGCGCGAGCGCGCCAACCACGACGACCTCACCGGGCTTCTGACGAGGAAGGCGTTCACCGAGCTTGCCGAGGCGGCGCTTTCCGAGGCCGCGACCAGTGCGCGACCGCTCGTGCTCGTCGCTGCCGACTTCGACCACTTCAAGCAGCTCAACGACATGTACGGCCACGCGGAAGGAGACCGGGCGCTGCATGCCTTCGGCGAGGCCTGCAGGGGAGTGCTCCGCGAGGACGACCTGGCCTGCCGCATGGGCGGCGAGGAGTTCGACCTCCTGCTCGTCGGCACTGCGATCGAGGATGCCGAGTCCGTCTGTCAGCGCCTCAATGCCGCGTACGTGAGCGCCTACTCCGACGCGCCTGAGAACGCTCCCACCGTGAGCTACGGCGTGACGATCGCAGACCCGAGCAAGCCCTGGGGAGCGCTCGTCGCCCGCGCCGACGCCGCGCTCTACCGCGCCAAGGAGCTCGGGCGAGACAGGATCGTGGTCGACGCCTGAACTGGGCGAGGACTCGCGGCTGAAGTGGTCACGACGACCGCTCAACATCCGGTACGATTATCAGGCTGTCACGGGCTGTGGCGCAGTTTGGTAGCGCACTTGACTGGGGGTCAAGGGGTCGCAGGTTCAAATCCTGTCAGCCCGACAAAATGGAACGGTCTCGGCTCACGCCGGGGCCGTTTCTGCTTTTCCCGCGCCGTCGCGAGCATGTGACAGGCGGCCCCGGTCAGAGCCGATCCCGCCTGAGGCACGGCGGTCCCAGGAGCGACCTACGACTCTGGCGCGCGGTCCGGCAGCGAACGGAATCGCTCGCGCAATTCGACCTTGCGCACCTTGCCGCTGGCGGTGCGGGGGAGGTCGTCCACGAGGACGGCCGCGCGCGGGAGCTTGTACTTCGCGACTCGCCCGCGCACATGGCCGAGGACGTCCTCGGGCGTGACCTGAGTGCCCTCGTGGATCGCGACGATGGCCAGGGGCACCTCGCCCCAGCGATCGTCGGGCACCCCGATGACGGCGACCGAGCGCACCTCGGGCATCTCCATCACGAGCTGCTCGATCTCCGCGGGGTACACGTTCTCTCCACCGGAGATGATCATGTCCTTGAGGCGGTCGGTGACCGTGAGGTAGCCGTCCTCGTCTAGCCTGCCGATGTCACCAGTCCGGAACCACTCGCCGTCGCGGGCCTCCGCCGTGGCCTCCGGGCGGCGCCAGTACTCGCGGATGACGTTGGGGCCGCTGATCTGAATCTCGCCGGGCTCGCCGACCGGCATCTCGGTACCGTCCTCGCCCACCACCCGCACGTCCGTGAAGAAGTGCGCCAGACCGGAGGTCCCCGCGTGGTCCCGGGCCTTCGATACGGGCAGCGAGGTGGCGCCGGGGGACGCTTCCGTCATGCCGTAGCCGCTCGAGAACGCGAGCCCTCGCGCTTCGTAGGCCTCGATGACGCGTAGCGGCATCGCCGAGCCGCCGCACGTGAGCTTGCGGATGCTGGACAGGTCGGTAGTGTTCCAAGCGGGGTCCTCGGCGAGGAACTGGAAGGTGGTCGGCACGCCCGAGAGGCTGGTGATCCCGTGCTCCTCGATCGCGTGCAGCACATCGCCCGCATCGAAGCGTTCGTGCAGCACCACCGCGCCGCCCTTGAGCAGCGTGGGCAGGGCGCCCATGCTGAGCGCGGCGACGTGGAACATCGGTGACATCATCATCGCGACCTCCTCGCGCGTGACGTCGTAGTCCACGATCGCGTTGAGCACGTTCCAGGTGAGGTTGCCGTGGGTGAGGACGGCTCCCTTGGGCCGGCCCGTCGTGCCCGACGTGTAGAGGATCATCGCCGGATCGTCGAGCGACACCTCGACGTCGAGCTCGAACGGCGGTGTGGTGCTCATCGCCTCGTCGACGCTCTCGACCGCGGGCAGGTCCGCCTCTCCGTCGACCACGAGGCGCTTGCGGATGCCTGTCGACCACGCGGCGGCGCGCGCGAGGTCGCGCACCGACTCGTGGGTGACGAGGAACACCGCGCCCGAATCCTCGATCATGTACTCGAGCTCCCGCGGCGCCAGGCGCGTGTTGAGGGGAACGAAGATCGCGCCCAGCAGGCCGCACGCGAAGAATGTTGTGAGGAAGTCCGGGTGGTTGTTGCCGAGATAGACGAGGCGGTCGCGCTTCGCCAGGCCTCGGTCGGCGAGGACCTGGGCGAGCCTTGCGACGCGGTCGGCGTACTGGTCGAACGTGTAGGTGCCGCCCGACCAGATGATCGCAGTCTCGCCTTCGGACTTGATGCGTCGCCGGGCGATCCAGTCGCCGAGCCCCTGGTTCTTCATGTCATCCTCGTTGATGCAGTGGGGGTGGGGTGCTGCCGTGGGTCAGGCGTAGAAGCGGTAGAGGCCTCGCGCCGCGACTGCGGGCTTGGTGCCGCCCTCGATCTCGATGGTCTGGTCGACCGTGAGCTGGAAGCCACCGCGGATCTCCGCCACCTCGGCGATCACCGCGTTCATGCGGACCCGGGCGCCCACCTGCACCGGCGAGATGAAGCGCACCTTGTCGAGTCCATAGTTGACCTTGGTGGTGACGCCGTCGACCTCAAGCAGCTCTGTCCAGAACTTGGTGGTCAGCGACAGCGACAGGAAGCCATGCGCGATGGGGCCACCGAAGGGGCTCTCCGCACGCGCGCGCTCCGGCTCGACGTGGATCCACTGGTGGTCGTCCACGGCATCGGCGAACTGGTTCACCCGGTCCTGGGTGACCTCGAGCCAGTCGGACCATCCAAGATCGCGGCCCTCGAGAGACGGGACCTCGGCGTAGGGGACGGTGGCGGTCATGAGCGGTGCCTTTCGGAGTGGGGGTGGAGGGGGACGATGCGGCGTGGCGCCTGCATCACGAGTCAAGCCGGAGCAGGCGGGCCGCGTTGCCCTTGAGGATCGCGGGCAGGCGTTCGGGCTTGAGCGCTGTCTGCGTGATGTCGTCGAGCCAGCGGTCGGGAGTGAGGAGCGGGTAGTCGGTACCGAACAGGATGCGGTCCTTGAGGTAGGAGTTGGCTGCGCGCACCAGCTGCTCGGGGAAGTACTTGGGCCCCCATCCCGACAGATCGATCCACGTGCGGTGCTTGTGGGTCGCGACTGCGAGGGCCTCGTCCTGCCACGGCACGCTCGGGTGCGCCATCACGATGTCGAGGTCGGGGAAGTCGGCGGCGACACCGTCGAGCAGCATCGGGTTGGACCATGCGAGGCGCAGACCTCGGCCTCCCGGCAGTCCCGCGCCGATGCCGGTCTGCCCCGTATGGAACAGCGCGGGCACACCCGCGTCCTGGATGGCGCCGTAGAGCGGGTACCAACGCTCGTCCGAGGGGTCGAAACCCTGGACCGTGGGATGCAGCTTGAAGCCGCGCACGCCGTGGTCCTGTGCCAGGCGGTGCACGCGGTCGACGGCATCAGGACGGTGCGGGTCGACCGAGCCGAAGGGGATGAGGACGTCCGCGTGGTCCGCCGCCTGCGAGGCGATCTCCGCACTGTCGAGCGTGGGGTGTCCCAGCTGCGTCTCGGCGTCGACCGTGAAGACCACGGCAGCCATGCGACGCTCGCGGTAGTAGCCGGCGATCGCCTCGAGCTCCGGCCGCGGGCCGTCGGTGCGGAAGTAGCGGGACGCGGCCTCGACCAGGTCGGGCGGCAGGGAGGTGTGCCCGTGGTCGTCGACCTCGATGTGCACATGGACATCGATCGCGTCGATCGCCTGAAGGTCGATCGCGGGCTCGTAGCGAGTCATGGCGGGCCCGTTCAGGCGGTGGGCGCGGGCCGCACCAGCGACTCAGGAAGCGCGGGGAAGCGCTCGCCCACTGACTGCAGGTTCCCCTCAAGAATCCCCGGCAGGTCGGCGGTGAGCGCCTCAAGGTTCCAGCCGCCCTCGTGGTATGCCGTCGCGACGGGTTCCGGATGCGACCACACCTGGAGGCGGTCGCCGCCGATCCCGAGCGCCTGCCCTGTGACGCCTGCAGCGGCGTCCGAAGCCAGATAGGCGACCAAGCCTGCGACGTCGTCCGACGTGCCGAAGCCCAGGTCATGACGGAAGAAGTCCGGCATGGGCTCGCCTGCGGCGTCGGCCTCGATCGCGGCGGCGAAGTAGGGGACGGTCGCCGTCATGGCTGTCGCGGCCACGGGGATCACCGCATTGACAGAGACGCCTGCCTTCTTGAGCTCCATCGCCCAGGTGCGCACCATCCCGACGATGCCGGCCTTCGCCGCCGAGTAGTTGGTCTGACCGAAGTTGCCGCGCTGGCCGGTGGGGGAGCCGATGCAGACGATGCGCCCGGCCACGCCGTTGTTGCGGAAGTGCGTGGCGGCTGCGCGCACACAGGTGAACGTTCCGCGCAGGTGCACGTCGATGACGGTGTCGAAGTCATCGTCGCTCATCTTCCACAGCACGGTGTCGCGCAGGACCCCCGCGTTGGTGACCAGGATGTCGAGTCGACCGAAGGTCTCGAGCGCGGCCGTGACCAGAGCATCGGCGGTGGAGGTGGGGCCGACGGGCGCGACTACGGCGACCGCCGCGCCGCCCGCGCTCTCGATCTCGGCGACTGCGTCCTGCGCCGCGGTCTCGTCGACATCATTGACCACGACCGAGGCGCCCTGCCGGGCGAGCTCGAGGGCGTAGGCCAGGCCGAGGCCGCGGCCCGAGCCGGTGACGATCGCGGCGCGACCGGCGAGCGGGGCATGCTGTGGGGACATCACTGAACTCCTTTGTTCACGACTCAGCACAGCACTAGTCGTTGAGAAAGTCAATGATTGAGATTCTCACCACTCGTGACAGGATGACCTCATGGGCACCGACAACGCACCGATGGACGTGTCGCCGACGCTGGACGCCGACGCGAGCTTCCTGCTCGCCCGCGCGAGCGCGCTGACGGCGGCCGCGGGCAATCGCGCACTGTCGAGCATGGGGCTCAAGGTGCGCTCGTACTCGGTGCTCGCGCTTGCTGTCGAGGTCGGTCCGTCGCAGCGGGAGCTGGCCGAGAGGCTTCGTCTGGATCCGAGCCAGATCGTTGCGCTGGTCGACGCTCTTGAGGCGGGCGGCTACGTGGAGCGGCGCCCGGATCCTGCCGACCGTCGCGCGCGCACGATCACGGCGACGCCGGCGGGCGCGGAGCTGTTCGCCCGTGCGCGCGCAGCGGTCGACGGCGCTCAACGGGAGATCCTTGCGTCGTTCTCGACCCACGAGGCCGACGCTCTTCGTGCCTTCCTCCGGCGCATCGCCTACTCCGATCTGAGGTGACACGCGCGACGGCGTGACGAGGCCAAGGGTTCCGCCACAGACACGGTCACGGGTGTCACCACATCACGCTCAACGAGTACGCCGTCCCGTTCAACGGGATCGGATGGCCGAGGCGTGCCATGCTGAGCGCGTGGCGAACTCGACCTCCGGCGAGTCGATGACGGCGCGACTCGTGCGCGTGCTGGAGGCCTTCACGCCCACGCGCACCACGCTCACCGCCGCCGAGATCGGCCGCGCCGCGGGGCTGCCGTCGTCGACAGCGCATCGCATCGTGAGCGAGCTGGTGGAGGCCGGGCTTCTTGAGCAGGACGAGGACCGACGCGTGCGGATCGGCATGCGGCTGTGGGAGCTCGCCACGCGGTCATCGCATGCGCTCCTGTTGAGGCAGGCCGCGCTGCCGTTCATGGAGCAGGTCCAGGCGCGCGTCCGTGAGCACACGCAGCTTGCGATCCTGGACCAGGACGAGCCCCTCTTCCTGGAGCGGCTGAGCCACCCGGACGCCGGTGCGAACATCACCCGTGTCGCGGGTCGGCTCCCGCTGCACGCCTCGTCCTCGGGGCTGGTGCTGCTCGCGTTCGGCGATCGCCCGCTGCAGGAGCGGGTGCTCGCGGGGCGCCTGCGCGCGTTCACGCGGAGCACTCCGACCGACCCCGCGGTGCTCCGACGCATGCTCGACGGGGTGCGCAAGGCGGGCCACGCAGTCACACCCGGCTTCCTGGACGAGGATTCGACGGGTCTCGCAGTGCCGGTGCGCGACGAGGCGGGCCGCACGGTCGCTGCGCTCTCGGTCGTGCTGCCGCGGGATGCGCCGACGGCGTTCGCCTTGGCAGAGCTTCATCGCGCGGCGCGCGCGATCCAGGAGGCGATGGGGCACCGACGCTGACACGGGCGACCTTCGACGCAGACAAGATGCCCGTTGAACGGGAATCGATCCCACGGCAAGGGGCGTAGCCGTCAAGATGGCCGCATCGACATCAAAGGAGATGCCATGGACGCAGTCCGCACCCGCGTCGCGATCGTCGGCGCCGGTCCCGCAGGTTTGTTGCTGTCCCACCTGCTCGCGAGAGCAGGGCTCGACTCGATCATCCTCGACTCCCGCAGCCGCGAGGAGATCGAGAGCACCATCCGCGCCGGGATCCTCGAGCAGGGCACTGTCGAACTGCTCGACGAGGTGTCAGGCTCCCGTGCTCGCACCGTCGGCAGCCGGCACGACGGCATCGAGCTGCGCTTCGACGGAACGGGTCATCGGATCGACTTCGCCGGGCTCGTGGGGCGGGGTGTGTGGCTCTACCCCCAGCACGAGGCGCTCAAGGACCTCATCGCAGCACGGCTCGCCGACGGGCAGGACATCCGCTTCGGCGTCACCGCGCACGAGGCCGTGGACGCGGAGTCGGTCTCGCCTGCGGTCCTCGCGACCACCGCGGAAGGCGGGGAGCTCGTGGTGCGCGCGGACTTCGTGGTGGGCGCCGATGGCTCACGGAGCGTCGTGCGGCAGGCCGTGTGCGGCAGTCACGGAGGCTACTTCCGCGAGTATCCCTTCGCCTGGTTCGGCATCCTGTGCGAGGCGCCGCCGAGCGCGGACGAGCTCATCTACTCGAACTCGCCCGACGGTTTCGCGCTCATCAGCCAGCGCACGCCCGAGGTGCAACGGATGTACTTCCAGTGCGAGCCGGACGCAGACGCGCAGGCGCCGTCGGACGCGCAGATCTGGGACACGCTCCAGCGCCGCGTCCCGGGCGCGACGCTCCATGAGGGTGCGATCTTCCAGCGCGACGTCCTGCGGTTCCGCAGCTTCGTGGCGCGCGCGCTCACGCGGGGGCGGATGGCGATCGTCGGCGACGCCGCGCACACCGTGCCGCCCACCGGAGCCAAGGGCATGAACCTCGCGGTCGCCGACGTCGTGCTGCTCGCCGAGGCCCTGGAGGCTCTGCTCGTAGGCGGCGACGCGTCTCTCCTTGAGAGCTTCGACGAGCGCGCGTCCGCACGTATCTGGAAGGCCCAGCACTTCTCGTGGTGGATGACGAGCATGCTTCACACGGCGCCCGACGCGTCCGACTTCGATCGACGGCGTCAGCTAGGGGAGTTGCGCTCCGTGGTCGAATCGCAGGCCGGTTCCGCCTATCTCGCCGAGGCCTACACGGGTTGGCCCCTCTAGAGCACGGTGGCCGTGGGGCGCGCGTGAGGAGGGCCCGCGGGTGCGCGTCGTCACCGTGTGTGCTCGACCGCACCTCCCCGGCCGACCGCGCGTCGTGGGAGTAGCCTCGTGCCATGTCGACGACGACGCCGTCACCCACGACGCCGTGGGCGCCCCTCACCGCGGAGGAGATCGCGGCGCTCCTCGGCCCCAGCGAGGCACGCTGGTGGCTCTCGGGCGGCGCCGCGCTCGACCGCTGGCTTGGCCGCCAGATCCGGGGGCGCGAGAACGTCGACGTCAGCACGATCCCGCAGGATCTTCGCCCGCTCCTCGCGGTGTTGCCCCCGCGGTACTCCGCATGGGTCTCCGACGGTACGGAGGGCGAAGGGATGATCCCGATCGCGGACGCCGATGAGGACGCCGACCTTCAGCCGGTCCTCATCAGGGACGATCCGGCCGACGTCTGGGTGCTGCGCGTGAACGTCGAGGACGGGGCCGCGCGCGCGTGGATGTATCGTCGCGACGCCCGGCTCCAGCTGCCGTGGGATCGGGTGGTGCTGGACATTGATGGGGTGCCGACAGGCGCGCCGGAGGTGCAGCTCCTCTGGAAGTGCTTCAGTCCGCGTCCCGAGGACGATGCCGACAAGGACGCCGTCATGCCGCACCTGTCCGACGAGGCGCGCGCGTGGTGGGAGCAGCAGCTGCTCAGGATCCACCCCCACTCGTCATGGACCATTCCGGTGCGCTCCCCGATGTTCCCGGCGCGCGCGAGCTGGAACCGCCCTCAGCGCTGAGCGTCGTCGGTGAACTCGCCGCTGCTCACCGCGTGGAGGACGAGGCGTCGGAACCATCGCCCCGCAGGCGAAAGGTTCATCTCGCGGCGCGTGTAGAGCGCCACCGGTGAGCTGATGCCCGGCCACGGCAGGTCCGCCGTCTCGAGATCGGGGAACCAGCCGCAGAACACGTCTGCCACGTGGCGGGGCAGGAGCGCGACCAGATCGGTGGCGACGAGCACCGCCGGGACGGTCGAGTGCTCCTCCACCGTGAGCGCGACCTGGGGGAGGAGGCCGTGCTCCACGAGGGCCTGTTGCGGGAAGGTGTGGCCGCCTCTCGCGGAGACGCGGATGAAGCGTCGGCCCTCGAACATGCCCGGGCCGGTGACCGGCACGGGATGGTGGCGGGAGGTCAGCGCGACGTACTCGACCCCGCGCACCGGAGTGCGCCACAGTCGCGCGGTATCCATGACGGACACGGTGAGCGCGACGTCGATCGAACCCCTGACGATCTCCTCCTCGGCGACGTCGGCGTCAAGACGTGTGGCGACCAGGCGTGGGCGCGCCTTCGCTCGGGTGAGCGCTGCCATGATCGGCGGAAGGAAGGTCTGCTCGCCGATGGACGTGAGCCCCAGCACCAGCTCTCCGTCGAAGTCGCTCGGGTCGAAGTCGGCGCTGTCGGTCACCGTGGCGTCGATCTGGGCGATCGCCTCGTGAAGCGGGCCGAACAGCTGGTTCGCCCGCGGCGTGGGGACCATGACGTGGCCGTCGCGGCGGAACAGGTCGTCGCCGAAGCGCTTGCGCAGGCGCGCGAGCGTGTAGCTGACCGTCGGCTGCGTGACGTGGAGCCGGTCTGCGGCGCCGGTGAGGCTCCGCGTCTCGTAGAGCACGACGAAGGTGCGGAGCTGGTTGAGGTCAGCTATCGACATCTATCGAACCTCTCTATGCGGCGTCCCTGCAGAATCTATTGGACCACAGTTGCCGGCGAGCCTAGAGTCAAGACTGAGAAAGCTAGTGACAAGGACGTTGCTCGTGATCCAGGACATCCCCGGCCCTGATGCCTACGCCCCGGCGCGCCACGGCGAGACGACCGGCGACTTTGAGAAGACGCCCGGCTGGCTCGACTGGTACGACGGGCCCACGACGCCCACCTTCCAGCTGCCCGCCGGCGCGGTCGACGCGCACTGCCACGTCTTCGGCCCGGGCGGCCAGTTCCCTTTCGCTCCCGAGCGCAAGTACACGCCGTGCGACGCAAGCGCTGCACAACTGTTCGCGCTGCGCGACCACCTCGGCTTCGCACGCAACGTCATCGTTCAGGCGACGTGCCACGGGGCCGACAACCGTGCGCTGGTCGATGCGCTGAACCGCAGCGAGGGTCGTGCCCGCGGCGTCGCGACGGTGCGCCGTGACGTGACCGATGCGCAGCTCGCCGAGCTCGACGCCGCGGGAGTGCGCGGTGTGCGCTTCAACTTCGTCAAGCGTCTCGTCGACCGCGTGCCGACCGACTCGCTCGAGGAGATCGTCGAGCGGATCACGCCGCTCGGCTGGCACGTGGTCATCTACTTCGAGGCAGAGGACCTGCCGGACCTGTACGACTTCTTCTCGGCCATCCCCACCGATGTGGTCGTCGATCACATGGGACGGCCCGACGTCACGAAGGATCCAGACGGTCCCGAGTTCGACCTCTTCCTGCGCTTCATGCGCGAGAACCCGAACGTGTGGACCAAGGTGTCGTGCCCCGAGCGGCTCAGCGTCACCGGTCCGCGCGCTCTCGACGGCGAGCAGCACGCCTACACCGACGTGGTGCCGTTCGCCCGACGCGTGGTCGAGCAGTTCCCCGACCGCGTGCTGTGGGGCACCGACTGGCCCCACCCGAACCTCAAGGACCACATGCCCGACGACGGGCTCCTGGTCGACTACATCCCCCAGATCGCCACGACGCCGGAACTGCAGCGCAAGCTGCTCGTCGACAATCCCCAACGCCTGTATTGGCCGGAAGGAGCATGACATGGCTCTCGACAAGCCCTACAAGAACATCCCTGGCACGATCATCTTCGATGCCGAGCAGGCCCGGAAGGGCTATCAGCTCAACCAGTTCTCGATGTCGCTCATGAAGCCGGAGAACCGCGAGCGCTACCTGGCGAACCGCGAGGCCTACCTCGATGAGTGGCCGCTCAGTCCAGCGCAGCGGCAGGCGGTGCTCGACCTCGACCTGAACGCGATGATGGCGGAGGGCGGCAACATCTACTTCCTGTCCAAGATCGGCGCCACGCACGGCATGAGCTTCCAGCAGATGGCGGGCTCCATGACGGGCATGAGCGAGGCCGCTTACCGCGACA
Source organism: Demequina zhanjiangensis (assembly GCF_030418315.1). Classification (GTDB taxonomy): domain Bacteria; phylum Actinomycetota; class Actinomycetes; order Actinomycetales; family Demequinaceae; genus Demequina; species Demequina zhanjiangensis. The sequence goes on from NZ_JAUHPV010000005.1 coordinate 149,551, forward strand.
TGATGGTCGGCGGCGGACGCCGGCCCGAGGGGGTGCGCCTCAAGGACCTGGACGGCTGGGAGCCGCCCTCGAACGAGAAAGCGACCACGATGCGGGAGGATCCCCCCGCGAAGTACACCTCGGCGCTGTTCACGTCCCACGTGCCGGCCATCGGCGCCGCGATGGACATGGGCAAGACCGAGGAGCCGTACTGGAAGAAGATGTTCGCCGGCTACGAGTGGACCCGGAAGTGGGCGAAGGAGAACACGCCCGATGTGATCATCCTTGTGTACAACGACCACGCCACCGCCTTCGACTCGAGCATCATCCCCACCTTCGTGCTGGGCACGGGCGCGCACTACCCGGTCGCGGACGAGGGGTACGGCCCCCGCCCCGTGCCGGACGTCTACGGTCACCCGGAGCTCGCGGCGCACATCGCCCAGTCGGTGATCCAGGACGACTTCGACCTCACGCTCGTCAACGAGATGGTCGTGGACCACGGCCTCACCGTGCCGCTGTCGCTCGTGTTCGGCGACGTGGAGGAGTGGCCGTGCAAGATCATCCCGCTGCCGGTCAACGTGGTGCAGTACCCGGTGCCCTCGGGCCGCCGGTGCTACGAGCTGGGCAAGGCGATCCGTCGGGCGCTCGACAAGTGGGACGGCGAGGAGCTCAACGTGCAGATCTGGGGCACCGGTGGCATGAGCCACCAGCTCCAGGGCCCGCGCGCCGGCTTGATCAATGAGGAGTGGGACAACGCGTTCCTCGACCACCTCATCGCCGATCCGCTGGGCCTCACCGAGTGGCCGCACATGGAGTACGTGGACGAGGCCGGATCCGAGGGCATCGAGCTCGTCGACTGGCTGATCGCCCGCGGCGCGATGGATGATCAGTTCGAAGGGGACGCTCCGAGCGTCGACCACCGCTTCTATCACGTGCCGGCCTCCAACACGGCGGTCGGCCACCTGGTGCTGAGCAACCCGGTCGGCCAGACGGCGCCCGCGGCTGACGAGGCTCCGGAGGTGGTGCACGCATGACGGGTGACAGAGTGCGGATCGCGGTCGTCGGGGCCGCCGGCGCCTTCGGGATGAAGCATCTCGACGGCTTGGCGAGCATCCCTGACGCCGAGGTCACCGTCGTCAGCGGCACACGAGCCGAGCCGACGCAGGCGGTCGCCAACAAGTACGGCGTCCCTCACGTGGTGCTCAGCTACGAGGAGGTGCTGAGGCGTGACGACGTGGATGCCGTCATCCTCGCGACCCCGACGGGCCTGCACGCGAGCCAGACGCAGGCCGCGCTGGCGGCAGGCAAGCACGTGGAGGTCGAGATCCCTCTCGCGGACTCGCTGTCCGACGCTGAGGCGACTCTCGAGGCCGCCAATGCCTCCGACCGTGTCGCGATGGTCGGCCATACGCGCCGTTTCAATCCCTCGCACCAGTGGATCCACCAGCGGGTCACGGAAGGCGAGTTCGGCATCCAGCAGATGGACGTGCAGACGTACTTCTTCCGACGCACGAACACGAACGCCAAGGGTGAGCCGCGCTCCTGGACCGATCACCTGCTCTGGCACCACGCCGCGCACACCGTGGACCTGTTCGCCTACCAGTCGGGGCCGATCGTCCAGGCGAACGCGATCCAAGGACCGATCCATCCTGACCTCGGCATCGCGATGGACATGTCGATCCAGCTGCGCGCCGAGTCGGGCGCGATCTGCACGCTGTCGCTCTCGTTCAACAACGACGGCCCCTTCGGCACGTTCTTCCGCTACATCGGCGACACGGGCACCTACATCGCCCGCTACGACGATCTGGTGGACGGCAGGGAGGAGCCGATCGACGTGTCCGACGTTGCAGTGAGCATGAACGGCATCGAGCTGCAGGATCGCGAGTTCATCGCCGCGATCCGCGAGGGCCGCGAGCCGAACTCGTCGCTGCGCCAGGTGATCGACTGCTACCGCGTGCTCGGCGCGCTGGAGGAGCAGCTCGGGTGAGCCTTCCGCGCATAGGTCTGGGCTGCATGGAGCTGAGCCATGCGTACGGCGTCGCGCCGCCTCCGGAGGAAGGTGTCAGGATGCTGCGCGCCGCGCTCGACGAGGGCGTGCGGTTGCTCGACACCGCGACGCTCTACGGCGGCGGACGCAACGAGGAGCTGGTGGGGCGCGCACTGAAGGGCCGCAGGGACGACGCGGTGGTCGCCAGCAAGGGCGGGATGGCGCTGGTCGACGGGGTCAAGACCATCGATGGCAGACCTGCGACCCTCAAGGCACAGGTCGACGCGTCGCTGGCGCGGCTCGGCATCGAGCGCATCGACCTCTACTACCTGCACCGTTGGGACAAGGCCGTGCCGATCGCCGAGAGCGTCGGCGCGCTCTCCGAGGCGGTCGCCGCAGGCAAGATCGGTGCGATCGGGCTGTCTGAGGTGTCGGTCGCGCGACTGCGCGAGGCGCTCACGGTCGCGCCGATCGCGGCCGTTCAGAACGAGTACTCGCTGTGGAGCCGCAATCCCGAGCTCGGGATGCTCGACGCGACGCGAGAGGCCGGCGTCGCCCTGGTCGCGTTCTCGCCCGTCGCGCGCGGCTTCCTCGCCGGGGGAGTGGCGGATCCTGAGGCTCTCGCGCCGAAGGACATCCGTCGGGGCATGCCGCGCTTCCAGCCCGATCACTGGCCGGCGAATGCCGCTCTGCTTCCGCGGTGGCGCGCGCTTGCGGCATCGGCTGGGTGCACCCCGGCGCAGCTCGCGCTCGCGTGGGTGCTGTCGCGCGGTGAGCACGTCGTTGCGATCCCAGGCACCACGAGCCTTGAGCACCTGAGGGAGAACCGTTCCGCGGAGGAGCTCGCGGTCGATCCCACGCTGCTCGCACGCGCGGGCGAGCTCATCGACACGGCGACCGTGTCGGGACAGCGGTACAACGCGGCGCAATCCGCCGAGGTGGACGCCGAGACGTTCGATAGCGTCGCGTGAGGGGTCGCGTCGTCGCGATCGTGCGGGGACGTGTCGCGACTCAGACGCACGTCTCCCAGGCACGGGCATAATGTCGCCTATATTGTTGACGATATTGTCGTACCCAAAGGAGGGGTGTCATGGCTGCGGACACGCGAGTGCTCGATGACCTGAAGGCCGCGATCCTCGCCGGCCGGTACGCGCCGCGCCAGCGCCTGGTCGAGGCCGAGCTCTGTGAGGACTACTCCGCCAGTCGATTCGCGATCCGCGCGGCCCTCCAGGCGCTCGAGGCGGAGGGGCTCGTGGAGCGCATCCCCAACGTCGGGGCGCGAATCCGCGACATCGGGATCGACGAGGCGGTCGAGATCTCTGAGGTGCGCGAGGTGGTGGAAGGTCTGATCGCTCGACGGGCGGCCGAGCGGGTGACCGACGCGGAGGCCGCGGACCTCGAGGCGATCGGCGCCAGCATGCATGCCGCCGTTGCCGCGGGCGACACGGGGGCGTACGGCGAGCTGAACTCGCGCCTGCACAGCACTGTCCGCGAGATCGCGGGTCACCACAAGGCGAGCGACATCATCGCCCGCCTGCACGGTCAGATGGTCAGGCATCAGTACGCGCTGTCGCGCGTCCCAGGCCGCTCGAGCGTCTCTGTGCACCAGCACCAGGCGATCATCGACGCGATCATCGCGCGCGATGGCGACGCGGCGGAGGCCGCGATGCGTTCCCACATCTCGTCGGTGATCGAGGCGCTCCGTGCGACCGTGTAGACGACCGTCGTCGCAGGTAGCGACTTCGTTATCAAAATCGTCTACAAGATTGTCGACAATCGCGTTATGGTGGTACTGCCACACCCTCAACGACGAGGGTGGGATCTCTAGGAGGAGAGCCCATGGAAGTTCAGTCCCCAACGCTGTCCACCCGCGTGAAGGCTTTGCTCGGCATCACCGGCGCGGCCGCCATCCTCACGCTCGCAGCGTGCAGCTCCGACGCCGAACCGGCCGCCACCTCGGCAGAGCCTGAGACCACGCCCGCCGACTCGGGCGAGATGATGGAGGCGCTCGACGTCACGGTCGGCCTCATCCCGATCCTCGATGTGGCGCCGGTGTACCTCGGCGTCGAACAGGGGTTCTTCGAGGAGGAGGGCCTCAACCTCACCCTCGAGCTCGCACAGGGAGGCGCCTTCATCATCCCCTCGGTGAGCCAGGGCGACTACGAGTTCGGATTCAGCAACGTCACCTCCCTGATCCTCGGGACCGCCAACGGCGTCGGTCTCGAGGCCGTCGGCCCCGGCGCGTCGACCAACGGCACCGAGGAGGACATGGCGGCGGTGCTCACCCAGCCCGACTCTGGCATCGCCACCGCGAAGGATCTGGAGGGAAAGAAGGTCGGCGTCAACGCGCTCGCCAACGTCAACACCGCGACCATCAACCAGATGGTGCGCGACGACGGCGGCGACCCGTCCACGATCACGTACGTCGAGCTGCCGTTCCCTGACATCGTTCCCGCGATCGTGTCGGGAGACATCGACGCAGGCCAGGTCGTCGAACCCTTCCGCACGGCCGGGGTGAACCAGGACCTCGTGAGCATCGGCTCGAACTTCCTCGCGATGAGCCCGACGTTCATGATCGCCGAGTACTTCACCTCGTCCGACTTCGCGGCCGAGAACCCCGACGCGGTCGCAGCCTTCTCGGCCGCGCTCGCCAAGTCGTTCGAGTACGCCACCGCGAACCCCGACGAGGTCCGCGCGATCGTGCTGACCTACACGCGGATGGACGAGGAGACGGCGAACGCCGTGCGTCTGCCGGGCTGGCCGAGCGAGATCGACGCCGCGTCGGTCGACCTCCAGGCCGAGCTGGCAGTGACGGACGGGACGCTCAGCGAGATCCCGGACCTGTCCAACCTGAAGTAGCGGAACCGGGGCCGCGGCATTCCGCGCCGCGGCCCCGGCACCGGCTTCGCCCCACCCCTCAACCACGGTTCGCCGTTGAATCGGAGGCCTCCCCGTGAGCCCGACCTCAGCCACGCTGACACCGTCCTCCCGTCCCCGTCCCCGTCCGCGGACCGCCACGCGTTCCAGTAGCCCGCGCCGCAGCCGGGACCTCTGGCTCGGGGTCCTCGGTGTCCTCATCGTCCTCGCCGGAGCGGAGCTCCTGTCCCGCACCGGCATCGTCAACCCCGACTTCCTGCCACCTGTGACCGAGATGTACGCGGCCCTCTTCGCGATGCTCGGCGAGGGCTGGTTCTGGGAGGCGCTGTGGCTTACCGTGCGAGGCTGGGCGGTCGGCCTGGCCGCGGCGATGGCGCTCGGCGTCGTCGTCGGCTACATCATCGGCTCGAGCACGTTCCTCAGGAGGTTCACGAGCTCGACCGTCGAGTTCCTGCGCCCGATCCCCTCGGTGGCGCTCATCCCGCTGGTCATCCTGATCTTCGGCACCCAGCCGCAGTCCGCGTTCGTGCTGGTGGTCTATGCGGCGTTCTGGCAGGTGCTTGTCCAGGTCCTCTACGGCGTGGCGGACGTGGACCCGGTGGCCCGCGACACCGCGCGCTCCTACCGCTTCGGACCCATCCGCATCGCGCGCTCTGTCGTGTACCCCACGGCGCTGCCGTACATCATGACCGCCTTCAGGCTCGGCGCGGCGGTGGCGCTCATCCTCGAGATCACCGCCGAGCTGGTGATCGGCGTGGACGGCCTGGGACGAGAGCTCGGCATCGCCCAGAGCTCGGGCGCGGTGCCCGAGACGTACGCGCTGGTCATCGTGATCGGCTTCATCGGCGTGGCAGTCAACCTGCTCGTGAGACTCCTCGAGCGCAAGGCCCTGTGGTGGCACCCGTCCGTGAGGAGCGAGCAGTCATGACCAGGTACCTCAAGTCGGCGGGCTACACGCTCGGCCTCCCCGTGATCCTTCTGACCGGATGGTGGTTCGCCTCGGCGGGCTCGACCAACCCCTTCTGGCCGCCGCTGTCCACGATCCTCGAGGCGTTCCCCACCACATGGACGATGGACCGCATCGTCGGTGACATCCTCCCGTCGCTCGCGCGGCTCGGCATCGGGTTCGGGATCGCGGTGGTCCTCGGGCTCGTGCTCGGCACGGCGATCGGCCTCTCGCCGTCGCTGCGCGCTCTCTCCGAGCCCGTGCTCGAGTTCTTCCGCGCAGTGCCCCCGCCGGTCCTGGTGCCGATCATCGCGCTGTTCGCCGGCTACACCGGCTGGCTCGGAAAGATCGTCACCATCGCGCTCGGCTGCCTCTGGCCGATCCTGCTCAACACGGTCGAGGGGGTCCGCGGGCTCGAGCCCACCCTCACCGACACCGCGAAGAGCTACCGGCTCAGCCCTTGGCGGCGCCTGGTCTTCGTGATCCTGCCGGGCGCCAGCCCGCGCATCTTCACCGGCGCCCGCCAGTCCCTGTCCATCGGCGTGATCCTCATGGTGATCTCGGAGCTGTTCGGGGCCAACCGCGGCCTCGGCGCCGCGATCGTGCAGTTCCAGAGGAGCTTCGCCATCCCTCAGATGTGGACCGGAGTGATCGTGCTCGGTCTCATCGGAGTCCTGCTCGCCACGCTGTTCAAGCTGGTCGAGAACCGCATGCTGGCCTGGTACGTCGGGCAGCGTCAGATCGAACGAGGAGCCTGACCATGACCTTCACCACCCTGCTCTCAGGCCGCAGTGCGAAGGCCCCCGAAGCGCCCGCCACGGACGTCGCGCTCGATCTGCGCAACGTGCAGAAGACCTACGACACGCCAGGCCGTCCCGAGGTCGAGGCGATCCGCAACCTCGACTTCCGGATCAACCGCGGCGAGCTCGTCTGCGTGGTGGGCCCGTCGGGAGCCGGCAAGACCACGCTGCTGCGCTCCATCGCGGGCCTGCTCGACCTCACGGCGGGCGAGGTGGTCCTCGACGGCACCCCGGTGACCGGGCCGCCGGACGGCATGGCCGTGGTCTTCCAGGAGTACGGGCGCTCGCTGTTCCCGTGGATGACCGTCCGCCAGAACGTCGAGCTCCCGCTCAAGGAGAAGGGGGTCCCCAAGGCCGAACGCAAGGCGAAGGCCGAGCGGGCGCTCGCCGAGGTGAGCCTGACCGAGGCCGCAGACCAGCACCCGTGGCAGCTCTCCGGAGGCATGCAGCAGCGCGTAGCGATCGCGCGTGCGGTCGCCTATGAGCCGACGGTCCTGCTCATGGACGAGCCCTTCGCGGCTGTCGACGCGCAGACCCGCGCCGAGCTCGAGGACCTGGTCCGCTCGCTGTGGAAGCACCTGGGCGTCACCGTGCTGTTCGTCACGCACGACATCGACGAGGCGGTCTACCTGGGCGAGCGCGTCGTCGTGCTGTCCAATCGACCGACCGTCCTCATGGAGGACGTCTCCGTGGACCTGCCCGCCGAGCGTGATCAGCTCACCACCCGCTCCGACCCGCGCTTCGGAGAGCTCCGCGGTCACGTCTACTCGCTCATCCAGAAGGCCAAGGCCGGGCACCGTCCCGACGAGGACCAGGAGGCTTGACGTGGAGACCGTGATCCTGACCGACCCGCCCAAGCCCCCGCGGGAGACCGTCGAAGGGTTCGCCGGGATCGGCGCGGCCACCGTGGGCGAGGCGCTGGGCCGCACCGGCGACCTCGGCTCGGACCTGCGGCCCATCCAGACAGGCGCACGGATCGTGGGCACGGCCGTGACGGTGCTGTCCTGGCCCGGCGACAACCTGATGATCCACGCCGCGATCGAGCAGTGCGGACCGGGTGACATCCTTGTGGTGGTCACCCGCTCGCCGTCGCAGCACGGCATGTTCGGCGAGCTGTTCGCGACCGGGCTCCAGCACCGCGGCGTCGCCGGCGCGATCATCGACGCCGGCGTGCGGGACACACAGGAGCTCCGCGACATGGGCTTCCCGGTGTGGGCCCGCCACATCAACGTCCTGGGCACAGTGAAGAACACGCCCGGTGCCGTCAACGTGCCCGTGGTGATCAACGGTCAGGTCATCGACGCGGGCGACATCCTGGTGTGCGACGACGATGGGATCGTCGTCGTGCCTCGTGGGCAGGCGGACGACGCGCTTGCCAAGTCCCGGGCGCGCCTCGCCAAGGAGGAGGCGACCCGGGCATCGTTCCTCAAGGGCGAGCTGGGGCTCGACCGGTACGGCATGCGGCCGGTGCTCGCCGACCTGGGCGTGACGTACCGTCGCCACCCCGAGGCGCGCTGATATGTCCGGTATCCCGTGCGCGCTGATGCGAGGCGGCACCTCGAAGGGGGCGCTGTTCCTCGCTGACGACCTGCCGGCCGACGCGGCTGCGCGCGACGACCTCCTGTTGCGGATCATGGGCAGCCCCGACCTGCGGCAGATCGACGGGCTGGGCGGGGCTCACCCGCTCACCTCCAAGGTGGGCGTGGTGAGCCGGTCCGAGGATGACGCGGCCGACATCGACTACCTGTTCCTTCAGGTCGCGGTCGACAAGCCTGTGGTGTCGACCTCGCAGACGTGCGGCAACATCCTGGCAGCCGTAGCTCCGTTCGCGATCGAACGGAGCCTGGTCCCGGCCCGTGACGGGAGCACCGTGGTGCGCGTGCGCATGGTCAACACCGGGACCGTCGCCGCGCTGACCGTCCATACACCAGGCGGCGAGGTGACGTACGAAGGCGATGCTGAGATCTCCGGTGTGCCGGGTACAGCCTCGCCGGTCGAGGTCGCTGTCGAACCACCGTCGGGTGCGCTTCTGCCGACGGGCAACCCGGTCGACCGGATCGCCGGGGTCGATGCGACGCTCATCGACAACGGCATGGCGTCCGTCCTGGTGCGCGCCGCGGACCTGGGGATCACCGGTGACGAGGACCCGGCGAAGCTCGAGTCGAACGCGGACCTGGTCGCCCGTGTGGCCGAGATCAGGGCCGCGGCATTCCCGCTCATGGGCATCGCCGGTACCCCGGAGACCACGACCACGCCCAAGATCGTCCTTCTCTCGGAGCCTGGTGAGGGCGGCGCGATCCGCACGCGAAGCTTCATCCCGTTCCGCGTTCATGAGGCGATCGGGGTGCTGGGCGCAGCTTCCGTCGCCGCGGGTGTCAGCCTGCAGGGGAGCGTCGCGGAGGGCCTCGCTCCGGCGCCGCGCGCCGACCGACGCATCCGCGTCGAGCACCCGACGGGGTTCCTCGACCTCATGGTCGACCCCACTGGAGAGACCCGGTTGCTGCGCACCGCACGCATGATCATGGACGGCCGCGTCCATCCCCGATCACCCCGGAAGGAGTCCACATGATGCCGCGCGTCGCCCTGATCGGCCTGGGCGAGGTGGGCCGGGTGTTCGCGGAGGATCTTCGCGCGCTCGGGATCACCGACCTCGTCGCGTGGGACGTGGCGCTCGACGACGCTCAGTCACGCGCTGCCAGGAATGCGCACGACCTCGGCGTCGCCACTGCGGCCTCGGCTGCAGCGGCGGTCGAAGGCGCCGCGCTCGTGGTGAGCGCCGTGACCGCGATGAACTGCGTGCCCGCCGCCTCATCTGCGGCCCCGGGACTTGGCGCGGACACGTGGTTCTTCGACCTCAACTCGAGCTCCCCTGCGCACAAGCAGGAGGCGGCCAGTGTGATCCACGCCGCGGGGGGCCGCTACGTCGAGGCGGCGCTCATGTCACCCATCGAGCCCCGCCGCCTCGCCTCTCCCTTCATCCTTGGGGGGCCTCATGCTGCGGCGTTCAGCGGCGACGCCAACGCGTTCGGGCTCTCCGAGGCGCGCGTCGGAGCGGAGCAGATCGGGGTGGCCGCCGCGACCAAGCTGTGCCGCTCCGTGGTGGTGAAGGGCCTCGAGGCGCTGCTGTCGGAGTCGCTGCTCGCAGCGCGTCACTACGGGGTCGATCGCGAGGTGATCGCCTCGCTGTCGAACATCCTGCCCGAGGCGGATTGGGACGCGATCGCCGGCTACTTCATGTCCCGCTCCCTCCAGCACGGCGTGCGCCGCGCGGAGGAGATGGAGGAGGCGGCCGCCACGGTGGCCGATGCGGGGGTGGACGCGTGGATGGCGTCCGCCGCCGTGCACCGTCAGCGGTGGGCGGCGCAGTACGGCGAGGTGCTGCCGCAGGAGAGCACCTCGGCGCTGGTGGACGCGGTGCGCAGCGCCGCGGGCCTTGATCGGGAGGACTGACCATGATCATTGACTGTCACGGGCACTACACGACCGCACCAGCTGCGCACACGCAGTGGCGCGAGGCTCAGCTCGCCGCGTGGAACGCGGGCCAGGCAGCCCCGGAGTACCCGCACATCACCGATGACGAGATCCGCGAGACCATCCAGTCGAACCAGCTGCGGCTCCTCCGCGAACGCGGCGCCGACGTGACCATCTTCTCGCCGCGTGCCTCGGCGATGGGTCACCACCTGGGTGACCTCGACACCTCGATCGCGTGGACCGTCGCCTGCAACGACCTCATCGCGCGGGTGGTGGACCTCTTCCCAGGGACGTTCGTGGGCGTCGCTCAGCTGCCGCAGACCGCGGGCGAGCCTCTGGATGCGGCGGTGCGCGAGCTCGAGGCGCGGGTCGCTCAGGGCTTCATCGGCGTCAACCTCAATCCCGACCCGAGCGGAGGGAACTGGACCTCGCCGCCGCTCACCGACCGCTACTGGTATCCGATCTACGAGCGGATGGTCGAGCACGACATCCCCGCGATGATCCACGTCTCCGCGTCGGCCAATCCCGCGTTCCATGCAACCGGAGCGCACTACATGAACGCCGACACCACCGCGTTCATGCAGCTGCTCCAGGGCGACCTGTTCGCCGACTTCCCCACGTTGCGGCTGATCATCCCGCACGGCGGGGGAGCGGTGCCGTATCACTGGGGTCGCTACCGAGGGCTCGCGGACATGCTCGGCAAGCCGGCGCTCGCCGAGCACCTCATGAACAACGTGTTCTTCGACACGTGCGTCTACCACCAGCCGGGCATCGACCTGTTGACCGACGTGATCCCGGTCGAGAACATCCTGTTCGGTTCGGAGATGGTGGGCGCGGTGAGGGGGATCGACCCTGAGACCGGCCACTACTTCGACGACACGCTCCGGTACATCAAGGCCGCGCACGTGTCCGAGGCCGAACGCGAGGCCATCCTTTCCGGCAACGCGCTTCGCGTGTTCCCGCGGCTCGCCGCGCGGGTCTGACCTTCACGAATCCTGGCACCGTCTACGTCTCGCGAGGCGCCGGATGGTCGTCATCGTCGCGTGGAGACGGTGACGGTGAACTTCGCGTTGCGCGCGACCTGCTGAGTGGGGCCGATCGTCCGCTCGAGCAGCGGCCGATACCTCAGCCCGGAGTTCCACACGCACCACAGCTGACCTCCGGGGCGCAGCACCCGGGCTGCGTCGGCGAACATGCGGGGTGCGATGAGGTCGGTCACGGCCGCGGCGGAGTGGAACGGCGGGTTCAAGGCGATGAAGGAGGCGCTGGCGGCGGGCCTGCCGCCCAGCATGTCGTCGCGCGCCACCTCAACGCGGTCGCTGACGCCGTTGGCGAGCATCGTCGCGTGCGCGGACGCGACGGCGATGGCGGACTGGTCGCACGCATAGACATGTGCGCGGGGATATCGCGTCGCCATCCACGCGCCGACGACGCCCGTGCCGCACGCCAGGTCGATGAGGGGATCGTCCGGCGTCCCGCCTGCCGGGGCGTCGGGAAGGTTGTCGAGGAGCAGGCGGGTGCCGATGTCGAGCCGTGCGCCGGCGAACACCCCGCCGAAGGCACGCACCTCGAGACCAGCGACCTGTGCGGCGGCAGGCGTAGGGTCACGGCCATCCCGCGGTGCGCGGGCGAGCAGCACTCGGGACTTCTGCCGAGCATGGCTGATGTCCAGCTGCCCGAAGTGCTCGCTCAGCACCGCGTTCATCGACACGGACATGTGCTTGAGACGCCCGCCCGCGACGACGACCACGCTGGGGTCTGCGTGCGCAGCGATCAGGCCCGCGATGTCTCGGAGCGCGTCGAGAGACCGGGGCAGGCGCAGGAGGACTACTCGCGCGCCAGCTACCAACGCGGCCCCCAAGGGGAGCGTGCGGAAACTGCCGGTGAGGCCGACGCGTGCGGCGTTGGCTTCGAGCGCGCGCTCACCGGTGAGAGCGTCGAGGTGCGTGCGGATCCCGCTTGCCCCCGCTTCGGCCGCCCCTAGCGTGAGCGCTCCGTACGCGTCGTTGATCACCACGATGTCGCCTGGCCCGGCTGACTCGCGCAGCTCCGCGGACTCGTCCAGGATCAATCGGTCTGCCGCGTCGACGGCCACCAGTCCCGGGGCCTCGACGTCGGGCCAGCGCCGCATCGAGTCGAAGACGTTGCTCACCGCTTCACACCGCCATCAGTAGACCAGGCCGTCGGGACGCAGCGAAGAGGGAGTGCGTGGACTCACGAGGAGCCGAGGTGCGGGCAGGGTCGATCACGGTCAAAGCCTAGCTTCGGGCGACGAGCGCGGTCCCGGAGTTGGGGGCCTTGCAGTTCTGGGACGATGGGCACATGCCTGAGTGGAGCAGCAGACAGGGTCGGATCAGTCTTCCGCCTCCCGGCGCGCGCGTAGTGGTGCGCTACCTGATCCCCACGGGAGAGGCGACTGATGCTCTCGGTGAGCTGCTGAGCGTCGATGATCAGGCGCTGGTGGTGGACGGCGTGCGTGGAGTCGAGCGGATCCCGGTGGACACCGTCGTCGCGGCGAAGGGAGTGCCCCCTCGTCCTCAACGGCGGCCGCGGGGTGGGCGCTGACCCATCAGAGGCCGGTGAGGATGGCCTCACGTCGACCCCGCAACGTGGTGAGGTGCGTCTGGTTCCGGCGGGACTGCGCGTCCAACTCGTCCGCGAGTTGATCGAGACGATGGCTCAGGCTCTCAGCATCTGCCCTTGCCTGGGAGATCCGGTCCTTCACCATCCAGTCGCTCACGATGTTGTCGAACACCACGTCGAAGACCGCCAAGGTGTCGGAGATCGTGACTCCGTCGAGCGCCGTGACCCCGATGTCGGCGAGCTCGATGGAGAGCCGCTCGAGCGCCCGATTCACCTCGACGAACGCCCCTGTCGACTCGTCGATCTTGGAGTGCTTGGCGAGGTCGGCGATCAATCCGCCGCCGAAGAACGTGTCGTAGGTCGCCCAGCCTCCTGCGCTGCCAAGACTCCTGAGCGCCTCGTGCAGGGCAGCGCGTGCCTCTCGGAGTGCCACGACAGCCTCGTCGATCTCTCGTTGGTGCGCCTCGCCGACGCCCACCTGCGCAGACAGCTCCGCAAGCGCTGAGGCTTCGCGGCCGCCGGCTGCGCGCAACGCGTCCTCATGGGCGTCAAGGGCCTCGCGGTACGCACGATCAGCCTGACCGAGGGCATCGCGGTCGGCTCGGAGGCGCGCCTCGTCAGCGAGGGCGCTGCCCAGCCGCGTCTGAGCGGCGGAGACGGCGAGCTGTGCGGCGTCCGCTTCCGCGCGCTCGATGGCAAGGCGATCGGCCGTGGTGCCGCGCAGCGTGGACCAGATCTTGGTGGGCGACAGGTGCTCCAGCGCGTGAACATCCGCGCGCTCCACCTGCAGCGTGCGCTCCAGCGCCGCCAGCTCGTTCCGCCGCCGCGCGACAAGCGTCTCGGCGGTCTGGAGCTGCACCGACAATCGGTGCCGGTCGGCGCGGCGCTCAGCGGCGGCACGGACGGCTTCGGCGGTTCGTGCCAGCGCGGATCCATTCACGTGGTCACTCTGCCACACGCCAAGCGGAGCATTCGCGTTCGCTCACAGCATAATTCCTGCCTCGCTGCATCCACGCGGCGCCTCCCGTCGGAAGTAGGGGGTAAGCGGGACGCACAAGGCGCCCGTCGACGAAAGGGAAGCCCAATGAAGCGCATCATCGTCACCGGATTCGTGACCGCTCTCGCAGTGGTCGGCCTCGCAGGCACCGCGAACGCCGCGCCCGCGGACGCCGCGTGCTTCGGCCAGATCCACAAGGCCGTCAACGCCGGCGCGGTTGGCCTCGACAACGTCGGCCAGCTGGTCCAGTCGATGGAGAACAAGGGCCAGGGCAAGAACGCTCTCGCGCGCGAGCTGGCCGCGAGCGGCTTCTGCGACTAGCGCGCATTCGACTGCGCGCTGCATCGCGACGCTGGAAGGGCCGTTCACCTGGGATCCCCCCGGTGAACGGCCCTTCGCGCGTGTCAGCTCGCTCGGCTACGCCAGGAACAGTGGCATGAACTGCGCGATGAGCGCCGCGACCAGCATGATCCCGACGGCTGCGGCGCCAGCGATAGTGAGGCGCGACGCGCGCCTCGGGTCGGAGGCGGCCCAGCGCGACAGCAGCCCTGCGAGCGCCGCGGCGACGATGGCGGGACCGGCGTAGAACGCGCAGCCTGCCACCACGGTGAGGGCAGAAGGGTCTTCTCCACCGCCCAGCAGCAGTGCGAGGGGCAGCGGCAGAGCCACGAGCGCGGCAATGCCGGCCTGAAGAAGGGCCAGGCTCCACGGCTCCCGCCGCACGGCGACGCGGGACAGCCACCCGCGGAGGGTCAGCGCGAGAAGAGGAACGCCGAGAACCACGCCGGTGACGGCGTACGTGCCGCCCAGCACCAAAGCCCAGCCGAAGCTCTCTCCCCGGCTCCCGGGCGGGTCAAGAAGTGCGAGCAGAGATCCGAGCAACGGCACAAGCACGATCGACGTGCCGATGAAGCACAGTTCACCCCAGGGGAGGGCGAGTCTCTTGATGGCGCCCTCAAGGGACGGGGGCGACTGGGTGGGTACGGCGCTCATGATGGCCTCTCCCGGCGACGCCAGGAAGGCGACGCCTTCTCTTCCATTCTCGCGCTGAGGACGCGGGTCTGCGACCGGGAGGCGCACCGTCGGCCAGGCGGTCAGGAAGCGGCGGGAACCACCCCGCCATACGCGTCGTCGAAGGCCACGGAGGTGGCGGCCCGGCACGCGTCGTAGATGCTCTCCTGCACGGCGCGGGCCGCGGCGTACCCCAGCAGGTCCACCTGGAGATGGATGTCCGTGGGCCCTTCCTTGAAGTAGGGGCCGTTCGCGTTGAGAGGGTCGCGCAGCGTGCCGGTGCTGAAGACGAAGAGCGAGTCGCCATCGGCGGAGGTGTGCACGGGGTTGATGGCGCGCACCTGGCCGTGCGTGGCGAGGTGCGCGAGCTTCTCGTAGTGCTCCTTGGAACCGAGATCCACGTTCGTTCCGACCACGGTGATCGTGGTGTTGCTGAGGCTGCGGGTCACGATGTCGCTCACCTGGTCGTACCTGGAGAACCCGCCGGCCTCGGAACGGTTGCCCGCCAGAATCTGTCCGTCGGGGAGGACGATGTTGCCGACCGCGTTGACGACCGACATCGCGACGACGGTGATGCCGCCGCCCAGGTCGACGCGGGCTGAGCCGACGCCACCCTTCATCGCGCCCACCTTCGCGCCTCCGTCCAGCCAGAGGAACTTCCCGACCGACGCTCCGGTGCCGGCGCCGACGTTCCCGCTCGCGACCGGATCAGCCGACGCCTTGAGGTAGGCCTCGCGCCCGAACTCCGCCTCGAAAGGTGCGACGCTCATGCCCAGGTCGTAGATCGCGGCGCCTGTCACCGAGGGATTGACGACGACGCCCCCAGGTCCCGAGCGGAAGCCCACCCCGTCCTCCCGCATGGCCTCCAGGATCGATGCACCCGCCATGAGCCCGGTGCCGCTTCCACCTGCGACGAAGATTCCGTTCAGCCGATAGTCGGTGCTCCCGGACTTGAGGCCACCGGTGTTGAATCCGCCGGCCCCGCCGCCGTACGCCTTCAGTGCCACGGTGGCAGGCTCGTCGAACAGCACCACGGTGCACCCCGTCAGCCTGTCGAGATGCGTGGAATGGCCGACGCGGACGCCTGGCAGGGCGGTGAGGGTGGTGTTCACGGGCGCTCCCGACTCATCGTGCGTGTGGAGCCACCCTACGGCGTGCGCGCCTCGGAAGGGGCGGTGCTGTTCCTGCTCCTCAGACGAGCCAACCTCCGTGCTCGAGCATCGCGTGCATCGCGGCGGCAGGGGTGGGAAACGACCTGTCGGCGGTCTCCACGCCCCGGTCGTACTCGGTGGTGAACTCCACCCACTCCCAGATGTCGCCCACGTGCTCGAGCGTCCCGATCTCGATGCCGGTGGGGGCGTGGACCACGTACCGCTGTCCGTCCCAACTCGCTGAATGGCCGGCCTCGAGCAGTTCCTCCATCGCTGTCTCCCTTCAGTCATGCGGTGGTGGCGCCGGCGCCGATGCATGCACCGAGCGCGCGTGGCGGTTCACGCCGCGGGGGTGATGTTGTTGTTCACGCAGAACAGGTTGTGCGGGTCGTACTGCTTCTTGATCGCGCGGAGGCGGGACATGTTCTGCCCGTACTGCTGGTCGAGCACGCGCGTGTCCGTGGCCTCGTCTCCCGAGAAGTTCAGGTACGCGCCACGCGCTCCGTTGAGGGACCGCGCTGCTTCGGAGGTGGTGCGTGCCCATTCGCGCACCGTCGCGTAGTTGGAGGGATCCCTGGTCTGCGCGTCGAAGCTGAGCATGAAGGGCGCACCGCGGTCGCCGAATGCCGTCGCGTCTGGCGCGACCCGCGCGGTAGCACCTCCCATGATCGGGATATGGATCAGCGTCGCGGGGTCGGGGCGCGACATCCCCTGCGCGTGGATGAACGCGAGCGCCTCGTCGTCGAGCTCGTTCAGGTAGAGGGACTTCCAGTACGCATGGAGGTCGCTCGCGAGTGCATCGAATCCTGCCTGGAAGGCGCGATAGTCGGGGATGAACTCCGTCATGTCGAACATTGGCGCTCCGAGCTCGCGGAACGGTCTGATGGCCTCGGCTCCCTCGGTGGCGTCGCCTGCGTACATGGCAGCGATGATCAGCACGTCTTGCCCTTGGATGGGCGGAGGCAGCTCGTCGCTGGGAGGCATGGACCAGTACATCGCCCGTGTGGTCACCTCGTCGGGCGCGGCTAGCGCGAGGTCCCGCCATTGGGGCAGGAGGTCTGCGCCCGCCTCGATGGGGTGGAACACGGCCGCGAGCGCCACCTCGGGTCCTACGGGATGGGCCTCGAAGGTGAAGTCGACGACGATGCCGAAGTTGCCGCCGCCGCCTCGGATGGCCCAGAACAGATCCGGGTGCTCGTCGGCGCTCGCTGTGACCAGCGACCCGTCTGCCAGCACGACTGTCGCTGACAGGAGGTTGTCGCATGCCAGCCCCCAGCGACGGTGCAGCCAGCCGATTCCGCCGCCGAGAGTGAGGCCTCCGACTCCGGTGGTTGAGACCACGCCTCCCGGCACCGCGAGGCCGAAGACCTGCGTCTCGCGATCGACCTGGCCCCAGGTGGCGCCTCCCTGAACGTGGACGGTGCGACGCGCCGGGTTCACCCAGACGCCGTTCATGTCGCGCAGATCGAGCACCAGCCCACCGTCGACGCTCCCGTGCCCTGCGACGTGATGTCCACCGGCCCTGACCGCGAGCAGGAGGTGATGCTCGCGCGCGAGGTTGACGCCGTCGATCACGTCGGCTTCGCCCGAGCATCGGATGATGAGACCTGGATGCCTGTCGATAGCCAGGTTCTGGACGGCGCGTGCGGCGTCGTAGTCGGGCTCTCCGGGGGTGAGCAGCTCTCCGCGGAACTGCATCCTGAGCTGTGCGAGCTGGTCCGCGTCGAGCTGGACCATCCCTCCGGTGCCGTGGGAGGTGGATGTGGACATGGTGGGGACCGTCTTCCGTCGTGCCGACCCGTGGCCGCTTCTCCCGCCCGGGTCGACATCGTGCCGCGTGCGGCTTGGGAGTCGGGCGGAGCGTTCGACCGTCGGCGGGCGTGAGCGGGTCGCGGCCGGCTGGCGAGGAGCGCCCCCCTCGGCGCGTCAGGATGCTCGGCTGCGGCGCGTGACGTGCTCACGCCGTATCTGCCGCACCACCCTGATACGCGACTCCGTAGTCGCGCTAGGTGGTCTCCCTCCCCGTCGGATGGTGCGCCGTGTTCCTCTCGACAAGTGAAACCCATGGAGCCGGGACCGTCAAAAGAAGGAGAGGCCCGGAAGATGCGGGTTTCGTGGACCACCACGGTCCACGAGCGCATGCTGGTGAGACGGGCATCCGGGTCCTCTGGACGCCGTCTACGAGCGGCACGAGCGGCCGAGGTAGCCGACGCACACGGGGTCGCCCCTACGTCTCACGATGTCGGAGTCCGCTACCTACCTGCGAGGAGGCGTCGCCCGCTAGTGTGAGCGTGACGGAAGGGGCGCGCGGTGGTGCGAGTGGTGCGGGTCGGGGCGACGCTGGATGTCGCGGGTGCTGTGGTCGGACTGGTGGCGGTGGCGCTGTCGCTGACGCCGTCCCTGCTTCCGCGGCCTGCATGGGGCCAGGGCCTCGTCTCCGGGCTGGCGTTCGCCGTCGGCTACGGAGTGGGCGTGCTGGTGTGGCGAGGCATCGCGAGGCTCGGGCGCGGGCGCATCCCCGCCGCTGCCGACGCGAAGGCCTGGATCGTGGTGGTCATCGGCGTGGTCGGCGCCGCGGCGCTCATGCCGTTCGCCCTCGGGTGGCAGAACTCGGTGCGCGAGGCCGTGGGAATGCCCGATACGAGCGGCTTCGACTGGCTGATCGCTGCCCTCGCCTTCGCGCTCGGCTCGTGGCTCGCGTTCGCGATCGGGCGCGGCGTCGCCGGCGGCTATCGACGGCTCTGGGCGCTCATCTCGCCCCGCATGCCCGGGCGTGACGATCGGCCCCGTGTCGCGGCGTTCACGTCGGGCGTGACGACGGTGGTGGCGATGCTCGTGGTCTTCTCGTTGGGGCTGTCGGCGGTCTCGTGGTTGCTGACGGTCGCGTCGGCCCACAAGAACCGCCAGTACGACCCGGAGTACGCGCAGCCCACGAGTCCGCTGCGCTCTGGAAGCGCGGAGAGCCTGGTCGCGTGGGACGAGGTGGGTTTCGCGGGGGCCAAGATCGTCGGGGGCGGACCGACCGCCGAGCAGATCGCGCTCGTGACCGGAGTCGAGGCGACAGAGCCCATCCGGGTGTACGTGGGGCTCGACGCGCCGGGCGGGTTCGAGGAGCACGCGGAGCTGGCGGTCGCCGAGCTCGAGCGCACGGGTGCGGCAGATCGCGACGTGCTGCTCATCGCGGGCAGCACGGGCTCCGGGTGGGTGGATCCTGCCGCGATCGACGGGTTCGAGTACCTCCACGCGGGCAACACGGCGCTCGTGTCCATGCAGTACACCGCCACTGGCAGCCCTGTCTCAGCGATTCTCACGCCCGACGCGTCCCAGGACGGGACGACTGCCTTGGTCGAGGCCGTCACCGGATGGTGGAACGAGCTTCCCGAAGGCGATCGCCCTCAGCTGGTGGTCTACGGCCTGAGCCTCGGCAGTCTCGGCATCCAGTCGGCGTACGACGACCTGGACGACCTCATGGCCTCCACGGACGGTGCGGTGCTGGCCGGCACACCGTCGTTCACGCCGATCTGGGCGGCCACCCAGGACGCGCGCGACGCGGGAAGTCCGTATGCGCTTCCCACCCTGGACGGCGGATCGCACGTCAGGTGGGCCGACGCATGGGGCGGGCTGGAGGAGCTCCCGGGCGAGTGGGAGGAGACGCGCGTCGCGTACCTTCAGCATGGGAACGATCCGATCGTCTGGATCGGTCCCAGCGTCATCTGGTCCAAGCCGGAATGGCTGATCGACGGGCAACGCTCGGACGCGGTCAGTGACGACATGGTGTGGATCCCCGTGGTGACGGCGTTCCAGGGCGTGATCGATCTGATCCTGTCCACGGCGGTCCCGGAGGATGCCGGCCACAAGTACGGCAACCTCGCGGTCGACGGCCTGCACCAGATCACCGGCGACGCCGGGCTCGATGACGAGGCCGTTGCACGCATCCGTGCGGTCATCGAGCAGTACGACACCTTCTCGCCGGTCGCGAACTAGTGGGCGAGGGCCCGGGCCGGTCGCCCGGGGTCAGGCGTCGGCGTGCGCTTCCTCCGCCTCGGACACGATGCGGTTGACCATGCCGCTGAAGATGAGGCCATGGAAAGGAAGCATGGCCAGCCAGTACAGGCGTCCGGTGAGCCCGCGCGGGAAGAACACGGCACGCTGCCAGTAGTCCGATCCCTCGTCGGTGGGGTCGACCCCGAGCTCGAGCCAGGCCTTCCCTGGCACCCTCATCTCGGCGCGAAGGCGGAGGAGACGTCCGCGGTCGACGCGTTCCACCCGCCACACGTCGACGGCGTCGCCCACCCTGATCTCGGTGAGCGCGCGTCGGCCCCGACGGAGCCCGACGCCTCCAGCGAGCCGATCCATCAGGCCGCGCACCGCCCAGAGGACCGAGGCGGAGTACCACCCCGTCGCGCCTCCCACCTGCGAGACGACGCTCCACACGGCATCGGTCGTCGCGGTCGTGGCCTTGTGCCGCGCGTCGACGAAGACGGTACGTCCTGCCCACTCGGGATCGCTCGGCATGGGATCGCTCGGGACTCCCGTGACGCGAGCGTCGACCCAGCTTGTCTCCACGTCGTCGAGCTCGATCCGTCCCAGGGCGAGGCGCACTGCCTCGCGATAGCTGGTGAGGCCCTCAGGCGGCTTCGGGATGAGGGAGTCGACCTCGTCGGACTTCACCACGCAGGAGTGCAGCAGCGATTCGACGAGCGGGCGCGCGATCTGGCGCGGGACCGGCGTCACGAGGCCCACCCAGTGGGAGGCGAGGCCAGGCGTGAGGACCGGCAGGGCGGCGATGCTCCGTTGGGGGAGCCCTGCCTCGGCGGCGTACCCGTTCATCATCTCCGAGTAGCGCATGACGTCGGGACCGCCGATGTCGACCTCGGTGTTCACCTCGGGCGGCACTCGCGCTGCGGCGAGCAGGTAGTAGACGACGTCGCGCACTGCGATCGGTTGGATGAAGTTCCTGACCCACTTGGGCGCGGGCATGAACGGCAGCACCTCGGTGAGGTGGCGGATCATCTCGAACGATGCCGAGCCGGAGCCGATGACGACGCCGGCGTCGAGGACGAGCGTCGGCGTGGCAGACGCCAGCAGGATGTCTCCCACCTCGCGGCGGGAGGCGAGGTGAGCGGAGAGCTCCACGTCGTCGGGGTGGAGACCGCCAAGGTAGACGATCCGGCTGACCCGGTGGGCCGCTGCGGACTTGGCGACGTTGATCGCGATCGCACGGTCGAGCCGGCCGTAGTCCCGTCCGCTGATCATCGAATGCACCAGGAAGTAGACGACGTCCACCTCCTGCATCGCCCGCTCCATCGCCTGCGGGTCGCCGGCGTCTCCTTCGACCACCTCGACCTCGTCGGCCCAAGGAAGCGCGGCGATCCGGGACGCCGAGCGCGACAGCACCCTTACGCGATAGCCGCCCGCGAGAAGTCGAGGGACCAGGCGTCCACCGATGTATCCGGTCGCGCCGAGCACGAGCACGCGTGGAGTCGTGCCGTCTTCACGCACGACGGCGCGAAGGCTCTCCTCCGTGCCGAAGGGGCTGTTCGGCGGCTGTCCGCCGGGGCCGACCTGCTCGTGGTCCACGGATGGCTCCCTCCGGCATCGCGTCGTCGCTGTCGAGGTGGGAACACGGTCGTGAGCCGCCCCTATTCCCACACGGGGTCGGCTCGACGGGGAGTTCAGGGGATGATCTGGCTGAGCGCGAAGAGCACCATCGCGTAGATCCCGACGACGGAGAGGATCGCGAGCGCGCCGACGACCACGGCGGCGATGCCGAGCGTCCCGTTGCTTGCGAGCCCGTTCCGGGCGGCCAGGTAGCCTCGCCAGCCCATCACGATGCCCCCGATGCCCAATGCCACGGTGATCAGCAGGGGCGAGTTGAAGCCTGCGATGAACGCGAGGATGAGCGCCGCGGCGATCCCTGAGAGCGCCATCCCGATCACCGCACGAGAGTTGTGCTCGGTGGCGCGCGTGAAGGCGAGTCCTTCAAGGTTCGGCACGGGTTCGCGCACCGGGTTCGGAGGAGTGCCGGGCGCCGTGCCGGGCAGCGCGCTCTCCTCAACGGGGGAGCCAGGGATCTGCGTACCGGCGCCGGGTTCCTGAGCCTGCTTCGGGGTCCAGTCGTCGGGTGGAACGATCAGCCCGCCATCATCCTGCGGACCTATGCGATCCCGCGCGCCTTCGTCGCCTGGCCACGGAGCTGACATCGGGG
The DNA here is from genome assembly GCF_030418315.1 of Demequina zhanjiangensis. Classification (GTDB taxonomy): domain Bacteria; phylum Actinomycetota; class Actinomycetes; order Actinomycetales; family Demequinaceae; genus Demequina; species Demequina zhanjiangensis. Next base: position 171,561 of record NZ_JAUHPV010000005.1, read on the forward strand.
ACTCCTGTCGTTGGCTTGTCGTCCACCCTAGTGACCAGGGCGTGTGGTCGCGCGGTGGGGAGGCGCCTCTGGCAGCGGCGGAAGTGACGAAGTTCCCGGGGCGGCTCCGTGGGGCGACTACGGTGGTGCCATGGGTTTCCTGGACAAGATCTTCGGCGGGCGCAAGCGGGTGGAGCCCTACGATCTGTGGAGCGACGACGCCGAGCAGCTCGCCGCTCTCGAGGCGCGGGGTGCCGACGTCGGTGCACCCCGAGAGTCGGAGTTCTTCCTCTCCTTCACCTCGGACGTGAAGGCGAAGGCCGCAGCCGACGAGCTTCGCTCGCGCCGGATCTTCCACGAGCTCGTGGAACCGAGCCACGACATCCCCGAGTGGATGATCTTCATCCGTGGGTACAAGGAGCCGCTCGTGCCGGACTTCCTGCGCGAGACGATCGACCTGTGCGAGGAGTTCGCGCGCACCTACGGCGGCGATTACGAGGGGTGGGCGGGTCTCCTCACCGACGAGGAGAAGCAGGCCTGATCGTCCTCGAGGGTCGCGAGCGTGGTCGCGACGGCGATGCGGAGCGCCTCGATGAGGGTGGCGAGCGGCATCGTCGGAACGTCCTCGCCCAGACCCATCTCGGTGGTCGCAGGCACGTGGATGAAGCCGGACCTCCTGACGGTCGGCGCGTCGGCTGCTTGAAGCCTGAAGAACGTGTGGTTGCACACGTAGGCCCCAGCCGACAGCGACACCCGTGCAGGGATGGTCGCGGCGGTCAGCCCTTCGACGATCCGGCTGACGGGCAGCGTGGACCAGAGCGCGGCCGGCGCTTCGGGGTCGATCGGCGTCTCGACGGGACGCGCTCCCGCGTTGTCGGGGATCCGTGCATCGTCCAGGTTGAGCGCCACCCGCTCCGGAGTGACGTGCCTGCGGCCCTGCGCAACTCCGGTGGCGATCACGATGTCGGGCGAGCGATCCTTCACCGCCTGGAGGAGGTACGACGACGCCCGCGCGAACTCGACCGGCAGGCGCACCGCAGACACCTCGGCGGGGCCGTCCCACGAGTCGGCCAGCGCCGCGACGGCGTCCCATGAAGGGTTGGCATCGGCACCGTCGAAGGGCTCGAATCCTGACAGGAGCACATGAGGCATGGGTCGAGCCTACGGATGAGTCCGGGTGCCTCGCTCCATACTGGCAGGCGTGAAAGGGAGAGTGAGCGGCGCGGCGTTGGGCGCGGTCCTCATGGCCGGGTGCGCGGGCGTGAGCGAGGAGCCCCTGCCGGCCCTGACCGACGCGGTCAGTCCTTCGGTCGACCATGCGGAGTTCGCGCTACCACCGAGTGAGGGCGTGTTCGACTACCAGCTCGGAGGCGCGTACGACACGGTGGCCGCCGGGGGCAGTGAGGTCGCCATCGACGTGGTGGTCCGCGAACCGTCGGACGGACCGCTCGAAGGCGCGTACGACACGGTGGCCGCCGGGGGCAGTGAGGTCGCCATCGACGTGGTGGTCCGCGAACCGTCGGACGGACCGCTCGAAGGCGCGTACAGCGTCTGTTACGTCAACGGCTTCCAGAGCCAGCCTGGCGACCAGGAGGTGTGGCTCGAGACCGGCGCTGTGCTGCGAGACGCGCTCGGTGAGCCTGTCTTCGATCCCGACTGGCCCGACGAGCTGGTGCTCGATCCCGCGACCCCGGCGCAGCGCGCCCAGATCCTCGAGATCGTGGGCCCGTGGATCGATGACTGCGCTGCGGCCGGTTTCGATGCGGTCGAGATGGACAACCTCGACACGTTCACCCGCTTCCCAGGCGTCGCCGAGGCGGGGGCGATGGCCCTGGTTCGCGCGTACGTCGCACGTGCCCACGATGCCGGGCTTGCCATCGCTCAGAAGAACACCGTGGAGATCGCGGCGGAAGGTCTCGGGTTCGACTTCGCCGTGGTGGAGGAGTGCGCAGTGTGGGACGAGTGCGAGGCCTACATCGACGCCTATGGATCGGCGGTGCTGCAGATCGAGTACCCCGACGCGCTCGCCGAGGGCGACAAGACGTTCACCGAGGTCTGCGGCGCTGACGGACGGTCACGGCTGCTGGTGCTGCGTGACAGGGACCTGGTCCCCAGGGGCGAGGACGAGTACGTGCGGTCCCAGTGCTGACGCGGAACGCCGTCGCCGGCGTTCGTCTCACGTCGTGACTCGGGCGGCCTCGATGAGCACCGGCACCGCCCGCTCGAGCGATTCGCTGGTCGCGGTCAGGCTGATGCGGAAATGGCCGGGACGGTTGAACATCCTCCCGGGCATCACGAACACTCCTCGCCCTGCAAGCTGCTCGGTGAAGGCGTCGCCGTCGCCGCCTGGCGCGCGTCCCCACAGATAGAAGGTGCCTTCGGGGAAGGTGAGGTCGAAGCCTGCGGCGGTCAGGGCGCCATGGGTGCGGTCGCGCTTGCGCTCGAGCTCCACGAGGTCGATGCCGACGCGCTCCAGCGCAGGCACCGCGTACTGCATCAACGCGTCGGGGAAGCCCCACCCGATCGAGAGCTGAAGTGGCGTGAATGCCTGCTGCATCTCCCGCCGCACCTCGTCGGGCATCAGAGGTGAGAGCGCGAGGTATCCGAGGCGCTGGCCTGGCGCGAGGAGGATCTTCCCGTAGCTGTAGTCGATCATGGTCCACGGGTAGACGGCAGCGGGGCTGGTGAAGCCCTCGCCCGTGAATCGGATGCGGCGATACGGCTCGTCGCTGAGGAGCCAGATCCGGCGACCATGGTGGGCCGACTCGTCCTCGAGGAGCGCGGCAAGGGCCTCCAGCTGCTCACGCGGATAGATGCGTCCCGTCGGGTTGGCGGGGGAGTTGACCACGACGATCCGCGTGCGCGGGGAGAGCGCCGCGCTGATCGCGTCGAGATCCAGATCGAAGGTGCTGTCGTCAAGCGCAGCCGTCACCGGCACGGCTGCGGCGGCGCGGAGCATCGGCGGGTAGCAGAACCATCCTGGCTCGGGGATGACGACCTCATCGCCGGGGTCGGTGAGCAGGTGGAAGGCGAGCTCGATCGCGCCGAAGGCGCCCTGCGTCATCGCGATGTCGTCCGGAGTGAAGGCGAGCCCGGTCTCGGCTTGGAGGCCCGTGGCCACGGCGTCGCGCGCCTGGTCCTCGTTGGTCTTGTAGCCGAACCAGCTCTCAGAGCGTGGCTCCACCTGCTCGCGCACTGCGGAGACCAGCCCTGTGAGGGGCATCTCGTGCGGGTTGCCGAAGGTGAGGTCGATCGTGCCGGGGATGTCGGCGAGGCCGTCCATCTGCGCGAGGAAGCGCGTCATCTGGGCGATCTCGGACTCCGCCGCCTGCGCGCGCCGTGCCAGTTCCATGGGGACCCCTTTGTGCGTGCCGTGGTGTCGGTGCCGTGTCCCCCTGGGATCCAGGGTGCGGCACAGCACGGGTCACGGCAACCGCAGCCGAGGGCGCCGACGGACCGTGGCCCCCTCGCTCAACCGCCCAGGAACTCCCGGAGCTCGACTCGTCGACCGCACGCGCGTGAGGCCTGCACGGCGACGTGCGTTGCCGTGTCACGGTCCGGCGCGGTCACGATCCAGAAGCCGGACAGGAACTCGGCGCCGGTGTGCAGAGCGCCCTCGGTGACCGTCGCGGTCTCTCCGCGCCCGTCGACGATCCTGGCCTCGCGGGGGTGGGCGAGCCCGGCGGCCTGCACCCAGCGGCCCTCCTCGATCAGATGGGCGTTGAACGCGTCGATCCGCTCCATCTCCGCCGGTGTCGCCGAGGACGTCGAGGCGTCGATCACGGAGATCATGAAGTGGGGCATCGTGCCTCCTCGGGACGGGACCGCTTCGTCGCGGGCTCTACTCCTCAGTCTGCCCCGCTTGGGCTGCGAGCGCTGGAACCACGTGGTGCTCGAGCAGGGGTGCGAGGTCTCCGGGGAGCGGCGCCGATGCGTCGAGCCAGCGCAGCTCGGCGATCTCCGCAGCAGGCTCGCCGTGGGCCACGAGGGGGTGCACCATCACCGTGGACTCGAGCCGGTGCCCTGGCTCATTGGCGGCGGCGGACTCGAAGCGTCCGAGCAGCGTGAGCTGCTCCGGGTTCAGCACGGCATGGAGCTCCTCCGCGCACTCACGCGCTGCGGTCTCCTCCACGGTCTCCTCCGGCTCCGGCTTGCCGCCAGGGAGCATGAAGCGCGAGGTCCCACGCTTGCGCACCGTGAGGATGCGGCCACGCTCATCGCGCATCACGACTCCTACGACGCGGATGATCGGCTCCATGAAGGGGTGCTCCTTGCGTGTGCGGCGAACTGTCGCGTGCACGCTACACCGTCGGACTCACGATGAGGGGAGCCGCGGCTACTTGACCTCCGGGATCATGTCGATGGCGCCGCAAGGGCACTCCTCGGCGCAGATGCCGCACCCCTTGCAGTAGTCGTAGTCGATCTCGTACCGCATGCCGGGGCCGAGCTTCCTGATCGCGTCGTCAGGGCACATGCCGAAGCAGTTGTCGCATTCGAAGCATGACCCGCATGACATGCACCGCCGCGCCTCGAAGACTGCATGCTCGGCGTCGAGCCCGGTGAGCACCTCCTCGAAGCCCGTCACGCGTCGGGCGGCCTCCAGCTCGCCGCGATGCTGCTTCGGGGCGTCGGAGTAGTACCAGGAGGTCATCCTGTCGTAGGTGGCCTCGCGGGGAGCAGGCTCGGCTGGGATGACCCTGGCCGCGAGGTAGGCGTCGACCGCCTTGGCGGCCCGGGCACCACGACCTATCGCGTACGTGGCCGTCCTGGAGCCGGGAGAGACGTCGCCCGCGGCGAACACGCCGTCCCGTCCGGTCATGAGCGTGGTCGGATCCACCTGCACCACGCCGTCGGACACGTGGATGTCGGGGACGTTCTCCAGCAGGGTCAGGTCCGCATCCTGTCCGACGGCGAGCATCACCGTGTCGGCGTCGAGCTCCTCGAACTCGCCGGTGCCATGCGGACGACCCTCCTCGTCCAGCTCCATGCGTTCGATGGTGAGCGTCTGGCCCTCCACCTGCGAGATGGTGGACAGCCACTGGACGCGCACACCCTCGCCGATCGCATCCTGGAGCTCCGTCGGGTGGGCAGGCATCTGCTCCTGCGTGCGTCGATACACGACGACGGCGTCCTGGGCTCCCAGGCGACGGGCTGTACGAGCGGCGTCCATCGCCGTGTTGCCGCCGCCGTAGACGGCGACGCGTCGCCCGACGAGCGGGGGACGGCCCGAGGCGACGTCCCGCAGCACGTCGATCGCGTCGACGATCTTGGAGGCGGCACCCGCGGGGATGTCCACGTGGTGCGCGACGCCCGCGCCCATGGTGAGCACGACGGCGTCGAACTCGCGTTGCGCGGCGTCGAGGTCGGTGACGGGCGCCTCGCACTCGATCACGACGCCCGTGCGTTCGATGCGGCTGATCTCCTGCGCCAGCACCTCGCGCGGGAGCCGGTAGGCGGGGATTCCGTAGCGCATCATGCCGCCCGGTTCACCTGCGGCCTCGCGCACGAGCACCGAGTGGCCGAGCATGCGGAGCTGGTACGCCGCGGAGAGCCCCGCGGGCCCCGACCCTACGACGAGCACCCTCCGGCCCGTCTCCGTGGTCGGTGCAGGCAGTTCCCAGCCCTCCGCGAGCGCGGTGTCTCCCAGGAACCGTTCGACCGCGTTGATGCCCACCTCCTCATCGAGCTCGCCACGATTGCAGGACGCTTGGCACGGGTGGTAGCAGATGCGGCCCATCACGGCGGGGAACGGGTTCGCGGAGACAAGCCGGCGCCACGCGGCCTCGAAGCCGGGTGCGCCTTCCTGGGTGGAGCCGAGCCATCCGCGGATGTCCTCGCCGGAGGGGCACGCGAGCGAGCATGGCGGCGACAGCTCCACGTAGACGGGTCGCTCGGTGCGCCAGGTGCCCGTGTGGTACGCGAGCGACGTGGCGGGACCGGTCGAGAGTCCGTGGGTCGGAGGTGCGTCGTGCCCGGTCATGAGCGCTCTCCCAGCAGGTCGTAGTGGCGGATGTTCCTCTCGGCCATGGCGCGCCACCGGTCCAGGGCGTCCTCGCCGCCCGGCTTGAACAGGTGCGCGAAGCGCGCCTGGGGGCGCAGATACTCCTCGACGTCCATCCGCTGTCGGATCGGCTGGACGTCGGTCAGCTCACCTGCGCGCGACTCGATCACCGGGAAGATCCCCGACTGCACGGCGGCACGAGACAGTCGGATGGACTCGGCCGATGAGGCGCCCCAGCCGAGCGGACACGGGACGAGGACGTGCAGGTACCTGGCGCCGTGGATCGACATCGCGGTGCGCACCTTGTGCTCCAGGTCGCGCAGGTCCGCGACGGTGGCGGTGGCGACGTAGGGGATCTCGTGCGCCATCGCGATCTTCGGCATCGACTTGCCCTGGCCGACGGGTGCTCCGGGCTGGCACCCCACGGCGGGCGTGGTCGCGGTGCGCGCGGAGGTCGGCGTGGCAGAGGAGCGCTGGACGCCGGTGTTCATGTAGCCCTGGTTGTCGTAGCAGACATAGAGCACGTCGTCGTTGCGCTCGAACATGCCCGAGACCGCGGCGAGCCCGATGTCGACCGTGCCGCCGTCTCCTCCCTGCGCGAGGACTCGGATGTCGTCACGGCCCTGCGCGTGGAGCGATGCCGCGATGCCGGTGGCGACCGCGGCGGCGTTGGCGAACACCGAGTGGATCCAGGGCGGCTTCCACGCGCTCTCCGGATAGAGCGTGGAGAAGACCTCGAGGCAGCCGGTGGCGTTGGCGACGATCAGCTTGTCGTCCGCGGCCTCCACGGCGGTGTCCATGACCCAACGGGCCGCGAGCGCCTCGGCGCACCCCTGGCAGGCGCGGTGGCCCTTGGTCAGGGACGACGGCCGGTCCGCCTGGGACTGGACCGAGCGCTCCTCGTCCTCGAGCAGCCTGCCGCCGACGGCGAGGGTGCCGGTCTGCAGGAACGGGATGTGGACCGTGGTCATCGTGCCACCTCCGTCGCGCCGACGGGCGGGCGCGGGATTCCGCCCGCCTTGAGGTCCATGAACTCCAGAGTGGGGAGGTCCCGTGAGTGGGCGCGTCGGATCACGTCACGGAGCGACTCCTCGAGGATGGGCCGTCCTCCCAAGCCGGCGACGACGGAGTGGATGCGGGAGCGCGTCCCCGCGAGCGCGCGCCCCACGCAGCCTGTCAGGACGCCTCCGGAGCCGAGCTCGAGCGCGCGGTCGATGACGACGACATGCCGACTGTCTCCGAGCGCATCGCGCAGCGCGCCGCCGGGGAAGGGGCGGAATGAAGAGACCCCGAGCAACCGCACCGGGATGCCCTCCGCTCGGAGCTCGGGGAGGGCCGCCTGCAGGGTGCCGAGCACGGAACCCATCGCCACCACGACGATGTCCTCGGCGTTCGCCCCAGGTGCCTCGCGATCGCGGTCGAACGTGTGCGCGTCATAGCGGGCCACGAGCCCGCCTGCCTCGCGCCCGAAGGTGTCGTGGAAGCGGTCCGACCAACGTTGGATGACGTCGGCCGCGTCGAGGAACCGCAGATGCTGGAGGTACTTGGTCTCGGTGAACGACTCGGGACCGGCCATCGTGCCGATCGTCGTCGGGTGGAGCACGTCGAGCACCTGCTTCGGCTCGTAGCCGGGAAGGAAGGCGTCGATCTGCTCCTGGGTGGGGAGCTCGAGCACGTCGGTGGCGTGCGTGAGGACGAAGCCGTCCATGCACACCATCGCGGGGATCTCCAGCTCCTCCGCGATCGCGAACGCGGTCACGTGAAGGTCCGCCGCCTCCTGGTTGTCGGCCGCGTAGAGCTGCAACCAGCCGGAGTCGCGGAGCGCCATCGCGTCGGAATGGTCGTTCCAGATGTTGATCGGCGCGCCGATGGCTCGGTTCGCGACCGTCATGACGATCGGCAGGCCCATGCCGGCCGCGTTGAAGACGGCCTCGGACATGTACAGGAGTCCCTGTGATGCGGTGGCCGTGTAGGCCCGCGACCCGGCGGCCGAGGCGCCGATGGCGACGGACATCGCGGAGAACTCCGATTCCACGTTCACGTACTCGCAGTCCGCGAGCTCGCCCGTACGGGCCATGACGGAGAGCGCCTCGACGATGTGCGTCTGGGGAGAGATCGGGTACGCGCAGACCACGCCGGGACGGCAGCGTGCCACGGTCCGCGCGACCGCCTGGGAGCCTTCGAGCACCTCACGCATCTGACGCCTCCTTCCCGGTCGCCGCGACGAGCCCATGCGTCGGTCCGGCTAGCTCGGCCTTCACGTACGAGTAGGCCTCGCGGGCGGCGGCGGCGTTGGCCGCGCCGATGGCTCCGGGGAACCTCGCATCGAACACCTGGACGACGGCGTCGAGCGTGATGTCCTCGGCAGCGGCGGCATATGCGGCGAGCATCGCCGCTGCCGGTTTCGGCTTGCCCAGGTGCGTCATCGTGATGGTGGTCGCAGGGACGGTGATGACGGTCGCATCGACATCGCGGGCGCCTGCCGCGTCGCGGACCGTTGGCGCATCCGTGGTGGTGTTGACGATCACGAGGCCGCCTGGAGCGAGGCCTTCGAACGGCCTCACGGGACCCAGCAACGTGGGATCTGTCACGAGCACCACGTCGGGTGCGAGCACGGGCTCGCGGGTGCGCAGCGGCCCGTCCGCGAATCTGCAGTAGGCGACCACCGGCGCGCCGGTGCGCTCGGATCCGAAGGAGGGGATCGCCTGCGCCTCATGACCCGCGAGGAATCCCGCGCGAGCGAGCATCTCTGCGGCGGTGACCACACCTTGTCCGCCGCGGCCGTGGATCCTGACCTGCCTCATGCGTCCGCCTCACGCGACGCCCGGCGACGGCGCGGGCTCGGGGCCCACGGGGGAACGTCGTCGGCGACGTCCACCTCTCCACGGTATGCCGGTGGGGGTGTGCTCACCGGGACTGAAGTCCCGGGTGCGGCTACGCTCGAAGCATGTTCGTGCTCATGTCGATCCATCGCCCGCATCCCGAGCATCGCGGCGCTCTGATCGAGTCGATGCATCGCTATGGGGCCGCGATCTCGGGACGCGACGGACTGCGATCCATCCACACCCTGGCGGACGAGCGATCCGATCGGCTCGCCGGACTCGCGATCTTCGAGTCGGAGGACGACTATCGCAGGCTCGCGCCGATCGCGCGTGAGGCGGTGGCCGAGGACCCCTTCGAGGTGTGGGAGCAGGTACTGATCGACGCCCTGGCGTTGAGAGAGGTCTGAGGGCGTCGACCCCGGCGCTGGCGCGCCATGACCGCCGTCAGTCCGAGTAGCGGCCCTTGCGCGGCTTGCGCCCGTCCTTCTTGTCGAACCCGCCCTTGGATCCGCGTCGAGGCGCGTAATCGCCACGATCGCCGCCGTCCCGTCGGTCCCTGCCACCCTTGCGGGCCTGGTGCACGCGAGTGCCCTTGTCGGGCTTGAGCTCGATCAGCTGGCCGGAGATGCGGGTGCGGGAGAGCTTGTCGAGCACCTTGGGCGACAGGTTCTCGGGAAGCTCCACGAGCGAGAAGGTCGAGTTGACCTTGATCGCACCGAAGTCGTCGCGTCCAAGGCCGCCCTCGTTCGCGATCGCGCCGACGATCTGACGCGGTTCGACCTTGTGCTTGCGCCCCACCTCGATCCGGTAGGAGATGCGTCCCTCGCTGGTGCGGCGGCCGGGGGACGTCGGGCCGCCCTCCTTGGTCTTGCGACGCTCCTCGCGGAACGCGGCAGCCTGGATCTCGTCGGCCTCGTCCAGCAGCAGCGGGGTGTCGCCCTGCGCGACGACGGCAAGCGCCGCAGCCACGTCGGTCTCCGGCACGTCGTGGTGCTCCACGTAGTGCGCGATGATGTCGCGGAAGCGGTCGATGCGTTCCGTCTCGCCGAGCGCCGCGGTGATCGAGTCGTCGAAGCGCGTGAGGCGGGTGGCGTTCACGTCGCCCACGGTGGGGAGCTGCATCGGCGTGAGCGGCTGACGGGTCGCCTTCTCGATCGCGCCGAGCAGGCGACGCTCGCGGGGTGTGATGAAGCTGATCGCGTCGCCGGACCGACCCGCGCGGCCGGTGCGGCCCACGCGGTGGACGTACGACTCCGTGTCCACGGGGATGTCGTAGTTGACCACGTGGGTGATGCGCTCGACGTCGAGGCCGCGTGCGGCGACATCGGTCGCGACGAGCACGTCCAGGTCGCCGTCCTTGAGCTGCTGCACCAGGCGCTCGCGCTGCTGCTGCACCACGTCTCCGTTGATGGCGGCGGCCCCGAAGCCGCGTGCCCGCAGGCGCTCGGCGACGGTCTCCGTCTCGTTCTTGGTGCGCGTGAAGACGATGACGGCCTCGAAGTTCTCGACCTCGAGGATGCGGCTGAGCGCATCGAGCTTCTGCTGGTAGGACACCACCAGGTAGCGCTGGGTGATGGTCGACGAGGTGCTGGTCTTGCCCTTGACCGTCACCTCCTCGGGGTCGCGGAGGTACTGCTGGGAGAGGCGACGGATCTGGTTGGGCATCGTCGCGGAGAACAGGGCGACCTGCTTCTCCTCGGGCGTCGCGCCGAGGATCGTCTCGACGTCCTCGGCGAAGCCCATGCGCAGCATCTCGTCGGCCTCGTCGAGCACCACGTACTTGAGCTCTGACAGGTCGAGCGTGCCGCGATCGAGGTGGTCCATGATGCGGCCGGGCGTGCCGACGACGATGTGGACGCCGCGTCGCAGGGCGGACAGCTGGATCCCGTACGCCTGGCCTCCGTACACGGGCAGCACGTGGACGCCGGGCGACTTGGCCGCGTAGCGCTCGAAGGCCTCGCAGACCTGGAGCGCGAGCTCACGCGTGGGCGCGAGGACGAGCGCCTGCGGCTTCTTCTGCTCGCGGTCGAGGCGCGCGAGGATGGGCAGCGCGAAGGCTGCGGTCTTGCCGGTTCCGGTCTGGGCGAGGCCCACGACGTCGCGACCCGACAGGAGCGTGGGAATGGTGCGCGCCTGGATGGGCGAGGGGGTCTCGTATCCGAGTCCCTTCACCGCGTCGAGGACGGGACCTTCGAGTCCCAGGTCGGCGAAGGTGGTGGTCACAGCAGCGTCTTGCGCCGATCCTGAGTCATGGGGCATGGCTCAACGGTACGCGGTCCTGGGGGTTTCGCGTGGCGCGCGGCGACGGATTGGGCCTGTTTGGGCCCTAGTGAGGCTCCTGCGGGGCGTGAGAGTCGAGGAACTCGAGCACCGCGATGGAGTCGATGCCGGTCGTCGAACCGTTCGGAGTGGCGGCGAGCAGCGAGGAGTTGATGCGTGCCGCCGGGTGCGCGTGCCCGTCCCATCGGTCGGCCAGCTCGGGTCGCGGCGAGCGGCAGCACTCCGGGTCGGGGCAGCTCGAGTAGCGCCGCGTGGTGGTGTCGCGGCCGCGGAACCACTTCGAGTGGGCGTACTGGGTGCCGACGGATACCGAGTAGTCGCCTGCGGCGTCGGTCTGGACGGCGGAGGTGCACCAGTAGGTGCCGTTGGGCTTGTCCGTGTACTGGTGGTAGATCCCGTACCTGTCGTCGCGCTCGAAGACCTGCCTGGCGCTCCATTGGCGGCACACCCGCTGACCCTCCACGTGCCCGAGCGCGTCCTGCGGGAACCGCACCTCGTCGTTCTCATAGGCCTTGGACAGCACGCCCGACGCGCTCACCTTGAGGAAGTGCACGGGCAGGTCCAGGTGCTCGGTCGCGAGGTTGGTGAAGCGGTGCGCGGCTGCCTCATAGCTCACGGCGAACGCGTCCCTGAGGTCCTCGACCGCGAGCAGCCGCGCGGCCTTCGCCTCGCTCAGCAGGCGCACCGCGGAGGCCTCGGGCATCATCAGCGCGCCGGCAAGGTAGTTGACCTCGACGCGCTGGGTGAGAAGGTCCTCGTAGTCGTGCGGCTCGTCGGCCTCGAGCACGTGGCCCGCGAGCGCCTGCAGGAGGGCCACCCTGCGGTCGCCCCGCGACTGCCGCACCGGAAGGTAGACGCGCCCGTGCTTGCTGTCGGTGACCGACCTGGTCGTGATGGGGAGGTCGTGGACGTAGTGCACCGTGAAGCCCAGGTGCGAGGCAAGGGCGGACACCGCGGAGTCGGAGAGCGGTCCGCCACGGTGGTCGATCGCGGCCAGGAGCCGTGCGGCGGTCGCCTCGAGCGGCGCGTAGTAGTTGTGGCGCGCACGTTGGCTCTGGCGCAGCTCGGTGTTGGCGCGTCGCGCCTCCTCCGGTGTGGACGCGCGACGTTGGTGGAGTCTGACGAGCTCCGCGTGCAGCGCCAGCACGGTCTCGATCGCCTCGTCCGGCAGCGAGCGCCGCGTTGCCAGCCGGGGGAGGCGCAGCGAGGCGAACAGCGGTCCGTCCATGGCCTTCGCGAGCTCCATCTCGAGCGCGTCGCGGCGCGTGGGCGGCTCGGGGTCCAACAGGTACTCGACGGTCGTGCCGAGCGCTTTGGCGAGCGTGGCGAGCTCGGAGACCTTGAGCTCGCGATGCCCGTTCTCGATGACGGACACCTGGGAGGCCGCCCGCCCGATGCGATCGCCGAGCTCCCTCACAGTGAGGCCCTGGGCGGTGCGCAGGTTGCGGACGCGGCGTCCGATGGACAGGGGAGTGGCGCCGACCTCATCGTCGAGGTCCGCCGGGCTCGGCGTGCTCATGACGAACATGGTGACACGTCATGTTCTCGCTCGCAGAACTTCGGCGAAAGTTCTGGAGCCAATCCGCCCCGAGCGCACCCAAGAGGCTCCTAGCGTGACAGCAAGGCAGCACCGCCGAGAACTGCGAAGGAGCAGACCATGATCGACTCGATCCGCCCCGGGGATCAGACCCAGACCGCTGAGCAGCTTGAGGCCGAGTGGGCGTGGAACCCCCGTTGGGAGGGCATCCAGCGCGACTACACCGCACAGGACGTCGTGGCGCTGCGCGGTCCCGTCCGTGAGGACCCGACGCTCGCGAAGCGCGGTGCCGAGCTCCTCTGGGATCTCATCCAGGAGCACCGCCGCCCGAACGGCGAGTGGATCGCCGCGCTCGGCGCCCTGACCGGCAACCAGGCCGTCCAGCAGGTGCGCGCAGGGCTCAAGGCCATCTACCTGTCGGGCTGGCAGGTGGCGGCCGACGCGAACCTCTCGGGCCAGACCTACCCCGACCAGAGCCTGTACCCGGCGAACTCTGTGCCTGCAGTCGTCCGGCGCATCAACAACGCGCTGATGCGGGCCGCCCAGATCGAGCACGCCGAGGTCGGCATGGAGGAGCGTGACTGGATGGCTCCGATCGTGGCCGATGCCGAGGCGGGCTTCGGAGGTCCTCTCAACGCGTACGAGCTGATGCAGGGCATGATCGCCGCGGGCGCGGCCGGCGTGCACTGGGAGGACCAGCTCGCCTCGGAGAAGAAGTGCGGGCACATGGGCGGCAAGGTGCTCATCCCCACGTCACAGCACATCAGGACCCTCAATGCCGCTCGCCTCGCCGCCGATGTCGCCGGGGCGCCGACGGTGGTGATCGCACGCACCGACGCCCTTGCCGCCACGCTGCTCACGTCCGACGTGGACGAGCGGGACCGCCCGTTCCTCACCGGCGAGCGGACGCAGGAGGGCTTCTACGAGGTCCGCAACGGAATCGAACCCGTCATCTCCCGCGGCCTCGCCTACGCGCCATACGCCGACCTGCTGTGGGTCGAGAGCGCGAAGCCCGACCTGGAGCTCGCACGGCGCTTCGCCGAGGCGGTCCATGCGGAGCACCCCGGGAAGCAGCTCGCCTACAACTGCTCGCCCAGCTTCAACTGGCGGAGCCACCTGAGCGACGACGAGATCGCGCGCTTCCAGCGCGAGCTGTCCGCGATGGGCTACGCCTTCCAGTTCATCACGTTGGCCGGCTTCCACTCCCTCAACCACGGGATGTTCGAGCTGGCGCAGGACTACGCGCAGCACCACATGAGCGCGTATGTGCGTCTCCAGGACGCCGAGTTCGCTGCCGAGGAGCGCGGCTACACCGCGACCAGGCACCAGCGTGAGGTGGGGACCGGCTACTTCGACCGGATCTCCACCGCCCTCAACCCCACCGCGTCGACGCTCGCCCTGGTGGGCTCGACCGAAGCAGAGCAGTTCTAGGAGCAGCCATGACCCGCATGGAGATCACTGCGGACGCCCCTCAGGGCGATCGCTACGACGAGATCCTGACCCCCGACGCGCTCGCCTTCCTCGCGGGCCTTCACGACAGGTTCGCGTGCCGCAGGGCGCTCGAGCTCCAGCGCCGACTGGAGCGGTCCGTCGCCGTCGACAACGGCAGGGACCTGGCCTTCCTGTCAGAGACGACGGCGATCAGGGAGGACCCGCGCTGGCGCGTCGCGGGGCCCGGGCCCGGCCTGGAGGACCGGCGCGTGGAGATCACCGGTCCCACCGACCGCAAGATGACCATCAACGCGATGAACTCCGGCGCACAGGTGTGGCTCGCCGATCACGAGGACGCGAACACCCCGACGTGGACCAACATGGTCGAGGGCCAGATCAACCTGCACGACGCGATTCGGGGCACGATCTCGTTCACGAACGCGGAGGGGAAGGTCTACTCGCTCGGCGAGCGGACCCCGACCATCGTGTTCCGTCCGCGAGGCTGGCACCTGGTGGAGCAGCACCTGGTGCACGAGGACGCTGACGGCCACCGTCACTCCGCGTCGGCGTCGTTGGTGGACTTCGGTCTGTACCTGTTCCACAACGCGCACGCGCTCGTGGACTCGGGCCGAGGACCCTACTTCTACCTTCCGAAGATGCAGGGACGCCTCGAGGCGCGACTGTGGAACGACGTCTTCAGCTACGCCGAGTCCGAGCTCGGGCTCCCATACGGGACGATCCGCGCCACGATGCTGATCGAGACGCTGCCCGCGGCCTTCGAGATGGAGGAGATGCTCTATGAGCTGAGGGACCACTGCGCAGGTCTGAACGCCGGTCGCTGGGACTACATCTTCTCGGTCATCAAGACGTACCGGGACAGGGGAGCGCGCTTCGTCCTGCCCGATCGGTCCGCGATCACGATGACGGTGCCCTTCATGCGGGCGTACACCGAGCTCCTGGTCTCCACCTGCCATCGACGGGGCGCGCAGGCGATCGGCGGGATGAGCGCCTTCATCCCCGACCGACGCGACGCGGAGGCCAACGCACGCGCGCTCGCCCAGGTGAGCGCCGACAAGCGGCGGGAGGCCCACGACGGCTTCGACGGCACATGGGTGGCGCACCCTGGACTCATCGACGCTGCCCGTGCGGAGTTCGACTCGGTCCTGGAAGGGCGCGCGGATCAACGCCACCGCCTTCGTGACGAGGTGTCCGTGTCACCGCAGGACCTCCTCGACGTGCGCATCCCTGGCGCCCAGGTCACCGACGGCGGCGTGAGGCAGAACGTCGAGGTCGGCCTCGCCTATCTGGACAGCTGGCTGCGCGGCATCGGAGCCGCCGCGGTGCACGGCCTCATGGAGGACGTGGCGACGGCGGAGATCAGCCGGACGCAGCTGTGGCAGTGGATCCGGCACGGCGTGATCACAGCGGAGGGCACTCGCGTGACCCGCGAGCACGTCTCCCAGGTGATCGACGACGTCCTCGCGCAGGCGCCCCGCTCCGGTGAGGACAGGTGGGACGACGCAGCGGAGCTGCTGCGGGAGGTGGCGCTGGCGGAGGAGCTGCCCGCGTTCCTCACGGTTCCCGTCGGCGCGCGCTACCTGTCGGAGAGGATCCCGGTCGCTGCGTAGGAGCCGCGGGCACGGCGCTGGCGTCGTGCCCGCGGCCCTGCGGCCGCGAGGAGTCGCAGGAGCGCGGCGACGGCGACTCCGGCAAGCACGATCGCGCCCACCGTCTGCGCGATCGCCACAGCACCGCGTGCGGGGTCGAGGAAGGGGTACGGCACCCAACCGTCGTGGAAGGCGCGGACGAGCAGGTAGCCCATCCACGCTGCCGGGAGGGTCATCACCGTCCACAGCATGCGCCAGCGCGGCAGGCGCGCGCCGCCGATCAGGAGCCAGTCCAGGGCGAGGATCAGGCCTGCGCCGCCGTGCAGGATGGCGTTGACCAAGGGGAACTTGGGACTCGTGTAGGGAGCGAGCATGGTCCAGTACACGACTCCGACCACCACGAGGTAGGTGGCTGCGTTCACGCGGAGGCTCGCCACCCAGTCCGGCTCCCGCGATCCCGCGAGCGCCGCGGCGACAAGTGCGACGATGCCGGCGATGTTCGCGAGCGGGGTGAAGTAGCCGGGCAGCTGCGCCCAGGTGAATGTGCCGTACGTGAGATCTGCCCAAGCCTGGATGCCAAGCGAGACTGTGATCACGGCCGCGCCGGACAAACGGGACAATTGGGTCAACATTGACCTGTCCATGGCTCCGACTTTACCTGAGCGTGATCGAAAAGTGATCTGAAAGTCGCCGTGTCGTGATGTTTTGCACGCATGGCCGCACGAGGACGCCCGCCGGGACCAACATCACCCGAGTCGCCTGGCGCGGCTCTCTACGATCGAGGTATGACCCGTCCGTCGCCGGAGAGCACCGAGCCGGCCTCGCTCCACTCCTGCACGGAGCTCCCTTCCAGGGACGTGCTGGACAGGATCGCGGATCGCTGGAGCATCGCGGTGATGCGCGTGCTCGCGGAGCAGGGGCCTCAGCGCTTCGGCGCGCTCGAGCGGGCGCTCCCAGGGATCTCACGGAAGATGCTCACGCAGACCCTCAGAGGGATCGAACGCGACGGGATGATCACCCGCACCGTCTTCCCCGAGGTGCCCCCGCATGTCGAGTACGGCGCCACGGAGCTCGGGATCGCCTCGTTGGGTCCGATCGATGTGCTGTGCGAGTGGTCGCGGCGCTACATGCCGCAGGTCGAGCAGTCACGGCGCGACTACGACGCCGCGCATGCCGATGCAGGTGCCGACGCTCCGACCACGGGAGCGTCGGCACCGGCAGATCTCAGGCGTCCGACTTCGCAGGGATGACCCAGGTCGCCGCGGCCTGGTCGATGATGTCGCCCACCGTGAGCTGGGGGCGCCCGATCAGGCGCTCCACGTCGTCGGAGTAGTTGTCGAGCAGCCCGTCGCGGATCGCGGCCTCGTTCGTCACGATGTCCTCGCTGCACCACGGGTACGGCGAACGGGAGAAGTCGCCTGTGGCCTTGCGAGGGATGTAGAGCGAGTCGTAGTACGCGTACAGGTCAGGCTCGGGCATCGAGTCGTAGGTCAGCTCCACACCGGCCTTCTCGGCCACCAGGGCGCACAGCGCGCCGACGGTCACGGCCTCGCGCCCGGTCACGTCGTACGCGGTGTTGGGCTCGCCGTCGCCCAGCAGCAGCGCCGCTGCGGTCGCTGCGCAGTCCGCCTTCGCCACGAGGTAGGCGGGAGTGTCTCCGGCGCAGGTGCGCCAGCGGCCCTCCTCGAGCGCGATCTGCGCGAACGCGTAGATGTAGTTCTCGAGGTACAGGTTGTCCCTGAACACGTTCCACTGCAGCCCGGACTCGCGGATGTAGACCTCGGTCGCGTGGTGGTCGATGATCACGACCTGCTCGTCGTTCGCCTCGCCCGCGCCGTAGCCCGACGAGTAGACGATGCGGCCGACGCCGGCGGCCTTGAAGGCGTCCACGACGTTGCGGTGCTGCTGCTGGCGAACCTCGCCCACGGTCATGGCCGACACCATGAATCCCGCATCGGCGCCGGCGAAGGCCTCAGCGAGCTGCGCGGGATCGGAGTAGTTGGCCTCACGGATCACCGCGCCCGCCGCGGTCCATGCCTTCGCCTTGTCGGCTGGGATCCGGTCGGGGAAGGGGCTGGTGAGGATGAGCTGGTCGCCGCTGACCCGCTCCAGGACGTTGTCGACGACCATGCCGGAGAGCTTTCCGTCCACGCCGGTGATGAGATACATGCGCTGCCTTTCGAGAATCGCGTGTGGCGGGGACCGTCGCCAGGCTAGCTATCGCATGATCAGGCTGGTAGAAGGCACTTTCGGGTAACCTAGGTCACCTCCCGGTGACGGTGCATGGACCAGGCACGATGCGGTGCTCCCGTCGGGAAGTAGCATCGATCCATGGACAGAGGGATCGTCATCTTCGATGGCGACTGCGGGCTGTGCAACGGCTTCGTGCGATGGCTCATGCGAGTCGATCGGCACGGTCGCTTCGCCATCGCGCCGAACGCCGATGAGGTGGGCAGGGCTGCGCTCGAGGTGGTCGGCGTGCCGTGGGGCCTGACGTCCGACACTCTCGTCGTGATCATCCGAGGAACCCCGCTTCTTCGCTCCGCGGCGGTGCTGGGAGTGCTCCGTGAGCTCAGTCGGCCGTGGCGCGTGATGGCAGGGGCAGGGCGACTCGTGCCGCGGCGCCTCCGTGACGCCATGTACGATGCGGTCGCGCGTCGGCGCAAGGTGCTCAGCGGTCGGGTGCGGGCGTGCAGGGTCGCCGATGCAGACGAGAGGCGACGCTGGAGCGCGCGGCTCGCCACCGTGCAGGACTTGGAGGCGCTCGCCGTCGCGGCGAGGACATCCTGACATGGCGGAGGCCGCCCCCGTGGTGTGAGGACGGCCTCCGTCATGGACGGGATCGGGCTGGTGGCCCGATCGCCGGTCACCGGGTGTCGCTGCCGCTCGTCACCACCGCCGCGCGGCCCGCTTCGAGCCGGGCGATCGGGATGCGGAACGGGGAGCACGACACGTAGTCGAGTCCCACCTCGTTGAAGAAGTGGATCGACTGCGGGTCACCGCCATGCTCGCCGCAGACGCCGAGACGCAGGTCGGGCCGTGACGCGCGTCCCTCCTCGGCAGCGATGCGCACGAGCCTTCCGACGCCCTGGGTGTCGATCGACTCGAACGGTGAGACGGAGAACACCCCGTGCTCGGTGTACTCCGTGAAGAAGGCGCCCTCCACGTCGTCCCTTGAGAAGCCCCACGTGGTCTGGGTGAGGTCGTTCGTGCCGAAGGAGAAGAACTCCGCGACGTCGGCCATGCGATCGGCGGTGAGGGCTGCGCGGGGCAGCTCGACCATCGCACCCACCGGGATGTCGAGCTCGACTCCTTCCTGCTCGGCGACCTCCGCAAGGATCCTGACGGCCTCGTCCTTGACCAGATGCAGCTCCATGACCGAGGCCGCGAGCGGGATCATGATCTCCGCGTGCGGATCCCCGCCCGCCTTGATCCTGGCCGCCTGGGCCTGAGCGATCGCCTTCATCTGCAGGACGAACAGGCCGGGGATCACGATGCCGAGCCTGACGCCGCGCAGACCCAGCATGGGGTTCGCCTCGCGATGCCTGTCGACGGCGGCGAGCAGCTCGATGTCGCGATCCACCTCGGGGCCCGACTCGCCACGCTCCTTGGCGAGCGCGACCTTCACCGACAGCTCCGTGAAGTCGGGAAGGAACTCGTGAAGCGGAGGGTCGATCAGGCGGATCGTGACGGGCAGTCCGTCCATCTCGGTCAGGAGCCCGATGAAGTCCTCCCGCTGGAGCGGGAGGAGAGCGTCCAGCGCCTCCTGCTGCGCGGCGTCGTCCTTGGCGAGGATGAGCCTCTCGATGAGCACCCTTCGGTCCCCAAGGAACATGTGCTCGGTGCGGCACAGCCCGATCCCTTCACCGCCAAGCGACCGTGCACGGTGCGCGTCGTCGGGGGTGTCGGCGTTCGCGTACACGCCCAAGGTGCGGGCGTGGTCGGCGTGGCTGAGGATCGCGTCGACGGCTTCGACGAGCTCCACGGTGTGCTCATCGTCGCCCAGTGCGGCGATCGTCGCCTCGAGGCCGTCCTCCAAGTAGTGCACGACGGGGGAGGAGACCACCGGGACCTCGCCCAGGAAGATCTCACCCGACGTGCCGTCGATCGCGATGACGTCGCCCTCGACCACGGTCGTATCGCCCGCGGTGAACCTTCCCGCGTGAACGTCCACGTCGAGCGCCTCCGCACCGACGACGCACGTGGTGCCCATCCCTCGCGCCACCACAGCGGCGTGGGAGGTCTTGCCACCACGTGAGGTGAGGACGCCGACGGAGGCGATCATGCCGCCCAGGTCGTCAGGGTTGGTCTCGCGCCGGACGAGGATCACGTCCTTGCCCTGGGCGGCCCACTCCTGCGCCTTCGCCGACGAGAACACGGCCGCGCCCACGGCGGCACCGGGGGAGGCGGCCATGCCCTTGGCGAGCAGCGTCGCCTCGGCGTCGTGGTCGAACTGCGGGAACATGAGCTTGCTGAGCTGGTCGCCCGTGACCCGTTCCAGCGCCTCGTCGAGCGTGATGATGTGCTCGTCGACCAGCTGCTTCGCGATGCGGAACGCAGCGGCGGCCGTGCGCTTGCCGACTCGGGTCTGCAACATCCACAGCTTGCCGCGCTCGACCGTGAACTCGATGTCGCACAGGTCCCTGTAGTGGCCCTCCAGGCGCCTCATGGCGGCGCGCAGGTCCGCGTACGCCTTGGGGTCCAACTGCTCGAAGTCGGCGAGGGACAGCGTGTTGCGGATGCCCGCGACCACGTCCTCGCCCTGCGCGTTCTGCAGGTAGTCGCCGTAGTCGCCGGTCATGCCGGTGGCGGGGTCGCGCGTGAAGCACACTCCGGTGCCGGAGTCGTCGCCCAGGTTTCCGAACACCATGGCGACCACGTTGACCGCAGTGCCCAGGTCGTCGGAGATCCGCTCCCGGCGGCGGTAGAGCCGGGCCCGCTCGGTGTTCCAGGAGTTGAAGACGGCCTCGATCGCCATGTCGAGCTGCTCGCGCGGATGCTGCGGGAACTCGCGACCCGACTGCTCCCGCACGATCGTCTTGTACTCGTCCACGAGCTCGTGAAGGGCCTCGGCCGTGAGGTCGGTGTCCCCGGTGACTCCCAGCGCGGCCTTCTTCGCGTCCAACGCCTCGCTGAAGAGGTCGCCGTCGATGTCGAGCACCGTCTTGCCGAACATCTGGATGAGGCGGCGGTACGAGTCCCACGCGAAACGCTCGTTGTGCGCGAAGGCTGCGAGCCCCTGCACCGACGAGTCGTTCAGGCCGACGTTGAGGACGGTCTCCATCATGCCGGGCATGGAGAACTTGGCCCCGGAACGCACCGAGACGAGCAGAGGATCATGAGCGTCGCCGAGCAGGCGGCCCAGGTCGTCCTCCAGCTTGCGGACCGCGAGGGTGACCTGCACGCGGAGCTCGGGCGGAAGCGCGCTCGTCGTCATGTACGTGCGGCAGGCCTCGGTCGTGATCGTGAAGCCCGGAGGAACCGGGAGTCCGAGGTTCGTCATCTCGGCAAGGTTGGCGCCTTTGCCGCCGAGAAGGTCCTTCTGATCCTTGTTGCCTTCGCTGAAGTCGAAGACGTACTTCACCATGGGGCACCCCTTTGTGCTGGTCCTTCGTGAGCCCGCCTCGTCGCGGGTCCTCCCAGTCTTACCCCGGCGGGGCCTACCAGGGGGGACCAAGGGCCTATCAGGGTGGCCATGGGTCCCAGAGGAGCGCGCCGAAGCCGAGGTAGCCTCCCTCACGATGCATGCCTTCTACGATCCGACCCGCACCTACGAGGACAACCTCGCCGAAGGGCCGTTCGGCGTTCCCGCCGACGCGGTCGCGACCCGGGCGGGCACCGTGCCGCTGTGGGGTGAGAGGGTGACGACCGCGTTCGGCATCCCCGCGGGGCCGCTCGTCGGGTCCGCGGCGTGCGCGGCGGCGTTCCGAGCAGGGTTCGACGTCAACGTGTACAAGACGGTCCGCACCCGCGCGCATCGCGCGCACCCGTTCCCGAACACGCTCGCCGTCCACCTCGACGGCGATCTCACGCCTCAGACCCCGATGCCGCTTCTGGCCGATGACGACTGGGAGCGCGCGAGCAGCATCTCGAACTCGTTCGGAGTTCCGTCGGCCGATCCCGACGTGTGGCAGCCGGAGATGGCCCGTGCGGCCGCGGCGGCCGGCCCTGGGCAGCTGCTTGTCGGTTCGTTCCAGGGCACAGTCGGCTCTGGTGACGGCTCGGTGGAGTCGTATGTGGCCGACCATGTCGTCGCCGCACGCCTGGTGAAGGAGACCGGCGTGCGTGCGATGGAGATGAACCTGAGCTGCCCGAACGAGGGCACGAACCGACTGCTCTGCTTCGACGCGCCGCTCGTCGCCCGCATCGCCCGGGCGGTGAAGGAGGAGGTCGGCGACGTTCCGCTCGTGCTGAAGCTGGCGTACTTCGCGGAGGATGCGGCGCTCGAGGAGCTCGTCGCCGCGACCGATGGCGTGGTCGACGGCTACGCGGCGGTGAACACCATGCCCGCGCGCCTCGTGGATGACGCGGGCGCGCAGGCACTGCCCGGCGAGGGGCGTGCCGTCTCGGGCGTGTGCGGCCGCGCGATCAGGTGGGCCGGGCTCGAGATGACCGCGCGTCTCGCGCGCCTTCGCGAGCACAGGGCTTCGCGTGTGCGTCTGATCGGCGTAGGCGGAGTCCTCTCGGTCGAGGACCGTGCCGCCTATGTCGACGCCGGGGCAGACGTCGTCATGTCCGCCACCGGTGCGATGCTCGACCCGTCGTTGGGGCGCGCGGTGCGCTCTGCAGACCGGGTGTGAGCCTGGCTCGCCGCGACACGCCGGAACGCCCCTGACGACACGCCGAGGTCGCCCATCTTTCTGTCATGCCTCTGACGGCGTGATCCCGCACGGGCAGCGACTTCAGGAAGACGGCAAGACGCCTTCAGGGGCTGAGTGTAGGACCAAGGGCCCAGAGCCGTTCGACTACGACATCTAGCGTGAATCCACCGAAGCAACACTAGATGTTGTGGTGGAGGCGGCTGACAGTCGGCAAGGTGCCGGCCCCGGGACGTGTCGCTGCCACAGGAGGGAGACACCGTGAGCATCGTCGAGAGCGACAGCGCCGCAGAGGCGTCCACCACGACCGCGACCACCGCAGGTCTCAACATCGTCAAGCGCGACGGACGGACGCTGCGCTTCGACGACTCGCGCATCCGGGCCGCCCTGATCAAGGCGTACAAGGAGGTCAATGGACCCCTGTCGCCGCTCGATGAGCGCACCGTCAACGAGATGGTCGCACGCATCGACGCCGAGATCGCCACGCGCTTCGCCGACACCGTCAAGATCTACGAGATCCAGAGCGTGGTCGAGCACGTCCTGCTCGAGGCTCGCCTCTACGACGTCGCCCGCGCCTACATCGACTACCGCGTCCAGCGCGACTTCGCCCGCTCGCAGGCCACCGACCTCAACCACTCGATCAACAAGCTGCTCGAGAAGGACCACACGGTCGTCAACGAGAACGCCAACAAGGACGCCGAGGTCTTCAACACGCAGCGCGACCTCACCGCCGGCATGGTCGGCAAGTCGATCGGTCTGCGCATGCTCCCGCCCCACGTCGCGAACGCGCACCAGAAGGGCGACATCCACTACCACGACCTCGACTACCACCCCTACGCGCCCATGACGAACTGCTGCCTGATCGACTTCAAGTCGATGCTGTCGAAGGGCTTCCGCATCGGCAACGCGCAGGTGGAGCCCCCGAGGTCGATCGGCACCGCCACCGCGCAGATCGCACAGATCATCGCGAACGTCTCGTCGTCCCAGTACGGGGGTGCGACCGTCAACCGCATCGACGAGCTCCTGGCGCCCTACGCCAAGCTCAACTACGACAAGCACGCGTCCGAGGCGGAGCGCTGGATCGACGACGAGCACAAGCGGCTCGCCTACGTCGAGGAGCGCACGCGCAAGGACATCTACGACGCGATGCAGTCGCTCGAGTACGAGATCAACACGCTCTTCACCTCGAACGGGCAGACCCCCTTCACCTCCGTCGGCTTCGGTCTGGGCACAGGCTGGTACGAGCGGGAGATCCAGAAGGCGATCCTGCAGATCCGCAGGCGCGGCCTGGGCAAGGAGGGGCGTACGGCGATCTTCCCGAAGCTGCTCTTCACGCTCAAGCGCGGGCTGAACCTGTCCGAGGGCGACGCCAACTACGACATCAAGCAGCTCGCGGTGCAGTGCGCGACCGAGCGCATGTACCCGGACATCCTGAGCTACGACAAGGTGGTCGAGATCACCGGCTCGTTCAAGGCCCCGATGGGCTGCCGGTCGTTCCTCCAGGGCTGGACCAACGAGGCAGGGGAGGACGAGGTCGAGGGTCGCATGAACCTCGGCGTGGTCACGCTCAACCTTCCTCGCATCGCGCTCGAGTCCGACGGCGACCTGGGCGCCTTCTGGGCGCTTCTCGAGGAGCGCCTGCAGACCATGCGCGACGCGATCATGTTCCGGGTCGACCGGTGCAAGGAGGCCGTGCCTGGGAACGCGCCGATCCTCTACCAGCACGGTGCCTTCGGGCAGCGTCTGTCCGCCGGGCAGGACGTCGACGAGCTCTTCCGGAATGGGCGTGCGACCGTGTCGCTCGGCTACATCGGCCTGTACGAGGTCGCGACGGCCTTCTACGGGCCCGAGTGGGAGTCGAACCCTGAGGCGAAGGAGCTCACGCTGAGCGTCATGGCGACGCTCAAGGATCACGCGCTGACCTGGGCGTCCGAGTCCGGCTACTGGGTGAGCGTCTACTCGACCCCGTCCGAGAGCCTCACGGACCGCTTCTGCAGGCTCGACAAGGAGCGGTTCGGCTCGGTGCCTGACATCACCGACAAGGACTACTACACGAACAGCTTCCACTACGACGTCCGCAAGAACCCCACCCCGTTCGAGAAGCTCGACTTCGAGAAGGACTACGCGCCGTTCACGGGTGGCGGGTTCATCCACTACTGCGAGTACCCGGTGCTGCGCCAGAACCCCAAGGCGCTCGAGGCTGTCTGGGACTACGCGTACGACCGCGTGGGCTACCTGGGGACCAACACCCCGATCGACCGCTGCTACGAGTGCGGCTTCGCCGGCGACTTCGACCCCACGGCGGAAGGCTTCGCGTGCCCCTCATGCGGGAACGAGGACCCTCGCACGTGCGACGTCGTGAAGCGCACGTGCGGCTACCTCGGCAACCCCCAGCAGCGCCCCATGGTGCACGGTCGCCACGTGGAGATCTCCTCCCGCGTCAAGCACATGGACGGCGACGTCCGGGTGCCGCTCTCTGCCGGGCACGAGGGCGGCAGCGCGCCGACCTCCCGTCCGTAGCCGCCGACGATGGCCCGCGATCCCATCCCTCGGCTCTGGGTCGCCGAGAAGGTGAGCCATGGCTACGTCGCCGACTACAAGCCGTTCTCATTCGTGGACGGCGAGGGCGTGCGATGCAGCCTCTACGTGAGCGGATGCCTGTTCAAATGCGACGGCTGCTTCAACGAGGACGCGTGGAGCTTCCGGTGCGGCAGGCCGTACGACGACGCGTTGCAGGAGCAGATCCTCACCGACCTCGCGCACGAGTCCATCCAGGGGCTCTCGCTCCTGGGCGGTGAGCCGTTCCTCAACACCCAGGTGGCGCTGAGCATCGTGACGGCGCTGCGTGAGCGGTTCGGCAGCGCCAAGGACATCTGGTGCTGGACCGGCTATACGTTCGAGGAGCTGATCGTCGACTCGGAGGACAAGCGTGCGCTGCTGTCGCAGATCGACGTGCTCGTCGACGGTCGGTACGAGCATGAGCTCCGTGACCTGACGCTGCCTCACCGGGGCAGCAGGAATCAGCGAGTCCTCGATGCGCGGGCGTCGTTCGCGCACGGCGCTGCGGTTCCCTACTCCCGGATCGAGGATCCGCTCGGGAGGATGGAGCAGCACGTCGCCTGACGCCGTGTGCGCGTGCCCGCCGAGGGCGGGTGGAAGGATCGACGTGCAACCCTTTAGCATGGAGCAACCGGACAACGCTGTCCGGTCTGTCTAGAGGGAGAGACGTAGATGGCTCATTGGGACGAGGAGATCGACCTTCTGGTCGTCGGCACCGGAGCGGCGGCGATGTCCGCCGCGATCGCGGCTGCCGATGAGGGAGTGGAGGTCGTGGTCGTCGAAGGATCCGACAAGTGGGGCGGCTCGACGGCGATGAGCGGCGGCGGCTGCTGGCTCCCCACGCACCCCGCGATGAAGCGACTCGGTGTCGACGACTCGAAGGAGAAGGTGCTCACCTATCTCGACGCATGCGTCGGCACGCCTGAGGAGGTGGGGCCCGCATCGTCACTGCCGCGACGCGAGGCGTTCGTGGACCACGCACCCGTCGTGTTCTCGTGGCTCGAGCGCCACGGCATGGTGTGGAAGCCCGCGAAGGCGTACCCGGACTACTACCCGGACCTGCCCGGCGGCATCGCAGGTGGCCGCACGGTCGAACCTGCGCCGTTCAACACGAAGAAGTTCGGTGACTGGTGGGACTCGGCGCGCAAGGAGCTCCCGCCCATCCCGCTCTTCGCGGGAGACACGTATCTGCTCGCACGCGCGTGGTCGACGTTCTCCGGCATGATCGGTGGCGCGAAGATGGTCTTCCGCACGCTCGGCGGGCTCGTCACCCTCCAGCGGCTCTCGGGGCTGGGGATGTCGCTCGCCGCGCGCCTGATGTGGATCTCCAAGTTCGAGCAGGGGACCGACGTGCGGCTCTCGACGCCCCTCACTGACCTCGTGGTGGAGGACGGTGCGGTCGTCGGCGCGGTTGTCACCGGCCCTGACGGTGAGCGCCGCATCCGTACCCGCAAGGGCGTGCACCTGGGGGCGGGCGGCTTCGATCACAACAAGGAGATGCGCCTGAAGTACCAGGGCGTCGAGGGGAGCTCCTCCGGTAACCCCTACAACACCGGCACCGCGATCGAGATCGGCATGAAGCACGGCGCCGACGTGGCGCTCATGGACGACGCGTGGTGGGGGCCGTCTGTGGCGCCGACGTCCGAGAGCGGTCCGATCTTCCTCGTCTCCGAGCGGTCGATGCCGTACACGATCGTCGTGGACCAGGACGGCAAGCGGTACGTGAACGAGTCCACCAGCTACGTGGACTTCGGCCACGCGATGCTGGAGAACGGCATGGAGCGTTCCGAGCCGAGCTGGATGATCCTGGACCGTCGGCACCGTCGCCGCTACATGAACAACGCGTTCCTCATGGGCTCCAAGAAGTTCTACGACGAGGGTCTCGCGGTGAAGGC
Source organism: Demequina zhanjiangensis (assembly GCF_030418315.1). Taxonomy (GTDB): domain Bacteria; phylum Actinomycetota; class Actinomycetes; order Actinomycetales; family Demequinaceae; genus Demequina; species Demequina zhanjiangensis. The sequence continues at coordinate 198,490 of NZ_JAUHPV010000005.1, forward strand.
GGACACCCTCGAGGAGCTGGCCGAGGCCATGGACGTGCCCAAGGAGAACCTGAAGGCCACGATCCAGCGGTTCAACGGCTTCGCCCGCGACGGCGTGGACCAGGACTACGACCGCGGCCACGACGCGTACGACAACTACTACGGCGACCCCACGCACGGACCCAACCCCAACCTGGGCGAGATCGCCTACGGGCCCTTCGTCGCGATCAAGATCGTGCTCGGCGACCTCGGCACGAAGGGCGGCCTCCTCACCGACGAGCACTCGCGGGTGCTCGACACGAAGGGTGCGGTCATCGACGGGCTGTACGCCGCGGGCAACTGCTCGGCATCCGTGGTCGGACGGACCTATCCGGGCGCCGGGTCGACGCTGGGCCCGGCCCTCGTCTTCGGGTACATCGCGGGCAAGCACGCCGCGACTCGCTGACGTCACGCACGAAGGCCGCCTCCGTCTGCGCGACGGGGGCGGCCTTCGTCATGCGGGCCGGAGCGCGCTCCGGCGCGTCCTGCTCAGTCCTGCGATGCGGCCTCGCGCTCGCGCAGCGCGCGCCGCAGCACCTTGCCCACGTTGGTCTTGGGCATCTCGTCGATGAACTCGATCACGCGGGGGCGCTTGTAGCCGGTGAGCCGCTCCTTGAGGAAGGCCTTGAGCGCCTCCTCGGTCAGCGAGTCGTCGCGGCGCACGATGAAGAGCTTCGGCACCTCGCCCGCACGCTCGTCGGGGATCGGGATCGCGCCCGCCTCCGCCACGAGCGGGTGCATCATGGCGGCGTCCTCGATCTCGCCCGGGTACACGTTGAAGCCGGACGCGACGATGATCTCCTTCTTGCGGTCGACGATGGTGAAGAAGCCGTCCTCGGACATCACCGCGACGTCTCCCGTGAGGAGCCAGCCGTCCTCGGTGAGCACGCGGCTCGTCTCCTCATCGTTGTTCCAGTAACCGCGCATCACCTGCGGCCCCTTCACCGCGAGCTCGCCGGCGGTGCCGATCCCCACGGGGCGCGCCTCGTCGTCCACCACGCGCACGTCGGTGGAGGGCAGGGGGACGCCGATGGTGCCGATCCGCGGCGGGATGTGCGTGGGGTTCACGGAGACGACGGGGGAGGCCTCGGTGAGGCCGTAGCCCTCGATGATCTCGGTGCCGACCGTCTCCTTCCACCGTTCCGCGACCGCGGTGCGGACCGCCATGCCGCCTGCGACGGTGAGGCTGAGCCGCTTGAGATCGATGTCCTTGAACGTCGGCTCGTCGAGGAGGGCGCCAGCGAGGGTGCTGACAAGCATGATCCCGTCGGGACGCGCCTTGTCGAGCTCCTTGACGAACCCCTTGATGTCGCGGGGGTTGGTGATGAGCACGGTGTGGGAGCCGAAGCGGTAGAAGCCCAGGCAGTTCACCGTCAAGGCGAACACGTGATAGAGCGGGAGCGCCGCGATGATCGTCGACTGCCGCTCCTCGCCTAGCGTGGCGCGGATCTGCGCCATGAACTGCTCCTGGTTGGACAGGAGGTTGCGGTGCGTGAGGATGGCGGCCTTGGCGCCTCCCGTCGTGCCGCCCGTGTACTGCAGCAGCGCGATGTCGTCGAGCGTGACCCCGGGGTCGGTGAAACGCTCGGTGCGACCGAGCGCGATGGCCTTGCGGAACGGGACCGCGTGGGGCAGGTGGTAGTCGGGCACCATCTTCTTCACCTTGTCGGCGACGAAGTTCACGATGGTCCGCTTCGGCTGAGGCAGCAGGTCCCCGACCTCGGTGACGATCACATGCTCGATGGACGTCGAGGGGAGCACCTCCTCGACCTTGTGGGCGAAGTTGGCGAGCACCAGGATCGCCCGGGGCTGGGCATCCTTGAAGACGCCCACCATCTCGCGTGTCGTGTAGAGCGGGTTCGCGTTGACGACGACGAGTCCTGCACGAAGCGCCCCGAAGAACGCCACGGGGTACTGCAGCACGTTGGGCATCTGGATGACGAAGCGGTCGCCCTTGTGCAGCCCCAGGTCGTGCTGAAGGAAGGCAGCGAACCTGGTCGCGAGCGCGTCGACCTGGTTGAACGACAGGGTGCCGCCCAGGTTGGAGAACGCCGGCGCATCGCCGTGGGTGGCGGCGGCCGCAGCGGCGAGCTCGCCGAGCGACACCTCGGTCAGCTCAGGAATGGTGCGAGGCACCGAAGGTCCGTAGTAGTCGAACCAGGGACGGTCCTCGCCGCCTACCGGGTCGTCGACGCGACCGTGCGTCGTCTCGTCCATGGGCCATCCTCCTTGACGGTATGAAGTGATGCGCGAGCCGCCGAGGACCGAGCGTGGCTCAGGCCGAGGCCCACACAGGCTACCCGTTCTCAGTGTTGCGTCCACGCCGACCCGCGGGCCTGGTCGGCGTGGAGGGAGCGGACCTAGCGGTCGATCTCCATCACCATGTACGGCCGCGCCCCATCGCGCGACGTGACGGCGGCGTGGAGGACATCGTCGTCCTCGTACGCTCTGAAGCCGACGGTTCCGGGCAGCAGGAGCGGCTTCGCGAACCCGACCCGAACGGTGTACGACTCCGGCAGCCGCTGCTCCAGGGCCGCGAGCGCCCGGGCGTGAGTCCACATCCCGTGGATCACTGGGCGGGGGAAGCCGAAGGCGCGCGCCATCACGCGGCTCGTGTGGATCGGGTTCGGGTCGTGCGAGACGGACCTGTACCGGCGCCCCAGGTCCGCGGGCAGTCGCCAGCGGCCCTGCGGCATGCCGGGCTCGAAGCCGAGGTGCGGCATCTTGGCGGGCTCGCCCGCGACCTCCACCCCGCGGGCGAGGTATGTGCTCACGCCGTCCCAGACCACCTCGTCGTCCACGCGGATCTGGCCCACGAGGTCCACGAGCGCGCCCTTGGCGTGCCGGCGGAGATGATCGGCGCGCACCTCGAGGGTGAGCCGTTCCGTGGCGCCGACGGGCCGGTGCAGCGTCATCTCGTTGCTCACGTGGACCGCCCCCACGAGCCGCACCGAGCTCGACCTGTCGCCGAGCAGATGCACGTGGAGGGGGAAGGTGAGCACGTGCAGCCACGTCGGCGGCACCGTCGAACGCAGGGTGAAGCCGCACACCCGGCTGTACTCCGCGAGGCGGGCGGGGTCGGGCGTCCAGTCCTGCACCACGGCCGCGTGCGCGGGGATGCGCGCGGTGTGCGAACGGGAAGGGAGCAACGCGTGAGCGAACGCGGGACCCATCGCCGGGGGAGCGTTCAACGTCTGTGCCGCGACGGTCATCACGCACCCACCAGGTTCTGACCGCACACCCTGACGACCTGACCGGTGACGCCCTGGGACGCAGGGTCGAGCAGGTATCCGATCGTCTCGGCCACGTCGACGGGTCGACCACCTTGGCTCAGGCTGTTGGACCGCCTGAACACCTCGCGCTGGACGAACGGGATGCGCGCCGTCATGTCGGTCTCGATGAAGCCCGGAGCGACCGCGTTGACAGTGATGCCACGCGCGGCGAGATCGGGGGCCATGGCCTGCACGAGACCCGCGACGCCCGCCTTGGAGGCCGCGTAGTTGGTCTGACCCTTGTTGCCCGCGAGCCCGGAGGTGGACGCGACTCCGACGATCCGGCCGCCGCTGAGCAGCCCACCGTCCACGCTGGGGTCGAGAAGCACCTCGTTGATCCTCATCTGGGAGACGAGGTTGACCTCGAGCACCGAGGCCCATCGCGCCGCGTCGGTGTTGGCGAGCATCTTGTCCCTCGTGATGCCGGCGTTGTGGACGATTCCGTGGATCCCTTCAGCGCGCGCCGCCACATGGGCGGCGATGCGTGCGCCCGCGTCGGGGGCAGTGATGTCCAGCTGGAGGGCCGTCCCGGCCACCTCGTTGGCGACGGCGGCGAGCGACTCCCCTGCGGCGGGGATGTCCACGGCGACGATCGTGGCACCGTCACGCGCGAGCGTCCGTGCGATCGCGGCGCCGATGCCCCGTGCGGCGCCCGTGACCACGATCACGCGCCCGTCGAGAGGGCGCTGGGAGTGAGGCGCGACCTCGTCGGCAGGCTCGACCTGCCACGTCTGGCCGTCCACGAAGGCCGACCGGCCCTGCAGCACGAAGTCGAGCGTCGAGGCGAGCTGCTCGGGGCCTGCGCCCTCGGCCACCCGCACCAGGTTCGACGTGGCCCCCTTGCGCAGCTCCTTGGCGACCGTCCTGTCGATGCCATCGAGCGCGCGGGCGACGGACCGCTGCTCCCAGTCGCCGGTGCCTGGCCGGCCGAGCAGGATGATCCTTCCGGCGCCCTCGAGGCCGCGTACGGCTGGGCGGAGGACCGCACGCAGCTGCTCAAGCTGGTCGACGCGGGTCAGCGCCGTGGCATCGACGACGAGCGCACCGATCCTGTCGCCGTAGCCGGGCACCGGATCGTCGCCCGAGTCGAGCACCGGCGCTTCGTACGGACGGCCGAGCAGTGTGAGCGTGTCCGCGCCGAGCGTGGAGTCGCCGAGGGCGGCCAGCACGATCGGACCGGACGGATAGGTGCGGCCGCGACGAAGCCTGGGCGGCTCCGCGAGCCCGGCCTTGGCGGCGACCTTGCGACCGACGGGGGACGTGAACGCCTTCTCGAGCACTGACATCACACCGCCTCCAGGAGGACGACGAGCCCCTGGCCGCCGGCGGCGCATACCGAGATCAGCCCTCGGGATCCGGGACCGCGCTCGTGCAGCAGCTTCGCGAGCGTGGGGACCAGCCGCGCGCCGGTGGCGGCGAACGGATGCCCGGTGGCGAGCGACGAGCCCGTGACGTTCAGATGGTCGCGGTCGATCGTGCCGATCGCTCCGTCGAGACCGACCGAGGTGCAGTAGTCCTCGTCCTGCCAGGCCTTGAGCGTCGCGGCGACGGTCGAGGCGAACGCCTCGTGGATCTCCACGAGATCCATGTCGGCGATGCTGAGCCCCTGCCGCGCGAGGATCCTTCCGGTGGCCGCGACCGGCGCGAGCAGCAGGTCGGCGCCGGTGGGGTGGTCGACGGCGGCGACCTCAGCGTCGACGATGCGGGCCAGCGCGGGCAGGCCCTGCTCCTTGGCCCAGGCCGCATCGGCGAGGAGGACCGCTGCCGCGCCGTCGGAGAGCGCTGTCGAGTTGCCTGCCGTCATCGTGCCGTTGTCCCCGCCGAACACGGGACGCAGCTTCGCGAGCGCCTCCATGGAGGTCTCAGGCCGAAGGATCGCGTCCTTGGCGAGGCCCAGGTACGGGGTGACGAGGTCGTCGAAGAAGCCTGACTCCCACGCGGCGGCGAGGTGGCGGTGCGAGGAGACGGCGATCTCGTCCTGCTCCTCGCGGGTGACCTGCCAGCGCTCGGTGGTGAGCGCCTGGTGCTCGCCCATCGACAGTCCGGTGCGGGGTTCCTCGACACGGGGCGCCAGGGGAGCGAGGTGGGAGGGACGGAGCTTCGCGAAGGCGGCGAGCCGGGCCTTCGCGGAACGCGCGGCGCTCGCCTGCAGCAGGATGCGGCGGAGCGGGTCGCTCACGGAGATGGGCGCGTCGGATGCCGTGTCCGTGCCTGCGGCGATCCCGTGGGTCAGCTGACCGAGCGCGATCTTGTTCGCGATGTACATGGTCGTCTCGAGCCCGGTGGCGCACGCCTGCTGCAGGTCGCACGCCGGGGTCTCGGGGGCGAGCGCGGAGCTCAGGACAGCTTCGCGGGTGAGGTTGAAGTCGCGCGGATGCTTGAGGACGGCGCCTGCGGCCACCTCTCCTACGCGCGTGCCGGCGAGTCCGTAGCGGGCGACGAGCCCGTCGAGCGCGGACGTGAGCAGATCATGGTTCGAGGCCTCGCGCAGCGGGCCGCCCGACTTGGCGAACGGCGTGCGATTGCCTCCGACCACCACGACGTCGTGGTTCATGGTGCCTCCGTTGAGTGTGGGAACTTCACCGATACCGACGGTAGCAGATACTCCGAGTACGCGGTATATTGACGTCATGACCGGGGTCAGAGTGGACGGCAGGGACACCCGCTGGGCGGAGCACCGCGCGGAGCGGCGACGCGAGCTGGTCTCCCATGCGCTCCGAGCCATCCGCGCCCACGGCGCGAGCGTCGGCATGGACGAGATCGCTGCCCGTGCGGGCACCTCCAAGACCGTCATCTACCGTCACTTCGGCGACAGGGCGGGCCTCTACGCCGCGATCGTGGACTCGGTGCACCACTACATCCACGACGGCCTGACGGCCGCGCTCGAGGCGTCGGAGGCGGGGGACCTGACCTCGCTTGTGCACGACCTGGCCGACGCATACATGCGGCTCGTGGATCGTGACCCGGAGATCTACCGGTTCGTGCTGCACCGCCCACCCTCGGCTGCCGATCCCAGCCTGGATCCGGCAGGCGCCCTGACCGACCTCATGGGCGCTCACGTCGCCGACGCGATCGCAGCCCACCTCGTGATGCGCGGGCTCGATCCCGCTCCGAGCGAGACGTGGGGACACGGCCTCGTCGGGTTCATCCGCGCCTCCGCGGACCACTGGATGGCCTCAGACCCGCGTCCCCCGCGAGACAGCGTCGTCACGCAGATCACCACGCTCTTCGGTCCCGCCTTCATGGAGGCGACCGCTCCCTGACCCCGACACCCATGGAGGTACCGACAATGACGTCGACCGACACCCGCCCCTCATCTCAGACGCCCTCGGAGCGGCTCACGAGCCTCGGCTCCCGGCTGCGCGCCCAGCTCGACGGCCCGTACGGCCATGAGCGCGCGGCGGCCCGCGCGGAGTTCCCCGCTGAGAACCTCCTGCGCGACCCGGAGCTCGGCGTCGAGGAGTCGCGGGACTGGGTCCTCGATCGCCTTCGCGAGCTCGAGGCGGCAGGGTTCGGCTCTGCAGGCGTGCCCGACGGGGCGAACTCGGTCTCGGACCCCCTCACCGCAGTCGTGACCTTCGAGACGCTCGCGCACGGCGATCTCTCGGTCACGATCAAGTCCGGCGTGCAGTTCGGGCTCTTCGGCGGCGCAGTGATGAACCTGGGAACCGAGTGGCACCACGAGACCTACCTGCCGGACATCACCGCCCTGAGGCTCCTCGGGGCCTTCGCGATGACGGAGCTGGGCCACGGGTCCGACGTCCAGCACCTCGAGACCACCTTCACCTACCTGCCCGAGACCGACGAGATCGAGGTGCACTCGCCGACGCCCGGCGCGACCAAGGCCTACCTGGGCAATGCCGCCACCCACGGCACCATGGCGGCAGTGTTCGGCCAGCTTCAGGTGGACGGCGTGAACCATGGCGTGCACACGGTGCTCGTGCCGATACGCGACGATGAAGGTCGGGACGCTCCTGGCGTCACCACGGGCGATCACGGCCATAAGGGGGGACTGCTCGGCGTCGACAACGGCACCCTTCGCTTCGACCACGTGCGCGTGCCTCGCCGCATGCTTCTCAACCGCTACGGCGGCATCGCCGACGACGGGACCTACGAGTCTTCGATCGAGAACCCGAACCGCAGGTTCTTCACCATGCTCGGCACGCTCGTGAGGGGGCGGGTCTGCATCGCAGCCGGCTCCGGCATCGCCGCGCGCCGCGCGCTGTCGATCGCCGTCCGCCACGGCTTGCGGCGCCGCCAGTTCCCGGCGCCCGGGCGTCCGGAGGGGGTGCTGCTCCTCGACTACCAGACCCATCAGCGACGCCTGCTGCCGCTCGTGGCGCGCAGCTATGCGCTCGGCTTCGCGCAGAACGAGCTGACGGGCCGCCTGATCCACATCCAGGGCGGGGGAGAGCACACCGAGGAGGACCAGCGCGAGCTCGAGCTGCGCGCCGCGGGCCTCAAGGCGATGACCTCACGCTTCGCGAACGACGCGGTCCAGGAGGCCCGCGAGGCCTGCGGCGGAGCCGGGTACATGAGCGAGAACCGCATCGTCGGCATCCGCGAGGACGTGGACGTGTTCGCCACGTTCGAGGGTGACAACACGGTGCTCCTGCAGCTCGTGGCCAAGGGCATGCTCGGCGGCTACGCGGAGGAGTGGAAGGCGCTCGATCGCGCGGGCGTGATGCAGGCGACCACGCGCATGGTCGGCGAGGCAGTCGGGGAGCGAACGTCAGCCCGCCTGCTCTCGCAGAGGCTCGCCGACACCGCGCGCCGGGGGCCTGAGAGCACGACCCTCGTGGATCGCGGCTGGCACGCGCTCATGTTCGAGGAGCGCGAGAAGCATGCGCTCGGATCGCTCGCGCGCCGCATCCGCGCCGCCACGAAGGGAGGGGGAGACCGCTTCGAGGCGATCAACCGCCTGGGTGGGCACATGCAGTTCGTCGCGAGGGCGCACGTGGAACGGCTCGTGCTCGAGGCCTTCATGGAGGCGCTCGACGCGTGCGAGGACCCCGAGACGAGGGACGTGATGGAGCGCGTGTGCTCGCTCTACGCGCTCAGCTCGATCCACGAGGACCGGGCCTGGTTCATGGAGCACCAGAGGATCTCCACCGGCCGGTCGAAGGCGATCGGCGACCAGATCGATGCCCTGTGCCGCGAGCTGCGGCCCCACGCGCTGCCGCTCGTCGAGGGGCTCGGTGTCCCCGCGGAGTGGCTGCGGGCGGCGATCCTCGAGGACTGAGCGGTGCCGCGCCGGGCCTCCGTCAGCGGGCGAGCTCGGCGCGGATGTCCTCAGCGATCGCGGCGGGCTCGGTGGTGGGCGCGTAACGGCGCACCACCGAGCCGTCGCGAGCCACCAGGAACTTGGTGAAGTTCCACTTGATGGGACCGCCCGTGAGCACGCCCCGCGTCTCCTTCTTCAGCCATCGGTAGAGCGGGTGCGCGTGCGGCCCGTTGACGTCGATCTTGTCGAACATCGGGAAGCTCACGCCGTAGTTCCGCTGGCAGAAGTCCCCGATCTGCTCCGCGTCGCCGGGCTCCTGGCCCGCGAACTGGTTGCAGGGGAATCCGAGGATCTCCAGGCCCTCCTCGCGCAGGTCCTGGTACAGCGACTCCAGCCCCTCGAACTGCGGGGTGAGCCCGCACTTCGACGCAGTGTTGACCACCAGCACCACCTTGCCGACGTACTGCTCGAGCGGCTGGTCGGTGCCGGTGAGGTCGATGGCGCGGAAGTCTCCGAGATGAGCGGTGGTTGTCATGTCCACGAGTCTCGCATGAGAGCGCCCCCGGCTGAAGGCCCCCGCCGCCGGAACACTTCTGCACACCTGTAGCGTTGCACCTGGCGCGCACCGCGCCCTGCTCGACGGCGAGCGACCTGTCCGTCCCCTCTCAGATCGGCGTCGTCATGACCGCACTCAGCCCCGCCCGCACACGCCTCGCGCTGCTGGCGCTCGCTCTTGGAGGCTTCGGGATCGGTGCGACCGAGTTCGTCGCCATGGGCCTGCTGCCGGACATCGCGCGCGACCTGCTTCCTTCTCTGTACGCGGAGGACCCGGACGCAGCGCTCGCCCGTGCCGGTCTGATCATCTCGGCGTACGCGGCCGGTGTCGTCGTCGGGGCTCCGGCGATCGCCGCGTTCGCCGCACGCTTCCCGCGCAAGAGGCTGCTGACCGTGCTTGCCGTGGTGTTCACCGTCGGGACCGTGGCGTCCGCGCTCGCCCCGACGTTCGAGCTCGTGGTGGCAGCACGATTCGTCGCGGCGCTGCCGCACGGCGCGTACTTCGGCGTCGCGGCGCTCGTGGCAGCCGAGCTCATGGGGCCGGGAAAGCGCGGCCGTGCGGTCGCGCTGGTCCTCACGGGCCTCACGGTGTCGAACGTGGTGGGCGTTCCCACCATCACCTACCTGGGCCAGCAGGCGGGATGGCGTGTCGCGTATCTCGCGGTCGCCGCGATCTTCGCGGCCACCACCGTCGCGATCCTCGCGGTCGTGCCGTGGCAGGCGGGGGACCCTGCGGCCACCGTCCGGCGCGAGCTGGGGGCGCTGGCGCGTCCCGCGGTGTGGCTCGCGCTTCTCACGGGAGCGCTGGGGTTCGGTGGATTCTTCGCCGTCTACAGCTACGTCTCGCCCCTGGCGACCGGCGTCACCGGCACTGCCGAGTCGTTCGTGCCGTGGGCGTTGGTGACCCTCGGCCTGGGAATGACCGCCGGCAACCATGTGGGCGGAAGGCTTGCGGACAGCAGTCCGATGCGGGCCGTCTTCCTGCTGTTCGGCGGGTTCGCGGCCTCGCTGCTGGTCCTGATACTCGCGGCGGCGACCGTGCCCGGTCTGCTCGCGGGGCTGTTCCTTGTGGGGGCCTCCTCGGCGGCGCTGTCGCCTGCGGTGCAGACGCGGCTCATGGACGTCGCGGGGGAGAGCCAGACCCTCGCGGCGGCGCTCAACCACTCGGCGCTGAACATCGGAAACAGCCTGGGAGCCTTGCTGGGCGGCGTCGTCATCGCGGCGGGCTGGGGCTATCTCGCACCGGCATGGCTGGGGCTCGTGCTGTGCGTGCCCGGCGTGCTGTTCGCGCTCGCCGGATGGGCCGTCACGCGCCGGTCGGCCCCCTCGGCGCCTGCCGAGCCGACGCGCGAGCACGTGCGTGTCGGCGCCGCCGAATAGCCTGCTAGTCGCTCGTATTGGTGGACGTGTCACCCGGTTCCCTTGACAGGACTTTGGTCCCGGTCTAGCGTCAGCAGCAACCTGAATCACCTTTCAGGTCAGGACCCTTCAATGGCGAAAGGTACCCACCGATGCGTGCTACAAAGACGTTGCTCGCGGGGGCCGCAGCAGTCGCTGCGCTCACGATCGCAGGATGCGCTCCCTCCGAGACCGAGGCGGACACCACGACGTCCGCATCCGATGCCGCTGAGACGACCACCGAGGTCACAGTCGGCATCATCACCTCCGAGACCGGCGTCCTCGCCGGCTACGGAGAGCAGTACCTCGCGGGCTTCCGCGCAGGACTGGACTACGCGACCGACGGCACGAACATGGTGGGCGACACCATGATCAACGTCGACTATCGCGACGACGCAGGCGATGTCGACAAGGCCGTGACGATCACCAAGGAGCTGATCGGATCGGGCGTGAACATCATCGCCGGAACCGTCTCCTCCGGCGTCGCGCTCTCCGTCGCGGAGCAGGCCGAGCAGAACCAGGTGCTCTACATCTCCGGCCCTGCAGCCGCAGACGCGATCACCGGCATCAACGACTACACGTTCCGCTCAGGTCGCCAGTCCTCCCAGGACGTCGCGACCGCAGGAACGTTCCTGGACGACATCGCGGGCAAGGACGTCCTCGTCTTCGCTCAGGACTCGGCGTTCGGACAGGGCAACGTCGCAGCCGTCGATGCGATCCTCGGCACCCAGGGTGCGACGGTGGACTCACTGCTCGTCGCCGAGGACGTCACCGAGTTCACGACGTTCGCCCAGCAGGTCGTCGACGCCGATCCTGACCTCGTGTTCGTCGCCTGGGCCGGCGCCACCTCCGGTGCGATGTGGGAGGCGATGAGCCAGCAGGACGTGTTCGCCAGCATCCCGGTCGTCACCGGACTCGGCGACGCCGCCACCTTCGGCGCGTACGGCGCGGCGAGCGAGCAGATCTCGTTCCTCAACCACTACTTCGCGGGCGGACCGTCGAACTCCGTCAACGACGCGATGGTCGCGGCGATCGAGGCCGAGGGCGGCACCGCCGACCTCTTCAGCCCCGACGGATTCAACGCCGCGCTCATGATCGTCCACGCGATCGAGGCAGGCTACGACGACGTCGACGCCATGATCTCCGCCCTCGAGGGCTGGACCTTCGACGGGCCGAAGGGCACCACGACGGTCCGTGCAGGTGACCACGCCCTCATCCAGGAGATGTACCAGGTCTCCCTCGTCGCCGACGGCGACAGCTACGCGCCGGAGCTGCTCTCGACGGTCGCGGCTGACGACGTGGCCCCCGCCGAGGCGACGGAGTAGCCCCGGCATGAGCACCACCAGCCAGCCTCCTTCCCTGCAGGTCGAGGGCGTGGGCCTCCGCATCGGCGGAGCCACGATCCTCGACGGGGTGGACCTCGACGTCGCGCCAGGCGCGATGATCGGAGTGATCGGACCCAACGGTGCAGGCAAGACCACGCTGTTCAACGTGATCTCCGGCATCATGCGGCCGACGGCTGGCAGCGTGACCCTGGGCGGCACCGACATCACCTCGATGTCGGTGCCCGCTCGGGCCCGCGCGGGCCTGGGACGCACGTTCCAGACCTCGAGCTACTTCCCACGGCTGAGCGTGCGCGAGAACGTGCGCATCGCGGCCCAGGTGCAGCTCGGCGGCAACTACACCTTGTTGAGGTTCCCCCGCCGAGGCGACGAGGCGACCCGCCGCGCCGAGGAGGCCCTCGAGGCCGTCGGCCTCTCGCACCGCCTCGACACTCCCGCCGGGGACATCTCCCACGGCGACAAGCGCAAGCTTGAGATCGCCACCCTGATGGCGATCGACACAGGCATCGCCCTGCTCGACGAGCCGATGGCAGGCGTCGGCTCCGGAGACGTCGACGGTCTCGTCGCCCGCATCCGCGAGCTCCACGGGGGCGGACGCCGCACAGTCCTCATGGTCGAGCACCACATCGACGTGCTGCTCGGCCTGGTCGACATGGTCGCCGTCATGCACGGCGGGTCGATCCTCGCCTACGACACCCCGGAGCAGATCATGAGCAACCCGGTCGTCCAGAGCGCCTACCTGGGGAACGCCGCATGAGCGAGCCGATCCTCACGGTCGACGGCATGAGCGCCTCGATCGGTGGGCAGCAGGTCGTGGAATCGGTCACCTTCGAGGTGCCGAGCACCGGTATCACCGCCGTGCTCGGCCGCAACGGCGTCGGCAAGACGTCGACGCTGCGCGGCATCCTCGGGCTGATCAAGCGTCAGGGCCGCGTGACGCTCGCGGGCGACAGGATCGACCACGAGCCGACGCACAAGATCGTGCGGCGCGGCATCGGATACGTGCCCGAGGACCGCGAGGTCTTCGCCTCGCTCACCGTCGCCGAGAACTTCGCCCTCGCCGAGCGTCAGGCCGCGCCGCGCCGCGAGTTCGTCGCCGAGCTCTTCCCGGACCTGGTCGCCCGCAGCAAGCAGATGGCCGGCACGCTCTCCGGTGGTCAGCAGCAGATGGTCTCGGTCGCCCGAGCCCTGCTGAACGACAACCGCCTGCTGCTGGTCGACGAGCCCACCAAGGGCTTGGCCCCCAGGATCGTCGGCGAGGTGGCCGACGCGCTCGAGGAGGCCTCGCACACGGTCCCGATGCTGCTCGTCGAGCAGAACCTCGAGGTCGTGCGCCGACTCGCGACCGATGCGATCGTGATTGACAGCGGCCGCGTCGTCCACCGCGGCGACGCCAAGGAGCTGCTTGACGACGCCGCGCTCACCAAGCGTCTGCTCGGAGTGCACGGCGAGGCTCCGGCGGGGGAGGCGCACGCATGAGCACCCTCGTCCTCGTCCTCGCCACCGGCGTCGGGCTCGGCGCCCTCTACTTCCTCGTCGCCTCGGGCCTGAGCCTGATCTACGGGCTCATGCACGTCCTCAACTTCGCGCATGGCGTCTTCCTCACCCTCGGCGCGTTCATCGGCTGGGAGGCAGCACAGCGCATGGGCGCGTCGGGCTGGGCCGCCTTCGTGGTGTCGATCCTCGTGGGCGGCATCGTCGGCACCCTCTTCGCGACCGTCACCGAGCTCGCGCTGATCAGGCCGCTCTACGAGAGGCACATCGAGCAGGTGCTCGTGACAGTCGGCCTCGCGTTCGCGGCCGTCGCGCTCTTCGAAGGCATCTGGGGCTCGGACCCGCTCTACATCTCCGGGCCCGCGTGGCTCGACGAGACCACCTCGCTGCTCGGGGCACGCATCCCGAACGTCTACTTCGTCCTCATGATCGCGGCGACCGCGCTTCTGGCCAGCCTCGTCGTGTTCCTCAAGTACACGCGCTTCGGCATGATCATCCGCGCAGGCGTCGAGAACAGGGCGATGGTGACGGCCCTCGGCATCGACGTGAAGAAGTCCTTCACGCTCGTCTTCGCCATCGGCGGCTCGGCAGCAGGCGTCGGCGGCGTGCTCGCCGCGCACTACACCGGCTACGTGTCGGCCCACCTCGGACAGGGCCTGCTGATCTTCGCGTTCATCGTCACCGTCATCGGAGGTCTGGGCTCCCTCGCCGGCGCGGCGATCGCGTCAGTGCTCGTCGCCGTGCTTCAGCAGCTCGCCAACTACTACCTGGGTGGCACCGGCGACTTCATCGTCGTCGCCGCCCTCGCCGTCGTCCTCCTGGCACGACCCAGGGGACTGCTCGGAAGGAGGCCCGCGTGAACGCGCTCATCCGCTCCTACGGAGCCGCGGCGTTCGGGGTCGCGCTCGTAGTCCTCATGGCCCTGCTTCCCTTGCTCAACATCTCCATCCCCGGGGTCCTGCCGACGCCCACCTACCAGCCCGGTGCGCTGGCGATGCTCTCGCTCGCCATGGTGTTCTCGGCGCTCGCGCTGTCCTACAACATGCTGCTCGGCACGGGAGGCATGCTCTCGTTCGGTCACGCGCTCTACTTCGGCGCCGGCGCCTACGGTCTGGGCATCATCCTCGCCAACCTCGGCGTGCCGCTGTGGCCGGGAGTGGTGCTCGCGCTCGTGGGCGGCCTCGCGATCGCCTTTGTCACGGGCGCGATCAGCATGCGGGTCACGGGGATCCCCTTCGCCATGGTGACGCTCGCGTTCGCCCAGGCCGGATCGGTCCTGGTGCGGCGCAACTCGTCGATCACCGGTGGAGAGGAGGGGCTCTCGCTTGAGACCGACCATGTGCCCGACTTCCTGGTCGGGGTCGCGAACACGCGCAACCTCTACTGGCTCACGCTCGCGCTCCTCGTGGTCGTCTACCTGGTAGCTCTGTGGGTCGATCGCTCACGGCTCGGGCATCTCGCGTCCGCTGCCCGTGAGAACGAGCTGAGACTGCGTGTGCTCGGTCTTGAGCCGAACCGCGCGAAGCTGGTGCTGTTCCTCATCGCCGCGGTCTCCGCCTCGTTGGCCGGCGTGGGGTACATCCTCCTCCAGTCAGGCACAGTGCCTCGAGCCGTGTCGGCCGACCTCACCATCACGGTGCTCGTGATGGTGGTGCTGGGCGGGGTCGGCTACCGCTGGGGTGCGATCCTCGGAGGGTTCCTCTACACGGTGCTCGACCAGCGCCTCACGGTGCTCGCGGGATCCGAGGCGATCGAGTCGCTGCCATCGGTGCTCAGGGTGCCGCTCAGCGAGCCGCTCTTCCTCCTGGGTACGCTCTTCATCCTCGTCGTGATGTTCCTGCCGGGCGGCATCGCCGGCACCGTGCAGTCATGGTGGGCCCGCCGCAGCGGCGGTCGCCCGCGCGACGAGCTGGGGGAGCTCGAGGACGACGCCGAGGAGGTCCTCGAGCCGGCGGAGACGAGGCGGTCATGACGTCCTCCCGCCACACCGTCGGCCGCTGGCTGCTCGACTCTGCGGACCGTCGGCCAGCCCACCCGGCGATCGACGACAGGGGTGTGGTCCTCACCTACAAGGAGGTGGCGGCCCGTGCCCGGGACCTCGCCGCCCGCCTCGCGGGCGCCGGCTACGGCGCGGGGGACCGCATCGCCACGGTGTCGGGCACGTCGGCCGATCACGTCGTCGCGTTCTTCGCATGCGCTCTCACCGGGCTCACCTTCGCACCGCTGTCGGTACGCCTCGCTCCCGCGGAGCTCGGTGCGCTGCTCACCCGGACGGACCCGGCGTTGATCCTGGTGGACGAGGAGCACGAGCGGCTGCTCGCCTCCGCGCTCGAGGCGGAGCCGCAACGGTGCCCGCGTGCGTCGCTCGGCACCGCGGGAGTCGAGAGCCACGCGCCTGGGAGCGCACGGCCCACGCCCGCACGCGCCGCCGCGGACTCCGATCCGCTGCTGCTGATCTTCACCTCCGGTGCCGAGGCGGCGCCCAAGGGGGTCCTGCTCAGCCACGAGGCCTGCTTCTGGACCAACCTTGCGCTCGACCAGGCGATGCCTCTGCGCGAGGACGACGTCGTGCTGTGCGTGCTGCCGCAATATCACGTGGCGGCATGGAACGTGCAGCCGCTTCTTGCATGGCGCACCGGAGCCACAGTCGTGCTCGAGCGCGGCTTCTCGCCCTCGCGCGTGCTGAGCCTGCTCGAGACCCGGGGCGTGACCGCGATGATGGGCGTCCCCACGCAGTACAGGCTGCTGCTCGACGATCCCGCGTGGGACCAGACCGATCTCGCCACCCTCAGACTCGCCGTCTCAGGTGGCGCACGGCTGTCGCCAGAGGTCGCGCAGGCATGGCGAGAGCGTGGCACGCCGTTGACACCCGGCTACGGACTGACAGAGGCCGGGCCCAACACCCTCCACCTTCCGGCGGCGCAGGCGGCCGACGCCCCAGAGGCCGTCGGCGTGCCGTACCCGCACGTGGAGGTGTCGCTGCGCGATCCCGAGTCGGGGCTCGTGCTCGAGGGCGCAGCCGCCGGCGAGCTGTGGGTGCGCTCCCCGTCGCTCTTCAGCGGATACCTCGACGACCCCGCCGCGACCGCGCAGGTCCTCACGGACGGCTGGCTCCGCAGCGGCGACCTCGCGTCCCGGGACGAGTCCGGCCGCTACTCGATCGTCGACCGGATCAAGGACATCTACATCTCCGGCGGGGAGAACGTCGCGCCCGCGGAGGTCGAGCGGGTGCTCGAGTCGCACCCGCTGGTCGCGCGCGCCGCCGTCGTCGGAGTTCCCGACGACGTCTGGGGAGAGCGAGGCGCCGCCTTCGTGCGGCCCGTCGCCGGAGCAGTCCTCACGCGAGACGAGATGGAGGCGCACGCACGCTCCCTGCTCGCCGGATTCAAGGTGCCCGTCCAGTTCACCATCGTCGAGGACCTGCCCACAGGGACGCTCGACAAGGTCGAGAGGCGCCACCTGCGGGAGCGTGCCGTCGCCGAGAGGAGGACCCGATGACCCAGCTCGACGAGCAGGAGGAGGTTCCCGTCTCGCAGGCGACAGGGAAGCCTCTCACCACGCGCGGCCAGGCCACGCGAAGGCGCCTCCTCGAGGCCGCGGAGGAGGTCTTCGCCGACGCCGGCTATCACGAGGCGTCGATCGTGCGCATCACCGAGCGCGCGGGCATCGGACTCGGCACCTTCTACCTGTACTTCGACTCGAAGCAGACGATCTTCGAGGCGCTCGTGCTCGACCTCAACAGCCGTGTGCGACAGGCCATGTCGACCGCCATGGAGGGCGCACGGGACCGCATGGAGGCGGAGCGGCTCGGCTTCGAGGGGTTCTTCCGCTTCACCGCGGAGCACCCTGCGCTGTACCGGGTCGTCCGGGAGGCCGAGCTCGTCTCGCCCGAGACCATGCGTGAGCACTACGCGAGGATCGTCGCCGGCTACCGGGAGGGACTCACCGCCGCGCAGCACGATGGCGAGATCGACGCTGAGCTCGATCCCGAGGTGACGGCCTGGGCCCTCATGGGCATCGGCGAGCTCATCGGGATGCGCTACGTGCTGTGGGAGCGGGACGCGGGCGGGCAGGCGCCGCAGGCGATCGACCCCGCCGTGCTCGACGCGGCGATGCGGGTGATCGACGGCGCGCTCCGTCGGGGACCGCGCCACGACGCCGCAGACAAGACCACCGGATCCGACGAGGAGGCGTGATGGCCGAGCAGGACATGACGGGTCGCAGGGCCCTGGTGACGGGCGGGGCGAGCGGGATCGGCCTCGCATGCGCGCGTGCGTTCGCTGCGAGGGGTGCCGCCGTCACGATCGCCGACTTCAACGAGGAGGCTGCACATCGGGCCGCAGACGAGGTCTCGGGCACCGCATGGGTGGTCGACCTGTCGGACACCGAGTCGCTCGACGATCTCGAGCTCGACGTGGACGTCATCGTCAATAACGCGGGCATCCAGCGCGTCAGCCCGCTCGAGGACTTCCCTCCGGATGCCTTCAGGCTCATCCAGGACCTGATGCTCGTCTCGCCCTTCCTCCTCATCCGCGCCGCCTTGCCGGGGATGTATGAGCGGGGGTGGGGACGGATCGTGAACCTCTCCTCGGTGCACGGGCTTCGGGCCTCGCCCTTCAAGTCGGCGTACGTGGCCGCCAAGCATGGGCTTGAGGGCCTGTCCAAGGTGACGGCGCTTGAGGGCGGCCCCCACGGGGTGACCTCCAACTGCATCAACCCCGGGTACGTGCGGACGCCGCTCGTGGAGAAGCAGATCGCAGATCAGGCGAGGGTCCACGGCATCCCCGAGTCCGAGGTCGTCGAGAAGGTGATGCTCACCGAATCCGCGGTGAAGCGCCTGGTCGAGCCGTCGGAGGTCGCGTCCCTCGCCTGCTGGCTGGCGTCGGACGACGCCGGCATGGTCACCGGGGCCTCGTACACGATGGACGGCGGATGGTCGGCCCGATGACGAAGCGAGAGATCGATGTCGCCGTGGACGGAGGCAACCTTCGTGTCGCGGTCTGGGAACCGGACGGAGCGGTGCGGGGCGAGGTGGTCGCGGTGCACGGGATCACGTCGTCCCACCTCGCGTGGCAGTGGCTCGCGGACGCGGCACCGGACCTGCGCATCGTCGCTCCCGACCTCCGTGGGCGCGGACGCTCGCAGGAGGTCGCGCCGGGGCAGGGGATGGCGACGCACGCCGACGACCTCGCCGCGGTGGTCGAGACGCTCGGGCTCGACAGGCCCGTGCTGCTCGGCCATTCGATGGGAGCGTTCGTGTCTGTCGTCGCCGCGCACCGCCACCCCGACATCGCGAGGGCGCTGATCCTCGTGGACGGCGGTCTCCCGCTCGGGATCCCCGAGGGCGTCACCGCCGACCAGGCGATGACCCAGGTGCTCGGCCCCACAGCGCAGCGGCTCCAGATGCGTTTCGCGGACGTCGACGCCTACCTGGACTTCTGGCACCAGCATCCGGCCTTCACCGAGGCGTGGTGCGCCGAGCTCGAGGACTACTTCGCGTACGACCTCGTGCCCGCCGACGGCTCGCTCCGTCCCGCGACGTCCTACGACACGACGGCGCGTGACACCGAGGATCTGATCGCCGGGGAGGACCTGCCCCGCGCGTGGAAGGCGCTGGCTCTTCCCACCTGGATGCTCACGGTCCCCCGCGGGCTCACCGACCAGCCTCCGGGCCTGTACCCGGAGCCCCTGCTCGCCCCGCTGCTCGAAGGCACGGACGTGCGGCACACCCGGAATCCCGACTTCAACCACTACACGATCACCATGACGCCCGAAGGGGCGGCCACGGTGGCGGAGCTGCTCGACGATGCGCTGCTCGCCACCCCGGTTCGAGGAGGACAGGCATGACTGGCAAGACAGTCGCGACCGCCGCCGAAGCGGTCGCGGACATTCACGACGGCGCCTCGCTCGCCGTCGGCGGCTTCGGGCTGTGCGGCAACCCCATGGCGCTCATCGACGCGCTCCTCGCGCAGGGCACGACCGATCTCTCGGTCGTGTCCAACAACTGCGGAGTCGACGACTGGGGGCTGGGTGTCCTGCTCGGTGCCGGCCGGCTCCGCAAGATGACCTCGTCGTACGTGGGGGAGAACAAGGAGTTCGAGCGCCAGTTCCTGTCCGGCGAGCTCGAGGTCGAGCTGACGCCGCAGGGCACGCTCGCCGAGAAGCTCCGCGCCGGCGGCTCGGGGATCGCGGGCTTCTTCACCCAGACGGGAGTGGGCACGCAGGTCGCGGAGGGCGGGCTTCCGCGAAGGTACGACGGCACCGGCGCGGTCGCCGTCGCGTCGCCTCCTAAGGAGGTCCGCACCTTCGACACCGCGCGCGGTCCCCGGGAGTTCGTCCTCGAGGAGGCGATCACCACCGACTTCGCCCTCGTGCACGCCGCTGTCGGCGACACCCTCGGCAACCTCGTGTTCCACAGCTCGGCAAGGAACTTCAACCCCCTCGCCGCGATGGCCGGCCGGGTATGCATCGCCCAGGTCGAGACGCTCGTGGAGCCAGGGGAGATCCCGGCCGACGCCGTCCACCTTCCGGGCGTGTACGTGCACAGGATCCTCGAGGTGGGCACCGACATCGAGAAGCGCATCGAACGGCGCACCGTCGCCGAGAACGGAGCGAGCTGACATGGCCCTCACACGACCCGAGATGGCAGCACGTGCCGCACTCGAGCTTCACGACGGGGAGTACGTCAACCTGGGCATCGGGCTCCCGACGCTCGTGCCGAACCACATGCCCGCGGGCGTCTCCGTGACGCTGCAATCGGAGAACGGCATCCTGGGCGTCGGCCCATACCCCGCCGAGGCCGACGTCGACCCGGACCTCATCAACGCAGGCAAGGAGACGGTGACTGTAGGCGAAGGAGCCGCCTACTTCGACTCGGCCCTCAGCTTCGGCATGATCCGCGGCGGCAAGATCGACGCCGCGATCCTGGGCGCGATGCAGGTCTCCGCGTCGGGCGACCTCGCGAACTGGATGATCCCCGGCAAGATGGTGAAGGGGCCCGGCGGCGCGATGGACCTGGTGCACGGTGCCGGACGGCTGATCGTGCTCATGGAGCATGTGGCGCGCGACGGGTCGCCCAAGATCGTCGAGCAGTGCTCGCTTCCCCTCACAGGGCGGGGCGTCGTCGACCGCATCATCACCGATCTGGCGGTCATCGACGTCACGCCGGACGGGCTCGTGCTGGTGGAGACCGCGCCAGGCGTGACGACCGACGAGGTCGTCGCGGCCACCGAGCCTGAGCTGCGCATCGGCGTGCGCGCATGAGCGACATCGTCATCGTCGGCGCTGTCCGCACGCCTCAGGGCAGGCTCCAGGGCGCGCTGTCCTCCCTCACCGCCGTCGAGCTGGGCGCAGCGGCCATCAACGGGGCGCTCGCGCACGCAGGGGTCGATGCCGCGTCCGTCGGACAGGTCATCATGGGACAGGTGCTGCAGGCCGGGTGCGGCCAGAACCCCGCACGGCAGGCGGCGATCGCGGCGGGCGTGCCGTGGAGCGCTCCGGCTGTCACCGTGAACAAGGTGTGCCTGTCGGGGCTCGCTGCGGTGATCGACGCCTCGCGGGTCCTCCGGCTCGGCGACGCCGACGTCGTGGTCGCGGGCGGCATGGAGTCCATGTCACAGGCCCCGCACCTGCTCACCGGCACCCGCCGCGGCTGGAGCTACGGCTCCGTCGAAGCGCTCGACCACATGGCCCACGACGGGCTCACGGACGCGATCGACCGCGAGAGCATGGGCCTGTCCACCGAACGTCATAACGCGCGGCTGCGCGTGTCCCGTGAGGCGCAGGACTCGATAGCCGCGCGCTCGCACCAGGCGGCGGCCGCCGCACAGGTGGCCGGCCTCCTCGACGGGGAGATCGTTCCTGTGGAGGTGCCCCAGCGCCGTGGCGAGCCGGTGACGGTCGCCCAGGACGAGGGGGTGCGCGCCGACACCACCGAGGAGCGGCTTGCGGGCCTTCGACCTGCGTTCGACCGCGAGGGCACGCTGACCGCAGGCAACTCGTCGCAGATCTCAGACGGCGCCGCGGCGCTCGTCCTCACCACCCGCGCCTACGCGGACCGCCACGGCCTGACGGTACTCGCGACCCTTGGCGCGTACGGGCAGGTCGCGGGCCCCGACAACTCGCTCCAGGAGCAGCCGGCCCATGCCTTGCTCGCCGCGTGCGAGAAGGACGCCGTCGCGCCGACCGACCTGGACGTGATCGAGATCAATGAGGCCTTCGCGGCCGTGGTGGCGCGGTCCGCCGAGGTGCTGGGCGTCTCTCCTGAGACCGTGAACGTCGAGGGTGGTGGCATCTCGCTCGGCCACCCGATCGGCGCTTCGGGCGCACGGCTCGTGGTCCACGCCGTCCATGCGCTGAACCGTCGTGGTGGCGGCACGGCAGGCGTGTCACTCTGCGGCGGCGGAGGTCAGGGAGAGGCGCTGCTGCTCACCGCGTAGCGATAAGCGACGCCTCCCGTGGGGCGGTGAAACCTGCGCGTCATCCGGATACAGCACAATGGTGCGGTTCGCGTCGCCGAGTCAGGCCGACGCCTGTATCTCGGAGGACCACAGTGACTGTCATCGAGCCGCCGCTCGAGGTGAAGAAGCACGCCCTATGGGAGGACGCCCTCGCGCTCGTCGTCGGGGCGTTCATGATGTCGTGGGGCATCTACCTTCTCGGTGCCATCGACGGCGTGTCCGGAGGCCTCGCAGGAGTCGCCTTCCTGACGACCTACCTGAGCGGGTGGAGCTTCGGAGTCGTCTACTTCGTCATCAACCTGCCCTTCTACTACCTGGCGGTGAAGCGCCTCGGCTGGACGTTCACGGTGAAGACGCTGATCGCGGTCGCCCTCGTCTCCGTCGGCTCGTCGCTGCACCCGCACTTCATCGACATCGGGCAGCTGAGCCCCATGTACGCGGCGATCTTCGCCGGCCTGTCGATCGGCATGGGCATGCTCGTGCTGTTCCGGCACGGGTCCAGCGCGGGAGGGTTCGGGATCCTCGCCGCATACGCGCAGGAGCGGTTCAACATCCGCGCCGGCTACGTGCAGGGTGCGCTCGACGTCACCGTGGTGATCGCCTCGCTCGCCCTCGTCGACCCGTGGATCCTGCTGTGCTCGATCATCGGCGCCGTGCTCCTGAACTTCGTGATCGCCATCAACCACAGGCCGGGGCGCTACTTCGGCTGACACCACCCGAGCGAAGGGGGTTCCCATGTCCGACGAGGCCTTCTGGGCATCAGCGGAGGCTCACCTGGTGCGCTACGGCGCGCCGTTCACGCCCCGGATCATCGAGCGCGCCTCGGGCGCCTACGTGTACGACTCGGACGGGAACGCCCTGCTCGACTTCACGTCGGGCCAGATGAGCGCGGTGCTCGGGCACTCGCACCCTGCCATCGTCGAGGCGGTCTCGAGCAGCGTCCGCACCCTCGACCACCTCTTCAGCGGGATGCTCAGCCGACCCGTGGTCGACCTGGCCGAGCGTCTCGCGGAGACCCTTCCCGCGGAGCTCTCACGCATGCTCCTGCTGAGCACGGGCGCCGAGGCGAACGAGGCCGCCCTGAAGATGGCGAAGATCGCGACCGGCCACTACGAGGTCGTCTCCTTCAACAGGTCCTGGCATGGCATGACCGGGGGCGCGTCGAGCGCCACGTTCTCAGCCGGGCGCCAGGGATATGGGCCTATGGGGGTCGGACTGTACGCGCTCCCGACGCCCGACGGGTACAGGTCGCCGTTCCGCCGCGAGGACGGCTCGTACGACTGGGAGGCGGAGCTCGAGTACGGGCTGGACGCCGTGGATCGCGCGAGCTCCGGCTCGATCGCCGCATGCCTCGTAGAGCCCATCCTGTCGTCCGGCGGCATCATCGAGCTCCCGCCCGGCTATCTGGCGCGCCTGAGGACGTGGTGCGACGAGCGCGGCGCGCTGCTGGTGCTCGACGAGGCGCAGACGGGCATGGGACGCACGGGCCTCATGTACGCCTTCGAGCGCGACGGCGTCGTGCCGGACATCATCACGCTGTCGAAGACGCTCGGTGCAGGCATGCCCGTCGCGGCAGTCATGACCGGAGACGAGATCGAGCAGCGCTGCAAGGAGCGCGGCTTCCTCTTCTACACGACGCACGTGAACGATCCGCTTCCTGCCTCCGTCGCGCTCGCGGTGCTCGACGTGATCCAGCGCGAAGGCCTGGTGGAGAGGGCTGCAGAGCTCGGCACCCAGCTGTCGCTGCGACTTCGGGAGCTTCACGAGACCTTCTCGCAGGTCGGCGACGTCCGCGGGCGCGGGCTGCTCCAGGGCATCGAGGTGGTCGACGACCGTAAGACCAAGGCGCCCGCGGAGACGTTCGGTGTGGAGGTGACCGAGGCGAGCCTCCGACGCGGTCTTCACATGAACATCGGTCAGCTCAAGGGCATGGGAGGCGTGTTCCGCATCGCGCCGCCGTTGACGGTCACGGACGACGAGCTGCATCGCGGCATCGACATCCTGGCCGCAGCGATGCGCGAGGTCGCTGACCGCCACGCCCGTCCGTGACCAGAGCCCCGCGCACGGGTGTGGGACGCTGACATGGTGACGTCACCGCCCCCGGACGACCCGAGCGTCCCTCCACCGTTGCCCGCGCACCGTGACCCGGCAGATGCCTGGGTGTTCGCGGACTCGGGCGAACGGTACTGGGGCCTGTACGGCGCCGCGGGCCTTCTGGCACACGACCCAGCGCGTGGGGTGCTGCTGCAGCACCGCGCCGCATGGAGCCATTTCGGCGGCACCTGGGGCATCCCGGGTGGTGCGAGGCATCTGGGGGAGTCGGCGCTCGAGGGCGCCCTTCGGGAGGCGGAGGAGGAGGCCGCGGTGCCTCGGAACGCCCTGGTGCCGGTGGCCGAGCACACGCTCGACCTTGAGATCTGGACCTACACCACCGTGGTCGCACGCGTCGACACACCCTTCGAGCCGGAGGTGGCGGATGCGGAGTCGCTGTCTCTCGCATGGGTGGGGATCGACGCCGTGACCGATCTTCCGCTTCATCCTGGACTCGCCGACGCGTGGCCCGTTCTCAGGACGCTGCTCGAGGCGCGGCCCGCTCTCCTCGTCGACACCGCGAATGTGGTGGGCTCGGTGCCCGACGGCTGGTGGCGCGATCGCGCGGGATCCACCACCGCCTTGCTCGCGGCCGTGGCCGACGCGATAGCGAGCGGCCTCCCGGGCGATCCTTGGGGGATCGAGGGCGGGCGCGTGATGCCGCATGTCGTGGCGGTGCTCGAGGGCGATGCCCGGTCTGCCGAGAGCGCGCTACCCGTGCGTGCGGTCAAGGCCGAGCGCGATGGCGACTCCGAGATCGTCGCGCAGGCCAGCGCGCTTGCTTCCGAAGGTTTCGCCGTCACGGTCGTCACGTCGGATCGCGGTCTCCGCGCACGGCTCCCTGAAGGTGTCAGGACCGTCGGCCCGTCGTGGTTGAGGGAGCTCCTCCCCGGCTGACGCAGACGCGCCGGAGCGAGGTCGGCCGCTCAGGCGGGCGACAGCCCGGGCTCGACGATCCGCCAGAGGGTGTCCGCGAAGCCCCTGCCGAGCGGCATGCGGGTCAGCAGCAACCGGTGATAGATGGGGGAGAAGAGGGCATCGATCACCGCCTCTGCGTCGAGGTCCTGCCTGAACTCGCCGGTGATCATGCCGTCCGAGAGGATGCGCGCGGCCACCTCCCGGCGAGGGCTGAGCCAGTGCTCGATGAAGGCCGTGCGCACCTTCTCGTTCGTGAGGGCACCGGCGGCAAGCGCGCGCAGCGGTCGTCCTGTGTCGGGGGCCGAGAGGATCTCCACCGCGTCGACGACCTGGGCTCTCAGGCGAGCGGCGGCGGTGCCCTCGGAGTCGTGGTCCAGAGACCAGCGCGTGCGCTCGAGCATCGCGTCGAGCAGAAGCTCCTGGGGGCTGTCCCACCATCGGTAGAGCGTGGTCCGGCTCGCTCCAGCCTCCTGGGCGATGCGCTCGAAGCCGAGCTCCACGCCGCTCGCCATCGCGAGGTTCGCCGCGGCTTCCAGGATGCGCTCGCGCAGCGCAGGGTCCCGGGGCCGCCCGCGAGTGCGGGCGCCGGGTGCGGGCGCGGACGAGGTGGACATCGTGTCCAGCATATCCGTCGTGCACGTGGGTCCCGGCGTCAGGCGCGCGGTCGACCCGTGTCGCAGCGCTCGAGGGAGACGGGAATACACTTAATGAACGCGGCGTACACATATTATGCGGCGCGACGCCTGGCGCGCCATGACTCTCACAGGACGGAGGCACGGACGATGGCCGATACGGTGGCGAACACCTTCATCGACACACTGGTGCGCGCGGGGGTGACCCGCATCTGGGGCATCGCGGGCGACTCGCTCAACGCGCTCACAGACGCGCTGCGCGTGGACGGACGCATCGAATGGATGCACACGCGGCACGAGGAGGCGGCCGCCTTCGCGGCGGGCGCGGACGCCGACGTGACCGGCCGGCTCGCTGTGCTCGCGGGCAGCTCGGGTCCGGGGAACCTCCACTTCATCAACGGCCTCTTCGATGCGCAGCGCAATCACGTCCCGGTGCTCGCGATCGCGTCGCACATCCCGCTCGACCAGATCGGGAGCAACTACTTCCAGGAGACCCACCCGCAGGAGCTGTACCGCGAGTGCTCCGTCTACTCCGAGCTCGTGAGCGACGCCTCCCAGCTCCCGTGGGTGCTTGAGACCGCGATGCGCGCCGCCGTGGAGCGCAAGGGCGTCGCGGTGGTGACCGTGCCGTCGGACATCTTCTTCCAGCCTGCACCGTCGCGACGCCCCACGGCCCCGATCACGGCCTCGGCCTCCCGCGTGACGCCCTCGGAAGGTGAGCTGAAGGCTGCCGCCAAGGCGCTGAACGCCGCGGAACGGGTCACCATCCTGGCGGGCTCGGGCGTCGCAGGGGCCCACGAGGAGGTCATGGCGCTCGCCGAGCGCCTCCAGGCGCCGATCGTCCACGCGATGCGAGGCAAGGAGCACATCGAGTACGACAACCCCTACGACGTCGGGATGACCGGGCTCATCGGATTCTCGTCCGGCTACCGCGCGATGGAGAGGGCCGACGCGCTCCTGATGCTGGGCACCGACTTCCCCTATCGCCAGTTCTATCCCGAGAACGCGACGATCGTGCAGGTGGACATCCGCGGCGAGAACCTGGGCCGCAGGACCCCGATCGACGTCGGGCTCGTCGGCGATGTCGCCTCCACGTCCGAGGCACTGCTGCCGCTCCTGCGAGCGGGACGCGAGGGTCGCCACCTCCGCGACGCCGTGAAGCACTATCAGCGGGCGCGCAAGGACCTGGACGAGCTGGCGAACGACGACGGCAGGAAGCCGATCCATCCGCAGTTCCTCACGCGCACCGTGTCGAAGGTCGCGGCAGACGACGCGATCTTCACTGCGGATGTGGGCAGTCCGACGGTGTGGGCAGCCCGCTACCTCGACATGACGAAGGAGCGTCGGCTTCTGGGCTCCTTCAACCATGGATCCATGGCGAACGCCCTCTCGCAGGCGCTCGGGGCTCAGGCGGACAACCGTGATCGCCAGGTCATCGCACTCTCGGGCGACGGGGGCCTCACCATGCTGATGGGAGAGCTGCTGACCGCGGCCCAGAACGATCTGCCGGTCACGATCGTCGTCTCGAACAACTCGTCGCTCAACTTCGTGGAGCTCGAGATGAAGGCTGCGGGCATCCCGACCTACGCGACCGGCCTCGACAACCCGGACTTCGCCGCCGTCGCTCGTGCGATGGGCATCCACGGGATCCGCGTCGAGGACGGGAAGGACCTGGAGCCCGCTCTGCGCGAGGCGCTCGCCACACCGGGTCCAGTGCTCGTGGATGTCGTCACGGCCCGTGAGGAGCTGACGCTGCCGCCGACGATCACGACCGCGCAGGCCAAGGGCTTCGCGCTGTGGGCGCTCAAGACCGTCATGTCAGGACGCGGGGACGAGCTTCTCGACCTCGCCGACACCAACGTGTGGCGACGAGTGTCGAGGGGCCGACAGCGCTGAACGAGCAGAAGGGCCGCGCCTGGTCCTCAACGGCCGGGCGCGGCCCTTCCTCGCGTGGGCGGGTGACGCTACGCGGACACGACCACCGTGGTGCCCCACGGGTCAGCCGTGGTGACCACGTCGCCCTCTCGCTCGTAGGCGACACCGTGCTCTCCGAGCCGCTGCTCGAGCGCATCGAGCTCGGCGGTGGAAGCGACCTCGACGCGCACCTCCGAGAGGCCGCGCGACTCGGGTCGTGGTCCGGCGCCCTCGGATGACCACACGTTCACCGCGAGATGGTGGTGGTACCCGTCGGCGGAGAAGAACAGCGCGCCCTCCGAGCGAGAGGTCACAGCCATGCCGAGCGCGTCCTCGTAGAAGGCCTCCGCCGCCTCGAGCTCGCCGCCCCTCAGGTGCACGTGCCCCATGGTGAGCCCTGCAGCGGCGATCTCCTCAGCGGCGCCGTCCAGGTGCTCCGCGATGAACGCGTTGGGGTCGAGCGCGTAGCTGCCCATCGTGACCTCTCCGCCCGTCCAGGTCCAGGTGTCTGCGGGACGGTCGACGTAGAGCTCGACCCCGTTGCCCTCGGTGTCCACGAAGTAGAAGGCCTGGCTCACGGTGTGGTCGGCTGAGCCGACGAAGGACGTCGGGTACACGGTCGCGGTGCGCAGGATGGCTGCCGCGAGGCTTGCCTCATCGGTGTACAGGAACGCGGAATGGTAGAGACCGGCCTCGCGTTGGTCGTCGGCGGCAGCGTCCGACGGGACGATGCGCAGCAGCTCCACGCCGTCCATGCCGAGGGTCAACGCCGACGCCTGGGAGTCGAGAAGCTCAAGCCCGACTCCATCGATGTAGAACTCCGAGAGCGCAGCAGGGTCTGCCGAGGCGAGCTCGACCGCTCCCATGTGGGTTCCAGGGCCGAGGGCGGAGGCAGGGATGGACTCCGCGGACGCGGAGCGGGTGAGCAGGATCACGACGGCAGCGATCGCGACCAGCGCGACAGCGCCAGCCGTGACGACGACGGCGCGTCTGCGGGAACGTGCGAGTGGCAAGGGGGACTCCTCAGTCAATCGATACAGGCGTCAAGCACAACGACGCCCGGCCGGAGATTGCTCCCCGGCCGGGCCTGGTGATGGTGGGAGGTCAGCGGACCACGCCGAAGCCGCCGGTCCACGAGATCTTCTCCGCGGCCGCGAGGGTGAGCTGCAGGAAGCCGAAGGCCTCGAGCTCGTGCGCGCGCTTGAGGGCGCCGGCATCGATGGCCGACACGCCGCCGGCCTCGACGGCGGCAGCCAGGGTGGCCTTGGCGTCGGCGTCATCGCCCGCGATCTGCACGGTCGTGCCGAGCTCGCCGACCTTCTTGCTCGCGAGGGTCGCGGCGAAGGTGGTGTTGAAGGCCTTGAGCACCTTCGAGGCGGGGAGCTTCGCCTGGATCTCAGCGGCGGCAGAGCTGCCCACCGGAACGACGAGCGAGTCGAACGTGGAGAAGTCGAGCGGGTTGGTGATGTCGACGACGATCTTGCCCTCGAGCTGCGAGGCGTATGCGTCGATGATCGCGTCCACGGCGGGGTAGGGGACCGCGAGCACGACGATGTCGCCGGTGATCGGAGCGGTGCCGGACTCGCCCTCGGAGATGTAGGTGACGGAGGCGCCGCCGTCGGCGAGCAGGCCGCCGATCGCGTTCGCCATGTTGCCGGTGCCGAAGATGGTGGTGGAGGTCATGTCGCTCTTCCTTTCAGGGCGCCCCTCGGGGCAATTGGTTGTATCTACAACTAGAGACTGTAGCGCATCATTGTTGTAGATACAACTATCCGCTACGATAGGGGCATGGACACACGCACGGACAGCCTGCTGCGGCAGGAGGAGCGCGTCGCGATCGCGCGCCTGCATGCGCTGCTGGAGCTGCTTCCGGCCGCGCTCGACAAGAAGCTCGCACCTGCCTCGCTGACCGCCTTCGAGTACACCCTTCTCGAGGCGCTCGACGAGGCGCCCTCGGGCACGCTCCGCCTCAGCAGGCTCGCCTCGCGCACCAACGCGACGCTGCCGCGCCTGTCGCGCGTGGTGACGGCGCTCGAACGCAAGGACTTCGTGGTCCGCGAGCAGTGCCCTGACGACGGACGCGCCTTCAACGCCGTCCTGACCGCCCACGGCCGTGAGGCGCTGCGGTCCACCCAGCCGCTTCACGCGGAGGCGGTGCGCACGATGGTGCTGGACGACCTGTCAGAGGACGAGGTGGAGGATCTCGCCCAGCTGTGCCTCAAGATCCTGGGACGGCTCGACCCCGACCGACGCCTCGAGGTGACGGCCTGCCTGGCCGATCCGGCGCCGGCGTGCGCGGCCGACCCTGCACCCGTGCCCACCTGCGACGCAGACCCTGCGCCGGCGTGCGCCGCGGACCCTGAGCCCTACTGAGCCACTCCTGGTCCCTCCAGCGGCAGGGGAGTGAGCGCGAGCACCTGTGCGACGACCTCCGTCGCCTCCATCTCGGGATGAAGCACCAGCCATGACAGCGCGGCGCCGACGAGCGCACCCATGAACGCGCCGGCGGTCATCTCCGTGACGGCACCTCGCGTCTCGGAGGCCGGCAGGGAGTCACGCAGTGCGACGAGGTACACCTCCACCAGCCCAGCACGGGCCGAGGCGACGGCGCCATTCCACGGGCGATCCGTACGGAAGAGCTCGGCGGCCATGACCTTCGCTCGGTCGGTGTTCTCCCGCAGCGCCTCGAGCGTGGCCTCCGATACGGCGGCAAGAGCGCCCGGACCCGGCGACTCGAGTCGGGCCGCCTCGACACGCACCCGCAGCGCCTCGAAGCCGTCGCGCATGACGGCCTCGAAGATCGCGTCCTTGTTCGGATAGTTGTAGTAGAGGCTGCCCTTCGCGACCCCTGCCTCGTCGGCGACGGCGTCCATCGTCGCCGACGAGATGCCCTGGCGCGCGGCGACGGTGACGGCAGCGGCGAGGATCGCCTGCCTGGTGCTGGGGCGTGCCATTGCTCCTCCTGGAGGCCGCGCGGTCAGATGGACAGCTCAGGGTGCAGACGTGCGATCGTCCACACCTTCTGACGCCCCGCAGCGATCGCGCTGATCGTGAGCGAGACGGCCAGGAGCCCCACCATATAGGCGAGCGCCGCCCAGAAACGTGCGTCGACGCCGCCTCCGATCATGGCGCGCAGACCGTCCACGACGTACGACGCGGGCATGAAGGGATGGAGGATCTGGAAGAACCGCGGCGAGGTCTCGACGGGGTAGGTGCCGCTCGACGACGAGAGCTGGAGCATGAGGAGCACCAGGCTCACGACGCGTCCAGCCGCCGACCCCAGTAGCACGACGAACATCTGCTGGAGGGCCAGGAACGCGAGCGTCGTGAGCAGCACGAAGAGCGTCATACCGAGGAGGTGCACGGGCGACACGCCGATCAGAAGCACGAGGACGAGCACCATGATGAGCGTCTGACCGAGCCCCAGGAGCGCGGCAGGCACGAAACCCGTGAGCACCGTGCGCAGGCCGGAGGCGCGTGTGCCCAGCAGCCGCACCGGAAGCGGACGGAGGATCAGCCACGTGATGAGCGCGCCGACGAACGCCGCCAGAGCGATGAAGAACGGTGCGAAGCCTTCGCCGAAGCCCTGCGTCTCGTTCTCCGTCATGGCCTCGAGCGCCACGGGGTCAGCCATCACCTCGGACATGCTCGCCGCTTGGGAATCCGAGTAGTGCGGGGCGCGCGAGGCGCCGTCGCGCAGTGCGGAGGAGAGGTCGCCCGCACCGGCCGATACCTGGTCCGCTCCGTCGGCCAGCGTCACGCCCCCACCGAGCGCGTCGTCCACGCCGGAGGCAAGCCGCGCGGCGCCGTCTTCGAGGTCGTCTGCGCCGTGTGCGAGCCGAGACGCGCCCCCGGAGACCTCAGAGGCGCCGGCCGAGAGAGTCGTCGCGCCCGCGGAGACGTCCCGCGCTCCGCTGGCCGCAGCGCGCGCCCCCTGCGCGAGGCTGTCCGCTCCCTGCTCCGCCTCCGTGGCACCCGCCGCAAGATCACCGGCGCCGGAGTCGAGCGCGGAGATCGCCCCCACCAGGTCAGGCGCCGCATCGGCGAGGGTGCTGGTGCCCTGCGCCAGCTGCGACGCGCCCGCTGCCAGGTCGGTGAGGCTCGAGCCTTGAGCGCGGAGCGCCGCGTCGACGTCAGCCAGGCTCGCGGTCGGGTCCGCCGCGGCGATCTGAGAGATCAGACCCAGGGCGCCCCTCAGCTGCGTGGCGCCCGTGTCGAGGGCGGCGGCGTCGTCCGTCAGCGTCGCGGTCTGCTCGTCGAGCGCGGACAGACCCTGGGACAGGTGCTCCGCGCCGGTGGACAGCGTCGCCAGTCCTCCGTCGAGGTCCTCCGCACCCGACGCGACCGCGTCGGTGCCATCGGCGAGGCTCGACGCTCCCGCCGCGAGCGAGCCGGCGCCTGCGGCGACCTGAGTTGCTCCGTCGGCGAGATCCCCCGCGCCGTCCGCGAGAGTCGAAGCGCCTGCGGAGAGGTCCTGCGCTCCCGCGTCGAGTCCTTGCAGGCCCTCCTCGAGCGCTGCGGCACCGTCGGCGACCTCGGTGGTCGCGTCGTCAAGCGTCGCGGCGCCGTCGGCCGCGTCAGAGAGTCCGGCGGAGAGCGCGTCTACCCCCTCGATGAGGAGCAGCGACGTGCGCGCCGCGGTCGTGTCGGCGACGGCCTCGTGCACGCGGTCCATCGCGGTACGTCCGAGAGTGGTCGCCAGGAAGCTGTTGGTCTCGTTGTAGTGCACCTCGAGCGGTGCTGTCACGGGGTCAGCGGAGTCCACGGAGGCGAGAGACGCCGAGAAGTCGGCGGGGATCGTGACGGCGAAGTAGTACTCGCCGTGCGCGACCCCTTCCGCAGCGTCGTCGGCATCGGTCAGCACCCACCCGAGGTCCGCCGACTCGACCAGCTCGGTGACCACCTCGGCACCGGCATCGATCGTGGTGCCGTCGGAGAGCGCCACCGGCTGATCCTCGTCGACGAGCGCCACGGCGATCTGATCGAGGTTCTCCGTGGGCGACCAGAACGCCCACAGGTACAGGGCGCCGTAGATGAGCGGGATGAACAGGAGCACGCCGAGCGCGACGCGAGGAAGGACGCCCGCGCGGAAGCGCGTGAGCTCGGTGCCGGGGGAGAGGACGGACATGGTCGGGCCTTCGTTCTGTGCTGAGTCAGCGGGTGAGGAGGAGTGCGGAGGTCAGCTCAGGTGCGAACAGCGCGACGTCGCGCGGATCGGCGGATCCGACGACGACTGCGGTCCCGCCCCGAGCGATGGCCTCGAGCCGCGAGGCGACGTGGGCGCGCTGCTCCGGATTCTTCACCGCATCGAGATCGTCGATGAGGAGCAGTCGCGGGCGCTCCACGAGCGCAAGCGCGATGCGGAGCAGCAGGTCCTGGCTCTCGGAGAGATCGCGGACGAGCTCTCCCGCCGGCGGTGCGGGCGTGTCCCCGAACACCGGCATCAGAGCAGCATGCACCTGCTTCTCGGCGGGACGGGGCACGCGCCGATACCAGGGCGCTGTCCACGTCTGGCGTTCGTGGAGCACCTCCGAGACACGCGCCGCGCCATCAGGTCGGTCGATCGGGTCGAAGCCCGCGAGCGCCGTGATCCTGCGCAGGTCGCGCCCGCGGGTGGTCACGTCGAGCCCGAGGGTGCGGATCCGGCCGCCCGTGAGGCGCATGCGCCCTCCCATGCTCAGCAGCAGCGAGGTGCGACCGCTGCCGCGGTTTCCGATCACGACGGTCACGGGGGTGTCGAGGCGGGCGGTGACCGGGCCGAAGACGGGCGCCCGTCGGGTGGCGACGGCGGCGCGGTCGATGACGAGCGTCGGCGTCGCGTCGGCCGGGTGGGTGGTGCGTGAGGGGGTGGAGATCTCGACTGTCATGTGCGCTCCTTTGTACTGACTAGTCAGTCTAGTACGGACGCGGGACACCCGTGACACCGTGTGCCACGCGGCCTACTGCGTCAGGCCGCTCACGAACTCCTCGACCTCGGCCAGCGTCTGCTCATCGATGCCGTGCCCGAGCCCACGGTGCACGCGGATCGTGGGGGAGGCGTGCGCGGGAAGCCATCGCTCCATGCGCGCCACCTCGGCGGGCGGGATCACGGGATCGGCGTCACCGCGGGACCACAGCACTCGTGGTCGCTCTTCAGAGAGGCGGGCGTCCGTCGGCGACGGAGCATCGACGACGAACCCTGACAGCACGATCGTCCCCGCCACCCGCTCGGGCCGGGAGCGAAGCAGCTCGAGCGCCATGAGGCCGCCCTGCGAGAATCCGAGAGGGATGAGCGGAGCGCCGGCCGGCGCATGGGCGTCGATCCAGTCCCACAGCGCCTCCGTCGCCCGGTTCACCTCGTCCAGGTCGTAGGCGAGAGTCGGCGGCGTCAAGGCGAACCACGCAGCGCCTCCGAAGCCCATCTCGAGCGGGGCGCGCACGGAGGCCCAGGGCACTCCTGACGGAAGCATCGGCGCGAGGCCCGCCAGGTCGTGCTCGTGCGAGCCGAATCCGTGCAGCAGGAGCAGCACGGGCTCCGTGCTGTCCGACTCGGGCGAGGGCCAGGACGACGAGTGGATCGACTGAAGCGCTGTCATGCGCCCCAGTATGGCCCGCGGCGGGTCGACCTCGCGGTGCCAGGTAGCATGCCAGCGAGTGCCAGCCCCGCTCCGAACCCACGAAAGGCGGACCACCGACCGTGCAGCTGCCCCCTTCTCCGATCGACCTGAGGCTCGTCGTCTGCGACATGGACGGCACGCTGCTCGACGAGCACAAGCGCATCCCGGAGCGGCTGTGGCCCCTGCTCGAGGAGCTGGGCCGGCGGGGCATCGCCTTCGCTCCCGCCTCGGGCAGGCAGTACGCGACGCTCGCGAAGCAGTTCGGCGAGGTGGGCTCCCATCTCGACTACATCGCGGAGAACGGCGCACTCGTCATGAGGGAAGGGGCCGAGGTGAGCTCGAGCCCGCTCCCGGCGTCGGATGTGCCCGCGCTCGTCGAGGCGCTGCGCGAGCATGCAGCGTCGGGCGCCGACCTGGGGATCGTGCTGTGCGGGAAGCGCTCGGCCTATGTCGAGCGCACCGATGAGGCCTTCTTGAGCAAGGTGGAGCACTACTACAAGGCGTTGACGGTCCTGGAGGACCTGGGCACCGCGGAGGACGAGTTCCTCAAGATCGCCGTCTACGACTTCGGCGGGGCAGAGGGCACGGCCGCTTCGCTGGCGTCGTTCGAGGACCACCTGCGCGTGGTCGTCTCCGATCATCACTGGGTCGATGTGATGGCACCTGGAGTGAACAAGGGAAAGGCGCTCGCTGCGCTTCAGCGGTCTCTGGGCATCACGCCGAGTCAGACCGCGGTCTTCGGCGACTTCCTCAATGATCTGGAGATGATGGGGGAGGCGGAGCTGTCCTTCGCCATGGCCAACGCTCACCCGGAGGTTGCAGCGGCGGCGCGCTACCGAGCCCCCTCGAACGCCGAGGAGGGCGTCATCACCGTGCTCGAGGAGCTGCTCGCGCGCCTCGGTTAATACCCCATGGGGTATCGTGGTGGCATGACGACGATCATTGACGCTCTTCGCCAGTGGCCCGCCCGCCGGTGGTGGTTCGCCACCGGCACCGCACTCGCGACCTTCCTCTTCATCGCGATTCCGACCGACCTGATCCCGAACCCGATCTTCGGACGAGAGATCCCCCCGACGCCGTGGTCGTGGTGGGCGTTGGGCCTCAGCTCGGTGCTCGCCGGGCTCGTCGCCGCCACCTATGTCGCCACTCCCGAGGAGGCACGGAGCGAGCGCGAGGGGCGGCTCGGGATGGCCGGCGGGATCGTCACGTTCTTCGCCGTCGGATGCCCCGTCTGCAACAAGCTCGTGCTTCTCGCCCTCGGATACACCGGCGCGATCCAGTGGTTCGAGCCGATCCAGCCCTACCTCGCGCTCGGCGCGATCGTCCTCCTGGGGTGGGCCTTCGTCGCACGCGTGCGACGCGAGCAGTCCTGCGTGATCCGCAGCGTCCCGCAGCCGGTCGCCTGACAGGCGCCATCCGGCGCGGGACGCCGCAGGGGCATCACGCGACGGCAGCCTCCCGCGCCTGGTAGGCCTGCATGGCGCCCATGGCGTCGGCGAGGGCGTTCGCGCCCTCCTCGAACAGCGTCACCGCATCCGTGCTCGGGTCGGTGAGGAACACCTTCTCGGCGGCGTAGAGGCACGAGAACGCAGCGCCTGCGATGGCGCTCGCCGCCACCTGGCTCATCTCGCGCCCCGCGCGGTGCTCGCGCGTGATGAGGGCGCGCACCGCGAGCTCGACGTTGTGGCGCCGGCGGTAGTTCCGCGCGGCGTGCAGGCGGGGCGACTCGGCCACGATCTGCGCGAGCTGCGACTGCGAGGCGCGCTCGTCCCCCTCGGACAGGAAGCGCTCCACGACGCGGAAGGACTCCGTGACGGCCGCGAGCGACGGAATGTCGTCGGGCATGCCGAGGATCGCGTCGGCGATCTGCTCACCGAGGTCGTCGTAGTAGTGAAGGAGCACTGCGTCCTTCGTCTCGAAGTGGCGGAAGAAGGTGCGGCGAGAGACGCCGGCCCTCTCCGCGATCATCTCGATGGTGGTCTCGTCATAGCCGTTCTCGACGACGAGCGAGCGTGCTGCGCCGGCAAGGGCTGCGCGCACGCGGCGACGGGCGGCCTCGCGTGCTCCGATGGGTCGTTCTTCAGTCATGGTCAACGATT
Organism: Demequina zhanjiangensis; assembly: GCF_030418315.1. Taxonomy (GTDB): domain Bacteria; phylum Actinomycetota; class Actinomycetes; order Actinomycetales; family Demequinaceae; genus Demequina; species Demequina zhanjiangensis. The sequence goes on from NZ_JAUHPV010000005.1 coordinate 234,503, forward strand.
CTACGTGACACTCACTCACATTTGAGAACGCATGGTCCCGATGACCCTAGTCGACGACAGCTCCCTCGGCGGCGTCGTCTCGCGGAACCGACTCGCCGCGGGTGGACCTGAACCACGGCACCGCCACGAGCACAGGGATCAGCATGACTGCCGCCACCAGGAGCGACGGACCATACCCGGCCGACGCAGCCACGAGCCCCGGCACCACGGCGCCGATCACCGAGCCGGGATAGGTGAACAGGTTGACCCTCGCGACGATCTCGTCGGACCGGCTCGGCTCAAGGTCGCCGGCCGCCGAATAGGCGAGCGGGACGAGCGCGCCCACCCCCGCGCCTGCCAGCGCGACCCCCAGGAACACCGCGCCGACCGTAGGCAGCAGTGCCATCATCGCGAGCCCGACCGCGCCGACCATCGCGGTGACGGCCGCGAGCGGCGCCCGGCCCCAGCGCCGCACCACCAGATCGGAGCCGAGCCGGCTGACGAGCGTCGCCACCTGATAGGTGCCGTAGCCCAAGGGAGCGATCGCGAAGGCGAGCCCCGCGACGGTCCACGTGCCCGTGACCGCGAGCTCGTCGTGCAGATACAGCGTGGTCCACGTGCTCAGGGTCGAGTCCGCGGTGAAGGCTGCGAAGACCACGAAGCCCACCAGCAGCAGTCCGAGCGTGGGGATGCGAGTCCGGGCGGCCTTCTGCTCTGCGGTCGTGGCGCGCACCTCGCGCGTCCGGTCGAAGATGCGCGCGCCCACGCCGGCGACGCTCGCGGCGACCACGGCGGCGACTCCGAGAGCCAGTCCGGCGCCGAGCGCCGATCCCGAGGCGCCCGACATCAGCACCGCGCCCGCCGCTGACGCCGCCGTGGCGGTCGCGAAGAACGAGCCCATGACCGCGCGGCCGATGCGACGCTGGACGAGGACGGCCTGCATCGCCGCCGAGGCATCGACGCCGCCCAGGCCCAGGCCGTAGACGCCGAAGAAGGCCCAGAAGAGCGGGAACGGCACCGGCAGGAGCACGACGCACAGCGCGGCCGCCTGTGCTCCGAGCGCCAGCATCAACGAGGTGCGGGAGCCCCAGCGGACGGAGACCCGATCCGCGAGGATGGAGCCGAAGGCCGCCCCGACCACCACGGTGAGCGTGATGAGCGACACGGTCTCCTCGTCGATGCCGTACCGGTCCCGGAAGAAGGGGAGCGCGGTCACCACCGTCGCGTAGCTGAGACCTTGGGCGGCGTACGCGGCGGTGACGCCCAGCCGCTCGGTGCGCTGAGGAACGCCTGTGGGGACGAGCGCGGTCATGACCTCACCTCACCCGTTCCGTGCGGCGACGAGCCGGAAGGCCTCGTCGGCGATCTCAAGGGTGCGGGACACGTCGTCGTCGGTGAGGGACGCGTTGAGGAAGTGGTTGTGATGGGACGTGACCCACAGACCTCGCTGGACGCATTCCGCGACCCATTGCTGGTGGAGCATGAGCGAGTCGTCGTCGGCGAGCCTCAGATAGAACAGCGCGGGCTCCCCGGACGCGACCATGGTGAGACCGTGCCGGGCGGCAGCAGCGACGATCCCCGAGGTCACCTCCTCGCCGCGCGCCCGGAACAGCGAGGGCGCATCGATCTCCTTGAGCTTGGTGATCGTCGCGATCGCCGCCGCGAACGGGACGGCGCTCATCCAGTACGAGCCTGTATAGGTCAGGGACGCGACCGATTCCTTGAGCTCGTCCTTGCCGCAGAGCGCCGACAGGTTGTATCCGTTGCCGATCGCCTTGCAGAAGCAGATGAGATCCGCCTCGATCCCGTAGTGATGGTCCGAGCCCGCCAGGTCGAGCCGCCACCCCGCACGCACGTCGTCCATGATGAGGACCACGCCGTACTTGTCGCACAGGTCGCGCACGCCCTGCCAGTAGCCAGGCGCGGGAAGCACGTTGTCCACGAAGTTGCCGTGCATGTAGGGCGTCGAGATGAACGCGGCGATCTGCCCCTCGTGCTCCTGGAACATGCGCTCGAGCCCCGCGAGATCGTTCCAGGGCACATACAGGTTGTGGGCTACGTCCTCCTCAAGGACGCCGGGGTAGTCGAGCTTCTGGGTCCACGGGGCGACGCCGTGGTAGTACCCCTTGACGAAGACGATCTTCTTGCGACGGGTGTGCGCCCGCGCGGTCATGATCGCGAGGGTCGTGGTGTCGCCGCCGTTCTTGGCGAAGAACGCCCAGTCGGCCGACGCGACGGTGTCGACGAGCAGCTCGGCCAGATCGATCATCATGGTCGACGGGAGGGTCACCACATCCTCGACGCGGGCTTGCGCCGCCGCTGCCGCATCGACATCAGGGTCGCGATAGCCGAGCACGTTCGGACCGTAGCCGCACATGTAGTCGATGTACTCGTTGCCGTCGATGTCCCAGAAGCGGGAGCCTTCGGCGCGCGACGAGAAACGGGGGAACGCACGGTTCGGGATGAAGCATCCCTCCGAGGGACCGAGGTGTCCCGGCACTCCCGCGGGGATGACCTTGGCCGCACGGTCGAACGCCTCGAACGAGGCCTGGTACGTGTAGGGGGCGAGGGGCGTCTGGGTCATGTTCAGTCTCCGAGGTAGTGGCCGACGCGGTCGAGGATGCGGCTGACGTTGTCGAGCATCGGGATGTAGCCGCGCATGCCCAACGTGCCGTCGCAGATGGAGCCGAGCGCGGATGCCCGTCCGGCGAGGACGTCTCCCGCGACTGTCAGGTCGGCGAACCTGAGGGCCGCCCTGGGCGGTGCGCTCGGTGCGGTTCTCACGAACGCGAAGTCGGAGTCGTCCACCCGCAGGCGCAGGTCGATCTGGTCCCCGACCTCGAGCGCGACCTCACCGTCAGGAACCATCGAGGCGCTGAACCGGCCCGACCGGTCGTGGTTCGCGACCTGCGCGATCGCCGCGGCAGCGACGTGGAGGGTCATCACGGTGGAGGTCTCGGCGAACTCAGGGTCCGACAGATCGGAGGGACCGGGCCGGAGGTATCTTCCGAGCAGGTCCGCGAGCTCTGAGAAGGGTCCGACCAGGAAGCGCAGCCCCGCAGGCGACCCGAAGGGGATGGGCTGCGCGGCGCCGTCGACCATCCTGTTGAGGTGCGCGGGAGAGGTGAAGCGCAGCGTGACCTTGCGCGCACCGGCGGCGGCGCCGGGCGTCACGCCCTCGCGGGTGAAGGTGTACGCGGCCTCTGCCACACCCGGCGCCTTGAACAGCACCGTGGTCGGCTTGTCGAGCGCCGCGAGGGCCTGCGCGGCCTCCGGCACTCGTGCGACCAGCACGGGCAGGGCGCCCAGGACCGCGTGAGCGTTGATGTGCGCTGTCACGCGCGGGTCGAGCTCGGTGAGCACTTCGTCTCCTCAGCTGGGGTCGGGCGTCGTGGCCAGGGCGGCCAGGGCGTCGGCGTGGAAGCGGGCGGTGGCACGTGCGGCGGCGGTGTCGTGGTCGGCGAGCCATGTCGTCGTGATGCCGTCGAGCACCGTGACGGTGTGGCGGGCGAGCTCTCCCACGGGCCTCTGCCACGTCGCTCCCGCGGCGGTGGCAGCCTGCGCGAGCAGTGCGGCGACGAGCCGGTACGACTCCTCGTAGCGCCCCGGCCCGGCCGGGGATCCGAGGCGTGCGCGTGAGGCGTGGAGCATGAGCTCCAGGAATGCGAGCTCGTGTCCCGGACGCTCCTCGAGGAGGTCGATGTAGCGATCGAGCCCCGCGTGGATCGCGTCGCGCAGCGACGCGTCTCCGGCAGAGGCGAGGCCCTCCTCGGCGACGAGCCGCTCGGACGCCGTCACCTCGTCCGCGGCGGCCGTGAGCAGGTGGTCGACGCTGTCGAAGGCGTAGTGGAGCGCACCGAGGGGCATGTCCGCCTCCTGGACGATGCGCCGCGCGGTGGCTCCCGCGATACCGTCGCGCTGGATGACGGCGAGGGTGGCTGCGACGAGGAGTCGTCGACGCTCCTCGAGGGGGATGCGGGCCATGGTTCAGTCCTTCGTGAGCGAGCCCGCGACGGCGAGCGCGGTTCTGGTGGGGACGAGTCGGGGGGCGAGCGCCGTGACCCGGTTGCGCCAGCCGGCGACTCGCGTGGGTCCGGCGCGTCGCTGACCGAGCGCGTCGAAGGCATGGTCGATGACCTGGGGGACCGTGAGCATCTGGCCGACCTTGAACCGCTCCGATCCTGCTACCTGGAAGAACTCGGTCTCCGTGGGGCCGGGGCACAGCGCGAGCACCTTGAGCCCGGTTCCCTGAGCCTCCTTCCACAACGCCTCGGTGAGAGTGCGGACGTAGGCCTTGGAGGCTCCGTAGAGGGCCAGATGGGGCAAGGGCTGGAACGAGGCCGTGCTCGCGACGTTGACGAGGACTGCGGACTCATGCGCGAGGAGGCGGGGGAGCAGGAGCACGCTCAGCTCGGTGAGCGCGACCACGTTGACCTGGAGCAGTCCGGAGACGTCGGCGATGTCCGCGGTGGCGAGCGGTCCGTCGATGCCGAAGCCTGCGTTGTTCACGAGCCCGTCCGGGTTCATCCCGCGAGCGTCGATCTCCCGCACAAGGCGCTCGGCGGCCCCGGGGAGCGCCAGGTCGGCTTCGATCGGCACCGCGCGCACGCCGTGCGCGCTGCTGAGCTCCTCCGCGAGCACGCCGAGCCGGTCGAGCCGGCGTGCGACGAGGATGACGTCGGCGCCAGCGGCGGCGAACCGTCGCGCGAACTCGGCCCCGAAGCCTGAGCTCGCGCCTGTGATGACGACGCAACCGGGTGTGGTGGTCATCTACCTGCCTCTCTCGATTCTTGGACGTTCGTCCAATGGAGGCCACTGAACACGTAGCGAGGCGGGCGCGGCAAGTACGGGGTCCAAGAATTAACGCACCCGTAACACCCGGACACGCTCACGTCGCATGCGTGGCAACCAGGTGAAAGACTGAAAGCGCACGGCCACATCACCCAGCAGGAGGGAGCGGATCACCATGATCACCAGCAAGGCGACCACCCGATGGCAAGGCGGACTCTCGGACGGAAACGGACGGACGAGCCTCGAGTCAGGCAACGCTGACGTCGCCGTCGACTGGCGCAAGCGGTCCACGGGAGAAGGGACGTCGACGACTCCAGAGGAGCTGCTCGCAGCCGCTCACTCCGCCTGCTTCGCCATGGCGCTCTCACACGCGCTCGAGCAGAACGGCACGCCGCCGCTCGAGATGCGCACCGACGCGCGGGTCCAGTTCGTGCCGGGCGAGGGGATCACGTGGAGCATGCTCACGGTCCACGCGCATGTGCCGGGGATGGAGGTGCTCGAGTTCACGAGGATCGCGGAGCAGGCCAAGGAGGACTGCCCCATGTCGAAGGCGCTCGGCGCGATAGACGTGAGTCTCGAGAGCGCTACTCTCCAGGAGTGACGGCGCCCACCGTCGCATCCTCGCCTCCCACGCTTCGCGCCGCCTCCTCGAGGGCGCGCCTCAGCGCGACGACGGCGGGATCCGTGGCGGAGACCGCGCGTGCCGCAGTGAAGACCCCGCGGAACACCGCAGGGGACAGAGGCCGTGCATGACTGACGAGCTCCGGGCGCGCCCACATCAGGCCGGGCAGCAGGCCGACTGCGAGGCCTGCAGAGATGAACGCGGCATGCGACTGCAGGTCGGCCGATTCGAACCGCACGTCGGGCTCGAAGCCTGCGAGTCGGCAGGCCTGCTCAGCGAAGTGTCGAGTAGCGGTGCCGCGGGGTTCCATCACCCACGGTGCCGACGCGACGTCGCCGAGGGCCCGCGCCTCCTCCCAGGGCCCGGCCACGCACAGGCGGATCTCGTCCCTCACGAGCGTGCTGCGCACCATGTCGGGATAGTGCGGTGCGGAGTGATGGGGGTACTCCTCCGCGACCACCAGGTCGAAGTCCCTCGCCCACGTCTCGGCCAGCGCGGCCCCGGGCTCGGACTGTGTCACGTTCACCCGCACGCCGGGGTGGGACTGTGCAAGCGCCTGCAGCGCCCGGGGGATCAACGCGAGCGCGGCCGACTGGAACACGGCCAGCCGTACAGTGCCACCGACCGCTCCGCTCTCGGTGCGGAGCTCCGCCTCGGCGCGCTCCATGACGGACAGCAGCTCGTCCGCGCGCGCCACGAGCCGCTCGCCTGCCGGGGTCAACCGCAGCCGCCGGCCGGTGCGGACCGTCAGCGGCACCCCGGCCTCCCGTTCGAGCGTGGACAGCTGCTGCGAGACCGCGGAGGAGGTGTATCCCATGGCGTCGGCGGCCTCCGCGATGGTGCCGCGCTGGGCGAACTCCTTGAGCATCGAGAGGCGGGTCAGATCGAGCATGGAATCAGTTAAGCATCACTACCCCTTATTGCGAAGCAACGTGAACTGGTGCTGAACAGACATCGCACCCAGACTGTGATGTCATGGAAGCATCCGGAGGAGCAACGATGACCAGGACGGCACCCTCGTCGCACCATGACGACGTCGCCTCCCACACGCCCGACGCTGTCACCGCGCAGGTGCGCGCCTGGCTCGAGGACTCGCGACGGTACCGGGTGACCGGCGCAGCGGCCATGCTCGCCGACCTGCTCGACCGCGAAGGCGGACTCGCGTTCCTGACGCAGTTCGTCGACGAGGTCATCCGGCCCGAGGACAGGCGGGTGGCCGCGCGGAGTCTTCGCGCACTCTCGCGCCAGAGCGAAGGCCGGCTCGCACCGTGGCAGAGGGGAGCGCTCGCGCTGGGCTCCGTCGCGTCGCGCCTCATGCCCGGGCTCGTCGTCGGCGCCGCACGCCTCACCGTCCGCACGCTCGTGGGCCACCTGATCGTCGACGCGACCCCCAAGCGGCTCGGGGGAGCGCTCGCCCGGCTGCGCCGCGACGGCCACCGGTTGAACGTCAACCTGCTCGGGGAAGCGGTCCTGGGACAGCAGGAGGCCTCGCGCAGGCTCGCCCGCACCGAGGAGCTCCTCTCGAGGACCGATGTCGACTACGTCTCGCTCAAGGTCTCCGCAGCCATCGCCCCGCACAACCCGTGGGCGCTCGACGAGTCCGTGGGCCACATCGTCGACACCCTCCGTCCGCTGCTGCGCAGAGCCCGGTCCGCCGGCGGCTTCGTCAACCTCGACATGGAGGAGTACAGGGACCTCGACCTCACCACGGCCGTGTTCATGGAGCTGCTCGGCGAGGAGGAGTTCAGATCGCTCACCGCCGGCATCGTGCTCCAGGCCTATCTGCCTGACTCGCTCCCGGCGATGCATCGTCTCCAGGAGTGGGCCGCCGCCCGTGTCGAGGACGGTGGAGCCCCGATCAAGATCCGCCTGGTCAAGGGCGCCAACCTGTCCATGGAGAAGGTCGACGCCGAGATCCACGGCTGGCCGCTCGCCACGTGGGGCTCCAAGGCGGAGTCCGACGCCCAGTACAAGCGCCTGCTGGACTACGCGCTCACCCCTGAGCGCACCAGGGCCGTCCGAATCGGGGTCGCCGGGCACAACCTCTTCGACATCGCGCACGCCCACCTGCTCGCGGCCGAGCGCGGTGTGAGCGACGCGATCGACTTCGAGATGCTCCTCGGCATGGGTGAGCACGTCGCCAAGGCCGTCGCGAAGGATGTCGGCTCGCTGCGCCTGTACACGCCCGTGGTGCACCCCAAGGAGTTCGACGTCGCGCTCGCCTACCTCGTGAGGCGGCTCGAGGAGGTCGCGAGCAAGGAGAACTTCATGTCCTCGCTCTACCGTCTCGACGCGGACCCGCAGGTCTTCGCTCGCGAGGAGTCGCGCTTCCTCCAGTCATGGAAGCTCGCCGCCGAGCCCGTCGTGGACTCGTATCGAGACGTCCAGCGACCCGAGCCCGGGACTGATGACGCGCCGTTCACCAACGCCGCTGACATGGACCCCTCGGTCGCCTCCTCACGGGCCTGGGCCGACGCCATCCGCGCCAGGTCTGCAACCTCGACCTTGGGAGTCGACACGCTCGCGGCCGCACGGATCGAGTCCGCTGACGCGCTCTCCGACGAGGTCACGGCGGCCAAGAGCGCGGCACCCTCGTGGGCGGGCCAGGGAGCCGCGGCGCGGGCCGCTGTGCTGCGTCGCGTCGCCCAGGAGCTGGAGCAGCGTCGCGGCGCGCTGGTCGAGGTCATGATGTCCGAGGCGGGCAAGACCGTCGACCAGGCGGATCCCGAGGTCTCCGAGGCGATCGACTTCGCGCGCTACTACGCCGAGCGGGCCGTCGAGCTCGAGGGTCTCGAGGGCGCACGGCCTGTGCCGCGCGAGGTCACAGTGGTCACGCCTCCATGGAACTTCCCTGTCGCGATCCCCACCGGCTCGACGCTCGCCGCCCTCGCGACAGGAAGCGCCGTGGTCCTCAAGCCCGCCGAGCAGTCGCCTCGATGCGGCGCCGTGCTCGCCGAGGCCATGTGGGCGGCGGGAGTGCCCCGCGAGGTCCTGCGGCTGATCGATATCGATCCCGAGCAGCTCGGCGACGCCCTGCTGAGCGACCCGCGCGTGGACCAGGTGATCCTCACCGGCGGGTTCGAGACCGCAGCACGCTTCCTGTCGATCCGGCCCGACCTCAAGCTGTTCGCCGAGACGAGCGGGAAGAACGCCATCGTCGTCACCCCCTCCGCAGACCTCGACCTCGCGGTCCGGGACATCGTGGCGTCGACGTACGGCCACGCGGGCCAGAAGTGCTCGGCTGCGTCGCTCGTGATCGCCGTCGGCTCGGTGGCCACCTCGCACCGCTTCCTCACGCAGCTCGAGGACGCGGTCCGCTCGCTGACCGCCGGCCCCGCCGACTCTGCCAGCACGCAGATGGGCCCCGTCATCGAGCCCGTCCGGGGCAAGCTCGAACGCGCCCTCACCACGCTCGAGCCGGGTGAGCGCTGGATCGTGGAGCCGCGCCCGCTCGACGACTCCGGACGCTCCTGGACCCCCGCGCTCAAGGCGGGCACCCGACAGGGCTCCTTCTTCCACCTCACCGAGTGCTTCGGCCCCGTGCTGTCGGTCATGGCCGTCGGCACGCTCGACGATGCGCTCCAGGTGCAGAACGCCGTCGACTACGGCCTCACCGCCGGCATCCACTCGCTCGACCCCGCCGAGGTGTCGCACTGGATCGACAGGGTGCAGGCAGGGAATGTCTACGTGAACCGTGGGATCACGGGCGCGATCGTGCAGCGCCAGCCGTTCGGGGGGTGGAAGCGCTCAGTCGTCGGGCCCACGTTCAAGGCAGGCGGGCCGCACTACCTCTCGTCACTGGTCGACTGGGAGCGCACGGAGATCGCTCAGGCGGAGCCACGGTCCCCTCGCTTGAAGGCGTTCCTCGACAGGGCGCAGGCTCCTGCGTGGGTGCGTAGCGCTGTCGCGGCCGACGAGGTGGCGTGGGAGGAGCAGTACGGCGCCGCTCTTGATCGCAGCGGGCTCGCATGCGAGGTGGACGCACTGCGCTACCGGCCCGCGGAGGTCGACATCCGCTGGGACGGCGAGGCTTCTACCGACGATCTGATCCGTGCCTGTGCGGCGCACTTCGTCACCGGGGGAGAGGGCGTCGTCTCGGCTCCCGTGCCGCTGCCCGGCCCCCTCGCGCTCGCACTGGACGAGCTCGACATCGATCTGCGTCTGGAGGACGACGCGATGTGCCTGCAGCGCGCGTCGGCTCACGAGGGGACGAGGGTCCGCGCCGTGGGACGGCTCGTCGGCAACACGGTCGTCTCGGTGTTCGATCACGCAGTGACGGCATCTCCGCATCTCGAGCTCACGCCGTTCCTGCGGGAGCAGGCGGTGTCGCTCACGGCTCACCGGTACGGGACGCCGTTCGAGGCCGCTCGCGCCATCGCCGCCCGGCTGTAGCGACGCGGGTTCCGCCGGCGTCGTCCCACACGTCGTCGGCGGAACCCCTCAGACCGGCCACGGTTCGGTGCCGTCAAGGAAGGCGGAGACGCGCCAGGCCGTCCTTCTCGCCGCCCGCGCCGCGGAGATCGTCGACGCCTGACCGCCGTACCCCGCGAGCAGCAGTCCCGGGACCTTCACCACCCTGCTGTCGTCGACCTTCACGCCGCCTCCCGGCTCGCGGATCCCCAGCGGCTCAAGGTGATCGAGGGCGGGGGAGAAGCCGAGCGCCCAGATCACCGCATCGGCCTGCCACACGGTGCCGTCCTGCTCCTGGAACCCGTCCGCCACTGCTCGCCGAGGCATGGGTGTCGCGTGGAGCAGCCCCTTGGCACGCAGCCGTCGTACAGGAGGCGTCGAGGGGATGCCCGTGCTCGCCACGATCGAGGGAAGCGGCTCGCCTGCACGCGCAGCCGTGTCCTGGGCCGCGACGGCCGCGCGCCCCCGGTTGAGGCCCAGCTCCGACGTGGTGTCCTCGAAGATCCTCGGAGGGCGGCGCGTGTACCACCGCACGCCAGCCGCGACGGTGGACACCTCGTCCAGGAAGCCGATCGCGGAGAGTCCGCCACCGACGACCGCGACCCGCAGCCCCGCGAAGCGCGCCGCTCCTGGGTAGGACGGGGTGTCGACCTGCAGGCCCGCGAAGTCATCCACTCCCGGGAGGTCGGGCGTTCGGGGTCGCGTCCAGGTGCCCGTGGCGCTCACCACGACTGGCGCCTCGAGGCGAGGGACGACGCTGCCCGGCGCTGTCTCAAGCGTGAAGAACCCGCCGGACCTGCTGACGCTGTCGACGCGCGCCGGGCGCGCGACGGCCAGGTCGTACGCGGCCTCGTAGGCGCTCATGATCTCCGCCACCACCTCGCGCGCGGGCCGTCCAGCCGCGGCGTCGGAGAAGCTCAGACCCGCCTCGCGCATCCCAGGCAGATCCGCAAGGGCGTGGGTGCGGCCCAAGGTGAGCGAAGGCCATCGATGCTGCCACGCGCCTCCCGCGCCAGGCCCAGCGTCCAGCACTGTCAGCCGTGCGCCGAGGTGCCGCAGGTGATACGCGACGGCCAGACCGGCCTGTCCGGCGCCGATGACGGCGACGTCCACGCGTCAAGCGGTCGGATCGGTAGCCATCACCACGCGCATCAGCGTGGTGGCGAACTGCGGCGCGATGTCGGGGGTGATGCGCGAGGTGTAGGCCTCACGGACGGCGTTGGCGAAGACGAGCAGCGCCGGCTCGAGCACCTGGCTGCCCTCCGGCGTGAGCCCTACCCACGTGCCGCGGAGATCCTCCTCGCACACCACGCGCTCCACCAGCCCACGGCGCTCCATCCGCGAGACCTGGTGGGAGATGCGGGACTTCTCCCACATGAGCATCTCGCCGAGCGAGCCCACTCGCACACGCTGGTTCTCCGCGGTGGACAGGGCGTGAAGGATCTCGAAGTCGGCCGCCGAGATGCCGGCATCGGCCTGGAGCCGCTGCTCGACGCGATTCCACAGCTGACGAGACATCAGCGCGAAGGATCTCCACAGCGCCCATTCGCGCTCGTCAAGCGGCATCTCGGTCATACCTCCAGAGTAGCGAGGCCCAACCGGGACCTCTCGCCGCGGCGCGCCGGGCCTAGGGTGGGGCCGTGGACCATCCTGACGACTTCCGGCTGCCAGCTCCAGACCACGAGCGGCGCGAGTTCTGGAACGCCCGCTACGCGGCGGGTGCCGCGTGGTCCGGACACGTGAACCCCGCGCTCGAGCAGGTCGCCTCAGCGCTCGAGCCTGGCACCGCGCTCGACCTGGGATGCGGCGAGGGCGGAGATGTTCTCTGGCTTGCAGAGCACGGGTGGAGTGCGACAGGCATCGACGGCGCCGCTCCCGCGCTCGCCCGCGCACGGGAGGAGGCATCTCGGCGCTCGGTCGGCTCGCGCGCCACGTTCGTCGAAGCGGACCTCTCCCAGTGGTGGCCCGAGCTGCGCTGGGACCTCGTGACGTGCCACTACCTGCATGAGGCGGCCGCGTTGAGGGAGTCCGTGCTCCGCGCGGCAGCCGGCGCCGTGGCCCCGGGCGGCACCTTGCTGGTCGTCGGTCACCACCCTGACGAGCCGGAGGCGCTGCAGGGACCGCATCGCGACCAGCGATTCACCGCCGAAGCACTCGCGGGATCGCTCCAGCTCGGTGACGGTTGGGCGGTGCGCGCAGCCTCGCGACCTCGCACCTCGGTCAGGGAAGGTCGGACGGTGGAGCGGCTCGACGCCGTGCTGATCGCCGAGGCCCCGGCGCCCTGAGCCTCATGTGCGCTGCGGTCGCGCCTCGGCACGGCCTCGCGGCTACGCTGGAGGTGCGGACACCGCGGTCCGCCCACTGCGAAGGGAGAGCTGTCATGGACGGCAACGCGACCGACACCCGTCGTTACACCTACGAGCAGATCCGGGCGAAGGAGATCGCCCGCGGCGCCACCGAGGACGAGGCCGCGAAGGTCGCGGCGGAGACCGTGGACAAGGTCATGGCCGAGAAGGGTCTCAAGGACTGACACCTCCAACGACGAGGCACGTCTAGACTCGTGCGGCGTGGAGACCTCTCGCGCCATCTGGACCATTCCGAACCTCATCAGCGTGGTTCGGATCGTCCTCGTCGCGGTCTTCGGTGCGCTTCTCGTCGCCGAGCAGGACGGGTGGGCCATCGTCGTGCTGGCGGCTGCCGGGGTCTCGGACTTCCTTGACGGGTTCCTGGCGCGGCGCTGGGGCCAGGTCACGCAGCTCGGCCGGATCCTCGATCCCACTGCCGACAGGCTCCTGACGATCGTGGTCGTGCTCGGGCTGCTCGCGCGCGACATCATCCCGTGGTGGCTCGTGCTGGTGCTGCTCGCGCGCGACGTGATGGTCGGGGTCGTGCTGCTCTACGGCTGGTCCAAGCGCGTGAGGTCGCCGCACGTCACCTATGTGGGCAAGGCCGCGACCGCCGCGCTGTACGTGTTCTTCCCGCTCGCCTACGTCTCCTTCGAGCGGGTGGATGTGCTCCACACCATCGCGATCGTCGGTGCCAGCCTCGCAGCGGTGGTGTACTGGTGGGCCGGCGTGGGCTATGTCCGCGATGTGCTCTCGCGGGTGGCGGACAGCGCGCGCGCCGCAGAGGAGAGCGACGCCTCACCCGCCTAGAATGCAAGTGCCCCCTCGATGCCTGGAGAGACCATGACCTACGACGAGAGCCCCGTCGAGCGCACCATGTCGCTCGGCTCGGGCGTCCCTGCCAGCGATGACACCGGCCCCTACCGTCTCTCGCCGCAGGACCAGGCGGCGGTCGACGCGCTCGCCGACGACCACGCGCTGCTGATCGTGCACCACGGACCGAACGCCGGCGCGCGCTTCCTGCTGGACGTGGACGTCACGACCGCTGGTCGATCCGTCTCGGGCGACATCTTCCTCGATGACGTCACCGTGAGCCGCGAGCACGCCCAGTTCGTGCGGCAGGGCACCGCCTTCACCGTGAAGGACTCCGGTTCGCTCAACGGCACCTACGTCAACCGGGAGCCCGTCGCCGAGGCGGAGCTGCACGAGGGCGACGAGGTGCAGATCGGCAAGTACCGGCTCACGTTCTACCCGGGACGTCGCGCGTAGGTCTCGATGCCCTTCGCCGCTCACGCCGCCTCCTCGCCGGAGCCTCGCGCGCGCCAAGGCGCTGACGCGCGGGCCGCGGAGGGGACGTGGCCCCATCAGCTGTCGCACGAGCCGCTGCTGCGCGTCTCTGATGTCCTGAGGCTCGTCCAGCCGGAGTTCCCCACGCTCACGCCGTCGAAGCTCCGCTTCCTCGACTCGCACGGGCTCGTGTCTCCGGTGCGCACGCCGTCCGGGTATCGGCAGTACTCGCCCGCAGACGTGGAACGTGTGCGTTTCGTGCTGCGCCAACAGCGCGATCACTACCGCCCGCTCGCGGTGATCGCCGAGCGTCTCGAGGCGCTCGATGCTGGAACCATGCATGAGGCGGTGAGCCCGCGACCCACGGAGGACGCGACACCCGCCTACCTCGACCGGGATCAGCTCGCGCGTGCCGCTGGCGTGGACCGCTCGGTGGTCGACGCGTGCGCGGACTCGGGGCTCCTCGGACAGGAGTCCACCTCGGGGTTCGAGTCCGAGGGCGTGCACGCGATCGTGGCGGCGCGTGGCTACCTCGAGGCCGGGGGAGATGTGCGCACCCTGCGCGCGCTCGTGCGAGCCGCCGACAGGGAGGCTGAGCTCGCGCATGCGGTCGCCGGTCCGCGCAGGGCCAGGGGAGACGCCGAAGGCGCGGAAGGCGCGGCTACTGCGATGGCTGACGCCTCAGTCGCGCTCTTCGCGGCCGCGCTGCGCCGCGCCTCACTGTCCTAGAGGCGACGGGCCGCGTGGCTCCGGTCGTGGCGGCGCGACACGCGGTACCGTGAAACCAGGATGTCGCGGGTTCAGGGGCCATGTACCTCTAACCTTGAACCACAGGTTGAAGCTCTGGGGAGGAACGATGGCAGAGGAAGACGAGAAGCGGGTTCCCGTCATCGTGGATCAGGGCGTGCTGTTCGCTGACGGCATCGCCGACCTGGACGAGAACGCGGGCTACCGCGGTCCCATCGCATGCAAGGCGGCCGGCATCACGTATCGCCAGCTCGACTACTGGGCCCGGACGGGCCTCGTGGAGCCGACGGTGCGGTCGGCGACCGGCTCCGGGACCCAGCGCCTCTACGGCTTCCGAGACATCCTCGTGCTGCGCGTCGTCAAGCGACTGCTCGACTCGGGTGTCTCGCTGCAGCAGATCAGGCTCGCGGTGCAGCACCTGCGTGACCGCGGTGTCGAGGACCTCAGCCGCATCACCCTCATGTCCGACGGAGCCTCGGTGTACGAGTGCACCTCCGATGACGAGGTGATCGACCTGGTCCAGGGCGGCCAGGGCGTGTTCGGCATCGCGCTCGGCAAGGTCTGGCGCGAGCTGGAGGGTTCGCTGTCCGCGCTGCCGACCGACCGGGGCGAGCCCGGACCGCAGGCCGATCCCGGAGTGGTCGACGAGCTCGCCGCACGTCGCGCCCGCCACAGTCAGGTCGGCTGACAGACCCCGCTTTCGTACTTTCTCGCCACTCCTGGGCCCTAAGGCCCAGGAGTTCGCGTATCCGGGGTGCTTCACCTACTCTGCAAACCTGGCAAGATAAAGACATCGTCGAAGGGAAGTCAATGTTCTCCAAGGTGCTTGTCGCCAATCGAGCCGAGATCGCCGTGCGCGCCTTCCGCGCCGCCTATGAGCTCGGCTCCAGCTTCGTCGCAGTGTTCCCGCACGAGGATCGGATGTCGGAACACCGCCTGAAGGCCGACGAGGCGTACCAGATCGGCACACCGGGAGAGCCTGTGAAGGCCTACCTGGACATCGACGAGATCCTGCGGGTCGCGAAGCACTCGGGCTCCGACGCGATCTACCCGGGCTACGGCTTCCTTTCGGAGAACGTCGAGTTCGCCCGCCGGGTGCGCGAGGCCGGTCTCACCTTCATCGGCCCGCCGCCCGAGGTGCTGGAGAAGGCCGGCGACAAGGTCGCGGCCCTCAAGGCTGCGCGCGAGGCAGGCGTGCCTGTCCTCCGTTCCTCGGAGCCCTCGAAGGACACCGAATGGCTCGTGGAGGAGGCCGACAAGATCGGCTTCCCGATCTTCGTCAAGGCCGTCGCCGGCGGTGGCGGCCGCGGCATGCGGCGCGTCGAGACGCGCGACCAGCTGCCCGAGGCCCTCGCCTCCGCGATGCGTGAGGCGCAGAACGCGTTCGGCGACCCCACCGTCTTCCTCGAGCAGGCCGTGCTCGGCCCGCGTCACATCGAGGTGCAGATCCTCGCCGACGGCGAGGGCAACGTCGTCCACCTGTTCGAGCGCGACTGCTCGGTCCAGCGCCGCCACCAGAAGGTCGTGGAGATCGCTCCTGCGCCCAACCTGGACCCTGCGATCCGCGACGCCCTGTGCGCGGACGCCGTGAAGTTCGCCAAGTCCCTGGGCTACGTGAACGCCGGAACCGTCGAGTTCCTCGTCGCCACCGAGGGTGAGCGTGCCGGTGAGCACGTGTTCATCGAGATGAACCCCCGCATCCAGGTCGAGCACACGGTGACCGAGGAGGTCACCGACGTGGACCTCGTGAGCGCTCAGATGCGCATCGCGTCGGGCGAGACGCTCGAGCAGATCGGCATCCGCCAGGACAACATCGAGGTCCGCGGCTACGCGATCCAGACCCGCATCACCACCGAGGACCCCACCAACGGCTTCCTCCCCGACACGGGTCGCATCATCGCGTACCGCTCGCCGGGCGGCGCCGGCGTCCGTCTTGACGGCGCGACCGGTATGGCCGGCAACCGGATCCTCGGTCACTTCGACTCGATGCTGGTGAAGCTCATCTGCCGCGGGCACGACTTCGACACCGCGGCACGTCGCGCCTCGCGCGCGCTCGCCGAGTTCCGCATCCGTGGAGTCACCAACAACATCCGCTTCCTGCGCGCGGTCCTGGACGACCCGGACTTCCGCAAGGGCGGCGTGACCACCGCCTTCATCGACCAGCGCCCGTACCTGCTCGACGTGGGTGAGGACAAGGCGCGCTCGACGAAGGTGCTGCAGTTCCTCGGCCACGTCTCCGTGAACAAGCCCAACGGTGAGCACGGCGAGAAGGTCCTGCGTCCGGCCGACAAGCTGCCCGCGATCGACCTCGACGTCGAGCCGCCGGCCGGCACGCGTCAGCTGCTGCTCGAGAAGGGCCCGGAGGGCTTCGCGAAGCACCTCCGCGACCAGACCGCGCTCGCCGTCACCGAGACCACGATGCGTGACGCGCACCAGTCGCTGCTCGCGACGCGCGTGCGCACGTTCGACCTTCTGGCTGCGGCCGGTCACACCGCGCGCATGACCCCGAACCTGTTCTCGGTCGAGTGCTGGGGCGGAGCGACGTACGACGTCTCCATGCGGTTCCTCTCGGAGGACCCGTGGCTGCGGCTGGCGCGTCTGCGCGAGGCCATGCCGAACATCGCCCTGCAGATGCTCCTGCGTGGTCGCAACACCGTCGGGTACACGCCGTACCCGGACGAGGTGGCGCACGCCTTCGTGGAGGAGGCGACCGAGACCGGCATCGACATCTTCCGCATCTTCGACGCCCTCAACGACGTCGACCAGATGCGTCCCGCCATCGAGGCTGTGCGGGGCACCGGTCAGGCCGTCGCCGAGGCGACCCTCTGCTACACGTCCAACATGATCGACCCGGACGAGAAGCTCTACACGCTCGACTACTACCTGAAGCTCGCGGACGAGCTAGTCGAGGCAGGCGCGCACATCCTCGCCATCAAGGACATGGCCGGGCTGCTGCGCCCCGCAGCGGCCTACATGCTCGTGTCGGCGCTGCGCGAGCGGTTCGACCTTCCTGTGCACCTGCACACCCACGACACCGCGGGCGGCCAGCTCGGCACGCTCCTCGCAGCGGCCGAGGCCGGCGTGGACGCGGTGGATGTGGCGAACGCGGCGATGGCGGGGACCACCTCGCAGCCGCCGATGTCGGCCCTCGTCGCAGCGCTCGAGCACACCACCCGTGACACGGGCCTGTCGCTGTCCGCAGCCCAGGATCTCGAGCCCTACTGGGAGTCGGTGCGCCGCCTGTACGCGCCGTTCGAGTCGGGCCTGCCGGGGCCGACGGGCCGCGTGTACCGCCACGAGATCCCCGGTGGTCAGCTGTCGAACCTGCGTCAGCAGGCCATCTCGCTCGGACTCGCTGACCGCTTCGAGGCGATCGAGGACATGTACGCCGCCGCGGACCGCATCCTGGGCCACCTGGTGAAGGTGACGCCGTCGTCGAAGGTGGTGGGCGATCTCGCGCTCCACCTCGTCGCGAACGACGCCGACCCCAAGGACTTCGCGGAGAACCCCGACAAGTACGACGTGCCGGACTCCGTCATCGGATTCCTGCGCGGCGAGCTGGGCGACCCGCCTGGCGGCTGGCCGGAGCCGTTCCGCACCAAGGCGCTCGAGGGCCGTGCGGACAAGAAGCCGACCGCGGAGCTCACCGAGGAGGACCGCGCACTGCTGCGGTACTCAGGAGCCGACCGTCAGCGTCGTCTGAACCACCTGCTGTTCCCCGGACCGGCCAAGGAGTTCGACGAGGCGATCGACAAGTACGGCGACATCTCCGTCATCGACACGTACCACTACCTCTACGGACTCACCGTGGGCTCCGGCGAGGAGGCGAACGTCGACATCGCTCCTGGTGTCCGCATGATCGTCGCTCTCGAGGCGCTCGGCGAGCCGGACGAGCACGGCGAGCGGACCGCGATCTTCGCCTACAACGGCACCATGCGGCCCATCCAGATCCGCGATCTCTCGGTGAAGGTGGACATCGTGTCGCGCGAGCGTGCCGACAAGAACAACCCGGGTCACATCCCTGCACCCTTCACGGGCTCCGTCACGGCCTCCGTGGCCGCAGGGGACAAGGTCGCCGCCGGCCAGACGGTCGCCGTGATCGAGGCGATGAAGATGGAGTCGTCCATCACGACGCCCGTCGCAGGCACGGTCACCCGGCTCGCGGTCTCCGGCACGGAGGCGATGTCCGGAGGCGATCTCGTCGTGGTCATCGAGCCCTCGTCAGAAGGGGCGCCCGCGCAGGTCGAGGACGAGGCAGGGGAGTAGGGGACTGGTCCTCCAACCTCCGGGACCCTCGTCCCGCGCAGGTACCGGCACTTCGGTGCACGATGGAGCCAGACCCCGGAAGAAGGAGGAGCCATGAAGATCCTGGTCGCAGTAGGTTCCAAGTACGGTGCCACGCGCGAGATCGCCCAGGCGATCGCGGAGCAGATCGCCGAGCGTGGATTCGACGTCGACGTCGCGGATGCCTGCGATGTTCAGGGGCTCCACTTCTACGACGCCGTCATCCTCGGCTCCGCCGTGTACGGCGGACTCTGGCGTCGGGACGCCTCGTCGCTCCTGCGCCAGAACGTGGAGGAGCTCAAGGACAAGGACGTGTGGCTCTTCTCCGTCGGCATGGAGACCGTCGTCAAGCCCGGACAGCCCCTCGACGAGTCAGACGGCTTCGCCGGACTGGTGGGCGCTCACGAGCACGCACGCTTCCCGGGCGCCCTCGACTACGACAGGTTGAACGTGGGTGAGAAGGCGCTCATCACCGCGCTGAACCCGCCGCGCGGCGACTTCCGTGACTTCGAAGGCGTCAGGGACTGGACCTCGACGATCGTCCAGAAGCTCGAGGAGCTCGCCTTCGCCTGAGGGGCCACACCCATGTGGTGAATTCCGCATGCCAGACTCTCGCGTGTTCGTCCGAATCGGGCGTATTGTCTGCCATAACATCTCGCACAGCGGTAGTGAGCAGACGATCTGAGGGGGCGCTGGATGGGCAAGTGGATCTGGCGGATCCTCCTGGTCGCACTGATCGGAGCGGCGATCTACTACGTGCCTCGGCTCAACGCGCTCACGGCAGTCGAGATCGAGGCGGTCGAGGGCCACGACTATGAGCAGCAGATCACCGTCGTCTTCAACGACTGCACGCGCGACCACGACGTCGTGGTGGAGGAGACCTCCAGCCGCGTGACCCTCACGGCCAGGACCGAGTGGATGGGCCTGCTCTCGTGCACCTCGCGCACCGCCGAGGAGGTCATCACCCTCAGCGCGCCGCTCCAGAACCGCGAGCTGATGGACGGCCACACCCGCTCCCTGATCGACCTTCAAGAGCCCTGATCGACTCGGAGCGGCGGGGGAGAGGCTGGCCTCGCACGCGGTAGTCTGCGGACGTAGTTCGTACAGACACCAGGGGGAACACCATGACCGAGCCGACCTCTCAGGACCCGTTCGCCGCGCCGCCGCAGCCGGGTGCCGCGCAGCAGATGCCGGCGCAGCCCTACGCTCAGCAGCCCGTTCCTCAGGCGCCGTACGCCTACGGACAGGGCGGATATGTGACGCCCGCGCTCGGATACGTCGGCCAGAACCCCACCGAGAAGAACTGGATGGGGATCACGGCCCTCGCGCTGAGCCTCGCCGCTCTCGTCGCAGGCATCCTCGCCTCGATCCCTGCGGTGGTCTTCGGACACCTCGGACTCTCGGCAGTCAAGAAGGGCGAGGCGAACAACCGTGGCCTCGCGCTCGCCGGCGTGATCCTCGGCTACATCGGGATCGCTCTGACCGTGCTGTTCGTCATCGCCTACATCGCGTTCATCGGCTTCGCGATCAGCTCGACGTCGTCCGACGGGATGTTCTAGGACGCACTCGCCTTCGGGACGCGCCGCACATCCACCGGGGAGGGGCGCTCCTGGCCACGCGTGTCGGCGTTGCCGCCTACGTTGCGTTGAATTGACATAATGTGCATTATCGGCGCTGTGCAGGTGTGCGTGGAGTCGGCGGTTCGTCACGAAGCGCCACTCCAAGCGCCCTCAGTCCCGTGGTGAGCATCTCCCGGTCATCGTCGCTCAGCAGCTCGAGGATCCGGCGCTCATTCTCCAGGTGCACGGGATACGCCTCGAGGCATGCGGCGCGTCCTGCGTCCGTGAGCGTGACCCAGACGACGCGACCGTCGTCCTCGTCACGCGTGCGCGTCACGTAGCCGCGCTGCTCGAGCCTCCCGATGCGATGCGTCGTGGTTCCTGACGAGATCATCATCTGACGCTCCAGATCGCCCGCCGTCAACGCGTACGGTGCGCCCTGACGCGTCAGCGACGCGAGCACGTCGAACTCCCAGGACTGCAGGCCGAGCTCCTCGAAGACGCTGTCGATGCGCGCCTGGACGAGCTGCGCGAGCCGACTGAGGCGGCCGATGGTCGCCATGGGCGTCACGTCGATCTCGGGTGCCTCCGCGCGCCACTGCTCAACGAAGTGCTCCACGGCGTCCATGAGTCCTCCTGTGCCATCCGCAATTGTCTTGACATCAAGATATCACCCTGCTTATCTTGACATCAAGATAAATGGAGGTCCTCGTGTCCCCGACGCGCATGCTCGCCGCCACCGCCGGAGCGCCGCTCCTCTGGGGCACCACCTACCTCGCCACCGCGACGCTCCTGCCACCCGATCGACCGCTGACGGCTGCGGTGCTGCGCGCGCTGCCCGCCGGGCTCCTGATGCTCCTCCTCTCCCCCGCGCTGCCACGAGGCCGGTGGTGGTGGCGGTCAGCAGTGCTCGGAGCCGCGAACATCGCGTTCTTCTTCTCGCTGCTCTTCCTCTCCGCCTACAGGTTGCCTGGTGGAGTCGCCTCAACGCTCAGCGCCACGCATCCTCTGGTCGTCGCCGTCCTTGCCGCCGTCGTCCTCCACGAGGCGTGGACCCGCCGGCGGGCGACGGCAGCCCTCGTCGGACTGGCGGGCGTCGGGATGCTGGTGCTGGGACCCGACGTCGCACTGGACCCGATCGGCGCCCTCGCCGCGGTCGGGGCGGGAGCGTCCAGCGCTGTCGGCGTGGTGCTGGTCAAGCGCTGGGGACGCCCCACCGGGCTCGTCCCGTTCACCGCGTGGCAGCTCGTCTGGGGTGGCGCGCTGCTCGTTCCGGCCGCGCTGCTCATCGAAGGCCCACCGCCAGAGCTCACGGCCCCCGCGACTCTCGGATACCTCTGGCTGGCGATCCCGGGAACGCTCGTCGCGCACCTCCTCTGGTTCCGCGGCATCCAGGCGCTGCCGACCACGCAGGTCAGCGTGCTCGTCTTCCTCACGCCTCTGACGGCCGTCCTTCTCGGGTGGGCCGTTCTCGGCGAGAGCCTCACCGTCGTGCAGCTCGCGGGAGCCGCGACGGTCCTGGCATCCGTCGCCCTCTCCACCGCGCCGAGCCGCCGCGACTCTGCCACGATGGAGGTGTGCCCGTCACCGAGGGTCGCTCTGGAACAAAGCCCCTGAGGCGGACGTTCACGGGAGGAGCAGGCAACACCCCGCCTGCTGGAGAGGGAGGCTGACATGGCTGATCGAGCACTACGCGGAATGCGACTGGGAACCCAGTCGCTCGAGTCGATCGAGAACGCCGATCTCGCGGCACGCCGCGACGTCCACTACGACTGCCCCAACGGGCACATCCTGACCTTCCCGTTCTCCGTCGAGGCCGACGTGCCGCTGTCCTGGGAATGCCACTGCGGCGCCCTGGCGCTGCTGCGCGACGGCGACCAGCCGGAGGCCAAGGAGGAGAAGGCCGCCCGCACGCACTGGGACATGCTCCTGGAGCGTCGGACGATCCCGGAGCTCGAGGAGCTCCTCGAGGAGCGGCTCGAGTACCTCCGCAGCATGCGCGCCAGCTGACACGGCGCCACCGAGACGTTCGAGCGGCGTCCGCCTTCCACGGCGGCGCCGCTCGTTCCATGTCCGGACCCCTCACCGCGGGGATGGCTCGGCCCCAGGCAACCGCGCCTACGCGGCGGTGTCGCGCTCCCGCCGCTCTGCACCGGTCACCTGACGGAACCTGCGCGTGAATCCCCACGCAGTCGTCTTCATGAGCGCCTCACGGATGATCGCCCCGCTCATCTTGGAGGCACCCTGCGCCCGCTCCACGAACTCGATCGGCACCTCGACCACGGTCCCGCCGGCCTGCAGGACATGCCAGCACATGTCGATCTGGAAGCAGTAGCCCTGCGACTCGACCGAGTCGAGGTCGAGCCGTCGAAGCATGTCCGCGCTGTACGCACGGAAACCCGCCGTGGCGTCGCGCACCTTGATGCCCAGCGCGAGCCTCACATACGTGTTCGCCCCGGTGGAGAGCAGCTTGCGGTGGCGCGGCCAGTTCTTCACCGACCCTCCCGGCACCCAACGCGACCCGATGACCAGGTCGGCGTCGTCGGTACGCGCGAGCAGCGAAGGGAGCTCATGCGCCTGATGCGAGCCGTCGGCGTCCATCTCCACGAGCGTCTCGTAGCCGCGCTCGAGTCCCCACGCGAATCCGGCGCGATACGCGACCCCGAGACCCTGCTTACCCGGTCGGTGAAGCACGTGCACCTGCGCGTCGGACTCCGCCTTCTGGTCGGCCCACTCCCCCGTGCCGTCCGGCGACGAGTCGTCCACCACGAGGATGTCCACGTCCGGCGCGTGCTCGCGCACGCCTGCGATCTGCACCGGGAGCGACTCGAGCTCGTTGTAGGTGGGGATGATCACCAGGGTGCTCACCATTCGTACCTCTCCCTCAGCCTGCGCCCCATCGCGCTCACGGCGAGCACGCCTGCACCCGCCAGGAATCCCCATGCTATCCACCCGCCGAGCCTGACGGCGGGCGTGATGTCCGTTCGCAGGCCGACGGTGGCGAGCATGTGCTCGGCGGTGAACAGTCCCGTCTCCTGCACCACGCGCCCGGTGGGCGTGACGATGGCGGAGACGCCGACCGTGGAGTCCTGGATCGCGTAGCGCCCGGTCTCGATCGCCTTGATCCTCGTCATCTGGAGCTGCTGGGTGCTCTCGGCCGTATGGCCGAACGTGGCGTTGTTCGTCTGCACGATCAGCAGCTCACCGCCGAGCGCGATCGACTCGCGCACCACGTCGTCGACCGCGACCTCGAAGCAGATCACCGTGCCCAGAGTCACCACCCGACCCTGCGACTCAAGGTAGGCGTCCATCACGGCGGGATCCTCGCCCGCGAGCATGTCGACGCTCACCCTGTCGACATCCTCGGAGAACATGCGCGCGAAGTCGCGCATGGGGATGAACTCGGCGAACGGCACGGGTCGCTGCTTGGTGTACGTGTCGAGCACCGCTCCCTCGGGCGACCACAGCAGCGACGTGTTGTAGCGACCGTCCACCGGCGTGTAGTCGACGGTGCCGAGCAGGAGAGGCGCCTGCGCCTCCTGAGCCGCGTTCGTCACCAGGTCGTACGCCTCCTGGTCGCCGCGCGGGTCGATGTCGGCCGCGTTCTCCGGCCAGATCACGAGATCGATGTCGAAGCCCTGCTCCGCCGCCTCCTCGATCGCGAGCGTGGATTGCGCCGCGTGGTTGTGGAGCACCTCCCGTGCCTGGGAGAACGAGTCCAGGCCCCGGTCGGGGACGTTGCCCTGGACGACCGCGAGGTTGACCTCGCCGTCGGTGGCACGGGAGTCGAGCGGGATGAGGCCGCCGGCGAACACCACGACGATCGCCAATGCCGGTGCGGCAGCCGCGTGCACGGGACGACGCTGCACGCCCCGCTCCGCCGCGAGCCCCAGGAACGCGCCCGCGAGGGCGACGGCGAAGCCGACCAGCGGCACCCCGCCGAGCCACGCGAGCGCGGCGACGGGAGCGTCAGCCATCGAGAACGCGACACGGCCCCACGGGAACCCGTCGAAGGGAAGCACGGACCGGAGCTGCTCCATGCCGGTCCAGAGGACTGCGAAGAGCGCGGGTCCCGCAAGGAGGCTGTTGCCGATCAGCCCGCTGCGCCGCACATGCGCCCACACGGCGCCCATCAGGCCCCAGGCGAGTCCCTCCGCGATCGACAGGGCCGCCCAAGGGACCACGTCCGTCGCGATGTACGCCCACCACACGTGCGGGGCGAAGAAGGCGATCCCATACAGCCACCCGAGACCGAGGCCGCCCCACGCACCCACGTCGCGGAGGGCCCACCAGAGGCCTCCGATCGACACGAAGGCAAGCGGCCACCAGCCCAGATCAGGAAACGCGGCGGCGAGCACCAGGCCCGACACGACCGCGACGAGCATGTTCCACTGCGTCCTCACGAGGATCTAGCCTAAGGTCGGCTCGGATCAGTAGGCGACCACGCCTCGCCGCATCGCAGCGATCGCGGTGCGGGCACGATTGCGGACCGTCTCCGTCGGCGCGACGTCCGCGATCTGGTCGAGCCCGTCGATCACCTGCTTGGTCCAACGCACCATGTCGCCGGGCGCGATCTCCGAGCCCGACAGCACGGTGTCGAGCGACCTCCCCTGCGCCCAGCCGTGGATCGGCGAGACGATGCCCCACTCGGGCGCCGGCAGCTCGCCGAGCCGGTGAGCCTCCTGCAGGTCCGACACCCGGGACCACACGCGCACCGTCTCCTGAAGCGCGCGTCCGAGGGCACCATGCTGTCCGCCGGGGATCCGAGGCGGGCGCATCTCGTCGTCGCGCCGGCCGTTGTAGATCAGCGTGGAGACGGCCGCGGCCAGCGCGGGCGCCTGCAGGTCGTTCCAGACGCCCGTGCGGAGGCACTCCGCGATCACCAGGTCGTTCTCCGAATAGAGCGTGCGCATCATCTCCCCGGACTCCGACACCGTCCACGCCTCGCCCTCGCGCACCAGGTACCCGAGCTCGCCCAGGACGTCGCAGCGGCGGTCGAAGACACGGGCGATCGAGCCGGTGGCACGCTGAATCTCCCCGACCACCCTGTCCTTGTCGCGCAGCGTGCGGAAGTACCGCTCCGCCCAGCGGGCATGATCCTCTCGATCCGGGCAGGCGTGGCACGGGTGCCCTTGCATGCGCTGCCGCAGGCGCGTCATCTCCGCGTCCGGAGTGTGCGGGGCGGCGCCGTGCTTGCGGCGCGAGGGAAGGTCGAAGGTGGGCTTCGCCTCCTCGATCA
This sequence comes from Demequina zhanjiangensis, assembly GCF_030418315.1. Taxonomy (GTDB): domain Bacteria; phylum Actinomycetota; class Actinomycetes; order Actinomycetales; family Demequinaceae; genus Demequina; species Demequina zhanjiangensis. The sequence goes on from NZ_JAUHPV010000005.1 coordinate 259,766, forward strand.
CCTGCGCGAGCTCACGCCTCTGCCGGGCGTTGCGGTGATCGAATCGCTTGGGGATCTTGACCGTGCCCACCACGTCGATGCCGTGGTGCAGCTCGGCGACCGCGAGCCTGAACTGGCGGCCCTCATCGGTCACCACGACCGGGCGCGGTGCGTCGGCCCGATCATCAGGCACGACCACCGCGGCCACCCCTGCGCGTCGGCCGCCGCCGACCTTCACCACATCGCCTCGCCGCAGGCCCGCGAGCGTCTCCGCCGTCGCCTCCCGGCGCTTGCGGCTCGCGGCCTTCGACTGACCCTTCTGGAGCCTGTTCAGATCGTGGCGCAGCCGTGCGTACTCCATGAAGTCGCCGCGGTCGCAGCTCACCGCGTCGCGGTACCCCTCAAGCGTGCGCTCGAGCTCCTGCGCCCGCCTCGCCTTGCCGACCACGCCCTGATCCGCCTGGAACTGGGCGAAGGACATCTCCAGCACCTCGCGTGCGCGCTCCGCGCCCACGGAGTGCACCAGGTTGACCGTCATGTTGTAGGTGGGCTGGAACGAGCTCATGAGGGGGTAGGTGCGCCGTGACGCGAGGCGTCCCAGCTGGCTGACGTCGAGACCCGGATGCTCGACCACGACCGCATGCCCCTCGACGTCGATGCCCCGCCGCCCGGCGCGGCCGGTGAGCTGCGTGTACTCCCCCGCCGTCAGATCCTTGTGCCCCTGCCCATCCCACTTCACGAGCTTCTCGAGGACGACGGAGCGCGCCGGCATGTTGATGCCGAGCGCGAGCGTCTCAGTCGCGTACACGACCTTGATCAGGCCCTTGCGGAACAGCTCCTCCACGACCTCCTTGAACAGCGGGATCATGCCGGCATGGTGCGCCGCGATCCCCGCCTCGAGGTGGTCGCGCCAGTGCAGGTAGCCCAGCGCCCCCAGATCCTCCGAGGGCACGCCAGCGCACCGTTCCTCGATGATCGCAGCGATCTCCTCGCGCTCCTCGTCGGTGGTGAGCGCAAGTCCCGAGGCCCGCACCTGGTCCACCGCGTCCTCGCAACCCGCACGCGAGAAGACGAACACGATCGCTGGCAGCAGACCCTGCCGGTCCAGCTGGTCGACCACCGCGAAGCGGGGCGGGCTCCGACGCGCGCGGCCGTGCCTTCCCCCGACCACGTGCTTCCCCCGCGGACCCTCATGATGCGCATGCCTGCGCAGGATCGCCTCGACCTCCGGGTTGATGCGCGGATTCGGTCCCGGCTCCTGCGCGTTGACCGTGGGCGCGTACAGGTCGAACATGCCCTCGCGGATCAGGACGTGGGGCCACAGCGGCACGGGGCGGTGCTCGCTCACGATCACCCGGGTATCGCCCCGCACCTCGGACAGCCAGGCGCCGAACTCCTCGGCGTTCGACACCGTTGCGGACAGCGCGACGATCGAGGTCATCTGATCCAGATGGATGATGACCTCCTCCCACACCGACCCACGGAACCGGTCGGCGAGGTAGTGGACCTCGTCCAGGACCACCACGCCGAGACGGTCGAGAGTGTGCGAGCCGGAGTAGATCATGTTCCTGACCACCTCGGTGGTCATGACGACGATGTCCGCCTCGGGGTTGATGCTGGTGTCGCCCGTGAGGAGGCCGACGGCGGACTCGCCATAGGCCGCGCGCAGGTCGTGGAACTTCTGGTTCGACAGCGCCTTGATGGGCGTCGTGTAGAAGGCCTTGAGCCCCTGCGCATGCGCGTGGCGGATCGCGTACTCGCCCACGACCGTCTTGCCTGCGCCGGTGGGCGCGGCGACGAGGACCGACCTTCCCTCGGCCACCGCAGCACACCCCTCGCGCTGGAACTGGTCGAGCGGGAAGGCGAGCGACTGCTCGAACTCGATCAGGTCTGGGTGGCGGTTCCTCTTACGAGAGGCCGCGTAGCGCTCCGCCGGGCTCGTCATGCCTCCAGGCTACCGAGGCGTGGCACCCAGGACGCGCAGCGCGCGCGGTACCGCCGTCACGGTCAGCGGGCCCGCACCGACGAGCTCGCCGTCCGCGAAGGCGGGTGGGAGAGGATCGCCTGCGTCGGGGTCGTGCGAGACCCTCACGGTGTGCGCGTTCACCACGCGGACTCGCGGATCGTCCAGGTGACGGGCCTTTCCGAGCGCGCGGAACAGCGGGAGGATCTCCCACGGAGTGAGGCCGTCGGCGACCACCAGCTCCATCGTGCCGTCCACCAGCGAGGAGTCCGGGGACAGCGGCAGCCCGCCGCCGAACATCGGGCCGTTCGCCACGGCGACGAGCGTGCACTGCTGAGACCACGAGACTCCGTCCGCCTCGATGCGCACGCCGTACGGCCGGAACCTCGGAAGCTCCTGGAGCACGGCGACCCGGTACTTCGCGGGCCCCCGAGGGCGTCGCATCACGCGCGCGCGGGCGGCGACGGCCGCGTCGATGCCCGCAGAGGTGATCGCAAGCGAGTAGCGAGGACGCGCAGGGTGCTCGATCGCGGGGCCGTGCACGGCGGCAGCGTCCACCTCGACCGCATCGCCGTCCCGCAGCGCCGAGTCGATCCGCGCCACCGACGCCTCGATGTCGTGCACCGGCAGCCCGACCGAGACCGCGACGTCGTTCCCAGAGCCCGCGGCGACGATCCCCAGCGGGAGGCGGTGCTCCCCGCACACCTGGGCGCCCAGGTGGACCATGCCGTCGCCGCCGACGACCACAAGCGCATCGAGCTCGTCGCGATGCCTCATCGCGGACTCGTACGACGCCGCCCAGGAACCGCCTGAGAGGTCGTGCAGCCGGTGCCCGCGGCCGGCGAGCGCCGCCAGCGCCTCGACGCCCCACCGCGCGCCCCTGCCGGAGCCCGAGGTCGGGTTCGTCAGGACCCCGATCGTGCTCACGCGGCCTGTTCCGCCTCGCTCTCGCGCGCCTCACGCTTGGCCCTGAGCCGCGACCGATCACGGATCATCGAGACTCCGATCGCCGCGAAGTACAGGATGGTCATGGGCACGAACATCAGCATCATCGTGACCGCGTCGGGCGTAGGCGTGAGGACGGCGGCCCCCACCGCGATGATCACGATCGCCCAGCGCCAGCCTCGCAGCCACACACGCGCGGGGACCACGCCCGCCCACGACAGCGCCACCATGAGCACGGGGAACACGAACGCGATGCCGAACGCGAGCACGAGCCGCATCGCGAAGGTCAGGTACATCTGCGCATCGAGCACGTTCGCGGCGCCCTCGGGCGTGAAGCCGACGAGGATCGCGACCGCGCGCGGCAGCACCCACCACGAGAAGGCGATGCCTCCGAAGAACAGCGGGATCGCGGCTGCCATGAAGCCGATCGTGTACCGGCGCTCGATCTTGCGCATGCCTGGGGCGACGAAGGCCCACAGCTGATAGAGCCACCAGGGCGAGGAGATGATGACGCCCAGGATCAGCGACACCCTGAGCTGCATGTCGAGCGCGGACGCGAGTCCTGCGAAGTTGACGGTCACGAGCGCGTCGTCGCGCTCCGCCATCTCCATGATAGGCGCCTGGATCGCCTCGAACACAGGGGTGTAGAGGAACCACCCACCGATCGCGCCGAGGACGATGCCGATCGCGGCAAGCGTGATGCGCTTGCGCAGCTCCACCAGGTGGGCGCGCAAGGGCATGCGCGCGTCGGGGTTGACCTTCCGCCGCGCGCGACTACTTGTCACGCGTCTCGCCGTCGCCGGCGTCGCTCCCCTTGCTCGCGGAGTCAGCAGTGGAGTCGTTCGAGGTCATCGAGGTGGTCTCCTCCTTGAGGATCCGCATCGACTTGCCCAACGAGCGAGCGAACTCCGGGAGCTTCGGTGCGCCGAACAGGATCAGGACGATCACCGCGATGATGATCCACTCTCGAGGTCCCATGATCTCTCCCTTGTCTTGTGCGGACTCAGTGTAGCCGCCCGGTCAGGGCGTTCCGACCTGCGCGTCGAGAACGGCTCGCGCGTGGCGCGCCACGGCATCGGCGAGCGCCTCAGGCGCGACGGCACGAAGCGCGGGACCGACCGCGAGCAGGCGACCCGCGGTGAAGTCAGCGTCGGCCACGGGGAACGACGCGGTGACGTCCTCGCCGTCGTCCGAGACCTGGGCGCCGGGCATCGCCTCGAGCGCCCATCTCGCGGACCGATGCACCGTCACCGTGGCGTCGAACCGCGGCTCGAGCGAGAACCCGAGGCCTTCGGCCGGCGGCGTCGTCACGGGCTCATCGGTGAGCTCCGCACCGACGATCCTGTCCAGCCGAAGCGTTCGATAGTCCCCGGCACGTCTGCACCAGCACTCGATGTAGCCGACGCCGTCGATCGCGACGAGCCGATGAGGCTCGATCACCCGCTCCGACCGGCGATCCTGCGCATCCACGTAGTCGAGCCGCACCGCGCGACGCTGCTCCACACCGTCGCGCACGGGCTGCACCCGCGCCGGGTCGACCCGCGCGTCGGTGACGACGTCGATCGGCTCGGAGCCGATCGCGTCCCTGAGCTTGGCGAGCGCGGGCTCGGCAGCGGCAGGCGCGGCGCCCGAGGCGACGAGGGTGCCGAGCGACGCGATCAGCGCTACGGCCTCGCGGGCGCTCAGCCGCACCTGGGTGAGCCCCTGGGCGTCCCACAGGCGCGCGATGCCCCGATCAAGCGCATCCGGATCGAAGTCGACGTACTCGTCCGGCATCCCGCCGGGCTTGCCGGTCGTGAACAGCAGCATGACGTCGGAACGGATCTGCTCCGCGGAGACGCCGAACCGCTCGCCGAGCTCTTCGAAGCTGGCCTCGTCCTGGTGCTGGAGCACCGACACGATGCCGAGCAGCCGCGTGACGCGTGCAAGAGCCTTCTCAGCCACCGGCCACCTCCAGGGCGCGGCGCGCGTGCTCGGCCACCTGCTCCGCAAGCGCCGCGGGCTCGACGATGCGTGCCGCGCCTCCGAGCGCGAGCACCTCGTCGCGCACGGCGTCGGGGTGTCGGAACTCGACGCGGACCAGGTCCCATCCCTCGACGGAACCGGCTGCCTCTCCCCTCGCGCGAAGCGCGTGACCCGCCTCGGGGCGGATGGCGACGAGCGCGGTCCCGCCCTGCTCGGGCGAGAAGGCCGCCGGCAGCTCGGGTGGGATCTCGTACGCGCCCTCGTCCCCGACCGGTCTCACCCGGCCCTGCACGCGCGACAGACGGAACGTGCGCGGCGCACCCCTGTCAGTGTCCAGACCCTGGACGTACAGCACCCCTGACCGCGTCAGCAGCCTCCACGGCTGCACGGTCCGGCGCTGGAGCCCCGAGGTGGTCGAGGAGTAGTCGAAGGTGACGGCGCGGCGCTCGTCACGTGCCTCGAGCAGCACGGAGACTGCACGCTCGGACCCGCGTGTGCGCGCCGCGGCGAGCACGCCCTCGGTGGGGCGGGACGACGCGGCGGACGCCACCTTGGTCAGCGCCTGACGCGCGTCGTCTCCGAGCGTCGCATCCTCCCAGTAGGCGCCCGCGACCGAGAGCACGGCGAGCTCCGCGGCCGTCAGGTCGAGCGCGGGGAGCGCGGCGTCGGCGCTGTCGATGCGGTAGCCGATGTCGTCGCCGTGCACCGCGTCCTGGATGGTCCGCAACGGGATGCCGAGGCTGCGCAGCGCGTCCTTGTCGCGCTCGAACATCCTCTCGAAGGCGGCCTCGGACCGGGACAGCTCCTCCGCGTCAGCGCCCTGCGGCACGGGGTCGTAGCCCTCCACGGTGGCACGGATGGTCTCACGCGTCATGCGCCGACCGGTGTCGGTCAGCGCGACGATGAGGTTGAGGAGCCGCGCCGTCGCGTCCGCCATCTAGACGCGCACCGCCAGCAGCTCGGTCGTGATGATGGCCCTCGCGCCTACGGCGTAGAGCTGATCCATGATGTGGTTCATCTCGACGCGCGGAACCATGACCCGCACGGCGGAGCCGTCGGAGCCGTGCAGCGGGGAGACGGTGGGCCCCTCGAAACCAGGGGTGACGGCCAGCGCGTCGGCCAGCTTGTCCGCCGCAACGTCGTAGTCCACCATCACGTACTGCCGGGCCATGAGGACGCCCCGGAGGCGGCCCACGAGCACGGAGATCTCGTCGTCCGTCGTGTCCGGCCCCTTGATGAGGATCGCCTCGGACTTCAGGATCGGGTCGCCGAAGATCTCGAGCCCCGCCGCACGCAGCGTGGTGCCGGTGGAGACCACGTCGGCCACGACATCCGCGACGCCCAGGCGCACCGAGGACTCGACGGCGCCGTCGAGGCGGACCACGTCGGCCTCCACACCGAAGGACTTCAGGTGGTGCTTCACGAGGCGCGGGTACGAGGTCGCGACGCGCTTGCCCTGGACGTCCTCGACCGAGGACGCCACGCCGGCGGCCGCCGCGTAGCGGAACGTGGACCCGCCGAAGCCGAGCTCGAGGTGCTCGATGGCCGGCGCACCCGAGTCGAGCAGCAGGTCACGCCCGGTGATGCCCGCCTGCACCGTGCCGGAGCCGACGTACACGGCCACGTCACGGGGGCGGAGGAAGAAGAACTCCACGTCGTTGCGGGAGTCCACCAGCACGAGCTCGCGGGGATCCCGGCGCTGCTTGTAGCCGGCCTCCTTGAGGAGCTGCGTGGCGGGCTCGGACAGGGAGCCCTTGTTGGGAACTGCGATGCGAAGCACTGTGCCTCCGTCGATTACAGGTAGCGGTAGACGTCCTCGAGGGACAGGCCCTTGGCGATCATCATCACCTGCGCGTGATAGAGCAGCTGAGAGATCTCCTCGGCGGCCTCCTCGTCCGTCTGGAACTCGGCGGCCATCCAGGATTCGGCGGCCTCCTCCACGAGCTTCTTGCCGATGGCATGGACGCCCTTGTCAAGGAGGGCGACGGTGCCGGAGCCCTCAGGGCGCTCGGCAGCTCGGGTGCTCAGCTCGGCGTACAGCTCTTCGAAGGTCTTCACGCGACCACCCTATCGGGGCGCGAGCGGGACCAGCGACCGAGCCGCCACCGGATGCCGGACTACAGGGAGCGGAGCGTGACGGCCGTCTGCAGCGCGGCCTGGACGGACTCGGCGCCCTTGTCCTCGTCGGAGTCGGGAAGGCCCGCACGATTGAGCGCCTGATCGAGCGCGTCCACGGTGAGGACGCCGAAACCGACCGGCACGGCATGCTCGCGCGCCACGTCGGTCAGGCCCTGCGTGACCGACTGGCAGACGTACTCGAAATGCGGGGTCTCGCCCTGGATGACGACGCCCAGGCATGCGATCGCGTCGGCGCCACGCCGGGCGAGGGCCTCGGCGACGACGGTGAGCTCGACGGCCCCGGCCACCCTGGTGACGCGGTAGCCGGCGCCCGCGGCCTCGGCGGCACGCACGGCGCCCGCGACGAGGCCGTCCATGACCTCCGTGTGCCACGACGAGGCGACGATCTCGACCGTCAGGCCGCTCCCGTCGACGGCGATCTCAGGTGCTCCGGCTCCGCTCATGCGTCCTCTCCCAGCAGGTGGCCCATCCGCTCGCGCTTGGTGCGGATGTAGAACTCGTTCTCAGGATGCGCGCCCACGTGGTGCGGTACGCGCTCGATGCAGGCGATGCCGGAAGCCCTCAGGCCCTCGACCTTCGCCGGGTTGTTCGTCAGCAGCCGGACCTCGTCGAGACCCAGGTCGTGCAGGATCGCGGCGGCCGCGCCGTACTCGCGACGGTCCACCGGCAGGCCGAGCTCAGTGTTGGCGTCGACGGTGTCGAGGCCACGATCCTGGAGGCCGTAGGCCTTGATCTTGGACAGGATCCCGATGCCGCGGCCCTCGTGCCCCGTCAGGTAGACGACGGCGCCGCCCTCCTCGACCACCCTCGCGATCGAGGCGTCGAGCTGGGGCCCGCAGTCGCAACGGAGTGAACCGAAGGCGTCACCCGTGAGGCACTCAGAATGGACGCGCACGATGGGAGTGATGCCGTCCTTGGGCGGCACGTACAGCGCGACGTGCTCGTCACCCGTGCGGGCGTCGCGGTATCCGTAGACCTCGACCTCGCCGTGGATGGTGGGAAGACGCGCCTCTCCCTCGCGCAGCACGCGATGCGGCTGCGGCGCGACAGGCTCGGGAAGGTCATCCACGTGGCGGCGGTACGCGATCAGGTCCGCGATGGTCAGGAAGACGAGGTCCTCCTTCTCCGCCAGCGCAGTGGCGGAGCCCTGCCGCATCATCGTGCCGTCGTCGTTCACGAGCTCGGCGATCACGCCCACGTGGGACACGCCGGCCAGACGGCACAGGTCCACGGCCGCCTCGGTGTGGCCGGGACGGTGCAACACGCCACCCGGGACCGCACGGAGCGGCAGCACGTGACCCGGCCGGATGAACGACTCGGTGCCGGCCTCGAGGTCAGCGAGCAGCTGCAGGGTGTGGTGGCGGTCGGCAGCCGAGATGCCCGTCGTCACGCCCTCGGCGGCGTCGACCGACACCGTGTACGCGGTGCGGCGAGGGTCCTGGCTCTGAGGCACCATCAGCGGCAGGTTGAGCGCGTCGGCCCGGTCACCCGTCATGGGCGCGCAGAGGTAGCCGGACGAGTGCCGGATGCCCCATGCGATCCACTCGACCGTGGCACGCTCGGCGGACATGATGAAGTCCGCCTCGTCCTCGCGATCATGGGAGTCGGCGACGAGCACGGGCTTCCCGGCGCGGATGTCCTCGAGGGCGCGCTCGACGAGCGCCACCATCTCGGCCGTCATGACCGTGCCGCCAGCATCTTCTCGACGTACTTGCCGATCACGTCCACCTCGACGTTCGCCTTCGCGCCGACCGCCATCTCGCCGAAGCCGGTCTCTGCGAGCGTGGTGGGGATCAGCGAGACGGTCGCGAGATCGCCCTCGAGCGCTGCCACCGTGAGGGAGACGCCGTTGAGCGCGATCGAGCCCTTGACGACCACGTAGCGCTCGAGCTCGGCGGGCACGCGGAAGGTGAGGTCGGTCCAGTCGGGCTGCGAGTCGCGCGAGACCAGCTCGGCGATGCCGTCCACGTGGCCCTGCATCATGTGGCCGCCCAGGCGTCCGTCAGGACGCATGGCGCGCTCGAGGTTGACGCGCTGACCGATCGCGACGTCAGCAAGGGTGGTGGTCTCGCGTGTGACGCGCATGACGTCTGCGATCCAGGTGTCGCCCGAGTGCTTCGCGACCGTGAGGCAGACTCCGTCCACGGCGATCGACTCGCCATGCACGAAGTCGTCGCCGAATCCCGGAGAGGAGATCGCGATCTGAGACTGGGCGCCGTTGTCGGTGACAGCCATGACGGTGCCGACCGACTCGACGATGCCGGTGAACATCAAGGTCCTTTCGTGAACACTGCTGTGACCAGGGTATCGGCGCCGAGCCGTGTCGAGGTCACGTCCGTCCCCCTCAACACGTCGGTCATGGTGCCGATTCCCAGGTCCCCGACCACGGTCGGGCCCGACCCGAGCAGCGCGGGTGCGATGTAGGCGTTGACCTCGTCCACGAGTCCGGCCTGGAAGAAGGCGGTGGTCACCACGGACCCGCCCTCGACGATCACGGTGCGCACGTCCCGCCTCCACAGCTCCGAGAGCACCTCGGCCGGGTCATGGGTCCGTGCGGAGAGCGAGTTGCCGTCCCGCCACACCTTCGCGCCGTCGGTCGCAGACGTTCCCATGACGACGCGCAACGGCTGGTGCGGCTCGTCCGTCCCGGGCGGGCGGGCGCTGAGCGACGGGTCATCGGTGCCGACGGTGCCGGTGCCCACGAGGATCGCGTCCACCTCGGCGCGCACATGATGCGCGTGCGCCCGTGCCTCCTCGCCCGTGATCCAGAAGCTCGAGCCGTCCGAGGCGGCCGTCCGGCCATCGAGGGTCTGCGCCCACTTCGCGATCACATAGGGCCTGCCGAGCTCCATCGCGCGCAGCCAACGCCGGTTGACCTCGCGCGCCGCGGCATCGGGAACGAACTCGGCGTCGATCCCGCGAGAGCGCAGCACCTCTCCCCCGCCCGCCGCCTGCGGGTTGGGGTCCTCCACCGCGAAGACGACCCGGCCGACGCCCGCCACGGTCAGCGCATCGGCGCACGGCCCCGTGCGGCCCGTGTGGGTGCACGGCTCCAGCGTCACGTAGGCGGTAGCGCCCGCCACGTCCACCCCGGCGTCGTCAGCCTTGGACAGGGCATCCGCCTCCGCGTGGGGCGTGCCCGCGCCCTGATGCCAGCCCTCGGCCAGCACTCGACCATCGGCAGCGACGATGACGCAGCCGACGCGAGGGTTGGGCCCCCACACGGGACCACGCTGTGCAAGCATGACGGCTCTCGCCATGGCCGCGCCGTCGTCGGCCATCACGTGCACGGGCGGGAGCTCAGCGATGGGAGGCCTCCTCCGCAAGGGCGCGCAGCGCCTCCACCTCAGCGGCAGGATCCTCGGCCCCGAAGACGGCGGAACCGGCGACCAGCACGTCGGCGCCGGCCTCCACCACCGTGGCGACGGTGTCCCTGGCGACTCCTCCGTCGACCTCGATCCGCAGCGCCTGGCCTGAGGCGGTCGCGGCCTCGCGCAGCGCCGTGACCTTCGGCATCGTCTCAGGCATGAACGCCTGGCCACCGAAGCCAGGCTCCACGGTCATGATGAGCACCATGTCGAACTCGGTGAGGATGTCCAGCACCTGGTCGACAGGCGTGCCCGGCTTCAGCGCCACCGACGAGCGGGCCCCCAGGGCACGTAGGTCGCGCGCGATCGCCACGGGGTCCGCCGCGGCCTCGAGGTGGAACGTCACCGAGGTGGCGCCCGCCTCCGCATACCGCGGAGCCCAGTGGTCGGGGTCCTCGATCATCAGGTGGGCGTCGACAGGGAGCGGGGACACCTCCGCGAGACGCTCGAGCACCGGAAGGCCAAGTGTCAGGTTGGGCACGAAGTGCGCGTCCATCACGTCCACGTGGAGCCAGTCCGCGTTCGACACCGTCGTGATGTCACGTTCAAGGTTCGCGAAGTCCGCCGACAGGATCGACGGCGCCATCTGGATAGCCATGGGATCAACCTAACGCCCGTGAAGGCGTCGCTACTCCTCGTCGCGTCGCAGCAGCGCGAGGAACATCGAGTCGGTGCCGTGCGCATGGGTCCAGAGCTGGACATGCGGCCCCGCCCCCCACTGGTCGGGCGCCGTCGCGGTGGCGCGTGCGACGGCGTCGCGCGCGTCCAGCTGAGTCGCGCCTCGAGCGCCAGCAACGACGTCATGGGTCTCCCCCACCAGGGGCGAGCACGTCACGTAGGCGACCAGTCCGCCCGGCTTCACGAGCGTCAGCGCCCTCTCGAGCAGCCGTGCCTGAAGGTCCTCAAGATCCGCAAGATCCTCCTTCGACTTGCGCCAACGCGCCTCGGGTCGACGGCGCAGGGCCCCGAGCCCCGTGCACGGTGCGTCGAGCAGCACCCGGTCGTACGCGCCCGGCTCGCCCCACGTCGTGCCGTCACCCACCGAGACCGCGACCGTGCCCGCCGGCACAGCCTTCACCGAGTCCTCGACCAGGCGCGCCCGATGCTCGTGCAGCTCCACGGCATCGAGAGTCGCGGCCTTCGGGGCCGCGAAGGCCCCCAGCAGCGCGGTCTTGCCGCCGGGGCCCGCGCAGAGGTCGAGCCAGCGCTCCCCCTCCTGCACCCCGTCGACCGCCACAAGCGCGGACGCGACGACCTGGCTGCCCTCATCCTGCACCGCCGCACGGCGCTCGCGGACAGCGGCCACCGCGCCGGGCTCGCCGCCCTCCGCAAGGACCACCGCCGTCGGCGCGTACGCGGCCCGAACCGCCCCGGGCACCTCATCCATCAGCTCGTCAGGATCGGCGAGGCCGGGGCGCGCGACGAGCGTCACCCTCGCAGGTGCATTGTCAGCCTCGAGCAGCGCCGCGAGCTCGCCCCGCCTCCCGTCCGCCGCAAGCGCGCGCTCGAGCTCCGCCGCGACCCACGCGGGGTGCGACTCTCGTAGCGCGACCGCATCCCGACCGGACCCGGGGGCGACGCGAGCGATCCACGCCTCCCTGGTGGCCTCGCTCACGCGCCTGAGCACGGCATTGACGAACTTAGACGGACCGACCCCCACGCGCCCGCGCGCCAACGACACCGTCTCGCTCACCGCCGCATGCGACGGCACCCGCATGCCCAGGAGCTGGTGCACGCCGAGCCAGAGGATGCGCCGCACTGCGGGATCCACCTTGCCGATGGGCCGGCCAGCCGCCTTCGCGATGATCGCGTCGTAGAGCCCGTGCATCCTCAGCGCGCCGTACGCGAGCTCGGTCGCAAAGCCCGCGTCCCGGCCGGAGAGCCGGTGCGCCGCGAGGATGCGCGGCATGACCAGGTTCGCGTAGCCGCCGTCCGCGTCGACCGCCTCGACGCACTCGAGGGCGGCGAGGCGCGCAGGGTCCTGGCGGCTCATGCCTCGCCCAGGGCGGCGCCCTCGCTCAGGCGCGCTCCCCGCCACCAGTCGGCGGCCGCCATCGCGCGCTTGCCCGCCGGGGCGATCGTGCTGAGCGCCACCGGCTCGGTGCCGGTGCCGACCAGCACCTCACCGTCCATCTCACGGACCTGACCCGGCACCGTGCGAGGCGCGTGAAGGCGCGGCGACACCGGGCCCAGCTTCGCCACCTGACCGTCGGGGAGGGTGGTCCACGCCCCCGGCGCAGGCGTGCAGCCTCGCACCTGACGGTCGACCACGTGAGCCGGGCGCTCCCACCGCACGTACGCGTCGTCCCTGGTGAGCTTCGGCGCGTAGGAGATGTCCTCGACGCTCTGCGGTTCGGGCACGATCACGCCGGCCTCCATGCCGGAAAGGGTCTGGGCGAGCAGCGGCGCACCCGCCTGCGCAAGGCGATCCAGCAGATCGCCCGCCGTGTCGGTCACCCTGATCCGTTCGGTCAGGAGGCCCAGCACCGGGCCCGTGTCCATGCCCTTGTCCAGCAGGAACGTCGTCGCCCCCGTCACGTCGTCCCCCGCCATGAGCGACCGCTGCACGGGAGCCGCGCCACGCCACGCAGGCAGGACCGAGAAGTGAAGGTTCACCCAGCCCAGACGCGTGGACTCGAGCAGCGCCGGGCGCAGGATCTGGCCGTACGCGACGACCGCGCCCGCGTCGGCCTCGAGCGCGGCCACCTGCGCGATGAACTCCGGATCGGAGGCCTTCTCGGGCGTGAGCACGTCGAGCCCCTGCGCCAACGCGAACTCCTTCACGGGCGAGGGGTGGAGCGCCTTGCCGCGCCGCCCACGGGCATCCGGCTGGGTGATGACGGCGACCACCTCGTGGTCCGAGGCGAGCAGCGCCTCAAGGCTGGGAACGGCCACCTCAGGGGTGCCGGCGAAGATCACGCGCATCCCCCCATCGTAGGTGCGACGCCGTCCCCGCTCTGGCGGTCTCAGACGCTCGCGCCGCCTATAGTGCTGGGGTGGGAATGGAGTCGGCTACCGAGTCGAGAGCACAGCTGCATCGTCGCAAGATCCGCCGCCGGTGGATCCTCGGCGGGATCGCGGCCATCGCTCTCGTGGTGGTCGTCGCCTTCGGACGCATCGTCGACCGCGTGCCCGTCGCGGACGAGTACGAGAACCGGCTGCTCACCGCGCTCAACGACACACGCGTCGAGGCGGGGCTCACGCCCGTCACGCTTAACGAGTGCGTGTCCCAGGAGGCCGCCGCGGCCGCCGAGGTGTACGAGTCGAGCCTGAGGGTCGAGACGTTCGTCACCGAGGTGCCGTGCGAGGGCGCCACGGTGATCGGCGAGCTGGCCATCCGGGGTCGCAACTCCCCCGAGTACGCGGTCGAGAACTGGCAGCGCTCCAGCTACCGTCGCGACATCGCCTTCAGCGCCGACGCGGACCAGGTCGGTCTCGGATGCCGCACCTACGAGATCGACATCGACAGGTACGTCACCTGCTCGATCGTGGTGGTCGACAGCGCCACGAGCTGAGGCCTGCGGTCTAGCGCTACGCCCCAGCCGACTCCGTGCGGCGGGCTCACTGGAGCCGCAGCGGACCGTCCACGCGCACCCGCAACGGTTCGCGACCGGCCTTGGACTGCTCTCGTACCGTCTCCCTGAGGGCATCCACGCATCCCTGCGCCGCTCCACGGGGGGAAAGGATCGACGCGCCGTCGTCGTCCCGCGCCACAAGCGCCCCCTGCTCCTCGGCGCGGGAGGCTCTCAGCGCCGCGCTCACGTCCACCCGAGGCCCGTCGACACGGAGGTGCCGCGTGAAGGGCGGGAGGCCCAGCTCTCGGCGCTCCTGATAGGCCTCCTGCGCCGCCTCTGCGGCACGCCACGACGCAAGCGCTCGCGTGGTGAGCGCCGGCAGCTCGCCGACGATCGAGACGCCTCCGCCCGCCGAGCGCGGGCGCGCGTGCGCGGCCGCGACGAGCCAGTGCCGGAGCGCGACGATCTCGCCCCCCAGACCCCCCGCAGGGACCCCCGCGTCGACCACCACCACGTGCCCGTATCCCCCAGGCGCCGCGGGCAGCGCTCCAGGCGTGGCGACCACGAAGCCTTCGGTCACCGCGCCGTCGTCCAGCACCCCCGACGCGCCCGAGGACAGCGACACCGGGGTGTCACCCGCCATCGCGGACAGCTGCTCACCGATCCGCCCGATGCCCTGCCGACGGTGGGCAAGGCGCGCGCCATGGCAGTGCGGGCAGTGCCAGTCCACGTGCACATGCGCACACGCGACGCACACCGGAGCGTCTCCCGCCGCGGGGAGGCTCAGCGAGGATCCGCACTCGCGGCACTCCGCCCACGCGTCGCAGCGCGCGCACGCGGTCGCCGCGACATACCCCGCACGGGGCACGACGATCGCGACGGGCCCGTGCGCGAGGGAGGCATTCGCCCGGCGCCACACGCCCGGAGGCATCCAGTGACGGCCCGCCGGTCCCTCCTCCTCGCGCCGCGCGTCATCCCACACGTCCACGGTGGCGGTCGCCTGGCGCACCTCGTCGGCGCTCGGCGCGACCAGCTCGGCCCACCCGTGCTCGGCGAGCGAGACCGCCTCGATCGAGGGGGCATACGCCGCGAGCACAAGGCCGTTCCCCTCCAGTTCCGTCCGGACGTTCGCGACCGTACGGGCGTGGAGGTAGGGCGCGTGGGGATCCTCGTAGGCGGTGTGCGCGTCATCCCACATCACCATCGCCGCGAGCCGCGGCACTGGCTGCATGGCCGTGGGCCTGGTGCCGATCACGAGCGGGACCTCTCCGCGGAGCGCCGCCAGGTACTGCCCGTAGCGGACCTGGGGGCCGTCGTCGGCGTCCAGCACCGCGAACTCTCCCCCGCCGCGAGGAGTCCACCGCTCGAGCCCCGCCTCTCGGAGCATCGCTGAGACGGCGCGTACCGCACGGGCGTCGGGAACCACGAGGATGGCGGAGCCCTCACCGCTCGCGGCAGCCGCAACGGCCTCCGACGCGAGCAGCCTTGCCGGCGTCGCGCCGGGTGCCTCAGGGTCGGGAAGCGCCTGCAGGACCGAGCGACCCTTCCACCGCGGCGAGTGCGCTGGAGCCTCGCCTTCACCGCGTGCGGTCAGGCGTTCCGCAGCAGCCTCGAGCCGCGGACGCGGGTCTCCGTGCTCGGCCTCGCGCTTCTCCACGGCCGCCACACGCGGCGGCGCCATGAGCCGCAGCACGTCCCACACGGAACCGCCTGCGCGCCGCGCGAGCGCCTCCGCGAGCCGGAGCGACTCGGGTGTGTACGACTCGGCATAGGCGGCGGAGCGCATGTCGAGCAGCCGTCCGCCGAACTCCGTCGTGTCGTCGACAGCGAGCACGACGGCATTCACGAGCCTGCCTGCGAAGGGCACGCGCACCCGGAAGCCGGGTCGCACGCGCGACAGCTTGTCAGGGATCAGGTAGTCGAACGGCTGGTCCAAATGCGGAAGCGGTGAGTCCACCACGACCCGCGCGATGCGCTGCCGATCCCCCTCCGGCTGGGTCACCGCGGGGGTCAGATCGCCGCGCGCAGGTCGTCGACCCGGTCGGTGCGCTCCCACGTGAAGTCGTCGAGCTCCCTGCCGAAGTGGCCGTAGGCCGCCGTCTGGCGGTAGATCGGGCGACGGAGGTCGAGCGCCTCGATGATGGCGGCGGGGCGCAGGTCGAAGACCTCCCGCACTGCCGCGACGATCCGCTCAGGAGCCTCGTGCTCGGTGCCGAACGTCTCCACGTAGAGACCGACGGGGTGCGCCGTGCCGATCGCGTAGGCCACCTGGACCTCGCACCTGTCCGCCAGGCCGGCCGCGACCACATTCTTCGCGACCCACCGCATCGCGTACGCCGCGGAGCGATCGACCTTGGACGGGTCCTTGCCTGAGAACGCGCCGCCACCGTGCCGGGCCATGCCGCCGTAGGTGTCGACGATGATCTTCCGGCCGGTGAGCCCCGCGTCGCCCTTGGGGCCGCCGATCTCGAACTTGCCGGTGGGGTTGATGAGGCTCCGGTGTCCGGTCGCATCGAGCGAGAACTCGGAGAGCACCGGAGCGATCACCGCCTCCTCGAGCGCGCCACGGAGAGCGGTCATCTCGATGCCCTCGGCATGCTGGCTCGACAGCACGACCGTGTCCACCGTGCGCGCGACGTCGCCGTCGTAGCCGATCGTCACCTGCGCCTTGCCGTCGGGGCGGAGATCGGGGACCTCACCCGTCTTGCGTACCTCGGCGAGGCGCGCCGTCAGCCGATGCGCGATCGCGATGGGCAGCGGCATCAGCGACTCCGTGTCGCGGCACGCATACCCGAACATGAGGCCCTGGTCGCCGGCGCCGAGGTCGTCGCCGTCGACGTCGGTCGCGTGGCCGACGCCCATCCAGATGTCGGGGCTCTGCTCGCCGATCGACACGGACACGCCGCACGAGTCGCCATCGAAGCCGATCTTCGACGAGGTGTAGCCGATGCCGTTGACCACCTTGCGGATCGTGCCGGGGATGTCGACGTACGCCTCCGTCGTGACCTCACCCGCGACGTGCACGAGGCCGGTCGTCACCATCGTCTCGACTGCGACCCGGGACAGCGCGTCCTGACGCAGCATCTCGTCGAGGATCGCGTCGGAGACCTGGTCGCACACCTTGTCGGGGTGGCCCTCGGTCACGGATTCTGAGGTGAAAAGGCGGAGCTCGGTCATGCGCACCATCGTACGGCCAGGGTCCGACGAGGCGACCCCTGAGCGACGAGCATCACACCTGGTGACGCAGCCGCACGACCTGATCCAGGATCCCGTGGGCCACCACGAGCTTGGAGCCCTCGACCGACGCCACCTCGGCGCCCTGAGCGTCGAGCATCCTCACCGCGTTCGGCCGGTCACCGAAGCCCTTCGCGGCGCCGACCTCGTTGAGGCACAGCAGGTCCGCGCCCTTGCGCCGAGCCTTCGCGGCTCCGTGCTCAACGACGGAGCCTGAGTCATCGCCCGTCTCCGCAGCGAAGCCGACGACGAGCTGACCTGGCCGTCGCGCGGCCGTCAGGCGCTTGAGGATGTCCTCGGTCGGGACGAGCTCGAGGGTGAGCCCACCGTCGCCCGACTTCTTGATCTTGTGGCCGGCGACCTGCGCGGGACGGAAGTCCGCGACCGCGGCGGCCATGACGACCACGTCGGCGCTCTCCGCCTGTGCGCGCATGGCCGCGCCCAGCTCGGCAGTGGTCGACACGTCGATGCGTGCGATCCCCTCCCCGACCGGAAGGTTCACATGCGCCGCGACGACGGTGACGTCGGCCCCGCGCTCGCGCGCCGCCTCAGCGAGCGCGAAACCCTGGTGTCCGGTGGAACGGTTGCCGAGGAAGCGCACCGCGTCGAGCGGCTCGCGCGTCCCGCCGGCGCTGACGACCACGCGCACGCCGTGGAGGTCCCCCCAGCCTTCTGCACCGCCCGATGCCCGGAGCGCCGGGGTGATGCCGTCGACCACCTGATAGAGCGCCGAGACGATGTCCTCGGGATCGGGCAGACGGCCCGGGCCGGAGTCGGGACCCGTGAGCCTGCCGACCGCGGGTTCGATCACATGCACGCCTCGTTCACGCAGCGTCGCCACGTTCGCACGGGTGGCGGGGTTCTCCCACATCTCCGTGTGCATCGCGGGAGCGACCACCACGGGGGCTGACGTGGCCAGGAGCGCGTTGCCCAGAAGGTCGCGCGCCTCTCCCCTGGCCATCGACGCCAGGAAGTCCGCAGTCGCAGGAGCGACGAGAACGACATCGGCGCGCTGGCCGAGCCGCACGTGCTGCACCGAAGGCACGTCCTCGAACGTATCCGTCGGCGCCGGGGCGCCAGACAGGGCCTCCCAGGTGGAACGCCCGACGAAGTTCAGCGAGTTGGCGGTGGGGATCACTCTGACCGAGTGACCATCCTCCGCCAGGCGTCGCAGCACGAGAGCGACCTTGTAGGCGGCGATGCCGCCCGTCACCCCCAGCAGGACGCGCATGCGGCGCGGGCTACTCTGCGTCGTCGCCGAGCTCGAGCAGTCCGCCCGCGTTGATCTCGCGCAGCGCGACCGACAGCGGCTTGTCGGTCTGGTCGGCCT
Organism: Demequina zhanjiangensis; assembly: GCF_030418315.1. Taxonomy (GTDB): domain Bacteria; phylum Actinomycetota; class Actinomycetes; order Actinomycetales; family Demequinaceae; genus Demequina; species Demequina zhanjiangensis. The sequence continues at coordinate 278,204 of NZ_JAUHPV010000005.1, forward strand.
CGACGAGCGGGCCCACGTTGTCGAAGTGGCCCTCGCCGAGGACCTCGTAGTACGAGTTGATCTGACGCGCACGCTTCGAGCTGTAGATCACCAGCGCGTACTTCGAGTCCACCTTCTCGAGAAGCTCGTCGATCGGCGGGTTGGTGATGCCCTGGGGGTCTGCGACGGTTCCAGCCACGTCATGCTCCTTGCATTGCTTGAGGTCGTGCTTCGATAGGCGGGGCCTTGCCCGCAAACCTGCTCAGTCTACCGTGCGGCGTCAACCAGAGCGGCGAGACCCGCCACGGCGGTGTCCAGCTCGTCGTTGACGAGCTCCTCGTCGAACTCGGAGACGGCGGCGAGCTCCTGACGAGCCGTGTGGAGCCGACGCTCGCGCTCCTCCTCGGACTCGGTGCCGCGGCCCACGAGGCGCCGCACCAGCTCCTCCCATGACGGCGGCGCCAGGAAGACGAACAGCGCCTCTGGCATCGCCTCGCGCACCTGGCGGGCGCCCTGGAGATCGATCTCGAGCACGCAAGGGACGTCCTTCGCCAGACGCTCCTCCACCGGCCGGCGGGGGGTGCCATAGCGGTGGGTGCCATGCACCGTCGCCCACTCGAGCAGCTCCCCATCCGCGATCATGCGATCGAACTCGGCATCCGACACGAAGAAGTAGTGCACGCCGTCGATCTCGCCCGGGCGCGGCGCGCGCGTCGTCGCCGATACCGACACCCAGATCTCAGGCCGTGCCTCGCTCAGAGCGCGCACCACTGTTCCCTTGCCGACCGCCGTAGGGCCGGCAAGCACGACGAGTCTGCTCACTGGCGCTCGCGCGCCAGCAGCGCCTCGACCTGATGCGTTCCGAGACCGCGGATACGACGGGCGTGCGAGATTCCGATGTCGTCCATGACGACGATCGCGCGCTTGGGCCCGATGCCCGGCAGGCACTGCAGGAGATCCTTGACACGGATCCCGGCGAGCGCCTCGTCGGACTTCGCCTTGGAGATCGCCTGCTCGAGCGTCATGCCGCCGCCCGCGAGATCCTCCTTGAACACGCGCCGTGCGGAACGCACGGCCGTCGCCTTCACCAGCGCTTCGGCGCGCTGCTCCTGTGACAGCTCCGGAGTGGCCATGGACCTTTCCTCCTCGTCGCTAGTCCTGCACGTCCGCGGACTGCAGGGTGTACTGCGCTGCACCGGCGGCCGCCTGGATCGCGCCGCGCAGCTTCTCCACGAAAGGTCCCGCGTTGAGGACCCCTCGCGACTGGTTCACGAGCACGCGCGATCGCGCGTCGCCGAATACCTGCAGCAGCTGCTGAGGTCCCGCACCCTGCGCGCCCACGCCGGGCGACAGGATCGGTCCGTTGAACGATCCGAGGTCGATGCCCAGATCCTTGACGGCATCGCCGACGGTGGCACCGACGACGAGACCGACGTCTCCCATGCGCTCCGCACCCTCGTTGAGCACGTTCGCCTGCCGCACGATCGCTCCTGCGACGGACTCGCCGTCAGCGGTGCGCGCGTGCTGCACCTCCTTGCCCTCGGCGTTCGACGTGAGAGCAAGGACGAAGACTCCCTTGCCGGTGTGCGCGGCAAGGTCGAAGGCAGGCTGGAGCGAACCGAAGCCGAGATACGGGGACACCGTGATCGCGTCGGCCTCAAGCGGCACACCCTCGGACAGGTAGGCGTCCGCGTAGCCCTCCATCGTGGAGCCGATGTCTCCACGCTTCGCGTCGAGGATGGTCAGGATCTCGAGCTCACGCGCCCGGCCGAGCACATGCTCGAGCGCGGCCACGCCTCGAGCACCGTGACGCTCGAAGAAGGCGGCGTTGGGCTTCACGGCCGCAGCGGAGCGCACACACGCCTCGAGGACGGTCTCGCCGAACGCGGCCAGGCTCTCGGCGGAGTCGTTGAGGCCCCACCGTGCAAGCAGCTCCGGATGCGGGTCGATGCCCACGCAGAGCGGACCGGCCTCGTCCATCGCCGCGGCCAGCCGTTCACCGAATGCCATCCTGCTCCTCCTGTCGGGTGGGCGGACAGCCCACCTGGTCGAACACCCTCATCGTACCCATGTCACCGGCTGATTGCAGGGACTATGCGTGAGCCTCCTGGAGGCTCAGCACCTCGAACCCTCCGTGCTGGAGCGCCTCGATCGCTTGAACGGCTGCCGAGAGCTGCTGCGTGGTGGTGATGATCGCGGCGTCCGCGGACGTCGCCGCCGCACGGATCTCGTAGCCGTCGGCGCGCGCGCCCTGACCCGAGGGCGTGTTCACCACGAGGTGCACCTCGCCCGACTGGATGAGGTCCACGATGGTCGGCTCGCCTGCGGGACCGCGTCCCTCGAAGTGCTTGCGCACCACCTCGGCGGGGATGCCGTTGCGCGCGAGGACCTGCGCGGTCCCCTCGGTCGCGAGGATGCGGAAGCCGAGCTGGTGAAGGCGGGCGATCGGGAACGTGATCGACCGCTTGTCCCTGTCCGCCATGGACACGAACACGGTGCCCTCGGTGGGCAGTCCCCCGAAGGCTCCTGCCTGGGACTTGGCGAACGCGAGCGGGAACGTCGAGTCGAAGCCCATGACCTCGCCCGTCGAACGCATCTCGGGTCCGAGCACCGTGTCGACGGCCAGGCCCTCGTGCGTACGGAAGCGACGGAACGGAAGCACCGCCTCCTTGACCGCGAGCCGCTGGGACATGTCGATCGTCGCCGCGTCGTCAGCCGGCAGCACTCCGTCGCGACGCAGGTCCGCGATCGACGAACCCGCCATGAGCAGCGAGGCGGCCGTCGCAAGCGGCACGCCCGTGGCCTTCGCCACGAAGGGCACCGTGCGGGACGCGCGGGGGTTCGCCTCGAGCACGTAGAGCACGTCGCTCACGAGCGCGTACTGCACGTTCATCAGCCCGCGCACACCGATGCCCTTCGCGAGGGCCTCCGTGGAGCGGCGGATCCGGTCCAGCTCCTTGGCGGAGAGCGTGACGGGCGGCAGGACGCACGCGGAGTCGCCGGAGTGGATGCCGGCCTCCTCGATGTGCTCCATCACGCCGCCCAGGAACAGCTCCTCGCCGTCGTAGAGCGCGTCCACGTCGATCTCGATCGCGTCGTCCAGGAAGCGGTCCACGAGCAGCGGGGCGTCGGTGGCGTGGTCACCCACCGAGTCCATGCGGGTCCCGTAGTCCTCGAGCTGTGCGCGGTCGTAGACGATCTCCATGCCGCGTCCGCCGAGCACGTACGAGGGGCGCACGAGCACCGGGAAGCCGATGCGCTCCGCGATCTCGATCGCCTGCTCGATGCCGCGCGCAGTGCCGTAGGCGGGCGCGGGGAGCTCGGCGGCGTCGAGCACCTTGCCGAAGGCCTCGCGGTCCTCGGCGTTGTCGATCGCCTCGGGCGAGGTGCCCAGGATCGGGACGCCGGCGTCGGCCAGGCGCTGCGCGAGGCTCAGCGGCGTCTGACCGCCCAGCTGGACCAGCATGCCCTTGACCGGGCCCGCAGCCTTCTCCGCCTCGTAGACCTCCATGACGTCCTCGAACGTGAGCGGCTCGAAGTAGAGCCTGTTCGCGGTGTCGTAGTCGGTCGACACGGTCTCGGGGTTGCAGTTGACCATGACGGTCTCGTAGCGGTCCTTGAGGCTGAGCGCCGCGTGCACGCACGAGTAGTCGAACTCGATTCCCTGACCGATGCGGTTGGGGCCCGAGCCGAGGATGAGGATCGCCTCGCGCTCGCGCGGGGCGACCTCGTTCTCGGCGTCATACGAGCTGTAGTGGTACGGGGTGCGCGCCTCGAACTCGGCCGCGCACGTGTCGACCGTCTTGAACACCGGCGTGACGCCGAGCGCCTGACGCGCCTCGCGCACGTCCTCGACCTCGAGCCCGCGCAGCGACGCGATCTGCTCGTCGGCGAGCCCGTGACGCTTCGCGTCCCGCAGCACGCTCTCGGTGAGCTCGGGGGCCTTGGCCACGGAGTCCGCGATCTCGTTCATCAGCAGCATCTGGTCCAGGAACCACGGGTCGATGCGGCAGGCCTCGTAGACGCGCTCGAGCGTGAGGTCGCCCGCATGGACGGCGCGCAGCAGCTGCTGCACCTGGATGAAGCGGCCCTCGGTGGGCGTCCTGATCGCCTCGAGGAGCTCCTCGATCTCACCGCCGACGGGCGCGTCGCCCCGCCAGTGGAAGTTCACGTTCTTCTTGTCGATCGAGCGCAGCGCCTTGCCGAGCGCCTCGGTGAACGAGCGGCCGATGCTCATCGCCTCGCCCACCGACTTCATGGTGGTGGTGAGGACCGGGTCGGCAGCCGGGAACTTCTCGAACGCGAAGCGAGGCACCTTCACGACCACGTAGTCGAGCGTCGGCTCGAACGACGCGGGGGTGGACCCGGTGATGTCGTTGGGGATCTCGTCGAGCGTGTAGCCGAGCGCGAGGCGGGCGGCGATCTTGGCGATCGGGAAGCCCGTCGCCTTCGACGCCAGCGCGGACGACCGCGAGACGCGCGGGTTCATCTCGATCACGATGAGGCGCCCGGTCTCGGGCTCCACTGCGAACTGGACGTTGCAGCCGCCGGTGTCCACGCCGACCTCGCGGATGATCGCGATGCCGACGTCGCGCATGCGCTGGTACTCGCGGTCGGTGAGGGTCATCGCGGGCGCCACGGTCACGGAGTCGCCGGTGTGCACGCCGACGGGGTCCACGTTCTCGATCGAGCAGACGACCACGACGTTGTCGTGCTTGTCGCGCATGAGCTCGAGCTCGTACTCCTTCCACCCGAGGATGGACTCCTCGAGCAGCACCTCGGTGGTCGGCGAGTAGTGCAGGCCCTGGCCGCCGATGCGCCGCAGGTCCTCCTCGTCCCACGCGAAGCCGGAGCCGAGGCCGCCCATCGTGAAGGAGGGACGGACCACGACCGGGTACTTGAGGTCCTCTGCCGCGGCGAGGAGCTCCTCCATCGTGTGGCAGATGGCCGAGCGGGCCGAGTCGGCGCCGCAGCGCTCCACGACGCCCTTGAACAGCTCGCGGTTCTCGCCCAGGTTGATCGCCTCGAGGTTGGCGCCGATCAGCTCGACGCCGTGCTTGTCGAGGATGCCGGCCTCGGCGACCGCGATCGCGGCGTTGAGGGCCGTCTGACCACCCAGGGTGGGCAGGAGAGCGTCGGGCTTCTCCTTCTCGATGATCCGCTCGATCACCTCGACCGTGATCGGCTCGACGTACGTGGCGTCAGCGAACTCGGGGTCGGTCATGATCGTCGCGGGGTTCGAGTTCACGAGGATCACCCGGACGCCCTCGGACTTGAGGACACGGCACGCCTGGGTGCCGGAGTAGTCGAACTCGCAGGCCTGGCCGATCACGATGGGACCGGAGCCGATGACCAGCACGGAGTTGATGTCGTCGCGCTTGGGCATCGTCAGCGCTCCCCCTTCATGAGGTCGGTGAACCGGTCGAACAGGTAGGCGGCGTCGTGGGGACCCGCGGCCGCCTCCGGGTGGTACTGCACCGAGAAGGCAGGGATGTCGAGGCACTCGAGGCCCTCGACCACGTCGTCGTTGAGGCACACGTGGCTCACCTTGACGCGGCCGTAGCCGGCAGGCGAGTCGCTGTCGCCATCGAGCGGGGCGTCGACGGCGAAGCCGTGGTTGTGCGCGGTGATCTCCACCTTGTCGGTGGTGCGGTCCATCACGGGCTGGTTGATGCCGCGGTGGCCGAAGGGCAGCTTGTAGGTGCCATAGCCGAGCGCGCGGCCGAGCAGCTGGTTGCCGAAGCAGATGCCGAAGAAGGGCACCTTGGCGTCAAGCACCTTGCGCAGCTCTCCCACGGAGCGCTCCGCGGCGGCAGGGTCGCCGGGGCCGTTGGAGAAGAAGACACCGTCGGGCTTCATGGCCAGGATCTCCTCCCCCGTCATGGTCGACGGGACGACGGTGACGCGCATGCCACGCTCGGCCATCCGCTCAGGGGTCATCGCCTTGATGCCGAGGTCGACCGCGACCACGTGAAGTCCGGTGTCGGTGCCGTCCTTGGGCGCGATCTCGTAGGGCTCGTCCACGGAGACGGCGTCGGCCAGGTGCGCGCCGGCCATCTCCTCGGCGTTCTTCACGCGGGTCACCAGCTCGTCGACCGGGGCGAGCGCATCGCCCGAGAAGATGCCGGCACGCATGACCCCCTCGCGGAGGATGCGCGTCAGCTGGCGGGTGTCGATCCCCGAGATGCCGACGATCCCCTGGTCCACGAGCATGTCGTCGAGGCTGCGGGTCGCGCGCCAGTTCGACGGCACGCGTGCAGGGTCGCGCACGACGTACCCGGCGACCCAGATCCGGGTCGACTCGTCGTCCTCGTCGTTGACGCCGGTGTTGCCGATGTGCGGCGCGGTCATCACGACGATCTGACGGTGATAGCTCGGGTCGGTGAGCGTCTCCTGGTAGCCGGTCATGCCGGTGTTGAAGACGATCTCGCCGAGCGTCTGCCCGGCGGCGCCGTAGCGCTTGCCTTCGAACACCTGCCCGTCCTCGAGGACGAGCAGAGCCGTGTCTGTCACGCGGGGACTCCTTCAGTCGGGGGGTTCAGGCTCGCATCGATGTGGGTCGGCGCGCCACGCAGGAGCGTGACGACAGCGCGGCCCGGCAGCTCGATGCCACCGTACGGGGTGTTGCGGGCACGCGAGGACAGCGCGTCGGCGGACACGGTCCACGCGGCCTTCGGGTCCACGAGGGTGATGTTGGCGGGCTCGCCCACGGCGAGCGGGCGGCCGTGAAGGTGGTCCACCTTGCCGATGCGCGCGGGGTTCTCCGACATCACGCGGGCGACGTCGCGCCACGTCATGAGACCGGAGTCCACGAGCACCTTCTGGACCACGCCGACCGCGGTCTCGAGGCCGAGCATGCCGAACGACGCGGCGGCCCATTCGCAGTCCTTGTCCTCGCTCGCGTGCGGGGCGTGGTCGGTCGCGATGATGTCGATCGTGCCGTCGGCCACGGCGGCACGGAGCGCCTCGACGTCGTCCTCGGTGCGCAGTGGCGGGTTGACCTTGAACAGCGGGTCGTAGGTGCGCGCCGACTCATGGGTGAGGAGCAGGTGGTGAGGCGTGGCCTCGGCCGTGACGGCGATGCCGCGATCCTTCGCCCAGCGCACGATCTCCACGGAGCCGCGGGTGGACAGGTGCTGGACGTGCACCCGCGAGCCGACGTGCTCGGCGAGCAGCGCATCGCGCGCCACGATCGACTCCTCGGCGACGGCGGGCCAGCCGGCGAGACCGAGCTCGGCGGACACCTCGCCCTCGTGCATCTGCGAGCCCTCGGTCAGGCGAAGGTCCTGCGCGTGCTGCACCACGGCGCCGTCGAACGTCTTCACGTACTCCAAGGCACGACGCATGATCACCGGGTCGTAGACGCACACGCCGTCGTCGCTGAAGAGGCGGACGCGCGCACGGGAGTTGGCCATCGCGCCCATCTCGGACAGGTGCTCGCCCTTGAGGCCCACGGTGACCGCGCCCACCGGGAACACGTCCACCAGTCCGATCTCCTGCCCGCGCGAGTAGACCTGCTCGACCACGCCGGCCGTGTCCGACACCGGGTTGGTGTTCGCCATAGCGTGGACGGCGGTCCAGCCGCCGACCGCGGCGGCACGCGAGCCGGTCTCGATGGTCTCGGCGTCCTCGCGGCCAGGCTCCCGTAGGTGCGTGTGGAGGTCCACCAGTCCGGGCAGCGCGACGAGGCCCGACGCGTCGATCTCCCAGGCGCCCTCCGGCGCGTCGACGGTCTCGCCGACCTGGGTGATGACGCCGTCCTCGACGACGATGCTGGCGGTCGTGTCGCCGTACAGCGACGCGTTCAGGATGACGATGGGGCGGCTCACTGCGCGCCCTCCTCTCCGGCAAGAAGCAGATACAGGGCGGCCATCCGCACGGCGACGCCGTTGCCCACCTGCTCCACGATCACGGAGCGGGGCGAATCGGCGGCCTCGGCGGAGATCTCCAGGCCACGGTTCATGGGTCCAGGGTGCATCACGATCGCGTGCTCGGGCAGGCGTCCCAGGCGGTCGCCGTCGAGCCCGAACAGGCGCGTGTACTCCTCGGGGCTCGGGAAGAAGGCCGAGCCACCTCCCGTCATGCGCTCGCGCTGGACCCGAAGCATCATGAGCGCGTCGATGTCGTAGCCCTCGATGGCCTCGTCGAGCGTGTGCACCACGTCGCACGGCCACCGCGCGATCCCGACGGGCACCAGCGTCGGAGGAGCCACCAGGACGACCTTGGCGCCCAGCGTGTGGAGGAGCTGGACGTTCGAGCGGGCCACGCGGGAATGGAGCACGTCGCCGACGATCGCGACCGTCAGTCCGTCGAGTCCGGCACCCTCGGGCGAGCCGACGAGGTGCCGGCGCATCGTGAACGCGTCCAGCAGCGCCTGGGTGGGGTGCTGGTGCGTGCCGTCTCCCGCGTTGAGCACGCTCCCGTGCAGCCACCCGCCATGGGCCAGCTGGTAGGCGGCGCCCGACGCCCAATGGCGCACGACGACAGCGTCGGCTCCCATCGCCTGAAGCGTCAGAGCGGTGTCCTTGAGGCTCTCCCCCTTCGACACGCTCGAGCCCTTGGCGGAGAAGTTGATGACGTCCGCGCTAAGGCGCTTCGCGGCGGCCTCGAACGAGATGCGCGTGCGGGTCGAGTCCTCGAAGAAGAGGTTCACGACCGTCTTGCCGCGCAGCGTAGGCAGCTTGCGGACCTCGCGCTCCTGAGTGGCCGCCATCTGGCCCGCCGTGTCGAGGATCAGGATCGCGTCATCGCGGGACAGGTCCTGAGTGCTCAGCAGATGCCTCATGCGTCGGACCTCCCTGCGGAGAGGATCACGGCGTCGTCGCCGTCGATCTCCTCCAGATGGACGTCCACGCGCTCGCTGCGCGACGTCGGCAGATTCTTGCCCACGAAGTCGGCACGGATCGGCAGCTCGCGATGGCCACGGTCCACGAGGACGGCGAGCTGCACCGCCTTCGGCCGGCCCAGGTCCTTCACCGCATCGAGGGCGGCGCGGATCGTGCGGCCGGTGTGAAGCACGTCGTCGACCAGGACGACCACCTGGTCGTCGATGCCCGCCGACGGGACCCTCGTGGTGCCGATCGCGCGCGTCGGCTGCTTGTGGAGGTCGTCTCGGTACATCGTGATGTCGAGAGCGCCGCACCGCGCGTCGGCATCGAAGTCGGGCTCGACCTCGGCGATGCGATGTGCGATCCGCTCCGCGAGCGGAAGCCCACGAGTCGGGATCCCGAGGAGGACGACGGAATCGGCTCCGTCGTTGCGCTCCAGGATCTCGTGGGCGATACGGGTGAGCGCGCGGCCGATATCGGGCGCGCCGAGCAGGGTGCCGGTCAAGGCGACCTCCTTCTCCGCCTCACAGGACGGTGGTTAAAGGGTGTCGAGACAAGGGTAGCGGACGCGCACCGGTGTCGCGCCGCGGGTCAGCGGGATGGCGTCAGTCGGCGGAGGACGCCGACTCGGCAGGCTCGACCGCGTCGTCGTCCTCGGCGGAGATGTCCGACGGGAGCGCCGGCGCGTCGCGCGCGATCTTGCCGAGCACGCCGTTGAGGAACTTGGGCGAGTCGTCCGTCGACAGATCCGCGGCGAGGTCCACCGCCTCGTCGACCGCGACGGCGGTCGGCACGGACGGGTTGAACAGGATCTCCCAGGTGGCGATCCGCAGCAGGGCGCGGTCCACGGCAGGCATACGCGTGAGCGACCAGTCCGGCGAGGCCTCCTGGATCAGCGCGGTGATCTCCATCCACCGCGACACGACGCCGCGCACCAGCTCCTCGGAGTACGCGGGAAGCGGGGTCTCGCGTCCAGACTCGGAAAGGCGCTGCTCCAGCACGTCGGCGACGTTCGCGCCCTTCTGGTCCGCCTCGAAGAGGATGTCGAGCGCGCGCTTGCGGGCCTTGGTGCGTGCGGCCATGGGCTGGGTGCCTCCTGAGATCGGTGTGCTGCGTCGGGCAGCGCGGATGCGACTCACAAGGATACGCGGTAGGAGGGGCGCGTCGGGAATCGTCATCGGCCGATCGGAGCCGTTGCAGCCCCGCCGCTACCCTCCCAGCGGCACGGGCTCAGCCACCAGACCTTGACGGAGGAGATCGTCCTGCAACGGGCCCGGGAACACCCACAGGTTGAGGAGCCCTTGAGCGCCGTCCCCCCACAGGAGCCCACCAACGTCCGCAGGATCCTGCACGGAGAACGGCGCGATGTACACCGCCACGTCCTCGGGCAGATCATCATAGGCGGACACCGACACCACCAGATCCCTCGCGCCGAAGACCACGGAGTTCCCCTCGGTACCTGAGCCGGGATCGAGCCACAAGACCTCCCCCGAGTTCAGAATCTCCTGCGGAAGCGGCGTGTCGTCCGAGGACCTCGCGTCGGAGCGGAGCGCAGGGCTCATGGCGTCGTACCCCAGCGTGATCGCCGCCCAGATCACGAGAAGTCCAGGCACCACCGCCGAACGAACCAGCGAGAGCACGCCGACTGCGACGGTGAGCAGGAGGCCGACGCCGACGATCGTCCCCCAGTTCTGCATCTCGCCGTTGCCGTACCGTTCAGTGCTGAGCCACGGCGCGACGCCGAACACATGCATGTCCACCCAGTACTGGGTCACGCTCATCTGAGGGACAGTGATCGCGAGGAAACCGACCCCGAGAGCAGCACTGACCGCGACGACAAGCGCGACGAGCCCCGGCCACACGACCCGCACCAGAACGGCGGCTCCGATCACTGCGAGCACCACCCAGAGCTGCTCGTTGTAGCGGCCGTAGAACCACGTATCGAGCCTCAGCGACGCTGCTGGCTTCAACTGGAGCACAGCGAGCGCCAGCGACCCTGCCGTAGCGAGCAGGATCAACGTCGCCAGGCTGTCGGTCCGGGCCTTCCTGGCAAGGAACAGCACAGCGACCACCACCACGGCGGGAAAGGCGATCGTGGGGTACCACAACTGGCCGACAAGTGCCCCGATGCTCCCCTGCACCGAGCCATTGCTCAACTCCGAGACGGTGGTCGATGTGCGTGAGTCGTCGAGCAGCACCTGAGCTGAGACCGCGCGATAGAGCAGATAGGCGAGGCCTGACCCCAGGAGCAACGCACCGAGGGTGGCTGCCGCAATCCGCACCTCATGGCGGAACACCCAGACGACCCAGATCGCCACAGCGACGCCGAGCGCGAGGGCCCGTCCATGCGCGAGGAACGCGACCGACGCTGCCGAACCGAGCAGGATGCCCGCTCCGATGGTCCTGACACGTACCAGCCTGTCTGCCAGCACCAGCGAGGTGGCCGTCGCCAGCAGCAGCAACGACTCCGATGCCAGGTAGTTGGACATCAGTGCCGGAGCCGGAGCGATCGTCGGGACGGCGGCCGTCACGATTGCGGTGCGCACCGTGAGCCCCGCGCGTCGGGCGAGGAGCGCGAGCGGCCAGATCGCCGCCATGGCCAGCGCCACAGTGATCGCGATCCCGCCCTGATAGACGGTGGCCGGGTCCTGCGTGAACCACCACGCAGGCGCCATGAGAATCGCGAGCCCCGGCATGTACCCGGAGCCCGAGAGCTGCCATCCCGGGTCCACCCCGGCGATGGCACGCGAGTAGCCGACCATCACGATCTCGTCGAGCGAGTTCGTGGGGTACGAGGCGCCCCACGCGACGACCACGTGGATCGTGGTGACCGCCAGCAGCACGAGTGCGACCACGGGCCACGAGGCGTCCCAGGCGACGTCCGCCCGCCTGGCGAGGAGGCGGCGCATCACCTGAACCGGCGCGCGGCCCCTGCTCACCGAGATCATGCGCGTGACCGTATCAGTCCTCCCGGTGCCGAACGTCCACCTGGAGGCCGTCTTCAGCTGTCTCAGTCGTTGACGCGCCCCAGGTACTCACCCGTGGAGGTGTTGACCTTGACCTTGACCGGCGCCTCGAGGAACAGCGGCACCTGGATCTCCTTGCCGGTCTCGAGGGTCGCCGGCTTGGTGCCGCCCGAGGAGCGGTCGCCCTGGAGGCCGGGCTCGGTGTACGTCACCTCGAGCACGACCGAGGCCGGGAGCTCGAGGAAGATGGGGTTGCCGTTGTGCGAGCCGATGGTCGCGGACTCGTTCTCGAGCAGGTAGTCGGTCGCGTCGCCCATGACGGCCGGCGACACGGGCACCTGGTCGAACGAGGTGGGGTCCATGAAGATGAAGTCCGTACCGTCGTTGTACAGGTACTGCATGTCCCGACGGTCAACGGTCTCGAACTCGACCTTGGCGCCAGCGTTGAACGTCTTGTCGACAACCTTGCCCGAGAGCACGTTCTTGAGCTTGGTGCGCACGAACGCGCCGCCCTTGCCGGGCTTGACGTGCTGGAAGTCCACGACGGACCAGAGGTTGCCGTCGAGGTTGAGCACGGAGCCGTTCTTGATGTCGTTCGAGGTCGCCACGTCTAGTCCTTCGTGTATCGCTTCATGTGGTCGCACGCCGTGCGCGCGACGGGCCGCAGATGATTCTAGCCGAGGCGGCCGGCGAGCGCGGTGATCGCCAGCCGGTACGAGTCAGTGCCGAATCCGGCGATCGTGCCGGTGGCGATGCCAGAGATCACCGAGGTGTGCCGGAACTCCTCGCGCGCATGCGGGTTCGTGAGGTGGATCTCGATCAGCGGCAGGCTCGCCGCCGTGACCATCGCGCACGCGTCACGAAGCGCATACGAGTAGTGCGTGAAGGCGGCAGGGTTGAGGATCACGGGCGTGCCGGCGTCGACGGCCTGATGCATCCATCCGACCAGCTCGGACTCGTCGTCGGTCTGCCGGACGTCCGCCGTCGCACCGAGGATCTCGTCGGCCCAGCCTCTGCACAGCTGGGAGAGCGCGTCGAAGCTCGTGCTGCCGTACTTCTCTGGCTCGCGCGAGCCGAGCCTTCCGAGATTCGGGCCGTTGGCGATCAGAACGGTGGTCATGACCCCAAGGCTATCCGTGGGTCACGAGCTCACGGCGTCGTACGCGCCCACGAGCAGTGCTGGGTCGGGACCTTCGAGCCGGACGGGGTTACCGATGCCCTGCAGCACGACGAACCGAAGCAGGTCGCCTCGAGTCTTCTTGTCACGCCGCATCGCCGTGAGCAGCGCGTCCCAGCGTCCCGGCGGGTACGTCGTCGGCAGACCGAGCGAGGACAGGATCGCCCGGTGGCGGTCGACGTCCGCCTCGGACAGCTTCCCTGCAAGGTGCGCGAGCTCCGCGGCGAACACCATGCCGACCGCGACGGCGGAGCCGTGACGCCACTGGTAGCGCTCCGTGTACTCGATCGCGTGCCCGAACGTGTGCCCGTAGTTGAGGATCTCGCGCAGGTGCGACTCCTTCAGGTCCGCGGCGACCACCTCGGCCTTCACGCGGACCTTGCGGGTGATGAGCTCCTCGAGGACCTCCAGGGCCTCCGGCGAGAGCTGCTCTGCTTTCAGCGCGTCCGCGTGATCCTCGACCAGGTCGAGGATCACGCCGTCGCGGATGAACCCGCCCTTGACGACCTCGGCCAACCCAGCCACCCGGTCGTAGGCCGGCAGCGTCTCCAGCATCGCCAGATCGCACCACACCGCGTGCGGCTCGTGGAACGCGCCGACCAGGTTTTTCCCCTCGGTGGTGTTGATGCCCGTCTTACCGCCCACGGCCGCGTCGACCATGGCGAGCACCGTCGTCGGGACCTGCACGACCGCGATCCCACGCATCCACGTGGCGGCGACGAAGCCCGCGAGGTCGGTGACCGCTCCACCACCCACGCCGACGACCACGTCCGAGCGGGTGAAGTCCGACTTGCCGAGCACCTGCCAGCAGAATGCGGCCACCTCAGCCGTCTTTCCCGACTCCGCGTCGGGCACCTCTGCGAGCACGGCTTCCCGTCCGGAGGCCTCGATACGCGCGCGCATGACGTCGGCCACCTGCCTCAGCGGCGCCGCGTGGACGACCAGCACCTTGCGTGAGGCGGCCGGCAGCTCCTGGACCGCCCGCTCGAGCAGGCCCGTGCCCACGGTCACGTCGTAGGGTGCACCGGACTCGACCCTCACCGTGGCTGTCATGACCCTTCCCCTTCGGCGATCGTCGCGGCGACGGCGGCAGGCGTGAGGCCATCCGTCATCACGACTCGCGTGGCGATCCGCTCGTAGACGGGACGGCGGGCCTCCATGAGCTCGAGCCAGCGCTGGCGCGGGTTGCCCGCGAGAAGAGGACGCGCGGCGTTGAGACCCACCCGCGGGGCCGCCTTGGACAGCGAGACGTCGAGGAACACGACCTCTCCCCCGGCCGCGACATACGAGACGAGCCTCTCCTCGGTGCGAGGGTCCATGATCGCCCCGCCGCCTAGGGAGAGCACTCCGGTGTGCTCAGAAAGCGCATGAGCGACGGCGTGAGCCTCCTGCTCCCGGAACCGCTCCTCTCCGTCGTCGATGAAGATGTCGGCGATCGACTTCCCTGCCGACTTCTCGACGTCGTGGTCGGTGTCCCGCCACTCCACGCCGAGCAGCTGTGCCAGGCGCGTGCCGACGGAAGACTTCCCGCTTCCCGGCGGCCCGATGAGGACGACGCGTGGCCCGCCCATCAGCGCAGGTGCTCGGGGACGGAGGCGCGGTACGACTCGATGTTGCGTCGGACCTCCTCGACCGAGTCACCGCCGAACTTCTCGAGGAGAGCGTCGGCCACGGTCAGCGCCACCATCGCCTGCGCGACGACCGCCGCAGGAGCCACTGCGCAGACGTCGCTGCGCTGGTGGATGGCCTTCGCCGCCTCACCGGTCTCGGTGTCGATCGTGTCGAGCGCGCGTGGCACGGTGCTGATCGGCTTCATCGCGGCGCGGACCCGCAGCGGTTCGCCGTTCGTCATGCCACCCTCAAGACCGCCCGCCCGGTTGGTGCGGCGCGTGACGCCTCCATCGCGGTACTCGATCTCGTCGTGCGCCTGCGAGCCGCGGCGTGCGGCCGTGCGCAGTCCGTCACCGATCTCGACCCCCTTGATCGCCTGGATGCCCATCATCGCTGCGGCCAGGCGCGCGTCAAGGCGGCGATCCCAGTGCACGTGACTTCCGAGGCCGACGGGCAGACCGTAGGCCACGACCTCGACGACGCCGCCGAGCGTGTCACCGGCCTTCTGGCACTCGTCGATCTCCGCGATCATCTCCGCAGCGGTCTCAGCGTGAAAGCAGCGGATCGGGTCCTCGTCGAGCGCTGGGGTCGCGTCGGCCGGCGGCAGCGGCGCGTCGTCGGGGATGGTGACCGGGCCCACCTGCACCGTGTGGGCCACGAGCCGGATCCCAGCGGCCTGCTCGAGGAAGTTCTCAGCGACCTGGCCGAGTGCCACCCTCGCGGCTGTCTCGCGGGCCGACGCCCGCTCGAGGACCGGACGAGCGTCGTCGAAGGCGTACTTCGTCATGCCCACCAGGTCCGCGTGCCCAGGGCGGGGCCGCGTCAGCGCGGCCGCCCTGGCTCCCGTGAGCTCCTCCGGGTCCACGGGATCGGCGTTCATGACCGTCTCCCACTTGGGCCACTCGGTGTTGCCGACCATGATCGCGACCGGGCCACCCTGGCTGACGCCGTGCCGCACCCCGCCCAGGATCGTCACCGCGTCCTGCTCGAACTTCATGCGCGCGCCACGCCCGTAGCCGAGCCGTCGACGTGCCAGAGCACCCTGGATCTCAGCCGTCGTGACCTCGACACCCGAGGGAAGCCCTTCGAGAGTGCCGACCAGCGCCGGGCCGTGCGATTCGCCTGCAGTGAGCCATCTCAGCATGGCTCACATTCTTGCATGTCAGATCAGCCCGTCCGGATGGTGAGACACGTCGGGCCGGGCCCTCGTCAGAGGAACCCGGCCCGATGAAGCGAGGAGCGGCTACGGGGTCTCGATGAACCCGTCGTCCTGCGGAGTGGCCGGCTCCAGCACGTCCTCATCGATGATGCTGAGGTCCGCCTCGTGGATGTAGAGGGCACCCGTGATCGTCGCAAGGATGTCGTTGTCGGTCCCGGTGCGGTCCTCAAGGATGTCGTCCGTGGTGCCCGAAGTCTGAGTGACCTCGTAGACCTGGAAGAGCTGCTGCTCAGGATCAGCCATCGCAGTGACGAACCTGTCCACCTGGGTGGCATTGCCGACGATCTCGAACACCACCTCGACCCGTCGGATGTCGCCTGTGACCGAGGCCTCGCCTCCGCGAGGCGTCACGACCGCGGTCCACGTGCCGGGAGGAGTGACCACGGTGCCGTCCGCAGCGGTGGACGGCGCGGCCTGGGGTGTGTCGGATGACACGCCGATCGGTCCAGTCGTGAAGAGCTGCGCCACCTGGTTCGACACCAGGATCCCGGGCTCGAGCTCCCACCCGTCGACGCTCTCGCCCTCCTCGAGGCTGACGGAGATCAATGCGACGTTGGTGCCGTCGAGCGCGGCGAGCACCCGGGTCCTGAAGCCCTCCACATCGAAGCGCGACGGAGCATTGAGGTCGATCGCGGCGGCGATCGTGTCATCCGCGTCAAGCAACGTCTGGTATTCGTCGAGCCGGGCGGAGTTGCCCTCGATCACCGCGGTGTTGGAGCGGATCGACTCCGCCTCGGTCGCGGCCTCCGCAGCTCCCTCGATCTGCGGCTGGATCGCGAGGAACCAGCCGATCACCGCGACGAGCACGATCCCGAGTACCGCCAGTGCCGCCACAGGCGCATAACGTGAGTTCAGCATGTCAGCCCTCCTCTGAGGCGCTCGGGACGGGTGTCGGCGACGGTTCGACCGTCGGGCCGATGATGGGCGCGAGCGCCGAGTCGACGGCGGTCAGACCGTCGGTCGGGATCAGCCGGCCGGTCAGCAGCAGGTCGGTGAGCACTCCCTCGCCCTCAAGCCTCCAGTACGAGTCGGCGCCGTCGGAGCCGACGGCCTCGGTGACACCACGCACGTTTGCGATGCCGGGCACCGCCTCGAGGCTGGCGATCAACGCGTTCGCGGCCTCGAGGGACTCGGCGTGGGCGATGAACGACACGGTGCCGATGCTTCCCCCGAAAACCGACCCATCGGACGTCGTGTCAACGACTCCCAGCGCCGACGGACCCTCGAGGTGAATCTCCTCGAACCGGGTCTCGCCACTCGCCGTGCCCTGGATCGACGCAGTGAGCTGCGCATAGTCGATCTCACCGAAGCCGATCTGCGCCAGCGTGAACTCCTCCTGCTCTCGCTCGAGCACGTCGTAGTAGATCTGTGCCTTCCCGTCGCGTTCGGCAACGGCAGCGAGCTCGTCCTCGACGGCGCTGTCACGATCGGCCTCGATGGCGACGCGCGCGATGAACGCCAGGACGAACCCCACGATCACCACGGCGACGGCGATGAGCACCACGAGCACCGCGGTGGTGATCGCGGCCCGCATCTTCTTCTTCTCGGCGATCTCCTGCGGGATGACGTTGATCCCCGGCAGGCGCGGAGCGCCGTACTTCTGTGCGATCGGGTTCACTTCTCGCTCCTCATCGCCAGGCCGATGACGGTCGCGAACTCCTGCTCGTAGGGAGCGATCGCGTCACGGCTCACCTTCTTGCCGAAGCCCAGGCCCTGGAGCGGCCCTCCGATCATCACCGGAAGCCGCGTCGCGCTCGCAAGGGCCTGGCCGAAGCCGGCCATGCGGCTGCCTCCGCCCGTGAGGACCACCCGCTCGACCGCGCCTCCGGGGTTCGAGCTGGCGAAGTACACCAGGGTGTTTCGCACCGCCTCGATGAGCGGGCTCATCGCGTGGGAGACGGTCTCCGCGTACGGGCGACGCGCAGGGTCGCTGGTCGCGAGATCCATGCCGACCTCGAGCTTCAGGTGCTCGGGATCAGCCGCGGTTCCCTTGAGAGCGCTCTTGAGCGCCGCCGTCGCGTCGTTGCCGCCTTGCGGCATCACCCGCACCAGGCGGGGCATGCCTCCCTGGGAGACCGCAACGGTCGTGCTGTACGCACCCACGTCGACGAAGGCGACATTGGAGCCCATGAGCTCGCCTCGGCAGCCGCTGCGCCACAGCCCGAGCGCGTTGAGGTCTACCGCGGTGACGGACAGCCCCGCCTTCTCGACAGCCTCGATCGCGTCGCGCACCACCTCACGCGGTGCCGCGACGAGGAGTCCGCGCAGGCTCGTCCCGCTGTCGGCGGCGATCTCATGCGTGGGATAGAAGTCGAGGTTCGCCTCATCCGCAGTCATCGGCAGCTGGTCCTCGACGTGGAACGCCAAGGAGGACCGCACCTTGTCGAGCGGCTGCGCGGGCACCACGACCTCGCGCACGATCACGCTGGGCTGTCCGATGCCTACGGTCACGGTCTTCTGCGAGGGCTTGGCCGCCGCGATCGCGTCCCTGATGGACTGCGCGAGCGACCCAGGCTCCTCAATCGTGCCGTCCTTGATCACGCCTGCGGGAACGGACGCCGCACCGAAGGCATGCAACGTCGCACCCTCCCGCGGGTCGGCCCCTCCCCCGGCTTCCACCTCTGCGACCCGGACGATGGACGTCCCGATGTCGACAGCTAGCGTCTTCTTGCCCACTGTGCCCTCCTCCTCTGCACCAACGCGAATATCGGCATTAAGAACGTTCTACTCAAGCAATGTCGAGGCCTACGAGCCCCAAGTACCACGACGCCACGGCGCCTCCGACGACAAGCCCTGTCACGGCTCCTGCGAACATCCATGGACCGAACGGGATGGTCACGCCGTGGGAACGTCGCGATGCGATCATCGAGACGATCCCGAAAGCCGCGCCCCACACGAACGCCGCGAACCCTCCGACCGCCAGGACATCCCACCCGAACCACGCGAGCAGCGCGCCAAGCGTCGGAGCAAGCTTCACATCCCCGAAGCCCATCCCCTTGGGGTAGAGAAAGAACGCCAGGAAGTACAGCAGTCCGAGAACCGCAGCACCGATCAGTGCGCGAAGGGCGGCACCCCAGTCACCGGTCGCAGCGGCGCCGACCAGGATCACCGCGCCCACGTAGATCGCGAATGCGCCGGTCAACGGGTTCGGCAAGCGACGCGTCTCCAGATCGATCGCCGAGAGCACCACGCCGAAGTACGCGAGACCCAGCGCGAGCGCGGTCCCCACAGTGAGTCCGCCGACTGCCACGATCCCCGCGAACAGCACGCCGACGAGGCCTTCGATGATCGGGTACCGAGGGCTGATGGGCTCGCCACAGTCTGCGCATCGCCCTCGAAGCACGAGCCAACCCACCACAGGAACGTTGTGGCGTGCCCTGATCCGGGCGCCGCATGCCGGACATGCGCTCGGAGGGCTCACGATGGACGCACCGCTGGGGACGCGGTGAATCAGCACGTTGGCGAAGGACCCGAGGGCGAGCCCGATCAACCCGGCGAGAAGCGCCAGGAGCGCGGTGGATCCTGTCACGTCAGCCGAAGAGGTCGTAGCGGGAGATCAGCTGGAAGTCCGGCGTGTCGTTCTCGTTCGGCGTCGCGTTCGTGTTCGACGGAACCCCGATCATGCTCATCTTCAGGTCGAAGGAGTTATGCAGCTGCACATTGCCGGCGTAGAGCTGACCGGTCCACGGGTCCGACTGCGAGTCCCATCCCGTGTCCTGCTGGAACGAGCACGGAGTGTAGGCCAGCATGTCGACGCCCACGACCTTGAACTTCTGGAAGTACAGGTCCTGGCTGATACCGGTCGACGTATAGCGGCTGCTCTGCGGGGTGCAGATCGGAGTGATCTGGCTCGCCTCACCAGCGCTCACCCAGGTCACGTTGGGAGCGTCTGCAGGAACCATCCACACGAGCTCAGGCCGGTCCGGCGCATCGGTGACGATGTCCACCTGGTTGTCGATGTGGAAGCCGCTCTTCGACACGAGACCCAGGTCTCCGTGAACCACGAGGTCTGAGTGCTGAGCGAAGTAGACCGGCGTCGTGCACTCGTCGAAGATCACCAGCGCCTTGCCCTCGTCGCCGTAGTCGGCGGCATTGATCGCGTTGAGCGCGGCGGGCGTGCTGCATGCTGAGGCGTCCAGGATGTTCACCTTGTACCCGTCCGCCTGCCAGAGGAGAATGTCCTCCTCATTCATGGTGAAGTAGGGGAACTCCTCGCGAGGCGGCGCCACCACCTCAGTCGGGTAGCCGAGCGGCGCGGGGAGGCCGGCGATGGAGGGCCTCGGCGCCGTGCCGATGACCTTGCTCCCCGCATTGAGGTCGTTCGCGATGACAGGCGCGGTCGCCACACCGACCACGTTCGCGCGGCGTGCGTTGGTGGTGATCTCGGTGTTGGAGGCGGCGTTGCCGTCCGTCCTCGCGCTCGCCAGCATCGAGAGCGTGAGCGCGCTGTGGACGTTTCGTGTGATCTCGCTCTTGTCGTTGAGGGTCACCGCGCCCGCGAGCGACACCACGTTGCCGCCTACCGCGGTCGCGACCTCGATGCCGCCGTTGGCGATCACCGAACCCGTGACCTCAGAGTTCGAGTGGACGAGCTCGATCGCGGTGGACGCGGTCGAGGCGGAGTAGATGTCACCGTTGACGAAGGTTCCCGCCTTGAAGAAGATCGTGCCGGAGGCCCAGACATCGAGCTGGATGTTGCAGTCGTTCACGAACTCCACGTCGCCGTGCGCGGCGTAGAGGCTTCCTTCAATCGTCTCCTGCGTATTGCAGGTGAACCCGCCGTTCGTGTACACGTGAGCGTCGGAGGCCCCAGACGTGCTCTCCGACACCGTCGTGTTGGAGGTGATCTCGGTCGACGCCTCAGAGAAGATCGCCTTGTCGAGAGGCATCTCCTCGGGAGTGGCGAGCAGCACCGCTTCGACCGTCTTGGACACCGTCTCGTTGGCCACCGGGACGTTTCCCGAGACCGCCGTGGACTGGAGGGTGACGCCGCTTGCGATCTGAGTCGCGCTGGGGCATGAGACGGGGTCGGCGAGGCCCACGATGTCGTAGGCCGTCGTGACCGTCACATCGTCGTCGTTGATGACGAAGGTCAGCGGACCGCACACGGTGGGGAGCTCGGAGTACTTCTTGCCTTCGAGCAGGCCCATCACCATGTCGATGCCTGCGTCCGCGGAGGCAAGCACCCGCATGTCCGCGCGCGACTTCGCGCTGAAGGCGGTGTTGAAGATCGTGACGGACACGAGCGTGGTGATCACGATCGCGCCCACGGACATGATCATGAGGGTCATCACGAGAGCGGCGCCGCTGTCGCGGTCCGATGCTCCCCGCAGCCTCTGCAGAATTCCTGTCCTGGACACGTTCGTCTCCCTCACTTGCACGACAGAGTCAGGTCCGCCTGCTTGCGCAGGGAGACGCTCTTCACGAAGTCGATGGGCGCGCGATCCTGGAAGGCGTCGGCGCGCAGCTGAATGGTCACGGCTTTGCCCGCTCCGTACTTGTCCTCAAGGCCGAAGACAGGGTCCCCGTCGATGCTCGACATGTCGGTGCGCACCAGCGGCCAGGCGTCGGTCGCCGCGCGGATCGCAGTCGCGCCGGAGGCGTTGAAGGCCGGAGAGGTGTCGACGTTGTCGGTACGCGTCGTGCGCCTCAGCTCGCCGCTGGTCTCGTCGTAGTAGTAGCCGACGCACCGCGCGACGTTGGCGCCCGACGCATCGGCCTTGCGGGTGAGGATGACGAGCAGGTCGCCGTCACCGCTCACCTCGGCCCAGTCCGCGCTGCGCAGGTCGTACTCGAGCTCCTTGAACACAGTCTGGATCTCGTTGGTCGCCTCGGCGGTTGCACGCGCATAGCGTTCGTGGGTGATGATGTTGATGTAGAGCGATCCTGCGATCAGCAGCGCGAGCACGAGCAGCACCATGTAGACGATCAGCTCCACGAGCGTCACGCCGTCGTCGTCCTGGGCCTTCATGTGAAGCCTCCTCATGGCTGGAACTTCACAAGGATGTCGGTGGTGGTCGTCACCACGGGGTTGCTCGCCTCGGGAGCACTTGAGTTCGCAGTCACGGTCAGTCGCATCACCTGCACCGGGTCGCGCTCGCCGCTCGCGCTGGCGCGGACACATGGCGAGGCGAGGCTGCCGGACACGGTGATCAGGACGCCACGTCCGTCAGAGACTGTCGTGGTGGGAAGGGCTGCCCCCTCGAGGACGTCGCAGTCGCCAGCGACGGAGGCTGCGCGCACATCCTCGATGCGCTGCTGCACGGCCTCGGCGGCGGTGGAGTTGGTGCCGTTGTTGGCGGTGATCTGCAACGCCGAGATCACGGCGGAGATCATCGCCATCATGATGATGAGGAGCAGGAGCATGGAGATCATGACCTCGGTCAGCCCGAAGCCCTCATCGTCCCTCAGCTTGTGATTCATGGCCCCTCACCTCCCCGTCACTCTAGCAATCAAGAAACCCCGTCGTGGGGGGGGGGGGGGGGGGCGGCCCCCCCCCCCCCCCCCCCGGCCGGCGGGACAGGCGGGGGGGGTGGGGGCGTTGCAGCC
>NZ_JAUHPV010000006.1 GCF_030418315.1 Demequina zhanjiangensis
GGGCGCGTGGCGCGGCCCCCCGGGGGCCCGCGGGGGGGGGGCCGCCCCCCCCCCCCCCCCCCCCCCCCGACGCGTTCACCTCACCAAGAGCCACTTCCGGCTCCACCGCGTGACCTCCCGGCAACCTGCCGCGAGTAGATTCACCCCCAGACCCCGCCATCGACACGACAAGGAAGGACCTCACGATGACCACGTCTTCATCGGCCACAGACGCATCGACCGCGGAGGCCTTCCGTGTCGTCGCCAACCCGAACCCTGCCACTGAGGCCGAGCGGGCAGAGAAGCTGTCGAGCCTCAAGTTCGGCGTGAACTTCACCGACCACATGGCCCGCATGACGTGGTCCATGGACGAGGGCTGGACGGACCGCCGCATCGAGCCGTACGCGCCGCTGCAGCTGGACCCCGCGTCGTCGGTCCTTCACTACGCGTCGGAGATCTTCGAGGGCCTCAAGGCGTACAAGTGGGCCGACGGCACCATCCGCACCTTCCGCCCTCAGGCCAACGCCGAGCGCTTCCAGCGGTCCGCCTGGCGCATGGCGCTTCCGGAGCTCCCCACCGAGGACTTCATGGCCTCGATCCGCGCGCTCGTGGAGCTCGAGAAGGACTGGGTCCCCACGATCCCCGAGTCCTCGCTGTACTTGCGCCCGTTCCTGATCGGCACCGACGTGTTCCTCGGGCTGCGTCAGCCCATGACCGTCGACTACCTGCTGATCGCGTCGCCGTCGGGCCCGTACTTCTCCGGCGGAGTGAAGCCCGTGTCCATCTGGGTCGAGCAGGAGTATCACCGCGCAGGCCCCGGAGGCACCGGTGCCGCCAAGTGCGGTGGCAACTACGCGTCGTCCCTGCGCCCCCAGATCGAGGCGGGCAAGCGCGGCTACGACCAGGTGCTCTACCTGGACGCGAAGACCGACACGGTGCTCGAGGAGCTGGGCGGCATGAACGTGTTCGTCGTCATGAAGGACGGCACCGTCGTGACCCCGGTCCTCACGGGCAACCTGCTCGAGGGCGTGACCCGCGCGTCGATCATCCAGCTGCTCGAGGACGACCACCTGAAGGTCGTCGAGCGCGACATCACCATCAAGGAGCTGCGCGACGGCGTCGCCTCGGGCGACGTGGCCGAGGTGTTCGCGTGCGGCACCGCCGCCGTCGTCACGCCGATCGGCAAGATGGGCTCCACCGACTTCGAGCAGCAGGTGGGCGACGGCCAGCCCGGCCCGGTCACCCTCAAGGTCCGCCAGACCCTCACCGACATCCAGTACGGCCGCGCGGAGGACACGTACGGCTGGATGGAGACGATCTGCTGACGCGTCTGCAGTGACGTGACAGGCCCGTCGGCCGCGCCCTCCGGGGTAGCGGAAGGCGGGCCTTTCGCCTGGGTGACGGCACGCCGTGCAGCCGACGACGTGGTCTCCTGCCTGGTATCGCACCCCATCGGGACCTTGGTCCCCCAGGCGCGCCAGAAGTCGCTCCATGATTCGAGAAGGTCCCCGCTGAGCCCGACGGCGCCGCGGGAGCCGTCACGGCCAGCATGAACGGCCCGCGCGGGATCCTCAAAGGAGCGGAACCTTGCTCAGTTTCGAAGCGACAGCAGTCTCCACCTCGGACACCGGCCTTGCGGTCAGGGCACGTGATTTCGAGTGGGTGGTGGACGAGCCCGCAGCGCTCGGAGGCGGCGACCTCGGACCCAACCCCGTCGAGTACACGCTCGGCTCGCTGCTCGGGTGCCTCAACGTCGTCGTCCATCTCGTGGCGAAGGAGCGGGGCGTCACCCTCTCGTCGTTCTCAGCGAAGGCGACAGGCGAGCTGGACCCTGCCCGCTTCATGGGCAAGTCCATGGAGGCGCGCGCCGGCTACCAGTCCATCCACGTGACCATCGAGGTGACGGGGGACGCGACCGACGAGGAGCTCGCCGAGATCGCTCGCATCTCCGAGGCGCGCTGCCCGGTCTCGGACAACATCGCACACGAGACGCCTGTCTCGATCAGCATCGTCAAGCAGGTCGCTGTGGAGGTCTGACCTCCTTCTCAGGGCCACGGGGAGCCCGTTCGGTGCCGCCAGCAGGGCCGCCGTACGGGCTCCCCGCACGCTCCCCGTCGACCTTCATCGAATCTTCATGGTTCCTGTGCTGAATCTATGAGGTCGTCGTCCCACTCTGGAGGGGTCGGCGGATCACGGAGGTTCGCGGGAAGGAGCGTCATGTGGGACGACTGGGGCCACGGCTACGGCCATGGCATGAGCGACGGGTTCGACTTCGGATGGCTCTGGGCGATCCTCCTGATCGTGCTGCTCGCGGGGCTCGTCTACGTGGCCGTCAGGCTTGCGACCCGTGACCGGATCCTTGGACAGGGTGGGGACGGCCAGGCGGCCGGTTCCACGCCGCCCGCGACGCAGCCGGCGCCGCCGCAGTCGTCAGCTCGCCAGATCCTTGAGGACAGGCTCGCCCGAGGCGAGATCGACGCCGCGGAGTTCCGAGAGAGGGTCACCGCGCTCGAAGAGGCCTGACGGACACGGTCCGCGCCGCCAGCCGAGCGGCAGGGAGCAGGCGTCCCCAGGCCGTCGGGGTCGCGGCTCGAGGGCGGTGCGGGCGGGCTCGACCTGAGGAGAAGCATGGTGAGCAGCGACAATGGGGCTATGACCGCCGTGCAGCCCCGCGCGCTCGTCGTCGAGGACGAGCCCGCGCTTGCCGACCTCGTCGCCGGCTATCTGGAGAAGGACGGCTTCGAGGTGGCCGTGGCGCACGACGGCGAGTCGGCGCTTCACCGCGCACGGGAGCTCGATCCCGACGCCGTGGTGCTCGATCTGGGCCTGCCCGGCATCGACGGGATCGAGGTGTGCCGACAGCTGCGGACGTTCTCCGACTGCTACGTGGTGATGCTGACGGCGCGCGCGGAGGAGGTGGACACCCTCGTGGGGCTGTCCGTCGGCGCGGATGACTACATGACCAAGCCGTTCAGCCCCCGCGTGCTCGTCGCGCGGCTGCGGGCGATGCTTCGCCGCCCTCGGGTGGCGCCAGCCTCCACCGAGTCTGAGGTCGAGCCCACGCTTGTCGTGGGCGATCTTGAGGTCGACGTCCCGGCGCGCGAGGCGTGTCTCGCCGGAGAGCCGATCCCCCTCACACGGACCGAGTTCGACGTGCTCGCCGCGCTCGCATCCCGGCCGACGCGCGTGCTCACCCGCGCGATGCTGCTCGAGATCGTGTGGGGCGGCGACTGGGTGGGGGACGAGCACCTGGTGGACGTCCACATCCGCCACCTCAGGCTCAAGCTCGGCGACTCCGCCGAGCGGCAGCGGTATGTGCGTACGGTGCGCGGCGTGGGCTATCGGATCGGGGTCGGATCATGAGCGGCACAGGTCCGGTACCGTCCGCGCGGAGTCCTCGCGGCGTCGGTCTCGTGTGGCTGCTGATGGGCGCCTTCGGTCTCGTGGTGCTCGTGGTCGCCGTCACGGCGTGGCTCGTGGCAGGAAGCATCGGCCCGCAGGTGTTCGAGCGCAACCTCATGGGGGAGATGCGCCGTCATGGGGGCATGGGTGGTGTGGCTGCTGAGCAGCTCCAGCAGGCCGAGCTCGCGTATCGAAGCTCCGCCGGTGCGGCGATGGGCGTGGCGCTCGCGGTCGCGGCGCTCGTGGCGGCCGCCGTCAGCGTGGTCCTGGCCCGTCGGATGGCGAGGTCTCTCGGCGAGCTGAGCGGTGCCGCGCATCAGGTGGCCGACGGCCGTTTCGGGGCGCGCGTCGGGTCGCCTCAGATGGGTCGGGAGTTCGATGAGCTCGCAGACTCGTTCAACCAGATGTCCGGCAGGCTTGAGGAGAGCGAGCAGCTGCGGCAACGCATGATCGGCGATGTGGCGCACGAGCTCCGTACGCCGGTGGCGACCATCACGGGCTACCTCGAAGCGCTTGAGGATGGCGTGGCCGAGCTGACCCCCGAGACCGTCGCGATGCTGCGGGCCCAGGGGGCGCGCCTCACGAGGCTCAGCGAGGACCTCTCGGCGGTCTCCAGGGCCGAGAGCGGCGCGGCGTCGATGGCGCTGACGCGCATGGCGCCGGGGGATCTGCTGAGGCTTGCGCATCTCGCGGCGCGGGAGCGTGCCTCTGAGGCGGGCGTGGCGCTCGAGCTGCACGCGAGCGGCGACCTGTCGGACGTGAACGTGGACCCCGACCGCATGGCACAGGTCCTCGGCAACCTCGTGGACAACGCGCTCCGGCACACGCCTGCCGGCGGAACCGTGTCGCTGATCGCCCGCGCGGGGCAGGCGGGAGTGGAGCTCGTGGTGAGCGACACGGGCGCCGGGATCTCGCCCGAACACCTGCCGCACGTGTTCGAACGGTTCTACCGGGCCGACGCCGCGCGAGACCGCGCAAGCGGGGGCTCGGGCGTCGGCCTCGCGATCGTGAGGGCGCTCGTGGCGGCGCATGGCGGGACAGTGTCAGTCGACAGCGCTGGCGTCGGCCGGGGCGCGACATTCGTCGTGACCCTGCCTGCGGCGCGTTGAGCCGGGTCCGCCTGTGGTGCGGACCCTCGGTGCGCTCCCGGCTACTTTACGGTCGCACATCAGCGCTGGTCCGTGCATGATGGAAGGGCTGAGGGTGTGACCCTGAGAGGAGCCCATCGTGCAGTTGAAGGACCTGGCGCTGAGCAGCCCAGACATCCCGGACGGAGAGCGGATCGACGACAGGTTCGCCGGTCAGGTGGGGTCCGAGACCCCGCGGATGACGGTGACGGGGGTGCCTGAGGAGGCGGTCGAGCTCGCACTGGTCTGCCACGACCCGGATGCGCCGCTGCCGCATGGCTTCACGCACTGGACGCTGTACGGTCTGCCGCCGTTCGACGGCGAGGTGGTGGAGGAGATCGGCCGCCCTGGCCTCAACGACGACGAGAGCTTCGGGTACGTCGGTCCCTTCCCGCCGTTCGGGCACGGCACGCATCACTACTACTTCTGGGTGTACGCCCTGAGTCGGAAGGTGGTGGGGGAGCCGACGCGGGAGGAGTTCCTGCGCGACTACGCCGACGCCGTGATCGAGCAGGCGAGGATCGTCGCGACGTACTCACGGTAGGGGTCCGGTGCGTGGCCTCCGGCAAAGGTTCGCATTAACTCAAGTTACGGTTCCGTAGGTTATCGTGGAGGCATGCAGAGCAGCATGACGTCTCCCAGCCTCGCCACCGTCGCCGAGAGCATGAACCTGACCGCCTTGCTTCGTTCTCGAGCCGAGGCGGATCCAGCAGCGCCCTTCGCCGAGATCAAGACCGAGGCCGACGAATGGTCTCCCGTCTCGATCGGTGAGTTCCAACAGCGTGTCCGCGCGGTGGCCAAGGGGCTCATCGCCTCCGGCGTCGGCGTCGGCGACCGCGTCGGCATCATGGGTGACACGAGCCTCGAGTGGTCGGTCATGGACTTCGCGGTGCTCGCCGCAGGCGGTGTCTCGGTCCCGATCTACCCGTCGTCCTCCGCCAAGCAGTGCGAGTGGATCGTCCAGGACGCGGGCATCGATGTGGTCGCCGCCCAGACCGAGGAACAGCGGGCGATGCTCGCCGACCTCGAGGAGGCGCCCACGGCCGTCGCGCTCACGCCCGAGGGTCTGGACGAGGTCGCCGCAGGGGGCGCAGCGGTCTCCGATGCCGACCTCGACGCGCGCACGGCCGACGTGGTGCTCGCCGACCTCGCCACGATCATCTACACGTCCGGCACCACCGGCCGGCCCAAGGGTGCCATGCTCACGCACGGCAACTTCGTGGTCCACTGCGAGAACATCGAGAAGGACCCGGGCTTCGGCGCCTTCGTGCAGGGCGATACTCGCGTGCTGCTGTTCCTGCCGCTCGCGCACGTGTTCGCGCGCCTCGCCATGGTCCTCGCCCTGTCGTCCGGCGCAGTGATCGGGTACACCCCGAACCACAAGACGCTCGCCGCCGACCTCGGATCGTTCCGCCCCACCTGGATGCCGCTCGTGCCGCGTGTCCTCGAGACCATCTACAACCGCGCCGACGCGGCGCAGACCGGGCTGAAGAAGAAGATCTTCCGCTGGTCCGCCTGGGTGGCGCGCAAGGTGTCCATGGCCGAGGAGACGGGCGGCCACGGGATCGTGCTCAAGGCCCAGTACGCGGTCGCGAACGCGCTCGTGCTGAAGAAGATCCGCCACCTCATGGGTGGCCAGCTGGGCTACGTGCTCGCCGGCGGCGCGAAGCTCACGCCGCAGATCGGCCACTTCTTCCGCGGACTCGGGGTCACCGTGATGCAGGGCTACGGCCTCACCGAGACCACCGCCGCCCACATGGGCACGCCGAGCACCGACCAGATCATGGGCACGGTCGGCCATCCGATCGCGGGCTGCGAGATCAAGGTGGCCGACGACGGCGAGATCCTCGCGCGCGGCGTCAACCTGTTCGCGGGCTACTGGAACGCGCCCGACGCGACGGCCGCCGTCCTGCACGACGGCTGGTTCGCCACGGGTGACCTCGGAGAGATCCACGACGGTGCCCTCACCATCACGGGGCGCAAGAAGGAGATCCTCGTTCTGTCCTCGGGCAAGAACATCCAGCCCGCAGTGCTGGAGGACTCGCTGCGCTCCCACCCGGCGATCCAGGACTCCGTGGTGATCGGCGACGGCAGGCATTTTGTGTCTGCGGTCGTCGCGCTCGACCCGATCCTGCTTCCCGCCTGGCTCAAGGCGCACGACCTGCCGGACATGTGCGTCGAGGACGCCTCGCGTCACGAGCGGGTGCGCGAGCTGATCGGCCGCGCGATCGCCGCCGCGAACGAGCATGTGTCGCGCGCCGAGGCGATCCGCGAGTTCCGCATCCTGCCCCGCGAGTTCACCGAGGCGCGCGAGGAGCTCACCGCGTCGCTCAAGGTGCGCCGCGCGAACGTCATGGCGCACTTCTCCGAGGTGATCGACTCGATCTACACGTCGGGCAAGGGCGGGTCCGCGGCGCCGCAGTCGTAGGGTCCCTGCGCGGCGCGGGAGAGCGTCAGTGCGCCAGTGTCCAGCACACCTCGGGGCTAGCGGCGGCCGACGGCGCATGCGCCTTCCTTGCGGAGCCGACGCCCCCAGCTAGCGCCGGCCGACGTCGGGGAGCGTGGGCACGCTTGCCATGAGGGCGATCGCCTCGTCGGCCTCGTCGCCCCACATGCAGCCCAGCAGTTCGCGCGCGTCCGCGTCGCTCTCAGCGACGTCGAACATGCGCATGCCCATGCCTGTGTTGATGAGCATGCCGGTGGCGAGGAAGTGGCTGGCCTGCTCGGGGCCGAGTCCTGCCTCGTCGCGCGCGATCCTGTAGATCTCCAGGTAGCGCTCGCGGATGATGGGGCCGATCCTGGGGTCGTGCCCCAGGGTGAAGGCGTGCATGAGCGTCAGCAGGATCCCGCGGTCGGCGGTGAGGCCCACGTAGGCGCGGCCCAGCACCTCGAGCCGTTGCGGGATCGGCGAGTCTGCGGGGAGCGTGGCGATCGCGGCCCTGAACGTCTCCATGACGCGCGCGCACGCGCGCTCGGTCACGGCGACGAAGAGCTCCTGCTTGGAGCCGAACATGCGAACCACGTACGCCTGCGAGACGCCTGCGCCGTGGGCGACGGCGTCGGTGGTGCCGCCCGCGAGGCCTCGTTCGCCGAACACTGCGGTGGCGGAGGCGAGGATCTGCTCCCGGCGGTTCTCGGAGGAGCTTCGGCGCTCAGTTTCGGCAGACATGTTGACAGGTTATCAGTTGATTACTACGGTGAGGCTATGTAGTTATCAGCCGATTACAACCAACCCCGGAAGGCTCGACATGGACACCACCCGGAAGATCCCCCTGTGGATCGCGATCGTCGCCGTCTCGGTGCCGGTCTTCATGGCGTCGCTCGACAACCTCGTCGTCACCAACGCCCTGCCCGTCATGCAGGCAGACCTCGGCGCGACCATCGAGGAGCTGCAGTGGTTCCTCAACGCGTACTCGCTCGCCTTCGCGAGCCTCATCCTCATGGCGGTCGCGCTCGGCGACAGGCTCGGACGCAAGAAGGTGTTCCTCGCGGGCATCGCGCTCTTCACCGCAGCGTCCGTGGCCTGCGCCGTCGCGACCACCCCTGAGGCGCTCATCATCGCCCGCGTCGTCCAAGGAGCGGGAGGCGCCGCCGTGCTCCCGCTGTCTCTCGCGCTCCTCGCCGGCGCGGTGCCCGACAGGCTCCGTCCGGTCGCGATCGGCATCTGGGGCGGCGTGGGCGGCCTGGGCGTCGCGCTCGGCCCGCTGATCGGCGGCGCCGTCGTCGAGGGCATGAGCTGGCACGCCATCTTCTGGCTCAACGTGCCGATCGGCATCGCCGCTCTCGCTCTCGGTTGGTGGTCGCTTCGCGAGTCTCACGGCGCGCGTGCCCGCCTCGACGTCGTCGGCCTGGTGCTCGCCGTGACCTCGGTGTTCGCGCTCGTGTTCGGCATCGTCCGCGGCAACGACGCGGGGTGGACCAGCACCGAGGTGCTGCTCGGTCTCGTCGGCGGTGCCGTGCTGCTCGTCGCGTTCCTGGTGTGGGAGGCGCGGGTCCGCGAGCCGCTCATGCCGCTCGGCCTGTTCCGCGATCGCAGCTTCTCCGCGGCCAACGCCGTCGCGGTGCTGTTCAGCATCGGCATCTTCGGTGCGGTCTTCATCCTGATCCAGTTCATGCAGGTGGTGCAGGGCGAGTCGCCGCTCTCCGCCGGCGTGAAGACCATGCCGTGGACCATGGCGCCGCTCGTGGTCGCGCCCCTCACGGGGCTGATCGCGCCGCGCGTCGGCACGCGGGCGTTGATCGTCACCGGGACGACGCTCCAGGCGGTCGGCCTCGCATGGTTCGCCCTGGTCCTGGCCCCCGACGTCGCCTACGCGACGATGATCCCCGCGTTCATCGCGGCCGGCGTCGGCATGGGACTGGTGTTCGCCCCGTCGGCCACCGCGGTGCTCGCGCACATGGCTCCCCAGAACCACGCGAAGGCATCCGGCACCAACTCGACGCTCCGCGAGATCGGGGTGGCGCTCGGCGTCGCGATCCTGACCGCCGTCTTCACGGGCGCGGGCGGAGACTTCACCCCGACCGAGTACACGGACGCCGCGATCCCTGCGCTGTGGACAGGAGTCGCCTTCCTGCTTCTGGCCACGGTCGCAGGGCTCGCGCTTCCGGCGGGCAGGGGAGTGGGTGGCGCCGACGCTGTGGTCGAGGAGCCGGAGCCGGCGTACGTCCCCGCGCGCGTCTCCTGAACCGTCGCAGGCGATGGCTCCCGAGGCCGGCACCCTGCTCGTCATGCCCGCGCCCAGAGCGTCGGCCCGGTTCGCCCTCCCCACTGTCACCCCCGCGTCGTACTCTGAGATGGCTGCGCTGCCCGGAGGTGCGGCACGGGGGTGACATATGTCCGAGCTTGCGATCGAGACCGCGGGTCTCACGAAGATCTACGGTCAGCAGCGCGCTGTCGACGATGTCGACCTGGCGATCCCGCGCGGGGGTGTGCACGGTTTCCTCGGCCCCAACGGGGCGGGGAAGACCACCACGATCCGCATGCTCGCCACGCTGATCCGGCCCGACGCGGGTACCGCTCGCGTGCTCGGGCACGACGTCGTGCAGCACGGGGACGCCGTCCGCGACCGCGTGGCGCTCACGGGTCAGTTCGCGTCGGTGGATGAGGACCTCTCGGGACGCGAGAACCTGCGCCTGCTCGCCAAGCTGTACGGCTTCCGAGGTGCGGCGGCCACCGCCAGGGCTGACGAGCTGCTCGGTGCCTTCGGGCTCGAGGGCGCGGCGGACAGGCAGGTGAAGAAGTTCTCGGGCGGCATGCGGCGCCGCATCGACATCGCCGCCTCGCTCGTCGTCACGCCGGAGCTGCTGTTCCTCGACGAGCCGACCACAGGGCTCGACCCGCGCAGCCGCATCGAGGTGTGGGACATCGTGCGAGCGCTCGTCGCGCACGGCACCACCGTCATGCTCACGACGCAGTACCTGGACGAGGCGGATCAGCTCGCCGACCGGATCTCCGTGATCGACGCGGGCAGGATCATCGCGGAGGGCGCGCCCAGCGAGCTCAAGGCCTCGGTCGGCTCGGGCTCGCTTCACGTGCGGGTCATGCATCGCGCCGACCTGGCGGCCGTGCAGGGCATCTTGGCGCGCGAGCTCGGAGTCGAGGTGGAGACGACGTCCGACCCGCACGGTCTCGCGGTGCCGCTCGAGGATCGCTCGCGGGTCACGAGCGCGCTCGCCGCGATCGAGGCGGCCGAGCTCGAGCTCGCGCAGTTCTCGCTCGGACAGCCGACGCTCGACGAGGTGTTCCTGCACCTCACCGGGCATGCCGCCGACAGTCCCGACGGCTCGGACGAGGAGGTGGCGGCATGAGCACCGACACCCGCACCCAGCCCGACGCCCCTGAGCCCGCAGGCGCTGCGTCGGCGCAGACGGCGCCCGCGGTCTCCGCGATCGCTGAGGCGCTCACCAGCGGCACCAGGCCCGCGCGCCCCACGCCGCTGTCCACCTCGCTGACGTTCGGGTGGCGCTCGCTGCTCAAGATCAAGCACCTGCCTGAGCAGCTCTTCGACGTGACCGTCTTCCCGGTGATGATGACCCTGCTGTTCACGTACCTGTTCGGCGGCGCGCTTGAGGGCTCGGTGCAGGCGTACATCGCCTTCCTCGCGCCCGGCGTGCTCGTGCAGTCGGTCCTGTTCATCACCATGTACACCGGCACCACGCTGCGCACCGACATCGACCGAGGCGTCTTCGACCGGTTCCGTTCGCTGCCCATCTGGCGGCCGTCCGCACTCGTCGGCATGCTCCTGGGCGACGCCGTGCGCTTCGCCGTCGCCTCAGGCATTACAGCAGCGGTCTGCCTGGCGATCGGGTGGCGCCCCGGGGGCGGGGTGATCGGGGTGCTCGCGGGCATCGGCCTCGTGCTCGTCTTCGCCTTCGGACTCGGTTGGATCTGGACCTTCCTGTCCATGATCCTGCGCACGCCCGGAGCGATCATGGGCGTCGCGTCGTTCGTCCTCATGCCGCTGCTGTTCGGCTCGAACATCTTCGTCGACCCGTCCACGATGCCCGGCTGGCTCCAGGCCTGGGTCGAGGTCAACCCCGTGTCCCACCTGGTCACGGCCGTGCGCGAGCTCATGGACGGACTCCCGACCGGGCCTGAGGTCGCCTGGTCGCTCATGTGGTCTGCAGGGCTCGTCGCCGTCTTCGGCTCGCTCACCATGTGGCGGTACCGCGACCCCAGCTGATGTCCTCCGTGCGCCTGTTCCGAGCCCCGCCGTCCCGCCGAGACGACGAGGGTTACCGCGCGGCGGAGCGGGCCGTCTGGACGCTGCGCGGCCTCGAGCCCCAGGAGCGGTGGGTTGAGGTGCCGGAGCTCGGGATCCGTGTGCGCGCGATGGTGCACGGTCAGGGGCGCCCCGTGGTCTTCGTGCACGGCAACCCGACCGCGGGGGGAGTGTTCGTCCCGCTCGTGGCCGCGCTCGACGGCGTGCAAGCGATCGTCGTGGACCGGCCCGGATGCGGGCTCAGCGACCCGCTCGACTACTCGCAGATGAGTGCACGCGAGCTCCGGGATGCGATCGAGGCCTACCTCGTAGCCGTGATCGATCAACTCGCGGGCGGTCGCGCGGACCTGGTGGGCAACTCTGCAGGTGGCATGGCCGTACTCGCCTTCGCCGCGAGGCGGCCCGAGCGGGTGAGGTCGATCGTGATCGAGGGGGTGCCCTCGGTCGAGGGGATGCGCCTCTCGTGGCCCATGCGTGCCGTCACCCTGCCGCCGGTGACCGCGGCGGTGCAACGTCACCGTGTCACCGAGCGGGACCTGCGGGCGTCGTTCCGCACCATGGGCCATGGCGGGATCATCGACACTCCGCGCCTGCCCAAGATCGACCTCGAGTGGCGGGTAGCCGTCGCGCGCCTGACCGACACGTTCCCGAACGACCTCGCGCTCCTCGAACGTGCGGCGACCGTGCGCGGACCCCGACGACATTGGGCTGCGGAGCTGCTTGAGCTCGCTGCGGTCAAGGCCCCTGCGCTGTGGCTCGTCGGGGACCAGGACCCGTTCCTTCCGCGCGCGGGAGTGGAGCCGTGGGTCGCTCGGATGCGGGACGCGACGCTGCACATGCTGATCGGCTGCGGGCATCAGCCGTGGCTCGACGATCCCGACTGGCATGCGGAGGCCATCGGCGCGTGGTGGCGGTCGCTCGACGCCTGACCGCGCGAGGCTGTCGCGTCCTCCCGTCGTAGGCTCTCCCCGTGCCCCTGGAGAACCTGCTGCTGCGCGTCGACCGCTTCGCCGGCGGACGAGACGCCCACATCGTCGTCCCCGAGGAGGCGCGCACGCATCCGCGCACGCGCCGTGCGTTCAGGTGGGTCATGTGGTTGCTCCTCGCGGAGCTGGTGCTCGGGGTCGCCGCGGTGATCGTGGCGCTCGTGCTGTACTCCGGTGGTCACGACGTGCCGTTCGCCGTGTGGATGCGCACCCTCGTCGTGCTCGCCATGACCGTGACGCTGTTCTACTTCGCGTGGCGCGCCTCGCTCGGCTGGCGGTGGGCCTACCAGCGGCTTCGCCTCTTCGCGCAGATCTTTCCCGTGATCACGCTCGTGCTGGCCGCGATCCCGAACCTCTATCCGACGTGGATGGTCACCGAGCAGATCCTGTTCAGCCTCATCATGATCGGCGTCGCAGACTTCCTCACCAGCGACCACATGCGGCAGGCCTACCGGAAGCCGGAGCCCGACGGCGACTGAACGTCGGGGCGTGGCTTCCCCGGCGGCAGACCCGAGGGGCGCGCGTTCGCCTGCATGCGTCGGTGCCATGTCCTACGGTGCTGTGATGGCGATGGAACGAAGGATCCTCGACGTCGACGGCCATTCCGTCGGCTGGTACGACACCGGCGAGACTGACGGTCCGGTGGTGCTGTGGCATCACGGGACGCCGAACATCGGAGAGCCGCCCGAGCCGCTGTTCGCGCTCGCGGACGAGCTGGGGGTGCGATTCCTCGGCCTTGACCGTCCCGGCTACGGCGGCTCGGACGACGTCGGCACGCGGTCTGTGTCGGACGTGGCCGCGCTGGCGGCCGCAGTGGCCGACGCCGCCGGCGTGGAACGCTTCGCGGTGATGGGGCAGTCGGGCGGTGGCCCCCACGCGCTCGCGTGCGCTTCGCTGCTGCCGGCGCGGGTCTTCGCGGCGGTGAGCATCGCGGGGCTTGCGCCGCTCGTCACCCCCGAGGGCGACCCGTCTGGCCTTGGCGACGACTGGTGGGAAGGGATGTACGGCGTCGGCGTCGAAGAGCTCGCGGCGGCGCTCAAGGGTGGCGAGGCGCTCGAGGAGCTGCTTGCCGCGGACGAGTGGGATCCCGAGATGTTCACGCCCAGGGACCATGAAGTGCTTCAAGGCGACTGGAAGTGGTTCCAGCGCATCGCTGCGGCAGGCACCGAGAAGGGGATCGGGGGCCTGGTGGCGGATGATCTCGCCTACGTCGCGCCGTGGGGCTTCTCGGTCACTGACATCCGCGTGCCCGCGCTGGTGGTGCAGGGCGGTGAGGACCGCGTCGTCCCGGCACAGCACGGCGGATGGCTTGCCAAGACGATTCCCGCGGCGGAGCTCTGGGAGCGCCCCGAGGACGGTCACCTCTCGGTGATGGAGTCCTCGTTCGATGCGTTGCGCTGGATCGCCGACATCGCGGAGGGCTGAGGCGCCGCACCGACCAGGCCTGCGCGTCGCACGTAGACGGCGGCGAGCGACGCAGCACCCAAAGCGAGTGCGGTGAGCACCGCCGCCGCGAGCGTCAGACTTCGCGCCCCCAGCCAGCCTGCCACCGGGTAGGTGACCAGGTAGCAGGCGTGCGAGAGCGCGAACTGCGCGGTGTAGACCAGGTTGCGATTGCCTGGCGTGGAGGCCTCGGCGAGCAGCCGTGCCGATGGCGTCGCCACGAGGGACGTGCCGACGCCCAGCGCCGTCCAGGTGCCGAGGAGCCAGAACCAGCCTTGGCCCGTCTCGACCGCCAGCGCGGTGACCGCGACGGAGGCGACGAGCGCGACGGACACGACAGCGGTGCCGAACCTCATCGTCGCCACGACGCCCAGCCTCTCGATCAGGCGCGGCACGAGGAACGCGACGACGAGCGAGCCCAGCCCGAACGCCGCTAGCGCCACGGCGACCGCAGCGTCGTCCCTCGCGAAGACGCCGCGCGCGTACACGACCGAGTTCACGAGCACGAGTGCAATTGCCGCCGCCACGACCACGTTGGTGAGCATGAGGAACCGCAGGCTCGGGGTGCGAGCGAAGACCTGGAGGCCGAGGGGTGCGCGCTGCCAATAGGTGAGGCGCTGCGGATCGCTCGGGTGAGCGGGCAGCCGCGAGACGAGTACCAGCACCGCAGAGCCGGCGAAGCCCGCGGCGGTGCCCAGGAAGAGGTTGCTGTAGCTCACGACCGTGAGGAGAGCGGCCGCGAGCATCGGGCTGAGCAGCGACTCCAGGTCGTACGCCAGGCGCGAGAGCGACAGGGCGCGCGTGTAGTCGCGCTCGGCCGGAAGGACCGCGGGGATCAGCGACTGGAAGGCCGGGGTGAACGTGGCCGAGGCTGACTGCAGCACGAACACGAGGAGGTAGATCTGCCAGGCCTCGGTCACGAACGGAAGGCTCAGAGCGATCGCGAGGCGGACCATGTCAGCGGTGACGAGCACGGTCTTCTTCGGCAGGCGGTCCACGAGCGCCGCGATGAGAGGCGCGACAAC
This sequence comes from Demequina zhanjiangensis, assembly GCF_030418315.1. GTDB lineage: Bacteria > Actinomycetota > Actinomycetes > Actinomycetales > Demequinaceae > Demequina > Demequina zhanjiangensis. The sequence goes on from NZ_JAUHPV010000006.1 coordinate 14,685, forward strand.
GACGTAGGCGACCATCTTGATGGTGAGCGCCGTGCCTAGGACGGCTCCTGCGTCGTCCCCAGCGATGTCGAAGGCCAGCAGGCCGAGAGCGACCGTCAGGAGGCCCGTGCCGACGAGCGCGACGACCTGGGCGGAGAAGAGCCGCGCGTAGGTGGCGTTGCGGAGGACCTGGATCACCCGCGTGGCTCCTCGGCCCGGGCGGGTGACGCGGCCGCATGGTGGGCGGGGGAGTCGCTCACTGCGTGCTCGGCCTGGTGAAGTGCGTCGGCGACGAGGCGGCGCGCGTGCTCATCGGCGAGCCTGTAGAAGACGCGGGTCCCCTCGTGGCGCGTGAGCACGATCCGGGCGAGCCTGAGCTTCGCGAGGTGCTGCGAGACCGCGGCGGGGGACTTGCCGACCGACTCGGCGAGGTCGTTGACGGACAGCTCGCCGTGGTCCAGGGCGAGGATGATGCGGACCCGCGTGGCGTCGGCGAGCATCGCGAAGACCTCGACGGCGAGCTCGACGCGAGGGTCGTCGCTCATGGCCGCCGATTGCATATCTGCATTCATACGCAGATTCTCGCATAGCTTGCCGCTGAGCCTCCCGGACGGGGCAGGACCTCGATGGCCGTTCACGAGAACTTGGTGTGCTAGCGGTCAACGGGTGTCGCCAAACAGGTCCATCATGGAGGAGTGAGCAGTTCTGCAGCATCCGAAGAACGAACATACTTCTCCACGATCGAGGACGCGATTGCCGACTGGCAGCCGCCGCTCGACAACATCACGGCGATCCGTGACGCAGTACGCGGGCTCGGCTATGAGCACGTGTTCATCCCCGCCTCACGCGAGTTCATCGGGCTTGAGGCGCCCGCGGGTGGAGGGATCGTCGGGTACGTGATGCCCGACTTCGTTTCCCTTCAGCCGCTACAAGGAGAGAAGCGCATGGTGCCACTGCCCGTCGCGGGAAGCCCCGCCCCCAAGCCCGTCAAGAAGGCCAAGGCCAAGAAGACCTCCACAGCCGAGGAGCCGCCCAAGCTCTGCATGACCTGCTTCACTGTGCTCCCCGCCACGGGGATCTGCGCGTACTGCGAGTAGGGGCGCACGGGCGTCCCGCCGTCTGCCCCACATTCCTCTGAGCGTCGCGAATACCCGTCGCTACCGCCCCAGATGCCGATCAGCGACGACTCCGTCGCGTAGCGTCGTCCCGTGCGAGAGATCTGGGACCGCGTGTGGGCCGACGTCACCACGACCGTTGAGGCGTCGGCGACCTCGGCGCTGATCCCTCTCGCCGTTGTCGTCGTGGTGCTCGCGATGCCCGTGCTGTGGCACGTGGCCCGGCACATCGTGACGATCGCGCATGAGGCAGGGCACTCCGTGATCGCGGCCTTGACCGGGCGGCGCGTCAGCGGGATTCGACTGCACTCCGACACATCGGGCCTCACCACCTCAGTGGGGGAGGACAAGCGATTCCCGCTCGCCCTCGTGGCGTTCGCTGGCTATCCCGCGCCCGGGGTGCTTGGCCTCGGCGCAGCCGCGCTGATCGCCGCCGGCTACCCGCTCGCGCTGCTCTGGATCGTTGTGGCGATCCTGGTCGTCGTGCTCGTGCTGATCCGCAACTTCTACGGGTTCCTCGTGATGGTGCTCGCCCTCGCAGGCTCTGTGGCCGTCGCCTGGTTCGCGCCCACCGAATGGCGGGTGGGCGTCGCCTATGGCGTCGCGTGGCTGCTCATGCTCGGCGCGGTGCGTGCGGTCGTGGAGCTGTCCGTGTCGCGTCGCGGCGGGGGCGCGGCCGGGTCCGACGCGGACTCGCTCGCACGGCTCACGCGCGTGCCCGGAGGAGTGTGGGTGGCGCTGTTCTGGCTCGTGACCGTGGGGTGCGCTGCGGCCGGGGCTTGGCTGCTGCTGGGCGGGTTGCTCGGGGGTTAGTGGGCGCCATCGGCGGGTCGGTCGGGTTCGCGCTCAGCTCGACGCTCACGGACCGCTTCAACGACGGCTCGCGCGACATCTTCGGGGTCCTCGTGCTCCCAGAAGCGCAGCACCAGCCAGCCTGAGTCCGTGAGGAGCTGGTTGGTCTCTGCGTCGCGCTCGCGATTGCGCTCGAGCTTGGGTAGCCAGTAATCGCTGTTGGCCTTGGGGCTGGTCGCGTGCTCGGGGCAGGAATGCCAGAAGCAGCCGTCGATGAAGACCGCGACCTTGGTGGGACGGAACAGCAGGTCGGCGGTGCGCCGCAGCCCTTTGATCGGGGGAGCCGCGACACGGTATCTCAGACCTGCGGCATGAACGAGCCGACGGACTGCGAGCTCGGGCTTCGTGTCGCGCTTGACGTTGCCGCGCATGGCTCGAGCGACCCCACTGTTGGTCGCCCAACTCGCCTCAATGCCCACAAAAGGAAGATTCTAGGCTGATGCGAAAGTCGATTGATCGACGTGCCCTGCTGCAAGTGAAGCTCCGCCGCATTTTCGCTCCCAGTGTGTCGGCAGGAGAAGGTAGCCTCATTCCGAAATGCCGTTGATACGCCATCGCACGAATGCCAGGGGGATCCTGTGCCGGAATATGTGAGCGCGGCGAGCAAGGCTGCCGCCGTCGCACGGATGTACTACCTCGGGGGCGTGCCGCAACAGCCGCTGGGGCCTGGGAGCAAGGAGAAACGCTCTGCATTCGAAGCGCTCGGCTCCGCTGTTGGCCTGAGCCTTGAGGGTGTCGCGGGCAAGGTCGAGTGCGGAAGGCGGATCGCATCCGTCGTGCGTGTGCGGTGGGATGACTCCTGCTACTCGAACGGAGACACCGTGACGCTCATCGGCCTCAACCGACTTGTTGACGGTGTCGTCGACGTGAAGGTCGCGGACGGCAGCGTCGTTGAGGAGACGCTCGTGGCCGAACTGATGAAGCTGGCGCCCGAAGCACCGACCCGTACGAAGGAAGATATTGTGACTGCTGTCGAGCCCGAGGTGTTGCAGGCGATCGCCGAGTACGCCGCCGAACTGTCCAAGCGGGTAGCGAGCGTTCCGCATGGCGTCGAACCTGCAGCCGAACCTTTCGAGCAGACCGATGTGCCATTCGATGATGGCCCTTGGCGTGCGCGAATCACTGACATCCAAGGCTGGATGAACCTCCGAGAGGCCCTCGACACCTCTTCTCTCGAGGCCTTCGATGAGAGCCTCGCCTCTGCGCTGGCATTCGGTGATGGCATGCCCGCTGGTGAGGAGGCGGTCCTGGCGCGGCTCGAGGAGCGCCTTGAACGAGCCGTGGACCTGCGCGACCGATACCTCGAAGCGATGGAAGGTGCGGCGGAGACGGGCGCCTCCAACAAGACGGCCTCGCAGGAGTGGCTTGAATGGTGGTCCGAGTTCGACGAGGACGGAGAGGGAGAGTCCGCAGGCGCGATTCATGCGTCGGCGGATGTCTGGCCGATCTCCTACTTCGTCGACTACGCGACGGATGGCGACCTCGAGCTCAGCCCGGCGTACCAGCGTGCTGACGTCTGGCCGAACGCCGATGCGCAGATGCTCATCGAGTCGATTCTCCGCGGCATCCCGTTGCCTTCCGTGATCCTCGTCGAGCGAAGCGGAGACCAGCGGACGCAGTACGAGGTTGTTGACGGCAAGCAGCGCCTGACCTCAATTCTGCGGTTCACTGGCAACCATCCGCGGGCCCTCGAGCTGGTCGAGCAGAAGGAAGCCGAATGGGGCGTCGACGACCTCGTTGACATCTTCCAGAAGGACTATCCGAAGTTCAAGAAGCTCTGGAAGGCGCACGAGCCCTCGAGCCTGACCGCGCTTGCTGAAAAGGCGAACTACTTCCCATTCCCTCTGCGAAAGGGCGACGTCAAGCCGCTCTCCGGTGAGTTCACGAAGCTCCGTGGGAAGTATTACTCGGAGATTCAGAAGGAGACGATCACGGTCAGCGGCGGGGTCCACCCCGTCAAGTCGATCTTCACGAAGGGGGCCATCTACCAGGTCCCAGTGATCGTCTACAAGGACGCCAAGAAGGAGGCGATCCACGAGGTCTTCAGCCTCTACAACAAGCAGGGCAAGCATCTGAACGCTGAAGAGATCCGAAACGCGCTCTACCACCACCTGCCCATGATGCGCGGGCTGCTCATCACGGCCGGAGACGCGACAGACGTGGAGCGTGTTGCTCCATTCCTCCTGGAAGAGTGGGACGACCTTTCTTCCACTGGGGAGGTCTTGACCGCCTATGGGTTCCGTGATGCAGGCTACAAGCGCACCAAGATCCTCTCCTGGGTCGCCGCGACGCTGCTCGTAGAGGAGTCCCGGCCGGACTCCCGGAGCACGGCGGGGCAGATCAACCTCTTCCTGAAGACGATTGATGAGGATAGAAGGCACCCGCTCCGGAAGGACGAGTCTGTCCGAGACGCCATGCTCATGTTGGACCACGGCCTCGATGCGCATGCCTACATCAATGATGAGGTCTGGGCGCCGAAGTTCAAGCACTCGCTCGGCGGCGGCAAGTGGCAGGAGCTCCAGCTCGTCGCGACGCTGATCGCGCTTTCGGCCGCGACGGTGGTGGCCGGGGATGAACTCGTCGATCTGGTCGAGGAGCGCTCCGAGGCGCTCCGCACGGCCACGAGCGGCGACTCATGGAAGCGCCCGAGCAAGACGCAGTCGAAGGTGCAGTGGGAGTACACCGGGACGATCGTCAAGGCATTCCTCGAAGTGCTTGGAATCGACTATCGCGAAGCTGACGAGCGGCTTCGGCACCGCTTCGGTGTCTCCGGTCTCGCGGCGCTCGTAGCAGTCGCCGGCGAGTAGCCCGTGTCCTTGCATAGCCAGGAGACGCTTCGCCCCGGGTCGGAGGACGGGGCTCTCGGACCGCACCTGTGGTGGTCAGCGTATGAAGCCGTCCTCGCGGAGTCTGGCTTGAGCGAGACCAGCCGAGGCGTGATCGATGCCGACGCCGACTACATCGTCCACAAAGGGGTCCTCGGCGCCGGCCCCGCGGGTGATCGACGTTGGCCAGCCTCGCGGCAGCGCAACGGAGTAGTGATGGGCGCGGTCCAGTCCGGTAAGACAGCATCCATGATGGCGGTGGCCGCCAAGCTTCTCGACGCCGAAGTGGATGGCGTGGTCATCCTGGCGGGCACTCGCCGCGCGCTGTGGCTCCAGACTCTTGAGCGTCTCGCGGCGCAACTCGACACATTGGAGTCGCCGCTTCAGCGTCGAGAGCTCATCCCGTCGGTTCGAGCCGTCGAAACCGAGGGCTTCTCTGGCGGTCCTTCTGCGCTCTACAGCATGACGCCCCAAAAGGCGAAGCGTCTCGTCCAGAAACGCCGTCCGCTCATCGCGGTCGTGATGAAGAACACGACGCACCTCGAGCACATGGGACGGACGCTGCGCGATGTTCTGTACCCGGCGGCTGCAGAAGCGGCGAGGCCGTTCCATCTCGTAGTCATCGACGACGAGGCTGATGACTCCTCGATCGGAGAAGGGTCTAGCGCGTTCCTTGATATCGACGGGTCGTCGCATGAGAAGCAGGTGCCGCTTCGGATCACCGACCTTTGGCGCGGGCGGAACTCCCCGGGCGGCACAGTGAACGAGCACGTCTACGCCACGTACTTGGCGTACACGGCGACACCGCAGGCGAATTTCCTGCAGGATGCTTCCAATCCCCTTGCCCCGCGCGACTTCGTTGTGAGCCTGCGCACTCCTGGTGCGGAGGGTATGACCAAACCGCGGTCCAGCTCCTATCGCGTACCAGAGGGTCTTAAGGCCTGGTACACGGGCGGTGACGTCTACTACGAGAAGCTTGCAGCCATCCCTCTATGCCGTGCCATCGATCCGACGGAGACGAGTGAGGAGGAGCAGATAGCGGACGCCATGCGCGCCTATCTAGTGGCGAGCGCGATCCGGTTGCTCCGGAGCGAAGGTCGGCTCGGCCCCTTCTCCGCGCGCGGGCACGTGTTCGAATCTCGCGCAGAGGCGAAGGTCTCGACCGTGCCTCCCATGTCGATGCTGGTCCACCCGTCCGCCGCCATGAACGGACACTTCGACGCTGCCGCGAGAATTCTGCAGTGGTCACGTACCGGCGAGGCTGGACCGGGACCTATCCCCGACGCAGGTGAGCGCTCGCTCGAGGTCGAGGGCATCCGGATCGATATGGAGCAGCGCCCCGAGCGTTGGCTGGCGTGGCTCGAGGAGTACCGGCGCGCCTCTCTGGTCGTGGCGGACGTTGGGGAGCTCTCCGACCCGCCATTCGTTCCGGACGACGGCCTATGGCCGGAGGTCAGGAGTCTCGTGCTCGAGGAGCTCGTGCCCGGCACGAACGTCGCCGTCATCAACAGTGACCCTGACGCGGATGATCGCCCGAGGTATGACCCGGTCCGAGGAGAAGATGGCTGGTGCGCGGCGCCCAACCTCTCGACCGTCTTCGTGTCAGGCACGGTGATGTCGCGCGGTCTCACCCTTGAGGGGCTGACCACCACGCTGTTCACGCGGACGAGCAACGCGCCTCTCGCGGACACGCAGATGCAGATGCAGCGTTGGTTCGGTTACCGGGGGAGCTATATCGAGCTGTGCCGCGTCTTCGCGTCGGATGCTCAGGTGGAGCTCTTCAGGAGCTACCACGTGAACGATGAAGCGCTGCGCCGCGAGATACTCGCTGCCATGGAGGCCGAGGAGGGATCGGTGCCGGACATCGCCGTCCTCCAAGGGCACTCATTCAAGGCCACTGGCAAGGTGCCGAACGTACAAGGCCACAGGTTGAATCCGGGCCCGCGGCCATTCGTCCGCTACATGAATCCAGAAGGCCGTGACGACGAGAATCTACGACTGGTCGCCGACTTGTTCAGCGACCACGTGGTGCCGGTGCCTGCTCCTGATGGGCGGCAAGGGATGCTTCTGGAGCACACGTTCTCGGCGGTCGAGGTGGCCGAACTGCTTGAGAGCCTCAGGTACCAGCATCTTGGCCGCGGATCGGATGGGCCTGGTTCGTCCAGGTGGAAGTCCGCTGCTCGTCAAGCGGGGATCGCGGATGACGACCCGATCCAGCCGCTCTATCGGGCGCCTGCAGTCGCAGGTGCGATTGCACCGCAATCGGTCTCCCCATACGACCTGGCGGCATACCTCCGCTTCTGGGACGCGGTGGCGACACGTGACGTCTCGAGCCTCGTAGCGGTCGGAGCGAGACCTACCCCGTGGAATCTGCTCTCGCACTCTGCTCGCGAGCGCAATGTCCCGCGCTTCCACATCGGCCTTCGCTTCGGTTCTGGCGAGCCCATCCGGGAGGGGCCCCTTGCACTGCTCCCGGTTGAGGCGAGGCCGATGCAGAGGGAGGTGAAGGAGCTCACGGACGCGAGCGGTGTGAACGTGGGAGGCGAACTCGTGGCTACCTGGGGTGCCCGAAACATCACCGATACGGGTATCTTCGGTGACGAGTTCTTCGACATTCGTGCACAGGGACGCCAGCCGACGGAGGAAGACCTCGATGGCAGAGCCCCTGGTGCCGACGGACTCGTGCTGTTTCATCTCGTCGGCCGTGTCGGCGGAGGCCAATCGATCGCAGTCGGACTCTCGATTCCGTCGGGCGGACCCGACCATGTCGAAGCACGGGTGGGGAGGTAGCCATGGTCAACGAGGAGGCGCTCTCCGGCGCATTCGAGGATCTTAGGGACAGCATCATCGGGCTGACTTCGCCGGAGGACGCGTCGCGCCGCATCGTGTGGGCCGAGGGCACCAAGGCGATCGGTGTGGCACGTGATCACATGGGCCGCCTTGAGGTCTTCGTCGTCGGTGAACCACTGGCCGCAAGCATCGCCTCTGTCCGTGACGCTCTGGAGCATGACACGTGGTCGAGGGAGGACGGAACGGCGATCGCGGCCAACAGGTTGGTTCTTCCGGCTGCACCATTCTTCGACAGTGTTGCTGCATTCATCTGCGCCGAACTCATCGCGAACGGCGCAGTCACCGGTCCCCAGGAGGCGTTCTCACGTAGCGAGCATGTGATCGCTCTTGCGATCTCTCGCGGACGTGTGAGCAACCAGGCTCTGGTCGGACTCGTCGGCGAACTCTCTCTGCTTCTGGCCCTGCTGCGGGCGTCGCCCGCGGCTATGGCCGACTCGGTGCTGGATACCTGGAAGGGCTCGAAGCCGTCCTCTCGTGACTTCCAACTCGGGAATGTCGGGGTGGAGGTGAAGACTACGACGGGTGAGTCGTCGACGCATCATGTCCAAGGTCTCCACCAAGTGACCGCCGGGGCATCAGTCGGCGGCGAACCGGAGTCCGCACTCTTTCTCCTGAGTGTCGGCATCTCCTGGCTTCCTGACGGAGCGGTCTCGGGACGCTCGATTCCCTCGATGGTTGACCAGATCCTCTCGAGGTTGTCTGGTGAGGAGTCGCGACAGCGGTTCAAACGACAACTTCGTGAGTATGGCGGCGATAGCGCACTTGGGTACGACCATGATGAGGACCGCGGCAAGACGGTCTACGCGCGCGGATTCATGCTTACGTTCGAGCGGCTGTATGACATGGCAGACCCTGCTGTCTTGATTCCTCAGTTGCACGACTTCGAACGCTTTACGCACTTCGATGTCCAGTCGATGAGCTTCAGGCTCATGCTCCCCGACAAGGTGACCGGTGACCGCAATCCTGTTGGCGGGATGGCTGCGGCGTCAAGGTCGCTGCTGGAGGCCGCCACCCTCCAGTGACGCGGCTACATGGGCCGGTAGGGCACTCGTAGCAGGTTCGGAGTCTTGATGTCATTCAACGGCGCCTCGCGTCCCTCGACTGCGGAGACGAGCGCATCCGGTAGATCATCCTTCTCAGCGAGCACGTGCTCCTTGAACACATGCCATGCTGCGCCCACAGCAACACCGTTTCCGGCTTGCTTGTAAGAAGCCTTGTCACTCTTGTTCGCGAAACGGAACTCGGGTGGAAGCCCCTGCAACCGCGCTGCCTCGCGTGGCGTGAGGCGGCGTTTGCGGGGCCCGTAGATCGATGTCTGCGTGATCGCGACGAGGGCGGGAAGGTAGGTCGGCGCCTTCGCGCGAATGCCGGATGGCCGGAAATGCATCACGGTATCCCAGAGCGATGTCGAGTCCTGTGCCTGCCATTCGAGCTTTCGACGCGACGGCGGGAACCCGTCGAACTCCGGGTGCCTCTCGCGCCACCCATCGATCAGCGATCGATTGTGCTCGTAGAAAGCTACGTTCTTACTGACAATCTCCTGCTTCCAGGTGGGGTACGCGCTGAACAGAACATCATCGAGGTCTGATTGCGGGTGCCAGTGATCGCTCCAGAGGGGGAAGCCGGGGAGCTTGGTGCCGTAGGCGTCGCGGAACGACGTCACGAGGTCGTCCCAGACGTCGACCCACTGCTCCTCAGCACTTGAAAGGGCGTAGTCCCCGAGATTCGGGATGGACTCGTCCTCATCCAGGATCCACTCTGCACGCCACTGATCCGGCGTCCAATCAGCCACTGGCGCACGCTTCACGTGAGGCTGAGGGTGCTTGCCTTCCCGCAACTCGCGCTCGACCTCCTCGGGCCCGATGTAGGTCCCAAGGATGAAGACCCGATCGCGGATCTGCGGCGTGCCACCCAACATCGGGTGGAGCAGGTGCGGCGAGAAGACGGTCGGCTTGTCGGAGACTCGGTATCCGAGCTCGCGCAACGTGCGAATGATCACTTCCCACTCGTGCTTGTGACGTGGCCCTGCGATGTTTCGGACGTTCTCGAGGAGCACCACTGCGGGCCGGCGCTGCTTCAGAATGCTCGCGATGTTCCAGAACAGCGTCCCGCGTGCTTCGTCCATTCCCCGCTGTCGTCCAGACTTGGAGAATGGCTGGCAGGGGAAACCCGCGGCAAGTACGTCGTGCTCCGGAACGTCCACCGTGCCGTCGTCGGGTGCCGCTTCCGTGATGTCGTGGTTGACGATCGGGCGATCGTTCTCGTCTAGTGGGTCGACCCAGTTCGCGCAGTAGGTGCGTCGTGCCGCGTCGTCGATCTCCGAGAGGAAGACACACTTCCCGCCCGCATGGTCCAGCATCGCGTGAAACCCGCCGATCCCCGCGAAGAGGTCCACGTACTTGAACGCGGGACGAGTTTTCTTCATGGCCGTAAGCTTAGCCGACTGTCGGGACTGAGAAGGAGCTGGATCGCCTCGGCCGGAAGAGCGTCCGTTGCGCGTTGCAGGTGCCTGGAGCATGGTTCAAGTGGAGCATCAAGGTGTGACACGGGAGTTGGAGGCGGACCGCGAATGCCAGCATGGAATGCCTGCCCCCTTCATCCCGTTGGCACCGGTATGACCACTCTCGGCATCATCGGTTCCGGCAACATCGGCTCGAACGTGGCGAAGGCCGCCATCGCGGCCGGCTACGACGTCGTGATTGCGAACTCTCGCGGTCCGGCAACGCTTGGCGACCTGGTCGCTGAGCTCGGCCCCAAGGCGACGGCTGGCACGCCTGAGCAGGCGGCAGAAGCGGGCGATCTGGTCCTGGTGGCGATACCGCTCGGCAAGATCGATCAGCTCCCCGCAGCTGAGCTCGCGGGCAAGGTCGTGATGGATGCGAACAACTACTACCCGCAGCGTGACGACCGCATCGCGGCGCTCGACGACAACTCGTCCACGACGACCGAGCTGCTGCAGGCTCAGCTCCCGAAGTCACACGTCGTGAAGGCCTTCAACCACATCAACGCCAAGGACATCCCGGCCGACGGCAAGCCCGCGGGGCACGCGGAGCGCAGGGCCATCGGCATCGCAGGTGAGGACTCGGCGGCGAAGGCGCTCGTCGTGTCGTTCATGGACGCGCTCGGGTACGACGCCGTCGATCTGGGCACCCTCGAGGAGTCGTGGCGCATCGAGCGCGACACTCCTACCTATGGCGTGCCGGTGACCCGCTCCCAGCTGGAGGCGATCCTCCCGTCAGTGGAGCGCGTCCAGCAGGTCTGACACGCCGCGGCGACATCCGGGCGTCGGCGGCGTTCCCCGCTAAAGTGGCATTTAGCAGGTAGGACGCTCGTTCCTCGGCGCGATTGCGCGGTGGAGCGGGCCTGGCTGCCCAAGGTGTGCGGCGTCGTCAGGCCCGCGATCACAAAAGCAAGGAACCCTGTCGACCCCACCTCGGCAGAGCGATAATCAGCAGGAAGCCTTGCAAGGTTACCTGCTGAAGTCGTACCGTGAACCCGTGACGACCGAACCCTCGCACCCCGACGGCGCGCTCGAGACGGCGCGCCGCCTCCGCCTCGCCTCAGCGCGCATCCGCCGCCTGACCCGCGAGGCGGGCGAGCCCGCGGGGGTCACTCGATCCCAGGAATCGGCGCTTCAAATCCTGCGCCGCGAAGGTCCGCTGACCACGGCCGCGCTCGCCAAGATCGAGCATGTGCGCCCTCAGTCCATGGGGGAGACGGTGCGGGCCCTGGCCGAGATCGGCATGGTCGTGAAGGACCCTGACCCGACCGACGGGCGACGCGAGCTGGTGAGCCTCACCCGCGTCGGACGGGCGGTCGTGGAACGGACGGGTGGCGCGAGAGACGCCGAGCTGGCCGACCGCATCTCGCGCCGTCTGGGTGCCGACGAGCGTGCGACGCTCGAGAGTGCCCTGGAGGCGCTGGAGCGCCTCGCAGACTAGAGGCGACGCGCTGCCCGTACCTTTCGATCACCCAGGTGTGCGGCTGCGCGGTCCTACCGTGGATGCGGTACCGCAGGTCACGCCTTCTGGGCGATGTGCGAGCAGGGTGGACCGAGCGACTCTTGTCATGCGCAACCACCCCGGATGTGCATCGACTGGAAGGAAGTCCCATGCGTGTTGTGAAGGTCGCCGCCGTGATCGGAGCTGTCGTCGCTGCTGCTGCAGGCGCTCGCGCCCTCGTCCACCGTACGGATCGAGACCACGCGGTCTGACTCCGTCCACGAGGCAGGCCGCCGGGCTGCAACCTTCTCCCGATGCCTCCCAGCGGCTTGCCTCACGGCGGGTGGTCCCGCCTATGAACGTGGTCGAATGATCGACCTCTCAGACTTGCGTGGGGCCTGCTGGCGTCAATGTGCGCCGCCGGTGGGCCCCATGCATGCCACGTGAGCTCCGCGCGTCGGGCCGGCTGGCTACAGCACCGCCGTGCGAGCCAGCAGCGCGATCTCGTCGTCGCTCGCGTTCCCACCCGTGCACGCGAAGGCGGCCACCGAGGTGTCCCCACGGCGTCGGTCGGCCAGCACGCCCGCGAGGCCGGACGCTCCGGCCCCTTCGCACAGCGTGTGCGCCGCGCCGGCCATGAGCGTGATCGCGTCGCGCATCTGGTCCTCGCTCAGCAGCAGGAAGTCGTCGAGGCCGCCGCGCAGCACGGACTGCGGCGCCGCGAAGCCCGATCCGGTCGCCAGCCCCGAGGCGAACGTCGAGATGGGACGTGTCACAAGCTCGCCGGAAGACCACGAGTCGAAGGCGGCCCGCGCGCCCTCCGCCTGCACGCCGACCACCCGAACGTGAGGCGCGAGGGCGTCGCGGACCAGCACGGCTCCAGCCGCGCCGGACCCGGATCCGATCGGCACGTAAAGCGTCTCGATCTCGGGGTGTGCGGTGAGAAGCTCCAGGTAGGCGGTGGCATGGCCGTGGATGATGGCCGGCTCCTCGCCGGGGTTCACGAAGTAGAGGCCTTCGCGCTCGGCAAGGGCCGCGGCCTCGGCAGCCGCGGCGGACATGTCGGCACCCGCGACGATTCCGCGGGCCCCGAGTGCGCGCACGGCGTCGACCTTCACCTGCGGCGCGGTCTCGGGCATCACGATGGTGGCCGAGACCCCGTTGAGGCGCGACGCGTACGCGAGTGACTGCGCGTGGTTACCCGTGGAGACGGTCACCAGCCCCCGCTGTCGCACCTTCTCGGGAAGCGTTGCGAGCAGGTTCAGCCCGCCCCGCACCTTGAAGGCGCCGGTGGGCTGCACGTTCTCGTGCTTCACCACGACGGTGCGGCCCGCCGCGTCGTCCAGGAGCGGGTACGACCATGAGGGGGTCTTGGGCAGGAAGGTGGCGAGCACGTCGGCCGCCTCGAGCACGCCCTCGAAGGAGAGTCCGTGATCGGAGGCGGCCGAGGTGCCGCGCTGGGCCGCCGAACCGGGGCGGCGCGTCGGCGCTGCCTGGCTCCCAGGGAGGGGAGAGGCGCTGCCAGGCGCGACCGCGTCGGCGTCGGGGCGAGCTGTGATCGTCATGCCACCCAGGGTGGCCCGGCGTGATCCATACGTCCAATGAATCTCATCTCGCGAAAAGATCGATGCCATCTATAGAATGAGGTGCATGCTCGATCTGACCCGCCTTCAGGCGCTCGTGGCGTTCGCGCGCACGGGGTCGGTCAGCGCCGCCGCCGAGGAGCTGCACTACTCGCAACCCACGGTCTCCCATCACCTCAAGCGGCTGGAGGCCGAGACGGGTGCAGTCCTGTTCCGGCGCGTCGGCCGCACCTTGGTCCTCACCGACGAGGGCCGGCGCCTCGCCAATCGAGGCGAGGAGATCCTCGGCCTCGTCGCCCGCGCAGGCAGCGAGCTCGCATCGGCCGTCTCCCTCCAGACCGGGCACGTCCGCGTCGCGATCTTCCCCTCTGGCATCGCCACCCTGGGGCCCCGCCTCGTCACCGAGATGCGCGAACGGCACCCAGGGCTCTCGCTTGAGGTGCGCGAGGCCGAGCCGCCCGAGGCCGAGGGCCTGCTGCTCGCCGACCAGGTGGACCTCGCGATCGCCTTCACCTACCCCCGCGAGCAGCTGTCCGACGCCGTCTCCTCCGAGGTGCTCGGCGAGGACCCGCTCTACCTGGTCACGCCACCTGCCAGGCCCGATTGCGCGACCGGCCACTCCGTCGCCGCACGCACTCCCTCTCACGAGCCCCTCGGCTCCCGCATCGCGATCGGCCGCCTCGCCGACTTCGCGGACGACGACTGGATGGCCGGCTGCGAACGATGCCGCGGCTACCTTGTCGCCACGTGCGAGGACGCAGGCTTCGAGCCGCACGTCCAGTTCGCATCCGACGACTTCGTCGCCATCCAGGCGCTGATCGCCGTCGGCCACGGCGTCTCGATGCTGCCCGGCCTCGCGCTCGCGGCCCACCGGCACCCCGACGTCGTCCTCACCCCGGTCGACGGCGCCTCCCGCACTCTGCGGCTCCTGTCGCTCGGCAAGCCGCCGCTGCCGCCCGCTCTCGACGCGACGAGCCAGGTGATCCGCGAGGTGGTGGCCGCCGTCGTCCCTGAGGCCGTCCCGGCGGACTGACTCAGTCGAAGTCGTCCGGGTTCGCCACCGCGCGCAGCACGAACGGCGCCGGTGGCGGATCCGGGTGATACACGCCCTCAGGTGCGTCGACGGTGTCGTAGATGCGCTGCGTCGCGATCGGGTTCGGCGCGCGAGTACCGCCTGCGGTGAGGGCGTAGGACACGGACAGGATGCCTCGGCACGGCCGACGCGCTCTCACCTGCTCGTCCAGCCACGCGATCGCATCAAGGACGTTCTCTCCGACGAGATCCCACGCCTCCATGGCGCTCGTCAGCCCCGGGCCAGTCCAGAGCTCCGCCCGGTAGCGCGTCGGACCGAGCGGTACTTCGATCGCGTTGCGCTCGTCCACCAGCTGTGCGTCGATGATCGCCATCACATCTCCCTCACTTTCGAAGTTTCGCACGGTGAGGCGCGCGAGGCGCGGGGAGCGGCGCAACTCTGAGGGCTTCGTGACCTGCGGGGCGCGATGCGGCGTCCGTGCGGTTGCCGACGTCCCACCTGGCAGGAAGGATGGCGCGCATGAAGGATCTCGGGGGACTCGACGACTCGGCGCGGCTCGCGCTCGCCCACGCGCTGATCGCGCGGCTCGACGGGGCACCGTTCGGCACCGTCCCCAAGCGCGAGCTCGATGTCGCCCTGTTCGCGGGGCTCGTCGACGCGGGCTACATCTCCGACGCCGACCCTGTGTTCGTCACCGCGCGGAAGCTCGAGATCACGCCGGGACGGGTGAAGTCCCTGCTCTACAGCTATCGGATGGCTCAGGACACGGGTCCGGGGTTCGAGCGGATGCTCGCGGCCGTGCGCATGGTCTCGATCGCGCGGGGAGGCGATGCCGTGCTCAACGTCGAGGACGCCTACTGGCGGGACGCGTTCGTTGCCCGCCTCAAGGAGGTGGGCGTCTTCACCGACCGCTCGTTCAACTCTGAGCGCGTCGTGCTCGATGCCGACCAGTTCCTCGACGCCTTCGACGACGCGTTCGGCAACGACGGCGCCGACGCGAAGGCGCGGATCGAGGCGCTCCTCGCCGAGGATGACCTGGAGGGTCGGGTCGCGTTCGTGCGCGGAGTGGCGCTGCGTGCGCTCGGAGAGATGGGGATGGCGGCCGCCAAGGCGTTGCTCGCGTGACGCGAGCGGTCGTGAGTCTCCTGCGGGGCGCGCTTGGGGCTGGGAAGCGGTCGTGGGTCTCCTGCCGGGCGCGCTCGCCGGGTCGAGGCGTCCGCGCGCGGAGTAGGGTGCCGACATGGAGTTGTGCCGATGACGTTCCCCGCGATGCCGACCGGCCGGATCCTCTCCGGCGACGCGTACCCCCTCACCCCGAACCCGCATCCCGCGACCGACTCGGAGCGTGCCGCGCTCATGGCCGATCCCGTGTTCGGCAAGGTCTTCACCGATCACATGGCGCGTGCCACGTGGAGCGGTGGGATGTGGAGCGACCGCGGCGTGATGCCGCTCGAGCCGATCCCCATGCACCCTGGTGCGGCGGTGCTGCACTACGCGCAGCAGGTCTTCGAGGGGCTCAAGGCGTACCGCCACCCGGACGGCTCGCTGCAGCTGTTCCGTCCCGCCATGAACGCCGAGCGCATGATCGACTCTGCGCTGCGGCTCGCGATGCCTCCGCTGCCCGTGGACGACTTCCTCGCCGCAGTCGCAGCGCTGGTGCAGGCCGACGCGCAGTGGGTGCCGCAGCAGGAGGGCGGCTCGCTCTACCTGCGCCCCTACCTGATGGCGACGGAGACGAGCCTGCTCGTCCAGCCGTCGGACACGTACGAGTTCGTCGTGACAGCCTCCCCGGTGGGTGCCTACATGGGAGGCGGCGGGGGAGTGTCGATCTGGGTGTCGCGCGGCTTCCACCGTGCGAACGAGGGCGGCACCGGAGACGCCAAGACGGGCGGCAACTATGCCGCGAGCATGCTCCCGCAGCAGCTCGCGAAGGAGAACGGCTGCAGCCAGGTGCTCTTCCTGGACGCCAAGGAGGACAGGTACGTCGAGGAGCTCGGCGGCATGAACCTCATGGTGGTCTTCGGTGACGGCTCCGTGGCGACGCCGCGCCTCACGGGCACGATCCTTCCTGGTATCACCCGTGATTCCGTGATGACGCTGCTGGCCGACGCCGGCCGTCCCGTCCGTGAGCGTGACATCGAGCTCGAGGAGATCCGGGAGGGCGTCGCGTCGGGCGCGATCGCCGAGGTGTTCGCCTGCGGCACCGCCGCGGTCGTCACGCCGATCGGCGAGCTGAAGTCCGACGACTTTGCGCTCACCGTCGGCGACGGAGAGGCAGGGCCGGTAGCCACCTGGGTTAAGAAGGAGCTCACCGACATCCAGTACGGGCGTGCTGAGGACCCGTACGGCTGGATGGTCCGCGTCGCATAACGAACGGCCGACGCAGGGGTTGTCCCCGCGCCGGCCGCCGAGTCACGCTGGGTTTCAGGGAATGCTCTCCCCGTTCTCCTGGAGCCACTCCTGCAACCTCATGACGTTCTCCACGTGCTCGTCATAGGTCTCCGCGAACTGGATCGCGCCCGTGGCGCGGTTCGTCGTGACGTAGTAGAGGTACTCCGAGTCAGCCGGGTGCAGTGCAGCCTCGATCGCCTCGTCCGAAGGCGTGGCGATGGGGCCTGGCGGCAGTCCCGCATAGAGGTAGGTGTTGTAGGGGCTGTCGACCGCACGCTCGCTGTCGGTGGTGAACGGGCCGTCGCTCTCGACCGCGTAGAGGACGGTGCTGTCGAGCTGGAGCTGCATGTCCATCTCGATGCGGTTGCTGAGGACGGCCGAGATCACGGCCATGTCCTGCGGGTCGTGCGTGGTCGTCTCGACCTCGATGATCGACGCAAGCGTCAGCACTTCGTTGGAGTCCTCGTCGGAGACGCCGAGCCGTTCCAGGTCAGAGGCTCGGCTTCCCACCATCAAGGTGGCCGCCTCGGTCAAGGAGGTGCCTGCGGGCAGTTGGTATCCCGCAGGGTCGATCCAGCCCTCGGCATCGTCCCCGGGCGCCGCCTGGTGGAGCGCTTGTGCTGCGACGGCGGGCGACACATCGAAGGCCTGCCCCAGCAGCGCCGCGACCGTGGCGAGCCTGTCGCCCGCGTACACCGTGACTTCCGCGTCGAGAGCGAGCGTGGGCGAGCCGTCATCCTCGATCGGCGCGGACGACGGGGTGGCGACCGCGTCGAGGGAGGCGCTCGCGGACGTGCTTGGCGAAGCGTCGGCCGGGGCAAGCTGCGTGCCGCCGGCTCCGAGCATGGAGGCGTAGACGGTGCCTCCGCCCAATCCTGCGACTGCGAGGGTCCCGATCGCGTAGGTGACGCCACGGTCGCGCCTGACCCGGCGCCTCACCGAGGTCACGTCTCGAGCGAGCGTCGTGTGCGAGAAGTGGTGGGCGGCGCTGCTCTGAAGCTCCGCCAACTCGTCGTGCAGTGTGCTCATGAGCGTCCTCCTGGGCGTGTGATGAGAGGTGTGGTCTCGCGCATCTCGGCGCCGGGTTCCAGGTCGGGTCTGGCCTCACGGAGCCGGCCGAGTCCGTCGGATACGTAGCGTTTGACTGTTCCTTCGGCGATCCCCAGCTCGGAGGAGATCCGGCCGACGGGCCAGTCCTCCAGGTGCCGCAGGACGACGCAGGCCCTCTCCCGCGGTGGGAGGAGCAGCAGGGCGGCCCGCAGGTCGAGGGCGGCGTTGGCGTGCGTCGTGGCGTCGGGGAACGATGCCCCGGGCGGCGCCTGTACCAGGTCGTTCACATCGTCGGCGGACCGCGCAGGGCGGACGCGCTCGCGGCGCTTGCCGTCGATGAATGCGGTGGTGATCGCGCGCTTCACGTACGCGTGGGCGGCATTGAGCTCGGTCGCGCGACGGCCCCGTCTGAACGTGCGGACGAGCGCGTCGTGCAGCAGGTCCTCCGCTTCCGCGCGGTCTCCGGTGAGCACGTAGGCATATCCGTACAAGCTTGCGCCGCGCTCGCGCACCAGCTGATCGAGCACCGCGCTCCAGCTCATGGGCGTGTCCTTGTCTGTTCCATGCCTGCTTGTACGCAGCAGTGCCCGGATCGGTTGGGTGCCGGACTCTTCGTCATCGTAGGCGCGCGCTTGCTCGACGGTCGGGCCACGTGCGGCCGAACGGTGGCCGACGTGCGGGCTCGTCAGTGCCCGGTCGTAGTCTGTTCCCACCATGCAGACAGACCCGCCTCCCTACACGCTGATCCGGAAGCAGATCAGGAGCGTCCGCATGACGGTGCGGCCGCCGGACGGGGAGGTGCGGGTGTCAGCGCCTCGCCACGTCGCGAAGCGCGAGATCGACAGGTTCGTCGCGTCGCGGGCCGAGTGGATTGCTGAGCATCAGGCACGGATCGCGGCGGCCCCGCCGCCTCTGGAGGCGGGGCCGGAGGCCGAGGAACTTCGGGCCGAGCTGCGCGCACGGGTGGAACCGATGCTCGCTGAGTGGGCGGAGCGCATGGGCCTGCTGCCGGTGCCTCCGTACATCATCAGGCGCATGACGTCCCGCTGGGGGACGTGCAACGTCAAGACGCGTCGCATCACCTTCGCGCTCGAGCTCGCGCGCAGGGACGACGAGAAGCTCGAGTACGTGGTGGTCCACGAGCTCGCCCATCTCATCGAGATCGGTCACAACCAGCGCTTCTACGCGGTGATGGACCGCCACCTTCCTGAGTGGCGGCGCATCCGGCGTGAGTTGAACGGCAAATAGGCCGTCGTCTCGCTCATCGCCCGGGGTTGTTGCCCCGCCGGCGCCTCACGACGCGTTCCTGACCTTCGTCCACCACGAAGATGCAGGAGTGCATCCTGTCACTGATGCGCTGGCAGCGGCAGCGTCTCGCCCCCTGAGCCTGGCCTGCCCCTTCAGAAGTCCCAGTTCGCCAGGGGCGCTACCGGGGACATCATCGCCACGGCGAGCTCGCGCGCCTGTCCGGCGGTGTGCTCCTGCACCAGCCCGGCGGCCGTGAGCGCCTCAAGGCTCGTGCCGCCCAGGTACACGGTCGAGAGGTGACGGGCGCCCATCGTAAGATCCGGCTTCGCACCTTCGGCGCGGGTGACGACTGCGTTCCCGTCGGTCACCACGATGCGCCAGAGCCCCGTGTTCTCGGGCACGTGCTTGTCGTGCAGGTCGAACACCACGTCGCAGTCGTGGAAGTACTCCCGGCTCTCGAGCGCCTTCTTCACGTCCAGCACGCGCACCCACAGGTTGTCGATCACCTTGGAGCGCGCACCGCGCGCGTCCTTCAGCTGGTAGAGCAGCGGGTCGTCGGTCGCGAGGTTCTCCGTGTACGTGGTGCCCACCAGGTCGAAGTCGGTGAGCGTCTCCCAGAGCTTGCGGGACGCGGCCGGCGTCAGCGCGCCGAACTCTCGCACCTGGCAGACGCCGTCATGGATCCCGACGCTTGAATCGGCGCGACGGCGGAAGAACGCGTACGCGACGGGCTCGCCCTGGTCCTCGACGAGCGCCAGACGCCACTTCTCCATGCCCTTGCGGTTGCCGATCGGGTCGGTGAAGCGGGCGTTGCGGCCGGAGCCGACCGGGTTGAGCACGGTGCCGGGGCGCGTGAGCTTGGCCTGGAGCCCCGACACGAGCTCGTCGTGCTCGTCGAAGTCGGCGCGCACCAGGCGCACCGTCAGGTCGTCGGCGCCCTCCACCTGCCACATGGCGGAACCGCGAGGGATCTCGGCCTTCACCGTCTGTGCGCCCATGCCGTAGCCGAAGCGCGAGTAGATGGCCGCCTCCATGGCGTAGAGCGCGCTGACGGCCTCGCCCCGCTCCTTGCAGCGAGAGAAGTGGTCGTGCATCATCGCGGTCATCAGGCCGCGGCGTCGGTGCGCGGGATGCACGCTGAGCCACGACAGTCCGGCAGTGGGAACGCGCCTGCCACCAGGGGTGATCATCTCCGTGCCGAAGCTCGCGTGCACGGCGGCGATCTCGCCCACCTCCCCTCGAGAGGGGTCGGTGACCTCGAGCGCACGGGCGCGCTCGACGGGGAGCGCGTCCACGTAGTCCTGACGGTCCTCGAGGAGCCACTCGCCGACGAAGGCCCACTGGACCACCTCGAAGAGTTCGTCCAGGCGGGCCTCGGGAACTGAGATGGGCTGGTATCCGGCTGACTTCTTCATGGGACCAGGGTCCCAGTTATCGGTGGACAAGTGAAATGGCGCGGCGTTTCGGACAGGTGGGAATAGGCTCCGCGCGGGTGGTCGGACGAGGGCTTCGCGCAGCGTCGTCCCTGGTCAGAAGGCGAGATTGCAGCCAGGAGCCTGGTCGCTCACCAAGGCACGCGAAGCGCGAAGAACTTGCCCGGCCGACGACTCCTCGACCCGCCCACCGTCGGCAAGCGAGGTCAGGCTGCGGCCGCCCAGGATCGCCTCGCCGAGTGCCGAGATGTCGAGCCGAATGTCATAGGGTGCATCAGTGCGCTCTACTGTTGGCGTGTAGTCAGCGTTTGCTCGCAGATGCCAGCGTCCCGCATTCGTCGGGATGAGTGCATCAGTGACCTCTATCACCGCGTCGATCGGCGCGGAGTAGGTGCGGGCGCCGAGTGCGGCCTCCACGTCGAGGATTCTCAGCCAGAGTCCGTCGCGGTGCTTCACTCCTGCGGCGCGGACGTCGGGCAGCAGCCCCGGCAGCACGTCGTCGCCTCCGAGCGCGACCTGACACGATGTCATGAGGTCCAGGTTCGTGACCGCGCTGAACAGCCTGTGCGTCGCGGCAGCATCCACCGCGCCCCACGGTTGCACGACCACCTCCCCGGCGGCGCCGGTGTCCTTCCAGTGGAGGGTCCGGCGGAACACCGCATAGGCGGCGGGGCCGTCGGCGTCCTCGACTATGGCGATCCGCGCGGGCTCGGCTCCCGAGAACTGGCCGAGGGGATCGGAGAAGACCTCCTCGATCACGGTGTCTCCCACGGAGACCGGGGTTCCGGGCCGAGACATCCGTGCCTGCACTGCCCGGATCACGGCGCCATGCACGTGCCGATCAGCCGTCTCCAGGCGCACCGAGAGCCCCTCCGAGCCTGGCACCTCGCGCAAACGCGGCGACCGCCTCAGGTCTGCCGACCGTTGCACCGTGGCGCACGAGTAGCCGAAGCGCGTGTAGATCACCGGCTCCGAGGCGAAGAGCACCGAGAACGCCTCACCGCGGGCGCGGGCTCGCGCGAAGTGGTCGCGGAGCATCGCCGAGAGGATCCCGCGGCGCCGATGGTTCGGGTGGACATTCACCCACGTGAGCCCCGCGGCGGGCAAAGCACCGCCGCCCGGCGTGCGCAGCTCCATCGGATGGGAGGAGCGCACCCCTGCGAGCTCGCCGACCCGCCCACGGGAGGCGTCGGTCACCTCGATGCCACGTGCGCGGTGCCACGGGAACATGCGGCGGAAGTCCTCGCGTCCGTCGGCGTCGACCCGCTGCGCGAAACCCCACGAGAAGACGGAGATCATCTCGTCGGCGCGTGACTCGTCGAACGAGACGACGCTGTAGCCCTCCGGGGAAGTCATGGGCTCATCCTCGCAAGAGGGGAGGAGGCCAGGGCGGAACGACTGGCCGTGTGGCGGGACTCAGTCCTCGAAGGCCTCGATGCGGTCCGCGAGACGGGCGTACTCCACCTTGAGGCAACGGTTCTGGATCACCGTGGCGCCTGCAAGCCGCGCGCGCTCGGCCGACTCGGCGTTGCGCACGCCCAGCTGCATCCACACCACGGGGGCGCCCACTTCGATCGCGTCGTCCACCACCGGTGGCACGTGCTCGGAACGACGGAAGACGTCGACGATGTCCACGTCCACCGGGATGTCCTCGAGCGCTGCGTAGAACGCGTGCCCACGGATCTCCGTGTCGCCGGCCACCGGGTTCACGAGGTAGACCTCGTAGTCGGTGTGCTCCATCAGCCAGACGGCGATGCGGTGGCTCGTGCGCGTCGGATCGGGGGAGGCGCCCACCACAGCGACGGTCCGGGCACGGGCGAGCAGCTCGACGAGCGACTCGTCGGCGGGCGCATCCGAGCCCTGAGGAAGCGGGCAGGCGGCTTCGATCGTCATGCGGGCGGAACCCTTTCGTCGCGCGGAACATTCCTTGCGCCATATAAGAACACGAGGCGGCATGCCGTGGCGAGGACCTTCGGCCAGTTCATGGAATTACCGGCGGGCTCATCCGGTTGCCACTAGAGACAGGGGGAGACTCCTCCTGTGATCGTGAAGGAGGTAGGAACATGGCGTCGACCACGCCCGTGAAGACCACCGAGAGCAGCCCGAGCATCGGCATCCGTCCTGAGGACCTGCGGGCGATCAACCAGGGCCTCACCCAGGTCCTGTCTGACACGTTCACGCTGTACGTCAAGACGCAGGGCTACCACTGGAACGTCACCGGGCCCCACTTCAGGTCGCTGCACCTCATGTTCGAGGAGCAGTACCAGGACCTCAACGCTGCAGCCGACGACCTCGCGGAGCGCATGCGTGCGCTCGGGTCCGGCGCACCGGGGTCGTTCACCGAGTTCATGGACCATGCGACGATCGCGGACAACGAGCCGCAGACCGACGCGATGGCGATGGTGACGACCCTCGCCGCCGACCACGAGACCGTGGCGCGTCTGGTGCGCCCGCTCGTCGACGTCGCGGAGGATGCCGGCGACGGCGCCACCGCGGACCTGTTGAACGCCCGTCTGGCCGCGCATGAGCAGGCGGCCTGGATGCTGAGGTCGTTCGCAGCCTAGGGACAGCTCCCGCGGCCACGGTGCCGCCAAGGGAAAAGCAACGGGCCCCCGCTTTCGCGGGGGCCCGTT
Source organism: Demequina zhanjiangensis (assembly GCF_030418315.1). GTDB lineage: Bacteria > Actinomycetota > Actinomycetes > Actinomycetales > Demequinaceae > Demequina > Demequina zhanjiangensis. The sequence goes on from NZ_JAUHPV010000006.1 coordinate 37,618, forward strand.
CTCCTTAGCGCGGCTGAGGGGTTCGCGCCAGGTCTGGCGTCGTGTCCCGGACGGTGCCGCACCGGCACAGGGAAGTGGATCCCCCTTGTCGATGCGCTCTCGTCAGGAGCGACTGAAATCAGCATAAGACATAGTTGGCACTATGTGCACAGTGTTGTGAATAGTGCCACATCCGCCGCACGAGGGACGCTCGTCGCGTCGTTCTCGGCGCCGTCGAGCATGCGGTCTCGAGTCAGATGTAGTACATCGCAGGCTCGTGCACAGCCTGCTCATGCTCGTGCACGTGGGAGTCGCCCTCGTCGACGCATGAGGCGGCCGTGTGCACCTCGGTCGGCTTCGGGTTCTCCCGCACCTTGGCGGGGATGCCGACGGCGGTCGCGCCGTTCGGCACGTCCTTGACCACCACCGCATTCGCGCCGATGCGCGAGTCCGAGCCGACGTACACGGGGCCCAGGATCCGGGCCCCCGCGCCGATGACCACGCGGTCACCCACGGTCGGGTGGCGCTTGCCGTGGCTCATGGACGTGCCGCCCAGGTTGATGTTGTTGAACATCAGCACGTCGTCGCCGACCACGGCGGTCTCGCCGATGACGACGCCCATGCCGTGGTCGATGAAGACGCGCCGACCGAGCTGCGCGCCGGGGTGGATCTCGATGCCCGTCCACCGGCGGGCGAACTGGGACAGCAGACGCGCCGCGGAGCGGTGTCCGCGCAGCCACCACCGGTGCGCGATCCGGTGGTACCAGACCGCGTGAACGCCCTGGTAGGACACCCAGATGACGAACGACGACGGCGCGGCGGGATCGCGATCCTTCGCAGCGCGTACGTCCTCTGCCATGAGGGCGAACCCTCTCGGCCTCTCCGTCATCTGGGTGCTCCTTCCGGGGGTGGTGCAAGCAGGGTGGTGGTCAGTCCATCAGGTCCGAGTAGAGGACCGAGGACAGGTAGCGCTCACCGAACGACGGGATGATCGCGACGATCGTCTTGCCCGCGTTCTCAGGGCGCTTGCCGATCTCGATGGCCGCGTGGAGCGCGGCGCCCGAGGAGATGCCGACGAGCAGGCCGTCCTGGCGCGCAGCGGCACGCGCGGTCGCGATCGCGGTCTCCGCGTCGACGTCGAAGACCTCGTCGTAGATCTCGGTGTTGAGGATCGGCGGCACGAAGTTGGGGCCGATGCCCTGGATCTTGTGCGGGCCCGCCTGGCCGCCGTTGAGGATCGGCGACTCGGCCGGCTCGACCGCGACCATCTGGACCGACGGCTTCTTGGCCTTGAGCACCTCGCCGACGCCGGTGATGGTGCCACCGGTGCCGATTCCGGCGACGACGATGTCGACCTCGCCGTCCGTGTCGGCCCAGATCTCCTCAGCCGTGGTCTTGCGGTGGATCTCCGGGTTCGCCTCGTTCGCGAACTGCTTGGCGAGCACCGCGCCCGGGCGCTCCTCGATGATCTTGTCCGCAGCGTTCAGCGCACCCTGCATGCCCTCGGAACCCGGGGTCAGGATCAGCTCGGCGCCGAACGCACGCAGCAGCGCGCGGCGCTCCTTGGACATCGTCTCGGGCATCGCGATCACGACGTTGTAGCCGCGGGCCGCGCCGACCATCGCGAGCGCGATGCCGGTGTTGCCAGAGGTGGCCTCGACGAGCGTGCCGCCCGGCTTGAGCTCGCCGGACGCCTCGGCGGCGTCGACGATCGCGACGCCCAGGCGGTCCTTGACGGAGTTCGCGGGGTTGTAGAACTCGAGCTTGCCGAGGATCGTCGCGTCGACGCCCTCAGCGAGCTTGTTGACCCGCACAAGCGGGGTGTTGCCGATGAGCTTGGTCGCGTCGTCGTAGATGCGTGCCATGGGTATGTGTTCCTCACTGCAGTGGTTTTCCGGGGTGGGTAACGCTGATGCGTCGGTGCGGCATTCCTCAGGATGGCAGGGAAGCCGGGGGCGAGCACTGGCGGCGGCGCAGGTGACCCTCATGGAGGGTGCGGGGCGTTCGCCAGCGCTCTACAGACAGCAGCTGGCGCACGGCATGCAGCACATGCCGAGAGCACGGGGCGCGAGGGCAGGAGCGGACGTCGTCATGACGCTGCTCGCTCGGCTCATCTCGCGTGTCCTCCCTGTGCGATGGGGCAAGGCTAGCGTCCCGGACGTGCGGCGGGCAACAGGACGCTGTGCGGGGGCGCTCGCGTCGCCGCGTAGGCTGGTGCGGTCCATCAGTGAGGAAGGAACGTCAGTGGCAGCCGTCGCATACATCGAGGAGCACACCGCCGAGGCCGTGGTGCGCGCAGGCGCGCTCGAGCTCTGGAACCTGCTCCACGACCCCGTCGCGCTCGCGGAGGCCCGCGACGACATCACCGGGATCGAGGTCCTCGAGGGCGAGCCCGGCGAGGTCGGCTGCAGGACGCGCACCATGCTGAAGGTCGGACGCACCGACCTGATGCTGACCGAGGAGATCGTCAAGGCGGAGCGCCCGCGGCTGCTCGTGAAGGAGGCGCTGAACCCGCGCGTGAAGTCGGTCTCCACGTGGGAGATCGAGGAGGCCGACGGCGGCTGCAAGGTGACCGCCACATCGTACCTCGAGGCGCAGCTGGGCGCGCTCCAGCGGTTCCTGGTGAAGCAGCAGAGCCAGCGGCGTGAGCGTGAGGCGATCGATGCCCTGCGCGACCAGTGCGAGCAGCTGTCCGCCTACTTCGAGAAGCGTCGCGAGAACCTCGGCTTCGACATCTGACCCGGCTGTCCCGGCAGCCCCGGCTGTCCGCCGAGGCCAGCGGCCACTGCGTTGCGGGTCGCTCAGCGTCGCTTTCGCCCGCTCCCACTGCGTTGCGGGTCACTCAGCGCCGCTTTCGCCCGCTCCCACTGCGTTCCGGGTCGCTCAGCGCCATAATCCCCTCAGGCGCCCTACCCGGAACGGCGCCGGGGGAGCGCTGCCATGGAGTGGCTGACATTCAGTGGGATCAGCTGGTGGGGAGTGCTCGTCGCATTCCTCGCCTCGTTCGTCTTCGGGTGGATCTGGTACTCGCCCTTCGCCTTCTTCCCGGTGTGGAGTCGGCTCGGCAAGCTCGACGAGGAGAAGCTGCAGAACGCCAACATGGCGCCCGTCTTCGGCCAGATGATGGTGGGCAACCTGCTCGGCATCGTCGCGCTCGCGATGTTGATGGCGGGGCTCGGCGCGTCGGGCGTCGTCGCGGGCATGACGCTCGGCCTCGTGGTGGGCATCGCCTTCCGGACGGGCGCGCACCTGGTGCACAACGGCTTCGCGCAACGCCCGGGTGGGCTGACGCTGATCGATTCGGCTCATGACACGCTCGCGCTCGTCATCGCGGGAGCGGCGCTGGGCCTGTTCATGTGATCGGTGCGCCGGTCGCCCAGAGGAATGGCCGACGCCGGAGCGCGCGTTGACGGTTCCATGACTGTGAACATCGACTCTGCACAGACCCTCGGGTCGCTCGACCTCACCGGCGCACCGCTCTCGCTCGGTGGCAACGTCTTCGGATGGACTGCTGGCCGCGACGACTCCTTCGCGGTGCTCGACGGCTTCGTCGACGGCGGAGGTCGGCTCGTGGACACGGCCGACGCGTACTCGGCCTGGGTGCCCGGGCACGCCGGCGGTGAGTCGGAGGAGATGATCGGTCAGTGGCTCGCGGCGGGTGGCCGACGCGACGAGGTGCTGATCGCCACGAAGGTCTCGCAGCACCCCGAGTTCCAGGGCCTCTCGGGCGCGAACGTGCGGGCTGCGGCCGAGGCCTCGCTCACTCGTCTCGGCACCGACCGCATCGACCTGTACTACGCCCACTTCGACCACGACGACCCGATCGAGGAGACGGCCGCCGCGTTCTCCGCGCTCGTGGACGACGGCCTGGTCCGCGAGATCGCCATCTCCAACTTCTCGCCCGAGCGGATCGATGCGTGGTTCGCCGCGGCCGACGCCGAGGGCCTTCACAAGCCTGTCGCGCTTCAGCCGCACTACAACCTGATGGAGCGCGCGTTCGAGGGCGAGCTCCGCGCGGCCGCCGAGCGCCACGGCATGGGCGTGCTCCCGTACTGGGGGCTCGCGAAGGGGTTCCTCACAGGCAAGTACCGGGACGCCGACCACGACATCGACAGCCCCCGTGCGGGCCAGGCCGCCGAGTATCTGGACGATCGTGGACGACGAGTCCTTGCGGCGCTGGACCGCATCGCGATCGAGCATGAGGTCGAGGTGGCCGCCGTCGCGCTCGCGTGGCTGAAGGCGCAGCCCACGGTGGTCGCCCCCATCGCGTCCGCTCGCAACGCCGCGCAGCTCGAGACCCTGCTCGCCTCGATGCGACTCGAGCTGAACAAGGCCGACCTGCTTGCGCTGCACGAGGCGTCCCTGTGACGCGAGCCGCCTGAGACGACGAGGGCCCCGACACCTTCCGGTGCCGGGGCCCTCGTGCTCAGCGAGCGGGTGACGGGAATCGAACCCGCACCATCAGTTTGGAAGACTGAGGCTCTACCATTGAGCTACACCCGCAATGCTCTGACGTGGTCGGCTCGTGTCCGTCCACGACGTCAGCGCGTACTAGAGTAGCCGAGCCTGGCGGGTGTCGGGTACCGCGCCACGCGCGGACGGGGTGTAGCGCAGCTTGGTAGCGCATCTGCTTTGGGAGCAGAGGGTCGCAGGTTCAAATCCTGTCACCCCGACGGATGAGAGGAGTTCCGCGTGTTCGCGGGGCTCCTCTCGTGCGTTCTGATGTGGTGGTCAGGATTTGGGAGGAGCAGCCCCGGTGGGGCTGCGACGGCTCCTGTCACCCTGACTGGGGTGAGGAGCGCCGCGCGTGCGCGAGCGTTCCGAACGGAGGGAGGGGTCGCAGCGGCGTAGCCGCGAGCACCCCGACGGATGAGAGGAGTTCCGCGTGTTCGCGGGGCTCCTCTCGTGCGTTCAGGCCTGCTTCTCGAGGTGCGCGGTGAGCGAGGCGAGGTTGGTCTCGATGCTCTGTTGCACGTCGTCGGCGATGGCGGTGGCGTACTCGTCTCGGCGGGGTCCGTCGATGAGGCCGGTGATGATCAGTCGGCTGCCGTCCCCGTCGGGCTGGGCTTCGTGGCGGATCCGGAGGGTGGCGCCGTCGAGTGCGGTGTCGTCGGCGAACACGCGCCCGTCGATGATCTCGGTGACGGTGAAGGGGGCGGGGTCTCCGCCTTTGGCTTTGAGCCAGCCGGTGGCGCCGAGCGCGAAGGGCTCGTCGAGCCGCGCGTACTCCATGGTGACGGCCCATTCGTGGTGGGTGTCGATGTCGGCCCACCGCCTGTAGAACGCTTCGGGTGGGGCGCTGGAGCGGCCTTCGGTCCGTGCGATCTCGATCATGGGTTCACGCTACTGGGGGACGGGCCCGTGCTGCACGGCGCGAAGCAGCTCATGTTCGGTGGCGTCGCGGTCGGCGCCCATGCTGATGGCGCGCGCGGCGGCGCTCATCATGCCTGCGATGAGGTGCACGGCGAGCTCGGGTTGAGGGGCGCCGCATTCTCGGACTGCCTTGATGAGAGGTGCGGTCTGGGCATGGTGGAGGGCGTCGATCCGCTGCTGTGTCTCGGCGGGGAGGGTGGAGGGGTCCACGGAGTCGAACATCCGGTGCGAGGGACCCGTGGCGAGGTCGAGGCTGATCCTCAGGTAGGTGTCGATCCGGTCGCGGGGCGAGTCCTGGTGTGCGAGCGCTTCTTCGATGGTGGCGTTTGCGGTGACGAAGGCGTCCTCGACGATGGCGGCGACGAGCGCGGAGGTGGAGGGGAAGTACTGGTAGACGCTCGAGCGTGCGATTCCGGCCTGCTCGCCTACGGCTTTGGGGGTGACGGCGTCGATGCCGTGCTCGGCGAGCAGGGTGCGCCCGGCGGAGAGGAGGGCTGCGCGTCGGAGCGCGTGATGCTCGGCGACTGTGGCCGCTTCGATGCGTGGCATGGCTCGGCTCCCTCCGACGTTGCTTGCCGACACCTGTGTCGATAACATGCCGACATGAATGTCGATAAGGCTACCGCGGGCCTCCCGGAGGCCAACTCCCGTCGTCGTTGGTGGGCGCTCGCCGCCGTCGCGCTGGGCGTCTCGCTGATCATCATGGACGCGACGGTGGTCAACGTCGCCCTTCCAGTGGTGATCGAGGACATCGGCCTCACTGCGACCCAGGCCGAGTGGATGAACGCCGTCTACTCCCTGATGCTCGCGGCGCTGCTGCTCACCACCGGGCGCGCGGGAGACCTCTGGGGTCGACGGCGGCTTCTGCTGGTCGGCATGGTCGTGTTCATCCTCGCGAGCGTCGCGGCCGGGTCTGTCGACAGCGGCATCGCTCTCATCGCCGCGCGGCTGGTGCAGGGCGTCGGCGCCGCGATGATCCTCCCCGCCACGCTCTCCACCGTCAACGCGATCTTCTCCGGCCGTGAACGTGCCATCGCCTTCGCCGTGTGGGGCTCCACGATCGGGGGAATGGCTGCGGTCGGACCGCTCGTGGGCGGGTGGCTCACGACCGACGTGACGTGGCGGTGGGCCTTCTGGCTGAACATCCCCGTCGGCCTCGTGGTCCTCGCGCTGGTGCTGTGGGCTGTGCCCGAGACCCGTGACCCCGGAGAGCATCGCTCGCTCGACCTTCGCGGCGCCGCGCTCTCGACGCTGGGGATGGGCGCCATCGTCTTCGCACTCATCGAAGGCGGCCAGTACGGCTGGTGGCTTCAGGACTCCGGCGCGCTCTCGCCCGTCCCGGTCGCGATGGCGATCGGAATCCTCCTGATGGTGGTGTTCGTGCTGGATCAGCTGCGCCGACGCCGTGCAGGCGACTCGGTGCTCGTGGACCTCACGCTGCTGCGCCTGCGCTCCTTCCGCTACGGCTCGATCGCGGCGCTCGTGGTCGCGCTCGGCGAGTTCGGACTGCTCTTCACCCTCCCGCTGCTGCTGCAGAACGCGCTCGGCTACTCGGCGCTCGGCACAGGATGGCTCGTGCTGTTCCTCGCGATCGGCACCTTCCTCATCTCGGGAGCGACCCCGCAGCTCACGGCGCGCTTCGGCGCTCGCGCTGTGGTGCGCATCGGCCTGGCATGCGAGGCGATCGCCATCGGAGGGCTCGCGATCACGCTGTCGGCCTCGATCAGCGGCACCGCGATCGCGGCGTGGCTCTTCCTCTACGGCGCCGGTGTCGGGATGGCGACGGCGCAGCTCACCAACGTGATCCTGACCGACGTGCCGGTCGCCGAGTCCGGGCAGGCCTCGGGTCTTCAGAGCACCTTCCGTCAGCTCGGGTCCGCACTCGGCGTCGCGGTGCTCGGCACGCTCCTCGTCGTCAGCCTCGGGACCTCGACGGACTCTCACCTGGCGGACGCGGGCGTCCCTGCCGACGCGCGGACGCCGATCGTGGAGACGGTGAGGCATTCGGCGGGCGCCGCGATCCCCTCGCTTCAGGCCGACCCGAGCACGGAGATCGCGGGCGACGCGGCCGCCGATGCGATGATCACGGCCTCCCGGATCACCACCGGTGTGGCCGCGGGCATCATCCTCGTGGGACTGGCCGCCACCCTCGCACTCCCGGCGCCCGCCAGGCGGGACGAGGAGGACGGTGAGCGCGCCGATGCCGCGTCGACGGAGGCCGACGCCTGACCAGCGCCTGACCTCCGTCGAGTGCGGTCAGGGGACGATGTGCCCTGCCGCGCGGAACATCTCGTACCACTCTGCGCGGGACAGGTGGATGTCGGCGCCCTTCGCTGCGGCCTCGACGCGGGCGGGCGTCGTCGTCCCCAACACCACCTGCATGTGCGCGGGGTGACGGGTGAGCCACGCCACGGCGATCGCCTCGGCGGGCACCTCGTACTTCCAGGCGAGCCGGTCGATCACGGCGTTGAGCTCGGCGTAGTTCGGGTTGCCCAGGTAGGGGCCGTCGAAGAAGCGTGACTGGAAGGGCGACCAGGCCTGCAGTGTGATGTCGTGCAGGCGGCAGTAGTCGACCATCCCGTTGTCGCGGTCGATCGACTGGTCCTCGTCGCCCATGTTCGCGGCGAGGCCGCTCGCGATCGTGGGCGCATGCGTGACGGACAGCTGGATCTGGTTCGCCACGAGCGGCTGCTTCACCGAGCGGCGGAGCAGCTCGATCTGGCCGGGAGTGTGGTTGGAGACTCCGAAGTGCTTCACCTTGCCTGCCTTGTGCAGGTCGTCGAAGGCGCGCGCGACCTCGTCGGGCTCGACCAGCGCGTCGGGCCGGTGGAGCAGGAGGATGTCCAGGTAGTCGGTGCCGAGCGCCTCGAGCGAGCCTTCGGCCTGCTGCACGATGTGCTCGTAGGAGAAGTCGAAGTAAGGGCCGTCCTTGACGATGCCGCACTTGGTCTGGATGGTGAGGCGCTCGCGCTCCGATGACGTGAGCTGCATCGCCTCGGCGAAGCGGCGCTCGCACCCGTGCACGGAGGAGCCGTAGATGTCGGCGTGATCCAGGAAGTCGATGCCGGCGTCGAGTCCGGTGCGAACGAGCGTCCGGACCTCCTCGTCGGACTTGTCCTGGATGCGCATGAGGCCCAGGACGACCGCGGGGGCCGTGATCTCGGTGCCGGGCAGGGTGAATGTCTTCATCGACGTTCCTTCCGAAGGATCGGTGCTTCCCTCCTCACCCTAGGCCCGGAGGGGAGTGCTGGCGGACATGTGTCTAGACGAGCAGGGTGACGAGCACGCCGGTGGCGGCCAGACCGACCAGGCCGAGCGGCACGCCGGTCCTGACCATGTCCATGGTGGTGACCTTGCCGGTGGAGTAGGCGAGCGAGTTCGGGGGAGTGCTCACGGGCAGCGCCATGGCGAGAGAGCAGGCGAACGTGGTCATGAGCAGCGCGGGAAGGGCGCCGCCGACCTCCTGGAGCGCGGGCAGCTCCGCGCCCATCGCGGCGACGAGGGGGAGGAGCAGGGCAGCAGTGGCGGTGTTGGAGATGACGGTGCTCATGACCCACGCGACCAGCCCGACTGCGACGACGACGGCGAGGCCCGACATGGACTCGAACGGCACCATGTCGACGAGCGCTGCGCTGAGGCCCGTGTCGAACATCGCGTTGCCGAGCACCACGCCGCCCGCGACGAGCCACAGCACCTCCCAGTTGAGCTCGCGCAGGTCCACCGCGGTCATCACCCCGGTCAGGAGGAGGACGGCGATCGGCAGGATCGCGACGACGGACGCGGTGACTCCGTGCCAGCCGCTCGTCAGCCAGAGCAGCACGGTGAGGGCGAAGGTCGCGTAGACCACGTAGGCGCGGGGCGAGCGCCTCCATTCGGTGTCGATTCGCAGCGCCACGTGGGTGGTGCCGGAGCGGAAGCGCCAGCCGAGCATGGCCCAGGCGATGCCCAGCATGGCGATCACGAACGGCACCGCGAACAGCATCCAGCCGCCGAAGGTGATCGGGTCCACGCCGACGCGGTTGCCAGGTCCCAGGTAGTTGACGGCGAGGGCGTTGGGCGGTGTGCCGATGGGGGTCCCGATGCCGCCGATGTTCGCGCCGACGGGGATGGCGAGCACGAGCGCGCGGCGGGCGCTGTCCCCGGCGTCCATGCTCGCGATCACGGGGGCGGCGACGGCGAGCATCATGGCGGCTGTCGCGGTGTTGGACATGAACATGGAGAAGAGCGCGGTGATCGCCATGAGGGCGAGCACGACCATGGGGGTGCGGGTGCCGAAGGGCTTGAGGATGATCCGCGCGAGGTTCTTGTCGAGCTGGTACTTGGTGGCGGCCGCCGCGAGGAAGAACCCTCCGAGGAACAGGATGATCACGGGGTCGGCGAAGCCGGCGAGGATGTCGACGTAGCTGAGCACGGTGCCCTCGCCGTCGGCGACGGCCCACCAATGCGGCGTCTCGTCGGAGATGAGCATGAGCTGGCCGGCGATCACGGCGATCGAGGTGGCGTAGATGGGGAACGGCTCGAGCACCCAGGCGAGCACGGCGAACACGAAGATGGCGAGCAGTCTGTGCTGCGTCTCGTCGAGCCCTCCAGCGGCGGGGAGCAGCAGGATGGCGAGGGGGACGAGCGCGACCACGAGCACGCGCCAGGACGCGAACGGGTGGCGGCGTCGGCCCATGGTGGCCCCCTTCGTCGTCTCCCCCCTCCAGGTGTAGCGGATGGCCGGTCGGCTCGCATGTCGGGCCTGGTGCGGACCCGATTGCACGATTGGCTATTGACAATAGCCAAAAGGCTACGCAGGATAGCCGTATGAACGCAGGCGCCATCCCCGGAACCGTCCAGCACCTTGCCCGCCCTGAGGGGCGGATCGCCTACGACCGCATCGGCGAAGGCCCGCTCATGATCCTCGCGCCCGGCATGGGCGACCTCAGGCAGGCCTATCGGCTCGTCGCTCCCGCCCTCGCAGAGGCCGGCTGGACCGTCGTCACGACCGACCTGCGCGGCCACGGCGACAGCGACACAGGCTTCAGCGAGTACGGCGACGAGCCCACCGCTGACGACCTGGTCGCGCTCATCGAGCACCTCGGCGGCCCCGCGCTTGTCGTCGGCAACTCGATGTCCGCTGGCTCGGCCGTGATCGCGGCCGCCCGCAGGCCCGACCTCGTCTCCGGACTCGCCCTCCTCGGACCCTTCGTGCGCGACGGCGCCGTCAACCCCATGATGCGCGCCCTCATGCGCGTCATGCTCGCGCCGCCGTGGATCGCCGCCGTCTGGAAGGCCTACATGCCCAGCCTCTACGCGGGCGCCCGGCCGACGGACTTCGACGCCTACCGCGACACCGTTGCCGCCTCGCTCCGCAGGCCCGGATACCGTGCCGCCTTCAGCGCCACCTCGCGCACCAGCCATGCGCCTGCCGAGGCTGCGCTGCCGAAGGTTCAGGCGCCCACGCTCGTCATCATGGGGGAGCAGGACCCTGACTTCCCCGACGTTCGCGCGGAGGCCGAGTGGATCGCCTCCCAGGTCGGCGGGAAGACTGCCATGATCGCCGACGCCGGCCACTACCCTCAGTCCCAGCAGCCCGTCGCGACGCTTGCCGCGCTGCTGCCGTTCGCGGAGAAGGTGCGAGGCGATGCCGAGAGCAGGGCTTGACCGCGAGGCCGTGGTCCGCGAGGCCGTCGACGCGGTCGACGAGCTCGGAGCCGACGGGCTCACGCTCGCCCTTCTCGCGTCCCGCCTCGGAGTCAAGGCGCCTTCGCTGTACAAGCACGTGGAGGGGCTCGATCACCTGCGAGCCTCCGTCGGCGTCGCCTCCAAGCGGGAGCTCGCCACCCACCTGGAACGCGCCACCGTCGGGCACGCCGGCGCCGACGCGATCCGCGCGCTCGCGGACGCCTACCGCGCATGGGCCAAGGACCATCCCGGCCGCTACCCGATGACGGTGGTCGCACCCGCGGCAGACGACGCGGCGGACGTCGCCGAGTCGGAGCGCCTCTATCGCGTGGTCGCCGGTGCGTTGAGGGCCCTGCGGCTGGAGGAGGACGCTGAGGTCGACGCGATCCGTGCCCTGCGCGCGTGCCTGCACGGCTTCATCGGACTCGAGACGGCGGGCGGCTTCGGGCTGCCTGACGACGTCAATCGCAGTTACGCCCTGCTGGTCGACGATGCCATCGCCTCGCTCGAGCGCAGGGCGGCGAATGCAGCGACGCCCGCCGGCTGAGAGCCGACGGGCGTCTGCGTGAGTGCCGAACGGGGCTAGCTGATCGCCTCGGTCGCGGCGCGCTCGATCGCGAGCCCGGCGCGGTACTGCGCGAGCCACGCGTCGTACCCGGCCACGTCGTCGGCCGTGGGGGAGACGGTGTCGAGCGTCGCGTCGGCGAAGACCGCGTCGTTCAGGTAGTCGCCCAGGCTCGCGTCCGTGCCCTTGCGGAGGTACTCGGCCAGCACGGCGATGCCCCACGCGCCGCCCTCCGAGGCAGTGTCGCCCACCGAGACGGGGGCGTCGATCGCCGCGGCCAGCAGTCGCTGCGCCACGCCAGCGGTGCGGAACATGCCGCCGTGGGCGAACATCGAGTCGAGCTTCACGCCCTCGTCGTGCAGCACCTTCATGCCGATGCTGAGCGTGCCGAACGCCCCGTAGAGCTGGGTGCGCATGAAGTTCGCGAGCGTGAGGCGCGAGCCGGGCGTGCGGACGAACAGGGGGCGGCCCTCGGCCATGCCGGTGATCGGCTCGCCGGACAGGTAGTTGTAGGCCAGCAGCCCGCCGCCGTCGGCCTCCCCCTCGAGCGCGGCCGTGAAGAGCGTCTCGAACACGGCGTCGGCGCCGCCCTCGACCCCCATGGCGGTGGCGAACTCGGTGAATACGCCGGCCCAGGTGCCCAGCTCGCTCGCGCCGTTGTTGCAGTGGACCATCGCCACCAGGTCGCCTCCCGGCGTGGTGACGATGTCGAGCTCCTCGTGCACCGAGTCAAGCGGCTCCTCCAGCACGACCATCGCGAAGATCGACGTGCCCGCGGAGATGTTGCCCGTGCGCGGGGCGACCGCGTTCGTGGCGACCATGCCCGTGCCGGCGTCGCCCTCGGGCGGCGCCACCGGAGCGCCCGCCTTGAGCTCGCCCGTCGGGTCGAGCAGCGCCGCGCCCTCCTCGGTCAGCGTTCCGGCATCCTGGCCGGCCACGAGCACCTCAGGCAGAAGAGCGGTGACGTCGAGGCCGGGCTTGCCCTCCGCCGCCAGCTCCTTGAAGCGGGCCAGCATCGCGGCGTCGTAGTCGTGCGTGGCAGGGTCGATCGGGAACATGCCCGAGGCGTCGCCCACTCCCAGCACCTTGCGGCCCGTGAGCTTCCAGTGGACGTAGCCCGCGAGCGTCGTGATGAAGTCGAGCTCGGCGACGTGCGGCTCCTCATCGATGATCGCCTGGTAGACGTGCGACGCGGACCAGCGCAGCGGGAAGTTGAACCCGAGCTCCTCGGTGAGCTTCGCGGCAGCCGCCTCGGTGTTGGTGTTGCGCCAGGTGCGGAACGGCACCAGCAGCGAGCCCTCGGAGTCGAACGCGAGATAGCCGTGCATCATCGCGGAGAAGCCCAGTGCTCCGACGCTCGTCAGCGCGACGCCGTGCGCCTTCTGCACCTCCGCCTTGAGGTCCGCGATGCTCGCCTGAAGGCCCTCCCAGATCGCCTCCTCGGAGTACGTCCAGAGGCGGTCCACGAACTGGTTCTCCCATGCGTGGCTGCCCGTCGCGAGCACCTCGTGATCCGGGCCGATCAGGCAGGCCTTGATGCGCGTGCTGCCCAGCTCGATTCCCAGCGACGTCTGTCCCGCGGCGATCGCGGCGGCCGCGTCGATTCCCTGCTGCGCCATCGGTGTACCAACTCCCTTGTCAATGCGACCGCGACACTGCGACCGCTCCGATGTGAACGTTCGACATCACTCTAAGGCCTCATGTCCATGAGTGGGGACCCGGAGGTCCCAGGCGAGCACCGTCGCTGGACCTCGCTAGGCGAGCGCTGTCGCCGGACCTCGCTAGGCGAGCGCACCCGCAGTCACCAGTACCACCGCGAGCAGCGGCAGTGTGCCCTGGATCGCGGCAGCGCGCGCGTGCGAGCGCGAGCCGATCACAAGCACCGCCGCGGCGGCGGCCATCGAGCCCACCCCCGCGAGCACCAGCGCGGTGCCCGCCGCGGTGCTCCCCGCGGAGAGAAGGGCGATACCGATCGCCGTGACGAGCGCGAGGAACAGGTTGTAGAAGCCCTGATTGAACGCGAGCACCCGCGTGTGCTCCGCCTCCTCGTCGGAGCGGATCCCGAAGGTGGCGCGCGCTCGCGGCGTCATCCAGGCGATCGACTCCAGGAAGAAGATGTAGACGTGCAGCAGCGCCGCGAGCGCGGCGAGCACGAGTCCGACGGTGGTCATGGGGCTCCTCGGCGGGTCGGGGACCGGGCGGATCCGCCCACCTGCACGGTAGCGGGCGGCTCCGTGCATCGGCAGCACCAGGCCGGATGTGAGGGGTTGTGGGCTCGTCCACAACGGCGGGACGCCGCGCCACCCCCCGGGGTATCTTTCGGCCGTCGGGGCATGTGCGCCCCTGCAGTGAACCGGTTGCCTCCGTGCCCGCGTCGGCCCCGCCCCCGGGTTCGACGCGAGGTCGCGCGGCGCTGAGCTGAGGGAGAACCATCCGCATGTCCGCGTCCCCGACGTTGCGCCGCGCCTTCGCGGCGCGCCTCGCCGCCATCGTCGCGCTCGTCGCGCTCGTCGCGGGAGCGTCGCTCGCACCCGTCCCCGCGCAGGCTGCCGTCAACGCGCCCACGATCGCCGGATCGGGCTCCGAGGTGATGTGCGGCAGCGACCTCGCCAAGGGCGGCGTGACCGCGACCGCCTCCCACGGCGACGCGTGGGCTGCCGTCGACGGCAACGAGTGGAGCCGTTGGGACTCGGGCGTGACAGAGGAGCCGCCCGGATCCGGCAACTGGGTGGGCCGCGACGGCGAGTGGATCAGCGTCGACCTCGGGTCCGAGCGTGCGATCTGCGGCGTGAAGCCCTACTGGGAGGCCGCCTACGCTGCGGACTACGACGTGGAGGCCTCGCTCGACGGCGTCGACTGGACGTTGCTCGCCCAGGTACGCGGAGTCGACTCCGCCGGCGCCGAGCTGACCCGCTTCAGCGCCGTGAACGCGCGCTACCTCCGCCTCACCGCAGTCACCCGCGGCACCCAGTACGGCGTCTCGATCTGGGACATGGAGATCCTTGAGCCGCGACTCGTGGACCGCCCCACCACCTCGCTGCTCGGTGACCGCGTCGTCGTGCTCGACCCCACCATGGACGCCGCCGATATCCAGGCGATCCTCGACGACACCTTCACCAGCCAGGAGACGAACCAGTTCGGCGACGACCGTTGGCAGTTCGTGTTCCTCCCCGGCTCCTACACGGTCGACGCGCGCGTCGGCTTCTACACGTCGCTCGCCGGCGCAGGGCTCGACCCCACCGACGTGTCGATCGTGGGCGGAGACTGGGTGGACGCCGACTGGTTCGACATGAACGGCACCCAGAACTTCTGGCGCTCCGCCGAGAACCTCTCGTGGACCCCGACCGGCGGCACCGGACGCTGGGCGGTCTCCCAGGCGTCGTCCTTCCGTCGCGTGCACGTGGACGGCACGCTTGCACTCGACACCGGGCGCTACGGCTGGATCTCCGGAAGCTTCATCGCCGACACCGAGGTCACCGGCTACGTCACGTCCTACGCGGAGCAGCAGTCCTACACGCGAGACAGCAGCGTCGACGCCTGGGCCGGCGGCATCTGGAACACCGTCAGCTCAGGACTCAAGGGCGACTACGCCACCGGCACGGGACCGGGCGACACCCGCACCACCCTCGCCGCCGCGTCGGCCGCGTGGCCCACGCCTCCCGTGACCGCGCTGCCCACCACCGGGCCCATCGCGGAGAAGCCCTACCTGCACCTCACCGGCGCGGACATCGAAGCCGCTACCGACTGGGCCGTCCGCGTGCCCGACGTGCGAGACGGCACCGCCGGCACCACCTGGGTCTTCGGCAGCACGCCGGGCACCGACATCCCGCTCACCGACTTCTTCATCGCCCAGGAAGGCGCCACCGCCACGCAGATCAACGCTGCGCTCGCGGCCGGCCGCCACGTGCTCTTCGCGCCCGGCATCCACGAGCTCGACCGGACGCTCGAGGTCTCCCAGCCGGGAACGGTCCTCCTGGGGCTCGGCCTCGCCACGCTCGTTCCGACCGGGGGAGGGTCCGCGATCCACGTCGCCGACGTCGACGGCGTCCGCATCGCCGGACTGCTGCTCGACGCCGCACCCACCGGCTCACCCTCACTGCTCACCG
Organism: Demequina zhanjiangensis; assembly: GCF_030418315.1. Taxonomy (GTDB): domain Bacteria; phylum Actinomycetota; class Actinomycetes; order Actinomycetales; family Demequinaceae; genus Demequina; species Demequina zhanjiangensis. The sequence goes on from NZ_JAUHPV010000006.1 coordinate 53,308, forward strand.
TCGGCGACGCCGACGCGCACACCGACCACTCCCCAGACCCGATCGTCCTCAGCGACATCTACCTTCGCGTCGGAGGCGCCGGAGCGGGCATCGTGGACGACGCGCTCGTCATCGCCGCGAACGACACCATCGTCGATCACGTGTGGGCCTGGCGCGCCGACCACGGCACCGGCGTCGGCTGGACCGTCAACACCGCCGAGCATGGCCTGGTGGTCGACGGCGACGACGTCTCGATCTACGGCCTCTTCGTGGAGCACTTCCAGGGCTACAACGTGCTCTGGAACGGCGACGGTGGACGCACAGTGTTCTTCCAGAACGAGCTCCCGTACGACGTCCCCGACCAGGAGACCTGGCAGAACGGCAACAGACGGGGGTACGCCGCCTACAAGGTCGCGACGGACGTGACCACGCACGAGGCATGGGGCCTCGGCTCCTACAGCAACTTCACCGAGGACACGGAGGAGGACGAGATCACGGTCGACAACGCCTTCGAGGTGCCGCAGGTGGCAGGCGTCGCCATGCACCGCATGCTCACCGTCTCGCTCGGAGGAGAAGGCATCTTCGAGCACGTGATCAACGGCGTGGGCGACCGGCAGTTCTCCTCCGACACCGTCCCCACCTACCTCGAGGCCTATCCCACGGGTCCCGACGACCCGATCTTCACGCCCGTCGACCCTGCACCCGAGGCGCCCACGCCGGCCTCCGCCCCTGCGGCCCCGGCGTCGATCTCCGCGCCGTCGCTCGACCCGCACAGCGCGCCGGTGCCCGCAGGTGGCCGGATCGCGGTCTCCGGCGACGGATTCACGCCGGGGGAGGACGTCGTCGTCACCATCGACTCCAAGCCGGCCATCCTCGCCAGGGTCGTCGCGGGGCCCGACGGCGCCTTCCACGCCGACGTCCCCGTGCCCGACGATCTCTCCACCGGCGAGCACGTGCTGACTGCCACCGGAGTGCTCTCGGGACGCGCCGCGTCGCTCACGATCCAGGTGCAGGGCCTGCTCGCCGCGACCGGGGCGGGAGAGTTCGCTGCGACGACCGCGGCCGCGCTCGCGCTGCTCGCTGCCGGGCTCGGGCTGCTCGCCGCACGGCGACGCCTGGGCCGCTGAGCCGAACGCAGCCCGTCACAGCCCGTCGCAGCCCCAAGGTCCCGTGGGGGCGACCCGCAGCGCCTGCAAGTATGGAGCGATGAGCCTCACACCGCTCCGCCGCGCCGTCCTCGCAGTCGCCCTCATCAACCTGGGCTACGCGATCATCGAGTTCACGGTCGCCAGGCTCATCGGCTCCGTCTCGCTCATGGCCGACTCGATCGACTTCCTCGAGGACGCGATCCTCAACCTCCTGATCTTCTTCGCGGCCGCCTGGTCGCTCCAACGGCGCGCCAGGATCGGGCATGTGCTCGCGCTCGTCATCCTCGTGCCCGCCGCCGCGACGGTGGTCACCGCGGTCGTCAAGATCCTGGACCCCACCCGACCCGACACGATCCCCCTCACGGTCACCGCCCTTGGCGCGCTGCTGGCGAACCTCGTCGCCGCCTCGATACTCGTCCGGCACCGTCACCAGGGTGGCTCGCTCGCGCGTGCCGCCTGGCTCTCCGCCCGCAACGACGCGCTCGCCAACGTCGCCGTGATCGCAGCCGCGCTCGTCGCCCTGGCGTGGGTCTCGGGCTGGCCCGACATCATCGTCGGCCTGGGCATCGGCCTGCTCAACGCCGACGCCGGCGTGAAGGTGTGGCGCGCCGCCTCCGCCGAGCGCCTTGAAGCGAGGAAGGCCGAGGCCTGACGCCAGCCCGTCCGCCCACCGCGAACCCGGCCCCTCCGATTGGGGTCGAGCGCCCATCCCTTATAGGATGTTGTGGTTGCCCGCGCGCGGGCCTACCCGGCACCCGGGCCAAATCCCACCCAATCAGGAGTTTTTCTGTGACCAGCGCCCTCGAGAAGATCGACGACACGACCGTCAAGCTGACGGTCACCCTGACCGAGGAGGACCTCAAGCCCTCGCTCGACCACGCCTACAAGCACGTGGGCGAGCAGGTGACCATCCCCGGCTTCCGCAAGGGCAAGGTCCCGCCGCGCATCCTCGAGCAGCGCGTCGGCAAGGGCGCCATCATCGAGCACGCCGTCAACGACGGCCTGCCCGGCTGGTACTCCGCCGCGGTCGAGGAGCAGGGCATCCGCCCCTTCGGCCAGCCCGAGGTCGAGGTCACCAAGATCCCCGGCGCCGTCGAGGGCGACGAGGGCCTTGAGTTCACCGCCACCGTGGAGATCCGCCCCGAGGTCGACATCCCCGCCGCGGACACCCTGACCATCACCGTCGAGCCCATCGAGGTCTCCGACGAGGACGTCCAGGAGCGTCTCGACAACCTGCGCGAGCGCTTCGGCTCGCTCAAGACCGTCGACCGTCCCGCCGCCGACCGCGACTTCGTCACCATCGACCTCGCCGCCGTGGTCGACGGCAACGACGTCGACTCCGTGCAGGGCACCTCGTACCAGATCGGCGAGGGCAACATGCTCGAGGGCCTCGACGAGGCCATCACCGGCCTGTCCGCCGACGAGGAGACCACCTACGAGGGTCCGCTCGCCGCAGGCGACTTCGCCGGCCAGACCGCCACCATCACCGTCAAGGTCACCGCCGTCAAGGAGCGCGAGCTCCCCGAGGCCGACGACGACTTCGCTCAGCTCGCCTCCGAGTTCGACACCATCGAGGAGCTCAAGGCGGACCTGGTCGAGCAGACCAAGCGCATCAAGACCAACAACCAGGCCATGGAGGCCCGCGAGAAGCTGCTCGAGGCCCTCACCGAGGCCGTCGGCGAGTTCCCGCTCCCGCAGAAGGTCATCGAGGCCGAGGTGCACCAGCACCTCGAGAACGAGAACCGCCTCGAGGACGACGAGCACCGCGCCGAGGTCACCACCGAGGCCCACACCGCGCTGCGCACCCAGATCCTCCTCGACACCCTCGCGGACGACCTGGACATCCAGGTCGAGCAGCAGGAGCTGCTCGACTACCTGCTGAACGCCTCGCGTCAGTACGGCATGGACCCGGGCCAGTTCATCCAGCAGATCGAGCAGGCCGGCCAGATCCCCGCGATCGTCGCCGAGGTCGCGCGCTCCAAGGCCACCGCCTACGCGCTGCGCCGCGCCACCGTCGTCGACACCGCCGGTGCCGCCGTGGACCTGTCCGCTGTGATCGGCTCGCTCGAGGACGAGAACAAGGACGACTCGGAGATCAACGCCGAGGCCGCCGCCGCGATGGTCGCCGAGGCCGCCGGCGAGACCGCCGACGAGAAGTAACTCCTCATACGACGAAGGCCCCCGACCTCCACATGGAGGTCGGGGGCCTTTCTCGTGCCGTCGTGTGCGCGGTGGCGCGGGCTCCGGCCCGTGCCGTGCTTCGTGCCGCCGTGCGCGCCGTCAGGCTCTGAGCAGGATCATCGTGAGCGGGACGTACGCCGCGAGCCCGATCGCGGAGATCGCCAGCGCCGCGATCGCTGCGCCGCGCGAGTCAGCATGACCCGCCTTCGCCGCGCGCAGACCGACGACCGCCATGACGATCGCCGCGACGTGCACCAGGACCGAGACGTAGGGCAGGAAGAGCCCGCCGATCGACATCCACAGCGCCGCACGGTTCATCCCGGTACGGTCCGCCTTGCGGGCGGCCGCATGGCCCTCCTCTTCCGGCGCGTTGGCGGCCTGCCACGGCCCCATTCCGAACGGTCCGCGCTGATTGCGCTCGAACTGCAGGTGCTCTTCCACCGTCGTGCTCCTTGTCCGGACGCCCCCTGCGTCCCACCCGTCCGACGCTAGCCGACGGGCTGTGCCACCGCGTCAGCCGCGCGGAGGACAGCCCTGCGGCACGCATCCGCCAGCCGGATGGTCGTGCGCGCGGACGATTCTCGGTCGAACCGGGCAGGCTCGCCGAGGACCGTCTCAGAGCGCCCCGGCCTATGCCGCCATCCCGTAGGTGGTCTCGGCCGTGCACCAGTCCGCCGGGTTGCTGCCGCCGCACTCGTTCGCGATCCAGCCGATGAAGACGAAGAAGGCGATCGTCGCCAGGATGCCGAGCACCAGCAGCGCGTAGCCGATGATCAGGCCCGCAAGGCCCTGACCCCTGTTGTCGGCCTCGCCGCGCTTCGCGGCGCTCAGGCTCAGATGGCCGAACACGATGCCCGCGATCGCCGTGATGCCCGTCACCAGGCCCAGGAGGGACAGCACCAGCGAGGTGGTGCCCATCCAGTTCTTCTCACGTCCAGCGATGGGGCCGGCGGGCGCCGCATAGGGCTGTGCCGGGTAAGGCTGGGCGTACGGCTGCTGAGGCTGGCCCTGCGGCGGCTGCTGCGCGTACTGCTGCTGCGCATACTGCGGCTGGCCCGGCTGGGCGTACTGCTGTTGCGCGTAGGGCTGACCATACGGCTGTCCAGGCGCGGCGTATGGCTGCTGCGGCTGCTGCGGCGGCGTCGGCTCACCTGGCTGCCCCTGAGCCGGCTGCTCAGGCTGCGGCGGGGGAGCGGGCGCGTCCTCCGGTCGCTGCTGGAACGGGTCCTCGGGCGTCGAGCTCATGATGTCCTCCTCTGTCGAGACGTCCTCTGCTCTCGACGCTACCCACGCCACCCCGCGCCTGCATCGTCCTCCCGCCCGATCTGCGCGGCCCCGTCGTCAGGGAACGCCCCGACAGGGTTCCCCGACCGTCGGCAGACCCCTCCCGCCACAGCCGTCCTCCCAGGGAAGCGCGCCACAACGTCGGCCACTGCGTCGGGCCCGTGAGGCGTTCACCCCGTAGCGAAACGGCGTGATTTTCGGCATGAGGTGCCCCTCCGCGCCGTTAGGTTTGACGCAAGACGCGAGAAGGAAGGACCAGCGTGAACGAGATCACGGCACGCTCCGAAGGCACGGGGATGGCGCTCAACGACTCCATCTTCAACCGCCTGCTGCGAGAGCGGATCATCTGGCTGGGCGACGAGGTTCGCGATGACAACGCGAACGCCATCTGCGCCCAGATGATGCTCCTCGCGGCCGAGGACCCGGACAAGGACATCTACCTGTACATCAACAGCCCCGGCGGCTCCATCACCGCGGGCATGGCGATCTACGACACCATGCAGTACATCAAGCCCGACGTGGCGACCGTCGCCATGGGCATGGCCGCGTCCATGGGACAGTTCCTGCTGTCCTCCGGCGCGCCCGGCAAGCGATACGCGACGCCCCACGCCCGCGTCATGATGCACCAGCCCTCGGGTGGCATCTACGGCACGGCCACGGACATCCGCATCAACGCCGAGCTGATCATGCACATGAAGAAGACGCTCGCCTCGCTGACCGCCGAGCAGACCGGCAAGACGCTCGAGCAGATCAACAAGGACGCGGACCGCGACCGCTGGTTCACCGCCGACGAGGCGCTGGAGTACGGCTTCGTGGACAAGGTCATCAAGCACGCCGCTGAGGCGGGCGACAAGTCGCAGGGAGGCAAGGCGTGAGCAGCTCCGAGTACCAGGCCATCCAGGCCGCGGCACGCACCGCGGGAACCCTCGGCGGAGCCGCGGGCTTCGGAGGCGCGGCACCCGCCGGCCCCGACTCGCGCTACATCCTGCCCCAGTTCGAGGAGCGCACGGCCTACGGCTTCAAGCGACAGGACCCGTACGCGAAGCTGTTCGAGGACCGCATCGTGTTCCTCGGCGTCCAGATCGACGACGCGTCCGCTGACGACGTCATGGCGCAGCTCCTCGTGCTCGAGTCCCAGGACCCCGACCGCGACATCAAGATCTACATCAACTCGCCCGGTGGCTCGCAGACCGCGCTCACCGCGATCTACGACACCATGCAGTACGTGAAGCCGCACATCCAGACGGTGTGCCTCGGCCAGGCGGCCTCCGCCGCCGCGGTGCTGCTCGCAGCCGGACAGCCCGGACAGCGCCTCGCGCTGCCCAACGCTCGCGTGATGATCCACCAGCCGCGCATCGAGGGCGGCTCCCGTGCGCAGGCCTCGGACATCGAGATCTACGCCGAGGAGATCCTCCGCATGCGTGAGTGGCTCGAGAACACGCTCGCCCTCCACTCGGGTCAGACCCCCGAGAAGGTGCGCGAGGACATCGAGCGCGACACGTTCCTCTCGGCCGCGGAGGCCAAGGAGTACGGGCTCGTCGACGAGGTGCTGGAGTCGCGCAAGTCACAGGCGCTTGCAGCCAAGGCCTGACTGCCGATAATTCGGTAGAAGAGGGGGACCCCAGGGTGACAACTCTGGGGTCCCTTTCGTCCTTGCCGAAGCGTCGTCCCCACGGCGGCGCGTCGATCGGGTGCCTGTCACACCGGATAGGTAGCCTGGAGGACGATGGCACGGTTGGAAGGAGACCGTATGTCCCGCCCCACGGACACCGGCGACCTGCTCAAGTGCACCTTCTGCGGCAAGACGCAGAAGCAGGTGCGAAAGCTGATCGCGGGCCCCTCCGTCTACATCTGCGACGAATGCATCGGTCTGTGCAACGAGATCCTCGAAGAGGAGTTCGCTGAGCAGGTCGAAGCGGAGCTCACCGAGCTCCCGCGCCCGCGCGAGATCTACGACTTCCTCGAGCAGTACATCGTCGGGCAGACGCAGGCCAAGCGTGCGCTCTCCGTCGCCGTGTACAACCACTACAAGCGTGTGCGCGCCGCCGACACGAAGCCCAAGGGCGACGAGGACTCGGTGGACATCGCCAAGTCCAACGTGCTGTTCATCGGCCCCACCGGCACCGGTAAGACGTACCTCGCGCAGACCCTCGCGCGCATGCTCAACGTGCCGTTCGCCATCGCCGACGCCACCGCGCTCACCGAGGCGGGCTACGTGGGTGAGGATGTCGAGAACATCCTCCTCAAGCTGCTGCAGGCCGCCGACTATGACGTGGACAAGGCGCAGCGCGGCATCATCTACATCGACGAGATCGACAAGGTGGCCCGCAAGGCCGAGAACCCGTCGATCACCCGCGACGTGTCGGGCGAGGGCGTGCAGCAGGCGCTGCTCAAGATCCTCGAGGGCTCCGTGGCCTCCGTGCCGCCGCAGGGCGGGCGCAAGCACCCGCACCAGGAGTTCATCCAGATCGACACCACCAACGTGCTGTTCATCCTCGGAGGCGCCTTCGCGGGCCTTGAGGAGATCATCTCGTCGCGTGTCGGCCGCAAGGGCATCGGCTTCGGCGCGCAGCTGAAGGAGGCGGACAACTCCGACCTCTTCTCGGCCGTCACGCCGGGAGACCTGACCAAGTTCGGCCTCATCCCCGAGTTCATCGGGCGCATGCCGGTGGTCGCCACCGTCTCGCCGCTCGATGTCGAGGCGATGGTGAGCATCCTCACCCAGCCCAAGAACGCGCTCGTGAAGCAGTACCAGCGCATGTTCGAGATCGACGGCGTGGAGCTCGTGTTCGAGGAGGACGCGGTGCACGCGATCGCCGAGCAGGCGCTCGAGCGTGGCACCGGTGCTCGTGGACTGCGCGCGATCATGGAGGAGGTCCTCCAGGAGACGATGTTCGAGGTCCCCGGACGCGACGACATCGAGCGGGTCGTCGTGACCCGTGAGGTCGTCCTGGACCGCGTGGCCCCGGCATTCCTGGTCCGCCCGGCAGACGAGCACGAGGGCGCGGCCTAACCCTCGCCCCTCTCAAAGCGGGTACATGGTGGTCGCCCACCGGGTACATGGTTGGCTCTCACGGGGTGGGTTGTTGTCGCACTCCGGAAGCTCACTGTCGTCGTCTAGGCAAATGCACCAGAAGTTCGCGCATCGTCCCAAGGACGGCGTGGCGTCGCGTTCTCCACTGCCGGCGCCGCCACGACACATGTGGGTTCGCCCGGACGGGTATCACCGTTCTCATGACTCACCTGAGAGCGATGCCGAGCCCTACCCAGAGCCTCCTCGCCGCGATCCGCTCGGAGCCGCGCGCGTTCACGTTCAGGGAGCTCACCGGGATCGCCACTGCGCGACGAGTGCGGACCGCGATCCAGCGAGGCGTGATCACACGGATCCTTCCAGACGCCTACGTGGCTACAAGGTTCGCGGAGGACTTCCGGGCCAGGGCCGACGCTGTGCTCCTGTGGGCTGGTCCTGGCGCGGCGCTCGTGGGCGCGGCAGGTCTGCATGTGTGGGGATTCCTTGAACACCCACCGACCTCGATCGAGGTGATGGTGCCGCACCCCGACCATCCACGTGCACCTACATGGGTCCACGTCAGGAGGCGCGTGAGAATGCCCGAGACGGTCCGAGTACGGGGCTTCACGGTGCTGGATGCGGCCGACGCGATCGTGGCGGGGTACGGAAGCCTCGAGATCGGCGAACGTGCCGAGACGTTCTATCGGGCGGTACGAAGCCGCATCGTGTCGCCTGAGTCCCTGGCGGACGCCCTTGAGAGAACCCCGCGCGTGCGAAACCGTCGCGAACTGATGCTGAGAATCGCCGCCGCGGGTGCTGGCGTCGAGAGCTACCTGGAAGAGCACGGCCTCAGGAGGGTCTTCACCGAGCGGGAGTTCCCCCAGTTGCACCGGCAGCATCGAGTGCGGGTCGGCGCAGCCGTCTACCGGACCGACATGTTCGATCGCGCGACCCGAACAGCCGTAGAGCTGGATGGTGCGCAGTTCCACGGCTCGGCAAGGGCGCGGATGCGGGATCAGCAACGCGATGAAGCGCTCGCCAGCATCGGTGTTCTCACCTTGCGGTTCTCGTATCGGGACATCATCGACCGGCCCGAGTGGTGCAAGGACACGTTGAGGCGAGTCCTTGAGGACCGACAGCCAACACCGCGTGATGCTTCCGAGGAGGCCGACCTGGCCTAGCGATGACGAAGGCGGGTCCTCGTGAGAGGGACCCGCCTTCGTCATGTCGCCGACAACCACGTACCCGGTTGCCGACAACCAGGTACCCGGTGGGCTGTTAGTCCGCGAGGACCGCGTTCTCCGTGCGGACCACCGTGGTGTCCGCGATCTCATCAGGAGCGCCATCCTCCGGGCCCACGCCGTCCACGCCCGGCTCGAGCGCAGCGACCGAGTCGACGATCTGCATCTCGCGGACCTTGCCCGCAGACATCAGGTCGGCCTTCGCCGCGCGCACCAGCTCGACCTGAGCCTCGGGGACCAGCACGTCGACGGACACGATCTCCGTACGCTGCGCCACCTTCGCCTCAGACTTCACCTTGCGCAGCGCCGACAGCGCGGCACCGGCGGCCGGCAGGACGCCCGCGTCAGCGCCCTCGCCCGCAGCCGAGCTGAGGGGAGCGGACACCGGCCACGAGGCGTGGTGCACCGAGCCCTCGCGGAACCACGACCACACCTCCTCGGTCGCGAACGGCAGCACCGGAGCGAACAGGCGCAGGAACGTCTCAAGCGAGAGCGTGAGCGCCGCACGCGCCGACCCCGCCTCGGGCGAGCATCCCGCCGACGCGTCGATCGCCTCGCCCGGAGCGGCACCGTCGTACGCGCGCATCTTCACGAGCTCGAGGTAGTCGTCGCAGAACGTCCAGAACAGGGTCTCTGCGACCTCGAGGGCCTTGGTGTGGTCGTACTTCTCGTAGGCGGCGGTCGCCTGGTCCACGACGTCGGCCAGCGCGGCCAGCATCGCCTTGTCGAGCGGCTGGGTGACGGGCAGCGCCATCACGTCGTTGGATACCGCGACGCCCTCCTCGAGCGAGGAGTTCGCGGCCGTCGCGATGCCGGTCGCGCCGAGCACGAACTTGGAGGCGTTGAGGATCTTCATCGCGAGGCGACGACCGATCTTCATCTGGCCCTCGTCGAACGCCGCGTCGGTGCCCAGGCGGGCCGAGGCCGCCCAGTAGCGCACCGCGTCGGAGCCGTGCTGCTCGAGCAGGCCCATGGGGGTCACGACGTTGCCCTTGGACTTGGACATCTTCTTGCGGTCGGGGTCCAGGATCCATCCGGAGATCGCCGCGTGCTTCCACGGGAGCACGTCGCTCTCGAGGTGGGCGCGGACGACGGTGGAGAACAGCCAGGTGCGGATGATGTCCTGGCCCTGGGGGCGCAGGTCCATGGGGAAGACCTTGGCGAACAGCTCGGGGTCGTCGCGCCATCCGCCGACGATCTGCGGCGTGAGGGACGACGTGGCCCACGTGTCCATGACGTCCTTCTCGCCCATGAAGCCGCCGGGCACGCCGCGCTGCGACTCGTCGTATCCGGGCGCGGCCTCGGACGTCGGGTCGACGGGCAGGGTGTCCTCGGCGGGGACGATCGGCTGGTCCCACACGGGGTTGCCCTCGGCGTCGAGCGGGTACCAGACGGGGATCGGCACGCCGAAGAAGCGCTGGCGCGAGATCAGCCAGTCGCCGGTGAGGCCGTTGACCCAGTTCTCGTAGCGCTTGCCCATGTGCGAGGGCACGAAGTTCAGCTCCTCGCCGCGCGCGATCAGCTCGCCACGGAGCTTCTCGTCCTTGCCGCCGTTGGCGATGTACCACTGGCGGGAGGTGACGATCTCGAGCGGCTTGTCGCCCTTCTCGAAGAACTTCACGGGGTGCGTGATCGGCTTGGGCTCGCCCTCCATGATCCCGGCCTCGGCGAGCATCTCGACGACGCGGGCCTGGGCGGAGAAGACGGTCTTGCCGGCGAGCTCGGCGTACGCGGCCTTGCCCTCGGGGGAGTCGATCGCGGCGGGCGGCTCCGCGAGGAAGCGGCCGTCCCAGCCGATGCATGCGCGGGTGGGGAGCTGGAGCTCGCGCCACCACACGACGTCGGTCACGTCGCCGAAGGTGCAGATCATCGCGATTCCGGAGCCCTTGTCGGGCTGGGCGAGGCGGTGGGGCACGACGGGCACCTCGACGCCGAACAGCGGCGTGCGGACGTGCTTGCCGAACAGCGGCTGGTAGCGCTCGTCGTCGGGGTGGGCCACGAGGGCGACGCACGCGGGCAGGAGCTCGGGGCGCGTCGTCTCGATGTAGACGGACTCGTAGGAGCCGGTGGCCTCCTCGAGGTCGGCCGCGGGCTCGAAGGCGAGACGGTGGTACGCGCCGGGGCGCTCGCGGTCCTCGAGCTCGGCCTGCGCGACGGCGGTGCGGAACGTCACGTCCCACAGCGTCGGCGCCTCCGACTGGTAGGCCTCTCCGCGTGCGAGCGAGCGCAGGAACGCCTGCTGCGCGACGGCGATGGAGGAGGGGGAGATGGTCTGGTAGGTGCGCGACCAGTCGACGGACAGGCCGAGGTGACGCCACAGCGCCTCGAACTGCTTCTCGTCCTCCTCGGTGAGGCGCTCGCAGAGCTCGACGAAGTTCTTGCGCGAGATCGGCACCTGGTCGGCGGCCTTGATGGACTTGCCCTCGCCGCCCACGTGCGGGGGCTCGAAGCCCTCCTGGTACGGAAGCGACGGGTCGCAGCGCACGCCGTAGTAGTTCTGGACGCGACGTTCGGTGGGGAGGCCGTTGTCGTCCCAGCCCATCGGGTAGAACACCTCCATGCCGCGCATGCGCTGGAAGCGGGCGACGGTGTCGGTGTGCGTGTAGCTGAAGACGTGGCCCACGTGCAGCGACCCCGAGACGGTCGGGGGAGGGGTGTCGATCGAGTAGATCTGCTCGCGGGTCTTCGAGGAGTCGAAGCGGTACGTGCCGAGGGTCTCCCAGGCGGCGTTCCAGCGGTCCTCGAGCCCGTCGACGGTGGCCTTGTCAGGGATGCGCGACGTCATGGGGGCATTCTTCCAGAACGGTGGGGGAGCAGGCGAACACGCCCGACGCCGGGTGCCGGTCTGTCGCGTGGTTCGGGCCGACGTGGGTGCGGCTGGGGGCGGAATGTCCGGTGCGTGAGGTTCCTCCTGGCTTTTCTCAGATGCGGGTTGCTAGTGTTCCGGCGTGACCGAAGCGAGGCTGCGTTCAGAGTTCCTGCGCGTGATGGAGGAGTTCGACGGCGACGCGGGCGACGGGCTCAAGCCGGGCCTCAAGGCGATGATCAGGTTGCGTTGCAGCCACATCAATGGCGACGCCTACTCGGTGCGGATGCATTCGGAGGAGCTCGCCTCGCTGGGGGCGCGCCCGGATCTGATCGCGGCGCTCGCTCGCCCGGTGAAGCTGATGCGCGAGGATCTGGTGACGCCGGCGCAGGCGGCGGTGCTGCGCTTCGCGGAGATCCTCACGGACTATCCGCGTGGTCTCGAGGTGGAGGCGCGCGCGGAGCTGCGGCGTCACTTCTCCGCGAAGGCGGTCGGCGCGATCATCGAGGTGGTCGCGGTGACGAATGCCTGGAACAGGGTGACCCGCGGCTCGGAGTAGCCGCGAGGCCGCACCACTTGTCCTCGGCGGGGCTCCTGCCAGCGACGACGCAGGAAACCGGCGTCCCGTTCGCCGCGCGCTCGCGGTGCATCCGGCGTAGCGTCTGACTCATGGTGAGATTCATCCTGAATGCGGTCATCTACCTCGGTTCCGCTGCGCTCGGCCTGTTCGTCGCGTCGCTCGTGCTGGGGTCCGACTTCACGCTGCCTCCGGCGGCGCTTCTGCTGGCGACGGTGTTCTTCGCCGTGTTCCAGCTGATCCTGAGTCCGTTCATCTTCAAGATGACGCACAAGTATGCGTCGGCGTTGACGGGTGGCGTGGGCCTGGTGTCCACGTGGGTGGCGCTTCTTCTCACCAGCATGTTCGTCGGCGATTTCGACATCTCTGGCGGCATCAGCACGTGGCTTGCGGCGATCGTGATCGTCTGGCTGGTCACGGCGATCGCCACGTGGGTCCTTCCCATGTTCCTTCTCAAGGAGGCGGTCGAGAACCGCAAGGACAAGTAGCAGCCCAGTTCTGCGTCGGGCATGCCCCGGTGACCGACGCGCCCCTCGGTGGCGCGTCTCCCAGTGTCACCAGATCGGGACGTAGGTCCTAGGACCTATGCCCCAGGGGGTATATTTTCTTCGGAGCCGCAATGGCGCGGCCCGACAGCAGAAGAAGGTGATCCTCATGGCCCGCGTGGTCGTCCTCGGTGCCGGTGTCTCCGGCCACACCGCCGCCCTCTATCTCCGCAAGCGCCTCCCGCGTGAGCACGAGGTGATGGTGGTCTCCCCGAACTCGAACTACAACTGGATCCCGTCCAACATCTGGGTCGGCATCGGCAAGATGACCACCGACGACGTGGTGTTCCCCCTGGCGCCCATCTACGACAAGAAGGGCATCACCTTCGTGCAGGCCAAGGGCGTCGCCCTGTGGCCCGAAGGCGACGCGCACGTCGAGGACGGGTCCGACGGTGCCACCGCCTACGGCACCGTGGCCGACGCGTCGGGCGCCAAGGCGAGCGTCACCGGTGAACTGGGACTCGCGACGCCCGCCGTGGACGTCGAGCACACCGGCCCCGGCCGCGCAGGCGAGGTGGAGCGCATCCGCTACGACTACGTCGTCAACGCCACCGGACCCAAGCTCAACTTCGGTGCGACCGAGGGCCTCGGGCCCGACGCCGGCTACACGGTCTCCGTCTGCACGCCGAGCCACGCCACCCAGGCGCACAGCGAGCTCGACCAGCTGATCGCCGCCGCCAAGAAGGGCGAGAAGAAGAAGGTCGTCATCGGCGTCGGGCACGGCACCTGCACATGCGAGGGCGCCGCGTTCGAGTACACGTTCAACGTGGAGCACCAGCTCCGCGAGGCGGGCGTGCGCGACAACGTCGAGCTCACCTACCTGACCAACGAGAACGAGCTGGGCGACTTCGGCGTGGGCGGCATGCAGTTCGAGCAGAACGGCTTCCGCACCACCAGCCAGCTGTGGACCGAGTCGCTCTACCGCGAGCGCGGCGTGAAGGCCGTCACCGGGGCGGCGGTCACCAAGATCGAGCCCGGGGTCATCCACTACGACCAGCTCGACGGGTCCCACAACGAGATGCAGTACGACTTCGCGATGCTGCTGCCCCCGTTCAAGGGCAACGACTGGAAGGCGTACGACGCGACGGGCGCCGACATCACCGGCACCATCTTCGCGCCGTCGGGCTTCATGAAGGTCGACGCCGACTACACGCCCAAGAAGTACGAGGAGTGGACGGCCAAGGACTGGCCGCGCACCTATCAGAACCCCACGTACTCGAACATGTTCGCCGTGGGCATCGCGTTCGCCCCGCCGCACCAGATCTCGCAGCCGCGTGCCACGCCCGACGGCGTCGCCGTGGCCCCGAGCCCGCCCCGCACCGGCATGCCCTCGGGCACCATGGGCAAGGTCGTGGCGTTCACGATCGCGGACATGATCACCAAGGGCGCGACCGAGCCCACGCACTCCGCGTCGATGTCCGAGATGGCGGCCGCATGCGTCGCCTCTGCGGGCACCGGCCTCAAGACCGGCACGGCGGCAGCGATGACCATGAGCCCCGTCGTCCCCGACTGGGAGAAGTACCCCGAGACCGGCCGCAACCTCAAGGAGACGTTCGGCGAGATCGGCCTCGCGGGCCACTGGGTCAAGCGCATGCTGCACACCCTGTTCATCTACAAGGCCAAGGTGAAGCCGGGCTGGACCTGGATCCCGGAGTAAGGAGGACTCGACATGGACACGACCAACGAGAGGATCGCGGCCGCGCCGCTGCCCACCTCGGGCGAGCTCAAGCGCCGCCACAACCCGTTCCTGCAGTTCGCGCGCTTCATGCGCATCAACTGGACGATGTGGAGGCTTGCGCGCAAGCACCACTGATCGCCGGATCTCCGACAGTACGAACCATTCTCACCGGGACACGCCGACGTGTGGCCCGGGGGTCGGCGCCTCGCCCGGGGTGTCGGCCCTGAGGATGGTTCGTACTGCTGTGCGGGGCCGACGGTGTGGCGGGGCCGACGTGCGGGCCGGGCCCACGACGCCGGAAGCGTCAGGCGTGCAGGACCTGCACCCCTGCGGCGGAGAGCGCCGCGGCGAAGTCCTCCGGGGGAGCGGTCTCGGTGATGACGTAGTCCACCTCGTCGAGCGACGCGAAGTGCGCGAAGAGCTTGCGGTGGAACTTGGTGGAGTCGATGAGGATGGCCACCTTGTCGGCGTGGTCCATCATGTCGCGCATCACCTCGGCCTCGGCGATGTTGGAGGTGCAGAAGCCGCCCTCGAGCGTGGCGCCGCCGACGGCGATGAGGGCGAGGTCGGCGTGGACCTCGACCTCGCGGTCGCCTGAGCCGCTGAACGCGACCTTGCACACGGTGGCCTGCGAGCTCTCCCGCACCATGCCGCCGAAGACGTAGAGGTTGCGGTAGCTCTGCGGGTTGAGCTCACCGGACAGCAGCAGGTTGTTGGTGGCGATCGTGAGGTCGTGGTGCTCGCGCAGGCTGCGGGCGACCGCGAGCGTGGTGGTGCCGCCGTTGATGAGCACGGAGGAGCCGTCCTCGACGATCTGTGCCGTGAGCCGGCCGATGGTCTCCTTGGCGGCGGTCTGGACGCGCTTGCGGATGTCGAGGCCGGACTCCGGCTTGGGGAGCGCGTCGGGGCTGACGGCGCCTCCGTGGGTGCGGATGAGCACGCCGTCGGCGTCGAGCGCGTCGAGGTCGCGACGGATGGTGTCGACGGACACCTCGAACCGTTCGGCGAGCTCGGCGACCGTCACCTGGCCCGCTTCGGCCACGGCGGCCGCGAGTCGCGCCTTGCGGCCGGCCGGAAGGCGTCGTTTGAGCTCGTCGTTGCGGGTTGACCCCGTTGTCACCTGTGTCACGCCCCCATTTCTAGCATGAAACTGCAAGAAGATGCAGTGTGAGCGGTCTCAGCGGGCAATCGAAACGTTGCGATGCCGTTGTCATGCTTGATAAAGCCGAAGTTTGGGTTGACAGTCGCAAAAAACATGCACTAGCGTGCAGGAAGCCGCATAAGAGCGCATCCAGGCGCAGGGAAAGCGGCATGACTCGAAGGAGAGTTACAGATGAGCAACGGCGCTCGTATTCGTAGAAAGGGGCTGGCAGCCACGGCCGGCCTGGCAATCCTTGGCCTCACCGCAGCGTGCAGCTCCGGTGACGCCACCTCCGACAGCTCCGCGGACGCGGGGAGCGGCAGCGGCGAGGACGTCGTCCTCGAGTTCGCGCAGTGGTGGGAGCCCGAGCTCCCCGACGGCATGCTCCGCGGCCTCATGGACCAGTTCGAGGAGGAGAACCCCGGCATCACGGTCGAGCTCCTCTCCGGTCCGTACGCCTCCACCAAGGAGCAGGTCGTCGCGGGTGCCGCCTCCGGCACCATGTCCGACGTCGTGGGCCTCGACGGCGCGTGGGTCTCCGACTTCGTCAACCAGGGTGCGATCGCGGACCTCTCCGCGCTCATGACCGACGCCGGATACGACGAGTCCCAGCTGGCCGCGCAGGTCCAGCTGAACGGAGCCACGTACGAGATCCCGGTGGTCAACTTCGCGTACATGCTCTTCACGAACGACGCGATCCTGGCCGACGCAGGCGTCGACGTCCCGTCGACCCGCAGCGAGTTCGTGGACGCCGCCGAAGCGGTGACGACCGACGACGTGTCGGGATGGATCCTGCCGCTCTCGCTCGAGGCTCCCAACGGAGTCCAGAACGACGTCATGTCGTGGGTGTGGGCCTCCGGCGGCTCGATGCTCGCCGACGGCCAGCCCGACCTGACCAACGAAGCGGTCACCTCGGCGACCGAGTACATCAAGGAGCTCAACGACGCAGGCGTCATCGCCCCGGGAGCGGCCACGCTCAAGGAGCAGGACAAGGTCGAGGAGTTCACCAACGGCCGCGTCGCCATGATGATCTCGTCGCTCGCGCACATCAACACGATCCGCGAGTCGAACGCCGACCTCGAGTTCACGATCTCCGCGGTTCCCGCAGAGGACGGCTACAGCGGCGAGCGCGGCACCCCCTACGCCTCGTGGGGCATCGGCGTCGCCGAGAACTCGGAGCACAAGGCCGAGGCCTGGAAGCTCATCGACTTCCTCATGAGCGAGTCGGCCAACGCCGAGCTCGCCGACGCGGCCAACGCCTTCCCCGGCAACTCGACCGCGGTCCCGGAGTTCGTCAACAACGACGAGATCTTCCAGGAGGCGTTCGACGTCTGGCAGGCCGGCTACCCGGCCAACGAGTTCGTCGGACTCCCGGTAGCCGAGCAGCTCATGCGTGAGTACGGAGAGCAGCTCCAGCGAGTCCTCGCCGGTGAGATCGAGGTCTCCGAGGCCCTCGAGAACGCGCAGGCCGCCTGGATGGACGAGTTCTAACCCACCCCTTCCGGACTCATCCATCGGTCCGTGCCGGGCGCTCCCGGCGCCCGGCACGGACCCCACCCCAAGGAGCACTCCCTCATGACTGCCACGCTCACCCCTGAGGTGAAGGAGGAGCACCGCCCGGAGGAACCCCCGTCCTCCCGGGTGCGGCTCCGCCGCCTGTGGGACAGGCTGACGCCCTACGGCTTCCTGTCTCCCACGCTCGTGCTGCTGATCATCCTGATGGTCACGCCGATCGTCATGGTCATCGGCTACTCGCTGATGGACCGTGTGATCACCGCCCCGGAGTCCAACTTCGTCGGCTTCGAGAACTACATGCAGGTCCTCACGGACCCGGCCTTCGCGAACGCGGTGGGCAACACCATCTACTTCGCGGGCATCAGCGTCGTCGCGCACTTCGTCCTCGGCATCGCGTTCGCGCTGATGCTGAACTCGCCGATCCTCGGCCACAAGACCAAGGCGATCTTCCGCACCGTCTACATCCTGCCGTGGCTGTTCACCATCGCGATCGTCGCGGTCCTGTGGCGCATGCTTCTCAGCCCGAACGGCATCGTGAACTACCTGGTGGAGACGCTCGGATTCAGCGCGGGCAGCGTCGAATGGCTGTCCGACCCGAGCCTCGCGCTCCCCGCCGTGACGTTCATCAACATCTGGTCCGGCTACCCGTTCTTCATGGTCAGCCTCCTGGCGGGCCTCCAGGGCATCTCCCGCGACCTGTACGAGGCCGCGACGATCGACCGCGCCGGCCCCATCAAGCAGTTCCTGCACGTGACGATCCCGCAGCTCAAGCCGATCATCATCTCGATGGCGCTGCTGGACTTCATCTGGACCACGCAGCAGTTCGCGTTGATCTGGATGACCACAGGCGGCGGACCGATCGACCGCACAGAGATGGTCAGCACCTACACCTACAAGCTCGCGTTCTCCACGTACGACTTCTCCGTCGCGTCAGCGGCTGCGGTCGTGGTGCTCGTGCTGTCGATGGTGCTCGCCTTCTTCTACGTCCGCCACCAGAAGTCGAGGGACTGACATGACCGCCGTCACCGCCGCCGGCGCCTCGAGCGCCGCCACCGCCCCGACGCGGACGGACGTGGTCCGTCGCCAGCGTCGCAAGAAAATCGCGCTGATCGTCGCGCTCGTGCTCGGTGCGGGATTTCCCGCCCTGCCGATCGTGTGGATGGTCTCCAGCTCGTTCAAGACCAACGGCGAGATCTTCGAGTACCCGCCGCGGCTCATCACGGAGAACTTCTCGTTCGACGCGTACACCGCCATCCTCACGGACCCGGAGAAGCTGCGCTTCTTCTTCAACAGCTACTTCATCGCCGGTTCCGTCACGCTGCTGACGCTGCTCGTGGCGGTGCATGCCGCCTACGCATTCAGCCGCTTCGAGTTCCCCGGCAAGCGCATCATCAACGTGGTCGTCATCTCGGTGCAGGCCGTGCCGCCGATCACGCTGCTGATCCCGTACTTCGGCCTCGTGGTCGCGCTGGGGCTCTACAACACCTATCCCGGTCTGATCCTGACCTACATGGTGTTCACGCTGCCCTACGCGATCATCATGATGACCGGCTACTTCAACACTCTGCCGAAGGAGCTGGACGAGGCCGTCAAGGTCGACGGAGGACGCCCTTTCACAGCGCTGTGGAAGGTGCTCATCCCGGTCTCCGTGCCCGGCATGGTCTCCGTGGGCGTCTACACCTTCATGATCGCGTGGAACGAGTACCTGTTCGCTCTCACGCTGACCCGCACCAACGACATGCGGACCGTGCCGATCGGCATCCAGCTGCTCATGGGCCAGCACGCCTACGAGTGGAACCAGATGATGGCGATGAGCGTGCTCGGCTGCATCCCCGTGCTGATCCTCTTCCTGTTCTTCCAGCGGTACTTCATCGGCGGAATGTCCGCCGGCGCCGTCAAGGCGTGACCGCCGGACCCTGAACCCCACCCAACCCGAAAGGAACCCACCCATGCTCACCTCCGGCGACGCCATCCTTCAGGTGGCTCACCAGCACTCGTTCGCTGTGCCCGCGTTCAACATCTCCGACTGGAACATGTGCCGCGGCATCGTCGAGATCAGCGAGGAGAAGAACGCCCCGCTGCTCATCGCGATCCACCCCGACGAGCTGAGCCACACGACCGACGCGCTCATGCCCGCGATCAAGGAGCTGGCCCACCGCGCATCCGTGCCCGTGGCCATCCACTTCGACCACGGCGCGACCGTGGACCAGATGGTCTGGGCCGTGCAGTCCGGCTTCACCTCGGTGATGCTCGACGGTTCGATGCTCCCGTTCGACGAGAACGTGGCCCTCACCAAGGCGGCCGTGGACATCGCGCACGCCGTCGGCCTCTCGGTCGAGGGCGAGCTCGGCACGATCGGCAAGACCGACTCCGAGGCCGAGGACGGCGCGGACAACATCATCTACACGGTGCCTGAGGACGCGGTCCGCTTCGTGGAGCTGACGGGCGTCGACTCGCTCGCGGTCGCGATCGGCACGTCGCACGGCATCTACCCGTCGTGGATGAAGCCCGAGCTCAAGCTCGACCTGCTCAAGGAGCTGAAGAAGGCCGTGGACATCCCGCTGGTCCTCCACGGCGGCTCCAACAACCCCGACTCGGAGATCGGCGAGGCCGCCACGCTCGGCGTCAACAAGATCAACATCTCGTCGGACATCAAGGTCGCGTACCACGCCAAGATGCGCGAGGTCCTGGCCGATGAGTCGGTCCGCGAGCCCAACACGATCCAGCCGCCGGCGATCGAGGCCATGAAGGTCGAGGCGGCGCACAAGATCGACCTGTTCGGCGCCGCCGGCAAGGCCTCGCTGTACTGACGGATCGGAGGGCGGAGGACGTGATCCAGGGGATGGACGGGTGGGCAGAGGCCGCATCCGGGCCCATGGCGGCTGAGGGGCCGGTCGTGCAGACCGGCCCCGAGGTCGCGCCAGGGCCCGCGGCGGGGGCTGCGGTGCTCGGGCTCGGCGGCTGCCTCGACTATGAAGTCTCCTGGGACGCGACCGCGCTCGAGGACCTCGCACGGGAGCACGCTGTGGCTCTCGAGGACCTCGACCGCGGCGACGTCATCCGCTCCACACGCGAGCTGATCTGCTCCATCCTCGCGTTCCTCCGGGATGGTGTCGGGGGAGAGCGGGCAGTCGCCTCTCTCGACACCATCGAGGAGGTCTCCTCGCGGTTCCCTCGCAGGGTGACGGTCGGCGGCACGAACGTCCGTGCCGCGATCGCGATGAGCCGCATCGGAATCCCGAGCACCCTCCACCTGGTGAGCATCGACGACACCTTCCGGCGCCTCCTCCCGCCGGATGTCCTCCACGTCTGCTCGGGTGAGGGCGACAGCCTCAACCCCCACCTGATCGTGCAGTTCCCTCAGGGCGCTCGCGTGCAGGTGGGGGACGAGGTGATCGTCGCGCCGCGCGCGAACCGGCTCATCTACGTGTGCGACGAGCCCAACGTGCAGATGGAGATCGACGACGGCCTGGGCGACATGCTCGCCGACGCGCACGTCTTCCTGATCTCCGGCTTCAACGCGATGGTCTCCGAGGAGGCGTTGCGGGACCGTCTCGCCTCCATGGCCGACGCGATCACGCGCCTTCCCGACGACGCGCTCGTGGTCTTCGAGGACGCCGGCTATCACGTGCCGGCCTTGAGCGAGGTGCTGATCGACGGCCTCGCCGACAGCATCGACCTGTACGGCATGAACGAGGACGAGCTGCAGAGCCGTGTGGGCCGCGAGCTCGATCTTGAGGACCCGGCGGCGGTCGCGGACGCGCTCGCCGAGGTCGCCGCGCAGATCGCGGGCCCCACGCTGATGGTGCACACCTCGCAGTGGGCGCTCGCCTACGGGCCCGACGCGGCCCGCTACGCCGAGGCGCTCGACGGGGGCATCGCGCTCGCGGGCACCCGCTACCTGGTGGGCGACGCGCTCGACGCCGACGCCTACGCCCGCACGCTTGCCCTGCCGCGTCAGGAGGCAGGGGTGCGCTTCTCCGAGGGCATCGGGGCGCTGCTCGGGGACCGCGTGGTCTCTCGGGCGACGCGCGTGCTCGACACCTCCACGCCGACGACGATCGGGCTGGGCGACACCTTCGTGGGCGGCGTGGTCGCCGCCCTCGTGGCGCCGGGCAGGGTCGCACCTCACGACGGCGCGCCCGCGGTGGCGCGGTGACCGTCGGCGCGGGCGTCGCGGCGGCGACGGCGTACGCGCTTCCCGCCAATCAGCCCCCGGAACGTTTCTATCGGGGCGGCGAGCAGATCGCGCGGCTTCGCGGCGTGGGCAGGGCGCAGCCCCGCACGCCCGAGGACTGGGTCGGATCGGCGACCACGCTGTTCGGCGAGGCGTCGCTCGGGCGGACAGTTCTCCCCGGAGGGACGACGCTGGCGGCCGCGATCGAGGCCGACCCGGTCGGCTGGTTGGGCGAGCAGCATGTGCAGGCCTTCGGCGCCGATCCCGCGCTGCTCGTGAAGCTTCTGGACGCCGGGCAGCGGCTGCCGGTGCACGCCCACCCTGACGTCCCGTTCGCCCGGCAGCACCTGGGTCTCGGGCATGGGAAGACGGAGGCGTGGCTGTTCCTCGAGCCGGCCGACGTCGCCCTCGGCTTCTCCCGCGACATCGCCGCCGACGAGCTCGCCCGGTGGGTCGAGCATCAGGACGTCGACGCCATGCTGGGGGCCATGCACACGCTCCGCGCGCGGGCGGGCGACGCGGTGCTCGTCCCCGCGGGCACCCCGCACGCCATCGGTGAGGGCGCGCTGCTCGTCGAGCTCCAGGAGCCGACCGATCTGTCGATCCTCATGGAGTGGCGCGACTTCGCGATCGACGGCGCCACCGACGGGCACTTGGGCCTCGGCTTCGACACGGCGCTCGCGGCCGTGGAGCGCCACGGCATGACGGCTTCCCAGGTCGAGGCGCTACGGTCGGCGACCGCTGCCACGACGGGGGAGCTGCTGCCCGCTGCGGCGTCGTTCTTCCGTGCCGAGCGGACGCGGGGGAGTGCGACGTGGGACGCGGGCTACTCCGTGGTCGTGTGCACCTCTGGTGAGGCGACGATGACCTCGGAGACGGGCCGATCCCTCCGGATCGCCCGCGGCAGCACCATCCTCACCGCGCACGCGTGCGGCGTCTGGGATGTGAAGGCGCAGCCGGGGTTCGAGGCGATCCGCTGCCGCCCGCCTGCCTCCTAGGCGCTGGGCTCCTCGGGCTCGACCGCGGCGGCGACCATGAGGTCGGCGATCTCGTGCACGCCCACGTAGACCCGGTCCGCGCCCATCTCGGTGAGGTAGTCGACGTCCACCTGGTGGTGCCCGCGCGCGACGATCGTCGTGCCGGGAGAGAGGCGCCTGATCTTCGCGACCACGGCGCCCGCCTGGATCGGGTCGGGGATGCCGATCAGCGCGGTGTGCGCCTTCTCCACGCCCGCGGCGCGCAGCACCTTGGAGCGCACCGCGTTGCCCAGGATCGCGTCGTGACCCTCGGAGCGGATCTCGTTCACGTGGTCCTCGTCATCGGAGATGACCACGCAGGCCATGTCGCGCGCCCACAGGCCCGCGGCCATGCGTCGGCCGACGCGTCCGTAGGTGACGACGATCGCATGACCCTCGCCCACGTAGGCGATGGGTCCCGTCTCTCCTGAGGTGGCGTCGTCCGTCACCTTGGCGACGTAGGAGCGGGAGGCCCACGCGAACAGCGCGGGATTGATGACGATCGACAGGATCGCGCCCGCGAGGACCAGGTCCTGCGCATCGTCGGGGAGGATGTCGTACTGCCCGCCGAGCGTGACCAGGATGAAGGAGAACTCACCGATCTGCGCGAGCGAGGCGGCGATCACGAGGCTCATGGACTTGGAGTACTTGAGCAGCCGGACGAGCGCGTAGGCGCCGATGCTCTTGCCCACGACGATGGCCAGCACGGTCGCGATCAGCGCGTACGGGCGCTCGACCACGATGGCGGGGTCCACGAGCATGCCGACGGAGACGAAGAACAGGACTGCGAAGGTGTCGCGCAGCGGTTGCGAGTCCTCGGCGGCGCGGTGCGCGAGGTCGGACTCCTTGAGGATCGTGCCGGCGAAGAACGCGCCGAGCGCGAAGGACACGTCGAACAGCGCGGCGGCTCCCACGGCGACGCCGAGGCTCAGCGCGAGCACTCCCAGCGTGAAGAGCTCGCGCGAACCGGTGTCCGCGGTGCGCGCGAGGATCCACGGGATCGCGCGTCGCCCGAACAGCACCATCACGGCGACGAACGCCGCGACCTTCACCGCCGCGAGGCCCACCTCGCCGGCGAGCTCGGCAGGGGACGCCGCACCCTGCCCGACCACGGGGATGATCACGAGGGCTGCGACCATCGCGAGGTCCTCGACGATCAGCCAGCCGATCGCGATGTGACCCGCGCGGGTGTCGAGCAGTCCCCGGTCCTCGAGCGCGCGCAGCATGACGACCGTCGACGCGACCGAGAGCGCAAGCCCGAACAGCAGGCTGGGCCCCCAGCCCCACCCGAGCCAATGCCCGAGCAGCGTGCCGAGGACGGTGGCGAGGGTCATCTGCACCACGGCACCGGGGATCGCGACCTTCTTGACGCTGAGCAGGTCCTTGAGCGAGAAGTGGAGGCCGACGCCGAACATCAGCAGGATCACGCCGATCTCGGACAGCTGCGTCGCGATCTCCGCGTCGCCCACGAAGCCTGGCGTGTACGGGCCGATCAGAAGGCCTGCTGCGAGGTACCCGACGATCGGTGACAGCTTCGCCTTCTGTGCGACGAACCCCAGCATGAAGGCGGCGACCAGCCCCGCGGCGATGGTCAGCAGGAGCGGGGCGTGATGCAGCATCCCGTGATTCTACCTGGGGGGATATGAACGCCTCATGAACAAGGTGGCATCCTTTCCGGTGGTCGCGCTCTCCGCCGTGAGCGGCTCAGGCGCCGCGCACGGGATCCTGCCGCCACAGAACCGTGCCGGCCTCATCGCGGACAGTGACGCGCGGGGTCTCGGACAGGTCCACCTCGACGTCAAGCGAGGCGCTCGCGTCCGCGGCTGTCGCGCGGTACGTGTAGCGGGTGTTCTCGAGCGCGGTCGCCGAGGTGGTGGCGGTGGTGAGCCAGGGGTGACGGCGGCGCAGGCCGATCAGGTCCTGGTGAGCGCGCAGCACGTCGGCGCTCCACGGCTCCGCCTCCCGAGGGGCGTCCGGCCAGCGGGGCCGAACCGCGTCGTCCCCGCCGAGCCTGTCCTCCTTGACGCCGGTGAGCCCGACCTCGTCCCCGTAGTAGAGCGACGGGATGCCGCCGACGGTCAGCAGGATCGCCAGCGCGGTGACGGCCCCGTCCGGGCCCAGCGTGGTGGTGATCCGCGTGACGTCGTGGTTGCCGACGAAGGTCTGCGGGGTGAAGGCCTCGAGGAAGGCGGTGTGGCGCTGGAGCGTCCAGTCGAGCTCGAACATGTTGCGGTCGTGGAGGCTGGACCAGATCGCCTTCCACAGCTCGTACTGGGTCACCGTGTCGACGGTGGAGCGCCCGACGAAGTCGGCATAGTCGCCGTGGATCACCTCGCCGAGGAACCAGGCATCGGGGTGCGTGCGCCTGACGGAGGCGAGCGTGCGCTCCCAGAAGTCGGCGGGGACCGAGTAGGCGGCGTCGAGCCGCCAGCCATCGATGCCGCGGTCCAGCCAGTGGGTCATGACCGACGTCGCCCACTCGGCGGCCTCGTCGGAGGAGTGGCGCAGGCGCGCGAGCGAATCGTGGCCTTCGAAGACGCGCGGCGCGGGCCCGGCGGGGGAGTCCCAGTCGATGTCGATGAGGGCGGCTGCGTCGCTGTCGGGGCCGTCGGCGAGCGCGCGCGCCACGGCAGGGTGCGAGGCTGCGACGTGGCTGAAGACGCCGTCGAGCACCACCCGGATCCCGCGCGCGCGGCACGCGGCCACGAGCTCGTCGAAGTCCTCGTCGTCGCCCAGTCGAGGGTCGATCGTGAAGGGGTCCAGGGTGTCGTAGCCATGCGTCTCCGACTCGAAGATCGGACCGAGCAGCAGGCCGTTCGCGCCGAGCTCGAGGGCGTGGTCGAGCTGCGCGGTGAGGTCCCGCAGGCGGTGCGCGGGTGCGCGGTCGTCCTCGCGGATGGGGGCTCCGCAGAAGCCGAGGGGGTAGACATGCCACCAGATCGAGTGCATGGGCCAGTCCACGGCCACCTCCTAGTGAATAGGGATCAGTAACTGCTAGTGACTGTAGTTCAGTAACGCTAGGATGGGCAACATGGCACGTAGCGACCGTAGACCTCGCACCCGGCTCGACCCCGACTCGCGCCGCGCCGCGCTCCTCGACGCCGCGGCTCAGGCCTTCGCCGCCCGCCCCTACGACCAGGTCACCCTCGCCTCCATCGCCCAGGCCGCCGGCGCGTCGACCCCGCTCCTCTACCGGTACTTCCCGAGCAAGGAGGAGCTCTATGCCGCCGTCGTGCGGCTCGCGCTCGAGGACCTCGCGCAGCGCCAGCGTGCGGCGCTCCAGGCGCTGCCGGACGGAGTCCCCGCGCGCGACCGGCTGCGCGCCACCACCCTCGTCTACCTCGACCACATCGCCGACCACCCCGACGCCTGGGCCATGCCCTTGCGCCAGCCGGGCCTCGAGCCGGCCGCGGCCGTCGCGCTCCGCATCGACGCCCGTACCGCCGACGTCGCCCATCTCTCCGACCTGCTCGCACCCAGCGCGCACGCCCGCCACGACTACGCGCTGTGGGGCTACTTCGGATTCCTGGACGCCGCCTGCCTGCGGTGGGTGGAGAAGGGGTACCCCGAGGACGAGCGGTGGTCGCTCCTCGACTCCGCGCTCGGCGCGCTCGAGGGCGCCCTGGGGGACTGGGCGGCCTGACGGCGTGACGGTCGGGCGGGTGCCCGCGTCAGTCGCCGAGCAGCTGACGCTGGTCGAGCGCGCGCGCCTCGAGGAACTCCGCAAGCGCGTCGGTGTCCGCCTCGGTCCAGCCCTCGGGCTGGGTGATGCCCACCCACGCCCTGAGGTTCTCGGTATGCGAGTACATGTGGCCGTATCCGTCGGGCACGCTTCCTGAGCCCGGCATGTCCAGCAGCACCTGCCACATCGTGACGAGCGGGAACCAGTCCATGCGCGGGGACACGTCGGGCGCGCGGGCATCCCCCTCGAGCCAGGCCGGCTGACTCCAGGCGAGCGTCGGCGAGAACATCCCCACCGGGTCCGACCCGTGCTGGAGGTAGACCACGCGGGTCTCGCCCCACTCGCCCGTCGGCAGGCTCAGCGCGTCGGGCTGGGACATGAAGCGCACGGTCCGCCCATCGCCCACGACGGGCTGCCAGACCGTCGAACCCTCGTTGCGTGCCGCCACCAGCTCGGAATGCAGCGGGTTGACGAACGTCGGTCCACTCATGAGGGCGCCCGCGACCTCCTCGTTGAGGATGTCCACGGACCCGAGCACCGCCTCCACGCCGTACGAGCCGAGCGACAGCCCGTAGAGGTAGATGTCCGGCCGGTCGTCCTCCGGCAGGGTCGCCCAGAAGTCGTAGACGGTCCTGAACACGGTCTGCGACGTATCGCGCGTGATCTCCTGGTCCGCGAGGATCGAGATCCAGCTGGGCAGGTACGAGTACTGGACGCCCGCGATCGCGACGTCGCCCTTGAACAGGTAGTCGAGCGTGTCCACCGCGCGCGGGTCCAGGTAGCCGGTGCCCGTGACGGTCCCCAGCACGATCGCCTTCCTGTCGAATGCGCCGGTGCGGATCAGCTCCTCCAGCAGCAGGTTCGCGCGGTCGTCGAGCGAGTCGGCGGACCTGAGGCCCACGTAGGCGCGGATCGGCTCCATGGAGCCCGACCCCCAGTAGTCGTCGAGGTCCGACGCGGTGGGTCCGCTCGAGATGAACGAGCGGCCCTGGCGTCCCAGGTCCTCCCACGCGACAGCCGAGCCGGGGCCGCCCGAGCGCAGCTCGGACGTCGTCTGCTCCACGCCCGGCTTGTCCTGGCTGTCCACGAGCGAGAAGCCTGCGTTCGACGCGGCGAAGAAACCCTGCACGAGCAGGCCCGAGATCGCCAGGTAGAGGACCGTTCCGGTGACCGCGGTGCCGAGCGTGATCGCGAGGCGATGAGGCAACCAGCGGTCCAGCAGATGGAACGCAGCCCTGAACAGCAGGCGGATCGCCCGGGCGATGATCAGCAGGACCGCCGCGGTCAGCAGCCCGATGCCGACCACGAGGGGCCAGGCCGTGGGGTTCAGATCCGACATGCCGTACAGGTCGCGGATCTCGTTCTGCCAGCCGACCCACTGCCAGATCGCCAGCCCGGTGAGAACCGCGACCACGAGCATGAGGACGCCTCCCACGACCAACGCGGCGCGCCGGCGCAGGTTGGGGATCTCCAGGTAGTTCCAGACCGCATGCGCGGAGGCTCCCAGGGCGTAGCCGATGAGGAACGAGATCGCGGAGGCGACGCCCTGCACCGCAGGCAGACGCGGCAGGAGGGAGGGCAGGAGCGAGATGCTGATGAAGAAGGCGCCCACCACCAGGCCCACGCCGGAGAAGCTCGGCTCGAGAATCCGGGGAGGGCGGGTGCGCAGCACGCGCCGGTGCTGCGGCGCGTCGGTCGCCGCGGGAGGCGGGTCCACGGTGGTCGTCACGGGTCTCACCCCCTTCGGGCTCGACTCTATCCCGGGCGCCTTCGCTTTCGAGACGACCGCGTGGTCGGCCCAGGGTTCAGCCGGAGCGTGTCAGACGAGGGCGTGTCAGAAGGGGAGGGCGTCCCGGCTGAGCGGGCACGTCATGCAGTGGCCGCCGCCACGCCCGCGACCCAGCTCGGCGCCGACGATCTCAAGCACCTCGATGCCTGCCGCGCGCAGCAGGTCGTTCGTGTGGGTGTTGCGGTCGTATGCCACCACCACGCCCGGCTCGAGCGCGATGAGGTTGTTGCCGGAGTCCCACTGCTGACGCTCAGCCGCGTAGCGGTCGCCGCCCGTCTCGATCAGGTTGAGCCCGCCGAGTCCGAGCGCCTGCGCGACCACCTCCACGAAAGGCTTGTCCTCGCGCACCACGTCGAGCGCCATCGGCGGGTCGGCGGGGTAGAGGGAGAACGTCTCGATGTCGTCCACCACGTCGGGGAAGAGCGTCGCGACGTCCCGATCGGCGAACGTGAAGATGGTGTCCAGATGCATCGCCGACCTCATACGAGGCATCTTCGCGACGATCACCCGGTCCGCCGCGTCGGCCGCGAAGAGCTCGTAGGCGACCTGGGTGATCGCCTGACGGCTGGACCGTTCGGACATGCCGACCAGGACGACGCCGTTGCCGATCGGCATCACGTCG
Source organism: Demequina zhanjiangensis (assembly GCF_030418315.1). Taxonomy (GTDB): domain Bacteria; phylum Actinomycetota; class Actinomycetes; order Actinomycetales; family Demequinaceae; genus Demequina; species Demequina zhanjiangensis. The sequence continues at coordinate 81,699 of NZ_JAUHPV010000006.1, forward strand.
CCGCCTTCGAGCGAGGCGAGGCCGTGGTCGATCTCCGGGTCGCCCCACCACACGTTCACCTGGCCGGCGAAGCGCGGGTGCCGCTCGTACACCGCCTTCATGATGAGCGTCTCCGCATGGCGCGCCGGGTAGTAGAGCGGGTTGAGGGTGACGCCCTCATAGATCCAGCTGGTCGTGTCCCGCGTGTAGAGCGTGTTCGGCAGGGGCGGCACCAGGTAGTCGCGCATGCCCGACTCCTCGCGCACCAGCTGCACGGCCGGGGGAGTGAGGTCGCGCGGCAGGTCAGCGACGGCGAGGCCGCCGATGAGGTGCTGGGCGAGCGTCAGCGGGTCGAGCTCGTCCAGGAACGCCCGCACATCGGACTCGATGCCGACGCCCAGGTCGTCCCGAGTGAGCTTGCGATCCAGGAGCCATGCGCGCGCCGACGGATCGGCCATGGTCTCGCCGAGCAGGGTCACGAGATCGAGCACCTCGATATCCCGCGAGCGCATCAGCTCGACGAACTCGGCATGGTCGCGGATCGCGTTGTCCACCCACATCACGTCGTCGAACAGCAGGTCGGCCGAGTTGGTGGGTGTCAGGCGATGGTGGGCGAGACCGGGCGCGCAGGTCAGCACGCTGTTGAGGATGCCCACCTCGGAGTGCACTCCGAGGGGCGTCACCAGGTCGTTCTGTGTCAAGGCAGTGTCGGACACGGGGCCTCCCTCTGAGCCTGACGCTAGCACCGGGGCCTAGGCTGAGGCCTGTCGAGGGAACGCATGGCGCCTTCCCTGGAGCGCAAGGGGGAAGGCGAGGAGGCCATGGCGGAGAACCGACATGTGACATTGGCGGCGGTGGCGAAGGCGGCCGGCGTCGCCAAGTCGACGGCGTCGCACGTGTTCACTGGTAAGAGGGTGGTCGCGCCCGAGACCGCGGAGCGGGTGCGGCATGCGGCCGCAGCGATGGGCTACACCGGCCCGTCTCCGCTGGGGCGCGCGCTCGCGTCGGGCCGCACTCACCTGATCGCGGTGGTCACGCACGCGCTGCTCGAGGACCCGGACACGGACCCGCTGTCGCTCGCGATCCTGGACGGTCTGCAGCGCGAGTTCGCTGAGGCCGGCTACGGCACCGTGCTCATCCCGCCGATCACCGACGAGTCGTCCCGCGTGCTCGCGCACACGGTGCTGTACGACGGCGTGGTCTCGGTGCGGCGCATGGTCGGCTTCGAGGAGACCGACCCCTACCTCGCGTCGCGCAAGGTTCCGTGGATCGCTCTCGACGGGTACATGAACGAGGAGACCGCCGTCTACATGGACGACGCGAAGGCGACCGAGGAGCTCGCGCGCCGGGTGATCGCTGCCGGTCATGAGCGGATCGGAATCGCCGCCTACACGTTCGCGGTGGAGGAGCGGCCGGACGGGCTGACCACCTTCGAGGAGCTGTACGCGAGCGCGCCCAACAATGTGAAGCGGCGCCTTGACGGCTTCGTGAGGGCGGGCGTGGAGCCCGTGGGGGTGTTCCGCTGCGGTTCGGTGAACCGTGCGAGCGGTGCGGCGGCCGCGGAGGCGCTGCTGGGCCTGGAGGAGCCGCCCACGTGCATCCTCACGGTCGCGGATGTGCATGCGGCCGGCGTCATCGACCATGCGCGACGGCGCGGCCTGCGTGTGCCGGAGGACCTCTCGGTCACGGGCTTCGACGCGGTCTCGATCGCAGGTCTTGACGGTGACGAGATCTGCTCGGTCACGCAGGACGGCGTCCAGAAGGGACGGATCGTGGCGCGGCGCCTGCTCGCGATGCTGGCGGCGGAGGCGGTGCGCAGGGAGGGTGGCACTCCCAGTCCGCTGGGCGAGCCCGAGGAGCTCGAGCTGCCGCTCAGGTGGGGGACCACCGTCGCGACGCGGGAGTAGTCGCGACCCTCGCGGGCATGTGAGAGGCCTGGTGCGCGTGCGTTTGAAAGGTGAATTGCCGTACACGCGACGACGGGCCGGCCCCTGTGGAGCCGACCCGTCGCGTGAGTGGTGCTGAAGTCTGAGGGATCAGCGGCCGAACATGCGGCCGAAGATGCCGTTCGCCGAGGCGCCATTGCCGGCGGCCGCGGAGTCGCACGAGCAACGCTGCGCGGTGGGGACGCCTGCGAGCGCCTGCTCGATGTGGTTGCCGCAGCCGGTCCAGGTGGTCTTGCCGCAGCGCGGGCAGGTGGCGGGAGAGCACATGTGTGCGTTCCTTTCGTCGGTGGTCTTGACGTGTCGAATATACCCTAGGGGGTATACGTTCGCAACTGTGGACAGATTCCTTCCGAGCGTACGTCGCGCCCGTGTGCGCATGTGAGCTGTGTGACATGTCCGACGACTGCTCATCTCCCATGACCGGACGAAATCCTCCGAAACCCTGGAATCGCCGCGCCCCACCGGCTAGCCTGCACTAGGTGCCTCCTGCAGGAGCGCGCCATCCGGGGGGAGGCCGACGGCAGCGTCGGCCCCAGATGAGGGCTGGGGAGTGACGGCGATGACGGAGACGCTTGTGCGCGCACGCGCCGCACGTGCCTTCGCCACCATGCTCGTCACAGGTGCGATCGCGATCGCGCCGGTCGCGGCGCTCGCCCACGAACCCTCCAAGGACGTCGTCGGTCCCAGCCCCGCCAGCGCCGCGACCCTCGGGGGCGCGGTCGAGGATGAGCGCGACGCCGATACCAGCACCGCGGTCGAGGAGACAGATCCCTTCGCGGCCGACGGCTACCTCGACGAGCTCCTGATCGGGTCCGCGGCCGCCGTCGCGGTGCTGCTGCTTGGAGCCTTCCTCATGCGGCGGGCCTGAGAGGCAGAAGGTCCACGCCCGGCACTCGGTGGCCGCGAACCATTGCGCATCGGCCCCGCCTCTGCGCACCATGTCCGCATGGCCCCGAATCGTCGACGCATGTCCAGGACCCGTCCCGAGGTTGCAGCGCTGCGAGATCGCCCGTCGACCGACGTGCTCGTCATCGGTGGCGGCATCAACGGGACGGCGATCGCGCGCGACCTCGCGCTGAACGGCGTCGACGTGACGCTCGTGGACCGGGGAGACATCGCGTCGGCCACGTCGGCCGCGAGCTCCCGCATGGTCCACGGCGGGCTGCGGTACCTGGAGAACGGCGAGTTCCGACTCGTCCGCGAGGGAGTGGAGGAGCGCAACCGCCTGCTCGCGAACGCCCCTCACCATGTGCGGCCGCTTCCCACGACCATCCCGCTGCGCACGGTCTTCACGGGCATCGCTCAGGCGCCGCTTCGCTTCCTCACCGGCCGGGAGGTGGGGCCGCCCAAGGCGCGCGGGGCACTGCTGGTGAAGGCGGGTCTGTGGCTCTACGACGCGTACTCGCACGCAGGGCGCGGGGCGGACGGCACGTCGGTGCCCAGGCATCGCTTCGTCGGGCCGCGCCGCACGTTCCAGGAGCTGCCCGACCTGCATCCTGAGACGATCGCGACCGCCACCTACTTCGACGCGATGGTGTCGCGCCCCGAGCGGTACGCGCTCGAGCTTGCGGACGACGCTGTCGAGACCGGGCGCGCGAGGGTCGCCACCTACGTCTCAGCGGTCGGTCATGAGGACGGCCAGGTCGTGCTGCGTGACGAGATCTCGGGTGCGGAGCTCCGCACGGGGGCCAAGGTCGTCGTCAACGCGTGCGGCCCGTGGACCGACCTCGCGAACGGCGTGCTGGGCGGAGAGACCGCGTACATGGGCGGCACCAAGGGCTCCCACATCGTGGTCGACAGCCCCGACCTCCTGCACGCGTGCCGCGGCAGGGAGATCTTCTTCGAGAACTCCGACGGCCGCATCGTCCTCGTCTACCCCATGCACGGCAAGGTGATCCTCGGCACCACCGACATCCCCGCCGACCCGCGCGAGCCCGCGCGCTGCACCGAGGAGGAGGTCGACTACTTCCTCGAGCTCGCCGCGCGCGTCTTCCCCGACGTCCCCGTCACCAAGGACCAGATCGTCTTCCGGTACGCCGGCATCCGGCCCCTTCCCGCGGCCGACGCGACCGAGCCCGGTCGTATCAGCCGCGACTACCGCCTCGAGGAGCGGGCGCTTCCCGGTGCGGAGGACGTGCCCGTGCTGTCCGTGGTGGGCGGCAAGTGGACCACGCACCGCGCGCTCGGCGAGCGGGTCGCCGACGACGTGCTCGACAGGCTCGGCATGGAGCGCACCGCCACGACCGTCGACCTCAAGGTGGGCGGCGCTCGCGGGCTCCCGCAGCTCGACGACCAGGCTGACTGGATCGCCACGTACCTCGCAGGGGTGAGCCCTGGACGAGGTGAGGCGCTGCTTGCGCGCTACGGCACGCGGGCCGCGGGCACAGTGGTTGCGGAGACGTGCGACATCACGCAGTTCGCCCGTCTGACGACGCTGCCCGACTACTCCATCGGTGAGATCTCATGGCTCGCTACCCGGGAGCATGTGGTCAGGCTCGAGGACCTGGTGCTGCGGCGCACCACTCTCGCCTTCGAGGGCAGGCTCAGCATCGCCGTCCTGCGCGAGCTCGCCGACGTGGTCGGGGACGCGCTCGGGTGGAGCGCCAGGCGGCGACGCGAGGAGGTCGACTCGACGGTCGCCCTCATGGCCGACGCGCACGGCGTGGACCTGAGCCGCAAGGTCGACACCTCCCGGGGGCGGTGAGCCGGTGGGCGCGCGCGCATCGTCCCTGGTCGCTAGTCTGAATCCACGGTCGACGGCGGTCGCATGAGCTCGCCGTCCACGCACGACGACGCGGCAACGGGGGCTCGGATGGATCGGTACGTGATCGCGATCGACCAGGGCACCACGTCCACGCGCGCCATCGTCTTCGACCACGCGGGCACGATCGTCTCCACCGGTCAGCTGGAGCATCGCCAGCACACGCCCAGGCCTGGCTGGGTCGAGCACGATCCGCTCGAGATCTGGGCGAACACTCGGCGAGTGGTCGCCGAGGCGCTGGCCAAGGCCGACATCACGCGTCAGGAGCTCGTCGCCGTCGGCATCACGAACCAACGTGAGACGACCGTCGTCTGGGACAAGCGCACGGGCGAGCCGATCTGTCCGGCGATCGTGTGGCATGACACGCGTACCCAGCCCCTGGTGGACCGTCTCGCGGAGGAGGGCGGCGTCGGCCGGTATCGCGAGGTGACCGGGCTGCCGCTCGCCACGTACTTCTCCGCGACCAAGCTGCTGTGGATCCTGGACAACGTGCCCGGTGCGCGCGACAAGGCCGACGCGGGGCACCTGCTGTTCGGCACCGTCGACTCGTGGCTCGTGTGGAACCTCACGGGCGGCGTCCACGGAGGGCTCCACCTCACCGACGTGACCAACGCGTCCCGCACCCTCCTCATGGATCTGGAGACGCTCGACTGGTCGGACGAGATCGTCGACGAGCTGGGGATCCCGCGCACGATGCTGCCCGAGATCAGGTCGTCATCCGAGATCTACGGGTACGTGGGAGGTCATTCGCTGCTGCGGGAGGTGCCGATCGCCGGCATCCTCGGCGACCAGCAGGCGGCGACGTTCGGGCAGGCGGCCTTCGAGGAGGGCGAGTCCAAGAGCACGTACGGGACCGGCAACTTCATCCTGGTCGGCACCGGCACCGAGCGGGTGCTCTCCGAGCATGGTCTGTTGACGACGGTCGCGTACCAGCTGGGCGAGGATCCGCCCAGGTATGCGCTCGAGGGGTCGGTCGCGGTGACGGGCGCGCTCGTGCAGTGGGTGCGCGACAACCTGGGCATGATCGGCTCCGCGAAGGAGATCGAGGAGCACGCGCTCTCCGTCCCTGACAACGGCGGCGCCTACATCGTCCCCGCGTTCGCCGGGCTGTTCGCGCCGTACTGGCGGCCCGACGCGCGCGGCGTGATCGTGGGGCTCACCAGCTACGTGACCCGCGGCCACCTGGCGCGGGCCGTCCTGGAGGCGACCGCGTATCAGACGCGCGACGTCCTCGAGGCGGTCGAGGCGGACATGGGGGCGCACGTCCACACGCTCGCGGTGGACGGCGGCATGACTGTCAACGAGCTGCTCATGCAGTTCCAGTCCGACGTGCTGGGCATCGACGTGGTGCGTCCGGTCGTCTCCGAGACGACGGCCCTGGGCGCTGCGTACGCGGCCGGCCTCGCCGTCGGCTACTGGAAGTCGCTCGACGAGCTGCGCGCCAACTGGCAGGAGGACGCCCGCTGGGAACCGGAGATGTCGCGGACCGAGGCCAACCGGCTGCACCGGCAATGGCGCAAGGCCGTCGAGCGCGCGCTCGGCTGGGTGGACGACGCCGATTGAGCGTCGGCCCCGCGGTCAGACGAGTGGGTGACGCGGGCTGAGCGTCGACCCCGCGGTCAGTAGATGCCGACGGCGCGCTGGGCGTTGACCATGCGGACCTGGCTGGGGATCGTGAACAGGTCGATCAGCCACATGATGCCGAACAGGCCGGCGGTGAACAGGTAGAGGATCCCGCGGCCGATCTTGCCCATGTAGAACTGGTGGATTCCGAAGAGTCCCAGGAAGAACCAGAGCAGGTAGGTCACGCCCGTGCTCTTCGGGGGGAGTGCGGGTGCCGGGTAGCTCATGGTCGTCTCCTTGCGTGTGGTCCTGAACTGAGTCGATCGTACGTCCGCGCCTCTGCGCGTGGCCTCCCTCTGCGGGACGAGCGGCACCCCTGAATCCGTCAGGGTGTGCGCGCGGAAGGGCCTCTTCACTCGCTCGCGCGCGGGGGCCGTTCCGGCGAGGTCTGCTCGGAGGCGGCGGGGTTCCTGATCCCGATCCAGCTCACCAGGCCGCCGGCGGCGAGGAGTGCCGCCGTCACCACGGCGGTCCTGTGGAAGCCCGCGAGGTCGAGGCTTCCGCCGACGATGGTGCCGATCAGCGCCACGGTGATGAGTCCTGCGATGCGGCTGACCGCGTTGTTCACGGCCGACGCGATCCCCGAGCGGGACGGGTCGACGGCGCCCAGGATGGCGCTCGTCAGCGGGGAGACGGTGAGCGCAAGTCCCACGCCGAAGACGAGCACTCCGGGCAGCACCTGGGTCCAGTAGTCGAAGTCCTCCGCGAGCATCAGCATCAGCAGTGCGCCCACGGCCATGACGAGCGGGCCGACCGTCATGAACAGCCGAGGGCCATGCCGCCCGGCGAGGGCGCCGACGCGTGAGGAGGTCGCCATCAGGATGAGCGTGATGGGCAGGCTCGCGAGCCCGGCGGCGGTTGCGGGGAGGCCCGCTCCCTCCTGAAGGTAGACGCCGAGCGCGAAGCCGTTGAGGCTCAAGGCGCCGTAGACGAGGAACGTCGCGCCGTTGCCCCACGCGACGTTGCCCGTGCGGAACAGAGGCAGCGGCAGCATCGGGTCGGGGACGCGCGTCTGGCGCACCAGGAACATCGCCAGCAGGGCGACGCCGGTGGTGCCGAGCGCGAGGATGCGGGGGTCGGTCCAGCCCAGGTTCGGCTGCTCGATCAGCGCGGCCACCACGCCTCCCAGGCCGAGCGCGGCGAGCGCCGCGGAGATCAGGTCCACGTGCGCGTCGGGCCTGCGGACGTCGCGTGCGTCGTCCTGACGGGACAGGCGTGCAAGCAGCCAGAGCGTGACTGCGATGGGGACGACGTTGATGAGGAACGCGAGTCTCCAGCTGGCGAGGTCCACGAACAGGCCGCCGATCAGCGGTCCCACCACCATCGCGGCCGACGTCGCGCCGGTCCAGGTGCCGATCGCGCGCCCCTGCGCGGGGCCGCGGAAGTGGGTCATGATCAGCGCGAGGCTCGAGGGTACGAGCAGCGCCCCTGCCGCGCCCTGGGCGAACCGCGCGGCGATCAGGATGGGCGCGGACGGTGCGAGGGCGATGATGACCGAGGTGACTCCGAAGCCGATCAGACCCGCTCGCAGCACGCGCAGACGCCCGAAGCTGTCGGAGATCGAGCCTGCGACCAGGATCAGCGAGCCGAGCGTCAGCATGTAGGCGTCGACGGTCCACTGCTGGGTGGTGATGCCGCCGCCGAGCTCCTCGACGATCGCGGGCAGTGCCACCGTGACGACGGTGCCGTCCAGAAATGACACGAAGGAGCCGAGCACTGCGATCCACAGCACCAATGACTGTGTGGTCGTGCGGAGTGGAGGCGTGGGGGCTGCGGCCATAGTCGCCAGGGTAAGGGTGGGTGGGGGAGGTGTCCGCGCGTCGGGATTGAAAGTGAGAGAATTTATCCACTAACCTTGCGGGAGTTCACCTGAGGAGTCCCCATGTCACGTGCGCCCAAGCGCCCCCTGCCCGTCCGTCGGCTCGCTGCACTGGCTGCCGTCACTGGCGTCGCCTTGAGCGTCGCCCTGGTGACGGCGCCCGCCGCCCACGCAGCGGACCCCGACGTGGTGTCGTACACCGCTGGCATCGCGACCGAGGTGCACGATGCGACGACAGGCGCGGTACTCGCCCCGGGTGAGATCGAGGCCGGTGATCGCATCGACTACGAGATCCAGGTAGCCAACACGGGCAACGTGTGGCTCGACGGACTTGAGATCTGCGCCCCTCCGGGCCTTCCCTTCAGTGGGATGAGCTGGACCTTCGCGCAGGTCGAGCCCGGCGGGGACCTGACCGGCAGCGGCCTGTATCCGATGGAGTACCGCTCCGCAGAGGAGTACTCCAACTGGCCGCCGCACGTGATCACGGACGAGGACATGGCGCGCGGCTGGGTGCAGCTCGACGCCATCTACGTCTACGCGTCAGAGAGCCGTTCCAGGTTCGACCCTCTCTGCGCCGATCCCCAGAGCCCGGACGCGCCGGGCGAGTGGGTATCAGCGGCGCCGGTGGTGCTGCGCGACCTCGCGACCGATCTGAACCTCACAGTCGACATGACCCTGCGGGACAGCCACCCCGACGGCCTGGGTCAGGTGCGGGAGAAGGTGGACATCACCTGGACCGTGACCAATCCGTCGGAAACTGAGCAGTCGGTCACGATCGACGGCGCGACCGTCTCTGGCAACGCGCCCGGGCCAGGGACCGCGTTCGATGGCGTGACGCTGGCCCCCGGCGAGTCCGCGGACCGCAGCATGACGTTCGCGATCACCGCGGCGATGGAGGCATCCGGGTCGATCGCCGCCGAGGTGTCGCTCGACTACTTGGGCGACATCGACGGGCTCTCGCGCTCGACGGCCACCGCGCAGGCTGCCCCGATCGCCACGGCAGAGGTGCCGGACAACGCGCTCGACCTCGACCTTGACGTCGCCTATGCCGACGCGAATGGAGACGGCCACCCGTCGATCGGCGAGACTGCGACCGTCACCGTGACGGTGACGAACGTGGGCCGCAACACCCTCACCGATGTCGAGGTGGTGGATGGGTCAGCGGCCGATGTGGCCGGGATGCCGTTCCTCTGGCCCTACGACGCCCCGGTAGGCGGTGTCGAGTCCTGGCAGTTCACGCACGTCATCACCGCTCAGGACTTCGCGCGAGGCTCGATCCTGTTCGCGGCCGAGGTCAGCGCGAACGAGGTGCTCAGCACGCCGACCGATGCCTCCGCCTCGCTGAGCCCGATCACCTTCGTCGCGTACGAGGATGATCTGGCGCCGGACGCCCAAGGCGGCATCGAGATCTGCTCGCCGGCGGGCGAGTCGGTCACGGAGGCCTCGCCAGGTGACTCGATCGTCGTCGTGCCTGAGGCATGCGGCTACGCGGGCTCCGCGGACGGCGTCGCGGTCGTGATGTTCTCGGAGCCCACCACGCTCGCCACCGACGCGTTCGCGGCATCCGTCCCCGGCGACGCCGTGCTCGGCGAGCACCGCATCGCGCTCTATGGCGCGGACGGCGCGTTGGTGGGATGGAAGGCGCTCGCGATCGTCCCGCAGGCAGAGTCGGAGCCGGCGCCTGAGCCAGACTCGGGGGAGGAGGCCGCCGCTGAGGAGCTGCCCGCCGAGTCTTCGGGTGAGCTCGCGGCGACCGGTGCCGACGAGCGCGTGCTCGCGTGGGAGCTCGGTGGGGCGGCAGCGCTCCTGGCGGCAGGCGTCGGGCTGGTGCTCATGCGACGGCCGATCAAGGGGGAGTGAGGTCACGACCGTCCCGGGCATGCCTTCTCGCGCCCTTCGGGGCGCACGAGGGGCGCGAGGGTCAGGCCAGGGGTGCGAGAAGCTCCTGCACCTGGTCGGCCGTGGGGACGCGCCCTGACAGCACGAGCTTCTCGTCGACCACGAGGCCGGGGGTGCGCATGACGCCGTAGCCGACGATCGACGCGTCGTCCGTCACCTTCTCGTAGGTCGCGTCGATGCCGAGCGCGCTCGCGGCCTCGCGGGTGGCCTTCTCGAGGTTGGCGCAGTTCTGGCATCCGTGGCCGAGGATCTTGATGTTCATGATGCTGTCCTTTCGAGTACATGGTGGTCGTGTGCGGGGTGCGTGGTGGTCGCGCTCGGGGTGGCTGAGCGGCGCTAGGTCGGGATGACGGCGTTGAACAGGTAGCCGACGGCGATGATGCCGACGGTGACGACGCCGATGAACAGCCCGATCAACTGTGGCTTGAGCACGCGGCGCAGCAGGATCATCTCGGGCAGGCTGAGCGCGACGGTCGCCATCATGAAGGCGAGCAGCGTGCCCATCGGCAGGCCTTTGTCGAACAGCGCCTCGACCATCGGCAGGATGCCCGCGGCGTTCGAGTAGAGCGGCACGCCCATCAGCACGGCGAGCGGGACGGCGAACCAGACGTCGGGCCCCGCGTGGTCGGCGAACCACTGCTCCGGCGCCCATCCGTGGATCGCGGCGCCGATGCCGATGCCGACGAGCAGGTACGGCCAGATCTTCTTGAGGATGTCCTTGACCTCCTCGATGCCGATCTGGATGCGGTCGTTCCAGGTGAGCGACATGCCGGGGTCGACGGTCTGGCCGCCGAGCTTCGTCTCGAACACGAACGGCTCGATCCAGCGCTCAGGACGCATGCGCCCGAGGATGAAGCCCGCGACGATCGCGATGGTGAGGCCCGCGACGACGTAGAGCAGCGTCGGCCCCCAGCCGAAGAGCCCGAGCAGCAGGGCGATCGCGACCTCGTTCACCAACGGGCTCGCGATCAGGAAGCTCATGGTGACGCCCACAGGCACGCCCGCCGCGACGAAACCGATGAACGCCGGCACCGCGGAGCACGAGCAGAACGGCGTGATGACTCCGAGCGACGCGGCGACGACGTTGCCGACGCCCTCGCGCTTGCCGCCCAGGATGGCCCGCGTGCGCTCGACCGACATGAAGGAGCGCAGCACCGTGACCAGGAAGATGATCCCGGTCAGCAGCAGCAGGATCTTGACGGTGTCATAGAAGAAGAAGTGGACACCCGAGCCGAGCCTCGTCTCCAGATCCAGGCCGACGACGTCGCCGATCAGCCAGTCCCAGAACGGCAGATTGACGCTGTAGAGGGCCCACCACGTGACCGCGGCCGCGCCGAGTCCGACCCAGCGCTGCGTGGGCCTGGCCTTGTGGACGCGGTCGATGACGGTCATGGCTGCACCTCGGCGGGTGCGGCGGGGGAGAAGGCTCCGGGGAGGGCGGCGGCAAGGCGTGCCGACGCGTCGGCCGCGAGCGAGTAGTCGATCCAGCGGCCGCGGCGTGCGGTGGTGACCAGGCCCGCGTCGCGCAGGATGCGGAGGTGGTAGCTGAGCAGGGTGTTCGAGACGTCCACGTGCTCCTGCAGGTCGCATACGCAGCGGGTGCCGGCGGAGAGGCGGTCCAGGACCGTCCAGCGGACGGGGTCGGCGATCGCCTGCAGAAGGTCGACGGAGGGAGCCGGGTCGCGGACGACCTCCTCGGCAGGTGCGGCGCACGGAGCCGCCTGCTCCGCGGGGCGGGGCAGGATCTCGAGCGACGACAGTTGAGTCATATTTGAATCGTCCGCCTGCGATCGGGCCCGGGTCGGGGACCTTGGTCCCCACGCGCGCCCCGCTCGGCCCGAGTGCAGCCTCCGCGCGAGCCTCACGGTGCAGGTGCGCCTGCCTCCGCCCACCCGCGCTCGCGCCTGCCCAAGCGCGCTGGCATCGCACCAGTGCTGAAACCGGCACCGTCTTCGGCACTCATGCGATGCCAGGGCGCTCGCGGTGGTGAGCGGCGCTGTCCGTGGGCGCTCGTAGACTCGTCCGCATGGCTGAGCAGACGGGGACCGACGAGCTGCTGGGCTCGCTCAACCCCGGCCAGCGTGAGGCGGCGGTGACGGGCGCGAGTCACAACCTGGTGCTCGCAGGCGCAGGCACTGGCAAGACGACCACGATCGTCGCTCGCATCCGGCACCTGATCAGGAACGGCACCGCCCCGCATCGGATCCTCGCGATCACCTTCACCCGCCGCGCCGCCGCGGAGATCCGCGCGCGCGTGCAGGGCGAGACTTCCGCCATGGAGGGCGTCGGCGCCATGACCTTCCACGCGTGGGCCATGCGGGAGGTGCGCGCGAACCCCGACGTGTTCGGGTACGACGGCTGGAGCGTGCTCGACTCGGACGATCAGGCGCAGGTGATGCGCGGCGTTCTGGGCCGAGGCAAGCGCGTGGAGGGGCTCAAGGCGGCGCAGATCATCGACGTCGTCTCGTTCGCCCGCAACACGCGCATCACCCTCGCGGAGGCGATCCGCGCCAAGTTCCCGGACCAGACGATCGACCCCAAGGCGATCGGCGCCGTCGTCCGTGCGTACGAGGAGCGGAAGAAGGAGCGCCGCTACCTCAACTATGACGACCTGCTCATGATCTTCGCGGCCCGGCTCGCAGATCCGGCGGTGGCCGAGTGGGTGGGCAGCCACTACGACGAGATCCTGATCGACGAGATGCAGGACACGAACCCGCTGCAGTGGACCATCATCGACCCGCTGGTGCCGCACGCGCGGTACTACTGCGTGGGGGACGACGCGCAGTCCATCTACGGGTTCCGCGGGGCGGACTTCGCATCCATCCACTCGTTCTCGGAGCGTGTGCCGGGCGCGCGGATCATGCGGCTCGAGGACAACTATCGCTCCACCCAGCAGATTCTCGACCTGTCGAACTGGCTGCTCGAGGCGAGCGAGCTCGACTATCAGAAGCGGCTGCGCGCGGTGCGGGGGAGCGGCCCCAAGCCGGAGCTGCACAGCTTCGAGACGCCTCAGGACGAGGCGGGTTGGATCGCGGGCGAGCTGCGCCGTGCGCACGAGGACGGGTTGCCGTGGTCCACGCACCTGATCCTGGTGCGGTCCAACTACTCGGGCCGCGCGATCGAGTCGATGCTGGTCGAGAACGACATCCCCTACGTGTTCTTCGGCGGCACCAAGCTGCTGGAGAGCGCGCATGTGCGCGACGTGCTCTCCGCGCTGAGGGTCGTGGCCAACCCGGACGACGAGGTGGCGTGGCTTCGGCTGCTCACCCTGGTCCCGCGCGTGGGGGATAGGACGGCGGTCCGGGCGTTCGACGCTTTGCTCGCCGCACGCGAGGAGGGCCTCTCGGCCCGAGAGTCTCGTGCCCGCGCGCTCGGCAGCATGCCCGAGTGGCTGCGTGCTGGGCTCGACGCGATCGAGGACGCCGCCGATCGGGTGGACGACGCCGTCGGCCGGGCGGCCGCGATGCTCACGCCGGTGCTCGCGCACAAGTACCGCAACGAGAACTGGGACGCGCGCCAACGCGACCTGGCGCATGTGGAGCGCCTCGCGGCGAGCCGCAGCTCGATCCTGGAGTTCATCGAGGAGTACCTGCTCTCGCCCGTGTTCACGTCGGAGCTGACCGCGGATCAGAAGGACGACGACCACGTGGTGCTGTCCACCGTGCACTCGGCCAAGGGGCTCGAGAGCGACTGGGCGTTCTGCGCGGGCGTCAGTCCGGGCGCGTATCCGTCGTCCCGTGCGCTCGGCGACGTGGATGCTGTCGAGGAGGAGCGGCGAGTGCTCTACGTGGCGCTCACTCGCGCGCGTGACCGGCTGTGCGTCACTCGCGCCCTGTTCCACACGCCGGTGCGTGCCTGGGTCGGCGGCCCGTACGCGATGGATGTGATCGAGGACGCGTACTTCCTGTCCACGCTTCCCGACGGGCTCATGGCGGAGACGGTGCACGTGCCGCAGCGGCCGCCCAAGCCGGTCGCGCCACCTGGACTCTCGGGGCCTCCCGAGATCGATCTGGGCGTGGATCTAGGAGACCTGGGCGACTGACGCGCCACGCCGTTGTCGGCACTCGCGCCGCGCCCCGGTTCGACGTCCGCGCCCTCACGAGGGGTGATGCGGGTGGTCCACGAGACGGATAGAGTCGTGTCTCCGCCGCATTCGAGAAGGGGACCGCATGCCCGCGTACGACCTCCACGATCGACTCGTCGTGGGAGTGGCGTCGAGCGCGCTGTTCGATCTCACGGAGTCCGACGCCTACTTCAGGGCGCACGGGCAGGCCGCGTATGCGGAATACCAGGAGCGTCACATCGACGACCTGCTGGAGCCCGGGCCTGCGATGCCGTTCATCGCGCGCCTGCTGCAGCTCAACGACCTGCGGCCCGGCGACCCGGTGGTCGAGGTGATCGTGCTGTCCCGCAACGACGCGACGACGGGCCTGCGGGTGATGCGGTCGATCGAGCGGTACGGGCTGTCGGTGACGCGTGCGTTCTTCACGCAGGGCGGTTCGCCGCTGGATTACATCCCGGCGCTGGGCATGAGCCTGTTCCTCACGCAGAACCGGGACGACGTCCTGGCTGCGGTCCGTGCGGGCAGCCCGGCGGGTCACGTGCTTCCGAGCACGGCGGCGTACGAGCTGGACGACAAGGGCTTGCGAATCGCGTTCGACTTCGACGCAGTGCTCGCGACCGATGAGTCGGAGCGCGTGTTCCAGTCCGCCGGCATCGAGCGGTTCGTGGAGCACGAGGTGGCCAAGCGGGACGTGGCGCACGCGCCGGGCCTGCTGAAGCCGCTCGTGTCCGACCTCAACCGGATCCAGCAGCTCGAGAAGGACCGTCAGCGCGAGGACCCCAGCTACGAGCCGCGCGTCCGCATCGCGCTCGTGACGGCCCGCGCCGCGCCCGCACATGAGCGCGCGGTGAACTCCCTCAAGGAGTGGGGGATCACGGTCAACGACGCGTTCTTCCTGGGTGGGATCGAGAAGGCGAAGGTGCTCGAGGTCATGCGCCCGCACCTGTTCTTCGACGACCAGCACGGGCACCTGAGCGGCGCGCTCGAGCATGTGGCTGGCGTCCACGTGCCGTACGGCGTCGCGAACGAGACGCTGTTCTGACCGCGCGGCGCTGAGGCGGGCGAGGGCGGCTGCGCGCCCGGACGTCGCCCCCGCACCGCCCTGGCGCTCACCCTGCCAATGCGCGCCCCGCCGCCCGCCCGCGCCCTCCGTTCTCGCTTGTGAGGTTGACACCTGCATCCCAACCCCAACAAGATACTGACCGGTACGCAAGTACGTGCCGAGAGTGTCGTCCCCGCTGCGTCGTTCGCGTGCGTCCGGGGTTCTATGAGGGGGAACTTCTGCCATGCGCCCATTGACCGCCACCCATCCGCGCACGCTGATGCATGCACTTCTGGTGCTGCTGCTCGCGCTGGCCATGCTCGCGATGCCGGTGCACGCGCACGCGGCCAGCGACGAGTTCGCCGCCAACGAGGTGGGGCTCGACGACGGCTACGTGACGCTCACCTGGACCGGCTGGGAGCTTTCGACTGACGGCGGGAGCATCGGTGAGCTCGACCCAGGGGATGTGCTGACCTACTCGTTCGAGGTCGCCATGGTCGATCCGAACGCTTCGCCGGTCACCAGTCTGATGATGCAGAGGGATCCGTTCAGCGCCGCGATCCTCTCCGCCTCGGGCACTGAGTCCGCACCCCTGGTCGGCTCCGGCGTCACCTACCAGGGCTCCATCGATCTGCCTGTGGACGAGATGATGATCACGACCGCAGGCGAGGGCCCGTACAACGCCCTTCTCCTGCTGACCTACCGCGTGGCGACGGACACCGATGTCGCGTCAGGCCTCTGGCGCCTGGTGGACTACGGGACGCTGGAGGGTCCTGCGGAGCGCCCCACGTACGACGGTGTGATCCGCGTCTCGAATGTGGCTCAGCTCGACGAGCGCGAGGGCGTGGTCGGTGACGGCCTCGCCGCTCCCGGTGACCGCGTCCGCTACGAGATCCGTTCACTCGGGGGCACCGGCGACTTCCTCCGCTTCGGCTCGATCGACCCTGCCACCGGCGTCGACGTGTACTACGAGCGGGGCGGTCCCAACTCAGTGCGCGTCTACGCGGACGAGGCGATGGCTCATCTGCTCTACACCGAGTGGCGCACCGTGACGGAGGCGGACCTGGTCGCGGGCGCGGTGGTGCGCGAGCCGTGGGAGGTCGACACGGTCTTGATGCGGGAGTCGGGCGGGCTGCCGGTTCAGAGCTCGCGCACGATCGAGTTCGCGCCTGTGGCCACCGAGGCGGGCAGCATCGCGCTCGGCGACCTTCAGCTCACTGCCACCGTGGTCGACGCGTCGGGAGTCCCCGTCGACCCGGCCGACGCTGAGCCAGGCGACTTCCTCCGCTACGGCATCGACCACACCAACGCAGGCGACGTCACTCTGAACTACCGCGAGATCACGGTGACTGACAGCGCCGGCCCGGTGCTGACGGACGTGGACGACGCGCTAGGCCAGGCTGCGGGCGGTGGCCTCGGAGGCGCGGCCGCCTTCTCGAGCGCTGACGCGTACGCCCACGTGCGGCCGCTCACCGAGGACGACCTGGCGCGGGGCTACGTGCAGGCGGAGGCGTCGGTGGCCGTGGGGTTCGACGCGACTCACCTGGCCGATCCCGCAACCGCACAGGCGCTGATCGCCTTCGCTGAGCTCACGCCGGAGGCCACCTGGACGGTGGACGGCGAGCTCGTGGATTCGAACGGTGACGGCGTCGGCCAGGCGGGGGAGCAGGTCCAGCTCACCTACGCGCTCGCGAACGACCCGGCGTCGCTGCAGGCGGTGACTGTCGCCTCGGTCGACGAATCGGGGGACATCGCGCCTCTCGGCACTGGCGCCGACGGCCGCGCCCTGGCGATCGGCGAGGCGGCGCAGTGGAGTCGCACCGTGACGATCACGCCTGCCATGGAAGCTGCCGGCAGCCTCGACTACGCGACGACGGCGCACCTCGTCGGCGCTGTGGACGGGCTCTCGTATCCGGTGGGCGCCGCCGCGGTGGAGATGCCGGAGATCGGCGAGTACGTGGCGCCGACGCTCGACTTCGCCGTGACGGCCGACTTCGTGGACGCCGATGGCGACGGGTCGCCGAGCATCGGTGAGACCGCGACCTTCCTGGCGACGCTTCAGAACATCGGCGGCCACGCGCTGCGCGACATCGTGCTGGCCGACGCTACGACGTCCGATCTGGCGGGGATCCTGCCCGGCGACGTCGCTCTCGCGCCCGACGGCGTGCTCACGTGGACGGTGCAGCATCGGCTCACTGCCGAGGACTTCGCGCGAGGCTCCGTGACGTACGGCGCCGTGCTCGATGCACGGGGGATGGCTCAGGCGGCTGCGTCGGCCACCCTCTCGGGCGTCTCCTTCGCGGCCTTTGAGGAGGACCTGCTGCCTGAGCTCGAGGGCGTCATCGTGCTGTGCATGGACGGGGAGCCCGTCACGGAGCTCGCACGCGGCGAGGGCTTCGGCGTGAGCCTCGACGAGTGCGGGGCTCCCGTCGGCCAGGGCGCGACCGCCTACCTCTTCTCCACGCCGGTCCGGCTGGGGGATGCTGCGCTCACCCTCACCGTCCCGCAGGCGACGGAGCCGGGCGCGCACAGGGTCGCCGTGTACGGGTTCGACGGTCGGCTCGTCGGCTGGGCTCCGCTCACTGTGCTTGGCCCGGTGGACGACTCGGGCGAGCTGGGCACCGGCGGTTCCTCGTCCGAGGACGGGGCCGCCTCCGGTGAGGGGACGAGCGACGGCACCGCTGCCTCGGAGGGGGCCCTCGCCTCCACCGGAGTCCAGGAGAGCGTCCTCGCGACGTGGGCAGTGGCAGCCGCCTGTGTGCTCGCGGGCGCGTCGGTCCTGGTGCTCCGGCGGCGACGTCAGGCAGCGGTGCCGAAGTAGGAGACCGAGCTGGGATGCTCGCGGGAGAGGCGCCGGGAGCGCCTCGCGAAGGGGAGGGTCGCGAGCATCCCGAGCACGGCGGCGAGTGCGCGACCGACGGCACGGAACGGTGCGGTGAGGAGGAGCACTATCGCTCCCACCGCCGCGACGATGTTCAGCACCCCGAAGAGGATCGCGGGGCGCGGCGGATACGGACTGGTGGGCACGGCGGCACTGTTCATGTTCCCTCCCCAGGGCGCAGTGGTCTGCCGATCTCAGCATCTGCCGGAGCGGTAAACCGTCGGTAAACGACCTCGTTGCCGTACCGTGAGGCGCATCGGCCCGTGTCGTCGCGCCCCGGCGGCGTCCACGGCGGCCGCGCTGTCGGGAGGTCTCATGGATGCGGTCGGATGGCGGACCTTCCTGAGGCGTCTTCCTGAGCGGATCTGGTTCCGCCTGGCGCTCGTGACGGCGCTCGCGCTCCTGCTGGTCGCGGTCGCGTGGGGCTTTGCGGATCTGCTCCCGGATGCGTTCGCGATCGACTTCGGGCAGGGCGCGGTCTCGGGGATCCTGCAGATCCTTGCCACGTCGATGCTGGCGGTGACGACGTTCTCGCTCACCGCGATGATCTCGGCGTATGCGGCGGCGGCGCGCGGCACGACGCCGCGCGCGACCCAGCTGCTGATCTCCGACCCGACCTCTCAGAACGCGCTGTCCACGTTCCTGGGGACGTTCGTGTTCGCGATCGTGGGCCTGGTCGCGTTGAGCGCGAACGGTTTCGGCGAGAAGGGCCGCACCGTCCTGTTCCTGGGCACGCTGATCGTGATCGCGGTGGTTGTGGGGACGCTGCTGCGCTGGATCCACCACCTCACCAGGTTCGGGAGGGTGCCTGACGTCATCGACCGCGTGGAGAACGCCGCGACCGACACGATGCGTGACTATGCGCGCGAACCTCACCTCGGTGGCGTCGCCCCTGTCGCGGTGCCCGACGGTGCGCTCACCGTGCGTGCGGAGGCGGCCGGGTATGTGACGGGCGTGGACGTGGCGGCGCTCGAGGCCGCGGCCGACGCGGTGGGCGTCTCCATCCACGTGGACGCCTTGCCGGGGTCGTTCGTCGGTCGCGGGAGCGCGCTCGCCAGGGTGTCAGGCGCGCAGTCGGTGCGTCGCGACGGCTCCGACGACGCCGAGAGCCTGCGGGACCAGGTGTGTGCGGCGTTCCTCATCGAGAAGCATCGGACCTATGAGCAGGATCCGCGGCTGGGCCTGGTGGCGCTCGCGGAGATCGGGTCGCGTGCCCTCTCGCCGTCCACCAACGATCCCGGGACCGCGGTGGAGGTGCTGGGGGCGATCGAGCGTGTGCTCACCGAGCTGCTCGTCGGTGAACCGGTGGACGAGCCGAGGTTCCGGCGCGTGCACGTCCCTGCGGTAGTGCTCGACGATCTGCTCGAGGACGCCTTCCGGCCGCTCGCGCGCGACGGGGCGCCGCTGGTCGAGGTGGGCCTGAGGATCCAGAAGGTGCTCGGTCATCTGGTGGAGATCGCGCCGAGCGCTGAGGACCGTGACGCGCTGATGGGCATGTGCGCCCGTGCGGCGGAGCGTTCGGTGGCGGGCCTGGACAATGGGGCTGATGTGCGGGCCGTGCAGGCCGCGGCCGACGAGGTGTTCCGGCTGGGCGCGTAGCCCGCCAGTTCCTTACGCGCGCGCGTCGGCGTCCGATAGGCATTCCACAGTCTCAGTCCTGAGAGGAATGCCAGCATGACGGTGCGACGCGCGGTGGAGAGTGTGCGCGCCTCCGCGCGCAGGGTGGCTCTCACCCGCCCTGGCGGCGCTTTCGGAAGCGCGGGGCGCGGCATCTGCACGCTCGCGGTGCTCTCGAGCCTTGTCGTGCTGCCCGATCTGCTGCGCCAGGGAACAGTTTCGCTGCTGGTCGGCTCTGCCGGGCTCGTGCTCGTGCTGGTCGCGGCGCTCGGCCTGCGCCGACGCTGGCTTCCCGAGCCTGCGGCTGACCTGCTGGATGCCGCTGGCTTCGTGATGCTGACCACCGCGCTCACCCTGCCCTGGGAGGCTCCTCTGGCGATGTCCACCTCCCTGTGGCATCGCTCGCTCGGCGGCTCCCGCGTCGGCGTCGCCGTGCGCACTCTGCTCTATACCGGCGTGCTCCTGGTCGCGGACTATGCCCGGGCCGACGCCGTCACGTGGATCGACTCGATTCCCGCGTTGAGTGCCGTGCCGGTGTGGGTGGCGATGGGGGTGACCTCCCGTCGGCTGGGGCTCATGCTCAAGGAGCACGACGCGATCGCGGCGGTGTCGTCGATCGAGGTGCGGTTCGGAGCCTCCATGGTCGGCGAGTTGGACGAGGACGAGCTTCAGTCCCGGGAGCAGGCGCATTGGCGTGCCTTGGCGGCCGAGGTGCCGCACCTGCTGGTGGTGCAGGTGGAGCGCCTGGAGGGGCGCTGGGTGGCGACGGACAGCGTGCCGGAGGCGAGGGACGGCCAGTGCGTGATGCTCGAGTCCTGGCGACCCGAGGTCAGTCCTGACGTGTCGGCGATCGACGGCGACCCGTCGGTGTTCGAGGTTGAGGGTCGTCGTTGGCGCGAGGTGCCGCTCGCTGACCCGTCGCCGGTGCGCCGCCTTCTGGTGGGCATGTCGCCGGACGTCTCCGAACGGCATGCGAGGGCGGTTGTCGTCGCGATCGCGCGGTCGGAGCTGATCGTCCAGCATGCGCGCGACCATCTGGAGATCCGCAGGCTCGCACGCACGGACCAGCTCACCGGGCTTGCCAGCAGGCTCGCGTTCTTCGAGGCGCTGCACGAGCATGAGGGCTCGGAGGAGCGCGTGAGCGTGATGTTCTTCGACCTCGACCGCTTCAAGGAGGTCAATGACGCCTGGGGGCACGACGCCGGCGACGAGGTCCTCCGTGCGGCCGCGCATCGCATTCGCGAGGCCTGCGGCGAGGCGGTGCAGTGTGCGCGGCTCGGCGGGGATGAGTTCGCGGCGCTGTTCGTCGGCGCTGACGACGAGCGGCTCGAGACGGTCACGGACATGGTTGCCGCGCTCCTCAAGGCTCCGATCGCAACGCAGCGGGGCATCGCGTCGGTGGGGGTGAGCTGCGGCTATGCGTCCACGTCCGACGGCGAGGTGCTCGCGCTGCTGCCGTCGGCCGATGCGCGCATGTACTCCATGAAGGGGGTGCGCGGCGGGCTGCGCTCGCTCAGGCACGAGGAGTCTGCCGGAGCGCCTCAGGCGGGCGAGGCGGTGCCGCCGCCAAGCGCCTTGGGGTGACTCCAGGCGCGCACGCGGTCGAGCACGAGACGGCCGGCCTTGGTGAGGCGGTCCAGCAGCTCCGACTGGCGCGGCGAGGTGCTCACTCCGCCGGCGGTGCGGCGGTGGTGGTCGTCGCGCTCAGCCTGGAAGCCGTAGGCGAGCATCGCCACGAGCGCGTAGTTCGGGTCGGCGGGGACGGTGCGGGTGCGGACGAAGCCGTCGTCTGACAGGTACATGATGGGGACTCTCTCGTCGTGCGGTGGTGGTCGGGATCAGGCCGGGAACGGGGTGCCGCTGAAGCGGTCGGGGCGTGAGGTGCGCAGGTGGCTCCAGGCGTGGCGGAGCGATGCGCTCCAGCGCTGGAAGGGCGCGGGGCGGAAGCGGGTGCCGCGGGACTCCCTCCGCTGCTCGCGCCTGTCGAGCCGGTCCTCGAAGGCCTGGGCCCACATCAGCGGAAGCGCGAAATGCGGGTCCGGTGCCGGCGTGCGGGACGGTGCTGCGTCGTCGGGGTAGGTGAACATGGCGGGGACTCCTGTTCGTTTCGGGACGACGTCTCTGTCGCCCTTGTTCGGTCGATCGACCGAACTTGTTCCAGCATGCGACTGAGATGGTGATCCGTCAACAGGGGCGGGAAAGTCGACGTGCTAGCAGGGGGCTTCTCGCGTCATCCGAGGCGGCTACAGCGCGGCCCCGATGAGAGCCGCGGCCTTCGCGGCCCCGTCGGTCTCCACTTCGGCATAGTCGACCGGAGTCGACAGCAGGTCCAGCAGCGCCTGCGCCAGCGCCCCCGGATCCAGCTCGTCGTAGTCCATGCGGCGGCCCGCCCGGTAGCGCCGCAGGCGCGCGGCCACGTGATGGTTCTGCTCGAAGTGCTCCCGCAGCGGCACGTAGATGAACGGCACCTTCGCGGCCGTGAGCTCCATGGTCGTCGTGAGTCCACCCTGAACCACGGCGAGGTCGCAGGCGGCGAGCCAGCGGTAGAGCCCGTGCACGTACGCGTGATACTCCACGCCGGGCACCTGAGGCATCGTGGACGGGTCGATGCATGGTCCCGTCACGACGATCATGCGCAGCTCGGGCAGCACGCGACGTGCGGCCGGTGCCGCGGTGACCACGCGCCGGATCAGGCTCGTGCCAGCGCCCGAGCCGCCCACGCAGACGAGGCACACCTTCTCGCGCGGATCGAAGCCGACCTGAGCGCGTAGGCGCTCGCGGTCGCCGAGCGCGCGCGGATCGAACCCGGTGATGTAGCCGGAGAAGTCGAAGTGCTCCCGGGTCCAGTCGCGCATCGTCGGGAGTCCCGGGGCGAGCGGGTCGGTTGGCACGTCGTCCGGTCCTCCCACGAACACCGACACGTCCCGCAGGTCGGGGTAGGTGGCGATGTGCTCCACCATCTGAGTGTTCAGGTCTCGGGCGACCTTCGCCTGCCATTCGCCTCCGCTCGGCATCCCGTAGTCGCCGATGAAGTCGGTCATCCATGCGATCGGGG
This sequence comes from Demequina zhanjiangensis, assembly GCF_030418315.1. Taxonomy (GTDB): domain Bacteria; phylum Actinomycetota; class Actinomycetes; order Actinomycetales; family Demequinaceae; genus Demequina; species Demequina zhanjiangensis. The sequence goes on from NZ_JAUHPV010000006.1 coordinate 104,384, forward strand.
CGCGCTTGAGGTGGGGGTTCTCGAACAGATGGTTGTCCAGCTGCCAGGCCTCGTCGGCGACGACAAGGTCGTAGCGCTCGGCTGTGAGCACCTCGTCGAGGATGTGGAAGTTGTGCACCTGCACCGCATCCATCTGGCGTGCCGCGTCGAGCACGTTCAGCGTGTGGTCGTCGCACGCGGCGTCGATGATCGCCGCCTCGGACCCCAGCAGCCGTGACGCGGGGTGGATGCGTTCGCCAGCCTCCTCGAGCACGCGCGTCACAGGGTGCTCGGCGAGCCAGTCGACCACCACGTCGGGATGTGCGGCACGCAGCTCCTCGGCGATCACGACGTCGCGTCGGGCATGCCCCAGGCCGATTGGTGAGGACAGGTACAGCACTCGTTTCGGCGCCGACGCGGGCGCGGCATAGGCGGTGGTGGCGGCTTCGCCGAGGGGAGTGCTGGGGACGCGCGGGCCCAGGTCCCAGGCCTCGTTCAGGAAGTCGTGGGCCAGGTGGTTGAAGAGGATCGGATAGCGCGCCAGCACCGGATGGTCGGCACCCTCGACGGTGTGCAGGCGTGCGGCAGGCATGAGATCGCTCAGGTAGACGGATCCGGCGTGGTTCGTGTTGGTGTCCTTGTCGCCATGGATGAGCAGCGTCGGCACCTGGCAGGACGCGAGGCGCGCGTACCAGTCGTCCACGTCGAGGTCCCAGCAGTCGGTGATGGCGCTCCACGCGGCCTCGGGACCCATCTCGAGCGCCCACGCGATCCCGTCCTCCTGGAGCTTGGTCGCGTGCGGATCCGAGTTGATCGTGGGGATGAACCACTCGACGAAGTCGCGGAAGTTCCGTTGCCACCAGTCATGGTTGAACTTGGACCAGCCGACGGGCGGCTCCTCTCCGTCGGGATCCCACGGGGGTGCGAGGCGGCCTTCCGGGTCGGGGTTGCGCGGATGCCCTGCGGCGAGGGCGACCACGCCGTCGACCCGCTCGGGGTGGAAGGTTGCGAGCAGAAGGCCCAAGGTGCCGCCCGCCGAGTATCCGAGCACGCCTGCGCGGTCGGTGCCGGTGGCGTCGAGCACAGCCACGGCGTCGTGCATGCGATTCATCTGCGTGTACCGGCCGGTGTCGCGAGGCTTGGAGGAGCGGCCGGTGCCCGCCGCGTCGTAGATGACGACGCGGAAGTGGCGGGAGAGGTACGGCACCTGCGCCTTCCACATCCGTGAGTCCACGAGCTCCCAGGTGGGGGCGAGGAGGACGGTGGGGGCATCGCGGTCGTAGACCTCGTAGGCGAGGTCCGCTCCGGCGCGAGGCACGGTTCCTGAGTATGTCGGCTCTACTGGACGCATGGCGGGGACTCCTTGCGTGCGGGTGGTTTCCGGGGCCGCTCCCTAGCCGGTGGGTGCGGGGGTGAGGCCGGCGCGTCTCTCGGCGTCGGCGATGAGGGTCCCGACTGCGCGCAGGGCTCCTCGGATGGGGTGGGCGTCGTTCTCGTGGCCCAGCAGGATGGACTGCTCGGCGCCGAGGAACACGTTGCCGGCGAGCGCCGCGAGCTGCGGCGCGGTGAAGGGCCCCAGGTCCAGCCCGCGGTCGAGCCTGTAGGCGAAGGCCGAGGTGAGAACCTTGATCCATTCGCCCAGCAGGACGTTCAGCCGCGCGGCGAGCTCGGGGCGCGAGTATCCGGCGGCGATCAGCTCGTTGAGGATGCGCACGTAGCCGGACTTGAGGTCCTGGTCCAGGTAGTCGCAGGCGCGGTCCCATTGAACCGAGAGGGGCTCGTCGCCCGCGTAGAGCGCTGCCTGACGCGCGATGAGGCGCTCGTTCTCGGCCTCGAGCAGCGCGAGGACCAGCTTCTCCTTGGACCCGAAGTGGTAGTGGATCTGGCTGAGGGGGACGCCCGCGAGCTCGGCGACCTTCCTGGTGGACAGCGCCGCATATCCATCGGCGAGCACGCAGTCGCGCGTCGCCTCAAGGATCATGTGCCTGGTGTCTGCTGCGGGCAACGGCGCCTCCGTGTCGTGGCCGACGGCGGTGTCGGCTGGCGGTTTCGGTCGCTCGACCGATACGTCTGACCGTAGGCGGGAGCGCAAGGGGTGTCAATCCTTCGCGCAGGGTACGTGGCTGTCGCGCGCGACCACTATGTACCCGCTTGGGTGATTCGAGTCGTGTCCCGGACTGCAGATCGGCCGCGAAGCCCGGATGTTGAGGGTTGTGCTGTGACCGATGTCACTTAGAGTGCTGTCATGGGGATCGAGAAGACGCGTCGTGAGGTGATCAGGCTCCGGACGGAGTTCAAGCAGGAGCCGCGTCAGGGTGCGCTTCGATTGGCCCAGCAGCTCTCGTGGTACTCGATGGAGCTGGCGCTCGCCAAGGAGTACGAGAAGTCGAACGCGGCATGGACCGAGGCCTTCGACGTGGCCCGCTACACGCTCCGCGACGGCGGCCCCACGCAGTATGAGCGCACCGAGCTGATCCGCATCGGCGTCGGCACGGCGCGCTCGCGGTTGATCGTGGGCGAGGACGAGGGTGCGCTCAAGGTGCTCGAGCAGACGGAGGCGCAGTACGACGCGCTGGTCGCCGAGGCCACTGACCCCGAGATCATGCTCGCCCTGCGTGGTCCCATCCTGAGCGCGCGTGCCGCAGTGCATCACGACCGTGGCGAGCGTGACGAGGAGATCGCGGACCTGTGCGAGTCGGTCCTTGAGATGCTCGCCGGCTACGAGGCGAACCCGCGGATCGTCGAGTCGATGCTCCGCGAGCCGCTGCGCACGCTGCACGAGCTGCTCTCGGCCGACGAGGCCGAGCCCGAGCCCGAGGCCGACGCGGCCTGAGCAGCAGCCTCCGCCCGGCGCGTCGACCTCGGGGCGTCTAGGCGCCCAGCGCCTCCTCGAGCAGAAGCTCGAGCTTCGCGAGCTCCCGCGCGGACCCGGCGAGCATGAGCATCGACTTCACATCCGACCCGAACAGGGTCTGCAGCGTCTGCAGGGTGATGCCGTCCTGACCCGTCGTCCCGACCACGTAGGTGACGCCTGAGGCCGACGCTGTTGCGGGGGAGAGACGGGTGCCCTGCCAATGCGGGTCGCTTCCGTCCTCGATTCCCAGCGTCAGCGCGTCGAAGTGGGGGAAGACCACCACGTCGGCGCTCGTCATGTCGTCGGCCGCGGTGATCAGCTGCGCCTCGTCGCTCACGACGGTCATCGTGAGGCCGAGCCTCGCGCACACGTCGCCAGTCGCGTCGACCAGCTGCCTTGGCCCGGCGACGGGATCGGTGAACCCGATCGCCACATGCCGTGCCTGTGCAGGCGCCTGGGTTGCCACCTCGGGCGCGTGCTTCTTCGTCCACCAGCTCATGAAACCCCCTTGATCAGGCCCGCGACGCGCTGAGGGAAGCGCCGCCGTGCCCGATATGCACCCTATGCCTTCATTTGTGCCGGGAGGTGCAGGTCGGGCGGCGTAGCCGGCGAGAAGTGGATAAATCCACATCGTGATCGACCGCGCACCGTCCTTTCCTGCCCGTGCGGAGAACCTGCGAAAACGTCCTCTGACCAGGCACGAGCGCGCCACGCGGGCTAGCGTGAAGACAGAAGGTGTCAGGAGGTCTCATGCCGGGAGGCGACGGACAGGTGAGGCGGCCCAAGCTGCCCCAGGCGGGCTGGCTGCCCGATCCCAGCGTGATCGGGGTCGAACGCTACTGGGACGGCCGCGCCTGGACCTCGCGCACCCGCGATGCTGAGACTGGGCTCGACTGTGTGGATCCGCTCTGGACGGAGTTCGGCGAGATGGAGTCGACGCGGGAGGAGCGTCGACCCCGGCGCGAGCGTCGTGTGGCCCCTGTGCTCCCGGGCGTGGAGTCCCCGCGTCGGCTGCCTGGCAGGGTCGGCGAGGGCTGGTACGCGGGCTTCGCCGTCTTCGGTGTGATCGTCATGCTGACCGTCTCGTATCTCGCCGTCGTGTCCGGGACGGTCCGCTGGTCGGCCTACGCGGGCGGCGCGGTGCCCGAGGGCCCCGCGATCGACTACCCCGTGTTCGGCAGCGACGCCAGAAGCGTCTACCTGGCGCGCAGCCTCATCGCGCAGGAGGACACGGTGGACGTCGGCTGGCTCACCGCGACTGGGGAGACTGCACGGGAGATCCTGGATGACGCGATGCTCGAGGTCGCCGCGCAGAACCCGTACGTGTATATCGACCCGACCGGCTGGTCCTTCACCGACGACGCCACCCAGATCATCCCCAGCTACCGCTACGGCGACGCCGAGGCGGAGAACCGACGCTCGCAGACAGCTGCCGTTGTCGAACGCATCGTCACCTCCACCGAGGTGCAGGAGGCCGACGGCGATGTCGCCGTGCTCCGCGCCCTCCACGACGCGCTGATCGAGACCGCGGAGTTCGATCAGGCCGCCTTCGACGCTCGCCGCAACTCGCTCACGACCTCCACCTATGCGGCCGTCACGCAGTCGCAGGAGGCGTACGGGGCGCTTGTCGCGGGTCGCGCCGTCGGGGAGGGCTATGCCAAGGCGTTCCAGGCGCTGGCCGACGCCGCCGGCTATCGCAGCGTCGTCATCACCGGCACGGCCGCCGACGGGCAGGACGTGCTCCCGCACGCCTGGAACCGTGTCTACGTGGGCGGATCCTGGTTGGTCGTCGACGCCGCCTGGGATGACGGCGGGGCCGACGGGTCGGCGTACGACTACTTCCTCGTCGCCAGCAACGACCCGAAGCTCGACAGCCGCGCCATCGACGCCGACTGGATCGTCGACGGCATGATGTGGGGCTTCGGGATGTAGCGGGTCCCCATGGGCATCTAGTGCCTCGTGGGCGCGGTCAGCTACGGCGGGCGCGGATCGCGATCGTCGCGGCACCCAGCGCGATGAGCACGGCCGCCGCGAGGAGCCCCACTGTCGCATCGGACGGGCCGGTAGCGGCGAGCTCGTCTGACGCGGAGGCCGTGCCGGAATCGGTGGCGCTGTCGTCGTCCGTGTCCGACGCCGGGGTGGCGCTGACGGAGGGGGAGGCGCTGACGGACGGGGAGGCGCTCGGCGAAGGCTCGGGACTTGCGTCGTCCACCGGAACTGCACTTGTGGTGAAGGTCCACGCCAAGGTGCTGGCGAGCCCCGGGAACGGGCTCGACGGGACGGCTGCGTCGTCCACCGCTCCCTGCGAGATGAGCACGAAGTACTCGGTTCCGAGGTCAAGGTCGAACGCGGGCGTGAAGCTGATCGTGTCGTTCGTCACGAACGTGGTCGAGACGCTGACGTCCGAGGACATGTCGAACGCAGTGACCATGGTGAAGTCGGATTCGCGGTGGATGGTGATCGTGCCCGAACTGGGCGTGATGGTGCGGTCGAATGTCACTGACAGGGTGCCGCCCACGGGCACCGAGGTGGAGTCGTCGGCGGGGCTGAGCCTGACGATGGCGGGCGGTGTGGTCGCCCCGGTGGTGAAGCTCCAGTCGGCGAGCGTCGTGAAGCCGGCGAAGTCTGTCGGGGTGGGCTCGGTGTCCGTGAGAGCGCCCTCGTCCACAAGGATCGAGTGGTGGGTGAACTCGTCGAGGGCCGTCGTCGGGTCGACGATGATGGCGCTGCCCGAGATCGACACGCGCGAGGAGCCGACGGCCAGCTGCTCCACCATGGTCGGGGCGCCGGTGTTGCCGCCGATGCTGACGTTGTCGAACGCGATGTCGTCGCCGGTGGCGTCGGTGCCGCTGAGGCTCATCGTGATGCGGAGGTCGAGCGTGGTGCCCGTTCCGTTGAGGGCGCGGGCGAAATTGTTGGCCGTCGCGTTGAGCTGTTCACCGGTGTCGGTCGCCTCGAAGGTGCCGTCCTGGACCGGCGGGGTGAACTCCAGCACCGGCCGATAGCCGCCACCGTCGATCTGGGCCTCGACACGCACGGAGTCGTTCTGGTCGGGGGCGAGGGCGGACGCGAAGTCGGCGGAGAACCAGAGGAGCGTCAACCCGGAGATGTCGATGCCGGTCCACTCGACCGCGACGGGGTTCGTTCCGCTGAAGGCGACCCCAGTCGCCTCGAGGAAGCCTCCGGTGAAGCCCGAGTAGCTGACGCGGTCGCCCGGAGTGTCCCCGCCGAAGTCGCCCCCGCCGGCGCCATCATTCACTCCGAAGATCGGGTCTGGGGCGAAGAACGGTTCGGCATCGGCGAAGAACGCGCCCTGCGTGACCGTCAGCAGCGACGCGTCGTCCAAGGGGTCTGTGAACGCGATGGTCGGGTTCGTCTCGTAGATCGTGACGTTGCCCGTCCCCGCCTGGATCGGGGCGCCGAAGCCCATGAGGAGGTCGTCGTCGACCGACGCTCCGGTGGCGCCGTTGGCGGGGGAGAGGGCGACGTCGTCCGGGAAGTCGATCGAAGCGCTCGCCGTGGTGGCGGCGACGCCAGTCGCGGCGAAGGCTGCAGCGGTGAGAGCGGTGGCGGTGATTCGGGCAGGACGGCGCAAGCGCATGACGGTGTTCCCCCTGTGGATGCCGGAACGCGGGGTCGTTCCAGGCACTTCGCGCAACCCTAGGGCAGTGTGGCACTGGGTGCAAGGGTGAGCGCGGCCACGGAGGCGACGATCATGCCTGGTCGGAAGGCGAAGCGGAGCCGTGGTTCCGATTCTGCGACCGTGCGACGTGGGTCACCCCGCCCTGGTGCGCGAGCGGCTTCGCTGGCAGGGTAGGAACGTTCTCAGGCCAGAGAAGGGGGATGCTGTGGCGATGAGGTCAAGTGGGCTGGCGCGCGGGCTGGCTGTGGTTCTTGCGGGAGCGCTCGTGCTCGCGGCGTGCACCGGGGACGACTACGTGCTGCCGACCGACTCGGCGACGATCCCCGCGCCCGATCGCGAGGCCCGTGAGCATGCGGCCGACGGCGTGCACGTGAACAACCCGTTCGCGGGCGCCACCATGTACGTCAACAGCATGTGGTCGGACCAGGTGCAGGGGACCGCGAACGCGACGTCGGACTCCGACCTTGCCGACGCGATGATCCAGGTGTCCTCCCAGCCGACGGGCGTGTGGATGGACAGGATCTCCGCGATCGAGGGCAATGCCGACGGTCCCGGACTTCGCTTCCACCTTGACGACGCGCTGGCCCAGCGGGACGGCGACACCCCCATCACCGTGACCGTCGTGGTCTACGACCTGCCGGGGCGGGACTGCTTCGCGCTCGCGTCGAACGGCGAGCTTCCCGCCACGGACGAGGGGCTGGAGCGGTATCAGAGCGAGTACATCGACGTGCTCGCCTCGATTTTCGCCGAGCCCCAGTACGAGGGGCTTCGCATCGTCACCGTGATCGAGCCCGACTCGCTGCCGAACCTGGTGACCAACGCGTCGGCCCCGAATTGTCAGGCCGCCGACCCGTACTACCGGGCCGGCGTGGCCTACGCGCTCGACGCGTTCGCCGCGATCCCGAACGTCTACGCCTACCTTGACGCCGCGCACTCGGGATGGCTGGGCTGGGATACGAACTCGGGGCCGTCGGTGCAGCTGTTCGCGGACGTGGTGCGGTCCACGGAGGCCGGCTTCGACTCGGTCGACGGGTTCGTCACCAACACCGCCAACTACACCCCCACCGAGGAGGTGTACCTGCCGAACGCGTCGCTGCAGGTGGGCGGCCCGGAGATCCGATCGGGCAGCTTCTACGAGTGGAACCGCGACTTCGACGAGGCCGACTGGACCGCCGACCTGTACTCGCGGGCCGTGGGTGCAGGGTTCCCCGACACGATCGGCATGATCATCGACACGTCTCGGAACGGCTGGGGTGGGGACGCGCGGCCGACGGCGGTGGTCGACGCCTCCTCCGCCGACGCCTACGTCTCATCGAACAAGCTGGACCAACGCACCCACCGCGGGGCGTGGTGCAACCAGTCGGGTGCGGGACTCGGGCTGCGGCCGCAGGCCCTGCCCTCCGGCTACCCCGACTCGCACCTCGACGCGTACCTGTGGGTCAAGCCGCCGGGCGAGTCCGACGGGTCCGCCAGCGAGATCCCCAACGACGAGGGCAAGAGCTTCGACCCGATGTGTGACCCCTCGTATGTGAGCGACCGGCTCGCAGGCCAGGCGACGGGTGCGCTCGCCGACGCGCCGCTCTCGGGCAAGTGGTTCGCGTCGCAGTTCACCGAGCTGGTCGCGAACGCGTACCCGGCCGTGGGGGAGGAGAACCCGCCGGCGCGGGAGGACGCTTCGGCGATGCTGCCCGTGGGCGAGGTGGCTGCCGGTTCCGGTGGGGACGGGTCGGGCGGCTCGGCCGATGCGGGCTCTGGTGGCGCTTCGGGTGGCGGTGGCGCCGGTGGGTCGGGCTCGGGTGGGTCCGGTGGGGCCGACGGTGGTGTGGGCTCGGGTCAGGTGCTCGCCGAGTTCGAGGGCGAGCAGTGCTCGGTCGTGGCAGTCTCGCCCAACCAGTGGGACGGCGGCTTCCAGGCCGACGTGACGGTGACCGCCAAGCAGCCCATGAACGGATGGACGGTCACGTTGGTGCTTCCCGCCGGATCTTCGACCGACGGACTGTGGAACGGCGACGCCTCCGGCACGAGCGGGACCGTGACCGTGCGCGACGCGGGCTGGAACGGCGCCCTAGCCGTCGGTGCGACCGGTGCATTTGGGTTCACGGCGAGCGGGTCGCCGTCGGGGCTTGCCGTGACGGGGTGCGCGCGGGGCTAGCGGCCGGACTGTGTGAGCGCGGCTGCGAGGGCGTCGAGCGTCTCGCTGGTGCCCGCGTCGATCTTGACGGCGGCGCGTCGGTCGCCCTTGGTGGGTCCGCGGTTGATGATCACGATGGGCACACCTCGCCGATGTGCGCGCTCCACGAGGCGGACGCCCGAGTTGACGGCGAGCGAGGAGCCGGCGACGAGTAGCGCGTCGGCTTCGTCCACGATGGCCTCGGCGGCGTAGGTCTGGGGCTTGGGCACGTACTCGCCGAAGAAGACGACGTCGGGCTTGAGGGTGCCGCCGCAGACCGTGCAGTCGGGGACGGTGAGGGTCTGCCAGGTGCTGGGGAGCACGTCGCCGTCGGGGCCGAGCTCGACCTCCTCGGGGACCGCGAGGACGGGGTTGTCGCGCTCGAGGCGCTCGGCGATGTCGTGTCGCGAGAACTGCGTGCCGCAGACGAGGCAGGTGACGGTGCGCATGTTGCCGTGCAGCTCGACGACGCGCTGCGATCCGGCGCGCAGGTGAAGGCCGTCAACGTTCTGCGTCACGAGGCCGGTGACGATGCTGGCATCTTCGAGCGCGGCGAGGGCGGCGTGTCCGGGGTTGGGCTGCGTGGCGGCGAACGCCTTCCAGCCAAGGTGCGATCCGACCCAGTAGCGGCGGCGCATCGCCTCATCGCCGACGAAGTCGTGCACGGTCATGGGGGTTCGTCGTGGCGAGTTGGCGCCGCGATAGTCGGGGATGCCCGAGTCAGTGGAGAGCCCGGCGCCCGTGAGCGCGGCGATGGTGCGTTCGGCGAGGAGGTCGAGAGCGCGCGCGAGGGCTTCCGTCTGCTCGGGGAGCTCGGTGTCCTCGATCGTCACGCGCCACCTCCGGGGTCATGGGCTGGTCCATTGATGGTCGCATGCCTAGGAAGTAAAGCGTGTCGCGTGATCCCTAGGACCACTTCCACGTGGTGGAACGCCGCGCGATCTCGTAGATTCCCTCAACCTCATCGGGGGAGAGGACCGCAGGTCGCTTCTTGAACCAGCGGGGGAGATCCATCCTGTCGAGCACCATGACGTCTTCTGGCATCTGCCTGTAGGTGACCTCCGGGATGAATGAGCCCGTGAGCACGACGACGCAAGAGCGGACTGACACCTCGCGGCCTAAACCCCGACTGTCACCAGTTCGTTCACCACGCCCAAACGGGGGGCAGGACACGTCGATATCGACGAAGACGATGCCCCTCACGACTAGCCTCCTACGTTGCTTCATGAGCGGCGCTGCAGCGATGCGCGAGATTGACGACTGGCGGCCCGTGAGCGAGAGGCAGGGCGGATCCCGCACCGCGTTGCGGGGCGTGACGTTCGCCCCCACTTGCGGCTGTTCCCAGACGGACCGATCACGCCTGATCGTAGATCCACCATACCCACGTCGCAAGCATGCGAAAGCCGTAAGACACCTGATAATGTGCCCTTCGAAAGACTGGATCGACACAACGCGTAGGACCCTACTGTTGCTCATGACCTATCGAGGATTCGCGAGCACACCGGCTTGGCAATCCATGCGGCCAGAACGAGCATGCGCAAGCCCAGCTGAAGCCGTAGGTCCAGGAGGGTGCAAACCGTGTCAGCGGTATGCGAGAGAATCAGACCCGTGACCGCGGATCTGGAACCCACGCTGGATTGGCTGCGGTCAATTCCCGGCTCACCGCTGTCCGAAAAGTTGGTGCCAGGCGCATCCGCCGATGAGCGACGGATGCTCGCCGCACTCGGCGGCCTGGTCTCGTCGATTGTCCCCCCACGTGATCGGCAGAAGTGGCCCCCAGATGTCACGGCCTGGCTGGAAGCAGGCCCCCGCGCTGACGATGGCGTGCGCGACGCGACACTCGAAGCAATACGCGAGGATCCCGACCAAGCCCTCGCATCGCTTTATGCACTACTTGTCTCGGGCAAGAACCGTCGACCACTCGGAACATTCTTCACGCCGCGTACAGAGGCAGACCTCATGCTGCAGATGTGGGTCGAGAACGAGCCCACCCCTCATTCCGTCGTGGACGTCGGAGCGGGCGTGGGGGTCTTCACTGCACTCGCGGCGACACAGTGGCCCCAAGCGCAGGTCTTCGCGGTTGACATCAACCCAGTGACGCTCGGCCTCCTGGCGCTTCGTTCGTGGATCGCAGGGATGGAACTTCGTGACACCGATGCGCGGGGACCAGGGATACGTACCGTTCGTGCTGACTACACCAGGTGGATTGGCAACCTCCCGAAGACCCCTGGGCCGCGCCTCATTCTCGGAAATCCGCCGTACACGCGAGCACAACTACTTTCGGCTGAGGACCGCGAGCGGCTGACGCGCGACGCCGAGGGGCTGTGCGGCTCTCGTGCAAGTTTGTCGGCGCTGATTACCGCCATTTCGATAAAGCATCTGGCGGCCGACGACGGCTTGTGCCTGTTGCTCCCGGCACAGTGGTTGGAGTCGCAGTACGCGGCAAGACTCCGAGCCCGCCTCTCGCAGCTCAATCGCCGGCGGATCGAACTGTGCCTCATCGACGGGAGGCTATTCGCCGACGCGCAGGTCGACGCCGTAGTACTGCAGGTCGGTCCTGAACGAGCCAGCGAGTCGGAGTTTCTTGTCTCAACATGGACCAGAGATGACCCTGCCCCGACGCGGGCTCCGGTCGACCGCTCGATTCTGGCCGATGCGATCTCGTGGCGTGGGCTGTTCGCTTCAGTTGCAGAGGAGAGTCCTCAGCCCACCGAGATCGCCGCCGTCCCTGCGGTGAATCCAACGCCAACTGGAGACACCGGCACTCCACTATCGAACTTCTGTAAGCTGCGGCGCGGCACAGCTACGGGTGCAAACGACTTCTTCGTGCTATCAGAGGAGGAAGTCGCGCTCCACGACATCCACGACTGGACAGTCCCACTTGTGCGAAGGCTCTTCAAGTTCACCGATGAGGTAACGACCAACAGCCTGCCTGCCCTCGGGGACGCCGAGAAGCGTTGGCTCCTCGTGGCGCAGGAAAAGGACCGGCAACAGGGCCGGACGCTCGACAGGTACCTCTCGCAGGGGGAGGACGCCGGAGTCGACCAGACCTATCTGTGTCGGACGAGGCCAGGCAAATGGTTTGACCTCGGCCACGACCTCGTAGTTCCGGATGTCATCATTGGCCCAATGACACGCGGACGCGTGCGGTTTGTCGTGAACGAGGCCGCGGCAGCCATCGTGAACAACCTCTACGGCTGGACATGGCACGAGGGTGTGTCGGATGAGGATCGTCTTGCGATCCTTGAGTGGTTGAGGAGTCCTGACGGGCAACAGGCGATCGATGCGGCAGCGCGCACGCAAGGAATCGGACTCAAGAAGCTGGAGCCAAAGGCGCTCGCGAAGCTGCCGATCCCTCTCGCGATCGCTCGCTCGCCTTACCTCGAATTGTGAGTTCTACACGCAAGACGGCGTGCCTTCTATGAGCATCGAACACGGCACGCGGACCAGAGCCTCAGTCCAGCGGCCTCGGTGGTCCTGAGGGAGGTACGGGGCGAGGGCGCTCGCGCGGCACCACCCAACTATGTCGATTAGTTCCCCACGCCGCTCGCACGCTACCAGCGCCCATTCGGAGGGGTTCCGGCAGCCCACGTCGTACTCATTCCTCGACAGGTAGAACTGAAACACGCCACCCGAGACCTGAGACGTAGTCTTGACTTCGAGGCGTCGAGCGGTTCCCCGGAGCGTTGGCGCGGCGATGTCATACCCCAGGGTGTCGTCAAAAAGACTGACCTGGATGATCTCAGCCTGGAGGTCAGGACGCCCGACCACCAGGAGTTCAGCGCGGCAGGCTGCTACCACCGCAGCCTCACCCGCAGAACCCAGTAGCGCGCGATCGGATTGCTGCTCCTTCACTTGCAGGAGCCGACGAAGTTCGCGAAGGGCGCTGGCGTCATCGAGGGCCACCAACGCCGACAGTTCGCTCGTTCCCCGGACACCAGCTGCGCCGGCAAAAGCAAGCTCTGCGTCGACAAGCAGCGCAAGGCCCACGCGAAGATCCTCGGCTCGGTGCTCACCCTGACTGATGACAAGCGGAAGACTGAGCTCAAGCGAGGCGGCATCACTTCCAGCGGGGTTCAGAATCCTCGCGACCCGGATCGCTGCAGACAGCTGATGATCACTCAGCGAGTTCATCATGGGGACCTCGGCGAGCTCGCTGCCGGAGATGTTCCATCACTTCCGCCAGATCGAGCATGTCGTCAATTACATCTCCCGTATCGTCGTCATCAGGCAACGCCATCTGTGTGAGAGCGGGGTCGTTGAGCATGAGCGCGAGACGTCGAGTCTTGTCTTCGACGCGCGAGTTCACGCGGTCGTCGATTGTGCTGGAAGCGGTGAGTATTGTGACGCGTGTTTCGGTGTCTTCCGGCAATCCAAGGCGGTGGATACGATCGAGCGACTGCAGGTACTGGCCCGCGTTGAAGGTTCGATCGATGTAAATGGCGTCGTGGCACCAGTGGTGGAGGCTGATCCCTTCGGACATGGCAGCAGGGTTCGCCAAGAGCACCCAACACTCGGGATCGTTGCGGAAGCGGTCAATCTCTCGCTCTCGGGTTCTGACCCCTGGCTCCGCGTCGTCGCTGCTCGGAATTGCGCCATACACAAGCGCTGGGCTTAGGCCGGCCAGCATCATTTCGAGGTCCAGCAGATTGTCCGGGAAGTTAGACCAGACGAGAGTCTTGCGACCAAGTCTGACATTGTTCTCAACGATGCGAAGTGCGCGTTCAAACTTGGCAGGAACCTCGTGGTCTGCATATCGGTCGATCATCCCCGCAACTCGCGAACCAGCAGGAATCGCGAGCGACGGGTAGCGGTACTCGCGCGGCACGCCGGAGTTGGCTGCGAGCAGACGCGGGCTACATGCCGCCTGCAGCAGGTACATCGTCACCTCGCCCATCTGCGACAACATAGCTGCGTCTCGTCGGCCGAGGTCGAGGCTGCCGACGTACCGGTTGACGAGTGCATCGTAGATTTGCTGTTGGAGTCCCCCCATAGGCACTGGTTCGAGAACGATTCGGGGGTCGCGGAGTCCCAACTCGTTCTTCGTTGTCCGCACGTACAACGGGGCGACTGCTCCGTTGAGCCCATGCATGTCTGCATCGCTCGGGTCAGAGCGCAGTGCCGCAGGCGGCACTGCGCGACGGACGATGCCGCCTGGCCATGCGATGTCGAGAACTGCAAGAAGGTCACGCGGCTGGTTGGGAGCCGGAGTGCCCGTAAGGACGTCTCGCCGAGACGCGAATGGTGCGATCGACAGGATCGCGCGCCCCCACTCGCCTGCCGCCCCGCGCTTGGCTCGGTGAGCCTCGTCGACCACCAAGTGGGTACGGTGCCGGAGCATCATCGCCAGCAGAAGCGACGCTGATGCCGTGACCCTCTGGTAGTTGACCAGAATCACGTCAGTGTCCGGCAACGCGCCACCTCGCCACCGGCCCACTGAGAGCGGTGGATCCAGCACAGTCTCTGCGTCCTCTTCCCATGCGTTGAAGGCCGAGAGGGGCGCGATGACAAGTAGTTTCGTCGCGCGCCCCTCCCGCCTTTCACGTGCGTGGAGCGCATAGGTCACAGTGGTCTTTCCTGCGCCCGGCACTGAGAAGTTTGCGCCGTGATCAAGTTGCGCAAGACGCTCGAAGTCTCGAATCTGGAACTGTCTGAGATTGCGTACAACCTGCCGTCCCGGGTCGTGATCGTCGACCCCCACTTCGGTTTGGTCGGAGCGCTCGCTGAACGCAGCTGCGAACCCACGCTGATCGCTGATACTTCGCGCGAGCAACGCTCGCACTGCCTCGTCCGCCGCGAGGCCGACTCCGAGTTCAGCCAGAAGTCCGCGCAGGGCGATCCTCTCGCGAAGCAGCCGTGCAGGCTCCACGCGAAGCGAAGCACCCGATGCAGGCGTGGTGTCCGCCAGCAGCAGTGCAATGCGGTACCAGCGTTCGCGGTCAAGCTCGCTCGCGGTCGCCATGACGAACCCGCCCGCGGGTTCGAGTCTGAGCGAGAGCGCGGGGGTGTCAGTCATCCGACGAGGGAGCCGAAGGTGCCGACTCAGCGGCCTCGGACACCTTGTCGAGGAGACTCGCGATCTCCTCGATCAACAACACCACAGCTTCTCGGTGGGGGGCGAACTCGTCTAGCTCGCCCACCTCATCGAGGCCGTCGAGCGCCTCGCGAAGACCATCTCGCGCCTGGGAAAGAGCATAAGTCGGGCGTTGTAGTTTGCTCCCCGCTAGCGCGCGCTGCTTCGAGGCTGCGAGACCCCGCGAGACGCTCGCGTGTAAGGCATCGCGCACATCCGCGACAGGCGTGGACCCTCCATCACCGAGTGAGACATGCTCAGCATCGGGCCGAGTGGCGGCGACTGCTATATTTAGCAGGCCTTTCACTGCCACAACCTCGGAATTGACGGGCCCGTTCGCCTCATCGCCGAGCAGGTCTAGGCCCTCTGGGATGTCGCCCGCGGACGCGGCTTCGGCTACCGGCGAGGCTGCAACGGAGGCGATCGCGGCTCCGATGCCACCGGCTTCGACGAGATCTTCCATCACGTCGCTCTCGACCCACTCGCCGTAGGCGTGCCTCAACTTGTGCACCGAGTCATAGCCGAGCACGTAAGCGATGAGCCAGCTTGCGATCGCAACGTCGCCAGACGGGCGTCCATCCTTCTGGTCTACCTCGCGCACCTTTCGCAGGAGTTCGATCCAGTTCTGGGTCTGGTCCTTCTCCGTGATGAACTCCGTCAGGGGCAGCACCGGATCCGTCAACCGCCGAGCACGTTCCATCAGATCGAGGACAGCCCGCATGTCGGTCACGCGCTGTGCTCGCATTCTCAGGTGCCGCGCGATCGCCGCGTCGGTAAGGCCTGCGTCCTCGTGGAGCTTCTTCAGCATCATGAGTTCGCTGACGAGGTTGTAACTGTCCTTGTGCTCCACCTGCTTCTGAAGAACGCTCTCCAGTTCCAGCTCCTGCGGCTCAATAATGTCAGCAGGAAGTACAGCGACGCGCAGAGTTGAATTCGTGATCTTTCCCTCGGCACGGAGTTCCCGAAGGAGAACACATCGTGTGTTCCCGTTGATCAGCTTTCCTTTGCGCGTGATGAGGCCTGGCTGATCCTGACCGTCGATCAGGCTTGCCTTGAGGTCTTCCGCGTACCGGTGCGCCTTCCGAACAAGCTCCGCGACGACGTTCTGCGCGGCGCTGGAGTAGGGGTCGGTCTTCACGATCGAGGCCTGCGCATGCTCGGCGAGCGCTGGCGCGATCCGGAAGCTGTCGGGGTTCAACGTCGGAAGGTCTAGCGGCACCTCGACGACCTCAAGAAGTGTACTCGCTCCCCGGAGGGGGACCCTCATCGTGTCGCGTGCGCCGGCCTGCGCCTGATACTGCGCAAGAGCCTGCGTTATCGTCTGCTCTCTGTTTGCATCAGTCATCGGAATTCCTGCCTTCCCCCAGTTTGGTGTCCAGAACGAACATATATCCAACGTCTGACAGAGCCCCGGAGCATTGCCTGCGTGGCTGAATTCAGGCCTGCACCAGGTGAGAGGCTCTGCAATAGCCGACGGTCACATTGGCGCCTAACCGCTGACAAGCCGTGGCGATTCGCACCGGGTTCCCCAGTTCGACTCAGTAATGTGGGCATCAGTTCCCCCGCGGCGAGCAAGACATCGAGGAGCACCCAAGTGCCACAACTGTCACCCGACCTCCGTGATCTAGCTGCGCACCTCGCTGCCGGGCCAGCATTCCTGATCCTCGGTGGCGACGGCGCAACAACACTGGAGAAGGAGGCCCGTTCGTACGCGTGGAACGGCGTCTACACCTCGGCTACGGATCGCGCCGTCGAAGATGCCTTTCGGACAGACTCGCGCGCAACGTCATCGCTCGGAGCGATGGGTCGGGCTCCTTCGCGAAGCAAGACGGACCTTGAGGTGCGCTACCTGTTCGGTGGCCATCACCTTCCAGAGTCCGAGCGGCCGCCGCAGACGCCTGCCGAAGAGGCAACGGCGCGACTGCTGAGCAACCAGGAACTCGCACGACTAGCAACGGAGACTGTGACGCCGCGAGGCACGGTGTTGGTCGAAGGGTGGAAGCCTGGCGGCGTCCTCGACCCAATCGATCTAGTTCCCGCTCTCGCATCGCTCGGGAGTGGACAAGCACACCTATTCTCGGCTGAGCCGTGGGCAGACCACGCGCTGGTCCGGTCATTTGCTGATAGCGGCCAACTGGTCCTGCATCAAGAGTCGCTCAGTTCAGCTATTCGGAAGATCGTGGAGGCGGGCGCTTCGCGGGATGCGGTCGACGCCTCCACGGCAGCATCCCAGCACGTGATCGCGCTCGACGATGGCTACGCGGACGTCGACATCCACACGTGGAATCAGATCCGAAGGTCTGCTCGCCCAGTCGACCTTGCACTTCTCACTCCTCCAGTATTCAGTTCCGGCGCTGCCCGCTACCAGGAGTTCAGGAACTTCATCGGAGCGACCGAGGGGGTGCCCCGCTGGCGGGGCATCGCAGCAGGCATGAACCTCAAGCGCGACTACGAGGCGGACCTCCTCGGCAAGGTCCGTTCTGAGTTGCACGACCGGGACTTGCCCTCTCCGATCGTGCTCGCCGGTCAGACTGCTACAGGCAAGACGACCGCCCTTGCTGCACTCGCGATGGAGTTGTCTCGCAGCGGCGAAGCGGCTGTACTTCACCAATCGAGGCGCAGCGTCCGTCCTTCCGTTGACGATGTCGAGATGTACGCGGCGTGGGCGCAGGAACACGGCGCGAAGGCAACCGTATTCGTGTGGGACGGAATGCTGGAGGCGGACGAATACGAGGGGTTCTCCAGGCAGCTGCACGCGCGCGGGCGTCGCGTTCTCGTTGTCGGATCTTCCTACCGGCAGAAGAGTCACTCATCCTTTGTCGTTGGCGCGCCTGCTGCGTTGAGCGATGGAGAGACCGAGAGGATGCTCGCACTACTTGCCAGCCTAGGGATCGAGGTGAGGCAACCGAGCCGCGCGCTCGACATCAGCTTCCTCGCCTTCCTCTACCGCACGTTGCCTGACACTGAACGCCAGCTCCGGACTGGTCTCGCCAGCGAAATGCGCTCCGCAGAGCGGGGGATGGCACGACTCGCTCGGCAGCGCGGCGAGCAGGCGACATCTGATCAGCGCCTGACGGCAATGCAGGCCGCGTTCCTCGAAGCGGGCGTGTCACTGGAGGATCTATTGCCCTCCACAGACGAGGACGAAACCCTCGCTGATCAGAGTTTTGCGAATCGTGCCCCGATCCGACGGGTGACAACACTGGTTCTCGTGGCCGGCCGACACGGAATTCCCGTGCCGATCGATCTCGCACTTCGCATACTTGGCCGGGAAGGGTTTCAGAGCGTAAGGGATGCCCTGAGTTCCTCAGACATCGTCCGCGAGATCGAAGAGGACGACGGAGACTACTACCTCGCCACGCGTTCCCACCTGGAAGCCGAGTTGCTTGCCCAGCATGAGATTCCGCTCGACGTAGAGATCGACGTCGTCATCGAGGTCATCCAGAATGTACGGGTCTCGGAGGGGTTCACAGGCGGGCCTGACGAGGTCGAGTTCCTCGTCAAGCTTCTCGAACGGGTTGGACCGAACTCGGAAAGGAAGGCGAGGTACGAGAAGTACTTCGGAGATGTCTCGGACGCGATCCGGCAGCGGCGAATGGACCTCGGGCGGATCCACCCGAGGCTTGCGCTTCAGGAATCCGACTTCGCACGACACTACGTACAGTGGCAACAGCGGGCTGGCCAGGGATCTCTGGAGGAGCGCGTCGCGAGCCTTGAATACAACCGCGAACTGCTTGATGAGGTTCTCGCAGACCAGTCCACGCGCGGGCTGCTTCGACTGTCCTTGTCCGTCGAACTCGCATCAACGCTCGGCGCGATCATTCACGAGTTCTCGGAGGAAGGCGCTAGCGAGTCTACTCTGAGCATGGCCGCACGCCTGGACGACGTGCTGAAGGCCGTTCTCGACGCGCGCGCGGTTGATGCTGGAAACACCTACCCCGTCGATGTCTTGGCTTGGGCAACACGCGACGCAGTCCAAGCCGGCGTACTCACGCCGGAAGAACGAGTTGATCGGATGGCGAGCGCCATCGCAGCGATCGAGTCGCTCGACCGTAGCTCTCTCAGCACGAACCAACTGGCTGAAATAGACAGACGAGCACACATGCTCAACAAGTTGCTTGGAAACGACTCGGCTGCTTGGGAGTATCTCCAGAGCCTCGAACGAAATACCGATCCAGCGGCAGCCTACTTCCTTGCCCAATTTGCGGCATCGGAGGGACCCGCCGGAGAAGCCGAGGCGCTTGGTTTTCTCCGGACCGCGCCACCGAGTACGAGACGGGACTGGCGTTGCGCGCAGCTCCTGATCGACCTCACGTGGAAGGACATTACTGGTAGCCGTTTGCTGTCCGGAGAGCGGATGCCTCTGTACCTCTCGCCGCAAGCGATTGGAAGAGTCACGCAAATGGGTGCAGATCTCGATGGCGCTGACCTACCGGACGCGTACCGCTTGCAGTTCATCCGCGCGATCGCGGCGTTCGTGAGCGAGGAGTTCGGAGAGTCGCGTCGGCTATTCAACCAGGTCCAAGACAACACCCGGCAACTCGCGAGGCGGCTCCACACCGTGTACCTCATCGCGGGCGAGTCGGGACAACCGACGGTCTTCACGGGTCGGGTGGAAACCGCAGATTCGCGCTATGGCCAACTCTGGGTCAATGAATTGGCTACGAGGGTTCGCTTCGAGCCGAGACTCTTCAACGCCTCGGGTACATTCGCGCGCAATCAGCAGTTGGGCGGGTTCCACGTAGGTTTCAAGCTCGCGAGCGGCCCCGTAGCTGAACCGCGCAAGATGTACCGAGACGCGCACAGAGCATGAGTAACCCACTCCTCGACATCGAACGTGCGCGTCGAACGGCCACCGGTACCGGGTTCTCGTTCGATCGTGTGCCGAGCCTCGATCCCACGTGCGATTCGCAACATGAGTTCAATGATCTGGTTTCCAGTTACTACGTATTCTTCCGTGAACACCTAGGACCGGACGTTCGCTTCCTTCGCGGAGTCAGCGACACCCAAGCGATACGCGAATTCGATGGGCTTATCAACGGTCTGCGCACAGCTGCTCAGCACGCCGCCGACGAGCGCGCCCGTCGAACCGCTCAGAGGTTTCTGGATGCTCACGCGGGCTGGCCAGATCGCGCTCAGGCGCTGGCAGGCCGACTGAACGAGGCACTCGCGAGCCTCGCCCGCATCGCCGTAACGGCCATGAGGAGCCACGAACTCTCGAAGCAATGGACAGCCAACGCTGCGCTCAACCTGTCGACGATCTTCGATGCCGTTTCAGCGGATCTCGGGCTCAGTTTCCGTGCAGGTCAGAAGGGGTACATGATCCGTCAGTTGGAAGGCAGGGTCAAGTTTGAGCGACTCTCAGGAGAAATTTCCGAGATTGCCAAGGATTACTGCATGCAGGAAATCGTTTCTACCCACGATCCGTTGCCTGTGCCGTACTACGAAGTTCTAGACGCGCTGCGACTGATCGGCAGTCCTTACGCGCAAGCAGCGGTCTTGATTGCCTATTCAGTCGCGGCAGCGGCACCACAACTCCATGGCGATGAGTTCCTGGAACGTGTACAAGCAGCGTGGATAGCCACCACGGCATAGGGCCTACTGATCGAGTTGTGTGGGGTTGGGCTTAACCAGTCTCGTCGCACTACCCGATACGCACACCAACTGGCACCAACTACGTCGTCTTGACCCAGTGACATGAGGACGGGATCGTTGCGTGACTTCAAGTCGGCTGTGTACCGAAGGCCAACATCTGCCGCGAAGCGCGGGGCTGGTTTCGCACAGGTTGTCCGGTCGGCTCCCTCGGCTCTCAGTTCCCGGGGAACCCCTCAGCGAGTGCGAGACGTGTGAGCGTCGCAACAGGAACACTGATATTGCCTACGGCCGCGATCGCGACACGACTCTCTCGGTCCGATGCCAACATGTCGAGGACGTAGGTCGGTATCACTTCGCGCCGCGCGAGCCACTCCCGCACTTCCGGGTCGGGGTCTTCTGCGAGCCGCCGAAGGGTGCTGATGGGTGCTGCCGGGTTGAGCGCCACGTGGATTCGGGCGATACGGTCGGAATCACGCGCCAGCGCGTCGATAATCTCCGCTGGCATTGAAGGGTTCGCACCAAGTGCTGCGCGAACGCTCCCAGTTTCCTCCCGCCAAAAGTCCATCAGGACATCGATCGGTGTCGATGGATTGGCGGCAATGAAACTGGAGTACCAAGAGGTATCTTGGGCCGCAAGATCGCGAAGCGCCAACGGGGGGGTCGAGGGATTCCTTGCCGCTTTCCAGGCGGGTTGCTCCCGCGCACGCATGTCTGGCTCTCCCAGTTGGCTGAGAAAATCGGCTAGAGCGCTGCCGGGCGTGGCGGTGTTCTCTGCCGCTGCAGCCTGGACCGCAGGGCGTCCGTCCTGCAAGAGCTTCGCTAGGACCTCGGGCGGGGTCCGAGGTGCGGCGGCCGCGACCCTCCTAATATCCGGCGATTCGTTGGTGGCGAACATCACAAGGATCTCGACCGGCGAACTTGGGTTGCGGGCAAGCGCAAGCCACGGGTGGCTACCGAGGTCCATGCTCAAGTTTTCGAGGTGGCGAAGCGACGCCCACGACCCGCTCTTGAAGTTCATGAGCGTCTCAGCAAGGTCCAACAATGTGCCTGGGGACGTGTTGGGGTTCTCAATGAGAGCTGCGCGCACATTGCCGCTGGGATCCGATTCGAGTGTCCTGAGAGTCTCGGAGGATGTGTTGGCGTTTGACGCTACCCGGGCCCGAATATCGTCGTCAGCGTCGCTCGCGAGTCGCGCGAGAAGGGCTTGCGGTGCACTTGGGTTCGAGGCGATGGGGCGCAGGTTCTCTGCCTCCATTGCGAACGCCTCCAGGTCACTCTGGAGCATCCCCGGATGCGAGCGCGCGATCGATCGCGTCATGAAGTCCGGATCTCTGCCGAGCAACCTGATCACGCCGGGCGGGGTCGACGAGTTTCCAGCAACGTCACATCGAACGTCGTCCGAGGGGTCGGTCGCGAGCCATTCGAGGATTGCGGAGGGAGTGTTGGGATGTTCCGCCAGCGCCTCGCGCATGCTCTTCATCGTGCACTCTCTCCTTCGCTGGAACGCGAACCCGATCCCACGTGTACGCCTCATCGGCAACCTACTCGATCGCACCGCTGAACAACCGACTCGACATCGTCAAGCGCAGGATCTCTAGTGCCGCCCAGACGCGAGGGTGCCGTCCGGGCTCCGCGCGGCTATGACCTACAGCCAGACGATCCGCAACGCTTGGCCGATTCTGTGGCACCGTTCTCGCCGCGAGTTGCGTCGCGCCGTGCTCAGTACGTCACCAACGGTGAGCTGGCGACCAGATCGCCAACCGCCGCAAGCTCACCACGAGCCAGTCGTGCCTCTTCACGACTTCGCTCGGAGCCGCTACCACAGCGCTTCCCTCGCCGGCGAGTCGGGCAGGCGGTGTCGGCGCGACAGCAGAGCCAGCCGACCGAGTCCACGCCAGCGGCCACTCAGGATAAGAAAATTAGGCTAGTTCAACCTATTGGTGCGAACACCCAGTCGAGTTCGAACGCCTTCTCGCGCCACCAGTCCAGGTCAGCCTTGGTGATCATCTTCGTCTCTCTTTAGTCAGGCACGGCCCACGAAGTCCGGGCCCGAGGATTGTCGCGAGGTCGTGTGACACGCATGGGAACGTCTCTAACAGTCCGTCGGCGAGCGCGACTGCGCGGGAGCACTTCTGGTCATTGGCTCCCGCCGTTACTCTCCCTCCTCCCAAGGCACCCCATACACGTCCGTCTCCGTTCCGTTCCCTTGGATCGCGTTCATGACGTACTCGTCGTCGTAGGGGTAGGCGACCCACGAGTTCGTGATCATGCCTTCGTCGTCGTAGGTGTCGACCGCGATTCCGATGAGTGCGAACGGGTGGCCGCCGCCGTTGGTGCCGTGCCAGATCCATAGGCTTCCGGACTCGGAACCGTCCGCGTCGACCCACTGCTGAACGGTGTCGATCTCTGCGTCGGCTTCGCCGAACAGGGTGTAGAACCAGGCGCTTCTGATGCCGACGGCGCCGAACACGTCGTCGTCCATCTTGGCGTCGTCTGTCGCGTAGGTGGCGAGCAGGTCGGCGACTTGGGCGGGTGTGCCATACGAGTCGTGGTTGGCGAGGATCTCCTCCACGGCGGCCTTGTTCTCCATCGTGAGCGCGTATCGCCCGTCGATCGCGTCGATCTGCGCCTGCAGCGCGTCCCTCTCGGCGGTCACGTCTGCGAGCTGCTGTTCCAGGTCTGCCGAGCCGGAACTGCATCCCGCGAGCAGTACTGCCGCCATCAGGGCGACCGGTGCTGCCTTCTTTCCTCCAGCCATGACGCACCTCCATTCCTAGCCACGGTCCGGAGGTGTCCGGCTTCACGGGCGGAAGGGGCTTGCTCTCAAGCGTCTTGGCTTGCCTTTTCAGCGTATGCCCGGCGCCCGTGGCCTGCTGGGTACTTGAGTCCAAGGTCCTCGAGGCGGTCAGCTGTCGTGCAGATCGGTGGCGCCCGGCCGGGGCACGGCTCGCCCGCGGGGACTCAGCCGTGCTGGTGGTGGGCGCTATCGGCGTCGTCGTGCTGAGAGTCCTCGCCCGTACCGTCGTCCGGGTGCGTCCGCAGGTACCAGCCCTCCAATGCGAAGACCACGACCACGGCTCCCACGCCTGCGACGACGAGCCACGGCTGTTCCGCTCCGCGTGCGATGAGAAATGCGGAGAGCACTCCCACGTCGGCGATGATCGCCGCCACGAGCACCCAGGCCTTCGCGTCGACGTCCTTGCGGATGCGGGTGAGGACGCCCCATTGGATGACGACGTCCATCACCAGGTAGAAGAGGATCCCGACGGCGGCGATCTGCGACAGGTCCAGCGTCACCGCGAGCACCGCCGCCACGACGCCCAGGTAGACGAGCAGGTGCTGGCGCACCGAGCCCGGCATGCCGAAGTGCGCGTGGGGGATCATCTCCATGTCGGTGACCATGGTCAGCATTCGCGACACCGCGAACATCGACGCGACAAGTCCAGTGAGGCACGCGACTACAGCGACCACGACGGTCGCGATCACTCCGAACTCGCCCAGTGCGGGCCGGGACGCCTCCGCGAGCGAGTAGTCCTGCGCCTCGACGATCTCCTCGACCGTCAGCGACCAGCCGGTGCCCGTGCCGACCACGAGGTACACGCCCGCGCAGATGGTCAGCGAGATCACGATGGCGCGGCCGATGTTGCGGCCCGGATCCTTGAGCTCAGCGCCGTCGTTCGTGATCGTGGTGAAGCCCTTGTAGGCAAGCACGCCCAGCCCCGTGGCGGCCGCGAACCCCAGGATGCTCGAGCCTGCCGTGAGGCCCTCGGAGCCGGCCTCGTAGCTGCCGCCCGACGCTGCGACAGCCGCGATCGAGAGCAGCCCCAGACCGCCGATCTTGATGATCGCGCCGCCGGTCTGGAACCAGCCGATGTTCTCATTTGTGGCCAGGTTGATCGCCACCGCCACGACGACGGCGACCAGCGCCAACCCGGACACCAGCCAGCGCGAGCCCCACCCGAACGGCTCCAACAAGTACGTGCCGAACGTGCGGGCCATCAGCGTCTGGTTCAGCACCATCGACAACGCCATCAGCATCGCGCTGCCCGCGGTGACAGCCGAACGTCCGTATGCCTGGTGGAGGATCATCGCGACACCACCTGACGAGGGATCCTTGCGGCTCACCTTGATGTACGCGTACGAGCCCAGCCCTGCCACGAGCGCTGCCGCGACGAGCGCCAGGGGGAACAGCGGGCCAGCGAGGTCCGCCACCTGCCCTGTCAGGGCGAAGATCCCCGCCCCAACCATGACGCCGGTGCCCATGGCGACCGCGCCGCGCAGCGACAGCGAGCCTTCGCGATAGTTCGAGTCAGCCATCAGTTCAGCCTCTCAGCTTTGTACCGTCATGGCGCAACTCCGGACTTGCCCCGGGGGCCTCCGTGGGGTTATGCCTTGTTCCGGCACGCTTTTACCTGGAACAATGCGCTGGAGCAGACGTCGTTTCGCGACGTGCTGCATGGTGCGAGTGACCCGGGTTCAAGGGGGAGAAATGGCGGACGCGACGAGGTCGAGCAGTGGTCAGAAGTGGGTGGCAATCACTGCTCTAGCTACGGTCGTGCTCGCGCTTCTGGCCTTTCTCCAATGGGGGTGGCCAAGGAATGCTGCTTCGGCTGGCAGCCCAGAGACGGTGGTGACGGTCACCGCGACTCCGCCTGATGTGGTTTCGGTCGAATCCTCTGAGCCCCAAGCGACACAGGTGGCCGAGCCGGCCACACGGGCCAGCGACGCTGTTCCCGCACTGTATCCATTGGCTCTTGCAGATCTCGATAGCGACAACTTCATCGAGCATCCGTACCGTGTGAGCGGGAGCGCGGCCACGATTGCCGGAACCGAGTACCCCGCGAGTTACTCGTGGCAGTTCTACAACTGCGGCGGTTGCACGGCAATCACGGAGTTCAAGGTCCCCGCGGGCTACGCAACGTTGTCCGGTGTTGTTGGGCTGACTGACGACAGTCGTCACGACGACGTGATCGATGGCTCGATCTACGTGGCGATCTACGGCGGGGCCGGCAACACAGTTCTTCCCCGAACTCGAATCGAGTATCCCGACTCGATCCCAGTCTCTATCGACCTTGAAGACAACTTTCGGCTCCGTATCGAAGTGACTGAAGGCGATAACTATGAGGTGCCTTGCCTATGTGGCTTCACTTTCGAGCCTTGAGTTCGGCTGCCACCGAGGAAGATCGCGGCGACCCGCCCCCGCGACGAGGCGTCGGTTCGTGCGTCACACTGCTCCGGTAGTCTCGCTCGCAGCAGCGTCGGCACCGTCCGACGCGCGGCCCGTCAGGGGGTGGCGGTGCCAGAACTGATCTAAGGGAAACAGCATGTCCGACCAGACTCCGGCCAATTGGGTCACCGACCCGACCGACCCGACCGGCGCCCGCCGCCGCTACTGGGACGGGTCCCAGTGGACCGACTGGGTGATGCTCCCCGGTCAGGAGCAGCCGACCCAGTTGTCAGTCGCCGACGCGCAGGCCGCAGCGGCCAACCACGCGGCCGCGCCGCAGGCCACGACCCCGGACCCGGCTGCCGCGCAGCCCGCCGACGCGCACATGCAGTCCTCTCCCACCGAGCGCATCGAGTACACCTCGACGCCCGACGCGCAGTCGATCCCATACACGACGGTTCCCGACTCCACCATGAGCCAGTCAGGCTATGCGGCCCAGCCGGCGGAGCCGAAGAAGAGCCGCACCGGCCTGATCCTCGGCATCGTGGGTGGCGTGGTCGCACTGCTGATCCTCGGCGGGGTGCTCGCCGGCATCGCAGCGAACCGTGCGACCAGCGCCCTCGAGGACGCCGCGCAGGAGGTCGTTGACGAGTGGGAGGACGCCGTCGACGACCTCGCCACGGCCGAGCCCTTCCAGACCGAGGACTCCACCACCGAGGAAGAGCCCGCGGACGACTCGGACGACTCCAACGCGCCCGCCGACGGCACCGTGGTCAGCCCGCAGGAGGTGGCAGCGATGTCCCGCGGCGACTACACCGCCTACGCCGCCTCGGTGCAGACCGCCATGTCCGAGCAGGAGTGGGACGGCATGTTCTACCTCGTCGACGGCGACACGGCTGGCGACCTGTACGTCGGCATGCTCAACACGATCGGCAGTGACTCCTTCACCGACGACGAGGCGCTCGACCTCGCCTACGCCGCATGCCAGGGGATGACCGACGAGACGATGGCCGACGCCACCACCTACGGCGAGTTCATCAACGACGTGCTCACCGACCAGGGCTACGACATCTTTGAGGACGTGGACGCGCTCATGGCGACCTCGTTCGCATACGTGCTCTGCCCGGAGTGGACGGACACGATCCTCGACATGGGCAACCTCTAATCGGTCCCTGGCAGAAGCGCTGACTAGGCACGGGAGAGATGGCGACGCAGACAGCAATGCCGTTGATCCTCGGCCTGGTGGTCGCGCTCGCGCTCATCGTCGCGGCGATCCCGCTGCGACGCGTGAGGCGCTCGCTCGGCGTCGGGTCGGCCGCGATCGGCGGCCTGATGCTCGGCGTGCTCGGCACGGTCGCGATCATCCCGCTGTTCCTGCCGTCGACGGGCGCGATCTGGGCAAACGGCCTGTCCGACGACGACGCCGGCTTCCGGGCCGAGGTGCCGCACAGCCGCTACTCGGTTGCGGGCGACAACTACTACTTCCGCTACTCGGGCACCTTTGACGAGCTCACGGGTGATCTCGCTGAGACGTATCCCGAAGGTGGCGTGGGTGACGACGGCGTGTGGCGTGTGCGGCTGGACGACGTGACGTACCGCGTCGCGCCGGAGGCCGAGTACGGACCTGATGTGTTCGGCCTGGAGGCGCAGATCGCGCACGCGAGCGATGGCGGCGATTCTGACGCGGTGCGGATCCCGTTCCCGGTCCACGAGTTCGGTGCGTCGAACCTGTTCTGGGAGTACCCGGTGACCGTCGAGTGGAGCGTCGAGCAGTGGGAAGCGTTCTACGGCGCGCCCGCGACGGTGGCGGAGGGGCTGCCTGCGTTCGTGATCCCGACGGATGGCGACGGCTCCGCGATCGTGGTGGTGGACGGGTCGTCGGCGACGGTGTCCCGCGACTGACCAGAACTAGCCGTCAAGGCAGGTGCCGTTGAGGTCGCAGTCGACGAGCGCGCTGTGGGGCGAGCGGACGGTGAGCGTCACCGGGTTCGACGTCGTGGTGAGGGTGCCGTCGATGTCGACCCAGCTGCCACCGTTGACGGAGTATGAGCCGGCCCAGGTGGTCTGAAGCGTGAGGTCGACGGCGCCGTCGACGTAGAGGTACGTGTGGCTGATCGTGTCGTCGGGGTATGGCTTGCCTGGGTCAGCGGTGGTGGTCGTCTCGCCGTCACCCCAGTTCCACGTGAACGTGGACGGTGTGGCGCGGATCCGGACGGGCGTGCCGAGGAGCACCTCTTCGATGACGACGGGTGTGGGGTCGACGAACGCGATCGTGGGGACTGTTGAGTACACCCAGTCCTGATCGGGCTGGATGGTGAGGTCGGGTACGCCGGGCTTCAGCTGCGCCCACTCGGTCCGGACCTGCTGCGCGATCGTCGCGGTCTGCGGAGTGATGGGGGAGCACATGACCCAGTCGATGACTTCCCAATCGCTCCACGGATCGGTCGCCGAGGTACGTGTGCGCTGAAGGGTGGTCAGGCTCTCGGTGGTGTCGTCAGGGCAGCCGAGGTACACGGGTGCGACCTTGGTGCAGCCAACGTGGCGTTGATCCTCTGGGATGCTCGACGCACAGGACACGACGGTGACCTGGCTGAGCGGTGCGGCGTCCTTGCGGGAAGTCTGCGCATCCGTTTGTGCTTCTTTCGGTTTGCCGCCGCTCAAGCCGGCTTCAAACTGCGAGTTCTGTTCGTCTGCGTGCGATTTGATGCGGTCTTCGTCTGAGGTGCCTCCTGCGCCGGCAGGCGCAGCGACCGCAAGAACTAGGACGAGAGCCGAGGCGATTGATCTGGTGATCACTCGCGCTCCACGCCTGAGCCGTTCACCATCCAATGGCCGTCGCGATAGACGAGCTGCATCGTCCACGCGACCTTGCCCTCTTCCGATGCGACGTGCTCTGTCCCGGACGCGTCGGTGACGGTCACCTCGTTCAAGAGGCCATGGATGCCCACGTAGGCGTAGCCGTCTCCGGGCATGTTGTGCTCGGTCTGGTCGGCGGCTATCTCGATCTGCCCGCCGCTTGTCTGCTCGCCAGCGGCAAGCGAAGCCTCAATGTCGCCGGCCTGGCCCGCGCAGTACTCGCACTCGTCTGTGCCGAGCGCCCGAATGATGCTCGTGTCCCCAGACGAGTAGGCCCTTCCCAGCTCCTCAAGGAAGAACGCAGCAGTCGTCGCCGCACCCGTCACGTTCTCGAACGTCGCCCCCTCCGGCAGCAGTGCCAGCAGCTCCTCATCGCTCAGCTCACCCGCCGCCTCGGCACTCGGCGTCGCCGACCCGCTCGGCTCCGCACTCGGCGACGCAATCACCTTGCTCGTCGGTGTCTCTGTCACGATCGCCGCGCCGTCGGTGATGCAGCCTGCGAGCAAGATGGCGCCGCATGCGATGAGGCTTGCTGGTCCGAGTAGTGCCCTCGTCATGCGGCGACACTAACTGCGCGGCCGACAACCCTGTCGGCCACCCGACCCATCTGGGGAAAACGGAGCCCTATCCGTCGACTGGGAGCGGCGAGAGCAGGCAGTCCTGGAACTGTGCGGCGCTGGTGTCGAAGGGGTGCTCGTCGTTGGCGGCGTCGTCGGCGTAGTCCTCGCCGCTGTACCCGGTCTCGACGAGTCCGGCGCGCACTAGGCAGGCGGCCATGATGTCGGTCTCGTCTTCGTGGTCGGGGTTCCGCTCGACTCGGTAGTACAGGTAGTAGACGTCGGCGGCCTCGTCGCCCCAGGCGGCCTGGTGGCAGGCGGAGACGATCGCGTAGTGGTCCTCGTTGCTCATCCCCGCGGGCGGTTGCTCGGCGAAGGCGCCGGCGCCGTAGAAGGTGACGTCGGTGAAGCCCTGCTCTGCCAGGCATGTCTGGAGCGCGTCGCGGAGCTCGTCGGCCTCGTCCTCGGTGATCTGGCCGTCCTCGAGGATCTCGCGCTGCAGGTCGGACGTGGACCCCAGGTACGCCTCGGTGAACTCGGCCTCCCACGGCGTCTCGAACTCGGGCACCTCGGCCTCGTCGTCGAGCAGCGAGATCGAGATCCCCGCGACGGATGCGGTCGGCTCCGGAGAGGGAGTGGAGACGTCGGCGCGATCCGAGATGGGCGTCGCGTCGTCGTCAGTGAAGCGGTCCGACGGGGTGGGGGAGACGCTGGTGGCGTCGGGCATGTCGCCTGGTACTGGAGTGCAGCCGACGAGCATGGCCACAACGGCGGCGACGAGCGCCACGGATGTCCTGCGCAATACGTATCCCCCTGGAACGTGTGAGACGTCTGTCAGCCCCCCAGCCGACACGAAGTGTCTACAGTTCAAACGAAGCAGCCGACGGAAAGGTTGCCCCCGAATTGAGAATGTTCCACGGGAGCCGCACGCTCGCCGCCGCCGACGCCGCACGCGAGCCTCCGCCCGCACCGCTCACGAACCACCGCGCGCCCATCTTTTGACGCGCGCAAACCGCAGTCCTAGCGTCGAGGAAGAGCGCATGTCATCGGCGACGTGCATCCGGCATGGCGCCCGCTCTCGCAGGGGAAGAAGCAGCTCATGGAACACGGGACTGTGGTGCAGGTCATCGAGGTGCACCGTGACGGTCGGGCCGTCGTCGAGATCGACGGCAAGCGGCAGGAGGTGCTGGAGATGACGGTGTCGGATGACGACATCACGCCAGGCGACTGGGTGATCGTCCGCGCCGGATTCGTGCTGGAGAGGCTCACGGACGACGAGATCGCCGAACTCAAGAAGCAGCACAAGCAGGTCGTCTAGGCCTGTCAGAAGCGGGGTTCCGCCACGGCCGACGCGCGGGCGTCAGCGCTCCCGCGTCGGCCACTCCGGGGGCGGAGCGTGCGCCGATGCCGTCAATCTGTGCGTGGCGTGTGACGAGCGTCACACCGAGGCCCTATGCTTCATGGAAGCAGTAGCGACGACACGCAGTGCCGGTCTGAGGGGGCCAACGTGATTCAGGTGAGCGGAAGCAGCGATCCGGCGGCATGGCGCGCCGCCGTGGATGCGCATCCGACGGATCCGTCCATGAGGCTCGGCCTGGCACGCACGCTCGTGTCCCAGTCCGCCAAGGTGACCTGCGCAGGCGGCGATGGGGCGGAGCTTCTCGCGGAGTGCGCCTTCACCCTGTGCGGGATCGGCGACCTGGAAGGTCTGACCGACGGCGAGGCGATGCTGTTCGCCGGCACCGCCGCAGGTTGCGCGAGCGGACTTCTCTCGGCAGGTCGTCCGCGGCTCGCGCTCGGCGTCCTCACTCCCGCCGCCCACCTGCTCGACGCGCGCTCCGACCTGGCGGGCACCATCACGCCGCAGGCCAAGCCCGCGCTCCCCGGAGCGGATCCCGCGGCCGAGGTGGACCGCGCCGCCCGAGCCAAGGCGCTCGTCGAAGAGGCGCGCACTGACGAGTCGAACCGACGCTTCCCGAACTACGCGCCCCGCAACCCCGAGGACGTCGCCCCCGGCGAGGTCTTCGAGACGCCGTGGCCGCTCCCACCCGTCTCGTGGCACTACCTGCGCGCCTCGATCGGCGTCGCCATGGGGTGCAGCCGCGCCGCCGTCGGCGAGAAGGACAAGGCGCTCGAGGACCTGAGCGAGGCCATGCTGGTCGCCTTCGCCGGCGCCCCCTACGACTACGCCCGCACGGTCAGCCTCTCCGCGACCATCGGCCGCCGCATGGAGCAGATCATGCGCACCGGCAAGCCCCAGGGGCGGCCCGCTTCGCGCTGACTCCCTGCATATCAGGGCATATACCGTCACAAACGGACTTGGACGCGACAATTCGGGTGTGGCGTATTTCACGCGCCTGCCCTAATGTTGGCACTCTGAGACACGTCCGGGGGCGGGGTGTCTCCTGGAGGGTGGGTCCAATGCAGTACAGCAGAGGTCTGCGCAGCCCTGCGGCCTGGAGGGCCGCACTGGAGCGCCAGCCGACCGACATCGCAGTCCGACTCGGGCTCGCGCAAGCGTTGATCGCGTACGCCATGCAGGCCGTCGCGGACGGCGAGGACGAGCTTGCGCTGCTGGGCGAATGCGCCGAGACTCTCGCGCTCATCGACGAGGCCGACGACCTGGATGGGTGCGACACCCTCCTCTACGCCTCGACCGCAGGTCGCTGCGCGTCGGCGCTGACGGAGGCCGGTCGCCCGCGCCTCGCGCTCAGCGTGCTGGCCCCGGCGGTCCACGCGCTCGACAGCTGGGCCGACCGTGCGAGCATCGTCGGCTGCCCGTGCAAGTTCGCTGCGGAGCCCACCTTCAAGGACGACGGCGTGACGGGCCACGCGCCCCGGCCGGACTTCCAGCCGGTCAGCTGGGAGGACACCGCCCCGGGCGAGCTGTTCGAGCGGCCTTGGCCGCTGCCCGCGGTCTCGTGGCACTACCTGCGGGCCACCCTCGGCGCCGCGAAGGGGCTCGCGCTGGTGTGCATCGGCAGCATCGAGCCTGCGATCGACGCGCTCAGCGAGGCGGCGCTCCTCGCGCTCGAGGGTGCGCCCTTCGACTACACGCGCACCGCCGACCTGTCGGTGCTGATCGGTGGACGGCTCTCGGCGCTGCTCGAGGACCCGATCTCCGAGATCGAGTAGCCCACCTCACCAGGCACGATCCTTATCCCCGGGTCCTTGGTCCCGGGTGTCGAATAGCGACAGTCCTAGCCTCGCAGTGAGAGGCATGTCATGGGCGACATCCGGATCCTTCAGCCATCCGGCCTCGACTCCCTCATCGGTGTGCTGCACGAGCGCGGCTACCGGGTTGTCGGGCCGACCCTCCGGGGCGATGCGATCGTCACCGGCGAGATCCGTGCGGCCTCAGACCTCCCGCAGGGCGTCGGCGACCTGCAGGACGCCAAGACCTACCGCCTCCACGAGCGCGGGGATCAGGCCTACTTCGGCTTCGCCGCCCCCGCCCAGTCGAGCAAGCCGGTCTTCTTCCCCGCGGAGGAGGTCGTCTGGCGCGGCCGACGCGACCACGACAACGACGGCCACTTCACCGTGGAGCGCGATGCCGTCGACGAGCCGCCTGTCGCCCTGCTGGGCGTGAGGTCGTGCGACCTGAGGGCCGTCCAGATCCACGACCAGGTCCTCGCGGGCCGCAGCCACATCGACGCGCACTACGTGGGCCGACGCGACGGCACGTTCGTGGTCGCCGTCGCCTGCTCGGACCCCGCGGCGAGCTGCTTCTGCGCCTCCATGGGCACGGGCCCTCGTCCCGCGGAGAACGACCCGCAGACGGGCGCGCCGTCGTACGACCTGCTGCTCACCGAGGTCCTCGCCGACGGCGACCACCGCTTCATCCTGGAGGTCGGCACGGACAGGGGAGCGGACGTCGTCGCCGCGCTCGCCGCCTCCGGCGCCCCCGTCACCCGCGGGACCGACGCCGACCAGGCCGACGCGATCGCCGTCACCGACGCCGCAGCCGCGTTGCAGACCCGCGTCGTGGACACCGCACACGTGCACGACGTGCTGCGCGCCTCCGCCGAATCGCCCCGCTGGGAGGACGTCGCGAGCCGCTGCCTGGCCTGCACCAACTGCACGCTCGTATGTCCCACCTGCTTCTGCACCACAGTGCAGGACGTCTCCGACCTCACCGGCGACAGCGCCGAGAGGCATCGCGTCTGGGACTCGTGCTTCTCCGAGAGCTTCAGCTACATCCACGGCGGGCCCACCCGGGAGTCCACGAAGGCCCGCTACCGCCAATGGATCACCCACAAGCTGTCGTCGTGGGAGGACCAGTTCGGCATGCTCGGCTGCGTGGGATGCGGCCGCTGCATCACGTGGTGCCCTGCGGGCATCGACATCACGGAGGAGGCCGCCGCGCTCGGACGCATGAGCGGCCTCGCCACCCCAGCCGCCACCACCTAGGGAGCGGGCATGAGCACCGCTGCAGCCGAGACGCGGATCGCCGGAGCCGACGACCCGATGGTGCCGCGCCGCTACGCGATCACCCGCGTCAGGCAGGACACCCGCGACACGTTCACCCTGCTGCTCGACCCCGTCGACGGCGACCCGCTCACCTTCAAGGCCGGCCAGTTCACCATGCTCCACGCGTTCGGGGTGGGGGAGGTGCCCATCTCCATCTCGGGCGACCCACGGAATCCGGCGCCGCTCGAGCACACGATCCGCAATGTCGGCGCCGTGACGCGGGCGTTGGTCAACGCGCACCCCGGCACAGAGATCGGGGTGCGAGGCCCCTTCGGCACCTCGTGGGACGCGGCCGACGCGGCGGGCCACGACGTCGTCTTCGTCACCGGCGGTATCGGGCTGGCACCATTGCGCCCCGCGATCCTGGACGTGCTCGCCGAGCGTGACCGCTACGGCAAGGTCCTGCTCCTGTACGGCTCCCGCACCCCGGACGACATCCTCTACGGCGACGAGATGCGCCGCTGGGCCGACCTCAATGACGTCAACGTGCAGATGACGGTGGACAACGCGCCGTACGGATACCAGGGCAAGGTTGGCTTCGTCACCGAGCTCATCACGCGCGCAGGCTTCGACCCGCGCCGCGCGTGGGCCTTCGTATGCGGGCCCGAGGTGATGATGCGCTCCGCCGCGTCCGCGCTTGCGGGCCGCGGGCTCCCCGCGCACCGCATCCGTCTGTCCATGGAGCGCTCCATGAAGTGCGGCATCGGCCTGTGCGGCCACTGCCAGCTGCGCGACCTGTTCATCTGCGTGGACGGTCCCGTGCTCGACTACGCGCGGCTCGAGCCGCTCATGAACGTGAGGGAGCTCTGATCATGACCGCCACCGCACCGCACGGCCTGGCCGAGCCACACGGCGTCACCGAAGAGCAAGCCCAAACGCACTCCCACGCGCACGGCGAGGAGGTGCCCCCTGCGTCGGCCCGACCCAAGCTCGCCGTGTGGAAGTTCGCGTCCTGCGACGGCTGCCAGTTGAGCCTGCTGAACTGCGAGGACGAGCTGCTCAGCATCGCCGAGGCCGTCCACATCGCCTACTTCCCCGAGGCGACCCGCGCCGTGGTGGAAGGGCCATACGCGCTCTCGCTCGTGGAAGGCTCGATCACCACGCCCGACGACGTGCGCCGCATCCACGAGATCCGCGCCCAGTCCGGGGTGCTCGTGACGATCGGCGCGTGCGCGACCGCGGGCGGCATCCAGGCGCTGCGCAACTGGGCCGACGTGGACGAGTACCGCTCCGTCGTCTACGCCCACCCCGAGTACCTGCGCACGCTCGATACCTCCACGCCGATCGCGAGCCACGTGGATGTCGACTACGAGCTGCGTGGCTGCCCGGTGGACAAGAAGCAGCTGATCGAGGTGCTCGCTGCGTTCTTGAACGGCCGCAAGCCGCGCATCCCCACCTACTCGGTGTGCGTCGAATGCAAGCTCAAGGGCAATGTGTGCGTGCCCGTCGCCACCGGCCAGCCCTGCCTGGGCCCCGTGACGCAGGCGGGCTGCGGCGCGCTCTGCCCCTCGTACGGGCGTGGCTGCTACGGATGCTTCGGCCCGCAGGACAGCGCCAACACCGAGTCCCTGACCAGGCAGCTGGTCGAGCTCGGCATGCCGGCCGACGACATCGTCCGCGTCTACCGCACCTTCAACGCAGGCGCGCCCGCCTTCGCCGCCGCGTCCGACGCCGTGGCGGCCGACGCGCGCGATCGCGCCGCGCAGGAGAGGGGGCCGGAATGACCCACCAGCTGAAGGACGGCGGCCAGGTCCTCAACGTCGGCATGCTCGCCCGCGTCGAGGGCGAAGGCGGCATGCACATCGAGATCAAGGACCGCCAGGTCGTGGACGTGAAGCTCAACATCTTCGAGCCGCCACGCTTCTACGAGGGCTTCCTGCGCGGCCGCAAGTACACCGAGCCGCCCGACATCACCGCGCGCATCTGCGGCATCTGCCCGGTCGCGTACCAGTCGGCGTCCACCGAGGCGATGGAGACCATCTGCCGGATCGAGACGACGCCCGAGATCCAGCTGATGCGCCGCCTGCTCTACTGCGGCGAGTGGATCGAGTCCCACGCCCTGCACATCTTCATGCTTCACGCACCCGACTTCCTGGGCTACGAGTCAGTGCTCGAGATGGCCAAGGACTACCCGGACGTCGTGCAGATGGCGCTGCGCCTCAAGAAGGCGGGCAACGACCTCATGGAGCTGGTGGGCGGTCGTGCCATCCACCCCGTCAACGTGAAGGTCGGAGGCTTCTACAGGATGCCGACCGTCGCCGAGCTCGAAGCCCTCCGTCCCGATCTGGCCAGGGGCGTTGAGGACTCGCTCGCGGCGGTCGAGCTCGTCGCCGGGTTCGACTTCCCGGACATGGAGCAGGACTACACCTACGTGTCTTTGCGGCACCCCGACTGGTATCCGCTTGAACGCGGCACCGAGATCGTCGCCACCTCCGGCGTCCGCTTCCCGGTCGCCGAGATCCCGCAGCACATCGAGGAGTTCCATGTGGAGCACTCGAACGCCCTGCACGCACGGTTCGACGGCGCCACCTACTTCGTGGGTCCGCTCGCCCGGTACAGCCTCAACTTCGACCAGCTCACGCCCCGCTGCCAGGAGGCCGCGGTCAAGGCCGAGCTGGGGGAGACGTGCCGCAACCCCTTCAAGTCCATCATCGTCCGCACGATCGAGCTCGCCTACGCCTTCGAGGAGGCCGTGCGGATCATCGACCAGTGGCGCGACGGGCATCCACCTTCCGTGCCCGTCGCGCCACGAGCCGGCGAGGGCGTCGGCGCCTCCGAGGCGCCCCGCGGCACTATCTGGCACCGCTACAGGATCGACGACGACGGGGTCATCCAGGACGCGCAGATCGTCCCGCCCACCTCCCAGAACCAGGCGAGCATCGAGGCCGACCTTCGGCTCGCCGCGCAGCAGTGGGTGGACCTCGACGACCACTCCTTGACGCACCGGTGCGAGGAGGCGATCCGCAACTACGACCCCTGCATCTCGTGCGCGACCCACTTCCTCGACCTGCGCGTCGTCCGCGACGGCGCAGGGAAGCCCGCCGACGCCGGAGCCGGGTCATGAACGCCGCGCGGGAGGCCTCGCTCGTGATCGGCCTCGGGCAGCCCGACCGCGGGGACGACGCCGTCGGCCCCGTCGTCGCCGCACGGCTGCGCGACCTGGTGGGGGACAGCGTCGTCGTGCTCACCCGCGAGGACCCGACCGCGCTCGTGCAGACGTGGGACGGCTACCGCGTCGCCGTCGTCATCGATTCCGTCCTCACCGGCGCCGAACCCGGCACCCTCACCATCCGCCAGGCAGGCGCCGCCGCCGAACCCCTGCCCACCCACGCCTTCACCGCCGCAGGCAGGGGAGGAAGCCACGCCTTCGGAGTCGCCGGCGCCGTCGAGCTGTCCCGCACGCTCGGCACCCTCCCCGAACAGCTCGCCATCGTCGGCGTCGAGGCCGCCAGCTTCGATCACGGCCCCATGACCGACCCCGTGATCGCCGCCATCGACGACGCCGTCGCCACCGTCGTGGCCACACTCGCCCGCGGCATCAGCGCCCTCACCGAGAGCGAGGCCGGCTCATGTGCCTAGGGAGCATCGGACAGATCGTCGCCGTGCACGACGGGGGAGAGGCCCTCGTCGACGCCGACGGCCGACGCCAGCGCGCCCTCAACCTCACCCCCGGCCAGGTGCCGCTCGTCGCCGGCGACTGGGTGGTCGTCCACTCCGGCTTCGTCCTCGGCACCCTCACCGAACCTGAGGCGCTCGACGCCCTCAGCATCCGCGCCCACCACGACCCGCCGCGTCACGGCCTCGCACCCGTGCCCGACCCCATGCCCCAGGAGGTGCAGCCATGAACCCCACCCGCACCCGCGGCCTCGCGCTCGCGGCCGCCACGGCCTGCATCTCAGGCGTCGCCATCTGGGTGAACTCGAACGGCGTCGCGGCCTACGGCGACGCCGCCGCCTACACCACCGCGAAGAACACGATGGCGGCAGCGATCATCGCGGCTGTGTTCGTCGCCGCCCGGAGCCTGAGCGGCGCAACGTCCGTGTCGGTCACGCGCCCGTCGAGGTCCTCCCACTGGTGGAGCCTCGCCTACGTCGCCGTGCTCGGCGGCGCCGTGCCGTTCGTGCTGTTCTTCCAGGGTCTCGCCTCGACCACCTCCACCCAGGCGTCGTTCGTGCACAAGACCCTGATCGTGTGGGTCGCGATCCTCGCCGTGCCACTGCTCAAGGAGAGGCTGACGTGGTGGCACGGCGTCGCGGTCGCGCTCCTGCTCGTCGGCCAGTGGGGGCTCGCGGGTGACGTCGCGCTCGTCGCCGATCCGGGCACGCTGATGATCCTTGGCGCGACGCTCCTGTGGGCCGTCGAGGTGGTCGTCGCGCGCCGCCTGCTCGCCGACGTGACCCCCTGGACCGTGTCGCTCGTCCGCATGGTGGGAGGGTCGCTCGCCCTGCTCGGCTGGGCCGCCGCCACCGGATCGCTTGCGGCCGTCGTCCCGCACGGTGCCGCGCAGTGGGGGTGGGTGGCGCTCACGGGCCTGCTGCTCGCCGGCTACGTGCTCACCTGGCATCAGGCACTGTGGCGCGCGCCCGCCGTGGACGTCACCGCCGTGCTCGTGCTCGGCGCGATCGTGACCGCCGCGCTCGCGGGCGCGTTCGACGGCACATCTCTCGCCGCCCAGGCGCCGTGGCTCGCGCTTCTCGCCGTGGGCGGGGGACTGATGTGGGTGGCGCCCCGTCGCTCCGAGGCGGAGCGCCGGTCGGCCCACAGGAGCCACGTCGGCACATGACCGCGACCGCGGCCCCGACCGCCGTCGACGCCCCCGAGCTCGACGGCGCGATCCTCTTCGGCCGCTACGCCTTTCCCCCGAACGAGCGCGGCTACTGCGGGCCCGATCGTGCCGACGAGCTGCTCGAACGGGTCAGCGTCGGCGCGTCTGGTCGAGCCCTTGAGGAGGTGGCCCGCGGGTTCGACGGGGCCTGGCCCTACCTCGAGGTCATCGGCGAATCCTTGGGCCGCGCGCCGCTGGACCCGCTCGTGGTCCGCACCTACTGGCTCGGGGGCCCACTGCTCGTCCGCTGCGGCGGGCGACGGTTCGCGAGCTCGCTCGAGTCGAGATTCCGGCCGCGTCTGACGCGACTCGACTTCGAGCGGCTCGCGGACGCGGTCGCCCACGGCGCCACGCCTCACCACAGCTTCCACGTGTTCGGCGTCTACCCGTGGGTGGGACTGCTACGCGGGGGGACGGTCGACGCGCCGCTCGAAGTGCTCGACCGCTGCCGCATCAGCTGGGGCCGGGTGATGAACGTGTCGGGGGAGACGGCGCATGTCGAGACCCGGCGCCTCACGTGGGATGGCCGACGTCTAGTGCTGGGGTCCGCGCGGGTCGAGCCGATGCGGCTGCGCCGAGGGGAGCTCGTTCTCTCCAGGGCGATCGAGGCGGGCGACTGGGTGTCCCTGCACTGGGACTGGGTGTGCGACAGGCTGACGCGCACCGACCTTGCCGATCTCCAGCGTTCCACCGCGAGGGAGCTCGCGGCGGTCGAATCCTGCGCCTACGCGGCGCCCGCGACCGTGCTCGCGTGAGCGGGAAAGCCGCTCTACTCGGGTGACGGCTTTGACACGACCCGGCTGGAGCCGTCCGCCGACTTCCTGACCTCGAGTTTCGCAGGGATGGCCTCCTTCATCGCCTCGACGTGGGAGATGAGGCCGACGGTGCGGCCCTGATCGCGTAGGTCTTCGAGCGTGGCCATCGCGATCTCGAGCGTGTCCTCGTCGAGCGAGCCGAAGCCTTCGTCGATGAACAGCGTGTCGAGCTGGATGCCACCCGCCTCTGCCGAGACGGTCTCGGCGAGGCCGAGTGCGAGCGAGAGCGACGCGAGGAACGTCTCGCCTCCGGAGAGCGAGCGGGTGGAGCGCGACCTGCCGGTGTGCGCATCGGCGATCGTGAGGGACAGGCCCGTCTCCTTGTTGCGGTACTGCGCCGCGTCGTCGTGCTCGAGCCGGTACTGGCCCGAGGACATGGTCTCGAGCCGTGCGTTGGCTGCGGCGACGATGCGTTCCAGCTTGGACGCGAGCACGAACGACTCGAGGCGGAGCCTGCGGTCGTTCGGCGCCTTCCCCTCGAGCGAGTCGGCGAGCGTCAGGACCACGTCGCGCTCCGCGCGGGCCGCCTCGGTGGAGGCGCCGAGCGTCGCGTACTCGTCGCGCAACGCAGTGAGCTGCTGCGCCTTGCTCGCGGCGGCGGTCGCAGCCTCGACGGCGGCGTCGCGGGCGCTGGCCGCCTCGCGTGCGGTGGACTCAAGAGACTCCAGGTCTGCGGGCTCGTCGGGCAGCTCGCGCGCGGAGAGCTCCTGCACCACGGCCTTCGCGGAGGCGAGGCTCTCGCGATGCGCCTCGACGGTCCGCTCGAGCTCCGCAAGGTCATCCGCGCCTATCTCGGCTTCGGCAGCCTCGTCGACCGACTCGAAGCCGGCCTCCGCGAGGGCATCGCGTAGCGCCAAGCCGGCCCGTTCGGCGGCGGAGGCGGCGTCGGCCGCGGCTCGCGCGGCCGACGCGAGCCGAGTCACGAGCGCGTGCGCCTGGTCGAGGGCGTCCGCATACTCGGCG
Source organism: Demequina zhanjiangensis (assembly GCF_030418315.1). Classification (GTDB taxonomy): domain Bacteria; phylum Actinomycetota; class Actinomycetes; order Actinomycetales; family Demequinaceae; genus Demequina; species Demequina zhanjiangensis. The sequence goes on from NZ_JAUHPV010000006.1 coordinate 144,351, forward strand.
ACCGACTCGTAGCCGTCGGGGCGCTGCGCGGCCAACTGCTCGGCGCCGTCGAGCTCCGTCTTCGCGGTGGTCTCGGTCTGCCGTGCGAGGGTGACTGCGGCGTCTCGCGACTCGATCTCGGTGGTGAGCGCGCGTCGCCGCGCGTCGATCTCCTCAAGCGCGGCCGTCAGCGCGGCGCGCTCCCCGGAAGCGGCGGCTGCGAGGGTGTGCTCGCGTTGGGCACTCTCGAGCGAAGCGGCGGCCTGCTCCGCGGTCGTGTCTCCGGCCTGCTCCCGTGCGGTCGCGAGTCGGCCCTCGACCTCGACTCGGGCGGCGCGTGCGCGATCGAGCGCGGCGTTCTCTGCCTGCACGCGCGCATACGCCGCGTCGACCTGCTCGTCTGTCACGTGGTCGTCGGTGGGCGTGGCGGGCGAGGGGTGCGTGGTCGACCCGCAGACGGGGCAGGGGTCCCCCTCGGAAAGGTCCTGCGCCAGATGGGCGGCCTGGGACGCGAGGCGGCTGCGCACGAGCGCGGCATGCGTGGTCGTGGCGGTGGCGAGGTTCTCGGCCGCGGCGGCCTCACGCGACTGCGCGGGACCGTGCTCCTCGTCGATCGCGGCGAGGCGCCCGTGCGCCGCCACGACCGCCTTCGCCCGGTCGACGGCGGCAGCGAGGTCCTCAAGCCTGACTGCCGTGGCGCTCACGCTGTCGAGCTTCTCCCGCAGGTCCTTCTCCTCGGCGGGGAGAGCCTCAAGCGCAGTCTTCGCTTCGAGCTGGAGCGCGATCGTCTTCGCGAGCGATTCGGCCGCCGACACGACCTTGGCGTGAAGGGTCCCGAGCGAACGTTCCGCCTTGAGCGACTCGTCGAGCGCGCCCCGCAGGCGCACGATCTCCGAGGCGCGCGCGTCGAGGGTCTCGAGCGATGCCTCGGCGATGTCGCTGTCCGGGAGCGCGAGGGTGGCCGAAGGGTCGACTCGGGCTTCAGCGCGCGCGTCGGTGAGCGTCGTCCACGCGGCTTCGACGGCGCGTTCGGCGACTGCGAGCGACTTCCGCGGTCCGGCGACGGGCGCGGCGCGGCGTGCCTGAGTGAGCTGCCGCTCGCGGACGGTGTGCGCGCCGGCATCGGCCTCGAGGTCGCTCAGCGTGGCGCGTGCACGCGCGAGACGGGCGCGCGCCTCCTCCTGTGTGCGCGCCTCGGCAAGGGCGGCTGCCGACTCGTCGGCCGTCTTGGTGGCCTTCGCTCGCGTGGCTGCGGCCGACTCGGAGGCGGCCTCGAGCACCTCCGTCTGGTTCGTGAAGAACTCCTCGCGGCCGCCCGCCGAGGGCGTCTCCGCGTCGACGAGCGTGGCGGCGCGTGCCACCAGCGCGTCGAGCCCCGTGTCAGCGGCCTCGACCTTGGCGCTCGCCGCACGCGCGAGCTCTCGGACGTGCACCTCGAGGTCCTCGAACCGCTGGGTGCCGAACAGCGACCTCAGCAGCGCGCGTCGTTCCGTCGTCTCCGCCTTGAGGAACTCGGCGAAGCGCCCTTGCGCGAGAAGAATGACCTGCAGGAACTGGTCACCCGTGAGGGGGACGGTCGTCGCGATGTGCTCCGCGACCTCGCGCGGCATGGTGGCGATCGGCTCAGGCTCGCCGTCGCCGAGCACGTAGAGCGACGCCGACGCCTTCTCCATCGTGGTTCCGCCGCCACGCTTCTTGGCGCGCGGGAACGCGGGGGAACGGACCACGCGGTAGCGGATGCCGTGAAGCTCGTAGTCGAGGCTGACGACCGTCGGATCGTCGTCGGCGCAGAAGTGGCTCCGCACGGACTTGTCGGTGCCGTCGTAGCGGGGCACCTTGTCGTACAGCGCGAAGCAGATCGCGTCGAGGATGGTGCTCTTGCCGGCGCCGGTCCGGCCCGAGATGACGAAGAGGCCCTCCGCGTCGAACTGCGTGAAGTCGATGGACTGGGCGGAACGGAACGGCCCGAAGCCCTCCATCTCGAGGCTGAGGATCCTCACCGCGCCGACTCCTTGGCGTCCATGGCGTCGAGCGCGGCGTGCAGCACCGCACGCTCGGCCTCCGTGGGGCCCTGCCCGTTGCGGACGAACGCGAGGAACTCGTCGACCACCTCCGCGTCCGACCGTCCTTCGACGCGCGCCGCGTACGACGCCTCGCCCACGTCCTGCCGGTGCGCGGGCCGGTGAGTGAGCGTCACCGCATGCGGGTAACGCGTCTGCAGGCGTCGCATCGCCTCGCGCGGCAGCTGGTCATCGGTCAGCACGACGTCCACCCAGGCGTCCACTGCGTCGGGGTGCGCGTCCTCGGCGAGCAGCTCGTCGAGCGTCCCCTCGATCCTGACCGCCGGACGCGGCGTGGGCAGGTCGAGCCACTCGACCTGGCCGAGCCCCGCCTCACCCAGCTCGACGAGCCACGCGCCCTTCGCGCTCGACCTCTCGCCGAAGCTGAACCGCAGCGGGGCGCCGCTGTAGCGCACCCGCTCCGTCAACGTCTGCCGACCGTGGATGTGGCCCAGCGCCACGTAGTCGACGCCGTCGAACACCTCAAGAGGCGCGATGTTCAGCCCGCCACGCGTGATGTCGCGCTCCTCGGCTCGGCCGCTGTCCTCCGTGGTCGGTTCCACCCCGGAGGCGAAGCAATGGCTCGCGACCACGGTGCGCAGGACCGCCGCACCCTCCCGGCGACGGGACGCGTCGGCTCTCACCTGGTCCATCGCGAACCTGAGCGCCTGCTCATGGGTGCTGCCAGTGAAGTCCTCGAAGGCGGATCGAAGGAACTCGGGATGGAGGTACGGAAGCCCGTAGACGGCCACCGGACCGTGAGCATCGGCGAACATCACGGGTTCCGCCAGGCGAGCGACGTCGGCCTTCACATGCACGCCGCCGAACGACGCGAACTCGGCCATGTGGCCCAGCCTCGCAGGCCCGTCATGGTTGCCCGACGTGAGCACGACCTGCGCGCCCGCCTCCCGGATCGCCGCGACCGCACGGTTGAGCATGCCGAACGCCTCCGCCTTGGGGGTCGACGAGTCGAACACGTCGCCCGCCACGATCACCGCGTCCACGGACCGCTCGCGCACCAGGTCGGCCAACGCGGCCAGCACGCTCTCCAGATGCGCATCGGTGCTGTGGCCGTGGAACGTGCGTCCCAGATGCCAGTCGGAGGTGTGGAGCAGCCGCATGTGACGAGGCTATCGGGCGGGTCGGACACGCGAGCAGCGCCCTCACCAGTGGTGGCAGGTGAGCATCATGTGACAGAAGTGGCGCGGTTGACGAAACTTTGTGGTCAGGTGACCATGAAGGGAACGGGGGAGATATCGGGGGATATCGGATGAACAGGGTCGTGCTCATGGTCGCCGTGCCGCTGACGGCCGCGCTCGGACTTCAGCTGGTGCCGAGCGACGTCGAGGAGCCGCCGGCGCCACGCGTCATCAACGGCTCATGCGGGAGCGATCTTCACCTGGACATCACCTATCCCGTGATCGTGGAGGAGCCCGCCACGCTGTACGTGCAGATCACGGACACGGCCGGCTACACGTACACGATCCCGCTGATCGACAACGATGGTGACCCCCAGGGTTTCCACCCGACGATCCCCGCCGACCAGCTTCCCGACGGCGGGTACGACGTGGTCCTCTCGGCGGCCGGGAACGATGTCTACGTGGGCATGTTCGACCAAGGGGAGGTGTGCGGCGGCTCCGGGCTGCCGACGGTGACGCCCAGCCCGCTGCCGACGGTCTCGCCGGAGCCGTCCGGGTCGCCGAGCGTGGAACCCTCGACGCTGCCCGGCCGCGTCCCCGGTTCCACTCCCAGCCCAGATCCCTCAGGATCAGCGCTCCCGGAGGCTACGGTCTCACCCGACCCGGACACAGACGCCGGAGAGGCCGGCGCAGCGGACGCGGTCCCGGGCAGTCCCAGCTACGTGGGGTGACCGCCCACGTCGCGGACGACGTGCCGCCTCCTTGCCGCGCCGTCGGCCCAGGGCTAGCGTCGACCCGTGTACACCAGGCCTGACGTCAGCTTTCCCGAGTTCCGGGACGACGCAGGCGCCGTCATCCCCTACGGCGACCGGTGGGGCGTGGACGGGCCTCCCGAGGACTCGTACAGCGTGGTGCACCACGGTGAGCGCTTCCAGGTCGCGTGGACTCTGGCCCGCGCCCTCGTGGATCACCTGGTGACCACCTACGACGTCGACGTGATCGAAGATGCCTCTCTCGCCGACGGGCGGGCCTCCGACGAGAACCTGCCCGACGTTCGCGGGCCGCTCCCAGGCGCGCCGGCCGCGGTGAGGCGGCTGGTGCCCCGCGGGCAGGGCGCGCCGCTCACGGTGGTCGAGTCCGACCTCCCCGGCGTGGTCATGCTCGCCGGCGTCACGCTGAGTGCGGCTGCGCCCACGTGCGGCTGCGACGCGTGCGACGACAGGGTCGAGGACATGGCCGACGAGCTCGAGGAGTTCGCCTTCGCGGTGGCGCAGGGCACCCCGTGGGAGATGGTCGCCGACGGGGGAGTGCGTGCCGGGTTCGGTACGGGCAGCAGCTGGGGGACGCAGACGTTCGCGCAACGCCGCGAGCTGCGGGCGTTGATCCGGGAGGCGCCGGCGTTCGCGCCGTGGCCCCTGCGTCGCGACGCCTGAACGCACGCGAACTCGTGGACAGGTGTTGGCCCACCGTCGCCCCATCAGGCAGAATGAGCCGCGCAGCGCATCAAACGAAGCCTCGGATCCGCCGCATGCGGCTCGACCAGCCGCGTGACAGAGTGGAAGTTGCCTGCGACAGCCCGTCGATCCCGCGTCGACGGCCGCCCGATGTGGGGCGCTGCCGTCGCCGCACCCGAGGAGAACCATGAGCAAGCTCATCCAGACCACCACGGCCGGTTCGCTGCCGCGCACCAAGAAGCTCGCCGAGGCGAACGCCGTCCGTCCCGTGTCCGAGGACGGCTTCACTTATCAGACGAGCGACGAGTTCGACGCGCTCCTCCAGGACGCCGTCACGGACGTCGTGAAGCAGCAGGTCGAGGCAGGCATCGACATCGTCGGCGACGGCGAGTTCGGCAAGGCCATGTCGCCCGGTCACGACTTCGGCGCCTGGTGGTCGTACTCGTTCCAGCGCACCGGCGGCCTGGCGCTGCCCGACAAGGATGCGCCGATGCCCGAGCCCGTGCGCTCGAGCCCGGGGAACGTGCGTCTCACGTCCATGAACGACCGCCGCGACTGGACCCGCTTCGCCGAGGCCTACTTCGACCCGACGTCGGGTGTCCTTCTCGGCGACGTCCCCTACTGGCCCGAGGTGACCGGCCCGCTCACGTACCGCGGCCACGACCTCGTCTCCGCGGACGTGCGCCACCTCCGCGCCGCCCTCGATGCGAACGGCCTGCAGGACGGGTTCATCACAGCGCTCGCGCCCGGCTCCGCCGCCCGCATCGGCAACACGTTCTACAAGACCGAGGAGGAGCACATCTGGGCCTGGGCCGAGGTGCTCAAGGAGGAGTACAAGGCGATCGTCGACGCCGGCTTCACCCTCCAGATCGACGACCCCTCGCTCGCCGAGTCGTGGGACCAGATCAACCCCGAGCCGTCGGTCTCCGACTACCGCGCCTTCATCCAGACCCGCATCGACGCGATCAACCACGCGATCGAGGGGCTCCCCGAGGACAAGGTGCGCCTGCACCTGTGCTGGGGCTCCTGGCATGGCCCGCACACCACGGACCTCGAGTTCGCGCACATCGCCGACAAGATGCTCGAGGTGAATGCGGGCGAGTACTCGTTCGAGGCCGCCAACGCGCGCCACGAGCACGAGTGGAAGGTGTGGAAGGACGTCCAGCTCCCCGAGGGCAAGAAGATCGTCCCCGGCATCGTGGGCCACTCCACCAACGTCGTGGAGCACCCCGACCTCGTCGCGGAGCGCATCGTGCGTTTCGCTGAGCTGGTCGGTCCCGAGAACGTGATCGCCGCCACCGACTGCGGCCTCGGCGGCCGCGTCCACGGGCAGATCGCGTGGGCGAAGCTCGAGTCGCTCGGCGAGGGCGCACGCCGCGCCTCGGACCTGCTGAACGGCTGAGCCTCCCCGCGTCACACGCCTCGCGAACGGCCCGGTGTCCCCTTGGGGATGCCGGGCCGTCGTGCTCCCCCTGTACAGCACCGAACCGCCGCACCGCTGAGGGACGGATGCGGCGGCCGGGCCATGGACAGGGCATAGGGGGGCGACCCTGTCCACATCTCTCGGCTCAGGCGGCTCGCGCCGCCCTGCCTTGCCTATGTCGGAGCCGCCGGTCGGCTGCTCGTCCTGTGTGTGGACCCGGCTCTATGCCGGGCCCGAGTCCTATGCGCCGGCCTCGTACCTGAACACCGAGTGGATGGCGCTGAACGACGCGCCTCCGGTGACTCCGCCGCCGACCACGTGCACCTCGCCGCCGACCGTCGCCACGGCTCCGCCGTGGCGGGGGATCGGGATCGACAGCAGCGGACGCCACGAGCCGGTAGCGGGGTCGAACTCCTCCACCGCGGAGAAGGCCTCTCCGTCGACGGTGACCTCGCCGCCGATCGCCTGGAGCTTGCCGCCGGCCGTGCCGAGGCTCAGCGTGCGGCGACCCGTGATCATGTCAGGGCCGTCGGTCCACGCGCCGGTGCTCGGGTCGAACACCTCCATCGAGCTGACGGTCTCGTCGAACGTGGTGCCGCTCGCTTCGCGGATGCGACCGCCGACCACGTAGACGAGTCCTCCGATCGCGGCCATCGCGGCGTTGTCACGTCGCTGCGTCAGAGGTGCGACCGTGGACCAGGTGTCGTTGGACGGGTCGTAGACCTCGACCGTGTCGATCGACGCGCCGGTGCCGTCCATGCCTCCTGCCACGTAGATCAGACCGCCCGTCGTCGCCGCGTTGACACCGCCGCGAGCGGTCGGCATGTCAGCGAGCGCCGACCAGGTGTCGATCGCCGGGTCGTAGACCCACGACTCGTCCACGGCGCCGGAGAACGGAAGGGTCGAGCCTCCGAACACGTAGACCTTGCCGCCGAGCGCGACCACCGCCGGGTTCTCGACTGCTGAGCCCGGCTTCGGGGAGACCTCGCTCCAGACGTCGGCCACCGTGTCGTAGGCGTACACGTTGTTCTGGTGGCCGGAGGTGGTCTTGCCGCCCACGACGTACATGGTGTCGTTGACCGCTGCGCCACCCGCATCCAGCAGGTTGGTCGGCAGGCCCTCCTCGGAGGTCCAGCAGCCGATGTCCTGGGGAACCAGGACCGTGACCACGCCGCCGCCGAACTCGCCGACGAAGAACGTGCCGTCAGGTCCGTTGGTGATCGGCAGCGGGTCGTTGAAGCCGGTGAGCATCGTGCTGCCTGCGGTCACGGTGCGCCCGTCCTCGGACAGGGTGAGCCGGGTGATCGAGTCGCTGATCGAGTAGTTCGTGACCAGCAGGTCTCCGTCGAGCGCCCCGCAGAAGGCGTCGCCGTGGTACTCGATGATGCCGTCAGAGGACCTGTTGTTGCCGAAGCTGTAGATCGGCTCCGTGAAGTTCTCGAGCGGCGCCACGCCCTGATGCGTGCCGTCCTTGAAGATGCACTCGTCCCGGTACGGGTTCGGGTGACCGTAGTAGTTGCCCTCCTCAAGCAGGTTGAGGAGGTCGGGCTGAGTACCGGGGTTGTACAGCGGCACGTCGCCTGCGGCGATGAAGTCGGTGCACTGCACGGTGGGCGAGCTCGGGTAGGTGCCCGTCACGCCGAGTCCGTTGTCCGGCCCGTAGAGGTAGCCGTTCGAATGCGGGACGAAGTCGTACGTGTTCCGCAGCCCCGTGGAGAAGGCGGACACGTCGCACGTCTCTGGGATCTCGAACAGCGCCGGGTCGCTGCGGTCCGTGAAGTCCTCGGCGAGCGGAGTCGCGCACTCGCCGGAGAATCCTGTCGCGTTCACGTCCGCCACGAGCAGGGCCGCGGACAGCGGCTGCTCGGCACGGAGCCCGAACTCGGACTCCGCCCCGTTGGCGCCGCCGGCACCCGTGTTTCCGCCCATCGCGATGTACAGCCTGCCGTCGAGCCCGAAGTGGATCGAGTTGATCGCGTGGTTCGCCTGAGCTCGTGGCAATCCGGTGATGACGTCCTCGACCGTGGTGAATCCAGGCCCGGAGAGCCGTGTCACGGTGGACGAGTTCGCGGCTCCGTCATTGATGGACGGAGACGAGTGCGAGGCCCACAGGATCACGTTCTCCGGCGTCGAGGCCGGATCCGTGGTGATGCCGAGCGTGAGCCCCGCTCCGAGCGTGTCGATGACCTCGTCGTCGATCACGTTCCAGTTCGCGTCGTACGTGAGCGCGTGGATCGTGCCGAAGAGCTCCGTCACGTAGAGCCGGTCGTCAGGGCCCCACACCATCGCCGTCGGCAGCGAGATGTCGTGGAACGAGCGGTCGAAGGCGACCGATCCTGCCGAGACGGTCTCGTCGGCCTCGGCGACCGCGAAGTCGGCGAAGCGGTAGGTGAGGGGGGCAGCCGCGTTGCGGTGCGACGCGAGGATGCCTCCGAAGGACCGGGTGCCGATCCGCGGGTCGATGCCCGCGGCGTCGAAGCTGAAGTACTCCGGCGGCACGTAGAACTCGGACATGAGCTGCAGCCCGCCCGAACCGATCCTGTAGGCGGCCTGGATCGTGCGCGTGTACGGGTCGATCGTGAGCTGCAGGTAGACCTGCTGTCCCACGGCGGCCGGCTGGAAGGCCTCGACCTGCTGGTCACGGCTTCCGGCGTTCTCCTCGAGGAACTCGATCATGGTGCCGTTCGGCTTGGACTGCACCGTCACCTTGACGTAGTCGTCCTGGGAGATGCCGAACCAGAGGCCGGCCTGCTCGTAGCTGCCGGTGCCGGCGGGCACCCCGTCGATCGTGGTCGACAGGATCGTGATCTGGCTCGGGGCGTCGATGCCGACTCCGAGCGCGTTGTCGAGCGAGTTCGACGACTGGTAGGTGAGCCCCGACGTGGTGGTCACCTCGAGGTCGCCCGCGAGCTGGTCCACGAAGAGGTTCTCGGGCATGTAGCCCACGCCGCGCGACGTCGGCTGCACGTAGGTGAAACCGGTGCCGAAGCCGACGCTGTCCACCACGCCGCCCCACTCCTCGCTGAAGTCGAGGCCGTAGGGGGTGTCGACCAGGTACTCGGTGCAGTCGAGCGGGTAGCAGAGGTCCACTGCGTTGTGCACGCTGAACGTGGAGGTGAGGACGCTTGAGGTGCCGTCCACGAACGTGATGCGCGCGGTGAGCGTGTGCGGTCCCTCCTCCATGCTGCGCGTGTCCCACGGGTCAGCGGCCGACGTGCTGCCGCCGGCCAGGTCGAACGGCGCCTTGCCTTCGTTGCGGGTCGCGCCGCTGGTCATGGTCGGGTCGTCCATCCAGAACGACACCGAGCTGACGAGGGTGTCCGGAGACGTGAAGACGTAGATGTCGCCGGAGGTGTTGGCGCCTTCGAGCGGGATCGGGTCGGAGCGGTCAGCGCTGGTCGACAGGAGGATGTCGTATCCGCCCGTCGACGGGTCGCCGCCGTCGTTGTCCACCGTGAGAGTGACGGTCACGAACGTGAAGGTGCCGTCCTCAAGGGCGAGCTCGGCAGTGATCGTGTGCTCGCCGTTCGGCACGGTGGTCGAGTCCCAGGCGACGGCCTCGCTGCCGACTGCGCCGGCGAGGTCGAAGGGGGCGCCGGTCTCCGAGTGGTACGGAGCGGACTCGGTGCTGGGGTCGTCGATCCAGAAGGACACCATCGTGACGAAGTCGTCGGGTGTGGTGAAGGCGAACACGTCACCCGAGACGGTGGCGCCGTCGAGCGGGACGGGGTCCACGCGGTCTGAGGACGTGGAGTAGACGATGTCGTAGACGCTCGGGTTCGGATCTCCGCCCTCGTTGTCCACGGTGAACTCTGCCTCGACGATCGCGAAGCCGCCGCTCGACAGGTTGATCTGCGCGGTGATGGTGTGCGAGCCGTTCAGCAGTGTCGTGGAGTCCCATGCGACTGCGGTCGAGCCGTTGCCCACGGATCCCGCGAAGTCGTACGGGGCCTTGCCCTCGGTCTTGAACGGGCTGCCCGTCATGGTCGGGTCGTCGAGCCAGAAGACGACGCTCGACACGTCGTCGTCCGGTGCCGTGAAGATGTACGCGTCGCCGGTGACGGTCGCGCCCACGAGGGACGTGTCGCCCGAGCGGTCCGCCGACGTGGAGAGGCGGACGTCGTATCCGCCGGTGCCGGGGTCCACGACATCGGAGTTGTCGACCGTGAACGCGGCCTGCAGCACGGTGGAGCCGCCGCCGGTGAGCGTCACGAGTGCGGTCACCGTGTGGGGGCCATCGGCCACTGTCGCCGTGTTCCACGCGGTCGCGGCCGAGCTGCTGCCGCCTGCGAGGTCGTAGGGTGCGGCGCCCTCGGTCTTGTCCGGGCTGCCGCTCATCGTGGGATCGTCGATCCAGAACTCCACTCCGGACACCCCGGTGTCGGGTCCGGTGAAGACGTACGCGGCGCCGGACAGGGTGGACCCGTCGAGGGCGATCGCTGCTGCACGGTTCGAGCTCTCGCTGACGAGCAGCGAGTAGTCGTCCTCGGTCGGCTCGGTGATCCCGTTCGCCGTCGTGAACGTCGCCGTGACGACCGACGCGCTGGTGTCGTCGAGCGTGATCAGCACGGTCATGGTGTGCGTGCCGTCGAAGACCTCGGTCGAGTCCCACGCGCTGGCGGCCGATACGGGTCCGCCCTGATAGTCGAACGGCGCCTTGCCCTCGGACTTGTCGGGCGAGCCTGACATCGACGGGTCGTCGAGCCAGAACTGCACGGTGTCGACGTCGGTGTCGGGCGTCGTGAAGATGAACGCGTCACCGGTCACGGTGGCGCCATCGAGCGGTACCGATGCCGAGCGGTCGGCGAGGGTGCTCAACTCGATCCCGTAGGTGCTCGTGGTCGGCGCAGGCGTGCCCGTGCCGGACAGCGCGACGACCGTCGGCGAGTCGACGCCGTCGTGGGTGAGCGTGAGGTCCGCAGACGCGGCGCCTTCGGTGGTCGGGGTGAACGAGACCTCGATGTCGACGCTCGACAGCGCCGGAACCTCGAGACCCGCGGTGGCGTCGGTGCCGAACGGCGTGGTGATGTCCACGCCGGTCACCGTGACGGGAACCGACTCGTCATTGGTCAGGGTGACGGTATCGGTGGCGGTCGTCCCGACCTCCACGTCGCCGAAGTCGATGCCTGAGGCGGAGACGCTCGGCGCCAGGGCGAGCGTCAGCGGCGCGATCGGCGCCGGGGGAGCGGACCCGATCGACGCCTCGGTGGACGGGCTCGGAGAGGCGCTCGGGCTCGCCGACGCCGTCGGCTCGCCGCTGGCCGTCGGTTCCGCGCTCGCGGTCGGCTCGCCGCTCGCCGTCGGGCTGGCCGACGGCGACGACGTGGGATCGGATCCGGCCCCGGCCCCCGAGCCCGCGGAAGACCCTTCCCCTCCGCCGGAGTCCGGATCCGACCCGTCCGTGCCCGAGCCCGCGCCTGCGGGCTCCTCAGCGGCGGGCGCAGGAAGCGCCGTCCCTGAGGTGGGGACGGAGATGGTGGCGACGTCGCCGTCGGTGGCGAACGTCAGGAGACCGGACAGCTCTCCCTCCGCCGTGGGCGTGTAGACCGCATCCACGGTGGTGGTCGAGCCGCCGGCGACGGTCAGCGGCAGTGAGGCGTCGATGGTGACGCCCTCAGGAACGTCGTAGCCGGAGATGGTCACGGAGCCGGCGCCTACGACGGCGAGCGTGAGCGGCGTCGTGGCGGACTCGCCCACCGCGGCGTCGGGCAGCCACAGGTTGGCGGGGGTGACGGAGAGCATGGGCCCGTCGAGCGGCAGCGCCTCGATGCCGGCCAGCGTCGGCGCTCCGGCGCGGGGGGTGAACTCGATGTCGATCGTCCCGTCGGAGGTGACGGGCACGGTGAGCGTGACGCCTGCGTCGGCGCCTGCAGCGGCGTAGATGTCCCAGTACGAGGCGAGCGGCGTGCCCTCGACGGTGACGTCGAACACGCGGCCGCCGATCACCTGCGCGGCAGGGTCGAGCTCGGCGAAGTGCAGGGAGACGGCGTAGTCGCCCTCGGCGGCGGGCAGGTGCCATGCCATGGACTCGCCAGCAGCCTCGTCGACCCGCCCGGTGGTGAACAGCGCTGCAGGCGCGCTCGAACCGGCGGGAGCGCTGACGGCTTCCGTGGTCTGGGCCGTCACGGCGCTCGCGTCCGGGGCGTTGGACATCTCGGACGGCAGGTCACCGGTGTCCGCGAGCCAGTCCGAGCCGCCGTCGGTGGCGCTGAGCAGCGGGCCCCCGACGTTGATGCGGATCGCGGACGCCGGATCGGCGGCGAGCGCCGGTGCCCCGAAGCCGAGCGCCAGCGCCGCGAGCGCGGCGACGACGGGCATGCGTCGTGAGCGGAGCTTCGCGAGCCTCGGACCTGCGACCCCCGTCGGCTGGTCCTGAATGGTGGCGTACGTGTGAGCGCTGTAGTTCATATCGGCTCCCCCCGGTGAACTACTACGACCTCGGGGAGTGCAAGCACCCAGCGCCCCTCAGTCACGGCGACCCCGCGACGGCACCCGTCCACCCCTGTGAACCACGGCAATGCCGTCGACCCTCCCAGTCGGAGTCGTCGATACGGCGAAGGTACACCGGAGAAATCGGACGCGCGAGGGTGATTCGGTAAATCGGGTGACGCGTCACCCAATCAACGGGGCTGTGCGACGCCGACGGCCGGGCTCGCGACAGCGGGGCGCCCGCGCCCGGTTCCCGCGGCATCCCTCCCGGTAGATCGCCGTATGGAGACGACGCCCGAGGCGCACCGAGCGTGCGGTCTCAGACCCGCTCGGAGGCCGCGAAAAAAAGTGCGAGAAAAGTTCCGAGGACCGGCCTCCTCAGGCCCGGAAAGCGCCGTTGAGCGAGGCCGCGGCTGTGTCCGGCCCGAGCGTCGACCAGGTTCTCAGTCCACCGGGACCGTCGTCTCGCGCGGCCGTCTGCGAGCCCGCATCCGCTCGAGCAGGTGCCATGGGCGTGACGTCAGCACCACCAGGAGGGCTCCCGCGACGAGCGCGGCCGAGGCCCACGGCAGCACGCCTGCGGAGGCCGAGCCGAGCAGCGTCGCACCGATGATCGGACCGCCCGCATTGCCTGCGTTGTAGGCCGAGTTGTACGCCGCGACAGCCACGTCCGTGCGGCCGGGCGCGTGGCGCATCGCCCAGTTCATCATCGCGGCCACGATGATCGACCAGCAGAAGCCCTGCAGCATCACCATCGCCGCCGCTATCGCAGGCACCGAGCCCGCCTGGCCGAGCCCCAGGTACACCGCCAGCAGCATCGTGAGGCCCACCACGAGCGACCGCACGGGGAAGCGATCCAGGAACCGCCCGATCGCGACCATCGCGACCACTCCGAGCGCGCCGCCGATCGCGAGCAGCAGCGGGATCGCAGTCGCGGAGAAGCGGGGCACCTGCAGCAGGTAGGGCGTGATGTAGGTCCACAGGACCGCGAGCGACCCCACGGTGAGCGCCGCGATCGCGAGCACCCGTACGAACGCGGGCCAGGACGGGAGCTCGCCCCTCGCAGTCGAGCCCTCGCTGCCCTTGAAGGTGGGGAGCAGGACAGCGATCGCGATGGCGACCACCGCCGACACCGCGGTCATCGCCATGTAGGAGGTCCGCCAGCCGGCCGCCTGCGCGAGCCACGTCAGCGCAGGCAGGCCCGCCACGCCGGCGACAGAGGAGCCGATCATCACCCGCGCGACCATGCGCCCGCGCACGCGCACGGGGAACATGCCTGCGGCGGCGGGGGTCACGACGGCCCAGAACATCGCGTGCGCGGCGGCGCCCAACACGCGACCTACGACGAGCTCGCCGAACGTGTCCGCAGTGGCGGACAGCGCCATCGCGACGGTGAAGAGCGTGCCCGCCCCCGTGAGGGTCCAGCGGTACGGGACCCTCGACGCCGCAAGCGCGAGCGGCACCGAGGTGAGGATGACCACGAAGGCACCCACGGAGATCAGGAGGCCGACGGTGGCCTCCGACTCGCCGAGGCTCTCCGCGACCACGGCGTTGAGACCGAGCGGGGCGATCTCGTTGGACACGTAGAGGAACATCGAGACGGCGAGCGCCGCGAGCGCGGCATAGGCGCGACGGGGCGCGACCGAGGGGGCCTCGCTCGGAGGGCTTCCCACGAGGGTCGGGGGCAGCGCGAGCCCCTCTCCGGCACCGGGCGCGGGGGAGGCGACGACCTCGACGTGCGGCTCGGGCTCGAGGGGGTCCCGGGCGTCGGTCATGGCACTCCTGTCGGTTCGTCGTGGCGGGTCTCATCGTCCCACGCGCAGACACGCCATGAACTCTTCGTGAAGTGCACAGAGAACCGCGCAAAACGGACTAGCATGGAAAGCGCTCCTGCTATCCGAGTCATGTGATGGCAAAGTTCGCGAAATGTCCTGGGGGGGCATAGCGTTGGACTAGATGGCATTCAGGAGCGTTCTAGTTTCTTAGGGGGAACAGTGACAACGCCTCACTTGGCGTCCGTAGCCATCCGACCGCTCAGGCGGCCGTCGGCCCGATCTCGCGGGGCCGCGCAGACCGCCGAGCCGGTGCGCCTGCCCATCTACGTGCTTGGAGAGATCCTCGCCGTGGCGCTCCTGGTGTTCCTGGGCTACACCGCAGTGACCGACAACTGGCTGTCCACCGGAATCGGCCAGTTCTCCGACTGGTACACCGAGGCGGTCGCGCCGCACCTCGATCCGCCGCTCACGGTGCACCGCCCCGCCGAGCTCGGACCGATCGGCTTCGCCGAGGAATGGGGCCAGGTCAGCCCGTTCTCGTCGTGACGCCCGAGCGAGGGCGCGCCACGTCCACGAGAGGAATCGACCGGACCCGTGTCGCGTTCAGAGCACATGACCGACGAGACTGAGCAGCCCGCCCCGTACACCCGCGCCACCGAGGCGCTCGCGTCCGCAGGGGTCGTGCACACCGTGGTCCGCCACGGTCCCGTGTCCTCCCTCGAGGAGGCTGCGGCGGCCCGAGGTCTTCTGCCCCGGCAGGTCCTCAAGACCATCGTCGTGCGCCGCGGCGACGGCGACTTCCTTCTGGTGCTCGTCCCCGGTGACCGGCAGATCTCGTGGCCCAAGCTCCGCTCGCTTCTCGGCGTGAGCCGCCTGTCCATGCCAGATGCGGAGACCGCTCGCGAGGCGACCGGATACGAGCGCGGCACCATCACCCCGTTCGGGGCATTCGGTCCTGAGGAGGGGCGCAGCTGGCCCGTGATCGCGGACTCCCGCATCGTCGAGCGCGCGGAGCCAGTGTCCATCGGCGGCGGCGCGCACGGCGTGTCCGCGACGCTTGATGCCGACGCGTTGATCTCCGCGACCCGCGCGCAGGTGGCCGACGTCACCGACGAGGCGTAGCGAGCGCTCGGCGTGGAGGTCCGCAGGACCTGCCCGCCGGCTCTACAGGACGCGCGCGGCGGCGGAGTGGTCCAGGGGCTGACCCACGGCGTCCAGCCACTCCTCGACGCGCTGCTCGAACAGGTCGGCGGCGTCGGCGTCGTAGTCCCGGAGCGAACGGTCCACGAACATGTGCCGCTGGCCGGGGTAGCGGAAGACTCGAGCGTGGGGCGCCCGGAACGTGAGGGCGCCGAGAGCCTGCTCGTCCACCCACTCGTCAGGATCCGCCAGGTGCACCTGCAGAGGGACCTGGTGCCGCCAGTCGCCGCCGAGCGCGAGCGGCGGTAGCGCGCCGCCCATCAGCAGGCAGCCGCGGATACGGGGGAGGTCCTGCGCGAGCAGCTGCGCCTGCGCGGCGCCCAACGAGAAGCCGATGACGATGCTCGCGTGACGATGCTCCCGTGCCGCACGGCGTGCCACGTCGGCGAGCGCGTCGTGCCCGATGTCCTGCGCGTGCTGGATCCCCTCGTCCAGCCGGTCGAATATGAGGCCCGCATACGCGTCGGGGGTGTGGACCACGTGTCCGTTCGCGCGCAACCGCTCCGCGAACGACGTCAGCCCTTCGGTGAGGCCGTGCGCGTGGTGGAAGAGCAGGATCTCCGCCATAGCCTCAGTCTCACGCGAACGCCGTTCCCGCGCGACTCGAGAGTGGCGGGCCGCAACGGGCCGTCAGCGAGCGGTGAGAGGGGTGGGGTGGGAGAGCCGCCCGCACACGGGCGCCATTGACCGTGTGCGGACTGGTCCTCCTGTCACCCTTGCGGGTGCCCCCTTGAACGAGTACGACGTTAGTGGAGCGAAACGTTTCACGTCGCGTGCCGTAATGAGATCGTGACCTACATTCCCGCAATTGCGAGCACGTCCGACGTGGGCTGGGACGAACCGCCCATGGGCTCGACCGTGACGGCGATGCTGGACACGTCGGCAAGGCTCGCGTGCATCATCGTCATCACCTCGCCGTCCTTGTCCGGCATGAACGTCGGGCCCGCCATCGTGGAGCCGTCGTCCATCAGCAGCCACAGCTGGTACTCCATGCCATCCGACGGCATCGGGGTCTCCGCGCCCATCAGGGCGACGCTCTCCATCCGCTCCGAGACCACCACATGCGTGGCGCCCAGATCCAGATCCATCGAGTGGGCATCGGGCGCCGACGCGACCATCATCACGTCGCGCTCCATGGCCGACGTGTCGGCGGGCTCGGCGCCGGGCAGCAGCAGTGCGACGCCCACCGCAGCGACCGCCACGGTGGCGGCGGCGGCAGTCAGAGGCGCCCACACACGACGGCGCGGCCGCGCCGTCGCCGGAGCGTCTTGACCGGACTCGCGCGCGACCGCGGGCGCGTCGGTCTCCTCAGGCTCAGCAGGGGTCGGCGTGAGCTGCGGGGTACGCGAGATCTGCTCCATGACGCGCGCCTTCAGCACGGGCGGCGGGTCGATCGCCTCCGCATCGGCGAGCGTCGCCGTCACCTCGCGCAGCGAGGCGACCTCGGCGCGGCAGTCCTCGCACTCGCTCAGGTGATCCTCGAACGCCGCGCGCTCGATGTCCGACACCGCGTCCACGACGTAGGCGCCGAGCAGCGCGTGCACGCTCTGGTCGTCGCTCATCGGTCCACCTCCCACAGATCACGAAGCCTGAGCAGTCCGTCTCGGATCCGCGCCTTGGCGGTTCCGAGCGGGATGTCGAGCGCCTCCGCCACCTCGCGGTGGGTGAAGCCTCGGTAGTAGGCGAGGTCGAGCGCCTCGCGCTGACGGTCGGTGAGGTGGGCGAGTCCGGCCCTGACGCGGGCGGACTCCCACTCGCGCTGCATCGAGTCGACGACCGACTCCTGCTCCTCCGGCAAGGACTCGGGGACCGCGCCGTGCGTCCGCAGCCGGGTGGCGTGGGCCTGTTCGGAACGGACGCGATCGACGGCGCGGCGATGCGCGATCGTGAGGATCCACGAGCGCGCCGAGCCCGCCTCGGGCCTGAAGCGCGCGGCTCTGTGCCACACGTCCACCAGGACCTCCTGAGCGACGTCCTCCGCCATCTCGCGATCGCGCACGATGCGGACCGCCAGGCCGAGCACAGATCCGGCGACCGCGGAGTAGAGGGCGTCGTACGCGTCCTCATCGCCCAGGCCCACGCGGGTCAGCAGCGAGTCGAGCGCGTCCCTCTCGCGTCGGCCGCGAGCGGGAGAGCCGTCACCGGGCGCGGCCGCGGCGGCGCGGGCGTCGGGGTCGTCCCCGTCGCCTCGCACCGCACGCAGATGCCGTTCGCCCATCGCTGCTCCCTCAGCCTCCGCTCCGGTCAGGAGTCGGAGTCCTCCTCCATCATCGCGTCCTCGGAGGGATCGGCGCTCATGCTGTCGTCGTGCATCTCGTCCTCCTCCATCGCGTCGTCCTCCATGGAGTCCTCCTCCATCGAGTCCTCCTCCATCATCTCGTCGTCCTCCATCATCATGTCCTCGCTGGTGGACGGCGACATGGAGTCCTCGGGCTCGGCCGGGTCCCCGCAGCCGGCGAGCATGCCTGCCGCGAGGAGCGCGACTGCGGGTCCGGCGATCATCCTGGGTGCGAGCTTCATGGTTCCCTCCCTGTGCTCGTGAGAGCGACGGTCGCCGCTCGTGAGGTGTTCGGGGCGGCGTGACGGGCGGATGGGTGCCGGGTACCCGCCGGGCGATCATCCGAAGGTGAAGGCGTACGCCTCGAGGCCCTCGGAGAACTCGAGCATCACGATCGCCTCCGCGGGCTCACCCGAGACGAGCGTGTACAGGTCCGACGTGCCGTCGACCTCCACCTCTGTCGTCTCGTCGGAGCCGAGCACCGTCACCTTCACGGTGCCGGTGCCCGCGAGCACCAGGTGGACGTCGGCCGCGTAGTAGTGCAGGAACAGGCGTGCGTCGGGCCCCGCCTTGGCGTACTCGTCCTCGATCGTCCAACGGCCGTTGAAGGAGAAGTGGTCGATGTCCGGCGTCGCGGTGCCCGCGAAGGACTTCTCCTCGCCCACGGTGTACTCGCCGTTGTTGGCGTATGCGATCCGCTTGTCTCCCAGGTACGACTCCTGGGTGCGGCCCGAGGTGTGGTTGCCCGCGTCGGCGTCCACGAAGTCGCCGTCGGGCATGCCGAGCAGCTCCTGGATGAGCGCCTCGGTCTCCGCGTAGCGGCCCTCGCCGTAGTGGACCTGGCGCACCACGCCCTCCTGGTCGATCAGGTAGTGCGCGGGCCAGAACCGCTGGTCCCACAGCCGCCACGTCTCGAAGTCGTTGTCGATCGCGACGGGATAGTCGATGCCGTAGCGCTCCGTCGCGTCCTGCACGTTGCCCACGACCTTCTCGAACGCGAACTCGGGGGAGTGGACGCCGACGATCTCGAAGCCGAGGTCCTTGTACTTCTCGTACCACTCGGTCAGGTACGGGAAGGTGCGCTGGCAGTTGATGCACGAGTAGGTCCAGAAGTCGACGAGCACCACCTTGCCGTCCAGGTCAGGCGCCTGCGCGTCGGCCGTGTTGAGCCAGGTCTCGATGCCCTCGTAGCCGCGCTCGGGGCCGCAGTTGAGGAGCTCCTCGCCGCCCGTCTCCTCGCACGCGTCGAACGTCATCGCATCGCCCGACGCGGCCACCGCCTCCTCGCGCCCGGACAGGTCGTCGAGCTCGTCCCGCACGGCATCGTCGTTCTCGATCCGCTCCTGGATGGTCGCGAGGAACCCGGGGACGGCTCGCTGCAGCGGCTCCGCGATGTTGGTCGCGATGACGAGCGCGGTCAGCATCAGCACCACGCCGGAGGCGATGCGGATGCCCTTGAGGCGTGTGCGCACCGCCTTCACGCGCGAGCCGATGGCCTGACCTGCGAGCCCGAAGGCGAGCAGCGGGATCGCGATCCCGGCGGAGAAGGCGAGGGTCAGCGTCACCAGGCCCCAGCTCACACCGTTGGTCGCGGCGAGCACGGTGATCGCCGCGAGGATCGGGCCCGCGCAGGGCACGAACACGAGGCCCAGGGCGAGCCCCATCACGTAGCCGTTGCCGTCGCGGCTGAGCTGAGGGATCCGCGTGTTCTGGAAGGGGCGCTCGAGCACGTGACCGACCGCCGGGACCGCGAGCCCCAGGCCGACGATCGCGAGGACCACGATCCCGATCCAGCGCAGCAGGTCGTCGGGGAGGCCCAGGCTGGACAGCAGGATCCCGCCGATCAGCGTGAACACGGCGAAGCTCGTGACGAGGCCCGCGACCACGACGATCGGCCGACGCCGCGACGCCGCACCGTCCTGGATCGCACTCGTGAGGATCGCCGGCAGGACGGGCAGCACGCAGGGACTGATGGCCGTGATGACGCCGGACACGAGTCCGACGATGAGGAGAGTGATCATGTCTGGTGTTCGGAGGCACCTTCGCGAGGGACGGGAGGCTCCGGGTGAGGGGAGCGCAACGGGACGGGAGTGAAGGAGATCGGGCGCACCTTCGGGCGGGCGATCGTGGCGCGCGGTCCGCTCGCCTGGGAGATCGCCCATTCGACCAACGACACGACGGCGGTCCCGATTCCGAGCGCGAGCAGGATCATCCCGGGGTACTGCGCCGTCCACACCGCGGACCTGTCCCGCCCCCACAGCGCTCCGACGAGGAAGGGCGCCCCGAGCAGGGCCCCGCCCCACCACGACGGCATCAGCAGCGCTCCCGCGATGATCGATGCCCAGGACAGCAGCAGGGTCGCCACCATCGCCATCACCTGCGCGTGGTGGCCGTGCACGAGCCAGCGGCCCATGACCGCTCCCATCCACAGCAGCGAGGCCCTGAAGCGAGGTACGCCCTCCTCGACGAGCGACGTGCGGAAGCGTCGGTCCACCTGCTGCCGGTGCATGCGCCAGCCCGTGCAGCGCAGCGCCGAGCCCTCGAGGTCCTCAGGGATCTCGCGGCTCAGATGGTCGTGGATGATCGCGGGCCTGGTCTGAAGCCCGAACGGGCTGAGGATCGCCCACGCCACGCGCGGCACGGAGGCGAGGTCGGTGCGCATGCCCGCAGGCGCGATCCAGGTGTCACCCGGCGTGCCGTCGGGCCCGTCCGGGTCCCTGTAGACGACGTCGGAGAGCAGGGTCCATTCGCATTCGCCCGACTGCTCGAGTCGCGCGCTTCCGCTGAGGAACGGCATCACTACCCCCTCGATAGTGGTCGCTGCGCTGCGATGGGCCCGTATCCGGTGCCGACGCTCCGTTTGTGACGAGGCTACGCGCTCTCGCGGGCGCCTGTCACGGGTCGCGCAGAGCTAAGTGCCTGGTGTGGAGCGCACCGGTGCGGCCCCGACTGCAGGGAGGGATGCGGTGAAGTGGCGCGCCGACGGATGACAGAGGCACGTGTGCGTGGAAGAGTCGAGGGCATGACCATCGGCTTCGTGCTCGGCGGCGGCGGCGTGCGCGGCGCCGTCGAGATCGGCATGCTCCAGGCGCTGTTCGAGGCCCAGGTGAAGCCCGACCTCATCGTCGGCACGTCGATCGGAGCGATCAACGGCGCGGCCGTCGCCGCCGACCCGACCGACGCCGTCGTCGAGCGTCTCGCTGAGGCATGGGGGTCGCCGGCGGCATCCGCGGTGTACGGCGACTCGTGGATGCGCCAGCTGCAGCGGCTCGCCACCTCGAGGATCCACCTCAACGACCCTGAACCGCTTCGCGAGCTGATCGCCGCGACGGTCGGGCACGGCGCGACCTTCGAGGACATGAAGGTTCCCCTCGCGGTGTGCGCCGCGAGCATCGAACGCGCGGCGGAGCAATGGTTCGACTCGGGCCCCCTGGTCGACGCCGTGCTCGCCTCCGCCTCGGTTCCCGCGGCGCTGCCACCCACGCTGATCGACGGCGAGCACTACGTGGACGGCGGCCTCGTCAACTCCATCCCGCTCGGCGAGGCCATCGCACGAGGCGCCACCGAGATCTACGTGCTGCAGGTGGGCCGCATCGAGGAGCCGCTGACCGCGCCCCGCAAGCCCTCCGACGTCGCACGCGTGTCCTTCGAGATCGCCCGACGGCATCGCTTCGCGCGAGAGCGGGCACAGGTGCCGGATGGCGTGATCGTCCACGTCCTGCCGTATGGCGGCCCGCACGCGCTCGACTCCAAGCCCGGCTCGTATCGCCGCATGGATGCCACCCATGCGCGCATCGCCGCCGCCTACGAGGCGTCGGCCGCCTACCTCGCGTTGAGAGGAGACGCATGAGCAAGCTGCGCGGTCTGCGCCTGCCCCCGATCTGGGTTCGACGAGCGGTCATCGCGCCGCTCGTCGTGTTCGTCGCGCTCGCGGTGATGCCCGTCAGCCTGCTCCTCCTCGCCGCCGTGGCGGGAATCGTCAGCTGGGCGCTGCCGGGGCGTCTGCGAGTCACCCGCATCTTCGCGATGGCGGTCTTCTACCTGATGTGGGACGCGTTCGCGCTCATCTGCCTGTTCCTGCTGTGGGTCGGTTCCGGCTTCGGGCTGTTCCTCAAGCGTCCTGGCTTCCAGGCGGCGCACTACACGTTGACGAGCCGCCTGCTCGCTCTCCTCTTCTGGCAGGTGCGGTGGACGCTGCGGCTCGACATCGTGCACGAGGATGCGGACCTCGACGAGGTGGCCAAGGGGCTTCCCGCGATCGTCGTGAGCCGGCATGCGGGCCCGGGTGACTCGTTCGTCATCGTGGAGGCGCTGCTGAACCGTTACTCGCGGGACCCCATGATCGTGCTCAAGGACACCATGCAGTGGGACCCGGCGATCGACGTCCTGCTGCATCGGATCCCGTCGCGTTTCGTGACGCCGCGCAGGTATCGCCGTTCGGATGCGCCCGGCGGTTCGGAGGCGGTCGGGCAGCTGGCCGCAGGCATGGACGACGACGACGCCGTGCTGATCTTCCCGGAGGGGGCCAACGCGACGCCCAAGCGCAGGGCGGCACGCATCGCATCGCTGCGCGCGGCGGGTCACGACGCGCTGGCGGACCGGGCTGAGGCGATGCCTCACGTGATGCCTCCTCACGTCGGGGGAGTGATGGCGGCGATGGAGGCATGCCCGCGCGCAGCCGTCATCGTCGTCGCGCACACGGGACTCGAGCGGCTCTCGACGATCAGGGACGTGTGGCGAGAGCTCCCTGTGGACAAGAGGATCACCATGAAGGGCTGGACTGCGATGCCCGAGGAGATCCCCCAGGATGCGGAGGAGCGCACCACATGGCTCTTCGACTGGTGGGCGCGCGTGGATGCGTGGATCGACGGCAAGGAGGTCGCCGTGTCGGCGGCCGCGAGCGAGGGCAGGCTGACGCCCGGACGGATGAGGCTCCTGGACAGGCAGGCGCGCATCGACTGGGCGCTCGTGGGCGTGCAGGCGCTGCTCTTCCTCGGGGTGGGCTTCTGGCCGCCCCAGTGGAGCCCCGATGTGCCGGGCGCGCCGCTGTGGGGGCTGGCGGTGGTGCTTGTGGGCGCCGTGGGGCTGGCCGTGTCGGGGTTCCATCTGGGCAGGGCGCTCACGCCCTTGCCGACGCCGAACGGCACCGGTCTGGTGGCGAAGGGCCTGTACCGGTGGGCGAGGCACCCGTTGTACACCGCGGTCGTGATGATCTGCGCGGGTGTCGCGGTGGCGCGCGGCGAGGTGGTCGTGTGGGGCTTCGTGGTGCTCCTGGCGCTCTTCTTCGAGTTCAAGACGAGGCTCGAGGAGTCATATCTGCTTCGCACGTACGACGGGTATGCGGACTACGCCGCTCGCACGGGCAAGTTCCTTCCGTGGCTCGGCAGGCGTCGCTGACCGAGCCTGGAATCCACAGTTCCCGAAAATGGGAATGGTGAACCGGTTCGACGTTTCATTCGCGAGAACGTAAACAAACGGGCGTGAGGATTCTGCGGAGTGAGAATCGTCTCAGGCGTATTCGGGTGAAAACGGTGCAGAACAGGCGTCATTGGGTGTCTTGAGTGATGGTCTTCGCTCTTCT
Source organism: Demequina zhanjiangensis (assembly GCF_030418315.1). Classification (GTDB taxonomy): domain Bacteria; phylum Actinomycetota; class Actinomycetes; order Actinomycetales; family Demequinaceae; genus Demequina; species Demequina zhanjiangensis. Next base: position 167,669 of record NZ_JAUHPV010000006.1, read on the forward strand.
TAGACAGTAGAATGATTCGCCATGGACCCTCGTCGCTCCCGCCTCCTGCTGCACCCCGTGCGCATCCGCGTCTCCTTGGTGCTCTCCCAGTCCGAGATGAACGTCAAGCAGCTCGCGAAGGTGCTCGACGACGTCCCCCAGGCCTCCCTCTACCGGGCGGTCTCGGAGCTGCTCGAGGGCGGCATCATCGAGGTCACTCGCGAGGAGCGCCGCGGCGGCGCGATCGAGCGCTACTTCCGGGCGATCGAGGAGGAGTCCCTCATCTCCCGTCAGGACATCGGCTCGCTCTCGCCCGCCGAGTTCGTCGCAGGCATCGAGGGCCTCAACCGCATGCTCGCGGCCGACGCCTCGCGCTACATCGCGGACGAGCAGTCCAGCTGGGTCGACGACTTCACGATCGTCGACCGCATGGTCGCCCACCTCGACGCGCAGGAGGCCCAGGAGATCGAGGAGCAGCTCCGCGCCGTCCTCGCGCGTCTGGCCGCCGCCTCAGAGCCGCGGCCCGGCACCACCCCGCACGTGCTGAACCTCACCGTGTTCCCCTATCGGGGCAGCGAGCACGAGGAGGACACCGCGGCGAGCGAGGGCGAGCTCGAGTCCGCCTCCGTCGGCGCGTAGCCGTTCACCTTCCGTGCCGCTCGCGGCCAGCGGCGGCACCGTGGGCTAGGCGCCCGGGAGGTCCGTCATGTCGGCCTCGGTGAGGCAGATCCAGTTGCCTGCAGGATCCTTGATCCACGCGGAGGCGGGCATGCCCTCCACGCCTCGCGCCACGCCCCGCTCGTCGGTCCATTCGAGCGGCTCGGGCTTGACCCCGGCGGCGTCCAGGGCGTCCACCGCCGCGTCGACATCGCTGACGGTGAGCGTGAGCACGGTGTGCGTGGCAGGCACGTGGTCGTCCTTGAGGTAGACGAAGGCTGCGGTGTCGCCCGCGAAGCGCAGCGCGAACGCGTCCTCGACGCCGATCGTGTCGGGTCCGAGCACGTCGAGACCGAGCGTGGTGCCGTAGAACGCGAGAGCGTCGTCGATCGAGTTCGTGGAGAACGTCGCGACGGCCTTGGCTTCCTTGAACATGGGGGACTCCGATCCGGGCACCGCGGCGTGCCGACCGCCGGCAGCCGCACGGTCCCCCTCCAGTGTGCTCCCTCACCCCAGGCGGCGCTGGGCGAGGGAGCACACCGCGAGAGTCAGTCCTCGAGCACCTGAGCGCGCAGGGTGGTCAGGGGGACCGAGCCGTAGCGCAGCACCCGGTCGTGGAAGTCGCGGATGTCGAAGTCCTCGGCCTTCTCCGCCTCGGCGCGGATCGCCTGGATCTCCAGGCGTCCCACCATGTACGAGAGGGCCTGACCCGGCCACGCGATGTAGCGGTCGATCTCCTGCGCCACGTGGGCGGCGTCGATCGGGGAGTGGTCCACCATGTACTGGATGGCCTGGTCCCGGGTCCAGCCGAGCGCGTGCATGCCCGTGTCGACCACCAGGCGGCACGCGCGCATCGAGTCGTTGAGCAGCATGCCGACGCGAGCCATGGGCGTCGAGTACAGGCCCATCTCGTCGGACAGGCGCTCCGAGTAGAGCGCCCAGCCCTCGACGTAGGCGGTGTTGTGGAACTCGCGCTGGACCTTGTGCAGGTTCTCGTCCTCGGCGGCGAGCGCGATCTGCAGGTGGTGGCCAGGGATCGCCTCGTGGAAGGTGAGTCCCTCGAGCTCGTACGTGGACCAGGCCGACGGGTCGGAGGTCTTCACGTAGAACGCGGGCTGCTTGCCCGTCTCAGGGTCCGGGCCGGAGTAGTAGCCCATGGGGCCGAAGTCGGTCGGGTTCGCGGTGCACTTGGACTTCGGCAGCGCGCCGAACCACTCCTTGGAGGCCTCCTCCGCGCGGGCGAGCGCCTTGGTCGCATCGGCGATCAGCGTCTCCGCGGAGTCGTAGCGCAGCGACGGATCGTCGCGCAGGCGTGCATAGATCTCCTGCACGTCGTCGGAGCCGACGAGCGGGCCGGCGAGCTCGCGGTACTCCTCCTCGAGTCGTGCGACCTGGTCGAGCCCGAGCTGGTGGAGCTCCTCAGGGGACTTGTCGAGCAGCAGGTTCGCCCAGATCTGGTCCTTGTACAGGTCGAGGCCGCCTTCGAGGTGCACCACGCCAGGCTTGTCGTCCGGCCGACCGCGCTCGGCGAGCACGAGCATCCGGGTCCGGTACTGCGCGAGGCCCGGACGCACGTGGACGCGGACCACCTCCTGGAGACGTTCCTTCCAGGCGGCGGCCTCCGCCTCGTCGAACGACGTGGGCGCGGCCTGGGCGCACAGGCGCTCGTCAGGGCCGGCAGGGGTGGCGAGGTAGTCCTCGACCTGCTCCGCCGTCATGCGCAGGTGGCTCGCGAGCGTGACGCGGCCCGCGTCCGCGGCGGCGTCGGCCACGTCCATGAGCTGCTCGAACATGGCGGGCATGGTCTCGAGCTTGGTCAGGTAGTTCTCGCCGTCCTCGGCGGTGTTGAGCGGGAAGCCCGTGATGAAGGAGAACATCAGCTCGAGCAGGCCCACGCGGGGGTTCATGAAGTCGAGCTCGGGTCCGTAGTCGTAGCCGAGCGCCGCGGCGCGTGCGCTTGTGGCCACGACGTCGCGGAGAGCGCGCGCGGCCGGGTCGCCCTCGACGTCGACCTCCTCGGCCGCCTTGGCGAGCGCGAGGAACTTCGACTGGAATCCGGCGCGCGCCTCGGGGGACAGGTCATCCCACTCAGCCAGGTGGTCGAGCTTGCCGTCCCACATCTGCGAGATGGGGCTGCTCGACTTGGCGAGCGCGTAGAAATCGTCTGCGATCTGCTCCAGTGCTGTCATGCCCATGACGCTACAACGGTTCGCCGGGTGGGTGCGTCGATGGTGGACAGGTCCCCAGCGTGCGTCGGGGCCGCCTCACTCCTCGGTGCGGTACGGGTCGAGCGCCTGAAGCGCTGCGACCTGCTCCTCGGGCGTGAGGACGCCCTCGTGGGGTCCGTCCGCCTCCACCAGGACGGCCTCAGAGGAGGCGACGTGCTCCTCGGCGGCGGCATGGATCGCCTCGATCCTCGCGAGCTCCTGCTCGGCGGCAACCTGCGCGGCCCTTGCCACCTCGGCGGCACGCTGCGCGGCGAGGACGGCCGCCTGCTTCGATCCCGGCTTCGGGCGCCGCCGCAGGGGACGCGCCTCGTGGGCGAGCAGTGCGTTGACGCGGGGGCGCGCCCACGCGGTCGCCATGCGGGACCGTCCCTCGGCGCCGCTCTGCTGCGCGGCGTTCTGGCCGACGGCCCAGGCGGCCGCGATGGGTCGATGCGCGTGGGACTCGGTGCGGCGCGACCACTCGCCGCGCCTCTGCCGCAGCTCCTCACGCTGCTGGAGCGCCATGCGGACCTGGCGGGGCACCTCGAGCCTGCGGACCACCTTGGGGTCCACGGTGGCGACGACGACCGCCGCGATGACGGTCAGGCCGAGCGACACGAGCGGCAGGACCGACAGCCCGTACGCGGAGACCAGCGCTGCGCCCACGAGAGGGCCGAGCGCCGCGCCGATGTTGGCGGTGACCATGTAGAGCGATGAGCCGATGTCGGTGCGCCACGGCGTGTGGCGCATTGCCCAGTTGAGGAGTCCGGTCACGAGCACGGCCCATCCCGCGGACACGACGATCTGCCCGAGCAGCGCCGCCCACGGCTGCCCGATGGCATAGAGCACCCACGAGGCACCGACGCCGAGCACGCCGAGCCCCACCGTCTGCACGGCGTGCTTGGCAAGGAACGAGCCGATCATCAGGGTGGATGCGACGCCGACGAGGCCGCCGAGCGCGAACAGCAGCGGCACGACGGACGAGGGGACGCCGGCGGCGTCGGTGTAGAACGAGACGATGTAGGTCCAGGTGATGGCCATGCCCACCTGCATCGCGAGGGTGACGCCGAGCACGCGGATGAAGTGCTTGAGCGAGGGCACGTCACCGATGGTGTGCTTGGTCGGACGCTCCTCCTTGTCCTCCGGTGAGTCGTCCATGCCGGTGTCGATGCGGCCGGGAAGCACGAAGGCAAGTGCGATCGCGAGCGCCAGTCCGAGCACGGCGAGGCCCCAGTAGGCGACGTGCCATCCGACCGTGTCGCCCGCGAGCGTGACGAGCGGCGTGCCGATGACGCCCGCGGCGGCGCTGCCGACGAGGACCCGCGTCACGGTCATGGCACGCAGGTGTGGGGCGAAGAGGCTTGCGGCTGTGGGCGCGACGATGCCCCAGAAGAGTCCGTGCGCGATCGCGGTGACGACGCGGCCCGCGGCGAGCTGGGCGAACGAGCCTGCGGTCGCCGCGATGGTGACGCCGACGGTCCAGACGGCGAACGTCGCCGTCAGGGTCGTGCGGGCGGCGAACCGCGACGAGAGCATCGTGAGCGGCACTGCGGAGACGACCACGGTGAGCGCGAACGCCGTGGCGAGCAGGCCGACCTGCGCCACCTGGATGCCGAGCCCCGCAGCGATGGCCGGGGTCAGGGCGACGACGGAGCCCTCGTTGACGCCGGCCGCGAAGGCGGCGACGGCGAGCACCCACAGCGCCGCCTTCGCGCGCCGCGGGGACAGCGTGAGCGACTCGAGCGAGCGGACCCCGGGCTGCGGCTCGTCGACGACGATCGACTCGACCGCGCCGATGACCGGGATCGCTACGGTCGTGGGCTCAGGGTCGTATCGCTCCGGCGGCGCGGGGTGCGCGGGCGCGTCGGACTGCAGGAGCTCGTCGAGCGCCGGCATCTCCAGCGTGCGGGTCGAGGCGGACAACGGCGGTTTTCCAATGCTGTCGTGAGGTGGTCGGGGCAAGTCTGTGGGCCCCGGCGAGGGGGCGGAAGAGGGGGGAGTGTGGGCGTCGTCTCAGAGCCGGATTGCGGGGGTCCGGAACCCGGAGAACGACGCACTTGAGTGTACGGTTCCTGGCCCCCGGATGTCGACGGGATGGGGACCTCCGGTGACGCACTGCACACCCGCTGCCCGTGCGTCGGCCGTGGGGCTCTTTTCAGGGGTCTTCCAGGGGGAACCGCGTCACCGTGCCCGAGGCTGAGCGTGCGTCAGCCGTCCTCGCGATAGGGGTCGAGCGCCTGCAGCTGCGCGACGTGCATATCGGCGGCTGCGCGGGCCGTGTCGGCGGCGTATCGGGTGGCGCGAGCCATCCCGTCCGAGGTGCCCCTGCTGACGGCCTTCGCACCGCGTCCGACGCTGCGCGCACCGGTCTCGACGCCGCGCGCCGTGGACCGGCTCGCCGCGACCGCTCCGCGTGTCAGGGAGCGGGCTCCCGTGCCTGCATGGCGGGCCGCCGCCTGGCCCACGGACCAGGCCGCCGCGATCGGTCGGGGGCCGTCGGGGCGGGTCCGGCGGCGCCACTCCTCGCGGCGGGAGCGAAGGTCCTCGCGCCGCTGCAGGGCCACGCGGACCTGGCGCGAGACCGCGAGACGGCGGCGCACCTTGGGGTCCACGGTGCCGACGATGATCCCGGCGACGATAGTGAGCGCAAGCGATACGAGGGGGAGAAACGCGAGGCCGAGCGTCGCGAGGGCGGCGCCGCCGAGCAACGGTCCGACGGCTGCGCCCGAGTTCGCGGTCATCATGTAGGTGCTGGCGCCCACGTCGGTGCGCCACGGCGTATGCCGCATGGCCCAGTTGAGCAGGGCGGCGACGAGCACCGCCCAGCCGGCTGCCTGGAAGATCTGCCCCGCGACGGCGCCCCAGGAGGTGCCGGTGGCGAGCAGCACCCAGGCGCCGGCGATCCCGAGGATCCCGAGTCCGACGCTCTGCACCGCGCGGCGCGCGAGGAACGGTCCGATGGCCAAGGTGGCGGCGACACCCACGATGCCTCCCAGCGCGAACAGCACAGGGATGCTCGGCGTCGGCATGCCAGCGACGTCCGCGTAGAACGACGCGATGTAGGTCCAGGTGGCCGTCATCGCGACCTGCGCGGTGAATGTCGCGGTCAGGACGCGGATGAAGTGGGGAAGCGAGGGAACGTCGCCGCGGGTGTGCTGCACGGGCGCGTCCTCGTCCTCGAGGTCCTCGCCGCGCGGCGGTGACGGCAGGGTGAGCGCGAGCGCCACCGCAAGGAGGACTCCGATCGCCGTGAACCCCCAGTAGGGCGCCTGCCAGCCGATCTGCTCCCCGGCCACGGTGATCAGCGGCGTGCCGATGACGCCCGCCGCTGCGCCTCCGACCATGATCCGCGTCACGGTCATGGCGCGCAGATGCGGTGCGAACAGGTTCGCGGCGGTAGGCGCCACGAGCGCCCAGAACAGCGCATGCGCGGCCGCGGAGACGACGCGACCTCCCGCGAGCTGACCGAAGGAGCCGGCGGACGCGGCGATTCCGACCCCCACGGTCCACACCGCGAGCGTGGCCGTCAGGGTCGCGCGGGGCGAGAAACGAGAGCTCAGCAGGGTCAGAGGCACGGCCGCGACCACCACGGTGAGCGCGAACGCCGTCGCGAGGATGCCCACCTGAGCCACGGAGACGCCCAGGCCGGATGCGATCGCGGGGCTCAGCGCCACGATCGACGCCTCGTTCGCACCGGTCGCGAAGGCGCCCGCTGCGAGGACCGTCAGCGCGATCTTCGCCCGGCGCGGGGACAGCGTGAGGGATGCGGTGGAGCGCAGCCCGGGCTCGGGCTCGTCCATGACGAACGCCTCGGTGCCGCCCGCGACAGGGATCGCCGCGGTCGTGGGCTCCGGCTCGTGCGCGTCCGTGTGGGCGTGCGGCGGCTCCTCACGGTCGAGGACGTGATCGAGCGCAGGAAGCTCGAGGGTGCGGGTGTGCGAGGACACGGGGATTTCCTCTTCAAGGGTCGCGGGGCTGGGGCAGAACGCCGCATCCGCGTCCGGCGGGGCGGCGTGTGAAGGGCAGCGCCGCCCGGCTGGATCTCAGGGATCCTCGGTCATGGTGAACCGGTGCTTCCAGCGTATTGTTCCCACGCCGCCCGTGTCGAGCATCGGTGACGGGTGTCACAGGCCCTGACCTGGGGCTTCGCTGCGGCGCAGTGCGGCTCGGGGCACCCGTTACACTGGACGCACCAGCGTCGACCCGGCCATCACCGGCGAGCTTGCGGAAGAAACCCGGCCTCAGCGTCGGGCGGTAGAACCGCACGGGCAGCCCGTCACAGCGTCCGTCCCGTGGAAGCGGGGCATGAGCGGCCGCGATCCGCCTGCAGGGCAGGGGAGAGCGGCAAGCGAGGTGGTACCGCGCGAGCGGGCCGGTGAGAGCCGGCCGTGAGCGTCCTCGCAGGAGCCCGGCAGGGCCCCGAGTCGACGCACCACCATCGGCGCCTCGCGCGAGGCGCCTCACGCGAAGGAAAGCCCCTCACATGGCCGACGCCCGCTATCCGCTTCACCGTCCCGACGCCGAGGTCCCGGCCTCGCCGAGCTTCCCCTCCATCGAGGAGGACGTGCTCGCGTACTGGAAGGAGGACGGCACCTTCCAGGCGTCGATCGACAATCGTGCGGACGCGGAGGAGTTCGTCTTCTACGACGGCCCGCCCTTCGCGAACGGCCTGCCGCACTACGGCCACCTGCTCACGGGCTACGTGAAGGACGTGGTGCCGCGCTTCGAGACGATGCGGGGCAAGAAGGTCGAGCGCCGCTTCGGCTGGGACACCCACGGCCTGCCTGCGGAGCTCGAGGCCGAGCGCATCCTGGGCATCACCGACAAGTCGCAGATCGAGGAGATGGGCATCGCGGCGTTCAACGACGCGTGCAAGACCTCCGTGCTGAAGTACACGAAGGAGTGGGAGGAGTACGTCACCCGCCAGGCCCGCTGGGTCGACTTCGAGAACGACTACAAGACGCTCGACGTGACGTTCATGGAGTCCGTCATCTGGGCGTTCAAGTCGCTGTACGACAAGGGCCTCGCCTACGAGGGCTTCCGCGTGCTGCCGTACTGCTGGCGCGACGAGACGCCGCTGTCCAACCACGAGCTGCGCATGGACGACGACGTGTACGCGATGCGCCAGGACCCGGCGCTGACGGTGACGTTCCCCCTGGTCGACGGCCCCGGCGACCTTGCCGGCGCCGAGCTCGTCGTCTGGACCACGACGCCGTGGACGCTCCCCAGCAACCTGGCTGCCGCCGTCGGCGCCGACATCGATTACGTCGTGGTGCGTCCCGTCGAGGGCGCTTTCGCCGGCCGCAAGCTCGTCTTCGCCGCGTCTCGCGTGGGCGCCTACGCCCGTGAGCTCGGCGAGGACTACGAGACCCTCGCGACGGTCAAGGGTGCCGAGTTCGACGGCCTCCAGTACACGCCGCCGTTCCCGCACTTCGTGGGCAACGACAACGCGCACCGCGCCTGGGTCGCGGACTTCGTCTCCACCGAGGACGGCACCGGCCTGGTGCACCTGGCCCCTTACGGTGAGGACGACCTCGCGCTGCTGGGCGCCAAGGGTGTGCACCCGGTCGAGACGGTGGACGCGAAGGGCCGCTTCACCGCGCTCGTCCCCGAGTACCAGGGTGTTCAGGTCTTCGAGGCGAACAAGCAGATCATCGCCGACCTCAAGGAGGCGGGCGTCGTCGTCCGTCACGAGACCTACGACCACAGCTACCCGCACTGCTGGCGCTGCCGCAACCCCCTGATCTACAAGCCCGTGAGCTCATGGTTCATCCGTGTGACCGAGTTCCGCGACCGCATGGTGGGCCTCAACGAGGACATCACCTGGGTGCCCGAGCACATCAAGCACGGCCAGTTCGGCAAGTGGCTCGAGGGTGCGCGCGACTGGTCCGTCAGCCGCAACCGCTACTTCGGCACGCCCATCCCCGTGTGGGTGTCCGACGACCCCGAGCACCCGCGCATGGACGTGTACGGCTCGCTCGAGGAGCTCGAGGCCGACTTCGGGCGCCTGCCGCTCGACGAGAACGGCGAGCCGAACCTGCACCGCCCGTACATCGACGACCTCACGCGCCCCAACCCGGACGACCCGACGGGCAAGGCGACCATGCGCCGCATCCCCGACGTGCTCGACGTGTGGTTCGACTCCGGCTCCATGCCCTTCGCGCAGGTGCACTACCCGTTCGAGAACCGCGAGTGGTTCGACAGCCACAACCCGGCCGACTTCATCGTCGAGTACATCGGGCAGACCCGCGGCTGGTTCTACGTGATGCACACGCTCGCGTCGGCCCTGTTCGACCGGCCCGCGTTCACCACCTGCATCTCGCACGGCATCGTGCTGGGTGACGACGGCACCAAGATGTCCAAGTCGCGCCGCAACTACCCGGACGTGAACGAGGTCTTCCACCGCGACGGCTCCGACGCGATGCGCTGGTTCCTCATGGGCTCGCCCATCCTGCGCGGCGGCAACCTGATCGTCACCGAGCAGGGCATCCGCGAGGGCGTCCGCCAGGTGATGCTGCCGCTGTGGTCCACGTACTACTTCTTCACGCTGTACGCGGGCGCCGCGAACGGCGGGGCAGGCGTGCTCGGCAAGGCCGTGGCCGACGACCGGGTCGCCTCGCTGCCCGTCATGGACCGGTACATGCTCGCCAAGACGGCCGAGCTCGTCGACGGCGTCACCGAGCAGATGGATCTGTTCGACGTGCCGGGCGCCTCCGACGCGCTCGCGCAGTACATGGATCTGCTCACCAACTGGTACGTCCGCACCCAGCGCGACCGCTTCTGGGAGGAGGACGCCGACGCCTTCGACACCCTCTACACGGTCCTCGAGACGGTCTCCCGCCTCGCGGCGCCGCTGCTTCCGCTCACCACGGAGGAGGTGTGGCGCGGACTGACCGGCGAGCGCTCGGTGCACCTCACCGACTACCCGGTGGCTCCCGCCGCGTGGCACGACGACACGCTCGGCCACGTCATGGACCAGGTCCGCGAGGTCGTCTCCTCCGCGCACGCGCTGCGCAAGAAGGAGCAGATCCGCGTCCGTCAGCCGCTGCCCGCGCTCGAGGTCGCCGTCGCCGACCCGACGGCGCTCGAGCCGTACGCCGCGCTGATCGCGTCCGAGCTCAACGTCAAGGCCGTGACGCTCGTGACCGAGGCCGCGTTCACCGAGGCGAACCCCGTGGAGCGGCGCCTCACCGTCAACGCCCGCGCGGCCGGCCCGCGCATCGGCAAGGACGTGCAGGCCGCGATCAAGGGCTCCAAGACCGGCGACTGGTCAGACGCGTCCGGCCAGGTCGTCTCGGGCGGCATCGCGCTCGTCGAGGGCGAGTACGAGCTCGTCACCGTGATCGGCGGCGAGGGGGACGACGCGCTCGTCGCCTCGGTGCTGCCGGGCGGCGGCTTCGTCGCGCTCGACACAGAACTCACGCCCGAGCTCGAGGCCGAGGGCTACGCCCGCGACCTCATCCGCGCGATCCAGGACGAGCGCAAGGCCGCCGGCCTCAACGTCGGCGACCGCATCGCGCTCACCCTCACGGTGCCCGCCGAGCGGGCCGCGGCCGTCGAGACCCACCGCGACCTGATCGCGGGCGAGGTGCTCGCCACGTCGGTGTCCGTGACCGAGGGCGAGCAGGCCATCGCAGTCGCGAAGGCCTGACACGCGCATGACGGACGACGCTGGGGTCGCCTTCCCGACCCTCTCCGAGATCGTCGGGGACACCCCCGTCGTCCGTCTGCAGCGCCTCGCGCCCGAAGGGACGACGGTGCTCGCCAAGCTGGAGGGCAACAACCCCGCCGGCTCGGTGAAGGACAGGCCTGCATTCTCGATGATCGCTGCCGCGGAGCGCGATGGACGGATCGTGCCCGGCGACCTGATCGTCGAGGCGACCAGCGGCAACACCGGCATCGCGCTCGCGGCCGCCGCCGCGGTGCTCGGCTACCGCTTCGTGCTCGTGATCCCCGAGGGCTCCTCGCGTGAACGGCTCGACACGATGCGCGCCTACGGTGCCGAGGTCGTGGAGACCCCGCGCGAGCAAGGCATGGAGCATGCGCGTGACGTCGCCGAGCAGATCGAGCGCGAACGCGGCGCGGTGCGCCTCGACCAGTTCTCCAACCCCGCGAATCCTGCCTCGCACGTCGACGCGACGGCGCGCGAGATCTGGGAGCAGACGCACGGGCGCGTGACGCACGTGGTCTGCACCATGGGGACGACGGGCACCGTCACCGGAGTCTCGCGTGGCATGGCGGCGCTCGCGCCGCACGTGAAGGTCTACGGAGTCCAGCCCGCGCCAGGCGCCTCGATCCCAGGCATCCGTGCCTGGCCGCAGGAGTACCTGCCCGCGATCTTCGACGACACGTATCTCGCCGGGGTGCGCGAGGTCTCGGGCGAGCGCGCCATCGAGACCGCGCGAGAGCTCGCCCGGCAGGAAGGCCTGTTGCTGGGCCTCAGCGCGGGTGGTGCGGCCGCCGTCGCTCTCGAGCTCGCCTCCGAGAACCCCGGCTCCGTGGTGCTGTTCGTCGCCCCCGACAGGGGAGACAGGTACCTGTCCACAGGAGTGTTCGGCTGAACCCAGCCGATCCGCGTGTCCGCCAGATGGCGGACGTGCATGCGCCCATCGGCCGACTGCCGCACGAAGCGCCGTCCTCCTAGCGTCGAATCATCGGATTCACGTAGGCGGGCAACGCCCCGCCGCAGACGGAGGTCGGGCCCATGTCTTCCCCCACCCACGCCGCCTCGAGGCCGCGGCTGCTGCTCGTCGGGCTCATCGTCGCGGTATCGATGACCACGATCGACCAGACGATCGTCTCCTTGGCCGCGCCCACCATCCAGGACAGCCTCAGCGTCGACTCGGACGCGCTCACCTGGATGGTCAACGCCTACCTGCTGGCCACCGCCGCCGCGTTCCCCGCCGCAGGAAGGCTTGCCGACCTCAGGGGCTACCGACCCACGATGCTCGTCGGAGTCGCCGTGTTCGGCGGCGCATCGATCGCGTGCGCGTTGACGCCGTCCGGCGCGTCGGCCGCAGCCTTTATGATCGCCGCGCGTGCCGTCCAGGGGATCGGCGCCGCCGTCATGTTCGCCGCGGCCGTGGGCCTCGTGGTCGCGACGAGCAGCACCGAGCGTCGCGCATCGTCCATGGCACTGTTCTTCGGCTTCACCGGTGCGATGACAGCCCTGGGGCCTGTGCTGGGCTCGTTTCTCATCGAGTGGTCCTGGCGCGCGATCTTCCTCATCAACGTGCCGCTCGCTGTCGCTTCCGCGGTGATCGTCGCGACGCTCGCGCCCAGAGGGCGGACACGGCGCGAACCGTTCGACGCCGCAGGGGCGGTACTCGCCGCGCTCGCGATGGGATGCGTGGTGCTCGCCCTCCAACGGGGCGGCGACTGGGGCTGGACGTCCACCAGGATCCTCGTGTGCGTGGGGGTCGGCGTCGCCGCGGCGGCGGGCTTCGTCGCGGTCGAACGCGTCGTCGCGAGGCCGCTCGTGTCGCTCGCGCTCTTTCGGTCGCGCGCCTTCTCGCTCGCGGCGGTCGCGAGCCTCCTGGGCGCCGCGGTGTTCATCCCGCTCATGCTCTTCCTGTCGGTCTACGGGCAGCTCGCGCTCGGACGCGACCTGCTGTCCACGAGCGAGCTGCTCGGCGAGTTCTTCCTGGGATTCCTGCTCGCTGCGCAACTGGGCGCGCGACTGTTCGAACGGCGAGGGCTGCGGCCCGTCCTCGCCCTCTCGGGCGCGCTCGGGTCGGCGGGGTTCGTCTGGTCGGCGCACGGCGCAGGCGTGCAGGGAGGAATCAGCCCGATGATGCTGCTCCTCTCAGGGGCTGCCGTCGGGTTCATGTTCTCGCCGTCGGCGACCGCCATGGTCAACCATGCGCGAGGCGCGACCTATGGTGAGGTCACCGCGCTCTCCCAGACGATGAAGAACCTCGGTGGCGCGATCGGCATGGCGGCGCTCACCTCACTCAGCACCCGGATCCTCACCTCCGAGCTCACCACGGCGCTCACGCCGCTCGGGGCCGGCGACGACCAGATCGACAGCATCGCGTCGGCGGTGACGGGGATGACCGCCGACGTCGAGGGGCTCGCCCCGGGCGTGCCTCCGGAGGTGCGGCTGCAGATCCTCGAGACCGTCAGGGACTCGTACGCCACCGCCACCGCGGGAGTGCTCCTCGCCATGGCCGCAACGATGTCCGTCCTGCTTCTCCTCGCGTTCGCATACCCGCGTCGACAACCGGGCCGACTTCACGCGCCCGTGGACGGTGATCCGCTCGAGTCCCCTCGATCCGTGCGCAGTTCGTCCTAGGGTGAGCACGTGAGGACCCTGCAGGAACAGCCTGCCCAGGAGTGGTCGGTCGAGAGCGCCCACCACGCACGTCGTCGCCTCCGGATGCAGTGGGCCGTGTTCTTCCTGGTGACCGCCCTCCTCGTCTCAGCGGTCATCGCGCTCACCGAGCACGACGAGGCGTGGCGGGCACCCGTCGCCATCGTCGCGCTCTGGATCCCCCTCATCTCGTTCCGTCTCCTCACCTCGTGGTGGTTCACGGTCTCCGACATGACGCGGGAGCCGTGGCGCGGTTGGGCCCACGCCGCCATCGCCACGGCCTCCATGGCAGTCGCCACGATCGCTGACTCCGAGTCGCTGATCGCCCTGTTCTACGTGGTGCCCACCCTCTACATCGCGCAGACGTACAGGAGCGCGCTCGCCTCGACGGTCCTGCTCCATGGAGCGGTCGCCGGGGCAGCGATCGCCACCGATGCGGTGTTCGGCGGCGACACCCGCCTGATCGTGCTCGGAGCGCTCGGCAGCATCGCCTTCTCCGCCGCCTTCGGCTGGCCCGTCGAGGCGATCGGCATCGCGGCCTACCGCAACGCCCAGCTCGCCGCGCGGCTCGACAGCCAGCAGCAGGAGATCGCCAGGCTCTCACGCGACCAAGGCGTCGCCACCGAACGCGAGCGGGTGGCACGCGAGCTCCACGACACCGTGACACAGGGACTCGTGTCGATCCTCGCGCTCAGCAGGGCCGCACGGGAAGCGATCCAGGACGACCCGCGCGCCGCAGACGCCCACCTGGATCGCATCGGGCTCCTCGCCCGCGACAGCCTCGACGAGTCACGCCGGGTGGTCGCCGCCGTGCAGCCGGGCCTGCTCGACGGCGCGAGCCTCCACGAGGCGGTCGCCCGCGCCGTCGAGTCCTTCGCGGACCGCACCGGAGTCGAGGGCGTCGCCGCGCTCGACGCGGACATGCCGCCGCTGCCTCCCGCCACCTCGACCGCTCTGCTCCGGGTGTGCCAGCAGGCGCTCGCGAACGCCGAGCATCACGCCTGCCCGTCCCGCGTGGAGGTCAGCATCAGACAGTCCGACGGCGCGGTGAGGCTGACGGTGACGGACGACGGCGTCGGCTTCGATGCGACGGCGCCTCGTCCCGCTCCGGGGCGGGGCCGAGGCCTGCCAGACATGGCGTCGAGGGTCGAGGACCTGGGCGGCGCATTCCTGGTCGTCTCCCAGCCCGGGAGCGGCACCACGGTCACCGCGTCGATCGATCTGAAGGAGGCGCGGTGATCTCAGTGGTGCTCGCCGACGACCACGCGATGGTCCGTGAGGGAGTCAAGGCCGTGCTGGCACGCTTCGACGATCTCCGGATCGTGGGTGAGGCGTCCGACGGGGAGGCCGCGATCGCGCTGGTCGCCGCGCACGATCCCGACGTCGCGGTCCTCGACCTCCGCATGGCCGGCATGGGCGGGGTGGAGGCGACCAGACGCATCGTCGCGGAGCACGGGCGCACCAGAGTCCTGGTCCTCACCACGTACGACGCCGACGCCGACATCATCGCGGCGATCGAGGCGGGAGCCCAGGGGTACGTCCTCAAGGACATCGAGCCAGCCGGGCTGGCCGAGGCGATCAGAGACACCGCTGCGAGGCGCTCGGTCCTCGATCCGCGCGCCGCTATCGCGATGGCAGCGACGTTGCGGGGCGACGCGCCGCCAGTCCTCTCCGCACGCGAGGCGACGGTCTTGACCGGCGCCGCGCAGGGCCTTACGAACGGTCAGATCGCGAGGCGCATGGGAATCGGCGAGGCCACGGTCAAGACCTACCTCGCGCGCACCTTCGAGAAGCTCGGTGCTCGCGACCGCACGTCCGCTGTCGCGGCGGCGCTCGCGAAGGGGCTGATCGAGCTGCCGTAGCGGGCGCTGCCCGTCCGCGGCCCGCGATAGTCTCGCCAGCGGATCACACGGAAGGGGACATCCATGAACGTGCTGGTGACAGTGGAGGAGCTCGCAGCGGAGCTGGCGGGGGAGAACCCGCCCAAGGTGCTCGACGCGCGGTGGGCGCTCACGCAGCCCGACGGTCGCGACGAGTTCGCGGAGGGGCATGTTCCCGGCGCCGTCTATGTCGACATGGAGACCGAGCTCGCCACCCACGGCGAGCCGTCCGAGGGCCGCCACCCCATGCCCACGCGCGAGAGCCTTGAGGAGTCCGCGCGCGCATGGGGCCTGGACGACGGCGACCGCGTCGTCGTCATGGATGGCGGACCGTCGTTCGGGGCGGCCCGTGCATGGTGGCTGCTTCGACACGCCGACGTGGACGTGCGGATCCTGGACGGGGGCTACGCCGCCTGGGTCGCCGCAGGTCAGACCGTGGAGGCCGGCGCGACGACCCCGGAGCCCGGCTCGATCTCGCTCGGCTGGGGAGTGATGGGCGTCATCGAGGCCGACGAGGCCGGCGACTACGACGGCCTCCTCCTCGACGCCCGCGCAGGCGAGAGGTACCGCGGCGAGACCGAGCCGATGGATCCCAAGGCCGGTCACATCCCCGGAGCGGTCAACGCGCCCACCACTGAGAACGCCCAGCCTGACGGGCGGTTCCTCGACGCCGACGCGCTCGCGACCCGCTTCGCCGCGATCGGCGCGGAGTCAGGGACGACCGCGGTCTACTGCGGGTCCGGCGTGACCGCCGCGCACCAGATCGCCGCGATGGAGATCGCAGGCATCACCGATGTGGCGCTCTACCCGGGTTCCTGGTCGGCATGGTCGAATCAGGACCGTCCGGTCGCGGTGGGCCCGAACCCCTGACCTCGACGCCGCCGCGCGGCGGCTACTGCGCGTCCGCCAGCATCCGTCCGATCGCTGATGCGGTCAGATGGGAGTCGACCGCGAGGTGACGTCCGTCGAGAGTGTGGAGCGGGCGCAGCAGGAAGGCGGAGTCGGTGAGCCACACGGCCTCAGCCTCCGCCAACTCCTCGACCGTGATGTCGCGGTACTCGCACTTCAGGCCGAGCGCCTCGAATGCATCGAAGGCTGACCGCTGGGCGGTGCCGTGCAGGAGGCCTCCCTCGATGGCGGGGGTCGTCACGGTGTCGCCGTTGCGGATCAGCACAGTTGAACGCGGTGCCTCGAGCACGTAGCCGTCGGAGGTCGTGAAGACGACCTCCTCTGCGCCCTTCTTCGCGGCGTGACGCAGCGCCGCCATGTTCACCGAATAGGACAGGGTCTTGGCGCCCACCGTCAGCCACGGTGCCTCCTGGCCGATACCGAGGGGGTACCCCCGGGTGAGCGTCACCGCGGACGTGCCAGCCATCCGCGGCCCGGTCGGGTCCGGGAACTCGTAGGCGAGCGCGAACCCCAGCGGCGCGCCGGGAGGGGTCGACGACGCGGCCTCAAGCCCGCGCGTGTAGACCAGCTTGCACAGCACAGTCACGGGGATGTGGCTGAGCGAGGCGAGCAGCTCGGCGACGGCGAGCTCGACCGCCTTGCGCCACGAGTCGAGGTCGGGTGCGGGCATGTCCATCAGCCGCGCCGACTGGGCGAGCCGCTCCAGGTGAGGTTCAAGGTCGTGCATCCGGCCGTGATGGACGCCCACCGACTCGAAGATGCCGTCGCCGCGGGTGAGACCCAGGTCGGTGGCGGAGGCGAGAGGCGTGGCGGGGTCGATCACCCGAGGTTCGACGGCGGGCATGCCGAGCGCGGGGGACTCGCAGAGGACAAGCGTGCTCATGGTGCTCCCTTCGGTTCCTGCCACGCTAGCGGGGCCAGGCTCTGTGAGCGAACGCCCGGGTTCTCGGCGCGCGTTCCTCCTCCCACGTCTGGGCGCGCTCGTGCGGCCGTGGAAGGATGGGAGTGGCACAAGGAGGCGGACCATGGGGGCAGCGGCCGGTTGGCGCATCGTCAAGGGGCGTGCGCGCTACTGGGACGGCGAGCAGTGGGTCGGAGGCGACTTCGATCCCGCGACGGTGTCCCCGCAGCTTCTCGCCGAGTCCGCGGGCGTGGCCTCGCCCTCGGTGGAGCGTGCGGTGCGTATGTCTGCGTCTCCGAGCATCGCCACGTCGACCTCGATGCCCGCGCCGTCGGTGGGCCCCGCGCAGGCTGCGCCGGCACCCTCGTCGGGCTCCGGCATCCCCGCACCGCCCGGCTCGAAGGCTGCCGCTCAAGCCCAGGCGAAGGCCACCGCTGAGGCGTGGGCGAACGACCTCATGCACGGGCGCCTGCCTGGATCCATGGATCCTTCCGCGCCGCGCGCTGCGCCCGCGCAGGCATCGGCGCCCGCAGCCGGATCGACGCCGATCGGAGCGCCGACGCCCCAGCCCGTGAAGCGTCCGCAGACGTCTCAGCGCAAGGGCATCAGCATCGGCCGCATCGTCGGCCTCATCATCGCGGGCTGGTTCCTGTTCAATTTCCTTGGGAGCATCTTCACCGACGTCCTCCCCTAGGGCGTGAACCCCGTGCATGCGGCGACGGCGCCGGTAACATCCCCAGACTGCTCGTCACGTCCTCAGGAGAGGCATCGCCCTTCGGCGAGGCCGTCCGACGCGCTGTAACGGAGCTCGTAGCCGCCATCGGTGACCACCGCGACGCACCAGCCCTGTGGCCCAAATCCCGATTCGTCCAGGAACTGCACTCCCTCCGAGGCGGGCAGTTCGATCGTCTCGCTGAACTCAGGGTTCGGGTAGAGATGAGCGAATGCCGGGTTGATCAGGTAGGTGTCGTCCTCCTGCCACACGACCGGGGGTCCCCAGATTTCGCGCTGTTTGTAGTCGCTCGAGATGCCTGCGAACCACCGCTCGATCACGTCCGCGAGTGCAAGCACATCGGACTCGGCCGCGGCACGCAGGTCCGCTGAGTCCGCGTCCAAGGTGGGTTCGGGCGTAGCTTCGGACAGGAGGCAGCGGCCCTCGACGGGCCCCGACGTCGGCCGGAACTCGACCGCGGTGCCGTTGTCCGCCTGAACCCAGAGGCACCACTGCTCACCATCGCGGCTGAAGTCCCCGAGCACGACGCCTTCGGAGGCCTCTCCCAGGTCGAATGCGGTCTCGGCGTCCTCAAGGACATAGCGGTCGCCGCGCTGCACCACGTCGACGGCGGTCGAATCGGGGTTCTCGGAGAGATAGCTCGATACAAGGGTTCCCAGCATGGCTGCATCCACGTGGGCGGACGTATCGGATTCGAGGCCTCTGAGGTTCGTGACGAGCGCATACGACAGCGCGATGCCGCTGGCCACGACCAGCAGGACCGCGGCGACGACGATGCCCACGATCGCCTGCCATGAGAGTCCTTGGCGGGTCGGAGAGTCACTCTCCGGAGTTGGTGACGCGGGTGCGGGCATCGGGCCGACCGATGGCGTCCAAGCCGTCCCGTCCCAGTACCTGAGCTGGTGCGGTGCGGACGGATCCGGGTACCACCCCGCCTGAGGTGTGCTCAACGTCTCCTCATCCCCTTGCCGCGCAGCGGCCATCCGCGAGCCCCGTGTCGGAGTCGTAGGCGACGGCATGCCCGTCCTCGGTCTCAAGCCACAGGCACCAGTGCGTCGTGCTGTCCATCGTGAAGTCTCCGAGCGTCACGCCCTCGGAGGCGGACGCGAGCGTGTAGGAGTGCTCGCCGTCCTTGAGGAGATAGCGGCCCTCGACCTGAACGATGTCGAGTCCGGTCGAGTCGGGGGAGTTGATCAGGTATCCGCTGATCTCAGTCGCGAGGCCCATCGCGTCGGCGCGGACGGCCGCATCCGAGGCCCGCTCCCGTTGGGTGAGGAACGCCGGGATGGCGATCGCGGCCAGGAGGCTGAGGATGCCCACGAGCGCCGCCACGACGATCAAGGCGATGACGGCCGGGTGAAGGCCCTTGCGCGTCGACGTGACCACGGCGCCGCCCTGCTGGGGCACTCCAGGGGAAGCGCTCGGGACGGGTGCGACGTGCGTCGTCCACGCCGTCCCATCCCAGTACCTGAGCTGCTGCGGTGCGGACGGATCCGGATACCAGTCGGCGGGCGGGCTCGTCTCGGTCATGGTTCCCCCTTCGCACCGCACCCCCGGCGGCGGGCCCAGACTAGCGTCGCTGAGGCTTCGCCAAGAGGCACCCGGCGCCGTGTCTCGCGCAGGTGTCAGGGTCACCGGGTCCGTGTTCATGGGACACTTGTGCCCATGACGGACCTGGACCTCGGCGGCCTGTCGCTGGACGAAGCCGAACGTGAGATCTACGCCCACATCCTCTCCCGCAACCCGGAGCACGACTTCGAGCCGACGCTCGACCGTGTGCGCGCCGCCTGTGAGGCGCTCGGGGACCCGCAGAGGATGTTCCGCGTGGTGCATCTCACTGGCACGAACGGCAAGACCTCGACCGCGCGCATGGCGGAGTCGCTCATCCGTGAGCATGGGCTCCGCACCGGACTCTTCACGTCTCCGCATCTCACCTCGGTGCGTGAGCGCATCCAGATCGACGGGGAGCCGATCTCGCAGGAGGACTTCGTCCGCCTGTGGCAGGACGTGGCGCCCATCATCCACCTGGTCGACGCACGCTCGGCCCAGGAGGGTGGTCCGCGCTTGAGCTTCTTCGAGGTGCTCGTGGTGCTCTCCTACGCGGCCTTCGCCGACTCGCCCGTGGACGTCGCGGTGATCGAGGTCGGGATGGGTGGCGTCTGGGACGCCACGAACGTGGCCGACGCCGACGTCGCCGTGATCGGGCCCGTCGCCATGGACCACGCCGAATGGCTGGGCGACAGCCTCGTCGACATCGCTGCAGAGAAGTCGGGGATCATCAAGGACGGCTCCGTCGCGGTGATCGCCGAGCAGTCCGAGCCCGTCGTGCCCGTCCTCAGGGAGGCCGTGCTGGAGCGTGAGGCGCAGGCGCTGTGGGAGGACGAGCAGATCGAGGTCGTCGACCGTCAGCCCGGCGTGGGCGGCCAGCTCGTCACCCTCCGCACCCCTGCCGCGACCTACGCGGAGATCTTCGTGCCGCTCTACGGCGCCCACCAGGCGCACAACGCCCTGCTGGCCCTGGCAGCGACCGAGTCACTCTTGGCCGACGGGGGAGAGCCGCGCGCGCTCGATGGCGCGGTGGTCGAGGCGGGCTTCGCCGCCGTGGCCTCGCCCGGCCGCATCGAGGCCGTCCGCACCTCCCCGATGATCCTCGTGGACGCCGCGCACAACCCGCACGGGATCGATGCCCTCGTCGACGCCCTCGAAGAGTCGTTCCACTTCGAGGCGCTGGTCGGCGTCGTCGGAGTGCTGCGGGACAAGGACGCGGAAGGGATCCTGGCCGGGCTGGAGCCCGCCCTGGACCACGTGGTCGTCACCGCGTCGTCGTCGCCCCGCGCGGTCCCGGCCGACGAGCTCGGTGAGATGGCCGTCGACATCTTCGGCGAGGACAGGGTCACCGTCGAGAGGTCGCTGCCCGACGCGATCGACGCCGCCGTGCAGCGCGCCGAACGGGACCACGACATGGGCGCGGGTGTGCTCGTGGTCGGATCCGTCACGCTGATCGCCGACGCGCGCGTCCTGCTGGACGCGGACAAGCGCAAGGGTGCGGGCCAGGCTCGATGACTGAGACCCAGCCGCGGCCACAGCGCCCCGCGATCCTCGTCTTCACGCAGGCGGTGCTGGCCCTCCAGGCCTTCACCGCGCTGTTCGCCGCCCTCACGGTCTTCGGCCTCGCGCGCGGCGAGGCCCTCTCGGAGCACCCGTACTCGCTCATCCTCTCGATGATCGTCGGCGGCTTCGTGCTCATGCTCCTGCTGCTGCTCGCGGCGGGCGTCCAGCAGCGTCGCTGGGGCCGGTGGCTAGGGTGGGTCCTGCAGGTCCCGATGCTCGTCGCCGGACTCGTCGTGCCCGCCATCGCGGTCATGGGAGCCGTGTTCGTGGCACTGTGGATCATGGCGCTCAGGCTCGGGGGGAAGATCGACCGGGAGCGGGCAGAGCGCGACGAGGCCGCGGCAGCGGCCGAGACGGACGACGGCGTCGGCGCCGCGGAAGGGGATCACGCATGAGCCTGTCACGGCTGCTGTGGACGCTCGGGGGGCTGCTCGCCGTCGGGATGATCGGCATGAGCATGATGTTCTGGGCGCTCGAGCGGACCGTGCTGCTCACGTTCGCCGACGGTGCAGGGTCGGAGCCGCCGTTCAGGATCTACATGATCCTCTTCATCGGGCTGTCCGCGATGAGCCTGTCCGGCTTCTACGCGCTCCTCCACTGGAGCCGCTATCTGCGTGAGAACCCTGAGACGACGCAGGCGCCGGTATGGCTGCTCGCGGTCGTGGGAGCGCTCGCGGTCGCGGCGCTCGTCACCGCCGTGGCCACGCATGCGGCCTACATCCGCTCGCTCGACGTGGTGCCCGTGGACCCGAACCAGGGCTACGTGGCGTTCCAGGTGGTCATGGGCACCCTGATCGGTGTCGCACTCGTCCTCACCGGCGCGCGCTGGGCGCCCGGCTACAAGCACGTCCCGGCGCCCGCGAGCGCGTGACGCTCAGCGCGCGGGCGTGGATCGGCGTGAGGAGCTCTCAGCCGCGCACCCCGCTGGGCGACGGTCAGACGACGACCGCTGAGGCGACCTCGTAGTCGGACAGCACCTCACGGCCGGGCAGGTCGCCGATCTCCATGAGGAAGCTGAACCGCACGCTCGCCGCCCCCGCGCGCTCGAGCATGTCCGCGACGGCGCGTGCCGTGCCGCCCGTGGCGAGCACGTCGTCCACCACGAGCACGTGCTTGCCGTCGATGCCGTTCGGGTTGATCACGAGCTCGGACGCGCCGTACTCGATGGTGGCGTCGGCCTCCAGGAGCTCGCCGGGGAGCTTGCCCTTCTTGCGGACCATCGTCATGCCCACATCGAGCGTCTGCGCGACCACGGGGGCGAAGATGAAGCCGCGCGCGTCGACTCCCGCGACGATGTCGACCTTCGCGCCTCGCGGGGGCATGAGCGAGATGCAGGCCTCCCGGAACCGCTCGGGGCTCGCGAGGATCGGCGCGATGTCGTAGAACAGGATCCCCTCGACGGGGAAGTCGGGGTACGTGTCGAAGTCCTCGAGCGTGATCATGGCATCCATCCTGGCACGCCCACGCGCATCCGTTCCCACGCGATAGGGTCGCAGTCATGGAGCGCACTCTGATCCTGGTCAAGCCCGACGGCGTCCACCGCGGCCTCTCGGGAGAGATCCTTCGCCGCATCGAGGCGAAGGGCTACAGGCTCGTCGCAGTCGAGCTGCGGCAGGCCACCCCTGAGATCCTGGGCAAGCATTACGAGGAGCACGCCGGCAAGCCGTTCTACGAGGCGCTGGTGGAGTTCATGCTGTCCGGGCCCACGCTGGCCGTGGTCGCCGAGGGCCAGCGGGTCATCGAAGGCTTCCGGTCGCTTGCCGGCGCCACCGACCCGACCTCGGCAGCGCCCGGCACGATCCGCGGAGACCTGGGCCGCGACTGGGGCCTCAAGGTCATGCAGAACCTCGTGCACGGCTCGGACTCGCCCGAGTCGGCCGCACGCGAGATCGGGATCTGGTTCCCCGAGCTCTGACTCGCGGCGCTCGAGCAGCGTCGTGAGGCTCAGCCCTCCATGAGGCGGTAGCCGCTCGACCAGTACAGCAGCGGCGCCGCCGCCTG
The DNA here is from genome assembly GCF_030418315.1 of Demequina zhanjiangensis. Lineage (GTDB taxonomy): Bacteria > Actinomycetota > Actinomycetes > Actinomycetales > Demequinaceae > Demequina > Demequina zhanjiangensis. Next base: position 190,359 of record NZ_JAUHPV010000006.1, read on the forward strand.
CCGGGGTTCCCCGATCGCTGTGACCCGTGCGATGACGAGCGTGTGGTCGCCTGCCTCGATCTCCGACTCGATCCTGCACTCGAACCACGTGAGCGAGCCGTCGATCACCGGAGCGCCGCCCGGGCTGGCAGTCCAGGAGATGCCCGCCCACTTGTCGGTGCCCGAGCGTGCGAAGGCGTTCGACTCTGCACGCTGGTCCTCGGCCAGCACGGAGACCGCGATGCGGTCAGCGGCGCGCAGCCTCGGGTAGGTGGAGGACGTCGCCATGACGCTGAGCGCGATGAGCGGCGGCTCGAGCGAGACCGAGAAGAAGCTCTGGCACGTGAACCCGGCGGGAGCACCGTCGTCCATCCCGCTCACCACGGTGACGCCGGAGGCGAAGAGTCCGAGCGCCGCCTTCAGGTCGGCAGGGTCGAGCGCGGGCGCCTCGTCGGCGGCGGAGGCGTCCACGCGGGCGTGAGCGTCCACGGCCTCGGGCTCATGGTCGAAGACGTCCATGAGGACGCCCGCGATGTGCGCGGCGAGAACGTCGTCCCTGGGGGTCATGGCGGGCGCCGTCACGCCTCGTCCAGGAACCAGCCGCCGACCATCTCCTGGCTGAAGGGCACCGAGTAGGCCATGAGTGCTCCGGCCTGCGCGTCGCGGGCGATGCGCTGCACCGGCGACTTGGTGAGGTAGCCGCCGCCTCCCGCGACGCGGACCATCAGCGCAGCGGCCTTCTTCGCGACCTCGTTGGCAAGCATCTTGGACGTGGTCGCCGCCTGCAGCCATCCCTCGTCGCCCTGGTCGGCGAGCCATGCGGCGCGCTCCGCGAGGGCGCTGGCGGCCTGCAGCTCCGCCCAGACCATCCCGGTCTCCATGCGGACCCACTGCGCCTGCGCCAGGGTCGACGAGGCGCCGGGCTTGGCCTTCGTCGCGCCCGCCCGCAGCTGGTGCAGGGCCGCCTCGGCGATGCCGATCGAGATGAAGGCGAAGCCGACCGTGATGAGGTTCGCGTACGTCGGCGCGGGCGGCGCGCACATGCGTGAACGCTGCAGCGTCGTGCCCGCGAACGCGACCCCGCGCGAGCGCGTGGCGCGCATGCCGCTCGTCTCGTCGATCGGCGGGAAGGACACCGTGTCGTCGATCGTGACGCCGAAGAAGCCGGGCGCGCCGTCCACACGGGAGTTGAGCAGCAGGTGCTGCGCGACCTCGGAGCCCGAGATGAACATCTTCCGGCCCGTGAAGGACCAGTCGTCCCCGTCGGGCGTCGCGTCCGTCTGTGAGGTGAGGAAGAGGTTGCCGCCGCCGGGCTCGGAGAGGGCGTTCGCGAAGCGCGAGCCGGCCTTGAGCTCGGAGGCGAAGAACGCGGCCGACTCGTCGTTCGACATGGTGACGAGCGCGTGGGCGGCGCCCAGGTGCATGAGCCACAGCGTCGCGGCCGACGGGTGGGCCTGCGCGAGGCGCCGGACGACGGCGACGAGGGTCGCGTAGGACAGCGCCTCGCCGCCCTGCTCGCGGGGGAGGAAGGCGGCGTCGAGCCCGGTCGCGTGGAGGCGCTGCAGGTGCTCGATCGGGATGCGAGCGTCGATGTCGTCCTGTGCGACGGTCGCGGCGAGCTCGGGCGTGATCGTGTCGACGAGGTCGACCCAGTGCTGCTCGGCGGCGGGGACGGCGGTGGGGCTCGGGACGGTCATGGGGGACTCCTTGCGTGGCGGGGGTGGTCAGTCGGGAAGCGGTGCGGTGCCGGGGGTGTCGGGCAGCACCAGGTCGAGGAAGGTCTGCGAGCCTACGTCGATCAGGCCCAGCTCCGTGAGCCCGATGTCGGGGACGACGAAGAGCCCGACGAAGGACAGGATCATGAAGGGTGCGCGGATCGGGCAGCCGAGCGCGGCGGCCGCGGCATGGGCCTCGCGGAGCAGGTCGAGCGTCTGCTCGTACGGCGCGTCGCTCATGACGCCGCCGACGGGCAGCGGCACGCGGGCGAGCACCTCGCCGTCGGCGACGGCCACGAAGCCGCCGCCCATGGACTCGAGCTCGCGGACGGCATGCAGCAGCTCGTCGTCGGCGGTGCCGACGGCGGCGATGTTCATGTTCATGCAGTTCATGCTCACCGCGAGCGCGCCACGCGTGAGGCCGAAGCCTCGCACGAAGCCGATGCCTCGGTCGCCGCTCGCGTGATGGCGGTCCATGATGACGACCTTCAGCATGTCCTGGTCGACGTCGGCCTGCACCGCGCCGTCGCGGACGGGGAGCGTCGTGGTGATCGCCCGCTTGAAGTAGCCGTGGTGGAGCTCCATGGCGCGCACGTCCACGCTGTCCCGTCCGTCCTCGACGCGCACCGCGAAGGTGGCGGGCGTGAGGTCGTCGGGCAGGTGCAGGGTGTCACGTGTCCACTCGGGGAGCGCGTCCTCGTTGCTGAACAGCGGCGCGCCGTCCTGGGCGACGACCGTGCCTGCGCTGATCACGTGCGAGGGCCGCACGTCCGCGAGGTCGGGGATGACGAGAAGATCTGCGAGGCGTGACGGTGCGAGCACGCCGACCACCTGGTCGAGCCGGTAGTAGTGCGCGGGCTGCGTCGTCGCCATCCTGTAGGCGAGCTGAGGGTCCACGCCGAGCGCGATCGCACGCCGGATGTGGTGGTCGATGTGGCCTTCGTCGACCAGGTCGGTGACCTGCTTGTCGTCGGCGCAGAAGCACAGGCTCCTCAGGGCGGGCGCGACCTTGTCCAGGTCGGCGAAGATCGTCGCGGTGTTGTCGCTCAGCGAGGACGCCATGACCGTGATCATCGCGCCGAGCCTGGTGCGTTCGAGCACCTCGTCGACCGTCACCGAGTTGTGGTCGTCGCTGACGCCGGCGGCGAGGTAGCCCCACAGCGACTCGTGCGTCTGCGCGGCGGTGTGGCCCGTGATGCGGCGTCCCTGGACCAGAGCCTCCCTGTAGCGCGCGGTCGAGACCTCCGAGTAGTCGAAGGGGTTGGCCTCGCCGAGGGTGACGGCCGCGTCCTCCGCGAGGCGCGCGAGCACCGTCGACTCGGGCACGCGCTGGCCGCCCCGCTCGAGCGTGTCCGAGGTGGGCGCGGTGGGGGAGACCTGGTGGAGGATCCTGAGCGGGGTGCCCGTGTCGAGCAGCGGCGCCAGGCCGTCCTCGCCCCAGATGTTCGCCGCCGCATTCGGGTCGGTGAGGACCGTGGTCGTGCCGCGCGGCACGCTGACGCGAGCCAGCTCGCCGGGGGTCAGGTTCGTGTACTCGATGTGCAGGTGCGCATCGATGAAGCCGGGCACCACGAAGGACCCGGAGGCGTCGATCTCCTCCGCCGCGGTGGGGAAATGCCCCCACGGGGTGAGGGTGGCGATGTGGCGGCCCACGACGATGACGTCCCGCTCGAGCCACTCCTCGGTGCCGGGAGACTGGACGCGTCCCCCTCGGACGATCAGGTCGGCGCGCTCCTGTCCCGACGCGACGGCGCGGAGCGCGACCAGCTCGTCCGTGGTCGGGTACAGGTCGGCCTTGAGGGTCATCGCAGCGCGGCCGCCGTCGAGTCGAGCTCGCCATGCAGGGACGCCTTGAGGTCGTCGTCCGCGAAGCTCGCGTCGATGGACCGCGCGGCGAAGCCGACCATGTCCTCGGCTCCCCAGCCGTAGGCCTGCGCGGCGGCGGCCCAGTCGTGGACGAGCGTCGTGCCGAGCGGCTCAGGGTCGTCGGTGTTGAGGGTCACCTTGACGCCCGCGTCGAGCAGCGCCTGGATGGGGTGGGTGTCCCAGCCGGAGTAGACGCCCAACGTGAGGTTCGAGCGGGGGCAGATGCCGAGCGGGATGCCGTCCGCCGCGAGGCGCTCGACGAGGCGGGGGTCCTCGATGGCGCGCACGCCGTGGTCGATCCGCTCGGCGTGGAGCAGGTCGAGCGCGTCCCAGACGCCTTCGGGCCCGGAGGATTCGCCGGCGTGGACGGTGCGACGCAGCCCTGCGGCCTTGGCGAGCCTGAACGCCTCGGTGAACTTGGGCCCGGTACGGCCCGCGACCTTCTCGTCGCCGTCGACGGACAGGGCGACGACGCGCGAGGGGCGGTGGTCGACCAGGTGCTCGACGATCTCACGGGCCTCGTCGGCGCTCTGGGTGCGCAGCAGGGACCAGGCGATGTTGACGGAGCACAGGCCGTCCTGCTCCGCCTCCTCGAACCCGGAGCTCACTGCGTCGAGCAGGGCCGTCTCGCGTCCGCGCCACCTGCTCCAGTGCGTGGGGTTGATGATGACGTCCGTGTACCGCGTCCCGGAGACGGACTGGCGGGCGGCGAAGACGTAGGCGATGCGGGCCGCCTGCTCGGGAGTGCGCACCAGGCCGCACTGCCAGTCGAGGAAGCGGAGGAAGCCGCTGAGCCCGCCGGTGCCGACGCCTGCGCCACCTCCCGTGGTCTCCTCCGGCATCGCGAACTCGTGGTGGGTGGAGACGTCGAAGAGCGTCGCCGCAGGTCCGGGGAGCGTCTCGCCGTTCTCCTTCGCGAGGTGCAGGAGGTCGGCGAGCGCGATCCCTCCCTCGAGATGCACGTGCACCTCGGCCTTGGGAAGGGTGCGGACGAGCTCCTCGTCGATGCGGGGGAGGGCCGGGGACGAGGCGGAAGGGGCTGACATGGTGACCACCGTACCTTCAATGTGACACTTGTTGACAAGCGGGTCACGAATGATTTTCACAGACGTAACTTCGGCGAAATCTACGCACGACCTCCGGCTCTAATGATCATCTGTATAGAACGCGTCGAGGAACTAGTAGACAAGTCGGGCGGGGCTAGGCCCACGGCGGACGGGCGGTCCTCACCATCGAGTAGTGCACCAGGGTGGGGTCGTGATACTCCATCGAGTGCAGCAGCCGCTTGCCGCTCGCGCCGATCCCGACGAACTCGAACGTCATCACCGGCTCGCCGGCCTCGCGCTCGAAGAGCGATGCCATGGCCTCGTCCAGCGTCGCGAGCCCCGGCGTCGTGACCTCCCAGACGATGGCCTCGCCGTGGATGCGGGCGATCGCGTCGAAGATCGACTCGGCAGGATCGAGCTCCATGGGACCGGGCAGCGGCAGCGAGTTGTGCGCGATCATCGCGACCTTGCCGTCGGCTCGCCACCGCTTCCGAGTGGATGCGATGAGCGTGTCCTCGGAGAGCTCCATGAGCGCGGCGATGCGGCCCGGGATCGGCATCGTCTCTGAGGACAGCGCCTCGACCTCCGCCTCGTATCCCAAGCGGTGCAGAAGGTCGGTGTGCTCGAACTGCTCCTCGAGTCGGACGCTCATCCGCAGCGCGATCGGGTCCACCGTGGTCACGGTGCCTTGGCGACGACGCACGATTCCCTGGCGCTCGAGCCCGGACAGCGCATTGCGCAGCTGCTGCCGCGTGCAGCCGAGCCTCGAGGTCAGCTCGAGCTCGCCGGGCAGGGGGGATCGTGTCTCGGCGGCCTCGCGCACCAGGCGGAGCAGCTGACGCTGGATGGGCTCCACGTTCGGCGCGGAGAAGGGCAGATAGCTCACGTCGTCACTCGCAGTCGTCCGGTGCGGTCAGGCTAGCGTGCCTGGCAGAGGGGTGGAAGGGGCGTCGAAGGCCCACGCGGGGACGCCTCGCGTCGCCTCGGTGGCGATGCGTCGCGTCTTGGGGGAGAGGACCTCGTCCAGCACGACCTCGACCACGTACTGGGCCTCGCCCTGGAGCAGGTGCCCCGCGTAGGCGGCTCCACCCTCTGTCCGCACTCCCGCGGACACGTGCACGTGGACCGACATGGTGCCGTCGTCCTGGGTGGCGACCGTGCCCGAGCCGATTCCCTCGAGGAAGGTGACGTCGACGTGGTCGGTCAGCGGCTCGTCCGGGTCGGGGCCGGGCTCCCCGTGCGTCGCGATGAGCCGCACGTGACGGAACGCGCCGGTGCAGCTGACGATGACGGCCTGCGAGATCCCGTGCGCGCGGCAGGCCGACTCGATGCTGCCGAGGACGTCGTCCCCGGGCTCGAGTGCAAGGGCGAGCCGCCTTCCGACGGACAAAAGGGCAGTTCTCATGCGGTTTCGGATCCTCCGGACGCTGTCGTGGATTTGTCACTTATCGACAAGATCCTTGTGGCAATCCTAGAGGTGGGAACGTTTCCAACGCGGTTCGTGCGTGATTCGTCGCGTTTCGAAAGTGTTAACTCTGTGTCACTTTCTTCACTTGTTGACATTTGCACGTGTCTAGGGGCGCTAGCGTGTCTGCCTGACGGCGACGTCTCCCCCACCCCCTCACGATGCGGAGCCCTGCATGAGCACGACCCAGCGCACCCTCACGGGCATCGGCCTGTGGGACGGCACCACCGACCGCGGCACGTCCACGGTGACGTGGGACGGCGACCGGATCGTCAGCGTCGAGCCCGCCGCGCAGGGTGCCGAGTCCGAGCTCAGCCTGATCCCCGGCATGATCGACACCCACGTGCACCTCGACTCCAACGCAGGCTCCGGCCACGCGGACTGGGGCACCTGGCCGCTCATCACGCCGGCCTCCGAGAAGTCGCTCCACGTGGTCGCCCACGCAGCGAACGCCGCCCGCGCCGGCATCACCACGCTCCGCGACCTCGCCGGCTCCGAGGTGCAGCTCGCGGCGTCCCGCGGTCTCGACGACCACCTCGTGCCCGGGCCCCGCCTGCGTGTGCACGGCACCGTCGGCATGACCGCCGGCCACGGCGACCTCTTCACGCCTCCGCACTACCCGCACCGTCCTCCGGTCGCGGACTCGCCCGACGAATGCCGCAAGCTCGTCCGCCAGTGGGCGCGCCAGGGCGCGCATGGCATCAAGATCCACGTGTCCGGGGGCGTGCTCTCCCAGGGAGACGGAGTCGGCTGGCGCAACCAGACCGACGCCGAGATCGCGACGACCGTCGATGAGGCCCACGCGCTCGGCATGATCGTCGCCGCACACGCCCACTCGGTCGAAGGTGTCGACAGGGCGCTCGCGCACGGCGTCGACTCGATCGAGCACGGCACCGGCATCCTGCCCCGGCACTGGGACGAGCTCATCGAGCGCAACATCCCCATCGCGCCCACGCTGCTCATCAACGACCGCATCGCCGCCCGCGAGATCCCCGTCACGGACGAGGCTGCGGAGAAGGCGAAGGGGGTCGTCGCCGAGCGCGACGACCGCTTCCGAGGCGCAGCAGAGGCGGGCGTCCGGTTCGTGCTCGGCACCGACGCCAACGGCGTCATGGTGCGCTTCGGCGACCAGCATGAGGAGCTCCGCCACATGCAGTCCCTGTTCGGCTGGACCGCCGAGCGGACCCTCGTCTCCGCCACCTCCGACGCCGCCGATGCGATCGGCATGCCCGACCTGGGCCGCGTCACCTCAGGTTCCCGCGCCGACATGCTCGTCGTGCGCGGACGGCCGTGGGAGTCCCTCGAGGACCTCACCGCCGACTCGATCGTCGCCGTGATCGTCCGCGGCGAACTGCTCTTCGGCGCACTGCCGGAGTGACTCCCCCCACCCCCATCCAAGGAGAACGCCAGTGACGAACTTCCCCCGCCCCCGCCGGCGGCTTCTGGCCGCCCCCGCGGCCGCTGTCGCCGCAGCGACGCTGCTCGCCGCCTGCTCCGGTGGCACCGAGGCCGAGGAGACGACCGACGCCTCAGGCACCCCGGCCGCCGCCCAGGACGTCGTGTTCGCCCTCAAGGAGGACCCGACCTGCCTCGACCCGCAGCAGACGTCGATGACCACGTCCCTCAACATCGGACGCCAGCTCACCGACTCGCTGCTCGACCAGGACCCCGAGACCGGCGACATCGTCCCGTGGCTCGCGACCGACTGGTCCGTGAACGACGACGCCACCGCGTACACGTTCACCCTGGCTGAGGGAGTCACGTTCTCCGACGGCACCCCGCTCACCTCCGACGTCGTCGCCGCGAACTTCGACGCGATCAACGAGCTCGGAGACGCCGCCTCGCTCGCGAGCGCCTACCTGGCCGGCTACACCGGCACCGACGTGACGTCCGAGACCGAGTTCACGGTCAGCTTCTCCGAGCCGAACGTGCAGTTCGCCCAGGGTGCGACCACGATGAGCCTCGGCATCCTCTCGGCCGACTCCGCCGCGGCCACCGCCGAGGAGCGCTGCCTCGCCGTCGTCGGCACCGGCCCGTTCGTCCTCGACGACTACACCGTCAACGACTCGGTCACCATCGTCAAGCGCGAGGGCTACGACTGGGGCTCCGAGCTCCGTGGCCACACCGGCGACGCCTACCTCGACTCTGTCACGTTCCCGATCATCACCGAGGCCTCGGTCCGCACCGGCGGCCTCGAGTCCGGCGAGTACGACCTGATCCAGGACGTGCCGTACATCGATGAGGCCCGCTTCACCAACGATGAGTACCGGCTCTACGCGGCCGCGAACCCCGGCGTGCCCAACTCGTTCGTGATCAACACCGCGCACGGGCTCATGGGTGAGACCGCCGTCCGTCAGGCGATCACCAAGTCGCTCGACCGAGATCAGATCAACCTGCTGACCGGTTCCGCGAGCGGCCAGGCGCCCACCAGCGTCCTCACCTCGTCCACCCCGGGCTACACCGACCTGGGTGACACCCTCGCCTACGACCCCGAGGGCGCGGCCGCGCTGCTCGAGGCCGACGGCTGGGAGCTGGGCGCCGACGGCATCTACGAGCGTGGCGGCGAGACCCTCACGTTCACCGTCACGGCGTTCTACGCCCAGGACGTGCTGGAGGCCGCACAGATGCAGCTCGCCGACAACGGCATCGACATGCAGATCAACATGGTCGCCGTCGGTGACTTCTTCGGCGCGATCGCCACGGGCGACTACGACGCGCTCGGTGCGGGACTCACCCGCACCGACCCCGACGCCCTGAGGGTGATGCTCTCGGCAGAGTCGACCGGCCGCTGGGGCATCGTCGATGACGCAGAGCTCGAGGCGCTCCTCCAGGAGCAGGCCGCGACCGTGGACACCGCCGCCCGTCAGGCGATCGTCGACGAGATCCAGCAGATCGTCGCCGAGCAGGCCTACGTCATCCCGACCCTCGAGACCGTGCAGCTGCACGCCTCGGCCGCGGCCGTCGACGGTCTGACCTTCGACTCGGCTGCGCGCTTCAACCTCTACGACGCCATGGTCGTCGGCTAACAGAAGGGCCATCGACGTGAGATCAGCAGGAAGGCTCCACCGGGCGGGACCGGTCCTACGGTTCGTCGCACCCAAGGTGCTCCAGGCCCTGTTCGTGGTGTGGGCCACCTACACGGTGACCTTCCTGCTGATCCACGCGCTCCCTGGCGACCCGGTGCTCGCCGCGCTCGCGGTGCGCGCCGGGGACGCCGCGACCACGGACCCGGAGGTCCTCGATGCCCTTCGGGCCCAGTACGGGCTCGACGGGTCGATCCTCCACCAGTACGTCTCCCACTTCCTCGCACTCTTCCGCGGGGACCTGGGCGTCTCCATGGCCACGGGCTACGACGTGTCCGACATGGTCGCGCGGGCGTTGCCCAAGACGGTGGCCGTCGCGGCGCTCGCGCTCGTGCTCGGCTTCGTCGGCGCCCTCGCGTTCACGATCGCCGCCTACCTGGCCCGCCCTCAGTGGCTGCGAGGCGCGATCTCCCAGATCCCTCCGCTCGGCATCGCGATACCCGCGTTCCTCACCGGAGTCGTCCTCATCAGCGTGTTCGCCTTCCAGCTCGGCTGGTTCCCGGCCTCCGGGGCCGACGGCTTCGCGTCCACCGTGCTCCCCGCGATCACGCTCTCGCTTCCGACCGGCGCGATCTTCTACCAGGTGTTCTCCGCGGCCGTCTTCGAGGCGGGCGAGGCGGGCTTCGTGCGCACCGCACGGGCGAAGGGCCTCAGCCAGCCCGTCGTCATCGGCCGTCACATCCTCCGCAACGCGGTACTCCCCGCGATCACCATCATCGGCCTGCAGATCGGCTACCTCGCAGGAGGCACCGCGGTCGTCGAGACCGTGTTCTCCCGCGACGGGATCGGCCGCATCACGGTCGACGCCGTGCTCGCGCGGGACATCAATGTCGTCACCGGAGTCGTGATGGTCGTCGCCGTCATCTATGCCGTCACCACCATGATCGTCGATCTCCTGTACGGGGTCCTCGATCCCCGCATCCGCACCCGGGTCGCGGCGAAACCGCGCACGCGCTCCCACGCGGCGACTCCCGCAGGAGGTGATGACGCATGAGACGTCTTCTGAACCCCGTGACGCTGTTGTCCGCGCTCGTGCTCGTCGTCACCCTCATCGCCGTGATCTGGCCCGGGCTGCTCGCCCCGTACGATCCCTTCGACTCGGTGGGCGACGCCCGCCTCGAGGCGCCGAGCGCCGCGCATCTCTTCGGTACCGATGCTCTCGCGAGGGACGTGTTCTCCCGAGTCGTCTACGGCGCCAGGCTCTCGCTCCTGGCCGCCGTGCTCGCCACCACAGCAGGCGCGGTGCTGGGAGGCCTCGTCGGCCTGATCTCCGGCACCGCCGGCGGACGCGTCGACTTCGCGATCATGCGTGTCATCGATGTCATGCTCGCCATCCCCGGCATCCTGCTCGCCCTCATCGTCGTCGCCTCCCTCGGCTTCGGCGCGGTGTCCATCGCGATCGGCGTCGGACTGGGCGCCACCGGCTCGTTCGCCCGAGTCATGCGCGCCCAGGTGATGCGCATCAGGAACGAGGAGTACATCGAGGCGGCGCGCACCATGGGTCTGCGCCGACCGACCATCCTGTTCCGGCACGTGATGCCCAACGCGTCCCAGCCGATCGTCGCGATGGCATCGACCGAGCTCGCGCTCGCGATCCTCGCGGTCTCCGCGCTCAGCTTCCTGGGCTTCGGAGCCCAGCCGCCTACCCCCGAGTGGGGATCGCTCGTGTCCGACGGGCGCCAGTTCATCGCGACTGCGCCGTGGCTGAGCATCATGCCGGGCTCGGTGATCCTCGTCGTCGTTCTCGCCGTCAACGGGCTCGCCCGCAACCTGGGAGGCAACCGATGAGCGCCGCACCCGTCCTCCGCGTCACGAATCTCCACGTCACCTACGGCTCCGGATCCGCGCGCCACCACGCTGTCCGCGGCGTCGACCTCGAGCTCGGCGCGGGCCGCATCCTCGCTGTCGTCGGCGAGTCAGGATCAGGAAAGAGCACCGTCGCCAACGCCGTCCTGGGACTCCTTCCCGACGGCGCGCGTCTCACCGAGGGCGTCGTCGAGGTCGAGGGCGTCCACCTCACCGCGATGCGTGAGCGCGCCCTCCGACGAGTGCGGGGCGACATCGTGGGCTATGTGCCGCAGGACCCGTCTCGCAGCCTCAACCCTGTGCTCCGGATCGGGGAGCAGATCGCGGAGGCGCTGCGCCGACACACGGACCTGAACCGCGCCGACGCCGCCGCGCGCGCGGTGGAGATCCTCGACGAGGTCGGCATCCCCGACCCTGAGCTCCGTGCACGCCAGTACCCGCACGAGCTGTCCGGAGGACTGCGTCAGCGCGTGCTGATCGGCATCGCGTGGGCGTGCACCCCGCAGCTGGTCGTCGCCGACGAGCCGACGAGCGCGCTCGACGTGACGGTGCAGAGGCATGTGCTGGACCGTATGGAGGAGCTGCGCGCCGCACACGGCACCGCGGTGCTCCTCATCACGCACGACCTTGCGGTCGCCGCCGACCGCGCGGACGACATCGTCGTGATGCAGCACGGCCAGATCGTGGAGTCCGGGAAGGCGGCCGAGGTGCTGTCCAACCCTCAGCACGAGTACACACGCGCGCTCGTAGGTGCGGCGCCGGGCCTCCACTCCGCACGCATGCTCCCGCGCGTCGAGCCCGCGGCGGTGACCGCAGGCACCTCGGACGCGCCGCTCCTCACCGTCCGCGGCCTCCAGAAGACCTACCCGGGCGACGGGGGAGCGGGCGCGGTGCACGCTGTGAAGGGCGTCGACCTCGACATCCGTCGACGCGAGACGTTCGCGATCGTGGGGGAGTCCGGATCAGGCAAGTCCACGACCGCACGCATGATCGCGCGGATCATCGACTCCGACTCGGGCGAGATCCGCTTCGACGGTGAGGACCTCACTGCCATGGAGGGCGAGCGGCTCCGACGGTTCCGCCAGTACATCCAGGTGGTGTTCCAGAACCCCGTCGGCTCGCTGGATCCGCGCATGACCGTCGAGCGGCTCGTCACAGAGCCGCTCCGCGCGCAGCGCTTCCTGTCGCGCCGCGAGCGTGCGGCGACCGCACGCGAGCTGCTCGACCAGGTGCGACTCGGTCCGGAGCACCTCGAGCGCCGTCCGGCGCAGCTGTCAGGAGGGCAGGCGCAGCGCGTCGCTATCGCGCGGGCACTCGCCGTCCGACCCGAGCTGCTGGTGCTCGACGAGCCCGTCTCGGCGCTCGACGTCTCGGTGCAGGAGCAGGTGCTTCAGCTGCTCGTGGATCTTCAGGCCGAGCACGGCCTCACCTACCTGTTCATCTCGCACGACCTCGCGGTGGTGCGACAGATCTCGGACAGCATCGCGGTGATGTCGAAGGGTGAGGTCCTGGAGCGCGGGCCGGCCGCCGAGGTGCTCTCGGATCCGAGGTCCGAGTACACCCGCGAACTGCTCGCGGCCATCCCGGGGCAGGTCACGGCCTCCTAGGGCCGCGGCCCCTCTCCACGGCGGCTGCGAACCCGCGCTACGCGGCTCCCGGAGCGGGGATCCCCAGCGCGGCGGCGCCCGCGCGGAGCCTCTCCGCGGTGACTCCCGCCGTCGAGAGCGCGTACGTGTTCGTGATGTGTGCGCCGTCGCGGTAGACCACCACGTCGCCGATGATCGGCGCGCACATGTCCTGCGGGCAGATCACGTCCGTCACGTCGACGAACGTGGCGCTCTCCACGGCCTCGGCTGCCGCCCGCTGAGCGGGCGACGCAGAGCTGGCGAGCGCGTCCTCACGAGGGAATGCGCACGCAGTGGCGTCGTCGGGGTTGTCGGCGAGGCACGTCACGATGTCGTACCCGTTCGGGGCACGCGGGTTGTCGCTCAGGGCGACCACGCCGATGCCCGCCTCGGCCAGGGTCTCCCACCGCTGCTCGAGGCCGGCGAGACCGTCGTCGTCCCGCTCCTTGTCCTCGTCGTAGTGCTCGGGAAGCACGCCCCAGGCGGAGCCTTGCGAGGTGATGACGGCGTCCGGCGGGTCCGCGAGAAGGGTCGCGAGCATCGCGTCGTTCCACTCGACGCACGGCTCCCAGACGACGCCGTCGCGGATGCGAGCCGCATCCGAGAACGGGCAGGCGCTCTTGGAGTACATCGTGATCTCCCAGCCGTTGATGCGGCCGACCTCGTCCAGGACGTCGTACCACTGCCCGAGCTTGGAGTCGCCGATCGCGGCGAGGCGCACGGATGAGCCCTCCTCGCCGATGACGCATGGCTTGACCTGTGACTCGGTGGGGCCGGACACGCAGTCAGCAGAGACGTACGACGGGGTATCGCTGCTGATCGCCGAGAGGTCCTGCCAGATCCGGTCATAGGTGATCCGCGGAGCACCCGCGGGGCTCGAGGCGGGATCGGTGCCCAGCGCGGAGGCGCCCAGCGGCACCGAGCCCTCGACGCTCGTCGTGCTGGCGGACGCGGGAGCTCCGACCCGTGCGGTGGACGCCACCACGAGACCCGCGGAGACGGCGAGCAGAGAGCACGCGGCTCCCACCGCGAGCGGCGTGAACGCGTCCTTCGACAGGCGCGGCGAGAACCGGGCGGGGTTCTCGATCAGCCGCTGCGTGATCCACGCGAGCAGCACCGCCAGCAGCACTGCAGCCACGCCCCAACGCACGCGGGTCAGCCCGAGCCCGTCGCGGGCCGCGACCAGGAGGGGCCAGTGCCACAGGTACAGGGAGTAGGAGATGCCTCCGATCCAGACGAACGGCTTCCACGACAGCGCGCGCGACGCGAGGGAGGGGCCGAAGCCCGCGACGATGACGGCGCCGGTGCCGAGCACGGGGGCGAGGGTCGCGACTCCTGGCCATCCCACCGCCTCCTCGAGGAAGAAACCGGACCAGACGATCGCCGCGAGACCCGCGAGGCCGAGGGTGTGGCCCAGCCAGACCGGGATGCGTGCGAGGTAGGGCGCGAGCACCGCGATGAGGCCGCCGATGGCGAGCTCCCACAGGCGGGTGGTGGTGACGAAGTAGCCGCGCGGATCCTGCGCGATGCCGAGCTGGATCGCCCACCAGAACGACGGCACGGCGATCAGGACCAGCCCGACAGCCATGGCTCCGCGCAGGTGTGCGCGGGTGCGCTTGGCGATCCACAGCGCGGCGAGGAGCACCAGCGGCCACACGACGTAGAACTGCTCCTCCACTGCGAGCGACCAGTAGTGGAGGACGGGCGAGGCGCCCATGTCCTGCGCGCCGTAGTCGATGGAGCGTGCAGCGAAGAGCCAGTTGACGACCGACAGCGCCGCGCCGACGATGTCGTAGCCGAACGCACGGACCGTGGAGGCGGGCAGCAGCCAAGCGGTGATGGCAGCGGCGAAGACCAGGACGGTGGCAGCAGCGGGCAGCAGACGCCTCGCGCGGCGCGCGTAGAAGCGGGCGAGCGACACACGTCCGTCGCGCTCCGACTCTCTGACCAGCAGGCCGGTGATGAGGAAGCCCGAGATGACGAAGAACACGTCCACGCCGACGAAGCCGCCAGGCAGCTGCGTGATGCCGGCGTGGTAGATCAGGACCATGCCGACGGCGACGGCGCGAAGGCCCTCGATATCGAGTCTGAGCGCGCTCCGGGCAGGCTTCGCGGAGGTCAGATGTGGGCTGCGCATGCGGCGCAGTTTAACCGGCGGAGGCGGGGCATCCTTCAATCGCGGCGCTGGAGAGGGTGCAGTGTGCGCAACCTCGCTCCGCGCCCGTGAGGCACCCAGGCGTGAGCGCCTGAGTCCCCTAGACTCCCCAGCATGCATTTGAAGACGCTGACGCTGCGCGGGTTCAAGTCCTTCGCGTCGGCGACGACCCTCGAGTTCGAGCCGGGCGTGACCTGTGTGGTCGGCCCGAACGGCTCGGGCAAGTCCAACGTGGTCGACGCGCTGGCCTGGGTCATGGGCGAGCAGGGCGCCAAGACCCTGCGCGGCGGCAAGATGGACGACGTCATCTTCGCCGGTACGTCGGGCCGCGCGCCGCTGGGCCGCGCCGAGGTGTCGCTCACGATCGACAACGCCGACGGCGCGCTTCCGATCGACTACTCCGAGGTCACGATCTCCCGCACGCTCTTCCGCTCGGGCGGATCCGAGTATGCGATCAACGGCACCGCCTGCAGGCTTCTCGACATCCAGGATCTGCTCTCCGACTCGGGCCTCGGCCGCGAGATGCACGTGATCGTGGGCCAGGGCCAGCTCGACGCGGTGCTGCGCGCCACCCCCGAGGATCGGCGGCACTTCATCGAGGAGGCCGCGGGCATCCTCAAGCACCGCCGCCGCAAGGACAAGGCGCTGCGCAAGCTCGACGCGATGCAGGCGAACCTCACACGCGTGCAGGACCTCACCTCGGAGATCCGCCGGCAGCTCGGACCTCTCGGCAAGCAGGCCGAGGTGGCGCGCCAGGCGCAGACCATCCAGGTGCAGGTGCGCGATGCGCGCTCCCGCCTGCTCGCAGACGACATCGCCCGCCTGTCGAGCCAGCTCGAGCAGGACAAGGCCGACGAGACGGCGCTGCTGGAGCGTCGAGCCTCGGTTGAGAAGGCGCTCCAGGAGGCGCGCGACTCGCTCGCCGGGCTCGAGCGCGCGGCGGCGGAGGCGACGCCCGCGCTCACCAAGGCGAACGACATCTTCTATCGCCTCAGCGCCATCCGCGAGCGTCTGCGCAACCTCCAGTCGCTCGCCGACGAGCGGCTCCGCATGCTCGGCACCCAGGTGGACGCCGCGCCTCCCACCGACCTCGTCGACCTGGACGAGCAGGTGGAGCGTGCGAAGGCGGCGCGTGCCGAGCTCGACGCTGAGGTGCAGGCGGCCGCTGCCGAGCTGGAGGCCGCTGAGAAGACGCGCAAGGAGGCCGAGGACGTCGCGTATGCGTCGGAGAGGCACCACGCGACCCTGCTGCGCTCGATCGCCGACCGTCGCGAGGGCGTGGCGCGCGTCGCGGGCCAGGTGGCCGTGAAGCGCTCCCGCGTGGAGGCCGTCGAGGACGAGATCGGTCGTCTGCAGGAGCAGCTCGCCGCGGCCGAGAAGCGCGCCCACGAGGCCACCACGGAGTTCAAGGCGCTCGAGACCACGGTCACCTCCGTCGAGGAGGGCGAGGAGGACCTCGACGAGCAGCACGAGGTCGCCACCGAGGAGTGGGACGCCGCCAAGCAGGCGCTGTCCGAGCTCAAGGACGCCCTCAACGTGGCCATGCGCGAGCGTGACACGTGGGCCGCCAAGGCCGAGGCGCTCGAGATGTCGCTCGTCCGCAAGGACGGCGCCGGTGCGCTGCTCGCGTCCGATCGCAGCGCGATCCGAGGCACCGTCGCGGCGCTCGTCGAGGTCGAGCCGGGCTCCGAGGACGCGATCGCCGCAGCCCTGGGCCGTCTGGCCGACGCGATCGCCGTGGACGCGGTCGAGGACGCAGTGGATGCGATCCGCTGGCTTCGCGACGAGGACGCCGGACGTGCGTGGTTCCTCATCGGCGACCGCGACGCCGCCGCGACGAACCCGGACGTCGCGCTGCCCGAGGGCGCCGCGTGGGCCTCCGACGTCGTGTCCGGTCCCGACGGCATCGTGCACACGGTGCGGTCCTTCCTGTCCGGCGTGGTCGTGGTCGACGACCTCGCGACCGCGCGCGCCGTCGTGCGCGACCACAGGGGCGTCGTCGCGGTGACGCGTCGCGGCGACCTGCTCGGCACGCAGAACGCATCGGGCGGCGCAGGGGAGGCCCCGAGCGTCCTCCACATGCAGGCCGCCCTGGACGACGCGAAGGAGAAGCGGGACGCGGCCGCGCGTCGTGTCGAGTCGACGAGCTTCGAGCTCCGTGCGGCCGAGGAGGCGGAGCAGACCACCCATTCCCGGTACCAGACGACGCTCGACCGCCTCAACGAGTCCGACGCGCGCCTGTCCGCAGTCGCCGAGCAGCTCGGTCACCTCAACGCGTCCGCGCGTGCGGCGCGCGCCGAGGCCGAGCGGCTCCAGGTGCAGCTGGATGAGGCGGCCCAGCGCATGCAGACGGATCAGGACGCCCTGAGCGAGCTGACGGAGCGGCTCGCGGCCGCCCAGGCCGAGCCCGAGCAGTTCGAGGCCGACGTCGCGGAGGCGCAGGAGACGCGCGCCGCCGATGCACGCGCCGCCACCGCCGCGCGTGCCAAGGAGACCGAGGCGCGCCTCGCGCTGCGCACCAGCGAGGAGCGTGCGCGCGCTCTTGCCGCACGCGCGGAGAGCCTCGAGAAGGCGGCGGAGGCCGAGCGGGACGCACGTGCCCGCGCCGCGGAGGCCGCGGCGAGGCGAGAGCGGCAGGCGGTCGCGGCACGCGAGGTGCTCGCTGGCGCCCACGAGGCCCTGCAGGCGATCGACGTGTCGGTGCAGCGCGCCGACGACGCGCGTGCCGAGGCGGAGGAGGCGCGGTCGGAGCGCTCGGGTGAGCTGAGCAAGCTCCGCCGCACCGTGGACGAGTACACCCAGGAGCACTCGCGCCTGACCGACGACGCCCACAAGGACGAGGTGGCGCGCGCCCAGATGCGCGTGAGGCTCGAGCAGCTCGAGCAGCGCGCGGTCGACGAGCTCAGCGTGGACCCCGCACAGCTCGTCGAGGAGTTCGGGCCCCACCTGCCCGTGCCGATCCTTGGCGCGGCGGGCGACGAGGCGCGCGAGAAGGCGGCGCAGGCCGCCGAGGAGGCGGGGGAGGCGCTCCCTGAGGACTTCGCGCCGACGGAGCCGTTCGTGCGCGAGGTGCAGGAGAAGCGCCTTCGTCAGGCCGAGCGGGCGATGGGCCAGCTGGGCCGCGTGAACCCGCTCGCGCTCGAGGAGTTCGCGGCGCTCGAGGAGCGCCACACGTTCCTCCAGGAGCAGCTCGCCGACATCAAGTCGTCGCGCGAGGACCTGCTCGAGATCGTCAAGGAGATCGACGAGCGGGTCGAGCAGATCTTCACCCAGGCCTTCGAGGACACTGCGACGCAGTTCGCGCGCATCTTCCCCCGCCTGTTCCCTGGTGGCGAGGGACGCCTCGTGCTCACCGACCCCAAGCACATGCTCGAGACCGGCATCGAGGTCGAGGCCAGGCCCGCGGGCAAGAAGGTGAAGCGGCTGTCGCTGCTCTCGGGCGGCGAGCGTTCCCTGACGGCGGTCGCGCTGCTGGTCGCGATCTTCAAGGCCCGCCCCAGCCCCTTCTACGTGATGGATGAGGTCGAGGCGGCGCTCGATGATGTGAACCTCGGTCGCCTGCTCGAGATCTTCACCGAGCTGCAGGAGGACTCGCAGCTCATCGTCATCACGCACCAGAAGCGGACCATGGAGATCGCCGACGCCCTGTACGGAGTCACCATGCGAGGCGACGGCGTCACGACCGTGATCTCGCAGCGTCTCCGCGACGAGGGCGACGCCGCATAGGACGTCAGGACGCCGCGGTCACCCGCAGGTCGTAGTCGGCCGCCGCGCCTCCGAAGTAGGTGGTGACGGCGATCAGCAGCCGGCCCTCCGGGAACACGCGGTCGAGCGCAGGGTCGGTCTCGGCGAGCGACGAGGCGTCGGGAGCGCTGTCGGCCCACGCGACCCGTCGCGGCTCCCCGTCGACGAACTGCACCACCTCGAGCACCAGGTCCTGGTCGCCGAGCGTCGCCACCTCCATCAGCAGCCGCTGCTGCTCGGGGTTGTCGAGGCACAGGTACTGCACCTCGCCCTCGAGCGTCAGCGCCTCTCCGACGGCGATTCCGGGTGCGACCTCGCACTCGGCCTCCGTGACGTCCGCGATGACGGTGCTGACCTCGCCGGTGCGCATGACCGAGCCCGCGGGCCCCGCGTAGAGCCTGACGGCGCCGGGGTCCTCCCCGAACCACGCCGAGACCGACACCAGGTAGGAGCCCTCCTCGAGGTCGATCGTGAGCTCGGGGTCGTAGCCGAAGGCGTCGTCGTTGCTCCTGAGTACGCGCGCGGCGCCGTCCTCGTCGAACCGCGCGATGCTCAGCAGCAGATCCGGTCCGCCCTCGTCTGGCAGCGCGTCGCCGAGCGACTCGGCGCCGGCGACAAGGAACGTCGGCTCCGTGAGGTCGAGGCAGAAGTAGGGGACCTCTCCGTCCGCCTCCACCTCGCCCGCATCGGTCACCAGCGGCACGGAGTCGCCGCACTGCGTCTGCGAGGGTCCCGTGATCGCCTCGGTGTCCTCCAGCTCCGGCGCCGCGGGAAGCGCGGAGCCGTACACGAGGTACGGCGGCGGGTCGGAGCCGTCGAGCGCGGTCACGTAGCCGACGTAGGCGCCGGGGCTGACGATCGCGGTCACCATCGGGTCGAGCCCGAGCGTGCTGTCGGCGGATCCGAGCGCCATGCCGTCGACGGTCTCGAGCCTCAGCGCGAGATCCTCACCCTCCTGGAGGGCGGCGGCGCCCACGGTCAGCTCGGAGCGCTCCGTCACGATCAGGCACACAGGGCCGTCCGGCTGGACCGCCTGTCCGTCGAGCGCCAGCACCTGCGCCTCGACCGGCCCACAGTCCTGCGCAGGCGAGGAGGAGGGCTCGGATGCGGCGTCGTCCCCTCCCAGGCCGGTCAGCGCCCAGCCTGCGAAGCCGGCAGCGGCGATCAGGAGCGCCGCCGCGCCGACGTAGACTATGGTGCGGACGCGAGACGACGATGCCCCGGCGTCGTCGTGGGCTCCAGCCGAGCTGTCAGCCGCGTCGTCGCCTCGGCCCTCCGGTCGCGCAGCGCCCGGACCCTGCTGAGCGAGCTCCTCACCTGTGCCAGCCCCGTCGGGCCGGTCGTCGCGCGAGTCAGGGGCGTCCGGGTCCGTCATGGGGGGAGCGTAACCCGCTCCTCACGCGTTGACGTCCGTGGAGGGCCCGGAATGTCCTAGCTCGTCCCGGTTTGCCTGAACGTCCGGTTCGGGTGATCCTGTAGCCCGCAACACCCTGGAATCGAGAGGACTCGACTGCACTGTGATCTCCTTCAGCGACATGGAAGGCGCACTGATCCCCGCGATCGTGCTCTCGGTGATCATCATCCTGGCCGCCGCGCTCTCCGAGGGGCGCGGTCTGTACCTGCTCACGATCCTGCTCGGCGGGCGGGACCGCGCCGAGCTGCGCCAGACGATGCTCGGCGATGACGTGCCTCGCGAGGTCAGCGACTGGAACCTCGTCGGCCGGCTCGACTCGCCGACCCGCGAGGAGGACGGTGAGCACGTGCCCGGCCTCCGCGACGTGGTCGCTCTCAAGGACCGCCTGCCCGAGGTGCGCGAGCACCTTCCCGAGCTCAAGGGCCACCTTCCCCAGGTCAGCTTCACCGAGCTCCCCGGCATCCGGGGGCTCCGTGAGCCCGCCGAGATCGAGCCGGTGGGCGAGCCCGCGAGCCGCTGACGTCCCGACCCCTCGACCGTCTGACACACTGACTCCGTGGACGTCTCGTGGATTCCTGGAAGCGCTGATCTTGTCGTCGTGATCGTCGCCGTGGCGGCGGTCGCAGGTGGAGCCTTCGCGGCGCTGCGTCGGGGCAAGGGGCCCGACGAGCGTGCAGGAGGGCCGTCGGCCCCCACGGAGAGGCCCGCGGCCCCTGAGGCCCCCGCCAAGGCGAAGCCCGCCGGGCCGGAGGACCCCGGATCGCGGCTGGCGCGACTCCGCTCACGGCTGTCGGGCGGGCTCGGCAGCTCGCTGCTGTCGATCTTCTCGCGCGGCTCGCTGAGCGCGGAGGACTGGGAGGAGCTCGAGGAGACGCTGCTCGCGGCGGACGTGGGCGCAGCCTCGACGGACATCCTTCTCGAGGACCTCAAGGCGCGCCTCAAGGCGAGCCCCGACGCGGAGCCGATCTCGCTCCTGCGCGAGGCGCTTCTCGACGTGGTGGACCCGACCCTCGACCGCTCTCTCGCCCTGGAGCCGCAGGATGGCGTGCCTGCGACCGCCGTCGTCGTCGGCGTCAACGGCGTCGGCAAGACCACCACCGTGGGCAAGCTCGCGCGCGTCCTCGTCGCGGAGGGCAGCAGCGTCGTGCTCGGCGCCGCCGACACGTTCCGTGCCGCCGCAGCGGATCAGCTCGAGACCTGGGGCTCCCGCGTCGGCGTGCCCGTGGTGCGCTCCGATCGCGAGGGCGCCGACCCTGCCTCGGTCGCCTTCGAGGCCGCGCAGAAGGGCAAGGACGACGGCGCTGACGTCGTGCTCGTGGACACCGCGGGCCGTCTGCAGAACAAGGCCGGGCTCATGGATGAGCTCGGCAAGATCGTGCGCGTCGTGTCCAAGGTGAGCCCTCCGAGCGAGGTGCTGCTCGTGCTCGACGCCACCACGGGCCAGAACGGTCTCACGCAGGCGCGGGTGTTCGGCGAGGTCGCGCCCCTCACGGGCATCGTCCTGACCAAGCTCGACGGCACGGCCCGCGGCGGGATCGTCGTCGCTGTCCAGCGGGAGCTCGGCGTGCCCGTGAAGTTCATCGGCCTGGGTGAGGGCGAGGACGATCTCGCGCCGTTCGACGCGGAGCAGTTCGTCGATGGGCTGCTCGGCCGCTAGCGCCGGCCGCCTCGGCACGCGGTGCCTCGAGCCGGAGCTCGGAAGCGGCGGGTTCCCTCCGTTTGGGGGAGTGGACACGACAGTCATCTCATCTGGCGGAACCGGCAACACACCTTTTACGCGGTCGCGCTTCATGTAACAGCCCTGAAACACAGGTGCAGTTCAGGTGTAACAGAACTGCGGAAGGGTCTCTCTTGACTAGCCGAAGGGTTAGCGAAAGGGAGAAGCAGAAACAATGGATAGCCCAAACGTTGCGTGGCTCCTGACTTCAGCCTCGCTCGTGCTGCTGATGACGCCTGGTCTGGCGTTCTTCTACGGCGGCATGTCGCGCAAGAAGTCGGTCCTGAACATGATGATGATGTCCTTCAGCTCCATCGGAGTTGTCGGCGTGCTGTGGGTCCTCGTCGGATTCTCGGTCTCCGCCGGTGACACCGTGGGTGGCTGGTTCGGCAACCCCGGCTCGGACTTCGGCATGCAGTCGATCTTCCAGTCCGGCGTTGACGCCACCGAGCTCGATGGCTCCGAGTTCGACCTGATCCTCGCGGCCTTCGGCGCCACCTTCGCGATCATCACGGTCGCGCTGATCTCGGGTGCCGTCGCCGACCGCATGAAGTTCTCCGCCTGGCTGGTCTTCTCCGCCCTGTGGGCCGTGCTGGTCTACTCCCCGGTCTCGCACTGGGTCTGGGGCGGCGGCCTCCTCTCGTCGGACTACCTGTTCGCCGACATGACCGCTCCGCAGGACATCGCGGGTGGAACAGTGGTCCATATCAATGCCGGTATCGCAGCGCTCGTCCTCGCGCTGCTGCTCGGCACGCGCAAGGGCTTCGGCAAGGAGCCGATGCGTCCGCACAACCTCACCCTGGTGATGCTCGGTGCCGCCCTCCTGTGGTTCGGCTGGTTCGGGTTCAACGCCGGTTCGTGGTGGGAGGCTGACGTCTTCGCCGCTCAGATCTGGCTCAACACCCTCGTCGCCACCTGCGCCGGTATGCTCGGCTGGCTCCTCACGGAGAAGATCCGCGACGGCAAGCCCACCTCGCTGGGTGCCGCCTCGGGTGTCGTCGCCGGTCTCGTCGCGATCACCCCCGCCGGTCTGTCGGTCTCGCCGCTCGGCGCGATCGTCCTCGGTACCATCGCCGGTATCCTCTCGGCCCTCGCGGTCGGCCTGAAGTACAAGCTCGGCTACGACGACTCGCTCGACGTCGTCGGCGTCCACCTGGTCTCCGGCCTCTGGGGCACCATCGCCGTCGGCCTCTTCGCCACGGACGTCAACGCCTTCGGTGACGCTGGTCTGTTCTACGGTGGCGGCGCAAGCCTCCTCGTGTCGCAGATCATCGCCGCGGCCATCGTCATGGTGTACTCGGGTGTGATGACCCTGATCATCGGTCTGGCCATCAAGTACACGATCGGTCTGCGCGTGCCGGAGGAGGTCGAGGTCTCTGGCATCGACCTCGCCGAGCACGGTGAGACCGCTTACGAGGAGGCTGTGTAAACCATGAAGCTCGTGACCGCAATCATCCAGCCGCACCGCGTCGACGAGGTCCGCGCAGCCCTTGAGGCTGCCGGCGTCAAGGGCGTGACCGTCTCGGAGGCAGCCGGCTACGGCCGCCAGAAGGGACACACCGAGGTCTACCGCGGTGCTGAGTACACCGTCGACCTGGTCCCCAAGACCCGTCTTGAGGTCCTCGTCGACGACGCCGACGCCGCCACCGTGACCGAGGCGATCGTCTCGGCCGCGCAGACCGGCAAGATCGGTGACGGCAAGGTCTGGGTCGTCCCGGTGGACGACGTGGCCCGTGTCCGCACCGGCGAGCACGGCGCGGACGCTCTGTAAGGAGCACGTTCGAACTATGCCGAGCCGGAACGGCCAGTTCCACGAAGGCTCGGACGCTGAGGTCCCGCATCCCGAGGGGGTGCGGGACCTCAAGCGTCTGAGGCGTGACCTGGCTGAGACTCTGTACCGGGAGGGGGCGCCCGGGAAGCATCGACGCAGGACCTTGTCCGACCTCGTCGTCCAGGCGCTCGCCGCGCACTGGGACGAGGCATCTGGGGGAATCGTCGAAGGGGCCGCCCTGGGGGCCGTCGGATCGTTGGGCCGCGGGGACGCGGGCCCGTTCTCCGACCTGGACGTCGTGCTCATCCACGACGGCAGGACCCTCAAGTCGACCGAGGTCGCGGACCTCGCGCAGCGCCTCTGGTACCCGATCTGGGACGCCGGGCTCGAGCTCGACTACTCGTCGAGATCGCTCACCGAGGTGCGCCAGGTCGCGTCGAAGGACCTCGCTGCGGCCTCCGGGCTGCTGGACCTGCGCCCGATCGCGGGCGACAAGGAGCTTGCCAAGCAGGCTCGCGCGCTGATCTATCAGGACTGGCGCGCTGCGGCTCGCAAGCGGCTGCCCGAGCTGCTGGCGGCTTCGCGCGCACGGGCGGAGCGCCACGGCGAGCTCGCCTACCTGATCGAGCCGAACCTCAAGGAGTCGCGCGGAGGCCTGCGCGACCTCGTCAGCCTCACGGGCCTGTCCGCCACGTGGCTGACCGACCGCCCGCATGGCGCGGTGGACGACGCAGGCGCGCATGTGATGGACGTGCGCGACGCGATCCAGATGCACCTGGGGCGTACACAGAACGTGCTTGGACGCCACATCGGTGAGGAGGTGGCCGAGGCGATGGGCTTCGGCGACCCCGACGACCTGCTCGCCTCGCTGGCCGAGGCCGGACGCGAGATCGCGTACGCGCTCGACATGACGGAGCGCGGCGCGCGGCGCTCGCTCGAGCGCTCCGGGGTCGGCTCGCGTGCCTTCCTCGCGCGGCGCCGGGCGCGTGCCCCGCGCCACACGGTGGTCGCCGAGGGGCTGATCGACGTCGACGGAGAGCTTGCCCTCGCGCCGGGGCACGACGCGGCCAAGGACGCGTTGCTGCCGTTGCGTGCCGCGGCCACCGCAGCCACGACCGGTCTCACGATCACGCCCACGCTTCTCGAGACGCTGCAACGGTGCCCCGACCTGCCGGTACCGTGGCCGCCCGAGGCGCGCGAGTACCTCCGGGAGCTCCTCCGAGGATCCGCGCACCTGATCGCCGTCTGGGAGGCGATCGATCTGGCGGGGCTCGTCGTGCGTGCGCTTCCCGAGTGGGAGGGGGTGCGCAACCGACCGCAGCGCAGCCCCATCCACCGCTTCACGGTGGACCGGCACATGGTGGAGTCTGTGGTGCTCGCCGCCAAGGCACGCCGCTACGAGGTGGACCACGACCTGTTGAGGCTCACGCTGCTGGTCCACGACATCGGCAAGCGTCCTGGCGCGACCGACCACTCCGTGGACGGCGCCGCGCTCATCCCCGGCATCGCGGCACGGATGGGTCTCGAGGAGGGGATCGCCGCGGACATGGAGCTGCTGGTCCGCCAGCACCTCACTCTCGCCGACCTCGCGACCACGGCCGATCCGGACGACCCGGAGACGGTCGAACGGCTCCTGGTCGCGGTGGATGGTCGTCTCGACCTGCTCGACACCCTGCGCGCGCTCACTGAATGCGATGCCAAGGCCGCCGGTCCCAAGGCATGGACACAGTGGCGGGAGCAGCTCGTCCAGACCCTGTACGTCAAGGCGCGCGCTGTGCTGATCGAGAAGGGCGGTCCCACCGGCGGGTAGGCTGGTGCGCCTGAGACACGCCTGAAGGGACACCTGTGTTCGCCAACCTCTCCGACCGCCTCACTGAGACCTTCAAGAGCCTGCGCGGCAAGGGCAGGCTCTCGGAGGCGGACATCGACGGCACCATCCGGGAGATCCGTCGCGCCCTGCTCGACGCCGACGTCGCCGTGCCCGTGGTGCGCGCCTTCACGGCCGCGATCCGTGAGCGCGCGCTCGGCGCCGAGGTGTCGCAGGCGCTCAACCCCGGCCAGCAGGTCGTCAAGATCGTTCACGAGGAGCTCATCGAGGTCCTCGGAGGTGAGCAGCGCCCGCTGCGGTTCGCCAAGCACGGCCCGACCGTGATCATGCTCGCCGGTCTCCAGGGTGCGGGAAAGACGACCTTCGCCGGCAAGCTCGCGGCCCACCTCAAGTCCCAGGGCCAGACGCCGCTGCTCGTGGCGGCAGACCTGCAGCGCCCGAACGCCGTCACTCAGCTGAAGGTCGTCGGAGAGCGTGCAGGTGTGCCCGTGTTCGCGCCGGAGGCGGGCGTCACCCGCGAGGATGAGCGTCCGCGCGGCAACCCCGTCAAGGTCGCGAAGAAGGGCCTCAAGGAGGCTCAGGACAAGCAGCACACGGTCGTCATCGTCGACACCGCCGGACGCCTGGGCGTGGACGCCGAGCTCATGAAGCAGGCGGCGGACATCCGCAAGGCTGTCGACCCCGACGAGGTCCTGTTCGTCATCGACGCGATGATCGGTCAGGACGCCGTCGCCACCGCGCAGGCGTTCCAGGAGGGCGTGGACTTCACCGGCGTCGTCCTGTCGAAGCTCGACGGTGACGCTCGCGGTGGTGCCGCGCTGTCCGTCGCGCAGGTCACGGGTCGCCCGATCATGTTCGCGTCCGTGGGCGAGAAGCTCGAGGACATCGAGGTCTTCCACCCCGACCGCATGGCGTCGCGCATCCTCGACATGGGCGACATCATGACGCTCATCGAGCAGGCCGAGCAGAAGTTCGACCAGGCCGAGGCCGAGCGCATGGCCGGCAAGATGCAGCGCGGCGAGGACTTCACGTTCACCGACTTCCTCGCGCAGATGCAGCAGCTCAAGAACATGGGCTCCATGAAGAAGATGCTCGGCATGCTGCCGGGCATGGGGGCCATGCGCGATCAGATCGAGAACCTCGATGAGAAGGAGCTCGTCCGCACCGAGGCGATCATCCAGTCCATGACGCCGCTCGAGCGCGACAACCCGAAGGTGCTGAACGGCTCCCGCCGGTCCCGCATCGCGGCGGGCTCGGGCATGACGGTCGCGGACGTGAACTCGCTGGTCAAGCGGTTCGAGGATGCGCAGCGCATGATGAAGGCGATGGCCAAGGGCGGCGGCATGCCCGGCATGGGCGGCGCGCCCGGCGCCTTCGGCGGGCTCCCCGGCGGCAAGAAGTCCAAGGGCAAGCAGGCACCGCAGCGCAAGGTCAAGGGCAAGTCCGGCAACCCCGCGAAGCGTGCACAGCAGGAGCAGGCGGCGCGTTCACGGGCCGCGGGGGAGAAGCCTGCGGCGCCCGCGGGCTCGGCCTTCGGTCTCGGCGGCGGCCAGCAGCAGCCGAACGTGGACCCGAACGAGATCCCGGCAGACCTCGCGAAGTACCTCAAGAGGTAGCCGCGTGGCTCCCGTCGTCCCCGACGCCGCTCTCGGCGTCACGCACCTGACCGGCCCCGTGCTGGTCGGGGACGACGAGGTGCGCGACGAGGGCTGGGTGGTCGACGGACGCATGACCTACGCGCCGCCCGTGGACAGGCCCGTCGACGCGGTGCTCGACGGCGTCGTCGTTCCCGGCCTGGTGGACGTGCACTGCCACGTGGGGCTCGACAGCGGGGGAGCGGTCGACCGCGAGCTCGCCCTCAAGCAGGCGCACCAGGACCGTGACGCGGGCACGCTGCTCATCCGTGACGCAGGCTCCCCGACGGACACCGAGTTCGTCCACGGCGTGCTCGACGCCCCCAGGCTCATCAGGGCGGGGCGCTTCATCGCCCGCCCCAAGCGCTACCTGCGCCACTACGCGCGCGAGATCGAGGTGGACGACCTGCCGCGAGTCATGGCGGAGGAGGCCCGCAAGGGTGACGGCTGGGTGAAGATCATCGCGGACTGGATCGACCGGGACGCCGGCGACCTGACGCCGCTGTGGCCCGCGAAGGTGCTCAAGCAGGGCATCAGGGCGGCGCACGACGAGGGCGCCAGGGTGACCGCCCACACGTTCGCCACCGAGTCTCTCGACGCCCTGATCGACGGAGGCATCGACTGCCTCGAGCACGGCACCGGCATGACGCAGGAGCACATGGAGACGGCGGCCGAGCTGGGGATCCCCGTCGTGCCCACGCTGCTGCAGGTCGAGAACTTCCCCGGTTTCGCCGCGCAGGGCGCGGAGCGCTTCCCCGTGTACTCGGCGCGCATGTCCCGCATGTACGCGCGACGCAAGGAGCAGGTGCAGGCGCTGCACGCGGCAGGCGTCCAGCTCCTCGTCGGCACGGACGCGGGCGGCACGATCGGGCACGGGGTGCTGCCGGACGAGGCCGCGCTGATCGTCGACGCAGGCATCCCTGCCGCCGACGTCGTCGCCGCCGCCTCGTGGCGGGCGCGAGCGTTCCTGGGAGTGCCGTCGCTCGGTGAGGGCGCGTCGGCCGACCTCGTCGTGTATCCCACGGATCCACGCATCGACATCGCTGCGCTGAGATCTCCGGCGCACGTCATGCTGCGCGGCGTGCGGGTCGCGCCGTAGCGCCCCACTCCTGAGGGACGTCTGAGGGTGGGCGCCTGGATCTTGCGGGAACAGAACCCCGCACAGGAGAGTTGATCCGACAACCGCACGGCACCCGCGCCCGGCGCGGAAGGGGAGAGAACCATGTCGGCCACCACTGCACGGCCCACGACCGCGCACCATCGCGTCCGTGCCTCGGCACGGCGGGGCTGGTGGGCCGACGGACTCGAGGCGGCGATCTGGTTCGCCGCGGCGATCGGCGTCGCGCTCATGCTGCACGCGGGCGGCCTCCTCGTCACCGCGCCGATCGACTACCTGTACACGGCGGGTCGCGCATTCGGCATCGTCGCGACCGTCCTGATGCTCGCGCAGGTGCTGCTCGTCTCGCGTGCGCCGTGGGTCGAAGGGGCGCTCGGGCACGACCGTGCGGCCTCGCTGCACTCGCGCGCGGGCAAGTGGGCGATCATCCTCATGCTCACCCACGCGGCGGTGATCGTCTCCATGACCGGCTACTACGACGGCAGGTCGCCCTTCGCCGAGTCGCTCGCGCTGTTCTCTCAGGCCTGGTACCTCGCGGCCGCGCAGATCGCTCTCGTGCTCTTCCTGGTGGTTCTTGCGCTCTCGCTCGCGATCGTGCGCAACCGGTGGCGCTACGAGCGGTGGCACACCGTCCACCTCATCGTCTACCTCGCGGTGGCGGCGGCGGTGCCGCATCAGTTCCTCGAGGGCTCCACCTTCCGCGGCGGGGACCCCGCCACCTGGTACTGGCTCGCGCTCTACGTGGTCGCGTTCGGCTCGCTGCTCGGCTACCGCGTGCTGCGGCCGCTCGTGCGGCTGCGTCGCCACGACCCGCGGGTCGCCGCGGTGCGCACGCTCCCGGACGGATCGACCGACATCCTCGTGTCCGGCCGCGGTCTCGAGGCGCTCCGCGCCCAGCCCGGCCAGTTCCTGCTGTGGCGCTTCATGGACTCGCGGCGCTGGCGCGAGGCGCACCCGTTCTCGCTGTCCGCGGCTCCCAGGGACGACGCGCTTCGCCTCACCGTCAAGCCATCCGGCGACTTCTCGGGGGAGCTGTCCGAGCTGAAGGTCGGCACGCGCGTGATGCTCGAGGGCCCGCTCGGAGTGTTCACCGACCGCTCCCGGTGCCGACGCGGAACTGTCCTCGTCGCCGCGGGCATCGGCGTCACGCCCGTGAGATCCATGCTGGAGGCCATGCCTGCCGACGAGCCGTGCACGGTGATCGTGCGCATCCGCTCGGGCGAGGAGGCGCCGCTGCTCGACGAGGTGCGGGACCTGGCCGCGGGCATCGGCGCAGAGCTGCACGTCCTTGAGGGTCCGCGCGGCGCCTCGTGGGCTCCGGCGGGAACGGACGTGTCGTTGTCCGCGCTGGTGCGCGACCTGCACGATCGTGACGTCTTCGTGTGCGGTCCCGTGCCCTGGGCCGACCAGGTCGAGCGGGACGCCAGGGCCGCAGGGGTCGCCGCCGAGGCGATCCATCGCGAGAGGTTCGGATGGTGAGCGCAGGAATGACCGACGTGACAGCACAGGAGGCAGGCGCATGAGGGCCAGCAGGACCGCAGTCGTCGTGGCGGGCTCCGCGGCGATCCTCGGCGTGGGCTATGCCACGGCGCCCAAGGATCTCCCGACGCTCGATCTGGCGGAGCCAGGGGACTCGGGATCAGGGGACGCCGGCTCCGGCGAGGCCACCGACCCGGGCGATACCGCGGATGCTGGCGGTGGCGGTTCCGCAGGCAGCGGCAGCGGGACCTTCGACGGTCCCGTCGTCACCAACATCCGTGGCGACTTCCAGGCGCGCATCGTCGTCGAGGGAGGCACGGTGGTGAGCGTCGAGGCGCTTGCCGCGGGCACGAGCGCGGCCGAGTCGCAGATCATCAACTCCGAGGCGATCCCCGCCCTGACGCAGAGGGTGCTCGAGGCGCAGGACTGGGACGTCGACGCCTACTCGGGCGCCTCCTACACGTCCCCTGGCTTCCTCGAGTCGGTGCAGGGGGCCTTCGAGGAGGCAGGGCTGTGAACCGGTGAGCTCCTCCGTCGACGACGAGCTCGTGTGGACCATCCATGTGATGGCGATGCCGTTCACGGTCCGCATGCGCGGCGTCCCCGACCGCGACGTCGCGGAGCGCGCGGTCCGTGCCTTCGCGGACGACCTCGCCGACGCGGACCTGCTCTTCTCCCTCTGGCGGCCCGACACCCCCATGGCGCAGGTCGCGCTCGGGACGGGCTCGGTCGAGGACGCGCCGCGGGAGATCCGCGAGGTCCTTGCGCTCGCGGAGGAGTGGCGGGCGCACACCGGAGGGGCCTTCGATGCGCGGCTGCGCCGACGCGCCGCTGCCCGGCTGCCCGTGGAGTACCCGGAGGGGGCGCCGGATCCCACCGGAATCGTGAAGACATGGGCCGTCGCGCGCGCGCTCGCTCACCTCGAAGAGGCCGCAGCGCGCTCATGGATGGTCGACGCCGCGGGTGACGTGTGCGTCGGCGGCGAGGGCGTCTGGACCGTCGGCATCGCGGACCCCACGCTCGTCGGAGACCCGCACGGCTCCCGACCCGTGGGCGCGGTCGGGCTCGGCCACCCCGCTCGGGCGATGGCGACCTCGGGCGTCGCTCAAGCGCGGGACCACGTGTGGGATCCGGAGACAGGCGAGCCCGCGCGCCACTATCTGCAGGTCACTGTCGTCGGCGACGACCTGATCGCCTGCGATGCGTGGGCCACCGCGATCGTCGCCGGCGGGCCTCGGACGCTCGCATCAGCCGTCGAGCACGGCGTCGCGGCGCTCGCGATCACGGCGGAGCGGTCGGGCGGCGGCTTCGAGGCTGTGGTGACTCCTGCCTGGCCCGACGAGGACGCATAGTCGCGGATCCTCGGCTTCCTCCCGCCTTGCTCTGAGGGCGCTCTCAGATTGGCGCGGAACGATCGTGTCATGAGGCCGGTCAGGAGGGCTGCCGGCATGAAGGGATCCTCATGACCGTCACCGCGCAGTCGCCGCGAGCCGGAGCCGCCACGCAGGAGCGCCGGCAGCCGCTCGCCGTACCCGGCGCCGCGATGCTCGACCTCCCCACCCCCGCGTCGGCCGACCGCCGCAGCCGCGGCGCCGACCTTCTACAGGCATCGGTGTGGCTCGCCGCGGTCGCAGGGATCGCGTTCATGATCCAGTCCGGCGCGTTCCTCGATGCCGGCGTCTGGGGCTGGCTCTCGATGATCTCGCGCGCGCTCGGCATCGTCGCGGCCGTCATGATGCTCGCGCAGCTGCTGCTCGCCTCCCGCGCGCCGTGGATCGACCGCGTGATCGGGCACGACAAGGCGATCATGCTCCACACGGAGTATGGGGTGACCTCGGTGGTCGTCATGCTTCTGCACGTCGGGACGGTGGCCGTCGTCGATGCGCAGCTCGCCGGGTCGAACCCTGCCTCCCAGCTGCTCGCGTACTGGAGCTACGACTGGTTCATGGCCTGGGCCCTCGTCTCGCTTGCCGCGATCCTCGTGGTCCTCGTCACCTCCTTCGCGTCGGCCCGGGCCAGGATCCCGTACCACCGCTGGCATGCTGTCCACCTGCTGAGCTACGTCGGCATCGCGCTCGCCGTGCCGCACCAGTTCCTGCAGGGCGCGACGTTCCGGAGCATGGGCGTCGCCTGGTACTTCTGGTTCGTGCTGTGGGCAGGCGCCGGCTCGGCCTTCCTCCTCTGGCGCGTCGTGAAGCCGATCCTGGTGAACAGGCGCCAACGTCTGCGGGTCGACGCGGTGCGCCGGGAGAGCGACGGGTCGGTCACGATCACGCTCGGGGGCGCGGCGATCCCGAGGATGGGCGCCCAGGCGGGCCAGTTCATCAACGTCGCCTTCGGACGTGCTGCCTTCCTGAAGGAGATGCACCCGTACTCGCTGTCGGCGGCTCCCGGCGAGACGCTCCGCATCACCGTGAAGCCGTTGGGCGATGCCTCCTCCGCACTCGTGGACCTGACCCCCGGCACGGCCGCCTGGATCGAGGGTCCGCTCGGGATCTTCACCCATGAGCAGCGCACCGGCCGCGACCTGCTCCTGGTGGGCGCGGGCATCGGGGTCACGCCGCTGCGTTCCCTGCTCGAGGACGCTCCCGCCTACGGAGCCATCTCGGTGGTGGTGCGTGGACGCTCGCGCGAGGAGGTGCCGCTGATCGACGAGATCGAGCACCTGTCGGCCCTGCGAGGCGCACGCTATGCGGCGCTGCTGGGCGGCCGCGGCAGCACCTGGGGCACCAAGGCACGTCCCGTCACCCTCGTCGGCGCCGTCGCGCGCCCGGGCGACACGGACCTGTACATCTGCGGCCCCGTCGCCTGGGGGCGCCAGGTCGAGGCCGACGCCCGCGCGGCGGGCATCCCTGCTCACGCGATCCATCGCGAGGAGTTCGCCTGGTAGGGCGAGAAGGAGACCCCCATGAAGACTTCACGCGCTTTCGCCGTCGGCGGTGCCGCGGCCGCGATGCTCGCCACCGGGTGGACCCTGGCGCCGCGCGCCACGACCCCCACGCTCTCCGCCACCTCCCGGACCGACGCGTCCCTCAGCCTGGTAGAGGAGGCCTCCGCGCTCTCACGGACGGCCGCTCCGGAGGCCTCGACCTCCGCCGCGCCCTCCCTGACCGCCTCCCCGACGCCATCGGCGTCCTTGACCAGCGCCGCAGAGCCATCCGCGGTCAGCACGCCCAAGCCGACGACGACCAAGACGAGCACGCCGAAGCCGACGACGACGAAGACGAGCACGCCGAAGCCGACGACGACGAAGACGAGCACGCCGAAGCCGACGACGACGAAGACGAGCACGCCCAAGCCGGCGCCCGCCAAGCCCAGCGGGACCTTCACCGGCGGCGCGGTTCAGACCAGGTACGGCGTGTATCAGGTGTCCATCACCGTCGCCGACGGCAAGGTCACGAACGTCGCGATGGTGCAGAACGGGCTCTCCGATGAGGAGTCCATGCAGATCAAGTCGAAGGCGATCCCCACTCTCATCAGCCAGGTGCTCAGCTCCCAGAGCCCCAAGGTCAGCTACGTCTCCGGGGCGAGCTACACGTCCCAGGGATTCGCCTCCTCGGTGTCCAGCGCATTCACGAAGGCGGGACTGTGAGCCCTGCCCGACTGACGATCCGACAGACGCGCGGCCCCCGCGCCGCCGCACACGACCTCCCCCTCGCAGGGAGAAGGAGCATCACATGAAGACCTCACGAGCATTCGCCGTCGGAGGTGCCGCCGCCGCGATCCTCACCGCAGGCTGGGCGCTCACGCCGAAGGACGCGGAGGCGACCTCGTTCTCCGCCTCCTCCAGCACGGGGGCGGCCTCCGACCAGTCCTCGTCCGCGACGGACGGCTCCGCCTCGGACTCCGCGGACGCCTCGGAAGGCGACGCGTCGTCCAGCGCGGAGGCCTCCGCTGAAGCTTCCGCGACGACCGAGTCGTCGACCTCGGACATGGCCGCCGACGGCGCGGCCGACTCGAACGACGGCACCTACACCGGCAGCGCCGTCCAGACGCGCTACGGCGTCTACCAGGTGGAGATCACTGTCGCCGGCGGTCAGGTCACCGACGTCGCGCTTGTCCAGGAGGGCGCGAACGACCGCGAGTCTCAGCAGATCAAGTCGCGCTCGCTGCCGCAGCTGATCCAGGAGGTCCTCTCCACCCAGAGCTCCGACATCTCCTACATCTCGGGTGCGAGCTACACGTCCGACGGGTTCGCGCGCTCCGTCGCCGACGCGTTCGACCAGGCGGGCCTGTGATGATCGCTGCGGCGCACGCGATGGCCATGGAGTTCACGCTCCACGTGGACGACGGCGTGGACCGCGCGGCGCTCGCGAGCACCATGAGCCACGTGGAGAGCGACCTTCGCTGGGCCGACGCCGTGTTCTCCACCTTCTCGGAGACGTCGTGGATCTCGCGGCTCTCACGGGGCGAGACCACCGTGGCGGACTGCCCTCCCGCGGTCGAGCAGGTGCTCGACCTGTGCGCGCACTACAAGGGCGCGACTCGCGGAGCGTTCGACGCCCTCAGCCCCGACGGAGCCATCGACCCCACAGGGATCGTCAAGACGTGGGCCATGGAGCGGGTGCGCTGGAGGCTCGACGACCTTCCCGCCGCGGGCTGGCTGTGGGGATGCGCGGGCGACGCCGTCGTCTCCGGGATCGGGCCCGACGAAGGACGGACCTGGCGCGTCGGCATCGCGCACCCGGAGCACAGGTTCCAGTCGGTGGGCGCGGTGACGCTCGGGGGAGAGCACACCGCGATCGCGACCTCCGGGACGACGGTGCACGGAGGGCACATCTGGGCTCCAGGAGGCGAGGCGCCGGCATACGTCCAGGCGAGCGTGGTCGGCACCGACCTCGTCGAGTGCGACGCATGGGCGACCGCTATCGTGGCAGGCGGCGAGCCGGTCGCGCTCGCCGCCCAGGAGCACGGGATGGACGTGCTCGCGCTGCGCATGGTCGACGGCAGGATCGTCGCGGAACGCTCGCCCGGCTGGGACTGGGCCGCCTGAGCGGGCCCACCGCGGCACCGAGGTGCGCGGTCGCGTCCCCGCGTATCCATCTGGCATACTTGGTCGCTGGCATGCGTGGCCCTCTACCCGCGCACGCTATTCGTCTTGTCAGGCAGGACCCTCGTGATTCCCCGAGGCGACTGACCCGGCTCACACCGAATGAAGAAGGAGCACACAGCATGGCTGTGAAGATTCGCCTCAAGCGCTTCGGCAAGAAGCGCTCCCCGTTCTACCGCGTGGTCGTCATGGACTCGCGCACCAAGCGCGATGGCCGTGCCATCGAGGAGATCGGCAAGTACCACCCCACCGAGGAGCCCTCGGTCATCGAGATCGACTCGGAGCGCGCCCAGTACTGGCTCTCCGTCGGCGCCCAGCCGACCGAGCAGGTCGCGGCCCTCCTGAAGCTCACCGGCGACTGGGGCACCTTCAAGGGCGAGAAGGGTGCCAAGAGCACCGTCAAGGTCGCCGAGGGCAAGGCCTCCGCCGAGGACGCCATCAAGGCGCACGCGGACGCCGCGGAGAAGGCCAAGGCCGACGCCGCCGCCAAGAAGGAGGAGGCCGCCAAGGCCGCCGCCGCTGAGGCAGAGGCCGCTGAGGCCCCCGCCGAGGAGGCCGCTCCCGAGGCCGCCGAGTCCGAGGAGAAGTAAGCGATGGTCCTCGACGCCCT
This sequence comes from Demequina zhanjiangensis, assembly GCF_030418315.1. GTDB lineage: Bacteria > Actinomycetota > Actinomycetes > Actinomycetales > Demequinaceae > Demequina > Demequina zhanjiangensis. Next base: position 225,463 of record NZ_JAUHPV010000006.1, read on the forward strand.
GGAGTTCCTTGTCCGCAGCATCGTCCGCAACCCGGACGACGTGCGCGTCACCGAGCGCTCGGGGCGTCGAGGCACCACCCTCAACGTGGTCGTCCACCCGGACGACCTTCCCCGCGTGATCGGCCGTCGTGGCCGCACCGCGCAGGCGATCCGCACCGTGGTCGACGCGGTGTCGCGCGACGACGTGCGGGTCAACATCGTCGACGTCGCCTGACCGGGTGGCCTTCGACCTCACTCTTCATGCGCAGCGGCCCTCGCCCGCGCGCCTGATCCTTCCGGCCGTCGGCTCCGCCTTCATGGCGGGCCTGACGGTCGTGACCATCTCCGACGCCCTCGCAGGCTCCGCCTCGGGCGTCGGCATCGGCCTCACGCTCGTGATGATGACCGCCACCGCGTGGCTCGTCCGAGACCTGCTCAAGCTGCTGGGCGTCGTACCGGCGGCCCGCATCGAGCTCTCAGACGACTCGCTGTCCGTCCGTTCCGCGATGTTCGGTCTCAACGGGCGGCGACGCACACTCGCGCTCGGCCAGACGATCCGCATGGATGTGCTCAGGCAGCCGTCGCTCTTCCTCGGGGCCACCGGTCTCTACCGGCTGTCCCAGCAGGACGTCCAGGTCACGATCGTGGCCCCGGGCATGGTGCGGGACGAGGACCTTGAGGCTCTCCTCGAGAGGCTCGCGGAGTCCGGAACGCGAGTCGACCTGATCGAGCACCGCTCCCGACGCGAGGGCGGACCCGGACCGTCGCGCTGACCGCAGGCCCTCGTCGGTCTCGCGCACAGTCCTTCCCTTCCCGTCACGGCCCTAGGCTTGATCCCATGGATGTCACCGTCGCCCGCATCGGGAAGGCCCACGGACTCAAGGGCGAGGTGTCGGTCGAGCTGCGTACCGACATCCCCGAGCAGCGCCTCGTCGCAGGCGCGGCGTTCGCGACCGATCCGGTCGAGGCGGGGCCGCTCACCGTGGTGCGCACGCGGGTGCAGGCGGGACGTTGGTACGTGCAGTTCGACGAGATCCGGGACCGCGACGCTGCCGAGGCCGCGCGCGGGGTCTCGCTCGTCGTGGACGCCGACGAGGACGACGAGGAGGACGCGTGGTTCGTCCACGAGCTCGTCGGCCTCACCGCCGTGCGGGAGGACGGTGCGGAGATCGGGCGCGTCGTCGACCTCCAGCCCATGCCGGCCCAGGACCTGCTGGTCGTGAAGCAGCCGGGTGGGCACCGCGCCCTGATCCCGTTCGTCGCCGACTTCGTGGTGGAGGTCGATGTGGAGGGCGGACGCGTCGTCCTGGATCCGCCCCACGGTCTGCTCGCGGGCGAGGAGCCCGAGAGCACCGGCGAGACGGCCGGGGAGGGCTGACATGCGCGTCGACGTCGTGACGATCTTCCCCGAGTTCTTCCAGGTGCTCGACGTGTCCCTCCTCGGCAAGGCGCGCCAGGCGGAGCTCGTGGAGACCCATGTGCACCAGCTGCGCGACTGGGCGGCGTTCAAGGCCGACGGCACCCCCGACGCGCACCGCACGGTGGACGATGCGCCGTTCGGCGGGGGCGCGGGCATGGTGATGAAGCCCGATGTCTGGGGCAAGGCGCTCGACGAGGTGCTGCAGCCCGGCGGCGTCCTCGTGATCCCGAGCCCTGCAGGCGTTCCGTTCACCCAGGCGCTCGCCGCCGACCTCTCCACGGAGCCGCAGCTCGTGTTCGCGTGCGGCCGCTACGAGGGCATCGATGCCCGCGTCGCCGAGCACTACGCGTCGGTCGGCTATCGAGTGCTCGAGGTGAGCCTGGGCGACTACGTCCTCAACGGGGGAGAGGTCGCGGCCTTCGCCATGATCGAGGCCGTCACGCGGCTGATCCCCGGGTTCATGGGCAACGCCGAGTCGATCGTCGAGGAGTCGCACTCCGATGGCCTGCTCGAGTATCCGTCGTACACGCGGCCGGCCTCGTGGCGCGGGCACGACGTCCCGCCGGTGCTGCTCAGCGGACATCACGGCAAGGTCGCGCAGTGGCGTCGCGAGCAGCAGCTCGCCCGCACCCGCGAGCGGCGGCCGGATCTGCTCGCCGCTGACGAGCAGGACACGCCCTGACGCATCGCCCCATGCGTGGTCGCATCCGTCGGGATGTGGCAGAATAGTGCGTCGGCGCGTCCGGCGCTCTCGCCTGCCACAGGGGGCGGAGCAACGGTCCGGTACGCGGCACCAACCTTACGTAGCCTTCGGGCAGAACCGCATGGTGACCTGTGGCATGTGCGAGGAGTAGAACGTCATGCAGAAGCTTGACTCGGTCGTCTCGGGCCAGATCCGCGACGACATCCCGGACTTCCGCGCCGGTGACACCGTCAACGTCCACGTGAAGGTCGTCGAGGGCAACCGCTCGCGTGTCCAGGTCTTCAAGGGCGTCGTGATCGCGCGTCACGGCAAGGGCATCGGCGAGACCTTCACGGTCCGCAAGATCTCGTTCGGTGTGGGTGTGGAGCGTAAGTTCCCCATCAACGCGCCGACCATCGAGAAGCTCGAGGTCGTCACCCGCGGTGACGTCCGTCGCGCCAAGCTCTACTACCTGCGCGGCCTGCGCGGTAAGGCTGCTCGCATCCGCGAGAAGCGCGAGAGCTAATCATCAGCGATTCCACGCAGACGCCGGCGGGCGGGGCACAGTCCCCGTCCGCCGGCGCTCGTGTATGGAGCTGGATCAAGGAGCTCGGCATCATCGCCATCGCGGCGCTCGTGCTGTCCCTGATCATCAAGACGTTCTTCTTCCAGTCCTTCTGGATCCCGTCCGGGTCGATGCATCCCACCCTGCTCGAGGGCGATCGCATCCTCGTGACGAAGTGGCGTCCGGGCCCGCTTGAGCTCCGCCAGGGCGACGTGGTGGTCTTCAAGGACCCGGGTGGCTGGCTGAACGGCGCAGAGTCGGTCGAGGCCACGGGGGCGCAGAGGGTCGTTCAGGACGTCCTCCAGTTCGTCGGGCTGCTTCCCGAGGATGCGGGCGAGCACCTGGTCAAGCGCGTCATCGGGCTCCCGGGTGACACCGTCGAATGCACGTCCGCCGAAGGCCCGCTGATGCTCAACGGTGTCGCGCTCGAGGAGGACTTCATCGCGGAGGGCTCGCAGCCGTGCGGCGCCGAGTTCTCGGTGACCGTCCCCGAGAACAGCCTGTGGGTCATGGGGGACAACCGCGACAACTCCGCCGACTCCCGCGCCCACATGGGCCTGCCGGGCGGTGGGACCATCCCGATGAGCTCGGTCGTGGGCACGGCCTTCGTGACGTTGTGGCCCATCGACCACTGGGGTGGCATCGGCAACCCCCTCGTCGACAGCGGCCAGGCCTGACCCCATGCGGTACACGGTGTCGCTCGAGCATGAGCGCGCGCTCTGGGATGCGGGCGCGCGCGTGGTCGCCGGGATCGACGAGGTGGGGCGTGGCGCTCTCGCCGGCCCCGTGAGCGTCGGCGTGTGCGCACTCGAGCGTCGCAAGGACTGGCCCGAGGGGCTTGCCGACTCGAAGGAGCTCACCCCGGCACGCCGCGAGGCGATGGCGGTCGCTCTCGCCGGGTTCGGAGTCGCCCGTGCCGTCGGTCATGCGGACGCGAGCGAGATCGACGAGCATGGGATCGTCGGCGCGCTGAGGCTCGCGGGGCTCAGGGCGATGTCGACGCTCACTCGCCAGGGAGTCGTGGTGGACGCCGTGCTTCTGGACGGCACCCATGACTGGCTCACGCCGCCCGCGGCGGATCTGTTCGCGGCGGCGAGCGGGGATCCGATCCTCGCCCTGGTACCGGACGCGCCTCCGGTGCCTCCGGTGACGACCGTCGTGAAGGGCGATGGCCGCTGCGCGTCCATCGCGGCGGGCTCGGTGCTCGCGAAGGTCGAGCGCGATGCGCTCATGGCGGCCGCCGACGGCGATCACCCTGCGTACGGCTGGGGTCGCAACAAGGGATACGGCGCGCCCGTGCATCTCAAGGCGCTGCGCAAGCATGGTCCCAGCCCGCTGCACCGTCTCAGCTGGTCGTTGCCCGCGCGCGATCTCTGACTCGCCCGGGACACGCCGCGATGCGGCCGCACGCCCACGCATCCGTCACAATGGACGGGTGAGCAGCGAGGACCTGGAGAACTACGAGACCGAGGCGGAGCTGGCCCTCTACCGCGAGTATCGCGATGTGGTCGGCCTGTTCCAATACGTGGTCGAGACCGAGCGCCGGTTCTACCTGGCGAACAAGGTGGACCTGCAGGTGAAGGCGTCCGGCGGGGACATCTACTTCGAGGTGACGATGGCCGACGCCTGGGTGTGGGACGTGTACCGCTCCGCGCGGCTGGTCAAGAACGTGCGCGTCGTGACGTTCAAGGACGTCAACATCGAGGAGCTCGCTCACGACGATGATCAGACGATCCCTGACCTGAGGCAGCTGCGCGGCAGGTGATCGCCCCGCGGCCACGGAGGGACCCGCTCCCCGGACCGCATTGACTGCTCGTTGCAGAGACTGCAATGATGCAGAGCATGCACGAATCGACGTCGGTGGCGCCCGCGCGGGCCGAGGGCCTGCGCGAGCGCAAGCTTCGGGAGGCCAGAGTCGCCGCCCAGCGCGCCGCGGTGGAGCTGTGCCTCGAGCGCGGGCTCGACTCGGTGACCGTGGAGATGATCGCCGACCGCGCAGGGATCTCGCCTCGCACCTTCTACAACTACTTCGGCACGCGCGAGGCCGCCCTGCTGGGCGATGCCAAGCCCGAGCCGACGGAGGACCAGGTCGCGAGGTTCCTCGCGCGCGACGACGTGAGCGACGTCGAGGCGTTCGCGATCATGGTCGCGGAGGCCTGGGCCGCCTCGCAGCCGGACCAGGAGCTGTTCCTCCTGCGCCAGCGTCTCTACGAGGCCGAGCCGACGCTCGCGGCGGCCAACCTGTCGCGTGTCGGCGAGCATCGAGAGGCCCTTGCGATCATCGCGCGAGAGCGGGTCGCCCTGCGGCATCCGGAGCTCACCGAGCCTGACCTCACGCTCGAGGCCACGCTCACGGTCGCCCTCGCGATGGCCGCGGTGCAGACCGTCGGGCGCGCCTGGCTCGCCGACGGCAACGCGGATCTCACCCAGCTCGAGCAGCTCATCTCCGACCTGGTGCCTCGCGTGAGACGCCTCACCCAGACCCCTCGCGCCTGACGCGAGACCTCACACCCCGGGAGCCCCCACTCATGTCAGACAGCATCGCGTCTCACAGCACAGGCGCCACCGAGGCGCCCGACAGGCGGAGCATCCTGCTCGTCTTCGTCGGCCTCATGACGGCCATGCTCCTATCCGCGCTCGACCAGACCATCTTCTCGACTGCGCTTCCCACGATCGTCGGCGAGCTCGACGGCGTCGACCACATGCTGTGGGTGACGACGGCCTACATCCTCGCGGCGACCATCATGATGCCGGTCTACGGCAAGGTCGGCGACCTGATCGGGCGCAAGCCGCTGTTCATCGTCGCGATCACGCTGTTCATGATCGGCTCGATCGTGGGTGGCCTGTCGCAGGGGATGACGGAGCTGATCGTGGGGCGCGCCATCCAGGGCCTCGGTGGCGGAGGACTCATGATCCTGTCGCAGGCGATCATCGCCGACATCGTCCCTGCACGGGAGCGCGGGCGCTACATGGGGGTCATGGGCGGAGTGTTCGCCCTGGCCTCGGTCGTGGGGCCGCTGCTCGGCGGCTGGTTCACCGAGTCGGTGAGCTGGCGCTGGTGCATGTGGATCAACATCCCTCTGGGCGTGCTCGCGATCATCTCCGCGATCGTGTTCCTGCACCCGCCGCACACGGATCGGGCGAAGCCGCGACTCGACATCGCGGGCATGGTGCTGATCGCCGTCGCCTCCGCTGCGCTCGTGCTCTTCACGTCCTGGGGCGGCGGCCAGTACGACTGGAACTCGCCGGTGATCGTGTCCCTCATCGCCCTCACGGTGCTGGCAGGCGTCGCGTTCGTGCTCGTGGAGCGCCGCGCGGCCGAGCCGATCATGCCGCTCATGCTGTTCCGCCGCCGCAACTTCGTGCTCACCACGTCCGCCGGACTGCTCATGGGCATCGCGATGTTCGGCACGCTCGCGTACATGCCCACGTACCTGCAGATGGTGGCGCAGGTGGATGCGACGGTCGCGGGCCTTCTGATGATCCCGATGATGGGGACGATGCTGCCCACGTCGATCATCGTGGGACGCCGTGTCAGCGTCACCGGGCGCTACAAGGCGTTCCCCGCCGTCGGCGCGGTGGTGATCGCCGTCGCGATGTACCTGCTGTCCACCATGGCGTTCGATCAGCCGATCTGGCAGACGTGCCTCTACCTGGCGGTCTTCGGTGCGGGTCTCGGTCTGCAGATGCAGGTGCTGGTGCTGATCGTGCAGAACACGTTCCCTCTGAGCATGGTGGGGACTGCGACCGCGGCGAACAACTACTTCCGTCAGATCGGGGCCTCGCTCGGTGCGGCGGTGGTCGGCTCGATCTTCACGAGCAACCTCATCTCGCTGCTGACCGAGCGCATGCCCGGGGGAGCGTCGAGCCTTGGCGACGCGAACTCGATCACGCCGGGGGCGGTGCTCGACCTGCCGCAGGACATCCAGGACGTGATCGTGAGCTCGTACAACGATGCGCTGACCCCTGTGTTCCTCTACATCGTGCCGCTGTCGCTGCTGTCCCTCGCGCTGCTGCTGTTCGTGAAGGAGGTGCCGCTGCGCACCACTCTCGATCGCGAGCCGGCGATCGAGCCGTCGCACATGGACGGGCCCGACTACCTCGAGGACGAGCGGGACTCGCGGCAATCTGCTGGCACCTCGGGAGCGTCGGAGCGGGGCTCCGCGACCTGAGCCTGGCCTTCCGGGGAGGTGCATGCCTCCCCGGTGGGGTGAGGGGCGCTGGTCGGCGGCACCGCCTCGCGGCGCGGCGGGGGTGAGCCTCCTCGCATGGATCCCGGGACCATCGCGCTGAAGTTGCAAAGAAACGGTTGCAAAGAATGCTTTGCAAGCCTACTGTGAGTGGCATGAGCACCGATGACGGCCAGACTGCCGATCCTCAGCACGCGTCGGGGGAGCCGAGCTCCGACAGCCCTCACTCCACCGTGCGGAAGGCCGACGCCGCCGCGATCAAAGGCCTCGCGCACCCGCTGCGGCTCGAGCTGTACGACCAGCTCGTCACGTTCGGCCCGGCCACCTCGGCGATGCTCGCGCACCGGCTCAACGAGTCCTCAGGCGCGACCAGCTATCACCTGCGGCAGCTCGCTCGCAGCGGACTGATCGTGGAGGTCCAGGGGGAGGGCACCGCGCGGGAGCGCTACTGGCAGCCGACGCCGGGAGGGCTCGCCCTCGGACCCGACGACCACCTCTCGCCCTCGTCCAAGCAGGCGGCGGGCAGCGTCGCCCGCAACGTCGCCCAGCGTGCGTCCCAGCGCGCCGAGGCCTTCGTCGATCGCGCGCTCGGGCACATCGAGGACCCGGAGGAACGGCCCTGGCTCGAGGCGTCGGAGCTCGCGGTGACCCGCCTCCAGCTCACCGTCGAGGAGCTCGCCGAGCTCGGGGAAGAGGTGCAGCGGATCCTGCAGGCCCGACGGCTGTCCGCCGAGCAGAGGGACTCGACCGCCGAGACCCGACGCATCCAGGTGCAGTTCTACGCCTTCCCCCTCGACGCCCCGGACGAGGGAGACCTGTCGTGACATCGCATCCGCCCGCACCCAGCGACCGTGGGCTCGGACACGGCTTCGGAAGACTCTTCTGGGCGGCCGTCGCCACGAACCTCGGCGACGGGCTCAGCCGCGTCGCAGTGCCTCTCGTCGCCGTGACCCTCACGCGAGATCCTCTCGCCGTCTCCGTGCTCGGAGCGCTCGCAGTGCTTCCTTGGCTGCTTTTCGGGATCCACGCCGGAGTGCTCGTCGACCGGCACGACCGCCGTCGAGTCATGGCGATCGCGAACGGGATGAGGGTGGTCACCGTTGTCGCCGTGCTTGCGAGCATCGTCGCCGACAGCGTGAACCTGGTCATCCTCGGCGCCGCGACCGTGCTGTTCGGCGTCGGCGAGGTGCTCGCCGACAACGCGACGAACGCGATCATGCCCGCAGTGGTGCGCAAGGATGCCCTCGACCGCGCGAACGGCCGCATCCAGGCCGCGCAGATCGGCGTCGACACGTTCGTCGCCACACCGCTCGGCGGAGTCCTCTTCGCCCTCGCGGTGACGCTGCCGCTCCTGCTCGCCACCGGCGCCTTCGCGGCGGTCGTCGTGCTCGCGCTCGCGCTACCCGCCTCAGCCGCTCGGGCGCGCTCCCGTGCGGTCGCACCGCCGCTCGTCGTCGCGCCAGGGGAGTCCCTGCCAGACGGAGACGTGGCGGAGGCGGTCGGTCCCGATCGCGGTGAGGCGGCCACGGGGGAGGCCGAGACGCCTGTCCGCGCGCGCGACGGGATCGCCTTCCTGTGGAACTACCGCTGGCTGCGCTGGATGACCCTGCTCACCTCTGCCACGGCTGCCTTCCTCACCTTCGCCCAGGCGACCACGCTCCTGCTCTTCCTCGACAGCTTCGGCGTGCCGGAGGCCGCGATCGGCGTCGTGACGGCCGGCGTCGGGCTCGGGGGCCTGGCCGGTGCGCTGGGAGCGCCGATGGTGGTGGCGCGGTTCGGGAGAGGCCGTGTCATGCTCGGCGGCATCCTCGCCGCCGGCGCGGGCCTCACCGCAGTCGGCCTCGCTCCCAATCTGCCCGTCGCCATCGGCGCGTATGCCATCAGCGCATGCGGGGTCGGCGTCTGGAACGTGCCGTGGGGTGCGACCCGCCAGTCAGTGATCCCCAGCGAGCTGCTCGGCCGAGTGCTCGGCTTCGGCCGCACGATCGGGTGGGGTCTGATCCCCATCGCGTCGATCGCGGGAGGCCTCGTCGCGCGGCTGTCCCTGACCACGCCGCTGATCATCGGAGGGCTTGCGATCATCGCGCTCGGCCTCGTCGGCGCAGTACTGATCCTCGCGACGGACCGGCAACCCTCGGTCTCCGACGCGGAGGACGAGCAGGTGTTCGACGAGGAGGGCCGGCTCGCCGACGACGCTGAGGCCCCGCCGCGAGAGGCCGTGCCTGCCGACGTCGTCTAGGGGAGCTCCGCCCCCGCCGTTCCCAGGCCGCACCACGCAAGCCGCCGTCCACCGCAGTCGGCCATGCGCACCCCGGCGTCCGCCGTCTCGCGCAAGGTGGTCGCTCGGAGGTGGGACATGGCAGCGAACGTCGCGGTCGGACGCTACGGGGAGGAGCTGGTCGCGCGTCGGCTCAGCGCCCAGGGGTGGCGGATCCTCGCACGGAACTGGAGATGCGCCGAGGGGGAGATCGACCTGGTGTGCGCCGACGGCCCCACGCTCGTGGTCGTCGAGGTGAAGACCCGACGGAGCATCTCAGCAGGGCTTCCCCAGGAGGCGGTGACCGCCGCGAAGGTGGTGAGGCTGCGGCGTCTGACCTCCGCGTGGCTCGCCGCTCAGGAGGCGCGCTGGTCCGCCGTGCGAATCGACGTCGTCGCTGTCACCCTTCCACGGTCGGGACCCGCCGTCGTCGAGCACCTGCGGTCCGTCGGATGATCGGGCGCACGCGCTCGGTGGTGCTCATGGGCCTCGCCGGGCACCTCATCGAGGTCGAGGCCCACCTCGCGTCGTCGTTGCCCGCGTTCACCATCGTCGGGCTGCCTGACGCCGCGCTCGGGGAGGCGCGGGACCGGGTGAGGGCCGCCGCGGCGTCGTCCGGGTTGAGATGGCCTGCACGCCGGGTCACCGTCAACCTCACCCCGGCCTCGCTGCCCAAGTCCGGCTCCGTCACGGACCTCGCGATCGCGGTGGCGGCGCTCGCGGCAGCGGGCGAGATCGACGACGCGCGCATCGCGGAGACCGTTCACCTGGGGGAGCTCGGCCTCGACGGGCGCGTGCGACCGCTCGTCGGAACTCTTCCGATGGTCGCGGCGGCCGCCGCGAGCGGAGCGCGCGAGATCGTCGTCCCGATCGGCAACCTCGACGAGGCGAGGCTCGTCGACGACGTGCGTGTGCGAGGTGTCGCAAGCCTCGGAGAGCTGCTCCGCGACTATGGCAGCACCGATGCCTCGCCTTCGTCTCTTCCTGCCGTGCTTCCGCATGCCATCAACGGCGCGCGCGCCGTCGTCCCCGATCTCAGCGACGTCCAAGGGCAGGCCGACGCGCGCTGGGCGCTCGAGGTCGCTGCCGCAGGCGGCCACCACCTCCTCATGACGGGGCCGCCCGGGACCGGCAAGACGATGCTTGCCGAACGATTGCCGGGCATCCTCCCCGACCTCTCCCCGCAGGAGGCGATCGCGGCGACCTCGGTCCACTCGCTCGCGGGCACGCTCGATCCCCAGGACGGCCTTCTACGGCGACCACCCTTCGAAGCGCCCCACCACTCGGCGAGCGCTGCCGCGATCGTCGGAGGGGGAGCGATGCTTGCGCGCCCTGGCGCCATCTCGCGTGCGCACGGCGGCGTGCTGTTCCTCGACGAGTCGCCAATACCAAAGTACACATTGCTATCCGTCGGTTCCCAATTGGTTCCGACGGTGTTATAGTCGAATCAATACCGGCAATACCAGGGAGTATTGCCCGTGCTGAAGGTGACGAACCCCTAGGGACTCCCAGTTCGCCGAAGACAGTGATCCAACGCCGGCCAGAGGTCGTGCGTCCACACTGATCTTTAGGAGACGGACATGGCACGTGGTTTCAATGTCGCATCCGACGTCTTCCAGCGGACCATCGATGGCTTCGACCTCGGTGGCATCTGGAACGACTTCCAGGATGCGCTTCAGGTATACAACCAGGGCAAGGCTCCGATCCTCGCCCTTCTCACCCACAGCACGACCGCGACCGGCGACCCGCTCGCTTTGGATGGCGGCAGGCTCGACTTCGAGGAGGCGTCGGAGTTCGGCGTTCCGAAGTCTGGCCGCGTCGAGCCGGACTACTACGTCGCGGGGTACGACCTCAAGTGGTTCGACCTCGCGCAGCGGTACACCGCCGCGTTCCTTCGCGACGCGACTGCCGAGCAGGTCCGGACCCAGCACATCGCGGCAATGGAGGGGAGCGACCGTCTTCAGTGGACGATGGCGATCAACCGCCTCATGACCCCGGCGCTGGAGGGTTCGCGACCGGTCAACCCGGAGGGGCAGTCGATCTACTCGCTCTATGCCGGATCAACCGACGATGCTCCGCCCGAGTTCAAGGGTCGGACCTTCGCCACCGGGCACAACCACTACCTGGTTTCTGGCGCCGCGACCGTCGACGGCCAGGACCTCGAGGACGCGATCGAGCACGTCGCGCACCACGGCTACGGCGTCGGACCGGGTGAGCGCATCATCCTGTTGGTTCACCCCAACGAGGGAGCGGTCATCCGTGGATTCCGCGCTGGCGTCAACGGCAGCCCCTTCGACTTCATCCCCTCGGCGGGCGGTGTTCCGTACATCACCACCGAGCGGATCGTGGGTGCTGTCCCGGCGGGCGAGTTCAACGGACTGCCGGTGATCGGTTCGTTCGGCAAGGCGCTGGTCGTCGAGACGTACGACGCCTTCGCTGGATACGTCGTTGCCATCGCGCACGGTGGCAACAACTCGACTCGCAACGCGCTGTCGGTCCGGTCCCACACTCGCCCGGAGCTGAAGGGTCTTCGCATGATTCCCGGCACCGACGACAAGTACCCCCTCAGCGGTTCGACCTACGGCATCGGCGTCGGGTTCGGCGTCCGCAACCGTGGCGCAGCAGCCGTGGTTCAGATCACCGCGAGCGGCTCGTACTCCGCTCCGACCATCTGAACCTCAACTGATTGGCGCTAGCGGGCGTCAGTCACCTCGGTGCCGCCGCGTCGCGGCCGGCGCGGCGGCACCACACCTCACAGATCGGAGAAGTCATGAACAGCACTCCAGACGCAGGCACAGTCGCGTTGCTCGAACAGTTCGATGTCGAGACTCGCGACGCGGAGAAACTCATTCCGCTGGTGCGGAACCGGCGACTCCGACGCCACGAGATGATCGGCGGGTGGATCGACAAGGCGCTCCGCTCGTACGACTCCGACGGGGAGTTCGGACCTGTTCCGGTCGTGCGGATCATCGACTGTGAGGTCGAGACGTTCCGACGCAACGGTGCGAAGCCGATCGCGGACGACCGTGCCCAGACCCGGTGCCTCAAGTGCAGTGAGGCCCACCTCGGCACAGTGCCATTCTGGATCAACTGCGGCCACGTGATCTTCCAGGCCGATCTGTGCCCTACGTGCTCTGACAACGCGGTGCTCGAACTCGACGCGCTGCCGCAGACTTGGGTCTAGCCATGGCAGAGCGTCGACGCTGTGCGGGCGTGGTCTCCACAGAGCATTCCGAGCGGTTCGGTGATCCTTGCAGGGCTTGGGCCATGCCGGGGTCGGACTTCTGCAACCAGCACCGGCCCGATGCTGCGGAGCAACTGACTAATCGGTGCGTGCGCCGGAAGAAGAACGGCGAGCAGTGTCGACGCCCTGCGGTGCGCGGATCGACCGTCTGCCCCAAGCACGGCATCAACCGCTTCGCGCTGGCGGCGGCTCAGAGGCGGCTCGCCTCCTTCGCAGACCCGGCGTTGACGGCGCTGTACGACATCTTGATTAAGCCCAGCACGCCGGACAACGAGCGGGCGCGAGTGGCGCTGGCGATCATCGACCGGGTGGGACTTGGTCCTAGCGCCAGGTTCGAGGTCGGGATCGAAGCGAAGCCGTGGGAAATCGTCATGCAGCATGTCGTGCGCGAACTGCCAGAGGGTTCCGACCTCGCCATCGAGTCGGGTCCGGTCGTGGATGCTGAGGTCGTCGAGGAACCGATCGAAGACGAACCTCGACCACGCGACAACCTGCCTCGGATTGTCCCTCCGCACTCCAGCGAGGAACGCGCCACCTACGAGCGCCCTCAGCGTTCGGCTGAGCCACCTGCCCATCTCGTGTGAGGACGGATCATGGAGAAGGATCTTTCGGCGTCGGAGTTCGCCCCAGACGCGACTCCCATCGAGGATCGAGCGCCTGCTGATCCTCCACGCTGGCTGACTGGCGATTCGCGCGCGCAGTGAGAGCTAGGAAGGGCGCGTGAGTCGCCCTAGATCGCGCTGTGGCGCGACGAACGGTGCTAGTGCGATATCGCGATCGACCGCGCGACTTCAGTGCCTCTCAGGCGATCTGATGCGACTGCGCCGGTAGGTCGTCGCGTAACATCTGCGTATCGATGCCGAATCTGAGTGTGTACCAGGTGCGATTAGATTCCCTCTGTGAAATAATCGAACCATCGACGGCGCGCAATCGCGCCGACTCCGACGTTTGGATGCCTGGCACACAGTTCGGAGATGCGTAGGGATCAGTGATTCCGGCTCGTGACCTTCAAGTCATGAACGGATCACGCCATGGCGCTTCCCAAGCGAACGCAGCGACTCGCGCGTTTCCTCGCGTACGACGGAATCACCCACAAGCAACTCGCGGTCGCCCTAAGCGACCCCGACCTCGGCATCGAGGTCACTGAGAACGAGGTCAAGACCCTCGTCCGCGGATGCCGGTATCCCACCCCTCGCGAACTCGAACGCATCAGTGCGATCTTCAACGGCCTCCCGCCAGATGTCTTCTTCGAGAAGTCGATGCTTGTCTACAAGGACGCGACATCGTGGCCGCCGCACGGTCGGGGCTTCCGCACAGGGCGGAACGCGTGATGGCCGCCGACGATGCAGCGCAGGCCGATGCGTCGAACGCGGAGGACTTTGAGCCGATGCCCGACGAGTTGGTGGATAGGGCGTTCGTATTCCTTCGCGGAGGCTGGAAGTGAACCGGCGCGAAGAGGCGACGGTCGCACTCTGGGCAGTCGCCATCGCAGCGGAGTTGTCGCCTAGCTCGAAGGCGAGCGACATTCGTCGGATCGCTGCCGAGCACGCGAAGCGTCCCGGTCGCCGTGTCCGAGCATTGCTTGGGCTGGCAGTCTCGGGGGTGGTCCGTGGCATCGCTCAGTGACCTCAAACCGCTCGTGGCACGTGGGTGGGAGATATTCCCATGCCACAGCGTCGTTGGCGGGGTGTGCTCGTGTGGTGACTTGCAGTGCACGGACCAGGGGAAGCATCCACGCACCCCGCAAGGCTTCAAGGACGCGACTACTGACCTCAACGCGGTCCGGGAATGGTTCGCGCGCTGGCCGGACGCGAACTGGGCGGTTGCTACCGGCAAGCGCTCTGGCGTGGTGGTGATCGACCTCGACCTCAAGTTGGGCGTCCACGGTAGGGACTCGCTCAACTGGTACTGCGCGGAGAACGACGTTGCGCTTCCCGAGACGTATGAGGTCGCCACCGGAGGCGGCGGCACTCACCTGTACTTCAAGTGCCCGGACGGCGGCCTTGGGAACCGTGTGGGGTGGCTCAACAATGTCGATGTGCGTGGGGATGGTGGCTATGTCGTGTTGCCCGGCTCATCGCACAAGTCAGGCCGTGACTACGCCCTCGCGGTAGACATGCAGATTGCGGCTCTCCCTGGCGCGATGGCGCAAGACATTTCGTCGCGCCTTGGTTCAGCGGATCGGACAGACTGGAAGCGTCCGGACAGCGCCGTGGCGGGTTTCCCGGAGGGCGAGCGTGATGACTCACTGTTCCGGTTGGCGTGCAGTCTGCGCAGGCGACTCGGAGACGACCGTGCGGCGGTGGAGGCGCTGATCCTCATTGCGGCCGCAAACTCCACCCCGCCGTTCCCCGAGAAGGACGCGCTCCGGAAGGTCGAGCAGGCTTTCCAGCAGGACCACTCGGACGACTTCGACCTCAGCCAGGTGCCCTTCGCTGCACCGGAAGGCGACCTCTACGAGTTCCTTCGCGACCTCGACCCCGAGATGCTCAGGGACGTTGAGAAGGCGGTTCGAGCTAGGACGGTTCGTGACCTCGCTGAGCGCGTGCGACGCGAGAAGCGTGCAGCCAAGTACGGCGACTCTGCGGCGCTGGACGGCGCGGAGTTCATGTTCGGCGAGGCGTCCGAGTATGTGCCGATCTGGGGCGACGGCGAGCGTCTGCTCTGGGCTGAGAAGGGCGGGCTGATGATCGCCTCAGACCAGGGTCTCGGGAAGTCGCTCACAGCGCAGCAGATCATCGCGGCACGGCTGGGCATTGGGCCGGGCGACTTGCTCGGGTTGCCGGTGCATCCGCTGTCAGAGGATCGCTCGGTGGTGTACCTCGCGCTGGATCGACCGAACCAGATCGCCAGGAGCATGTCCCGGCTCTTCGACTCGGAGGCCGGGCAGAACGTTGCGTACGAGCGTCTCCGGGTATGGACCAAGCCCCTCCCTCTCGATGTTCTGGGAGATCCCTTCGCGTTCGCGGATTGGGTGCAAGACACCTTCGGCGAGACAGTGGGCGACCTGGTCATCGACAGCGTGAAGGATCTGACCCCGGCGAACCTGTCGAACGGCGAGGTTGGTCAGGCGCTCGACATGGCGTGGAAGGAGTGTCGCGCTCGCGGCATCAGCACGCTGATCTTGCACCACGAGCGCAAGACCGGGAACGACGTGTCTCGCGCGAATCGCCAACCGGCGCTGGACAACATCTACGGGTCCGTGTGGCTGACCTCGGGTATGGACTCGGTCGTTCACATCCAGGGCAAGCAGGGCGAGAACGTGGTCACCTACTCCCACCTCAAGCACATCCTGGAGGGCCTCGATCCGATCACCGCCATGCACGACCAGGAGCACGGTCGCACTGAGGTCCTCGATGCCGGCTCGTCCCGTCCGGGATCGGTCGGCAAGGGCGAAGCGATCTTCCACGCCATCGCCTCGAGGTCGGCCCGTGGTGAGACGGTCACGGTCGCGCAGATCGTGGGGGAGACCGGCATCTCGCAGGCGACGGTCAACCGCCAAGTGAAGGCCCTGCGCGACGAAGGCCGCATCGAGGAAGCGACGCCGTACGACAAGGCGACCGCGACTCCGGCGACCTACCGGGCTGCCTGACCCGAGAATCATGACCGAGAATCACGCCAGAATCACGGTTCGAGAATCATGGGCGACTCTGGATGATTCTCGGTCGGTGGTCTGAGGTTCCTAGCTTGAAGGATTGGCGCCGATAGGTGCGACTTTGCGCGTGGGATCGAGAATCATCGACCGAGAATCATCCGAGAATCACGAACACCCGACCGAGAATCATCGCTGCGATATCTTTAGATATCGCGCGAATGATTCTCGAGGTCGGAGATGATTCTCGCGGAATGGTCACGTAAATAGGCGAAGTGGCGTGAGAGTCACTGAAGGCTAGGGCTGAGGATGGGTTGCTCAAGACCTGCACGACACGCGATACCTTGTCCCTCAATCGACCTGACCTGTACCAGGACAGATAGCGCCACGAGAGGCCCTAGATCGCCCGTGGCGCGCACGCGAGGCATCGCGCGAGGTGTCGATCGACGGCGCTCTTTCGTCGCCTAGGCGGCATTTCATTGAGGCGTATACAAAGACCGTTGGTCAATAGTTGACGCACGTTCATGAGTGGTCGAATATCCAAATATCGAATCGATGATTCGTTACAAGGAAGGAACGACCTCAATGAATATGAATGCCTATTGGCGTGCCTACAGGGCGACGCTGCTGAGGGTGAGAGCTGAGCGACCGGTGACCTTCGCAGGGCTGAAGGTGATCCTCGATGTCTTCCATGCCAAGTCGAGCGGCGACGCCTTCTTTCCTGGCGGTGCCGACGACGGCCTGGACGATGCCCTGCGCGATGCCGGGTGGAGCGTCACCTACGAAGAGGGCGACTACCTCTGGACGGCCACGCACCCTTCTAGCGGTGCGAGCGTGCATTACGTCGAGGGTGACGTGTACTGCCTCAGCGAAGGGGCGGTGCTGCTGTGAAGTGGGCTCAGCCAATCAGGAAGCGGGACACCACTGCGGAGGCGACGCCTGTCGCGACATCCAGCACCCACTTACCGAAGGCGATTGCTGCGCGCTTGGCCTTCAGCGCCCATCCGCGCCTGACCGCGAGAGTGCCGATCGCCACCGTCGGCAGGACCATGGCCGCGACGGTGATCTGCGCACCGCTGCTTCGAGTCTCGGTGTCTCGGCACAGGCCCGCTTCGAGCGACCCGATCCGGCGCCGCTCAGTCTCCCGATTCTGCTCCACGACTGCCAGGACGAGCAGCACAAAGAGCGCCATCACAAGGATGGTGCCCATCACGCGATCGAACTCTGGCAACCTCATGCCTTCAAGTCTGCCGGGCCGGTCTGACAATCTCCAGACGCCAGTGAAAACTTGCGGTGCTCAGGTGAGGATCAGGGTCGCGATGACACCGGCTACGAACGATGCGAGCGAGAGAGCGACCTGGAACCACCGTTCGGTCTTGGTGTTCTTGTCGAAGGCCTCGCCTATCTGTGCCTTTACGAGGCGTGCGGCCGCTTCTCGCTGTTCCTCGCTGAGTGCAGCCAAAGCGGCTGCATTCTCGGCGTCGCGCTTCGCCTGCTCAGTCGCCGCCATTTGGAGATCGAACTCGGATCGCACCTCAGTGTTGAGCGCTGAGAGTTCCTTGCTCAGGTCCAAGATGCGCTGCAACTTCTCATCGAGCGGCCCCGCGGTCTCCCGCAGTCGTCGCTCGCGGCGACGCCGGAGTATGTACACGTACCAGCCAATGAGGGCTGCGTACACGGTGACAAACAGCGGAACGACTTGCCATAAGAGATCCGAAACTGACGAATCGACCATTTCCCCCTCCGAGTGTTGCGAGTACTCTGCGTGGACGATACCGCAGGTAATGACTGGCTCTTCGGCCGGGAGCGCAACATGAAGGTTGTCGGATACCTTCGAGTGAGTACTTCGGACCAGGACTACGGTATCGACGCTCAGCGCGAGGTCATCGAACTAGAAGCTAGGCGACGCGACTGGACCGTCGAGTGGATCATCGACCAGGGCGAGACCGGCAAGAACGCGGATCGGCCTGGCCTAGCTTGTGCCCTTGCCATGCTCGACAGGGGAGAGGCTGACGCGCTGGTCGTCTCCAAGCTGGACCGGCTGTCGCGTTCGGTCGTGGACTTCGGGCAAATCCTCCAACGCGCCACACGGCCGCGAGGCCGCAAGGCGAAGCCGTGGGGGCTGGTGGCGCTCGATGTTGGCATCGACATGACCCAGCCAACGGGTCGCCTCGTGGCGCACATCCTGATTGCCGTGGCCGAGTGGGAGGGCGACATCATTTCCGAGCGCACCAAGGCCGGCCTGGCTCAGGCAAAGGCGAGGGGGGTGCAGATCGGTGCAGTGTCTCAGATGGACCCTGCCGTGGTCCGGCGCATGAAGTCGCTCCGGTCGCGAGGCTGGTCCTTCGACCGAATCGCGACTCGCCTCAATGAAGAGGGTGTGCCGACTCCTCGGGGCGCGCGGTTCCACGGGTCAACAGTCGCCTACGCTGTCAGGGGCCGGGCCTAACCCACCCGCCGAGCATGTGTGTGCAGTACCAAGAGTGCAGGTCTCGTACGACAGATTCTGCCAATGGCCGGGGGTCCTCGCGGAGCCAAGCAGTGTCACGATCCTCTGGGACCGAACTGTCGCGTGAGACCCACAGTGGCCACTTGTAGTGGACGAAGTCGTTTCTTATTTTCGCGAGCGATCGAATGCGGTCTTTCAGGTCCCGGGGAAGTTCGATACCTACTACTTCGTGCCAGAGTCTGCCCGTCTTTTCGTTCAGGTTCACACGTACGAGTTCTCGCGCTTCTTCGTAGCCCTGCTTCTTAACTTCGTACGTGGTGTACATGAGAATCCAGTTGAGCCGGTGTTCGACCCAAGTCGCGTACATGACAGCGGAAAGCATGGGCTTGTTGCGCGCGGCCAAGCGCCTCGCCTCTTCGATCAAAGTGTTCTCGTGGGAGACAGATACATCAGTTCCCTCGAAGACGGGCTTCTCTGCGGAGAGCAACAGTTCGTGTGACTCCCGGAGCACCTCCCTGTCTGACTTGCCTCGCGGATCAAGTAGTCCATCGAGAATGTGCATCTCCGCGATGTCGTAGACGATCGCTGACGGACTAAACCACGCTGCGTCCGGATTGTTTTGAGTCATGCGGGAGGTACCTCACATCTAGCCCGACGTGAACGCGAGCGTCGCGGCTACCGACACGACTGCAGTCACGGCCGATGAGATTGCGATCAATACGATCTGATCTTGGTTCCGTGACCAGAAGCTTGTCTGCTCGCGGCGGTGCTTGAAAGTGACCGAGCCATTTGGCGAGACCACGCGGCGTACAACGTACGTCAGACCCCAGCACATCACACCAACTGCTGTGAGCACATACGCCGGCCAAGCGGCGTCGCCTGGCTCGCGGCCAAATGCCGCGGCGAGGCTCGCGGCAACCACGACGATCCAGACTCCCCAAAGGCCGAAGAAGACTGCTCGTGCTACGAGCCTCTTCCAGAAGGCCAGCCGCGACCGCCGCACGACCGCCAGCATCTTCTCGAAAGCGCCCACGTGCGCAAGCGTTGTGAGGTTACGTCCGTGAACATACGCCTGGCTCTTTGGCGTCAAGACCAGGCCCATGTGTGGGCCAAAAGCCGTCTGTGTGAAGTCCCGGATCGTTATTGGCCCGCACGTGTCGGCGAGGTCGGTCACTGACTCGCTCTTGTACTCCGAGGTAGCGACTTCGTACGCAGCGAATCTGACGTCTTCCGTGACTTCCTTGAGGATCGACTCAATCGCGTCGATGTCCTCGCGAAATAGGCGCACATACGAGACGGAACTACGGCGCGACTGTCCCTTGTGTTCTGCCACGGACATCAAGTTACCGGTCCGTACAGACAAGTCGAAGTAGGTTTGGTCCATGGAAGAGGGGAAGTTGCAGAAAGCGCTTGCGGACGGCGCCGAGATTGTCGCCGCGTCGGTGCCTTGGGTTGCGTCCCTCGGTGTGGCGCTTGGAAAGGCTCGAACCGAGCGAGCGCTCGGCGCTCTCAACGCTCGCGTTGATGCGCTCGCCGAGCAGGTCCAGGCGTACGCGGACCAGGACCGCCTCGACGAACTTGCCGAAGATCCTGCGTTCTTCGCGGCCTTTGAGAAGACCGCTGCGGCGGTACGGCTCTCGGAATCAGAGGAGAGGCTCGAGTGGCTGCGAAACGGCTTCGTGAACGGCTACGTGCTTGATCAGGCCGTGGAGGATCGTGAGGTCTTCATGGACCTGGCTCGGCGCTACACGCCAAGACACATACAAGTTCTCGCGCAACACACGGACTATCGATCACCGCTCGGGCGCCGTCTTCGGAAGTACGGTGGCGAGCGCCTGGAACCTGGGTGGCGCAACAGTGGCAGAACTACCGCGAATCTTCAGACGCTTGCAGCAGACGGCCTTCTCGAGCAGATCGTCGAAGTCGACGCTGGGACAACGTTTGCTGAGCGGAATGAAGACCCCGAGGCGCAACTGACTTACCAGATCACGTCGATCGGCACCGCGTTCTTGGAGTTCATCTCCGAGCCGGACGAGTCGGCGGGGCAGCAGGGCTGAGCCTGTCTACGTGTCCGGGACGACGATTGGCAGCCCCGGACACGCTTGGAGCTAGGCGACTACTGCCCAGACTTCTTGAACTCCATCGGAGGCGGTCCGGCGCACCAGGGCGTCTGTGCCGCGAGTTCTGCATTGTCGGGATCGGCGCGCCAAGCCTGGTCGAGGTAGAACTGTGCGACCACGTCGCCGACCTTCCGCGCCAGACGATTAACCTCGTCCAAGTCGTCGAAAGTCGACTTGAAGATGACGCGATGATCTGCGGGCGCCCATACGTTGAGGACTTGAAACGTGGACGTACCGTCTCCCTCGGCTACGAGGTCAACTAGCAGCGTGACGATTCCTTCGGGCTGTTCGCCAACGGTATTCATGGCTCTCTCCAAAGTAGGTTGAGAGCGAAGCCACGTTCACAAGGAATAGGAGCGGGCTTCGCTCAACGTCTTCCTTGTGGCCCCTTGTAGGAGGCCGTACCAGCGTACTGTCACTCGCGCCCTGAGCGCCAGACGATCCTCACTCTCGACCGAAGGGCCGCAAGCGCGTCTGCCTCCCTTCGCGCGAGGTGCGCGTCCTCGGACTCCGCGCTGTGACGCGGCGCAGTTCTCTTCACTCGTGACGGTGCGACTTCCACCTTCTCGATGAAGATCCGCAGGAAGGCACGCCGTTTCATAGGCGGCCAGTCGCGCCAGTTGACGACATCCTCCACGTCGACACTCATTGCGGCAGGCTGCTGGCCGTAGAGCACAGCCAGTTCGCGGTCGATGCGCTCGATTTCGTCTTCTAGGTTGGCGACCTTGGACTTCGCCGCGCTCTCAGTGAGCAGGCCGAGGATGTACGAGTTTGCCGCGCGCTCGCGCTGATCGCGGAGTTCGGTGCGCTCAGCTTCGAGCCTGTCAAGATCGGCGTCGAGGGACGGGTCGCGCTCAGCGGCCCTCTCGTGGAATCGCGGTGACCTCGTGAGCCGCCCGATCACGATGTCAAAGACAAACGCCTCAAGAGAGTCGTGATCTACCGACACCCGGTTTGTGCGTCGGACTGTCTTGGTGGTCTTGCCATTGGTGACGTCGACGTAGGCAGGCTGGTGCTGAGGGTCGGGGCCATTGACGCGAGCGAGACAGGACAAGACAACTCGCAGGCTGCCGTCGGCGCGCCTCCGAGTGTTGCTGGTGAGGCGCTTGCCGCACGCGCTGCAGACGGTCAACCCGCCCGCCATCGAGTATTTGCCACCCTTGACGCCGGGGGATTGGACGACCTTGCGAGAGGGGTCGGTCAGCAATGCACTGAGCCGGTCAAAGGTGCGCCGGTCGAGAATTGGCTCCCAGCCGACGACACCGGCCTTGGTCTCTCCAAGGAGTGCCCGATTGAGAAGGATGTGCTTGAGGTTCGACTGTCGCCAGTGCTTGCCGTTGCGGGTGGGCTTCGAGATGTCAGTTCCGTCCGGTGTGGAGGGGCCATTCCACTCGGTGATGATGCTGTGCATCGGTTCACGCCCATCGAGCAGACGCGTTGCGGCCTCATGTATAAGGTCAGCCTCGCGTTCGTTCTTGATGAGGCTGCCTTTGCTGCCCTTGTCGCCTTTGCTGCCTTTGACGGCCGTGTAGCCGAACGGTGCAAGTCCTCCATGCCACTCACCGCGCTCGGCCTTGCCAGCCTTGTGGCGCTGCTGGCGCTCGCTGGCGCGACGCGTCTCGAATCGTGCAATTCCGGCGATCATCGTGGCTCGGAACTCGCCATCCGCGGTCGTGAGGTCGATCTCGCCGTCAACGGTTACGACCTGCGCTCCTAGGTCGATGAGGGTATTGAGGTCTTTCGTTGAGCGCACCAGACGGTCGAGGTCGACCGCGACGATGATCTCGAACTCGGTCGGCACGCGTTGCAGCATGTCGTGCCACGCTGTTCCTTCACCGCGTGGCCCGGACGCGCGCGTCTCGTTGTCGCGAAAGGTCGCGACGACCGGCCAGCCCTTTGCATTGGCGAGCGCGGTGCATCGAGCGAGCTGATTCTCGATGCCCTCGGCGCGGTCGAGAGACTGGCGAAGGTACAAAGCTGCACGTTTACCAGGGGGTTTGTTCATAGTACGATTGTATACTGTGTAAGACTGTATTGTCGCTGAGGCGCCCGAGTTCTCCGCGAGGGTGCTGCAGACGCTGCGGCAGCCGCTCGAGTCCGGGGAGGTCGTGCTGCATCGCGCCCATGGGGCGGTGCGCTATCCGGCACGGTTCCAGCTCGTCCTCGCGGCGAACCCCTGCCCATGCGGGCGCTTCCACGGATCTGGAGCGGGGTGCACCTGCACCCCGCTCGAGCGCCGCCGGTACCTGAGCCGACTCTCGGGGCCCCTGCTCGACAGGGTCGACCTCCAGATCGGGGTGCTTCCCGTACGGCTCAGGTCAGACGAGCCGGGGGAGAGCACAGCAGAGGTCGCGCAGCGGGTGCGCCGGGCGCGCAGCCGTGCGGCGGCCCGGCTCGCGGACTCGGGCCTCTCGGTCAACGCCGAGGCGCCGGGTCGGTGGCTGCGACACCACACGCCGCGGAGCGCGTGCAGGCCGGTGTGGAGCGCTCTGGACCGGGGGCTCGTCTCTGCCAGAGGCGCCGATCGCGCGCTGCGAGTCGCGTGGACGCTCGCCGACCTCGATGACCAGGACTCGCCCGACGTCGCCCACGTGGAGCAGGCGCTGCTGCTCCGCAGGAGCGCATCGTGACGGGCTCCGAGCGCGCCGCATGGATCGCATGGAGCGCGCTCGCCGAACCCATGGATGCGCTCGCGGGCGCGCTGCTGACCGCCGTGGGACCCGTGGACGCGCTCGGGTGGCTCAAGGAGGTGGACCGGCAGCCCACTCGTGGCGAGGCGGCGCTGCTGGAGATCATCGGGCCCGAGCTGGACAACAGGCTCCTCTCGAGGATCGTCGCCGCCTCCGCTCGCTGGTGCCAGCGGCTCCCTCGCGCTGAACCGGCCGAGCATGCGCGCAGGGCCACAGCTCTCGGAGCCCGCGTGCTGACCCCCGCTGACCACGGGTGGCCTTCGGCGGTGGGTGCGTTGGGCGCGGCCGCGCCCCACGCGCTCTACGTCCTCGGAAGCGGAGACCCCGCTGCCCTCCTGGACCGCGGGGTGGCGATCGTCGGCTCCCGGTCCTCGACCTCGTATGGAGACCACGTCGCTGCGGAGCTGGCGTCGGGACTCGCCGAGCGTGGACGTGCCGTCGTCTCCGGAGGCGCCTACGGGATCGACGCCGCTGCGCATTGCGGAGCGCTCGCGGCGGGCGGCGCCACGATGGCGGTCATGGCTGGCGGCGTGGACCGGTGGTACCCCGTCGGCACCTCGGCCCTGCGCGACGATGTGATGCGTCACGGCTGCGTCGTGAGCGAGGTTCCTCCCGGGTGGGCTCCGCATCGGAGTCGCTTCCTCAGCCGCAATCGCCTCATCGCCTGCGCGGCGGGGACCGTGGTCGTCGAGGCTGCCCACCGTTCGGGTGCGCTGAGCACCGCGCGTCACGCGCTTGCGCTCGCGCGCCCCGTCGGCGCAGTGCCGGGCGCAGTCACCTCCGCGGCCTCCGCGGGCGCCCACGCCCTCGTGCGGGGTGCCGAGGCGGTGCTGATCACCTCGGCGGCTGATATCGAGGAGCTCGTGGGTCCTCTCCATCCGGACGAGGAAGAGGTCGAAGGCGGCGGCGGGCCCGAGTTCGGGTCGGCGCAGGAGCGCGCGGCCTACGACGGGATCGCAGCCCGCGGATCCTCGCTCGAGCAGATCTCATGCGAAGCCGCGCTGAGCGTGCGCGAGGCGCGGCGGGCGCTCGCGGCCCTCTCCTCGGCAGGTCTCGTGGTGCTGGACGGGGGTACGTATCGGCGCAGATCGTGAGAACTCGGGCATCGATTCATGCGTCGATTCCTCCCGATCTGCTCCCTCAACACCCCAGGAAAAGGTGCAGAAAGGGACAAAACATAGTCATTATCAGAAATGGATGTGACAAATGTGACTGAAGGGGTTGATTTGACGAGAGTGACGATGCCAGAGTGACGACATGCCGATAACGTCGCACCGTGAGGAGAGCACGCTGCTCTCCGCATTCGAGGGGTACCTGCGCCACGAGCGCGGCCTCTCGGACAACACGGTGCGCGCCTACGTCGGCGATCTGCTCCACCTGACCGAGTCGCTCGGCGCCTCTGTCAGCGAGGCCGACTCGACCCTCGCACGGATCGAGCTGCCCGACCTTCGCGCCTGGCTCGCCTCCATGGCCGCAAGCGGACTGTCCCGCACCACGCTTGCCAGGCGAGGAGCCTCTGCACGAGCCTTCTTCGCCTGGGCGCACGACACGGAGAGGCTCGCGTCCAACCCGGCGCTGCGGCTCGCGTCCGCACGGCCCGCTTCGACCATTCCCGAGGTCATCTCGATCGACGACGTCTTCACGCTGCTCGAGACCGCGCGCAAGCGCAGCGACGATGGGGACGCCATCCACCTGCGCGACTGGGCATGCGTCGAGCTGCTCTACGCCACCGGCATGCGCGTCGGCGAGCTCGTCGGCGTCGACGTCAAGGACATCGACCTGAACGAGCGCCTGGTGCGCGTCATGGGCAAGGGCGGCAAGGAGCGCACGGTCCCATTCGGGGAGCCGGCCGAGAAGGCCGTGTCGCAGTGGCTCGACGAGGGTCGTCCGGTCCTGGTCTCCGAGCACTCCGGCGACGCGCTGCTCATCGGCCGCCGCGGTTCGCGGGCCGACCAGCGCCAGGTGCGCGAGTCGGTGCACCGCCTGTGCCGTCTGGCACGAGTGCCGGACATCGCGCCTCACGCGCTGCGGCACACCGCCGCCACGCATCTTCTCGACCGCGGCTCTGATCTGCGGTCGGTGCAGGAGGTCCTGGGGCACGCCAGCCTCACGACCACGCAGCGGTACACGCACGTCTCGGCCGATCGCCTGCGATCGGCCTACCAGCTCGCGCACCCGCGCGCATAGGAGGGGAATGCCATGTCGGAGCTCAACGCAGTCCTGAAGCATCTCGAGTCGCAGACCGAGCCGCACCAGGAGCCCGCGGCGGCCACGCTCGAAGCCGAGCCCCGATGGCACGCCCTCAAGCACGGGGACGAGTCCGCACGCCGTGAGGCGAGGGACGCCCTCATCACCGACTACGCGCCGCTCGTGAGCCACGTGGCGACGCGCATGATCGCGCGGCTGCCTGAGTCCGTCGAGCTGGGAGACCTCGTCTCCTACGGCATGTTCGGGCTCATCGACGCCGTCGAGAAGTTCGAGCCCGAGCGTGGCTTCAAGTTCGAGACGTACGCGAGCCAGCGCATCCGCGGCGCCATCATCGACGAGCTCCGTGCGGCCGACTGGGTGCCGCGCTCGGTCCGAGCGAAGGCCCGCGCGGTGGAGGTCGCGACCCGCCAGCTCGAGCAGAGCGTCCAGGGCCCGGTCACCGACGAGGCGGTCGCGGACGCGCTCGAGTGGCGCACCGCGGAGGTGCGCACCGTGCGCGCGCAGGTCGCTCTGAGCCATGTCGCCGCGCTCGACACTCTCGGAGGCATCGGCGACGACGCCTCGGCGCTCGACACCGTGGCCGCGCTGTCGGTGCCGGGGGCGGCTCGCGCAGTCGAGCATCACGAGACGCGATCGCTTCTCGCCGATGCCATTCAGCAGGTGCGCGAGCGTGAGCAGGAGGTGCTGCGTCTGTACTACTACGAGAACCTCACCCTTGCGCAGATCGGACGCATCCTCGGCGTGACCGAGTCGCGGGTCTCCCAGATCCACTCCGCCGCGGTCAAGAAGCTGCGTGAGACTCTCGTGAAGACGGGCGCCTTCAGCTGACAGCGCCCGCAGGTCTCTCGGCTACCCCGCGGCCTTGAGCCGGATCGGGCCCCAACCGGTGGTCCAGTCGAACGGGTCACGGTAGTCGTCGCCTTCGAGGAGCCCCCAGTGCAGGCACGCTGACGGCGCACAGTGACCGATGCCCGGCACGGTCGCCACCGACTGCACCCGCCCCACCACGTCGCCCTGCCGCACCGGATCGCCGACGTCTACGGTCGCGTCGACAGGCTCGAGAGTCGTGCGTAGGCCCGTGCCCTCCACCAAGACGCTCACGATCCCCCGTCCCGCGATGGTGCCCGCGTAGGACACCACGCCGTCGGCGGGGGAGCGCACCAGCGCCCCGGTGGCCACAGCGAGATCCGCGCCGCGATGGCCTGAGAGCCACGGATGCTCGGGAAGGTCGACGCCCCTCACGAGCTCGACCGGGGAGACCGGAGGCGTCAGGAGTGGTGCGGGCGCGGTCTCAAGGGCTGGCAGCGCCTCGGCGGCGCCTGAGCCCTCCTCGCTCGTGCCGCAGATCAGCATGAGCGCCGTCGCAGCGCTGAGGGTCACGATCCGAAGCAGTAGACGGAGTTCCATGCGGCTACAGTCATCGAGAAGCCGGAGTCCGAGCGTCGCGTGGCCGGTCACTGTGGAGGGTCCCGCGCACGGTGGGGGCTGGGGACGCCCGCTGCGGCGTATGAGTCGCCCCCGTCGGCCCGTGTCGGGTATGATCGACCCCGCATCCGGCATGCCCGGATGACATCGCGCGCCTATCGCGCCCAGGACGGTCGAGGTTCGACACGAACGGGATGCGCCGGAGACGCAAGGTCCGAGTTCGCTCGGTGCGGAACCGCGCAGGTGCCAGGGGCCCTTCCCCATCCGGGGGAGGACCGTCAACCGAACAGAGGCAGGCTCCGTTCTGCCGACAGAACAGGCACGCGCCCGCGCGTGCGGAAAAGGAAGTGCCATGGCCGTCGTGACCATGCGCCAGCTGCTCGACTCGGGTGTCCACTTCGGTCACCAGACCAGCCGCTGGAACCCCAAGATGAAGCGCTTCATCTTCACCGAGCGCAACGGCATCTACATCATCGACCTCCAGCAGTCGCTGTCGAAGATCGACGCCGCCTACGAGTTCGTCCGCGAGACCGTCGCCCACGGTGGCACGATCCTCTTCGTCGGCACCAAGCGCCAGGCGCAGGAGACCATCGCGGAGCAGGCCGCTCGCGTGGGCATGCCCTACGTGAACGAGCGCTGGCTGGGCGGCATGCTCACCAACTTCCAGACCGTGAGCAAGCGCGTCGCGCGCCTCAAGGAGCTCGAGGAGATCGACTTCGACGACGTCGCCGGCTCTGGCCGCACCAAGAAGGAGCTGCTCGGTCTGCGTCGCGAGAAGGACAAGCTCGCCAAGACCCTCGGCGGCATCCGTGACATGGGCAAGGTCCCGTCGGCCATCTGGATCGTCGACACCAACAAGGAGCACCTCGCGATCGACGAGGCCCACAAGCTCCAGATCCCGGTCGTCGGCATCCTCGACTCGAACTGCGACCCCGACGACGTCTCCTACGGCATCCCGGGCAACGACGACGCGATCCGCGCCGTCGGCCTGCTGACCCGTGTGATCGCGGACGCGGTCGCCGACGGCATCAAGCAGCGTCACGCCGTCAAGACCGGCACCGAGGCGGACGCCGCCGCGGACGCCGAGCCCCTGGCCGAGTGGGAGCAGGAGCTGCTCGACGGCGCGAAGGCCGAGGAGGCCCCCGCCGCTGCTGAGGCCCCGGCCGCCGAGGAGGCCCCGGCCGCTGCTGAGGCTCCCGCCGCCGACGAGACCACCGCTGACGCCGAGGCCCCTGCGGTCGCGGCCGACGAGAAGTAAGGACCCCTCACATGGCGAACTACACCGTTGCCGACATCCAGGCGCTCCGTGAGCGCACCGGCGCCGGCATGCTCGACGTCAAGAAGGCTCTCGACGAGGCCGATGGCAACATCGACGCCGCCGTCGACATCCTTCGCGTCAAGGGCCTGAAGGGCGTGGCGAAGCGCGAGGGCCGTTCGGCCTCCGAGGGCCTCGTGATCGCGTCGATCGCAGACGTCGACGGCGGCCAGGTCGGCACGCTCGTCGAGATCAACTCCGAGACGGACTTCGTCGCGAAGAACGAGAAGTTCATCGCCCTCGCGAACGACGTCCTCGCGGCCGTCGCGGCCGCCGGTGCCGCCGACGCTGAGGCCGCCCTCGAGGCGCCTCTCGGCGACACCACCGTGGGCGCCTACATCGACGCCCAGGCCGGCACCCTCGGTGAGAAGATCGTGCTGCGTCGCGTGGCGCGCGTCGAGGCCCCGGTCGTCACCGAGTACCTGCACCGCACCAACAAGGACCTCCCGGCTCAGGTCGGTGTCCTGGTCGGCTCGGACGCGAAGGCAGGTGAGGTCGCGCGCGACATCGCGATGCACATCGCCGCCTACTCGCCGCTCTACCTGGTCCGCGAGGACGTCCCCGAGGAGACCGTCGCCAACGAGCGTCGCGTCGCCGAGGAGACCGCCAAGGGCGAGGGCAAGCCGGAGGCCGCGCTGCCGAAGATCGTCGAGGGTCGTCTGAACGGCTTCTTCAAGGAGAACACCCTGGTTGACCAGGCCTTCGCGAAGGACCCGAAGACCACGGTCGGCAAGGTCATCGAGGCGACCGGCGGCGAGGTGACCGCCTTCGCCCGCTTCCGTGTGGGAGCCTAGTTCCCAGTCGGAACCATAGACAGCAACAGCCGCGCCGCGTCGCCTAGGAGGCAAGCCATGTCCGAGACCGTCACGATCCCGGACACGGCCCCTCCGGCGGCGCGGCGCGTGCTGTTGAAGCTGTCGGGAGAGATGTTCGGAGGCGGCGGCATCGGCGTCGACCCGGACGTCATCTCCCGCGTCGCCCAGGAGATCGCTGCGGCCGTCCGCCAGGGCGTGCAGGTGGCGATCGTCGTCGGCGGCGGCAACTTCTTCCGCGGCGCCGAGCTCAGCCAGCGCGGCATGGAGCGGGCACGCGCCGACTACATGGGCATGCTCGGCACCGTGATGAACGCGCTCGCCCTCCAGGACTTCCTCGAGCAGGCAGGCGTCGCCACCCGCGTGCAGACCGCCATCACCATGGGCCAGGTCGCCGAGCCGTACATCCCGCTCAAGGCGATCCGCCACATGGAGAAGGGCCGTGTCGTGGTCTTCGCGGCGGGCGCGGGAATGCCGTACTTCTCCACCGACACCGTGTCCGTCCAGCGCGCGCTCGAGGCCCGCTGCGACGAGGTCATCATGGGCAAGAACGGCGTCGACGGCGTCTACACCGCGGACCCGCGCAAGGATCCGTCGGCCCGCCGCCTCGATCACGTGACCTACCGCGACGCGCTCCAGCAGCGCCTGAACGTGATGGACGCCTCCGCATTCTCGCTCGCGATGGACAACAAGGTACCGATGGTGGTCTTCGGTCTCGAAGAGCATGGCAATGTGACGAAGGCCCTGCTGGGTGAGAGAATCGGGACGCTCGTGACGGCCTGAACGGCCGCACTGACAAGGAGACAGACGTGATTGACGAGATCCTCCTCGAGGCTGAGGAGAACATGGACAGGGCCATCGACGTGGCCAAGGACAACTTCGCGAACATCCGCTCGGGCCAGGCCTCTGCCGCGATGTTCGCGAACATCGCCGTGGACTACTACGGCGCGCCCACGCCGCTGCAGCAGCTCGCGTCCATCAGCATCCCCGAGCCGCGCACCGTCACCATCTCGCCCTACGACGTCTCCGCGAAGAAGGACATCGAGACGGCGCTGCGCAACTCCGACCTGGGGATCAACCCCACCGATGACGGCAAGGTGCTGCGCATCAACATGCCGCAGCTCACCGAGGAGCGCCGCCGCGACTACGTGAAGCTCGCGAAGACCCGCGCCGAGGAGGCCCGCGTCACGGTCCGGAACATGCGCCGCAAGGCCAAGGACCTGATCGACGGAGCCGTCAAGGACGGCGAGGTCGGCGAGGACGAGGGCTCCCGCGCCGAGAAGGAGCTGGACGCCCTCACCAAGAAGCACGTGGACGCGATCGACGCGCTCCTGGCTCACAAGGAGAGCGAGCTGCTCGAGGTCTGATGCGCGGAGCACACGCACCCAGGGGCTGTCGATGAGGTGGGGGCGCCGCCAGGCGCAGCCAGACACCTCCATCGAGCCGGCCGCTGCGATGCAGTCCTCGGGCACGCCTCCGTGGCCGCCGCTCACGGTGGACGTCGCCGAGCACAGTGCGCTCGTGACCGACGATGCGAGCGACGGCCTCGGTGATGACCTCGAGGAGTCTGACGCGTCGGCTGCCGATGAGGCCGACGACAGCGAGCTGACCCCCCAGGCGCCCCGCCGCAAGGGCGGTCGCAACATGACCGTCGCCACCATCGTGGGCCTGCTGCTCCTCATCGCGGCGCTTGCCGCAGCATGGTGGGACCCGCGGGCGTTCGCGCTGCTCGTCTACGGCTTCCTGATCGCCGCTGTCATCGAGTGGCGCCGTGTGCTGCACCGGGTAGGCAGCCGCGTGCCGCTCGTCCCTCTGCTGCTCGCCACCCTCGGGATGGGCTCAGCCACCTGGTTCGGCCGCGCGGAGGGGCTCACCGTCGCGGTGCTCGTGGGGCTCGCTGGCATCGTCGCCTGGCGGGCGGTGGATGAGCGGATCGAGAACACCCTCGCCGACTCGCTGCAGTCGATGTTCACCCTGCTGTGGATCCCCTTCCTGGGATCCTTCATCCTGCTCATCGAGCAGGCGGACGACGGATGGCAGCGCATCGTCGTCTTCGTGGTCGCCGTGGTCGGGAACGACACCGGCGGCCTCTTCTCGGGAATGCTGTGGGGACGTCACAAGATGGCCCCGCGCATCAGCCCGAACAAGACATGGGAGGGCTTCGCCGGCGGCATCGTCCTCGGCACGGTCGCCGCGACCGTCGCGTCGTACCTCCTTCTCGACGGACGCTGGTGGCTGGGGGTCCTCGTCGGCCTCGCCTGCACCGGCGCCGCCGTGCTCGGCGACCTCGCCGAGTCCGCGCTCAAGCGCGACGTCGACGTCAAGGACATGAGCTCCGCGATCCCCGGCCACGGGGGAGTCCTGGACCGCCTTGACTCGCTTCTTCTCGCCGCACCCGCTGCGTATGTGGTCTTCGCAGCCATCCTCGGAACCTTGGGGGGACGATGAGCACTCCGGTCAAGCTCACCTTCGCCGCGCCGCGTCGCGGCAAGCCGCCGCGACACTTCGCGGACCTGTCCGTCGACGAGCGCAAGGAGGCGATGCGCGAGCTCGGTCAGCCGTCCTTCCGCGCGAAGCAGCTCGCCACCCACTACTTCGATCACCTGTCGGTGGACCCGGAGCAGATGACGGACCTGCCTGCCGGCGCTCGCGACGAGCTCGTCGAGGCGCTGTTCCCGCCGCTCATGAGCCCCGTGCGCTCGCTCGAGGCGGACAAGGGCGCGACGCGCAAGACGCTGTGGAGCCTCCACGACGGCGTCAAGGTCGAGTCCGTGCTGATGAAGTACCCGGAGCGCGCGACGCTGTGCGTGACGAGCCAGGCGGGCTGTGGCATGGCCTGCCCGTTCTGCGCCACAGGTCAGATGGGACTCACGAGGAACCTCTCGGCGGCGGAGATCATCGAGCAGGTGCGTCTCGCCGCTCGCTCGGCTCGTGACGGCGAGCTGGGCGAGGAGGTGCGTCTGTCCAACGTCGTGTTCATGGGCATGGGCGAGCCGCTCGCCAACTACAAGGCGGTGCTGACGGCGGTGCGCACGCTGGTCGCTCCCGAGCCCGAGGGCTTCGGCCTGTCCGCACGGCACGTCACCGTGTCGACCGTCGGCCTCGTGCCCGCGATCGACAAGCTCGCCAAGGAAGGCATCCCGGTCACCCTCGCCGTGTCGCTGCACGCGCCGGACGATGAGCTGCGCGACGAGCTGGTGCCAATCAACACCCGCTGGAAGGTCGACGAGGTCCTCGACGCCGCCCGCCGCTACTTCGACGCGACCGGGCGCCGCGTGTCCATCGAGTACGCGCTCATCCGCGACATGAACGACCACGCGCACCGCGCCGACCTGCTCGGTGAGAAGCTCATGGAGCGCGGCACCGGCTGGGTGCACGTGAACCCGATCCCGCTGAACCCCACGCCCGGTTCCAAGTGGACGGCGTCGGATCCGGCGGTCGAGGACGAGTTCGTGCGGCGCCTGCGCGCGCACGGCGTGCCCACCACCATCCGGGACACGCGCGGAAGCGACATCGATGGCGCCTGCGGCCAGCTGGCGATCACTGAGGAGGACAAGTGACGGATCTGTTCCCCCGCGCGGGTCGGCTGAAGATCGGCTACCGCCGCGACCAGGTGGACGAGTTCTTCACCCAGGCCCGTGAGGCGTACGAGCAGGCCGACGGCGGAGCGATGGACGCGATCGACGTGAGGCGCGCCTCGTTCGACCTCAAGCGAGGCGGGTACGCGACCCCGCCCGTGGACGCCGCGCTCGATCGCCTCGAGCAGGCGTTCGCTGCACGCTCGCGCGAGTCCTTCATCAAGCAGAAAGGCCAGGAGGCCTGGCTCGCCGATCTCGCGAACCGTGCCCAGGTGCTCTACCCGCGTCTGCGGCGCCCGGCGGGGGAGCGCTTCGCTCGGCCGGGCGGGATCTCGGGCGGTTACGACGCGAAGGCGGTCGACGAGGTGCTCGACCGCCTGACCGGCTTCTTCGACCGTGGAGAGGCGATCAGCGCGGAGGAGCTGCGGAGCCTGACGTTCAAGCGGCGCGCCAAGTGGCGCGCCTACGAGGAGCGCGTCGTCGACGCCTACCTGGCGCGCGCTGTGGACATCCTGCTCGGCGTGGCGTGATGCCTCGCACGATCTCCCTGCTGGGCTCCACGGGATCGATCGGCACGCAGGCGATCGACGTCATCGTCCGCAACCCTGACGCCTTCGATGTGGTGGCGATCGCCGCGGGCGGCGCCGACCCGGAGGCCGTCGCGGATCAGGCGGCCGTGCTCTCGCCTGAGCTCGTCGCGGTCGCGCGTGCTGAGGCAGGCGACGCGGTGCGCGAGGCGCTCGAGGCGCGCGGCGTCCGAGCCGAGGTCCTCGCAGGCGAGGATGCCGCGACGCGTGCGGCGTCCGTCGGCGCCGACACGGTCCTCAACGGCGTCACCGGTTCTGTGGGGCTGCGCCCCACCCTCGCCGCACTCGAGGCGGGTTCGACGCTCGCCCTCGCCAACAAGGAGTCCCTCGTCGCGGGCGGCGTGCTCGTCAAGGCCGCGGTGAAGCGCGAGGGTCAGATCGTCCCCGTGGACTCGGAGCACTCGGCGCTCGCCCAAGCGCTGCGGTCGGGGACGGCCACAGAGGTGAAGCGACTGGTCCTGACCGCGTCGGGGGGCGCCTTCCGCGGCTGGACCAGGGAGATGCTCCACGGCGTGACGCCTGAGCAGGCGCTGAAGCATCCCAACTGGGACATGGGCCCGGTCGTGACGATGAACTCGGCGTCGATGGTCAACAAGGCGCTCGAGGTGATCGAGGCGCATCTGCTCTTCGACGTGCCGATGGACAGCATCGACGTGGTCGTGCACCCGCAGTCGATCGTGCACTCCATGGTCGAGTTCGTGGACGGCTCGACGATCGCGCAGGCGTCGCCGCCCGACATGCGCCTGCCGATCGCGCTGGGCCTCGGCTGGCCCGACAGGGTGCCCGAGGCTGCGCCAGCGCTCGACTGGACTCAGCCGCAGGCGTGGGAGTTCCATCCTCTGGATGAGGAGGCGTTCCCCGCGATCAGGGTCGCGCGCGCCGCAGTCGCGGAGTCAGGGCTCCACCCGGCTGTGTTCAATGCCGCGAACGAGGAGTGCGTCGCCGCGTTCGCAGCGGGCGACCTTCCGTTCCTCGGGATCGTCGAGACGGTGCGAAGCGTTGTGGAGTCGTACAAGGCCCCTTCGGACGTGACGCTGGAGGCCGTGGACGAGGCTGAGCGGTGGGCACGCGAGACCGCCCGCGCCGCCGTCCACGGATGACCGCCACGCAGGCGTGGGGCTGAGGAAGCGGACGTAGGGTGAGGGCATGGAATTCCTGATCGGCGTGCTGGTGCTCGTGGTCGGGCTGCTGGTCTCGATCGCGCTGCATGAGCTGGGGCACATGATCCCGGCCAAGCGCTTCGGCGTGCTCGTGAGCGAGTACTTCGTGGGCTTCGGCCCGCGGCTGTGGTCGCGCAGGCGAGGGGAGACCGAGTACGGCATCAAGGCGATCCCGCTCGGCGGGTACGTGCGCCTCGTCGGCATGGTCCCGCCTGCGTCGGCGGTGAAGCCCGTGCGCATCGGCGGGTGGGCCGGACGGCTGATCGAGGACACGCGTGCGCAGGCGGAGGAGGAGATCCCCGCCGGCCAGGATCATCGGGCGTTCTACCACCTGACGTGGTGGCGCAAGGCGATCGTGATGCTCGGCGGACCGCTCGTGAACCTCGTCCTCGCGATCCTGATCTTCACCGCGGTGCTGTCGTTCGTGGGCCTGCCGACGCAGACGCTTCAGGTCGCCTCGGTGGTCCAGTGCGTGCCCGCGGCGGGCACCTCGGAGTGCACCGCCGACGATCCCGC
Organism: Demequina zhanjiangensis; assembly: GCF_030418315.1. GTDB lineage: Bacteria > Actinomycetota > Actinomycetes > Actinomycetales > Demequinaceae > Demequina > Demequina zhanjiangensis. Next base: position 260,252 of record NZ_JAUHPV010000006.1, read on the forward strand.
GGCCCCCGCCGCTGCGGCCGGCATCGAGGCCGGGGATGTGTTCGTCTCGGCCGACGGTGTGGCCCTCGACGAGTGGACCGACCTGACCGCGTACGTGGCGTCGCATCCGGGCGAGGAGATCGCGCTCGTGGTGGACCGAGGGGGCGAGCTCGTGGACCTGACGGTGACGCCCGCGTCGCGCACCGTGTACGCGGCCGACGACGAGGGCGAGCCCTTGCTCGACGCCGCGGGCGAGCCCGTGACCGAGGAGATCGGCTATCTGGGCGTGTACTCGCTCACGGAGGCGCAGCAGCAGCCCGTGTGGTCCGGCGCTGAGCTCACGTGGCAGTACCTGGGTCAGACCATGGGCGTGATCATCGACCTCCCGGCGCAGGTGTATCACGTGGGCCGCGCCGCGGTCGGGCTCGAGGAGCGCACCGCCGACTCCGTGATCGGCGTGGTCGGCGTCGGCCGGATCTCGGGAGAGATCGCGTCCGCCGATGTGGACGGCTACTCGATGGGCGAGCGCATGGCGGACATGCTGATGCTGCTCGGTGGTCTCAACCTCGCGCTCTTCGCGTTCAACATGATCCCCCTGGTGCCGCTCGACGGCGGTCACGTGGCCTCCGCGCTGTGGCAGGGGATCAAGAACGGCTGGGCTCGACTGCGGGGCGCCGCACGTCCGCGCCCCGTGGACGTCGCGCGCATGATGCCCGTGGCATACGGGGTCTTCGCGCTGCTGCTGGTGATGGGCGCAGTGCTCGTCTACGCGGACATCGTGGCGCCCGTGACGATAGCGTGACCGTGGACCGGAATACGGGGCACGACGCGCCTCGTTGACCCTGTCAGAGACGACCCTAGGGTCCGCCCCTCGCCTGCGGAGAGCGGCCTTCGACGTAAGGAATACTGGAGACATGACTGCCATCGGACTGGGGATGCCTGCGATGCCGGCTCCCGTGATCGCCCCTCGCAAGAAGACTCGTCAGATCAAGGTCGGCAGCGTTCTTGTGGGCGGCGACGCCCCGGTCTCGGTTCAGACCATGACGACCACCAAGACGCACGACATCAACGCGACCCTTCAGCAGATCGCGGAGCTGACCGCCGCGGGCTGCGACATCGTGCGCGTCGCGTGCCCCACGCAGGACGATGCCGACGCGCTTCCCGCGATCGCGAAGAAGTCGAACATCCCTGTGATCGCGGACATCCACTTCCAGCCCAAGTACGTGTTCGCCGCGATCGAGGCGGGCTGCGCGGCGGTGCGCGTCAACCCCGGCAACATCCGCAAGTTCGACGACCAGGTGAAGGAGATCGCCCAGGCGGCGAAGGACCACGGCACGTCGATCCGCATCGGCGTGAACGCCGGCTCGCTCGACAAGCGCCTGCTCGAGAAGTACGGCAAGGCCACGCCCGAGGCGCTCGTCGAGTCGGCGGTGTGGGAGGCCAGCCTGTTCGAGGAGCACGACTTCCACGACTTCAAGATCTCGGTGAAGCACAACGACCCGGTCGTGATGGTGCGCGCCTACGAGATGCTCTCGGAGCGTGGCGATTGGCCGCTGCACCTCGGAGTGACCGAGGCGGGCCCTGCGTTCCAGGGCACCATCAAGTCCGCGACCGCCTTCGGCGCGCTGCTCAGCAAGGGAATCGGCGACACGATCCGCGTCTCCCTCTCCGCACCGCCGGTGGAGGAGGTCAAGGTCGGCATCCAGATCCTGCAGTCGCTCAACCTGCGCCCCCGGAAGCTCGAGATCGTGTCGTGCCCGTCGTGCGGTCGCGCGCAGGTGGACGTGTACGAGCTCGCGGAGAAGGTGACCGCAGGCCTCGAGGGCATGGAGGTGCCGCTGCGCGTGGCCGTCATGGGCTGCGTGGTGAACGGTCCCGGCGAGGCACGAGAGGCCGACCTGGGCGTGGCCTCGGGCAACGGCAAGGGCCAGATCTTCGTCAAGGGCGAGGTCATCAAGACGGTGCCCGAGCGCGACATCGTCGAGGTGCTCATCGAGGAGGCCATGAAGATCGCCGAGACGATGGAGCCTGTCGAGGGCGCATCGCCAGAGGTGATCGCGGCCTCATGACCGATTCGCTGCTGCGGAGGGCCCAGCACGCGCTGGCGCCCCTGCAGCGGCGTGAGGTGGAGGCGGCCCTGCGCATGTGCGCGGCCGATCCCGTCGCGTCGGTGCTGCCCGCGATGCACCTGGAGGTCGCGCGCGACAGCGGCGTGATCCCTCGCGGGATGTGGTCGGTCCGACGCCGCTCCGGCCTGCAGAGGGACCTTGCCGGCATCGTCTGGAACGGTGCGAACCTCTCGGCTGTCCTGCCGACGACGCCGGATGATCCCTCGGGCGACGATCTGCGCGCCGACGTGGCCTCGGGCATGGTCGCGAGGCTGTCCCGGCCTGCCGCCCTGGTGGGCAGCGCGGATCTGATCCTGGACCTGTGGGGACGGGTGGAGCCGTGGTGGGGGCCGGCGCGTGAGCTGAGGCCGCGCCAGCTGTCGATGGCGCTGTCGACCGATCCGAGGCAGCCCGCGCCCATTCGCGGGGATGGCGAGCTGGACCTCGAGCCGCTCCGTCAGGCGACGATGGACGACTACGACATCCTGCTGCCGGCCTGCGTGCACATGTTCATCGGCGAGGTCGGTTACGACCCGATGCGCCATGGACGCGCGGCCTACGAGGAGCGATTGCGCTATCTGGTCCGTGAGGGCCGCTCCTACGTGCAGCTCGGCTCGATCCGCGGACGGCGTCCCGAGGTGGTGTTCAAGGCTGAGGTAGGCGTGCTGGGCGGGGGAGTCGCGCAGGTGCAGGGCGTGTGGACCCACCCCGACCTGCGGGGCCGTGGCATCGCCGAGAACGGCATGGCCGCGCTGGTCCGTCAGATCCATGCCGACGTGGCGCCCACGGCCTCGCTGTACGTGAACGACTTCAACTCCGCCGCCCTCGCCGTCTACCGCCGTGTGGGCTTCCGCGAGGTCGGCTCCTTCGCCACCGTGATGTTCTGAGACCGGCGCGTCCGGTCGGCGGCTTGAGCGCATTCGGGCGCTTTGTGGGAAGTGTCACATCGGCGTGATTAGTGCGGGTGTGCCTCGCTAGCGTCATCGTGTGCCAGGTCCGACGGGTCCTGGCTGTCGATACTGCTGAGGAGCCCGCATGCGCCGCCTTGCTGTCGCCGTCGTCGCGATCGCTGCCGTGTTCGCGTCCGCCGTGCCTGCCGCCGCGTCAAACGAACCCGGCGCCGCGTCCACCGTCACGGCGCTGACGAACGACCTGCGCGAGTCCGAGGGGCTCGCCCCGCTGGCGTTCAACCCCGGCGTGGCGTCCGTCTCGGAGTCGTGGAGCCAGTCCCAGCTTCCGTCCGTCGTCACGGCATGGAAGAAGTACCTTGCGGGTGGAGACCTCTCGGTCCCGTTGAAGCACAACCCGAACTTCTCGTCGCAGATGCCTTCGGGCTGGTCCTCCGCGGCGGAGAACGTCGCGTGGGCGTGCGGCTACGGCTCCGTCGACAAGGTCGCCCGCGCGCTCGAGACCTCGTGGGAGAAGTCGGCGGGTCACCGCGCGAACATGCTCGGCAACTACACCGACATCGGCGTCGGGATCGCCTGGGACTCCGCGACCGGCTGCGCGTACGGCACGCAGAACTTCGGCAAGTACGCCACGTCGTCCGCGCCGACCACGTCGGTGCCGAGCGCGAACACGACGCTCACCGGCACGCTCGAGGCCCCCGACGACTGGAACACCTCCAAGGCGTGCATCGGCGCATACGTCGCCTCGGACTGGGGCGGCCGGCCCTACCTCGACCCCGCCGGTCCCGCCGACTACTGGTGCGGAACCGTGGGCTCGACGTTCACCCTCGACGTGAGCACGACCGCGAAGTACTACCTGCGCGTCGTCAAGGGCTCCGTGTCATCCTCGAAGTCCTTCTCGTCGGCGAGCACCGGCCGCTGGTGGGGTGCTGACGACGCCGACCGTGACGCGCTCGCGGTGAAGCCTTCGTCGAGCGGCACCGAGGTCGAGATGTACTTCTTCGACGACGTCGCGGCTGAGCTGGTCGGCTTCGACCGCGTCACCTGGATGGGCGTCGAGGGCGTCTCCACGGGCTACGCGGATGGCACCTACCGGCCGGACTCGCTCGTGACGCGCAAGCACATGGCGCAGTTCCTGTACCGCTTCGAGGGCCGCCCCGACGTGGCGCGCACGTCCAAGTCGCCGTTCTCGGACATCGCGATGGGAAGCCCGGGCTACGACGCGATCGCGTGGATGTCGCAGGAGGGCGTGTCGACCGGCTACGCGGATGGTGAGTACAAGCCGCTGAACTACGTGACGCGCAAGCACATGGCGATGTTCATGTACAGGCTCGCGGGCTCGCCGGACGTGAAGATGCCGTCGAGGTCCCCGTTCACCGACATCAAGGCGGGCGAGCCCGGCTATGCGGCGATCGTGTGGATGGCCCAGGAGGGCATCTCGGTGGGCTACAACGACGGATCGTTCAAGCCGGACACCTACGTGACGCGCAAGCACATGGCCTTCTTCCTCAGCCGTCTCGACGACGCGCTCGCCTGATCGGACGCACCGGACGGGTCGTCCGCACGGCTAGGCTTGGGTCCATGCTTCGCATGTCCACGCTCTTCCTGCGCACCCTGCGCGAGGACCCGGCCGACGCCGAGGTCGCCTCCCACAAGCTGCTCGTCCGTGCCGGCTACATCCGCCGTGCCGCACCCGGCATCTACACCTGGCTTCCGCTGGGCCTGAAGGTGCTGGCGAAGGTCGAGGCGATCGTCCGCGACGAGATGGACGCCGCGGGCGGCCAGGAGGTGCACTTCCCGGCGCTGCTGCCGCGCGAGCCGTACGAGGAGACGAACCGGTGGACCGAGTTCGGTCCCGGCATGTTCCGTCTGCAGGATCGCAAGGGCGCCGACTACCTCCTGGGGCCCACCCACGAGGAGATGTTCACCCTGCTCGTGAAGGACCTGTACTCGTCGTACAAGGACCTGCCGCTGACGATCTACCAGATCCAGACCAAGTACCGCGATGAGGCGCGTCCGCGCGCGGGACTGCTGCGCGGACGCGAGTTCATCATGAAGGACTCGTACAGCTTCGACGTCTCTGACGAGGGGCTGGACGCCTCGTACGCGAACCAGCGTGCCGCCTACATCCGCATCTTCGAGCGGCTCGGCCTCGAGTACGTGATCGTGCAGGCGCAGGCGGGCGCGATGGGCGGCTCCAAGTCGGAGGAGTTCCTGTCGCCGACCGAGGTGGGTGAGGACACGTTCGTCCGCTCGCCGGGTGGATACGCCGCCAACGTGGAGGCGGTGACGACGCCGGTGCCGGCTGCGATCGACTGGGCCGATGCGCCCGCGGCTCACGTCGAGGACACGCCTGACACGCCGACGATCGAGACGCTCGTCGACTCGGCGAACGCGAACCACCCGCGCGAGGACCGCCCGTGGACCGCAGCCGACACGCTCAAGAACGTCGTCATCGCCGCGACCAACCCCCAGGGGGAGCGTGGCCTTCTCGTGGTCGGCGTGCCCGGCGACCGTGAGGTGGACATGACGCGCCTCGAGGCAGCGCTCGCGCCCGCGACCGTGGAGCCTGCGAACGAGGACGACCTCAAGACCCACCCCGAGCTGGTGAAGGGCTACATCGGCCCCGGCGTGCTCGGCCCGCAGGCTCGCCCGGCGGACGTGGAGTACCTCTCTGAGGACGACTCGACCATCCCGTACCTGCTCGACCCCCGCATCGTGCCCGGCACCCGCTGGATCACGGGTGCCGATGAGCACGGCCGCCACGTCTTCGACCTGGTGATGGGCCGTGACTTCGTGGGCGACGGCACGATCGAGGCCGCCGAGGTGCGTGCCGGCGACGAGGCGCCCGACGGTTCGGGCGCGCTCGAGCTCGCGCGCGGCGTCGAGATCGGGCACATCTTCCAGCTCGGACGCAAGTACGCGGAGGCTCTCGACCTCAAGGTGCTCGACGTCAACGGCAAGCAGCAGGTCGTCACGATGGGCTCCTATGGCATCGGTGTGACCCGTGCGGTCGCGCTCCTTGCGGAGAACAACCACGACGAGCTGGGCCTGGCCTGGCCGATCCAGGTCGCACCGTTCCACGTGCACGTGGTCGCCACCGGCAAGGACGACTCCGTCTTCGAGGCGGCCCAGGACATCGCGACCTCGCTTGAGGCGCAGGGCATCGAGGTGCTCTACGACGACCGTCCCAAGGTGTCGCCCGGCGTCAAGTTCAAGGACGCCGAGCTGCTCGGCGCCCCGTACATCCTGGTGGTCGGCCGCGGCCTGGCCGACGGGGTGGTCGAGCTGAAGACCCGTGCGACGGGTGAGGCGGAGCAGGTGCCGGTCGCGGAGGCTGTGGCCGTCGCGACCACGCGGGTGCGCGAGGCTCTCGACCGCGCGTGAGCCGGCGTTCACCGGTCCGCCACCCGGCGGCCATGGTGACGTCATGTCGCCGGGCTAGCGTGCTGGCGTGACGCAGATCTGGGCCCACCGGGGCGCGCGGCTCGTCGAGCCGGAGAACACCCTCGCGGCGATGGATGCCGCCGTGACGGGGGGAGCCGATGGCGTCGAGCTCGACGTGCATCTCTCGGCTGACGGCCGGCTGGTGGTGCGTCACGACCCGTGGCTTGCGCTCCCCGATGGCGCGTGCGTGCCGATCGGTTCGCTCACCAGGTCGGAGATCGAGCTCGCTGACGTGGGCGACGCCTCGTCCGGCGTGCACCGTGCGCCGTTCCTGCGCGAGGTGCTCGACCTGCTTGCCGCGACCGGCGTGGTCGTGAACATCGAGATGAAGGTCGGCGTTCGCTCGCCGTATCGCGGCATCGCCTCTGCGGTGGTCGACGCGGTGAGGCAGGCGCGCATGCAGGACCGGGTGGTGCTCTCGTCCTTCGATCATGTGGGCCTGCTCGAGGTGCGCGATCACGACGCGGCCCTTGAGCTCGCGCCTCTGTACTCCGAAGGTCTCGCGCGGGCGTGGGACTACACGCTGATGCTCGGGATGCGGGCCGCGCATCCCCAGATCGACACGATCCGGCGGCCTGGCACCCTCGAGTCGTTCCGCGCCGCGCAGGTCTCCGTGCGCCCGTGGACTGTGAACGACGAGGCCGACCTGCGGATGCTCCTCCTGGCCGAGGTGGACGCCGTGATCGTCGATGACCCCGCGGCGGCCGTCCTCGCGCGCTCGGCGCTTGCGCGCGAGCGCGCGTTCTCTGCCTGACGGCGAGGCGCCGCCTCGGAGACCGGAGCCCTGACCGCGAGAGGCGCCGGGCGTGCGCTCAGCGCCTCGCTCACTCCTCCGTGACGGCGGGTGCAGGGTCCTCGAGCCCGGGGAGCACCGGCAGCTCCCACAGCGTCCACCCGTCGACCTGTGCCGACTCCGTGTACGCGTCGAAGGCTCCGTCGAGGAGCCAGCGGAGGTCGTCGGGGCTGGCGTCGATCGCGTACGCGGCGTAGGCGGAGCCGACCGAGGTCTCCGCGCCGCGGAGAGTCGCGGCACGTGAGTCGTCGTCCTGGATGCTCGCCGCAAGGGTCGAGTACACCTCCGTGCGAGCGTCGGGCGCGTCCGAGAGCGACTGGAGGGCATCCGAGCGGTCCGCGTGAACCGCGGCCCGCGCGAGCGCGGCCGTCCGCGCCTCACCGGAGACGCGCGACGACGCGAGCTCGTACAGGTAGCGCGCCTGGTCGTGCCGAAGCGCCAGATCCGCCAGCGCGGCGGGGTCAAGCCCGGTGCTCTCGGGCAGCGCCGTCTCCGATGCCTGCTCGAGCGGGAGCCCGCGGGGCCCCGCGTCCACCGCGCCCGACGCCGCCTCGACCGAGTCGAGCCAGACTGCGAGCGCGTGCACCAGGGTGGCGCTCACGGCCCACGCGCGAAGCTCCTCATCGGGCGTCGTCTCTGCGATCTCGAGGCTCGTCTGGAGCGCGTCGGCTGCCGCCGTCGCCACGTCCTGGGCGACGGGCGAGGGCGACGGCGAGGCCGTCGGATCAGGGAACGCGACGTAGCGTGGCCCGACACCCGCGACGAGGGCCTCGATGCTGTGAGCCTCGACCGCGCCCGCGAGCGTCGTGGCCTCCTCCTGCGCGATCGCGAGGGCCACCTCGTCGAGCGAGTCCGCGAGCAGATCGCGCTCCAGGGTGACGGCGCTCGCCGTCCTCGACGGGGGCGGTGGGGTCTCGATCCTGACGCAACCCGTCGACGTGAGCACGACGGCGGCCGCGACAAGTCCCAGAAGGGGCCTCGGAAGCCCGCGATACGTCATGGCGGACATCATGACACGTGTCCTACGTGCGCTTAGAATGTCTCCCGAGCGAATTTCAGGAACGGAGCGTGCCGTCGGCGCGCGGGGAGGCAAGGTATGGACATCACGGAGCGGATCGCCGACCTCGCGGCCCCCGGCGTCGAGGCGACGGGCCTGGTGATCGACGGAGTCGAGGTGCACAAGGCCGGCAAGCGCTCGCGCGTGGTCGTCACCGTCGACCTTCCTGAGACCGAGGTCGGATCTGCCGATCTCGACGCGATCGCCGAGGCGTCTCGCGCCGTCGGCAAGGTGCTGGACGATGCGGACCTCATGCCAGGGGAGTACCTGCTCGAGGTCTCAACTCCCGGCACCTCTCGTGCCCTGACCGAGCGTCGTCACTTCATGCGCGCCCGCACGCGTCTCGTCGTCATCGATCTGGTGAGCGGCGACAAGGCGCGGGGCCGGCTCACCGACGTCACCGACGACGCTGTGCTGCTCGACGGTGAGGCCGGAGAGGTGACGGTTCCGTTCGGGAACATCGCGCGCGGACAGATCGAGCTCGAGCTCAAGCGGATCGAAGAGGACTGAGGAAGAAACCCGTGGACATCGACATGCATGCGCTGCGCTCGCTTGAGCGCGAGCGTGACATCTCCCTTGACGTCCTGGTCGACGCGATCGAGCAGGCGCTCGTCTCGGCGTACCAGAAGACCCCGGGCTCGTACAGGAACGCCCGCGCCCACCTTGACCGCGACTCCGGCCACGTGACGATCATGGCGAGGGAGCCTGTGCCCGAGGGGTCCGAGGAGGACCCGGACTCGATGCCTGAGTTCGACGACACCCCGGCAGACTTCGGCCGCATCGCCACCGCGACGGCACGCCAGGTCATCGTGCAGCGCATGCGCCAGGCGGGTGACGACGCGGTGCTGGGCGAGTACGCGGGCCGCGAGGGCCACCTCGTCTCCGGCATCATCCAGCAGAGCTCTGACCCCAAGAACGTTCACGTCGACATCGGCGACGTGGAGGCGCTCCTGCCCGCCCACGAGCAGGTGCCCACCGAGGAGTACCTGCACGGCGAGCGTCTGCGCGCCTATGTGCTTCAGGTGGCGCGCGGCCAGAAGGGGCCGTCGATCATGTTGTCGCGCACGCACCCCGGTCTGGTGCGTCGACTGTTCGAGATGGAGGTGCCGGAGATCGCCGACGGCACCGTCGAGATCATGAGCCTCGCCCGCGAGGCCGGGCACCGCTCCAAGATGGCGGTCCGTGCGACGGTCCCGGGCGTCAACGCCAAGGGCGCCTGCATCGGCCCCATGGGCGCACGTGTGCGCGCCGTCATGAGCGAGCTGCGTGGCGAGAAGATCGACATCGTGGACTGGGACGACGACCCGGCCACGTTCGTCGGCAATGCGCTGTCCCCGTCGCGTGTCGTGTCGGTGACGGTCGTGGACCCTGAGGCCCGTGCGGCCCGCGTGATCGTGCCGGACTACCACCTGTCGCTCGCGATCGGCAAGGAGGGCCAGAACGCCCGCCTCGCCGCACGCCTCACCGGCTGGCGCATCGACATCCGATCCGACGAGGCCGAGGGCGCGCCGGGCGCCGGCGGGGCCTGACGGTCCGGACAGCGGGTAGACTGGTGCAGCCGAGAGACTCGTCTCGTGCCGCCGAGCACCCGGAACCGTCCCGCGAGGGTCCTGTTCGCACGTGCGTCGGATGCAGGGGACGAGCGTCTCGGTCGGTTCTCGTCAGGGTCGCCGTCGTCGACGGCAGGGCGGTGCTCGACACCGCCAAGACCCTCCCCGGCAGGGGAGCCTGGCTCCATCCCGGGGACGACTGCATCGAGCTCGCCCTCAGGCGAAGGACGATCGGACGCGCGTTGCGCGCGCCCGACGTCGACCTGAGCGCTCTGACGGTGCGGTAGCGTGGACCGCGTCCACCAGCCATTCGGCCTGACAGAACGGGATGAAAGCCCATGGTCAAGCAGTGAGTACCTCGAAATGAGTTACCAGCCGTAACGATGGCTCGACCCTGTCTTGGGCGAGCCGAGACAGGAGAATTGTGGCAAAGCCCCGCGTTCACGAGATCGCGAAGGAGCTCGGTGTCCCGAGCAAGGACCTGATCGCCAAGCTCAACGAGCTCGGTGAGTACGTGAAGGGTCCGTCCTCCACCCTGGAGGCCCCCGTCGTGCGCAAGGCCCGTGAGGCCTTCCCCGGTGGCGGATCGTCCGCCCACAAGCCCGCCGCGAAGCCCGCGGCCAAGCCTGCAGCGAAGCCTGCGGCGAAGCCCGGACCCAAGCCAGCCCCCAAGCCCGCCCCGGCAGCGTCGACCGACGCCCCCGCGGCCGCGGAGCCCACGCCGGCCAAGCCTGGTGCGCCCAAGCCCGGACCCAAGGCGGCGGCGAAGCCCGCTCCCGCGGAGCCCGCAGCCGAGTCCGCGCCTGAGGAGACCGCTCCGAAGGCCGACGCGCCCGCGCCTGCGCCGAAGCCCGCCGCCAAGCCCGGCGCCCCGACTCCGGCCGACATGCCGAAGCCGCGCCCGCGCCCCGGCGGCAACAACCCCTTCTCGGACCGCTCCGCCGGTCCGCGTCCCCGCCCGCGTCCGGGCGGCAACAACCCGTTCCAGGGACCCCGCTCAGGCGGTGCCCCTCGCCCCGGCGGTGGCGCCCCTCGTCCTGGTGGCGGTGCTCCGCGTCCGGGCGGTGCTCCGCGTCCGGGTCAGGGCTTCGGCCCTCGTCCGACCGCCCCTGCGGGTGGCAACGGCGGCGCTCCGGGCCGTGGCGGCCGTGGCGGCTTCGGCGGCCCCGGTGGCCCCGGCGGCGGTCCTGGCGGTCCCGGTGGCCGTCCGGCTCCCGGTGGCCGTGGTCGTGGCGGCGGTACCGCTGGCGCCTTCGGGCGTCAGGGCGGTCGTCCCGTCCGTTCGCGTAAGAGCAAGCGCGCGAAGCGGGCAGAGTACGAGCAGCAGCAGGCACCGGCGATCGGTGGTGTGCAGATCCCTCGCGGTGACGGCACGACTCTGCTCCGCCTGCGTCGCGGTGCGACGCTGACCGACTTCGCCGAGAAGATCGATGTCAACCCCGCGTCGCTCGTCACGGTGCTGTTCCACCTCGGTGAGATGGCGACCGCGACGCAGTCGCTCGACGAGGACACGTTCGAGACGTTGGGCGCCGAGCTGGGCTACAAGATCCAGATCGTCTCGCCTGAGGACGAGGACAAGGAGCTCCTCGAGGGCTTCGGCCTTGACCTTGAGGCGGAGCTTGAGGCGGAGACGGATGAGGAGCTCGAGCCCCGGGCGCCGATCGTCACCGTCATGGGTCACGTCGACCACGGAAAGACGCGCCTTCTGGACTCGATCCGCAAGGCCGACGTCATCTCCGGCGAGGCCGGCGGCATCACCCAGCACATCGGTGCCTACCAGGTGCGTCACGACCACGACGGCGTCACGCGTCCCATCACGTTCATCGACACCCCGGGCCACGAGGCGTTCACCGCCATGCGTGCGCGTGGTGCGCAGGTCACCGACATCGCGATCCTCGTGGTCGCGGCCGATGACGGCGTGATGCCGCAGACCGTCGAGGCGCTCAACCACGCCCAGGCGGCGAACGTGCCGATCGTGGTCGCGATCAACAAGGTGGACAAGGAGGGGGCGAACCCCGACAAGATCCGCCAGCAGCTCACCGAGTACAACCTGGTGTCCGAGGACTGGGGTGGCGACACGATGTTCGTGAACGTCTCCGCGCTCCAGGGCATGGGCATCGACGAGCTGCTCGACGCGGTCCTGCTGACCGCCGACGCCGGTCTCGACCTGCGTGCGAACCCGAACAAGGACGCGCGTGGTGTGGCCGTCGAGGCGCACCTCGACAAGGGCCGCGGTGCCGTCGCGACGGTGCTGGTCAACTCTGGAACGCTGCGCGTCGGCGACTCGATCGTCGCGGGCACGGCCTACGGCCGCGTGCGCGCCATGTTCGACGAGTACGACAACCCGGTCGAGGAGGCGACGCCTGCACGTCCGGTGCTCGTGATCGGTCTGACGTCCGTCCCCGGCGCCGGTGACTCGTTTATCGTGGCCGAGGATGACCGCACGGCCCGCCAGATCGCCGAGAAGCGTGAGGCTGCCGAGCGTGCCGCTCAGCTCGCGAAGCGTCGCAAGCGCATCTCCCTCGAGGACTTCAACAAGGCCCTCGAGGAGGGCAAGGTCGACACCCTCAACCTCATCATCAAGGGTGACGTCTCCGGTGCCGTCGAGGCGCTCGAGGACGCGCTGCTCCAGATCGATGTGGGCGACGAGGTCGACCTGCGCATCATCCACCGCGGTGTGGGTGCGGTGACGCAGAACGATGTGAACCTGGCGACGGTCGACAACGCGATCATCATCGGCTTCAACGTCCGTCCTGCCGAGCGTGTGCAGGAGCTCGCGGACCGCGAGGGCGTCGACATGCGCTTCTACTCGGTCATCTACCGTGCGCTCGAGGACGTCGAGGCGTCGCTCAAGGGCATGCTCAAGCCCGAGTTCGAGGAGAAGCAGGTCGGTGCGGCCGAGATCCAGGAGATCTTCCGCTCGTCCAAGTTCGGCAACATCGCCGGATGCCTCGTCCGCGAGGGCGTCATCAAGCGCAACGCGAAGGCGAAGGTCGTCCGCAACGGCACCGTCATCGGCGAGCCCACGATCGACACCCTGCGTCGTTTCAAGGACGACGTCACGGAGGTCAAGGACGGCTACGAGTGCGGTATCGGACTCGGCAAGTTCAACGACATCCAGGTCGGCGACATCATCGAGACCTTCGAGATGGTCGAGATTCCGAGGGACTGATGAGCGACAACCCGCGCGCGCTCCGGCTCGCGGGCACGATCAAGAAGATCGTGGCCCGCGCGCTGGAGAGCGAGATCAAGGACCCGCGACTCGGGTTCGTGACCGTCACCGACGTGCGCGTGACGGGCGACCTGCAGCAGGCGTCGGTGTTCTACACGGTCCTCGGCTCTGACGAGGACCGTGAGGGCACCGCCGCCGCCCTGCAGTCGGCCAAGGGTCTGCTGCGCTCCAAGGTGGGGCACGAGCTGGGCATCCGTCTGACGCCCAGCCTCGAGTTCCACCTGGACGCGGTGCCCGAGTCGGCTGCCTCGCTGGACAAGGCGCTGCTCGAGGCGCACCAGCGTGACGAGGAGCTGCGTCGTCTGCGTGAGAACGCGAAGTACGCCGGGGAGGCGGACCCGTACCGTCACCACGACGAGGACGACGAGGCGTAGCCCCATGGGCCGTAGGCCGAGCGTCGAGCCGACGCCGGGTCTCCTGCTTGTCGACAAGCCTCAGGGCTGGACGTCGCACGACGTCGTCGGGCGCTGCCGTCGGCTCGCGGGGACCCGGAAGGTCGGGCATGCCGGCACCCTGGACCCCATGGCCACTGGGCTGCTCGTGCTCGGCATCGGTCGCGCCACGAAGCTGCTGACGTACATCACCGGCCACGACAAGGCGTACGACGCGACGATCCGCCTGGGTCAGTCCACCGTGACCGACGACGCGGAGGGCGACGTCACGTCCTCCGCGGACGCGGCCGCGGTCACGGAGCAGGCGATCGCCGCGGCGGTCGCCGTCCTGACGGGCGACATCATGCAGCGGCCCAGCTCGGTCAGCGCCATCAAGGTGGACGGCAAGCGTTCGTATGCGCGTGTGCGTGGGGGAGAGGACGTGGAGCTCCCGGCGCGCCCCGTCACCGTGAGCCGCTTCGACGTCGGCGAGATCCGACGCGAGGGGGACGTCATCGATCTCGACGTCACGGTCGAGGTCTCGTCGGGGACCTACGTGCGCGCGCTTGCACGCGACCTCGGCGACGCGCTCGGCGTCGGTGGTCACCTCACAGCCCTGCGTCGCACCCGCGTCGGCAGCATCCCCGTCACTGACGCGGCGACGCTCGACGCGCTCTCGGCGCTCGTCGAGGAGGGGGAGCCGCTGCCATTGCTTCCCCTGGGAGCGTCCGCGGCGGCGACGCTCACCTCGGCCACTGTGGGCGAGGACGACGCCCGTGCCCTGGGCTACGGCCAGTGGGTCGAGGCCACCGTCGGAGACGACGGCGAGCACCTCGCGCTGCTCGACGCCTCGGGCGATCTGGTCGCCATAGGCGAGCGGCGGGGAGGCAAGGTCAAGCCTGTCGTCGTCATGAAGCCTGCGGGGTCTGCGGCACAATGACCGGCATGCAGATCTGGCGCTCACTCGACGAGGTCCCTCGTGGCCTTGCGCCCTCGGTCGTGACCATCGGCAACTTCGACGGCGTCCATCGCGGCCACCGCGCAGTGCTGACGAGGATGGTCGCGGACGCGCGCGAGCGCGGCATGCGGGCGGCCGCGATCACGTTCGACCCGCACCCCAGGGCCGTGCACGACCCCGCGCATCCGCCCGTGCTCATCACGGGTGTCGAGGACCGGCTGGAGCGGCTCGCGCAGACCGGGCTCGACGGCGTGCTCCTGCTCGAGTACACGCTCGACTTCGCGCAGCAGACGCCCGAGGAGTTCGTGCGCACCCACCTTGTCGAAGGGCTCGGCGCTGCCGTGGTCGTCGTCGGCCGCGACACCAAGTTCGGCCGCGGCAACGCGGGCGACGTGGAGACGATGCGCGAGCTCGGTGCGCAGCTGGGCTTCGAGGTGGAGGTCCTGCCCGACGCGGGCGACACCGACTCGCGCGGACGTCGCTGGTCGTCCACGTGGATCCGCGAGCTGCTCGAGGACGGCCGTGTGGGGGAGGCGACCGACGTGCTCGGCTGCGAGCACCGGCTGCGCGGCACCGTCGTGCACGGCGACAAGCTGGGCCGCACCATCGGATTCCCCACCGCGAACGTGTCGGTCGACGCGGGCATGATCCCGCGCCACGGCGTCTACGCGGGCTGGCTCACGGTGCTGGACGACGGCGGCAACCCCAAGGCGTCCGCTCGCGTCGGCGAACGCATGCCCGCCGCGATCAGCCTGGGCATCAACTACACGGTCGGAGGCGACTCGCTCCGCGTCGAGGCGTTCGTGATCGAAGGCGTGGGGCTGGACCTGTATGACGCACGCGTCGCGCTCGACCTCGTGGCGTGGCGTCGACCCATGCTCGACTTCGGCTCCGTGGAGGCGCTGACCGACGCGCTCGCCGAGGACGTGTCCTGGTGCCGGGGCGCCCTGGGGATGCCTGCCGCGCACTGAGCCGGAGGTCCTAGTAGATCCCCGGACTCGACGCTAGGCCCTGTTTCGGGCTGGTTACCGTTTGGTCGCGGTTTGTCCTTCCACCAGGACACGCCCCACGCAGCGCCCTAGGGTGCAGAGCATGGACGAGTCACAGAGATCAGACGGCGGACACCGTCCGCTCGTCGTGCTTGACAAGGTGAACAAGCACTTCGGTGACCTGCACGTGCTGCAGAACATCGACCTCACCGTGGGCGAGGGCGAGGTCGTCGTGGTCATCGGCCCCTCGGGCTCCGGCAAGTCGACTCTCTGCCGTGCGATCAACCGGCTCGAGACCATCGACGACGGCAGCATCAGCCTCGACGGCGTCGCGCTTCCCGAGGAGGGCAGAGCGCTTGCCACCCTGCGCGCCGACGTGGGGATGGTGTTCCAGTCCTTCAACCTGTTCGCGCACAAGACGATCCTTGAGAATGTGACGCTCGGTCCCATCAAGGTGAAGAAGGTGCCGCGCAAGGAGGCGGAGGCGGAGGCCATGCGGCTCCTCGAGCGCGTCGGCGTCGCCAACCAGGCGCAGAAGTATCCCGCGCAGCTCTCGGGTGGTCAGCAGCAGCGCGTGGCGATCGCCAGGTCTCTCGCCATGAAGCCCAAGGTGATGCTGTTCGACGAGCCCACGTCCGCGCTCGACCCGGAGATGATCAACGAGGTCCTGGACGTCATGACGTCGCTCGCGCATGAGGGGATGACCATGATCGTCGTGACTCACGAGATGGGCTTCGCGCGCAAGGCGGCGAACCGTGTGGTCTTCATGGCTGACGGCCGCATCGAGGAGGAGGCGCAGCCGGAGGAGTTCTTCACGAACCCCAAGTCGGAGCGCGCCAAGGACTTCCTGTCGAAGATTCTCACGCACTGAGGCTCGCAGGCAGGTGGAGGTGCGCTGGGGGGAGCGCATCGGAGTAGGCCCGTCGGACCGTACGGGCCGAGACACAGGGAGAGAGAACATGAAGCTCAGGACGAGCACCTGGATCGCGGCGAGCGCGGTGGCGCTGGTCGCCCTGACCGCCTGCTCGAGCGGCGGCGACGATGCGGAGCCCGCGGGCTCCGGCGACGAGGCGATGAGCGAGTTCGCCGAGGGGTCGACGATGGCCGCGCTGGCCGACGCCGGCTCGATCACCATCGGCACCAAGTTCGACCAGCCGCTCTTCGGACTGCTGGCACCGAGCGGGACGCCCGAAGGGTTCGATGTGGAGATCGGAAAGATCATCGCGTCGGAGCTCGGCATCTCGGAGGACAGCATCGAGTGGGTGGAGACCGTCTCTGCGAACCGTGAGCCGTTCATCCAGGACGGCAGCGTCGACATGGTCGTCGCCACGTACACGATCAACGACGACCGCAAGGAGCTGGTCTCCTTCGCTGGCCCGTACTACAACGCCGGCCAGGCGCTCATGACGCTGTCGACCACGACCGACATCCAGTCGCCCGACGACCTCGCGGGCAAGACCGTCTGCTCGGTCACCGGCTCGACCCCGGCCCAGAACATCGCGGACAACTTCCCTGAGGCGGAGCTCGCGCTGTTCGACGCCTATACCGACTGCCTCGAGCCGCTGCGCAACGGCCAGGTCGACGTCGTCACGACCGACAACGTCATCCTCGCCGGCTACGTCGCGGAGTCCGACGGCGAGTTCCAGGTGGTGGGGGAGCCCTTCACCGAGGAGCCCTACGGCATCGGCGTGGCGCTCGAGGACACCGAGTTCCGCATGTGGATCAACGACGTGCTCGAGGAGATCTTCGAGGACGGCCGTTGGCTCGAGGCGTGGAACGCGACCGCTGGCACGGTGCTGCCGGAGCCCGCGGTCCCGACGGTCGACCGCTACTGAGCGACTGACCCGACCAGGAAGCGGGCCCCCCCCCCCCGGGGGGGGGGGCCCCCCCCCC
>NZ_JAUHPV010000007.1 GCF_030418315.1 Demequina zhanjiangensis
CCCCCGGCCCCCCCCCCCGCCCCCCCCCCCCCCCCCCCCCCCCCCCCCCCCCCGGGGGGGGGCCCCGCTTCCCCGGCAGAGGAGACCATGGAGACCTTCGTCAACGAGTTCGGCACCATCTGGGGCGGATTCCTCGCGACCTTGTCGCTCGCTGCCGCCTCGGCGGTGCTGTCATTGGTGCTCGGCACGCTGCTCGCGGTGATGCGCGTCTCTCCGATCGGCCCTCTCCGCACCTTCGGCACCGCGTACGTCGAGATCGTCCGCAACACCCCGCTCACGCTCATGTTCTTCTTCTGGGTGTTCGTCGCGGGATCGCTCGGCATCCTGCCGGGCCTGGGATTCCAGACGGCGCTGGTCTCGCTGTCGCTGTACACGAGCGCCTTCGTCTGCGAGGCGTTGCGATCCGGAGTCAACTCAGTCGGGCTGGGGCAGGCGGAGGCCGCCCGGAGCATCGGTCTGACCTTCGGCCAGACGCTGTCCCAGGTGGTGCTGCCGCAAGCGTGGCGCACGTCGGTGCCGCCGCTGATCTCCGTGCTCATCGCGCTCACCAAGAACACCTCGGTGGCCGCCGGCTTCGCGTACGCCGAGCTCGTCACCGTGCAGCGCAACCTGATGACCGACGCTCCGGGTGACGCCCTCTTCATCTTCTTCGGAATCGCGCTCATGTACCTCGTGATCACCATCCCGCTCGGCGTCACCGCCGGACGTATCGAGAAGAAGGTGGCGTTCGCACGATGAGCAGCTCCTCGGTCCTCTACGACGCTCCCGGTCCCCGCGCCAAGCGGCTCGACCGCATCTTCAACGTCGGCTTCTCGCTGCTTCTGCTTGCCGGCATCGCGTACGTCATCGTGTCGTTCTACCGGCGCGGCATCTTCGACGAGCGATGGGCCGTGCTGTGGGACCCGCCGAAGGGACAGACAGCATCGGACGTGTGGCGCTCCCTGTGGTCGGGGCTGCGCGCGACTCTCTGGGCGGCGCTGCTCGCCACCCCTCTCGCGCTCGTGATCGGAAGCGCCGTGGCGATCATTCGTCGTGGCGTGACCAAGCGGCTGGTGACGGGCAGCGCGACCGTCGTCACCGAGTTCGCCCGCGGGCTGCCGGTGCTGATGCTGATGTTCCTCGCCCGATTCGGGTTCCAGTGGGAGACCCTGCCGTCAGTCGTGTTCGGGCTCGTGGTCTACAACGCGGCGGTCGTCGCTGAGATCCTGCGCGCGGGCCTCGCGGCGCTGCCGAAGGGACAGCGCGAGGCAGGATTGAGCATCGGCCTGTCGCCGATGCGCACCACGCTCATGATCGAGCTGCCGCAGGCGGTGCGCATCATGCTGCCCGCGCTCGTGAGCCAGATCGTGGTGCTCCTCAAGGACACGGCGCTCGGGTACATCGTGGCGTACCCGGAGCTGCTGCGGACCATCAAGATCAACCGTGACTACTTCGGCGACCAGTACACGATCCCCCTGTTCGTGGTGGGAGCCACGATCTACATCCTCATCAACCTCGCGATCTCCCGCCTGGCCACGCTGATCGAGCGCCGGCTGCGCGAGCGCGGCAAGGGAGGCACACCTCCCGAGATCGGCCCGGCGGGTCCGATCCCGCAGTCCGGCATCGGAGGCCCTGCCCGTGAGGAGGGCGCCCGCGCAGGCGACCCCGTCTTCGGCGCGAAGCGTCCGGTGCAGTCGCATGGAGCGCCGCAGCGTCGTCCGGGCGAGACTGACGAGGACTTCCGACGTCGTGTCGGGGAGGTCGACTGGCGTCGCGCAAGCATGCGGTCCAACACCAGGACGGGCGACTCCGAGATCTAGGGCGCTGGCGCGTCGATTCGAAGCGTGCGGCACGGCTCGCCATTCCCGCACCGTGCCCTGACGTACAGACAAGCCGGCCCGCCCATCGCCCCGTCCCGCCTTTACGCCGTCCCGCCTTTACGCCGTCCCGCCTTCGCACCGTCACCCCCCCGTCCCGCCTTCACCCCGACACTTCGCACCAATCTCGGCGGCGACACCCGGGCGACACCCCGCGTTTGGCCGCGACACGCTGGCGTGTCGCTCGGCAGTCTGGTTCGAACTGTCGGGGTGGGCCGGACGTGGGCGGGGTGGACCGGGTGGACCCGACCGGGACAGGGGGGGCGCACCGGGGTGGGTCGGACCGGGAGGGGCGACTCGGCCCTCGCGCACGCGTCGGCCCCTACCGGTTGGGGTGGACGACGCCTGTGGGGTAGAATTGTCGTCGCCGTAAAACGGCCGCGGTTCATAGTGCCCCGGTGAACAAGCCCGGGTGCGCCGCGCAACGATCCTAGAAGGAGAGCACAGTGCCGCTCGACGCAGCCACGAAGAAGTCCATCATGACCGAGTACGCGACCAGCGAGGGCGACACCGGCTCGCCCGAGGTCCAGGTCGCGCTGCTCACCGCGCGCATCACCGACCTGACCGAGCACCTCAAGGAGCACAAGCACGACCACCACTCGCGTCGTGGCCTGCTGCTGCTCGTCGGTCGCCGCCGCAACCTGCTGAACTACCTGCAGCGGGTCGACATCGAGCGCTACCGCTCGCTGATCGCGCGTCTCGGCATCCGCCGCTAAGACTTCCGCCCCGGGGCTTCCAGCCCCGGGGCGATTTCTGTGTCACGCTAGTGACCGGCGGCTCGACGCCGCCCACACAATTTCACCAAAGAAACGCGTCCGGCTGCCTGGTCCTCGGTAGTGGCCTCCTCACTTGAACACAGGGGAGTGGGCCTCGATCGACGACCGACATCTGGACGCCCTCATGACAAGGAGGGTGACCCATGGAGGGTCCCGAGATCCAGTTCGCCGAGGCCGTCATCGACAACGGTTCGTTCGGCAAGCGCGTGGTGCGCTTCGAGACCGGCCGCCTCGCACAGCAGGCCGCCGGCTCCGTCGCCGCCTACCTGGACGGCGACACGATGCTGCTGTCCGCCACCACCGCGGGCAAGCACCCGCGCGACGGCTTCGACTTCTTCCCGCTGACCGTGGATGTCGAGGAGCGTTCCTACGCTGCCGGCAAGATCCCCGGCTCGTTCTTCCGCCGCGAGGGCCGTCCGTCCACGGACGCGATCCTCACGTGCCGCCTGATCGACCGTCCGCTGCGCCCCACCTTCGTGTCGGGCCTGCGCAACGAGGTCCAGGTCGTCATCACGGTCCTGTCCATCAACCCGGACGACGCGTACGACACGCTCGCGATCAACGCCTCGTCGGCGTCGACCCAGCTGTCGGGTCTGCCCTTCACCGGTCCGATCGCCGGTGTGCGCATCGCGCTCATCGACGGCCAGTGGGTGGCGTTCCCCAAGTACTCGCAGAAGGAGCGCGCGGTCTTCGACATGGTCGTGGCCGGTCGCATCGCGGGTGACGACGTCGCGATCATGATGGTCGAGGCCGAGGCGACGGACGATGCCTTCAACCTCATCTCCGAGGGCGCCAAGGCTCCCACCGAGGAGGTCGTGGCCGAGGGCCTCGAGGCCGCCAAGCCGTTCCTCAAGGCGCTGTGCGAGGCTCAGATCGAGCTCGCCGAGAAGGCCGCCAAGGAGACCGTCGAGTTCCCGCGCTTCCTGGACTACCAGGACGACGTGCTCGCGGCCGTCACCGAGTTCGCCGGCGGCAAGATCGCCGAGGCGCTCACGATCGCCGACAAGCAGACCCGCGAGAGCCGCCTCGACGAGATCAAGGCCGAGACGCTCGACAACTTCGCGACCGAGTTCGAGGGCCGCGAGAAGGAGGTGTCGGCAGCGATCCGCTCCGTCACCAAGCAGTCGGTGCGTCAGCGCATCCTCAAGGACGGCGTTCGCATCGACGGTCGCGGTCTGCGCGACATCCGCCCGCTGTCGGCCGAGGTCGGTCCGATCCCGCGCGTGCACGGCTCCGCGATCTTCGAGCGCGGTGAGACCCAGATCATGGGCATCACCACGCTCAACATGCTCAAGATGGAGCAGCAGATCGACTCGTACAACCCCGAGACGCGCAAGCGCTACATGCACCACTACAACTTCCCGCCCTTCTCCACGGGCGAGACCGGTCGAGTGGGCTCCCCGAAGCGTCGCGAGATCGGCCACGGTGCGCTCGCTGAGCGTGCGCTCGTGCCGGTGCTGCCGTCGCGTGAGGACTTCCCGTACGCCATCCGCCAGGTGTCCGAGGCTCTCGGCTCCAACGGCTCCACCTCGATGGGCTCGGTCTGCGCCTCGACGCTGTCCATGCTCAACGCCGGTGTGCCGCTGCGCGCACCCGTCGCGGGCATCGCGATGGGCCTCGTGTCCGACACGGTCGACGGTGAGACCCGCTACGCGGCCCTCACCGACATCCTCGGTGCCGAGGATGCCTTCGGCGACATGGACTTCAAGGTGGCCGGAACCTCCGAGTTCGTCACCGCGATCCAGCTCGACACCAAGCTCGACGGCATCCCCGCGTCGGTGCTCGGCGGCGCGCTCACCCAGGCCAAGGAGGCCCGCCTCCACATCCTGGACGTGATGGCCCAGGCCATCTCGGAGCCCGACGAGATGAACCCGTTCGCGCCCCGCATCATCACCGTGCGCGTGCCCGTGGACAAGATCGGCGAGGTCATCGGCCCCAAGGGCAAGATGATCAACCAGATCCAGGACGACACCGGCGCCGACATCTCCATCGAGGACGACGGCACCGTGTTCATCGGCGCCGTGGACGGCCCGTCGGCGGAGGCCGCGCGTGACGCGATCAACGCCATCGCCAACCCGCACATGCCTGAGGTCGGCGAGCGCTTCGTCGGCACCGTCGTCAAGACGGTCGCCTTCGGCGCCTTCGTGTCCCTCTCGCCGGGCAAGGACGGACTGCTGCACATCTCGCAGATCCGCAAGCTCGTGGGCGGCAAGCGCGTGGAGAACGTCGAGGACGTCCTGAACGTCGGCCAGAAGATCCAGGTCGAGATCACCGAGATCGACCCGCGCGGCAAGCTGTCGCTCGGCGTGGTCGAGGAGGCTGCTGCCGAGTAGTCAGCAGCGCCACACGTCCGCAAGGGGCGGTCCCGATTCCTCGGGGCCGCCCCTTCGGCGTTAGGCTCGCTCCCATGCCTTACGTCCTGCCCCTGGTGGCACCGTCGTCTGTCGGGAGCTCGGTGACCATCGAGCAGGATCACGGAGCCGTGATCCGACGTTCCATCCTCCCCGGCGGTGTGCGCGTGTTCACCGAGACCATCCCCGGAATGCGGTCCGCGACGATCGGCGCCTGGTTCGGCGTCGGCTCCCGTGACGAGACCGACGAGCATGCAGGGTCCACGCACTTCCTCGAGCACCTGTTGTTCAAGGGCACGGCGCGTCGCAGCGCGCTCGACATCGCGGAGGCCTTCGATCGGGTCGGCGGCGAGTCGAACGCTCTGACCGGCAAGGAGTACACCTGCTACTACGCGCGGGTGATCGACCAGGACCTTCCGATGGCGATCGACGTGATCCTCGACATGGTCACCTCGGCGCGGCTGGACCAGGCGGACTTCGACATGGAGCGTGGCGTGATCCTCGAGGAGATCGCCATGAACGAGGATGACCCGGGCGATGTGATCCACGAGCGCTTCGCGGAGGCGGTGCTGGGCGGCCATCCGCTCGGACGCCCGATCGGCGGCACCCCCGAGATCATCGAGTCCGTCTCCCGCGAGGCCGTGTGGGAGCACTACACGCAGCACTACGGGCCGCAGACGCTGATCGTCACCGCTGCCGGAGGCGTGGACCATGACGTGGTGTGCGCGCTCGTCGAGCAGGCGCTGCTCGCCGGTGGATGGGACCTGTCCGGCACCGGCGCCCCCGCGGGCAGGCGCGACCCCTTCGCGCCCGTCGCCTCGCTCCACACGGCGGAGATCGACGTGATCCGCACCGAGCTCGAGCAGGCGCACCTGCTGCTGGGCGCGCGCGGGTTCGCGGCGACGGACGATCGGCGCAACACGCTCGCCGTCTACAACGCGATCCTGGGCGGAGGCATGAGCTCTCGCCTGTTCCAGGAGATCCGCGAGAAGCGCGGTCTCACGTACACGGTCTACTCGTTCGGCGCACCGAGCGCCGAGACGGGGCTGTTCGGCATCTACGCGGCGTGCACGCCCAGCAAGGCTCCTGAGGTCGAGCGGCTCATGGCGCACGAGCTCGAGCGGATGGCGGAGGGCGTCACGGAGGCCGAGCTCGAGCGCGCGAAGGGCCAGATCGCCGGTTCCATGGTGCTGAGGCTCGAGGACTCCTATTCGCGCATGTCCCGTCTGGGCAAGGCCGAGATGGCGTTCGGTGAGCTGTGGAGCATCGGCGAGATGCTCGACCAGGTGCACGCCGTCACGGCCGACGAGGTGGTCTCGCTCGCCGCGGAGATCGCGGGCAGGGAGCGTGCGGTGGTGCGGGTGGGTCCCGCGCGGTAGCCGGCCGGCGGCCCGGACACGCGCACGCTGAGACGGCGCACTCCCGTGTCCGACGTGCCCGGTACGCTCGAACCATGATCAACGTCGCAGTGCTGGGCGCCTCCGGGCGCATGGGAGCAACCACCTGTCGTGCCGTCGAGTCCGCGGAGGACATGGCCCTCGTGGCCGCGCTCGACGCGGGTGATGAGGTCGCGATGGCGGTCCGCGCCGGAGCCGAGGTGATGGTGGACTTCACCGTGCCGTCGGCCACCGAGGCGAACGTGCACGCGGCGATCGAAGCCGGTCTCCACTGCGTGGTCGGCACCACGGGATGGACTGCCGATGCGCTCGCGCGCGTGGACGAGCACCTCAAGGAGCGTCCTGAGCTCGGTGTGCTGATCGCCCCGAACTTCGCGCTCGGCGCGGTGCTCGCGATGAGGCTCTCCGCGGCGGCAGCCCGCTACTTCGAGTCAGTCGAGATCGTGGAGCTGCACCACCCTGACAAGGTCGACGCGCCGTCAGGCACCGCACGCCACACCGCCGCGGGCATCGCCGCCGCGCGAGCGACCGCGGGAGTCGCGCCGTCGCCCGACGCGACGACCGAGGACCCGGACGGTGCCCGCGGCGCCGTGGTCGACGGCATCCACGTGCATGCTGTGCGCCTCCGCGGACTGGTGGCGCACGAGGAGATCATGATGGGCAACCCGGGGGAGCAGTTCACGATCCGCACCGACAGCTTCGACCGCGTGAGCTTCATGCCCGGCGTCCTGCTCGGCGTGCGAGAGGTCGCGATGCACCCGGGCCTCACGGTGGGCCTCGACGGATACATGAGCCTATGAGGCTGATGCGTCGCCCGGCGTTCCTGGGCGCCGTCGCCATGACGGTGCTCGTGGCGCTGTACTCCGTGTACGTGGGCCAGCAGGCGGTGCTGTTCCTCGAGTCAGGTCAGATCGTCGGTTTCGCGATCGGTGTCGCGATGCTCGCGCTGCCCGTGCTCGCGGTGTGGTGGCTGTACAACGAGTGGCGGCTCGGCGTGACCGTGCAGCGCATGGCCGACCGCCTGGGCGAGGAGGGGCGCCTTCCCGTCGATGACCTGGAGCGCACGGAGTCGGGACGGATCTCCCAGGAGAGCGCCGACGCGGCGTTCGAGGTCGCGAAGCGCGCCGTGGACGAGCGGCCGGAGGACTGGGCTGCGTGGTTCCACGTGGGCTTCGCGTACGACGCCTCGGGCGACAAGCGCATGGCCCGCAAGTCGCTCAACTACGCCGCCCAGCTGTTCAGGGCTGAGGGCCGTCGGGGCTGACCCCTGGCGGATGGCTTCCGGGCGTCACGCCTCCGGCGTGAGGTCGGTGTGCCACAGCTGCTCGGGGATCGTGATCCCAGGGCCGTCGAGCTCGCGGCGCATGCCCGCCTCGGCGAAGCCGGCCATGCGCAGGAAGTCCACACGCACCCGGTCCTTCTCGAGCGCCCACAGGCGCATCGTCTCGGCGCCGTGCGCACGCATGTGATCGGCCGCGGCGGCGAGGAGGCGTGAACCGTGCCCCCGGCGGCGCCGGTCCGGCGACACCTCGAGCGCGATGAGGTCCTTGGGCGGTGCGCATGCCACGAATCCGCACACCTCGCCCTCGTCTCCGAGCGCGACGAAGACCTGGTGGCCCTCCGATGGGGGCTCGACGATCGCCTGGTGCCATCCGGCCTCGACCGCCACCGGGTCGAAGGCTGTCTGCCTGCGAGGCCCGAGGCGCTCGCCCAGGGCTGACACCCAGGACGCGATCTGGATCTGGGCGATCGCCGCCTCGTCTCCAGGACGGGCGGCACGGACGGTATCTGCGGGGGAGGCAGGTGCGCTCATGGACACGACACTAGGGCCTTGCGGTCCCGGAAGGGAGGACAACGGGCCCACGGACCCTCGCTAGGGTGGCGGAATGGGCCTGCTTCTCTCCGCATCGGCCGCCGCGATCGGTATCGGCACTCTGCTCGTCGGCGCCCTGATCGCATGGCGGTGGGATCTGCCGACGCGGGCCGTCGGCGCTGTGATGGCCTTCGGCTCGGGGGTGCTGATCGCGACGCTTGCGCTCGAGCTCGTCGCCGAGGCGTCCGACGGGGGCGTGGTCTGGCCGGTGGTCGTCGGCTTCGCTGCTGGTGCAGTGCTCTATGTCGCGGGCGACCAAGGGGTGAGCCGGCTGACATCGCGCCGACGCCGTCACTCGACGGGGGAGTCGGGCTCGCGGAACGTCACCGCACGACGTGGCGGTGACACCCCGGGTGACGAGGCGGCCATCGCCGTCGGCGCACTGCTCGACGGGATTCCTGAGGCGATCGTGATCGGCCTGTCGGCGGCGAGCGGTTTCCCTGTCGGCATCGTCGCGGCGATCGCGTTGTCGAACGTCCCGGAGGGGCTGGCGGGTACCGTCCCGCTCAAGCGCTCGGGCAGGAGCCTCAGGTTCGTGCTGCTGCTGTGGGGCGGAATCACCGTGCTCGCCGTCGCCGCGTCGCTCGTCGGCGCCGCGCTGATGGCCGATGCGTCGCCCGAGGCGCTCGCCGTCGTCCTGTCGCTCGCCGCTGGCGCGTTGCTGGCGATGGTGAGCAACGCGATGATCCCCGAAGCGTTCGACGACGATCGCCAGTTCACCGGTCTGATCGCGACCCTGGGCTTCCTGGTCGCGTTCGTGCTGCAGGAGCTCGCCTAGCCCCAGCCGAGCGCCCGAAGTCCCGCCGCAGTGGCCGCCGCGGCGACGACCACCACGAGGAACGGTGCCCGACGCCACAGCAGGATGGCGGCCACCGCGATCGCTGCCACCCGCGAGTCGAAGGCGAGCGCCGCGTCGGACGTGAAGGTCTGGACGGCGGCGAGCGACACGAGCAGTGCGACCGTCACGAAGGCGGCGATGCGATGGACCCGGGGGTTCTCGACGAAGCGTTCGGGAACTGTGTGCCCGGCGAGCTTGGTGAGCCAGGCCAGCAGCCCCGCGGCGATGATCGCGATCCACGTCCACGCGTAGGCGCTCATTCGGGCACCTCCTCGACGGGAGCCGCCTGCCATCCGGCGGCGACGCCCACGAGCGCCGCGACGAGGATCGGCACGCCTGCGGGCAGCAGCGGCGTGAGCGCGAGCGCGACCACGGCGGAGATGGCGGCGACCGCCTGCGCGCGGCGGGAGGCGAGCCTGGGCCAGACGAGGCCGAGGAAGGCGGCGGCCGCGGCGGCGTCGAGCCCCCAGTCGGCAGGATCGCCGATCTGCTGGCCGAGCACAGCTCCCAGGACGGTGATGGCGTTCCACAGCACGAACACCCCGACGCCGGTCCACCAGAAGCCGACCCGACGCGCATCAGGCCGGTCGTGCGGCTGCGCGAGCGCCACGGCCGTGGACTCGTCGATGGTGACCTGCGCGCCCCAGGCGAGCCTGAGCCCGCGCAAGGGACGCATGAACTCGGCGAGGGCGACTCCGTAGAAGCCGTTGCGGATGCCCAGGAACGTGGACGTGGCGACGGCAGCGGCCGCGGTGCCTCCCGCGCCCAGCACCCCGACGAACGCGAACTGAGAGCCGCCGGAGAACACGAGGAGCGACAGCGCCATCGTCTGCCACACGTCGAGCCCCGCGGCGACGGAGAGCGCGCCGAAGCTCAGCCCGTAGGCGCCCGTCGCGATCGACACCGACAGCGCCTGCTGGCGCGTCGGATCGAGTCGTGGCAGCGGCATGCGTTCATCCTGGCATCGAGGGGGCGGTCCGCGACCGTCCCGGGTGGCCCCTTGTCGGTCGCGGTGTGGGATCGGACCAGCGGGGTGTCAGGCCGACGTGATGGGGTCCGGACGACGCGACGGTGTCAGGCCGACGCCGCGCTCGGCCAGGAGATCTCCTGACCGTGCGCGTCGAAGGCGCGGGGCCGCGCGAAGTTGCCGGCGAGCGACCCGCCCAGCTCCGCAAGCCGCAGCTGCCAGATCTCCACGAGCGCCCGATGGTCGGGCCCGCCGCACATGTCCACCCGGGTGTCCATGTGAGTGAAGCCGAGCCGCTCCGGGACCCGGTGCGAGGGCGTGTTCGCGGGTTCGCACCGGATCTCCACCCACTCCGCGCCAAGCAGCTCGAGTGCGATCCGGGCGAGCGCGGAGGCCGTCTCGCTGACGAGCCCCTCGCCCTGACGGTCGGAGCGGATCCAGTAGCCGATCTCGAGCGCGTCCTCGCCCAGGCGGGTGTGCAGCCCGGTGCCGCCCAGGTACGTGCCGTCGGTCCGGTCGAAGATGCCGAGCGTGAAGTCCTTGCCGGAGTCGAACTCGTCCATGAACCGCGTGACGGTGGCGGCACGCGCCTCCTCGGTGACCGGTTCCGCCTCCGCCCAGGTGAGGAAGGGCAGCAGGTGCTCGCGTTGGGCCGGGATCAGCCCGGACATCGCCGCAGCGTCCTCCTCCCGGTAGCGGCGCAGCTCGAGCCGGTCGGTGAGGATGGTGTGGGGCATGTCCCAGGTCATGTGCGTGAGCCTAGCGAGCGCTCATGTTGTGCCCGGGAGGGCCGAGGCTCCCGTCGCGGATAGCCGGGTGGAGTCGCCTAGAGGCGTGTGTAGGTCAGGTACCGGTACTCGGGTCCGTCGCCGTCGCGCTGCGGCTCAGACTCGGCGGCGACCCGCCAGTACGCGGGGGAGACCTCGGGGGCGTACGTGTCACCCTCGACCTCCAGGTCGATGAACGTGACCTCGATCGTGTCGACCACGTCGAGCGCCTCGGCGAACAGCCGTGCTCCGCCCATGATCCAGATGTCGGTGCCGGGGTCCTCCGCTTCGGCGAGCTCGAGCGCGGCCGGCAGCGATGAGGCAGCGGCGGCACCCCGAGGCGCCTCGTGCGAGGTGACGACGATGTTGAACCGGTCGGGCAGCGGGCGCGCGCGATCGGGCAGGGACTCCCAGGTGTGGCGGCCCATGATGACGGCGGCATTGTGCGTCAGGCGCTTGAAGCGTGCGAGGTCTCCGGGAAGGTGCCAGGGCATGCCGCCGTTGAGGCCGATGACCGGCCGGCCGCTCGCGTCCCGGGCCTGGGCCCAGATGGCGTGGATGGGGGCGCGATCGTCCGACATATGACCTCCTACACCGCCACCGGTGCCTTGATCCCTGGGTGATGCACGTAGTCCTCGATGACCACGTCCTCGATCTCGTAGTCGAAGAGGCTGTCGCGCGGTGCGAGCCGCAGCGTGGGGTACGGGTAGGGCTCGCGGGAGAGCTGGAGCTCGACCTGCTCCACGTGGTTGGAGTAGATGTGGCAGTCGCCGCCCGTCCACACGAAGTCTCCGACCTCGAGGCCGGTCTGCGCGGCGATCATGTGGGTCAGCAGCGCGTACGACGCGATGTTGAACGGAACGCCGAGGAACAGGTCGGCGCTGCGCTGGTACAGCTGGCACGAGAGCTTCCCGTCGGCCACGTAGAACTGGAACATCGCGTGGCACGGCGCAAGCGCCATGTCGGGGATGTCGGCCGGGTTCCAGGCGGAGACCATGAGGCGGCGCGAGTCGGGGTTGTCGCGGATCTGCTGGACGACCTCGCTGATCTGGTCGATGTGGCGTCCGTCCGGCGCCGGCCACGACCGCCACTGGTAGCCGTAGACCGGGCCCAGCTCGCCGTCGGCGTCCGCCCACTCGTCCCAGATGGTCACGCCATGCTCGTGGAGCCACTGCACGTTCGTGTCGCCTCGGAGGAACCACAGCAGCTCGCCGACGATCGAGCGCAGATGCACCCGCTTGGTCGTGATCAGCGGGAAGCCCTGGGACAGGTCGTAGCGCAGCTGGCGTCCGAAGACGGAGGAGGTGCCGGTCCCCGTGCGGTCCCCCTTGGGGGTGCCGGTGGCCAGCACGTCGCGAAGGAGGTCCTCGTACGGCGTCGGGATGTCGGTCACGGGGTCAGCGTACGGCCTGTGAACGGTCCCGGGCGGGCGATCGGCCGAGTCCGCCGGGATCTGCGCGCCGATGGGCGTCACGGAGGCGCCGGACGACGGGGGAGCGGACCCGTCGTGCGCGGTAGGTTTAGACCTATGACTGATCCCGCACGCCCCTTCGGCACTGTCCTGACCGCGATGGTCACGCCGCTGCATGAGGGAGGTGCCATCGACTACCGGGGCGCTCAGCGTCTCGCGCAGTACCTCGTGTCCCGCGGCTCGGACGGCCTCGTGCTGTCCGGCACCACGGGCGAGGCCCCCACCACGCACGCTCCCGAGAAGGTGGACCTGATCCGTGCCGTCCGTGAGGCGGTCGGCCCCGACGTCACGCTGCTCACGGGAGCGGGCTCGAACGACACCGCGCACGCGGTGCGCATGGCGGAGCAGGGCGAGGAGGCGGGCGCCGATGGCATCCTGGCGCTCGCGCCCTACTACTCGAAGCCGTCTCAGGCAGGCATCGTGGCGCACTTCCGTGCGATCCTCGGCGCCTCCGGGCTCCCCGTCATGATCTACGACATCCCTGGCCGCACCTCGATCGCGATCTCGGACTGGGCGTACGACGAGCTCGCGCCGCACCCGCGCGTCGTCGCGGTCAAGGATGCGACCGGCGACGTCGCCACGGGGAAGGCGCGTCACGAGCGCACCGGCCTCGCCTGGTACTCGGGCGACGACGGTCTCACCCTCGACTTCCTCCGCGCCGGCGGCGTCGGCACGGTGTCCGTCATCGCGCACGTCGCCTCCCAGGAGACCAAGGCCATGATCGACGCGTACGTCGCGGGCGACGAGGCGGAGGCCCAGCGCATCCACGAGTCCCTCCTGCCCGTCGTCGACGCGATGTTCGCCATCCCCGGCGCCGTGAGCGCGAAGGCGTCGATGCAGTGGGCCGGCGTGCTGGACAACCGCGCCATGCGGCTCCCGCTGCTGCCCGCCTCCGACGCCGAGTACGGCGCACTGACCGCGGCCCTCGAGGCCGCAGGAATGACACGATGAACTTCCACCCTGAACTGTCCGCGCCCCCGGCGCTCAAGCCCGACACCCTCCGCGTCGTCCCGCTCGGCGGGCTGGGCGAGGTCGGCCGCAACATGCATGTGCTCGAGCTCAACGGCCGCCTGCTCGTCATCGACTGCGGCGTCCTCTTCCCCGAGGAGAACCAGCCGGGGGTCGACCTGATCCTGCCCGACCTCACGTACCTCGAGGAGCGGCTCGACGACATCGAGGCGATCGTCCTCACGCACGGCCACGAGGACCACATCGGCGCGGTGCCGTACCTGCTGCGCATGCGCCGTGACATCCCGATCCTCGGATCGCAGCTCACGCTCGCCTTCATCGAGGCGAAGCTCAAGGAGCACCGCATCACGCCGGTGACCCTCGCCGTCAAGGAGGGGCAGGTCGAGCAGCTCGGGGCCTTCGGGCTCGAGTTCGTCGCAGTGAACCACTCGATCCCGGACGCGCTCGCGGTCTTCGTGCGGACGAGCGCGGGCACCGTGCTCAACACCGGCGACTTCAAGATGGACCAGCTGCCGCTCGACGGCCGCATCACCGACCTGCGCGCCTTCGCCCGGATGGGCGAGGAGGGCGTCGACCTGTTCATGGTCGACTCGACCAACGCCGAGGTGCCCGGGTTCACCACCGCGGAGGCGGAGATCGGGCCGACGCTCGACGGGCTCTTCGCCCGCACCGAGGGCCGGATCGTCGTCGCCTCCTTCGCGAGCCACGTGCACCGCGTCCAGCAGGTGATCGACGCCGCGCACGCGCACGGACGCAAGGTCGCGCTCGTCGGCCGATCGATGGTGCGCAACATGGGCCTCGCGGCCGAGATGGGGTACCTGACCGTCCCGGACGGGATCCTCGTCGACCCCAAGAAGGCCGACCAGATGCCTGGCCACCAGGTGGTCTACATGTCCACCGGATCCCAGGGCGAGCCGATGGCCGCGCTGAGCCGCATCGCCACCGGTGACCACAAGGTGACCGTGGGGGAGGGCGACCTCGTGATCTTCGCGTCGTCGCTGATCCCCGGCAACGAGAACGCCGTCTACCGCGTCATCAACCTGCTCATGCGGATCGGCGCGACCGTCGTGCACCAGGGCAACGCGCGGGTCCACGTCTCGGGTCACGCGAGCGCGGGCGAGCTGCTCTACTGCTACAACATCCTGCGGCCCAAGAACGTCATGCCGATCCACGGCGAGGTCAGGCACCTGCTCGCCAACGGCAACCTGGCGATGAAGACCGGCATCCCGTCGGAGAACGTGATGTTCGCCGAGAACGGCGTCGTCGTGGACCTCAAGGACCACAAGGCGCGCATCGTCGGCGCGATCGAGCACCACAACGTCTACGTGGACGGCTCGTCGGTGGGCGAGATCACCGAGACCGAGCTCAAGGACCGCCGCATCCTCTCCGAGGAGGGCTTCGTGTCCGTGTTCGCGGTGATGGACTCCGCGACGGGCAAGGTCGTCTCGGGCCCGGAGGTCCACGCGCGTGGCCTCGCCGAGGACGATGCGGTGTTCG
Source organism: Demequina zhanjiangensis (assembly GCF_030418315.1). Classification (GTDB taxonomy): domain Bacteria; phylum Actinomycetota; class Actinomycetes; order Actinomycetales; family Demequinaceae; genus Demequina; species Demequina zhanjiangensis. The sequence goes on from NZ_JAUHPV010000007.1 coordinate 14,763, forward strand.
AGGCGGTGCTGCCCCAGATCAAGGAGGCGCTCGAGGACGCCGCGAAGGGCGGCTCGACCGACGCGCACCAGCTCCAGCAGGTGATGCGCCGCGTCCTGGGACGCTACGTGGGCAACAAGCTGCGCCGCCGCCCCATGATCGTGCCCATCATCATCGAGGCGTAGCCGACGCGCCTCCACCGCACGCGCGCGCGTCCGTCGTAGCCTGGCGGCACCATGGCTCAGTCACGCTCGTCCTCGCGCACGTCGACCACCAACCGTTCCGGTGGGTCGAAGCCGCGCTCGCGCGCGCCGCAGAAGAAGCAGCCCGCGAAGAAGCAGCCGCCGGCGATCCTGCGAGGGATCCGCGCGGTCGGCAACGGCATCTCGCACGGCATCGGTGCGGTGGTGCGGTCGATCGGTGACGGAGCCAGGGACGTCAGCCCCGAGGTGCGCCGTGACGGCGCCGCGGTGCTGCTGCTCATCGTCGCGGTCATCGTGGCCGCACGCGAGTGGTGGCACGTCGACTCGGTCGCGGGCGACGTGGTGCACCGCATCTTCGCCGGCACGTTCGGCGTGCTCGCCTACGCGCTCCCTGTCGTGCTGCTGGCCTTCGCGATCCGGCTGTTCCGCGCGCCCCAGGAGGACGACGCGAATCAGCGCATCATGGTGGGCGGCCTGCTCGTAGCGCTCACGCTGGGCGGTCTGATCCACCTGGGCGCGGGAAGGCCCTCCCCGTCGGACGGGCTCGGCCCCGTGCAGGACGCGGGTGGCATCCTCGGGTTCCTCATGGGCACCCCGCTCGCGGCGGTGGTCACGGTGCCGATCGCGGCGATCATCCTCGTGCTGCTGCTGGGACTGTCGCTGCTCGTGGTCGCCGGGATCCCGCTGCGCGAGGCGCTGGCACGCGCGAAGGCGCTCGGCTCGCGCATCGGCGGCCCCCGCGTCACCGTGAGCCGCGACGGCGACGACCTCGACCTTCCTGACCACGGCTCACTCGAGGGCGACGAGGCACCCAAGCGGCGCCGAAGCCTCATCGGGCGCAAGCGCAAGGACGACGACGGCCTCGACTCGTACGAGGGCGACGAGGCGTTCCAGTCCTCCGCGAGCGTCGAGCGCCACGCCGAGGACGACGTGTACGGCGCCGAGCCGGGACCGGCTCAGGCAGCGCGCACCGAGGTTCTCGGCGGCCCGGACGAGCCCGCCCCGAGGACGCCAGGCCCCATCTCGCCCTACGTCCCGAGCGACGACGAAGGCGACGACTACGAGCCGCGCGCGACGGTCTCCGACCCCGAGGCGCCCACCGAGCCCGAGTTCGAGATCGCCGCGCCCGCCGCCACGCACGTGGTGCCGCAGGGGGAGCAGGGCGAGCTCGACGACCTGGGGCCCTACATCCTCCCCGAGATGACGGTGCTCGCGCAGGGCGCGCCGCACAAGACCCGCTCCGCCGCGAACGACCGCGTCGTCGAGTCGCTCCAGGGCGTGTTCGAGCAGTTCAACGTGGACGCCGAGGTCACGGGCTTCACGCGCGGGCCCACGGTCACCCGCTACGAGATCGAGCTCGGCACCGGAGTCAAGGTCGAGAAGATCACGCAGCTGAGCCGCAACATCGCCTACGCCGTCGCGAGCCCCGACATCCGTATCCTGTCGCCCATCCCCGGCAAGATGGCGATCGGCATCGAGATCCCCAACGTCGACCGCGAGACGGTCTCGCTCGGCGATGTCCTCCGTTCGCCTGCGGCACGCAAGAACGACCACCCCATGGCGATCGGCATCGGAAAGGACGTCGAGGGAGGGTTCGTCATGGCGAACCTCGCGAAGATGCCGCACCTCCTCGTCGCAGGTGCCACGGGAGCCGGCAAGTCCTCGTTCGTGAACTCGATGATCACGTCCATCCTCATGCGCGCGACCCCCAAGGAGGTCCGCATGGTGCTCGTGGACCCCAAGCGCGTCGAGCTGACGATCTACGAGGGCATCCCGCACCTGATCACGCCCATCATCACCGACCCCAAGAAGGCCGCTCAGGCGCTCGAGTGGGTCGTCAAGGAGATGGACACCCGCTACGACGACCTCGCGCTCTTCGGCTTCAAGCACATCGACGACTTCAACAAGGCGGTACGCGCCGGCAAGGTGAAGCCGCTCCCGGGCTCGAACCGCCGCATCACCACCTACCCGTACCTGCTCGTGATCGTCGACGAGCTCGCCGACCTCATGATGGTCGCGCCGCGTGACGTCGACGAGTCGATCCAGCGCATCACCCAGCTCGCGCGTGCGGCAGGCATCCACCTGGTGCTCGCCACGCAGCGTCCGTCGGTGGACATCATCACGGGAACGATCAAGGCGAACGTCCCCTCGAGGCTCGCGTTCGCCACATCGTCCCTTGCGGACTCCCGCGTCGTGCTGGACATGCCCGGCGCCGAGAAGCTGATCGGCCAGGGTGACGCCCTGTTCCTGCCCATGGGGTCGTCGAAGCCGATGCGAGTGCAGGGCGCGTGGGTGTCCGAGACGGAGATCCACGCCGCCGTGGAGCACACCAAGTCGCAGGCGGAGCCGCAGTTCAGGGACGACGTCATCCAGGCGCAGTCGAGCGCCGTGGTCGCCGAGGACATCGGTGACGACCTCGAGGACCTCATCGCCGCGGCCGAGCTCGTGATCACCACGCAGCTCGGATCCACGTCGATGCTGCAGCGCAAGCTCAAGATGGGATTCGCCAAGGCGGGGCGTCTCATGGACCTGCTCGAGACCCGCGAGATCGTCGGCCCGTCGCAGGGATCCAAGGCTCGCGACGTGCTGGTCAGACCCGAGGATCTGGCTGGTACGCTCGCTATCCTCAGGGGGGAGAGCCCCCCAGCGATGGCCGCAGGCCCAGAGGACACCGAGGAAGTGCCATGGGAGGACTCGTAGACGGGACGAGCACGTCGACCGTCGCGATCGGGCTGCTGGCTGTCCTCCTCGTCTTCGCGGTGGCGGCGTTCATCTTCCTGGGTCGCGCGCGACTCGCCCGTGAGGCCCGCGACGGCGCAGTGTCACGCGAACGCGCGCTGCGCCGCCAGTTCGAGGCCGTCATGTCCTCCGCGCGCGACGGCGTCCTCATCACGACCCGCCGAGGCGACGTGGTGCTGCTGTCCGAGACCGCGGCGCTGATCCTGGGCGTCACCCGCGAGGAGATGCTCGGCCGCTCGATCGCCCGCCTCCCGCTGCGCATCGTGGACGAGCACCTCAGGCCGGTGCTGCCGCAGGAGGTCTTCATCCCCAACGTGGACGACGAGGTGCCGCGCATCGTCGGCGTCCCCGGCCGACGTGGTGCCGAGGACATCCGCTGGGTCCAGGTGTCGTCGCGCCTCCTCACGGGGGAGGACGACGGAGAGCCGATCACCGTCACGACGATCATGGACACCTCCGGGCTGCGCGAGGCCGCCGAGGCGCTGAGCCGTTCCGACGCCCAGTTCCGCAAGGCCATGGAGAACGCGCCGGTCGGAATGGCGCTCGTCGACCTCGAGTGGCGGCTCATGGAGGTCAACCGTGCCTTCGCCGAGATGATGGGCTCCACCGTGGCGGCGCTTCGAGGAACCCCGTTCTCGGCGCTGTCCCACCCGCAGGACATCTCCGCGGAGGCCGATCAGCTCCAGCGCCTCTACGACGGCTATCAGACGCGGTTCACCTGTGAGAAGCGCTACGTGAAGGCCGACGGCAACGTGGTCTGGGCCGTGCTCGACGTCGGCCTCGTCCGGTACCCAGGTGGGGCACCGGACCACTACATCGTCCAGGTGCGCGACAGCACCGACGATCGCATGAACTCCGAACTGCTCGCACACCGCGCCATGCACGATCCGCTGACAGGTCTCGCGAACCGCACCCTGCTTCAGGACGTGCTCCAGCGGGTGCTCGCCAAGCATGCGGATGACGAGCAGGTCGGCCTCATCGCCGTGGACCTCGACGGCTTCAAGGGGCTCAACGACCGGTTCGGCCACGCGACCGGCGACAACGCGCTCGTCCACGTCGCAGGCGTGCTCCGCACGGCTGCAGGCAGCCGCGGCACCGTCTCCCGGATCGGCGGCGACGAGTTCATCATCGTGGTCCAGTCTCCCGAGTGCGCCCAGGCCATGAGGGAGATCGCCGACGCGATCCATGCCGGACTGCGGCGGCCCCTCCAGGTGAAGCGCCACCAGATCAACCTCAACGCCTCCGTCGGGCTCGTCGTCGGTGACGCGGAGCTCGTCGCTGGCGGACCCACCGCCCTCCTCAGCGCGGCCGACGCGGCGATGTACAGGGCGAAGGCCGCGGGCAGGTCCCGCACTGAGATCTACGACAGCTCGATGCGCACCGCGTCCGACTCCCAGTCGGCGCTCGCGCTCGAGCTCGACGATGCGATCCGCCGTGGTGACCTGGTGCTGCACTATCAGCCCGTCTACGACCTCACATCCCGCCGCGTGGTCGGCTTCGAGGCGCTGGTCCGCTGGCAGCACCCCACGCGGGGTCTGCTGCTGCCTGGTGCGTTCCTGCCGCTGCTCGAGGACCGGAACCTCTCCGTCGCGCTCGGCATCGCGCTCGTCGACCAGGCCGCCGAGTTCCTTGCGGCGCAGCCCATCGACGACACGTGGGTCTCCCTCAACGTCTCCGCGGACCAGCTGGGCAACTCCGAGTTCGCCGACAGGGTGCTCAGCTCGATCGGCACGTACCACCTGAGCCCTCAGCGCATCGTGATCGAGCTGACCGAGGCGTCCCTCGTGGCGCCGAACACCCGCGTGCGCCACGAGCTGACGGAGCTCCGCAACGCGGGCGTGCCGATCCTCCTGGACGACTTCGGCACGGGTGTCTCGCCGCTGTCGTACCTGCGCGATCTTCCCGTCTCGGGCGTGAAGCTCGACATGTCCTTCGTGGCAGGGATCCCCGAGGATCCTGCGGGTGCCAGGGTGTCCCGCGCGCTCGGCGCGCTCGCCCGCGAGCTGGGGCTCGCGACGATCGCCGAAGGCATCGAGACGGAGGCGCAGGCGGACTTCCTGCAGAGCTGCGGGTGGCGTCTGGGCCAGGGATGGCTGTTCGGCGTCGCGCAGCCCGGTCAGGCCTTGCTGGAGATGGGGCTCGACATCGGTTCAGGGCCGATCGACCCGCGCCCGGTCGACCTCGACGAGTCGACCGACCTGCTCTAGTCGTCGCCGGACGACAACCAGGCCACGACGGCGTCCGCGATCATCCCGCGGTAGTGGTCGCGCCGTTCGGGGTCGAGCATGTCCCGCTCGAACAGGAATCTGATCGTGTAGCGGTTCGCGACCTGGAAGAAGCAGTAGGCGCTGATCATCATGTGCACGTCGAGCGCGTCGACGTCGGTTCGCACGGTGCCGTCGGCCCTGCCTCGCTCGAGGAGTCGATCGAGGAGACCGAGCGCATTGCGGTTGACTTCTCGCAGGGGCTCCAGGTGGCGGATCGAGCTGCCGTGGTGGATGTTCTCGATCGCGACGAGGCGGATGAACTCGCTGTGCTCGAGGTGGTGGTCGTAGGTGACCTCGGCGACCCTGCGGAGCGCGTCGAGCGGGGACATCTCCTCCACGTCGGGCGCCTGCTCGGCCTCGCGGATCCCGCGATACGCCTTCTCCAGCACGGCGAGGTACAGCTTCTCCTTGCTGCCGAAGTAGTAGTAGATCATCCGCTTGGTCTTGTGGGCGCGCTCAGCGATGTCGTCGACGCCCGTCCCGGTGTAGCCCGAGGCGGCGAAGGCGGTCGTGGCGACGTCGAGGATCTCCGCGCGGGTGCGCTTGGCGTCGCGGAGTCGTTCCCGGGGCTCGTTCACGGGACCACCCTACTGACGAGGCACCGAGGGTCAGCGGCGCGGCGCGGCGTCATGCGCGTCCCAGCAGCGTCGCGGGGTTGCGCACCATCATCTGGTCCAGCTCGTCCTGTCCGACGCCGGCGCGCTCGAGCTCGGGGATGATCCTCCGGTGCAGCGAGTCGAGCCGCCAACGAGGTGATCTCGCCGCGCGCCAGGACGGCGGCGTGGCGGTGCTGAAGACGGCGGCGTCCTGCGAGAGGACGATCTGGCTGGCGAGCCCGCGCTCGAGCAGGGCGAGCAGCGTGCGCACCCGCGCCTCGTCGTCGAGCACCTGCTCCATGCCGAACCGGTCGAGTCCCAGGAAGGCGCCTCGCGAGGCTATCTCTGCGAGGAGCGCCACGTCGGTGGTGTCGCCGCAGTGTCCGACGACGATCCGTGCGGCGGGCACCCCGCGACGGACTAGGAGATCGAGCTGTGCCAGGCTCGAGCCCGTCGCGGGGTCGCTGTGGGTGAGGATCGGCGCTCCGGTCCTGCGGCTCGCCTCCACTGCGGCCACGAAGGCGTGCCTCGTCTCGGGCGCGGGGTCCGGTGAGTCGGACGCGACCTTGATGGCCGCGGCCTTCACATCCGTGCCTTGGATCCCCAGGGTGAGGTCGCCGATCATGAGGTCGATCAGCGGGTCGTCGTCGCACGCCGGTCGCTCGCGAGCCTCCTCGAGGGCGTGCGACGGCAGCGGGCGTGTCGAGTACCAGCCGGTGGCGGCCATCAGCAGGACGGGGGAGCGGGCGGCGACTCGGGCGACGCGCCCGGCGTCGCGCCCGAGCCCCGGCACGGTGAGGTCCATGAGGGCGCTGACGCCGAGCGCAGCGAGAGCCTCGAGCTCGCGTACCGCGGTGTCGATGGCCGTGTCCTCATCCCACTCGGCGTGCTCCCATGGCCCGCGCGGCTCCTCGACGTTGACGAACAGGTGCTCGTGGATCAATGTCTGGCCGAGCCGAGGGGCCGGGACGGTGCCGCTGAAGGTGGGCACCGTCCCGGTGATCGGCGCGCCGTGGCGCGCGGCGTGCATCCGCCGTCAGTTCGCCGTGGCGCGGATCGCCTGGAACACCTCGAGCGATTCGCCGGTGAACGTCTCCTCGAGGTAGGTGGTCGCCATCTCGGAGAAGGCATCGCGGTCGACGTCGTCGATGACCTCCATGTCATCGCCGGCGCGCCACTCGTCCAGGGTGGCCTGCTCCGTCTCGTCGATGCATGCGGTGACCTCGGTGACGGCCATCTCGACCGCGCTCGTCAGCGCGTCCTGCTGAGCCGAGTCGAGCTCCTCCCACACCGGGCTCATGACCACCAGGTTGGTGTTGAGCTGGTGTCCGGAGAGGCTGATGTAGTCCTGCACCTCGGCGAGGTTGGACGCGAGGATGTTCGTGACCGGGTTCTCCTGACCGTCGACGGTGCCGTTCTGGAGCGCGAGGTACAGCTCCTCGTACGCCACCTCCGTCGCGGTCGCGCCGAGAGCGTCGGCATTCATGAGGTATTGCGGTGACCCGGGGAACCTCATGCGCAGTCCCTCGAGATCGTCGGGCGTGCGGATGGGCGTGTTCGCGGTGAAGTGGCGTGCTCCAGCGGACCAGACGCCGAGCGTGTACACCCCCGTCTCCTCCGCGAAGCCGTCCACGAGGACCGCGGACTCGTCGCTGGCCATGAACGCGGCGAGGTGATCGGCGTCGTCGAATGCGAACGCGGAGTCGAGCACGGAGATGGGCTCGTACACCGCGCCGAGGGCGGACGCGCCCTGGATGTCGATGTCGATGTCTCCGGACACGACGGAGGCGATGCGGTCGGCATCGCCTCCGAGCTGGCTCGCGGGGAAGATCTCGATCGTGAGCCCGACGCCGGCCGCAGCGACCTCGTCGGCGATGACCTGGGCTCCGCAGGCGTGCTGCGGCTGGTCCTCGGTGTAGCTGTGGGCGAGCGTCAGCGTGCGCTCCTCGGCCATGGTATCGCCGTCGTCGGACGCGCCGGCGTCGGTCGGGTCGGCGTCGTTGCCACCCGACGAGCACGCGGTGAGGGCGAGCACGGGCACGGCGGCGAGGGCGAGCCAGCGCGCCCGGTGGGGACGTGTTGCCTTCATCGTTCCTGTCCTTTCCTAGTTGCCCCGTCGTCAGGGGCCCGGGTCGCCTCGTCGGCGACCAGGTCTGTGAGGTCGCCGAGCATCGCTCGGCGGTCGGCCTTCTCCTGGGTGAAGATCTCGAAGGCGTCTGCCGCCTGGTTCATCGCCATGCCGAGCCCCGTCATGACTCGCATGCCTCGCTCGCGTGCGCGGCGGATCATCTGGGTCTCGACGGGCCGGTAGACGATGTCCGCGACGAGCGCGCTGCGGGGCACGATCGCGGGATCGACAGCCATGCCGGGGTGATCGTGCATCCCGAGCGGGGTGGCGTTGACGAGCGTGTCGGCAATGGTGAGCGCCTGCTCCGCGGTCGTGGGGGTGAGTGCGGTGACGCGGCCGGGGGCGTCCAGCCTGTCGACGAGCTCGTCCGCTCGCCGCTGGTCCGTGTCGAGGATGGCCAGCGTGGTGTCCTCCCGGTCCAGGAGGGCGTGGGCGACGGCCGCTCCGGCACCTCCGGCTCCGCACAGCACCGTGAATCCCGCAGGTGCACCGGCGAGGGTCGAGTCGAGTGCGGCGGCGAAGCCGGACATGTCGGTGTTGTGGCCTATCGAGCGGCCGTCCTGGAGCACGACGGTGTTGACGGCGCCGACGCGGGCGGCGCTCGGCGCGAGGTCGTCCAGCAGCGGCAGCACCGTCTGCTTCACAGGGTGGGTGACATTGAGCCCGTCCAGGCCGCACATCCATGCGGCCTCGAGGATGGTGCGCAGGTGCTCCTCGGTGCCTTCGTGGGCGGCGATCTCGATGAGGCGGTAGACGTACGCCATGCCGTGGCGTGCGCCTTCGAGCTCGTGAAGGGCCGGGCTGAGAGACGGCTGGATGCCCGAGCCGACGAGGCCGACGACGCGGCTGCGGGGACGGGTGCGTGCGGCGTTCGTCATAGTCCGAGCACCGTGGGCAGCCAAGCGATCGTGCCGGGGAAGACGATCGCGGTGATCGCGATGAGCACCGAGGGGATGAGGAACGGCAGGGAGCCGCGGAACACCTCGCCGACCCGGGTGTGGGAGACGTGCGCGGTGACGAAGAGGACCGTGCCGACGGGCGGGGTGAGCAGCCCGATCATGAGCGACACGATGAGCAGCACTCCCAGGACGATGGGGTCGATGCCGAACTGCGCGGCGATGGGGAGCAGGATCGGCACGGTGAGCACGAGGATCGCCGTCGCGTCGATCACGGTGCCGAGCATCAGCATCATCAGCGCGGTGAGCGCGAGGAAGACCATCGGGTCGGAGGTCACGGAGAGCGCCGCATCGGTGAGCAGCTGCGGCAGCCGCTCCTTGGCGAGGATGTATCCGAGGAGGGACGCGGAGGCGACGATCAGCATGATGCTCGCGGTCGTGGTGACGGCGTCCTTGATCGCGGCGATCGCGACCTTCACGGTCAGGGAGCGCTGCACCAGGCCGACGAAGGCGATCCAGACGACGCCGATGGCGGCGGCCTCCGTCGGGGTGAAGAGGCCTCCGAGGATGCCTCCGAGGATGATCACGGGCGCGAGCATCGGGAGCAGGACTCCGGGGATCGAGGCTTTCAGCTCCGTGACGTCGAACGTGCCGGCCTTGATGGAGCGGTCGCGTCGGACGAGGACGAACACCACGATGCACAGTCCCAGCGCCATCAGCAGCGCGGGGATGACGGAGGCGGCGAACAGCGCGCCGGTCGAGACGGCGGCGAGGCCCGCGTAGATCACGGCGGGGATGCTCGGGGGCATCACGGGCGCGACGAGGGAGGAGGTGGCGGACACTCCGGTGGCGAATCTGCGGCTGTAGCCGGCCTTCAGCATCGCGGGGATCTGCACCTTGCCCAGTGCGGCAGCGTCGGCGACGGCGGACCCGCTCATCCAGGAGAAGGCGACGGAGGTGCCGACGGCGACGTAGCCGAGGTTTCCGCGGATGCGGGCGAGTGCGGCGAGGGCGAACCTGAAGAACTTCTCGGCGATGCCGGTGTGGTTCGCCAGGGTGCCGAGCAGCACGAACAGGGGCACGGCGAGGAGCGGGAAGCTCGCGGCCGCGTTGGTGACGTGGCGCAGCGCCATGCCGAGCGACTGGCCTTCGACCGCCATGTACACGAGCGAGGGTCCGAGGAACGCGAATGCGACGGGAACCCTCAGGACCAGCAGGAGGGCGATGCCGATGCCGAGCAGTGCGAGGGTCATGCGGCGCGCTCCTCGGTCTCTGCGTCGACCTCTGACGGGTCGATCCAGGGTCCGTGCCGCGCGACGTCCCACGCGGCGAGGGCGGCGCGGACGGTGGTGCTCGCAGCACCGAACAGCACGGGCATGTACACCCACGACATCGGCAGCCGCAGCACCGGCGATTTGATGATGCCCTGCGTGGTCACGAGCGCCCAGGCCTCGATCGTGAGGCCGGCGCCGGTGGCGGCGACGATCACGAGCGCGAACACCTGCACCGCGCGGACGAGCTGCGGTCGGGGGATCGTGTCGACGATCTCGAGCGCGATGTGCCCCCGTGCGGTGACGAGCCATCCTGCGACGGAGAAGGTCAGCCAGACGAGTGAGAAGCGGGCGACCTCGCCGGTCCATGCGATCTGGTCGATCGGGAGGTAGCGCTGCAGCGCCTGGTGGAACACCAGCACCAGGATCGCCACGAGCGAGAGGGAGCCGAGCGTGAGCTCGATGACGCCGAGCACCGTGAGGAGGCGGCGGATGCCGCCGGAGGTGCCGCGCTGTCGCGGTAGTTCGGTCACGAGACGCCTTTGTTCGTTCCGAGTCGACCCGTCGTTGGGCCGCCTGCGCCACAATGTACCGACCGGTACATAACTTCGCAAGACCCTCGGGCGAACTAATGTACCGAGTGGTACATTGCCCGCATGAGGACCTCCATCGCCACCGTCTGCCTGTCCGGTGGCCTCGTCGAGAAGCTCGAGTCGTGCGCGGCAGCAGGCTTCGACGGGGTCGAGATCATGGACGCCGACCTCGTCGCAGCGGTCGAGTCACCCGAGGAGATCCGAGCGCTCTGCGCGAGGCTCGGGCTCACGATCGACATGTACCAGCCGTTCCGCGACGTGGAAGGCGTCACCGACGACGAGTTCCAGGACACCCTCCGTCGCGCGGAGGCGAAGTTCACGGTGATGGACAGGCTCGGCACCGACCTCATGCTCGTGTGCAGCAACGTCGGTACGGCGTCGATCGACGACGACGCGCTCGCCGCGGAGCAGCTCGGCGCCCTCGCGGACCTCGCCGCCACCCATGGCATCAGGCTCGCGTACGAGGCGCTCGCGTGGGGCCGCTACGTGAACGACTACCGCCATGCCTGGGACATCGTCCGCCGCGCCGACCGGCCGAACCTCGGCACCTGCCTCGACAGCTTCCACATCCTGTCCCGCGGCGACGATCCGTCAGGCATCGAGCAGATCGACGGCGAACGGATCTACTTCGTGCAGCTCGCCGACGCGCCGGTGCTCGACATGGATCTTCTGTCGTGGAGCCGCCACCACCGACTCTTCCCTGGCGAGGGTGGGTTCGACCTCATCGGCCTGCTGGGCCACATCGACCGCGCCGGATACCGCGGCCCGATCTCGCTCGAGGTCTTCAACGACACCTTCCGACAGACCGACGTCTCACGCACCGCCGCGCATGCGCGGCGGTCCCTCACGTGGCTCGCTGATCGCACGTCGGAGGCGGAGCATCGCGCGCAGGACAGGCTTCCGGCAGCGCAGCAGGCGCGAGGAATCGACTTCGTCGAGATCGCGGGCCAGGACCTCGCGCCTGTCGACGAGCTGCTGTCGCAGCTCGGCTTCTCGTTCGGCGGTCGCCACCGAAGCAAGGACGTGAGGCTATGGGAGGCGGGCGACGCCCGCCTCATCCTCAACGAGCAGCGGCGGTCGGAGAGCTGTGTCCTGTCGGCGATCGGCCTGTCCGTCGACGACGCCGCGACCGCCTCGGCCAGGGGCGAGCTGCTGGGCGCACCCCCGGTGTTCCGGCGCACCTACGCGGGGGAGCACGAGCTCCGCGCTGTCGCAGCGCCCGATGGCACCGAGGTGTACTGGAGCGACGCAGGCGCCGAGCCCGCCTGGCTGCCGGAGTTCGTCGGTGGCTCCCTGGCCGCCACACCTCTCCGTGCCGTCGTGGACCACATCAACATCGGCCATCCGTGGCAGGAGTTCGACGAGGCGGTGCTCTTCGCAGGCGCGGTCCTGGGGCTCACGCCGGAGCCGGTCGAGGAGGTTCCTGGGCCGGTCGGGCTCGTACGCAGTCAGGTGATGCGCTCCGCGGACGACGTGGTGCGGCTTGCGATCAACGTCGCCCCGCCGACGTCCCCAGAGCCTCCGCGCCACGTCGCGCTCGCGTGCGACGACGTGCTCGCCGCGACGCGCCATGCGAAGGCCGCGGGCGCGGCCCTGCTCCCCGTGCCTGCGAACTACTACGACGACCTCGAGGCGAGGTTCGGAGGCACGATGGACCGCGCGCTGCTCGACGAGCTCAGGGCGCTCGGGGTGTTCTACGACCGCCAGGGCGCGGGTGAGTTCCTGCACGTCTACACCCAGGCGGTGGGTGGAGTCTTCTTCGAGCTCGTGGAGCGCAGGGGAGGGTATGACGGCTACGGCGCCCCGAACGCGCCCGTGCGGCTCGGTGCTCAGCGGCGGGTCGCGGCACACCGCTGAACCGTCGTCTCATCTGGCAGCGGGAGACCTCACCAGCCGGTAGGAGTAGTCGGCGAGGGACTCGGCCGGACGGAGCCGCTCGGGGGCGGGATCGCCCACCGCCTTGGCGACCATGGCGTGCCGCCGGGCCACCTCGTCGGCGCTGAGCGTGCCGAGCGGCCCCTCGGCGCCGCTGAGCACGTACATGCGATGGCCGCCCGACCGATCAACCGTCGTGGCGGTCCACTCGACGCCCACGTCGACCTCACCGGAAGGTTCGACTGTGAACGTCGCGGTGAGCAGCACTCCGTTGCTGGTCTGCGGGACGCAGCAGGCCGAGGACTGGTTCGAGAGCATGTTGCCGAGTCCATAGGCGACCCACATGCCGTCGCCGTCGGGGCCGCCTGGAAGGTCCACGATGGGCTGCGGGACGTGCGCGTGGTGGCCGACGTACAGATCCACGGTGCCGGACTCCGCGATGAGCTCGGCGATGCGGATCTGCGCGTCCGTCGGCAGCGTCCTGTACTCGACGCAGCAGTGCACGGAGGCGATCACCACGTCGGCCCCTGCCTCGCGTGCCGCGGCGGCCGCCTCGATGATCGGCGTCGGGTCGGCCGCGTCGGCGTCGAACAGGTCGACCGATCCGGGAACGGTCACGGGCAGCCCGTTGGTGCCGTACGAGTAGGACACATGCGCGACGTCGAGCGGCGCGCCCGCGTCGCCGATCCGATACGTCTGCACGCTCGCCGCCTCCTCCTCGTCGCGCGCCGTGCCTGCGTATCCCAAGCGTGCGGCCTCGAACGCCTCGATGGTCGCGACCACGCCGTCGTACCCCTTGTCCACCGAGTGGTTGGAGGCCGTGGAGCAGCCGTTCCAGCCCACCTCTGCCAGAGAGCTCACGAGCTCGACGGGAGCGCCGAAGACCGGGAAGGTCGTGATGTCGCCCTGATCAGGCGCGACGGGCACCTCCATGTGGCATAGGGCCAGGTCCGCGCCGGACACGAACGGCGCGATCCCCTCCATGAGAGGCGCGTAGTCGTAGCCGCCTTCCACGGCGGCGGAGCGGTTGACGGGGGAGTGCGGGAGCACGTCCCCCGCCGCCACGAGGGTGAAGCTCACAGGGTCGGGCTCGGTCGGCGCTGCGAGAGAAGGCGACGGTGTCGTCGAGTGCGAGGCGGCCGGCGTCGGCGCCGCGAGGTCCGTGCCAGCCACCTCTGCTCCGATCGCGGCGACGATGGTGAGCAGTCCGAGCGCGCCGAGGAGGGACGCGAGCGCCGTCGTGCGCCTCGTGCGCCGCGCGCGGCCGGCGGTGTCGTTCCTCATGCGACCAGTATCAGGCCCGTGGCGGACGTTCCTCCACGCTCGCCCCAGTAGGGTGTGGGGGTGATCTCCGCGCTGCCCAACGTGCTCACGGTGCTCCGGCTCATCGGCGTGCCGGTCATGGTCGTCGCGCTCCTGCTCGACGCCGGGGAGCAGGGCGCGTGGCGCTGGGCGGCGCTGGTGATCTTCCTTGCCGCTGCGGCGACCGACTACCTCGACGGCTACCTCGCACGACGCTGGGAGGTGGTCTCGGACTTCGGCAAGCTGGCGGATCCGATCGCCGACAAGGCGCTCGTGCTGGCCGCCCTGGGCACGCTCATCGCCACGGACGGGCTGCCGTGGTGGCCCGTCGCGATCATCGCGTTCCGCGAGGTGTACGTCACGGTCGGCCGCCTGCTCGTGGCGCACGACGTCGTGATCGCCGCATCGCCCGGGGGCAAGCTCAAGACCGTGCTGCAGATCGCGTCGATCGCCCTGTACCTGTGGCCGGCAGCGCCCACGTGGATGCTGACGACAGCGTGGGTCCTGCTGCTCGCCGCGACGGCGGTCGCGCTGTACTCCGGGATCGACTACGGCATCAAGATCGCACGGGCGCGCCGCGAGCATCCGCCGCAGCCGGGCGAGTCGCGCGTGCCTGAACCGGAAGCAGGAGGATTCCCCGAGTGACCGCCCCTTCGGACGTGATCCACGCCGCCAACGAGTCTGGCGTCACGGTGGCGGTCGCAGAGTCCCTCACGGGAGGAGCCGTGTGCTCGGCGCTCGTCTCCGTTCCCGGAGCCTCGGAGGTGCTGCTCGGCGGCGTCGTCTCGTACGCGGTCGAGGCGAAGCATCGGCTGCTCGGCGTGCCCCGTGAGCTGCTCGACGAGGTGGGCCCGGTGTCGCGCGAGGTCGCCATGGCGATGGCCGAAGGGGTACGCGCACGGCTGGGTGCCGACGTGGCGGTGTCCACGACCGGCGTCGCCGGACCGGACCCTCATGACGGCCAGGCGCCCGGAACCGTCTGGATCGGGGTGGCGACCGCACAGGGGTCCGAGGCCACGCTCCACCGGATCGAGGGCTCCCGGTCGGAGGTCCGCACGGCCGCCGTCGCATGCGCGATGGCCGCGCTCGCAGCGGCGTTGACGCAGGTTTCACACGACTGAAACCGGCTCGTAGCCTCGCGGAACAACCGTGGGGTAATGTGCGTTGTGTCAGACATGGACAAGGGCCTGACTCTCAAGAAGGGAGGACGCATGCCAATTCTCCGCACCGAACTGGGCGACGTCCTCCGCGAGGCGCGCCTCACGCAGGGCAAGACGCTGCGTGACATCTCCTCGGCCGCACGCGTCTCCCTCGGATATCTGTCCGAGGTCGAGCGTGGCCAGAAGGAGGCGTCGTCGGAGCTTCTCGCGTCGATCTCGGATGCTCTGGAGGTGCCCATGTCGGACATCCTCCGAGAGGTCTCGGACCGTTTCGCGACCGCCGAGACGCTGGACCAGGTCGCGGTGATGCCGGTGATCCCGGACACCGCCGAGGAGCTCCTCGACTCCATGCCCCGTCGCTGACGGGCTCTCCGCACCAGTGCGCCACAGCGAGTTCTGGAAGCTCATGGACGCCGTCTTCGGCGAGGTCTATGCACCCACGCTCGCGCGCGACCACGCCCTGACGGCTCTCGACTCCCGCACGTGCGTCCAGGCGCTCGACGACGGGGTCCCTCCTCGCGATGTGTGGCACGCGCTGTGCGACGAGATGGAGGTGCCGCTCGACCGCAGGGACGGCGGCGATCGCCGACGCATGGTTCCACCGCGGCGCTGAGCGCGCACGATGCTGACGCTGCACTGAGCTGATCTCAGCGCCTCGGGTGGTCGAAGGCGCCAGGGGTGAGGCTTGCTCGCCGTGAGCCTGTCCGGCGTGTCGCTTGCCTTCGTTCGAACATTCGTTCGATACTTGTGCACAGGACGCCGGGACGCGGGCGTTGTCCCCCGAGGGGCAGGCGCGCGGCTGCGATGTCAGTGGCCCCGCATAGCGTGGGTCATGTTCACAGGACGGCTCACCGGCCACGACAGCGAGACAGGGGAGAACCCGGATGGCACAGGCAGCAGACCGCGCGAAGGCCCTCGAGGCGGCGCTCGGACAGATCGACCGTCAGTTCGGCAAGGGCTCGGCGATGAGGCTCGGCGAGCAGCAGCGGGTGGCGGTCGAGGCGATTCCGACCGGTTCGCTGTCGCTCGACATCGCTCTCGGTATCGGCGGACTTCCGCGCGGCCGCGTCGTGGAGATCTACGGACCGGAGTCGTCCGGTAAGACCACGGTGGCGCTCCACGCCGTCGCCAGCGTCCAGCGCGCTGGTGGCGTCGCGGCCTTCGTGGACGCTGAGCACGCGCTCGACCCGGAGTACGCCCGCAAGCTCGGCGTCGACACCGACAACCTGGTCGTCTCGCAGCCCGACACAGGTGAGCAGGCACTCGAGATCGCCGACATCCTCGTCCGCTCCGGTGGTATCGACATCCTCGTCATCGACTCCGTCGCGGCGCTCGTGCCGAAGGCTGAGATCGAGGGCGAGATGGGCGACTCGCACGTGGGCCTCCAGGCGCGCCTGATGTCTCAGGCCCTGCGCAAGATCACGGGTGCGCTCAACACGACCGGCACCACCGCGATCTTCATCAACCAGCTGCGAGAGAAGATCGGCGTCTTCTTCGGGTCGCCCGAGACCACCACGGGTGGAAAGGCGCTCAAGTTCTACGCCTCGGTGCGGCTCGATGTGCGACGGATCGAGACCCTCAAGGAGGGCACCGAGCCGGTCGGAAACCGCACGCGCGTCAAGGTCGTCAAGAACAAGATGGCCCCGCCGTTCAAGCAGGCCGAGTTCGACATCCTCTACGGCCAGGGGATCTCCAAGGAGGGCGGCATCATCGACCTCGGTGTGGAGCACGGCTTCGTGAAGAAGTCCGGTGCCTGGTACACGTACGAGGGAGACCAGCTTGGTCAGGGCAAGGAGAACGCCCGCAACTTCCTCAAGGACAACCCGCAGCTCGCCGACGAGATCGAGCGCAAGGTCAAGGGCAAGCTCGGTATCGGCAAGGCTGCCGAGGTTGAGGCCGAGCCGGCCGCGGCCCCAGCCGAAGAGGCCGCGCCTGCCGCTCCCGCCAAGGCGGGAGCGAAGCGCGGACAGAAGGCTGACTTCTGACGGGACGACGACGGCCGCCGGGCCGGTCGCGCAGGGAAGGATCTCCCGATCACAGCGCGGTCGACCCTGCGGAGCGTGCCCGTGAGATAGCACTTCGTCTGCTCGACCATTCCGCGCGATCAGCCGCACAGCTGCGCGAGGGACTGCTGAAGCGCGAGGTCGCACCGGAGATCGCCGAGCAGATCATCGAGCGGTACCGCGAGGTCGGTCTCCTCGACGACGCGGCGCTGGCGAGCACCATCGCCCGCACCCGTCACAGGGAGCGGGGGCTGTCACGGCGCGCCATCGAGCAGGAGCTTCGCCGCAAGGGTTTTGAGCACCCCGAGATCGAGGGCGCCCTCGCACAGATCGACGGTGACGACGAGGCGGATGCCGCGCGGGAGCTTGCCGCGGTACGGTGGCGTCGTCTCGCGGGGCATGACGATCAGACTCGCGTGCGTCGCGTGGTGGCCATGCTCGGAAGGAAGGGCTACGCCCCCTCGCTTGCATTCGAGGTCGTGCGCGAGCTTCAACATGCCGATAATGTCGGTGACTCTGACTGAAGGATGCGGGAGGTGAGTGCCTGTGGAGGCGCCGGTCATCATCGTGATGTTGCTCGGCGCTTCGCTGGTCGCGCTCCTCCTCGTCGTCTTCGCCAGGCGCGAGGCCGCGGCGGAGCGCGCCTCCGCGCACCGCGAGGCCGAACTGCTGCGCTCCGAGGCGAAGTCCGCGATGGCCGAGGTCGTGCGCCGCGACCAGCACGTGGCCGAGCGCGAGAAGGAGATCGCCTCCGATCAGCGCAACGCACAGGCGTATGCGCGCGGGCTCGACGAGCGTGTCGAGGTCATCGCGCGGGACGAGAGGCGCATCGCCGCCGAACGTGCAGCCCTGGAGGAGGAGCGTGCACGCCTTCGCGCGGATCATGCGGCTGAGATCGCCGCGCTCACGCAGACGGACCCCGACACGCTCCGTGAGCAGTTGAGGCAGCAGCTCCTGGATGAGGCTCAGGAGTCCGCGCAGACCGAGCTGCGGCGCCTTGAGCGCAAGGCCGAGGCCGACGCCGCGCAGCGCGGGCGCGAGATCCTCGTCGATGCGATGCAGCGTCAGACCGGCGAGACGACCACCCATGCGACCACCACGTGGATCGCGCTGCCCTCGGACGAGATGAAGGGGCGCATCATCGGACGTGAAGGCCGGAACATCCGTGCCTTCGAATCGCTCACCGGAGTCAACGTGATCGTCGAGGAGAACGTGGACGCGGTTCAGCTGTCCTCGTTCGACGTGCAGCGGCGTGAGATCGCCGAAGTCACGCTCCGCGCGCTGATCGAGGATGGGCGGATCCAGCCTCAGCGCATCGAGGCGGCCTACACCCGCGCACTGGTGGGGGCGGACCAGCGACACCGTCAAGCGGGGCTCGACGCCGTCGACGAGGCAGGCGTCAAGGGAGTGCCCCTCCCGATCGTGGACACGCTCGGCAGGCTGCGCCTGCGCACCTCGTTCGGGCAGACGGTGCTCTCCCACCTGGTCGAGTGCGCGCAGCTCGCCGCGTCGATCGCGACCGACCTCGGCGCGGACGTCGACAGGGCGCGCCGCGCGGCGTTCCTCCACGACATCGGCAAGGCCTTCACCCACGAGCGTCAAGGCACCCACGCGCGCCTCGGAGCGGACCTGCTCGCCGAGCATGGCGAGGACCCGCTCGTCGTCAACGCCGTCGCGGCGCACCACGATGAGGTTCCGCAGGAGTCGCTCGAAGCGGTGATCGTCCAGGTCGCGGACGCGCTCAGCGCGGCGCGCCCCGGCGCGCGCCGAGAGGACCTCGACGCCTATGTGCAGCGCATGGAGAGCCTCGAGAAGCTCGTCGGATCCCACGCCGGAGTGTCCTCGGCGGTCGCGATGGCGGCAGGCCGAGAGATGCGGGTGGTCGTGGAGCCCGACGAGGTCGACGACGAGGGGGCCCGGGCGCTGGCGCGTACAATTGCTGAGCACATCAGCAAGGACTTCACGTTCCCCGGAGAGATCAAGGTGACGGTGATCCGCGAGCTTCGCGCGGACGCCGTCGCAGGATAGGCATGACCGACACCACCCTCGCCCCCACCTACGTCGTGCGCACGCTCGGCTGCCAGATGAACGTCCACGACTCGGAGCACATGGCCGGGCTGCTCGAGGGAGCGGGCTACGTCGCCGCCCCCGAGGGCGTGGACGTAGCCGACGTGGTCGTCATCAACACATGCGCGGTCCGCGAGAACGCGGCGACCCGCCTCTACGGAAACCTCGGTCAGCTCGCCTCGAAGAAGGCCTCGCGCCCGGGAATGCAGATCGCGGTCGGCGGATGCCTCGCGCAGAAGGACCGCGGCGAGATCGTGGACAAGGCGCCGTGGGTCGACGTCGTGTTCGGCACGCACAACATCGACGTGCTGCCAGCGCTCCTCGAACGGGCTCGCCACAACGCGCAGGCCCAGGTCGAGATCGAGGAGTCGCTCAAGGTCTTCCCGTCCACGCTGCCGAGCCGCCGCGACGCGATCGCGTCCGGATGGGTCTCCATCTCGGTCGGCTGCAACAACACGTGCACGTTCTGCATCGTGCCGTCCTTGCGCGGCAAGGAGCGCGATCGCCGTCCGGGCGAGATCCTCGCCGAGGTGGAGGCGCTCGTCGCGCAGGGCGCGGTCGAGGTGACGCTGCTCGGGCAGAACGTGAACTCGTACGGCGTCGAGTTCGGCGACCGCGGCGCGTTCGCCAAGCTCCTGCGCGCATGCGGCGAGATCGAGGGCCTCGAGCGTGTGCGCTTCACGTCGCCGCACCCGGCGGCGTTCACCGACGATGTCATCGAGGCGATGGCAGAGACGCCCAACGTCATGCCGAGCCTCCACATGCCCCTGCAGTCCGGGTCCGACCGGGTGCTGAGGGCGATGCGTCGCTCCTACCGGTCCGAGCGTTTCCTCGGGATCCTCGACAAGGTCCGTGCTGTCATGCCGGACGCCGCGATCACGACCGACATCATCGTCGGGTTCCCCGGGGAGGCCGAGGAGGACTTCCAGGAGACCCTCCGGGTGGTCGAGGCCTCGCGGTTCACGTCGGCCTTCACCTTCCAGTACAGCCCCCGCCCGGGCACTCCTGCCTTTGAGCTCGAGCCTCTGCCCAAGGAGGTCGTGCAGGAACGCTTCGAACGGCTGCTCGCACTCCAGGAGAGGATCACGCTTGAGGACTCCCAGCGCTTCGCTGGACGCACCGTCGAGCTGCTCGTTCTCGATGCGCCCGGGCGCAAGGACGACGCGTCGGCGCGCATGTCGGGCCGCGAGGCCGGCAACCGGCTCGTGCACTTCAGCGTGCCCGCGGGCGACGGCCCCGACGGGCGCGGAGCCCCACGGCCCGGTGACCTGGTGACGGTCGACGTCACCCGCGCCGCGCCACACCATCTGATCGCCGACTCCGCGATCGAGGGCGGCACCTATCGTGTCCGTCGGACACGAGCAGGCGACGCCTGGGATGCGGTCCAGCTCGGAGAGCACACCCACGGTGGCGACTCGTGCGGCACTGGCGCTCCCGCGCCTGCCGGCCCCGTGGGGCTCGGGATCCCGACCATGCGCCCCGTCGGCGCCTAGGCGCACGTGAGCAGCGCCCGCGCAGGCGCCTCCACCGAGGATTCGTCAGCGCCCTCGTCTCACGTGATCGCGATCGTCGGAGCCACCGCGACCGGCAAGTCAGCGGTCAGCGTCGCGATGGCTCACCTCCTGACGGAGCGGGGGACGCCCGCCGAGATCATCAACGGCGACGCGATGCAGTTCTACCGGGGGATGGACGTGGGCACGGCCAAGATCTCCGAGGAGGAACGTGCTGGCGTCCCGCACCACGAGCTCGACTGGCTCGACGTCACCGAGGACGCGTCGGTCGCCCGGTTCCAGGAGCGGGCTCGTGCGGACATCGAGGCGATCCACGCCCGCGGCGGGCGCGCCATCGTCGTCGGCGGGTCGGGGCTGTATCTCCGCGCGCTCCTGGACGTGTTCGAGTTCCCCGCGACCGACCCGACGCTGCGTGCCGTGCTCGAGTCCCGCTGCGCCGTCGAGGGCCCGGGCGTCCTGCATCAGGAGCTCGCGGCCCTGGACCCCGAGGGTGCGCGGACGATCGACCCCCGCAACGCGCGCCGCGTCGTCAGGGCGCTCGAGGTGGTGACCCTCACAGGGGAGCCTTTCGGTGCGACCCTGCCCCGGCACGAGTACGCGATCCCTGCCGTCCAGGTCGGACTCGAGCTCGGCTACGACGTCCTCGATCCCCGGATCGAGTCGCGCGTGCAGCGCATGTGGGAGTCCGGCCTGGTCGAGGAGGTCGAGCGGCTTGTCGATGAGGGGCTCCGCGAGGGCACCACGGCCCGTCGCGCCGTCGGCTACGCCGAGACGCTCCGTCATCTGGACGGCGAGTTCGACGCCGCGACAGCGCAGGAGCTGATCGCGCAGCACACCCGCCGGCTCGCGCGTCGCCAACGACGTTGGTTCAACCCGGATCCGAGGGTCAGCTGGGTTCCCGCTCCGGCGGATGCCGCCGACGTGGAGCGCGCTGCCTCGGAGGCGTTGGTCGCCGTCGACCGGGGCGGTCCGGCACCGTCGGACCCGGCCGTAGGCTAGGGCGCATGACGACTCTGCGCTTCACCAAGGGGCACGGCACCGAGAACGACTTCGTGCTGCTGTTCGACGAGGGTGGACAGACGCCGGTGACTCCGGATCGGGTGCGGTTCCTGTGCGACCGCCGTGCGGGTCTCGGAGCGGACGGCGTGATCCGCGCGGTGCGTGCTGGAGCGCTCGACGCCGGTGCGGGCTTCGCGCCGGACACGTGGTTCATGGACTACTGGAACGCGGACGGCACCACCTCCGAGATGTGCGGGAACGGCGTGCGCGTCTTCGCCCGCTTCCTTGAGCGCGAGGCAGGGGTCGACCTGGCCCAGGGGCTCGCGATCGGCACCCGCGCGGGTGAGCGGACCGTGACCTCGCTCGGCGGAGGTCGCTACTCGGTCGGGATGGGGGCGTGGAGCCTGGACGACGAGGTCGCCGTGGTCTCCGCGGCAGGCCTGACGCCACCCCGTCCTGCACAGCCTGTCGATGTGGGCAACCCGCACCACGTGGTCGCGCTCGCGTCAGAGGCGGAGCTCGCCGATCTCGATCTTCACCGTGCTCCTGAGGTCTCGCCGCGTCCGCCGGAAGGGTCGAACGTCGAGTTCGCCGTGGCCTTGGGGCACGACGAGGTCGACGGCGAGCTGCGAGGACGCGTGCGCATGCGCGTCCACGAGCGCGGTGTCGGGGAGACCCGCTCATGCGGCACAGGCGCCTGCGCGGTCGCCCTGGCCGTGCGTTCGTGGGCTGGTCCCGGTGCCCCGGATGTGTGGGACATCGAGGTGCCGGGGGGCGAGGTGACGGTCAGGGTCGAGGACGGCCGCACCGTGCTGGAGGGCCCCGCGGAGCTCATCGCCGACGGAGACGTCGTGCTGCCCGCGGCTATCGCCTGACGAGAGCCGCCGCCCAGCGCTCGGCCTCTGGGGCGTCAGCGCGCGTCGACGCGCAGGACGCGGAACCCCTTCGCCGAGGCGACCTTCTCCACCGCGCCCCAGCCGCCCGTCTGCTCGCCGCGGACCGTGAGCCACTTCGCAAGCGAGTCCGCGCCGAGGTTGCGCTGGACGACGAGCCATGCGCTGCCGCCGGGAGCGAGCCGTGGCAGCCACATGTCGAGCAGGTCATGCAGCGCGTCCTTCCCGATGCGGATCGGAGGGTTCGACCAGATCACGTCGAAGCGCACCTCAGGATCGACCTCGTCTGCCCGCGCGGCGGTGAGGGGGGCGAGCGGCGCCACGGCTGCGGCCCGCGTGGCGTTGCGTCGCAAGAGGTCGAGCGCGCGCTCGTTCACGTCGACGGCCGTGACGGCGGCCTCCGGGGCCCGCAGCGCGGCGGTCAGCGCGATCGGACCCCACCCGCATCCGAGGTCGAGGACGCTCCCGTGCGGTTCGGGCACCGACCTCAGCAGCACCTGTGTGCCCAGGTCGACGTGGCCTGGGGAGAACACGCCCGCGGCGGTCTCCAGGGTGAGCTCCGTGCCTGCGAGCACCACGGGGATGGTGCGCCGCTCGTCGGCCGAGGCGGGCTGGGCGCTGAAGTAGTGGTCTTCGCTCACGCCAGAAGCGTAACGTTCCCCACCTCATGGTCGGTCGGCTCCCAGGGGTGAGACAATGGATGCCCTATGACAGACCGCCTTCCTCATCTCGATGATGACCTCGCCGACGAGCTGGAGCTCCTCGGTCCGCAGTCCCACGCGGCACGCACCGATGCGGTGATCGACCGCGTGCTCTCGCGCGCCGGTACAGCGGTGAGCGAAGGCGGCAACGTCGAGACCGAGTACGACGGCGACCAGTACGACCGCGAGGAGCGTGCCGCGCTTCGACGCGTCGCTGGCCTGTCCACGGAGCTCGAGGACATCACCGAGGTCGAGTATCGCCAGCTCCGCCTGGAACGGGTGGTGCTCGTGGGTCAATGGTCGCGAGGCACCGTGGAGGAGGCCGAGATCGGCCTCAGGGAGCTCGCGGCACTGGCGGAGACCGCAGGCTCCGAGGTGCTCGATGGCGTGCTCCAGCGTCGGCCCCACCCTGACCCCGCCACATACATCGGCGCGGGCAAGGCGGAGGAGGTGCGCGACCTGGTCAAGGCGCTCGGGGCGGACACGGTGATCGTCAACGACGATCTCGCGCCCAGCCAGCGGCGCGCGCTCGAGGACGTGGTGAAGGTCAAGGTGATCGACCGCACTGCGCTGATCCTCGATATCTTCGCCCAGCATGCCAAGTCCCGAGAGGGCAAGGCGCAGGTCGAGCTCGCGCAGCTCGAGTACCTGCTCCCGCGACTGCGCGGATGGGGCGAGTCGATGTCCCGCCAGGCCGGTGGTCGCGTCGCGGGCGGTGAGGGCATCGGCTCCCGTGGCCCCGGTGAGACGAAGATCGAGCTGGATCGCCGCCGTATCCGCACCCGCATGGCGCAGCTGCGGCGTCAGATCCGTGCGATGGAGCCTGCACGCGCCGTCAGGCGCGAGCGCAGGCTCGGGCTGCCGAACGTGGCGATCGTCGGCTACACCAACGCAGGGAAGTCCTCCCTGCTCAACCGCGTGACGGGCGCAGGCGTGCTGGTCGAGAACGCGCTGTTCGCGACGCTGGACCCGACCGTGCGACGCTCGCAGACGCCCGACGGTCGCGCCTTCACCGTGTCCGACACCGTCGGATTCGTCCGTGATCTTCCACACCAGCTGGTGGCGGCGTTCGCCTCCACCCTTGAGGAGGCGGCGAACGCCGATCTGATCCTCCACGTCGTCGACGCGTCTCACCCGGATCCTGAAGGTCAGGTGCGCGCGGTCCACGAGGTGCTCGCGGATGTCCCCGGTGCCATGGAGGTGCCCGAGCTCCTGGTGCTCAACAAGTGCGACGTCGCCGACGCCGCGACTCTGATCGGGCTCCGCTCGCGTCGCGAGCGGACCGCCGAGGTCTCCGCGCTCACCGGCGAGGGCATTCAGCCGCTCATGGAGGTCATCGGGGAGATGCTTCCGCGGCCCGGCGTCAGGGTCGACCTCGTCGTGCCCTACACGCGTGGTGATCTGATCAGCGAGACGCACACGCACGGCGAGGTGCTCACGGAGGAGCACGGCCCCGATGGCACGCACCTGATCGCGCTCGTGGACGAGTCGCTTGCAGCCCGCCTCGAGGCGAGCGCGGCGGCATCCTCGTGACGTCTGCTCAGAGCGACGTGGAGTCGCCCGAGCTGGAGGACCCGCACGAGATCGCAGAGCTGCTCGAGGCTGCGGTCGAGGCGTTGGCAGGGCGTCCGCGCGAGGGCCAGCAGCGGATGGCCGCCCTGGTCGCCCGTTCCCTTCACGACGGTGAGCATGCGCTGGTGCAAGCCGGCACCGGCACCGGAAAGTCGCTCGGATATCTTGTTCCGGCAGTCGCGCACGCGGCGCGCACGGGGCAGCGCATCGTCGTCTCCACAGCGACGCTCGCCCTGCAGCGCCAGGTGTACACGAAGGATCTTCCGCTCGTGCTCGACGCCCTCGAGCCGCTGCTGGGTCGTCGGCCGGGGATCTCCCTCTTCAAGGGTCGTTCGAACTACCTGTGCGTGCATCGTCTCAGCGGGGAGTACCCCGAGCCGGATGACGGGCAGCTCTTCGACGTCGGCCCCACGAGCGAGCTCGGCAAGGAGGTCGCGCGACTTCACCAGTGGGCGGACCAGACCGAGACCGGGGATCGGGACGACCTGGTTCCCGGCGTCTCGGGCCGTGCGTGGGCGCAGGTCTCGGTGTCGGGGCGTGAGTGCCTCGAGTCCAAGTGCCCCATGGCGACGGAGTGCTTCTCGCAGCGCGCCCGCGCGCAGGCCGCCGACGCGCAGATCGTGGTGACGAACCACGCGGTGCTCGGAGTGCAGGCGGCGAGCCACGACCTGCTCGGCGAGCACGACGTGCTGATCGTCGACGAGGCGCATGAGCTGGTGCAGCGCATCACGTCGGCCGCGACGCACGAGCTGACCGTGCGGGGGCTCGATCGCGCTGCGAGCGCGGTACGTCGGTGCGGCAAGACCACGGACGATCTGGACAGGGCGGCACGCGCCGTCGACTCCGCCCTCGGGGATCTCAACGTCGGACGCCTGCGACTGGGTCTTCCTGAGGAGCTGGCCGCCGCAGTCGAGCTGACGAGAGGAGCGGCGCGCGCGCTGTTGACGGAGGTGGCCAAGACCTCGGAGCAGCTGGGCGCGACCGCGAAGATGGCGACGGCGCAGCTGACCGAGATCATCGATGTGTGCGAGGAGCTGCAAGGGGATCACGGTCGATACGTGATCTGGCTGGCACCGCCAGACGGCGAGTACGACGAGCAGCGTCCCTCACGCATCGTTGCGGCACCGCTCGACGTGGCCGGTCTGATCGGGCATCGCCTGGTGGAGGAGAAGGCGACCGTCTTCACCTCGGCAACTCTCGCCCTCGGTGGAGGGTTCGACGCGATCTCGCGCCACCTGGGTCTCGACGAGCCCTTGACGCTCGATGCGGGCAGCCCGTTCGACTACGGGAAGCAGGGGATCCTGTATGTCGCCTCGCATCTGCCCCGGCCGGGCGCGGGCGGGATCTCCGAGGAGGCGCTCGAGGAGCTTGTCGCGCTGGTGCAGGCTGCGGGTGGACGCACGCTGGGTCTGTTCAGCTCGCACCGCGCGGCGCAGGCGGCGACCGACGCCCTCAGGGAGCGGCTCGACCTTCCGGTGCTCAACCAGAGGGACGATCAGCTGCCCACGCTCGTCAAGCAGTTCGCCGAGGACCCGAGAGCCTGCCTCTTCGGATCGACCTCGCTGTGGCAGGGGATCGACGTGCCAGGGCCGACGGCCTCGCTCGTGGTGATCGACAGGATCCCGTTCCCGCGTCCTGACGACCCGGTGGCTCAGGCCCGCACGGAGGCGGTCGCGGCAGGGGGAGGGAACGGCTTCATGGCTGTGAGCGCCACGCATGCGGCGCTGTTGATGGCTCAGGGTGCTGGCCGCCTGATCCGCGCGATGGATGACAAGGGCGTGGTCGCGGTCCTCGACTCGAGGCTCAAGACCGCCAGGTATGGCGGCTTCCTCGCGCGTTCGATGCCGGCGCTGTGGGGGACGACTGATCGCGACGCGGTGCTGGGTGCGCTCAGGCGCCTGGATGACGCGGCGTGCGCCGACGGTCGGTAGGGCCGCCGTCAGACTCGACGCATCACCGAGACGACCTTGCCCATGATCTGGGCGTGCGTGCCGTCGATCGGCGTGTAGGCAGGGTTGTGGGGCATGAGCCACACCTGGCCGTCTCGCCGGCGGAAGGTCTTCACAGTCGCCTCGTCGTCCAGCAATGCGGCGACGATGTCGCCGTTGTCGCAGCTCGCCTGACGGCGCACGACGACCCAGTCGCCATCGCAGATCGCGGCGTCGATCATCGAGTCACCTGAGACCTTGAGCATGAAGAGCTCTCCGTCGCCCGTCAGCTGGCGGGGCAGGGTGAAGACGTCCTCCACGACCTGGTCGGCGAGGATCGGTCCACCTGCGGCGATGCGGCCGACCAACGGCACTCCGACGGTCGGCCCGTCCGAGTCGCCTGCGTAGGGGAGAGCGGTGGGTGTCTCTGGGGCGCTCTCGGCGGGCGCAGCGATCTCCTCAGGCATCACGACCTCGATCGCACGAGGCCGGTGGGGGTCCCGGCGCAGAAGGCCCTTCGACTCCAGGGCGCTGAGCTGGTGCTTGACCGACGAGGTGGAGGTGAGGCCGACGGCCTCGCCGATCTCGCGCATCGACGGCGGATAGCCGCGCGAGGCGACCGAGTCGCGGATGTGCTCAAGGATGAGGCGCTGGCGCTCGGTGAGGCCCACGCCGCCGCTCACGTCGGGGAACGCGTGGATCGTCGCGTCCTGCTGGTCGTCGCTCGCCATGACTGTGTCCTCCATGCCCGCCGGGTTGTCAGACCCCGGTGATGTCCTTGTCTCGAACCTAGGGCAGACGGACTGCGAAATCAAACATTTGTTCGACCGTGTCTTGTGAATGTCGGCGGGCGATGCTAGAACTAGAACATACGTTCGATAGAACACATGTTCGAAGGAGGATGAGATGACGATCGGAACGATGACGGTGACGGCCCCTCGGACCGCATCCGCTCGCATGCGCAGGAGCGTGCTGCTCGCTGTCCTTGTCCTCCTCGCCACGCTGATCGCTCCGCGAGCCTTCGCCGGCGGCGATGAGGTGCCGGTGGGCTCCGCGCTCACCACCTACACCGTGTCCTCTGGGGACACCCTCTGGGAGATCGCCTCCTCTCTCACTCCCGCTGGCGAGGACGTCTCAGAGAAGCTCGCGGACATCGTCGAGCTGAACCGGATGGAGTCGTCCACCATCGTCACGGGCCAGCAGATCCTGGTTCCGCTCGCAGGCTGACGCAGCGGCTCGACGCGGTGCACCGCGCGCTGGGCGTGAAGGCTCCTGAGGTGCTCACACGGTTTCGCGGTGCCCCCTGAACGTGGCCGCCTCGGCATAGCTCTCGGGCGAGTCCGGCATGTGAGTCGCCTTGCAGGGAAGGACGCTGATGCGTGCGTGACAGGTGTGAGTCGTGGGAGAGTAGGGGCATGTACTGCCCGTTCTGCAGGAACCCTGACTCCCGCGTGGTCGACTCTCGTGTCGCCGACGACGGAAGTCAGATCCGTCGTCGGCGCGAATGCCCCCAGTGCGGCAAGCGCTTCTCGACCGTGGAGACGCCCACGCTCATGGTGATCAAGCGCACCGGTGTGGCCGAGCCCTTCAGTCGGGACAAGGTCGTCACGGGCGTCCGCAAGGCGTGCCAGGGACGGCCGGTGGGCGAGGACGACCTGATCAAGCTGGCGTACCGCGTCGAGGACTCGATCCGCGAGGGCGGCCAGGCGGAGATCAACGCGCCGGACATCGGCAAGGCGATCCTGGAGCCGCTCCGCGAGCTCGACGAGATCGCCTACCTGAGGTTCGCGAGCGTCTACCAGAGCTTCGACTCGCTCGACGACTTCCAGGCCGCGATCGACAGGCTCCGCGCCGAGGACGCCGCCCGCGACGCATAGTCGGCCTCAGGTGACTTGCAGCCCGGGTCGTCTACCGTCTGCTGCTCGATGCCCAGCGCCGCCCATCCACCATCGCGGATGCGCCGCCCACGCAGGCGGTCGTCCGTCGATCACACGACGAAGGCCCGGTCCGAGGATCCTCGGACCGGGCCTTCGTGCTGAGCGCTGAGCGCTAGGACAGGACGCGCACTCGCACGGTGCCCGCCATACCGCGAAGCTCTTCGACGGTCTCGCGGTCGAGGCCCGACGCGACGTCGGTGACCACGTATCCCAGCTCACCGCGGGTCGACAGCATCTGCGCATCGATGTTGACGTCGTGCGCCGCGAACACCTGGTTGACGGCGGCGAGCACGCCGGGCACGTTCTCGTGCAGGTGCGCCACGCGGTGCGAACCCTGCACCTGCTCGAGCGACAGGTTCGGCATGTTGACCGACAGGGAGGTGGAGCCGTGCCGCATGTAGTCACGCATGCGCGAGGCGACGAACTGGCCGATGTCCCGCTGCGCCTCCTCGGTGGAGCCGCCGATGTGGGGCGTGAGGATGACGTTGCGCTTGCCGCGCAGCGGCGAGTCGAACACGTCGCCCTTCTTCTTCGGCTCCACGGGGAAGACGTCGAGAGCGGCACCGCCGATCGCGCCCGACTCGAGGCCTTCGCCCAGCGCCTCCATGTCGACGATGAATCCGCGCGACAGGTTGAGGAACTTGGCGCCGTGCTTCATCGCGCCGAACTGCTCGCGGCCGAAGAAGCCCGAGTTCCCGGCGCGCCCGTCCACGTGGAGCGTGACGATGTCGGCCTCAGCGAGCAGAGCCTCCAGTGAGGGCATGGGCGTCGCGTTGCCGAGCGCGAGCTTCTCCGCAGTGTCGTAGAAGATCACGTTCATGCCGAGCGCCTCGGCGATGACGGACAGCTGCGAGCCGATGTTCCCGTAACCGACGATGCCGAGAGTCCGCCCGCGGATCTCATGCGAGCCCTCGGCGCTCTTGGACCAGACGCCCTCGTGCATCGAGTTGTTGTGCTCGGCGAGGCGTCGGGTCAGGGAGATCATCTCTGACACGGCCATCTCCACCACGGAACGCGTGTTCTGGAACGGCGCGTTGAACGCGGCGACCCCGTATCGCGCGGCAGCGCCGAGGTCGATCTGGTTCGTGCCGATCGAGAAGGCGCCGACCGCGAGCAGGGACGGGGACTCCTTGATGACTCGCTCCGTCAGGTGGGTCTTGGAGCGGATGCCGAGCATCTCGACACCGTCGAGGGCCGAGATCAGCTCGTCCTCGTCCATCGCTCCGACATGGTTGTCCACCTCGATGCCGGCCGCCGTGAGGACGTCGGTGGCTCGGGGGTGGAGGGACTCGAGAAGTAGTGCGCGCACGAGCGCAATACTCTCGCAATTCGCGTGGATTCCCAACTTGTTGCGCCTCCCTGAGAGAGCACTCGCTCCCGGCGTGGCAGTCTGAACCCGTGAACTCCGCAGGCCGCGCGCTCTCGACCTTCCTCATCGCCGTGATGGTGGTGGGCGTGGGCGGTTTCGTCTGGGCGGCGTTCGCGAGGGGCCTGACCTGGAACGACGTCACGCAGTTCGCCCTCCCGCGCAACGGCGTGATCGTCGCGGAGCAGCGCTATGTGGTGCCGGAGCCCACGGGGGACGGGTCTCGGCTCCTGCCACAGGTGATCGTCGCCGAGGGCGGCACCTACGAGATGTGGTACCCGGGCGTCGACGGCGACCCTGTCCGCTACGACCCGTGCGAGCCGGTCGAGTGGGTGTACAACCCTGGCTCCGAGCCCGAGGGCGGCGCGCAGATCGTCGCCGACGCTGTCCAGCGTGTCTCCGACGCGACGGGCCTGCTGTTCGTCTACGAAGGCGAGACCGAGGAGCCCCTCTCGGACTCACGCGACGCGATCCAGGAGCGCTACGGCGTCGACCGTTACGCGCCCGTCGTGATCGGGTGGAGCGACTCGGGAGCCCTCGCCGCGCTCGAGGGCACCGTCGTGGGCGTGGGCGGCTCGAGCGTCGTCCCCGCAGCCAAGGGCGACGGCGAGTACCTGGCCGCCGGCTCCGTCGTGATCGACGTGGACGACGCACAGGACCTGCTCGACGGCTTCGACGGAGATGCGGTGCTTCGCGCGGTGATCATGCACGAGCTCGCGCACGTGGTGGGTCTCGCCCACGTGGACGACGAGGCCGAGCTGATGAGCCCCGCCAACCGGTGGAAGACCGAGTGGGGCCCTGGCGACCGGACCGCGCTTGCGCTCGCCGGCAGCGGCGCCTGCCAGTCCTGACCGGCGGCTAGCCCTCCAGGCCCGGCGGCAGAGTCCCCGTGTGGACGATGTCGAGGTGCCTCGTGGGTCGGGTGAGCGCCACGTAGAGGTCGCCTGCGCGTGCCGCGATCGCGGCGGGATCCACGACGACGACCGCATCGAACTCGAGGCCCTTGGACGCAAGCGCCCCGATGACCTCCACGTCGGAATCCCCGAGGGCGGCCCGCAGGTCCGCGTGCAGGCCCTCGGGCGCGATGACTGCGACGAGCCCTCCACCCGAGGAGGCGAGCTCCTCGAGCCGATGTGATGCCCGTCGTGCAGACGCATCGACGAGCGAGCTCGCGTCCACGCGGTGGAACGCCACCGCGTCGTCCACGTCGCGCGCGGCGCTCAGCTCCGAGACGGGCAGCCCGACCGCCTTCGCGAACGACTGCGCAGCCTGCGCGACCTGCGCCGGGATTCGATAGCTGACG
Source organism: Demequina zhanjiangensis (assembly GCF_030418315.1). GTDB lineage: Bacteria > Actinomycetota > Actinomycetes > Actinomycetales > Demequinaceae > Demequina > Demequina zhanjiangensis. Next base: position 46,052 of record NZ_JAUHPV010000007.1, read on the forward strand.
GTGAGCTCGCGCAGGTTCCACGTGCCGCCGAACAGAGGGTCCATCGCCTCGGGCCACCACGTGGTGCCCGCAGCCGACGACGTCTGGGCGACATCGCCGACGATCGTGAACGAGCGGGTGGGGCAGCGGCGGGACAGCATCCGCCACGCCATGGGGCTGAGCTCCTGCGCCTCGTCCACGACCACGTGCCCGTACGTCCACGTGCGGTCGGCGGAGGCGCGCTCCGCGACGGTGAGGCGGGTCGACCCCTCGCGCATGCGGGAGGCGAGCGCCTCGGCGGTGACCATGCCCCCGTCGCCGAAGGTCTCGAGCACCTCCTTCGCGTACTCGACCTCCTCGGTGGTCAGCGCGCTCGCGTCGGGCCGGGGCGAGCCGTTCGGCATGTCGCCGAGCAGCTCGGCCGCCTCGTCGAGCAGCGGGACATCCGCGTCGGTGAACGGTGCCGAGGTCGGGCGCAGGAGGAGATCCCGGTCGGAGGCGCTGAGCCGCGGCGCCGCGTTGTCGAGCAGATGCGGCTTGGAGAACAGGTCCTTCAGCAGCTGCGCCGGGGTGATCGGCAGCCAGCACAGGTTGATCGCGACCCGGATCGACCGGTTGTCGCGCACCTCCCGTTCGAGCTCCATCCTGTCGTCGGCCTCGACGTGCTCCAGCTGCTCAGCGAGCTGCGCGGTGAGGCGACCGATCATGTCCTTCGCGAACGTGGCGCGTGCCTCGTTGTGCGGGCGTCCGTCGCGTCGTGCACGGGCCTGGGCGTCGCGGATGTCGGACCTGCGGATCACGACGGGCCGGCCGTCCAGGCGGACCGTCTGGTCGGTGCGGGGGACGCGCTGGCGCTCGCGGACGGCCCGCTTGATGACGCCCGCCATGTCGCTGCGCCCCTTGATGCGGGCCACGGCGTCGGACTCGACGCCGGCGATGGTGACGCCCTTCACGAGGCCCTCGAGCGTGGTGGAGACCGCGCCGGTCTCGCCAAGCGACGGCAGCACGTGGTCGATGTACCGGAGGAACTGGCGCGAGGGGCCGATCAGCAGCACGCCGCGGCTCGCGAGCCTCTCACGGTGGTGGTAGAGCAGGAACGCGGCACGGTGCAGCGCGACGGCTGTCTTGCCAGTGCCGGGTCCGCCCTGGACGACGAGCGCTCCCTCCATGGGGGCGCGGATGACGGCGTCCTGCTCGGCCTGGATCGTCGCGACGATGTCGCCCATGCGTCCGGTGCGGCGTGCGTCGAGGGCCGCAAGGAGCGCGCCTTCACCGGCGAGGGAGCCCTCACGGCCGGCGGCACGGAGAGCCTCGACGTCGAGCACGTCGTCCTCGACCGCTGTCACGGTGCGGCCGCGCGTCGTCAGATGGCGGCGGTTCATCACGCCGCTGGGCGCGGCGGCGGTGGCCGAGTAGAAGGCGCGCGCGGCGGGCGCGCGCCAGTCGGTCAGCAGGGGAGCATGCTCGGCGTCGGACAGCCCGATGCGGCCCACATAGAGGGTCTCGCCGTCGATCATGTCGAGCCGACCGAAGCACAGCCGGTCCTCGACGGCGTCCAGCTGGCCGATGCGGTCCTCGTACAGGGTGGCGAACGCGTCGCGCTCCGAGCGGTTCTGCGGCGAGCCCGAGGGGCCCTGGCGACGGATGTCGGCGAGCCGCTCCTCAGCCTCGTCTCGCAGCGTGTCGAGCCGTCCGTAGAGCGTGTCGACTACCTGCTGCTCGGCATCGAGTCCCGTGGCGGTGGCGGCGGGCTCGTCGTGCATGGCATATCCCTCGGGTCGGGTGGTCCGTGGCGAAGCAGTCAACCATTATCGCAGGATTCGCATGCCGCATCGTACGCATTCCCGGCTTTCGCCCGACGCGGAAGTCGACGGATGTGCTCGCGGGCCATGCCAGGATGGAGCGATATGGAGACGAAGCTGGTGACGTGGGACCCGGACGGCGTCGCGGCGTGGGCCGAGGAGGCCCCGTCGGAGGGCGCCGTGCTTCTGCATGCGCTGCGCGGGTTCATCGACGCAGGCAAGACTGGACGCCTCGTCGCGGAGCACGTGCATGACATGGGAGAGCCGGTGAGGCTCGCGACCTTCGACATCGACGAGCTGCTCGACTACAGGTCGCGCCGCCCCGAGATGACCTTCTCCATCAACGAATGGACCGACTACGACGAGCCGTACCTCGCACTCGACATGGTTCGTGACGCGGAGGGCACCCCCTTCCTGATGCTGCATGGCTTCGAGCCTGACATCCGGTGGGAGGCGTACATCAGGGCCGTGCGGGACGTCGTCGAGCGTCTCGGCATCGGCCTGGTGCTCGGCACCCACGGCGTCCCCATGGCGGCGCCTCACACGCGCGCGCTTGGCGTCACCGTGCACGGCACGTCTCAGGAGCTGCTGCCCGATCAGCCCAGCATGTTCGGCACGGTGAGCGTGCCCGCCTCCGCGCAGAACCTGCTGGAGTACCGCTTCGGACAGTGGGGCCTCGACGTGGTGAACGTCGCCGTCCACGTGCCTCACTATCTTGCGCAGTCCTCGTACCCGCAGGCGGCGCAGCGTGCGCTGACCGCGCTCGAGGATCTGTCCGGCCTGGTGCTGGAGCCGCAGGGGCTCGATGCCGAGGCTGATCGCGCGGAGGAGGAGATCACGCGGCAGCTCACGGAGTCGGAGGAGGTCCAGGCGCTCGTCGCCGCGCTGGAGGAGCAGTTCGACGCGTTCCAGGAGTCGCGCGACGACGAGATGCTCCAGGACGGGCTCATCCCCTCGGCGGACGAGCTAGGCGCCGAGTTCGAGAAGTATCTCCGTCAGCACGGGCGGGATTTCCCTCAGGGCTGATCATTTTTGCGGCGCGGCACGCCCAGAAGTGTCGCGCTCGCGGCCCTGTGCATGACACACTTGGTCTCGGTTGCAAGAACGTAGTGTGCAGGAACCCGCCCCTCATGGGTGGGAGAGGTCATTGCGGCGACGAGCGCGGCAAAGTGTCGCGCTTCCCTCCCAGGGCATTTGAAACAAAGGGAGAAACCCGCATGGCGCAGGGTTCCGTGAAGTGGTTCAACGCAGAGAAGGGCTTTGGATTCATCGCCCAGGACGGTGGCGGCGCTGACGTCTTCGTCCACTACTCGGCGATTGAGACCGATGGCTACAAGTCGCTCGACGAGCAGCAGCGCGTCGAGTTCGAGGTGACGCAGGGTCCCAAGGGCCCGCAGGCGTCGAACGTCCGCCCGCTCTAAGGACGACGCGGGCGCCCGTCAGGGCGTCCAGTCGCTCCTGACGCCCGTCGGCAGGGATGCCGACGCGGCGTAGCGTGCGAGCACATCCACATCGAGGCGCGTCGACGCGGCGAGCACCACGTTCCCGCGTCGACGCCCCTTGAGGACGGCATGCTCGCCGATCGCCACGACGCTCCCGAGCGCGGCCCGCGCGGCCGTGACATCGGTTCGAGCGGTGGCCCCCTGAGGCCCAGCGCCCACATTCGCGAGGATCAGTCCTCCTGGCCGTAGCGCACGACGCGCGTGGCCCCACCACTCCTCGTCCGCCAGATGCGGCGGAGTGTCCGACCCTGAGAAGGCGTCCCGCACGATCAGGTCGATGCTCTCGTCACGCCGAGCGGCAAGCGCCTCGAGACCGTCCTGGGCGCGGATCCTCAGCCTCGGAGCGCGCGGAAGATCCCACCACGTGCGCACCAGCTCGGGCAGGGTCGCGTCGATGTCGACAGCGATGTGCCCCGAGTCGGGGTAGCGGTGCGCGAGATACCGCGGGAAGGCGCACGCGGCCGCGCCCACGTGAAGCGCGAGCATCCTCGCAGGAGGCTCCCATGCCTCGACGACCGCCGCGAAGCGCTCCATGTACTCGAAGTCGAGCACGTCGAGCTCAGGGCGCAATGGCGAGCTGGGAACTCCATTGACCCATAGAAACGTTGTCCCATCGGGTTCGTCCTCAAGACGCGCGACGCCGGTGGCGATGGGGAAGTCGACTCCCCGCGGCACGTGTGGCGCGATCGCGTCGAAGGTGTTCCCGCGTCGTGCCATGGGTCCAGCGTAGACGGCTGGATTGCGGTGGCTGTTCGAACTAGACTGGCGTCAGGTCCAGGTCCCCATGGACCTCATGACGGTGAGGAGGTGGCGCGATGCCGCTGTCGGAGTATGAGCAGCGCGTGCTCGAGCAGCTCGAGCGCGATCTGGGTTCCGACCCGCAGCTCGGGCGCGCGATGAAGCGCGGACCGAAGTCGCGCAGTCGCATCGCGCTCGGCGTCGTGGGCGTCGTCGTCGGACTCGGCGTCGTGGTGATCGGCGTCATGACCCAGCTGCTGTGGCTCGGCATCGTCGGATTCGCGCTGATGATCGCGGTGGCCCTGTGGGCCCTGCTCGGCGGCTCGTCCTCCAGTGAAGGCACGACCCCTGCCAAGCAGGCGAAGGGCAAGTCGGGGCCATCCAAGCCGCAGGCGAAGAAGCCCTTCATGCAGCGCATGGAGGAGCGGTACGACCGTCGCCGCGAGAAGGGCGACTTCTAGTCGTCTGCGCTGGTTCCTGAGACCGGCTCCTCTTGACGCGCGCCCTGGGGCGCGCGCATTTCTGTGTCCACCGTGGTGCCGTTGAGCCCGCCGTGGTGCTGTGCCTTCGGCGAGCCGGCGTGGCGTGACGTGGGCGGCACCCGTGCGACCTTCACGCGGTGCCGGCGCGGCTGGCTCCTGTGACGACGGCGTCCGCCAGACCCTTGAGGCGCTCCACCTCGTCGTGCGGCAGCTCCTCGGTGGCTCCGTGCGGCGCGTAGCGCAGCGTCATGACGGACTCCGTGAGCTCGTCCAGCGCCGCGTCGGCCTCAGGCGAGAGGGCGACGTGATCTCGGACGTGCCGAGCGGCCTCGTAGGGTGTGGCCGACAGGGCCCATCGAGCCTCCGCAGGAAGCCTGTCGCGCAGTCGCGACCACGCCGACTCGGCGCCCCTCGCCGCCTCCCGCGCGGAACTCCGCCGGCGGCCGAGGATCCACGCGGCGACGCCTGCGGCGGCGATCACCGCGAGCGCGACCCAGGGCAGCACCGCAGGAACCCCTGTAGGTGAGGCATCACCCGGCTCAGCGGCAGCGCTCGCAGACGCGGACGGGCTCGCCTCAGCGGACGGCTCCGCAGGCGCGGACGGCGCAGGCTCGGAGGACGTGCTGGGCGACGGCGAGGGAGTGGGCGTCGCGCCGGAGTCGGAGCCCTCGGCGTACTCGGGGGCGCTCGCCTGGATCGCGGGCGTCGGCTCGAACCTCACCCAGCCGGTGCCGGGGAAGTACAGTTCGGGCCACGCGTGGGCGTTGCCGCCGATCACCTCGTACTCGCCGGGCGAGATCGCCTCGCCGCCGAGGAACCCGACACCCATGCGTGCGGGGATGTCGAGCGTGCGTGCCATCACGACCATCGTGGTGGCGAACTGCACGCAGTAGCCCTGCCTCGTGTCCAGGAACTCGGACACCGCGTCGCGTCCTTGGAGCGCCACGGTCGTGTCGTAGGTGAACTCTGCCGGGTCGCGCAGCCACCGCTGAATCGCGAGCGCCTGCTCGTACTCGGTGGTGGCTCCCGCCTCGGTCACGAGATCGCGGGCGATCGCACCGATCCGGTCCACGTCGATCGGGTCGGCGAGCTCGAGCGCCTGGCTCTGCTCGCCTTGGAGGGCAGGTGCCGCCTGAAGGCGCTCCGCGGTGATGTAGCCGGGGTCGGTCACGACCGTGTAGGCGAGGCCCTGCGTGTCGGTGGTGGCCGACCGCACCTCGTCTCGGACGGGGTCGTAGAACCAGTCATCTGAGGCGTACACCCGCCGCGGGTCGACCGTGACCGGCAGCGCGTCCTGCTGGAGGGTCTCGATCGAGATCTCGAGGGAGGCCCCTGGATCGCGTTCGAGCAGGCCCGGTTCCGGCCACAGCACGCCGGTGTTGACCGGGCTGCCCTGCTCCTGCTCCTCGCCGCGATCCCACTCGCTGCCGTTGAAGTCCTCGGCGGTGTAGAGCCGGAGCACGTCGGCGCTGCCGCTGGTGGACGCGTAGGTCAGCACCACGGAGTTCGATCGAGAGTTGAGGGACTCCCTGAGGTCGAGGTCCAGGTCGAGGCGGGTGGCGGCGTCCCCGCCGATCTGCGCCTGGGGGAGGCGTCCCCAGCCAGGAGCTCCGACGGCGAGGGGTGTGAGCATGGCGGCGACGACGATGGTGGCGGCGACTGCGGGCACCCAGGCGGTGAGGCGCGGCGGAAGCGGCACGTCCTCATGCATCGAGGTGAGGGCGAGCGCTCCGAGCCAGGCAGCCAGGGCGGCGGCGGCTGCCTGCCAGGGCACCGACCAGGGGACGATCGCCGCGGGCAGCCAGGGCAGCAGCAGGAAGGCTCCCGCGATGCCTGTCGCACGCCAGGAGACGGAGATGTGCTCGGTCACGAGGAACAGCAGGACCAATGCCACGGTCACGAGTGGCGCGAGCGGGGTGGCGTCCTCCACCGGCGCGACGGAGGTGGCGGCGTAGGTGACGCCCTCGCCCACGGCATCGACGAGGGCACGTGCGGCGGCGGGAGTGGGGAACGCGTAGTCGGTGTGCAGCGGCACCGCTCCTGCGAGCGCGACCAGCAGTCCGAGCGCGGTGGGCAGCAGTCGCGAGCGGGTCACCGCGCGCGTCACGACCACCACGAGGGCGACACCGGCCAGCAGCGTGAGAGGTCCGAGCAGCCAGCCTCCGAGGTCGACCGGATCGGAGTACGCGAGCAGGCTGATGCCTGTCGCTAGCGCGAGCAGCATCGAGGCGGGCCACGGGACCCGGATCCTGCCGCTCATGCGCGCTCCGTCGCCTTGGCGACCGCTGCCCAGGCCTCGGGGAGGTCCTCGAGATCCTTCCATCGGGCGCATCGCCAGCCGCCCCGCTCGAGCGCATGGGCGGTCTCGGCGGCTCGCGGCGCCTCACGCACGAGTGCGACGGCGTGCCCGGCGGCGCCGAGCCCCGCGAGCATGCGCACGCCGGCGTCGGCTTCTCCCCGCGGCTCCACGAGCGCGACGAGCAGGGAGCCTGAGCCTGGCTCGGACATCAGCGCGTGCGCCGCGTCGACGAGGGCGTCCGAGGGTGAGCCGTGGGCGGGCTGAAGGTCGATGCAGTCGTCGAGCAGTCCTGCGCGTGCCTCGTCCCGCGCCTCGGCGGCCCAGCGGTTCAGCGGTCGTGTGCCTGGTGCGACGATCCGGACCGCATGTCCGTCGGCCAGTACTGCGAGCGAGAGGGACGCGGCGGCAGCGACCACCGTCTCCAAGTCTTCTCCGGGGGAGGGCAGGTCTGCGAGGAGGTCCGCCGGCGGGCGGCCCGCGTGCTCGTCGGCGCGGACCACGAGTGAACCGCGTCGGGCGCTGCTGGGCCAGTGGACGCGTCGGGGGTCGTCGCCGTGCCGGTACTCGCGGACCGCGGCGTCGTCGGCCGAGGCGCGGCGAGCTCCGCGTGAGATCTGCTCGAGCCCGTCAAGGCGTGAGCCGCCGGCGGCCGTGAGATCGACGACCCTGGGGCGGACGGGCACGAGCTCCTCGGCGCCGACGGGGGTGTCGGCCCATGCGAGACCCAGCGGGTCGGCGGCCCGCACCACGGCGGGGCCGAGCGGCCAGCGCCCGCGGGAGGTCGGGCTCAGCGAGTACGACAGGAGCACGGAGCCGGGCCTGCGCGTCACGGAGGCCGAGGTGGGGCGCATGCCTGTGAGCTCGGCTGCCGCCTGCTCGCGGATGTCGAGCTGGGGCACACGGGTGCTGCCGTGAGAGGAGGCGACCTCGACATGGACGGTGCCGGCTTCCCCTGCCACGAGCGGGAAGGGGCTGATGACGCGCCGCGCAGTGCGATAGCGGCGTCTGAGGAGCTGGACGGAGCTCAGGAGCCAGAGGGCGGCGACCGCCGCCGTGGCGAGGGTGGCGATTCCGAGCATCACGATGAGCGTCGAGGCGAGGCCGATCCCGAGCGCGGTGAGCGCGAGGCCGCCTCCCGTCATCCCGATGCCCCTTGCGGTGACGACTGTCTCCGTCCTGCCGGGACGCGTGGAGGCGGGAGCCGTGGCGGCCGTGGCGGTGCCGCGGCGGCTCATACGGTCTGCACGCTCCTGTCGCGGGCGTCGGCCGGGACGGGGACCTGGTCGGTGAGGCCCGCGATGATCTGCTCCGCGGTGCGTCCTGCGGTGCGTGCCTCGATCGACGGGATCACGCGGTGCGCGAGCACGGGCACGGCGAGCGCCTTGAGGTCGTCGGGCAGGACGTGGTTGCGGCCGTGGAGCGCTGCGCGTCCCTTGGCTGCGGCGAGCAGCTGGAGAGAGGCGCGCGGGGACGCGCCGAGCCGGAGCGTGCTCTCGGCGCGGGTGCCTCGCACCAGGTCCACGATGTACTGCTTGATCGCGGGTGCTGCGTAGATGCGCGTGGCGACGCCGATCAGGCGGGCGAGGGTCTCCGCGTCGGTGACCGCGGTGACGTGGTGCAGAGGATCGGTGCCGTCGTGGCTGTCCAGCATCGCGAGCTCATCGCCTGCGGAGGGGTAGCCGACGGAGATCCGCGTCATGAAGCGGTCCCTCTGGGCCTCGGGAAGCGGGTAGGTCCCCTCCATCTCGACCGGGTTCTGCGTCGCGACCACGAGGAAGGGCGAGGGGAGCGGGTGGGTGGTGCCGTCGATGGTGACGCGCCGCTCCTGCATCGACTCGAGGAGCGCGGACTGGGTCTTGGGCGAGGCGCGGTTGATCTCGTCGGCGATCACGACGTTGGCGAACACTGGGCCCGGCCTGAACTCGAAGCGGTGCTCGTCTGCGCGGTAGACGCTCACGCCGGTCACGTCGGACGGCAGCAGGTCGGGGGTGAACTGGATGCGTCCGACGCTCGCACCGACGGAGGCGGCGAGCGCTCGGGCGAGCGTGGTCTTGCCGACGCCGGGGACGTCCTCCATGAGCACGTGGCCCTCCGCGAGCACCGTCGCGAGGGTGGTCTCGATCGCAGGCTCGAGTCCTGACAGGACCGTGGCGATCGAGGCGCGGACGCGCCCGAGGACCTCCGCCACCTCGTCGAGCTCCGCTGCGGTCGGGATCGGGTGTGCCATGCGGTTCCTCCTGTTCGCCCTGGTTCGAGGGTAGCCGACCCGCAGGTGGGTGCGATGACCCTCCACCATGTGATGTGGCCACCTACCGGGGATTTTGATCCTCTGAGTGTCAGATTTCTCTCAGGTATCGCGTTTTGTGGGGGGAAGTGGAGTAAAGTGGGGGCATCGGGTGAGCCGTGGCGAGGGGAGGTGAGGCCACGTGTCGGACGCGGCAGTGCATGGCCTGGGCCCCACAGGGGTCTTCCTTGGCACGTTCATGCCTCGCCTCGACGACAAGGGCCGGCTGATCCTGCCGGCCAAGTTCCGTGGCCGGCTCGCCTCAGGCCTGGTCGCCACCCGCGGCCTCGACCGCTGCATCTTCGTGTTCCCGATCGACGAGTTCCAGGAGGTCCACAGCCGGCTTCGCAAGGCGCCGCTCGAGAACAAGGCGGCGCGCGACTACATGCGCAGCTTCCTGGCGTACGCCCAGGACGACATCCCCGACAAGCAGGGGCGGGTGCTCCTGTCGCAGCCGTTGCGCAAGTACGCGGGCATCGACCGCGAGGTCGCCGTGGTCGGCATGGGCTCGCGGGTCGAGATCTGGGACGTGGAGGCGTGGGAGGCCTACCTGGAGGCAGGCGAGGACGCCTACGCGGAGACGGCGGCAGAGGTCTTCGACGACATGTGACGGCGCGTGCCCTGTGGCCTTCTTCCGAGCAGCTCTGGCGGACTTCCCCCCGCCAGAGGGCCGGAGGGAGACCTCGGGGCACGACACGACTGAAGGAAGGGAGGGGCCATGGGCCAGGACGCCGCGTCACGGCACGTGCCGGTCATGCGTGACCGGTGCGTCGAGCTGATGGCCCCTGCGCTCCAGCATGAGGGCGCGGTCGCGATCGACGGCACCCTCGGCATGGGCGGCCACACGGAGGCCCTTCTCGAGCGCTGCCCGAGGGCACGGGTGGTGGGAATCGACAGGGACGAGCAGGCCATCGCGCTCGCGTCGGAGCGGCTCGCGCGCTTCGGCGACAGGTTCCTCGCGCACCACGCGACGTACGACGACATGAGCGGCGCGCTCGCCGCGGCCGGTGCCGACGCCGCGGACGCGATCCTGTTGGACCTGGGCGTCAGCTCGCTGCAGATCGACGAGGCCGACCGCGGCTTCTCCTATGCGCAGGACGCGCCGCTCGACATGCGGATGGACCGCTCCGAGCCGCGCACCGCGGCGGACCTCCTCCGCGACGAGGACGAGCGGGAGCTGACGCGGATCCTGCGCGTCTACGGAGAGGAGCGCTTCGCCCCGCGGATCGCCCGAGCCATCGTGCGTCGCCGCGAGACGGCGCCCCTCACCCGCTCCACCGAGCTGGCCGAGCTCGTGCTCGAGGCCATGCCCGCGGCGGCGCGTCACGCGCCCGGCGGTCACCCCGCCAAGCGCACCTTTCAGGCGCTCCGCATCGCCGTCAACCGCGAGCTCGAGGTGCTTGAGCGCGCGGTGCCCGCCGCCGTCGAGTCCGTCGGCGTCGGGGGACGTGTCGTGATCATGAGCTACCACTCGCTCGAGGACAGGCTCGTGAAACGCGCCTTCGCCGCCGGCTCCGAGGTCGACGCGCCCCCGGGGCTTCCCGTCGTCCCCGACGAGGCTCAGCCCTACCTCCGACTCCTCACGCGCGGCGCCGAGAAGGCGTCCGAGCTCGAGGCCCAGGAGAACCCGCGCTCCAAGCCCGTACGGCTCCGAGCCGTCGAGCGGCTGCGCCCCACGCCGCCGTCACGCCTCAGGAGGTCCGCGTGAGCGCCGTTCCGAAGCATCGTCCTGCCCCCGCGTCCCGACCCGCACCGGTGCGCGGGGCTTCCGCGCGCGCCGCCACCGCCGCCGCCGCGACCGCGCCGCGTCGCCAGTCGCCGCGGACCGAGCAGGCAGAGCCGAGCCGCGCCTCGCACCTGCGGGCCGTCGCCGCGCCCCAGCAGGCGCGCTCTCTCGTGCCCTTCGCGCTGCTGTGCATCGGGATCGTCGTGGCCGCGCTGGCCTCGGTCCTGCTGATCAACATCGTCATGACCGAGGGCGCGTACGAGCGTCGCGACCTCAAGCTCGAGATCGCGGACCTCGCTCGCCAGCGTGATGACCTGGTCATGGAGCTCGAGGCGAACGCCGCGCCCCAGCAGCTGGCACAGCGTGCCTCCGAGCTCGGCATGGTTCAGGCGGATACTCTCGGCTCCGTGTTCCTCCAGCAAGGCGTGGTCCTCGAGGCAAGGACGGGCTGATGGCTGAACGCGCCAGGCCGTCGCATCTGCCGCGCGTGGGGCACCCCGTGCGCCGGCAGCGGCTCCTCTCCGTGGCATCCCTCGTCGTCCTGCTCGTCTTCGTCGGCAGGCTGGTCATGGTGCAGGGCGTCGACGCCGCCGAGCTGTCCGCGGAGGCACTCGCAGGGCGCCTCACCACCGCGAGCGTGTCCACCGAGCGTGCGGACATCGTGGATCGCAACGGAGTCGTGCTCGCCACGTCTGTGCAGCGGTACCACGTGGTGGTCAACCAGGAGGAGCTCGCGGGCTGGATGCGCGCGGAGAACGGGCACATCACGGCCGAAGGGCCGCTCGACGCGGCGCGCATCCTCGCGCCCATCCTCGGCGTCAGCGAGAGCGAGCTCGCCGCCGAGCTCGTCGGCGACAGGACCTACGTCTACATCGCGAAGTACGTGACCCCGGAGACCTGGGAGCTGATCGACGACGAGGACATCGCCGGGATCTCTCGGGAGAGCGCCTCGCTTCGGATCTACCCGAACGGCAGCGTCGCGGGCAACGTGATCGGCTTCATGGGCGGACGCTCCGACCAGCCCGGAACCTTCGGCAACGCGGGGATCGAGCTCGCGCTCGAGGACACGCTCGTGGGCGAGGACGGCTCCATCACGTACGAGCGCGGAGGCGGCGGCACGGTCATCCCGACCGGCATCCTCGACGAGGTGGCCGCGCGGCCGGGGGACACCGTGGTGCTCTCGGTCGACTCCGACATCCAGTACCAGGTGCAGCAGATCGTGGACGACGCGGTCGCGAAGACGGGCGCCTCCGCGGGCATCGTGATCGTGGAGGACGTGAAGTCGGGCGAGATCTACGCGCTCGCAGACTCCGACACCGTCGACCCGAACGAGCCAGGCGAGTCCGACGCCGACGACCGGGGATCCCGTGCCGTGTCGACCGTGTTCGAGCCGGGCTCCACAGCGAAGGTCATCACGATGGCCGCCGCGATCGAGGAGGGCACCGCCACACCCACGTCCAAGTACGTGGCGCCGTACGAGTACACGACCGAGAACGGTCAGACCTTCAAGGACTCCCACGAGCACGCGGACCAGCCGCTGACGCTCGCGGGCATCCTCGTCTCGTCGTCCAACACCGGCACCATCCAGGTGGGGCAGGAGCTCGACCTCGCCACCCGCTACGAGTACCTCTCGGCCTTCGGGTTCGGGTCCGCGACGGACGTCGGACTGCCCGGTGAGTCAGGAGGCATCCTGCGCGACTGGCAGAACTGGGACGGCCGCACGGAGTACGCGGTGCTCTACGGCCAGGGCGTGTCCGTGACCGCGCTCCAGACGGCGCAGGTGTATCAGACCATCGCGAACGGCGGGGTGCGGGTGCAGCCCACGGTCGTGTCGGGCTACGAGTCGGCCGACGGCACCTTCACGCCTCGCGAGACCCAGGACGAGACCCGGGTGATCAGCGAGGAGACCGCAGACGACCTCATGAGGATGCTCGAGGATGTCACCGCCGAGGGCACGGGCGGCAACGCACGCATCGACGGCTACAGGGTCGCAGGCAAGACGGGTACCGCCCAGGTCTTCGGCAGCGACGGGAAGCAGAACGGCACCGTCGCGTCGTTCGTGGGCATCGCGCCTGCGGACGACCCGCGTATCGTCGTGTCGGTCATCATGTTCGACCCGAAGACCTCGATCTGGGGCGGCGAGGTGGCCGCGCCGGTGTTCCGCGACGTGGCAACATTCACGTTGCAGTCGCTGGGGGTGCCCCCGTCGACCGGCAAGGCGGACCCGTACCCCACGACCTGGGAGTGAGCTTGACTCAGATGGAGCTGCGGCCCGCACACGCGGAGCCGGTCAGCGTCGCACGCGTCGCGGCGAGGCTCGGCGTGGACGTGCCCGCCGACGTCGCCGCTCTGCAGGTGACGGGAGCGACCGTCGACTCGCGCGAGGTACGCGCGGGGGACCTCTTCGGCGCCTTCCCCGGTTTCAAGGTCCACGGCGCGCGCTTCGGCGCGCAGGTCTCCGGCTCAGGGGCGGTCGCCGTCCTCACGGATGCGGAGGGTGCGGAGATCCTCCGTACCGACGGGGTGGACCTGCCCGTCATCGTCGTGGACGACGCGCGTGCGGCCATGGGCGAGGCCGCGGCGCTCATCTACGGAGACCCGTCCAAGGACATGGCCTTCGTCGGCGTCACCGGCACCAACGGGAAGACGACCACCAGCTACTTCATCGAGTCGGCGCTGAAGAGGGTGCACGCGCGCACGGGCATCATGGGCACCGTCGAGCTGCGGATCGGCGACGAGGCGATCGAGAGCCCGCGCACCACGGTCGAGTCGCCCGTGCTGCATGGCCTGCTGGCGCGCATGCGCGAGGAGGGCGTGACCTCCGCCGTGACAGAGGTGAGCTCGCATGCGGCCGCGCTGGACAGGATCGCGGGTGTGGAGTTCTCGGTCGCCGTCTTCACGAATCTCCAGTGGGACCACCTCGACTTCCACAAGACGATGGACGGCTACCTGGACGCGAAGGGCAGACTGTTCGAGCCCGGGCGCGCGCGCCGTGGCGTGATCAACGTCGACGACGAGTGGGGCCGCAAGCTGGCCGCACGCGTCGAGATCCCGTGCGAGCGGGTCTCCACCCGTCCGGAGGCGCCTCAGGAGGCCGAGTGGATCGTCACGTGGGCCGATGTCGGCCTGGACGGCGTCGGCTCGCGCTTCACGTTCACGGACCCGCAGGGAGTCCAGCATCACGCGGAGAGCCCTCTGCCAGGGCTCGTCAACGTGAGCAATGCGATGGTCGCGATCGTGGCCGCCCACGCGGCGGGCGTGCCGCTCGCTGAGGCGATCGCCGGTGTCGCGGGCGGGCACGAGGTGCCGGGACGGATGGAGCGCGTGATCGAGCGCAGCGACGTGGATCCGCTCGCGATCGTCGACTATGCGCACACGCCTGACGCGCTCACGCTCGCGCTCGAGGGCGTCCGCCCGATCACCCCGGGCCGTCTGATCTTGATCTTCGGCTCCGACGGTGATCGCGACCAGGGCAAGCGGCCGGTGATGGGCGAGATCGCGGCGACGCTCGCCGACGTCATCGTGCTGACGGACGAGAACCCTCGCTCCGAGGAGCCGGCCGCCATCCGCGCCGCCATCCGCGAGGGGATCCAGAAGGTGCGTCCTGAGCTTCACGACGTGCACGAGGTGGAGCCCCGCGTCGCGGCGGTCGAGTACGGCCTCCGGCTCGGACGGCCGGGCGACACCGTCATCGTCACGGGCAAGGGCCACGAGCCGACCCAGGAGATCGCAGGAGTGTTCCACCGGTACAACGACAGGGACGCCTACCTTGCGGCCCACGCCAGGATCGTCGCCGAGCGGAAGGCGGAGCAGCAGTGAGGCCCGTGACAGCGCAGTGGGTCGCGAACGCCGTCGGGGGAGAGCTCGTGGCGGAGGTCGACACGAGGATCACCTCGGTCGAGAAGGACACGCGCCAGATCACACACGGTGCGCTGTACGCGGCATTCATCGGAGAGCGGGTGGACGGGCACGACTATGTGGCCGACGCCGTGGAGGCAGGCGCAGTCGTGAGCCTGGTCTCACGTCCGGTGGCAGCGCCGCACATCCTGGTGGACGACGTCCAGACGGCGCTCGGGGCGCTCGCACGCGCCTACCTCGCGCTCCTGCGCGCCGAGGGCGACCTCACCGTCGTGGGTATCACTGGCTCCAACGGCAAGACCTCCACCAAGGACCTGCTGGCGCAGATCCTGCCCGACGTGGTCGCGCCCGTCGGCAGCTACAACAACGAGATCGGCCTGCCGCTCACGGTGCTTCGTGCCGACGACTCGACGCGCCACCTCGTGCTTGAGATGGGGGCGAGCGCCCCTGGCGACCTCTCCTATCTCACCCGCATCGCCCCGCTCGACATCGCAGTCGTCCTCACCGTCGGCACGGCGCACCTGGGCGGCTACGGGTCGCCCGACGCGCTCGCGGAGGAGAAGGCGTCCCTGCTCGACGGGCTCGTTCCCGGAGGCACTGCGATCCTCAATGCAGACGACCCGCGGGTGCTGTCCATGGCGAGCCGTGCGTCGCTCGGCGAGGACGGCCGTCGGGTGCGCCTGTTCGGACTTGAAGGGCAGGGCCCCTCGCTCGACCTCGCCGCCGTCGGGCTCGAGCTCGATCACGGCCGGGCCCGTTTCACGCTGCGCGCCTCGGATCCTGAGCTCGGCGGGCCCGAGCTCACGTTGAGGCTCATCGGCGCGCACCATGCCACGAACGCTCTCGCGGCCGCCTCCGTCGCCTCGGTCTGCGGCATGCCGCTCGACCAGATCGCGTCCTTGCTCGAGGCCGCGGGCCCGCTGAGCCCTCACCGCATGGCGCTGACGGAGCGGGCCGACGGGGTGCGGATCCTCGACGACGCCTACAACGCGAGCCCCGAGTCGATGAGGGCAGCGCTGCGCGCGCTCAAGGAGGTCGCGCAGGGCGGACGCTCGATCGCCGTGGTGGGCGAGATGCGCGAGATGGGCGAGGCCTCTGTCGCGGCCCACGAGGAGATCGGGCTCGACGCGGTGCGCCTGCGCCTGGACCACCTGCTGGTGGTCGGTGAAGGTGCTCGTCCCGCCTACGTGTCCGCGGTGCGCGAGGGCTCCTGGGGCGATGAGGCCGGCTACGCCGCTACGATTGACGAGGCGCGCGCGGTGCTCGCAGAGATGCTGAGGCCGGGGGACACCGTGCTGGTGAAGGCTTCGCAGGGCTCCGGCCTGTGGAGGCTCGCCGACGACCTTCTGGAGGAGAGTGCATGAGGGCGGTAGTCGCCGCAGGCGGGCTCGCGCTGCTGGTATCCCTCCTGGGGACGCCGCTGTTCATCCGCTACCTGACCAGACGCGCGTACGGGCAGTTCATCCGTCAGGACGGACCTGCCTCGCACCATGTGAAGCGCGGTACGCCCACCATGGGTGGCGTCGTCATCATCCTCGCGACGCTGCTGGGCTGGCTCGGCGGCAACGCCTTCATCGGGCGCGCGCCTGACGCCTCCTCGATGCTGGTCGTGTTCCTCCTGGTGGGCCTCGGCTTCGTCGGCTTCCTGGACGACGCGATCAAGATCTCGCAGGAGCGCTCGCTCGGTCTGCGCGCCAGGTGGAAGATCCTGGGCCAGGGCGTCGTCGGCATCGCCTTCGCCGTCATGGTGCTCCAGTTCCCCAACGCCCAGGGGATCACGCCTGCCTCGACCGCGATCTCCTTCCTGCGCGACACATCGATCGACCTGGCGATCCTGGGTCCCGCCCTGTCGGTCATCGCCTTCGTCATCTGGGCGAACTTCCTCATCACCGCCTGGTCGAACGCGGTGAACCTCACCGACGGTCTCGACGGACTTGCGACCGGCGCGTCCCTGATCTTCTTCGGCTCGTACGTGATCGTCGCGATCTGGCAGCTCCAGCAGAACTGCCGCCTCAGCGATGACAGCACGCTCTGCTACGAGGTACGCGACCCGCTAGACCTCGCGATCCTCGCCTCGGCCATCGCGGGCGCCTGCTTCGGCTTCCTGTGGTGGAACACCTCGCCTGCACGCATCTTCATGGGCGACACCGGCTCGCTCGCGCTGGGTGGCGCGATCGCGGGCATCACGATCGTCTCGCGGACCGAGTTCCTGGGCCTCATCATCGGCGGGCTCTTCGTCATCGTGGTCCTCTCGTCCGTGCTGCAGATCGGCTGGTTCAAGATCAGCGGAGGCAAACGCATCTTCAAGATGGCGCCGCTCCACCACCACTTCGAGCTGATGGGGTGGAACGAGGTCACGATCGTGGTCAGGTTCTGGATCATCGCGGGCCTGTGCGCCGCGATCGGCGTGGGCATCTTCTACGCCGAATGGGTGGCGAGCCTGTGAGCATCGCCGGCCTGAGGGTGCTGATCCTCGGCGTCGGCGTCGCGGGGACGTCGGCGTTGCGCGCGTGCCGTGAGGACGGCGCCCACGCGGTGACGGTCGATGCGAACGGCAAGGCCGATCACCGCGACGTATCCGAGCTGGATCTCGCCGAGTTCGACGTCGTGATGGCCTCCGCCGCCTTCGCGCCGCACTCGTCGGCGATCGTGGCCTGCCAGGAGGCGGGCCTGCCGATCTGGTCCGAGATGGAGTTCGCCTGGCGAGTGCGCAGGGAGGGCGTCCCGTGGGTGCTGGTGACCGGCACGAACGGCAAGACCACCACCACGCAGATGGTGGGCGCGATCGCCGAGGCCGGCGGCATGGATGTGGCCGTGTGCGGCAACATGGGCATCCCCGTGATCACCGCAGGACGCGAGGAGCACGACCTCGTCGCCGTGGAGATCGCCAGCCTCCAGCTCCACTTCACGGAGACGCTCTCGCCGCACGCGGCGGTGTGCCTCAACGCCGACGACGACCACACCGACTGGCACGGCACCCTCGAGGCGTACCGGGAGGCGAAGGCCCGCGTGTACCGCCACGTGCAGGTCGCATGCGTCTATCCCGCGGCCGACGCGCTCGTGGAGTCGATGGTCGAGGAGGCCGAGGTCGTCGAGGGGTGCCGCGCAGTGGGCGTCGCGCTCGGATCGCCTGCGCCCTCCCAGCTCGGGGTCGTCGAGGGCATCCTCGCCGATCGTGCCTTCGTGGCCGACCGACGCCGCGAGGCGGCGGAGCTGGGGCACGTCTCCGACCTCGCGCACCTCGTCGCCGGCAGCGTGCCGCCGTACCTCGTGACCAACGCACTCGCAGCAGCGGCGCTCGCGCGTGCCGTCGGCGTCGCACCCGAGGCCGTCGGCGAGGGGCTTCGCGGATTCGCGCTCGACAAGCATCGGACGGCGTTCGTGCGAGAGATCGACGGGGTCTCGTATGTGGACGACTCGAAGGCGACCAACGCGCATGCCGCGATCGCCGCGTTCGGAGGCATGGCCCAGGGAAGCGTCGTCTGGATCGCCGGAGGACAGCCGAAGGGCCAGGAGTTCTCGGCGCTCGTCCAGGCCGTGCGCGACCGCGTCAAGGCGGTGGTCCTGATCGGTGAGGATCCCGCACCGCTCCTGAGCGCCCTCCAGGGACACGCGCCCGATATACCCGTGACCCGCGTGGAGCCGGGGGACACTGTGATGGCGAGGGCTGTCGCATCGGCCCGGTCGCTCGCCGTCGCGGGGGACACGGTGCTGCTGTCTCCGGCGTGCGCATCGTTCGACCAGTTCGCCAGCTACGCAGACCGAGGAGAAGCCTTCGCCGAGCAGGCGAGGTCACTGGAATAGGCGCCCGGCGCCGAGGGGAGGTGGATGTGACCCAGACGGCAGGCCGTCGCAAGGCCGCACCCGCGCCCCAGGGATCCCCGGTCACCACCTACTACCTGTTGGCGGCAGCGACCACGATCCTCATCCTCATCGGACTCGCGGTCGTGCTGTCGAGCTCCTCGATCGCGTCGATCCGCTCGACCGGCGGCAACCCCTGGGCCCTGTTCCTCGTCCAGTTCGCCGCGCTCGTGGTGGGCCTCGCGGCGCTCATCCTCGGATCGCGGATGCCGATCAAGTGGTGGAAGCGCATGACGCCGCTCGCTTTCTACGGATCGCTCGTGCTGCTCGTCATGGTCGCGCTCGCAGGAGTCGCGGTGGGCGGAAACAGGAACTGGATCCGCATCGCAGGCTTCTCGCTGCAGCCCTCCGAGCTCGCGAAGCTGGGGCTCGCGCTGTTCCTCGGGCTCGTGCTGTCACAGATGAGGCACCAGCTGACCAGCCTCAAGGCGGCGCTCGTGCCCGGTGGCATCGCCGTGGCGGCGGTGCTGGGACTCGTGCTGCTCGGCCACGACATGGGCACCGCGATCGTCATCGCCATGATCGCGGCGGGTGCGTACTGGGTGGCGGGCCTTCCCGCACGCTTCTTCGGGCTCGCGGGGATCGTCGGCGCGCTCGGCGCCGTCGTGCTGCTGTTCCAGGGCGAGTCGCGCACCGCGCGCATCAACGTGTGGCTCGCGGACACCTGCGATGCGCAGGCCGACTGCATGCAGCAGACGCAGGGCCTGTACTCGCTCGCCTCGGGCGGGCTGTGGGGGCTCGGGCCCGGTCAGAGCCGAGGCAAGTGGGGCTACCTGCCCGCCTCGGACAACGACTACATCTTCGCGATCGTCGGTGAGGAGTGGGGCCTGATCGGCACCCTGATGATCCTGATCGCCTTCGGCATGATCCTCGTCGCGGTGATGCGACTCGTGCACCGCCACCGCGACCCGTTCGTCCAGATCACCTCCGCGGCGCTCGGCGCATGGATCGTCGGGCAGGCGTTCATCAACATCGCGGTCGTGCTCGGACTCCTGCCGGTGTTCGGCGTGCCGCTCCCGCTCGTGTCCTCCGGCGGGTCCTCCCTCATCGCCTCGCTCGCCGCCCTGGGCGTGCTGATGGCCTTCGCTCGCCGAGAACCCGGCGCCCAGGAGGCGTTCGCCGCCCGACCGTCCATGATCAAGCGCTCCATCGCAGTCGTCTCAAGGGGGCGTCGTGGGTGAACCCCTCCTGCTGGCCGGCGGTGGTACCGCCGGCCACGTCAATCCGCTGCTCGCCACCGCGGCCGAGCTGACCGCGCGAGGCCATGCGCCCGCGGCGCTCGGCACTGCCGAAGGCCTGGAGACGGACCTGGTGCCCCGCGCGGGGCTCGAGCTCTTCACCGTGCCGAAGGTGCCGATGCCTCGACGCCCCTCGGGCGACCTTCTGCGCCTGCCGGCGAACCTCAAGCGCGCCGTCGACGCGGCGTCGGACGCGATCGACGCGATCGGCGCGAAGGCTGTCATCGGCTTCGGCGGATACGCCTCGACGCCCGCCTACCTGGCGGCGCGACGCAAGCGCCTGCCGGTCGTGGTCCACGAGGGCAACATGCGTCCCGGCCTCGCGAACAGGCTCGGAGCGCGCTGGGCGGCCGCGGTCGCGACCACGTTCCCCGGGACCCCGCTCAAGGGTGCCGTGGTGACGGGCCTGCCGCTGCGCGCCGAGATCGGTGAGCTCGCGGAGCGGCTGGCGCACGACGACTCGCGGGCCGAGGCGCAGGCGCTCGCACGCATGAAGCTGGGCTGGGCTCCGGAGACGCCCGTCCTGCTCGTGACAGGCGGCTCCTCGGGAGCGGCGAGCCTCAACACGGCGACGGCCGGCGCCGCGGCCAGGCTGACGGCGCACGGCGTCCACGTGATCCACCTGACCGGCAAGGGCAAGGCCGACGAGGCGCTGCGGGCGAAGGGCGACCTTCCTGCGGCGCATCGCGGCATGTACGTGGTGGAGGAGTATGCGCACGACATGGCGTCGATGCTCTCGGCAGCCGGCGCAGTCGTGGCGCGCTCCGGCGCGGGCATGGTCTGCGAGCTGACCGCGCTCGGCATCCCCGCGCTGTACGTCCCGCTCCCGCACGGCAACGGCGAGCAGGGCCTGAATGCCGGCCCCGCCGTCGACGCGGGCGCGGCGACCATGATCCGGGACGAGGACCTGAACCCGGCGTCGATCGAGATGGCGGCGGAGCGGATGCTGCTTGACCGCGAGGCGCCAGCGCGCATGCGAGTCGCGGCGCGACGCGTGGGCATCGCGAACGGCTCCGCGAGGCTTGCGGACCTGGTGGAGCACCAGCTGACAGGAGAGGAGCAGCCGTGACGGACCGCATCCACTTCATCGGCGTCGGCGGGTCGGGCATGTCCGCCGTGGCGCGGCTGACCGCCGCAACGGGCGTGGACGTCTCAGGCTCCGACGCCAAGGAGAGCGCCTACTTCCTGGCGCTGAAGGCGGCAGGCATGGATGTGCGCATCGGCCACGACCCCGCGCTCGTCGAGGGCGCGGCTGCCGTGGTGATCTCGACCGCGGTGCGCGACTCGAATGTGGAGCTGATGCGCGCCCGAGAGCTGGGGATCCCGGTCGTGCACCGGTCGGAGGCGCTCGCGCGAGCGCTCGACGGGCAGAGGCTCGTCTCGGTCGCGGGCTCGCACGGGAAGACCACCACCTCAGCCCTGACGGCGCACCTCCTGCATGCGTGCGGGATCGACGCGAGCTATGCGGTGGGCGCACGGGTGCTGGGCATCGAAGGTGCGGTCGCCGGTGGCTACGCGGGCGCGAGCGGGATCGGGGTGGTCGAGGCCGACGAGTCGGATGGCTCGTTCCTCCGGTACCGCACCGAGGCCGCGGTGATCCTGAACATCGAGCCCGATCATCTGGACCACCACGGCACCGTGGAGGCCCTTCATCAGGCGTTCGAGGACTTCGCCCGGGGCGCGGAGCTCCTGGTGGCGTGCGTGGACGACCCTGTGGTCAGAGGCATCGCGGATCGGCTGCGGGCCGAGGGCCGCACTGTCGTCGGCTACGGCGTCGCGGATGATGCGGATGTGAAGGTGACCGCCGACGCGCTCGTGCGCGAGGGCGTCGCGTTCCCGATCGCCCCTGCGCTGCCTGGAATGCATCAGCGGCTCAACGCGGCCGCGGCGTGGGCATGCGCCGTGCACATGGGCGCGGATCCGTCGCGGGCCGCTGCGGCGGTGTCGACCTTCGGAGGCACGGGACGACGTTTCGAGCAGCGCGGCGAGGTGGACGGCATCCGCGTGGTCGATGACTACGCGCATCATCCGACCGAGGTCGCGGCGATGCTTGCGGGAGCGCGCAGCGCGGGAGCCGGGCACCTCGTGGTGCTCTTCCAGCCTGCCCTCTTCACGCGCACGCAGCTGCACGCCGAGGGGTTCGGCAGGGCGCTGTCCGTCGCGGACGCGGACGTGGTCCTGACCGAGGTGCACGGCGACCGTGAGGACCCGATCCCGGGGGTGTCCTCCCAGCTGATCGCTGACGCGACCTCGATGCCAGAGAGCTCGACGCTGCACCTGGTTCCCGACCTCGCCGACGCGGCGGCCGAGGCTGCGCGTCTCGCGCGTCCTGGTGACCTGGTGCTCACGGTCGGGTCCGGACCCGTGACCCAGGCCGCTGGCTGGATCCTCGACGCGCTGCGGAAGGGCGAGGGCGGTCTCGCACATGCCTGAGCGGCCCTCGGTCCCGCCTCGTCCGTCAGCGGCGAAGGGGCGCCCGCCGGCCCCTGGCGCCCGGCGGCCTGGAGCGACGCCGGCGAGCGTCGCCCCGCGGGAGGTGCGCGGACGTGGGCCCGAGGCGGAGCGTGGAGGAGCTCGCACGGCGGTCACCTCCTCCGAGGCGCGGACAGGGGAGAGGCGTGGGGGCGCCGTCGAGACGACGGACGCTTCGAAGGTGGACGAGGCCGAGTCCGTCGCGACGCGCCCGGAGGCCACGGTGGAGCCTGCGGTCGATCCGTCGGTGTGGCATCGCACCGAGGCGAAGGCCGCTGATCGGGTGACCCTGCGGATGCAGGAGCGTCTCGCGGAGAAGCGCTCGGTCGAGCGCCGGCGGCTGTGGCGTCGGTGGGGCACGCGCGGGGCGATCGCCGCGGCGGGGCTGCTCGTGCTGTGGGCGGTGGCGATGTCGCCGCTGCTGCGGTTCGATGCGGGTGAGGCGGAGATCTCTGGCCTCGGCACCTACGTCGACCCTGCTGCGGTGGATGCCGTGGTGGCGGAGCACGAGGGCGAATCGCTCGTGCTGCTCGACGTGAGCGGGCTCGTGGACGGTTTGAAGGAGATCTCCGGCGTGGCCGATGCGCGGGTGGAGCGGCTGTGGCCGTCGACGCTTCGCATCTCCCTCGTGACGCGTGAGCCGGTGGCGGCCGTGCCGCAGGCGGACGAGGGCTTCGCGATCGTCGATGACGAGGCGGTGACGGTGGGGATCGTCGAGGAGGCGCCGGACGCGCTTCCCGTGGTGACCGTCCCGTTGGGGGAGGACGGCGAGGCGGTGCTGCAGGCGGTGCTGGGCGTGATCGACGAGCTTCCCGTGGAGCTGCGCGCCGAGGTCGAGGGGATCGAGGCGAGGACGGCCGATTCGGTGAGCTTCACGCTTCGAGATGGGCCGCTGGTCGAGTGGGGCGGTGTGGAGGACTCTGCGACGAAGGCGCAGGTGCTCGCGGTGCTTCTCGACTCGAGCGAGGCCTCGTCCGCAGACGTGATCGACGTGTCGGCGCCCACGTTGCCGATCACGCGGTCGAACTGACAAGCCGGATCGGTGGAGAGCCGATCGGCGCGACACGCGTGTCGCCTACGGTCGTGATGACGCGTGGGGACGTACCTTCGACGTGGATCAACTTGACATAACTATAACCCTCAAGTTGAAGGTTAATGTTTAGGGGAGGCACCCATGGCCGCACCGCAGAACTACATCACCAACATCAAGGTCGTCGGAGTCGGCGGAGGTGGCGTCAACGCCGTCAACCGCATGATCGACGTCGGCCTCAAGGGTGCAGAGTTCATCGCGATCAACACCGACGCTCAGGCGCTGCTCATGTCCGATGCGGACGTGAAGCTCGACATCGGGCGAGAGCTCACGCGCGGCCTCGGCGCCGGCGCCGACCCTGAGGTCGGACGCCAGGCCGCCGAGGACCACGAGGACGAGATCACCGAGGCGCTCAAGGGCGCCGACATGGTCTTCGTGACCGCAGGCGAGGGCGGCGGCACCGGCACCGGCGGCGCGCCCGTCGTCGCCAAGATCGCCCGCAACCTGGGCGCGCTCACCGTCGGCGTCGTCACGCGCCCCTTCGGCTTCGAGGGCCGACGCCGCGCCGACCAGGCGGAGAACGGCATCATGTCGCTCCGTCAGGAGGTCGACACCCTCATCGTCATCCCGAACGACCGACTGCTCGACATCTCTGACGCGCAGCTGAGCGTCCTGGGTGCGTTCGCGGCGGCCGACCAGGTCCTCCAGGGCGGCGTCCAGGGCATCACCGACCTCATCACGACCCCCGGTCTGATCAACGTCGACTTCAACGACGTGAAGTCCGTCATGCAGGGGGCGGGCACCGCCCTCATGGGCGTCGCCTCCGCGCGCGGCGACAACAGGGCGCTCGAGGCCGCCGAGGGCGCGATCTCCTCGCCGCTGCTCGAGGCCTCGATCGAGGGCGCGCACGGCGTGCTGCTGTCGATCTCGGGTGGTTCGAACCTCGGCATCAAGGAGGTCGAGTCCGCCGCCCGCCTGGTGCGTGAGGCCGCCCACGCCGAGGCGAACATCATCTTCGGCACGGTGATCGACGACTCGCTCGGCGACGAGCTGCGCATCACCGTGATCGCGGCGGGCTTCGACGGCGGAGCCCCGCCGTTCCGCCAGCATGACAACGCGCTCGGAGGCTTCGAAGGGTCCGTCCCGGCCCCCGCAGCCGTCGCCGCGGAGCCGGTGTCGGCGCCTGTCGAGGTCCCGGCCATCCCCACCGCCATCGACGCGGAGGAGGCCGAGCCCACGACCGACGCGATCGAGGTGAAGCCGAAGGTCGCCGCCGTCGACGAGCTCGACGTCCCCGACTTCCTGCGGTAGCCGCTGTTGCTCGACGCGGGCCTGCCCGTCAGAGCGTTCTTCACCGAGCGATCAGGCGGCACGTCCGTCGGCGACTTCGCGAGTCTGAACGTCGCGGGGCACGTGGGTGACTCTCCCGAGGCCGTCGCACGCAACCGCGCGCTCGTGTCGGAGCAGGCAGGCGCGCCTGTCACCTTCCTCGCGGCGGAGCACGGCGTCCGGGTCGCGAGGATCGATGCGCCCACGGACTCGCCGCCGGTCGCCGACATCCTGCTCACCACCACACCAGGCGTCGCCCTCGCGGCGATCGCCGCGGACTGCGTACCGTTCCTCCTTCACGACCCCATGACCGGCGCGGTGGCCGCCGTCCATGCAGGCCGTGAGGGGCTCTTCAAGGGAGCGGTCGACGCGGCCGTCGCGGCGATGCTCGACCTGCGTCCGTCGCGGGTCGGCACGGCGGGCATCTCCGCGGCCATCGGACCAGCGATCTGCGGGAGCTGCTACGAGGTGCCCGCGGACATGCGGGCACGCGTGGGGGCGCGCCATCCCGTCGCTGTCTCGTCGACGCGCTGGGGAACGCCGTCGCTCGACATCCCGAGGGCCATCGAGACGCGCCTCGCCGAGCTCGGCATCGATCCGATCGTCAGGCACCGCGCCTGCACGCTCGAGGACGAGCGCTGGTTCTCCCATCGACGCCACGCGCCCACGGGCCGCCACGCAGGGGTGATCGTGTGCGAGGGCCCGGTCGGCGTGTCGGTCCCGCCGCGCCGCGATTCGGAGACCTACCGTTGACACCGATGAGCAAGGACCACCAGCAGGGGAGAGGGGCACGCCGATGAGCGCACTGCGCAAGGCGATCCAGTACCTCGGATTCGACGTGAGCGACCACGAGGACTACGACTACGCCGAGGACGAGCTCGCCCCGGTGACGAACCTGCACGACGTGTCTGAGGCGCGCGAGCAGGCGGCGCGCCGCAGCGGCCCGCAGACCGGCTCGGTGCGTGCCGCCCACCGCGAGCCGCGCCCCGTGTCGCCGCAGGACCTGCGACGCATCCAGACCATCAAGCCGCGCTCGTACAGCGACGCACGCCTGATCGGCGAGGCCTTCCGCGAGGGCGTGCCGGTCATCATGAACCTCACCGAGATGTCCGACGCGGACGCGAAGCGTCTTGTCGACTTCTCCGCAGGCCTCTCCTTCGGCCTGCACGGTTCCATCGAGCGCGTGACCACGTCGGTGTTCCTCCTGTCGCCCGCCCACGTGGAGATCGGCATCGACGAGGAGCCGCACGAGTCCCAGCAGACCTTCTACGACCAGGCCTGACCCTGCGCCCAGCGGTGCAGGAACGGCTCCGGACGTCAGTTAGGCTCGTCGCGTGAGCTTCGTCATCGGCCTGCTTCAGTTCGTCGTCTTCCTGTTCTTCCTGGCATTGCTGGCACGCGTCGTGCTGAGCTGGGTCCAGGTGCTGGCGCGCGACTGGCGCCCCTCAGGCATCAGCCTTGTCATCGTGGAATCCGTGTACAGCGTCACCGATCCGCCGATCCGTCTGCTGCGCTCGGTGATCCCGCCGCTGACGATCGGTCAGATCCGCTTCGACCTGGCCGTGATCATCCTGTTCTTCGTCGTCTACTTCCTGAATGCGCTCCTGGCGATGCTCGCCAGCGCGCTGGGGTAGAAGGGGGACGGCCTGCGCGCTCAAGTGCAGGCCGATACGTAAGTGAGTAGAGTGACTGAAACGACACGCCCGGTTTGTCCGGGCGCAGCGAGGTGGTGAGCAATGGCTTTGCTGACAGCAGAGGACGTGCTGAACAAGGCGTTCTCCAAGACCAAGTACCGCGAGGGCTTCGACCAGGACGAGGTCGACGACTTCCTCGACGAGGTGGCCCACACCATCTCCGTCCTGACCGCGGAGCGTGACGACCTCGCTCAGCGGCTCGCGGCAGTGCAGGCCTCCGGAGGTGCGGTGGCTGCCGCGCCCGCCGGTCAGCCCGGTTCGCTTCTCGAGGCGGCCACCGATCCCAACCAGCCTGGCGGCACCGAGATGGTGGCCATGGCTCAGAAGCTGCAGGACGAGTACGTCAAGGCCGGCGAGGAGGAGCGCGACCGCATCATCGATGAGGCGCGTGCGAAGGCCGACGAGCTGATGCGTCACGCCGAGTCGGACGCCTCGACCCGCATGGACCAGCTCGCGCTTGAGCGCTCGTCCGTCGAGCGCAAGATCGACGACCTGCGCCGTTTCGAGCGCGACTACCGGGCGCGCCTCAAGACCTACCTCGAGAACCTCCTCGGAGACCTCGATCACGGAGCGGCGCCGTCAGGTGCGCCCGCGTCCGGCCCCGCGTTCCCGAGCACGGGCAGCATCGCCGCAGTCGCCGCTGCCGGTGGCCTCGAGGGCGCCGTCGGCGTCGGCGAGGACACGGTGCCGTACGAGGACGAGACCGAGGCTGAGGCAGAGGAGAGCGTCGAGGACACGCCGGTCGCCGACGAGGCGGCCGAGGTTCAGGAGGAGGAGCCGGTCGTGGAGGCCGAGCCCGAGCCCGAGCCCGTGGCTGCCGAGGACGCCGCGCCCGCCTGGTCGGCCGCGATGCCCACGTTCCCGGCGGAGCCCGAGGTCGAGGCCGAGCCGGCGGGCGAGCCCGAGCCGGCGTCGGAGTTCGGCGCAGCGCCTTCGGAGTACACGCCCGCCGCGGCGGAGTACTCGCCCGCCGCGACCGACTTCGGTCAGTTCGAGCCGGCAGCCGAGACCCAGCCCGAGCCGGAGCCCGAGCCCGCAGCAGCGGAGCCTGAGCCGTTCCAGGCGTTCGAGCAGCCCGCTGAGCGTCCCGAGCAGCCCGCGCCCTACCAGCCGCGGATGTTCGCGGCGCCGGAGGAGCCCGTGGCGGCCTCGGAGAGCGAGCCTGAGTCCGCACCTGCAGCGGAGGAGGCGCCGTCCGCCCCCGCACGGCCGTCGCTGTTCTCGACCGCACCGCAGGTCGCCTCGCCGTACACGCCGCAGTTCAGCCCCGCACCGGAGGAGCAGTCCGCTCCGGAGCCCGAGGCACCTGCCTACACCGAGCCGCCCCGCTACGAGGCGCCCACGACGCAGGCGACGCCCATGTGGGCGCCGACCACCTCGGCGGTGCCGCAGCAGCAGGAGCCGGCGCAGGGCTCGGCCCCGTCGGGTGAGAGCCCCGAGGCAGAGGACGAGGCGCAGCCCAAGTCGGACATCTACGACATCCGCTCGATCTTCGGCGATGTGACGCCGCGAGACGAGAACCGCTGACCGCACAGCGATCGACAAGGGCCGGGCGAGTTCGCCCGGCCCTTGTCGCGTCGGCGACGGCTGCGCCCCGAGGAGTGTTCGCCATGCGAGGATGTACGCCGACGGCTGACATGGCGCGTCGCGCTTTGCCTGAGACGCGAAACCGGACTACTCTCGCGTCACTACCGAGAAGAGGTGTGTCATGACCAGCACGGATGTGACGATCATCGAGATCGATCCGGCGGACCTCAAGCCCGCCGCAGTGAAGTCGATGCCGGTGCGGGAGGGCGACGAGCCCTGGAAGATCTCGGAGCTGAGGGACATCGTCGTCCTTCTGAACGCCGACGTCGCCCGCCTGCTCGAGGAGTTCCGCGACACGGAGACCGAGCTCGACGACCTTCTGCACACCTCCGACGGCGCAGGTGACGATCAGGCCGACGCGGGCTCGACCGCTCTCGAGCGCGAGCAGGAGATGTCGATCGTGAACAACACGCGCGACATGCTCGAGCAGAGCGTGGACGCGCTGCGTCGCGTGAAGGCCGGCACCTACGGCGCCTGCCAGGTGTGCGGCAACGGCATCGGCAAGGCGCGCCTGCAGGCGTTCCCGCGTGCCACGCACTGCGTCGTCTGCAAGCAGCGCGAGGAGCGTCGTTGAGCTGGCGGCCAGCCTTCTGGCTGGCCGCTGTTCTCACGGTGGCCGTCGATCAGGCCACCAAGCAGTGGGCGCTGTCCGCGCTCGAGCCGGGTGTCGACCACCCTCTCGTCGGTGACCTGCTCTCCTGGAAGCTCGTCTTCAACTCCGGTGCCGCATTCTCGTTCGGCAACTCGACCACGTGGATCCTCACGATCGTCGCGCTCGCGATGACGATCGGCATCCTCTGGTACGGGCGCCGTGCGGCCGCGACGTGGTCTGCGGTGCTGCTGGGGCTCGGCCTCGGTGGCGCGATCGGCAACCTGATCGACCGCATGTTCCGTGAGCCGTCCTTCGGCCAGGGCCACGTGGTCGACTTCATCAACTACGCGGACTTCTTCATCGGGAACGTCGCGGATATCGCGATCGTGGGCGCCGCCGTGTGGGCGGTCCTGGCGGGCCTGCGAGGCCACCACCTGCTCGCCCCGTCCTCCAAGCCGCACGATACGGTCGTTGAAGGGTCCTCCGACGGTGTCTGACACCCGCTACCTGCCGGTGCCGGACGGCGTGGTGGGGGAGCGCGCCGACGCCGCCCTGTCGCGCATGCTCGGGCTCTCCCGCACCAAGGCTGCAGAGCTCCTCGAGTCCGGGGCAGCGATCCTTGACGGCCGGATCCTCGGCAAGTCGGATCGCCTGACCGACGGCGTGCTCGCGGTGACGATCCCTGACGAGCGCGAGGCCGCGCCCGAGCCTGAGATCCCTGGCGGCCTCACGATCGTCTACGAGGACGAGGACCTGGTGGTCGTCGACAAGCCCGTCGGCGTCGCGGCGCACCCGTCGCCCGGCTGGACCGGGCCCACGGTGGTCGGCGCGCTCGCCTCGGCCGGGGTCACCCTCGCCGACGCCGGCCCCGCTGAGCGCAAGGGCATCGTCCACCGTCTGGACGTGGGCACCTCGGGCCTCATGGTGGTCGCCAAGTCGGTGACCGCCTACAGCAGCCTCAAGCGTGCCTTCAAGGAGCGCACCGTGGAGAAGATCTACCACGCGATCGCGCAGGGCCACCTCGATCCCACCTCCGGGACGATCGACGCGCCCATCGGCAGGCATCCCAGCTCGGACTGGAAGTTCGCAGTCGTCGAGGGCGGCAAGCCGTCGGTGACGCACTACGAGGTGCTCGAGATGTTCCCCTCGGCCTCGCTGCTCGAGATCCACCTGGAGACGGGCCGCACGCACCAGATCCGGGTGCACATGCAGGCGATGAGGCATCCGCTCGTCGGCGATCTCACCTATGGCGCCGATCCTGTGCTGGCCAAGCGGCTCGGGCTGTCCCGTCAGTGGCTGCACGCCCACGAGCTCGCATTCGAGCACCCCACGCGCGGCGGTGAGGTGCGTGTGTCCTCCGAGTACCCGGAGGATCTCGCGACGGCGCTGGAGCGTCTGCGTGGCTGAGCTGCGCGTGCACACGGTGGAGAGCGCGGCGGATCTCGACAAGGCCATCGCGGTGCGCCTGCGCGTGTTCGTGGACGAGCAGGGCTTCGATGCCGACGGCGAGCGGGACGCGATCGACGACGATGCTCGGACCGTGCACGCGCTGTGCGTGGATATGGACGGCGCGGTGCTGGGTACTGCTCGTCTCGTGGCGCCGGGCAGCGACTCGTCGCACGGCGTGGACGGCGGGATCGGCGGGATGAGTGCGGACGCCCCGCACATCGGCCGCGTGGCGGTGGTCTCCGAGGCGCGAGGACGTGGCGTGGGGGTCGCGCTCATGGAGCTCCTGGAGGCCGTGGCGCTCGAGCGCTTCGGAGTGGACGGCACGGTGCGCGTGGAGGTCAGCGCCCAGCGGCAGGCGATGCCGTTCTATCTCCGCCTTGGCTACGTGCCCTTCGGCGATGCCTACCTCGACGAGCACGTCTGGCATCAGGACGCCGTCAAGACGATCGGCGCCTGACGATCCCTCAGCCGTCCTGAGGCGTGAGCCTGGTCAGCCAGTCGAGGGCGTGCTCGGAGATCTGCTCCTGCGCCTCCTCGTCGGTGATCTGGGAGGCGCCGTCGCCGGGCTGGTTGCCGTAGGAGCCGAACTGGGCGTGATTGCCGCCCTGGATCACCACGAACGAGGTGGTGCCCGGGAGGTCGTCCACCGAGGCCATGATCGAGTCCGGCGTCGCGAGCCCGTCCTCCGAACCGGAGATCGACAGGACTGAACCCGAGTAGTCGCTCATGTCGCCCGCGGGGTAGGACGCGAAGAGGAGCAGCCCCAGGCCCGTCGCCTCGGTGCCGTTCGCGAGCATCAGGCTCTCTCCGCCGTCGGCCACGGCCTCCGCCTCCAGTGCCGCGACCGTGCCGCCCAGGGAGTGGCCGCCGATCGCCCACTGGGTGGCCTCCACTCCGGAGCCGACGGCCAGCGAGTAGCCGTTCGTGGCGAGGAACGCGATGCCGAGCGGCTGCTTCACGATGACGACGGGGTGGCCCGCCTCGGCGAGCGGCCGCAGCACTGCGGCGTAGGCGCGCGGGTCGACGCGCGCGCCGGGCTGGAAGACGAGCCCCACGTCGGACGTCTCGCCCGTGGGCGTGAAGGTGATGAGGGTGGAGGACTCCTCGACGGCGACCAGGGGGTTGGACCGCATGGCGTCGAGCGCGGGCTCGTCGGCCGAGAATGGGCACAGCCATGCGATCAGGAAGATCCAGCCTGCTCCGGCGACCGCGCCGAGGATGCGGATCGCCCGCCGCCAACCCGCGCGGCCGCGACGGCTCAGCAGAGACCAGATCCCGACCGTGAGGGCGCCCCCGACGGTGATCGCGAGCAGCACGGCGTAGGCAGGGTGGCTGTGGAGGATCCCACCGCTCTCCGTGAGGAGCACCCACCCCACGACCATGAGCGCGGCGACCGCGAGCGCCCGCTCGATCCAGACGAGCCAGGTGGGAGTGGTGTCGTTCATGTCGCTCCTCGATGCGTGGCCGGCGGCGGGGGACGCGGCGAACGGCCTGATGGTTCAGACGCTAGCGGATCTCGGCAAGCGCCTTGCGGATGCGCTTGTCAGACACGGGGCCGTCCGTGCCGAGCTGCTGGGCGAAGAGTGAGACCCGGTACTCCTCGAGCATCCACCGGACCTCGTCGAGCCGTGCCGTCCTCTCGGGGTCGGGGCGCCCTGACTCCACCGCCGTGCGCACGCTCTGGTACTCGTCCCCGATCTCGCGCACCTTCCAGGCGAGCTCGGTGTCCCGGGCCGACGCACCGGCCGCCTTCTCGAGCCGGACCTTGGCCGCCTTGAGGTAGCGGGTGAGATGTCGCAGGCGCTCGGGCGGGGTGCGGCGCAGGAAGCCGTCGGAGACGAGCTCGGCGGACTGTGCGCGCAGCTCTGACAGGACCCCGAGCAGCGCCATCGAGGTGGAGGCGCGTACGGCGGAGTCGAGGTCGCGGGCGGCCTGCAGCACGGGGAGGGTCCTGGCGACGATCGCGTGGACCTCGTCCTCGAGCCGTTCCCGCAGGAGCGTGCGGGCCTTCGCGTAGGTGTCGGCGCCGGTGACCTGCGCGGCGTCGATGCCAGTGTCGGCGCCGCGAGTCGTGAGCGCGGTGACGGCGGCGAGCTGCAGGTCGTCGACGAGCGCGTCGGTCGAGCGGTAGGGCGCGGAGGCGAGCAGGAGCGATTCCTGCGAGTTCCAGCGTGACGTGACGCGCGCCGTCTGCAGCCCGATGTCGTTGACGAGCAGGCGACGGATGCCCGCCGGGTGCGCAGCGTCGCGTGCGGCCGCGTCGGGCAGGATCCGGAGCGACGCCGTGCGGCCCTTCTCCGCCACGATCGCGGGATACCCGCGCACGGCGACTCCGCCCACGACACCCTCGACGTGGTCGGGAAGCGTGCCTCCGGGGAGCGTCGGCCACGCGGTGAGGCCCTCCTGCTCGGGCAGGGTGGTCGGCACGGCCGGCGTGAGGTCCGCGGGGCTCGGCTTCGATGGCTGCCCGCCCTTGCGGTCCCGGGACGACGGGCGGGGCTGGGCGACTGCGCGTCGGACGGCGGCCTCGGTCTTGGGTGCGAGCTCGCGCTGGAGGGCGATCAGGTCCGTGGACGAGGACACCGTGCGCTTGCCCTCGACGGCTTCGAAGGTGACCCGCAGATGTGACGGAAGACGACCGTCGACCTCGAGCCACGCGTCGTCGGGGATGTCGACGTCCTTGGTCGCCTTGATCGCGCGGGTGAACGCGTCGCGGAAGGACTCGGCCATGTCCCCGGCGCGCGCCATGTCCTCCCATGCGGGGGTCTCGCGCCGGAGCCAGGCGACGACGTCGCGTGCGGTGTCGGGCGCGGGCACGAGCCTCCGGCGGATCGCCTTGGGCAGGGCGCGTACCGTCTCGGTCGCCAGCTCGTCGAGCAGTCCAGGCACGAGCCAGTCGAAGCCGTCGGGGACCACGCGGGGGAGGAGGGTGAGCGGGATGCGCACCGTGACGCCGTCGTGCAGGGCTCCGGGTTCGAACGCGTACTGGAGCGGCAGTGCCAGTTCGCCCTGGGGCCACGAGTCGGGGAACTGGTCGGGGTCCACGTCGGCCTCGGGCGGGAGCAGGTCCTCGCGGCGCAGCGTGAGCAGGTCAGGGGTGGCGCGGGAGGCGTCCTTCCACCAGCGGTCGAAGTGCCTGGCGCTCACGACCGAGTCGGGGATGCGCTCGTCGTAGAAGTCGAAGAGGGTCTCGTCGTCCGCGATCAGGCCGCGCGTGCGGGAGCGTGCCTCGACGTCGGCGAGCTCATCGAGCAGGCGCTGGTTGTCCTTCCAGAAGCGGTGGTGCGTGGTCCACTCGCCCTGCACGAGCGCGTGCCGCACGAACATCTCGCGTGCCTCGGCGGGGCGGATGCGCCCCCAGAGGATCGTGCGGTCGGAGATGATCGGCACGCCGTACAGCAGCACCTTCTCGTGCGCCATCGCGGCGCCCTGCTTGGTGGACCAGTGCGGGTCGGAGTAGGTGTGCTTGGCGAGCTCGCCCGCGAGCTCCTCGGCCCATTCGGGCTTGATGCTCGCGACGTCGCGCGCCCACAGCCGGTTCGTCTCGACGATCTCGGCCGCCATCACGAACTCGGGCGGCTTCTTGGACAGCGGCGAGCCGGGGTTGATGGCGAACCGGACCCCGCGCGAGCCCAGATACTCGTTCGATGCGCGCTTGCGGGCCTTGCGGATCGCCGCCTGCCGCTTGTCCCCGGTGAGGTGGGTGAAGTCCGAGGCCTTGACGTCGATCGTCTCCTGCATGCCGATCTGGGACAGCAGACCGGCGAGCACCGAGCGGTGGATCGCCTCCTCGTTCCAGAGGTGGCGGAGGGCGCCGGTGGCCTTCTCGTCACCGTCGACGGTGACGCGCTTGGGCTTGCCCGACTGCATCTGGATGCCGAGCGGCTTGGCGGCCTCGCGGATCTGCTGGACCACGTCCTGCCACTCGCGCACGCGCAGGTAGTGGAGGTGCTCGGCCTTGACCAGGCGACGGAACGCGCTGCCGGACAGCTCGCGTCGGCGCTCGCGGAGGTGCTCCCACAGATTCAGGTAGGAGAGCAGGTCCGACGAGGGGTCGGCGAAGCGCCGGTGCATCAGGTCGGCGGCCTCGCGGTTCTCGCTCGGGCGCTCGCGAGGGTCCTGGATGGACATCGCCGCGGCGATCACTGCGACCTCGTGCGCGACGCCGTGCTTCGCGGCCTCCACGATCATGCGGGCCTGGCGCGGGTCCATGGGCAGGCGTGCGAGCGCGCGGCCCACGTCGGTGAGCCGGGTGCCGCCGTCGCGCTGAGTGATGGCGCCCAGCTCCGCGAGCAGGTTCATGCCGTCCCGGATGGCGCGGGTGTCCGGCGGCTCGACGAAGGGGAACGACGCCATGTCCTCCGGAGAGGCCACCACACCGACGCTGATCATCTGGAGCAGGACGGACGCGAGCGACGTGCGCAGGATCTCCGGCTCGGTGAAGCGCGGCCGCGACTCGAAGTCCTCCTGCGAGTACAGCCGGATCGCGATGCCGTCGGCCAGGCGTCCCGCGCGGCCCGAACGCTGGTTGGCGCTCGCCTGCGAGATCGGCTCGATCGGCAGCCGCTGCACCTTCGTGGCCTTGGAGTAGCGCGAGATGCGGGCGGTGCCCGGGTCCACGACGTAGTGGATGCCGGGGACCGTGAGCGACGTCTCGGCGACGTTCGTGGACAGCACGATGCGCCGGGCCGTGTGGCGTTCGAACACGCGATGCTGTTCGGCGGCCGTGAGGCGGCTGTACAGCGGCAGCACCTCGATGCGCCTCGGGTGGCGCGGATTGCGCACGCGGTCGCCGTAGTGGCCCTCGAGCGCGTCGGCCGCGTCGCGGATCTCCCGCTCGCCGGACAGGAACACGAGGATGTCGCCATCGCCCCATGTCATGAGCTCGTCGCACGCGTCGACGATGCCCGTCACCAGGTCCTTCTCGTCGCCCTTCGTCTCTCCTTCGAGCGGCCGGTACAGGATCTCGACCGGGTACGTGCGGCCGGTGACCTCCACCACGGGGGCCGTGGGGGCGTCGTCCGTGTCCTGGGGAAGGGACGACGCAGGGGTGGCGGTCGCGTCGTCCAGGTCAGCGGGAGGCTCGTAGGGGAGCGGGCCGCCGGGCGCGAAGTGGCGGGCGAAGCGCTGCGAGTCGATCGTGGCCGACGTGATGATGACCTTGAGGTCGGGGCGACGCGGCAGCAGGTTCGTGAGGTAGCCGAGCAGGAAGTCGATGTTGAGGCTGCGCTCGTGGGCCTCGTCGATGATGAGGGTGTCGTAGGCGCGCAGCTCCGGGTCGCGCTGGATCTGCGCCAGCAGGACGCCGTCCGTCATGACGCGCACGAGCGTCTCCGGCGAGGACTCGTCGGTGAAGCGCACCTGGTAGCCGACGATCCCGCCGAGCGTCGTGCCGATCTCCTCGGCGATGCGCTCCGCGACCGAGCGGGCGGCGATGCGGCGCGGCTGGGTATGGCCGATCTGGCCCGCGCGCCCGCGACCGAGCTCGAGGCAGATCTTGGGAAGCTGCGTCGTCTTGCCTGAGCCCGTCTCGCCGGCGACGATCACGACCTGGTTGTCCCGGATCGCGGCGGCGATGTCCTCGCGGCGCGCGCTCACAGGGAGCTCCGCGGGGTAGGTGATCGGCGGCAGCTCGACCGCGGCGCGCTTCTCCGCGGCGGCGGCGAGGGCTGCGATGCTCACGCGGGGCTGGCGAGGCGCCCCTTGGCCGCGCCCGCGACCCGAGCCGTTCCCGCGACCCGAGCCGTGACCCCGGCGTCGGCCGCGACCGCCTGAACCGCGTCGGCCCGGGGACTCCGCGCTGCCCTCGTCCTGGGCGCGCGCGGGCGCGCCTTCAGGCTGCGTGGAGTCGGTCATGAGGTCCATTGTCCCAAGGTGTCAGGGGTGATCCGTCACGCGTCGGTACGGCCCACCCCGATGGCCGCGCGTCCCGCATCCGGCTGTCAGCGGCGGGACCTAGAATCGTCGTCATGCCGGGCCGGGAATTCAATCACCTTCATGTCCACACCGAGTACTCCATGCTGGACGGAGCGGCCCGCATCGGCGACCTGATGACCGAGGTGAAGAGCCTCGACCAGAGCGCGGTGGCGATCACCGACCACGGCTACCTCTTCGGCGCCTACGAGTTCTGGAACAAGGCCACGGCCGCGGGCGTGAAGCCCATCATCGGCATCGAGGCGTACCTCACGCCCGGCACGGCGCGGCAGGACAAGAGCCGCGTGCGCTGGGGCGAGCGCGGCCAGGAGCAGGACGACGTCTCGTCGGGCGGCGCGTACACCCACGCCACCATGTGGGCCGAGAACACCGCGGGCATGCACAACCTGTTCCGCCTCGCCTCGTACGCGAGCCTCGAGGGGCACTTCTTCAAGGCGCGCATGGACCGCGACCTGCTGCAGCGGTTCAGCAAGGGCATCATCGCCACCACCGGCTGCCCGTCGGGCGAGGTGCAGACGCGCCTTCGACTCGGCCAGTACGAGGAGGCGGTGAAGGCGGCCGCGGAGTTCCAGGACATCTTCGGCAAGGAGAACTACTTCGTCGAGCTGATGGACCACGGGCTGTCCATCGAGAAGCGTGTGTACGAGGACCTGATCCGCGTCTCGAAGGCCATCGGCGCGCCGCTCGTCGCCACGAACGACCTCCACTACACGCGCAAGGAGGACTCGAAGGCGCACGAGGCGCTGCTGTGCATCCAGTCCGGCTCCAACCTCAACGAGCCCACCTACGACCAGGGTGGCAAGCGCTTCGCGTTCTCCGGCGACGGCTACTACGTGAAGTCGGCCGAGGAGATGTGGGCCATCTGGGGCGACGCGCACCCCGAGGCGCTCACGAACACGCTCGCGATCGCCGAGCGCTGCGAGGTCGAGTTCAACACCAAGGCCGACTACATGCCGGTCTACGACTGCCCGCCCGGCGAGGACGAGCACTCGTGGTTCGTGAAGGAGGTCCAGAAGGGCCTCCACGAGCGGTTCGGCGAGGTCATCCCGTCCGAGGTGCAGGAGCGCGCGAACTTCGAGATCGAGGTCATCGCGGGCAAGGGATACCCCGGCTACTTCCTCGTCGTCGCCGACTTCATCCAGTGGGCGAAGGACAACGGCATCCGCGTCGGCCCGGGCCGTGGCTCCGGTGCAGGCTCCATGGCGGCGTACGCGATGAAGATCACCGACATCGACCCGCTCGTCCACGAGCTGTACTTCGAGCGCTTCCTCAACCCGGAGCGCGAGTCCAAGCCTGACTTCGATGTGGACTTCGACGAGCGCCGCCGCTCCGAGGTCATCCGCTACGTGACGGACAAGTACGGCGAGGACAAGGTGTCCATGATCGTCACGTACGGCACGATCAAGGCCAAGCAGGCGCTCAAGGACGGCGCCCGCGTGCTCGGCAAGCCCTTCGCCGTCGGCGAGCAGCTCACCAAGGCGTACCCCGACGCGATCATGGGCAAGGACATGCCGCTCGGCGCCGTCTACGACGAGAAGCATCCGCGCTACCACGAGGGTGCCGACTTCCGGGCGCTGCTCGAGGCGGACCCCGAGGCCAAGGAGGTCATGGAGCTCGCTCAGGGCCTCGAGAGCCTCAAGCGCCAGTGGGGCGTGCACGCCGCGGGCGTCATCATGTCCTCGGATCCGCTGATCGACATCATCCCGATCATGCGCCGCGAGCAGGACGGCGCGGTCATCACGCAGTTCGACTACCCGACGTGCGAGACGCTCGGCCTGGTCAAGATGGACTTCCTCGGCCTGCGCAACCTCACGATCCTCGACGACGCGCTCGACAACATCGTGGACAACGGCAAGGATCCGCTGATCCTCGAGGACCTTCCGCTCGAGGACGAGGGCACGTTCAAGCTCCTCCAGAGCGGTGACACGCTCGGCGTGTTCCAGCTCGATGGGCTCGCGATGCGCTCGCTCCTGCGGCAGATGAAGCCCGACACGTTCGAGGACATCTCCGCCGTCCTGGCGCTGTACCGCCCGGGACCCATGGGCATGGGCTCGCACACCAACTACGCGGAGCGCAAGAACGGCCGCCAGCAGGTCGAGCCGATCCACCCCGAGCTGGACGAGCCGCTCAAGGAGGTCCTCGGGATCACCTACGGCCTCATCGTCTACCAGGAGCAGGTGCAGCGCATCGCGCAGATCGTCGCGGGCTACACCCTGGGTGCTGCAGACCTGCTCCGCCGCGCGATGGGTAAGAAGAAGAAGGAGATCCTCGACAAGGAGTTCGGGAACTTCGAGTCCGGGATGAAGGCGAACGGCTACTCGGACGCCGCTATCGACGCGCTGTGGAAGACCCTGCTCCCGTTCGCGGACTACGCCTTCAACAAGGCGCACACCGCCGCGTACGGCGTGCTGTCCTTCTGGACCGCCTACCTCAAGGCGCACTATCCGACCGAGTACATGGCGGCGCTCCTCACCTCGGTCGGCACCGACAAGGACAAGTCCGCCCTGTACCTCGCCGAGTGCCGCCGCATGGGCATCTCCGTGCTCACGCCGGACGTCAACGAGTCGCGGGCCTTCTTCTCGGCTGTCGGCAGCGACATCCGCTTCGGCATGGCCGCGGTCCGCAACGTCGGCTCCAACGTGGTCGCCGAGATCGTCAAGGCGCGCGAGGAGAAGGGCAAGTTCACGTCCTTCTCCGACTTCCTGGAGAAGGTGCCCGCGTCGGTGTGCAACAAGCGCACCATCGACTCGCTCATCAAGTCCGGCGCATTCGACTCGCTCGGCCACACCCGCCGTTCGCTCAACACGATCCACGAGCAGGCCATCGACTCGATCGTCGGCGTGAAGCGCCAGGAGGCGACGGGCCAGTTCGACCTGTTCGGCATGGATGAGGAGCTGGGCGGCGGCGTCACGGTGAGCGTGCCCGAGATCGACGAGTGGGACAAGAAGACCCTGCTCAACCTCGAACGCGACATGCTCGGCCTGTACGTCTCCGACCACCCGCTCTCGGGGCTCGAGAACGTGCTGCGCTCCGAGGCGTCCCACCAGATCCTCACCGCGACGCCCTCGCATGGCGTGTCCGACGGCGACCAGGTCACCTTCGCGGGCCTGCTCACCCGCGTGGACCGCCGCATCGCCAAGTCCGGCAACGCGTACGCGATCGTCACCCTCGAGGACCTCTCCGGCGAGACCGAGATCTCGTTCTTCGGCAAGACCTACGAGACCTACGCCCGCGATCTCGCCGACGACGCGGTCATCGCCATCAAGGCGCGCGCCCGCGAGCGCGGCGACGGAGGCATGCAGTTCTCCGCGGTCGAGCTCCGCGTGCCGAACCTCCAGGTGCAGGACACCTCGCCGCTCGTGATCACGCTGCCCGCGTCGCGCGCCACGCCTCCCGTCGTCGAGGAGGTGCGGTCCATCCTCACCTCCCACCCCGGCGGCATCGAGGTGAAGATGGTGCTCACGGGCTCGGGCGAGCCCGTCACCGTGTCCATCGCGGACCAGTACCGCGTGTCCCGATCCAGCGCGCTCTACGGCGACCTCAAGGCGGTGCTCGGCCCAGGCTGCCTCGCCTGACCTCGCCCCGCCCGTTGCGGGTCACTGAGCGTCGCTTCTGGCCCGGCTCGGCTCGTTGCGGGTCGCTGAGCGTCGCTCTGCGGGTGATCCGGCTCGTTGCGGGTCACTGAGCGTCGGTTCTGGCCCGGCGCGGCTCGTTGCGGGTCACTGAGCGTCGCTTCCAGCGGCTTGAGGTGTGTTCGGGGTCGCTCAGCGTCGCGTGCGGCTCGCATCGGGACGGGTCGACGCTCCGAACCGGGCGCGCCCGGCGAGCGACCAGTACTGGTTGCCGCGTAGCGCGCAGCGTTCGGCTGGAAGCAGTGCTGGTTGCCGCGCGGCACGCACGAACCGTCGGTGCGCGGACGTGAGCGGTCGTGAGCGTCCTGTGGGAGACAGAGTTGCCGGTGGAGCGGTCGTGAGCGTCCCGCGGGAGACAGGGCTTGCGGGCGGGCGGTCGTGAGTCTCCTGGGGCCGGAACGAGGCACGCAGCGCCAGTAGGCTGGAACCATGCTGAGCCGTATCGATCTGCGCGACCGTGACCTCACCACCCGCGAGCTGCTGGCCGTGGTTCCGAGGGCCGAGGTGGACGTCGCCGCAGCACTGCGCACTGTCGAGCCGATCCTCGCCGACGTGCGCGCTCGCGGTGAGGAGGCGCTGCGCGAGTACGGCGAGCGCTTCGACGGCATCTCGCCCGAATCGCTCAGGGTGCCGGCGGCGGAGATCGAGGCCGCGCTCGAGACGCTCGACCCTGCAGTCCGGGCGGGCCTCGAAGAGGCGATCACGCGCGTGCGAGCGTTCCACGTCGCTACCGTGCCTCCGCCCGTGTCCGTCGAGCTCGCGCCGGGCGCGACGGTCTCGCAGAAGTGGATCCCCGTGGCGCGCGTGGGCCTCTACGTGCCGGGTGGGCTCGCCGTGTACCCGAGCTCGGTCGTGATGAACGTTGTCGCGGCCCAGGCAGCTGGCGTCGAGGCGATCGCGGTGACCAGCCCGCCTCAGCGCGAGTTCGGCGGATCGGTCCACCCGACGATCCTTGCCGCATGCGCCCTGCTCGGCGTGCATGAGGTGTACGCGGTCGGCGGCGCTCAGGCCATCGGCATGCTCGCCTACGGTGCTGCCGCGAACGACGGTGGTGCGCTGTGCGAGCCCGTCGACGTGATCACGGGGCCGGGCAACGTCTACGTCGCCGCAGCCAAGCGTGCCGTCAACGGGGTCGTCGGAATCGATTCCGAGGCCGGGCCGACGGAGATCGCGATCGTCGCGGACGACTCTGCCGACGCCGACTTCGTCGCCGCTGACCTGCTCAGCCAGGCCGAGCACGACCCGATGGCGGGGTCGGTGCTCATCACCGACGACGAGGACCTCGCCGAGCGCGTGGAGCAGGCGTTGCTGCGCCGCGCCGAGGCGACCAAGCACGTCGGCCGGACCAAGGAGGCGCTCACCGGCGTGCAGAGCGCTGTGATCCTCACCGGGAGTCTCGAGCAGTCCATCCAGGTCGCCGACGCCTACGGGGCGGAGCACTTGGAGATCCACACGCGCGACGCGTCAGAGGTGGCGGGGCGCATCCGCAACGCCGGCGCGATCTTCGTCGGTGCGCACAGCCCGGTGCCGCTCGGCGACTACCTCGCGGGATCGAACCACGTCCTGCCGACGGGTGGTACCGCGCGCTTCGCGTCGGGGCTGAACGTGACGAGCTTCCTCAAGGCGGTCTCGGTCATCGAGTACGACGCGGACGCGCTGGCGAGCGTAGGGGAGAAGGTCATCGCGCTCGCGAACGCCGAGGACCTGCCTGCGCACGGCGAGGCCATCGCGGCGCGCCTCGAGCGCGACTGACCGCACGGGCACGGCTCGAGCCCCGCTGACCGCACGCGGCACGGCTCGTACGAGACCGGCCCCACGTGGCACGGCCCGAGCGCGGCTGACGTCGCACCGCCTCGCGCCCGCTGTGGCGGGCCTGCGGCCGAGCACGCGGCCGCAGTGGGGGCCGCGGCGAGCCTGTCGGTGGGCTGTCCTTGCGTGGAAGCGAGCCGGGGTTGTCGCTCCGTGCAGGATCGCGCGGATTCCCGCCGCGTTGTGGGCGTGTCAGGGAGACTGATGGTCGCGGGAGTGCAAAAGTTGGGCTAGCCTCACTTTCCTCACCGCAGTCCTTTGGAGGTCCCCTTGAGCGCCGTCGACACCGAGACGCAGCCCACGCGGTCCACCGCGTCCTTCGCGCGCAGGATCGCTGGCCTGCTCGGCCCCGCCTTCGTCGCGGCGATCGCCTACGTGGACCCGGGCAACGTCGCCGCCAACCTCACCGCCGGAGCGGAGTACGGCTACCTGCTGATGTGGGTGCTGGTCGTCTCGAACACGATGGCCGTGTTCATCCAGTACTCGTCGGCGAAGCTCGGCCTGGTGACGGGCAAGAGCCTGCCGGAGCTGCTCGGCGAGCGGCTCGGCAAGGGCACGCGTCTCAGCTACTGGGCGCAGGCGGAGATCGTCGCAGCCGCGACGGACCTGGCCGAGGTCATCGGTGGAGCGATCGCGCTCAACCTCCTGTTCGACATCCCGCTCGTGCTCGGTGGGCTGATCGTCGGCATCATCTCCCTCGGGCTGCTCCGCGTGCAGTCGCAGCGCGGCCAGCGACCGTTCGAGTTCGTGATCATGGCGATGCTCGCGATCATCGCCGTCGGCTTCCTCACGGGGCTGTTCTTCACCGACACCCAGTGGGGAGAGGCGGCCAACGGTCTGGTCCCGCGCTTCGACGGAGCGCCGACCGTGCTGCTCGCCGCATCGATGCTGGGCGCGACCGTCATGCCGCACGCGATCTACCTCCACAGCTCGCTCTCGCGCGACCGGCACGGCAGCGGCCATGGCCACGGACGCCTCAAGGAGCTGCTGCACGCGACCAAGTGGGACGTGGGGCTGAGCCTCGTCATCGCGGGCTCGGTGAACATCGGCATGCTGATGCTCGCCGCGGCTGCGCTGCGCGGCGTGGGCGGCACCGACTCGATCGAGGGCGCCTACGCGGCGATCGACAGCGCGCTGGGCCCGGTCGTGGCGGCGATCTTCGGCGTGGGGCTGCTTGCCTCGGGTCTGGCCTCCACGTCCGTCGGCTGCTACGCCGGCGCGTCCATCATGGGTGGCCTGATCCACCGCAGGATCCCGCTGATCGTCCGCAGGTCGATCACGCTGATCCCCGCGCTGATCATCCTCGGAAGCGGCGTCAGCCCCACGTGGGCGCTGGTGATCTCGCAGGTGGTGCTGAGCGTGGGCATCCCGTTCGCGCTCATCCCGCTCGTGAGGCTCATCTCCAACCGCGACCTCATGGGCATGCACGTGGCGAGCATCGGCACGAAGACCCTCGCGTGGGGCATCGTCGCCGCGATCGTGGCCCTCAACCTGGTGCTTCTGGTGCTGACCATCTTCGGGGATGTGGGCGTCGGCTGACCATTTCGGCCGCCACTAGACTCGCTCGCATGACCCTGCCGCTCCGCCCGGACCTCGCGGGCCTCACGCCGTATGGCGCTCCGCAGCTCGACGTGGTCGCGCGTCTGAACGTGAACGAGAACCCGTACGCGCCGCCTGCGGTGGTCGTCGATGCGATCGCGACCGCGGTCCGTCAGGCTGCGTCGGGCCTCAACCGCTACCCGGATCGTGACGCGCTGGAGCTGCGAGGCGACCTCGCGTCGTACCTCGCGGTGGAGAGCCAGGCCGACTTCCTGGCGGCCGAGAACATCTGGGCCGCCAACGGCTCGAACGAGGTGATGCTGCACCTTCACCAGGCCTTCGGCGGCCCGGGCAGGAAGGTCCTCAGCTTCGCGCCCACGTACTCGATGTACCCCGAGTATGCGCGAGACACCCTCACCGACTACGAGAC
The DNA here is from genome assembly GCF_030418315.1 of Demequina zhanjiangensis. Classification (GTDB taxonomy): domain Bacteria; phylum Actinomycetota; class Actinomycetes; order Actinomycetales; family Demequinaceae; genus Demequina; species Demequina zhanjiangensis. The sequence goes on from NZ_JAUHPV010000007.1 coordinate 89,318, forward strand.
CCTGCCTCGCCGTGCGGACTTCACGCTGGACGTCGACGCAGCGGTCAAGGCGATCGAGGAGCTCGAGCCGGTCATGGTGATCGTCGCGAGCCCCAACAACCCCACGGGCACGGCGCTTCCGCTGAGCGAGACCGAGCGCCTGTGCGCAGCGGTCGCGAAGGTGCCGGGAGGCAGCCTGCTCGTGATCGATGAGGCCTACGCGGAGTTCCGCCGCCACGGCGTTCCGAGCGCGCTGTCGCTGCTGCCGGACCACCCTGAGCTGGTGGTGAGCCGCACCATGTCCAAGGCGTTCGCGATGGCGGGTGGCCGGCTCGGCTACCTGGCCGCTGCGCTCGAGGTCGTCGACGCGCTCCAGATCGTCCGCCTGCCGTACCACCTGAGCGCGATCACGCAGGCGAGCGCTCGTGCCGCGCTGGCGCACCACCGCGACCTGCAGGCCCAGGTGGACGAGATCCGCGCCGAGCGCGATGAGACGGTCGCCTGGCTGCGCGAGCAGGGGTACACGGTCGCGGACACGGACGCGAACTTCGCGCTGTTCGGTCCGTTCGAGGACCGGGAGAAGGTGTTCCAGGGGATGCTGGAGCGCGGAGTGCTGATCCGCGTCACCGGCCCCGAAGGTTGGCTGCGCGTGTCGATCGGCACGCCGCAGGAGATGGCGCTGTTCCGCAGCGCGTTGGTGGAGGTTGTCGCATGAGCCGTACGGGACGCATCGAGCGGGCCACGAGCGAGTCGCAGGTGCTCGTCGAGCTGGATCTTGACGGGACCGGCGTCACGGAGATCGACACGGGCGTGCCGTTCTACGACCACATGCTGACCGCGCTCGGCAAGCACTCGCTCATGAACCTCACGGTGAAGGCCACGGGCGACGTGCACATCGACTCGCACCACACGGTCGAGGACGTGGCGATCTGCATCGGCGAGGCGCTGAAGGAGGCGCTCGGCGACAAGGCTGGCATCTCCCGCTTCGGCGACGCCCTGGTGCCGTTGGACGAGGCTCTCGCGCAGTGCGTGGTCGACGTCTCGGGTCGGCCCTACTTCGTGCACACGGGGGAGCCCGTGGGCCAGGCGACGCACCTGATCGGCGGCAACTACGCAGGCTCGCTCACGGCGCACGCCCTCGAGTCGATCGCGCACCACGCGGGCATCTGCGTGCACATGCGCGTCCTGTCGGGTCGCGACCCGCACCACATCGTGGAGGCGCAGTTCAAGGCGCTCGCCCGTGCGCTGCGCGCCGCCGTTACGGAGGACCCGCGCATCGCGGGCATCATCCCGTCGACGAAGGGCGCGCTGTAGTGGCTGACGCCGACATCCTGGCGGTCTTCACGCCCATCATGGACCAGCGTGTCCTGGCGGCCGTCATGGCCATGGGCGGGTGCAAGGGCAGGGTGATCCTCACGTCCGGCGGGTCGCTCGCGGTGCTCGACGACACGTCCGACGAGATGGCGGCCCGCGCGGGCCAGGTCGTGTCCAACTTCGTCAAGGAGATGCCCGTGGTGGTCCTGGACCGCAAGGACGGTCAGATCTCCGCGATCCAGTGGACGCAGGGGATGCGCGGCGAGTCGCTCCCACCCGGCCTCGCGCTCGACAACGCCCCGGGCGTGGTCCTGACGCTGCTCTCGGGCGCCCAGGAGTTCGACGAGGTCGCGTCGCTCCACGAGGACAAGGTCGCCGACGCGCGCATGTCCAAGTGGCAGGCGTTCCGCGCGCTGCGGAGGATCGCGAAGGAGACCCGCGGCAGGCTGGAGCGTCAGCTCAAGCAGGACGACGCGTCGGAGGACTGACCTCCCTGGATGAGTGAGCAAGCCGGCGCAAGGAGCCTGGCGCGGGCTGATGCGCGTCGGGGTATGGCGCGTGTCCTTGGCGTCCTAGGCATCCCCTACGCGATCAGCTTTCAGGGCCTGTCCGGTGCAGACCTTCCCGTGTGGGTGAAGCTGCTCCCCACGGCGATCATGATCATCGCGTTGCCCGTCGGCGCGATCGTGGGCGGGATCCGTTCTCGGGATGTCCGGGCGCTCGCACTGCGCACAGGGATGACGGTGTTCAGGGAGCTCGAGACGACGGTGGCGCAGCAGGCCACCTTGTTCCCCTTCGACAGCCGACGGAGACGATCGGCTGATGGCGTGGTCGGCTGGCACTCTGGCAGGCCGCGCTTGCGCTTCGTTCATGGTGCGCGCGTGATGGTGCACGCAACACGGTTGGATCGTCCGCTGCCGCCCCTGCAGTTGCTGCCTCGGCGCCCGGATGTCGTGCTGGACGCGGGTGGCGGAGAGGTTCTCCCGATCGGAGCGGAGTGGTTCGACTCGGCGTGGCGGATCGTCGCGCCATCGTCCCGGTATGCGCACGCGGTGCTGGTCCCCACGGTGCTTGAGAGCCTCGAGCCGCTTCGTGGCCGTCGACCTGTGATCGCGATCGAAGGCTGGTGGATCTGGTCGGTCGACCCTGTGCACCGGATGGCACCGGAGCGGTCGCTCGAGCGGTTCGAAGCCCTGGAGCGAATCGCTGAGCGCATTCCTGGATTCGTGCGCGGTGACGACGCGGGAGGAACGCTCGATCAGGCTTCCTCCTTCTTTCACGGGTATCGGACTGAGAACTCCGTGGGTCGCATCGCATTGGTGCTCGGTGCATCGCTGGTGGCAGCGCCGGTCGGGCTACTGGTGGCGTTCCTCGCGCGTCGCGCGGTCCGGCGCGGTGCGGCGGACAACCGGAAGACGGTGGAGTGGGCCTTCTGGTTGAGCCTTGTGGGCACGGTGCTCTGGGTGGGGTTCGTCGCTGGAGCTACCGCAGGTTGGCTCTGAACGCGACGTTAGACTGGCCCGCGTGAGCACCCCCACCGTCTGCATCTTCGATTACGGCTTCGGCAACGTCCGCTCTGCGACCAGGGCTCTGGAGCACGTGGGCGCTGAGGTGCATCTGACCGCGGACCGTGACGTCGCGATGAATGCCGACGGGCTCGTCGTCCCTGGTGTGGGAGCGTTCGCGGCGGTCATGAATGGCTTGCAGGAGGCGCGCGGCGACCAGATCGTCGGCCGTCGGCTCTCGGGCGGGCGCCCGGTGCTGGGCATCTGCGTCGGCATGCAGGTGATGTTCTCCCGCGGTGTGGAGCACGGTCAGGAGACCGAGGGTCTGGACCAGTGGCCGGGCACGGTCGAGCTGCTTCAGGCACCGGTGGTGCCGAACATGGGCTGGGCGACGATCGAGGCGCCCGAGGACACCGTTCTGTTCGATGGCGTCCAGGACGAGCGCTTCTACTTCGTGCACAGCTACGGCGCCCGCGAGTTCCCGCTCGGGACGACGGAGGACACCGGTCGCTTCAAGGCGCCGTCGGTGACGTGGTCGGAGGCGGGCACCGCGGAGCAGACCGACCGCTTCGTCGCGGCGGTCGAGAACGGCCCGCTCGCGGCGACGCAGTTCCACCCCGAGAAGTCGGGTGAGGCGGGGCTCGCGCTGCTGCGCAACTGGGTGCGCTCGCTGTAGCGCGTCCGGCTCCGCGCGCCGTACGGTGGCGTGCAGGCACGGGAAGGAGCGCACGTGACGGTGACCCGGCGTCGGCTGGTGGTCGGCAGCGTGATCGCGCTCGCCATCACGGCTGGTCTCGTGTTCTCGGCTGTCGCACAGCATCGTGCCGAGCAGGAGCTCCAGGCGTCGATCGAGGCACTGGACCCGCTCCGCGCCGAATGCCGTGAGGCGCGCGCCCACATGCGGGAGGAGCAGGTCGCGGCGAGCGAGGCGCTTGAGACGACGACCCTGACGCAGGACATCGCGGAGGTGGACGCGCTCGCAGCCACGCTGGACGAGGCGGTGACGCTGGATCTGTGTGACATGGGTCCGGGGGACTCGGTGGAGGCCAACGAGGACGTCGCGACATGGCTGAGCTCCACTCGCGCCTCCGCGGAGATGATCCAGGACGCGTTGGCGGGCGGCCAAGAGGCGCTCGCCGCCGCGGAGGCCGACGCGGCTGCTGCTCGCGCGGCCGAGTCCTACGGGATTCAGGCGTCGGCGGCGGAGGCGGCGGCGAAGGAGGCGCGCGCGCTCCTGGCCGAGAGCGCCGGCGCGGTGGTCGACGCGACGACGGTGGAGGTGCTCCGGGCGACGATTCGTGCAGTGGAGGACTCGCTCGCGGTGCAGCCCGCTGACGACGCCGATGCGGCATGGTTCGAGGCACGGGAGCGTGCGCTTGCCGATGCGACCGAGCTCCTGGAGAGCAGGTCCGACGCTGTCGAGGAGTCGCATGCGGCATGGGAGAAGGCGCAGGCCACGGCGAGGAGCGCGCCGTCCTCGTCGGGAACCTCGGGTTCGGGATCGTCCACGGGTTCGTCGTCGGGCTCCGGCTCAAGCCCGAGCGTCACGTATGCGAAGGGCTCCGCGGCGGAGTTCTGCGCGGTCCTCAACGCCGCGCGCACGAGCAACGGGGTGGCGGCGTTCTCCCGCTGCGGCGAGTCCTCCTCCCAGGTCGCGCATGCGCAGGACATGGCGCGGTCCGGCTCGATCTGGCACACGGGGGGAGAGAACATTGTGGGCTATGCAGGCTCGATGTCGTCCCTCATGTCGGCCTTCATGGGGTCGTCGCAGCATCGCGATCTCATCCTCTCCGGCGGTTCGCCGGCCAGCGTCGGCTGCTATTGGCGCCACGAGTCGCGCACGAGCGAGGTGTTCTGCTCGGCCGCGTTCTCGTTCTGACCGCCTCAGGCGGGGACGGCGAGGGCGCTCGCGCACTCGGTGACGGCGCCGCGCCGGTACGCTTGACGACGGCCAGACCCCCTTGATCAGAGAGCGACCGCGATGACCGACCTTCCCCGCCTCGAGCTCCTTCCCGCCGTCGACGTGGCCGACGGCCAGGCCGTCCGCCTCACCCAGGGCGAGGCAGGTTCGGAGACCAGCTACGGCGACCCGCTGTCCGCCGCGATGGACTGGGTCAACGGTGGCGCGGAGTGGATCCACCTGGTCGACCTCGACGCCGCCTTCGGGCGCGGCTCCAACGCCGAGCTGCTCGCGTCGGTCGTGAAGGCCGTGGACGTGAAGGTCGAGATGTCCGGTGGCATCCGGGACGACGAGTCGCTTGAGCGCGCCATGGCGACGGGCTGTGCGCGCGTGAACCTGGGCACTGCGGCGCTCGAGAACCCCGAGTGGACCGCGTCGGCGATCGACCGCTTCGGCGACCGCGTGGCCGTCGGCCTGGACGTGCGCGGCACGACCCTCGCGGCGCGCGGCTGGACCAAGGAGGGCGGCGACCTGTGGGAGGTGCTGGCGCGTCTGGATGCTGCCGGCTGCTCACGCTACGTGGTCACCGACGTGAACAAGGACGGGATGCTGAACGGCCCCAACCTGGAGCTGCTGGCTCAGGTGTGCGAGGCGACGAAGGCGCCCGTGGTCGCGTCGGGCGGCGTGAGCTCGCTCGCCGACATCGAGGCGATCCGGACGCTCACGCCGAAGGGCGTGGAAGGCGCGATCGTCGGCAAGGCGCTGTACAACGGCAACTTCACCCTGCCGCAGGCGCTGGACGTCGCAGGCCGCCCGTAGCGGGAGCTCTTCTCTGGCCGGGCCGTTGCCGCTCGCCTAGGCTTCCTCGTATCGGATCGGACGGGGGAGCTGATGCGCGGGACCTGGGCCGCGGCGACGATGGCGACGGCAGTGATCGTGCTGGCGGGGTGCTCGGGGGAGCCTGCTCCGGACGGCGCGCCCTCTGGGACAGGGCCCCACGACACGCCGAAGGCGCGCGCCGAGGTGGCGTGTCCCGACGCGTTGGTCGAGGCCGAGGGGGACAAGGAGTCCGGCGGTTGGACGCCGGCCGACCGTGACGTCGACCTGGAGCCGTTCGACGCGGCATGGCTGTGCGAGTACTCGTGGGCGAACGCGACGCCCGATACCGGGGGAGAGTCGTCGCCGTGGACGCTCCAGGGCGATCCCGCTCCGATCGTCGACGCAGACCTCGCCGCGCTGTCTGACGCACTGGGGGCCCTCGAGCTGTGGACCGACCGCGCCGACGAGATCGTGTGCACCCTCGACCTGGGCCCCACGTGGATGCTGATCCTCGCGGATGGCGAGAGTCTGACCGGGGTCACTTTCGAGGAGTTCGGCTGCGGGTTCGCGCGGCTCACGGATGACCCGTACTCGACAGCGCCCGGGCAGTCCCGGACGCTTCCCGCAGGCTCCTATCTCGGTGGCGACGTGCTGCGCGAGATCCAGAGACTCGCGGGCGTGACGCCGCGTCGATAGGTACGCGAGGCCGGTGAGCGCGAGGGTGGGAATCGCCACAGGGGAGTGCCCCGTTGTCGGCCGGTGACCGTACCCTGGTGGCATGACCGACGAGGAGCCTCTGAAGGAGATCCCCGAGTCGATCTTCGCGGACGACGACGGCAGCGCGGATGCGCGGCTGGCGCAGGCGTTGATCAGGCATTCGCGGGGCAAGGCGCCGCTCACCGAGGTGGTGGAGGCGCTCGCGTACGCGCGCGTGCTGGTGCCGGTGCTCGCCGATGGCGAGCAGAGGGTCATGGGCAAGCACGGTCTCGAGCAGGACCACGTGGCTTCCACGGGGGTCGTCGCCGTCCAGATGCCCGACGGGCGCGCGGGCCTGCCCGTCTTCACCGATGTCGACGCGATGCAGTCCTGGAACGATCAGGCCCGTCCCATCCCTGCGGAGGGGCCGCGCGCCGCGCTCGCGGCGATCGCCGAGGAGTGGGCCGTGATGGTGCTCAACCCGGGCATGGAGACCACCGTGATCCCTCGCCCCGCCGTGTGGGCGCTGGGTCAGGGCGAGACGTACAGGCCGGCGCTCGTGGACGGCGTGGTGCAGCCCGATGTGCTCGAGGCGGTGCGCGATGCGGTGACGTTGGACGACCGTCTGAGGGCCGTCGAGGTCGCGCCGGGGCGTCGCAGCGAGGTCGCCGTCGTGCTGAGGCTCATCCCGGGCCTCACGCAGCCGGAGGTGGACGACCTGCTGCGCCGCGTGCAGCGCCAGCTCGCCGCATCGGACGTGGTGGCGCACCGCTTGGACAGCATGGAGCTGCGGCTCGCGCCTGCGTCGGACGACGCCTGAGGCTGGACCGGCCACACGGAGCCCGCGGAGAATCCCGAGCGCGGGCCACGATCCCATGGGAGCGTGCGCTCCAGGGAGCGGAGTCTCAGGACGCGCAGATCTCCGCGACCGGCTCGCGCACGCCCGGGTCGTCAAGCATCGTCGTGAGCGAGTCCAGGCTCACGGCGTACGCCCAGCCGAGCCCCTCCGTGTCGACGGCGTAGAGCACGCCGACAACCTCGTCCTCTGCGTTCACGACCGCGGATCCGGAGCTGCCGGGTGCGGCGGTGACGCGGATCACGAGCACCTCGTCGGGGTCGGTGCCGAAGACCTCGGGGGCCATGTTGCGGTAGGGCCCGGTCACGGTGGTGAGGACATCTCCCTCGGGGTAGCCGGAGACCGTCACATCGTCGCCGAATACCGGATCCTCGTCGGCGAGCTCGAGCCATTCGTCGAGCTCCTCGTCCACCGTGAGCAGCGCCAGATCGGCTTCGGTGTCCGACTGGACCTCTGCGACCTCCATCTCGCGGCCGTCGTAGCTGGTCAGGGTGACGAGCGCGGCGCCTTCGACGACGTGGCGGTTGGTGACGAGCGTGTGCGCATCGATCGCGAACGCCGTTCCGGTGGACCAGCCGTCGCAGGTGCGTACGCGGACGCGGTACGCGGTGTGCTCGGTCAGCGTGAAGCCGTCTTCTGAGACGTAGGACGTGGCGGCGGAGGCGCTGACCGCGGGCACGAAGCTGTCGGGCAGGGGCGGCGGTGGCGCGGGGAGAGCGCTGCAGCCTGCGAGGGTGCCGAGGAGGGCGAGGCCGAGCGCCAGGCTCCCGGTCGCGCGGGCGGGCGTCATCCGGCGTCCGCGACGAACTCGTCGAACGCCTCGGAGAGCGAGTCGCAGTAGTCGGCGACGTCGTTCTGCACGGAGCGGGCGTTCGAGTTCGAGTAGGTGTAGCCATTGCGGAGGGCGTCGGAGAGCGTCTCGTCGTAGTTGGCGATGCACGACTCGTAGGCCTCGATCAGGTCGGAGAGGTACTCGACGTCGTCGCCGGCGTGCGCCTCCTCGTTCGCGAGGTCGGACAGCCTTTCCGTCGTCGCGTCGAGCTGGCCGTCGAGCGTCGTGACCTGCTCCTCGAGCGTGGCGACCTGGGATTGAGCGAGGCCGAGCTCGCTTCCGAGTTCGGTGGCCTCGGCACGCAGCTCGTCGTTCTGGCTGGTCCACTGAGAGCTCACGAGCCACAGGTAGCTGGCGAGGGTCGTCGTGGCCAGCAGTGCCACACCGAGCAGCGACACTGCGATGATCCACGGGGCCCGACCACGCGTGCGCCGGGGCGCTGACGGCGGTGGCGTGAAGTCCTGCAGGTCGTCGATCACGGCGGTTCCCCTCTTGTTGACGCGTGTCAGCGTCTGGGCACTCTAGCGGAGTGGCGCCGATGGCCGCTGTGACGCGCGCGACATCGCGGTCACGGGATGCTGGTGCCGTTCGTCGTCTGGGACGGCGCGTCGCAGCTGAGCGCCTCTGGCACGAGCAGGGAGGTCTCCGCGAGCAGGGTGCGCAGCGTGGAGACGGGGATGATGAGGCTGTTGCCGTCGTCGGTCTTGGCATAGACGACGCCGACGACGGCGCCGCTCTCGTTGAGGACCGGCGAGCCTGACGAGCCGGGCTCGACCTCCGCGCTGGTCACGAGCACCTTGCCGACGGCGGAGTCGAGCGGGTCGGCGGTGCTGCCGAGCACGACTCCCGTGACCGTGGTGAGCTCACCGCCGCCGGGGTACCCGATCACCGTGATCACGGAGCCTTCCTCGGGGTCCTCCTGCGCGAGGGCGGCGAAGCTGCGGAGCACGGACTCCTCGGTGCGGATGATCGCGATGTCGGCGACCGTCGTGGAGGACACGGCGGTCGCGGTGAGGTTGGTGCCGTCGTAGGTGGAGACCTCGATGCTGCGGGAGTCCTCGATCACGTGGCGGTTGGTGATGAGCGTCGAGTCGTCGTAGGCGAAGCCGGTGCCGGTGGCGATGAACCCGCAGCCGATGTTGCGCACGCGCAGCGTCATCCGCTGGGCGCGCGAGAACCCGTCGGGGGAGATCGCGTCGGCGCGGGCGGCGGGCGAGACGGTGGGGGTGGGCACCCAGTCCGACGGCATGGGGGAGGGGCCGTCGGGGAGCACGCCGCAGGCCGCGAGCAGCATGGTGGATGCTGCTGCGGCGGCGATGCGGGTGAACCTCATGATGCTCAACCGTTCAGGAGCTGCTGGAACTCGGAGTTGGAGTCGCGGGCGGCGGTGCACAGCTCTTCGACCGACTCCTGGAAGGCGAGGATCTCCTCCTCCTCGTAGTTCTCGGGATCCTCGAGGTAGGTGACGAGCTGCTCCTCGCCGTCGATGCAGCGGGTGAGCGCGTTGGCGACGGCGGCGCCGGTGGCGGCGAGTCCTTCGAGCTGCTCGATCTGCTGCGCGGTGTACGCGCGGTCGTCGTCGTAGTTCGCGGTCTCGTTGGCGAGCGCCGTGATGCGGTCCTTCGCAGTGTTGAGCTGCGTGGTGAGGACGTCGATGCGGGTGGTCTGCGCCTCGATGGTGTCCTGCGCATCTGCGAGCTGCGCGCCCAGGTCGTAGTTGACCTCGGTGAGCTCCTCGGTGCGCAGCTCCCACTGCGAGACCACGTCGGAGAGGTAGAGGCTGACGCCGATCAGGGACAGCACGGTGACGCCGAGGAACGCGGTGAGGAGGATCCAGCGCCGACGCTCGGTGGTGGGGTCGAGGCGTTCCTGCTCCTCGAGCTCGGCCTCGGTGGGCTCGGCGGCGCCGGCCTGCGACGTCGTGGGTGCGTCGTCGTGACGCGTGGAGGTCTGGGATGCGTCCTCGCCGGGAGAAGCCGCGCTCGCGGTCGCCTCAGGCGCCTCCTCGACGATCGGCTGCTCCTGCGTCTGCGCGCGCTCGCGCACGATGCGTGCACGCCGCGACTCACGGGAGCCGCGCGAGGCGCGCCTGGATCGGCGTGGCGCCGACTCGGAACCCTCAAGGGACTCCGCGGGCGTCACCGCCGGCTCGTCTCTGGTGTCCTTCTTCCGCGCCATCTTGCTCAGCTGACTGCTCCCGTGTACTTCTCGCCCGGTCCTTCGCCCGGCGCGTCCGGAATGACCGAAGCCTCCCGGAATGCCAACTGTACGCTCCGCAGGCCGTCCCTCAGAGCCCGTGCGTGGGTGTCCCCGATCTCGGGCGCGGAGGCGGTCACGAGCCCGGCGAGCGCGGTGATCAGGGTGCGCGCCTCGTCCAGGTCCGTGTGCTCCTCGCCGTCCTCGGCGAGTCCGCAGCGCAGGGCGGCGGCGCTGAGAAGATGGACGCTGACGGTGGAGATGAGCTCGACCGCGGTGACGTCGGCGATGTCGCGGGTCTCGTCGGAGGCGTCCGCCCAGGTGCGGCGCTCATGGCTGGCGGGGGCGTCGGAGGACGGTGCGGGCGTATTCGTGCTCATCGTGATATCCTCTTACATCGACCGGCCACGGAAAACTCCGTGGCGCACAAGTGGAGTCCGCCTCCCACCCTTGGGCCAGCAGATGGGCCAGGGTCCCGGTCCTGCCGTAAGGCGTGCCTCCATGGTACGCGGGCGGGAACCTCCGGTGGGCCTCTGCTCGTGTTCGGGCAGGGGCTTTTTCTCTGTCTGGGGTCGGCGAGGAAGTCATACGAGGAGGAGCACCATCAACGAGCCCCGCATCAACGAGCGCATCCGCGTCCCCAAGGTCCGTCTTGTCGGTCCGCAGGGCGAGCAGGTCGGCATCGTCCGAGTCGAGGATGCGCTACGTCTGGCGCAGGAGGCCGATCTCGACCTGGTCGAGGTTGCCCCCAACTCGCAGCCGCCGGTCGCCAAGCTCATGGACTACGGAAAGTTCAAGTACGAGGCGGCGGTGAAGGCGCGCGAGGCGCGCCGTAACCAGGCGAACACCGAGATCAAGGAGATGCGTTTCCGTCTCAAGATCGACGAGCATGACTACGAGACCAAGAAGGGCCACGTCATCCGCTTCCTGAAGGGCGGCGACAAGGTCAAGGTCACGATCATGTTCCGCGGTCGTGAGCAGTCGCGTCCCGAGATGGGTCGCCGGCTCCTGATGAAGCTGGCGGACGAGGTCCAGGAGTACGCGGTCGTCGAGAACCGTCCGAGCCAGGAGGGCCGCAACATGTCCCTCGTGCTCGGTCCTCTGAAGAAGAAGGCAGAGGCTCGCGACGAGCAGCGCAAGGAGCGCGAGGCGCGCAAGGCGGCGGAGGCCGCAGAGCGCACCGAGCGCGAGACTGCGAAGACCGGCAAGCCGCAGGACGCGGAGCCGGCCGAGGTCGCCGAGGCGCCCGAGGCGTAGTCCTCATCACAGATTTCCCGGGTCCTGCGGGTCCCGGACACACGTGTCGTGCCCTGAGGGGTGCGGCCTGACTTGAGAAGGAGGCCATCGTGCCGAAGAACAAGACCCACTCGGGTGCCAAGAAGCGCTTCAAGCTCACCGGCACCGGCAAGGTGAAGCACGCCTCGGCGATGAACGTGCACAAGTTCGAGGAGAAGCACTCCTCGCGCAAGCGCCGCGTCGCGCAGGACCAGATCCTTTCGGACGCTGACACCAAGAAGATCAAGAAGCTGCTGGGCAAGTAAGCGCCCGTAAGAACCAAGGAGTAAGAAATGGCACGCGTCAAGCGGGCGGTCAACGCCCAGAAGAAGCGCCGGTCCACCCTCGAGCGGGCTGCGGGTTACCGCGGCCAGCGCTCGCGCCTTTACCGGAAGGCCAAGGAGCAGGTCACCCACTCGATGGTGTACAGCTACCGGGACCGCCGCGCTCGCAAGGGTGAGTTCCGCAAGCTGTGGATCCAGCGCATCAACGCTGCGGCCCGCGCGAACGGCATGACCTACAACCGCCTCATCCAGGGCCTCAAGGCCGCGGAGATCGAGGTCGACCGTCGCATGCTCGCCGAGCTCGCGGTGAACGACGAGGCCGCGTTCGCGCAGCTCGTCGAGGTCGCCAAGAAGGCCCTTCCGGCCGACGTCAACGCGCCTGCCGCGTAAGACTCCCGCATGACAGGACGCCCCGCCGGGCCCCGCCTCCGTGACACGCTCTCGAATCCGAGGGCTGACCGCGTGAGAGGCGTGAGGGCCCTGGCGGGGCGTTCTGCGCGTAGGCGCTCGGGCACCTTCCTGGTGGAGGGGCCGCAGGCGGTGCGCGAGGCGGTGCGTTTCGCTGCGGAGGATGTCCGCGACGTGTACGTCACGGACGACGCTCGTGTGTCTCACCCTGAGATCGTCGATGAGGCGCTCGAGGCGGGCCTGTACGTGCATCCGGTCACCGATGAGGTGGCGCATGCCATGAGCGAGGATGCCCAGGGCGTGATCGCCGTGGTGACGGCGCGACCCGAGCACGGAATCGACAGCCTTCCTTCCGACTCCACGCTGGTGGCGGTGCTCAGCGCCGTGCGCGACCCCGGCAATCTTGGTGCCGCCATCCGCGTGGCCGACGCGGTGGGCGCCGATGCCGTGGTCCTTGCCGGTGACTGCGTGGACCCCCGCTCCCCGAAGGTGGTCCGCGCGTCGGTGGGCAGCGTGTTCCACCTGCCGATCCTGCGGGCGGCGGGGATCGCGGAGTCAGCCGCTCAGCTCCAGGAGGCGGGGCTCGAGCTCGTGGCCGCGGATGTGAGCGGCACCGCGGAGCTCGGCGCGGAGACCCACGCGATGCTGACCGGTCGACATGCCTGGGTCTTCGGGAACGAGGCGTGGGGGCTCACCGAGTCCGAGCTCGCGTCGATGGACCATGTGGTGCGCATCCCGATCGCTGGCCACGCGGAGAGCCTCAACCTCGCGACCGCGGCCGCAGTCTGTCTCTACGCGAGCCGATTCGCCCGCGGCTGACGACTCGTCTGCGCCGGACCGGGACGGTTCGGGGGCATGGTGCCCATCGGGCGCATGCGGTGCCTGGTGAGGGTTCGTGAGAACCCCCACAGCGCCTCGATCTGAGCACGGTTCGCCGCCTATTCTCACGTCGTGTCCCCTCTCCCGAACCCGCGCCGCGTGACGGGTCGCGACCTGTTCTCGATCGGCATGGTCGTGATCTCGTTCGTCATGCTGACGATGATCTCGATGGCGGTGTGGCTCCAGAACGTGTCCCGTAGCGGCACGGATGCTGCGGTCGAGTCGGTGCTGACGACCCGCACGGAGTCCGCCGCGAGCTGGGTCGCCGACTATGTGGAGGCGACGGAGACGACCACGCACGGCTTGAAGCTGTGGTTCGAGGCCGCCCCGCGCACTGTCGACCAGGTGCGGGAGCAGCTTCTGGTGATCGCGGCGATCGATGATCAGCTGACGTCGACCGGCATCGGCTTCGCGGATGGTTCGTGGCTGGGCATTCGCAGGGCGGCGCCGGACCAGGAGGGCGTGTGGCTGGTCAGCCTCGCCGACGCTGGTGGGTCGCGGAGCCTTGAGGTGTACGACGCCGAGTTCACGCTGCTCTCGCGGTGGGAGGGCGAGCCTGCGGGCGCTTCGGATGAGGCGCCGTTCTGGCGTGCCGCGAGCACGTCCGAGGATCTTGAATGGGTGACGACCCAGGCGACGCCCGGCATGATCGAGGCCGGCGTGTGGGCCGCGGAGGCGGTCCGTGACCAGGACGGCTCGGTTGCAGCGGTGGTGGCGACGGAGTTTCCGGTCGACGCGATGACCGAGGTGCTGGAGGCTGTCGTCCTGGGTGATCAGGGGGGTGTGTTCCTGCTCGACGGTGAGCGCAGGGTCATCGCCTCTCCGTTGGGGGTGGAGGACATCGCGATGGTGTCGGTGGGGCCGACGCCTGCACCGACCTTCTCGACCGTCACCGGGCGGACCCTGGAGAGCCTTGGTATCTCGACGACGGAATCGGCGGAGCCGTACAGCGCGGAGATCGCGGTCGGGTACGACGGTGACCTCCATACGGCGGAGCTGGGTCTCGCTGAGCTGGGGGTGCCGTGGGTGCTGCATCTTCGCGCGCTCGACGCCCAGGTGGCGTCGGCGATCTTCGATCTTCAGGTGGCGATCCGGTGGGCGTCGGGCATCCTGCTGGCGGCGCTGCTGGCCGCGTCGGGGCTGTTCTTCTTCTTCTGGCGGCCTACCCGTGACCTGCACAAGCGCGCCAACACTGACCTGCTGACCGGGCTGCTGCGCAGGGGTCGTTTCCTGCAGCTCGCTCCCGCGGTGCTGGCGGAGTCGAGGCGTGTGGGGCATTCCTCGTGCGCGGTCGTCCTGGACCTGGACAACTTCAAGTCTCTGAATGACGAGCTCGGGCACGAGACGGGTGATGTGGCGCTTGAACGCGTCGGGACGTCGCTTCGCTCCGCGACCCGGAGCGGCGATCTTGTGTCGCGATGGGGCGGTGACGAGTTCGTAGCGCTGCTGGAGCTGATCGACCCGACGGATGCGTTGTTCGCCGTCGAGCGGCTTCGCGAGAAGGTCGAGGCGCAGCTGCGGGAGGAGTTCCCTGACCACCCTGAGCTGGGCGTCACCGCGGGTGGTGCTGTCTCGTGTGGCGAGGAGTGCGACATCGAGACGCTGATCCGACAGGCGGATGAGGCGCTCGTGGAGGGCAAGAGGACCCGGAAGTCGCGCACCTACATGGCCGTGGTCTGAGCCGTTCTCCCGCACGTGTGGGACCCTTGTCCTAGGGCGTGCCTCGGCCTTCCCGGCGACCGGGACATATACCCCGTGAGGCATCGTGAGAACTCCCACACAGGCGTTCAAAAGGTGTGGGCCGCGTCCTAGTCTTCGGCTGTGACCACCGCCCCAGCCGCGCCCGCGCGAAGGCGACGGCTGCCGTTCGTCGTCGGCGTCGTCGTCGTCGATGTGGTGCTCGCGGTGCAGGTGGCGCTGTCCATCTGGACCGGCGTCGAGGCCCGCACGGGGGTGGCGGAGGCGATCGAGGACACGTTCACCTATGTGGCCGATGTGTCGGCTGCGAGCGTGTCCCGCTACGTGGACGCGTCGGAGTCCACGACCGCCTCGCTCGTGCTCTGGATGGAGCGGGAGGATCCGTCGCCGGACGAGGTCGCAGAGCGGTTGCTGGCGCTGCGTGCGGCCAACTCGGAGCTGCGCGCCATCGCCGTCGCGTATCCCGACGGCTCCTGGGTGGGAGTCGCGCCGGACAAGCAGGAAGGCTCGGCGGCCGAGTACGTGGTCGCGACGGCAGTCGCCGACGGCAACGGAGGCGGCACCTACACGCTTGAGGGCTACTCGCGGACGCTCGCGCCCGTCGAGCGGCGTGAGCAGCCCTGGTCAGTCGACGCGGTCGCCCTGGGATTCTGGGACGCGGCGGCGCTGTCGTACGACCTGGTGTGGACGGACCCTGCGCTGCGTCCCGTCACCGGAGAGGGTGGCGCGTGGGCGGCGCAGCGTGTCCTTGCGGACGACGGTGGGGTTGCGGCCGTGGTCGGAACGGACTTCTCGCTCGACGCTCTCGCGCGAGAGCTCAACAGCCTCCCGCTCGGGGACGACGGTGAGGTCTACCTTCTCGATGCGCAGCGGCGCGTGCTGGCGGCGCCGGCCGTTGACCAGGAGCGTGTCGATGAGGGCTTCGCGGAGGGGGCCGCGCCGTCGGCCGCGTCGTTCGATCTGAGAGCCACGGACGCCGCGACGCCATACGAGATCGCTGTCCAGTTCGGCACGAACGGGGATCTCAGGACGGCGGAGCGCGGCCTCAACGACGTGGGGGTGCCGTGGGTGCTGCACCTGGAGGCGTCGGATGAGTCTCTCGCGCCCGCGGTGGCGAGCCTCGCGTGGGTGCTGCACATCGCGACCGTGGTGTCGCTGCTGGTGCTGCTCGCGGCAGTGGCCGTCTACGTCGTGGTGTGGAAGCCGCTGCTGGAGATGCAGCGCGCCGCCTACACGGATGTGCTCACCGGATTGCTCACGCGTCGACGCTTCGAGCAGTTCGCGGGCGAGGCGATCCAGAACGCGCACAGGATGGGCGGGCATGCGTGCGTCGTGGTGCTCGACATCGACCACTTCAAGCAGATCAACGACACGCATGGGCACAAGGCGGGCGACGCTGCGCTTGCCTTGGTGGGCGAGACCCTGTCGAGGCATGTGCGGCAGGACGATCTGGTGTCCCGGTGGGGTGGCGACGAGTTCGTCGTGCTGATGGTCATGAAGCCGGGCAAGGATGGCACCAGCGCGATGGAGAGGCTGCGGGCGAGCGCCCAGCAGGCGTTGCGCGAGGCGTTCCCCGACCAGTCGGACCTGGGCATCACGGCAGGCGGTTCGGCCTCCGTGTCCGGTTCGTCCAGGATCGACGACCTTGTCCGGGTGGCCGACGACGCGCTGGTCGCAGGGAAGCAGGTCGCGAAGGCGACGTCCTACGCGGCGAGCCTCTGAGGCCGCGCGCGGCGCTGGTAATCTCAGGCGGGATCCGAGGAGGCTTCATGGAGAACATCGTCCCGCTGGAGATCGGCGGCGCCCGCGGCAAGGTCGAGCTGGAGGGCGTGCTCGGCGTGTTCGCGAAGGTGCTGGTGGACGGCACGCCGGTCCGTGCGCAGCGGGGCGTGTTCCCTGTGCCGCTGAAGGGTGGACGCACCGCGTCGGTGCGCCTGCGCGGATTCCTGCCTGGCTTCCAGAAGGTGCTGGTGGACGGCGAGCAGGTGATGGCGCTCGGCTCGCACGTGCCGATGGCGGCTCGCATCACGATGTTCGCGCCGCTGCTGCTCGTGCTGGCCGGGGGATACGGCCCCGCGCTGGGCGCGGTCGGCCTGGTGCTCGGTCTGCTGCTGTTCTTCCTGTCGATCCTGGTGGTGAAGAACGACGCGATGCCCGTGCCGATGCGCGTCGCGCTGCCCGTGGTCAACACGATTGCCGCCGGCATCGTGATCCTCGTCTTCGCAGGGGCGCTCGGATAGGCCCATGTGGGAGAGGCTGAGCCGACGTCTGCAGGATCCGCTTGCGTGGGTCATCGGCGTCGCCCTGCTGACGCTCGCGGTCATCGGCGCGACGTCTTTGTACGTGCGCGCGAACGTGGCGGACGAGGCGCGTGAGATCACGTCCGACGCGGTGCAGGTGATCGGCGACGCGGCGGCGGCGCAGCTGGTCGAGTCGTCGCAGCCCGCGGATCTGGTGCTGACGGCCCTGCAGTCGGGCATCTACGCGGATCCGAGCCTGTTGGAGCAGGATCAGCTGGTGTCGGTGCTCGCCACAGCGATGCTCTCGTTCGACGAGGTCGGCTCGCTGTCCGTGGAGGCGGCCGACGGCGGCGTCACGGCGATGTACCGCGTGCCGGACGGCTTCGCGCTCGTGCATCGCAGCACGGACGACGTAGTCACGGCGGAGCACTATGACCCGCTGTTCACGCGTTCCACGGTGGTGCAGGATCCGCCGCAGGATGTGGCTCAGCCCTTGGAACCGGTGCGCGTGGGGCGGATCGCCCGTGGCGAGCCGGAGCCGATCGGCACCGCGGGTGCGCTGGCAGTTCCGAGCAGGCTGTCCGTCTACGGGGAGAGCCGGGAGCTGGTCGCGACCGTGCAGGCGGCGATCGACATCGACCGGCTGGGCGATGTGCTCGCGTCGACGCGCGCCGCTCAGGAGGGCATCGTCGCGCTCTACTCGGAGGACGGCCGGCTGATCGCCGGTGAGGACATCACGCTGCCCGAGGGCGTCGAGTCGCAGGTGCAGGGCGAGGGCGAGGTGGTGGTCGACGGCAAGTGGGTCTACTACGTCCGCACCGTCTCGGGTTCGGCCGGGCTCGGCTGGACGCTGGTGCTGTGCGCGAGCGCGGAGGACGTGGTGCCGGCCGCGTCCGCGGTGGCGAGCACCATGACCGCGTACACGGCCGTCGTCCTGCTGCTGGTCGCCGGGTTCGCGATCATCGCGTGGGTGCTGCGCAGGCCCGTGGGGGAGATGTCCCTGCGCGCCAGGACCGACGCCGTCACGGGACTGTCCAACCGTCACCACTTCGAGGCGCGCGGGCGCGACGTGCTGCGCGCTGCCGAGCGCAGGAGCGCGCGAGTGGTCGTCGCGGTGTTCGACCTGGACGGGTTCAAGTCCGTCAACGACACGATCGGGCACGACGCCGGAGACGACGCTCTGAGGGCCGTGGGCGACGCGCTCGCGGACCATGTGGGCCCGCGCGACATCGTGGCCCGCACTGGCGGTGACGAGTTCGCGTTCGTCCACTGGCTGTCGAGCGACGAGCCGCCGAGCGATGCGGTCGAGCGGCTTCGCGCCGCAGCGGAGCGCGGCCTGCGCCAGGCTGCCTCGGGTGCGACGGTGGGCGTGAGCGCGGGCTGGGCGGAGACCTCACCGGGGCAGTACCGGCTCGACCGGCTCATGCGCGCCGCCGACGAGGCGATGGTCGTGGGCCGTCAGGACGAGAAGGGCGTCGCGTACGAGGGCGATGCCGCGTCGGCCACCGACTGACGTTTCCGCTGTGGCGACGATCCAGGGGGCTGTCGTCCTGCGTCGGCCCGTTGGTATCGTGGGCCCGTGAGCATGAAGCCGAGCAGCGCCCCCAGGTCCGTCGCGACCGCGCGCTCCGCCATGCTTGCCGCCGCGCCCAGCGCTGGCGGCGTCTTTATCTAGGCCCGGCGAGGACCGCCGGGCCTGAGACGCGCGCGCGGCCGCCACGCTGCCCCCGCCCGCGCCGGTAGACTCCCGCACGGACATTCCCTCAAGGAAAGCAGCCATGACCGACCTTTCACCGCTCGACGCCGACGGCGTCCAGGCGGCTGTCGACGAGGCGCTCGCCGCCTTCGCCGCCGCCACCACCCTCGACGAGCTGAAGGAGGCGCGGATCGCCCACACCGGCGACAAGGCGCCTCTGACTCTCGCCAACCGCGCCATCAAGGACGTGGAGCCCGCCGACAAGGCCGCCGCAGGCAAGGCCATGGGTGCCGCGCGCGGCGCGCTCGGCAAGGCGCTCGCGGCCCGCACCGAGGAGCTGGAGGCGGAGCGTGACGCCCGCGTGCTGCTCGAGGAGACGGTGGACGTGACGCTGCCGGTGCAGCGCGGCCTCAAGGGTGCACGCCACCCGCTGGAGACGCTTCAGGAGACCATGTGCGACACGTTCGTCGCGATGGGCTGGGAGGTGGCCGAAGGCCCGGAGATGGAGGCGGAGTGGTTCAACTTCGACGCCCTGAACTTCGATCCTGACCACCCGGCGCGCGAGATGCAGGACACGTTCTTCATCGACCCGCCCGAGTCGGGGCTGCTGCTGCGCACGCACACGTCGCCAGTCCAGGTGCGTGCGGCGCTCGAGCGTCGTGACGCGCTGGTGCACGAGGGGCGCGGCATCTACGTCGTCTGCCCGGGCAAGACGTTCCGCACGGACGAGCTGGACGCGACGCACACGCCGGTCTTCCACCAGATCGAGGGCCTGGCCGTGGACAAGGGCCTCACCATGGCGCACCTCAAGGGCACGCTCGACGCGTTCGCCCGGTCGCTGTTCGGGCCTGACGCTGTGACGCGCCTGCGCCCGTCGTTCTTCCCCTTCACCGAGCCGAGCGCGGAGATGGATCTGCGCTGCTTCGTGTGCGGCGGCCAGGATGCGGCGTGCCGCACCTGCCACGGCACCGGCTGGATCGAGTGGGGCGGCTGCGGCATGACGCACCCGAACGTGCTGATCGCCGCGGGCATCGACCCGTTCGAGTACACAGCCTTCGCCTTCGGCATGGGGATCGAGCGCACGCTCATGTTCCGCCACGGCGTGAAGGACATGCGTGACATGGTCGAGGGGGATGTGCACTTCTCCCAGCAGTTCGGGATGGAGATCTGACATGCCCAAGATTCCGCTCAAGTGGCTTGAAGAGTCGATCGACCTGCTGCCCGGCTCCACCGCCGAGGACGTCGCCGCGGCGCTCGTGAAGGTGGGTCTCGAGGAGGAGGGCATCGAGGGCGGCTCCGTCACGGGCCCGCTCGTGATCGGCCGCGTGATGTCGCTCGTCAAGGAGCCGCAGTCCAACGGCAAGACGATCAACTACTGCCGCGTGGACGTCGGCGAGCACAACGACCCCGCCGGCCCGGGCCACAAGCCCGACAACAAGGTCGACTACCCGGAGTCGAAGGGCATCGTGTGCGGTGCGCACAACTTCGTCGAGGGTGACTTCGTGGTCGTGGTGCTGCCCGGCGCCGTGCTGCCCGGTCCGTTCCCCATCGGTGGCCGCAAGACGTACGGCCACTGGTCCGATGGCATGATCTGCTCCGCGAAGGAGCTGGGCCTGGGTGAGGACCACTCGGGCATCATCGTGCTCAAGTCGCCTTCGGGGGAGTCCCAGGTGTTCGCCGGGGCGTCCGTGCCCGACGAGGCGCTCGTGCCCGGTGCCGACGCGATCCCGCTGCTGGGGCTCGACGAGCAGACCATCGAGATCAACGTGACGCCGGACCGCGGCTACTCGTTCTCGGTGCGCGGCGTGGCGCGCGAGTACGCGCACTCAACCGGTCAGCCGCTGCGCGACCCCGCGAAGGTGGAGCTCACCAGCAAGCGCGGCTCGGGCTTCGAGGTCGACATCGACGACCAGGCGCCCATCCGTGATCGTGTGGGCTGCGACCGCTTCGCGGCCCGTATCCTGCGTGGCTTCGACCCGAAGGCGTCCAGCCCCACGTGGATGAAGCGTCGTCTGGATCAGGCGGGCATGCGCCCCATCTCCCTGGCCGTGGACGTCACGAACTACGTGATGCTCGAGCTCGGCCAGCCGCTGCACGCCTACGACCTGGCGAAGGTGCACGCGCCCATCCAGGTGCGTCGGGCGAAGCCGGGGGAGACCCTCGTCACCCTGGACGACGTGGAGCGCAAGCTCAGCCCCGAGGACATCCTGGTGTGCGACTCGCCCGACGGGCGCGGCTCGCGCGTCATCGGCCTGGGCGGCGTCATGGGTGGCTTGGAGACCGAGATCTCGGACACCACCACGGACGTGCTGCTCGAGGCGGCGCACTGGGACCCGATCACTATTGCCCGCACCGCGCGCCGTCACAAGCTGGGCTCGGAGGCGTCGCGACGCTACGAGCGCGGCGTGGACACCGCTCTGCCGCCGTACGCGATCGAGCGTGCGCTGCGCCTCATGCAGGAGTTCGGCGGCGGTGAGCTGGACGAGATCTACACGGACATCAACGACGTGGAGCCCGTGCGGCCCATCTCGATGGATGCCTCGTTCCCCGGCACGATCGTCGGCGTGGAGTACCGCCAGGACGTCGTGGTGGACTCGCTGGAGCAGGTGGGCTGCAAGGTGGAGGTGTCCGGGAGCATGCTCTCGGTGACGCCGCCCACGTGGCGTCCCGACCTTGAGGCGCCCGTGAACCTCGTGGAAGAGGTCGCGCGCCTCGAGGGCTACGAGAGCCTGCCTTCCGTGCTGCCCGTCGCGCCCCCGGGGCGTGGCCTCACGCACTCGCAGAAGGTGCGCAGGTCCGTGGCGCGCAGCCTGGCCGAGGCCGGTCTGACCGAGGTGCTCACGTACCCGTTCATGTCCGAGCAGCGGCTGGACGACATGCTCGTGCCGGCTGACGACATCCGTCGCGTGCAGGCAGTGCGCCTTGCCAACCCGCTGTCCGCGGCCATGCCGCTCATGCGGACCGGCCTCACCTCCACGCTGATCGACGCGGTCAAGACGAACCTGGGCCGTGGCGCCCAGGACGTGGCGGTGTACGAGATCGGCCGCGCGTACCGTGCCGACCACATCGGTGAGGTGCCCACGTCGTTCTCCGGCAGCACCATCACGCCCGACGACGTGGAGCGGCTCAACGAGGCCCTGCCGGGTCAGCCGCGCCGCGCCGCAGGCATCATGGTCGGCAACCGCGTGCCCGCGTCGTGGAACCACGGTGCCGAGGCGTTCGACTGGACCGACACCATCGCCATGGTGAACCTCATCGCCGACGCGTGCGGCGTGACTCTCCAGGTCTCGCGGGATCCGTTCCCCGGGCTTTCGACCATGCCGTTGCACCCTGGTCGCGCCGCGACGTTCCGCCTGTCCGACGGCACGCCCGTGGGTGTCGCGGGGGAGATGCACCCGAAGGTGTGCGAGAACCTCGGACTCCCGCCGCGCACGGTGGGCTTCGAGGTGATCCTGGACGACATGATCGCCGAGTCGGAGGGGCGCATCGCGCCTGCGAGCCCGGTCTCGCAGCAGGTGCTGGCCAAGGAGGACTTCGCGTTCGTGGTCCCGGACCACGTGGCGGCAGGCGACCTGGTCGCTTCGGTGAAGTCGGCCGGCGGCGAGCTGGTCGAGGACGCGCACGTGTTCGACGTCTACACGGGCGAGCAGATCGGCGAGGGCAAGAAGTCGCTCGCGGTGAATGTCGTGATGCGTGCCGCGGACCGGACGCTCGGTGCTGATGAGGTGCTCGCGGTGCGCGAGGCGATCATCGCGGCGGCAGGCGAGGAGTTCGGAGCGGTGCTGCGCTAGCGCGGCTCACTCTCAAGCGGACGCAGGGGCGGCAGGCGGGCAATGGCCCGCCTGCCGCTCTTCGTGCGGGTGAGGGCGCATGGGCCGTCGGCACGTACACTTTCCGGGTGAGTTCTCAGGAGGTGGTCGGCGCTCGATGCGCCGACATCAGGTAGTCCCGCCCCGGGCTGCGCTATACGGCGCGGCCTGTTGAAGCGCACCTGAAATCACCTCGCCCGTGCGGCGCGCGACCCGCGCCCGGGCACTCCAGAAAGAGAACCCCATGCTTCCCCTCGCCCCTGCGGCCATCCGCGCGTCCTTCGTCAACGCCTCCCGCAAGGAGCGATCCGACCTCACCCTTCCCGCCGACTTCGACGCGCTCGACTGGGAGCGGCTCGACTTCCTGGGCTGGCGCGACCCCAAGCTCGAGCGACGGGCCTATGTGATCGTGCCGGGTCTCGAAGGCGAATTCACCGGCATCCTGTTCCGTCACCCCGGGTCCACGCCCCGCACAAGGGCTCAGTGCTCGTGGTGCAACGACACCACGCTCCCGAACGACGTGGTGCTCTATAACGCCAAGCGCTCGGGCGCGGCGGGCAAGAATGGCAACACCCTCAGCACGCTCGTCTGCGAGGACTTCCAGTGCTCGCTCAACGCCAGGCGCCCGCCGAAGGCCTGGTACGAGGACTTCGACCGCGAAGCGGCGAGACTGCGGCAGGTCGAGGAGCTGCAGTTGCGGGCGGCGGCGTTCGTGGCGCAGGTGTAGCACGAGGGGGCCGGGCCCTCTCGGCCCGGCCCCCTCGTGGCGGCTTCCGCGTCTTTGAGACCGCTACGCGTCGAGGTACCGTCGGACCGTCTCTCGAATCGCGTCGATGTGCAGGTAGATGTCCTCAAGGCTGTCGATCGGCACTCGAGTCTCGTTCTTGTCCGCGTCAAGAAGACCGATGTACTTCTGCTTCTTGTTGTTGAACCATAGACGTGCGATCGGCTTGCGATTGTTGTCGTCGAGAAGGATCGCGAAGTAGCTCTTTGCATCGCGATGTACCACTCGATGCGGCTTCACCTCGGCGCATGCGATGGCCTTGACGATCTGGAAGCCTTCGAGTTCCTCCAGCGTCGTCTCGATCTCGGTATCGCGGTTCAGGTCTTCCTCAACGACGGGCTCGCTCTCCACGGCTGCGCTCGGGGCTTCATCGCCCGAAGGTGCGGGAGCGGTGTAAGACGCCCCCAATGCCGTCTTTAGACGGTCATTGACCTGCTCAGTGATGAACTGGCGAAGGGCCTTCGAGACGAGTGATGTGAACTGCTGACGGACGTCCTGCGTGAAACGTCCGTCGTAGACCTGGCTGGTGAGCAGGCGGACGAACTGCTCGCTGGGTTCCTTGAACTCAGCGGAAACGGCGCGCTTGAGAGAGCCTACGTACTTCAACTCCTCGGCAGCGTTAATGACTGAGTCGATGTCGAAGATCTCTTTGGAGAGCTTCTTGAGCTCTGGAATCAGAGTCGGATCGATGTCCAGGAGGTCGAGTACTAGAAACGGGCGATCGTCCATGCGGTTCGGGACATCGAGGTCGGTATAGAAGTTGTAGACCTGACCGTTGGTAAGCACCGCGATACGCGCGTTGGTTACTGAGAAGTAGCGGAAGAGCTGAGAGGCGTGCTCGATCTTGAGATTTCCGGACGACTTCTTGCACTCGATAAGCATCTGTACTTCGCCGTCTCGCAAGATGGCGTAGTCGACCTTCTCGTGGCGCTTCGTTCCCACGTCTGCGGTGAACTCGGGCTCCACTTCGAGCGGATTGAAGACGTCGTAGCCGAGGATCGTCGCGATGAATGGCATTACGAATGCATTCTTCGTCGCCTCTTCGGTCTGGATAGCGTCCTTCTGGTCCTGAACTTTGCTCGCGAGAGCGGCGAGCTTGTCTTCGAACTCCATAGTTCCCCTTTCAGATAACGATGACGCTATCCGAGAAGCCTGACGGTCGGCTGGAGCGGCACGCTTCGCGCGTGACCGTGTGACGTATCCGTCGCTCGTACCAGCAATGTGACTCAGCCGGGCGAGCCGGCTAGTTGTTGGTCGACCTCGTCGCTGAAACGTGGGCGTGGATATGGGAGGCAAGCTCGTCGAGTTCGTGACGTGCTGGCTCGCTCCATGACGCCTCTAGCTTCAAGCCGTCATCGGTGCTTCTGGGGACTACGTGCAAGTGTGTGTGGAAGACCTCCTGGAAAGCCGCCTCCCCGTCGGCAAGGAAGAAGTTCACACCCTCGCATGTGATGTTCGAGCGGCGCATCGCGGCGGCAATGCGTTGGGCTGCGCCAAACATTGCTGCTCCGGTGTGCTCGTCGAGATCGTTGAGCCCTGTTGAGTGACGCTTGGGGATGATAAGGACGTGGCCCGTTGTCGCAGGCTGAATGTCCATGAACCCAAGCACATCCTCGTCCTCGTACACGATGCTGGACGGCAGATCTCGCGAGACAATCTGGCAGAACACGCAGGACACTTCAGACATGGCACCACTATGCCGAACGTCGTCCTGCAGGCGCGTGGGGCCGACCTGGAACGGCAAGTCCGCCAAAGTCTCGCCCCATGGAGCGGAGTCGCGGCGTTCACCGACCCCGAAGCGACCAAGGGACTTTGAAATCGACGGTCGGCGACCCGCAGAGCGCCGCGCGCGTCGGTTTACGCGGGCATCTCCCACAGCTCGATCGGAAGGCCTTCCGGATCGTGGATGCGGACGAACCTGCCGTACTCCGTCTCCCATTCGGGTCGCCGCTCGACCTCGATCCCTGCCTCGTCGAAGTGCGCGAGCATCTCGTCGAGTCCGGTGACCCGGAGGTTGAGCATGAAGGGCTGGTCGGCCGCGAAGTAGTCGCTCTCGGCCGCGAACGGCGTGAAGACGGTCATGCCGGCTTCCTGCTGCCAGACTGCGTCGGATCCTTCCTGGCCCGCATCGATACCGAGGTGCTCCCGATACCAGGCGGCGCTCGCCTCCGGGTCGCGGCTACGGAAGAACAGTCCGCCGATTCCTGTCACGCTCATAAGGCCCACGCTAGACGCGAGAGCGCCATTGCGACAGGGATGATCCCGACTAGGAGTGTCGTCACATGGCTGCTGAAGGAAACGTCGTCCACGTGGTGTTCACGCAATGGCGAGGGGAGATCGCGCCCGAGGCTCGCCGCGAGCTGACCGGACACGTTGCCGCCTTCACCACGGGGATCACTGGGATCGTGTCCGTCGCCGGGGCCCGAGCGTCAGACCTGATGGTCTTTAGGGCGAGTTCTAGTGGAGTTCCTCGTGACCTTCGTTGACGTCGTGTTGCGCGAGGCGATTGTCGCGGCGGTGAGCGAGGAACTCGGCGCGGTCTTGCGCTGACCCGGCAGGATCGGTGAGGACGGGTGGTCAGATGGAAACCCCAACCACCTGTCCGCGTGTTCGTGTCGGCAGTCCTTGACCTCAAGGTCAGCGTTCACCGATGAGTGAACGCAGGTCGTCTCCCGTGCTCTTCACTTTCCAGAACTTGCGGCCGTTGGTGTTCGGCACGGCCCGTGTGTCACCAGAGATGCGTACTACGACATCGACAGCGGCCGCTGTTGGTGACGGGAACACTTTGTGGTTCCAGGGAGCAGTGGTGATCCGCAGTTCGTGGGTGCTCATGTCGAACACCCCCTCGATCCGGTGGTTCTTGTAGATCTTGAATACTGGAACCTGGGCTTCACCTGTCGCGGGCGTGGCCACCACGGGTGCCTCTCGACGGTCCTCAGTCGACTCAATCGACGTTGTTCCGCTGCCCGCTCCAGAAAGGTTGCTCACCATGCGATCGACAACTTGGCCTGCCGTGCAACCCATGAGTTGTGCCGCAACGAGGAGCTTTTCGTATGTGGCGGTGCTGACTTCGATGCTGTTCATCGTGGATACCGTTCGTTCAGCGGCTACCTGGGTGGTCGCCTCTCTGCACAAGAGTTTCACAAAGAGCAAGAAGAGTCAAGAGAGTCCATGGATGGACTCTTGTTAACGCTTCTTACTCATGGCACATCGGGGTGACCGAACGGCTATTGAGCCGATAGGCGCCCGTCGCTGCGGGCGGGTTGCGCCTACTTAGTGGGGCAGCTGTGCCTGCTGATCTGGGCCTGCGCAGCGCGTCATCGCCCCGTGACCTCGACGTCGCGGCAGATGCTCGCGAACGAGGACACCACGTTGGCCATTTGCGAGCACGTGGGCACGGGCGCCCTCGACTTGACCGTGAAGTGGGCCGTTGGTGTTCTGGTCGAGGGCGCTGACCTGTTCGACGTCGGCGTTGGCGAGGCCAATAGGGCGCTCTCGATCAACGGGGTGCTGCGCGTATGTGACCGGACTATGGGTGCGGGCGAGGTTCCCACGGTGCGCTAGGCGATCATCGCGGCGGCCGGCAACGAGTCCGGAACGGTGCTCCGCTAGTGCTGCTGACCAACAAGCAGAGGTCGGGCGGCTACGCCATCAGCCGGCCGAGCGTGTGCTGTCTCGCTACACGTGGATCGCAAGCCGTTGTTGCTCGTGGATCCAGCCAGCATGGTTTGGCGTGGACTTCTGATCGGGTGTACGTCGGCGCTTACGTGCAGCGTCGAAGCGGCGTAGTGCTAAGCGAACCGAAGAGCGCCGTGTTCGGCGCGATATCGGTCACTGCCGGTGACCGCGTCCCGGGTGCTTGCGGAGTAGTTCCGAACGTATGCAAGAACGCCCGGCGCGTTACGACCGGCGGCTACGCGATCGGTTCTGTCGAGGTGGCTGCCTGATGGACGCCATCATCCAACTGCGCGTTTCGACCCAGGGTCAAGTGGACGAGGGTCACGGCCTCGAGGTCCAGGAGGCTGCCTGCTGTGCTTATGCCTAACTGAAGGGCATGGAGGGGTCGAGGTGCTGAGTGACGAGGCCGTATCGGGCACGCTGTCGGCGCACGAGTGACCGGGCTCATGGACGCGCTCGCGCTACTGAAGGACGACGAGGCCGACTGCCTGATCGTCGCGCGCCTCGACCGTCTCGCGCGCCAACTAACCACCCAGGAGGTCATCCTCGCCGAGGTGCGGAAGCAGGGGAGAGAGGTGCACTAGGTCGATCAGGGGCTGGTACCTCAGGACGACCCAGACGACCCGATGCGCACCGCCATGAGGCAGATGGCCGGCGTTTTCGCCGAGCTGGATCGGGCGATGACCGTCAAGTGTCTTCGCGACGGTCGGAGGGCCAAGCAGGCTTAGGGAGGGAAGGCAGTCGGCCGCGACGGCTACGGCTACTCGAAGGAGGGGCCGATCCCCGCTGAGTTGGAGGTCATGCGGTTCGTGCTGGAACGGCGAGACCGGGGCGAGAGCTGGAAGTCGCTCGCCGCCGAGCTGAACTCCCGAGGTCTCAAGCCCCGGTCTGCCGTGAGGTGGACGCCTCAGACCTGGCGAAGATAATGACCTAGGCATCGTCGTCTTCGAACGCGGCGTCGAGTTCCTCGATGTCTTCGTCCGTGACTTCGCGGTCCATCTCGAGGAACCTCATTGTCCGCCGCATCACCTGCTCGGTCAGCGTCTCTACGACGCCAGGATCGAGCGCAAGGATGTCACCGGCGAGCAGGTAGGTTCCGACGAGGTACCTCGATGCCTCCTCTCGGGTGACCGTCGCATGTGCCCCCTTGTGGCCGGCGTCGTCGAACGCGTCGAGCCGCTTGCCGAGAAACTCGAGGTCGCTGAGTACGACATCGCGACGCGTGCTGCTGGCCTCCCGCTGCTCGATCCAGTACGCGAGCCGGTTGATGTACTTGTCGGCGGTCATGTCCCTGCCGTTGATCGGCTCTGATGATGGTTGCAGCTGGTCTGCAATCTCCCTTAGAAGTCGCCGACACGTGCTCGCTGCGTTCGCCCAATGCTCGGGGTTGTCCGAGTCAATGTTCTCGAACGCCGCCGAGAACATTAGTGCCGCGTCTGGAGCGAGTCGCGAGATGTCGCGATCGACTTGTTCGCGCAAGAGTTCAAATGCGCTCTCGGCCGCACCGCCAAACCTCAGTTCGAGGTACTTGTCCACTACCCAGGCGTGAATGGTGTTCACGACTGTCTCGATCAGATCCGTTGCCCGTAGTCCGGTCACACTGTCCCCACCGCGGTACGCATCTTCGGCGTAGCGCTTCAGCCGTGTGAGCGAGGCGAGTTTGAAGGGCGCCGTTTCGTCATCAGGGTGGTCCAGTCTTCCGACTGCGGATGCTGCGTCCTTGGCTTCGAAGTAGTCATGACTGCGATAGCCGGATGCTTCGTGACGGAGCCAATAGTCGGCACTGGCATCGCCAAGAAGGAGGGCTAGCCGCCGCGCCCGAAATACGATCTGGCGTGGCTCGATGCGCTGCTCCTCGATGTCCTTGAGGAGTTCTTCGGCGAGGTCCATCGCCTCATCTCTTTTGCTTGGCACGGCACCAGACTATTCACCTTCACTGTCTATCGTGCCGTGGGGTGCCGCGTCTTCCCTCGTAAGAGAGGGGTTGAGCCGCTATCTTCGGCTCATGAGTAATCCAGACATCAGCGATGCGAACTACCTGCTCGGTGCCATGGTGCAGTCGGGTGCGGCCCTCATAGCCATCGTCGGAGGCATTCTGGGTTCACGCTTCGTTGCGATGCATGGCGAGAAGCGTGGACTGGCGCGGGAACTTGAGGAGACTGCGAGTGACCTAGCCGCGCTCAACCAGAAGAAGGCTACGGCCGAGATGTATCACTCTCTGTACCGCGCCCATCGCTTCGTGCTGTTTCCCGACATACTCCGGATGGCCACCGAGCCCAAGGGAGTGAGTTCCGCACTTCAACTGGCTGACGCTGAGTTTGTGCATGACCCGAAGGCGGCGAAAGAGGCAAGGCGTCTCATCCAGCGGTATGCCGACTTCGCCAAGCAGCTGTCTCAGGGGGTCGCGCTGAGCGACACCCTCGCCGCAGTCGGCAACCAGTATGATTGGGCAACCGCGCGGCTTCGGATCGTCAATGTCGGTGCCGAGGAGCATGTGCGCGCGCAGGTCTACTACAACTTCGTTGTAAACGCGGTTGGTGCGAACTGGGCGACCAACAACTTCTGCGTTGGGGTTCTAGATGACCTCCGGGAGGTTCGCGAAGCCGAGCTGGCGAAGATTGAGAACCAACTCGAGACCGCGCACCGCGAGATCGTCGAAACCGAGGCGTCGGAGCGGCGCCTAGGGGAGTCTAGGCGGCGGTTGACGGTCGCGCTCGCGAAGGTGACCGACGGTGAAGGGTTCAAGATTGCGCTCAAGGTGCTCGCGGTCATTGCCGTCCTGACTGTGGTGGCACCCCTCATCGCGATGCTCCCTGGGGTGTACGTCATAGCGCCGGGGATCAAGATCGCGTTCGTCATCGCGTTCTTGGTGGGCTTGGCCGTTCTCGGTCGCTACCTCTGGGTCTACTCGGCCTTCCTCACGGACCGGCTCCCAAAGATGCCGGATTCGGTGTGGGGACTGGGTCGCCCGCTTCCGAAGCGCAAGCCTCAGGTCAATGAGGCTGAAGAGGCATGCACGGGGTTGGGAGAGTAGCTCTGCGTGTGAGTTCTCGCTGTGGTCTCCGGACTCCGCCCGTCACGCAAGTCATCGATGGTTATCGGCATCTATCGGCGTGTCGAAGGAAAGTCGCTGGTAGAAAGTAGTGTGCAGATTCGATTGGGGGGTCCGACACGCCGGCGCAGGGGCAACGGGGCACCCCCGTGTCCGGAGCGGTGGGTAGCGTAGTCCGCGTCGATGCGAGCGAGGAGGTGATGCAGTGCCCTGGGTGAAGGACAAGGACGCGCGTGACCTGCTGAACAAGCTCATCGATGACTACGGGTGGCGCTGGCGCGAGGGGGGCAAGTCGGCGCACAGCAAGGGGATCCTCTTGTGTCCCCACGAGGGCCGCACGGGCTGCAAGAAGGCGATCTTTGGTACGGCCTCCGGAACTCTCGATGTGATCAAGTCGACGTACAACAGGTGCGATCACAAGCCTGACGACGAGGAATCTCCGTTCTAAGATGGGTGTTGTCACTTGACAACGGCGTGATACAGTCACGTGACCTGGCGGAGGAGATGATGTCTGAGATTGCATTCTCGATCGTCGTCCGTGAACTGTCGGACGACCAGATGTTCGAGACGTTCGAGATCGAGGGTTCGCGCGGTGGTGGTGAAGCCAACGGCGTGCCCTACGTTGACTTCCTTGTCGAGACCGACATGCCTGAGCACACACTCGATGCCTCGATTCATGCCTTGAAGGAGATGGGTATCGAGCCCGTGCGCGTCGAGACCGATCTGGTGAACATCTCGGGTATTGCTCAACGAACCGGCGCAACTCGGCAGGCCGTTCGCATGTGGGCGGAGGGGGAGCGGCGCGAGGCCTTCCCCATGCCCTTCTCGGCTGCGATGCGGGTCTGGCTGTGGTCTGACGTCTACGCGTGGTTGCGTGCAAACAAGAAGCAGATCCTCGACGAGTACTCAGCCGAGCCGCTGTCCCCTGAGTTGATTGAATGCTACAACGGCCACCTTGCGGACGGCGATGGTCCCTACGCAACGCCGGGGCAGAAACGTGACGCGACGCAGGAGATTCTGGTCGTGCGCGAAGAGTTCTTGACTGCGCTCGGCTTCCTGACTGCTCAGCAAGTCCAGGCGGATGTGCTTCCGCAGTGGTCGCGTGAGGTAGCCAAGAAGTCTGGTGCGCAGCGTTTCGACCGCAAGGCGACCCACTCCTTGCTGGCATCGTCCTATGACTGGAGCAACAAGTGACGAACGAGCACGACGAGGTCCGAGAGGTCGAGACCGTCGAAGAGCTCATTCGCGAGGTAGGCGTCAGGCTCCTGTCGGTACAGCCGTTCAAGCTCTCGGGCGAGCGCGACGACGACTTCGACGGCACGGTTCCCGAGTCGTTTGACGTCGACCACGAAGAGAGCGTTCGATTCGCGCTCGCGCCAAACAGGATTGCGGTGCGCTTGATCACGAAGCTGTCGATCAAGTCGGTTTGCGCAGTGGAAATCGATTACGCGGCTGAGTTCGAGCCCGAGCAGCCGGTTCACCTAAGCGTCGAGGCGCTTCAAGGATTCATCAATCGTGTTGCGGCAATGCAGATCTGGCCGTACACGCGGCAGGCTGCGCAGGACATGTTCCTCCGTGTGATCAACGAGGCGGTACCTCTGCCGGTCGTCAGCCCTGATGACTTCAACTTCGGACCCGCCGGAGATGATGAGACAGATGCGGATGGCGAAGCCCCCGAGGACTAGTCCTTACAGTTGATCTGGACCCGCTTGATCAGCGCCTCGCGCTGACCCAGTTCGAACCTCGCCTGGTGCTCCTCGGCGGTCTCCGTACGGCGCGTCGGGAGGCCCTTGGGCACGTCTGTGGGCCAACGGGACACCACGATGCTGTCGAGTGCTAGGCGGAGGAAGTTTAGTCTCCTCTCGGGCGTCCAGGAGGTCCACGTCTCCCACGTCAGCCCCTTGCTCATGGCGCGGTCCAGTTGGCTCGATCCGAGCAGGTCGGCGACCTTGCGATCGACCTCGGTCCACTCCTCGCGGATGCGGATGGAGTGCACCCTCAGCTCGGACTCGGGCATCAGCCCTTCGACGTAGGCGTTCGTCGCCCGTCTCGCCTGCTCGTCCAGCTCCTGCTTCCTCGCGTCGAGCTCGGCGAGCTCTCGGCTCATGTCGCCCGCGCTCTGGACCGTGCTCCGCTGCTTCCAGCGGTCGGAGTCGTTGAGGACGGCGGCGACCGTGTCGAAGACGTACCGCTCGAGGCGGTCGAAGTCGATCGTGATTCCTCCGCACCCGCCCGTGTGCTTGGCGCACCTGAGCCCTGCTCGGTTGTCTCGGTTCGTTCCTCTCTTATAGGAGGTCAGCGTGTGGCCGCACTCGCCGCACTTCACGAGCCCGCCTCCGAGGGAGTAGCGGCCGCCCTTCACGCCGGGGGAGATGGTCGTGCGTCGGGCAGGGTCGTCGAACACGCGCTGGAGGCGGTCGAAGATGGACTGGTCGATGATCGGTTCCCACTTCACCTCGCGCGGCTTGCGCTTGCCCACGATCGCAAGGCGACGGAAAGTCGAGCATGGCCGGCGCGCCCGCGCAAGTTGCGCTCCGAAGAGCACTCGCATGTCGATCGAACTCACGCAGTCACTGCACCGTGTGCTCACCTTCCCGGAGGCAATGGAGCGGGACGCGCCCCGAAGGCAAGTGCCCGTCGGGTCGAAACCGTGAAAGTAACGGCGATGAGATACCTGTGACGCATGTTGTCGGTACACATACAAAGGCGCGACAGAGGTGAGCCCGAGTGCAAGGATTGCTACATGGCTGGTGAAGGAAACATCGTCCACGTCGTGCTCACTCAATGGCGAGGGGAGATCGCGCCCGAGGCTCGCCGCGAACTGACCGAACGCATCACCGGTTTCGCCACCGAGATCCCCGGGATCGTGTCTGTCACCGAGGGGCCGAGCGTCAGCCCCGAGGGTCTTGAGGGCGAGTTCGAGTGGGGCCTCGTCGTGACCTTCGCCGACGCTGCGGCGCGCGACGTGTATCTTGATCACCCCGCGCACCTGCCGGTGGCGAAGCTGATCGGCGACAACGCCGAGCGCGTCGTCGTGCTCGACCTTGCCGCGTAGCAGGGGAGTTCTCACCCGGCACGCTCGGAAGTCCCTCGCTAGGGTGGCAAACACGAGCAAGATTCCGTGAGCACCCGTCCGACGAGGGGGAACGTCGTGAGAAGAGCCGTCCGGATCATCGTCGCGGGGACTGTGGGGACAGCTCTCGTGTTCGGCACCGCCGCATGCGACAGCCTGCCCGACATCGACCCGTCACGGCTGCCGTCGATCAGCCTTCCGACCCGCACGACCGACGCACCCGATCCCGAACCGACGGAGACCGCCGAACCCGCACCGGTCGAGACTGTCACGGAGGAAGCAGCTCCCGAGGAGACCGAGCAGGCAACGCCGGAGCCGAGCGCCTCGCCTGAGGAAGCCGCTGACGAGGAGCCCTTCGTCTGGTGGCCCTGGGCGATCGCCGCGCTCGTCCTGCTAGTCCTGCTCATCATCTGGGCGCGTGCCGCCTCGAAGCGCCGCGCCTGGGATAGGCGCCTCGCGACTGCGCGGGCGGAGATGTCCTGGCTTGAGGACTCCCTGGTCCCGCAGGTGCTCGCCAAGCCCAGCGCCGCGGAGGCCGCCGCGCTGTGGCAGTCGGCGAAGCCGCGCGTCCTCGCGGCCGACCAGGAGTTGCACGCTCTCCACGAGGCAGCGCCAGGGGACAAGCGGCTCGCCAGCGCGATGCGGGCGAAGGACGTCTTGAATGCGCTCGTCGACGCCGTCGACGCCGACACCTCGACCGAAGGAGCCACGGACGCCGACTCGCTCCGCGCGCGCCGTGCCGCGCTCGACAAGGCTCGAGCTGACGTCCGCTCCTACCTGCGCGGCGAGCCCGCGTAGAACCAGACGCGACGAGGCCCCGACACCCTGCGGTGCCGGGGCCTGCGTACGAGGCGCTACGCGTCGACCGAGTGGCGCGCTCCCACCTGGAAGTTGTCGGCGTCCTGGAACATCTCGAGCACGGTGATGGGCTTGCGGCCCGTGACGACCGTGTAGTCGAGCGAGCAGACGGCCATCTTGCCCAGGCGGATCGCCTCGCCGAAGGTGACCATGCCCTCGGACGAGAACGGCGCCTCGGAGCCGTCCTTGAACTCGCCGTCGGTGGTGCGGGGCACGCCCATCGCGTCGAAGACCGCGTACTGCTGCTCGTCGGTCAACTCGTGGAACGGGATGCTGTTGCCCGTGGCCTGGTTGCCGTACTCGCAGAACTGGGCCATGGTCATCGCCTCGGCGCCGTTGATGTTGAGGACCTGGTGGTGCAGGTACGGGTTGGCGAGCACGTGCGCGGCTGCGCGGGCGCAGTCCTTGCGGGAGATGAAGGCCATGAGGCCGTCTCCGCCGTTGTTCGCCATCGCGCCGGGCTCGAGCGAGCCGAAGTAGGCGGTGACCATCGCCTCCGCGTACTGCGAGTTGCGCAGGAACACGTAGTCCAGGTCGGTTCCCTGGATGTACGCCTCGGTCCAGGCGTGGTCGATCTTCTCGATGCTCGGGTTCTCGGGGTCGGTCGCGTTCACGAGCGACGTGTAGACGACCTGGCGGACGCCGGCGGCCACGCAAGCGTCGACGGCGTTCTTGTGGGCGGCGCGACGCTTGGGGCCGACGAACGGCATCGACACGACGAGCACCTTGTCGGCGCCCTGGAAAGCGGCGGCGAGACCGTCGGGGTCGTTGAAGTTGGTGACAGCCGTCTCGATCCCGGCGGCCTCGTACTCGGCGAGTGCGTCGGGCGTCGGCGCCGTCACCTTGATCCTGTCCGCGGGGACGAGCTCCCGCAGCACGGAGGCCGCGAAGCCTCCGAAGTTCCCGTCGACTCCGCAGACAACCAGCTTGCCCATGATCGTGACCTCCTGTGATCGGTTCGTATGGCCAGATCGTAGGCAGGTGTCCATAGCCGTCCCGTCGCCCTTTGGTCCTGGTACCGCTGGTACCCGCCCCGCGGACCGGAGGTCCCGGTCGACCGCTAGCGCGGTCCCAAAATCGGGTGGTGCAGGACCACGCGGAGGATCCCGGATCCCGTGAGCGTCACGTGCGGTTCGGTGCCGTCGCTGAGGGTGTCGAGACGCTCGAGGTCTCCGTGCCGCAGCGTCATCACGACCATGCTCCGCGCAGGCGCCAGGGTGAGGATGGGCGCCGACGCGATCCAGCACATGTCGGGGTGCATCCAGTTCTCCGTGACGTACCGGTGCAGCAGCAAGGCGTGCTCGGCCGACGGCGTGGAGACGATCAGGGGAGAGACGCCTTGGCCCGCGAGCCACGCCGCCAGGCGTGCCGTGCGCTGGATCTGCTCCACCGGGGTTCCAGAGAGCGTCTCCATAGAGTGCCCCCATTGCAGCGCCGTCTCACCGAGCCTCGCCAGCGGCGAACCCGGTGTCAGCGTCGGCGCGATCATCCGGCCTCCTCGGCGGGCTGGGAACGGGCGGCCCGCAAACGTACACGCGTATCGTCGAACTCATCGACCCGCACGCGAACGGTGTGAGAAGCGAGGGGAGAGGACATGGCGTCGGTGGCGCTCCTGCTGGACGTGGACGGCGTGCTGTGCCCGTTCGCAGCCCCCGATGCGCCGCGCGACCACTGGCCCGCCGACACATGGCGAGTCGAGCCCATCGAGGACCTGCTGGACGTCGAGTGGTCCACCGCCGTCGTCGACCGGCTGCGCGACCTCACCGGCCGGCCCGACGTCGAAGGACTGTGGTGCACCACCTGGACGTGGAGAGCGCCCCGCATGCTCGGCGGCGTGCTGGGGCTCGGCGAGGACTGGGAGTACCTGGACCACAGCGGCGGGCGCGCCTTCGCCGAGGTGGGCTGGTGGAAGGCGGTGCGTGCGCGCGAGGCGCTCGCGCTCTACGACGGCGTCGTCTGGATCGACGACCTGTTGGACTCGTGGCGCGACGAGCTCGCGATCGAAGGTGCGCCTGCGCCCGAGTTCTGGCCCGGAGGCAGGCTCCTGACCCTCTCGCCCGCGCCGGACCGGGGGATCGAGCCGCACCACCTCGACGCCGCCGAGGCGTTCATCGAGGACGTGCTCGGCTGACTGCACCGCTCCGGGCGGCGGGCCGGCGCACCGCTCAGTCGGTGACGCCCGCCCGCGTCGCCTTCGGCTCGTCTGCGACGACCACCGGGCCGTCGGGAAGCGGCGGCTCCTCCTCGATCAGCCCTTCGAGCACGTCGCCGCGGGCCTCGCGCGGCTGGCCGTGCGTGAAGTGGCTCGCCCGCTCCTCGGCCTCCGCACTGCCGGTGAACAGGCCCGAGTCGCCGGCCTGCTCGGACTTCTTGGCGCGTCGGCCGGGCGCGGCCTGCTCGGACACGAGCACGCGCTGTGCAGGCGCCGCCTCGGGCAGCACCGACTGGATCCACAGCACCATCGCCTCGCGCACGAAGCAGCGCAGGTCGTACAGCGTCGGCGCGTCCTTCGCGGTCACGAGGATGCGCACCCGCACATACCCGGCCGTCGCCTCGGTGACCTGCAGCACGTGGGCCCTGCCGTCGTACAGCGGGGTCTGCGTGAGGACCTCCTCCAGGTGCTCGCGCATCTTCTGCGGCGACACCCGCCAGTCGAGGTCGAACTCGACCGAGCCCAGCAGCTCCGAACCCTGCCGCGTCCAGTTCTGGTACGGCGTCGTCGTGAAGTAGGTGCAGGGGAGCACCAGGCGGCGGTCGTCCCACAGGTCCAGCACCACGTAGCTGAGCGTGATCTCGCCCACGCGACCCCACTCGCCCTCGGCGACGATCACGTCGTCCACCCGGAGCGCATCGCTGAAGACCAGCTGGATGCCCGCGAACATGTTGCCCAGCACCGACTGAGCCGCCAGACCCGCGA
Organism: Demequina zhanjiangensis; assembly: GCF_030418315.1. GTDB lineage: Bacteria > Actinomycetota > Actinomycetes > Actinomycetales > Demequinaceae > Demequina > Demequina zhanjiangensis. Next base: position 126,066 of record NZ_JAUHPV010000007.1, read on the forward strand.
CGATCGACGCGATGCCCGCCGACGCCAGCACGCTCGCCCCGACCGCCCGCACCGAGTCGAAGGTGAACAGCGCCGCACCGATCGCGATCACCACGATGATCGCGATCGCGAGGCGACGGACGATCAGCGTCTGCGTCCGCAGCCGCCGCGCGAGCCTGTTGTCGGGCACGTCGATGCTCTGATGCCCGAGCGCCAGATCGGAGACATACTTCACCAGCTCGATGAGCAGCCACGCGAGCCCCGCGATCGCCAGGATCGTGAACAGCTGGGAGATCGCCCCGACCCATTCGCTGCCGCGGAAGCTCGCATGCACGCCCAGCCATAGCCCGCACAGCAGCCCCAGCGACCAGACAGGGTTCCGCATTCGCGTGAGCAGCGCCTTCACGTTCTCGTGACGCCTCGCGAACAGGCGCATCACCATCTCCACCGCGAGCAGGGCCAGGGCCGCGGCACCCATGCTGATCGCCACGGCGATCCCGAACTCGAACCAGTCCTCGATCATGACTCTCCTCTCGCAGGGCCGATCCTCACGACAGTACGGACGCGGTGTTTCGTCCGGGTAACCCTCACCTGAGGATGCCGACGCCGGCCTCCGCGCGGGACCGGGTCTCCACCGCCACGGCCAGCCTGCGCGGCCCTCGCGCCGGGACCGGATACCGTGACGGTATGGCCCTCTTCGCCGACGAAGCCGAGCACTTCTGGCTGTCTCCTTACCAGGGGGAATCGCTCGTCGACACCGTCGATCTGCACCTGCTCGTCAACCCGGATCTCCGCGCCGACAGGCCCGTCGAGATCCTCGGTCGGCCCCACCACGCGCCCCAGGTCTCCGTCGCGCCCCAGGTGGCCGACGCTGCGGGCTTCCGTGACGACCACCCGGTCGACGCTCACGAGGCCCGTGCGCGGATCGCCTCCGCCGGCTACGAGCTCACCGACCCCGACCTGGTGTACCTGTTCCGCACCAGCATCCGCACGATCGTCGAGAACGAGACGCCGCCCACCACCATCCGGCTGCTGCGCGACCGCGACGCGGACGTCTTCGCTGCCTTCCTTGAGCCGATCTCCGAGGAGGACATCGACCTCGCCTACGTCGAGCTCGACCACTGGGCCGTCATGGGCGCCTTCGAAGGCGACGACCTGGCCGCCGCGGCCAGCGCCTACCCCTGGGGAGGAGGGCCCATGGCCGACATCGGCGTCCTCACCTCACCCTGGCATCGCAGCAGGGGACACGGCCGACGCGTCGTCCGCGCCCTCGCCGCCCACTGCTGGCAGCACGGCTACGAACCCCAGTACCGCACCCAGCCCGACAACGTCGCCTCGCAGTCCTCCGCTCTCGCGGCCGGGCTCGAGCACTTCGGCGACTGGGAGTGCGTGCCGCTCGGCACCGACTGACCCGGCCGACGCGCCGCTCGCCTGGGACGGAACACCCCGCCTGGTATCCTTGTCAGGTGCAGCCAGCAAGAACGGCCTGCATGCGTCGCAGATTGCTTCTCCTTCTCGCCAGCGCCTAGTCCCCAAGACACCCGCGCGGCTCGTAGAAATCCTCTCTTCGGCGAACGAACGCGGACACCTTCGCGATTCGCCACCACTGCCGGTGCCGTGACTTCCACGGACAGCAAGCGCGCGCTCGCGTGCGCCCGGCGCCAAGCTTGAAAGGCATTCATGCCCATCCACTTCGCCGATCTCGGCGTGCCCACGCAGCTCACCACCGTGCTTGAGCGCGAGGGAAAGCTCACCCCGTTCCCCATCCAGGCCGACACCCTCCCCGACACGCTCGCAGGCCGCGACGTGCTCGGCCGCGGCAAGACCGGCTCCGGCAAGACCCTCGCGTTCTCGCTCCCCGTCGCCGCGCGCCTGGGCGCCAAGGGCGGCAAGGCCCGCCCGGGTCGCCCGCGTGCCCTCATCCTCGCGCCGACCCGCGAGCTCGCCACCCAGATCGACGCCGTCATCGCGCCGCTCGCCGCCGCCTACGGCATGAACACCACCACGATCTTCGGCGGCGTCAACCAGCGCCGCCAGGAGAACGCGATGGCCCGCGGCGCGGACATCGTCGTGGCGTGCCCCGGCCGCCTCGAGGACCTCATGAAGCAGGGCATCGTCTCGCTCGACTCGGTCGAGATCACGGTGCTCGACGAGGCCGACCACATGGCCGACCTGGGCTTCCTGCCCGGCGTCACCCGCATCATGAACGCCACCCCGCAGCGCGGACAGCGCCTGCTGTTCTCCGCCACGCTGGACAACGGCGTCGACAAGCTCGTCAAGCGGTTCCTCGACAACCCCATCACGCACTCGGTGGACAGCGCCGACAGCCACGTGGACGCCATGACGCACCACGTCTTCCACGTGAACGGTGCCGACGGCAAGAAGGACGTCGTCCGTGCCCTCGCGTCGGGCACCGGTCGCCGCATCCTCTTCATGCGCACCAAGCACCAGGCCAAGAAGCTCGCCAAGCAGCTCACCGCGGAGGGCATCCCGTCCGTGGACCTGCACGGCAACCTCGCCCAGGGCGCCCGTGACCGCAACCTCGCCGCGTTCGCCGAGGGCAGGGCCAAGGTGCTCGTCGCCACCGACGTCGCCGCGCGTGGCGTGCACGTTGACGGCATCGAGCTCGTGGTCCACGTGGACCCGCCGATGGAGCACAAGGCGTACCTGCACCGCTCCGGCCGTACGGCTCGCGCCGGCACCTCGGGCGACGTGGTCACCCTCGTGCTGCCCGAGCAGCGCCGCGACACGCAGCAGCTGCTGCGCAAGGCCAACATCAAGGCCGAGCCGCAGGCAGTCAACGCGACGTCTCCGCAGGTCGTCACGCTGATCGGGGAGGTCGCCCCCTACGTGAAGCCCGCACCCGTCGAGGACAAGCCCCAGGGCGGTCGTGGACGCGGACGTGGCCGCGGCGCCCAGGGCGCCGGCGGTCAGGGTGGCAACGGGCGCTCCGGCGGCCAGGGCGGCTCGCGCGGCAACGGCGGTGGACGCGGTCCCCGCCGCGACGACGCCCAGGGCCAGTCCCGCGGTGGCCGAGGACAGCAGCAGGGAAGCCGTCGCGGCCAGAACCGCGACCGCGCAGGCGCCGACCAGTCGCAGGGCCACGCACCCCAGGGCCGCGGCCGCTCCTCCGCCGGCGGTCAGGGCCAGTCGCGTCGCTCCGGCGGCCACAGCTCCGCCGCGGCATTCTCCGCAGGTGGCGGCGGCAACCGTCGACGCAGCCGCTGATCAGCCTTCGCGCTCGGGCCCGGAACTCCTCGTGAGCTCCGGGCTCGAGTCGTCTCCCGGTATGCCGTCTGCGGCGCGCCGCGTGGAAAACGGACAAAAAGGATGCCCACGTGCCTATGCTGAGGTCGTGACCGAGAGTCAGGCGGCGCGCAAGCAGCGCTTCACCGTGGCCATCACGCTCCTGGTGCTGGGCGTGCTGGCGATCGCCGCCGCGGTCACGCTCCACCTCACACAAGAGCTGCGCGTGTCGTTCGGTGAGCTCACCGCGAGCGGCGCCTACGAGCTCGGAATCCGCTCAGGCGCTCGCGTGGCACTCTCAGCCGTCGTCGGCGTGGGCCTCATCGGCATCGGCACCAGCGGGATCGGCGGCGCGCACCCGCTCCGACTCATCCGTCAGGCGCTCGCGATCAGCGTGTCCGTCGCCTTCGTCGCGGGAGCGATGGGGATGTGGACAGTGCTGCTCGGCGCGGTCGTCGCCACACTCGTCGGAGTGTGGTTCCAGCGGCGCTTCGCTGCGGCACGCAGCCGCGCCCGAGCCGAGCAGCTCTCGCACGCATAGCCTCAGTCGTCGGCCGCTGCGACCGACGCCGAGTCGATCAGCATGCCCGCCGGGCCTGCCGTCCCCGACTCGCGCGGTGCCGCACGCAGCGTCCCGCTCACGGTGAGGTGCGCGCCCTTGCGCGCCAGATCCCTGGCGGCGACGGCATCCTCCACGGCCCGGACCGTGAACCATTCGGTCTGCGGGTTGCCGCAGCGATCCCGCCGGCTCGAAGCCAGCCGGAACGTGCAGATCGCGGAGCCGTCGGGCAACTCGTGGAAGTCGGGCTCCGAGGCCACCCTGCCCGTCGCGACGTACGCCACCCGTTCCTCCTTCTCGCGCCACTGCCGACCGAACCATCGGCCGCCCCGGCGCTACCGTGAGTCTATGACCGCCTCCTCCGGTCTCGACGACGCCCTCGCGCTGTGGGCCACCGCCCGGCTGGGCTCGGGTCCGCGCGAGGTGTTCTTCGGCGCGCAGTCCATGTCCGACGTGGTGGGAGTCGTGCTCGACGATGGGCGCAAGGTCGCGCTGAAGCGGCGCGGCGGGGGAGAGCATGTCGCTGCCACCGCCGTCGCCCACAGGGCCGCGTCTGACGCGGGGATCGACTGCCCGGACCTGCTGGCCGGGCCCGAGAACGTCGACGGTCAGATCTTCACCGCCGAGCAATGGCGTGACGACGGCTCCACTGAACCTCAGGGTGACGCCGCAATGCTCTACGCGCAGCTCCTCGCACGGCTCGTGAAGGCGCTCGACGGCGTGGACCAGTCGAGGCTGTCGCCTCCGCCCTGGCTCCACTACGACCACGATGCCGACCGCGTGTGGCCGCCGCCCGCCTCCGACAGGTGGGATCCGCACCGCATCGAGTCCCAGCTTCCGCCCGCACTCGCCCGCATCGCCGCGGCGGCGCGCTCCCGGCTGCTCGCCGCCCACCTGCCTCACGTCGTCGGGCACACCGACCTCAGCGGCCTCAACGTGCGGTGGAATCACGCCGACGGCGTGGACGTGCCGATCGTCCACGACTGGGACTCGATCGCCGCAAGGCCCGAGGCGGTGCTCGTCGGCACCCTCGCGGCCGACCACGTGGCGCTGCCGGAGCGTGGCCGGATCGCCGACATCGACACGGGAGCTCGGGTGGTCGAGGCGTATGAGGAGGCGAGCGGCCGCGCGTTCAGCGCCGAGGAGCACGAGGTCGCGTGGGCTGCATCAGCGTGGCTCGCCGCCTACAACGCGGTGTTCGAGCACCTGCACGGCGCGCCAGGGGAGGTCACCGCCCAGCTGCTGCGCGACGGCGACGAGAGGCTCAGGCTCGCAGGCGGGGCGTGACCGGCCATCCGCCGCATCGTCCCGTTCCGGCTAGGCCATGTGCGATAGGAGGTGCGCGGCCACCGACTCCGGACGCTCCACGGGCGTGAGATGGCCGGCCCCTTCCAGCACCGCGGCAGGAGCCGCCGTGCGGAGGCGCTTCGCAAGAAGAGGCGCCTGATCGGGCGGCAGCCACGGGTCCCCACCACCCCACCCGACCGTCACCGGGCAGCGTGTGCTGTCCAGCCGGCCGGCGACTGCGCGGGTGTCCTTGGGCGAGAGGGAGGCGATCTGGCGCGAGAACGCGCGCCTGCCGTCCTGTCCCTCCCACGGGATCGCAAGCCGCGCGATCCACTCCGGCGAGAGGCCCGCAGGCGTTGCACTCGCGATGTACTCGCGCACAAGCGCAGAGTGGAGCCGCGGGGGTAGCGCATCGAACACCTCGCCGTGGTCGGCGACCAGTTGGAAGAACGGAGACCCCCACGGGTCCAGGACCACCGCGTCCCATAGGTTAAGCGAGGACATCTCCGACCCGAGCAGCAGATGGGCTCCGAGCGCGACGGCGCCCCCGACGTCGTGCGCGACCACATGGGGACGGTCCAAGCCCCACGCGCTGAGGAGCGTCGCCAGCCTCCTCATCTGAGAGGCGAGGTCCATCGGCAGCGCTGGGTCCTGGCTGGACCTCCCGTAGCCCGGCATGTCCCACAGCAGCACTCTCATGCCCTCATCGGCCAGGAGGCTCGCGACGGGCGCCCACGACTCGGCTGACCACGGCGTTCCGTGGCACAGGACGACAGTCTGCGCGTCGCCGACCGACCCAAGCGCGTACGTGGCGATCCGAGCGCCGTCGATCTCGACGTGGTCGGGGGCCGGGAGGAGCGATCGGGGGGATTCCATGGGCTCGAACGTAGAACTTCAGGTCGACCTGAGGTCAAGTGCAAGGATGGACTCGTGAGGATCGGAGAGGCGGCGGCAGCCATCGGTGTGCCCGAGCACGTGCTCAGGCACTGGGACGCGGAGGGAGTCGTCGTCGCAGACCGGCTCAGTTCCGGGCATCGCGACTACACCGAGGAGCACCTCCAGCGGCTGCGAGTGCTGCGCGCATGCCAGGGGATCGGCATGAGCCTGCCCCAGATCCGGCAGGTGCTGCACAGGCACGAGGCAGGGCGCGAAGAGATGCTCCGCGAGCAGCTGCTGCGCCTACGCCGGCAGCGCGCTGACCTGGAACGCGCGGAGGCCTTCCTCGCGCACGTGGTCGGCTGCGAGCACGACCTGCTGACCCGGTGTCCCCGCTGCAGCGCCTACGGGTAGGCGAGCTCGGGTGACGACTCACTCCTGCGCGGCGACCGCCTGACCTGCGTCGGCGACCTCGCCCACGAGACGCTCGATGACGTCCTCGAGCATGGCCGCGCCCAGGATCGTGCCGTCGTCGTCCTTCACGAGCGCAAGATGCGTGCCGCGCGCCTGCATGGCGGTGAGCGCCTCCTCGAGCGACGCGTCGGGGTGGATGACGCTCAGCGGACGCACCGCGTCCTCGGGGAGGGGCTTCGTGGCGCCGCCGCGCGGCACCTCCACGAAGTCCTTCAGGTGCAGATAGCCGACGTACTCCCCGGCGTCGTTGACGAGCGGGAAGCGCGAGAAGCCCGTGCGGATGCACTCCTTCTGCGCACGCTGCGGCGTCACGTCCACCGGTAGCGTGACGAGGTCCTCCGCAGGTGTCAGCACATCGCGCACCGTCTCGAAGGACAGCTGAAGCGAACCCTCGAGCACGCGGAGCTCGTGCTCGTCGAGCAGTCCCTCCTGGTGCGACTCGGCGACCAGCGCGGCCACGCCGTCGGCATCGAAGGAGCTCGCGACCTCGTCCGTCGGCTTCACGCGCAGCAGGCGCAGCACGATGTTCGCGGACCAGTTCAGCAGCGCGATGATCGGCTTGAGCGCCATCACCAGGAAGTACAGGGGAGGGCCGAGCACCATCGCCGACCGCTCGGGCCCGGCGATCGCGATGTTCTTGGGCACCATCTCGCCCAGCACCATGTGAAGCGAGACCACGATCACGAGTGCGATCGCGAACGCGATGCCGTGCAGCCACGGTCCTGTGATGCCGATGGCCTCGAGCGGCTTCTCCAGCTGATGTGCGACCGCCGGCTCACCGATGGCACCGAGCCCCAGCGAGCATGCGGTGATGCCCAGCTGCGCGCCGGCCATCATCAGGGACACCCTGTCCATCGCACGCACCGTGACGCGCGCCGGGTAGGAGCCAGCCTCGGCGTAAGGCTCCACCTGGGTGCGGCGGGCGGAGACGAGCGCGAACTCGGCACCCACGAAGAAGGCGTTGCCCGCGAGCAGTGCGAGCGCGATCAGGATCGCTGCGTAGTCAGGCATCGTCGTCCTCCTCGTCGGACGGCGGCAGCACGTCCAGCAGCACCCTGTCCACGCGATGCCCATCCAGTCTCGTGACTGTCATGCGCACGCGCACAGGCTTCGCCAGGTCGTCCTCATCGCGGTCGTCCTCGTCGCGCGCCTCGAGCTCGATCTGGTCTCCCAGGCGTGGGAAGCGCTCGAGGTGCTCGGTCAGGAGGCCACCCAGAGTGTCGGACTCACGTGCCTCGGGCATGTCGACGTGCATGATGTCGCCCGCCTCGTCAGGCCTCAGCAGGCCCGAGAGCGACCACGTGCGCTCGGCAACGCGCCAGAAGCGGGACACCGGTCGGTCCTGTTCGTCCTCGATCTCGCCGACGATCTCCTCGACAAGGTCCTCCAGGGTGACGACGCCGTCGGTGCCGCCGTACTCGTCCACCACGACGGCCATCTGCGAGCCCTCGCGCAGGGCCGTCAACACCGAGCTGAGCGGCATGGTCGACGGCACGGACGTGATCGGCAGGCACAGGTCGCTGACCGAGGTGGAGGCACGCTGACGGGCAGGGACGGCGAGCGCACGCTTGAAGTGAGCGACGCCCACGATCTCGTCCACGTTCTCGCCCATCACCGGGAAGCGCGCGTGCCCCGTGCGGGAGGCAAGGGTCAGCAGGTCTGCGGCAGTGTCGTCGGCCTCGAGGAAGTGCACTCGCGTGCGCGGAGTCATCGCGTCCGACGCGGTGGTCGCCTTCATCTCCGCCGCCCGCGCGAGGCGTCTCGCGACGCGGGGCTCGAGCGTGCCGCGCGCCGCCGAACGCTCGGCCAGGGACTCGAGCTCCTGTGCCGAACGGGCCGATGCGAGCTCCTCGCGCGGCTCGATGCCGAACATCCGGACCACGCGGTTCGCGGAGCCGTTGAGCACGCGGATCAGCGGGCCCGCGAACCACGTGAAGCCTCGGTTGGCGCCAGCGACCGCTCGCCCTACGCGCAGCGGCTCGGCGAGCGCCCAGTTCTTGGGCACGAGCTCGCCGAACACCATCTGCGTGCCGGTCGCGATCACGAACGCGAGCGTGAACGAGACGACGGCGGCTGTCGCGTCAGGCAGGTTCAGCGCGTTGATCGGCGCCGCGAGAAGCGTCGCGAGCGACGGTTCGGCGATGAAACCGACCAGCAGCGACGTCACCGTGATGCCCAGCTGGGCGCCCGACAGCTCGGTGGAAAGCTTCTTGAGCGCCGCCTGCATCGAGGCGGCTCGCTTGTCGCCGGAGGCGGCCGCCTTCTCCACGGAGGGGCGGTCTGCCGTCACGAACGCGAACTCGGCGGCGACGAAGAGCGCGTTCGCGCCGATCAGCGCGATCGCCAGCAGCAGGAGCAGCCACGCCTGAGTCATCGAGGGCCTCCGATGCGGGGACGGAGGAGCAAGGGTCTATGGCCATCGGGCATGCCGCGATTCTAAGCGGCTGCCGGGCAGTTCGTGCATCCGTCTGCAGCAGGATTCCGGGGTTGTCGCGTCAGGAGGCGCCGGCCGCGGGCCCCATGCGCGCGAGCCAGTCCTGCACGAGCGCACGGGCGAGCGCAGATCTCTCCAGATGGACGTTGTGACCGGCGGAGTCGAGCGTCGCGTACGTGGCGCGCGTGTAGTGCTCGTGTCTCGCCCACGCGTCCCTGAACCCGACCACGTGGTCCTGCCTGCCGGTGAGGAACAGCGCGGGCTTGGTGAACGGTCCCGTGGCGACATCCTCTGGCTCGCGGGAGAAGCCGTAGCGGCGGGCGATCCGCGCCATCGCGCGCCGGTCCGAGACCTCAAGCCCCGGCAGCACGTGGTCAAGGAACGCCTGCGCATGCTCCGACGTCTGGATCACCGCCATGTCTGCGAAGTCGTCGCCCGCGTCGCCCATGCCTTCGATCACGTCCTCGTTCTCCAGCAGCAGCGCCCGGTCCGGGAGGTCGCGCTCGGAGGATTCGGCCACGAACACGCCCGCGAGCGTCGCGAGGCCCAGCACCCGCTCCTCGAGGTCGTGCGCCACGCGGCGCGCGATCATGCCGCCGAACGAGTTGCCCAGCACCGCGAACCGTACGCCGCCCGTCACCTCGTCGATCTGGCGCTCGACCTCCTTCGCCATCTCCTCCGCGCTCGCGACGTGTCCTGCGGGCGTCAGCCCATGCCCGGGCAGGTCCATGTAGATCCGACGCCACGGGCCTGCCTCGGCGATCGCGTCGTCCAGGGGGAGCAGGATCCTGTGGTCCACGCCGAAGCCGTGCAGGAGCACCAGGGGAGTGCCGTCGCCGCGTTCCACGAGGTGCATTCCCTCACGGTAACCCGGTCGGGCGCACCTCTCACGGGGCTGCGCTCCCCACAGCCGACGCGACGGTCCTGGGTGAGCGGCGCTAGCGTGGGTCAGGAGCAGGGACGCGCGGCCCGTGACGGGTGCGCGCCGGATGAGGGAGACCGCCTATGGCGCAGCAGCCGACCTCCGCGCCCGCGGGAGACTCCGCGTCGCCGCAGAAGCGCGAGCACTGGAGCGGCCAGACGGCCTTCATCCTCGCCGCCATCGGCTCGGCCGTCGGCCTGGGCAACATCTGGCGCTTCCCGGGTGAGGCGTACGAGAACGGCGGCGGCGCCTTCATGGTCCCGTACCTGATCGCGCTCCTCACCGCAGGTATCCCCATCCTGTTCCTGGAGAACGCGATCGGGCACAGGTTCCGTGGTTCTGCGCCCCTCGCGATGCGGCGCGTCCACAGGAACGCCGAGGGAGTGGGCTGGTTCCACGTGGCCATCTGCTTCGTGATCGGCCTGTACTACACCGCGGTCATCGCCTGGTCGCTGAGCTACTTCTGGTTCAGCTTCGGGCTCGACTACGCCGACGATCCGGCGGGGTTCTTCTTCAACGACTACCTACAGCTCGGCTCCGACGTGACGCTGTCTGCGCAAATCGTCCCCAGCGTCGCGCTGCCGCTCATCCTCGTGTGGGCGCTCACCATCGGCATCCTCGCGCTCGGCATCCACAAGGGGGTCGAGAGGCTCAACGTGGTCGGCATCCCGTTGCTTGTGGTGACCTTCGGGATCCTCGCCTTCAGGGCGCTGTCACTGCCCGGTGCATCCGATGGGATCGAGGCGTTGTTCACACCCGACTTCTCGGTACTCACAGATCCTGAGGTGTGGATAGCGGCCTACGGGCAGGTGTTCTTCTCCCTCTCACTCGCCTACGGCGTGATGATCACCTACGCGTCCTACCGTCGGCGCCGCTCCAACGTGACGGGTCCGGCGCTCGTCGTCGCGTTCGGTAACAGCTCCTTCTCGCTGCTCGCGGGACTCGCCGTCTTCGCGACGCTCGGATTCCTCGCCCAGACGCAGGGAGTTGGGGTCGACGAGCTCGAGAACATCACCGGAGTGAGCCTGTCCTTCGTGACCTTCCCCGCCGTCATCGCGCAGATGCCGGGCGGTCAGTTCTTCGGCGCGCTCTTCTTCGCCTCGCTCGTGCTCGCGGGGCTCACGTCGCTCATCTCCGTCATCCAGACCATCTCCGCGGCCTTCCAGGACAAGTTCGGCTGGAACCCGCGCATCGCCGCGGTCGCCGTCGGGCTCGTCTCGGCTGTCCTGTCCGTGCTCGGCTTCTCCACAGCCTCCGGTCTGTACCTCCTGGACACGGTCGACCAGTGGTCCAACCAGCTCGGCATCGTCGCCGGTGCCGTCGGCATGATCGCCGCCGCCCTCTGGTTCGGCCGACGCGGGCATGAGCTCGAACGACACCTCGCCGCCGTCTCGACCATCCGCCCCGGCCGCTACTGGCCTGTGCTCATCAACGTCATCGCCCTGCTCCTGATCTACATGTTCGTCTCCAAGGCCGTCTCGCTCGCCATCGACGGGTATGGCGGCTACCCCACCTGGTACGTGGTCGTCTTCGGATGGGGGACCATCCTGTTCATCGGAGCCGCGGGCGTCCTCATGCCGTGGCTGCGCTGGCACAAGGACATCGCCCATCCCACGCTGTGGCCCAGCCGTGAGCAGCTCGGGCTGCCCGCGGAGGTGGGCGCCAAGGTCACCGAGCAGTACCGACCTGGGAAGGACACGCCATGACCGGCTCCGCCCTCGTGCTCATGATCGCGTCCATGGCCCTGATCTGGGGAGGCCTCGCCGCCTCCGCCGTCGGCCTCGCACGCCGCCCCGAGAACTCACACATGCCGCCGGGCGGCGAGGACGACCCCACACCCACCGACTGAAGGTGACGCTCATGATCGACGTCAGGAAGGTCGACATCACCACGCTCGACGTGGACGCGATCGTGAACGCCGCGAACTCGTCGCTGCTCGGCGGCGGCGGGGTTGACGGTGCGATCCATCGCGCAGCCGGGCGCGAGCTCCTCGTCGAATGCCGCGGGATCGGCGGCTGCCCCACGGGCGAAGCCCGCATCACGGCCGGCTACCGCCTCCCTGCGCGCCACGTCATCCACACCGTCGGCCCTGTCTGGCACGGAGGCGACAAGGGGGAGCCCGAGCTCCTCGCCTCCTGCTATCGGGAGTCCCTCGCGCTCGCGGACGCTCACGGGCTCGCCTCCCTCGCCTTCCCGTCGATCAGCGCCGGCATCTACGGCTACCCGATCGCGCTCGCGGCGCCCATCGCCGTTCGCGAGGTGCGCGCCCACCTCGCCGGCGAGACCTCGGTGCAGGAGGTGACGTTCGCGGTCTTCTCCGATGACGACGAGGCCGTCTATCGAGAGGCGCTCGCTGTCGGTCACTAGTTGAAGTCGCGCCGCGCTAGTGTTCACGACCGTGAACAGCCTCGACCCCGACGACTCGCTCAGCATCGAGCTCTGCCTCGACGAGGCTCACACGCGCGACGCGATCGACGTGATGCACCGCGCCTTCGCCGAGTACACGGCCAAGGGGGAGACGTCCGGTGCGATGCTCGAGACCGCGGAGTCCCTCGCGCAGGAGATCGCTGCGGGGGAGAGGGTCGCGGTGGTCAGACGGGGCGGGGAGGCGGTCGCCGTCGCCAAGCATCATCCGACCGCGAACGGCAGCCTGTACTTCGGCAGGCTCGGCGTCATTCCCGAAGAACGCGGCAGGGGCGTCGCGCGTCTGCTCGTGCAGCGACTGCGCGAGGCCGCGCATCATGAGGGCTTGAGCGGTCTCGCGTGCACCGTCAGGGCGGAGGAGATGGCCAACATCGCCCTCTACGAGAGCCTCGGCATGACGATCGTGTCGCGAGGCGTGCGCACCAGCAGAACCGGCGCCGTGCTCCAGGTGGTCGACATGGCGGACGACGCGCTCTGACGTGGCCCGGCGCGGGATGTCCCGACGTCCTGCACATCGGCCACGACGTGCCTGATGTGAGTGGTTGTGGACTGTCCCATGGGAGCCTGACTCCACTGCATCGTCCCTGCTAATCTGCGTGCGACATCGGCACAAGGAGGTACCACCCGTGTCCCACGCAGCAACGATCAGCGAGCTTCCCCTCTCGCTCGAAGGTCTCGCACGCGCCGCAGCGGAAGGTCGGGCCCGCGGGCTCGGACTCACCCTCACCGCAGGCGGATCCATCATCACCGGCGAGATCACCGCACCCGCGGACTACTGGGGACACTTCACCACCACCGCCCACCGTGGAGAGGTCTCGCTCGACGCGATCGCCGCGCTCGCAGGCGGTGTGGTCCAGGATCCCTTCGAGCAGATGATCGAGGCGGAGACCCACGCCGACGCCCTGCACGTTGCGCTCTATCTGCGCGACGTCCAGATGTTCTCGGCCGGAACCAAGGTCGAGCTCGACTGGTACCGCGTCTTCACGTCCCACATCACCGGATATACGCTCGGGCGCACCATCCTCGGCTGACGCCCCGCGACATCCCCTCGCCTCGACACCCCCTGATGCGTGCGCGCTCGCGTGGCTGGCAGTACGCTCAGCATGCGCCGCACAGGGGGTGTTGCGCGTGTGCGGTCGGGGGCGGCGATGAGTGTCAAGGCGGGTGCGGCGACGGCCGCGGTGATCGTGGTCGCAGCGGTGCTGTGGTGGTTCGCGCGCGGCGCAGCCGCCGAGCTTCCCGAGCCCGAGGCGCGGCCTGCCGATCCTGAGGTCGCCGTGATCGTGCGGGACGACGCCACCGAGGTGTGGATGGCGTGCGCCAGCTCCTCCTGGGACGAGCCGGTCGAGAGCCACGGAGTCCTGCTTCTCGAGACGGCACGCTCCGGCTGGTACGACGCCTGCGTACGTGCGTACAAGGACGGCGACGCGTTCGCGTTCGCAGTGACCGCCTTCTGGACCACCGAGGGCGGGTATGCGGTCTGGCCTGGAACCCAAGTCGACGCTCCGGTGCCGGGCCCGGTCACCCTCGAGGTCTCGTCGTCGATCACGGAGGCCGGATCCGAATCGATGATCAGCGGAACGGCGCGCGTCGCGTGCGAGCCCGGGGTCGAGTACGGGGACTGGTACGAGGGGTGGACTGAGCTCGACGACGGCCTCTGCAATGACAGCCTCGGAGGGATCACCTCGGAGATGGGATACGACGGCACGCGCGCCTGGTGGATCATGGACCGCCCCTCCGCGGCCGACGTGACCGTCCACGTCTGGGAGATGACGCTTCCCGCCGGATCTGACCCTGAGTTCACCTTCACGGTCTCAGACGCGAACGGGTACGTCACGGTGACCACAGGTGAGGACTTCCTCGACGAATAGGCGCCGCACCGGCGTCGGCGCGGCTCATTGACCAGGGTTCGAACGTATGTTCGAATGAGGCCATGAGGTGGCAGGAGCAGACGCTGACGGCGGAGGCGACCGACGCGCTCCCCGGACTCGCGCGCATGAGCAACCTGATCCGCTCGGTGAGGACCCCCGAGTTCGACGGCATCGTCTTCCACGAGATCGCCGCGAAGAGCGCGCTCAACAAGGTGGGCCCCGGCTCCGTCGTCCCGTTCACCTGGACCATCAACCCGTACCGAGGCTGCTCCCACGCGTGCGTGTAGTGATCTTTCTCATCCGGGTGGCGGTTGGCGGGGCTCACGCGGCATTTGTCTCGCGCACTAGGATCGCGCCCAGAACGCTGACTCTGAGGAGGGTTCGTGGGCGAGATCTCGTTCCTCGCGGTGCCGACGCGGGAGGTCACGGATCCGAGTGGTGTGCAGTGGCGAGTGCAGATACGGGGCGGCTGGGGCAGGGCGGCCAAGGGGCCGGAGGGGTCTGGCAGGTTTGGGCGGTGGCTCAACGGCCTGAACTGGGACCAGGCTGACATGCTCGCATTGATCCCTCTGGCATGGTTCGTTGTTGCCGCTCTCCCGTACTACCTGTGGACGAGGTTGGCCTATGCGATCAAGCGCAGGACCGATTGGTGGGCGGAGGCGGTCATGTTTGGTGAGGAAGATGACGTCACTGTGGCCGCTTTCCGGGAGCCCACGAAGGAGGTTGCCGCCGAGCGTGCCCTCGTGCTGCTGGCCGAAATCCGTACGGGGCGGCTTGCGGTGGAAGTCCGCGAGGAGGATTGACCCACACTCGAACACATGTTCGAATGGGCGCATGCGATGGGAAGGGCAGGCGCTGACGGCCGAGGCTGCGGATGCGCTGCCCGGCCTCGCCCGCATGAGCAACCTCATCCGCTCGGTTCGGACCCCCGAGTTCGACGGCATGGTCTTTCACGAAGTGGTGGCAAAGAGCGCCCTCAACAAGGTCGGGGCGAACTCCGTCGTGCCCTTCACCTGGACCATCAACCCATTCAGAGGTTGTGGTCATGCGTGCGTCTACTGCTTCGCCAGGCCCAGCCACCAGTACCTCGAGCTCGACGCGGGCCGTGACTTCGATACCCAGCTCATCGTCAAGACCAACATCGCCGACGCGCTCCGACGCGAGCTCGCGCGACCCTCCTGGAACCACGAGCACGTCGCGCTCGGCACCAACACCGACCCCTACCAGCGGGCCGAGGGCCGCTACCGGCTCATGCCCGGCATCATCTCCGCGCTCGCGGACTCCGGGACGCCGTTCTCCATCCTCACCAAGGGCTCGCTCCTGCGTCGCGACCTGCCGCTCCTGGCCGACGCCGCCACGAAGGTCCCCGTGGACCTCGCCATGTCGATCGCGATCTTCGACGACGACCTGCAGCAGACGCTCGAACCGGGGACGCCCACCACGGCCGCTCGGCTGGCCACGGTCTCCGCCGCGGCGCAGGCGGGGTTCGACGTCTCGGTCTTCATGATGCCGGTCCTCCCGTTCCTCACCGATTCGGAGGAGCACCTGGACGCCGCGCTCGCTCGCATCAAGGAGGCGGGCGCCACGTCGGTCACCTACTCGGGACTCCACCTGCGTCCGGGCGTGAAGGAGTGGTTCGCGCGCTGGCTCAACACGTTCCGCCCCGATCTCACGCCGCGCTACCGGACTCTCTACGGAGACGGCGCCTACGCGCCCAAGCACTACCGCCGTGCGCTCGCCGCACGCATCAAGCCCCTCATCCGCGCCCACGGGCTCGAGCGCGCACCTCTCGACCAGAACACCGGGGGAGTGCAGTCGAGCGCGGACACCCCGCGGCGTGTCGACGCCAGGGACTCAGACGGCGAGTGGAGGCGTACGCGCCTCAGCCTTGACGGCGAGCCGGCGCGTATCGGGGGACCAGCGACCCTGTTCTAGGCCGTGGCGCCTGCCACCAGACTCTGATCCGCGTCATCCCTGCCATCTCCCGCCTCTGAGTGCCTAGGCTGGGGTCCATGTCAGGCATCGACGACCTCGATCTCCTCCTCGCGGGCATGAGCCCGCGGCTGAACGACGGCTGCTACGTGTGGGCGTCCGTCCCCAGCATCCCCATGGGCGTCACCCCCGTGGCCACGATCGTCGAGGACGAGGGGATCTCGATCGTGGTCGACGAGGCGACGGCGACGAACCTCAGGCTCGATGCCGAGTACCGCTCCGCGTGGATCACCCTCGAAGTCCATTCGTCGCTTGCCGCAGTCGGCCTCACCGCGGCATTCTCCACGGCGCTTGCCGACGCGGGGATCAGCTGCAATGTGGTGGCAGGCGCCAAGCACGACCACCTGTTCGTCCCGTACGAGGAGCGGGATCGCGCCCTCCAGGTGCTTGCCGAGGTGATCGGCTGACATGGAGGAGCTGCTCGTCCTCGGCCTGCTCGCGCTCTTCGGTATCGCCGCCTCGCACGCCATCAGCCCGCGAGTCGGCATCGCGGCGCCCCTCCTGCTCGTGGCGCTGGGCGTGCTCGCCAGCACGGTGCCCGCCATGCCGGAGATCGAGGTGGACCCCGAGGTGATCCTCGCGGGAGTCCTGCCTCCGCTCCTGTATGCGGCTGCCGTCCAGATCCCCGCGACCGACTTCAGGCGGGAGCTGCGCACCATCTCCGGATTCTCCGTGGTGCTCGTGCTGATCTCCACGGGCCTGCTCGGGTGGTTCTTCCACGGGGTGCTCGACCTGAGCTGGCCTTGGGCGCTCGCCCTGGGTGCGCTCGTCAGCCCGACCGATCCTGTCGCCACGGCGATCATCAAGCGGCTCGGAGTCAACCCGCGGGTCACCACCGTGCTTGAGGGCGAGTCGATGCTCAACGATGCCGTCGCGCTCGTGCTCCTGCGCGCTGCCGTCGCCGCTGCGGCGGCCTCAGTCACCTTCTGGTCCGTGAGCGGGGTCTTCGTGGGTGCCCTCACGGTGGCGGTGATCATCGGCTGGATCGTCGGACGGCTCAACCTGTGGGTGCGCTCCCACGTGCGAGACACGACCGTCAACACCGTGATCACCTTCACCGTGCCGTTCCTCGCCTCGATCCCCGCCGAGGCGCTGGGCGCCTCAGGTCTGGTCGCCGCGGTCGTCGCGGGGCTGGTGACCGGCAACGGCGCCGCCCGCGTCCTGTCCCCGCAGCATCGCTCTGCCGACCTCCAGACCTGGCATGCGCTGGAGCTCGTGCTGGAGGGGCTCGTCTACCTGGTGCTGGGCCTCGAGCTGATCGGCGTGATCGAGGATGTGGAGGCGAACCACCAAGGCGTGGGCAGGGCGGTGTGGATCGCGCTTGCCGCGCTCGCGCTGAGCCTGCTGATCCGTGCGCTCTACGTGGTGCCCGTGCTCGGTGCCATGAGACGCAGCGCGGAACGCGCGGAGCGTGCCCACCATCGCATCGCGGCGGACAAGGCCCAGCTGGCCGATCTCTCGACGCCCGCCCCACTGACCCCGCTCGAGAGGCTCTCGCTCCGTCTTCGCCCTGGTCGGACCGAGCAGGAGCTCCACGGTCGCATCCATGCGCGCCTGGTCCGCGCTGAGGCCGACGCGACCTATCAGGTGTCCTCCCGGCTCGGCTGGCGCGATGGCACGCTGATCGTGTGGTCGGGGATGCGTGGTGTGGTCACCATCGCTGCGGCGCAGACGTTGCCTGCCGATGCGCCTGAGCGCTCGCTCCTGATACTCATCGCATTCGTCGTCGCCGTGGTGTCGCTCGGCGTGCAGGGAGGCACGGCTGCCACTCTCGTGCGGTTCCTGAAGCCCGATCCGGGTCAGACCCCTCAGCAGCGAGCGGCGGAGCTGGCGGAGCTCCAGCAGCTGCTCGGGGTGGCGGCGCAGGACGTGCGTGACAGGCTCCAGCGCAGCGGTGAGGAGCTTGACGAGGAGGGAGAGAGCCTCGCCGTGATCCAGGCGCAGAGGGAGGTGCTGCTCGAGGCACGCTCGGTGGGGCTGTTCGCCAGCGGGACGCTGCACTCGGCGATGCGCGAGCTCGACGCCGAGCAGATCCGTCTGGAGCTCTGAGCCGCTACCAGCGGACGTCGTGGCACTGCGACGACGGGCTGTCCTCAAGCTGCAGCGTCGCGTGCGCGATCCCGTGGACGTCGCGCAGCGTCTCCTGCGCACGGATGAGGGTGGCGCGCGGGTCGGCGCCCTCCCGCAGCAGCAGATGCGCCGTCGCCACGTTCATGCCTGACGTGAGCGTCCAGGCGTGCAGGTCGTGCACGTCGTTCACGCCGTCGAGCTGGGTCAGGTCGTGCGCCGCTGCGTCCACGTCGAACCCGCGCGGCGCGTGCTGACCCAGCACGCCGAGCACCTCGCGGCCAAGGATCACCGCGCGTACCGCGACGAAGAGGCCGATGGCGAGCGCCACCACGACGTCCCAGACCGGCGAGCCTGTGAGGATCATCAGCCCCGCGGCGACGAGCACGCCGACCGAGCCCGCGGCGTCGGCGATCACCTCCATGTAGGCACCCTTGACGTTGAGCGACTCCTTGGCGCCCGCGCGCAGAAGGATGAGGCTCACCGCGTTCACCGCGAGACCGAGTGCTCCGACCACGAGCATGGGCCACGTGGGGATCTCGGGGGAGCCGCCGATCCTGCCGAGCGATTCCACGACCACGTAGATCGCGACCGCGAGCATGACGAGCACGGCGACGCCTGAGGCGAAGACCTCCGCGCGATACGAGCCGTAGGTGCGCGTGCCAGTCGAGTCGGGGCGCGTGGCGAAGCGTGTGGCGACGAGCGCCGCAGCGAGCGTCACGACGTCGGCAGCCATGTGCCCGGCGTCGGAGAGCAGGGCGAGCGAGCCCGACATGAGGGCGGCCACGACCTCGACCGCCATGAAGGTCGCGACGAGTGCGAACACGATCGCGAGGCGGCCGCGGTGGCGGCCTCCCGCGTGCTCGGCGGGGCCGTGCTGGTGGGGGCTCATGGCTCGACGGTACGGCCGCAGAGCCCTCAGGAGAAGTCGGGGATGATGACCGTTCTCGGGTAGGCGGTGTCGCCTGTTCGGATCGTGCTCAGGCATGAGAGAATCCCGGCATGATTCTCGCCGAAGCAGCCGAGCAGGGTTCGTCGATCGCCGCGCAGGCGTTCTTCTACATCGCCATCGTCGTCGCCGTGGGCTACTTCGGCTGGCAGTTCTACAAGGGCGCCAAGGAGAACGGCGGCGGCATGAACTACGGCTGGCTCTCCGGCCCGAAGAAGAAGGACGACGCCGCGAAGGGCGACGACGCCGAGCCCGCGAAGGGGCAGATCGGCCCCGACGCGACCAAGGCCGACGGGGACGACTCCTCGAAGTAGCGGGCCTGTTACAGCGTCTTCAGCACGCGTGCGGGATTGCCGCCCACCACTGACATGGGTGGCACGTCCTTGGTGACGACGGAGCCTGCCGCCACGACCGAGCCGCGGCCGATCGTGACGCCCGGGCAGATCACGACGGAGCCTCCGAGCCACACGTCGTCCTCAAGCACGATCGGGAACGCGCGCTCCCAGCCTTCGCGCCGCGTCTCCACGTCGAACGCGTGGTTCACGGTGTAGAAGCGTGCCTCGGGTCCGATCAGCGCGTTGTTGCCGATCGTCACCTCGCCGCTTCCCAGGATCATCAGGTTCGCGTTGATGAACACGTTGGTGCCGAAGCGGACGCGCTCCCTGTACTCCAGGTAGATCGGCGGGCGGAAGTCGAGTCCTGGTCCGCACTCCTCGACCAGGTCGGCGAGCGTCGCCGTGGAGCCCTCGGGGTCGTCGAAGTAGTCGGCGCTGATCCGTCGCAGCGTGCCGAGCGTCTCGCGCTGCATGGCCGCGAGCTCGGGGCCACGGCGGTACTTGAACCACTCGTCGTTCATGAGCTTCTCGTACTCGCTGCGCGTGTCGTCCTCGACCGGGACCTCGTCCATGCGTGCGCGCTGCTCCGCGGCGTCCATCGCTCCTCCATGCCTTTCGTTGCTGCCCTCAACCTACTCGACGCTCACGCGCCCGGAGCACGCCCTTCAAGGCCTCCGACGCGAGTGGCACGGTCATGGTGGCGGCCACACAGAAGGCCCACTGGCCCAGGCTCAGCGGCGCGGTCGAGAAGGCGGTGTTCAGCACGGGGAGGTGCACGACCGCGATCTGCATCAGCACGGACAGCCCCACGGCGCCCCACAGCCACGCGTTGGACGCCAGATCGTGCAGCACCGACATCGTCTCCGACCGCGCCGAGAACGCGACGGTGAGATTGGCGAGCACGAGCACGGTGAAGGCGGCGGTGCGGGCGGTGTCGAGGTCCGAGGATCCCTCGATCAGACCGCCCGGAAGGAAGGCGTCGAGGGTCAGCAGCGTCGCGGCAGCCATCCAGATGCCGGTCCAGGCCATGAACACCCACGTGCGCCCCGTGAGGATCGGGTCGCGGGGCCGACGCGGGGCGCGCTCCATGAGATCGCTCGAGTACCGCTCGGCCGACACGGCGAGCGCGGGCCCCATGTCCGTCAGCAGGTTGATCCACAGGATCTGCGTGGCCAGCAGGGGAGCGACCACCGTCCCGTCGGCTGCGGTGAAGCCCAGCACGCCTGCGGCGACCACGCCCAGGAACACCGACAGCACCTCACCCAGGTTCGCTGCGATCAGGAACCGGAGGAACCGGCCGATGTTGTCCAGGATCCCGCGACCCTCGCGGATCGCCTTCACGATCGTCGAGAAGTCGTCGTCAGCGAGGATCATCGCCGCAGCCTCGCGTGCCACCTCGGTGCCGCCCCGACCCATCGCGACGCCGATGTCGGCCGCGCGCAGCGCCGGGGCGTCGTTCACGCCGTCGCCCGTCATCGCGACGATCTCGCCATGCGCCTGGAAGGCGTCGACCAGTCGGAGCTTGTCCTCAGGGGCGACGCGCGCGAACACCGCGGTCAAGGGGGCCTCCTCGTACAGCTCCTCGTCCGGCATACGCGCCAGCTGGGGACCGGAGATGACCAGCGCGTCGTCGTCGGCGATGCCGACGTCCGTCGCGATCGCACGCGCGGTCGCCGGGTGATCGCCGGTGATCATCACGATCTTGATGCCCGCGGACTGGGCGTCGGCCACCGACTGACGTGCTTGCGGCCGGGGCGGGTCGACGATGCCCGCGACGCCCGCGAGGATCAGATCCTTCTCGAGCTCCTCCGACGGGTCCGGCGTCTCGTCCACGTGGCGATAGGCGACGGCGATGGTCCGCATGCCGCGCTCTGCGAGGTCCTCCATCCCACGCTCGATGCTGCGATGCGCGTCGGCGTCCCAGCCGGCCTCTCCGTCGGCCCCGAGCACGCTCGAGCAGCGCGGAAGGATGACGTCCGGCGCGCCCTTGACCGCGATCAGGCCGCCACCGTCGGCATGCGAGGCGACGACGGTCATGCGCTGACGCTCGGAGCTGAACGGCACCGCGCCCACCCGGGTGAGCCGGTGGCGCTCCTCCTCCAGTCCCAGCCGGTGCTCGGCGGCGAGGAACGCGGTCTCGGTCGGGTCGCCCTCGAACGCAGGCCCCCCATCCCGGTCGACGACGATCGCGTCTCCCGCGAGGCTCCCGAGCGAGACGACGGCGCGTGCGGCGGCGTTCGCACCGAGATCGCCCGTCGCCTCGACCTCGCCTGCAGCCGTCGCCACGGATCTGAGCGCCATGCGGTTCTCCGTGAGGGTGCCGGTCTTGTCCGTGCAGATCACAGACGCCGAGCCGAGCGCCTCGAGCGACGAGAGCTCCTTCACGATCGCGTTGCTCTGCGCCATGCGCTGCACCCCCAGTGCGAGCACGACCGTCATGACCGCGGGAAGGGCCTGGGGCACGGCCGCCACCGCGAGCGCCACGCCGAGCAGGAGCACCGCGACCACGTCGGACAGCGTGGCGATCTCGTGCGTGGCGAGCACCGCGGCGATCACGACCGCGGCGATGACCAGCACGGCGATGCCGAGCGTCTTGCTGAGCGTCGCGATCTGACGTTGCAGGGGAGTCTTCGACTGCTCGGTGGCCTCGAGCAGATCAGCGATCCTGCCGGTCTCCGTGCTCGTGCCGGTCGCGACGACGACGGCGCGCGCGGTGCCTCGCGTCACGCCGGTGCCCGCGAAGACCATCGAGGTGCGATCGCCGAGCGCTGCGCCCTCCTCGACCGCGGCGGGGTCCTTGGGCACAGGTGCGCTCTCGCCGGTGAGCGCCGCCTCGGCCGCCCACAGGCTGCCCTCGACGAGCCTGGCGTCCGCGACGACGGCGTCGCCCTCGGTGAGGCTCAGAAGATCGCCGACCACCACGTCGTCCGCCGTCACGCGAACGGGCTGGCCGTCGCGGATGACGAGCGCGGTCGCCGCCGACATCCGCTGGAGTGCCGCGACGGCGTTCTCAGAGCGTCGCTCCTGCACGAAGCCGAGGACCGCGTTCACGACCACCACGATCGCGATGACGAGGGTGTCCCACGGTGTGCCGTGGTGTCCCTCGACGATCCAGGCGACGAACGAGATGACGATCGCGCCCAGGAGCAGGTAGACGAGGGGATCGGCGAGCTGGCCCAGCAGCTTGCGCCAGGCGGGGACGGCCGCTGCCTCCGCGAGCCGGTTGGGTCCGTCGCGCGCGAGTCGAGCGGCAGCCTCAGCCGCGCTCAAGCCGCTGCGAAGGTCGGTCTCCGCGGCGGCGGCGACCTCCCGGGCGTCAGCGACGTACGGGCCGGAGCCGACCGTCAGCGCCGCCATCGGACACCTCCTGAGCGGCCGCGGGACGGCCGCCTCGCCGCAGGATCACGCCTATGCCTTCCAGCGTAATCCTGCGGCGAGCAGGCGCTACAGGTACATCGGGGTGAGGGCCTCGTAGTCCTCGACGGTGCCGTCGTTCATGCACGTCTCGATGATCTGCCGGGCCAGCGGGCTCAGGTCGTCCGTGAGGTACTGCTCGAGCTCGGACTTGAAGAACCCGGTGATGATGGCGCAGCCTGCGTCGTACGCTTCGGTGCCGACCTGCGACTGCAGCTCCGGGCGCAGCAGGGTGCGACGGATCGGCTGGCCGTCCAAGGTGATCTCCTTGGGGGAGTAGCCGAACAGCGGGCAGCGTGCAGGCTCGATCTGGTCGGCGCGCATGCGGCCCCCTCCCTTGCGGGCGAGCCACTCGCGCGTGAGCCACTCGGCGGAGAACCCGACCTTGTAGGCGCCGATGTGCTGGTTGGGCACCAGGACGTAGCGGGTGCGGTCGTAGGTGACGATCTGGTCCAGCAGCAGGTTCGCGGCGGAGACCTTCGTGCCGGTGGAGAACGGCCAGTACGAGCCGACGCCCTCCGAGACCATGCCGCCGTGCTCGAGCTTCTTCGTGGCGTCGGCGTGCTCGCCGATCGAGGGGTTCTTGTCGCCGCGGGGTGCGATCAGACGCCACAGCCAGGCGATGGCCGGGGGCACGAAGTGGGTCATGCCCATGATCCCGTAGGTGGGTGCGTCGGAGGTGCACGCGGGCATGCGGGCGCCGAAGGTGCGGACGTCCACGGGCTCGGGCTGGTTCACGATCTTGCGGATCATCTGGCGGGAGATGACGACGCGGGGGTTGGAGCAGGGCTTCCCGTTCGAGTCGAGCGTGTGCTCCCAGGGCAGCGCGGTCGCGTCGGAGACGCCGTCGATGCTGAAGAACACCAGCGGGTCGTCGGGGTGGATCACGGCGCGCTCGAAGTGCGGCTCGTTGCCGTACTCGGTGAGGCCGTCCACGCGGACGAACCAGCCGTCCTCGGCGTCGGCGACGACCATCTTGCCGGAGCCGTCCTGGATCGACGGGTGGCACAGCGTCATGTCGTCGGTCACGGGTGCGAGCGCGGAGGTCTCGTTCAGCGTGATCATGTACGGCTCGTCGGTGACGACGTTGCGGCCCACGAGGATGCGTCCGTCGTCCTCGCGGCGCAGGTCCTGGCACATCTCCGACTTGCCGCCGCCCGAGGCGCCCTCGTGCATCACGACGGTGGTGTTGTCGTACGGCGTGGTGACGCGCACCGACGAGGCGTGGGCGGTGATCCAGCCCTCCTCCTCGCCGATGTCGAGCAGCACCGAGAAGACGCCCTTCTTGGCGCTGGGGCCCGGGTACAGGTTGTAGGCGAAGATCTCGTGCAGCGTCGAGGTGCGGTCGTGGACCACCACCTGCTTGCCGTCGAAGTGGGTGTGGCGGAACGGGGGAGCGACGTACAGGATCGACCGCGGCGTGAAGGCGCCCAGCTCGTCGAACGTGGTCCAGCCCTGCAGGTCGACGAGCGCGAGTGCGAAGAACGCCGAGTTCACGGGCACGACCGCGAGCGACGGCGAGCCGTAGGTCAGCCCGCCCGCCTTGAACGGCACGACCACCAGCTCCTGGGTGCCGAGCCACTCGAGCGTCTCGTTCCGGACGCGGCCGAAGGACTCGCCGAAGCGGTCCGCGTAGCGCGTCTTGTCCGTGGGTCGGTCATCCGCGATCACCATGCACTTCGGGTCGCGCCGACGCATGTAGTCCTCGGGGTAGTTCACGGCGACGCCGTTGCGGCAGCGCGTGACGGTCGCCTCCGTCACCGGGGTGCCGTTCACGTCGTAGTCGACCGAGAACTCGGGGCCGCCGTCGGGACCGAGCGCCAGGAGGTAGAGCTCCTCGCGGGTCTGAGGGACGACGACCTTGGGGCTTGCCTCGAGCGCCGCGCGCAGCTCGGGCGCGATGTCGACGTCGGGAAGAAGCTGGGACGGGGTGGTGGTGCTCACGAGTACTCCTTCGTCTGCGGATGGAGGAGCGGCGCCCGCGGTGGTGCGGGAGCCGACGGCCGAGCGTGCGGCGATGGGGCCGCGTCTCAGCGACGGTGGCCTTTACCCGGAGTTTGCCCTGATCTGAGCATTCCTAGGTGGGACATGGGTCCCGGGCCTACCTTCGGTGCGTCGTCAGACCAGGCTAGGTCGGGTCCGCGCGACCTGCACGGCTGGCGCTATCCGGGCACGGCGATGGTGATCGCCACCGGACTCCTGGCACGAATTTCTGGACAAACAGGCCCAAACCGTTGCCATGAAGGCCCTCGAGTGGGAGACTCGCGGAGTACCCGCCGCTCGGGCGGGCCGATTCACCCACGGGAAGGAGGCCGGAGATGATGCTCTTCATCAGCACCGGCGGCGTCACGCCGCGTCTCAGCGCCTCCTCGTATCGGGGCGATCTCTCCGGCCTTTGGGCCCGCGCACGTCGCGGGCGGCTCGGAGTCCAGGGTCTCAACCCTGGTCACATCGCCTGATCGCGGAGCTCCGCACCCCGTCGCCGGCACCGCCGGCCACTCTCACCGACCACGCCACCGCGTGACGCGGTGATCTCCCGCCACGATCGTGGCGACACCCCTGTCCGCACCGGCGGATCCATGCGCGACCACCACCCGCGCCATGGCCCGCCCCTGCGCCCTCCGATCACAGTCGGGGGGAGGTGAATCGAGATGCATGACCTGAACCCTGAGTCCCTGCTGCGTGCGGAGCCCCGGATGCGGGCCGAGCGCGCGGCATCCGCCGCAGCCTCGCGTGCTGCCTCGCGGCAGCTGCAGGCCCGCCTGCGTCGCGTGCTGCGCATCGCCGCGCTCCGTGTCGCCCGCTGGGCGCACGCACCAGGCCGCGAGATGAATCGGGCCGCTTGATGCGGTCCGATGCCCGTCGTCCTCGAGAGCGAGGTCCCGCCGAGAGGCGGCGCCCACGACGCTCTTGAGGACGACGGTCCTTCGCGTCACTCGCCCGTGGGTCGCTCCACGTGCCCGCCGAAGCCCTTGCGCATGGCGCTCAGCACCTTCTCGGCGTACGCGTCGAGGTCGCGCGACGCGAAGCGCGAGTACAGCGCCGTGGTGAGGACCGGTGTCGGCACCCCCTCGTCGATCGCCGCGATCGACGTCCAGCGGCCCTCTCCCGAGTCGGCCACCTCACCCGAGAACTCGGCGAGCTCGGGAGAGGAGTGCAGCGCGTCGGCCGTGAGGTCGAGCAGCCACGAGCCGACGACCGAGCCCCGGCGCCACACCTCCGCCACCTCGTCCACCTTGAAGTCGTACTGGTAGTACTCGGGATTCGCCATCGGCGCGGTCTGCGCCTCGTGCGCGGCGGTGCCCGGGGTGCCGGCATTGGCTGCCTTCAGGATGTTGAACCCCTCCGCGTATGCGGCCATCAGGCCGTACTCGATGCCGTTGTGGACCATCTTCACGAAGTGGCCCGCTCCCACGGGGCCGCAGTGAAGCCACCCCTCCTCGCCGGGCAGCGGGGCGCCGTCCTTGCCGTGCGTGCGCTCGGCGGCCTCGATGCCAGGGGCCAGGGACCTGAACAGCGGGGTGAGGCGGGTCACCGTCGCGTCGTCCCCGCCGATCATCAGCGAGAAGCCGCGCTCCGCGCCCCAGACGCCGCCTGAGGTCCCCACATCCACGAACGAGATGCCGTGCTCCGCGAGCGCCGCGGCGTGCCGCAGGTCGTCCCGGTAGTAGGAGTTGCCTCCGTCGATGATGACGTCGCCGGGCTCGAGCACCGCGGCCAGACGAGAGATGACGCCCTCGGTGACCTCGCCCGCAGGGACCATCACCCACACCGCGCGCGGCGCCTCGAGCGCGCCCACGAGCGCCTCGAGGTCGTGGGCGGGAACAGCGCCCTCGGCGGCGAGAGCGTCGACGGCCTCCGGCGACACGTCGTTCACGGCGACCGTGTGTCCGTCGGCCATGAGCCGCCGCGTGAGTCCGGCTCCCATCCTGCCCAGGCCGATCATGCCGAGCTGCATCGGAGTGTCGGTGGTCATGCGTGGTCTCCTTCGTCAGTGGTGGGATTCACCCAGGTCGTGTGCGCGGCGATGAGCTCGTCCGCCTCGGCGGGTCCCCATGAGCCGCGGGGGTAGGGGATCGCAGGGGCGTGGTCGTCGAGCACGGCGTCGACCACGCGCCAGGCGGCCTCGATCGACTCCTCCTGCGTGAAGAGCGACAGGTCTCCGCGCAACGCGTCTGACAGGAGGCGCGCGTAGGCGGGCCGCTCGGTGCCGACGGACGATGACACGCTCAGCTCGCGCTGGTGGCCGCGGAACTCCTCGCCAGGGGTCTTCACCCGCGCCGCGAGCGCGATCTCAGGTTCGGGGGAGAGGCGGAAGCGCAGATAGTTCGGTCGCTCCGAGCCGTCGAGCGCGTCGTCGAAGAGCTGCTGCGGTGGCCTCTTGAACTCGACGACCACCTCGGCCGACTTGGTCGGAAGGTGCTTGCCCGTGCGCAGGTACCAGGGCACTCCCGCCCAGCGCCACGAGTCGATCCACAGGCGCACCGCCGCGAACGTCTCCACGTCCGAGTCAGGCGCGACGCCAGGCTCGTCGCGGTAGCCCTCGAACTGGCCGCGCACCACGTCGTCCCTGGTGAGGGGGCGCATCGCCTTGAACACCGCGACCTTCGCATCGTGCACGGCCTTGTAGCCCTGATAGGCGGGTGCCTCCATGGCCAGCAGTGCGACCATCTGGAACATGTGGTTCTCCACGACGTCCCGGATCGCCCCGGCGGACTCGTAGAACGCGCCTCGGCCCTGCACTCCGAAGTCCTCGGCCACGGTCACCTGGACGTTCGCGATCCTGTCGCGGTTCCACACCGGCTCCACGAGAGCGTTCGCGAACCTGAAGTAGAGGAGGTTCATGATCTCCTCCTTGCCCAGGAAGTGGTCGATCCTGAAGATCGCGTCGGGAGGGAACGCCGAGGAGAGGATGCGATCGAGCTCGATCGCCGACTCAAGGTCGCGTCCGAAAGGCTTCTCGACCACCACACGTGCGTCCTGGTTCAGTCCCGCACCCGTGAGGCCCTCGACCACGGTCCCGAACAAGGCGGGCGGGATCGCCAGGTAGTGGGTGGGACGGCGCGCGCCATCGAGGACTCGCGTGAGCTCGGCGAACGTGGACGGATCGCGATAGTCGCCATCCACGTAGCGCAGGAGGCTCAGCAGGCGCGCGAACGACTCCGGATCCGAGTCTGCTGCGTCCCCGACCGATTCACGGGCGCGTGCGTGAAGGTCCTCGAGGGTCCAGCCCGAGGCCGCGACGCCGACGACAGGCACGTCCAGCTGCCCGTCCTTCACCATGGTCAGCAGCGACGGGAAGATCATCTTGCGCGCGAGGTCTCCGGTCGCGCCGAAGAACACGAAGGCATCCGAGTCCGGCGTGTCGGTCCTGCGCGAGCGGTCACGGTGAGAGGTGTCGGTCACTTCTGCCCTTCCTGGACGCCCGACCCCGCCACGGCGAACCGCCGCGACGACAGCGTCCCCGAGCGTAACGCCGCGGTCCCTCGCAAACCTTCCCCGAGTGCCTCGGCCGTGCTCAGAACCGCCGGCCGGGAACATCGAGGCCGCGATCTCACGTTGCCCTTGAAGGAAGGGTTCGGCGACCGCCGTACCGCACACGATCCGAAGGAGGACCCCGTGAGCACCGCCACCATCCCCACCGCCACAGCCTTCGACGCCCTGAGCCAGGCCGGCGTCTCCCTCTGGCTCGACGACCTGTCCCGCGACAGGCTCGAGTCGGGCTCGCTCGCCCACGACATCGAGGCGCGAGACCTGGCCGGAGTCACC
Source organism: Demequina zhanjiangensis (assembly GCF_030418315.1). GTDB lineage: Bacteria > Actinomycetota > Actinomycetes > Actinomycetales > Demequinaceae > Demequina > Demequina zhanjiangensis. The sequence goes on from NZ_JAUHPV010000007.1 coordinate 154,664, forward strand.
ACCAACCCGTCGATCTTCGCCGCGTCCGTCTCCGACGGGGATGCGTACGACGCGCAGATCGCGGATCTCGCCACCCGCAAGGTCTCCGTCGAGGAGGCCGTCCGCATGATCACCACCGCTGACGTGCGCTCCGCGTGCGACGCATTCGCGCTGGTGCACCACGCCACGCGCGGGCAGGACGGACGCGTCTCGCTCGAGGTCGACCCTCGGCTTGCACGCGACACCGACGCGACCATCGCCGAGGCGCGACAGCTCTGGTGGCTGGTGGACCGTCCCAACCTGATGATCAAGATCCCCGCGACGGTCGAGGGTCTGCCCGCCATCCGCAAGGCGATCTCGGAGGGGATCAGCGTCAACGTCACCCTCATCTTCTCCCTCGAGCGCTACCGCCAGGTGGTCGACGCCTACCTCTCCGGCCTCGAGGACGCGCTCGCTGCTGGCCGTGACATCGCGTCGATCCGCTCGGTCGCGTCGTTCTTCATCTCCCGCGTGGACGCTGAGGTCGACGGCCGTCTGGCGGCCGACTCGCCGCTGCGCGGAAAGGCCGCCGTCGCGAACGCCGCGCTCGCGCTCGAGCACCACCACGAGGTGCTCGACTCCGACAGGTTCAGGGCTCTCGCCGAGCACGGCGCCCACCCCCAGCGGCCCCTATGGGCATCGACGTCCACCAAGGATCCGTCGTACCCCGACACGAAGTACGTCGACGAGCTCGTCACCGCCGGGGTCGTCAACACGCTCCCGCAGAAGACGCTGGACGCACTCGAGGACCACGGCGAGTCCACGCGCGACGACACCATGGTCGGCACGTTCCAGGAGGCGCGGTCGGTCATGTCAGGCCTCGCGCAGGCCGGCGTCGACATGGCCGAGGTCACGGACCTGCTCGAACGTCAGGGAGTGGACAAGTTCGCCGACGCCTGGGAGGAGCTCCTGTCCCACGTGGAAGGCGCGATGAGCCGTTGATCGGTCGTGTCGCCCACGCCGCCCCGAGCACACGCAACCTGAGGAGAAGGAGGAAGCATGCCTGACAGCAACGAGTGGACCGCGAAGCGCGAACGCCAGTACGAGCACATCAAGGAGTCCGAGCGCGAGATGGGCAAGGACGAGGACACCGCGGAGGAGATCGCGGCGCGCACCGTCAACAAGGAGCGCGCCCGCAAGGGTGAGACCAAGGGCAGCTGACAGGGTGTCCACCAGGGGCTTCGGGTGCGCCTAGGCTGTCCCGCATGCGCCTGACCCGATACGTCGCCGCAGCGGCGGCCGCCGTGATGATGCTGGCCGCATGCACCGGGCCCGACGCGATCGAGGTCTCGCCTTCCATCGTCACCCCGTCGCCGAGCGGATCCGAGAGCGGGCTGCTCTCGCCGCCGGTCGACGAGGTGGACCCCGACAGCCCGGTCCAGCCCTTCGAGTTCGAGGGGCTGGACTTCTCCGTCGCCGAGCTCGCTCTTGAGGAATGGGACGTCCGCGTGCTCTGGGACGGCGAGGCGGGAGGGACCTACCTGGGCGAGATCGAAGGCGACGTGCTCGCCAACGCGGGGATCTTCACCCCCGAGTTCGTCCCGGGCGGTCTGCTGGTCTCCGACGGCGAGCAGCTCGTCCCGCTCAACCTGAACGAGGGATCGGGCAACTTCCACCTCATGCCCAACGGCGTGTTCGCGATCCTCGACGACGGTACGGCCCAGGTGGTCGACTCCGTGGACTACACGCCTGACGGCGTCCTGCAGGCCACGCAGTCGGGCCCCGCGCTGGTCCTCGACGGCCAGATCCATCCCGCCTTCACCCCAGGCTCCTCCAACGTGGCCTACCGCAGCGGGGTCGGCGTCTCACCCGACGGACGCACCGTCTACCTCGCGATCTCCGACGACCTGGTCAACTTCGACACGTTCGCCAGGCTCTTCCGTGACGGACTCGGCGCACCCTCGGCGCTCTACCTCGACGGCCAGATCTCCGGTCTGTGGGCCGCGGGAGCGGGGCGCGATCTCGACCTCCTGCTCCAGCCGTACGCAGGGATCATCGCCGCCACCTACCTCGGATGACGCCGGCTCCGGCTGCGTGCCCCCGGCGCGACGCGCCGGTGTGACGAAGTTCATCGACACGGACCCCCCGCGCGCGGTACAACTGAGGCATCGGCGGTGCCGTCGCACCGCCATCGCGAGGGGAGAGGGCCATGCGCCACGGAGCGGCCGCGCTGCTGGTGGTCGCTGTCGCGGCCGCGGTCGCCGGATGCGCTCCCGGACCCTCCGGCACGGTCGCCGCCTCGCTTGACGAGCTCCCCACCACCGTCACCGCGTCGCAGGCGCCTTCCGCCGTTGACGAGGCCCCCGAGCCGATGCCCTCGCTCTCCGTCGATCCCAGCTCCGCAGAGCCTCTCTCGTCGATCCATCGAGGCCCTGTCCACGCGTCGATCACCGCGGTGCGGCAAGACGACGGCAAGGCGCTCGGAGTGAGCGTCAACGTGACGCGAGCAGTGGACGCGGATCCGTTCCTCACCGCCGACTGCGGCGAGCCCGGGGATGGCACCGACCTGTCGATCGTGGTCCAGGACCTCGCGGTGGAGAGCGGCATCGCCACTGCCACGCTCGGCGTGCCCGGCCCGCTCGACGGACCCGGCAGTTACGAAGGCGTCGTCACATTCCTCGACGCCGAGGGCGAGGCCATCCGAGGTGCCGGCCAGATCATGGTCGGGTCGAGCCTCGACTCAGGCACCTTCGACGTCTCCGACCCTGGCACCGGCGACCACCTCGTGGGCGAATGGGAGTGCCGCGCGCTCTGAGCGGCGTCGGCATGAGGCAGGGTCAGTAGACGGAGCGCGCGAGAAGCGCGACCTTCACCGTCTCGTCCTTCGTCCACTGCTCGGCGAGCAGCCTGAAGCCGAGCCGGTCGTGGAAGGCGAGCGATCCCGGGTTCGGCGGGTCCGTGTTGACCTCGCAGCTCACCTCGTTGGCGCCGCGTTCCCTGGCCCGCTCGAACACCGACTCGTAGAACGCGCGGCCCACTCCCGTGCCCTTCGCGGAGGGCGCCACGACGATCCTGTCGATGTACTGGTGCCGCACCCCACGGTTCTCGAACCACTGGTAGTTCTCTGAGTCGTACGGCTGGCCAGGAGCGAGCGAGATCAGGAAGGCGATCACCTCGCGGTCGCGGTTGGTGGCGACCAGGGCGATGTCGGACAGCGCATGGAGCGAGGCGACCTCCTCCTCCGTCAGCAGGTTGACGGCAGGGGTCGCGCCCGCGTTGAGGACCGTCACGGCGGGGATGTCCTCCTCGCGCATCATGCGCATCCTCAAGTTCTGCATGGGGACATTGTGCCTGCTCGCGCGTGCGCGGGAAGGCCGAAGCGGCCGAACACGTTGGATAGAGTCGCGGAGGGCCCGCCGGGCCGTGGGGGAGGAGTGCCGATGGACGAGGTCCGTGACCCGTGGCGTGCCCTGTGGGCGCTGATCATCGGCTTCTTCATGATCCTGATCGACACGACTATCGTCACCGTCGCGAACCCGTCGATCCAGTCGGCGCTGGGCGTGGACACCAATGCGGTGATCTGGGTGACGAGCGCCTATCTGCTCGCGTATGCCGTGCCGCTCCTCATCACCGGCCGCCTGGGGGACAGGTTCGGACCGCGTCGGATGTATCTGATCGGACTCGCGGTGTTCACGCTCGCCTCCCTGATGTGTGGACTGGCGGACGTGCTTCCCGGGTCGGCGATCGGCAACCTGATCGCCGCGCGCGCCGTCCAGGGGCTCGGTGCGAGCCTCATGACGCCGCAGACGATGGCGGTGATCACCCGCACGTTCCCGCCCGCACGGCGCGGCGGCGCGATGGCGCTGTGGGGCGCCACCGCGGGGATCGCCGGCCTGCTCGGGCCCCTCGCGGGCGGTGTGCTCGTGGACGGCCCGGGCTGGGAGTGGATCTTCATCGTCAACGTGCCGATCGGGATCGTGGCCTTCATCGCCGCCTGGGTGCTGGTGCCTCGGCTCGAGACCCACGCGCACTCGTTCGACTGGGTGGGGGTGGCGCTGTCCGGCGTCGGCATGTTCGGGCTCGTGTTCGGGCTTCAGGAGGGCCAGGCGCGCGATTGGGCGCCGTGGGTGTGGGTGTGCATCGCTGCAGGGCTCGTCCTGCTCGGCATCTTCGTGTGGTGGCAGACCCGCACACGCAAGGAGCCGCTGCTGCCTCTGAGCCTGTTCCGGGACCGGAACTTCTCGATCGCGAACGGTGCGATCGCGGCGGTCGGCTTCACCGTGACGAGCATGCTGATCCCGATCATGTACTTCCTGCAGGTGGTCCTGGGGCTGAGCCCCACGCAGGCGGCGTTGATGACCGCGCCGTCGGCCCTGATGTCGTTGTTCCTCGCCCGTCTCGCAGGCGGTCTCACGGATCGGGTGCACCCTCGTCTGCTCGCGGTGCCCGGCACGCTCATGGTCTCGGCCTCGCTGTGGCTCTACGTCTCGCTCATGCGGCCGGACGCTCCCCTCCCGCTGCTCCTGCTCGCGTCGCTCATGCTGGGCATCGGCTCGGCGTTCATGTGGGGTCCCATGGCGACCACCGCGACGCGCAACCTGCCCCCGCAGTCGGCAGGCGCAGGCTCAGGCGTGTACAACTCGACCCGTCAGGTCGGCTCGGTCGTCGGGTCCGCCGCGGTCGCGACCCTCATCGCGGGCAGGCTCGCCGCGAACCTGGGGGAGTCTCCCGAGGGTTCGTTCGGCGAGCCATCCGCCGGATTCACCCTTCCCGAGGCGTTGCAGGCGCCGTTCGCGACGGCGATGGCGCAGACCATCATGCTGCCGGCCACGGTCATCCTGGTCGCCGCGCTGCTCGCTGCGTTCTTCGTCGCGCCTCGCCATCTCCAGCGCGAGGCGCAGCCGGAGAGCTCCGTGGCTCACCCGGGAGGGCCCTGACTCCTCGGCGCTCGCAGATCAGCTCCAAGGAGCCCGCAGCGTCACGGGACCAGCAGCACCTTGCCGCTGGTCCTGCGACCCTCGAGAGCGCGGTGCGCCTCGGTGGCCTCGTCGAGCGGGAAGGTCGCTCCGATCCTCACCTTCAGCGCGCCGTCGGCGATCGCTCCCAGAAGCTCCGATCCTCGCCATGCGCGCTCCTCCGCGGTGGCAACGAAGTGGGCGAGCGAGGGCCGGGTGATGGTGAGGGATCCGCCGGCGTTGAGGCGCTGCAGGTCGAACGGGGGCACAGGGCCTGAGGCGGCGCCGAAGAGCGCCATCATGCCGCGGGGGCGGAGGGAGGCGAGCGATCCGTCGAAGGTGGTGCGGCCCACGCCGTCGTACACCGCGTGTACGCCCTCGCCGTCGGTAAGGGCCTTGACGGCGGCGGGAAGCTCGGTGGCGAGGTCCTCCATCGCGTCGTAGCGGATCACCTCGGCTCCCGCCTCGCGGGCGAGCGCCTCCTTCTCATCCGTGCTCACCGTGCCGAGCACGCGAGCGTCCCGCGCCGTCGCCATCTGCGTCAGCAGCAGCCCCACGCCGCCTGCCGCGGCATGCACCAGCACCGTCTCGCCGGGTGCGACGGGGTGCACCGACGTGACCAGGTAGTGCGCGGTGAGTCCCTGCAGCATCGCCGCCGCGGCGGTCTCCAGGGAGACTCCGTCAGGCACCTTGTCCAGGTCCTCCGGGGTGAGCGAGACGACCTCGGCGTACGAGGCGGGGGAGAAGCCCCATGCGACGCGGTCGCCTACGGAGAAGCCTTCCACTCCGTCCCCGACGTGCGTGATGACTCCCGCGCCCTCGCGTCCCGGGATGAACGGGAGCGGCATGGGGTACGCGCCGGAGCGATGGTAGGTGTCGATGAAGTTCACGCCGAGCGCGGCGGCGCGCACGAGCACGCGGCCGTGCTGCGGCGTGGGCTCGGGGACGTCGGCGACGGCGAGGACCTCGGGTCCTCCGGTGTGCTGGACCTGCAGTGCTCTCATGTGTGCGTCAGCGCGCTCCGGTGGGCGCGCATTCCCCTTCCGTGGTGGGTCAGCCTTCGTATCCGAGCAGCTCGCCGGCGGCGACGGACAGCGGGACGCCGCACGTGGCCATGGACGCCTCCGAGGCGCGCAGCGCCTCGTCGCCCTCGACCTCGATCTCGTCGGCCTGAGCGTCGAGCAGCGCGGCTGCCTGCTGGCTCCACTCGGTGAGGGTCGTCGCCGTCTCGGCGGCCTCGGCGTATGCGGCGAACTGGAGGTCGGTCACCTCGATGATGGTCGCGAGCCAGGCCTCCATCTCGGGTGAGCCCGAGTCGGCGGCCGCCTGTGCGTAGAGCGCGCGCCACGAGTCCCATCCGTCCAGGTCGATCGCCTCGATGTAGGCGTCGAAGACTGCGGGGTCCTCGAGCTCGGAGGGGCTCATGCTCGAGGTGTTGAGCCCGGCGAGCGCCTCGGAGATGGCGAGATCCCGCTGGTAGAGCTGCTCGGCGTCGTCGCAGAACGCCTCGTCGAGCGCGATGGTCGACGCCGGGGTCGAGGCGTCCGTGGTGGGCGACGGGGTCGTGGCGGTCGGGCTGGTCGAGGCGCCGTCGCCTCCGGTGCAGGCGGTGAGGACCAGCGCGGCACCGAGTGCGAGCGGGAGGATGCGCGTCATGTGCACATTGTGCCAAGGTGGACACGCGGCGTTGGTGCGTGGCGAGATTCTATTCATACTTGTGTATAGTTATGCATATGACAATCTCGGTCGCGGTGTCAGGTGCCTCAGGGTACGTCGGAGGAGAGGTGCTGCGCGTCTTCAGCGCGCACCCCGAGGTGGAGTTCGGTGCGCTCACCGCGCACTCCTCTGCGGGCGACCGACTGGGGGCGCACCAGCCGCACCTGCCTCACCTCGCCGATCGCGTGATCGTCGACACGACCCCCGAGAACCTCGCGGGCCACGACGTCGTCGTGCTCGCCCTGCCGCACGGCACCTCGGGCGAGATCGCCGCACAGCTCCCGCCCGAGACGCTCGTCATCGACTGCGGTGCCGACCACAGGCTCGCCAGCGCCGAGGCGTGGGCCGAGTACTACGGCGGCGACCACTCCGGCACCTGGCCCTACGGCATGCCCGAGCTCGTCGTGGGCGACGCCCACCAGCGTGACGTCCTCCCTGGCACCAAGCGCATCGCCGTGCCCGGCTGCAACGTCACCGCCGTCACGCTCGGCCTTCAGCCCGGCGTCGCCGCGGGCGTCGTCGACCCGACCGACATCGTCGCGGTCCTGGCCAACGGCTACTCGGGCGCAGGGAAGAAGCTCGCGACCCCGTATCTCGCCTCGGAGGCGCTCGGCGCCGCGGTGCCGTACGCGGTCGGCGGCACGCACCGGCACATCCCCGAGATCGTCCAGAACCTCACCGCCGCAGGCGCGGACGACGTGCGTATCAGCTTCACGCCCACGCTCGTCCCCATGGCGCGTGGCATCCTCGCGACCATCACCGCGCCGCTCGCCGCAGGCGTGGACCCGGCGTCCGTCCGCGACGCCTGGGTCGAGGCCTACAAGGACGAGCCCTTCATGGTGGTCCTGCCGGAGGGCCAGTGGCCCACCACGGCGTCGACCCTGGGCGCCAACGTCGCCCAGATGCAGGTGACCGTCGACGCCAAGGCGGGCCGCGTCGTCGTCGTCTGCGCGATCGACAACCTCGTGAAGGGGACCGCGGGTGCGGCCCTTCAGAGCATGAACGTCGCGCTCGGCCTGCCCGAGACCACCGGCCTCAGCACGATCGGCACCGCGCCGTAAGGCGCAGGAAGGGCCACCTCATGAGCATCACGCATCCCCAGGGATTCCTCGCCGCCGGCGTCGTCGCCGGCCTCAAGTCCACCGGCAAGAAGGACGTCGCCCTCGTCGTCAACGAGGGTCCGCTCCACGTCGGAGCAGGCGTCTTCACCACCAACCGCGTCTTCGCGGCCCCCGTCGCGTGGAGCCGCCAGGTGATCGCCGACAGCCGCGTCGACGCTGTCATCCTCAACTCGGGTGGCGCGAACGCGTCGACCGGGCCCGAGGGTTTCGCCGACACGCACCGCACGGCCGAGCACGTCGCCGAGGTGCTTCAGGCCGCAGGCAAGGACATCTCCGCGGGCGACGTCGCCGTGTGCTCCACGGGCCTCATCGGCGTGCGCCTGCCCATGGAGAAGCTCCTCGCAGGCGTGGATTCGGCCTCAGCCGCGCTGTCAGCGGATGGTGGCGACGACGCCGCTCACGCCATCATGACGACCGACACCGTCACCAAGCAGTCCGTCGCGACGGGCGAGGGCTGGTCCGTCGGCGGCATGGCCAAGGGCGCGGGCATGCTCGCCCCCGGCATGGCGACCATGCTGTGCGTCATCACCACCGACGCCGTGATCACCGAGGAGCAGGCCTCGGCGCTGCTCGCCGAGGCGGTGCGCACCACGTTCAACCGCGTCGACTCGGACGGCTGCATGTCCACGAACGACACCGTGCTGCTGCTCGCGTCGGGCGCCTCAGGGGTGACCCCCGACGAGGCCGACTTCCAGGCCGCGCTCACCCAGGTGTCCGCCGAGCTCTCGCGTGGGCTCGTGGCCGACGCCGAGGGTGCGTCCCACGACATCGCCGTCACGGTGGTGAACGCCACGTCTGACGACGCGGCGGAGGCCGTCGCACGGGCCATCACCCGCTCGAACCTCTTCAAGGCCGCGATCTTCGGCCAGGACCCCAACTGGGGCCGGGTGATCTCCGCCGCCGGCACCGTCCCCGAGGACGTCGCCCCGTTCGACGCGAACCTGCTCGACGTGACGATCAACGGCATCCAGGTGTGCCGCGGCGCCGGGGTCGGCGACGACCGCGACCTCGTCGACCTCAGCGGGCGTGAGGTCCGCGTCGAGGTGGACCTCCACGCAGGCGACGCGAGCGCGACCGTCTGGACCAACGACCTCACGCACGACTACGTGCACGAGAACTCGGCCTACTCCTCCTGAGGTGAACTGACATGAGCGAAGAGACCCGCAGCCTCGACGGGCTGACCCCTGGGCAGAAGGTGTCAGTCCTCATCGACGCCATGCCGTGGATCGAGGAGTTCCGTGGCGCCGTCGTCGTCGTCAAGTACGGCGGCAACGCCATGGTCGACGACGAGCTCAAGCGCGCCTTCGCGCAGGACGTGGTGCACCTGCGCCTGCTCGGACTCCACCCCGTGGTGGTGCACGGCGGAGGACCGCAGATCTCGGGGATGCTGAAGACCCTTGGCATCGAGTCCGAGTTCCGTGGCGGCCTTCGTGTCACCACGCCCGAGGCGATGGACGTGGTCCGCATGGTCCTGTCCGGCCAGGTCACCCGCGAGCTCGTGGGCCTCATCAATGAGCACGGTCCCAGCGCGGTCGGCATCTCCGGCGAGGACGCAGGCATGTTCCAGGCGCGACGCCGCTACGCGACCGTCGACGGCAAGCCTGTGGACGTCGGCCTCGTGGGCGACGTGGTCAAGGTGAACCCCGCCGCCGTGCAGGACATCATCGAGGCCGGCCGCATCCCCGTCGTCTCCACCGTCGCCCCTGACGTCGACGACCCGAGCGTCGTCCTCAACGTGAACGCCGACACCGCCGCATCGGCCCTTGCGGTCGCCCTCCGCGCCCGCAAGTTCATCGCGCTCACCGACGTCGAGGGGCTCTACCGGAACTGGCCCGACAAGAGCTCGCTCATCCAGCGCATGCACGCCGGCGAGCTCGACACGATCCTTCCGACCCTCGAGTCGGGCATGGTCCCCAAGATGGAGGCCTGCCTGCGCGCCGTCCGCGGCGGAGTCAAGCAGGCGCACGTCATCGACGGTCGGGTGCCTCACTCGATCCTCACCGAGATCTTCACCTCAGAGGGCATCGGCACCATGGTGCTGCCGGACAAGGAGCTGTGGACATGACCGCCCAGGACACCTCGGCCGAGACGACCCTCGGCGCGCGGGGGCTGAGCCGCTACGAGCACTCGATCATGGGCACCTACGGCGTGCCGATGCGCGTGCTGAGCCACGGCGAGGGCAGCTACGTGTGGGACGTCGACGGCAAGCGCTACCTGGACCTGCTCAGCGGCATCGCGGTCAACCTGCTCGGTCACGCCGACCCCGAGTGGGTCGCAGCGATCGCCACTCAGGCGGCGAAGCTCAGCCACACCTCCAACTTCTTCGCGACCGAGCCGCAGATCCAGCTGGCGGAGAAGCTGCTGCAGATCTCCGGCGCCCCGGAGGGCTCGCGTATCTTCTTCGCGAACTCCGGCACGGAGGCGAACGAGGCGGCGTTCAAGATGTCCCGCCGCACGGGGCGGACGCGCATCCTCGCGCTCGAGAAGGCCTTCCACGGCCGGTCGACGGGCGCGCTCGCCCTGACCTATAACGCCGCCTACCGCGAGCCCTTCGAGCCTCTCGCCCCGGGCGTCGAGTGGATCCCCGCCAACGACGTCGCCGCGCTCGAGGCGGCCATGGGTGAGGACGTCGCTGCGGTGTTCGTCGAGCCGATCCAGGGCGAGGCCGGGGTCATCCCGCTCACGCACGAGTATCTGGCCGCGGTGCGCGAGCTCACCACGAAGCACGGTGCACTGATGATCGCCGACGAGGTGCAGACCGGCATCGCCCGCACAGGCACGTGGCTCGCCATGCAGGCGCACGGCATCCAGCCTGACGTCGTGACCCTCGCCAAGGGGCTCGGCGCCGGCTTCCCGATCGGCGCGGTCATCGGCTTCGGCTCTGAGGCGGGCTCGCTGCTCGGCAAGAGCCAGCACGGCACGACCTTCGGCGGAAACCCGCTCGCGTCCGCCGCCGCGCTCGCCACCCTCAACGCAGTCGAGCAGCGTGACCTCCTCGCGCACGCGAAGTCGCTCGGCGAGCACCTCAAGCAGGTCATCGGCGCCATCCCCGGCGTGGTCGAGGTGCGAGGCGAGGGCCTGCTCCTGGGCATCAAGCTCGAGGCCGAGGTCAGCGCGGCCGTCGCCGCCGCAGCCGTCGAGGACGGGTTCATCATCAACCCGCCCAGCCCTGACACCATCCGTCTGGCGCCCGCGCTCGTGCTCACGCAGCCCGAGGCCGACACGTTCGTCGAGTGGCTCCAGACTAATCTCGGAGCGCACCTGCCTTCCGGCAAGGAGTCGGAGTCGTGACCCGCCACCTGCTTCGCGACGACGACCTGACCGCTGCCGAGCAGCGTGAGGTCCTTGAGCTCGCGCTCGCGTTCCGCAAGGACCGCCACCTGCACCAGCCGTTCGCGGGACCGCGTGCCGTCGCCGTGCTGTTCGACAAGCCCTCGACCCGCACCCGCGTCTCGTTCTCCGCGGGCGTCGCCGAGCTCGGCGGGTACCCGCTCGTGCTCGATGCGGGGTCCTCGCAGATGGGCCGCGGCGAGTCCGTGTCGGACACTGCGAAGGTGCTCGGCCGTCAGGTGAGCGCGATCGTGTGGCGCACGTTCGGCCAGGAGCGCGTGGAGGAGATGGCGGAGCACGCGGGCGTCCCGGTCGTGAACGCGCTGACCGACTCATTCCACCCGTGCCAGATCCTCGCCGACCTTGCCGCGATCGCCGACGCGCGTGGGGGAGTGGACGCCCTCAAGGGGCTCACCCTCGCCTACGTGGGCGACGGTGCGAACAACATGGCGCACTCGTACCTGCTGGGCTGCGCGCTGGCCGGGATGCACGTGCGCATCGGCGCCCCCGCCGACTACATGCCCGACGAGCGGATCGTGCTCGACGCGAAGAAGATCGCGGCCGAGCAGGGCGGCTCGATCAGCGTCACCACCGATCATGACGACGCGGTGCGTGGCGCCGACGTCATCGCCACCGACACCTGGGTGTCGATGGGTGACGAGGAGCAGTCCGACGCGCGCACCGGACGGTTCGACCAGTACCAGGTCAACTCCCGCACCATGGAGCTCGCAGCAGAGGGCGCCCAGGTGCTGCACTGCCTGCCGGCGTACCGCGGCAAGGAGATCACCGCCGAGGTGCTCGACGGCCCGCAGTCGATCGTGTGGCTCGAGGCCGAGTACCGGCTGCACGCGCAGAAGGCGCTGCTGACGTGGCTGGTGTCGCAGTGAGAGCCGTCGTCCCGGCCACGAAGGCCGCCCGCCAGGCGCTCGTGAGGCGCCTCATCGAGACCGAGCGCATCGGCTCGCAGGGCGAGATCGCCATGCGGCTCGAGGCCGAGGGCATCTCGGTGACGCAGGCGACCCTGTCCCGTGACCTGGGCGACATCGGCGCCGTGAAGGTGCGTGCAGCGTCGGGCGGGCACGTGTACGCCGTCGGCAACGAGGGCGACCCGGAGGAGACGACGGACGAGCGCCTCACCCGGCTGTGCGGCGAGCTGCTGTTCAGCGCCGACGGCTCGGCCAACATCACCGTGCTGCGCACGCCCTCGGGCGGCGCACAGTACTTCGCCTCGGCGATCGACGCCCACGACGATGCGGACATCGTCGGGACCGTCGCAGGAGACGACACCGTGCTCGTGATCTCCCGCGAGGCGGACGGCGGGCTGCGGCTCGCCCAGAAGTTCTTGGACCGCGCCTCAGGCGTGGCCCCGCAGGACCACTAGACAGAACCCCCATCAGAAGTACCACTCGTAGAAGGAAGAAGCTCATGACGGATCGGATCGTGCTGGCCTACTCAGGAGGCCTGGACACCTCGGTGGCCATCGGCTGGATCGCCGACGCCACCGGCGCCGAGGTCATCGCTGTGGCCGTGGACGTCGGCCAGGGCGGTGAGGACCTGGAGGTCATCCGCCAGCGAGCCCTGGACTGCGGTGCAGTCGAGGCCTACGTGGCGGACGCGCGCGACGAGTTCGCGAACGAGTACTGCATGCCCGCCCTGAAGGCGAACGCGCTGTACCACGACAAGTACCCGCTGGTCTCGGCGCTGTCGCGCCCCGTGATCGTCAAGCACATCGCCGCCGCGGCGAAGCAGTTCGGCGCCGACACGATGGCGCACGGATGCACCGGCAAGGGCAACGACCAGGTCCGCTTCGAGGTCGGCATCACCTCGATCGCGCCCGATCTGAAGTGCATCGCCCCCGTGCGTGACCTCGCGCTGACCCGTGACAAGGCGATCGACTACGCGGAGAAGCACAACCTGCCGATCGCGACCACCAAGAAGAACCCGTTCTCGATCGACCAGAACGTGTGGGGCCGCGCCGTGGAGACCGGCTTCCTCGAGGACATCTGGAACGCGCCCACCAAGGACGTCTACGACTACACCGACGATCCGGCCTTCCCGCCGGTGCCGGACGAGGTTCTCATCACGTTCGAGAAGGGCATCCCCGTCGCGATCGACGGCGAGAAGGTCACGCCGCTGCAGGCGATCGAGATCATGAACCAGCGTGCGGGTGCGCACGGCATCGGCCGCATCGACATCGTCGAGGACCGCCTGGTCGGCATCAAGTCCCGCGAGATCTACGAGGCGCCCGGCGCGATCGCGCTGATCGAGGCCCACAAGGAGCTCGAGAACGTCACGCTCGAGCGCGAGCAGGCCCGCTACAAGCGCCGCATCACCGACGAGTGGACCGAGCTGGTCTACGACGGCATGTGGTCGTCGCCGCTGAAGGACTCGCTCGAGGCCTTCATCGAGGACACCCAGCGCTACGTGTCCGGCGAGATCCGCATGCAGCTTCACGGAGGCAAGGCGATCGTGGACGGCCGCAAGTCGGACACCGGTCTGTACGACTTCAACCTGGCCACCTACGACGAGGGCGACACGTTCGACCAGTCGGCGGCCCGCGGCTTCATCGAGATCTACGGTCTCGCGGCCAAGCAGGCTGCGGCGCGTCAGGCGCGCCTGGGCTACTAGCCAATCCTGACCCGAGCGGGTCACTCACCGCCGCCTCCGCCAGCTTCCCGCCCCTTCGGGGTCGGTCAGCGTCGGTGCGGCGGGTCGAGTCGCCCGCTCGGGTATGCCAGTGTCGGTCTCCGCAGGTCAGCGCGTCCTGCGGGTGAGAGAGTGTCAGAGAGCGTGACAGGCCGTCGCGCAGTTCCAGGGGAGTGAGCATGAGCAAGGCAGAAGGCACCAACGAAGGCGCGCTCTGGGGCGGACGCTTCGAGGGCGGACCCGACGCGGCGCTCGCCGCGCTGTCCAAGTCCACCCACTTCGACTGGCGCTACGCGGACGACGACCTGCTCGGCTCGATCGCGCACGCGCACGCCCTGCACAAGGCTGAGCTCCTCACGGACGACGAGGTCGCGGCCATGGTCGACGGCCTTCAGCAGCTGCGCAAGGACGTGGCAGCAGGCAAGGCAGTGCCCTCCGACTCGGATGAGGACGTGCACGGGGCGCTCGAGCGCCTGCTGATCGAGAGCATCGGCCCCGAGCTGGGCGGCAAGATCCGCGCGGGCAGGTCCCGCAACGATCAGATCGCGACCCTGCCGCGCATGTACCTGCGCCGTCACGCACGCCTGATCGCCTCGCAGCTTCTCGACACCGTCGACGCGCTGCTCGGCCAGGCGGACCGCCACCTCGACTCGCCCATGCCGGGGCGCACCCACTTCCAGCACGCTCAGCCCGTGACGCTCGGCCATTCGCTCATGGCGCACACATGGCCGCTGCTGCGTGACGTGGAACGGCTCACCGACTGGGACTCGCGCGCCGCCTGGTCGCCCTACGGCGCAGGAGCGCTGGCGGGGTCGACGCTCGGCCTGGACCCCCAGCAGGTCGCCGAGGAGCTCGGTTTCCTGGGCCCGTGCGAGAACTCGATCGACGCAACCGCCTCGCGCGACGTCATCGCGGAGTTCGCGTGGGTGACGGCCATGATCGGCGTGGACCTGTCGCGCATCTCCGAGGAGATCATCGCCTGGGCGACCGTCGAGTTCGGCTTCGTGAAGCTCGACGACTCGTACTCGACCGGGTCGAGCATCATGCCGCAGAAGAAGAACCCTGACATCGCGGAGCTCGCCCGCGGCAAGGCCGGCCGCCTCATCGGTGACCTCACCGGGCTGCTGGCCACGCTCAAGGGCCTTCCGCTCGCGTACAACCGCGACATCCAGGAGGTCCACGAGCCGGTGTTCGACGCCGTGGACACGCTCGAGGTGGTCCTGCCGGCCTTCGCCGGCATGATCCGCACGCTCACCTTCCAGACGGAGCGCCTGGCCGAGCTCGCGCCGGCAGGCTTCTCGCTCGCGACGGACATCGCCGAGTGGATGGTCAAGCAGGGCGTCCCGTTCCGCGAGGCGCACGAGGTCGCTGGCGCATGCGTCCGCCTGTGCGAGAAGCGTGGCAAGGAGCTGCACGAGATGACCCCGGAGGAGATGCAGGCGATCCACGAGTCGCTGATCCCCGAGGTGCTCGAGGTCCTGACCGTCGAGGGCTCTCTCGCCGCGCGCGACAACGTCGGCGGCACTGCGCCGGAGCAGGTCGTCGAGCAGGGCAAGGCGGCGCGTGCACGCGTCCGTCACTTCCGTCCTTGGGCATCTGCCGCCTCATAGGGGCCCCGGCCGCTGGCGAGCCAGGTCTCGCCGGTCAGTCGACCTCGACCTCCGTGGCGCCGGTGACCTTGAGCAGGTCGGCGTAGCTGATGGGGAAGAGCGAGGCGGGGATGCCTGCCGCCGCCCACAGCTCGTCGTACTCGAGCAGCGCGACGTCCAGATAGGTGCGCACGGGGGTCGGATGCCCGACGGGGGCCACGCCGCCGATGACCTGCCCGGTGGCGCTGGCGACCTGCTCGGCGGAGGCGCGCCGCACCTTCGCGGCGCCGATGCGCGCGGCGAGGTGAGCGGTGTCCACCCGGTGCGCTCCCGAGGTGAGCACGAGGATCGGCTCGTCGTCCGCCATGAAGACGAGCGAGTTCGCGATCGCGCCCACGTCGCAACCGAGGAAGTCAGCTGCCGCGGCCGCGGTGGGGGTCGACTCGTCGATCTGGCGGACCGTGACATCGACTCCGCCTGCGTGGAGCGCAGCCTGGACCTGCTGCACCTTCGGATGGAATCCCTGGTTCATCGCCATGCTGACACCCTATGCTGAGCGCCATGGGGCGGGTCTCTGTGCGTGATGTCGCGGCGCGGGCGCGGAAGGCGCCTGCGCGGTGCGGTCGCACGCGCGTCGTCCTGATCGACGGCCCGGCCGGATCGGGCAAGACGATGCTGGGCGAGCGCCTCGGCGCCGAGCTTGGCGCGCAGGTGATCCACGGCGACGACATCTATGAGGGCTGGGATGGGCTGGCGACGATGTGGCCGATCCTGGGCCACGGGGTGCTCGAGCCGCTCTCGCGAGGGGAGCACGGAGCATTCGGCCGCTGGGACTGGGTCGAGGGCCGACGCGCGGAGACCATCCCGGTGCCCGTCGCCGATGCGCTCGTGGTCGAGGGCGTCGGGGTCGCGCAGCGAGCCGCACGTGAGTTCGCGTCGCTCGTGCTCTATGTGGAGGCGCCGTTCGAGTTGCGGCTTCAGCGTGGGATCGCTCGTGACGGCGAGGAGCTGCGGGCCGAGTGGGAGCGTTGGCAGCCGCGCGAGGAGATCTTCCTCGCCGACGAGGGCGTGCGTGGCGCGGCGGATCTGATCGTGGACGGCACGCAGCCTTACCTCGACTAGGTCGACAGGGCCGGCCCAGCGCGGGAAACCACGCCGTAACGCGTCGTCGTGCCACGATGGCGAGGTGACTCTTCTCGATGCCGCACGCGACCGCTTGGACGCGATGGTCGCGGATGCGAGGACCTTGATCGAATGCGAGTCCCCCTCGGAGGATCAGGCGGCTGTCGCCCGCAGTGCGGACGTGACAGCGCGGGTGGTCGGCGCTGTGCTGGGTACGGCCGGTCTGCCGGCAGAGCCCGACCGCGTGGACGTGGATGGTGCCCCGCACCTGCGCTGGACGCTCGGGGACGGTCCCAGGCGGGTGCTGCTCGTATGCCATCACGACACGGTGTGGCCGGTGGGCACGCTCGAGCGGATCCCGTTCTCGGTGGTCGACGGCGTGATGCGCGGTCCGGGCTGCTTCGACATGATCGTGGGAACGGTGCAGGCCGCGCACGCGGTCGCGCTTCTCGCGGTCGACGGCGGCGCTGGCGCGGTGGACGGCGTGACGATCCTCGTGACTGCGGATGAGGAGATCGGTTCGCCCCGGTCGCGCGCACTGATCGAGGCGGAGGCTCGCCAGCACGAGGCCGCGCTCGTTCTTGAGGCCGCAGGTCCTGGGGGAGCGGTGAAGACCGCTCGCAAGGGTGTGTCCTGGTACGAGGTCGAGGCCGTCGGCCGCGCCGCGCACTCGGGACTCGAGCCTGAGAAGGGCGTGAATGCCGGGGTCGAGCTGTCGCACCAGATCCTCGCGCTGCAGTCGCTGGCCGACGCGGAGCTTGGGACGACGGTCACGCCCACCAGGGGCTGGATCGGGACGACGGGAAACACGGTGCCTGCGAACGCGCGTGTGAACGTGGACGTGCGCGCGCGCACCGCGGCCGAGCAGGACCGTGTGGACGCGAGCCTGCGTGCGCTCGCGCCGGTGCTCGAGGGTGCGCAGATCGTGCTGCACGGCGACATCAACCGTCGTCCGCTGGAGCGCGAGATGGCGCTGCCGCTGTTCGAGCGCGCCGCGCGCCTGGCTCCTGAGGCAGGGCTCGACTCGATCCAGGAGATCGCGGTCGGCGGTGCGTCCGACGGCAACTTCACGGCAGGCGTCGGCACGCCGACGCTTGATGGGCTCGGCGCTGTCGGTGGCGGCGCGCACGCGGAGGACGAGCATGTGCTCGTGGATGAGATCCCGGGCCGGACTGCGCTGGTCGCGCTGCTCATCCGTGATCTGGTGAGCGAGCCGACGTCGTGACGCCCGTGGGCCAGGACCTCCTCGCGTCTGCCTGGGCCGATGCCGACGCCGCGTCCGAGCGAGCGGGCGTGACCGTCCGTGCGCTTCACGCTGCGGAGTGCGTCGAAGCGGCGGATGTGCTGCGCTCCATCTGGGGATCGAGCGTGATGGAGGCGCCACTGCTCGTGGCGCTCGAGCACTCGGGCAGCTATGTCGCCGGCGCCTTCGAGGGCGATCGCATGATCGGCGTGTGCGTCGGGTTCCTGGCGCAGCCGATCGGGGAGGCGCTGCACTCTCACGTGGCGGGAGTCGTCTCGGGCACGGAGGGTCGCGGAATCGGCACGGCGATGAAGCTGCATCAGCGTGCGTGGTGCCTCGACCGTGGCCTCACGCGGATGATGTGGACCTACGACCCGCTGGTCGCCCGCAACGCCGCCTTCAACATGCGTCGTCTCGGCACCACGCTCGCCGACTACCTGGTGGACTTCTACGGCCAGATGGTCGACGGGGTGAACGCCGGGCAGGGAAGCGACAGGATCCTCGTGAACTGGAAGCTCGACGCGCCGCTCCCGTCGGCCGGGTCCGAGCAGACGGTGCAGGGCGACGCCCCGGAGGTGCTGTCCGTCGGACCCACCGATCTACCGGTGTCCGCGCCGACGCCCGAGGGCGTGTCGGCCGTGATGGCGGCCCTGCCGCCCGACATCGAGGATCTGCGTCGTCGTGACCCTGACACGGCCGCGCTGTGGCGGGTCGCCTTGCGCGACACGCTCGTACCTCTGCTGGATGCCGGGTGGCGGCTCGCCGCCGCCACCCGCGACGGCCGCTACCGCCTGGAGAAGCCATGAAGATCACCCACGTCGCCCTGCGCACGCTCGAGCTGCCACTCGTGGCGCCGTTCACCACGTCGTTCTCGACCCAGACGCACCGGCGCGTGATCGTCCTGGAGCTGCACGCCGAGGTCGACGGCGTCGAGGTGATCGGCTGGGGCGAGTGCGGCGCGCTGCCCGAGCCCGTGTACAACGAGGAGTACAACGCGGGCGTCCTCGACGTGACCACGACGTACCTGCTGCCGATGCTCGCGGAGGCGCAGCGCAAGGCTCCGCTCACCGCGGAGTCGATCGCCCACCACCTGGAGCGCATCGTCGGCAACCGCATGGCGAAGGCTGCCGTGGAGATGGCGGTGCTCGATGCGCAGCTGCGCGCTGCGGGGACCTCGTTCGCTGACTACCTGGGCGTCACGAAGGATCGCGTGCCGTCGGGAGTGTCGATCGGCATCCAGAACTCGGTGCCGCAGCTCCTCGAGACCGTGCAGGGCTACCTCGACGAGGGGTACGTGCGGATCAAGCTGAAGATCAAGCCGGGCTGGGACATCGACCCTGTAAGGGCGGTGCGCGAGGCGCACCCCGATATCCCGCTCCAGGTGGACGCGAACGCCGCCTACACCCTTGTGGACGCCAACCATCTCGCGAAGCTCGACGCCTACGACGTGCTCCTGATCGAGCAGCCCCTCGCTGAGGACGACATGCGGCAGCACGCCGAGCTCGCGAAGCGCATGCGGACGCCGATGTGCCTCGACGAGTCTGTCGTCTCCGCACCCAAGGCGGCCGACGCGATCGCCATGGGGGCCGCGCAGATCATCAACATCAAGCCCTCGCGCGTGGGCGGCTACCTCGAGGCGCGCAGAATCCACGACATCGCGAGCGCACACGGGATCGCGGTGTGGTGCGGAGGCATGCTCGAGACCGGCATCGGCCGGGCCGCGAATGCGGCGCTCGCGGGCATGCCAGGGTTCACCCTCCCGGGCGACATCTCCGCGTCGGACCGCTTCTACGCCGAGGACATCACCGACCCGTTCGTGATCGAGGACGGCTACCTTGCCATCCCGCGGGAGCCGGGCCTTGCGCGCGTTCCCGACGCCGGCAGGCTCGAGGCTGCCACGGTGGGCACACTGCACGTGGACTTGTAGTCCCCGCGGACTGGCAGAATTCCGTCTATGACTGAGCACCTCCTCGATGACCTTGCCTGGCGCGGGCTGATCGCGCAGACCACTGGAGTCGACGAGCTCCGCGCGGCGATGGATGAGGGACCGCTCGCAATGTATTGCGGCTTCGATCCCACAGCACCGAGCCTGCACCACGGTCACCTCGTGCAGCTGGTCCTGCTTCGGCACCTGCAGATCGCGGGCCACAAGGTGCATCCGCTCGTCGGTGGGGCCACCGGCATGATCGGCGACCCCCGCATGTCGGGCGAGCGTGTGCTGAACACGAAGGAGACCGTGGCGGACTGGGTGGAGCGGCTCCGCAACCAGATCTCCCGCTTCCTCGACTTCGAGGGCGACAACCCTGCTGTCATGGTCAACAACCTTGACTGGACCGGCGAGCTCACGGCGATCGACCTGCTGCGTGAGATCGGCAAGCACTTCCGACTCGGCACCATGCTCGCCAAGGACACCGTCGCGCGCCGCCTGTCGAGCGAGGAAGGGATCTCGTTCACCGAGTTCAGCTACCAGGTGCTGCAGGGAAACGACTTCCTCCAGCTGCACCGCCGCTACGGTTGCTCCCTTCAGACAGGCGGAAACGACCAGTGGGGCAACCTGCTGTCCGGCGTCGAGCTGATCCGCAAGGCCGACGGGGACGCTGTCCACGCGATGACGACGCCGTTGATCACGAAGGCGGATGGAACCAAGTTCGGCAAGACCGAGGGCGGCGCTGTGTGGCTTGCCCCGGACATGATGAGCCCGTACGCCTTCTACCAGTTCTGGATCAACACGGACGATGCGGACGTGGTGCGGTTCCTCAAGATCTTCACCTTCCTGTCGCGTACGGAGATCGAGGCGCTCGAGCAGAAGGTGGCGGATGAGCCGTTCAGGCGGGAGGCGCAGCGCACGCTCGCATGGGAGGTGACGTCGCTCGTCCACGGTGAGAAGGCAGCACAGGGTGCGGTGGACGCTTCGCAGGCGCTCTTTGGTCGCGGTGACCTCGAGTCGCTGGATGAGCCGACGCTCTCGGGCTGTGCGAAGGAGCTCGGGGGAGTGGAGGGCGCTGCCGGCATCGGCGTGGCCGACGCTCTCGTCGAGGCGGGGATCGTCCCGTCCAAGTCGGCTGCTCGTCGTGCGATCCAGGAGGGCGGTGCGTACGTGAACAACGTGAAGGTCGAGGATGCCGAAGCGGTGCTCCGCGCAGAGGACTCGCTCGCGGGCGGCTGGACCGTGCTTCGCCGCGGAAAAAAGACTGTCGGACTTTTCCGCCAGGTCTGAACGGTGCGCGGCGCGAACGAGCCTCAACAGGCAATCTACCTGGGGTTACGCTCGCGACACGCCCGGATGTCACGCGATTTGACCTGGTGTTCACAAGCCCGTAATGTTTAACCCGTTGCCGACGACGGGAACGAGATCCGGAGGACTGAAGAAGGCCACGGACTCCAACGCTCACCGCAGGACTGAACAAGGCCGCGGGAGACGTCGAAGCAGCTCCTCGAACGAATCGATGGGTAAGCGCGTGCGCTGATCCAGGATGAGATCGAGGGTGCCCGGCTCCATGAAAGAGAATCGCGAGAACGGCGATTTGACAGCGCGGAGATT
>NZ_JAUHPV010000008.1 GCF_030418315.1 Demequina zhanjiangensis
GCCCGGCCCCCGGGGGGCCCCCCGCCACCCACCCTCCGCCTCCTCCCCACTCCCCACCTCGAGGACACCCATGCCTGACACCGAGACCCTCACCGGTCGCCGCGCCATCGTCACCGGTGCCGCCCGCGGCATCGGCCGCGCGATCGCCCAGGCGTTCGTGGATGCAGGGGCCTCGGTCGTCATCCTCGATCGCGAAGCCGACTCCGGCGCCGCCACAGCGGACGCCCTCGGCGCCCGCTTCCTCCCCGCCGACCTGAGCGACGACTCGTCCGCGCGCGCCTCCGTGGCCGCCGCCGCGGACCTGCTCGGCGGCGTCGATGTGCTCGTCAACAACGCCGGGATCTTCCGGCTGCGCCCCCTCATGGAGATCACCGCCGACGAGTGGGACACCGTGATGAGCATCAACGCGCGCTCCATGCTGTCCACCACGCAGGCCGCCGCCCAGCTCATGCTCGACTCGGGCCACGGCGGCACGATCATCAACCTCGCCTCCATGGCCGCCAAGACCGGCGGCGCGATGGAGGCCCACTACGCCGCCTCGAAGGCGGCCGTCATCGCCCTCACCCGCGCGACCGCCCAGGAGCTGGGCCCGCATGGGATCCGAGCCAACGCCCTCTGCCCCGGCTACATCCTCACCGAGATGGGCGCCGACACCCGCACCGACGACGACGTGGCCGCCTGGAGCGGTCGCTCGCCGCTGGGCCGGTGCGGCACCCCTGAGGACGTCGCCGAGGTCGCCCTGTTCCTCGCAGGGCAGTCCTCGTCCTACCTGACCGGCCAGGCGTTCAACGTCACCGGCGGGATGATCATGCACTAGCGAACGGGAGCCACCGTGACCACCACCCCCGACCTCGACGGCCTCGTCGCCACGCTGACCGACCTCCTCGGCGAGCGCGGCGTATCCGTGGACCTGCCCACCCGCGAGCGCCAGTCGGTCGACGGCTGCAAGCTGTCGCCCATCCTCTCCGCCAAGCTGCCGCTCGGCCTGGCCGACGTCGTGGCCTACCCGTCGTCCGCCGACCAGATCGTCGCCGTGGTCGACGCCGCCGTCGCCCATGGCGTCCCGGTCACGCCCCGAGGCAAGGGCACGGGCAACTACGGCCAGGGCATCCCCATGTCGGGCGGCCTCGTCCTCGACACCTCGCGGGCGCGCGCCGTCGTCGAGATCGGTGAGGGCTTCGTCACCGCCGAAGCTGGCGCCGTGATGGCCATCCTGGAGAACCAGGCGTGGGCGTCCGGCCAGCAGCTGCTCATGTACCCCTCGACCGCACAGTCGACGCTGGGAGGCTTCCTCTCCGGCGGCTCCGGCGGCACGGGCTCGATCGTGCACGGCGTCATCGCCGGCGGCGAGTTCGTGAAGTCTCTCGACGTGGTCCACGCCGACGGCAGCGGCCTCGTGCACATCGAAGGCGCTGAGGCACAGGAGTACCTCCACAACTACGGCACCGCCGGGATCATCGTGCGCGCGACCGTCGCACTCGAGCCCCTGCAGCCGTGGCGCGCGTTCTACGCGTCGTTCGACGACTTCCACGACGCCTTCGCCGCCCTTTCCGAGATCACGCCGACCGTCAACCCCGCGCCGCGCCTCGTGTCCGCCGACCTGCCGACGCTCGCCGAAGCCCTCCCGTCGAACCCCGGGATCCTGCCGGGCAAGGCGAGCCTGCGCGCCATCCTCGACGAGGCGGCCGTCGCCCAGGCGACGGAGATCGTCGAGCGGCTCGGAGGCACGGTCGTGGACGTCCGCGAGGGTGCGCAGGAGATCATGAAGCTGTCGATGATCTCGTACAACCACCCCATCGAGTGGCTGCAGCGCGCACACCCGGACACGTACTTCCACGTGGAGGTGGGCGGCGCTCCGCTGCTCGAGCGCATCGACGAGGTGCACCAGGTCTACCCCGGCGCGATGCTTCACGCCGAGGGCCAGAAGGGCCGTCCGATCGGCATGCTCGCCGCCGAGTACGTGAGCGAGGAGGAGATGCTCGCGGGCCTGGAGCGGCTCGAGGCGCTCGGAGTCACCACGCACAACCCGCACCAGTGGTACGTGGACGTGCGCGTCGCAGAGACCCGCGCACGCAAGGCCGTCACCGACCCGTCCGGCCTTCTCAACCCAGGCAAGATGCCCGAGCTCGAGGTGGCCGTCGACGGCTCGAACGGGCTGATGGCGTCGGGCAAGGCGTCGTGAGCCGGCGGCTCGATCACCTGTCGGGTCCGGCGGCCGCCGCCGCCGTGGGACCCGAGTCGATCATCGTCATCCCCACCGGCGCGGTCGAGCACCACGGCGCGCACCTTCCGCTCGCGACCGACGCGATCACCGCCGAGGCCGTGGCCGACGCCGCCGTCGGCCGCGCCGTGGAGGCGGGCGTGGACGTGTGGCTGCTCCCGACCCTCGCGTACACGAAGTCGGATGAGCACCACTGGGCGCCGGGCACCATGTGGCTCACCGCCGAGACGCTCCTCGCCACGCTGGTGGACCTGGGGCGATCCGTGCAGACGCTGGGTGCCACCCGCCTGCTTTTCCTCAACGGCCACGGCGGCAACGTCGCGCCGCTCGGCATCGCCCTCAGGGAGCTGCGACGTCGCTTCGGGCTGCAGACCTTCGCGACCTCCGTGGCCGTCCCCGCCGGTGACGGGGCAGACGGCGGCGACGAGCACGGCATGCCGATCCATGCCGGACACGGCGAGACCTCGCTGCTGCTGCACCTGCGTCCCGAGCTCGTCCACATGGACCTCGCGATCCGCGCCGTGCCCGCGCACCTGACGGACACGCCCCGCATCGGCTTCCACTCGACTCCCGTGCAGTTCGGCTGGCTCTCCGACGACTTCCACGACTCCGGCGTCATCGGCGACGCGACCGGCGCGACCGCCGACGCCGGCGCGCAGATCTTCGAGGACAACGTCACGGGCGCCGTCGAGTCCCTGCTCCAGATCTCCCGCTTCTCCCCCCGCCCCCAGGAGGCATGATGTCCGGCACCACGGACGAGACCCCGATCATCATCACCAGCGCCAACCGCTTCGGCGCCGACGTCGCAGACCCCGACTTCCCCGTCGACGACCCGATGGCGCTTCTCGGACTGTGGCTGCCCGAGAACGAGGACGAGCTCCGCCCCCTCATGACGCTCAGCACCCTCGGGCTCGACGGCTATCCGGACTCGCGGCACCTGCTGCTCAGCGCCTTCGACGGCGAGGCGCTCTACTTCCACACCTCCACCAAGAGCCGCAAGGTCGCCGAGATCGACGCGGACCCTCGGGTGGGCCTCGCTCTCGTGTGGGTCGAGATCGGCCGCCAGCTCACGGTCGCCGGCGATGCCGTGCTGCTCACGGGCGAGGAGGCCGCCATCGCGTACCGCGCCCGCTCCCGCTACCTGCAGCTGCTCGCCTGGGTGAGCTCGGACGAGGTCGCCGCGTTGCCACGCGAGGAGCGCCTGGCCCGGTGGAACGACTTCGCCACCGCGCATCCGGAGGTGCCCCTCGAGGCGCCCGAGACCTGGACCGGATACAAGGTGATCCCCCGCCGGCTCACCTTCTGGCGCGGCGACGCCGAAGGACCCAGCACGCGCGTCGAGTACACGCGGACCGGAGACGGCTGGACGGTCGAGCGGATCGCCGGCTGACCACGGTCGCGGCACCGTGCGCACCCCCGGGTGCACGGCGCCGCGACCGTCGGATCCCGCTGAGCGAGGCGGGCGATGCCCTCGCCCAGTCACACAGTCAGCGCAGCGAGGAACCTACCTCCGCAAGCGCCTCCGCGAACTCGAGCTCGCGTCCGGCGGTCGGCCCGCCGGAGAGATCCACCCCTGCCACTCCGTCGATCTCCAGCATCGCCGCGCTCATCGCGCGGGACGCCTCGATGCCGGCCGCTCGCGGATCCGCCGCTCGCGCGATCGACGCCAGATAGCCGTCCGGGAGCGTGATCCCGGGGAACGAGGCGAGCAGCTCGGCGCTGCCCGCGTCGAAGACTGCCGGCACGCACGCGATGAACCGCATGAGGCTGCCCGCCGCCCTCGCGCGCGCCACGAAGTCCGCCACCACGGCGGGCCCGCCGCAGTGGTCGACGAAGCACACGTCGGCTCCGGCGCGCTCCTTCTCAAGCACGAGCGGCAGGCGGTGCGCAACGGGCGGCACGGCAGGCGAGGCTGCGACCGACGTGAGATGTCCCGCTGCTCGGGCGAGCGCGGCGATCTGGGGCGCGTCCAGGTCGAACACTGGCATCGCGTCGGCCCTGTGCCCGGTGGCCGTGTGGTCGCCGGTGACGCAGTGGACCCCGTCGACACCCACCTCCGCGAGCGCCGCCAGCTCGGCCTCGATCGCCACCCGATTGCGGTCACGCGCGTTCACACCCGTCCACACACGCATCCCCTCTGCCTTGAGCATCGCAGCGCGAAGCGACGGCGGGAACTGCACCCTCGCGTCGGGGGCGTCGCCCGCGAGCGTGATGTCGACAGACCCGACGAGGGCCCGCGCGCAAGCGCGGAGGGAATCCCCGTCGAGGGCCCGCGCGGGCAGATCGGCGATCACCACACCACCTGACTCCAGCAGGTCGTAGGTGGCGAGCGCCTCCGGGGTGCGGGGACCCGGCGGCGGCGTCGGCGCACCGATGATCCCCTCCCAGCGTCGGACCGGGGCCTCAAGGAAGGTGCAGGGGAGGGGACCCACCTCGCAGGTGCCGTCAGCGGCCACCCCGGCGCACGGGCCGTAGGCCATGTGCTTGGGGCATGGGACTGCGTCGGTCGTCATCGGGGCTCCTCCCGGGACGGTCGGAGCGCCCCGGAGCCGACGCTAGCGACACGACGTTGCGGGGGCGTGTCCCCTGCTTGTCAGCCAGGTAAGACCTCGGGCGCCAGGCCGCACCAGGTCGCCGTGCCCACGCCGTCGGCCTGCGCTGCGCCGGAGACGACTGAGCCCGGATCCCCCTCGAAGGAGAAGGATCCGGGCTCGCTGCGTGTCGGGCGGCTACGCCCAGACGAGGCCCTGGCCGGGATCGTTCATCACTCGGCCCACGTCCGCGAGCACGCGCGCGCCGAGCTCGCCGTCCACCAGACGGTGGTCGACGCTCAGCGCGAGCTGGGTGACCCAGCGGATCTTGATCTCGCCCTCGTGCACCCACGGCTGCTCGCGGATCGCGCCGAATGCGAGGATCGCGGCCTCGCCCGGGTTAAGGATAGGCGTGCCGGTGTCGATGCCGAGCGGGCCGACGTTCGTGATCGTCAGCGTGCCGTCGCGCAGGGCCGACGGCGGAGTCTTCGACTCGCGCGCCAGCCCGGTGAGCTCCTGGATCTCCTGCGCGAGGGCGTGGAGCGGGAGTCGGTGCGCGTCCTTGATGTTCGGCACCAGCAGGCCCCGCGGTGTCGACGCGGCGATGCCCAGGTTCACGTAGTGCTTGTAGACGATCTCCTGCGCGGCCTCGTCCCACGACGCGTTGATCTCCGGGTGACGGCGGACCGCCAGCAGGAACGCCTTGGCGACGATCAGCAGCGGCGTCACGCGCACGTCCGAGAACTCGCGATCGGCCTTGAGCCGGGACACCAGGTTCATGGTCTCCGTCACGTCCACCGTGAGGAACACGGTGACGTGAGGTGCGGTGAAGGCGGAGGACACCATGGCCTCGGCGGTGCGCTTGCGCACCGAGCGGACCGGCACGCGGGTCGCGCGGCCGTCCTTCGTCATCGTCCCTGACTCGAGCCACGGCTGGTCGTCACCCGGGTACGTCGCGAGCACCTGCGGGGCGAACGACTTCGCGGCCGACTCGACATCCTCGCGCGTCACGAGCCCGCCGGGTCCCGACGGCGTGACCGTGGTCAGGTCGATGCCGAGCTCCTTCGCGAGCTTGCGGACGGGAGGCTTGGCGAGCACCGGGTACTCGCTGTCCGCCGCGCCGCCGATCGGCTCGAGCGCCTCAGCACGACGGGGCCGACGCTGCGCGGACCCCGCGCGGACGCCGTAGCCGACGAGCACGGCACCGGACGGCTCGTCCTCGGCGTGCGTCGCGGGTGCGGCAGCAGGTGCGGCAGCGGGGGCCGCCACGGCGCCCGCGCCGACAGTCTGAACCGTTCCGGACTCCGACGCGCCGGCGCGCCCCGCCGCAGTGGGCGTGTCGGCCGGCGTGTCGAGCCGAGATTGGTTCGCACTGTCGGCAGGAGCCTCGGCGGACGGTGCAGAGGCGGAAGGTGCGGAGGCCGCCGGCGCGGGCGACGCCGGGGTCGACTCCGGTGCGGGAGCCGACTCCGCAGCCGGCGCGGGCGCGTCAGCCGGGGCCTCGCCTCCCGGATCGGTGTCGAACACCGCGATGGGCGCGCCGACGTCGACGGTCTGGCCGACCTCGGCCAGCAGCTCGGTCACGACTCCGTCGACCGGGCAGGGCAGCTCGACGAGCGACTTCGCGGTCTCGACCTCGAGCAGCGGCTGGTTGACCTCGACGGTGTCGCCGGGCTTCACGTGCCAGATGACGATGTCGGCCTCGGTGAGGCCCTCGCCGGCGTCGGGCATGCGGAACGTCTCGAACGTAGGCATGACGCTCTCCTAGTGGGTCATCACGCGGTCGACGGCGTCGAGGACGCGGTCGAGGCTGGGCAGGTAGTCGTGCTCGAACTTGGCAGCAGGGTACGGGGTGTGGAACCCACCCACGCGGAGCACGGGGGCCTTGAGGTGGAAGAACGCCTCCTCGCCGATGCGGGCGGCGAGCTCGGCGCCGACTCCGTGCGCGGTCGGCGCCTCGTGCACGACGACCACACGGCCTGTGCGCTTCGCGGACCTCACGACCGTCGGGATGTCGAGCGGTGAGACGGAGCGGAGGTCCACGACCTCGACGCTCGTCCCCTCGCCGGAGGCGACGTCAGCGGCCTGCAGCGCGGTCCGCACGGTGGGCCCGTAGGCGATCACGGTCACGTCGGTGCCAGGCCGGGCCACGCGGGCGCGGCCGATGTCTGCGGTCGCCGCAGCGGCGTCGAGCCGCGTTCGCACGGCGTCGGTGTCCACGTCACCCTTGTCCCAGTAGCGGGCCTTGGGCTCGAGGAACATGACCGGGTCGGGCGAGGCGATCGACTGCTGGATCATGTCGAACGCGTCCTGCGGGGTGGCGGGTGAGCAGATGCGCAGTCCGGCGGTGTGCGCGAACAGCGCCTCGATGCTCTCGCTGTGGTGCTCCACGGCCCCGATGCCTCCGGCGAAGGGCACGCGGATCACGAGCGGAAGGGTGAGCCTGCCGCCGGACCGGTAGTGCATCTTCGCGAGCTGGGTGGTGATCTGGTTGAAGGCCGGGAAGATGAAGCCGTCGAACTGGATCTCGATCACGGACGTGTACCCGCGCATGGCCATGCCGATCGCGGTGCCGACGATGCCTGACTCCGCGAGCGGGGTGTCCATGACACGGTCTCCGCCGAAGTCCTTGTGGAGCCCGTCGGTGACGCGGAACACGCCGCCGAGCTGTCCGATGTCCTCGCCCATGAGCAGGACCTTGGGGTCGCGCTCCATCGCGGCGCGCAGGCCTGCGTTGATGGCGCCTGCCATCGTCATCGTCTTCACGGCGGACTCCCTCTCTGTCACGGCGGGTGCGCGGTGGTGGGTGTCGGTCATGCGTGGCTCCCCTCGTCGAGGAAGGACTGCTGGTAGCGGTCGAACCACGCGCGCTCGCTCTCCACCTGCTGGTGCGGCTCGGCGTAGACGTGGTCGAACATCGTGAGAAGTGCCGGGCGCTCCCACGACTTCACGGTCTCGCGCGTGCGCTTGCCGAGCGCCTTGGTCTCGGCGGTGACGGCGTCGCGGAACTCCTGCGGGAGCTCGCCGAGCGCGTCGAGGTGCTTCTTGAGCCGCTCGATCGGGTCGCGCTGACGCCACTTCTCCTCGTCGGCGCGGGTGCGGTAGCGGGTCGCGTCGTCGGACGTGGTGTGCGAGGCCATCCGGTAGGTGAAGGCCTCGATGAGCACGGGCCCCTGGCCGGCGCGCGCGTGGCGCAGCGCCCACTGGGTGACGGCGTGCACGGCGATGACGTCGTTGCCGTCCACGCGCACGCGGGGGATGCCGAATCCGTCGGCCCTCTGCGCGAGCGGCACCCGCGACTGGCGGGTGGTGGGCTCGGAGATGGCGAACTGGTTGTTCTGCACGAAGAAGACGATGGGCGCGTTGTTGACGGACGCGAAGACGAGCGCCTCGTTGACGTCGCCCTGGCTAGTAGCGCCGTCGCCGAAGTAGCAGATGACGGCGCCGTCCTTGTCGGGGCTGCCGGAGGCGACGAGGCCGTCGCGGTCCATCGCCATCGCGTAGCCGGTGGCGTGCAGCGAGTGGGCGCCGATCACGAGCGTGTAGAGGTGGAACGAGTGCGCCACCGGGTCCCAGGATCCGTGCTCGAGTCCGCGGAAGAGGGTGAGCATCTGCGGCAGATCAATGTCACGGGTGAGTGCGACGCCGTGCTCGCGATAGCTGGGGAACACGTAGTCGGGCTCACGC
Organism: Demequina zhanjiangensis; assembly: GCF_030418315.1. GTDB lineage: Bacteria > Actinomycetota > Actinomycetes > Actinomycetales > Demequinaceae > Demequina > Demequina zhanjiangensis. The sequence continues at coordinate 8,440 of NZ_JAUHPV010000008.1, forward strand.
ACCGCGGTGCCCGAGCCGATCTGTGCCGCCTCCTGGCCGAGGCACGAGACCCAGAGCCCGAGCTCGCCCTGACGCTGGAGGCTCGTGGCCTCCGCATCGAAGGCGCGGGTGATGGTCATGAGGCGCCATGCGAGGCGCAGCGCGTCCGGCGTCAGATGGGCGGCGTACGGCTCCCAGTCGGGGTCGGCCACGCGTGTGCCGTCCACGTCGAGCAGCTGGACGAGGCCCTCGTCGCTCAGCGGTCCCGTTGCTTCCACAGTTCTCACTCCCTGCAGATCGAATGCGCACGGGGTGCCGCGCGCTAACCTACGCCAGCGTAGGCTACGGTTCCGTAGGTTGCAACATGAGGGCGCAGAAACGCCCGGGCGAGCACCTCCATGATGCGCCCACCCGGGCGTTCGCGCGACCGCGCCGCTACTGCTGAGAAGAGCCGTCAGGCCTCGTCGTACGGGTACTTCGCCGACACCGTGGCGGCCGACGCGAGCACGCGCTCACGGCCTGCAGAGAACAGCTCCTTGTACGGCATGAAGTACTCGCCCCACGCCTTCACCGGGCCCGCCCAGTGGATGAGCGAAGGCGCCTTGGGACCGCAGAACTCCTGCGCCGGCACGTGGTTCCAGTCGTCGGAGATCGGCAGGATCCGCCCACCCGCGTACAGGTTGAGCGCGTCCTGATCGTTCATCGCGCACTTCTCCACCACTCCGAGCCCGAAGCGCGCGAAGCCCTCCTCCCGCATGCGGGCCAGGTGGAGCAGGAGCACTCCGGCGTTGACCGTGGTCGCGCCGAGCGAGGCGGTCGCGTGCATCGTGCGTCGCAGCCTGTACGCCTCGTCAGCCGGCAGCGCCAGGGACGACCGCGTCACCGGCTTGGCCATGGACGACCAGCCGAGCATCTTGCTGGGCTTGCCGGCCATCACGGAGTCGCCAAGATCCAGGTCGAACAGCGTCGCCACGTCGCCCGTCACGAGGATGTCGATGTCGAGGTAGACCACTCGCTCGCGGTCGACCAGGATCTCCGGCAGCAGGATCCGGTCGAGCGTGGACACCGTCGTGTGGCTGAGCAGCTTGAGCGAGGAGCCGTAGTCGACGTCGTCGCACGCGTACACGACGACCTGAACCTCGGGGAAGAGCGCCGAGAGCATCTCTCCGTAGCCCTCGTCGAGGCCACGGGTGAGGATGTGGCAGCGCACCGGGCGCTTCGTGTTCGCCATGACCGAGTCGAGCACCACGGGCAGCTCGTTCCGCAGGTTCTCGTCGGTCGCGAATGCGATGTCGACCGCGTTCTTCGCGAGCTCGGGCCCCCAGGTGCGTGCCGCGCCGCGCAGCTGCTCCGCCACGCCCGGAACGTCGATGCTGGTCTCGACAGGTGCCAGATCAGAGGTCGCGTACTTCTCCGCGAAGGCGACGTCCTCGGCCGTGAGCTCGCGCCACAGCGCGTACACCTCGTCGCGGCTCTGACCCGCGAGGATCGCGCGGTAGACCGCCTCCAGCTTGGCCTCGAGCCCGCCACGGATCGCCTGGAAGTCCTCCTTGTTGAGGTCGAGCAGGCCCTCGAAGCGCACGTCGGCCTGGTTGCGCGGCCTGAAGTCCACGTCGAGACCCATGGAGCGCGCAGGCAGGTAGCAGTGCAGGCGCGAGGTCACGACCTTGTCGAACGACGCGTACTCGTTGAGCATCTGACGTGCGTCCTCGATGCAGTCGACCAGGTCCATCTCGATCAGGTCGTCACGCACCTGCGCGAACTCGACCTTCGTGGAGTGCGCGTACTGGGGGAGGTCGCCCTTGGGCTCCACCCAGGCCACCTTGTTCTCGCCGGAGGGCGCCGCCGGGTCCAGCACCTGGCCGACGGTCGTGGTGACGCAGCCGGAGAAGAAGCAGGGGACGCCGTGGTCCCGCAGGCGGTAGACGGTGGTCCAGTCACGGCAGCCGATGGGGCCGTTCTCCTTGAGGTTCGCCACCACCTCAGGGGTGAGGACGTCCACGTTCTGAATGTGGAAGGAGACGAAGAGGGGGTTGACCGTGCTCGGGTACGGGAAGTCCAGCTCGCCCTTGAAGCTCCGGTGCATGAACCAGCCGTTGGAAATGAACCAGGTGTTCTCGGGGTAGACGGCGCCGGACGCGAAGTCGCGGTTGATAGCCACCGGAAGCACCTTGGCCGCGGTGTCCGTGATGACGCGGTCCTCGTGGACCTTGTCCTGAAGCGAGGTGAGGTAGCCGGCGAGCGGCGAGTCGCCCACGAAGTCCACGTCCCGGAACCTGAGCAGGTGCGAGATGGCGGCGAGCGTCTGGACGTAGTCGCCACGGTTCGACGACGACGCCTTCGCGTCGAGCATCTTGTACTCCATGACACCGATCGACACTGCGCCGGGCACCGCCTCGGGGGCCGCCGAGCGATGCGCCAGCATCCGGCGGATGACGCGCAGCTGCTGCTTCCCGTCGTCGTCGAGGGAGTCGCCGAAGTCGGCGGGAAGGGTGGCCACCTCGCGCTCGAGCGCGTCCAGGTCGCGGTGACGGCCCAGCACCTTGAGCGCGTCGAAGCGCTGCTCCGCGGAGAGCTGCTCGCGGTGCTCCTCCAGGTACTTCTCCATGCCCTTGATGCCCGCCTCACGGTCGGAGCGGCACAGCGCCTCGAAGTACTCGGGAGCGGCATGACGGATCGCGCGCTCTGCGCCTGCGGCCTCGAAGTACTCGAGCGCCGCGACCGAGAGGTCGTCGCCAAGCAGGAAGATGCCCATGCCGATCTGTCCCGCGGGACGTGACGAGTCGTCCGAGGCGAGCGCCAGGAGGAACGAGCGGTCCGCGAGGCGGTTGCTGCCGCCCACGGCCTTGCGCGCGAACTGCGCCGCTGCCTCGTCCACGCCGGCACCGTGCGCGATGAGCTCCCAGAACTCGTTGATCTCAGCAGCGCGCGCCGCCGCCTTGCGGGCCTTGGCCGCCTTGATCTGCTGGTGCCGGGTGGCCTGCGGCGACACGGGCTGCGGCGCACCGGTGATGCTGTTGAGCGCACGACGCATCGTGCGCGAACCGGGAATCCTCATGCGGGCTGACTCCTTGTCGAGGTGCCGCATGATTGACGCGCGGTGGCGCTGCGGCGATGTGTAGGTGGGCTGGGGATAATTCAGACTAACGGTTCAGGCCCTTGAGGGCTGGTGGGCGCATGACGAATCGCCAGGCAGCGCGCCATGAGCCGAGATCCCGACGGTGTCGCACCGCGAACACCGCGCGGACGGGGTAGCCGAGCGGCCCGAAGACCCTGGCGAACACGGCAGAGCGGGAGGCCGTGTGGGCCTCGTCGGACCAGTTGGATCCTGAGCTGACGTGCGGGTGCACTCCGAAGGCGAGCGGCATGGACTCTCCGGTGAGCCCTGCACGCAGCGCGTCCGCGATGAAGATGTACTCGTCGCCCAAAGGAAGCTCTGCGCCAGCGCCGAAGCGCTCGTCGAAGCGGACGCCCGCCTTCCTGCACTGCTCGACGTCGACCACCATCTCGTAGGTCGCGGCGCGGGCGGAGTTCCATACCGTCAGGCGGCCGAACTCGGCCGGGTGGCTCTTGCGTGCTCTGCCGGTGCCGGCATCGACACCATAGCCGAGCGCGATCGCAGTGCCGTTCTGCTGCATGCGCGTGACGGCCGCGAACACCTCGTCCCACTGGATCTCGACATCGTCATCGCCGAACAGCAGGTACTTCGTGCCACAGAGCTCGAGCGCCTTGTTCCGGCTCTTCGCGACCCCGCGCGAGCGCAGCACGGAGACGGGTCCACGGTCGGCGACCGGTGCGGGAACGTCGTCCGGACTGAACTCCTCGGCGCCGAAGTGCTGCACCACCGCGAGGCTCGCCACGGGTGGGTCCTCCAGCGCGACCAGCCGCGAGACGCGGTCAGAGGTCGTGGAGAAGCCGACCGTGAGCAGCGTTGCCGCTGAGCCCTCGCGAGGGGCGGTGGGGCTCACGCGCCACCGACCGCCTTGTCGAAGCGCGCCACGGCCTCGCGCAGTGCGTCGGCGACCTCGTTGACCTTGGCGTCGCTCACGGTGAAGTCGTGCGTCACGGAGTCGAGATCCACCTTGCGGAGGTCGATCGACACGTGGGCGGGCACCACAGCGGTGTCGAGTCCCGCGCCGAGCGAGTAGTCGCGGTACTTCATGCCGTCGCCGTGCACCATCTGCGAGAACTCGGCGAAGTCGACGAGCGCGCAAGGGATGCCGTACGCGTTGCAGGTGATGAAGATGTGCATCGCGGTCGTCACGACCCGGTCGTACTGCTGCAGCGTGGCGATGAACTGCTCGATGTCCTCCCGGCGGGACAGCAGGACCGAGAGCTCGTCCATGTCCTCGGTGAGCGCGACCGGCAGCGCACGGTGCGTGAAGTGTCGGATGAACGCGGTGCGACCGTTCGTCGTGGTCCGGTCAGCCTTGGGGAAGATGAGGGGCAGCGCGAGCGCGGGGTCACCGAACGACTCGACGCTGGGTCCGCCCGCCTCCTTGACCGCAGCCGCGGTGAGAGGGCCGCGCACCGACACGTAGTCGGCGCCCGGAGCGAGCAGCGTGCCCTCGGTCGACATGCCGGTGCCGACGACGATCGACGACGCGGTGATGAACCTGCCGATGGAGCCCACGCTGAACAGGTGCGGGGCGGCGGTCGGCTGCTGCGGACGGCGGTAGAGGACGGGACGGTCGGTGAAGTTCCCGACGACGAGCGGGCTCAGCCAGTCTCCGTAGTTGCCCGGGAACGGCTTCGCCCACCAGGACAGGAGCAGCGGCTGCTTGTCGCTGTCCCGCAACGAGTAGTGGGCGAAGGCCTCGGCGCTGGTGCGTGCTGCGCTGACGGCGGGCTCGACCTCGCCGAGCTCGTCGAGGCGGGCGATCGCAGCGTCGTAGTCCTGACGCTCGCCCCGCTGCGCCTTCATGACGGCGGTGGTGGCGACACGGGCAGCACCCTGGCCCTCGATGGAGGTGGCTGCCACCTTCTCCGAGTCCGCGGAGCCGAGCAGCTGACCGGTGAGGCCGCTGCGGTCGGACACGGCGCGCAGACGGCGCGCGAGCGCCCGCGGCAGCCGCTTCTCGATGGCCTTGGCGTACCGACTGCGCCGACGCGGCTTGGCGACCTTCGGCGGGTCGTGCTGGACGACCTTCTCCTTGAACTCGCCAACGGACCCGGAGGATCCGAACAGGAAGAACGGCGAGGCGCCCGCGGCGGGCTTGCCGTTGGACCTCTGCATCAGGCGCGACGGCAGCACCTGGAAGGACATCTTCGCGGCGACGGCACGCCACGCCTCCTCGAAGAAGTAGTCGTCGGTCGCCTTGACGCCCGACGTCTTCTCGAGCTTCTCCGCAAGGAAGATGAACTCGCGGCCGACGGCGGTCGCACCGATGCCGAGCAGCGCGGGCTCCCAGAAGCGCGTGCGGTGGGCGTAGCCGATCCGCAGCGGCGAGCTGAAGCCGCGCTGGAAGCCGATGAGGTCCGCCGTGGTGCGCTCGAGCAGCTCCGGGATGTACAGGAGGCGGCAGTCGACGTCCATCCACACCACGAGCGAGTCGGGGTACTTGCGGCACACGTCCGCAAGGAAGGGCACCTTGCGTCGGCAGATGTCCGCCCAGTCCTCGCCCGGGTTCTTGGTGATGGCGAGGAGCTCATGCGCTACACCGAGCACGTCCAGCGTCGACTCCAGCTGGCGGGCGTGGTTGATGTAGTACTCGTCGTCTGAGTAGAACGAGCAGACGACTAGCGCGGGTCCGGACATGGTGCTCCCATCGAGGGTATCGGCGGTCAACAGATTCTAGTTCATGCACGCGTCAGGCAGAGGGCCTGGCGTGAAAGGTGTGACCACTGCTGGGTCGTACGGACGGACCGCTGGCGTCCGCGACGGTGAAGGGCCTGGTGTCAGGCCTTTCCCTCGTAGGCCGCGATGACCTCGTCCGGGTCGCCGTCCATCATGAGCCGGCCGTGGTCGATCCACAGCACGCGGTCGCAGACGTCGCGGATGGACTTCATCGAGTGCGAGACGAGGAACACGGTTCCGGCGGTGTCCCTGAGCTGGCGGATACGCTCCTGGCTCTTCTGCCTGAAGTCCTTGTCGCCGACCGCGAGCGCCTCGTCGATCAGGAGGATCTGGTGGGCGCGGGAGATCGCGATCGCGAAGCGAAGTCGTGCGGACATGCCGGATGAGTACGTCTTCATGGGCATGTCGATGAAGTCGCGGATGCCGGAGAACTCGACGATGTCCTCGTACATCTCCTCGACCTCGGCCTTGCTGTAGCCGAGCGCGAGCCCACCGAGCATGACGTTGCGTGCGCCAGACAGGTTGGGCAGGAGCGCCGCGTTCACACCGAGCAGCGCCGGACGGGAGGACGCGTAGACGGCGCCCTTCACCGGGGAGATCAGGCCCGCCACGGAGCGCATGAGCGTGGACTTGCCGGAGCCGTTGTGTCCGATCACGCCGATGCTCTCGCCCTCGTGGGCCACGAAGGAGATGTCGTGCAGGGCACGGTAGGTGGACACTCCCTTGGGCTTCAGGGAGGCCAGGGACATCTGGTTCCCTGCGGCCTTGCCGGAGGCGAACACCCGGTACTCGACGTCGATCCCGTCGACGACGACGGTGGGGGTGCGGGTATCAGTCGCGGCCATAGCGCTCCTCCGCTCGCCAGAAGAAGATCACACCGATGATGAAGCACAGCAGCGCGGCGGCGACGGCCACGATCCACATCTCCATCGTCTGCGAGTTGCCGGTGACGATCTGCGCACGGACGAGTGCGATGTAGTCGTAGACCGGGTTGAGGCGCGCCAAGGCGAGCAGGTCGGGCCTGTCTGCCAGCACGGCCTCGATCGAGTAGAAGATTCCGGTCGAGTAGAACATGAGGCGCGTCAGCAGCGGCAGAACCTGCGTGAGATCCCTCAGGTGCACTGTGAGCCGGGCGAAGATCAGCGCGATTCCGAAGTTGAACACGGCCATGATCGCGAGCACGACCGGCACGAGCAGCCAGTTCCACGTGATGGGCTCACCCGAGAGCGCGACGATCACCATCATGGTGATGGCCACGGGGATGATCTCGAACACCCGCTGCAGGACCGTGGCCATAGGCATCAGGATGCGCGGGAAGTTCAGCGACCGGACGAGACCCTGGTTGTTGATGATCGATCTCGCGCCTTGGCCGAGCGACGCGGAGAAGAACTCGAAGACGAACACTCCGACCACCAGGAACGGGAGGAAGTTGTCCGGCCTTGAGGAGTTCGGCAGGATGACGAAGAAGATGGTGCCGAACATGAGCGCGAGCAGCGTGGGCCGGAGCACGATCCACACGAGGCCGAGCCGGTTCTGCCCCATCGCGGCGTGGATCCGGTAGCTCGCGAGGGTGGCCGCGAGCTCGCGCCTGCGCCACGCCTCCACGATGTAGCGCCGAAGCTTGGGGCGAGCGCCGACGCGCTCAAGCCCCGCCTGCTCGGCGTACGCACTGAGCCCTTCGGTCGTCAAATGTTCTTCCCTTACGGTCATTGCACGCGGTGGTGATGATCACGACTCACGTGCATGGGCGTTGCCCTCCCGACGAGGCTACCGAGTCACCGTGACTCGCGCCTCGAGGCGTGGACAGCCGCAGTGCTCGCACGCTCGATGAACGAGATCGTGCGGGACCTGGCGGCAATCGAGGGTACACCACGGGCGTGCATCGGGGTCCGGACCTGTGGCCACGGCCCGAATCGAGACACCTGCCGGCACCCGGTCAGATCTTGTCGGGGAACTCGTCGAGCGCCTCGATGAGTGCATCGTTCTCCTCGACGGAGCCGATGGTGATGCGGACGCCGTGCCCCACGAAGGGTCGCACGAGCAGCGGACGTGCGGCCGCGGCCATCGCCTCGGCGAGGGCCTCGGTGCCCTCCCTCACTCCGAGCCACACGAAGTTGCCCTGTGCGTCGGGGACGGTCCAGCCCTGCCCGCGGAGCGCCTCGACCACCCGGTAGCGCTCGGCCACGACCTCCTCGACGCGCTCGAGGAGCTCGTCCTTCGCCTCGAGCGAGGCGATGCCGGCCGCCTGGGCGACGCCGCTCACGGAGAACGGGGTGACGCAGGTGCGGATGTTCGCGGCGATCTCGTCGGACGCGATGGCGTAGCCGAGCCGCAGGCCGGCGAGCCCGTAGGCCTTGGAGAAGGTGCGCAGCAGCACGAGGTTCGGGTGGCGGCTGAGCGCGGCCATGCCGTCGACCGTGTCAGCGTCGCGCACGAACTCGCCGTACGCCTCGTCGAGGACCACGAGGACGGTCTGCGGCACCGCAGCCATGAACTCCTCGAACTCCTCGGTGTGGATCGTGGGCCCGGTCGGGTTGTTGGGCGAGCACAGCAGGACGACCTTGGTGCGGTCGTTGACCGCGGCGGCCATCCCGGGCAGGTCGTGCCGCGACTCGGAGTCCAGCGGGACGGTGACCGGGGAGGCGCCGACGAGCTGCGTGAGGATGGGGTACGCCTCGAAGCTGCGCCAGGCGAACATGACCTCGTCGCCCAGGCCCGTGTAGGCCTGCAGGATGTGGCTGAGCACGGCGACGGAGCCGCCGCCGGTGACCACCTGCGCGGGGCGCGCGCCCACGTGCTTCGCGATCGCCTCGGTGATGTCCGCGGCCATCATGTCCGGGTAGCGGTGCATCTGGGTGCCCGCCGCCTCGACGACGGAGACGATGCTCGGGAGGGGGCCGTACGGCATCTCGTTGGAGGAGAGCTTGATGGGCTCCGGACCGTCCTCCGCTCCTCGCGCACCGGGGACGTAGCGGGGCAGGGAGGCGATGACTGGACGGGGTGCAGGAGTGGTCATGGGTTCCAGAATGCCAGGCGTTCAGGCGGGCGTGCCAGAATCCTCCCCATGAAGTTCCTCCTCGAAGTCGCCATCACCGCCGTCGCCGTCTGGGTCGTCACCCTTCTGCCGCTGGACGTGTCAGTGATCGGAGGAGAGGGCGACGAGTGGTGGCATCGGGCCCTGGTGTTCGCGTTCGTGGGCCTGGTGCTGACGGTCCTCAACCAGTTCGTGAAGCCGATCCTGGACGTGCTCGGACTGCCGATCAAGATCCTGACGCTCGGACTGTTCGGCCTGGTGATCAGCTGGTTCATCCTGTGGCTGACGTCGTGGATCACCGAGCAGGTGAGCTTCGCGACGCTCGAGATCGGCGACTTCTGGATGAGTCTGCTGGCGGCGATCGTCATCGCGATCACCACGGCGATCCTGTCCGCCATCCTGCCGGGCGCCGACCGCCGCTGACGCACGCTCGGTGCGCTCGTGCGCACCGTGGAACAATGTCGGCGTGAACGACTGGACTCGCCTCGCCGACATCACGCCCTCGATCGCCCTCGGCCCGCTCGACGGCCGCTACAGAGGTGCGGTCGCCGACCTGGTGGACCACCTGTCCGAGCCGGCACTGAACCGCATGCGCCTCCACGTGGAGGTCGAATGGTTCATCCACCTGTGCGCCAAGGATGCGGTGCCGGGCGTGCGCCCGCTCACGGACGACGAGGTGGCGCTGCTGCGCGCGATCCCCGCCGAGTTCGACGCGGACGGCATCGCGGAGCACGGTGAGATCGAGAAGGTCACGATCCACGACGTCAAGGCAGTCGAGTACTACATCAAGCGCCGCATCGAGGGGACGACCCTCGCGCCGCTGAGCGAGCTGGTCCACTTCGCGTGCACCTCGGAGGACATCAACAACCTCTCCTACGCCCTCATGGTCAAGGGCGCCGTCGAAGAGGTGTGGCTGCCCGCGGCGACCGCTCTCGTGGAGGACGTCGCCTCGCTCGCCCGCGACGCCAAGGGCACGCCCATGCTGTCGCGCACCCACGGCCAGACGGCCACGCCGACGACGCTCGGCAAGGAGTTCGCAGTCCTCGCCCACCGCCTGGGTCGCCAGCTGGACCGCGTCGGCCGTCAGGAGTACCTGGGCAAGATCAACGGCGCGACCGGCACGTTCGGCGCGCACACCGCCGCGGTGCCGGAGACCGACTGGATCGACGTCTCCAAGACGTTCGTGGAGCACCTGGGCCTCACCTGGAACCCGCTGACCACGCAGATCGAGAGCCACGACTGGCAGGCCGAGCTGTATGCCGACGTGGCCCGCTTCGGCCGCATCCTGCACAACCTTGCGACCGACGTGTGGACGTACGTCTCGCTCGGCTACTTCGCGCAGGCGGCGGCGAAGGGCTCGATCGGGTCGTCGGCCATGCCGCACAAGATCAACCCGATCCGCTTCGAGAACGCGGAGGCGAACCTGGAGATCTCGAGCGCGCTGCTCGACACGCTCGGCGCCACGCTCGTCACCAGCCGCATGCAGCGCGACCTCACCGACTCGTCGTCGCAGCGCAACATCGGCCCCGCCTTCGGGCATTCGCTGCTCGCGATCGACAACGTGCGCCGCGGCCTCAAGACGCTCACCGTGAACGAGGCGCAGCTCGCCGCCGACCTGGACGCCTCGTGGGAGGTGCTCGCGGAGCCGATCCAGTCGGCGATGCGCGCGGCCTCGATCGCGGGCGTCCCCGGCATGGAGAACCCGTATGAGCGCCTCAAGGAGCTCACGCGAGGCCAGCAGATCGACGCGCAGGCGATCCGCACCTTCGTGGGCGGCCTCGAGCTGCCGGCGGAGACGCAGGAGCGGCTCGCGTCGCTGACGCCCGGCTCGTACGTCGGCCTCGCCGAGACGCTGGTGGACCGCTTCCTCCGCTGACCCTCGCCACCTAGCCGTCGAACTCGACCGTGTATGTCGCGTCGGGCGACACCTCGGCCGGAGGATCGACTGCGGTCGTCGTCGGCGCGTCGTCGGGCAGGCAGTACTGAGGGCCGACCATGCGCGCGTCGACGTCGGAGCCCAACTGGCTCAGATCCTCAAGGTCGTGCAGCCGCACCCACGGCTCCTCTCCCACGGCGACCTCCACGACAGCCACCCCGACCCACTCGAAGGTGGCGAAGCCGTCGTCGCCCGGGTCGAACTCGCGAGAGGAGCCTCCGGGGAACACCACCTCGACACGCCCATCGGCGTCACGTGTGATCGTGACTGCATCCGTGCGGACGCCCACGTCGTACAGGTGCCACTCCGACCAGTCCGACTCGCCGAACGGGAAACCGAAGTAGCGGTCGGCGCCCGTCCGGACCATGTCGTATCTGCCATCCCACACACCGGGACCGGTGCTCATCCGCATCTCGCCGAGGTCGCCGTCCTCGGTGACCGACAGCTCGACGACATCGTCGGCCCATGTGAGCCACACGTCGACGCTTGCTCCTGACTCGAACTCCAGGTGCAGAGCCTCACCCTGCGAGGTGGTGCCCTCGAGCAGCCGATTCTCGATCGGGATCACCAAGGGCTCGTCCCCTGAGTTGGGCCTGGACACGCGAAGCCGCTCCGCGCTGAGCTCCACATAAAGGGACTGGCTCTGCCCGGACAGGAAGTCCTCGTCCCCAGTCCCCGTCTCCCACCACTCGAGGGCGCTGTCGAAAGGAACGCAGGCAGGCATGTCCGCTGGAGTCAACGACTCCTCGTACGTCGGCAGCATGGGGATCGCCACCGCTGCCACCGCCGCGACGCCGAGCGCGGAGTAGCCCGCCGCCTTGGTGCGCCGACGCCGTCGCACGCGCGACGTCACCGCCTCTGCGTGCTGCTCGATGAAGGTGGTCTCACCGAACCGCGCCGCGTCGTCCTCGAAGGCGTCGGAGAGCATCGACTCGATCCTGTCCATCAGCGGCCTCCCTTCGTGCGCATCGTGACATGGACGGTGGACGACCCGCCGTCCCACTCGACGACGGTGCCGAGCGCCTCGGCCAGCCGGCCCGACGCGTCGTGCAGGTAACGCTTGACGCTCCCCTCCGAGAGGTGGAGGGCGTGGGCGATCTGCGGCACCGTCAGGTCGTCGTAGAACCTCAGGACGGTGCAGGCCCGTTCGCGCGGCGGAAGGTCCGCGAGCGCGGCGCGGACGTCGAGCACAGCGGCGCGGTCGCCCTGGTCCGCCGCGAAGGACGTGCGGTGGGCGAGCCGTTCGTGAGCGGCGTCGCGGGAGCGCCGGGAGCGGTAGCGGTCGATGAAGACGCTCGGGATGGCCTGCTTGACGTAGGCCTCGGCGCGGTCGGCGTCGGGGAAGGAGCGGCCACGAGAGAACGCGCGCACCAGGGCATCCTGGAGCACGTCCTCGGCCTCAGCGTCGTCCCTGGTCAGCAGCCGCGCGTAGGCGAGCAGGCGGGGTGTGCGCTCACGCATCACCTCGTCGAGCAACGGCTCCCACCGTGCCATCCCTGCCCCCTCTCTGCCGTGCGGGGCCATCAAACCGCTGGGACCACCCCGGCCCCGGTAGTCCCGCCTCAGCGAGCCTCGTCACCCCGTCAACGGAGCATGGCAGGCGAATCGTTGGGTCGCCTCGCCTGCCCGGACACGCGGCGACGCCGACCGCCGGTCAGCCCAGCTCCACCGAGTCCCCTACAGCCAGCGTGCCCGGCGTCGCCACGTCGCAGTAGACGGCCACGCGCATGTCGCGCTGCGCACCCAGCGCCTTGAGCCAGCGGGTGCGGTCGGCGACGCCGTCCTGGGGAAGGTCGATGGTGCGGCAGCGCTCGATCCGCTCGACGGGTGCGAGCACCGCTCCCCCGACCTCGAGCCGCTGCCCGAACCACGTCTCCTCGATGAAGGGCTCGTCGGTCTCGACCACGAGGTTCACACGGAGGCGACGCGGGTCGGCGTCCACCTCGAGCTCGCGAGCGCACCAGTCGAGCGTCGCGGTGCCGATGAGCGACACGGAGCCGTCGTCGAAGTGGGGCACGTCCGTCTCGGGCGCGAGCGCGACGTCGGCCTCCATGGCGTCCGCGAGCGCAGCGTCCAGGTAGGGGTCACCGGCCGTCCGCTCGGTCGCGCCGTCGCTGACGAGCACCGAGCCCTCGGCGGAGATCCGTGCCGAGTAGTCGAACACGGCGTCGCGCCGCACCATTCGCTTGGTGTTCTTGCCCGACGCGAGCCTCGAGTCGGCGTCGCGGACGGCCCAGGCGCGATCGCCGACGAGGCCACGCGAGTCGAGCTCGACGGACTCGAGCGACTCCCCTGCCATGGACTTCACCGGGTACCGGCGGATCGAGACGACACGCATGCGGCCAACCTAGCCGCTCACTCGCCGGCTGGCACGGGCGCTTCGGCGCGAGACTCTGAGCCAGTTCCTGGGAACGGCACCTACAGTGGGCGGGATGAACGAGCCAGCACCGGTCGACTCGACAGCCCAGGGTCGCCGCATCGTCGCCACCACGGCGGACGACGCGACCTCGCCTGCGCCCGCGACGCCGCCCACGGAGCCGCTTGAGACCTCGACGGCTGACGGGCCCTCGCCTCGGCGCCTGAAGTGGGAGATCGCGATCGTCCTGGGCCTTTCGCTAGGTCAGTCCGCGGCCTTCGCGATCACCCGGTTCGTCGAGTACTACGTGAAGAGCGTGGACCTGAGCACCACCACGTCCACGCTCAACCGCTCCACCTCGTCGGTCGCGTGGATCGACCTGGTGCAGCAGGTCATGGTGATCGGGTTCCGCCTGATGCCGGTGCTGCTCGTGTTCTACCTGTTCTCGGAGCGTGGGCGCTCCGCGTGGAGGACGCTGGGCCTCGTGGGCCCGTGGTCCAGGTGGAAGGGCGACATCGGCTGGACCTTCGGCATCGCGGCGATCATCGGCCTGCCCGGGATCGCGCTGTACCTGGGCAGCCGGGCGCTCGGGATGACGGTCAACATCAACACGTCCGGCCTGCCCGACGAATGGTGGGCGGCGACCGTCCTGCTGCTCTCCGCCGCGAGCGTCGGCATCCTTGAGGAGACCATCGCGGTCGGCTACTTCGTGACCCGGCTGCGGCAGCTCCGGTGGGGCGTCCCGGCGGCGATCCTCGCGTCGGCCCTGCTGCGCGGGGCCTACCACCTGTACCAGGGCTGGCCGATGGCGCTGGGCAACGTGGTGATGGGCGTCGTCTTCGCGTGGGTGTACGTGAAGCGCGGCCGCTTGGGCCCGCTGATCGCCGCGCACCTGCTCATGGACGCGGTCGCGTTCATCGGGCCGACGGTGGCGCCGGACGCGTGGCTCGAGTGGCTCGGACTGTAGGCCCGCACGACGGGTTCCCACAGGGCCTGTCACCAGGTCCCCTGGTCCGGGGCGTCGACCTCTAGACTCGCCCCATGGCCTCCGATGCGCTCGTGGACCAGCCGACGCCGTCGGCCGCGCCGTCGCAGGTGCGCATCGTCGACGCGCCGCAGGAACGTGTCCACCGATTCACCGACCTGCTGTCGCTCATCGCGACCATGCTCGGCATCGTGCTCGTGCTGCTGATCGGCGCCTACGCGACCGGCACCACGCAGGGAATCACCGAGGACGTCAGCGGTTTCGCGCGCATCCTCCAGCGCCTGCTCGTGGCGCCGGTGAACATCTTCTCGGGCATCGTCACGCTCGTGATCCCCACGGTCGTGATCATCGACATGGCGATCCGCCGTGAGCCGCGTCGCATCCTGGAGATGATGGGCGCTGCTGTGCTCGCCTTCGTCGCCACGGTCATCGCGGCGCTGACCACCACCTACTTCGGCGCCGACGAGCTCATCAACTCGCTCGCGATCCGCAACTCCGAGGGCGACCTCGTGGTGTCCCTCCCGGCGTACATCGCCGCGGTCGCGGCGCTCCTCACGGCCGCCGGCCTGCGCTCCAGCCACAAGGTGCTGTCCTGGTCGTGGAACCTGGTGTGGGCGTCGATCGCGGTCGCGGTGATCTCGTCGATCGTGACGCTCCCCGCCGCGCTCGTGACAGTGCTGATCGGCCGCGCGACCGGCCTGGTGCTGCGCTGGTCCATCGGCTCCACGGCCGATCGTGCGTACGGCGAGGCGCTCGTGGCAGGTATCCGCCGGGCAGGATTCGAGCCGAAGGAGCTCGTCCGCGCCGACGTGCACGACGAGTTCGCTGCCGTCGAGCTCGACGAGGTGTCCGCCGCGATGGGCAGGACCCGTCAGGGCCGCATCTACTCGCTGACGACGCGCGAGAACCACCACCTGCTCGCAGTCGCCCTGGACGGCGACCAGCACGCAGCCGGCTTCCTCGTGAAGTTCTGGAACGGCCTGCGGCTGCGAGGCATCAACGCCCGCGCCGACGTGTCGCTGCGCCACAGCGCTGAGGCCACAGCGCTCGTCTCCCACGCAGCGAGGACCGCAGGCGTCCGCACAGCACGCGTGCTCGGCATGAGCCACGTGCGCGACACGATGCTGATCATCTACCAACGCCCCGCGCACGTCCGCCCGCTGTCGAGCGTGCCCGCGGAGGACGTCACCGACGGCCTGCTCGACGCGATCTGGCAGCAGGTCGGCCAGGCACACGACGCCGGCATCTCGCACCGCTCCCTCTCCGCCGACACGATCCTGGTGGGCGACGACATCGCGGCCGATCCGACGGTGTGGCTCACCAGCTGGGAGCTGGGCGAGGTCGCGACCGCCACGCTCGCCAAGCGCATCGACCTGGCGCAGGTGCTCGGAATGCTCGCGCCTATCGTCGGCCGCGAGCGCGCCGTCGACTCCGCGCTGCGAGCCATGACCGAGGAGGACCTGGAGCAGGTCGCCCCGCTGCTGCAGATGATCGTCATGCCTCGCTCCACGCGCCACGAGCTGCGCGCCCACAAGGACAAGGCGCTGCAGACCGTCCGCTCGGAGATCATCGAGCGGATGCCCGACGCCGACATCGAGTCGGAGAACATCCAGCGCTTCGGCTGGCGCACCATCCTCACCCTCTTCCTCGGCGTGGTCGCGGCAGCGATCATCCTCGCGTCCTTCAACACGCAGGAGGTGCTCGCTGCGCTCAGCGAGGCGAACCTGTGGTGGCTGCTCGCCTCCTTCGGATGGGCGCTGCTCACCTTCGTGGGCGCCGGCCTTGCGCTCATCGCCTTCAGCCCCGTCAAGCTGCCGTGGTTCCGGACCATCCTCGTGCAGGTCGCGGCCGCCTACCTGGCGATCGCTGTCCCCGCGGGTGTGGGGCCTGCCGCGCTGAACATGCGCATGCTGTCCAAGCGCCGCGTCGCGTCGCCCCTCGCGGTGGCGACCGTCGCGCTCGTCCAGGTGTCCGGCGTCGTCGTCACCGTCGTCGGCCTTGTGGCGCTCTCCCTCATCACCGGCTCCGAGGGCACGCTCGCGCAGCTGCCGAGCACCTCCGTGCTGATCGGCGTCGGCGCCGTCGCACTCGTCGTCGCCCTGTCGCTCACCGTGCCGAAGGTGCGCAGCTTCGCCGCCGCCCGCGTCATGCCGATGCTGCGTCAGACCTGGCCCCGCCTCAGCCAGGTGCTCGGCCAGCCATGGCGCCTCGCGCTCGGCCTCGGCGGCAACCTGCTGCTCACCGTCGGCTACGTAGGCGCCTTCTGGTCAGCCCTCGAGGCGTTCGGGCAGAGCCTGCCCGTGGTCGACGTCGCCGTCCTGTTCTTCCTCGGAAACGCCGTCGGCGCCGTGGTCCCCACGCCCGGCGGCCTCGGAGCCGTCGAGCTCGCCCTCACCGGTGGTCTCACCGGTGCAGGCATCCCGACCGCCGTCGCCGCATCCGTTGTCGTGATCTACCGCCTCATCACCTACTGGCTGAGGATCCCGCTCGGCTGGATCGCCATGCGCTACCTGCAGAACAAGGGCGAGGTGTAGCGGCGCTGCAGCCCGCCGGCCGAGCGCACCGCACCGCACCGCACCGCAAGAATGGTGCTGCAGCATTCGCGGGTCCAGCCCGCAAGTGCACAGGATCAGCGACGCGAGCGTCAGCGCCCCGGTCGTTTCGAGGTGTGGCTGCCTTCGATGCGGAATACTTCACTTTCCCCTGACGAGTGTCAGTGCCCAGCCATACGATGCGAAGCGTCAACGAAGACGCTGAGGGGATAGAGAATGACGCAGATGCACGAGGGTTGGTACCCCGACCCCACGAAGAGGCACGAGCAGCGCTACTGGAACGGCAGCACGTGGACCGAGCATGTGTTCACCAAGGGCGCGCAGAGCGTGGACCCGTACGTGACCGAGGCTGTCCCGGTCACCTCCACCACTCCCGCTGGCACTGAGACTTCGGCAGCTTCCGCCACGCCGAACCACACCAAGCGCAACGTGGCGTTGATCGGAGGCGGCGCGATCGCGCTGCTGCTGTTCATCGGCGTCGTCACCGGAGGCGGTGACGATGCGGAGACCGTCGCCGCGCCTACGCCCTCGGCAACACCGACCGTCGAGAGCGAACCAGCCGAGGAACCCGAGGCTGAGCCATCGCCAGAGCCAGTGGTGACGGCGACGATGCCCGACATGGTGGGGATCGCCATGGTCGACCTCGACACGGACTCTCTCCCTGCGGAGGTCCTCGATCCGCTCCTCGCCGTCGGCGCCGGCTTCGAGGTCGGCGAAGGCGGTGACATCGCGACCATCTTCGGAGTGATCGGATCCACCGTTCCCGCGGCAGGAGAGACGCTTTCCGAGGGCGACGTGGTCATCGTGAACGTCGAGGCGACCGCATCGCTCGAGGAACAGAACGCGGTCGCGGAGGCCCTCTCGTACCTCGAGTACAGCGCGTTCTCACCGGCTGGCCTCTTCGACCAGATGACGTCCGAGTACGGCTCCGGCTACACCGAGGCATCCACCACCTTCGCCATCACCTTCCTCGAGGACAACGGCCTCGTGAGCTGGAAGGACGAAGCGGTCGAGGCGGCGCAGTCCTATCTCGACTACAGCGCCTTCTCCCGCGCCGGCCTCAAGGGCCAGCTCACGTCGGAGTACGGCGAGCAGTTCATCGCACAGCGAGCCGAGTACGCCATCAACTACCTCGAGGAGAATGGCCTCGTCGACTGGAACGCTGAAGCAGTCGAGTCGGCGGAGTCATACCTCGCATACTCGTCGTTCTCGCGCGCTGAGCTCATCCGACAGCTGACATCGAAGTACGGCGAGGAGTTCACCCAGGCCCAGGCGGAGTACGCCGTCGCGCAAGTCGGGTACTAGGCGCTGCCGCAGGTGGGACACGTCAATGCTGGCGAGCCCCACCTGCGGTCCGGGCGCGCGTTGCGCTCGGGGCCTCGCACCTGACCTTGACCCGTCCGGCTCACGCAGGGCGTGCGCCGACACAACCCGATCCCATCGGTGTGCGTTTACCCTGCGATTGGGGGCCAGTCTTGAGGGATCGCGAACTGCTCGACGAGATCTACGAGCTTTCTCTGCCGCGCCTTGGCGCCTACGGGTTCGCGCTGACGGGCTCTTACTCAGCGGCAGAGGAGCTGGTGCAGGCGGCGATCGTGAAGACGTTCTCGAAGCGCCGCAGGTACCGCGATCTTGCAGCGGCAGAGGCGTACGTGAGGTCCGCGATCCGCACTCTCCACATCGACGGCACCCGGCGTCAGGCGCGCTGGACGGCGGCCGCTTCGTCGTTGGTCGCCGATGACCAGGTGTCCGACCATGCCCCGCGAGTCGACAGTGACGACGCGGTCAACCGGGCGCTCGCCACGCTGCCTCCCCGGGTCAGAACGGCCGTCGCGCTGCGCTACGTCGACGACATGACCGTGGCCGACATCGCCCACACGATGGGCACCGCCGAAGGCACCATCAAGCGCTACCTCTCTGAAGGACGAGAGAGCCTCGCGACGACGCTGGGAGTCCCCGTCGCAGAGGAACCCGAGACCGTGCAGATCAAGGAGGCGCGACGATGAGCGAGCTTCGAGACACGCTTCGCCACAGTACGGCGAGCGCCGGAGTGGACGTCGCACGTTCACTCACGGCCTCCGTCGATCGCGACGCCACCTGGGCGCAGGTCACTCAGGCACGCCGTCGGCGCACCGCCTGGCAGGCGTCAGGAGCGGTCGCCGCAGTCGCTGTCGGCGCGGTCGCCCTGGGAGCCATCGCCTCCGTCGGGCCGTTCAGGAGCGACCCCGCAGCGCCCCTGGTCGACGGAGTCCACGGTCAGTGCGACCTCGACTCCTCTCCCCTTCCGAACGTCCGGGCCATGCCCGGCGCCGGGTTCGAAGGCCGGGTCTACGCGGACTACACCACCGACACGTTCATGTTCCGTGCCCTCAACGGCGATCTCAGGAAGCTCGTGCAGGACGAGCAAGGAACGTGGCGCGACCCCGACACGGGCGACAGCTTCGCCGAGATCGGCTTCTACAGTCCCCTCTACCTTGAGGCCGACCAGGAGGCCGACCGCGCGGTGTTCGACCGGTACGACGGTTCGCTTCACTACGTCGACGACCCGACCGACCTCTACTACGAGTGGACGACGGACGTGCCGACGGACACCGGAGTCGACGTCAACCTGGAGGCGCTCATCGCCGTGCACCAGACAGCGGTGCTCGGGTGGGGCGAGCCGGTCACAACCGACCTCGCAGTTGGTGATCCGCAGGTGCAGCATGCAGTGACCTCACGCGAGGCGGACGCCACGACCGTGACGACGACCGAGGTGTTGATCGGCGACACCGCACCTCAGGTCGACGCAACGTCGGGCCTGGTCAGCGTCGCCACCACGGCGACGGCACACGATGGTCAGACGATCACGGTCACATCCAGCTACGACGCCTCGCGTAGCTACGCGGCGACATGCGGCCCGAACGAGAGCGCGTGGCAGGCCAACGGCAAGGACCCTCAGGACCCCCAGCCCAACCCGAACGTCATGCCGGTGCTCTCCGGCCCGGAGTCCGGCGTGTTCGCGTGCGACGCGACCCTCGACCCCGCGCTGCAGCGGGAGCCGAGGATGACCCTGCGGCGAGACGGAGTCGTCTTCGAGGAGACCACACAGACCCAGATCAACTATGGAGATGGCGGAGTGATGATCGTCCTCGACGACATCGACCCCCTCGAGGACTACACGCCACCGACCGTCAGCCTCAGCCCGGGCTGGAGCATTCGTTTCGACGGCTCCGACAACCCAGCGCAGCCGTCGCAGGGGTATTACCTCTTCACGCTGCCGGTCTGGGTGGACGCGGAGGGCCGGATCATCGGCACAAGCGATCCCGAGACCCTCGACGACACTTTTCGCGTGATCCTGGGAGACGCGGAACGGCCTACCGCCGCGGTTCTTCTCGACGCGTCCGTACGGGCCGGTTGCGGCAGCGCCGATGGCGACGCCCTCGCTGCGGCGTCCAGCATCCTCCTGACCGGCTACGGCCCGAGCGTCGACCAGATCGACTGGGCCTGGTACAACACGAGCGACTGACGGGCGCCTCACCTCGGCAGGTCGCTGACCTGACGCGGGACATGACGAGTCGAACATCCTCGGGAGGGTCCTGGGAGACGCCGTTGGCCCAGGTACTCGCAGAGACTCCCTCGGGTGGTGAACGCCGCTTAGCGTCCGAGACCAGGCCGTTCGCACCCGTGGATCAGGTGTGCATGGTCGTCGGCCCGACGAGACGAGCGGGCGATCTGACTGGTGGCGCACGCATCCGCTCGGTCGGGTGACGCCACCCACGACCGCGCGTGCAAGGAGAAGGAGACCCCGCATGACCTCCACGAATGCAGACGTTCCGGTGCCGCCCGTCGGCCAGGCAGATCATGGGTCCTCCGCGGCCTCGGGCCGCTCGGCGCGGAGCCGCTCACGAGGACTGGCGTGGCTGCTGCTCATCGTCAGCGCGCTCCTCGAGCTCGTGTGGGCGACAGGTCTCGCCGCCTCGGAGGGCTTCTCCCAGCCGATCCCCGCCGTCGTGTTCGTCATCGCCTTGATCGCGAGCGCCGCCGCTCTCGCCTACGCCATCCGGACGGTCCGCGTCGTCGCGGGCTTCGTGTGGTGGGGCGTCATCAGCGCGCTGATGACCGGGATCTGGGCGCTCCTCACCGGCGTCAACATCGCCAGCGTGGTCAGTGTGGCCGTGCTCGCCGTGGTGCTCGGCCTCGCCTTGGGGCTGCACCTCCTCTTCCAGCGCCGCACGCAGGCCACGTCCTAGCTGCGCGCCGAGAGCCACCCCACCCCCAAGCCACGATCTTCGCCCCGAGAAGGAGACCACTCATGACGCGAGAGCACACCCCCACCCCGGCAGCGAGCCTCGATCGAGACGCCCGGGCCGGGCAGTCCCCGCAGCTCTCCCGCCGCGCGCTCCTCGGCTTTGCGGGCGTCGCGGCAGCGACCGGCCTGGCCGCCTGCTCGTCTACCAGCTCCGGCGGATCGAGCAGTCCCGCCGCCACCCCGGGCGCCGCGAACTCCGTCGCGCCGTTCGACCTCGCCAGCGGCACCAACGGCAACGCCCCGACCGTGATGCTGAACACCGGATTTGCGATGCCCGTCGCGGGACTCGGCACCTTCCAGCTCTCTCAGCAGCAGGCCTATGACTCGGTCACCGCCGCCCTGGCGGCGGGCGTGAGGCTGATCGACACCGCGTACGCGTACCAGAACGAGGCACAGGTGACGCAGGCCATCCGCGACTCCGCGGTCCCACGCGAGGAGGTCTTCGTCTCCTCCAAGCTCTTCCCGACGCAGTTCGCCACCGCCGGCGCGGCTATCGACGGGGCGCTGGAGCGGATGGGCGTGGACTACCTGGACATGATGCTGCTCCACCGCACAGGGCCGTTCGACATCACGGCGTACCACGCGATGGAGAGGGCGATGGAGGACGGCAAGCTCCGGTCGATCGGCGTCTCCAACTGGTATGCCGAGGACTGGGAGCCCCTGCTCGCCGACGTCTCGATCCCTCCCGCGATCGTGCAGAACGAGAACCACCCCCTCTATCAGGAGCCGGATCTCGTGCCCTACGTGCACGACCTGGGCATCGTGTTCGAGTCCTGGTATCCGCTCGGCGGTCGCAACAACGTGACGCGGATGCTGGCGGAGCCGACGATCGGCGAGATCGCTCAGTCGGTGGGAAGGACGCCCGCACAGACGATCATCCGCTGGCACCTGCAGCGAGGCATCATCGCGATCCCCGGCTCGCGCAACGCCGACCACATCCTCGAGAACATCTCGGTCTTCGACTTCGAGCTGTCCGACGAACAGATGCAGACGATGAACGCCCTCAACCGCGACGAGAAGCTCGGGACCTTCTAGCAATCTTCGGGGCGTGCGACACGGCGCGATAGTTCGTCAGAGCACGATCACTCCCATGTCCACCCGGATGTGGAAAGTGCCACATTCGCCCGAATTGCGTCGCCTTTCCGGTCCCCCGAGCGGTGACGTGGACATGAAGACCTCACGCGCACAGCAGTCCACGTCCACCGAGGCCGGCACCACGTTCGGCCGCCTCTCCCCCATGCGTCGCCGCGCAGCCGCTGCCGCTGGCCTCGCCGGCCTGGCCGCGATCGTCGTCGGCGGTGCCGCCGCCGCCGACGAGGCGAAGCCCGGCGACTACCTGTACGAGGTCGACCGCGCCCTTGAGGATCTCGGCATCAACGACGGCGGCGCCGAGGAGCGCCTCGAGGAGACCGAGGAGCTCATCGAGGAGGGCGACGTCGAGGGCGCGCTCGAGTCGGCCGACGAGGCCGTCGAGGAGATGGACGAGGACGCCGAGCTCGACGAGGAGGACCTGGAGGAGCTCACCGGCCTGCTCCACGCCGCCGAGTCGGTCCTGAAGAACGGCTCCGAGCAGTCGCTCGAGCGCCGCACCCAGGTGGCCGAGATGCTCACCTTCATGGCCACCACCGACCTCAAGGGCAAGGAGTTCGGCCAGGCCGTCTCCCAGCACGCACGTGGCATCTGGGTTGACCCGGAGGCCGAGGAGGACGTGGTCGACGAGGACGCTTCCGAGGAGGAGCTCGTTGAAGGCGCCGAGGCCGCCGAGGGCGACGACCTGACCGAGGTCTCGGACAAGGCTGAGCTGAAGGAGCTCAAGAAGGCCGCCAAGGACGCCGCGAAGGACGCCAAGGCTGAGGCCAAGGAGCTCAAGAAGGCCGCCAAGGGCGCCGTCAAGGACGCCAAGGCGAACGCGAAGGGCAACAAGAACAAGTAGCCCCCGCGCCTGCACGAAGCGCTCGCGACCGCCCGGACTCGGTCGCGAGCGCTTCGTCGTTCAGGGGGTCGTGCGGACTGAGCGGACGGTCGACGACCTCGCGGGCCGTACCCGGCCGGGATGACGTACTACGTGTCAGCGCGGCGCGCTGACGTCCTCCGAAGGCGCCTTCTCGAGCGGCCTCGCCGCCGGCACCACAACGATCGCGATCAGCGAGATGACGCCGACGGTCAGCATCGCGTCGAGCACCCCGACGCGGTCGCCCAGGAAGCCGATGAGCGGCGGGCCGATCAGGAAGGCGCCGTAGCCGATCGTCGAGACCACGCTGAGGCGCAGCGCGGCACGCGCCGGGTCGTCGGACGCGGCGGACATGCCGACGGGGAAGCCGAGGCTGGCGCCCACTCCCCAGACGGCGACGCCGATGAAGGCGAGCCAGGTGGGCCCGAACACGACGAGCACGCAGCCGACGACGGCCGTCACGAACAGCACGCGCAGCACTGCCACACGACCGAAGCGGTCGAGCAGCCCGGCACCGATGATCCTGCCGGCCGTCATGAAGCTGAGGAAGATCGCGAGCGCGACTACGCCGAGCGCGTTGGAGGTCTCGTGGCCGTCGACGAAGGCGACGGCCATCCAGTCGTTGGCGGTGCCCTCGGCGAAGGCGGCGGCGAGCACCATCAGTCCGATGAGCAGCGTGCGGGGCTCCAGCCACGGCGAGCGCACCTTGCCGGTCGCGGCGACCGCCTCGGGCGCGCCCTCGTCGTAGGCCGGGAGGAAGTTGCGGGTCAGCCACCAGGTGGCGACCAGGCCGAGCACCGCGACGGCGCCGATGTGCAGGGAGACCGGCACGTCCAACCACGTGAGGAGCGCGCCGATCAGCGCGGCGACGACGGTGCCTCCGGAGAACCCTGCGTGGAACCAGGGCATGATCGCGCGGTCGAGCGCCTGCTCGACGATCGATCCCTCGAGGTTCTGGGCGACGTCCCAGGTGCCGATCCCGAGTCCGACAAGGAACAGCGGGATCATGATGAGCGGCAGCGCCGCGTGCGCCTCCACCGCCAGGCCTGCCACCAGGAGTCCTGCGAGCGAGACCACAGCGCCGGCGCGCACCGTGTTCGCGGCGCCGATCCTGTGGGCGACCCGTCCAGCCGTCGGGAGGCCGCATAGCGATCCGGCGGAGATGGCGAGCAGCAGCAGCGACAGCTGACCGGGTGAGATCTCGAGCATCTCTCTCACGTCAGGCACTCGCGACATCCACGTGGCGAAGGCGAAGCCGTTGACGCCGAACACGAGGAGCGTGGCGATGCTGGCGGCCCGAAGGTCGCGCGGGGTTCGGGTCATGTCGGTGGGCTGGGTGGTCACAGGGTCAACTCTGGTGCATGGCGGCGTGCCACGCGACCACTGGGTGGCACCGTCGCGAGGGGCACTGAGAGCAGCGTGACTGCGAGGATGGAAGGCATGCACACGCGCACACTCGGACAGGGTTTGAAGGTCTCGGCGGTCGGGCTCGGCTGCATGGGCATGTCGCAGAGCTACGGGCCGAACCCGGGCGACCGGGACGACATGATCCGGGTGCTCCGCTCGGCGGTGGATCACGGCGTCACGTTCTTCGACACCGCGGAGGTCTACGGGCCGTACGTCAACGAGGAGCTCGTGGGCGAGGCGCTCGAGCCCCTGAAGGCCGAGGTCGTGATCGCGACCAAGTTCGGGTGGAACATCCAGGAGGGCCGAAGCGCGGGCCTCGACAGCCGACCCGAGCAGATCCGCCGCGTCGCGGAGGCGTCGCTGGCCCGTCTGCGGGTGGACACGCTGGACCTCTTCTACCAGCACCGCGTGGACCCGGACGTGCCGATCGAGGACGTCGCGGGCGCCGTGAAGGAGCTGATCGACGAGGGCAAGGTGCGGCACTTCGGCCTGTCCGAGGCGTCGGCCGCGACGATCCGCAGGGCCCACGCGGTGCAGCCGGTGACTGCGGTGCAGAGCGAGTACTCGCTGTGGACCCGCGACCCGGAGCGGGAGGTGCTGCCGACGCTTGCAGAGCTGCGGATCGGCTTCGTCCCCTTCAGCCCCCTGGGCAAGGGCTTCCTGACCGGCACCGTCGACGCCTCGACGACGCTCTCCCCCGGAGACATCCGCGGCACGATCCCCCGCTTCGAGGCGGACAATCTCGCCGCGAACCAGGCGCTTGTCGCGCACGTGAGGAGCCTGGCCGACGCGAAGGACGCCTCCGCCGGTCAGGTCGCGTTGGCCTGGCTGCTGGCGCAGCACTCGTGGATCGTCCCCATCCCCGGCACACGCTCGACGGCGCGGATCGCGGAGAACGCCGCCTCCACACAGGTAGCCCTCTCGGCCGACGAGGTGGCGGACCTCGACTCGCTCGCCACCCGGATCGGGGTGCACGGAGACCGCTACAACGCGCTGCACATGGGTCTGGTCAACGGCTGAGCGGCGCAGCCGCCCCTAGCCGGCCGGCGCGTCACACGCACGCCGGACACGCAGAAGGGCCCCGACTCCCTGCGGAGCCGGGGCCCTTCGTGTCACCTGCGTTCGGTTCTCACCGATCGCTCATGAGGGTGCTTACTTGCCCGAGTACACCGGGAAGAACGCGACGTCGCCGTAGTCCTTGGCCTCGAGGTTCATGAGGGTGTTCATGTCCTCGGCGGAGATCTCGAAGTTCACGTCGGCGTTGGCCTTCATGTGCTCCTTGTTCGCCGTCTTCGGCAGCGCGACGGTGCCGAGCTGGATGACGTAGCGGATGGCAAGCTGCGGGACCGAGACGCCGTACTTCTCAGCAAGGGCGCCGATGGTCTCGTTGTCGAGGATCTGGCCGTGGCCCATGGGCGAGTAGCCCTGGATCTGGATGTTCTTCTCGGCCGAGTAGGTGAGGATGTCCTGCGGCGTGTTGCCCGCGTGGACCAGCACCTGGTTGACGTGGGGGACGACCTTGGCGCCGGCGACGAGCGCGTCGACGTCCTCGTTCTTGAAGTTCGAGACGCCGATGGCGCGGACCTTGCCGGCCTCGAGCGCCTCCTCCATGGCTCGCCATGCCTCACGGTTGCCGTCGGTGTAGTCGCCACCGCGGAAGTCGGCCCACGGCTGCGGCGCGTGGATGAGGAACAGGTCGATGTAGTCCAGGCCCATCGTCTCGAGCGAGCCGTTGATCGCGGCCACAGCCTCGTCGTAGGACTTGATCTCGGCGTGGAGCTTGGTGGAGACGAAGATCTCCTCGCGCGGCACGCTGGCGGTGCGAACGCCCTCGCCGACACCGCGCTCGTTGCCGTAGGCCTGAGCGGTGTCGATGTTGCGGTAGCCCACCTCGATGGCGTCGCGCACGGCCTGGGCCGCGTCGGCGTCCTCGATGAACCAGGTGCCGAGTCCCAGCTTGGGGATCTCCACGCCGTTGGACAGGGTGTAGGTCTCGTCGAGAATCATGAGGTCTCTCCTTCTCTCTCGTGGTCTGTGTGTCGGCGGACGGCCACCCTCGCCGGGGCCGGCTGGTCCGCGTCGCCTTGTGGTGGTCAACGCGATCCGTCCGCGATGAATGCCCGTCGTTGAAGGGTTTCGCGTGACGCTCGGCGGTGACGTCTCGTCTCGGCCCTGCGCTTCGCACTCCCTTCCACGTGGGCTTGCAACATCAACTCTGGTCCTCGCATTCGCTCAGCGGAAGGGGTTCCTGGTGGGGGTTGCGCCAGTACCCCTCTCGTCCGGAGCCGATCGTTTCGGGGTCCGAGAAGTGGCACTCGGCGGCGAGAGCGCGTTCACGCAACATGACATGTGTCCAGGTACTTCGGTCCCAGATCACGGTTCCGTCACAGACGTTGACGACCCCGCAGAACGGCGGTACTTTGGCGAAAGCCAGTCATTGAATTGTTTCAATGATCGGCGGTTCGTGGCTCTTACAAGGAGGTAAGAATGACCATCGCACGCTTGCACCGTCCAGCGGCCGTCGGTGCCGCTGTCATCGCCGGTGCCCTGATCCTCACCAGCTGCTCCAGCGGCACGAGCGAACCCGAGGGTTCGTCGAGCGGTGATGGCGGCGAGATGACCGATCCGGTAGAGCTCACGCTCCTCACCGGCACGGTCGAGCTCAACGTCCAGATCGCCGAAGCCGTCGCCGCAGGGTTCAACGAGGCCAACCCCGACATCGTTGTCACCGTGGACGCCTCGATGCCCAGCGGCTCGGAGGGTGACAACCTGCTCAAGACCCGCCTCGCGACCGGCGACGCACCGGACATGTTCTGGTACAACTCCGGCTCGCTCCTCCAGGCGCTCAACCCGGACTCGCAGCTGCTGAACATCGCAGACCAGTCCTTCCTGAGCAATGTCCAGGAGAGCTTCATCCCGACCGTCTCGACTGCGAACGGCACCTACGGCGTGCCGATCGACGTCGCCGGCGGCGGCGGCATCTTCTACTCGATCCCGATCTACGAGGAGCTGGGCCTTGAGGTCCCGACCACGTGGGACGAGTTCGTCGCCAACACTCAGGCGATCAAGGACGCGGGCTACGACAACGCCCTCATCCAGTCGTTCGGCGACACCTGGACCTCCCAGATCATCATGCTCGCCGACTACTACAACATCTACAACGAGGACCCGGACTGGGCGGACAAGTACACGGCCAACGAGGCCCACTACGCCGACACGCCCATCGCGCTGCGTTCGTTCGAGAAGATGCAGGACCTCGCGGACGAGGGTCTGCTCAACAAGGACTTCGCGTCGCTCACGTTCGACCAGGCGCTCGAGCGCATGGCGAACGGCGAGGGTGCCCAGTACCCGATGCTGATGTTCGCGATCGACACCATGGTGGACCTCTACCCGGAGTCCGCCGACAACATCGGCTACTTCGCGATCCCGGGCGACTCGGCCTCCGCCAACGGTCTGACCGTCTGGATGCCGCCCGCCATCTACGCTCCCGCGGACACCGAGCACCAGGCTGAGGTGCTTCGCTTCATGGAGTACGTGGCAAGCCCCGACGCCTGTGCCGCACGTCTGGACGCCGGCGTGGCCGCCGGTGGCCCGTTCGTGGTGAACGGCTGCACGCTGCCCGACGATGTGCCCCAGGCCATCAAGGACATGCTGCCGTACTTCGACAACGGCAACACCGCACCTGCACTCGAGTTCCTGTCGCCCATCAAGGGCCCGTCGCTCGAGCAGATCCTCGTGGAGGTCGGTTCCGGCATCCGCGACGCCGGCGACGCGGCGGCCCTCTACGACGAGGACGTCAAGAAGCAGGCGCAGCAGCTCGGTCTCGACGGCTGGTGATCCGCACCACCGTCCACTGAAGGCAACCTTCCGGGCCCCGGCCTCACCGGCCGGGGCCCGGAAGCCTCACAGGAGCAGAGACCATGACAGACACCCTCACCCGATCCGGCTCGGACGCCAAGCCGGAGACGCCCACTCAGGCGAACCCCAAGAAGAAGAAGCGCAGCCCGTACCCGATCTGGTTCTACGCACCGGCGGGGATCATCTACACCACGCTCTTCGTGGTGCCGACGTTCGCGTCCTTCTACTTCGCGCTCACTCGATGGACCATCTTCGAGTCCGAGTTCATCGGCCTGGAGAACTTCCAGACGTTCTTCTCGGAGCCGTTCCTGTTCGAGAGCCTCATCAACACCATGATCTTCGCCGTGCTGACCTCCGGCGCGAAGGTGGTGCTCGGACTTCTCATCGCGGTCTTCCTGACGAGCCAGATCATCGCTCGCGGATGGCTGCGCTCCGTCGTCTTCTTCCCCGTCCTCATCTCCGCGGTCGGCATCGGCGCCACGTTCGCCGTGCTGCTCGACCCGTGGGAGGGGCTCGTCAACCAAGTCATCATGGCCTTCGGCGCCGAGCAGGGCCCCGGCTGGCTGACCGATCCGAACCTGGCCCTGATCTCCGTGGCCATGGTGGACATCTGGCGCGGCGTCGGACTCGCGGTGCTCATCTACATCGCCGGCATCGTCGCGATCCCGCAGGAGTACTTCGAGGCGGCGAAGGTCGATGGCGCCAACGCGTTCAAGCGCTTCTGGCACGTGACGCTGCCGCTCATGCGGCCGGCCACCACGACCGTCATCATCCTGTCCCTCATCGGCGGGCTCCGATCCTTCGACCTGATCTGGACGATGACCGGCGGAGGCCCCGGCTTCAGCTCTGACGTTCTCGCGTCGGTGGTCTACAAGCAGTACCAGGCAGGCTTCTACGGACTCTCGACCGCAGGAAACGTCGTGCTGTTCGTGGTGGTGGCGATCATCGTCGTGCCGCTCTTCTGGTGGCTCAACCGTAGGGAGGTCGAGCAGTGAGCGCCTCGACGGACACCAAGTCCCGCCTCAACCGCACCTACTCGTGGGTCGCGGGCCTCATCGGCATCGTCGTCACGGCGATCATCTTCATCGTGCCGTTCATCTTCATCTTCTTCACCGCGTCGAAGACACAGGTCGAGGCCGCACGGCTCGAGTTCTCGCCGCCCACCGAGTGGGCCTTCGTCGAGAACTTCGTCGAGGTCATCCAGGCACGCGACTACATCCTCGTCACGGCATTCATCAACTCGACGATCGTGACGGTCGGTGCGGTGTCGCTCATGGTGATCGTCTCGGCCATGGTCGGCTACGTGCTCCAGCGTCGATACACGCGCTGGAACGGGTTCATCAACTTCCTGGTGCTCGCGGGCCTCATCGTCCCGCCCGCCGTGGTCCCGACGATCTGGGTCATGCAGGGCCTGGGGCTCTTCAAGACGATGCACGGACTGATCCTCGTGATGGTCGCCTTCGGCATGGCGTTCTGCGTGCTCATGTTCAGGGCATTCGTCGCCACGATCCCCAGAGAGCTGGATGAGGCAGCGATCATGGATGGAGCGGGTCCGATCCGGCTCTTCTTCCAGGTGGTCTTCCCGCTGTTGCGCTCCGTCATCGTGACGGTGATCGTGGTCCAATCCGTGTTCGTGTTCAACGACTTCCAGGCACCTCTGTACTTCTTCCCCGGAGCGGAGAACGCCACCGTGCAGGTGACCCTGTACAACTTCCAGGGTCAGTACGCCACAGCGTGGAACCTGCTGTTCATGGACATCCTGCTCATCACGATCCCCATGCTCGTGATGTACATCTTCTTCAACCGTCAGATCGTCGCCGGAATGACGTCCGGAGCGGTCAAGGGCTGACGCAGGCGCAGACCCGGGAGAGGGCCCGGCTTCCACGGTGGTGGGAAGCCGGGCCCTCTTGTCTGTACGAGGCTCTTTGCGCAGAGAAGTGGCGCGCCGAGTAGGGGCCTAGGTCCGGCATGGACACCTGCCCTACAGTCGAGAATGGTTGATACAGAAACCATTTCTGCCGACACCCGAAGAAGGGGGCCCGCTATGGCCAAGCTGCTCGTGATCCGTGCCCACCCGCTCACCTCGGAGAACTCCCGCTCGATGCGGCTCACCGACGAGTTCGTCAAGACCTACAAGGAGACGCACCCGGACGACGACGTCCTGGAGCAGAGCCTGTACAACATCGCGATCCCCGAGATCGACCTGGACCTGTTCAGCGCCTGGAACAAGCTGCGCGAGGGCGTCCCCTTCGTCCGCCTCCACGAGGCCGAGCAGACCAAGAGCACGCTGTTCGAGGGCTACACGACGCAGTTCCTCAACATGGACAAGATCGTCATCGCGAACCCGCTGTGGAACCTGCAGGTGCCCACGCGCCTCAAGGCCTGGATCGACTGCATCTGCGTCGCCGGCAAGACCTTCAAGTACAGCGAGACCGGCGAGGCCGTCGGCCTGGTGGCCGGCAAGAAGGCCCTGCACATCCAGACCAACGGTGGCGTCTACAACGGCCAGGACCCGGCCAGCCAGTACGTCCGCACCATGCTCGGCTTCATCGGCGTGACGGACTTCCAGGCGATCGCCGCTGAGGGCATGGACCACGACCCGGCCCGCGCCGGCGAGATCATGGACGCCGCCTTCGCCGAGGTGCGCGCCGCCGCCGAGAGCTTCTGATCTCTCTCCCCCTCCGGCCTAGAATCTCACCTAAGGTTGAGGTTCTAGGCCGGAGGTGTATCTGATGGGCATGGCTCACGAGCCCGACGAGCTGCTCACGATCGGCGACGTGTCCCGTCGTACTGGGGCCGCCGTCTCCGCGCTGAGGTACTACGAGGATCTGGGCCTGATCGCCTCGGTGAGGACGGCGGGGAATCAGCGGCGATACCCCCGTCACATGCTCCGGCGCATCTCGCTGATCCTCGTGGCGAAGCGACTCGGCATCCCGCTCGACGACGTGCATGAGGCCTTCGCCTCCGTCCCCCTCGACTCCACTCCCAGCCATGACGACTGGCAGCGCGCCTCCCGCGCGTGGAAGCGCCAGCTCGAGGAGCGACGCCGCGCGTTGGAACGCCTGGAGTACGAGCTGACGGGCTGCATCGGCTGCGGATGCCTGTCGATGAAGGCGTGCGCGTTGCTGAATCCCGACGACGCGCTCGGCCGAACCGGGGCGGGCGCTCGGCGCCTGGACGACGCCGCCGACTCCTGACGCGCAGGGCCGCCCGTTCGCGGCAGCGCCGGTGCCGGAGCCCCACAAGCACTCGGTTTGACCTCAAGTGCACTTGAGTTTCTAGCGTGGTCTCGACGGACCGACGAAAGGACCCCCGTTGAGCACCTACACGCTTCCCGAGCTGCCCTACGACTACGCGGCGCTCGAGCCCCACATCTCCGGCCGCATCATGGAGCTCCACCACTCGAAGCACCACCAGGCGTACGTCACCGGCGCCAACAACGCGCTCGAGCAGATGGAGGCGGCGCGAGCCGCGGGCGACTTCGCGAACATCAACCGGCTCGAGAAGGACCTCGCGTTCAACCTGGGCGGTCACCTCAACCACAGCACGTTCTGGCAGAACCTCTCCCCTGAGGGCGGAGGCGAGCCGGACGGTGAGCTGGCCGCAGCGCTGGACGACGCGTTCGGCTCCTTCGATGCCTTCAAGGCGCACTTCACCGCCGCAGCGCTCGGCGTCCAGGGCTCCGGATGGGCCATCCTGGGCTGGGACACGCTCGGCGCGCGCCCGCTCGTCTTCCAACTGTACGACCAGCAGGGCAACGTCCCTGTGGGCATCACGCCGCTGCTCCAGCTGGACGTGTGGGAGCACGCCTACTACCTGGACTACGCGAACGTCCGCGCGGACTACGTGAAGGCGTTCTGGGAGATCGCGAACTGGCAGGACGTCACCGCGCGCTTCGCTGCCGTCAACGCGAGGTGAGCAGGCCTTCATGACCACCCGACCCCTCACGGTGGCCGTGGTGGGCTCCGGCCCCGCCGGCGTCTACACGGCCGACATCCTGGCCAGCCATGAGACACCCACCCACGTGGACGTCTTCGAGCGCCTGCCCGTGCCCTTCGGGCTCGTCCGTTACGGCGTCGCGCCCGACCATCCGCGCATCAAGGCGATCGTCGATGCGCTCCACTCGGTGCTGGACCGTGGAGACATCCGTCTGGTCGCCGGCATCGACGTGGGCGTGGACGTCTCCCTCGAGGCACTTCGTCGCGAGTACGACGCCGTGGTCCTCGCCACCGGCGCGGACGACGACGCGCCGCTCCCCCTCCCCGGCTTCGACCTGCCCGGATCGTTCGGCGCGGCCTCGTTCGTCTCCTGGTACGACGCGCATCCCGACGCACCGACGGACTGGTCGCTCGATGCGGCACAGGTCGCCGTCATCGGCGCGGGGAACGTCGCGCTCGACGTGGCGCGGATGCTCGCGAAGCATGCCGAGGACCTGTCCCCGACGGAGATCCCGGACCACGTCCACGAGGCTCTCGCCTCCAGCAGCGTGACCGACGTGCACCTGTTCGCGCGACGCGGGCCCGCCGAGGCCCAGTTCTCGCCGCTTGAGCTGCGCGAGCTGGGGGACGTGCCGGACGTCGACATCGTCGTGGACCCCGCCGACATGGTGTTCGACCGGTCGAGCGAGGCGCTCATCGCGAGCTCCCGCCAGCGCAAGATCGTCGCCCAGACCCTGGTGGGCTGGTCGGAACGCGACCCGTCCACCTTCACCGCCTCCCGCCGCATCCACCTGCACTTCATGCAGGCTCCCGTGCGGCTCGACGGAGAGGGCGCGGTGCAGAGCCTCACGGTCGAGAGGACCCGCCACCTGGGCAACGGCACCGTCGAGGGCACCGGAGAGACTCTCACGTACCCCGTCGGTCAGGTCTACCGGGCTGTCGGCTACGCGTCACGGCCCGTGCCCGGTGCCCCCTACGACGGGACGACGCATCGGATCCCCCACGACAGGGGCCGCGTGCTCGACGCCGAGGGGACGCCGATCCCTGGGCTCTACGCGAGCGGCTGGGCCAAGCGCGGCCCCGTCGGCCTCATCGGCTCGACCAAGTCGGACTCGCTCCAGACCGTCACTCACCTGCTCGAGGACCTCGCGGAGGCCCCGCGCACGGGTCGTGAAGGCGACCCTCTCGCACGACTGCTCGCCGAGACGGGGCTTGAGCCCGTCGATTGGGAGGGCTGGTTGCGAGTCGACCGCCGCGAGCGCGAGCTGGGCGAGGCCCGCGGCCGCGAGCGCATCAAGATTCCTGACCGCCCTACTCTCACCTCGGTGGCCAGGGCTGCGGCGGAGGCGACGACGACAGTCTGACCGCCGTCCCGGTCCGGTTCCGGGACGCCGCCGCAGCGAAAGGCGAAGGCCCGGTCTCCCTCAGGAGGCCGGGCCTTCGTCATGAGTGTCGTCAGCTGAGCGCTGGCTCGCCTGCCGCGCTGCTGACGTGCAGGTCGTCGCTGCTGAGGCCGACGCTCACGACAGGTCGTCCGGTGAGCGGCACCCAGCCCTCGTCGCTCCACCGCATGAGGCTGCGCTCAGGGATGGAGAGCGTGACCTCTGTCGACTCTCCGGCCTCAAGGCGCACCGGAGCGAAGGAGGCGAGCCACCTGGCGGGAACGTCGTCCGAGGACCCCTCAAGGGACACGTACGCCTGGACGACGGTCTTGCCCGCGCGCTCGCCGGTGTTGCGCACCGTGACGGACGCGTCGAACCCGCCGTCGGCGCCGGCGGCGACCTCAAGGTCCTCGACCGCCCACTCGGTGTAGCCGAGGCCGTGACCGAACGGGAAGGCAGGCGCGACGCCCTTCTTGAGCCAGGCGCGGTAGCCGACGTGGATGCCCTCGGTGTACTCCAGGTGCCCGTCGGTGGGGACCACCTTGCTGACGGGCACGGACTCCTCGTCGGCAGGCCACGACACGGGCAGACGCCCGCCGGGCTCGGCGTCGCCGCTGAGCACGTCCGCGAGCGCGTTCCCGAACTCCTGCCCGGGGAACCAGGTGGCGAGCACTGCCGCCGCATCCTTCTCCCAGGGCAGCGTGACGGGCGAACCCGAGTTCACGATGACGACGGTCCGCGGGTTCGCGGCGAGCACGCGCGCCACGAGCTCGTCCTGGCGACCGGGGAGCTTCAGCGAGGTCCTGTCGAAGCCCTCGGACTCCACCTCCGCGGAGGTCGAGACCACGACGATCGCGACCTCGGCCGCCTTCGCCGCGGCCTCTGCCTCGGCGAGGAGGGTCTCGGCGTCGTCCCGGGCGGGCGGCAGGCCCACGCCGAGCGCGATGGCATCTCCCATGCCGCCCTTGATCGGGCTGAGCTCCACGACCACCTCGGCCTTGCCGTCGACGAGCGGGATGTCCATCTCCGCGTAGGGCGGGTTGAGGACCACAGCCGACGGGTCGTCGCCCTCGTTGAGCCGGAGCTCGCCTGAGTCGATGACCTGGCCGCCGACCTTCACCACGTAGTCGGAGAGTCCCTCGACACCGAACGGCGCGGTGTCCCCCGCCTCATCCGACGTGTACGTGAAGGAGAACTCCACCGTCGCGGCCTTGAGCGCCTTGGCCTCGGAGTCGAAGGAGACGATCCGCGAGGCGGCGCGGAACTCCTGATCGGTGACCGCACCGCGCCCATCGAGGTAGCGCACCCGCATGCCGGGCTCGCCCTTGGTGTCCTGGAGACGGTCGAGCGGGACCTCTGCCAGGCCGGACTGGACGACGGCGCCTCGGTTCCAGCTGATGTCCGCGGCCCCGAACCGGCTGCGGATGCCGTCGAGCGGACTGACGACGGATGCGGGGATGACGGTGGCGCTGCCGCCACCCTGCGAGCGTGCGTGCACCGCGCCCTCGCCGATGACCGCGATGCTCGCCGGGGCGCTGAGCGGGAGGATGCCGTCGTTCGCGAGCAGCACGGAGCCCTCGACCGCGGCCTTGCGGGCGGTGGCGATCGCGGTCTCGACCGGAGCGAGCTCGATGCGCTCGGGCTGCGGCTGACCCTCGATGGCTCCCACGCGGAGTGCGAGGAGCAGCAGGCGACGCACCTTCTCGTCGACTGCGGACTCCGGCACCCGGCCGTCACGGACGGCGTCGAGCAGACCGTGGGCCCAGGGGCTCTCCGGGCCGGGCATCGCGAGATCCTGCGCGGCCAAGGCGCTGGCCTCGACCGAGCGGACCGCGGTCCAGTCGGAGATCACGACGCCGTCGAAGCCCCACTCGTCCTTCAGAGGGTCCTGAAGCAGGTGGTGCTCGCTCGCGGTGACGCCGTTGATGCTGTTGTACGCGCTCATGACGAGCCAGGCAGGGCCCTCCTTGACGGGACCCTCGAAGGCGGCCAGGTAGATCTCGCGAAGCGTGCGCTCATCGACGTCAGAGGAGACGGTGAAGCGGTCCGTCTCGGCGTCGTTCGCCACGTAGTGCTTGAGGGTGGCGCCCACGCCGTTGTCCTGGATGCCCTTGACGTACGCGGTCGCGATGCGAGCCGTCAGCACCGCGTCCTCGCTGAAGGTCTCGAAGTG
The DNA here is from genome assembly GCF_030418315.1 of Demequina zhanjiangensis. GTDB lineage: Bacteria > Actinomycetota > Actinomycetes > Actinomycetales > Demequinaceae > Demequina > Demequina zhanjiangensis. The sequence continues at coordinate 44,076 of NZ_JAUHPV010000008.1, forward strand.
GCGGCCTCCGTAGGGCGAGCGCTGGATGTTGATGGTGGGGGCGAGGACCACGTCCACCTTCTTGCGCCGCGCCTCAGCGCCGAGGCCCTGGCCGATCTCGCGCACGAGCTCGGGGTTCCACGAGGCCGCGATGGCCGTGGGCGACGGGAAGTTCACCGAGGGGCTGCGCTCGTCCCAGACGTCGCCGCGGACTCCTGCGGGCCCGTCGGAGACGACCATCGACCGCAGGCCGATGCTGTCGAGGCCGTAGAGAGACCAGCTGTCCTGGCCGGTGAGGAATCGGACCTTCTCCTCGAGCGAGAGCTGCTCGAGCATCGTCTCGATCGCGCGTGCGTGCGCCGTCATCGGAACCTCCTTGTTCGACTGATACCAAGACGATACACGAAAACCATTCACTGAACGGCAATGAGGTGAGTAGTATCCGATTCATGCGACAACGAGGTTCCTACGCGAAGGGGCTTGCCAAGCGCGACGAGATCCTTGACGCCGCCCTGCAGTCCTTCATCGAGAAGGGCTACGACCGCACCTCTGTCCGCGAGATCGCACGCATGGTCGAGCTGAGCCAGGCGGGCCTGCTGCACCACTTCTCCAACAAGGAGCAGCTCTTCCTCGAGGTGCTGCGGCGTCGCGACGAGCAGTCGATCTCCGGCGCGGCGGACCGCGGCGTCCACTCGGTGCAGGGCCTGATCGACGCGATCGCACGCAACGTCGACCAGGAAGGCCTCGTCGGCCTCTACGTGGTCATGTCCGCCGAGAGCGCCCACACGGAGGGCCTCGCCCGCGAGTTCCTTGAAGGCCGCTACGAATGGGTGATCGACGACATCTCCCAGGACGTCGCGCGCATGCAGGAGGAAGGCGAGATGACGCTCACGGTCGGCGCCCATGAGATCGCCTCGCTGCTGGTCGCCGCGGCCGATGGTCTGCAGATCCAGTGGCTCCTCAACCGGCGCAGCGTCGACATGGTCGAGCAGATGCATACGCTCGTGAACGCCTTTCGCCTCTAGACCCACCCCGGTCGCACGCTTGCGACCATTCATGCCATGGAATACCGTTCATTGAACGGTTGAACGCTGACCCGACGATTCAAAGGAGAATCCTGATGACGACTGTCACCCACGTCCGCCTCGAGCACCACGAGCCCGGTCGGCTGGGGATCGGCGAGGCTCGCCCCCGGATCAGCTGGCACATCGTCGACGCACCCGCAGACTTCGCGCCGCACGGCGCCGAGATCCGCGTCTCCCGCACGCTTCGCGGCACCACCACCGAGTCCACGCATGCCCTCGACGGCTCCGACCAGGTGCTCGTGGACTGGCCCGCCGCTCCCCTCGCCTCGCGCGAGGCCGTCGCGGTCTCCGTCCGCGTGTCCGACGGCGAGAAGTGGTCCGACTGGAGCGACGCGGTGACCGCCGAGGCGGGCCTGCTCCAGGCCGACGACTGGAAGGCCGTCCCCGTCGGCTCGGCCGACGACCCCGGCGAGGGCCCCCACCGCCGCCCTGAGCGCGTCCGCCGCGAGTTCACCCTCGACGGTCCTGTGACGCGCGCCCGCGCGTACGTCACCGCGCACGGTGTGATCGAGCTCGAGCTCAACGGACAGCGCGTCGGCGATGAGGAGCTCACGCCAGGCTGGACCAGCTACACGCACAGGCTCCGCTACGCGACCTTCGACGTGACCGACCAGCTCCGGGCCGGCGCGAACTGCGCCGGCGCGTGGCTCGGCGACGGATGGTGGCGCGGCCGGCTCGGCTTCGCCGGTGGCCTGCGGGACATCTACGGCGACGCGCTCGGCGCGATCGTCCAGCTCGAGGTCGAGCTCGAGGACGGCACCGTCCAGACGATCGTCACCGACTCCGAGTGGCAGGCCGGCTCCGGCCCGATCCTCATGAGCGACCTCTACGACGGCGAGCGCTACGACGCACGCGAGGAGGACGCGGGCTGGTCCACCGCCGGCTTCGACGCCTCGGAGTGGTCACCCGTCGCGGTGCGCGACGCGGGCACTCCCGAGATGGTCGCGCCCTCGGGCCCGCCGCTGCGCGTGGTCGAGACCCTCTCCCCTGTGGAGGTCATGGATCGTGGCGACGGCCGCTTCCTCCTCGACTTCGGCCAGAACCACTCCGGCCGGCTCCGCATCAAGGCCTCCGGCCCCGAGGGCCACACGATCCGCCTGCGTCACGCCGAGGTGCTCGTGGACGGCGAGCTCTGCACCGAGCCGCTGCGCACCGCCGAGGTCACCGACGAGATCACGCTCGCGGGCGAGGACGTCGACTGGAGCCCGCGCTTCACCATCCACGGCTACCGCTTCGCCGAGGTCTCGGGCTGGGTGGGCGACCTCACGCCCGGAGACGTCGTCTCCGAGGTCATCCACTCCGACATGGAGCGGCTCGGATGGTTCGCGACGTCCGACGAGCGGATCGCACGCCTGCACGAGAACGTCGTGTGGAGCCTGCGCGGCAACTTCGTGGACATCCCGACCGACTGCCCGCAGCGCGACGAGCGTCTGGGCTGGACGGGCGACATCCAGGTCTTCGCGCCCACGGCGACGTTCCTCTACGGAGTGACCGGCCTGCTGTCCTCGTGGCTCCAGGACCTCGCGGCCGAGCAGGATGAGCTGGACTGGGTGCCGCCCTACGTGCCGTACATCGAGATCCCGCCCTTCGACGCGATGACCCACGACCCGCTCGCGGTCTGGGGCGACGTCGCGTCGCTCACCCCGCTCGTGCTGTTCGAGCGCACCGGCGACCTCGCGCTCCTGCGCCGCCAGTACGAGAGCGCGAAGGCGTGGCTCGCATCCGTGGAGGCGAACGCGGGCGACGACCGCATCTGCGCCGACACCGAGCAGCTGGGCGACTGGCTGGACCCGAACGCACCGGCGGAGGACCCGACGAAGGCGATGACCGATCGATACCTGGTCGCCACCGCCTACTTCGCGTGGGCCGCGCGCCGTCTGTCGCAGACGGCAGCCCACCTGGGAGAGGAGGCCGACGCCGAGCGCTACGCCGCGCTGGCCGACGAGGTGGCAGCGGCCTACGCCGACCGGTACATCTCCGCCGACGGCACCGTCGACGGGGACAGCCAGACCGGATACGCGCTCACCGAGGCCTTCGACCTGTGGCCGAGCCCTGAGATCCGCGAGAAGGGCACGACGCGCCTCGCCGCTCTCGTGGACGAGGCCGACGGCCGCGTCTCGACAGGATTCGCCGGCACCCCCGTCGTCACCGACGCCCTCTCCCGCACCGGCCACCTCGCGGAGGCGTACCGCATGCTCGAGTGCGAGGAGGCGCCCTCCTGGCTCTACGCGGTCAAGAACGGCGGCACGACCATCTGGGAGCGGTGGGACAGCCTCAAGCCGGACGGCACCGTGAACGCCGGTGACATGACGTCGTTCAACCACTATGCGCTGGGCTCGATCGCCGACTGGATGCACCGCGTGGTCGCCGGGATCGAGGCCGTGGAGCCTGGCTGGAAGAGGATCCGCTTCGCACCGCGGCCCGGTGGGGACCTGACGAGCGCCTCGGCGACCCACGTCACCCCCTACGGCACGGCGTCGATCTCCTGGACCCTCTCTGACGGCGAGGTGCACGTGAGCGCCACGGTGCCGGTCGGGGCCACGGCGGTCATGGACCTGCCCGACGGGACGGTCACGGAGCTGGGCCACGGCACCCACGAGGCCACCTTCGCGCTGACAGCCGACGGAGCGCTCTGATGGCGGCGTCCGCGTCGGGCGTCGTGGACGCCAGGTTCGCCCCGGCGGTCGCGCACCTCGAGGAGGCCGCGGAGAGCAGGCAGGGCTTCGGCGCCCAGCTGTGCGTCTACGTGGATGGCGAACGTGCCGTCGACGTCGTGGTCGGGTCCGGGCTCGAGCACGACTCGGTGACCGGCGTCTACTCGGCGACCAAGGGCATGGCGGCGCTCAGCATCGCCCGGATGATCGACGACGGGCTGCTCGCGCTCGACATGCCCGTGACCGAGGTGTGGCCCGAGTTCGGCGCCCACGGCAAGGGCGCGGTCACGGTGGGCGACCTGCTCGCGCACCGCGCGGGACTCCCCGTGCTCCGTGAGGTCGTGCCGATCGAGGAGCTGCTGGACTCGGTCGCGGGTGCCGCACGGCTCGCAGCCCAGCGACCGCTGTGGACCCCGGGTCGGGCCTTCGGCTATCACGGCATCACGATCGGCATCCTCATCGAGGAGCTGGTGCGCCGCGTCTGGGGTGGCGAGCTGCGCGACCACCACGAGACGGTCGTGCGTGCGCCTCGCGATGCCGACTTCTTCATCGGGATGCCCGAGTCGGAGGACGGCCGGTATGTGGACGTCCGTCCGGTGGAGCCGACGCCCGAGCAGGCGGAGGAGCTCGCCTCCCGTCCCCTCCACGAGCCGCTGCTCACCCGGATGTTCGCGAACTTCCAGGCCGGCGACGAATGGTCCACCGAGGGCGTGAGCACGAACAACCCGCGCGTCAGGCGTGCGGGGCCCGCGGGCATCGGCGGCGTCGCCTCCGCCCGGGGCATCGCGCGGCTCTACCTGGATGCGCTGCCCGGCTCGGACGATCCGATCGCGAGCGCGGCGACGTTCGAGAGCATGCGTGAGATCCGTTCGTGGGGGATCGACCGCACCCTCAACGTGGCCAACGCGTTCGGCTCTGTGTTCATGGTGTCGCAGCCGCGCCTGCCCTTCGGAAGCATCGAGGCGTTCGGGCACGACGGCGGCGGCGGGGCGCTCGGATTCGCGGATCCGGCCACGGGCGTCGCCTTCGGCTACATCCCGACGCCGATGCAGTACCCGGGTGGCGCGGACCCGGTGGCGGTGAAGGTCGCGCACGCGATCCACGCGACGCTGTCCTCCTGACAGAGAGCGCGAAGCCCCGGCGGCTGCTCCAGTGGAGCGGCTGCCGGGGCTTCGTGGCGTTCAGGGGCGCGCGGGCCGCGCGAGTCAGGCCGTGGCGGCCTGGAGGTCCAGGTCGGGCTCGTACACCGCGGGCTCGGGCGCCTCGGTGGGCGCATCCGCCGGGTGGGCCGCTGATCCCAGCGCGCCGCGCCGCATCCACTCGGTCATGCGCGCGACCGTACGGGCCGCCTCAGGCTGGTCCCAGAAGTTCAGGTGGCCGTGCATCGTCCCGACCTCGCGGACGATCGCGACGTCGACTCCGGCGACCGCGAGCTGAGCCGCGTACGCCTCGCCCGAGGGACGGAGGTCGTCCACGTCGGACGTGACGATGAGGTGTGGTCCGAGCCCGGCGACGTCGCCATGGGCGGGGAACGCGTACGGGTGGTGGAGGTAGTCCTCACGGCCCACGTAGTTGAGGTTCAGCTCGACGCAGCGGTCCACGGGGAAGCGCATGTCGTCGGGCAGTGCCTCAAGGCGTCGTGCCAGGTCAGCCGAGGGCAGCGGGAGCACGTCGTGCAGCACGGGGTAGATCAACAGCGAGGTCGCCGGCTCCTGGATGCCCGTGTCGCGTGCGCGCTGGGCCGCGGCGGCGGCCAGGTTGCCGCCCGCGCTCGCGCCGCCGACGTGCCAGTGGTCGGCCGCGACGCCCAGGTCGTCCTGGGTGACGGCCCAGCGCCAGGCGGCGTCGACGTCGTCCCCGGGCACGGGGAAGCGGATGCCGTCCACGGCAAGCCGGTATCCCACGGAGACCACGGTCACTCCGGTCGCGGCGATCTCACGGCTGACGCGGTCGGCCTCGGGGATGTCCAGGTCACCCATGACGAATCCGCCACCGTGGATCCACACGAGTCCCTCTCCGGACGGGCTCTCGGGGCGGTAGACGCGCAGCGGCACCTCGCCGTGCGGTCCCGGCACCGTGGTCTCAGAGATGGCGATGGTCATGTCGCTCCTTAGATGCGGGTCGCGGCGAGTGCATGCGTGCCCTGGCCGAGGGGAAGATCCGACGGGGCGCTCCAGCCGGCAGGAAGGTCGACGGTGACCTCCGAGCCGACGGGCACGTCGACGTGGATCTGTGCGGTGTCGCCGTCGCGTGACCAGGTCACGGCGAGGCGTCCGTAGGGGGTGTCGAGGTGAGCGGCGCTGTGCGAGAGCGGGCCCTCGAGGTCGGGCGCGACCCTCACGGTGCGGTAGCCCGGCGAGGTGGGCTCGATGCCCGCCTGGCGGCGCATGATCCAGTCGATGACGCAGCCGAACGCGTAGTGGTTGAGAGACATCTCCTCCACGGCCCCGTCGGGGTGCACCGCGTACCAGGACTCCCACACGGTGGTGGCGCCCTGCTCGACCTCGTAGAGCCACGACGGCTGCTGGTTCTGCGTGAGGAGCGTGCGCGCGAGGTCCTGGTGACCGTTGTCCCACAGGACGTCGAGCAGGAAGGGAACCGAGAGGAAGCCGGTGTCGAGCCTGTCGCCTGCGGCGTGCACCAGGTCGACGAGCCGCTCGACGAGTCGCGGCCGCACCGCCTGGGGCGCGAGGTCGAACGCGAGCGCGATCACGTACATGCCCTGGAGGTCGGGCCTCATCTCGCCGTCGGCGCCGATGTACTCGGCAGCGAAGGCGGCGCGGACCGCAGCGGCCCGCTCGCGCAGGGCCTCCGCCTCCTCACGGTTGCCGAGCTCCTGCTCGACGTTCGCGAGGATGTCCATCGAGTGCACCTGGAAGGCGGGCGCGACGATCTCCGAGGTCCACTGGGGCGCGCGGAGGATCGCGTCGCCCGGCATCTCATCGAACCCGACCATCGTGGAGGGGGCGAGCCAGTCGCCGAAGTGCAGGCTGCCGTTCCACAGCAGCGCGTGGCGGGCGGCCTGCTCCGGCGAGAGCTCCCCGGCCTCAAGGCGCGCGGGGTTGATCTCCGCGGCCTGGCGCGTCTGGAAGGCGACCCACGTGCGCATGGCGTCGAGGTTGTCCTCGAGGATCTGCCGGTCTCCGTAGTGCTGGTAGAGCGACCACGGCGCGATGGTGACAGCGTCCGCCCAGCCTGCCGGCGTGCGGATCTCGCCGAAGATGGTGCCCGCACCGAAGTCGCCGCCCATGGCCGGAGGCTCAGGGACGATCGCTGACACGCCTCCGTCGCGGTTCGCCTGGTCGCGACGCAGGTCTGCGAGCCAACGGTCGAGGAAGGCCTGGACGTCCATGAGGGTCGACGCGGTGTCGGCGAAGATCTGCAGGTCGCCCGTGTAGCCGGCGCGCTCCCGCTGAGGGCAGTCGGTCGGCACCGCCAGGAAGTTGGAGCGCTGCGACCACAGGGTGTTGAGGAACAGGCGGTCCAGGCGCGGGTCCGAGGTGTGGAGATCGGCGGTGACGGGCAGGTCCGAGCCGATCACGACGGCCGTCATGTCCTGCGGCCGGAGCTCGCCGGGCCATCCGGTCACGCGGACGTAGCGGAACCCGTGGAACGTGAAGTCGGGCTCCCAGGTCTCGCCGCCTTCGCGGCCTGCGAGGACGTACTCGTCCGCCTGATCCTTGGCGAAGCCGGTGACGTTGAGGAAGAAGTTGCCGTCCGGGTCGAGCGCCTCAGAGTGCTCAAGCCTGATCTCAGCGCCGCGCGGGCCGGTGACCGTCAGGCGCACACGGCCGGCGAGCACCTGGCCGAAGTCGACGAGCAGGTCACCGTTGGGAGCGTTCCAGACGCGCTCGGCGGGCACCTCCAACGTGCGACGGACGGGCTGACCCTGGAAGGGGTGGAGCGCGATGTCCATGGGGACGGCGGCGCACGGGGTCCACGCCTCAGAGTCGGAGGGAGTGAAGCCGACGGCGCACCAGTCGGCCTCCTCGAGGCGCGCATCGCGGCGCTCGCCGATGAAGATGTCGGACCAGTCGATCGGGCCGCGCGACGACAGCACATCGGAAGGCTCAGGAACGAGGGTCTCCGTGGTGCCGTCCTCGTGCTCGATCTCGATCTGCCAGCTGGCGCGCAGGATGTCGCCGTACTGGGCGCTACGGCCCAGGAAGGAGATGCGGCCGGCCCACCAGCCGTCGGCGAGCTCGACCCCGAGCACGTTGTCGCCCTCCGCGAGCAGCGCGGTGACGTCGGTGCTGACCACGGGCATGGACAGCTCATAGCTCTCGTAGCCGGGCGCGAAGAGCGCGTCGTCCACCCGCTGGCCGTTGAGGCTGGCCTGGTGGACGCCCTGGCTGGTGAGGCGAAGGGTGGCGTGGCGCGGCGCGGCAGCGAGGGTGAACTCGTGGCGCAGCCTGCGCGGGGGGTGCAGACGGTCGGAGAGGGGGACGCCCTCCACCGTCTTGACCGCGTCGACCACCAGGTCGGGGCGCGGGTTCGTGGGGCCTTCCGCGACGACCGGCTGCTGCTGCGGCTCGATCCACGGCGCGGACCAGTCACGATGCGCGACGCCGAAGCGCGCGGTCGCGGTGAGGGGCGCGAGGCCCTGGTTGAGCTGGACGTCGAGCGTCCACTCGTAGCGTCCGCCAGGGCGAGCCTCGAAGCCGTCGAGCGCCACTCCGACGCTCTGGCTCGACTCGACCTGCCCCGTGTCGTGGACCTCGAGGCCCTCGACGAGGTCCACGACACGGATGCGGAACGAAGCTTGCGCGACGCCCGCTCCCCCGTCGGCCCTCACCTGCCACGCGAACCGTGGTGCGGTCCGGGTGACAGCGTGGGGGGCCTCCAGGTGGTCCACCGTGAGACGGTGCAACCGAGGAGCGGGCGTCGTGTCAGTCATGCGGGATCAGGCCTCCGTGGCGGCTGCGGGGATGCGGGGCTCAGCGGCCTCGGTGAGCTCACCTTCGCTGGCGAAGGTGGTGACCGTGTGCTTCGAGAAGAAGACGTAGGCGACGATGAGTCCGGTGGCGACGGCGAGCGCGAGCACGCCGTAGAACGCCTGGCCGCTGTTGATCAGCAGCGCAGGGGTGAAGGCCGCGAGCGCCGAGGCGGCGAGGCGGGCGAAGGCGACGATGCTGCCCTGCGCGGTGGAGCGCAGCATGGTCGGGAAGGACTCCTGGGTCCACACCTTCATGATGCCCTCGAATGCGAAGGCGCCACCGACGGTCGAGACGAACAGCGAGGCCACGAGGGTGGTGAGCGTGATGCCGCCGACGACCATGATCAGCGGAGCGCCGACCAGGAAGACGCCGCCCAGGATGTAGAAGGGCATGCGGTACTTGGTGTCGATCACGCGCATCGCGAGCAGACCGATGACACCGCCGACCACCATCGAGATGAGGGCCCAACGGTTGAACTCCTCGACGGTCGAACCGGCGATGTTCGTGGCGATGAAGGTGTTGAACTGGCCGTTCGTGTTCATGTACAGGTTCGTGAGGCCGTAGAAGGCGAGCAGCACGATGAACGGCTTGGCGTAGGGACCGGTCAGCAGGTCCTTCACGCTGGCGTTCTCCGCGCGGGCCGTCTTGATGCCGGCGCGACGCTCGTCGCGGGCGGCGGTCCACGTGGTCGACTCGGGGATGGTGAGGCGCCCGATGAGGACGAGCGCGGCCATGACGCCGACGAGGCCGAACATGATCTGACCGCTGATGCGGCCGTAGTGGCCGGCGAACGAGGCGAGCATCACGACCGAGACGATGCCGCCGAGCCACAGAAGGTTGGACAGCAGGATGATCTTGCCGCGGTTCTTGTCGGAAGCCGCCTCGGCGATCGTCGCGAGCGACACGGGAAGGTCGGCGCCCACGCCGAGGCCCATGACGATGATGCCGGCGAGCAGCACCGGGAAGGAGACGCCGAAGGTCATGAGGGTCGTGCCGATGACGATCATCGTCATCGTGGTGAGGAACACCCTGCGGCGGCCGAAGGTGTCACCCAGACGTCCGCCGACGACCGCGCCGATCGCGACCGAGAAGCCGAGCGCGCTCTGCAGGTATCCGTAGTGATCGGGCGAGAGCCCGATGGTTCCCATGTAGATGGCGAGGGCGATACCGGTGGCGACGAGCGCCGCCGCATCGATGTATGAGGCCATTCCGGCCACGGCTCCGACCCACCACTCGTTGGGGGCCTTGCGAGCCTGCGTGGGCTCTGACATGCCTTGCTCCGTTCGTCGTTGAACTGACTCTTCGTTGAGACTATGGTCACACGTGTGAATTGACCACACCGGGAACGTAAACCAATCATTGAATGGTGTCAAGCGCTACGCTGGGTGACACCACTGAGGGAGGCACTGCATGGGCGCAGTCAGAGTGACCGCGGCCGACGTCGCGCGCGTCGCGGGCGTCTCCCGCTCCACCGTGAGCTACATCCTCAACGGGTCCAACAAGGCGAGCTTCCCTGAGGCGACCGTCGCCAAGGTCAAGGACGCGGCCCGCATGCTCCGGTACACGCCCCATGCCGCCGCCCGCACGCTTCGCCGCGGGGAGTCGAGCGTGGTCCTCGCCGCCCTTCAGAGCACGCCCGAGAGCACGTCGATCGCAAGCCTGCTCGACGAGCTCGCCGCCGCCATGGCCACTCGGGGCATGTCGCTCGTCACCTGGACCGCAGCCCCCGACACCGACCTGCGCACGGTGCTCCGCGACGTCACGCCACACGTGATCGTCGAGCTCATGCCGCTCGATGAGGACGACCAGTCGGTCGCGCAGGGCTCAGGGGTCGAGCTCGTCTCCGCCCTTCCCACGATCCGCTCGGGCGAGGAGGCGATCGGCGAGGGCCAGGTGGCGCACCTCGCCGCCCACGGGCACCGCCGGATCGGGCTCGTGACCGTGGACGAGCCGCGGCTGAACTACTTCGCACCTCTCCGACGCGCGGCGGTCGAGGCGTCGGCCGCTCGACACGGACTGGCTCCGCTCGAGACGGTCGTGCTCGGCTTCCCCGACGAGACGACGCGGGACCAGCTCGCGGAGGTGCTGCGCGAGTGGACCTCGGGCCCCGATCCCGTGACCGCGATCGCCGCCTACAACGACCAGTTCGCCGCGCTCACCCTCTCGGCCGCGCGACATGCAGGCCTCTCCGTACCCGGAGATCTGTCGGTGATCGGAGTCGACGACGAACCTCTCAGCGCCTGGCTCGAGCCTCCCCTCAGCACCGTCAAGCTCGACATGAGGTCGCTCTCCACCCAGCTCGCCGCCCTCGTCGACGACGCGCTGAACGACGTCGAGTCACGTCACGAGATCGCCTTGGACGCCGCACTGGTCGTGCGACAGAGCACAGGTGCCGCGCGCGAAGGGAGTTGAGCGCACGTTCAGCGCGTGCCCGACCGTCACCTCGCGTCGTGGCAACGAAGGCCCGCAAGGGACTGAAAGCGCCGGCGTGCCACTGTGTCCCAATCAGCCCCAACACGCTCCACTGTGGCACGATTCAAGGGTGACACTCACACTGCGAGCACTTCTCGAGCACAGCGACCTGCACCTGCGCGTGGTTGTCGAAGGCTCGCCGGGACGGCTCGACTCCCCGATCGCTGTGAGCCACACGACCGACCTGGTCGACCCGAGCCCCTACCTGGAGGGCGGCGAGGTCGTGCTCACCACGGGATCCGCGCTCGCCGGGCCCCAGGCTGAGGAGCGGTGCCGGGAGCTTGTCGACGCACTGGACCGGGCAGGCGCATCGGCGCTAGGCGTCGCCATCGGAGAGACGCTTCCGGCCGTCCCCTCCGCACTCGCCGACGCCGCGAAGTCCGCGGGGATCGCGCTGTTCGAGGTGCCCGACGCCACGCCCCTGCTCGCAGTGAGTCACGCCGTGGCCTCCGAGAGCCGCTGGGCCGCACGGGAGCGGCTCCGTACCGAGCACCGCCAGCAGCGCCAGCTGATCGCAGGAGCCGCCACCACGGCGCCCACGCGCGCCCTCGTGGATCTCACCGCAGAGATGCTCGGCGGCTGGGCCGCTCTGACGGACGAGAACGGCAGGCTCCTCCAGTCGTCCCGCCCGGGCACCGAGCAGTTCGTGCGGAAGGCGCTGGGGAGCCGGGCGATCCGGATGGGCGAGCCCGACGCGCAGAGCGATGGCGAGAATGCCGTGCTGTGCTACCCGCTCCCCTCGCCGACAGGTCGCCCGCTCGGGCACCTGACGGCCGGGGTCGAAGGCCCCGCGGCCTCCGTGGATCCCGCGCTCGTCTCCACGGCGTCTACGCTGCTTGCGCTCGCCGTCTCGCGCACCGCCCGCGCGGACCAGCTCATGGGCCGCCTTCGCGGCACCGTGATGCGACGCCTCCTGGACGACCACGCGACCGCCGACGGCGCGACAGCGAAGGATGTCTGGGGCGGGCTCCCCAACGCTCCGATCCTCGTCGCCAAGGTCAGCGGCTCGACTGACGACCTGATGCGCGCACAGGACGCCCTGGACCCGTGGCTCACCGAGGGCACCCAGAGCCCCGACCCGATCGCCTTCGGCGAGGTGGGCGAGGCGCTGTGGATCGTCATGTCCGCGCTGCGAGCCCCCGCCGTGTGGCAGCAGCTCGAGTCGGTGGGTGGCCTCATCGTCGGAGCCTCCCGGCCGGGAGGCTGGGACGAGATCGGCTTGGCCCGCGCCGCCGCCGGTACCGCGTGGAGGCTGGCCTCGGACGCGGGCTCGACCTTCACCGAGGAGGGCGAGCGATCACCCGGCCTCGTGGGGTCGCTCGACGCTGACGCCCTCCTGACGCTCGCTCGCGAGCAGCTCACCCCGCTCCTCGAGCGGCACGGCGACGACGTCGCCGTGCTCCGCGCCTGGCTCCGTCGACACGGGCAGTACGACCCGGCCGCGAAGGACCTCGGGATCCATCGCCACACGCTTCGCCGCCGCATCGACGAGATCGCGGACGCGCTCGGCATGGACCTCGACAGCCCCACCGTGAGAGCGGAGCTGTGGCTCGCGTGCGCGGCACTTGAGGAGTGACCCGCGGATCCACTCCTCGCCCGAGCCCCGCCCGGCCACGTGCTCCTCGCCGGGCGGTCGCGCGGTAGAACTGGGGGGTGAGTTCCACGAGCGCTGCACCCTCCCCACCGCACATCGACGAGATGAGACTCGATCACCTTGTCGAGGGCTACGCCGGCGACCCGGGACCGCACGAGTCGTGCGACGGGCTGCGGTTCGTGGACGTCGATCTGACAGGCCGCGACCTCACCGGTGCGATGTTCACCGAATGCGAGCTCGTCGGCGTCGGCGCGAACGAGGCGCAGCTGCGCGCCTCGCGGCTGGTGGAGACGCGGCTCGAACGTCTCGACGCGCCCGTCCTGCACTCCTCCCGCACCACCTGGCACGAGGTACGGCTCGAGTCGTCCCGCCTGGGGGCGGTTGAGATGTACGAGTCGGAGCTGAGGAACGTCGCGATCACCGGCTGCAAGCTCTCGTACCTCAACCTGCGAGGCGCCAACCTGAGGGACGTCCTCGTCACGGACTGCGTGATAGACGAGCTGGATCTGGATCAGGCGACAGCCGAACGCGTCGCGTTCCACGACTGCCGCATCGACACCCTCCAGGTGCACGGCGCCCGGCTGACGGACGTCGATCTACGTGGCGCGGACCTCAGCGTGGTGGGCGGGCTTGACTCGCTTCGCGGCGCTGTGATCGATGCGGAGCAGCTCCTGATGCTCGCTTCCGCGTTCGCCCAGCATCTGGGCGTCCGGGTGGTCGACTGAGGCAGCGACCCAGGTCCCTGGCTGTCGAGTCTCGCGGGTCTAGAGTCACAAGTGGGCGTGCAGGGGGCACGCTCGCACCAGGGGGAACACCATGATCCGCACGCGCCTCACGCGCACTGCCGGCGCCATATCCACGACCGCTTTCGCCGCACTCGCGCTCACCGCGTGCACGCCCGCCGATTCGGCCGGCTGCACGCCAGGCGCCGACTCACCTGAGCAGGCGATGGCCGACTTCCTCGCCGCGGTGGACACCCAGGACACCGACGCCGTCACCGCGGTGCTGCACCCGCGCCTCACGTTCTCCGAGAATGACCTCGCAGCGCTGTCGGAGACCCTGGGTCCCGCCTCCGAATCAACGGTGATCGTGCGCGACGGCGAGGGCTACGGCACCTTCAAGGCGACAGTGGAGGATGCCGACGGAGCTGAGCTCCACGTGTTCGACGTGTTCGAACTGGAGGATGCGGATGACGATCCGAACACGTACAGCGGGTGTTACGGCGTGGTCTGGGGAGACGTGGAGCCGCTCGGGCCGAATGCGTCGGTGACCCCCTCTACCGCCGTCACGCGCCCGTCGCCCTCGTCGTGAGGGCGCCTCTCCCACGCCGACGGCATCGAGCCCTGTTGCCCGCCGACGTGCCATCGGAGCATCTCCCGCAGTAGGTTCGGCGGCATGGACCTCTCCGTGGACCCTTCGAGCGCCGTCCCTCCGTTCCAGCAGGTGCGCGATCAGATCGCTGCGCAGATCCTGGACGGGCGGCTGGCCGATCAGGCGAAGCTCCCCGCGATCCGTCAGCTCGCGACCGACCTGGGCCTTGCCGCGAACACGGTGGCCAAGACGTATGCCGCACTTGAGGACGACGGGCTGGTGGTGACGGCGGGCCGCAATGGCACCCGCGTCGTCGGGCAGGCCATGGCCGACGCCGAGGTCACCGCGGCCGCCGACGCCTACATCGCGGCGGCGAGGGCCAAGGGCCTGGATGCGGCGGCTCTGGTGACGCTGGTGCGCCTGCGCGCCACCTGACCGGCGGTCAGGATCCTGCGGCGGAGGCCACGAGGTTGCTCTTCGGCAGCGGCTCACCCGCGCGCGCCGCGCTCACCCACGCCTCGGTCGAGGCGACCGCGGCCCAGTTCGAGTGCAGCAGCGCGAGCAAGGTCTCGTGGACCTGCCTGCCGTCGGCCTGCCCCGCGTCGTTGCGCAGGTCGATCGCGCCCGTCGCGTCGGCCAGGACTTCGATCCGGAGTCCGCGGGTCGCGCCGTCCACCGACGTGCCCAGCACGCAGTTGTTCGTCATGTAGCCGGCGAGGGTGAGGGTGTCGATCCCCTGCTCCGCGACCCACGCGTCGAGCCCGGTCTCCACGAGCACCGAGGCGTGATGCTTCACCACGCGCTTCCACTCGGGAGCGATACGGTCCGCGAGCGCGGGATGCAGCTCGTAGCCGTCGGTGCCGGGGGCGAACACGGGAGCGCTCGCTCCGCTGTCGTGCTGGACCACCACGACCGGGATCCCGGCAGCATCGGCAGCCTCGGCCGCCTCAAGGATCCTGGCGAGCGACTCGTCCCGCGGCGGGTACTGGATCGGTAGCCGTCCGGTGAAGTACTCGTTCTGCGCATCGATGATCACGAGTGCGCGGCGGGGTGCGGTCATGCTTCCTCCCAAGATGGTCCGACGACCACGCTAGCCGCATGACGGATGCGCTCACTCCCCGGCGAGCCCATATCCTTCGTCGGCACGGCTGCCATAGACCAGCGCGACCACGTCCGCGTCGCATTCGATCCGCTCGCGCCGACCGATCTCACCCGAGTCCAGAGCGACCTTCGCCTCCCAGCACTGCGCAAGGGTCACATTGGCGGTCGCGCCGAAGAGGACTTCCGGCGAGGATCCGCTGCCCACGTCGAGCCCCTGGATCGCACCCTCGCCGGCGTCGGCCCGCGCGCCGATGATGTACGAGCCGTAGCGCAGCGAGTGCGACAGCACCTGCATCACCGTGTCATGCCGGCTGACGAGCGCGGTGAGCGTGAAGTCGCCGCGATGCGCCTCGGGCCTGTCGAAGCACGTCGCGGTGACGCGCGTCAGGTCGCGCGCCTCCGTAGCCCCCGACAGCTCTCCGGCACGGCCCTCCAGGCACGTGACCACTTCTCGATGCGACTGCGCCATCGAGGCCTCAGCCGCGTCGTGGGCCTCGGGGTAGCCGGCGCGCGACCAGCCGTGGACGAACCACAGCGCGAGCGCCACGATGATCGCGAGCGCACCCAGGGCGACGACTCCGCACCCCTGGGCGACTGCGACTGCGCCGCGACGGGCGGGGCCGGCATGGCGGTGATCCTCTGATCCCACGCTCAGCAGCTCCTTGAGACGAACGACGTGATCTCGCTCGTGTCGCCGGTGCGGAGCGGCTCAAGCAGAACCTCATCCAACTGCTCGCCAAGTTCCGGCTGGTAGTTCGCGATAGCGTCGAGCTGGCTGAACCGCTCCAGCTCGCCAAGGGCCGCGGAGACCCGTTTGGCATCCGCCGCCCCGGCGCCCCACAAATACTCGCGTAGCCACGCGCACTGCCAGTCCCTGGCCGCGTAGACGGACGCGTCGGCCTTCACGACGCTGAACTCTCCCGGCTGCGCCTCGCCGGAGAGGAAGCGGACGACCTTGTCGTCCTCCCAGAGGACCTCGGCGCCTGCGGCCCGAGGCCACAGGTCCTCGAGCGTCGGCTCGACGGCACCGGCCGGGTACGGACGTTCGACCTTGTAGAACCCGGGATCGTCAAGCTGGATTTCAGCGGCGGAGTAGATCTGACCGTGGAGCTCCGAGATCCGGGAGGATGACAGGACCTCGCCGGTCGCTGCGTCGATCACGATGATGCTGGCGGCGGGCCACTCCGGGTCGGGGTCCGGCACCCGGAAGTCAGGCCCCAGGTCTGCGTAGACGCCGAGCGCGGCGAGGCTCGTGCGGTAGGACGCCTCGAGCATCGTGCCGTCGGAGGTGTTGATCGTCACCGTGTCAGGGTGGGCGAGGATCGCAGGATTCCACTCGTCGCACGGAGCGATCGGCGTGGCGTTCCACCATCCCTCGAGGCCCCCCACGTCACCGGCGGGGGCACCCGGGACCACGGTGGCGTCGGCGCAGGCAGGATCGCGCGCGTCGGTGACGATATCCGTCGGCTGGGGAATCGGCGGCGGAGTCGGCGAGGTGGCAGGACTCACCTCGGCGGCACCGGGTGCCTGCAGAGCGCCGGCGACGACCACCCCTGCCACTCCGATTCCAGCGAAGGACGCGAGCACCGCGCGTCCGGCCCGGTACCGCGATACCCTCTCCTCGACCCGCGCGGGGTCGGCGCGCAGCTCGGTGGTGTCGAAGACCTGGCCGGCGACCTCGTGGAGGTCACGGAACGCCTGTCGTGCATCGCTCATCGGGCACCTCCCTCTCGAACGTCGACGGGGACGGATTCGGACTCTGCGAAGACCACCTCCGGCATCGCCTCCTTGAGCCGGCCGACGGCGTCGGACAGGTAGCGCTTGACCGTTCCTTGCGCGAGACCGAGCGTGTCCGCGACCGCCGCGACCGTCATGTCGTCCATGTAGCGCAGCACCACGCAGGCGCGCTCCCGTGGCGGAAGCGTGAGCAGGGCCGACTGTAGGTCGAGCGCCGCCTCGACGCGAGGCGCATGGTCAGGGGTCTTCGGCGTGTACGCGACCCAGTCCTGCAGGTCGCCTCCGGCGACTGGACGGGCTGCCGCCCGTCTGGCCCGATCGATGAACGCGGTGGCGATCGCACGCTTCACGTACGCCTGAGCCGCTTCGACCGACGAAGCCCGCCTGCCGCTCCGAAAGGCGCGCACGAGCGCGTCCTGCAGCAGGTCCTCCGCCTGGTCGCGGTCGCCCGTCAGCACATAGGCGTAGCCGAAAAGGGCGCGCCCGCGTTCGCGCACCACGGCGTCGAGCATCCCCCGCCAGTCGCTCACCGGCCCAGTCCCCCGTCGGTCATGCCAGCAACAACGCAACCCTAGGCGGAAACGTTGGGTCAGCCAGCAGCACCGTCCTCGAGGTCGTCGCGTCGAGTGCCGGTGACCTCGTCGACCGCCGCGCCGACCGTCGGATAGAAGCGGTCCGGCGTGAAGCGGTCTTCCGAGCCGTAGCGGCGCAGCACGTCCTTCACGGGCCCCTTCATCTCGGCGAACACGAGCCGGATGCCGTTCGCGGAGAGGTAGTCGTCCAGCTCGACCAGCTCGTCGAAGGCGGTCGTGTCGATGCCCGTCACCGGCTCGGCGGCCAGGATCACGGTGTGGATCTCGGAGCCCGCGTCGTCCACCATCTCGCGCACCCAGTCGTCGAAGATCGACCCGTTCGCGAAGAACAGCGGCGCATCGAAACGGAGCAGCACGACGCCGTCCACGAAGGCCGCATGCTCGGGATGGCGGGACACGTCGTGATAGCCGCGTCGGCCGGGAATGCGACCCAGCTTGGTGCGGTAGGGCCGCCATGACCTGTTGACGAAGGTGAGCAGCGACAGCGCGATCGCCACGACGATCCCCTCGAGGACGCCGAACACGAGCACGCCGACGAGGGCGAGCATCGACAGTCCCGCGTCCACACGGTTCCGGCGCCACAGCGTCATCAGGCCCGGCGCGTCGATGAGGGTCAGCGCGGCACCGATGACCACGGCCGCGAGCGCGGCCTGCGGGAGGTAGCGCGTGAGGTCGGGCACGAGCAGCATGAACAGCGCTACGAGGATCGCGCTGACCACGCCCGTCAGCTGGGTGCGGGCCCCCGCGTCCTGCGCCACCGGCGTGCGAGACGACGACGCTGACACGGGGAAGCCGCCGAGCAGCCCCGTCGCCACGTTGGCGGCGCCGATCCCCCTCAGCTCGGCGCTGCCGCTCACCGTCTCACCCCGGCGCGCGGCGAGAGTTCGGGACAGCACGGCGCTGTCGGTGAAGGACACGAGGGCGATGGCGGCGGCTGCGGCGAGCAGCTCTCCGGCGTCGGCCCAGGTCACGCCCCCGAGCGCAGGTGCTGGCAGTCCCTGGGGCAGGGATCCGACGACGGGCAGGCGGTCCTGCAGGCCGGCCAGCCAGACCGTCACCACCGCGACGACGACCGCCACGAGCACTCCAGGTACACGCGACCGCAGGCGCCGCAGCACGACAATCACCGCGAGCGACCCGAGCCCGATCACGGCAGCAGTAGGAAGGACGCGCCCTTCGACTATCCCCGACCACGCACCCACGAAGCCCTGCCACGGTCCGTCCGACTCCACGGAGAAGCCCAGCAGCTTCGGCACCTGCGAGACGATCACGATCACCGCGATCGCGTTGAGATAGCCGATCCTGACCGGCTTGGACAGCAGGTCCGTCACGAACCCGAGCCTCAGCACACCGCCGAGCAGCATGAGCGCCCCGACCATGATCGCGAGCAGGCCCGCGAGCGCCACGGCCCGGCTCTCGGAGCCGACGGCGAGGGGCAGGATCGCGGCCGCGATGATCGGCGCGAGCGCGGAGTCGGGTGCGAGCACCAGGATGCGTGACGGTCCGAAGACCGCGTAGGCGAGCAGCGGCACGATCGACGCGTAGAGCCCGGTGACGGGAGGAAGGCCTGCCACCTGCGCGTAGCCCATGCCGGCCGGGATCATCAACGCGGTGACCACGATGCCGGCACGCACGTCAGGCCAGAGCCAGGCGCGGCGGTACTCGCGCACGACTCGCACGCCGGGCACCCATCGCGCCACGCCAGTCACCGCCATCGGCAACCTCCTACCTCCATCTTCTCGTGATCAGGAATGACCCGCGCGCCGCGGCCGTTGGTTCATGACATGAGAAGCATCGTGCATCACGAGTTCGGCGACCCAACCTCCGTCCTGTCCGTCGAGGAGGCCCCGCTGCCCGAGCCTGGCCCCGGCGAAGCGCGCGTCCGACTCCTGCTGTCGCCCATCCACAACCACGACCTCTGGACGGTGCGAGGCACCTACGGCTACAAGCCCGAGCTGCCCGCCCGCGCAGGCACCGAGGCCGTGGGCGTCGTCGACGCTCTGGGCGAGGGAGTCGAGGGTCTCGAGGTCGGCCAACGAGTCGCGACGGGAGGCACGTTCGGAGTCTGGTCCGAGCAGTTCCTCGCGAAGGCGGCCGCGCTCATCCCCGTGCCCGACGGCATTCCAGACGAGGCGGCAGCCCAGCTCGTCGCGATGCCCTTCTCCGCGATCAGCCTGCTCGACTCCCTGGGGCTCGAGGAGGGCGACTGGATGATCCAGAACGCCGCCAACGGCGCCGTGGGCCGCCTCGTCGCGCAGCTCGCACCCTCGCGCGGCATCCACGTGATCGGGCTCGTGCGCCGCGCCGACGGCGTGGCCGAACTGGCGGCCGCGGGCATCGACCAGGTCGTCGCTACCGACAGCGAAGGCTGGCAGGACGAGGTGCGCCGCCTCGCGGGCGACTCCCCGCTCAAGGTCGGCATCGACTCCCTCGGCGGCGACGCGTCGGGCGATGTCCTCAGCCTCCTCGGCGAGGAAGGGACGCTGATCTCCTTCGGAGCCATGGCGTCCCCCACCATGAATGTCTCCTCAGGCGACGTCATCTTCAAGCAGGCCACGGTCAAGGGCTTCTGGGGCAGCAAGGTCAGCGCGGCCATGCCGGCAGATGACCGCCGACGCCTCATGGGCGAGCTCATGGCCCGCCTCGCCGACGGCACCCTCACGCTCCCCGTCGGAGCGCTCTACCCGCTGGATCAGATCGGCGCGGCGGCCGCCGCGAACTTCGAGCCCGGACGCACCGGGAAGATCCTGCTGATGCCGTGACTCCGCGACCCTCGGGGCCCGCGGTCGATTAGGCGTCGACGAGCTCCGGCTCCTCGACCTGCTCCACGTCCTTGGCGGCCGGGAAGATGATCTTGAAGACCGGGAAGTAGATCACCAGCTGCACGCCGCCGTTGATGACGGTGACGAGGATGTTGTAGATCGCGGGGTCCACGTACTCGCGCAGGATCGGCACGTAGAGGCTCATCAGCAGGCTGCACGCCATGGTGATGAGCACGAGCGCGACGACGTACCAGGACAGCTGGAACCAGACGTTGCCCTTCGACTTGAAGGTGACGTTGCGCTGCAGCGGGAAGTTCACGCCCTGCGAGATCACAAGCATGAGCACGAACGCCACGAAGTAGCTGAGGCCGCCCAATGCATCGCCGGTGACCGGGTAGTCGAAGACGTACGTGTCGATGGGGCCGAGGCTGACGTGCAGGAACTGCGCCGGAACCGCGCCCCACCCCGTCGTCTCGAAGAGCAGCACCGGCAGGAAGGTCAGCAGCAGGTACTGGAGAGCGGCCACCAGGAAGGACAGACCGGAGAACTTCGCCATCTCCGCGATCAGCGTGTGGGAGGCGCTGAAGTCCTGCCACCACTGCGCGATCCGCTGTGCGAGCTGCATCTGCCGTGTCCTCCTGATCGTGGGCCGCCGGAGCGCCCGGCCCGACGCACGCTAATGCACTTCTGCTCCCCAGCGGCCGCCGGTTTCTCAACCTGTCGGCAGGGCGTCATGATCTGCGCGCTACGCCCGCGGTAGAGCCCAGCACCGATCCGGACGACACTTGACTCCGAACCCGTCTCGAGCGGCGGAACCGCCGCCGGCGAAGGTGAGGTGTCCCCGGTGATCGATCCCACGGCTGCGGCCTACGCGCTGCTTCTCGGCGCGGTGGCGGCGTTCAACCCGTGCGGCTTCGCGCTGCTCCCCGCGTACGTGACGGTGATCGTCACGGGTACGGCCGACGAGCGGGTCGGCAGGGCTGTCGCGATGCGGCGCGCGATCGGCTTCGGTGCGGCGATGACCCTCGCCTTCACCGCGGTCTTCCTCGTCTTCGGACTCCTGTTCGGCGCCGTCAACGCAGGCCTGCAGGGCTCGATCCTGCCCTACGTCTCCTACGTGACAGTGGCGATCGGCGCGGCGCTGGTCGTGCTCGGCGCCGTCGTCGCGTGGAAGGGCGAGCTGCGGGGCCCTGGCCTGTCGATGCGCGGCTCAGCTCCGGGCCGTTCCTTCGCCTCGCAGCTCGCCTACGGCGCCGCATTCGCCGTCGCGTCGCTGAGCTGCACGATCGGACTGTTCCTCGGCGTCGTGGCGCAGTCGCTCGCGGCGCCGGGCGCCGTTGCCGCCGTGGTGCCCTTCGTGGCCTACGGCGTGGGCATGGGCGCGAGCATCCTCACCGTCTCGATGCTCGCTGCCCTCGCGGGTGCGCAGGCGGCCGCGACGCTGCGTTCGCGCACGCCGCTGCTGATGCGGATCGGAGGCGTGCTGATGATCGCGGCGGGCCTCTACGTGCTCGTCTTCGGCCTTGCGGAGGTGCTCCCGCACTTCGGCATCCGCGCCCTTGACCCTGTGCTGCTGACCACGGCGCAGTGGCAGTCGACCGTGTCCGCCTGGATCGCGTCCTGGGGGACGACGCTGCTTGTCGCGGCCGTCATCGCCGTCGCGGTCGCGGTCGTCGTGGTGCTCGTCGCGGCCCGGCGTCAGGAAAGGGCCTCGGTGCCGGTCGCCGCTGGCGGAGCCGACGCTCACGAAGGCTCGGCCGCCTCGTCCGATGACCGCGTGGTCACCGCGGACCCGACGACGCTCAGCGCCATCCGCGACGCGATCGGACGCGCGGAGCGCTGACCTCCCAGTGGGTCAGGACGCCGCGAGCTTCTCCGCCGCCGCCACGATGCCATCCGCGTCGGTCGCCCCCGGCATCACCTCGACGCTGCCATCGTCATCGATGAGGACGAGCGCCGGCTGGTACGAGACCCCGAAGTTCGCCCACAGGGTGCCATCGTCGTCGAACAGGTGCGGGAAGCCGTCGACCCCGTACTCGTCGACGAAGGCCTGGGCGTCCGCGACGTCCGACTTGCCCGGCAGACCGTAGAAGCCGACCCCCTCGGGGAGGCGCGAGGCGGCGTCGACCACCTCGGGCGCCTCCGCCTGGCACGTGGGGCACCATGAGGCCCACACCCAGATCAGCGTGTCCTGGCCCGCGAGGCTCGCGCCGTCGAACGTCGCGCCGTCGGCGAGGAGCGTGGTCGTGAACTGGAGCTGCTCGGGGACGTCGGCGGCCGCCTCGTCCATGGTGTCGTCGGACATCGACTCCTCGTCCATCGCATCGTCCGTCATGGCGTCGCCGGACTCCATGGCGTCGTGCGTCGCCGACATCTCGGCGTCGGGCGTCGACGCAGGCTCCGCACCTGGCGACGCGCAGGCCGCGAGCGCGAAGGCGGCACCCCCGAGGAGGGCTGCACGGACGACGGGGGCGGGGACTGTGCGCAGAGTGTTCATACGAACCGTTCGGAGACGTGGGGACCGGGGACGGGTCGTCGGTCAGGAATCGACCCGCTCCGATTTTCTCACGGCCGGGAACGTCACGCTCGGGGCTGCTGCTGGGTGATGCAGTGGATGCCGCCGCCGCGCGCGAAGAGCGGGCGCGCGTCCACCTGGACGATCTCCCTCCCCGGGTACTCGGCAGCGAGGATGTCGCGTGCGACCGCGTCATTCGGGTCATCGAACGCGCACAGCACCACTCCCCCGTTCGCGACGTAGTGGTTGACGTACGAGTAGTCCACCCAGCCCTCGTCGTCCCTCAGGACCGTGGGCGCAGGCAGGGAGACGACCTCCAGGCGTCGTCCCTGCGCATCGGTGGCCGCCTCGAGGGTCTCCCGGATCTGCCGGGTGACCTCGTAGTCGGGGTGCGCGGGATCCTGCTGGTCGTGCAGCAGCACCCGGCCCGGCCTCGTGAAGGCCGCGACGATGTCCACGTGACCGCGGGTGCCGAAGCGGTCCGAGTCGCGAGTGAGGCCCCGCGGCAGCCAGATCACCTTGCGGGCCCCTAGGGTGCGCGCGAGCTCGGCCTCGACATCCGCCTCGGTGAGATCAGGATTCCGGCCAGGATCCAGCTGCACCGTGCGCGTCACCAGGAACGTGCCCTCGCCATCGGTGTGGATGCCGCCACCCTCGTTCACGAGCGGCGAGTCGATCGCGTCCGCGCCCGACGCTCCCGTCGCGATCAGGCTCGCATGCTGGTCGTGCTCCCAGTTCGCCCAGTCCTGCGCGCCCCAGCCGTTGAACTGCCAGTTCACCGCACCCAGCGCCGCATCGCCGTCGGCCCCGAGCACGAACGTCGGCCCGATGTCCCGGTACCAGCCGTCGTCCAGGGCCCCCTCGACCGTGTCCACGGCGGGATCCAGGAAGCGGTCCGCGACGTCCTTCAGGTGCGCGGGGACGATCATCGTCACCGGCTCGAAAGCGACGATCGCGTTGGCGACCGCGGCCCACGTGCCCCACGCCTCGTCGGCCCTCTCGCCCAGGGTGTAGTCGGCCGACGGCCACGCCATCCACGCCCGCTCGTGCGGCTCCCACTCGGCCGGCATGGTCCAGGTCATGCGTGTCCTCCCAGGTACGACGGCGCCTCCCGACCGGGCGCGGCGCGCTCGATCGCGGCGGCGATGCTCAACAGGCGTGCATCGTCCCACGCGCGCCCCGCGACGGTGAGCCCGACGGGCATGTGCGTGTCCGACATGACGCCCATCGGCACCGTGACCGTGGGGATCCCCAGATGGCGGATCGCCAGATTGCCGTTCGCGACCCACACCCCGTTGCGCCAGGCGAGCTCCGCCGACTCCACGTTCACGTCAGCGTCCGCTGGCCCCACGTCGGCCATCGCGGGGAACAGCACGGCGTCGAAGCCGTGGTCGTCCATCCAGTCCTCGAGCAGCACCTTGCGGGCGCGCTCCAGCCCCCGCAGACCCTCCGCGAGGAAGGGGATCTGCTGCCACGGCACCACGCCGTCACGCGCGCGACGCACATAGTCGCCCAGGTCGAACGCGTCGTCCGCGTACCGCGCAGGCAGGTCGGGCGAGTCGTAGCGATCCGGAAGCGCACCCTCCGGGGCCGGGAAGATCAGCTCGGGGTCCGCGTCGGCCAGGCGAGACAGGCCCGGCTGCCCGTTGACGGCGAGGAACTCGTCCCACGCCCAGATCGACAGGTCCCACAGCTCACGGGTGAAGAACTCCTCGGGAACCCAGCCGCGCTCCACAAGAGCGCCCGACTCGTAGTCCTCGACCGCCGGGAAGTCCGTCTCGACCACCTCAGCGCCCGCGGCCTCGAGCGCCTGGCGCGTGCGCTCCCACAGCGCGATCACCGAGGCACGTGTGCGGATCGGATGCGCCGCCTCGGGCTCACCGTTGAGGTACATGCGCGGCGCGGCGAACCTCATGCCCGCGAGCGACAAGTCCGAGCGCATGCTGTCGCGGCTCGCCGCCATCTCCTCCGGCGACGGCATGACCACCGCATGCTGCATGCGCCACAGGTCGCCACGCGACTCAGGGTCGAAGGCGATGAGGAAAGGCACGAGCTCGTGCATATCCGCCACGGTGCGCGTGTGCGGCACCACCACGTCCATCGTCGGCACGAGGGGCCAGTTGCCGCGCACCGAGATCAGGCCGCGCGAGGGCGTGTACGCCACGAGACCGTTGCACGACGCGGGAGCACGACCGCTCGACCAGGTCTCCTCGCCCATCCCGAACGTCGCGAGGCTCGCGGCCGTGGCGGCGCCCGAGCCGTTGGACGAGCCCGACCCGAAGGCCGAGCTCAGGTACTCGCGGTTGTAGGGACTCTCGGCGCGGCCGTAGAGGCCACGCTGCATCCCGCCGTTCGCCATCGGTGGCATGGTCGTCTTGCCGAGGTGGATCGCGCCGGCCTTCCGCAGGCGTTCGATCGTGAACGCGTCGCGCGTCGCGACCAGGTCCTTGAAGGCCGGCGACCCGGAAGCGCAGGTCAGGCCCTCCACCATGTACGAGTCCTTCGCGGTGAAGCAGACGCCGTCCAGCGGACTCAGCGTCTCGCCGCGCGCACGTCGCTCATCCGACGCCCGTGCCGCGTCCAGCGCGGTCGGATCCAGCACGCAGACGGCGTTCAGCCCATCGGGACCCGCGTCGAGGCGCGCGATCCTGTCCAGGTAGGCCTGGACCAGCTCGACCGCCGTGATCTCGCCCGAATCCAAGGCCGCACGCACGTCGGCGATCGAGGCCTCCACCACGTCGAACACCACTCATCACGCCCCTCTCGCGTACTCCCAGGGTGACGCACAGAGTAGCGGTTCGCACCGGGGAAGCGGCAGGGGGTCGGAGCACGGCTCTCGCCGATCTCCGACCCCCTGGTCGTGCTGGTGGGTCCGAACTGTGCCGGATCAGCCGGTGACACCCACGATCTCGTTCATCTGGACGCCGACCTCCACCGACTTCCAGATCTCACCGCCCACGTAGTCGACGATGTGAACCTCGCCCGTCGCGGGCTCGGTGACGTACGCCATGCCCGCGAGCACCTCGACTGCGGGGTGGGCCGTCTGCCACTCCTCGGGGATGTCCCACGCGTCGACGACGGGGATCTCGGCCGTCACGGCGCCCGTCTCGTCGAGGACGCGGAGCGTGCCGTCGGTGCCCAGCACGAGGACCTGGCCGTCGTCGCCGCGGCGGACGTCGCGCCACGTGTACTGCGCCTCGGCCCCACCGAACGGGTCGACGACGCTCATGGTCTCCGCGTCGGTGTCGATCAGGACGATCTCGTGGAGACCGATGCCTGCGTCCGGGTCGGTCTTGCGGTCGCCGGCGACGATGCTCGAGCCGTCGACCGAGTACAGGTTGCCGGTCCGTGCGTAGTCCAGCCCGGAGTCGATCTTGTGGAAGTGATCTCCGTGGAGGATCAGCACACCGTCGTCACAGCCGACCATGACGAGGTGGTCGCCCTCAGCGTCCGCGAAGGCGGTCTCGCCGTGGACTCCAGGACACTGAGCGTTCTCGGTGAGCACCTGGTCCTCGGAGTCGAGGAGCATGGCGCCGGTGCGGCCCTCCTCGTCGCCGAGGGTCACCATGAGGTTCCCCTCGTCAGTGGTGACGGCCACGCCGTGATGCGCCGCGGCGGTCGTGTAGGTGCGGATCGTGTCGAGGTGGCCCTCCTCCACCATGTGCGCCCAGTCGTCGGCGTGGAAGACCGAGACGTCTCCGGTGCCGTCGTCGAACAGGGTGGTGAGGCCGTCGTGGACGACGACGTGGCCGGGCTGCTCTGCGGCGACCATCAACTCCGTGAGCGAGGCGGGTCCGGTGAAGTAGTGCGCGTGGTCGCCGTGCGCGCTCGACCACGTGCCCGCGTCGAGCACCTGGAAGCCGCCCGCGGTGGAGACCGCGACGTGGCGGCCGTCGCCGAGCGGGTTGATCCGGTTGAAGCCCTCGAGCTCCAGGTCGGCCTCGAGCTCGAGGCTGTTCGCGTCGACCACGACGATGCCGCCGTCGTAGGTCATCACGAGGCGCGGCGTCTGGGCGGACGCCTCGGACGCGCCGTGCTGCGCCTCGCCTTCCTCGTGGGCATGGTCATCGGCGTGCTCCGAGGGCGACGCGTCGCCAGCGGCATCCGCCGTCGCACAGGCCGTGAGGCCGAGCGCCAGCGCGACGCCGAGCGTGCCGTAGCGCGCCGGAAGGGAAAGGGTGCGGGACATGGACTACCTCGCCCCTGAGGCAGGGGCTTGCCTTTCATCGTTCGGTTCCTGACCGCGGTTCAGCGTCCGCGGTGTGGCGTCCGAACGGCATGCGCGCCTGCCCCTCGGACGCGACCGAGCGTAGACTAGATGAGAATGATTTTCAATCTCATCGCAGACGTGAGGGGGAGGTGAGCATCCTGCGACAGCGGGCTCGGAGTTCGCTCACGGGCCCGACGTTCACCCGCCAGAGACTTACCGGCCCGACGCTCACGGCGCCCCGACCGAGGCGGGCTTCACCCGCTCCGGGGCCCTCTCCAGCTGTGCGAGGAACGGGCTCAGCTCTGCCTGCTCGGCATAGCGGGCCGTGTCCTTCACGCACACCGGACACCAGTGGCCCGCCGCGAGGACCAGGCGCGCACTCGCCTTGAACTCATGTCCGAACCCGCAGCGCCACGGCAGACGCGTCGTCACATCGCCGACTCGGACGAGACCGGCAAGCAGCTCACCGCCACGGAACGCTGCCGCCCCCGCCAGATCATCGTGGGTCCACTCGCGCGCGGGCTTCGTCTCGTCGAACCCGTGATCCAGCGTCGTGGGCGTGCGGCTCGGCGCCGGCGGCTCGAAGGAATCCCAGCCGCCGATTCGCAGCCACTCCTCCAGAGAGCCGAAGTGCGCGGCGATCTCCGCGCCATCCCGGTGGAGCACCGCATGCATCGTCCCGCGCGGCTCATACGCCAACGGACGCATCACGAAGCGCTTCACCAGCCAGGCCGGCACCCTCCCCGCGTGCCGCGCATTCGTCGGGAGGAGGTCGACAGCTCGCTCGAGCGCCTCATCGACGGTGTCGCGACGGAACGGCACCAGCTCCTCAAGGAGATCGCTGTCGGAGAACCAGTGCCCATGGAAGTTTCGCGTCGCGAACCAGTTCCGCTCGTACCAGCGCCTGACATCCCTCACGCCGAGCGCCGCCGCCACCCGCTCCTGGAAGCCGAAGTTCGTGAGACGCCACGCCTCTCCCCCGCCCACGTTGAAGACCCGACCCCACAGCGCCGCGGGGGCCTCGTGCTGGGCGATACCCACCAGGAGCCGGGCCGCATCCTCATCCGAGACCCACTCCATCACGCCCGCGAGAGGCACATGCGTCACGATCGGATCGCGCACCGCGAGCAGACCTGGATGCATGATCCCCGTCTGGCGCAACCACACCCATCGGGGCAACCCGGAGTCCACCAGCAGGCGTTCCGCCTCGACCTTCGTCTGGCCGTACTCGTCCAGCCTCGAGACGCGGATCGGGTCGCCCACCCTCCCCCAGTGATGCGGCTCCTGGCGGTCACCCGTCTCCGCCACGGACCCCACGCCGACGATCGCAGTAGCGGAAGGGTCGGGAAGCGCCTGGACGGCCTGGATGAGGTTCCTCATGGACCCCACGTTGACGCGGTGAGCGAGCGCGGGATGCTGGTCCGCGTAGGGCGAGACCACGGCCCCCACATGCAGCACCACGTCCACGCCCTGGATCGCCCTCGCGATGTCCGCGTACCGGGTCAGATCGCCCTTGTAGATCTCGAGGTGCGGAAGGTCCGCGAACTCCTCGAGGAGCAGGTGCTCCTCTGCGCCAGGCATCGCGAGCACGCGGACGCTCAGGTCGTCGACGTGCCGGAACTCGCGCATCGTCGCGCGACCCCAGTTTCCCGTCGCGCCCGTCAGGAGGACGCGGCGCCTCACCGCACTCATGGCCCACGCCTCCCGTCTGCCATGGACGAGGCGTCCTCTCCTTCCACGGTAGACCTGAGACGGCCTTGATGTGCGGGCGGAGCGTGGTCCGTGCAACACGCTGTGCGACTGGCTCGGCGTTCGACGCAAGCCGCACTGCGCAGGGCCCGGTGCATTGCGCCGGGCGCACCGGGCGCGGCCCGGCATGCGCGGTGCAGCTGGCTACATCTCGTGCGCCATGTCGGCGAAGTGCGCGTAGTCCTTCTTGAAGGCGACAGCGATGGTGTCAGTGGGTCCCGCGCGGTGCTTCGCGATGATGAAGTCCGCCTCACCGGGGCGGTTCTCGCGGTCGTAGGCGTCCTCGCGGTGCAGCAGGATCACGATGTCGGCATCCTGCTCGATCGCGCCGGACTCACGCATGTCGGACAGCATCGGCTTCTTCTCGGTGCGCTGCTCGGGTCCACGGTTCAGCTGCGAGATCGCGATGACCGGCACCTCGATCTCCTTCGCGAGCAGCTTGAGCGCACGCGAGAACTCCGAGACCTCCTGCTGACGGGACTCGACCTTGCGGCCCGAGCTCATGAGCTGGAGGTAGTCGAGGACCACGAGCCCGAGGTTGTGCTGCTGCTTGAGGCGGCGGCACTTGGCGCGGATCTCCATAAGCGTCATGTTCGGAGAGTCGTCGATGAACAGCGGCGCCGTGGAGACGCGGGACGACGCTCGCGCGAGGCGGTCCCAGTCGCTCGGGCCCAGCGGACCCTTGTTGAGCTGGGTCAGCTTGACCTTGCCCTCGGAAGCGAGCATGCGCTTGGTGATCTCCTCCTTGCTCATCTCGAGCGAGAAGATGACGGAGGCGATGTTGTTGTGGATCGATGCCGCGCGCGCGATGTCGAGGCCGAGGGTCGACTTGCCGATCGCGGGTCGCGCGGCGATGACGATCATCTGCCCGCCCTGCAGGCCGCCAGTGAGGTCGTCGAGGTCGCGGAAGCCCGTGGGGACGCCTCGCAGGGTGCCGTCGTGCTTGGAGGCCTGGTCGATCTGGCCGAGCGTGGACTCGAGGATGTCGCCGATCGGCAGGTAGTCCTCAGAGTTGCGACGCTCGGTGACCGCGAAGATCTCGGCCTGTGCGCCGTCGACGATCATGTCGGCCTCGCCGCCGTCGCCGTCGTAGCCCATGTTCGCGATGCGCGTGCCGGCCTCGACGAGGCGGCGCAGGATGGACTGCTCCCTTACCAGGCGGGCGTAGTAGCCGGCGGAGGCGGCGGACGGCACGGACGCGATCAGCGTGTGAAGGTACTCGGCGCCGCCGATGCGCGACAGGCTGCCCGCGCGCTGAAGCTCGGCGCTGACGGTGAGCGCGTCGACGGGGTCGCCGCCGTTGTAGAGCTTCACCGCGGTGTCGAAGATCGTCTCGTGCGCGGGCTTGTAGAAGTCATCCGCGCGGATCGCCTCGATGACGTCCGCCATCGCATCCTTGGAGATGAGCATGGCTCCGAGCACGGACTGCTCGGCCTCGAGGTTCTGCGGCGGCAGACGCTCGTACGTGGCCGGTCCGGTGTACGACGACTCCAGCTCGTCGATGGACATGCAGCCACTTCCCTTCGTCTCGATCGATCTGCGCTGACCTCCCGCTGGAGGTCTCGACCCCACCTTCTCGCGCAGGTCTGACAACGGACCGTAGGCGGGCGGCGCGTCGTTATCAAACCGGCGATGTCGACGCCATCCCGGGTTCAGTGGAGAACCTTGGGAGAACCTGGGGATCACGTGGGGAAGGCGGTGTGAACGACGCCGTGGACGCATGTGGATATCTCTGTGAATAGAGTGATGCGACCAAGAGAAAACCGGTTCCTAGCAGGCATGTTGGCGGTATCAACATTGTGGAGAAGTAGGTGGGAAAAGTCCTCGGCGTGTCGCGCATCGGCGTGTCGCGCGCGCCGCACGGAGTGTCACGAAGCCGCCCGTTTCCTCCGGTTTCGTCCCCTTGACCTGGGCCCTCCTGCTTCGATATCGACGGCCACCGGGACGGCCACTCCGATCGCCCCGACCTCCCTCCGTGCGAGCCCCGGACACTGCGAACCACGCCGACTGCCGACACGCCGGCGCGGGCGCCCCTCGGCGGCCGCGGACCGGCGTGTCGCGTCGGCCGTTGGTTCGTACTGTCTGGCGGGAGGCCGACTGCCACACCCTGCGGAGCGGAGCCATGCGGAGCTGCGAGAGCGCCCCACCGAGGAGGGTTCCCGCGCGAGGAACCCTGGACAGCGGTGACCTCCGGAACCACGACGGCCGCCGAACAGCGGCGCCCCTGGACGCACGAAGGCCCGGCTCCCTGGGGAGCCGGGCCTCGGCTGGACCGTGAGGTCCGAGGATCGTTGGCGGGCCGGCCGGAGCCTGCTCGCCGGAGATCGTTACTTGGCGGCGACGACCTTGACGGCGACGGTGGCCGCGATGTCGTCGTGCAGCGACACGGAGACCGTGTACTCGCCGAGCGCCTTGATCGGCTGCGCGACGTGGATGCGGCGCTTGTCGACCTTGGCGCGGTCGCCGATGGCGGCCGCGATGTCGGCGGGCGTCACGGCGCCGAAGAGGCGGCCGGACTCGCCAGCCTTCGCCTCGACGACGACCTCGGTGCCCTGGAGGGCGTCGCGGGCAGCCTGGGCGCCCTCGATGCTCTCGATCTCCTTGGCGCGGCGCGCCTTGCGGAGGCCGTCGATCTGCTTCTCGGCACCGGCCGACCACGGGGTGGCCAGCTTGCGGGGCACGAGGTAGTTGCGGGCGTAGCCGTCCTTGACGTCGACGACGTCACCGGCGATGCCGAGACCGTGGACCTCGTGGGTGAGGATCACCTTTGCCATGAGAGTCCCCCGATCAGCGGCCGGAGCCGGCGTAGGGAAGCAGGGCCATCTCGCGCGCAACCTTGATGGCGCGGGCGATCTCACGCTGCTCCTGGACGGTGACACCGGTCACGCGACGCGAGCGGATCTTGCCGCGGTCGGAGATGAACTTGCGCAGCAGCGCGGTGTCCTTGTAGTCGATCTTCTGAACCTTGGCCGCCTTGAGAGGGTTGACCTTCTTGCGCGGCTTGCGGATGTCGTTCTTAGCCATATCTCTTGTTCCTGGGTGTTTAGAAGGGGGGCTCGTCCGACGCCGGGGCGGTCGCCCACGGGTCGTTGTCGGAACCGCCGGCCGGAGCGGAGTAGCCGCCACCGCCACCCGAGAATCCACCGCCGCCGCCGGAGCCGCCGCCGCGCTGGTTACGGTTCACCTTCGCGGTGGCGTAACGCAGCGAGGGCCCGACCTCGTCGACCTGGATCTCGTTGACGGTGCGCTTCTCGCCGTTGGCCTCCCACGAGCGCGACACCAGGCGGCCCGTCACGATGACGCGCATGCCCTTGGTCAGCGACTCGGCCACGTTCTCCGCGGCCTCGCGCCACAGGGAGCAGCGCATGAACAGGGTCTCCCCGTCCTTCCACTCGTTCGACTGACGGTCGAACGTGCGGGGGGTGGACGCCACCGTGAAGTTGACCACCGCGGCGCCGGACTGGATGAATCGCAGCTCGGGGTCGCCGGTGAGGTTTCCGATCACAGTGATCTGGGTCTCGCCTGCCATGAATAGCTCCCTAGGGGTCGCTTGCTGTGGGTGAGGGTTCTGACGAGTCCCGGAGCCTTACTTGGCGTCCGGGCGGAGCAGCTTCAGGCGCAGGACGGTCTCGTTGAGGCCGAGCTGACGCTCGAGCTCCTTGGCCGTCGCGGACTCCGCGGTGAAGTCGATCACCGCGTAGATGCCGTCGCTCTTCTTCTTGATGGGGTACGCAAGGCGGCGACGACCCCAGACGTCGACCTTGTCGACCGTTCCGTTGTCGTTGGTGACCACGCCAAGGTACTTCTCGAGCGACGGGGTGACCGTGCGCTCATCCACCTCAGGGTCGAGGATGACCATCATCTCGTAATGACGCATCGAAATACCCACCTCCTCTGGACTGTACGGCCACGGACGTTCCGTGGCAGGAGGGCTGATGCTTCGCGGTTCACGCCGCCGGGTGACGGCGCTCAACCACGAGGAACAAGGGTACGGCATCTGCGGTGCCGCCGCCACGTGCGTCCCCAGGGTCTGCGCACGCGCGAGCGCGGCGTCGGGCCTGGGGACGAAGCGGGGTGTTCTCGGCGCCCCCGTTACCCTTGGGGGGTGAACGCCTCAGCTGACGCCCTCAGCGTCGCCCAGGTCCCTGACGATCGCTTCCTGGAGCTGGCGCACGGCGCCGCCCATCCGGTGCCGATCGAGCAGTCGCCCGTGTGGGACCCGTACGACGACGCAGTCCCTGGACGCTCTCCGTGGCGTCGCCTTGTGGTCGCCGCGGCCGACGGTCCGGTCGCCGTGATCGCCTTCTCCTCCTTCGAGGGGCGAGGCTTCCGCTACCTGTGGGCGAAGCACGGACCGATCTGGCTCTCCGAGCAGACGCCCGAGCGCGAGCGGGCGGTGCGTCGAGCGCTGGTCGCCTACGCGCGCAAGGAGGCTCCGTGGGCGACCTTCCTGCGCCTTCACGCCCGGCACGCTGCGTCGGACCTGAGCGAGCTGCTCCAGACGGTGACGTACGACCACACGGTGGTCGTGGACCTCACGCGGGACGAGGACGCGATCATGCAGTCCTTCTCCAAGCGCGGTCGCTACAAGACGCGTCGCACGCTCAAGGACGAGGCGATGACGGTCACCGAGGAGACCGGCCTCAGCGACGAGGAGTTCGCGGAGCTCTACGAGATCTACAGGGAAACAGCCTCGCGGGACGGCTTCGGGATCTTCGGTGCGGACGTGTACCTGACGATGCTCCGCTCGCTCGGCGAGCACGTCCGCCTGTTCGTGGCGAGGCGACACGACACCGGCGAGAACGGCGACCTGACGCCGGGGCGGGCCGTGTCGTGGGTCATCTCGACCGTCTACGACAACGCGGGTGTGGATGTCTACGCTGCCGGCAACCGGGAGGCGCGCGACACCAACGCCGCGCTGCGGCTCAAGTGGCACATCCTCACCACGCTCAAGGCCGAGGGCGTGACACAGTACGACCTGATGGGCGTGGGCTCTGATCGTGCGCCGCAGCTCATGGGCGTGCGCGAGTTCAAGCAGCAGCTCGGGGAGATCGTCGAGGTGGACGGCGCCTGGGACGTGCCCGTCAAGGGACTGCGCTACACCGCGCTCACGCAGGCGCTGCGGCTCAAGCGCATGCTGCGTCGCTGACCGCGCGCGACAACGACAGAGGGCCTGCACCGCATTCGCGGTGCCGGCCCTCGTGCGTTCAGCCCTGGCCTGGAGGCCCGGGCGAGGCGGCCACGGTCGGCGCTGGCGACGGCGGGGTCGTCTGCGTGGGCGAGGGCGACGGCGCAGGCGGCTCAGTCGTCTGCGTCGGCTCCGGCTCAGGCTCGGGCGCCTCCGTCGTCTCGGTCACCTCGGGCGTCGGCTCCGGGGTGGGCGACGTGGTGGGCTCGAGCGGCGTGTCGGTGCCCACGTTGGCCCTGGGCGGGAAGCTCTCGGCCGGGTACTCGTCGAGGATCGGTCGCATCATCTCCGTCCACACATCCGTGGGGACGGTGGAGCCGGTGATCTGCGGGTACCCGCCGAACGTGGTGATGTTCTCCTGGGACCCGTCCTCGCCCACCTGGTAGAGCGCGACCGCTCCGACGATCTGCGGGGTGAAGCCGACGAACCACGCGGACTTGTTGTCGTTCGACGTACCGGTCTTGCCTGCGATGTCGCGGCCCAGCTGGTTGGCGGTGCGCCCCGATCCGAACTTCACCACCTGCTGCATCGCGTAGGTGGTGTCAGCGATGACGCCCTCGTCGAACACGCGGCGCGACACCGCCTCGTGCTCGTAGGTGGTCTCGCCGTCGGCGTCGGTGATCGACTGGACCATGAACGTGTCGGTGCGCACACCGCCCGCGGAGATGGTCGCGTACGCGGACGCCATGTCGAGAGGATGGGGCGCCGCAGCACCCAGCACGACGGACGGGTTGGCGTTCAGGTCCTGGGTGTCCTCCGGGATGCCGGCGTCGATCGCGGCCTGCATCACGTTCTCGGGGCCCACGTCATTGGTGAGCTGCACGAAGGCGGTGTTGACCGAGTTCTGCGTGGCCCGCACGAGGTCGATCACGCCGTAGTTGGCGCCGCCGAAGTTGCGCACGGGGTTGTCGTAGCCCTCGAGGACCATGTTGTTGTTCGCGAGGTACTCGGTGCCGAGGCCGATTCCCTGCGAGAGGCCGGCGATGAGGGCGAAGGGCTTGAACGTGGAGCCCGCCTGGGCGATGTCCTGCGTGACGGCGTTGCGCTGCACCGTGAGGTAGTCGGCGCCGCCGTACATGGAGGTGATCGCTCCGGTGGCGGAGTCGACCGTGACCGCGGCGACGCGAAGGTTCTCGTCGTGGTCGTCGGGCATGCCTGCGACGGCGGCCTCGGCTGCGGCCTGGTGGGTCGGGGAGATGGTCGTCACGATCGAGAGGCCGAGCGTCTCGATCTGCTCCATCGTGTAGTCGGTGGTCGCGACGACCTCGTCGAGCGCGGAGCGGATGAGGTAGCCGGTGGGGCCGGCGTACGTGTCGCTCTGGTCGTAGGGGATCCACTCGGGGAAGGTCTGCGCGTCGCGCTCCTCCTGGGTGATGGCACCCGTCTCGACCATGCCGTCGAGCACGTAGTTCCAGCGCTGCTCGGCCCGATCAGGGTCGAGCCGCGGGTCCCAGGCCGACGGCGCAGGGACGATGCCGGCGAGCATCGCCGACTCGGAGATGGTGAGGTCGGCGGCGGTCTTGCCGAAGTACTCCTCGGCGGCCTTCTCGATGCCGTAGGCGCCGCGCCCGAAGTAGATGGTGTTGAGGTAGTTGGCGAGCACCTCCTCCTTCTCCTGGGTGCTGCCGACCTTGAGCGCCATGAGCGCTTCCTCGATCTTGCCCGGGATGTCGGTGACGGTCTCGCCCGAGTAGTAGCGCTCGACGTACTGCTGGGTGATCGTGGAGCCACCCTGTCGATCGTTCAGGACGATCGTGCGGTAGAGCGCTCGTGCGGTGCCCATGAGGTCCACGCCGGAGTTGGTCCAGAACGAGCGGTCCTCGGCAGCGACGATCGCGTCCTTCATGTGGACGCTGATGTCCTCGGAGTCGACGATCTCACGCTCGGCCTCGCCGAGCGTGGCCATGACGGTCTCGCCGTCGGCGTAGTACAGCGTGGACGACTGGTAGAGCGCGAAGTCGGACGCGGTGAGCTCGGGCAGGCTCTGGTACTTCACGAACAGGCCGATGGCTCCGGCGGTGAACACGACGAGGCCGGCGACGAGCGCGCCGATCCCGATGCGCTTGGTCCACACCTTCCATGCGGGCTTGGAGTCCTCGGGCGGCGTTCCCTTGATCGGCGCCTTGCCGTCTCCGGAGCCGGTGAAGCCGCCCCCGGATCCCTTGCGGGTGGGCTGAGCACCTGTCGCACGGCGCGTGGGTGCAGTCCGTTCGGCCGCACCCGAGGAGGTGGGGCGCATGGACTGACGGCGGGGGGCCTGACGTTCATCGCTCACGAAGCAAGTCTACGAACGGCGTGCCTGGGAGGTTCCCTTTCCCACAGGCGCGGCGAGGTTGCAGACGATGTATCGATGCGATACAACTTGGTGCTACATATCGCATCGATACATCGCGGCGCACGGTGCGTCCGAGGTGCCGATGCGCACGAGCTGGACGGATACCAGGCAGGAGGCGACGCATGGCGAAGACCGACGTGCTGACCCTCGGCATCCTCGGGATGCTCGCCGAGCAGCCGCTCCACGGCTACCAGATCCGCAAGCGTCTCGGCAGCGAGCTCGGCCCCTTCCGGGCCCTCAGCTACGGCTCCCTGTACCCGGCCCTCAAGCGGATGGTCGGGGCAGGACTGATCCACGCCGTCGGCGAGGACGACGCCGCGGGCACCGGTTCACGCCGGTCCCGCATCGCGTACGCCCTCACGGACGCCGGCCGAGCCCGCCTCGAGCAGGAGCTCGCCTCCGCAGGCGCGAACTCCTACGACGACGACTCCTTCGACCTGCGCTTCTCGCTGTTCGGCCAGACCGACTCGGCGACGCGCCTCAGGATCCTCGAGGGCCGTCGCATGCGGCTGTCCGAGCGGATCGAGGAGCTCCAGGAGATGCGGAGGCGGCAGCGCGAGCGCGCCGACGCCTACACCGCCGAGCTCCACCGCCACGGCCTCGAGAGGGTCGAGCGGGAGGTCGAGTGGCTCGACCAGCTCATCGAGAACGAACGTTCCGCCACCCGCGGAGAAAACGGACCCGCCGCATCTGCGGGGGACAACTGAAAGGGAATGAACCCATGGCGAATCTCAAGGTTGCCATCGTCGGCGTCGGCAACTGCGCCACGTCGCTGATCCAGGGAGTCGAGTTCTACAAGAACACGCCTGCCGATGAGAAGGTCCCCGGCCTCATGCACGTCCAGCTCGGCGACTACCACGTCTCCGACATCGAGTTCGTGGCGGCGTTCGACGTCGACTCGCTCAAGGTGGGCAAGGAGCTCATCGAGGCGACGAACTCGTCCGAGAACAACACCATCAAGATCTGCGAGGTCCCCAAGACCGACATCCAGGTCTCGCGCGGCGTCACGCTCGACGGTCTCGGCCAGTACTACCGCCAGACCATCGTCGAGTCCGACGACGCTCCCGTCGACGTGGTGCAGGTCCTCAAGGACTCCGAGGCCGACGTCCTCGTCTGCTACCTCCCCGTGGGCTCCGAGGAGGCCGCCAAGTACTACGCGCAGTGCGCGATCGACGCGGGCGTCGCCTTCGTCAACGCCCTCCCCGTCTTCATCGCCTCGGACCCCGAGTGGGCCAAGAAGTTCGAGGACGCCGGCGTCCCGATCGTCGGCGACGACATCAAGTCGCAGGTGGGCGCCACGATCACGCACCGTGTGCTGGCGAAGCTGTTCGAGGACCGCGGCGTGCGCCTCGACCGCACCTACCAGCTCAACGTCGGCGGCAACATGGACTTCAAGAACATGCTTGAGCGCAACCGCCTCGAGTCGAAGAAGGTCTCGAAGACCCAGGCCGTCACCTCCAACATCGACGAGGGTCCGCTCGCCGGCGTGAAGAACGACCGCAACGTGCACATCGGCCCGTCGGACTACGTCGAGTGGCTCGACGACCGCAAGTGGGCGTACGTCCGCCTCGAGGGCTCGGCCTTCGGCGAGGTGCCCCTGAACCTGGAGTACAAGCTCGAGGTGTGGGACTCCCCCAACTCGGCCGGCGTCATCATCGACGCGGTCCGCGCCGCGAAGATCGCGAAGGACCGCGGCATCGGCGGCCCGATCCTCTCGGCGTCGACCTACTTCATGAAGTCGCCGCCCGTCCAGATGGAGGACACCAAGGGCCGTGCGCAGCTCGAGGCGTTCATCCTCGGCGACGTGGAGCGCTAAGCAGCATGAGTCGAGGCTGACCCGTCAGCCCTGACAGCACGAAGGCCGGGATCCCGTGAGGGGTCCCGGCCTTCGTGCTGTCGGTCAGCGGATCACTTGGGGTCCGGGCCGTACTGGTTGGGTCCGGCGTTGCCGGGGATCAGCGCCACGATGAACGTGAGCAGCGGGACGAACCAGCCGATGATCGACACGGCCCCCGCCCAGCCGATGTCCTGGTACCGGCGCCACTGGAGGGCGAGGTTCGGGATGAGGATGAAGAGGCCGTACAGGACGATCGCGGCGACCAGGATCCATCCGACGGTCGTGTACGTGCCGTCCGAGGACACGCCGACGAGCGTGATCAGGATCGAGAAGACGATCGAGATCAGGATGTTGACGAGCGCGAAGCCCCAGAACTCGGCCCTGCGTGAGCGTCCGCTGAACTGCGCGTACTTGCTCAGCGCTGCCTTGTAACCGTTCATGTCTTTCCCCTCCGTCTCGCCCCACCGTGGCGCGAGTGCACGCCGAGCCTAGCGAGAGACGCCGGGTGCCACCAGGGGAACGTGCGCCTCTACCTGGCGCGACGCGCGAGCGCGTCTGCGATCGGCACGTCGCCCGACACGAGCTCCCACTGATAGCCCACCGTCGCTGCGTTCTCCAGGCAGGCGACGATGACCGCGGCGACGTCGGCGCGCGGGATCGAGCCGGGCTCCACCTCGGAGGCGAGCTGCATCTGCCCCGTCGGCTCATCGTCGGTGAGGCGGCCGGGCCGGAGGATCGTCCAGGCCAGCGACGACTCGCGCAGCGAGGCGTCGGCGTCACGCTTGGCGGCGACGTACGCGGTCCAGGCGTCGCCGCGCGAGGTGTCGGCAGGCTTGTCGACGCCGATCGCGGACACCTGGATGAAGCGGTCGATGCCCAGGGCCCGGGCTGCCTCCGCTGACTTGAGGGATCCCTCAAGGTCGACGGTGCGCTTGCGCTCGACGTTCCCATCCCCGCCTCCACCGGCGGAGAAGACCACGGCGTCGCAGCCCTCGAACGCGGCGACGAAGTCCTCGGTCGTGGATGCCTCGATGTCGAGCATGCGCGGGGACGCCCCCATGGCGGCGAGCTCATCGAGCTGCTCCTGGCGGCGTGCGAGGGGCACCGCCTCGATCCCCTTGTCCTGGAGCA
The DNA here is from genome assembly GCF_030418315.1 of Demequina zhanjiangensis. Taxonomy (GTDB): domain Bacteria; phylum Actinomycetota; class Actinomycetes; order Actinomycetales; family Demequinaceae; genus Demequina; species Demequina zhanjiangensis. Next base: position 83,266 of record NZ_JAUHPV010000008.1, read on the forward strand.
ACGGGATGAGTCGGCGGGCGATGTTCCCGGCGCCGCCGACGATCGCGACGCGGGCGTGCTGTGCTGTCGTGTCCATACGGGTGCGACGCCTGGGCGCCGGCCCCTATTCCCCTCCCCGGCTTCCCAGCAGGTCTCGGGCCGTCATCTCTCGACGATCTCGTACTGGCGGTGCACCACCTCTGTGGCGGGGTCGGCGACGAGGAACCGCTCGTAGGGCGCGGTGAGGCCCCCATCGGCGTCGTGCGCTGCGGCGGTGGTCGCATAGGCGGAGGCGCTGTGCGGCCGCATCCCCTCGGGTGCGGCGTCAGCGATCGTGGTCCGGAGCGGCCCGTCCCCCTCGGCCGCGAGGTCGAGGGCGGGAACCGCGTCACCGTGGTGGACGAGCGACAGCACTGGTACGCCCGGCGGGTCCTCACCCATGTCGATCGGCGCCCCCGCGCTCACCACCCCCTCCACCGACACCCGCCCGACTCCGCTCCTGGCGAGGTCCGTCGCAGCGATGCCGCCGAGCGAGAACCCGACGAGCAGCACGGGGGCACCGGCAGGGATCCCGGCCTGACGGATCGCCTCCTCCACTCCACGCGCGTAGGTGGACGTCGTTCCGGGCAGGATCGCGTGCGCGAGGATCGCGTCGAGATCGTTGGGCGCGGGAGCATCTCCGTGAGGCACCACCCAGTCCTGCGTCGACGGCAGCGTGACGATCCAGGCCTCGTCGCCGTCGGCCGTGGTGACCTGTGCGATGTCCACGACTGCGCGTCGCTCACGCCCCATCGCGTCGACCAGCCCGCAGCCCACGATCAGGTCGCTGACAGTCTCCGGCCTGCTCGCCGACAGCCGCTCGGCCGCCTCCCGCGACGAGGCAGACCCGTCTCCGAACGCCCGGCTCACCCGAGGATCGGGTGCGCGAACGTCGCCGGCGGCGCGCCACAGGAGCCACGATCCCAGCGCAGGCGAGGCCGCGAGCATCCCTGCCTCGATCAACGGAAGCGTCAGATGCCGACGCGCCGCCAGCGCTGCCGGCTGCGGCAGCGCGTCGAGCTCGGATGCGAGGGCTTCAAGGGCTCTCGCAGCGCCACCGGCGGCAGGGTCGTCGAGGGCCGGCGGCGGCCCGGCCGCGTCCACCACGTGGCCGGCGCGCCGGAGCAGCGCGGCCGCATCGCGGCGCCCCTGCGCCAGGTCGTGAGCGGCGAGGGCGAGCGAGGCCCGAGCGTCGGCGATGCTGTCGAGCGCTCTTCCCTCCCCCCATGGACCACTCAGGCGAGCCGCGGCGCTGTCCAGGCGCCCGGCCTCGAGCTCCATGAGGCCCGCGCACGAAGCAAGCATCCGTGCGGCCTCACTCATCGGCAGCGGACTTTCGCGTCCGTCCCTGCGCGAGCCGCCGGTCAGTGGTCACGAAACGGTCAGCAGCCTCGTCCACCAGACGGGCGAGGTCCCACGCCTCGGCGTGCACGGCGTCGGCACCGCGCCGCTGCGCTGCACCGACCTGCGCCGCCGCCTCGATCAGACGCCGGTGACCAGTGGCGGCAGCGGCGGCGCCGGGATCCGCCTCCCACTGACACGCAGCGAGCTCCCGCAGCCGTGCGGCGGCCATCCCCGCCGCGTCGTGATCCACCGTGAGATCTGCCATCGCTCCCCTTCCGTCGCAGTCACGGTAGGGACAGCACGAAGGCCCTGACGACGGTCGCGCACCTCCTGGGGAAGCGTCGGGACTGCGTCAGGGCCTGGGTGCGAAGGTCGCGCTCGCCGCCGGGGCGTCGCGCGGGGAGTCAGCGCGGGGGCTGGGCGAAGGGATCGTCGGTGCCGCCGGCGTCCGGCGACGGTGCGGCAGGCGGCGCGGACTGCGCAGGAGGAGCGGCCGGGGGCGGCGTCTGTGCGGGGGCCTGCGGCGCTGCGGGGGCGGGCTGCTGGATGGCTCCGGGCTGCGGCTGAGTGGGCTGCGCTCCGGGATAGCTGGGCATCGCGCCCTGCGCCACGGGGGCACCGGGGTACACGGGGGCGGCAGGCATGCCGCTCCATCGGTCGCCGGCCTTCGGGTCGGGGCCGTACTGGTTCGTCCCTGACTCCGACTCGAGAGCGGCGAAGACCAGCACCACGATTCCACCGAAGGGGATGAACGAGATGAGGTACCACCAGCCGCTGCGGCCCGTGTCATGCAGACGACGCACGGTCACCGCGAGGCTCGGCAGAAGCAGTGCGAGGCTGACGACGCTGGCGATCACGATGCCGATCGTCATCGGTGCCCAGTTGATGTCCTCCAAAGCGGAGTCGGGGATGGTCCCGTCTGCCTCGATCTGCGCGAAGGCCGGGCCGAGCGAGGCGAAGTAGAGGACGGTGAAGATGATCGAGAGCACGATCCCGACGACCTGCTGGAACAGGAAGAACCACCAGAACTCGGCCCGACGGGCGCGGCCCGAGAACACCGCGTACTTGCTGAAGCAGACCTTGACCGCCTGACCGAAACCCATCGTTCTCCCCTGTCGTTCGTGGTTGGCCTCAGCCTAGCCGCGCGACCCGACGGATCGCCGGAGCGGTCTCAGGGGCGCGCGCCCGCGTCCGGAGGCGCCGCCGGCGGAGTGGGCGGTGGAATGGGCGGTGCGGCCGAAGCAGTGGGACGACCCGGCTCAACCGCGAGCGCGCCCGGCGTGGGGACCGGCCCGTAGGCCGGACCGGTCGGCGCGGCCGCGTAGGGAGCGGGGTAGGCCGCCGCGTACGGTGCGGGAGGCCAGGCGGCGGCGATTCCCTTGGGGTTCTCCCCGTACTCGTTGGGTCCGGGGTGCGAGTCCTGCACCGCGAAGACGATCAGCACGATGCTGCCCCCGGGGACTGCCGAGATCCAGTACCACCAGCCGCTTCGGCCCATGTCGTGAAGGCGGCGAACCGAGACGGCGAGCCCTGGGAGGAGAAGTCCGAGCTGAACGATCGCGAGCAGGGCCCAGGTGATCGCCACCGGGAGCCAGACCGTCGCGCCGAACGCGTCGGGCTCGAGGGTGCCATCAGCAGCGACCTGGGTGAGCAGGGGCACGAACGCGATGAACACCGTGATGATGACGATCGCCTGGAGCACCACCAGAAGGAGCCCCTGGAAGAGCGCCCACCACCAGTACTCGGACCTGCGGGCGCGGCCGTCGAAGTCCACGTACTTGCTGAAGCCCGTCCTGACGGCCTCGACGAAGCCCATGCTCTCCCCTTCGGCTGTGGTGCGCGACGCCACCCTAGCGCGCGGGTCGGTGGGGCCGGCGGGACCGCCGCGTTCCTCGCGTCGTGGCCAGGTCAGACCGCCCGACGCGACAGAAGCAGGACGCCACCCAGCGTCGCCATCAGCGCGCCGCCGGCAGCGCGCATCCGTGCGAGCCGCCGCGGCGAGCTCGCGAACCAGTCCCGTGCGCCTGCGGCGAGCAGTGCGTACGCCCCGTCGCTCACGATCGCGATCACGGAGAAGACGAGTCCGAGCACCAGGATCTGCACCCACGCGGGCCCTGCGGCGGGATCGACGAACTGCGGCAGCACCGCCGCGACGAACACAAGAGTCTTGGGGTTGGTCACGCCGACGACGAAGGACTCGGTGAGCACCTTCCACACGGGGGCGTCGTCGGCCTCCGCCGCCTCGTCCACGCCGACGAGCCCGTCGCGCCGATGCCGGATCGCCTGCACGCCCAGGTAGATGAGGTAGAGGCCACCCACGATCTTGAGCGCGACGAACGCGACCTCGGACGCCGCGATCAGCACCCCCACCCCGGTCGCCACGAGCACCGCGTGCACCACGAACCCGCCTGCGTTGCCGACGACCGAGACGAGAGCACGTCCCCGACCGTGCTGGAGCGCGCGGCCCACGATGAAGAGCACGCTCGGCCCCGGGATCACGATGACCACGAACGCAAGGGCGGCGAAGGCAGCGAGCGTGCCGGGCGAGATCACGGCGCCGCCCCGTCGTCCCCGCGCACCCGCGCCTGCCGAGCCTCCTTGATGGCGTCGAGCGCGTCGATCGCCTCCCCTGCGAGAGGCGAGAGGGGCTTGAACCGCGCAGCCTTGATGAGGCGCGCCAGCGTCGGCGCGAGGCGACTGACGATCTTGCGAGACACCTTCGCCTCCGGAGAGAGATCCTGCACCCAGCCCAGCGTGAGGATCATCTGGACGAGCCACAGCAGCTCAGGAAGCGCCGCTCGGAGGCGGGCGTCGGCGCGCAGCTCGGAGCCCTCGACCACGTCGTCATACAGGGCGATGAACGTCTCTCGGGCCGGCTTCGACTCGGCGCTGAACGGGCTGAGCGGGCTCGTGGGGACGACGGCCATGCTGACGAGGCTTTCGGCAACCGCGCGATAGCGCCCGGAGACCTCAAGGTAGGTGTCGAGCGTGATCGCAAGCCTGGTCTTGAGGGCCTTCTCGCCTTCCATCCGCTCGCGGCTGAGGTCCGCGTGCTCGCGAGCGATGCGCAGGTAGAAGCCCTGGACCAGGTCCTCCTTGCCGGAGAAGTAGTAGTAGGCGCTGCCCTGAGACACCCCGGCGCGCTCCGCGATCGCGCGCATCGTCGTGCGCTCGTAGCCGTGCTCGAGGATGAGCTCCGTCGCCGCTTCGACGATGCGGTCGCGAGTGGTGCTGTCGAGGGTGGGCAAGGGGACCTCCTGAACGCGTTCAACTGCGTTCAGGGTAGACCCGCGTCGCCAACTGCGCGGCCGACCACGACGCGACCACCAGCACGAAGGCGAGACCCACGGTCATCGGCACCCCCGCGACGTGGCCCACGAACGGCACGACGATCCCGCGGAAGCCGGTCACGGCGAAGCCCAGCAGTCCAGCGATGGCCAGCATCACCGAGACTGCGGCGACCACCGTCCTGAACCGCGACGGCCCGACCGGGTCCGGCCGCCTCGGCGGCCGCTCCGCCCAGCGGAACGCCAGCACCAGCACGCCGACCAGCACCAGGAACGGCACCAGCATCGCGAGCTTGGCCCACCAGAACGATGCCGACGACGGGTCGCCGGCCAGGTCCACACCCAGGGTCCACAGCACCCCGAACACCGCGATCAGCGCGGTGAAGTGCCACAGGAACGCCGTCATCGCGACCGAGCCCGCGGCGATCACCGCCTTCCACACCGCCGTCCTCGCGAGCAGCCGACGGGCCGGCTCCCTCAACATCAGCAGCGCCCCCGCCTGGGCGACGGCGAAGACGAGCAGCGCCACCGTCGGCGGCGCGAGGTTGGACAGCTCCTCCCCCGCGTACGAGACCATCGCTGTCGAGTACGGCCCGACCGCCACCAGCAGCGCGAGGATGACAGCGCCGCCTCCGAGCATCCACGCCCCCAGCCGACGCGAGCCCACCCGGTCCGCCACGCCGTCGGCGTAGTGGAAGCCCAGCTGATGCACCGCGAGCCACACGAACGCGAAGTTGAGCCACATCACCCAGCCGACGCCGGCCGCGAGGCGCAGCAGATCCACGAGCACCACCGCGCCGCCCAACGCCACGAGGACCCGCCAGCCCCACCTCTCGTGCGCCGTCAGCAGCGCAGGCGCGAGGCCCGCCGCGATCAGATAGATCCCGAGGAACCACAGCAGCTGGCCCGCCACCTGCAGGACGGGGCCCGACGCCGCGTCGTCACCCGCGACCCACTCGACGACCGCCGCGACCGCCATCCACACCGAGACGAAGACGAGCGTCGGCTTCAGAAGTCGGACGATCCGCGAGCGCACGAAGTCCGCGTAGCCACCACCCCGCGCCCGCAGGCTGCGCCACGCCGTCGCGTGCGCGAAGCCGCCCACCACGAAGAACACTGGCATCACCTGGAAGACGAGGGTGAGCGGGCGCGCCCACGCCTGCGTGTCCAGCACGTTCGCCACCGCGATCGTGCCCGCCGCGTGATCAAGCGTCACCGCCGCCATGAAGAAGTGACCCAGCACCACTCCCAACAGCGAACCGACCCGCAGCAGATCCGCATAGCGATCACGCGTGTCAGGAGTCGCCTCCGCCAGTCCCCCCAGGCTCACCGGTGCACCCATGCCGTGATGCTAGCGACCGGCACGCCTCTACGCTGGGGCCATGTCTCTGCGGGCCGACCTCCACGTGCTCTGGGAGTCCCGCGGCTTCCGTCGCCTCACCTGGGCCCGGCTCCTGTCGCAAGGCGGCGACGGCATGTTCCAGGTGGGCATCGCCACCGCCTTCTTCTTCGACCCCACGCAGGCGACGACCCCCGAGCAGATCGCGATCGGCTTCGCCGTCCTGCTCGCGCCGTTCACGTTCGTCGGGCCCTTCGTCGGACCCCTGATCGACCGGTGGCAGCGGCAGCGCATCCTGCTCGTGGGAAACCTCATCCGCCTGCTGCTCGCCGGAGCGATCGTCGCGCTCGTCCTGGCCGACGCGCCCCTGTGGACCCTCTACGGTGCCGCGCTGCTGACGCTCTCGGTCAACCGCTTCCTGCTCGCCGCGATGACGGCGGGGCTGCCGCAGGTGGTGCCCGCACATCAGCTGCTCGCCGCGAACTCGGTGCTCCCGACGCTCGGCACGATCGCCGCGTCCGTCGGCGGGGCGATCGGGGCGGTCGCCACGTTCGTCGTCCCGTCGCTCAGCGACAGCTCGCTCGCGATCACCGCATTGCTCGGTGCCGCACTCGGGTTCGGCGCCTCGTCCTTCGCCGCCACACGGATCGGACATCGAGAGCTCGGTCCCGTGCACCCGCTCGTCAAGCTCCAGCTCGCCGCTCAGGTGCGGGCCCTCACCGCCGAGCTGCTTGAGGGCGAGCGCTACCTGCGAGCCCGCGGCACGCCGTGGCACGCGCTCGGCGTCATGTCAGCGCAGCGGCTGCTCTACGGGGTCATGTTCGTCGCCGCGATCCTCGCGTCCCGCCACGTGCTGGCCGACCCGGACGACGCGGAGGCCGCCCTCGGCGCCTTCTCCATCGTGCTCGGGTTCGCCGCCGTCGGGTTCGGGCTTGCCGCCGTGCTCACCCCCCTGCTCGGCGATCGCGTGTCGCGCGAGAGATGGATCCTCATGTGCCTGGGCGTCGGCGCCGTCGGACAAGCGCTGCTCGCGATCGGACCTGAGGCGTGGACGCTGCTCACCGCCGCCGTGGTCGTGAGCTTCGCCGTACAGGGCGGGAAGATCGCTGTGGACACCATCGTCCAGCGCGACACCGAGGACCACGTGCGTGGCCGCGCCTTCACCCTCTACGACATGGCCTACAACGTGGCCTTCATGTCGGCAGCAGTGCTCGGCGCCGTCATCCTTCCCGACAACGGCTGGTCACGCGCTGTGATGCTCGGGATCGCCGTCGCCTACCTCGCCGTCGCGGTCGTGTACGCGAGGACGCCGCGCGAGCCGAACCCGATGCCTGCCCCCGCCACGGCGGAGTAGCCCTACTCGAACGGCTTCCGCATCGCGGCGATCCCGCCCGTCGTCCCGTGGTGCTCCGCGCCGATCAAGTGCTCGAAGACGATGTTCGTCTCCGTCGACGCGACCACCGGGTCCATCGAGATGTAGCTCGCCACGAAGTCGCGCAGCTGACCCGTGGACGTGCACACCACGTGGATCAGGAAGTCCACCTGGCCACCCACGAAGAACACGGACGTCACGTTCGGAAGCCGGACGACCTTGCGAGCGTAGGTCTTGATCTGCGGCCTCGCCTGAGCCTGCAGCTTCACCGAGATGAGGCCCTGCACCGGCAGGCCCAGCGCCTCGTAGTCGAGCTCCACATGCGACGACCTGATGACGCCGGCATCGCGCAGCGCCTTGACGCGCGCGTGGGTCGTGGACGGCGAGACGTGCACCCGCGCGGCGAGCGCCGTGTTGGACAGCCGCGCATCCCTCGAGAGCTCCCACAGGATCTGCTCGTCGAGCTCGTCGAGCCGAAGATTCGACGGCGTCGGGCCGCCTGCGCCGCGTTCTGACATAGATCCTCCGAGATTCTCCGCCGTTTCGGCGATTGTATTCACGATCTGTTGCTGTCGCCGGAGGATCTTCGACAATTGAAGTGAGGACAGGCAGATGTCCGCGACAGGCGACCCGGACCCCCCGAGCCTCCTGCCGCACACCGCAGCACAGCGAAGGAGAGGGACCATGCACGTCGGCATCCCCGCAGAGATCAAGAACAACGAGAAGCGCGTCGCGATCACGCCCGCCGGCGTTCACGAGCTGGTCAAGCACGGTCACACCGTCACCATCGAGGCCGGCGCTGGACTCGGCTCCGCGTTCACCGACGCCGAGTACGTCGCCGCCGGCGCCACCCTCGGCACCGTCGAGGAGGCCTGGGCACAGCCCATGGTGCTCAAGGTCAAGGAGCCCATCGCCTCCGAGTACGGCTACCTGCGCGACGATCTGCTGCTGTTCACGTACCTCCACCTCGCCGCCGACGAGGCGCTCACCTCCGCGCTCGTCGCCGCGGGCACCACCTCGATCGCCTACGAGACGGTCGAGCTTCCCGACGGCTCGCTGCCCCTGCTCGCCCCGATGTCCGAGGTCGCGGGCCGCATGGCCACCATGGTCGGTGCCTTCAACCTCCAGTCATCGGCCGGCGGCCGAGGGGTCCTGATCGGTGGCGTGCCCGGCGTACGCCCCGCGAAGGTCACCGTGCTCGGTGCGGGCATGTCCGGCCAGAACGCGATCTCCCAGGCCGTCGGCATGGGCGCCGATGTCACCGTGCTCGACCTGTCGATCCCCCGCCTGCGCCAGCTCGACGCGCTCTACGCCGGCCGGGTCAAGTCCGTCGTCTCCTCCGCGTACGAGATCGAGAGGGCCTGCCTCGAGGCCGACCTCGTCGTCGGCGCCGTGCTCGTCGCCGGGGACAAGGCACCCAAGCTCGTCTCCCACGACCTCGTGTCCCGCATGAAGCCCGGATCCGTGCTCGTCGACATCGCGATCGACCAGGGCGGCTGCTTCGAGGACTCTCACGCCACCACCCACGCCGAGCCGACCTTCCAGGTCGAGGGCTCCATCTTCTACTGCGTGGCCAACATGCCCGGCGCCGTCGGCAACACCTCCACGCTCGCGCTGACGAACGCCACGCTCCCGTACGCGGTGCGCCTCGCGAACGACGGCTGGGAGGTCGCCACCGCCAAGGACCCGGCGCTCGCACGCGGCCTCGCGACCGTCGGCGGCAAGATCGTCCACGGCCCGGTCGCGGACATCTTCCCGCAGCTCCCCGCGGCGGTCTGAACCCGCGGTCTGAACCCAGCGGTCTGGCGCGCGCTGCCTGACCAGCACGGTCTGACCCGCACGGTGTGAACCCAGCGGTGTGAACCGCACCCGACTCCACACAGCCGCCACGACGCGGCCGGCACCCGGGCAACTTCTCCCGCCCGAGCGTCGGCCGCGTCGTCGCCTCCGGCACTCCCCGCGCGTCCCGCGCCACCCGACAGGCCCGGTCCCCCCGCGGAGCCTTCCGTCCGACCGGAGTCTCCGCCAGGAGACTCCCGACCGCTCCGTGACAGAAAATGGTTCCCCCAGGAGATCCGCGACCGCGCTCCTCCGCTACATCCGCCTCCTGACAGTGCTCTCAGCAACGGCGCGGCACCTCCCGAGATCGCCCATCACGTCCCGGTAGGCGAATCTCACCGTCTGGATCCCTATCGAGGCCAGAAGCGCATCCCTTCGACGGTCCTCCCGTACCTCGGCGAGCCTGGAATGGAACTCCTCGCCGTCGAACTCGAACGCCGTCGCGGAACGGACGTGAAATGCGTCGAGCCTGAACGCCTCGCCCTCGACCCGCACACGGTGCTGTCGCACACAAGCGCCAAGCAGCGGCCCGGCGAGCACCCGCGCTGCGTGCATCTCGAGGTAGCTCTCTGCTCCCTGCTGCGCAGCGGCCAGGCAGCGCACGAGAAGGCGGCGGTCAGGGATCCGGGAGAACCCGGCCGCAGCCTCAAGTATCAGCTTCTTGTTCGCACCGCGCCGGCACGGCCCGAACACTCGCTCGGAACGCTCCCGCGCGTCAGCCCACGAGAATGCTTGCACCACTGCCAGTGCAGGCAATGACACCGGGCGACCGTGCGCAGTCCATGTGTCCACGCGCGCGGATGTCGAGTGGATCCTCACCCAGTGCGGGCCGCGCCGATGCTCACCTGGAGGAACGGTGACGTCCACGATGCGGGGCTCCTCGGCTAGGCCTGCCAATCGGAGCGCTGCGTCACCCCCGACAGTGCCGCGAGTCCAGTCGGAGACCGCGAGGGTCCGGACCAGCCACGAGTCGGCGTGGACTGCCGCGGCGTACCGATTCGGGAGAATTCTGACGATCTCCCCGCGGGCGATAGCGCGGTTCACCGCGGTGCTCGAGGCATGCGACAGCAGTTCTCGGCGCGTGAACGGGCCGAGGTGGGTGAGCATGTGCCGCTTGAGATTGGCGATCGACATCCGACCACCATCGCGTGGTTTGTCTCGAGCGGGCGGCGTACGAATGAGGGGTGGGGATTGCAGCCGGCCGGGGGTGGGCTGTGGAGAGCGGTCGCCAGTCTCCTGTGGGAGGCGGTTTGGCCTGGAAAGCGGTCGCCAGTCTCCTGTGGGAGGCGCTTTCGCGTGGAAAGCGGTCCCCAGTCTCCTGTGGGAGGCGCTTTCGCGTGGAAAGCGGTCCCCAGTCTCCTGTGGGAGGCGCTTTGGCCTGGACAGCGGTCGCCGATCTCCTGGTGGAGATGGCCCGACGCGCGACGGTCGGCGGGCCGACGTGGCGGTCTCGACGGCTAGTCCGCCTGCGCCGCCCACCACTCGCGCAGCTCTGCCTCCGCGCGCTCCGGGCCGAGCGGTCCGTGCTCCATGCGCAGCTCGAGCAGGTGCTTGTACGCCTGGCCGACCTCGCGCCCGGGCTTGATTCCCAGGATCTCCATGATCTGCGTGCCGTCCAGGTCAGGCCGGATCGCGTCGATCTCCTCCTGCTCGCGCAGCTCGGCGATCCGGTGCTCCAGGTCGTCGTACGCGAACGCGAGCCGTTCCGCCTTCCGACGGTTCCGGGTCGTCACGTCCGCGCGCGTCAGGCGGTGCAGCCGCTCGAGCTGATCGCCCGCGTCAGTGACGTAGCGCCGCACGGCCGAGTCCGACCACCTTGCGTCCACGTAACCGTGGAACCTGAGGTGGAGCGAGACAAGGTGATTGACCGCCTTGGTCGTCTCCTTGTCGAATCGCAGCGCCTTGAGCCGCTTGGTGGTCATCTTCGCGCCCACGATCTCGTGATGGTGGAAGCTGACGGCACCGCCCGGCTCGTTGCGCTTGGTGGGGGGCTTGCCGATGTCGTGCATGAGCGCGGCGAGGCGCAGGATCAGGTCAGGTCCCGGCACGGCGCCGTCTGCGTCGGTCTCCAGGTCGATCGCCTGGTCGATGACGGTGAGCGTGTGCTCGTAGACGTCCTTGTGATGGTGGTGCTCGTCCACCTCGAGCTTGAGGGCCGGCAGCTCGGGCAGGATCACGTCCGCGATGCCGGAGTCGACGAGCGCGGTCAGTCCGGCGCGCACGTCTGCGCCGAGCAGCAGCTTGGTGAGCTCGTCGCGCACCCGTTCGGCGCTGACGATCTCGATCCGCTCCGCCATCTCGTGCATCGCCGCGAACGTCGCGGGCTCGATCTCGAAGCCGAGCTGCGACGCGAAGCGTGCCGCTCGCATCATGCGCAGCGGGTCGTCACCGAAGGACACGGCGGGCTCGATGGGCGTGCGAAGCAGTCCACCGGCCAGGTCCTCGAGCCCGCCGAACGGGTCGACGAAGGTGAGGGACGGCAGCGAGACTGCCATCGCGTTCACGGTGAAGTCGCGGCGGGCGAGGTCTCCCTCAAGCGAGTCGCCGAATGACACGGTGGGCTTGCGCGTGGCCCCGTCGTACTCGTCCGCGCGGTACGTGGTGATCTCGGCGACGACGTCTCCGCGTCGGCCCCCGATGGTGCCGAACGCCCGACCCATGTCCCAGGTCGCGGACGTCCACCGCTTGAGCAGCCGCTCGGTCTCGTCCGGCGACGCGCTCGTGGTGAAGTCGAGGTCCGCGCTCGAACGACCGAGGAACGCGTCGCGCACGGGACCGCCGACGAGCGCGAGCTCGTGCCCGGCTGAGGCGAACAGCTCGCCCAGCTCGGCCACCTGAGGCGGCAGCGCGGTCCACAGGCCCGCGGCGCGCTGACGGAGCACGTCGATCGACACGCGATCAGGGGCGGAGGGTCGTCGGCTCATGCGGTCAAGCATCCCAGAAACGTGACGTGAGTCAGGAGCGATGCTCGGTGCGGCCCGTGCGGCAGATATGTTCGCGCAACACACCACGGTTAGGATTTCGGCATGCCTCTGCCGTCCAGCCCTCGACCCCGCCCGGCACCGATGCCGCCCGCGGGCTCGTCGCTGCGACGTCGGCGCGAAGGGTCGCAGCGTGCCACGCACCTGCCTGTGAGCAACGAGGTCTCCGCTGGGGGCATCGCGATCCGCGTGGAGGACGGCGTGGCCTACGCCGCATGCATCGGCCGACGCAATCGTGCAGGTCGGCTCGAATGGTGCCTGCCGAAGGGCCACATCGAGGAGGGCGAGACGCCGGAGATCGCGGCGGTCCGTGAGGTCGCCGAGGAGACGGGCATCGATGCGGAGATCATCCAGCCCATCGGCGTGATCGACTACTGGTTCACGGGCGATGACCGCCGGGTCCACAAGACGGTCCACCACTACCTTCTCGAGGCGCGCGGCGGGTACATCACGACTGAGAAGGACCCTGATCACGAGGCGGAGGTCGCCGAGTGGGTCCCGCTGTCGCGCCTGGTCCAGCGACTCGCCTTCCCCAACGAGCGGAAGATGGCGCAGGTCGCCGTGACCCTGCTGGCTCCCTCGTGATCCGGGCGGCCCGTTCCCTGGTCGCGCTCCTCCTGGCCGGCGCGTTGGCGTCCGCACCTGCTGCGGCGTTCGGCGACGAACCGATGGTGCCGGGCGCCGAGGTGGAGGTCTCGACGCTCACGGGAGAGATCGCAGCCGTCAGCTCGACCGTCCTGGAGGCGGACGACTCGCTGAGGGTGACCGCAAGGATCGCCAATGGGACAGGGACGACGGTGATGGGCGAGACCGTGCATCTTCGCCTCACGGAGGCCCCGCTGACCAGCCATGAGGCGGTGGAGCGCTTCCTCGACTCTCCATCGTCGTCCGCACGGCGCACCGTGGCGACGCGGCCGCTCGGAGGTGTCACGGGGCTCGCACCCGAGGGCGAGTCGACGCTGTCCCTCGTCGCCTCGCCGGAGGAGCTCGACCTGCCCGCGACCCGGTCGGGCGTCTACGGCGTGACGGTGACCGTGGTGGGGTCCGACGGTGCGGTGACGGTCGATTCCATGGTGCTCACGTGGGCGCCGGTCGCCATCCCGGAGCTCCAGGTGGCGGCCGTCGCGATCGCCTCGAGCTCGCAGAGCCGCGCGGAGGCGGTGGTCGCGAACGCGGATCTCGACACGGTGTCGCTGCTCATGGATCCGACGGTGTCGGAGGGCCTGTCCGTGGGTGGCCATGAGGTCTATCGCACCCTCGCGGGCGACGCGGACGTCACATCGCTCGCGCGAGGAGACGGTCTGTCGCTGCTCGAGTTCGCTGAGGACGCCGCGAACGACAACGCTCCGCACTACCCCGCGGCGGCCACGCTCGTGCCGAATGTCGCGGTGGCGGACCAGGCTACGCTCGACGCTGCGGAGAGGATCGGGGCGACTGCCGTGCTGCTCGAGACCCGCTTCGACCCCGAGGGCGTCACGGGTGGCGGCGATGCGGCCGTGGTCGACGTGCCGACGGCTGAGGGGTCCGTCCCGGTCATCCGTCCCGACGTCGACTTGAGCACCGTGCTCGCGTCCTATCGTCCGGGGACCGTGGCCGCACAGGCAAGGATCGTCGCTGAGGCGGCGATCGCAGCGGAGGCGTCGGCGTCCGGCCTGGTGGTCGTCGCGCCTGGTCAGTCGTGGATGCTCTCCGAGGAGGGGACTTCGGACGTGCTGCGGGCGTTGCTCGAGGCGCCGTGGGTCGCCCCGGTGCCCCTGACGACGGCGCTTGCGGGCGAGCACCCAGTGGGCGTGCCTGCGAGCTCCTCCACGGGAGTCGAGGACGATCTGGATGCCGAGAGCGTCACACAGCTGTCCGAGGCTCTCGACGGGGTGGCGCTCGTCGCGTCCGCCGCGACCGACGAGGGCGCGGCTCTCGAGCAGTACGGGCTTGGGCTGGTCCGCGCGGCATCGATGGAGAGCCGGGCGCGGTCGGCCACACGCGACTCCCTCGTCGAGCGCTCGCTCGTCGTCGCTCATGAGGCGATCGACGGCATCTCCGTCGCGACCTCGGCCGACCTGAACCTGATCGCCGAGGAAGGCGCGCTTCCGATCACTGTGCGCAACAGCATCGACCAGGATGTGACCGTGGTCGTCTCCGCGCAGTCGAGCTCGCCGAACCTCCGGGTCACGGGCCGGCCGGAGGTCGTCGTGCCCGCAGGGTCCGAGCTGGCCGTCCAGATCCCTGTCACCGCGGTGTCGTCGGCCAACGTGAATGTCGTGGTGGTGATCCGCGCCGCCTCGGGCGAGGCTCTTTCGGAGGCGCAGGTGCTCACGGTGAGGGTGCGCGCTGACTGGGGAAGCGCCGCGACGCTCGTCTTCTCCGTGCTCCTCGCGCTCCTGCTGGTCGCAGGCGTCATCCGCACGGTGCGACGGGGACGACGCGACACCCGCGTGGGTCCAGGAGAGCTCTCCGAAGCCGAGCTCGACGACGCGACAGGTGCCGACGAGGAGGGCGGCCGGGACGACGCAGCGGCCGACGACGCAGGAGCCGGCCCGGACGACGCGGACACCGGATCCTCGACCGACGGTCACGACGGCGCATCCACGCTTGACGAGCCTGCCGACCCCAGCGTCGAACCGGGATCTCCTGTGGAACGGAACGGATCCGATCCCGCCAGGCGCGAGAATACGTGACGTGACTTCACCCGAACCCGAGGACGGGGCCGACGCGGTCGAGCCGAACGCGCCCATGAGCGGACGCCGCCTGGGACGCTCCACCGCGCTCATGGCCTCGGGCACCATCGTGTCCCGAGGGCTTGGGCTCGTCCGAGGCGCGATGCTCGTGTGGGCGGTCGGCATGACGGGCCAGGTGGCCGACTCGTACGACCTCGCGAACAAGCTGCCGAACACCCTCTACGCACTGCTTGCGGCGGGAGTGCTCAACTCCGCGCTCGTGCCCCAGATCGTGAAGGCCTTCCAGCAGCCTGGCGGCAAGCGGATCGTGGACCGGATCCTCACGATCGGTGCGACCGCCTCGGTCGTCGCGGGTGTCGTCTTCACGATCGCGGCACCGATCATGGTGCGGATCTACTCGAACGGGTGGAGCGACGACCAGCTCGCGCTGGCCACGGCGCTGGCGTACTGGATCATCCCGCAGCTGACCTTCTACGGGCTGTACACGCTGCTCGGGGAGATCCTGAACGCGCGGGGGCAGTTCGGCCCGTACATGTGGGCGCCGGTCCTGGCCAACGTCATCTCGATCAGCGGGTTCGCGGTCTACCTGGCCATGTTCGGCGCGATCGGCGATCCGCCTCCGCCGCTCGCCATCGACGAGTGGACGCCGGACAGGATCGCTGTTCTCGGAAGCGTCGCGACGCTCGGCATCGCGTCACAGGCGCTCGTGCTCATCATCCCGTTGGTCAAGGGCGGCTATCACTGGAAGTGGAGGTGGCGCGGTGAGAAGGGCGAGCTCGCCGCCCTCCGCACGGTGGTCACGTGGGCGCTCGCCGCGGTGAGCATCGAGCAGCTGGGGGTCCTGCTGACCAGCCGGGTGATGACCGCTGCTGACACCGCGGCGGGAGCCGACGGCGGCGTGATCGCCGGAAACGCGGCGTACTTCAACGCGATGATGATCTACATCGTGCCGCACTCGATCGTCACGGTCTCACTGCTGACGGCGCTCTTCACCTCCATGGCGCGTGCCTATGCACGGGGCGACAACGACACGTTGATCTCGGAGATCTCGCGCGGCGCGCGCCTGGTCGGCGTCTTCGCCATCTGGGCGAGCGCGACCCTCTTCCTGCTCGGGCCGCTCGCGGTCCGCGTGCTCGTGCCTACCGCGAGTGCGGAGTCCGTCGCCGTCACGGCGCCGGTGCTGCAGACCCTTGCGCTCGGGCTCGTGCCGCTCGGCCTGATGGTCCTCGTCAAGCGCGTGCTCTTCGTCATGGAGGACGCAAGGTCGGTCTTCTTCGTGCAGATCCCCATGACGATCGCATGGATCGGGGTGGCGTACGCCGTCATGTACTTCGCCGAGCCGCAGTGGTGGACCGTCGGTGTGGCGCTCGGCCTCGTCGCCTCGAACACTGTGGCCGTGGTGCTGCGGTCGGTCACGCTCAAGCGGAAGCTGGGGCGCCTCGACGGTCGCAGGATCGTCACGCTGTATGCACGGGCGGTCGTC
The DNA here is from genome assembly GCF_030418315.1 of Demequina zhanjiangensis. Classification (GTDB taxonomy): domain Bacteria; phylum Actinomycetota; class Actinomycetes; order Actinomycetales; family Demequinaceae; genus Demequina; species Demequina zhanjiangensis. The sequence continues at coordinate 99,604 of NZ_JAUHPV010000008.1, forward strand.
GCGATGATCCCGGCTGCGGCTGCGGGATGGGTGCTGCAACGCTTCGTGCCGCCGGTGTCAGAGCTCTCCGGGTGGGGCGGACTCTTCCAGGCCGCAGCCGCGGGCCTGGGCATCGCGCTCGTGATGGGCCTGGTATATGGGATCGTCTTGAAGCTCCTGCGCGTTGAGGAGTTGGATCAGGTGATGGCTCCGCTGATGCGCAAGCTGCGCCGCGTACGATAGGTGTCCGTCGAGTCAGGGGCCGCTCACAGCGCCTCCGCAGGGTTCTTGGGGGTCTTCAGGTGCAATCGGGTGTGACGTTGGCGCGCCGCTTCACGCTCGTTGCCCGGGAGGACTTCGACGTGGCCGGTGCCGCGCGCTGGCATGCGAAGGACGAGCGGCTCCGCAAGGACGTCACCGCCTACACGCTGCCCGGCGACGACTCCCTTTCCGTGCTGTCCGCGGTGGCGCGCGTGTCCTCGGTACGAGACCCTCGCCTTGCCCGTGTCGTCGCGAGCGGCACTGATGCGGTGGACGACGCGTCGGTCGCCTATGTGATCGTCGACAGGCCGCGCGGGGTGGTGCTGGAGGACGTGATCGCCCGCCGGGACCTCACTCCTCGGCTTGCTGGAGCGATCGTCGGCTCGCTGTCGCGCGCGCTGGTCCCGCTCGATGCGCGCGGGATCCACCATGGCGCGATCCGCTCCACCGCGGTCACCGTGTCGGATGCGGGCATCCCCGTGCTCACGGGCCTGGGACTGGATGCCGTGCTGATGGAGCAGTCCGACGGGGGCGATCACGAGTCGCCGAGCGAGAAGGGGGACGCGCAGGCGCTCACGCGTCTGTTCCTGCGCTGCCTGACGGGCTCCGACGCGGATCTGCTCACCGTCGACGACATCCCCTCGGAGGTGTCCGGTCCTGCGCGGGGGCTGTGCGTCTCGCTGCTCACCGGCGACGGGCCGACGGCGCTGTCCGAGGTCGTCGCTGCGTTCCCGCCCGATCACGTCGCGCTCAGGGGCTTCCCTTCCGCGGTGAGGAGCATGCCGCTGCGGGCTGAGGTCGCGCGCGCGGAGCTGCGGGAGACCGTGGGAAAGCCTGCGACCGAGGTCGTCACGCTTGTGACACTGTCCCGGGCGGCAGCCGTGTGCGCCGTGGCGCACGCGGTCCAGCGCAGCGCACCCGACCTGGCGCCCGAGGTCGAGGCCGGCAGGCTCACATGGATCCGTGCGGCGCTGCCTGCTCCCACCCCGCCTGCGCCCACGGTCGATCCCGTGCCGGGCAGTGCTGAGGACGAGCGTGCGCTCTTCGACGATCTCGAGGCGTACGACGAGATGGTCGACGCCCAGAACTCCGGTCCCTCGCGATCGGTGTGGGAAGCGCTCCTCTATCGGCTGCACACCCGTTGGCCCGAGTCGGACACGCTCGCGCGTCTCCATGACGAGGCGCATGCGCGGGCGGCCACTCCGGGCCCCATCCCGACGCGTGCCTTGCTGATGACCGGCGGCGTCGCGCTCGTGATCTTCGCGGTCATGACAGCGCTCTCGCTGCTCGCGGCGCCGATCGAGGTCGAGCAGGACCGCCACAACCCACCGAGCCACACGTATCCGGTGTACACGTTCAGCCCCACGGCCTCCCCGTCTGAGGAGTAGCGTCGGCCGGCTGCCATGCGGTGGCCGCTTACGGGTGGCTGCCAGGGGTGCTGTGCCCGCGGCGAACAGCGGAAGATCGGACGACTAGCATTCGTTGTGACATCCGGAAGAAGACACGCTCCGAACACACCCCGAGGACTTTCATGAGCGACATCCGCAATCTGATCATCGTGGGCTCCGGCCCCGCCGGGTACACGGCGGCCATCTACGCCGCACGCGCCGGCTTCCAGCCCCTCGTCATCGCCGGCTCCATCACGGCGGGCGGCGCGCTGATGAACACCACCGAGGTGGAGAACTTCCCTGGCTTCGTCGAGGGAATCCAGGGCCCTGAGCTCATGGAGGTCCTCCAGGCGCAGGCCGAGCGGTTCGGCGCCGAGGTGCTGTTCGACGACGCGACCGAGCTGTCCCTCGAGGGCCCCGTCAAGACGGTCGTCACGGGCATGGGCAAGACCTACTCCGCCAAGGCTGTCATCCTCGCGACGGGCTCCGCCTATCGCGAGCTGGGGCTCGAGGACGAGAAGCGTCTGTCGGGCAAGGGCGTCTCCTGGTGCGCGACGTGCGACGGCTTCTTCTTCCGCGACCAGGACGTCGTCGTGGTCGGCGGCGGGGACTCGGCTGTCGAGGAGGCGACGTTCCTCACGCGCTTCGCACGCAAGGTCTACATGGTGCATCGCCGCGACGAGCTGCGTGCCTCCAAGATCATGGCGGACCGAGCGAAGGCGGATCCGAAGATCGAGTTCGTCTGGGACTCCCAGGTGGTCGGCCTTGAGGGCGACGCGAAGCTCTCGAGCGTCCGCATCGCGAACGTGAAGTCCGGTGAGGAGTCCACGCTCGAGGCGACGGGTCTCTTCGTCGCGATCGGTCACATCCCCCGCTCCGAGCTCGTCAAGGGTGTCGTCGACACCGATGAGGGCGGATACGTCCTGGTAGACGGCCGTACCACGGCCACCAACGTCGATGGCGTCTTCGCCTGCGGTGATCTCGTGGACAACCGCTACCGACAGGCCATCACCGCGGCCGGCTCCGGCTGCGCCGCCGCGCTCGACGCGCAGCACTGGCTCGATGCGCACGGCGCCGAGGCGGGCGCCACCGTGGATCTGGAGGTTGACGCGAATGTCTGACGCTCCCGTCCCCGCCACCGTCGACACGTTCAAGAGCGAGGTGCTCGAGTCCGACGTCCCGGTCGTGGTCGACTTCTGGGCCGCCTGGTGCGGTCCGTGCCGCGCGGTCGCTCCCATCCTGGACGAGCTGGCCGGCGAGTACGAGGGACGTCTGAAGGTCGTGAAGGTCGACACGGACGAGAACGGCTCGCTCGCAGCGGCCTACGGCGTCACCTCGATCCCCACGATGACGTTCTTCTCCGGCGGTCAGGTCGTCAAGTCCGTGGTGGGCGCGAAGCCCAAGCCTGCGCTCGTCTCGCTCTTCGACGAGGTCCTTGCCGAGACTGGCGCGTCCGCCTAGCCAGGTCTCACGATGCCGGAGGCCCGGTTCCGCGCGGCGGGACCGGGCCTCTGCGCGTCTCACTGGACCCACCTCGACTCCAGGGTCGTCCCGAGGCCTTCCGACGTGCGAGACTGGCGCGCATGAGCATCTCGGACTCCGGCGGCACGCGGCTCGACCCCTGGTATGGGTCGTACGCAGCGCGCGCACACGAGATGCGGGCGTCCGAGATCCGCGCGCTCTTCGCGGTCGCCAGCCGTCCCGAGGTGGTGTCGCTCGCGGGCGGCATGCCCTACATCGGCGGGCTGCCGCTCGAAGAGCTGGGCGAGATGATGAAGCGCCTCATCGTCGAGCAGGGCGAGGTGGCGCTCCAGTACGGCTCGGGCCAGGGAGACGAGGGTCTGCGTGAGCGGATCCTGGACGTGATGGCGCTCGAGGGCATCACGGCACATCCTGACGATGTCGTGGTGACGACGGGCTCGCAGCAGGCGTTGGACCTGGTGACGAACATCTTCATCGACCCGGGCGACGTCATCGTGGCCGAGGCTCCCTCGTATGTGGGTGCGCTGGGCGTCTTCAGGGCGCGTGAGGCGTCGGTGGTCCATGTCCCCATGGATGCCGACGGTCTGATCCCGGAGCAGCTGGACGAGACCCTCACGCGCCTGAAGGCCGAGGGTCGGCGCGTGAAGTTCCTGTACACCGTGCCGAACTATCACAACCCGGCTGGCGTCAGCCTGTCGCTCGAGCGACGCCCGCAGGTGCTCGAGATCTGCAAGCGGCACGGCGTCCTGATCCTCGAGGACAACCCGTATGGGCTTCTCGGCTTCGATCGTGAACCCATGCCCGCGTTGCGCTCGATGGACTCCGAAGGGGTCATCTACCTGGGGTCTTTCTCCAAGACCTTCGCCCCCGGCTTCCGAGTCGGATGGGCGGTCGCACCTCACGCGGTCCGCGAGAAGCTTGTGCTCGCCTCCGAGGCGGCGATCCTCTCCCCCTCGAATGCAAGCCAGCTCGCGATCCGCAGCTACCTGGACCACCACGACTGGCAGGGTCAGATCAAGGGATTCAGGGAGCAGTACCGCGAACGTCGCGACGCGACCATCTCCGCGCTTCAGGAGCACATCCCGGAGGCGACATGGAACGTCCCCGACGGTGGCTTCTACGTGTGGGTGAAGCTCCCCGAGGGGCTCGACGCCAAGTCGATGCTCCCACGCGCGATCACCGCGAGGGTCGCGTACGTGGCAGGGTCCGCCTTCTACATCGACGGCTCGGGCACCGATCACCTGCGGCTGTCGTTCTGCTACCCCACGCCTGACCGCATCCGCGAGGGCATCCGCAGGCTCGCCAGCGTCGTCGATGCAGAGCTCGAGACGGTGCGGATCTTCGGCACCGCGGGCTCGGGCAGCGCCGAGACCGTCGAGTTCCCTTCCCCCGACCTGACCTGAGCCGCTGCCGGCTCCCATGAGAGGACCCCACCCATGCACGCGATGATCCTTGCCGGCGGACTCAGCCACGAGCGCGACGTCTCGATCCGCTCGGGCCGTCGCGTGATGGAGGAGCTTCGCGACGCCGGGGTCGAGGTGTCGATGCACGACGTCGACCACGGCCTGATCCCTGCACTGAAGGAGGGCGGCGTCGACGTGGTGTGGCCCCTCCTGCACGGCGCCTCTGGCGAGGACGGCTCGCTTCAGGCGCTGCTCGAGGTCGTCGGGGTCCCGTACGTCGGCACCACCTCGCAGGCAGCCCGCGTCGCATGGAACAAGTCGGTCGCGAAGACCCTGATGGCGCGCTACGGAATCTCCACCCCCGACGCTGTGACCATGCCTCAGTCGCTGTTCCGTGAGGTGGGCGCGGAGCAGATGCTCGACTCGATCGCCGCGAAGCTCGGCTTCCCTCTGGTCGTGAAGCCTGTGCGGGGAGGCTCTGCGCTCGGACTCTCGATCGTGCAGACGCGGGAGGATCTCGCTCGAGCGATGGTGCACTGCTTCGCCTACGGCGATATGGCGTTGATCGAGCGGTTCGTCGAGGGTCGCGAGATCGCGATGAGCGTGATCGGCTCCGGTGACGACGCCCGTGCGCTTCCCGGGGTCGAGGTCTCGGCAGCTGACGGCCGCTACGACTACGACGCGCGCTACAACCCTGGACGCATCGAATACTTCGCCCCCGCCCGCCTGAGCGTTGAGGAGGCGGAACTGGTGGCGCACACCGCTCTGCGGGTGCATCAGTCCATGGACCTGCGAGATCTGTCGCGAGTGGACATCATCCTGGACCACGACGGCGTCGCGCAGGTCATCGACATCAACATCTGCCCTGGTATGACCGAGACTTCGCTCATGCCGCAAGCCATCGGTGCAGCTGGCATGCCGCTCCGCGAGCTGTACTACGCGATCGCTGCGTCGGCCGCGAGCCGCGGCGTCTGATCACAGGTACGCCTCAGACGCCGATGAGCGGGCCTCAGAGCGTTCAGGCGCGCTGATTCCGTCTGGGGCCCACGCCCAAGGACTCCTCGGGCGTCAGGCGTCCTCTGCGGCCGCGCCGAGCACTCCCGGATCATTAGGAGCCAGGATCGTGACGATCCGGTTCAGATCCTCGACCGTCGCGAAGTCGATCGTCACCTTGCCTCGGCTTCTGCCCAGCTGGACCTTCACCCTGGTGTCCAGGCGATCCCCGAGCCGCGCCGCGAGGTTGTCGAGCGCCTCCGTGCGGCCGCCGGCACGCACCGCTCCCTTGCGCGTCGGCGCGGGCGCCTCCACTCCGAGCGTCACGATCTCCTCAGTAGCGCGCACGGAGAGGCCCTCCGCGACGATCCGCTGTGCCAGGTGCTCCATCGCAGCCGGGTCCTCGAGTCCCAGCAGCGCACGCGCATGACCGGCGCTGAGGACGCCGGCCGCGACGCGACGCTGCACGAGCGGAGGCAGTCGGAGCAGACGCAGCGTGTTCGAGATCTGCGGTCGCGAACGACTGATCTTCGTGGCGAGCTGGTCGTGGGTGATCCCGAAGTCGTCGAGGAGCTGCTGATAGGCGGCGGCCTCCTCGAGCGGGTTCAGCTGGCTGCGATGCAGGTTCTCGACGAGAGCGTCCCGCAGCATGTCGACGTCGTCCGTGGATCGCACGATCGCCGGGATCTGCTCGAGCCCGGCCTCCTTGGAGGCGCGGAGTCGACGCTCACCCATGATGAGCTCGTAGCCCTCCCCCGACGGGTGGGGCCGCACGACGATCGGCTGCAGCACGCCGATCTCCTTCACCGAGCCGACGAGCTCGGCAAGCGCGTCCTCGTCGAACACGGTCCGCGGCTGTCGCGGGTTAGGGACCACGGACATCGGATCGATGTGCGCGAAGCGCGCGCCGGGAACGGGGACGAGTCCGTCCTCGTCATCCTCGGCCAGGGCGGCTTCGTCAGCCTTCACCTGAGGGATCGCGCCCGTGCCGGCGAAGAAGACGTCCGAGGGGCGCTCGGCCGGCGTGACCGACTCGTCCTCGGTGGGGATGAGGGCGCCGAGGCCCCGTCCAAGTCCACGCTTGGGCTTGCTCACTGCTGTCCTCCGGTCTGCGCAGCCGCTGCGCCTCGCGCAGCGATCTCCCGTGCGATGGCGAGGTAGGCCACCGCGCCCGATGACGTCGGGTCGTATGTCATCACCGTCTGCCCGAAGCTGGGGGCCTCGGAGACCCTCACTGACCTGGGGACGGTCTGGTCGAGGGTCTGCTCCGGGAAGTGACCTCGGACCTCCGAGGCGACCTCGCGCGCGAGGTTGGTACGGCCGTCGAACATGGTGAGCACGATCGTCGAGACGTGGATGGTCGGATTGAGGTGCTTCTTGACCATGTCGACAGTCTTGATGAGCTGCGTGAGGCCCTCGAGTGCGTAGTACTCGCACTGGATAGGGATGAGCACCTCAGTGGCGACGACCATCGCGTTCAGCGTGAGGAGACCCAGGCTCGGCGGACAGTCGACGAACACGTAGTCGAGCTGCTTGCCGGAACCTTGGAGCAGCTCCTGGAGTGCGTCGTGGAGACGGAACTCTCGACGCACCATCGACACGAGCTCGATGTCCGCACCGGCGAGATCGATGGTCGCGGGGACGCACCAGAGGGTCGGGATGTCGGGGCTGCGCTGCGCCACACGCGCGAGCGGCGTCTCCTCGAGCAGGACCTCGTAGATCGAGGGGGTGCCCGAACGATGCTCGACGCCCAGTGCAGTCGAGGCGTTCCCCTGCGGGTCGGCGTCGATCACGAGCACGTTCGCTCCCCTGCTCGCAAGGGCCGCGGCGAGGTTCACGGAGGTCGTGGTCTTGCCGACTCCGCCCTTCTGGTTCGAGACGGTGATGATCCGCGTCTTCGGCGGTCGGGGGAAGTCGGCGTCCTCAAGGGCTCTGCGGAGCTGCTCCGTCTCCCACAGCTCACGGCCGACCGGACTGTCCTCCCCTGGCGTGAAGTCTTCGCCCGGCCCGGAGTCCTCGGCGGCGCCCGTTTCACGTGAAACATCGGAGGCGTCCCGCGCGTCGCCGGCGAGCTTGGCGAAGTCTGGGTCGGCAGCCCGCCGCTCCGGGGAACGCGGAACACTGGGTCGCGCGACGTCGCCCCGCCACGCCTGCGCAGCGCCGACGGGCTCGCCGGAAGGTGCGTGTGCCTCGTGACTGTCCGTCACGGATCCTCCTCGCATCGATGCTCTGCTTCCAGGGATCAGGCATGGCGCAACCGCGCACATGTGATGTCGTCGCCTGATCACCCCTGTCCAGCACGCGCTGTTTCACGTGAAACCACGTGGGCTGCGCACCCCGGAGCAGTCAGACTACCTGCGCGGTCCGACGGTTTCATCCGCGCTCAACCGTGCCTTCTGTGGACAACCATGGTGGCGACCCTCCGCCCCCGCACGCAGGCCTGTGGAGATCCGCTGTGGAGAAGATTCTGAAAATCGCGGCCAGGGAGCGACATCTGCCGCCGATCCGGGTCGATCGCCGACACGCACAAGGGCACGGATCGGGCCGCCATGCGGCGAGAGGACGTCGCGACAGGGAAGCCACCACGACCTCGCGGGTCGCCTCCGCGACAGAGGTGCGCTGACCGAGAGGCGCACACCGTTGCTCGACCGCCTGCTTCTCCCCGCCGCAACTAGGCGCGCGTGAGCCTGACCACGCGCGTCGGCTCGAGCCCAGGCAACGTGCCCGCCTCAAGAACCTCGCCGACGAGTCGGTGCTTGCGGAGCGCGTACTTCGCGCGCTCGAGCTCATCGCCCGCAGAGCGACCCTTGAGGAGCACCATCTCACCCTCGGGGGCCAGGAGCGGCGCGCACCACTTCACCAGCTTGTCGATGCTCGCCACGGCACGCGCGGTGATCACGTCGGCCTCGACGCTCTCCTTGACCTCCTCCGCCCTGCCCCGGAGCACCGTGACGTTGTCGATGCCCACCTCTCGCGAGGCTTCGAGCAGCCACTGCACGCGACGCTCCATGGGTTCCACGAGCACCACCCGACGCTCGGGAAGCATCGCGGCGACGACAAGCCCGGGCAGCCCGGCGCCGGAGCCGATGTCCACGATCACTCCGTCGCCGAGGAACGGCACGACGGCCGCTGAGTTGAGGATGTGCCTCTCCCACACGCGCTCCAGCTCGCGCGGCCCGATCAGGCCGCGGAGCACTCCCTGGTCCGCGAGCAGCTCTGCGAAGTGGCGCACCTGCGGATAGCGGTCACCGAAGTACGCCTCGACATCGGGCGACCCGTTCAGTGGATCGTCCTGGAGTCCGCGTGGCACGTCACTCTCGTCGCGCGGCTGAGTCGTCTCGGTCATCGATCTCCCTTGGTTTCACGTGAAACAGTAGCGCGCCGCCCACTCCCCTACGGGAGTGAACGGCGCGCGAACGCACTGCAGATCAGGACGCGGGCAGCACCACGACGTAGCGGTTCGGGTCCTCGCCCTCCGACTCGGATCCGAGGCCCGCCGCCAGCACGACATCGTGCACGACCTTGCGCTCGAAGGCGTTCATGGGCGGAAGCGACACACGCGCGCCCGACTCCTGCACCTTCGCGACGGCCTCGCGAGCCTGCTCCGCGAGACGCTCGCGTCGCCCGGCACGGAAGTCGGCGATGTCGAGCATCAGCCTGCTGATCTCACCCGTGTCCGCCTGCACGGCGAGACGCGCGAGATCCTGGAGGGCGTCGAGCACCTCTCCGTCGGGACCCACGAGCCGCTTGAGGTCCTGGCTGGGTCCGTCCGCGATCACGGCGACCTTCGCTCGTCCCGCCTCGACGGAGATGTCGATGTCGCCGTCCATGTCGAGGATGTCGAGCAGCTCCTCAAGGAAGTCCGCCGCCGCGTCGCCCTCAGCCTCGAGGCGAGCGGTGTCCTTCTCGTCAGTCATGATTCCTGCCGTTCGTTGTGCGGCCGCCGTAGGCGACGCGGGTGGTCTTGACTATCGCTTCTTGCGGTTCTTGCGCTTGGGCTGCTGGCGCTGGCCGGAAGCCTTGGTCTCCTCGACCTCGGTCTCGGCGGTCATGTCGAAGGCCTCGCCCTCGATCGTCTTGCCCTTGCGCTTCGCCTTCTCCGCGCGCCTGGCGAGCAGCTTGCGCTCCGCCTCGGACCCGGGGGTCGGGTTGTTGCGGATGACGTAGAACTGCTGACCCATGGTCCAGAGGTTGGTGGTGGTCCAGTAGATGAGGACACCGACCGGGAAGTTCGGACCCGAGATGACGAAGATGAACGGCAGCACGTACATGAGGATCTTCTGCTGCTGCGCCATCGGGCCCTCGAGGGCCGAGGCAGGCATGTTCTTCTGCGTCAGCTGGTGCTGGGTGAGGAAGGTCGTGGCGACCATCGCGATGATGAGCACGGCGGATAGGACCCTCGCAGAGGTGCTCGCGCCGTCGGACAGGAATGTCTCATCCAAGCCCGCGCCGAACAACGTCGCCTGCTGTGCCTGGTTGATCAGTTCATCCGTGAGCAGGCCGATCTCACCGCCACCCTGCTCGAGTCGATAGTTGAGCACGCGGAACAGTGCGAAGAAGATGGGCGCCTGGATCAGCATCGGCAGGCACGAGGCGAACGGATTCGTCTTGTGCTTGGAGTACAGCTCCATGGTCTCGCGGCTCATGGCCTCGCGGGACGCCTGGTCCTTCTTGCCCTTGTACTTGTCCTGCACCGCGCGCAGCTCGGGCGCGATCACCTGCATCGCACGCGATGCCTTGATCTGCTTGACGAACAGAGGGATCAGCGCGATACGGATCGTCACCACCAGGCCGACGATGGAGAGGGCCCAGGTGATGCCCGCGGCCGGATCCATGCCGAGGAACTCGAGCAGCTGGTGCCAGATCACCATGACATTGGCGACCACCCACTCGAGCGGCTGCAGAATCGCGAAGAAGTCCATGAGGTGTTGCCTATTCGTTGAGGTCGACTGGCGTCGAGGGTACAGGCTCGGCGTGCGGCCTTACCGAGACCTCGCGCTTGCGGAACAGAGGTTCGCCCACCTGGGGGACGTCATCGACTCCCCCGTGGCTCCACGGATTGCAGCGGAGCACGCGCCAGCCGGCAAGGGCGCTGCCCTTGATCGCGCCGTGGCGCTGCAGCGCCACGAGCCCGTAGCTCGAGCAGGACGGGTAGTACTTGCAGCGGGGACCGGTCAGTGGCGAGATGACGAGCTGGTAGGTGCGGACGAGGCCGATCAGCAGGAGGCGAGGCGCGGAGGCGACGCCTCGACCCACCTGGGCCCACGTCATAGCGAGGCCTTCCTCAACGCGGCGGCGGCGCCGTCACGGAGGTCGCGTCGGAGCGCCTCGAAGCTGGAGGACGCGGAAGCCGGAAGCGCGCGCACCACGATGCGGGTCCCGTCGGGCAGCGTGGGAAGAAGCTCGGCGCTGATCGCGCGGAGGCGACGCTTCACCCTGTTGCGCACCACTGCGACACCCACTGCCCTAGAAACGGCGAAACCGGCCATGCTCGGGGCATCACCGGTTCGCTCGACGTAGACCACCATGGTCTTGCGACCGCTCCGCGACCCGCGGCGCATCACGGACTGGAAGTCCGCGGCCGTCCGGAGTCGGGAGTCGGCCTTCAGCACTTAGGCCGAAAGGTTGCCGCGGCCCTTGCGGCGACGCGATGCGAGGATCGAGCGTCCGGCACGGGTGCGCATGCGCAGGCGGAAGCCGTGCGTCTTGGCGCGCTTACGGTTGTTCGGCTGGAAGGTCCGCTTGCTCACGGGAATGCTCCAAAGACTATGGGGGATGGGGTCACATCAGCGCACCAACGTTACGCGCTCGCGCGTGGACGGTCAAATTCCACCGCTGCTGAGCGCGCTCGAGGTCAAACGTATAGAGTCCACCTTCGCACATCGAAGGCGCTGGACCGACACGCCGCTTCCCAAGTAACGAGCGTATGACGTACTCTCAACGGGCTGTGTAGAACTCTGTGGATTGACGATCGGATGGGGGTCAGGTGACCGAGCAGGCGGGTGCGCCAAGCATCGAGGACATCTGGCGAGAGGCCCTGGAGCATCTGGTCCACGACAGCGGGATCAGCGCACAGCACCGATCGTTCCTCAGGCTCGTGAAGCCGCTCGCGGTCGTCGAGGACAACGTGTTCCTCGCTGTGGCCGAGGACTTCACCAAGACCTACATCGAGTCGACGCTTCGGGGCGGAGTGACCGAGGCCCTCTCGCATGTGCTGGGTCGGGACATCAGGATCGCCGTCACGGTCGACGCGTCCGTCACTCCCCCGGACATCGCTGTCCCCGAGCCCACGGCGGTGGACGACGCAGGCACCAGCGCGCCGTCGGCCCCGACGCCCGTGACGAGGACGCCCGACGCGGTGCCCGATCCTCATCTGAACCCGCGGTACACCTTCGACACCTTCGTCATCGGCTCGTCGAACAGGTTCGCGCATGCGGCAGCTCTCGCCGTCGCCGAATCACCCGGCAAGACCTACAACCCCCTCTTCATCTACGGCGGGTCGGGACTGGGGAAGACGCACCTGCTGCATGCGATCGGCCACTACACGCGCCAGATCAAGCCGCAGACCCGGGTCCGCTACGTGAACTCGGAGGAGTTCACCAACGACTTCATCAACTCGATCCGTGACGACCGCTCGCTGACGTTCAAGAGGACGTACCGCGAGGTCGACGTCCTGCTGATCGACGACATTCAGTTCCTGCAGGGCAAGGAGCAGACGCTCGAGGAGTTCTTCCACACCTTCAACGCGCTGCACAACGCCGGCAAGCACGTGGTGATCACCTCGGATGTGAGCCCGCGCAACCTGGACGGGATCGAGGAGCGCATGAGGACCCGCTTCGAGTGGGGCCTCATGACCGACGTCCAGCCGCCGGACCTCGAGACCCGCATCGCCATCCTCAGGAAGAAGGCGCAGGCGGACGACGTCGCGGCGCCCGGAGACGTGCTCGAGTACATCGCCTCCAACATCACGAGCAACATCCGCGAGCTCGAAGGCGCGCTGATCCGTGTGACCGCGTTCGCGGCGCTCAACAAGCAGACAGTGGATCTGTCCCTGGCGCAGGTGGTGCTCAAGGATCTGATCAGCGACAACGACTCGGAGATCACGGCGTCGTCGATCATCGGCACCACGGCCGACTACTTCGGCATCTCGATGGACGAGCTCACCGGCACCTCACGTTCACGGGTGTTCGTGACCGCGCGTCAGATCGCCATGTACCTGTGCCGTGAGCTCACCGACCTGTCGCTTCCGAAGATCGGCGAGCACTTCGGTGGCAAGGACCACACGACGGTCATGTACTCGGTCAAGAAGGTCGAGGATCAGATCGCGCAGCGTCGGCAGATGTACAACCAGGTCAACGAGATCCACGCGCGCGTCAAGCAGCAGACCCGCGGCTGATCCTTTCGCCTTCGCTCGCCCGACACCCTCGGCTTCGCGGCTCGGTCCCGGCCTTGTGATGGCCCGACGATGCCCGCTGCCGCCTGCTCGCGGTGCCCTCGGAGCGCTGAGTCGCGCGTTCTCGATGTCACGGAACGACAACAGTTCACGACCGCAATACCACGGATCGATGCGTCATGCACACCTGGGGAAAAGCCTGTGAGTTCTTGTGAACGACAAGAAGTCCACAGACGAACAACCTGTGAACTACGCGCCGCTTCCTGTGAGTCCGCATTCCTCATCCACCGCGAAGCTCAGCGTCTCCGCAGCTCCGTCCCCGAGCGATCCACAACACAGATCTTGTAGTTACCAGCGCGAATGACAGGAATCCCCAGATTCCACCGCCCCTATGACTACTTCTCAACCTTTCTTGTGATTACTCCCCATCCGACCTTCATGACGCTCCGCGCCACGCGTCCCGGTTTCCCGTGGAACGAGGTCCGAACTGGCGTAGTCTGTGGCGCAGACCAGAGGAGAGACCGCACATGAAGTTTTCCGTCGATCGCGACGTTCTCACCGACGCCGTGACGTGGACGTCGCGCGCCGTCCCGGCCCGTCCCCCTGTTCCCGTGCTCGCGGGAGTGCACATCGAGGCCGACGCTCAGGGCGTCGTCCGCCTGTCGAGCTTCGACTACGAGGTCTCCGCACGGGGCGAGTTCCCCGCCGACGTCGAGACGGCCGGTGAGGTGCTCGTGAGCGGTCGCCTCCTGCGCGACATCGCCAACGCGCTCCCCCACAAGCCGGTGCAGTTCGAGCTCGACGGCACCAAGGTGTCCGTCACCTGCGGCGCCTCGCGCTTCACGCTTGCGACGATGCCGGTCGACCAGTACCCCGACCTTCCGCAGCTGCCCGAGCAGTCCGGCACCATCGACGGCGCCGAGTTCCAGCAGGCGGTCGCGCAGGTGAGCGTCGCGGCGTCTCGAGACGAGACCCTCCCGATCCTCACGGGTATCCGCATCGAGATCGAGGGCAGCCACGTGTCGCTGCTCGCCACCGACCGCTACCGGCTCGCGCTGCGCGAGCTGTCGTGGAAGCCGTCTGCCTCCGACGCGTCGGCGATCTCGCTCGTGCGTGCGAAGACTCTCACCGAGACGGCCAAGGCTCTTGGCGCCGGCGACGTCACCGTCGCTCTCAGCTCGGGCCAGGGCATCGACCTGGTCGGCTTCTCGGCCGGCGGCCTCGTCACCACCTCGCTGCTGATGGACGGCGACTACCCGCAGGTCCGTCGGCTCTTCCCGGATGAGAGCCCGATCACCGCGGTGGTGCGCACCCAGGATCTGATCGACGCCACGCGACGCGTCTCGCTCGTCGCCGAGCGGAACTCGTCCGTGCGCCTCGCCTTCCTGGAGGGCGAGGTGACGCTCGACGCAGGTCAGACCGAGGACGCGCAGGCGTCCGAGGCGCTCGAGGCCACCGTCGAGGGCGGTGACATCACGGTCGCGTTCAACCCGCAGTACCTGCTGGACGGTCTGAACGCGCTCGGCACCGAGTACGTGCGGTTCGGTTTCACGCAGGACACCAAGCCGGTCGAGTTCGTCGGACTCTCCGAGCCGGGTGGCGACCTTGCCAGCGAGTTCCGCTACCTGCTTGTCCCCATCCGCATCGCCTCCTGACCTCGCGGATGCGCGTCACGCACGTCCAGCTCGCAGACTTCCGCTCGTACGGGAGCCTTGATCTCGCGATCGGTCCCGGCGTCACGACCTTCGTCGGCCGGAACGGTCAGGGGAAGACCAACCTCGTCGAGGCGGTGCGGTACCTCTCGACGTTGTCGTCGCATCGGGTCGCGGCCGACGCTCCTCTTCTGAGGTTCGGATCCGAGCGCTCCGTCATCGGCGCACGGATCGAGAAGAACGGTCGCGCCCTGTCGATGGAGGTGACGCTCAACTCGGGGAAGCAGAACACCGCGCGCCTCAACCGTGGCCAGATCCGGCCGCGCGAGCTGCTCGGTGTGCTGCGGACGGTCGTCTTCGCTCCCGAGGACCTCATGCTCGTCAAGGGCGATCCGGCGGGACGGCGACAGCTCATGGACGAGCTCGTCGTCTCGCTCCAGCCCGCGCTCGCCGGAGACCTCGCCGACTACGACCGGGTGCTCAAGCAGCGCGGCTCGATGCTCAAGACCGCGAAGAATGCGCGGGGCGACCTCACGATGCTCGACATCTGGGATGAGAAGCTCGCGCAGCTGGGCGCCCGAATCATCCATGCCCGACGCCGGGCGGTCGCCGCGCTCGCACCGCATGTCGCCGAGGCCTATGCGGACGTCGCGCCGGAAGGCGGCCTCTGCGAGCTCACCTACTCCACCTCGCTCGACTCGCCTGCGCATCGCGACGCGGACCCGGTGATCCCCTTCCCTGCCGACGCGACGGTCGCCGAGATCGAGTCTCGGCTGCTCGACAGGCTCCGCACCCTCCGTTCGCAGGAGATCGAGCGGGGCGTGAACCTCGCGGGACCGCACCGCGACGACCTGGACATCACGTTGGGCGGCATGCCGGCGAAGGGGTACGCGAGCCACGGCGAGAGCTGGTCGTGCGCGCTCGCGCTTCGGCTCGGCACCTACACGTTGCTGACGGCCGACGGCGGACCCGACGACGACCCGGACGGTGAGCCCGTGCTCATCCTCGACGATGTTTTCGCCGAGCTCGACTCCGGCCGCCGCGCGGCACTCGCGCGCCGACTCACCGACGCGCGCCAGGTCCTCATCACGGCCGCCGTCGCCGAGGACGTGCCGGCCGAGCTCGCCGCGCACCCCGCGGGAGCCGCGACGGTTCTCGTCTCGCGGGACGAGTCGGGACTGACGACGGCCGTGGCGGATGCAGGCGGTGCCGGATGACGGACGAGGGAGAGCTGCCGCCGGTCCCGGCGGATGAGGAAGGTGTGCCTCTGCGCTCCGCGCAGGACATCGCGCGCGAGGCGATGCAGCGCGCGCGGGACTCCGCTCGTCAACGGGGCGCGCGGTTGGGCAGCCCCCGGGCGGCCCGACGCGATCGGAACGAGAAGCGGGACCGCACCGAGCGTGATGCTCTCCCCTATGGCGTCGGCCGCGATCCCCAACCGATGTCGGACGCGGTGCAGTCGCTCATGCGCAGGATGGGGTGGGCCGAGCAGATCGAGGTGACCTCTGTCACCGCCCGATGGCGTGAGGTGGTGGGCGAGCAGATCGCCGACAGGTGCGAGCCTCTCGAGTTCGAGGACGGCACCCTCACGGTCAAGGCATCGTCGACCGCGTGGGCGACCCAGCTGACCCTCATGAAGGGGCAGCTCATCCACCGGCTCAACGAGGAGCTCGGACGGGACCTGGTCAAGGAGCTCAGGGTGCTCGGGCCCACGGCGCGCACCTGGAGCAAGGGGCCGCGCAAGGTGAGAGGGCGCGGGCCGCGCGACACCTACGGGTGATCGCGCCCGCCGGTCGCGCCGCGCAAGGTCGACGAGGGCCTGTGAACGCCTTGACACGCCGCTCGTGAGGTGCACGCTTCTCGCACGCCGAAAAGGTGTTCGCCCCAGGAGTCGTGAATATGGCCTCAATAGGCCCAGAACGGCCCACAGAGCCACTAGAATGATCCAGGATAAGACGCGAGCCATCTCCGGCCGCGTCGGGGGCTTGAAAGGCGATCCACGTGGCTGAAGACGACGTCAAGCCGGGCACGCCCGACTACGGCGCGAGCAACATCACCGTCCTCGAGGGTCTCGAGGCCGTCCGCAAACGTCCGGGCATGTACATCGGCTCGACGGGAGAGCGCGGCCTCCACCACCTCGTCTACGAGGTCGTGGACAACTCGGTCGACGAGGCGCTCGCCGGCTACTGCGACACGATCACCGTGACGCTCCTCGCCGACGGAGGCGTGCGGGTCACCGACAACGGCCGAGGCATCCCCGTCGACATCCATCCGACCGAGGGCAAGCCCACCGTCGAGGTCGTCATGACGATCCTGCACGCCGGCGGAAAGTTCGGCGGTGGCGGTTACGCGGTCTCAGGTGGTCTGCACGGAGTCGGCATCTCGGTCGTCAACGCGCTGTCCAGCCGCGTCGAGACCGAGGTGAGGCGTCAAGGTCACGTCTGGCGCCAGGAGTTCGCAGAAGGCGGGAAGCCGCAGGGAACCCTCGTCATGGGAGAGTCGACTGACGAGACCGGCACGCAGCAGACCTTCTGGGCCGACCCCGCCATCTTCGAGACCACGGTCTACGACTACGAGACGCTCCGCGCCCGCTTCCAGCAGATGGCCTTCCTCAACAAGGGCCTCACGATCATCCTCACCGACGAGCGCCCCGAGCACGTCGTCGCCGAGGACTCCGAGGTCGCCGACGATGAGCCGGAGCCCACCTCGCGCACCGTCACGTACCGCTACGACGGCGGACTCGTCGACTACGTCGCGCACCTCAACTCGACCAAGAAGGCCGAGGAGGTGCACCCCGAGATCATCAGCCTCGAGGCCGAGGACACTGAGAAGAAGATCTCGCTCGAGATGGCGATGCAGTGGACCACCGCCTACTCGGAGTCGGTCTTCACCTACGCCAACACCATCTCCACCACCGAGGGCGGTACTCACGAGGAAGGGTTCCGTGCGGCGCTCACCGGTCTCATCAACCGCTACGCCCGGGACAAGAACCTCCTCAAGGAGAAGGACGACAACCTGACGGGTGACGACGTCCGTGAGGGTCTGACCGCCGTCATCTCGGTCAAGCTCGGGGAGCCGCAGTTCGAAGGCCAGACGAAGACGAAGCTGGGCAACACCGAGGCGAAGACGTTCGTGCAGCGCATCGTCGGCGAGCAGCTGACCGACTGGCTCGACGCCCACCCGAACGAGGCCAGGGAGATCGTCCGCAAGTCGATCCAGGCGTCTGCCGCGCGCATGGCCGCGCGCAAGGCGCGCGAGGCGACGCGACGGAAGGGACTCCTCGAGTCAGGCGGCATGCCGGGCAAGCTCCGTGACTGCTCCTCCAAGGACCCCTCGATCTCCGAGATCTTCCTCGTCGAGGGAGACTCCGCGGGCGGCTCCGCGGTGCGCGGCCGCAACCCGGCGACCCAGGCGATCCTGCCACTGCGAGGCAAGGTCCTCAACGTGGAGCGCGCACGGCTCGACAAGGCGCTCGCCAACGCGGAGATCCAGGCGCTGTTCACCGCCTTCGGCTCCGGCATCGGCGACGAGTTCGACATCGAGAAGTCCAGGTACCACAAGATCGTGCTGATGGCCGATGCCGACGTCGACGGCCAGCACATCCGCACCCTCCTGCTGACCGTGCTCTTCCGCTACATGCGTCCCCTCATCGAGGCCGGCTACGTGTATCTGGCGCAGCCTCCGCTGTACAAGCTCAAGTGGTCGAACCACGAGCACGAGTACGCGTTCACGGACCGCGAGCGTGACGCGATGCTTCAGCTCGGACGCGATGCCGGATGGAAGATGCCCAAGGACAACGGCATCCAGCGCTACAAGGGTCTGGGCGAGATGGACTACTCGGAGCTGTGGGAGACCACCATGGATCCCGAGACCCGCACCCTTCTTCAGGTCACCATGGATGACGCGGCCCTCGCTGACGAGACGTTCTCGATCCTCATGGGTGAGGACGTCGAGGCCCGCCGCAGCTTCATCCAGCGCAACGCGAAGGACGTGAGGTTCCTTGACATCTGAGGTCCACAACCACGGCAGGATCGACAGGGTCGACCTGAATGTGGAGATGCAGCAGTCCTACCTGGACTACGCCATGTCCGTCATCGTCGGACGCGCCCTGCCGGACGTCCGCGATGGCATGAAGCCAGTCCACCGCCGTGTCGTCTACGCGATGTACGACGGCGGCTACCGGCCCGATCGCTCGTTCTCCAAGTGCACGCGCATCATCGGCGAGGTGATGGGTAACTATCACCCGCACGGTGACAGCGCGGTCTACGACACCCTCGTGCGCATGGTGCAGGACTGGTCGCTGCGCTACCCGCTCGCCGACGGTCAGGGCAACTTCGGTTCTCCGGGCAACGACCCTGCCGCGGCTCACCGATACACCGAGTCGCGCATGGCGCCTATCGCCATGGAGATGGTCCGGGACATCGACGAGGACACCGTCGACTTCCAGGACAACTACGACGGCAAGACGCAGGAGCCATCGGTGCTCCCGTCGCGCTTCCCCAACCTGCTTGTCAACGGCTCCGCGGGCATCGCGGTGGGCATGGCGACGAACATCCCGCCGCACAACCTGCGCGAGGTCGCCGCCGGCGTCCAGTGGTCGCTCGATCACCCTGAGGCCACCCGCGAGGAGCTGCAGGAGGCGCTGATCGAGCGCATCCAGGGACCTGACTTCCCGACCCATGCCATGATCCTGGGCCGCAGGGGAATCGAGGAGGCGTACCGCACCGGTCGTGGCTCGATCACGATGCGCGCCGTCGTCAACGTCGAGGAGCTCCAGGGACGCCAGTGCCTCGTGGTCACCGAGCTCCCGTACCAGGTGAACCCTGACAACCTGGCACTGAAGATCGCCGAGCTCGTCAAGGACGGCAAGCTCACAGGCATCGCCGACATCCGCGACGAGACCTCGGGGCGCACCGGCCAGCGCCTGGTGATCGTGCTCAAGCGCGACGCCGTCGCGAAGGTCGTGCTCAACAACCTCTACAAGCACACGCAGCTGCAGGAGACCTTCGGCGCGAACATGGTCGCGCTCGTCGACGGCGTGCCCCGCACCCTGAGC
Source organism: Demequina zhanjiangensis (assembly GCF_030418315.1). Taxonomy (GTDB): domain Bacteria; phylum Actinomycetota; class Actinomycetes; order Actinomycetales; family Demequinaceae; genus Demequina; species Demequina zhanjiangensis. The sequence continues at coordinate 119,211 of NZ_JAUHPV010000008.1, forward strand.
ATCGACCAGTTCGTCAAGCACTGGATCTCGCATCAGATCGAGGTCATCCAGCGTCGCACCGCGTACCGCCTCGCCAAGGCCGAACGCGAAGCCCACATCCTGCGCGGATACGTCAAGGCCCTCGACATGCTCGACGAGGTCATCGCCCTCATCCGCCGCTCTCCCTCTGCCGACGAGGCGCGCACGGGGCTGATGGAGCTGCTCGACGTCGACGAGATTCAGGCGAACGCGATCCTGAACCTCCAGCTGCGTCGCCTCGCAGCACTCGAGCGCCAGCGCATCGAGGCCGAGTATGCCGAGCTGATGAGCAAGATCGAGGACTACAGGTCGATCCTCGGCTCCGAGCTGCGTCAGCGCACGATCATCTCCGAGGAGCTCACGGAGATCGTGCGCAAGTACGGAGACGAACGTCGCACCGAGATCTCGCCGTTCGATGGGTCCGTCGATGTGGAGGACCTGATCGCCGAGGAGGAGATCGTCGTCACGATCACCCGCGGCGGCTACGCGAAGAGGACGCGCTCGGATCAGTACCGTGCCCAGAAGCGAGGCGGCAAGGGAGTGCGAGGCGCCTCGCTCCGTTCGGATGACACCGTCAGCCACTTCTTCGTCACGACGACGCACCACTGGCTGCTGTTCTTCACGAACCTCGGTCGCGTCTACCGTGCGAAGGCCTACGACCTTCCGGAGGGCGGACGCGACTCGAAGGGTCAGCACGTCGCGAACCTGCTCGCCTTCCAGCCTGGCGAGGAGATCGCCCAGGTGATGGAGCTGCGCACCTACGAGGACAAGCCGTACCTGGTGCTCGCCACCAAGCGTGGCCTCGTGAAGAAGACCGAGCTCGCCTCGTACGACTCCAACCGCAGCGGCGGTCTCATCGCGATCAACCTGCGTGACGTCGAGGGCGATGACGGCGAGGTCCGTCCGGACGAACTGGTCGCCGCGAGGCTCGTGGCGCCCGAGGACGACCTGATGCTCGTCAGCCGCAAGGGCCAGTCGGTCCGCTTCCATGCGACGGACGAGGAGCTCCGCCCGATGGGCCGCGCCACCTCCGGCGTGAAGGGCATGTCGTTCCGCGGGGACGACGAGCTGCTCGCCCTGGACGTCATCGACGCGTCGGTGCCCGATGCCGAGGAGCTCGGCGTGACCGACGCGTCCGATGAGGACGCCGCTGCGGTGGCAGCCGACGCGGGAGGCCCGTTCTCCTTCGTGGTCACCGAGCACGGCTTCGCCAAGCGCACCGCCGTGTCCGCATGGACGCCGAAGCACCGCGGCGGGCTCGGCGTGAAGGTCGCGAAGCTCACGGACGAGCGCGGCGACCTGGTGGGCGCCATGCTCGTGGACGAGACCGACGAGGTCCTCGTCATCATGGAGTCCGGCAAGGTCATGCGCTCCCGTGTGGACGAGGTGCCCGCCAAGGGCAAGGACACGATGGGCGTCACCTTCGCCAAGCCCGGCAAGAAGGACCGCATCATCGGCATCGCTCGGAACGTCGAGCGCAATCTCGCGGAGGACGAGGACGAGGCGGATGCCGAGTCAGGAGAGGGCGAGACGCCCGCTGCCGACAGCGCGGAGTAGTCGGTGACCACGCCCGAGCGGTTCCAGGTCGACCTCGGTGGGGTCGTGGATCTGCTCGGGCGGTCGCTGTACTCCAGCCCTCGCGTCTATCTGCGAGAGCTGATCCAGAACGCGGCCGACGCGGTGGGCGCCCGAGCAGAGCGTGAGCCTGGCTTCTCCGGCACGGTCAGGATCGTGCCGGCCGATGTGGGCGACCGCGTCCTCTCGGTCACCGACGACGGCATCGGCCTCACGGCGCGCGAGGCCCGCGAGCTGCTCGCGACGGTGGGACGCACCTCGAAGCGCGATCTGCTCGACCTTCCCCGCAGCGATCGGCTCGGCAGGTTCGGCGTCGGACTCCTCAGCGCGTTCATGATCGCCGACGAGGTCGAGGTACGGTCCCGATCGCTCGTCGATGCTGCGCCTTGCGTCTGGGTCGGACGCTCCGACGGGACCTTCACGGTGCGTGAGCTCGAGGGACCCGAGGCGGACCAGGTCCCCGTGGGATCCACCGTGCTCGTCCGTCCGCGCGGCGACGACCGTACGCTGGCCGAGACGCCCGTCGTGCTGACCGCTGCCGGCCGGTTCGCCGAGCACCTGCCGGTACCCGTCCGCGTCGTCCTCTCCGACGGGTCCGAGGAGCAGGTCACGGTGCGAGCGGGGTTCCTGGGCGATGTCGAGGAGCGGCTCGCCTATGGCCACGAGCTGGTCGGGCAGGCACCGCTCGCCGCGATTCCGATCGACGTGCCGGAGACCGGCACACGTGGCACCGCCTATGTGCTCCCGTTCACTCCCGCGCCGGGCGCCACCGTCGCCGTGAAGGCGCACCTGGGAGGGATGCTCGTCGGCACTCACGTGGATGGGCTTCTTCCCGACTGGGCCTTCTTCACGGCGCTCGCCGTCGACTCGACCGGACTCACGCCCACCGCCGCGCGTGAGGCGCTGGTCGACGACGACGCCCTCGTCCTCACGCGCGAGGCGATCGGACACACGCTACGTGGCTGGGTGGAGGGTCTCGCCGTCTCCGATCCGATGCTGCTGCGCGTGTTCGCGGCGGTTCACGGCCTCGCGCTCCGGAGGCTCGCCCTGGCGGATCCCGAGCTTGCGCACGTGGTGATCCCCCACCTGGTGGTGCCGACCACCGCAGGCGACGTGCGGCTAGGCGACCTGATCGCCGAGGGGACCGTCCGGTATGCCGCCACGGTCGATGAGTTCAGGCAGGCGGGGCCGCTCGCGCGGGGCGTGCTGGTCAATGCGGGCCACACCTACGACGAGGCGATGATGAGGCTCCTCGCATCCCTCGGCCTCGCGCGCGTCGAGCGCGTGGACGTCATCGAACTGGTCGACGCCCTCAGGCCTGCACCTCCGGAGGATGCCGAGGCTGCCGCCACGCTCGCGCGTCGTGCCACCGCAGCCCTCGACGACCGCGAGGGGGTGTCGGTGGACGTGCGCCTCGTGCCCGAAGGCACACTCCCCGCCATCTTCGTCCAGGACGCGTCCATGCTTCGCGCGGCCGATCGTCGGCGGGCGCGCGACGACGGTGACGCGCTGTGGGCCAGGGTGCTCGACGCCGTGGAGGACGCGGAGCGTCGCGATGGTGCCGGATCACCTCAGGCGCGGCTCGTTCTCGACTGGTCGAACCCCACGGTGAAGGCGCTTGCGCGGCTTCAGGACGAGTCGGTGCTGACACGCGCGGTGGGGCTGCTGCTGGTCACCGCGCTTCTCGCAGGGCATCATCCTGTAGAGGGGCGCGACCGCGCCCAGCTCACCGACGCGCTCGGCGAGCTCGTGGCGCTGAGCGTGGGCCTCGCCGGATTCGGCGAGATGAGACCGGAGGATTTCGCATGACGGACGAGAAGGAGTGGTCCGAGGACGACTCCGAGCACCGTCTTGAGAACAAGACCATCCCTCCGCGCGCTTCCGCAGCGATCCAGGCGGCCAAGGCCGCCGCGGCGGCGACCGGTGCTCGAGTGTCGGAGACCCGCAAGGCCAAGCGCGAGCGATGACCGCCGCTCATGCGCTCGCGCTCGTGCGACGCGCCGACGCCACGTGGAACCCCGAGGCGCAGGCCGAGCTGCTCGATTCGGCGATCCGGCTGGCCCGTGAGGCCGACGATCCGGAGCTCGAGTACGCGGCACGGATGCGGGCGGTGCCTGCAGCGGCGTTGCGCTTCGCTGTGGGCGACGCCCTCACCCATGTCGCCTGGTGCGTGAGCCGGCACGACTCGGAGAACGCCAGGTTCCCTCGCCGTCTGCCGGGTACCGAAGACCTGCTGTACCTGGAGGACTGGTGCCTCCGGCAGATCTGCCTGTCCGACGCCGTCGGTCCTGGCGACCTTGAGACGCTGATCGATGCCCACGAGCGCAGGCTCGGTCCCGGCTCGGGCGACCACTCGGTCGCGGTGCTCCGCGCGCTCCACGCGTGGGCCTGCGGAGATCTCGTCGCGGCCACCGAAGCGGTGCGGCGGGCGCTCGCCCTTCCGGGGGATGCCATGACTCACTGCACCCGCTGCACGCGCGACATCGCAGCCCAGATCTTCGAAGCGGCCGGCGACCATGCGTCCGTGGTCACCGTGTGCGACGACTACCTCACCGATCCGTGCACCGATCTGGATCAGCCTGCGTCGGCGCTGTCCAGAGGCCTGTTCGCGTGGCACACGTCGGGGCGGGGTGATGAGGCGGAGTCCGCCTACCGGAAGGCCGCTGGCGAGGCCGCGCCACGCGAGACGACCCCGGAGGTGCTCGGCAGGCTCGCACGGTTCGCCCTGGCCGCGGGCCGGGACGACGACGCGCTCGCGCACGTGGAGGCGGCTCTCCCCTGGGTCTTCGGCCCGTCGATCGCCACGCATCTCAGGCTCGGCGCGCTGCGAGAGCTGTCCGCCGCGCTGACCGGGCTCGACCTGCGAGGGCTCGGGGGCCGCGAGCTGCGCGCGGCGCGAGATCCACGGACGTCACCACTCCTGCCCGCCCGGACCGAGGGATGGACCGTCTCGTCGGCCCGTCCCGCGCTTGTCAGGGAGGCGCGAGAGCTCGCTGCGCGATTCGACGCCCGTGCAGGCACGATGTTCCACGTGGAACAACTGGAGAGGCTCCTCGCCGAGACGAGCTGAGCGGGCGGGCAACGCCACGCGGTCGAGGTCACATCACGAGAGCCGCGCGGACGTTGGACCGCAAGTGGTCACCGGATGCTGTCAGACAGTTGTAACGTTTCGACGAGGGTCCCTGCACGCGCCCGCCGTGCGCGAGGACCGATCCTGCAACGGTGAAGGAGCATCCATGACAGACGTCGCTGACCTCACGCTCGAGGAGAAGGCCCGGATCGTGTTCGGGGCCGACTTCTGGACGACGATGGGGATCCCCGACAAGGGCGTTGAGTCGGCGATGCTGACCGACGGCCCGCACGGCCTGCGCAAGCAGGTCGCCGGCAACGACCACCTGGGCATCAACGAGTCGGTGCCGGCGACGGCCTTCCCGACCGCGGCCGCCACGGGATCCTCGTGGAACCCCGCCCTGCTGTCCCGCATGGGCGCCGCGCTCGCACGCGAGTGCCGTGTCGAGGACGTCGACGTGCTGCTCGGCCCTGGCGTGAACATGAAGCGCTCCCCGCTCGGCGGCCGCAACTTCGAGTACTTCGCTGAGGACCCGCTGCTGGCAGGCGAGCTCGGCGCAGCGTGGATCAACGGCATCCAGGCCCTGGGCGTCGGTGCGTCGGTCAAGCACTTCGCCGTCAACAACCAGGAGACCGACCGCATGCGCGTGAGCGCCGAGGTGGACGACCGCACTCTGCGTGAGATCTACCTCCCTGCGTTCGAGCGCGTGGTCAAGAAGTCGCAGCCGGCCACCGTGATGTGCTCGTACAACCGCATCAACGGCGTGCGCGCCTCGGAGAACCACTGGCTTCTCACCGAGGTGCTGCGCGAGGAGTGGGGCTACGAGGGCTACGTCGTCTCCGACTGGGGCGCGACCTGGAACCCCGTGCGCGCCCTCCAGGCGGGCCTCGACCTCACCATGCCGAGCACCGGAGAGGCCGGACCTGCGACCGTCGTCGCCGCGGTGAAGGACGGCAGCCTCGACGAGGCCGTGCTCGACCAGGCGGTGCAGCGCATCCTCGACGTCCACGACCGCCTCCGCGCCGACCGCACCACCGAGGTCGAGTTCGATGTCGACGCCCACCACGAGCTCGCACGTGAGGTGGCCGCCGACTCGGCCGTGCTGCTGCAGAACGAGGGCGGCCTGCTCCCCCTTCCGCAGGAGGGCGGCACGCTCGCGGTGCTCGGCCCGTTCGCCACGGCACCCCGCTATCAGGGCGCGGGATCCTCACACGTGGTCCCCACCCGGCTCGACGAGCCGCTCGCCGCGATCGCCGAGACCACCGGCCGCGACGTCGTCCACGCGCCGGCCTTCAGGCTCGACGGTGAGGCCGACGCGGACCTGCTCGCCGTCGCTGTCGACGCCGCGCGATCGGCGGACACCGTGGTGCTCATGCTCGGGCTCCCCGACGCTGTCGAGTCAGAGGGCTGGGACCGCGAGCACATGGACCTCCCGGCGGTGCAGCTCGAGGTGCTGGCCGCTGTCGCGGCCGTCAATCCCCGCGTGGTGGTCGTGCTCGAGCACGGCGCCGTCGTCTCCCTCGAGGACGTGGTGGGCAAGGCCCCCGCGATCCTCGACATGTGGCTCGCCGGCCAGGCCGGCGGTTCGGCGCTCGCTCAGATCCTGTTCGGGCTCGCCGAGCCTGGAGGCCGACTGGCCGAGACGGTCCCGTGGAAGCTGGCGCACACGCCCGCTCACGTGAACTGGCCCGGCGGCGACAAGGTGGTGCGCCACGGCGAGCGGATCTACATCGGCTACCGCTGGTACGACGCGACCGACCGGGACGTCGCGTTCCCGTTCGGACATGGGCTCTCGTACACCTCGTTCGAGCACGTCCTCGAGGGAGTGGATCTCCCTGATGCCGGCGTCGCGGCCGCCACCGTGCGCGTCCGTGTGATCAACACTGGTGAGCGCCAGGGCACGGACGTCGTCCAGATCTATGTGGGCGATCCGGTCGCCGCCGTGGATCGTCCCGTCCGAGAGCTGCGTGCCTTCGCGAAGGTGTCGCTCGCCCCTGGCGAGTCGACCGTCGTCGCGCTGGAGCTCGACGATCGTGCCTTCGCCTACTGGGGCGCCGACGGCTGGATCGTCGAGCCCGGCGAGTACACGATCGAGGTCGGCCGCTCGTCGCGCGACATCGTCGCGACGGCCACCCTCACGCTCGATGTGCCGCCGCTCGTGCCGACGCTCGACATCGACTCGAACCTCGGCGACTGGGCCGCGCACCCCGTCGGCGCCAAGGTCCTCGAGGACTTCGGGGCGAAGTCACGCGAGTCCGGACCGTCCCTCATGGATGACCCCGAGATGGCGGGCATGATGCTGCAGATGCCCATGATCAAGGTCGCTGACTTCGTGGCGCCCGGCCACGGTCACGAGACGGTCGAGGGCATGCTCGCGGAGCTGTCCTCGCGCTCGTGATCCACACGCGCTGAACGCGACGAGGGCCCCGGGGAAGATCCCCGGGGCCCCCGTGCGTGAGGCCGGCGCGAAGCGCCGTGCGCCTCCTAGATGAACAGCGTCGTGCCCGACTCCTGGGCCTCGCCCAGGAAGGTGGCGACACCCGCGAGCTCCACACCCTCGATGAGGTCGGACTGGGCCATCCCCAGCAGATCCATCGTCATGGTGCAGCCGAGCAGGCGAGCCCCGCCGTCCTGCGCGTTCTTGATGAGCTCGGGAAGCGACTGGACGTCGTGCTGCTTCATGACGTTCTTGATCATCGCGGTGCCCGCGCCCGCCATGTGCATCTGCGACAGCGTCAGCTTCTCCGCACCCTTGGGCATCATGGCGCCGAACATCTTGTCCATGACGCTCTTGTCGCGCTTGGGCGGGTCGGTCCTGCGCAGCGCGTTGAGGCCCCAGAAGGTGAAGAACAGCGACACCTCCTGGCCCATCGCGATCGCGCCGTTGGCGATGATGAACGCGGCGAGCTGCTTGTCCAGGTCCCCGGAGAAGACCACCATGGACAGCTTGTTGCCGCCCGCTCCCCCGCCGGACTGCACGGGCGCCACGCCGCCCTTGCGGAACGTGGCGACGAAGCCGGGACCCTTCGGGTCCATCGACACGAGCGTGTGGCCGTTCTTGGACGCCCACGCGGGGCCGTCGAGCGCGAAGCCCGGGTCGGACACGGTGACGCGGATCTCGTCACCGGCGTTCGCGGCCTTCATCGCGCCGGCGAGGCGCATGATCGGTCCGGGGCAGGCGAGGCCGGTGCAGTCGAGGTCGCTGATCTGGCCGGTGGCGGCGGCGACGGCCGACGCGACGGACACCTTCTCCGCGTAGTTCTCCATGGGCGGCTGCGCCTCGTAGCCCTCGGCAGGGTTGTCGTGGACGTGGCCGTAGGTGGTGGAGCCGCCGGACAGCGTCTTCACATCGGTGAAGCCGTTCTGGATCAGGATGCGGTGCGCCAGGTAGGAGCGGAAGCCGACGGCGCAGTAGACGCGGATCGGCTGGTCCTTGTCGGTCCAGGTCTTGACGGCCTCGCGGAAGTCGGCGAGCGGGACGTTCTCCGCTCCCGGCAGGTGGTGTATGCCGTACTCCTCGGGGGTGCGGACGTCGACCAGGCGGGTGCCGTCGGCCAGGGGCCACTCCTCGGCGTACCAGAGGTCGAAGTCGCCCCGGATGGTGTTGGCGGCGACGAAGCCCGCCATGTTCACCGGGTCCTTGGCGGAACCGAACGGCGGCGCGTAGGCGAGCTCCTGCTCCTCGAGGTCGAACACCGTGAGGCCCGCACGGATCGCCATCGCGAACACGTCGATGCGCTTGTCCACGCCGTCGAAGCCGCAGACCTGCGCGCCGTAGATCGTGCCGTCCTTCGGCGAGAACAGCAGCTTGATGTGCATCATGGCGGTGCCGGGGTAGTAGCCGGCGTGGCCCGACGGGTGCACGTGGATGACGCGGTACTCGATGCCGGCGGCGTCGAGCTGACGCTTGGTGGCGCCGGTGCCGCCTGCGACCATGTCGAACACCTTGACGATCGAGGTGCCCTGGGTGGACTTGTACTCGGTGTCGCGGCCGCAGATGTTCTCCGCCGCGACGCGCGCCTGCCTGTTGGCGGGTCCCGCGAGGGGGGCGAGGTGCTCGCCCGGCAGCACGGGGTGCGGGGTCTCGACGGCGTCGCCTGCGGCGTAGACGTCGGGGTCGGACGTCTGCATGTGGGTGTCGACCTTGATGCCGCCGCGCTCGCCGAGCTCGATCCCCGCGTCCTTCACCAGCTGCACCGCGGGCTTCACCCCGGCCGCGAGGATCACGAGGTCGGCCTTGAGCGTGGTGCCGGAGTTGAGCTCGACGTTGACGCGATTGTCACCGTCGGAGTCAGCGAGCGGCTGGAAGGCGGCCGCGGCGGTCGACAGGTGCACGTTGATGCCGCGCATCCGCAGGTGACGCTCCACCGGGGCGGCGATGTCGGCGTCGACCGGCGGAAGGATCTGGGGGGCGAGCTCGACCACGTCGACGCGCACCCCGCGGTGGTGCAGGTTCTCCGCCATCTCGAGGCCGATGTAGCCGGCGCCGACGACGACGGCCGAGACGGTTCCGCGCTTGCCCGCCTTCTGCGCGGCGATCGCCGAGTCGAGCCGGGTCTTGATCTTGTCCATGTCGCCGATGCGGCGCAGGACCTCGACTGCGGGGTGGTCGATGCCGGGCAGCGGCGGGCGGACGGCGTCCGCGCCCATGCACAGCGCGAGCTTGTCGTACGACTCGGTGTACTCCTTGCCGGTGTCGACCTCCTTGACGGAGACGGTCTTCGCCTTGCGGTCGATCGAGACGACCTCGGTGGCGATGCGGACGTCGATGTTGAGCGACTCGCGAAGGCTCTCGGGCGTCTGCAGCAGGAGGCGCGAGCGCTCCTGGATGACCTCGCCTACGTGGTACGGAAGACCGCAGTTGGCGAAGGAGACGTGGTGGCCGCGTTCGAAGACGACGATCTCGGCGTCCTCGTCCAGGCGGCGGGCGCGTGCGGCGGTGGATGCTCCGGCGGCGACGCCACCGACAACGACCAGTTTCATGGTTCATACCTCCCGGGGTATTTGTCCTGCAACGAGGCTAAGGCATGCCCCCTAGGGCATACATGGGCCCTTGGTCACCACACCTCCGGGACGGCAGCGGCGCCTCGTTCCCAGCATGCCCCGCCAGGGCGGCGACCGCAGGTCGAGAGCGGCCCCGCGGGCGCCTCGCTAGGAGGGACTTCCTTCGCAGGGGCCCGGTCCGGACGCTTTAATTTGAATAACTAAAAATTGGTATGTAGGCTTGCACGCATGACGACAGACGCGAGAGAGATGCTGGCCTCCGCCGGCCTGCGCATCACCGCGCCGCGCGTCACCGTCATCGACGCGCTCGCCGACCACCCGCACGCCGCTGCAGACGCGGTCTTCGCGAAGGTCAGCGAGACGCTCCCCCGCACGTCGCTCCAGGCGGTCTACAACGTCCTGGGCGACCTCACGGCGCGAGGGCTCGCGCGCAGGATCGAGCCCGCAGGCTCGCCCGCGCTCTACGAGCTCCGCGTCGGCGACAACCACCACCACCTGGTCTGCCACGTGTGCGGGACCGTCGTCGACGTCGACTGCGTGACCGGACACGCACCCTGCCTCACACCCAGCGACGACCACGGCTTCGCGATCGCCGAGGCCGAGGTCACCTTCTGGGGCGTGTGCACCGCCTGCCGCGAGGCAGCCGTCGACACCGCCCCTGCCCAGTAGCACGGTCCCCATCCCCACGAAGGAGGTCCGCCAGCCATGACGGACAAGTTCACCACCACCAACGCCGGGGCGCCCGTCGCCTCCGACCAGCACTCGCTGACGATCGGCAACGACGGCCCCACCTCGCTCACCGACCACTACCTGGTCGAGAAGCTCGCGCAGTTCAACCGTGAGCGCGTCCCGGAGCGCGTCGTCCACGCCAAGGGCGGCGGCGCCTACGGCACCTTCACCACGACCAACCCGGAGATCGCCAAGTACACCCGCGCCGCGCTCTTCCAGCCGGGCGTCGAGACCGAGATGCTCGCCCGCTTCTCCACCGTGGCCGGCGAGTCCGGCTCCCCCGACACGTGGCGTGACCCGCGCGGCTTCGCGCTGAAGTTCTACACGACCGAGGGCAACTACGACCTCGTGGGCAACAACACCCCGACCTTCTTCATCAAGGACGGCATCAAGTTCCCCGACTTCATCCGCTCGCAGAAGCGCCTGCCCGGCTCGCACCTGCGCGACAACGACATGCAGTGGGACTTCTGGTCGCTCCAGCCCGAGTCCGCCCACCAGGTCACCTGGCTCATGGGCGAGCGCGGCATCCCCAACTCGTGGCGCGAGATGAACGGCTACGGCTCGCACACCTACCAGTGGATGAACGCCGAGGGCGAGCGCTTCTGGGTGAAGTACCACTTCATCTCCCAGCAGGGCGTGCACGGCATGTCCAACGAGAAGGCGGCCGAGCTCGCCGGCTCCGACGCCGACGTCCACATCCGTGACCTCTACACGCACATCGAGGACGGCGACTTCCCGCGCTGGGACCTCAAGGTGCAGATCATGCCGTACGAGGATGCGAAGACCTACCGCTTCAACCCGTTCGACCTGACCAAGATCTGGCCGCACGCCGACTACCCGCTCGTCGACGTGGGCGTCATGGAGCTCAACCGCAACCCCGCCAACTACTTCGCGGAGATCGAGCAGGCCACGTTCGCGCCGAGCAACTTCGTGCCCGGCATCGGCACCTCGCCCGACAAGATGCTCATGGCGCGCATCTTCAGCTATGCCGACGCTCACCGCTACCGCGTCGGCACGAACCACGCCGACCTGCCCGTGAACCAGCCCAAGAACGCGGATGCGCACGGTCACTCGTACTCCAAGGACGGCGCGATGCGCTACTCGTTCTCGGCACCCGAGACCCCCGTCTACGCACCGAACTCGCTGGGCGGCGCGCACGCCGACGCCGACCGCGCGGGCGAGACCGGCAACTGGGAGGCCGACGGCGCGATGGTGCGCGCCGCCGCGACGCTCCACCCCGAGGACGACGACTTCGGCCAAGCGGGCACGCTCTACCGCGACGTCTTCACCGACGCGCAGAAGGCGGCGTTCCTCGAGACCATCACCGGCCACGTCGGTGCGGTGAAGTCCGACGAGATCCGTGAGCGTGCGATCCAGTACTGGACCCACGTCGACGCCGATCTCGGCGCCTCGCTGCGCGCGAACCTCGCGCCGATCCCCGCGTAAGCGGCGGCGCACAGTCCCCTGACGGCGGCGCGCCACGCGCGTTCCGCCCTCGCGAAGGCCGGACCTCCAGTCCCCGGGAGGTCCGGCCTTCGTCATGCTCAGGTAAAGGACTTCTATGCGCCCTCGGTGCCACATTGCTACGGTGGCTGTCATGTCCCAGGATCAGGAAGAGTTTCCGACCGAGTCCATGACCACCGAGATCGACGCTGCTCACGAGCTGGGCGTCGGGGAGCCAGGCGAATCGGCTCCCGCACCTGCGGAGCCGGCGCCGACCACGCTGCTCGGCCGCATCAACAGCGGCATCACGCCGTGGGTCTTCTACCCCTCCGCACTCATCATCGTCGGCTTCGTCGCCTTCGCGATGGCGCTGCCCGACACGGCGGGCGACTTCTTCCAGGGGGTCAACGACAACATCGTCGGTGCGCTCGGCTGGTACTACATCCTCGCCGTCGCGATCTTCGTCGCGTTCTCGTTCTACATGGGACTGAGCCGTTTCGGGCGAATCCGCCTGGGCAAGGAGTCGGACCGCCCCGAGTTCTCCACCGTCTCGTGGTTCTCGATGCTGTTCGCCGCCGGTATGGGCATCGGCCTCGTGTTCTGGGGAGTCGCCGAGCCCCTCAACCACTTCGCCAACCCCCGCCCCGCCGTCGCCGGGCTGCCCACCGCTGACGTCGCGGAGCAGGCGATCAACCAGTCGTACATGCACTGGGGCATCCACGCGTGGGCGATCTACGCCGTGGTCGGCGCCGCGATCGCCTACACCGTGCACCGCCTGGGCAAGCCGATGTCGATCCGCTGGTCGCTCCAGCCTGTGCTCGGCAACCGGGTCAAGGGCGGGCTCGGTCACGCGATCGACGTGGCCGCCGTCGTCGGCACCCTGTTCGGTGTGGCGACGTCGCTCGGCCTCGGCGTGAGCCAGATCGCGTCCGGCATGGACGCGGTGGACCTCCTGACCGACCCGGGCAACCTCGCCAAGGTCATCATCATCGGCATCATCACGATGATCTCGCTGGCCTCGCTGCTGTCCGGTGTGGGCAAGGGCATCAAGTGGCTGTCCAACGCGAACCTCGTGCTCGCGGGTGGCCTGCTGCTGTTCGTGCTGATCGCCGGCCCCTCGCTGTTCCTGGCCCGCGAGTTCGTGCAGTCCATCGGCACGTACATCCAGGACTTCATCGGCCTGACGTTCGACGTCTCGGCCTACGAGGGTCAGGCGGGCGAGGACTGGCAGGCCGGCTGGACCACGTTCTACTGGGGCTGGTGGATCGCCTGGGCGCCGTTCGTCGGCATCTTCATCGCGCGCATCTCCAAGGGGCGCACCGTGGGCGAGTTCGTGGCCGGCGTGCTCGCCGTGCCCACGATCATCACCTTCATGTGGTTCTCGATCATGGGAGGCACCGCGCTGTACCGCGAGATGAACGGCCCCGGAGGCCTCATCGGCGAGGACGGCTCGGTCGACTCCACCATGTCGCTGTTCTCCATGCTCGCCGACCTTCCAGGCGGGTATCTCATCTCGATCGGCGCCATCATCCTCATCGCGCTGTTCTTCATCACCTCGTCCGACTCCGGATCGCTCGTCGTCTCGATGCTCACGGCCGACGGCACCGACGACCCGCCGCGTTGGGTGCGCGTGTTCTGGGGCGTGACCGAGGGCCTCGTGGCGGCCGCTCTGCTCGTCGCGGGCGGCCTCGGAGCGTTGCAGACCGCGTCGATCATCGCGGCGCTGCCGTTCTCGATCGTCATGCTGCTCATGGTCGTGTCACTGTGGAAGATGTTCCACAAGGAGCATCTGCGCTACGAGTTCGCCGACAGGCAGGAGCTCCTGTCGGAGATCGGCGACCACTACGGCCTCGAGGAGCCGCAGCCGGACCCGCCGCCCGTGGCCAAGCGTCGCCGCCTCCCGCAGTTCCCGGTGCGGAAGAAGGGCGCCAAGGGTGCGCCAGCGTCTCAGGGCGCGGGCACCGCGACGGCGACCGCTGCGGCCGACGAGCCTGTCCAGGAGGGCACCGTAGAGGACAGATGAGGCCGTCCCTGGGGCCCGACGGGGCGATCAGGTAGCCTAGACGCGGCCACGGCAGGCCTCCCCTTCCACGGAACACGCGCTCACGCGCGTGCTGACGTCTGCCCGGTCGACGCCGTGCACCCGTCCCGTTGGAGTCCTCATGAGCACGCCCACGCCCAGCCCGCGCACGTCCACGGGCGTCCCCGAGGTCACCGACCGCTTCGGCATCCCGTGGCGGCCCAGCTCCTGGCGTCGGCCCGAGTGGCTGTCTCCGCGGGTGATGCGCACCGAGCTGCTGTCGGGACTCGTCGTCGCGCTCGCGCTGATCCCTGAGGCGATCTCTTTCTCGATCATCGCTGGCGTCGACCCGCGGGTGGGCCTGTTCGCGTCCTTCACGATGGCGATCGCGATCTCGTTCCTGGGTGGGCGTCCCGCGATGATCTCCGCCGCGACCGCGGCCGTCGCGCTCGTCGTCGCGCCGCTCGCGCGTGAGTACGGCCTCGACTACCTCATCGCCGCCGTGATCCTCGGCGGTATCTTCCAGGTGGTGCTCGCACTTCTGGGCGTGGCGAAGCTCATGCGCTTCATCCCCCGGTCAGTGATGATCGGCTTCGTCAACTCGCTCGCGATCCTCATCTTCATGGCCCAGCTTCCGCACCTCACCGGCGTCACCTGGGTCGTCTACCCGCTCGTGCTCGGCGCCCTTGCGATCATCGCGTTCCTCCCGCGCCTGACGACGGCCGTTCCTGCACCGCTCGTCGCGATCGTGATCCTCACGCTCGTCACCGTCCTCGCAGGCCTCGCGGTGCCGACCGTCGGCGACGAGGGCGCGCTGCCCGAGGGTCTGCCGACGCTGTTCTTCCCGAACGTCCCCTTCACCTTCGAGACGCTTCAGATCATCGCTCCGTTCGCGCTCGGCGTCGCCCTGGTGGGCCTGCTCGAGTCGCTCATGACCGCCAAGCTCGTGGACGACGTGACCGACACCCACTCGGACAAGTCTCGGGAGGCCTGGGGTCAGGGCGCGGCGAACATCATCACGGGCTTCTTCGGCGGCATGGGCGGCTGCGCGATGATCGGCCAGACGATGATCAACGTCAAGGTCGGTCGCGCCCGCACCCGCCTGTCCACCTTCGCGGCGGGAGTCTTCCTGCTGATCCTGATCCTCGCGCTCGGCGACCTCGTGGCGATGATCCCGATGGCGGCGCTCGTCGCCGTCATGATCTTCGTGTCGTGGGCGACCTTCGACTGGCACTCGATCCGCCTGTCGACGCTCAAGCGGATGCCCCGCTCGGAGACGGCGGTCATGCTCGTCACGGTGGCGATCGTCGTCGCCACGCACAACCTCGCGTACGGCGTCGTCGCGGGCGTCGTCCTCGCCTCGGTGCTGTTCGCGCGCCGCGTGGCGCACATCGCGGAGGTCGTCGGCGGCGACGTGGTCGACGGCGTGCGCAGGTACACCGTGACCGGCGAGCTCTTCTTCGCGTCGTCCAACGACCTCTACAGCCAGTTCGACTATGCGGGCGACCCCGACAGCATCGTGATCGACATGACGAACAGCCACGTCTGGGACGCCTCCACCGTCGCTGCGCTCGACTCGATCGAGCACAAGTACGCGACCCACGGCAAGAGCGTGGACATCGTCGGCCTGAACCTCGCCTCGCAGCAGTTCCACGGTCGCATCTCGGGCCACCTGGGCGCCGGACACTAGTCCCCCGATGCGCGGGCGCGCGCTACCCCGGTGCGCGCGCCTCGGTTACCCTAGTGGGCAGGGGTCGCGCAACTTGCCGTCCCAAGAGGAGATTCCATGAACGCGGACGACCGCGCCACGACACAGACGCCGGGCGGCACCTACAAGCCCCAGACGGACTCTGAGACGAAGCCGGCCATGCCGCCCTCGGTGCAGCCCACGACGGGCAGCAACCCGCAGCGCACGTCGCTGCGCTCCGGGCAGATCCCCACGCGACCTGTGACGGGTCAGCCCGCGGCGTCGAGCTCGGCTCCGGCGTCGTCGTTCGCCCCCGCCACCGGCCAGACGCCTGTCGCTCCGCGGTCCGGCACCTACGCTCCGCCGGTCACCGGCTCCACCCCTGTCGCACCGACGACCGGAGCCTCGCCGGTCGCCCCGGCATCCACGTCCCTGCCGTCGCGTTCGGAGGTCCGCTCCACAGGTGCGCAGGAGGGCGAGGAGTCGGGCAAGTCTGACTCAGCCTTCGGCAGGCTCAAGGCTGCTGCCGCCCGCACCAAGGAGGAGGTCGCGTCAGCCGACCCGATCGCCGCATCGGCCAAGAAGGGCGGCCCCCGCAAGGTCCGCGTCCTGGTCTCCCGCATCGACCCGTGGTCGGCCCTGAAGATCGGCTTCCTGCTGTCCATCGCCGCAGGCATCATGCTGGTGGTCGCGGTCTTCGTGCTGTGGTCCGTGCTCAACTCGATGGGCGTGTGGATGCTCATCAACGACTGGATCCTGCGCCTGTTCCCCGAGGACAGCGAGCTCGACCTGCTCCAGTTCTTCGACCGCAACAGGATCATGGCCGCCACCACGCTCATCGCGGTGGTCAACGTGGTGCTGCTCACCGCGCTGTCCACCATCTCGGCGTTCCTGTACAACGTGATCTCGGCGGTCGTCGGCGGCTTCTACGTCACCCTGACTGACGACTGACAGGCAGGAACACCAGGCCTGATGCAGGGCTGCGAGGCCGGTTTGGTTTCGCGCCCAGGCATTTGGTATGGTTTATCGCCGCGGCCAAGCCGCGGAGAACGGGCCCATAGCTCAGGCGGTTAGAGCGCTTCGCTGATAACGAAGAGGTCGGAGGTTCAAGTCCTCCTGGGCCCACGGAAGGCGGCCGGACGGTCGCGCCGGTCGCAGGTCGAGGCGGCGCAGCCGCTCCCTACCGATCCACACGATCCCGTGAGAAACTGGATCACACCCATCACGGGGCCTTGGCGCAATTGGTAGCGCACCTGCTTTGCAAGCAGGGGGTTAGGGGTTCGAGTCCCCTAGGCTCCACTTCATGTCTGCTGCATCGACAAATGGCCGATCAGTCGGAGGCTCTCTACACCAGTTCGAGCCGCTCGGGGCGATGGGCGTTGAGATAGGCGAGTAGCTGAGAGTGGGGCGGTCGGGCTCCGCCGCGAAGAAAGCCGCTGAGGCCTTCAGAATGTGATTCGCTCGGCGCAGCTCGCGGACCTCCTGCTCGAGTTGCGCTATGCGCTCCGCCTCCGCGGTCGTCGCCCCGGCGCGCATGCGGCCATCGATCTCGGCCTGGCGGGCCCAACCGCGCGGCGTCTCGCGATGCATGCCGAGCTGGTCACCCGCGCGCGCGATCGCACCGGTCTTCGTAGCGGGGTCTTGCCGCAGCTCGACAGCCATCCGAGTCGCCCGCTCACGCAGCTCACCTGGGTGTTTCCTGGGTGCTGACATGCCTCTTATCCGCCATGAGCTGAGAGCCTCTACGAAAGTCGGGGCGGTTCACCGAGCCCATCCGAGACGCGTACATCGACCTGCCCGGTCTTGAGCAACTCCACATCTTCGGCTCGTGGACGGCAAGCTTCGATGGTGAGAGAGGCGGTTTCGCGGGCGACGTGTCGAAGAACGACGCGTATGGCATCGTGAACGAGCTCGAGCGCACCATCCGACGTCCCGTGAATCCGACGGTCATGAGCGCCGACCGGTGGGGGAACGGCACTGACGGGTTCGTCACCGACCTCAGGCGCCACCCGCCAGTGGACCTGATCGTCCAGGACGCAGAACCGCTGCCCGCCTGACGCCCCATCTCCGGGCATCGTCTCGGGCGGGCTTCTGGGCACCACTTCCCGTGCTCGCAACTTGGCTTTCCTGGCTGACGGCCAAGGTGCCCGTTTGCCGACCGGCTATCGGACCGCGGTCACGGGCAGCGTGGTCCGATTCCGGTGTCGAGAGCACCTGCCATGTCTGGGGTGTCACACACCTCGCCCGAGATGCCGTCCATCATGAAGTTGAAGACGACGGGGTCGAGCGGCCCTCCCGCAGAAGCCTCGGAGAGGGTCTCCTCTCCCTCCACTCGGTTGGCGTAGTAGTCGTAGATGTACGAGACGTGGAGGTTGCCGACAAGTCCTTCGCGCCTCATCGTGGCGAACAGCGTGTCTTCTACAAGCCCGCCTATAAGATCGTGGGTCTCGGACTCCTGTTCCGCCATCGCTGCGATTTCCGCGCCGTTGTAGTAGTAGTACCGGTATACGTAAAGCGTCCCCCAAGGCCCGGCGTCCTGGCTGATCTCGACCTCGGCGTACCCCTCGCCGTAGGGGTAGTCCGACGCGGCCTCAACGCTCGCCTTCGCGATCTCTCGGTTCGCCTTGACCACCGCCTCCGTCAGGCTGCCGTCGGCGCGATACCCCACTGGCATGTCAGGAGCCCCTGCGATCGCGAGCTCAGCCTCGGTCGCGTCGACACTCGGCGCCGCGGTGGCACTCGGCTCATTGTCCGTCCCGACGACATCAACCGCCGCCGTGTCCCCAGAAGCGCCTCCGCTGGCGCAGCCCGCCAGCAGCAATCCGGCCACGCTTGCAGCCACGATGGTGCGGTTCATCAACCAGTCCCCTCAGATCGACATGGCCACGGTATCGCCCCGCGCGCGGCTGCCGGCACGACAACGCGCGAGGTCGCAGCCAACGACCCACTTCCGGGCCATCCTTCTCGCCCACCCCAGGCCGTTGGGGGGCATCGAGACATCAGCCTTTCGGAGAGGCCGTGGGACGAAGTCGTGGCGGAGATCGGCGCGTGGTCATGGATTGTGGCGCACGACCCGGACTACGGCGGTGCTGCCATTCA
The DNA here is from genome assembly GCF_030418315.1 of Demequina zhanjiangensis. Lineage (GTDB taxonomy): Bacteria > Actinomycetota > Actinomycetes > Actinomycetales > Demequinaceae > Demequina > Demequina zhanjiangensis. The sequence goes on from NZ_JAUHPV010000008.1 coordinate 137,856, forward strand.
GGATGTCCTCAGCGGGGGGACCCGGCAGTCGTGGGCGAGATCAAAGCACGCGCCCGTTGGACGCGTGCGACCACCCTCGACGAAGCGCAGCGCGTGACTTGATATCGACCCGCCATCGGGCCTCACTTCTTCAGGATTGCACCGCAGGCGAACTCACAACTGAGGTTCGCGCGCCGGGGTCGACGCTTCTGGCGTGAGAGGTGCACGGCGCCGCAGCAGCCACCTGACTCCGAGGCCCAGGAGCAGCGCCCAGAAGGCGGAGCCGATCCCCAGGATCGCGACGCCGGATGCGGCCAGCAGGAGCGTGATCGCGGCAGGGACGCGATCGTCGGCGTCGGCCATGGAGCCCGACACGGACGACGCGAACGTCGCCAGGAGCGCGAGCCCTGCGACGGCCTCGAGCAGTCCCGCCGGGGCGGCGTCGACGAGCGCGGTCAGCGAGGCGGCAACGACGGCGATCGCCAGATAGGCCCAGCCTGCCGTCGCGGTGGCGACCCAGCGTCGCTTCGGATCGGGGTGCGACTCCGGTGAGGCGGGGAGCGCGGCGGTGATGGCGGCCAGGTTGATCGCATGGCCACCGAACCCTGCTCCCGCGAGGCTCCCGATCCCGGTGACGATCATGGACGGCTTCCACGGCGTCTCATAGCCGGCCGCGCGGAGCACCGCGACGCCGGGTACGTTCTGTGAGGCCATCGTGACGATGTACAGGGGGATCGCGAGACCAAGCATGGCCCCCCAGGTGAAGGTCGGGGCGGTCAGCTCGAGCGTGGGCGCAGCCACCGGGACCCCACCGTCGCGAGTAGCTGCGACCACCATCATGACGACCGCGACGCCGAACGTGAGGGGCGTCGCCCACCGCGAGGCGACTCTCTGCGTGACGAGCCAGACGACGATCAGCGCACCGACGAGCCACGGCCGGTCGGCGAGCGAGGTGAAGGGTGCGAGGCAGAGCGGGAGAAGCACGCCCGCGAGCATGGCTTGCGCGATGCTCGGCGGGATCAGGCCGATCAGCCGTCCGAGGGGCGTGAGCAGCCCCGTGGCGAGGATGAGAATGCCGACCAGCAGGAAGGCGCCGACGGCGGCAGGCCATCCGCCGTCGACCGCTCCCTGGCTCGCGAGGAGGGCGGCACCTGGCGTGGACCAGGCGAGCGTGAGAGGGGTGCGGTAGCGCCAGCTGAGCCACAGCATGCCGAGCGCCTGCGTGACGCATAGTGCGGCGAGGCCTGAGGCGGCTTGGGCGGGCGTCGCGCCGACGGCGCGCAGGCCCGCGAGCACCACGGCGAACGAGCTCGTGAATCCGACGAGGGCGGTGACGAGGCCCATCGCGATGGTGTGCCGACGTGCATGTTCCATGAACAGAACGATAGTGCGACTGTTCTGTCCACGGAACAGTAGAGTGGCACCATGCTCGATGACGACCTCGCCCCCCGCGTCGGCGCACGGCTGCGGAGCCTCCGAAGCGAGCGCGGCCTCTCGCTCGGAGCCCTTGCCGCCGACGCCGGCATCGGCAAGGGCTCGCTCTCCGAGATCGAACGCGGAGTGCGCAGCCCCAATCTGTCCACCCTCTATGCCCTCGCGAACGCGCTCGATCTTCCGCTCGCATGGCTCCTCGACGAGCAGCCCGGAGCCGAGGTGTCCTCCCCCGGCATCGAGACGCGCCTGCTCGGCACCACAGGATCCGCCGACGACGCCGTCGAGGTCTACACGCTCCGGCTCACTCCCGACGAGGCCCACCGCTCCCCCGCCCACGGTCCCCGCACCGTCGAGCACCTCGTCGTCACTCGAGGCACGGCACGGGTCGGCCGCGAAGGCGAGCAGCGGGAGGTCTCGACCGGCGAGCATCACTCCTGGCTCTCCGACGTGGAGCACACGTACGAGGCGGTCGGCGGGCCGTGCGAGGCCGTGCTCGTCATCCGGCAGACCGGCGGCGCCTGAGCCTGCCTGCCGCGGCCTCCAGCCGCACTCGCGACCGCTTGCGCCCTGCCCTGGCGCGCGGTGCTCCCAGGCATCCGCTCACGCACCACACGCACCGGGGTTCGACCTGGCAGCAGTGCGTGTGGGAGACTGTGCGCGACGAAGGGGAGTAGCTCCCAGCGATCCGCGAGGATCCGAACCCGTGTCGACACACTGGCGCTCCAGCGCCCGGGGCGGGTTCCTGGTCAGACGACCGGGTGAGCGAGACCTTCGGCACGTGCTCAGCGTGCCGAGGCGACCCCGGATCCTCTCGGCACGACCGTTCGAACCCGAGAGGGCTCCTCGTTGTCGATCCTCACTCTGCTGCTCACCGCACTCGGCGTCTCCGCCGACGCCTTCGCCGTCTCCGTAGGCAAGGGCCTCCACCTCCGACGTCTCGTGTGGAAGCCCGCCCTGCAGCTCGCGTTCACCTTCGGCCTCTTCCAAGCGCTGATGCCGGTCATCGGATGGCTGCTCGCCTCCACGTTCGCCGCACAGATGGAGGCCTTCGACCACTGGATCGCGTTCGGCCTGCTCGCCGCGATCGGCGCGAAGATGCTGTGGGAGGCCAGGACGGCCGACGCTGACGACGCGGATGACGTGCCGGATCACGAGATACGTGTCCCGCTCAAGGAGCTCGTCGTGCTGGGCATCGCCACCAGCATCGACGCGTTGGCTGTCGGAATCTCCTTCGCCTTCCTCGACGTCGACATCGTCCTTGCCGTCGTCGTCATCGGAGTGGTGACGTTCGTGGCCTCGCTCGCCGGCTACCGCGTCGGCCACCACGCAGGCAAGCACCTCCGCTCGTGGGCCGAGATCGCCGGCGGCCTGGTCCTCATCGGGATCGGCGTCAAGATCCTCGTGGACCACCTCATGGCGGGCTGACCCCCTCCCCTCAGACAGACGACGGGGCCCCCCCCCCAAACGGCGGGGGGCCCCGGGC
>NZ_JAUHPV010000009.1 GCF_030418315.1 Demequina zhanjiangensis
GGGCCGGGCCGGGCGCGCTGGGCGCTGGCCCCGCCCCCCCCCGCCGGGGGGGGGGGGGCCGGCGCCCCCGTGGGGGGGGGGGGGGGGGGGGGGGGCTGCGCGGCGACCGCCGCCGGGGCGGCGGCCGCGGGGTCTTCGGGCTGCACCGCCTCGCCGACCGGGGGGGCAGCCCCCTTGGCGGCCGGGGGCGGGGGGGGGGGCCCGGGGGGGGGCCCCCCCGCTCCTGTCATGCCACCTGTCAGTAGGTGAAGGTCTGCACCTTGTCGTGCATGCGCTGGGCGAGCTGCGCGAGCTCCTCCACCGCGGCGTTCATCTCGGTCAGCACCGCGGCCGACGTGGATGCGGCCTGCGCCACGCCGCCGATGTTGGCGGCGATGTCCTGCGACGAGGTCGCGGCGTCGGAGACTCCGCGGCCCATCTCGTTGGTGGTCGCGGTCTGCTCCTCGATCGCGGAGGCGATCGTGGACTGGAACTCGTTGATGCGCTCGACGATCGTGCCGATCTCCTCGATCGCGGTGACCGCGCCCTCGGCGTCGGCCTGGATCGCACGGACGCGGTTCGAGATGTCCTCGGTCGCACGCGAGGTCTCGCGGGCGAGCTCTCCGACCTCACCGGCGACGACCGCGAAGCCGCGGCCTGCCTCTCCGGCGCGGGCGGCCTCGATGGTCGCGTTGAGCGCAAGCAGGTTGGTCTGGTCGGCGATGCTCGTGATGACCTTGACCACGTTGCCGATCTCCTGCGAGGAGACACCCAGGCGGCCGATCTGCTCGTTGGCACCCTCGGCGGCCGTCGCGGCCTGCTGGGCGACACGAGCCGCCTCGGAGGCCGAGTGCGCGATCTCGCGGATCGACGCGGTCATCTCGTCGGAGCCCTTGGAGACGTCCCCGAGGTTCTGCGAGACCTGGTCGGCAGCACCGGAGACGTTGCCGGCCTGCACCGTCATCTCCTCCGCACCGGACGCGACCTGGCGGTTCGACGCGGACAGCTCCTCAGAGGCACCCGCCACCTGGGTGGCCGACTCGGCGACGCTCTCCATCGTGGAGCGCAGCGACAGGGTCGCGGCGTCGAGAGCCTGGCCCATGCGGCCCAGCTCGTCCTTGGACGAGGAGTTCGAACGGACGGTCAGGTCACCCGCAGCGAGCGCGTCGGCCACGGCGTGGACGTCGCGCACCTGACGACGGATCGTGTTGGCAGCGGCGAGCGCCACGCTGAGGGCGAGGGCCAGACCGATCGCCAGCGCGACGAGAGCGCCGACGGTCGACGAGTTGGCAGTGTCCTGCGCCTGCTGGGACAGCGCGCTGGACGTGTCAGCCACGAGGATCTCCTCACGCTCGAGCGCGTCGATAGCGGCGGACAGGTGCTCGGAGGCGGCGTCGAAGGCGGACTGGAAGGCGACGCGGTCACCGGTGGCGGCCGCGGGGAGCATCTCCGCGTCACGCTCGGTGGTCCAGTCGGCCCACGCGGCGTTGAAGTCGGCCCAGTCCTGGCCACCGAGAGCGGCGGCGGTCTCGCCGAGGGAGGCGATGCCCTCCTCGTACAGCGCGGCGGCAGCGGCGAGGTCGGCGTCGGTCTCCGCGATCTTCGCCTCCCACTCGGCCACCGCGGCCGGGGTGTCGAGCGGCATCGCGGCGGCGGTGCCGATCAGCATGCGCGCCTTGAGCTCCTCCTGGTGGACGAGCCCGATGTTGAAGGACACGTCGTTCTGGAGCGTGGTCAGCTCCGCGGCGTTGTTCGCGATCATGCGCATGCCGTACACGGAGAAGCTCGCGACGAGCAGCGCGACGGCAGCAAGCGCGACGACGATCGAGACGATCTTCGTGCGGATGCCCCAGTTGCGGAAGGCGTGGATGGGGTTGAGTCGGGAGAGCAGGGGCGTGGCCTGCTCAGCGGTTCCCGCCGAGGACGGCGGCGTCGAGACAGCGGAGCTCATGGAGGGGGATCCTTTCAGGCGATGTCGCCCGACCCATCGGCCCCCGGGTGCCAGAAGTGAGAGGGCATGCGCGCCCTCAGTCAAGAACTATCTCTCAGCAGGGACTATGCACACCTGTGCAGGAGACGTCGAGCTGCCTCCGGGCCCTCCGCGCTACTCCTCGGCGTCAGCGGACGGGCTGGCCGAGGGCTCCGGTGCGAGCGGGTTGTTCGGCAGGACCGCTGGCGCGGGGACCGCATCGATCTGGGTCCACGGCAGGCACTCGTCGTCCGTGAAGAGGTTCAGGTCCGGGTCCAGTAGGTCGTCGAAGGTGCTGCGGAGCGACACGGCGGCGTCGTAGTCGCCGCCGACGACCACGTCCACCGTGGGACCCTCACGGTTGTCGAGCATCAGCTCCACCTCGGTGAAGTTGCGCGCGAGCGTGTAGGCCTCGGCGATGCCGTCCGAGCCGAACAGGATCCGCACGGTGCCATCGAGGTTGCCGCGCGACCAGTTCGCCGCGCCGACCGTCAGGTAGCCGCGATCGGACAGCTCCGACTCGACCGCGCCGGCCAGGCCGTTGGTGTCGGTGCCGTTGAGCACGCGCACCACCACCTCGGCAGGATCCACCGGAGGCGTGCTGGCGGGCGGGCACACGAGGGTGATGTCCGACTCGAAGTCGCCGGCCGGTGAGACGAACTCGGTCTCGAACGGGCCGACGGCATCGCCTCGGTAGACGGCCGCAGCTCCGACGCTGAGAGCAGCGATCAGGATGATGAGCAGACCGAAGACGACGACCTGTCGTTCACGGCGGTGGCGGCGCACGACCTCGCGACGCGTGCGAAGACGCCCGCCCCTGCTCTCGCTCACGTGCACCACTCTCGACGACGGACCGGGATGCCACGATGTGGCCACTGCTGGCGGAGGATGGGGGATTCGAACCCCCGAGGGCTTGCACCCAACACGCGTTCCAGGCGTGCGCCATAGGCCGCTAGGCGAATCCTCCAGGCCCGTAGATGATACCCGAGCATCGGCCAGGGACGAAAACGGCGCGGGGAACCGCCGTCGACCCCTGCCCGCAGGGCCCATTCCGGCGGGGATGAAGAGGGCCGCCACGACACGATAGGCTTGTCCCTAGACCCCCCACGTGGCGCTATCTCGCCCAACTCCCCCAGGTCAGGAATGAAGCAAGGGTAAGCGGGCTCTGGCGGGTGCGTGGGGGGTCCTTTCATGCCCGGACCCGCGCGTCGGACCCGACGGTTAGGCTCATACCCGTGAGCACCGCCCTGTACCGCCGCTACCGCCCCGACAACTTCGGCGACGTCGTCGGGCAGGAGCACGTCACGCTGCCGCTGATGCAGGCGCTGCGGTCGGACAAGGTCAACCACGCCTATCTGTTCTCCGGTCCGCGCGGCTGCGGCAAGACCACGTCCGCGCGCATCCTCGCCCGCTGCCTCAACTGCGCTGAGGGCCCCACCGACACCCCGTGCGGCACGTGCGACTCGTGCGTCGAGCTCGCGCGCGGCGGTGCCGGCTCGGTGGACGTGGTGGAGATCGACGCCGCGAGCCACAACGGTGTCGACGACGCACGCGAGCTTCGCGAGCGCGCCGCCTTCGCGCCGGCGCGCGACCGCTACAAGATCTTCATCCTCGACGAGGCGCACATGGTGACGCCGCAGGGCTTCAACGCGCTGCTGAAGCTCGTGGAGGAGCCGCCGCCGCACATCCGCTTCATCTTCGCGACCACCGAGCCCGACAAGGTGATCGGCACCATCCGCTCGCGGACCCACCACTACCCGTTCAGGCTCGTGCCGCCGCCCATCCTGGTCGACTTCCTCGGCAAGATGTGCGGCCTTGAGAACGTGACGGTCGACTCGGGCGTGCTCCCGCTCGTCGTGCGCGCGGGAGGAGGCTCCGTCCGCGACTCGCTGTCGGTCCTGGACCAGCTCATGGCGGGCTCGGGGCCGGAGGGTGTCACCTACGACCGGGCCATCTCTCTGCTCGGGTTCACCGACGCGACCCTCCTGGACGACGCCGTGGGAGCCATCGCCGCCGCCGACGGGGCGAGCCTGTTCGACGTCGTCTCTCGCGTGATCTCCACAGGGCATGAGCCCCGCCGCTTCGTCGAGGACCTCCTGGAGAGGCTTCGCGACCTCGTCGTCCTCGCGGCCGCGGGTGAGTCAGGCGCGAAGGCGCTCGGCGAGCTCCCCGCGGACCAGCTCGAGGCCATGAAGGAGCAGGCGCGCGCACTCGGCCTCGGACGCGCGTCCCGTGCGGGCGACCTCGTCAACGAGGCGCTCACACGCATGGTCGGCGCCACGTCGCCGCGCCTGCATCTGGAGCTGCTGTGCGCGCGTCTCCTCGCCGCTGATGTCCCGGTCGCGGCGGTGGCTCACGCACCCGTGCAGTCGGCGCCCGCGCCGGCACAGACCGTTGCCGCACCCGCGAGTGCGGCTCCTGCCGCACAGCAGCCCTCGGGTGCCTCGGGCGTCGAGGCGGCCATGGCCGCCGTGCGCGCGGGCCGCGAGAAGCCGGCCGGCACGAAGCCCGCAGCAGAGCCCCAGGCGTCTCCCGCGGCCTCGACACCCCCCTCCCGCCCCGCCTCACCCGCACCCTGGGACGAGGATCCGACTCCGGAGCCGACCCCTGCAGCGAAGCCCGAGCCGACGGCACAGAGCGAGGCGGCGCCATCGCAGCGTTCCGGTCCTGCAGAGCCCCCGCCGTGGGACGAGGAGCCGGCACCCTGGGACGGCGCACCCTCCCCGTCGACCGAGGCGATCCGCACCGTCGCGAAGCCAGAGCGTCCCGCACCCCGGCCAGCCGCGGACGAGGCGCCGGCAGCTGCAGCCCCCGCCGCGTCCCCCGCAGCGCCCGAGCAGGCCGGCCACGCGCCCAGCCCTGCCGGGGGCGCAGAGGACACCGGGCTCGTCAGGCGGCGCTGGCCCGAGGTGCTCGGCACGCTCGAGAGGCACCGCGTCACCTGGGCGATGGTCAGCCAGAGCGCACAGGTGGCACGGCTCGACAGCGGCGTGCTCCACCTGGCCTTCGACTCGCCCGCCCTCGCCACGCGCTTCGGCTCGGGCCCCCACGCGGAGAACGTCGCTCTCGCGGTCCGGGAGACGCTCGGGCTGAAGGTGCGTGTCGAAGGGGCGCACGGAATCGCCGCAACGCCTGACGCCCCCGTCGGCGGCCCGCCCGCGAGCGCAGCAACCCCCCGAAGCGCCGCGTCCGCCCCCTCCGCACCTAGCGCCCCTGCCGCACAGTCCCACGCGAACGACGACTACGAGGAGATCTCGGACGACGACGCCTCCGCGGACGATGCGGCAACCGCCGGAGTCGACGTGGTGACCAAGCTGCTGGGCGGCCGTGTCGTCGACGAGTGAGACAGCCTCTGCGCGGGTGTCAGAGTCGCAAGTCGAGTGCCGGTCGCACCGTCGCACGCGTCGGTGACAGGCGCGGTCAGCCGGTCCGCCTACTCTTGACCCCATGTACGACGGCGCGGTTCAGGATCTGATCGACGAGCTGGGGCACCTCCCTGGCGTGGGCCCCAAGAGCGCCCAGCGCATCGCCTTCCACCTGCTCGCCGCGGACGCGATCGACGTGAAGCGGCTCGCGGACGCGATCACCACCGTCAAGGAGCGCGTGCGCTTCTGCGAGACGTGCGGCAACGTCGCGGAGTCCGAGCAGTGCCGGATCTGCGCCGACCCTCGCCGCGCGGAGGACCTGCTGTGCGTCGTCGAGGAGCCGAAGGACGTCGTCGTGATCGAGCGGACCCGCGAGTACAGGGGTCGGTATCACGTGCTGGGCGGAGCGATCGACCCGATGAACGGTGTGGGCCCGGATGACCTGCGCATCCGGGAGCTGATGGGGCGCCTCGGCGACGGGAAGATCCAGGAGGTCATCATCGCCACCGACCCCAACATCGAGGGCGAGGCGACGGCCACGTACCTCTCACGCATGCTCGTGCCCATGGGGGTGACCGTCTCGCGGCTCGCATCGGGCCTCCCGGTCGGCGGGGACCTCGAATACGCGGACGAGGTGACGCTGGGGCGCGCCTTCGAAGGACGACGCCAGGTCAGCTGACTCCAAGGCGACGGCCGCGCACCGGAGAGATCCAGCGCGCGGCCGTGCCATGCGATCGCCAGGCCGAAGGGGTGGTGCCTGGGATCTGGTCCGAACCGCCTCGGGGGGGGTGTGGCGGCTCGGCGTCTATCAAGCCTGGCTCCCGGGTCCCGCCGCGCGGGCCGCGGTGACGCGCGGCGCGTGGGCGGGCCCGGGGGCAATGCGGTGCCGAGCCGGGAACCAGCGGCTCGCACCGTCGGGCACAGCACCGTCGCGGGGGTGCGCGGCGCGGCATGCACGAGGCTTCGCGGAGTCGGCATGGAGGTAAGGAATCTCCCGCGAGGCCGTCGTCATGCGATCTGCGCCGAGATCGGTGACCGTGTCCATGTCTCCATACAAGCCCTCATGCCTGGGAGAACGCTGAGAGTGTGCGGTGAGGATCCGAAGAGTTCACCCGATGCCGAGGCACGTCGGCCGGCGGAGACGGCGCAGGGCCGGTCGATCTGCGCGATCGACCGGCCCTGCGCGTCAGGTGTCGGCGGTCAGGCCACGCGAGTGCCTGTTCGCAGCGTGCGGTAGGGCACGCGCAGGCGGCGGATCACGATCGCCATCGACCCGACGAACAGGACGGCCTGCACTGCGAGGCCGAGCCACGGCGCACGCGGATAGTTCGCCTGCTCCTCCTGCTGCTCAGCCCACTGGTCCTCCCACTCGGAGTCGTCCCACGTCTGCGTACCGGCCTCGGCCCAGCGCACGAGCTCGGCGCACTCGTCGTACGAGCTCGACTCCAGATCGAACTCCGTCGGTCCGATGCGTGCGCTGCTGACCATCTGATGCATCATCGCGAACAGGCCGGGCGCGGCGCGACCGTCCTCCTCGTAGGTCTCGGTGCTGACGATCGGCGACACCTCGCCGATCACGACCACCGGGTTCACCAGGACCATCCAGGCGGTGCGCTCGGTGTGGGCGACGCTCATGTCCCAGGTGTCCTCCACGCACACGTAGGACTCGGCGTCGAGCTGCGAGAAGTCGCCGGTCATGTAGGCCTCGTCGAGCGCCTCGCTCTGCTCCGGGGTCAGCCTCTCCCAGTCGATGTAGCGCTGGCCGTTGGTGACGGTCTCGGACACGAGCGGCATCGTGAACGCGAAGATCACGAGCGTGCCGATGAGGAAGAAGCCAGTGGTGAGGTGAGCGAGCGACACCGAGGCCACCGCGCGCGCGGCGATCGCGGACCACGCGAGCCCGATCGCCGTGGACACGAGCACCACGGCCATGATGACGCCCAGCACCGTCAGCAGCTCGTGCCAGTGCCATCCGGAGCGTGAGTACGCGTAGAGGAGGAACGGCGCCGTCGTGACCAGTACCGCGAAGGACACGAACCACGACGCGAGGAGCTTGCCCACGGCAAGATCACCCGCGGTGAGGTGGGTCATCTGGAGCGGTGCGAGCACGCCCTCGCCCGAGTCACCGTTGATCGAGGTCGCCGAGAGCGACGGACCGATCAGCATGCCAGCGCCGAGCACGAGCACCAGCACGAGCTCGAGCGGTGTGGACGTCATGTCGTCGCCAGCGACGACCGCCACCAGGATGCCGAGCGCCAGGATCGCGGCCAGCAGCAGGCCGTAGAAGATGTAGCCCTTCACGGAGGGTCGACGGCGGAGCAGCTCCACCCGCGTGACGAGCCAGACGCCGCCGAAGGTGGGGCGCCATGGGTTGCCCTTGCGCGGCGGCACCTTGGTCGCCGGAGTCGGCGTCGGCGGGAAGGGAGCGGTGTCGGTGGCGGTCATCGGCGCTCCTCATCCATGGCCATGTAGGTCTGCTCGAGCGCGCTTCCGGCGGGGCCGAAGCGGTGCACCTGAACGCCCTGGCCCACGAGCCAGGCGAGCGCATACGCTGCCTCGGTCTGGTCGGCGATGCTGACGATCACTCCACCCTCGGCCTCCTCGAACGGGACGTTGCCGCCCGTCAGCGCCTCGCGGAGCTTGACCTCGTCCAAGGCCCAGACCCGATACCTGGTGCGCGCGTGCGCGACCATCGCGGCGGCGTCGTCCCCGAGCGTGCTGCCCTTGGACATGAACACCGCGTCGTCGACCATCTCGTCGAGCTCGGCGAGGACATGGCTGGACACGAGGACCGCAGCCCCCTCCGCTGCGATCTCACGCACGAACTCCCTCAGCTCCACGCGGGAGCGGGGGTCGAGCCCGTTGGCAGGCTCGTCGAGCAGCAGCACCGACGGGTCGTTGACCAGGGCACGCGCCAGGGAGAGCCGCTGCTTCTGACCACGCGACAGCACGCGCGTCGGCCTGTCCGCGAACTCGTCGAGGTGGACACGGTGCAGCAGCGCGAGCCCCTTCGCGCGCGCCTCCGCCTGCGGGATGCGATAGGCCCGTCCCACAAGGGTGAGGGTCTGCAGGCATGTGAGGTTGTCCCACGAGCCGAGCTGGTCAGGCATCCATCCGATCGCGGCCCTCACCGCGGCGGAGTCGGTACGAGGGTCTGCGCCTGCGACACGGATCTCCCCCGCGTCCGGCTTGAGCAGCCCGGCGAGCATCAGCATCAACGTCGTCTTGCCACAGCCGTTCGGCCCGATCAGAGCCGTGACCTTCCCTGCCTGCACGCTGAGCGTGGCGTTCTGGACCGCCTTCACGCTCCCGAACGCGCGGGCCACGCCCCGCGCCATGATCGCCTCCGTCATCGGCGGCGCCTCCTCGAGGATGGACATGGTCCCCCTTCTTCGATTGTGCGGCCGACGCCCCCCGTCGGCCTCGCTCATCCTGACACAGCGCAGCCTCCGACGGGATCAGGGAAGCCCCTGAATCGGCGGCCGACGCGGGGATACGACGGTATGACGGGCCGCGCTACCCAGGTATCTCAGCCCCGTTCAGCCGTGCTCAGCCGTCTGACTAGAATGAGATGCCGCGCCGCGCCCGCGCGGGCGGCGTCCCACGAACGAATTCGTAAGGAGCGCGCTGTGTCGCTTGTGGTGCAGAAGTACGGGGGTTCCTCCGTCGCGGACGCCGACGCCATCCGTCGCGTCGCCCGTCGCATCGTCGACACGCGCAACGCCGGGAACGACGTCGTCGTGACCGTCTCCGCCATGGGCGACACCACCGACGAGCTGATCGACCTCTCGAACGACGTCTCCGGCAAGGAGCACCCTCGCGAGATGGACATCCTCCTCACCGCCGGCGAGCGCATCTCGATGGCCCTTCTCGCGATGGCGGTGCGCGACCTCGGCGTCGGCGCCCAGTCGTTCACCGGCCCGCAGGCCGGCGTCATCACCTCCGGCTCGTACGGCCGCGCACGCATCATCGACGTGGCACCCGGGCGTCTGCGTCAGACCCTCGACGGCGGAGACGTCGCGATCGTCGCCGGATTCCAGGGCCTCAACCAGGAGACGCAGGACATCCAGACTCTGGGCCGCGGCGGCTCGGACACGACCGCCGTCGCTCTCGCCGCCGCGCTCGAGGCCGACGTGTGCGAGATCTACACCGACGTCGACGGGGTCTTCTCCGCCGACCCGCGCGTCGTCCCCGCCGCGCGCAAGCTCGACTCGATCACCTACGAGGAGATGCTCGACATGGCGGCCTCCGGCGCGAAGGTGCTCATGCCCCGCTGCGTCGAGTACGCGCGCAGGTTCAACGTGCCGATCCACGTCCGCTCGTCGTTCTCCGGCCTGGAGGGCACCATGGTGGTGGGACAGACCGAAGGAGAGGAAGCAATGGAGCAGCCGATCATCGCAGGCGTCGCCCACGACGTGTCCGAGGCCAAGATCACCGTCATCGGCGTGCCGGACGTGCCCGGTTCCGCCGCCCGTCTCTTCGAGGCCGTCGCGACGGCCGAGGTGAACATCGACATGATCGTCCAGAACGTGTCGGCCACCCACACGGGCGTCACCGACATCTCCTTCACGCTCCCGACCGCCCAGGTCGAGGCCGCGCGCTCTGCGCTCGAGGCCGACCACGAGGCGATCGGCTTCCGCGAGCTCGTCGTCGACGACACCATCGGCAAGATCTCGCTGATCGGCGCCGGCATGCGCTCATCATCCGGCGTCTCCGCCAAGTTCTTCTCGTCGCTGCGCGACGCCGGCATCAACATCGAGATGATCTCCACCTCGGACATCCGCATCTCGGTGGTCACCCGCTCGGAGCTCGTGGATGACGCCGTCCGCGCCGTGCACACCGCTTTCGGCCTCGACTCCACGCAGGGTGAGGCCGTCGTCTACGGAGGTACCGGACGATGACCCTCTCCCTCGCAGTCGTGGGCGCCACCGGCCAGGTGGGCGCCGTCATGCGTCAGCTCGTCGCGGAGCGCTTCCCCGAGGCGGACGTGCGCTTCTTCGCGTCGTCCCGCTCGGCGGGCAAGACCCTCGAGCACCTGGGCCGCGAGATCGTCGTCGAGGACGTCGCCTCCGGCGACTACGCCGGCATCGACATCGCGCTCTTCTCCGCCGGTGGCGGAGCCTCGAAGGAGTACGCTCCCAAGTTCGCCGCCGCCGGCGCGATCGTCGTCGACAACTCCTCGGCCTGGCGCAAGGACCCCGAGGTGCCGCTGGTCGTCTCCGAGGTGAACCCTGACGCCCTGAGCGACATCCCCAAGGGCATCGTCGCGAACCCGAACTGCACCACCATGGCCGCCATGCCGGTCCTCAAGCCGCTCCACGAGGCCGCGGGCCTCGAGCGGCTCGTCGTGTCGAGCTACCAGGCCGTCTCCGGCTCCGGCCTCGCGGGCGTCGAGGAGCTGCACGGCCAGGCCGAGGCCGTCATCGACGGCGCCAAGGCGCTCGCGCACGACGGCTCCGCTGTGGAGTTCCCTGAGCCCGTCAAGTACGTGGCGCCCATCGCCTTCAACGTCCTGCCCATGGCGGGCTCCGTCGTGGACGACGGCTCGAACGAGACGGACGAGGAGCAGAAGCTCCGCAACGAGTCCCGCAAGATCCTGGACCTGCCCGAGCTGCGCGTGAGCGGCACGTGCGTGCGCGTCCCCGTCTTCACCGGCCACTCGCTGTCGATCAACGCCGAGTTCTCCCGAGACATCTCCCCGGAGGAGGCCTACGGCATCCTGGCCTCCGCCTCAGGAGTGAAGGTCGAGGAGGTGCCGACGCCGCTCGCGGCCGCCGGTGGCGACCTGTCGCTCGTAGGACGCATCCGTCAGGATGGCGCCGCCGAGGGCAAGCGCGGCCTCGCGTTGTTCGTGTCGGGAGACAACCTGCGCAAGGGCGCAGCCCTCAACGCTGTGCAGATCGCCGAGATTCTCGCGGACAAGCTGACCGCACGCTCCTAGTCCGCGGCGACCACCCCGTCGACGCCGAGCCTGACGACCGCGTCGCGCGCGGCGAGCAATCCCTGAGGGTCCTCGAGAAGCCCCGCGAACGCCAGCTCTGCGGCACCCACGGGCATCATCCGCTCGCGAAGCGCATTGCGAACGATCGCCACGCCCGCCACCACCTCGGGCATCCCCAGCTGCTGCACCCGGGTCACGAAGGACGAACCCTCAGCGTCCAGGATCGCTCCCGGCAGCCCGCCGAGGATGACCCTCCTGGGCGCGAGGATCGTGATGATCGTCGCCACCGCCTGCGCGAGCTTCTCCGCTTGACGCTCGAGCTCCCGCCTCACCGGGAGCGGCGGGTCGCTCAGCAGCGCGTCCAGCTCCGCGAAGCCCAGGTCCGGGATCCCGGACGCAGCCCTCATCCGCGCCATCGAGACGTGCGCCTCAAGGCAGCCGTGGCGCCCGCACCCGCACCGCGCTCCGCCGGGCTGCACCGTCAGGTGGCCCAGCTCTCCCGCGAAGCTGCGGGAGCCGCGGAGCAGCCGGCCCTCCATGATCACGCCCGCACCGATGCCCGAGACCGAGCCGTTGAGGTACACCAGGTCCTGCACCCCCCTGCCGGCCCCGAACAGAGCCTCCGCCACGGCGCCCACATTCGCATCGTTACCCGCGACCACGGGCACGCCCAGCGCGTCCTCGAGCGCCGCAGAGGCACCCACCTCGCGCCACCCGAGGTGGTGCGAGACCTCCACGAGCTGCCCGTGCTCGTCCACGAGTCCCGGGACCGCCACCCCCGCGCCGACCAGGCGTCGGCCGGGCAAGGACTCGGATGCCGCCACCATCTCCCGCACCAGACGGACCGTCATCTCGGGCGTCGGCGGCGACGAGACCGAGCGGCGCATCATCTCGTGGACGGCTCCGCCCAGACCGATCACGCCGACGTGCACGGCATCGATCTCCGGGTTGATGCCGAGCGCGACCACGTCCCTGCTGGCGTGCACGAGCGGGCTCGGACGGCCGGAGCGGGAGGGGTGTGGCTCGGGCTCACGCTCCTCGACGAGGCCCAGCTCGACGAGCTCCGCGACCAGCACGCCGACAGTGGACCTGTTGAGCCCCGTCAGCCGGGTCAGATCGGCTCGAGAGGTGTCGCCATGATGGTGGACGTAGCGAAGGAGCGCTGAAAGGTTGCGACGGCGCGTCGCCTCGTTGCGCGAGCCCACGGGAGCACCGTCGACCTCCGGCTCCGCCATCCGCTCCTCCACCCCCGCGTCTCACCAGCCAGACCCAGGATAGGCGGAGCACGAAGATGGCGCTCGGTGTCACGTCCCGCGCACAGCGACGAGGCTGGCTCCAGAGACGACGAAGGCCCTCCCCGAAGGAAGGGCCTCAGCGCCGATGCTGTGCACATCGATCACGGTCGGGGTGACAGGATTTGAACCTGCGACCTCCTCGTCCCGAACGAGGCGCGCTACCAAGCTGCGCCACACCCCGTGATTTGAGCCTGCTCAGCATAGCCGACCGCAGGCCGTGTTGAGAAATCCGTCCCCGCTCGCCCGTCAGCTCGCCGGAACCAGCGTCAGGAGCGTCGCCTCCGGCCTGCACGCGAAGCGGAACGGCGCGTACGGCGAGTGCCCGAGTCCGGCCGAGACATGCAGCCAGGTCGAGTCGGTCCCACCCTCATCGGGCCGTGCTCCAGGCCAGCCGTGAAGGCCCTTCACCCGTCCCGTGTCGAGGTCAGAGTTGGTGACGAGCGCGCCGTAGCCCGGCACGCACACCTGGCCCCCGTGAGTGTGACCGGCCAGCATCAGATCGCAGCCATCCGCCTTGAGGTCCGCAAGCACACGCAGATAGGGCGCGTGAGTGACGCCCAGGTGCAGATCCCCGCGGTCTGACGACGGCGCAGGCATCGCGTCCCGCTCCAGATGCGCATCGTCGGTGCCCACCAGGCTGATCCGCCGGCCCGCGGCCTCGACCTCGCCACGGGTGTTCGTCAGGTCGACCCACCCCGCCTCACGGAGGATGGTCCGCAGAAGCTCATGCGGCAGCTCGAGCCGCTCCGGATCTTGGAAGGACGGGCCGCCGAAGTACTGGAACGGGTTGAGCGGCTTGGGACCGAAGTAGTCGTTCGAGCCGAACACGAAGGCTCCCGGCCTCGCGAGCAGCGGGGCAAGGGCCTCCACGAGCGACGGCACCGCGTCGGGATGCGCAAGATTGTCGCCCGTATCGACCACCAGGTCGGGCTCGAGGCCTGCGAGATCCTTGACCCACGCGATGCGATCCTTCTGCGAAGGCGTGAGGTGGATGTCCGACAGATGGAGGATCGTCAGGGGCGCAGCGCCGACCGGCAGCACCGGCACCTCGACCTCACGCAGCACGTAGCGACGTGCCTCGACCACTCCCCACGCGAAGCATGCCGCGCCCGCGAGGGCGACCGTGGCGACGCTGCGGCCGAGAACGCCCGCAGCGCCACGCGACTCCACGCGGGTCAACCCTCTTCGCCGGGATCCGGCGACTGGTTGTTGCCGTTTCCTCGGCCATTGCCGTTGTTGTCCGGCTCCTCAGCGACTGGCCAGCCGTCGGGCGGGTTGGTGGAGAACTCGGACGGGGGCCACGTTCCGCCCCAGTAGTCGTCGGGCGCGACGCTCGGGTCCCAGCTCGACGGCCAGCGGTACCACCAGTCGGGCCGCTGATCGGTCGCCAGGTAGTACGAGATGGTCGCGCCGGGCAGGGCCTTCGAGTTCGCGGACGGGGCCTGTCCCGCGACCGTTCCAGGCGAGTACAGGTTCGAGTAGACGGTGCGCGCCTGGGCTCGGAATCCAGCCTGGGCGAGCGCGTACCGCGCCTGCGACTCCGACATGCCGATCAGGTTCGGGATGTCCTGCGGCGTGCCGTACATGATCTCGTTGGAGGGTGTCTGGATGAAGTCGATGTTCGGCTCATCCTCGAGCGCCTTGTCCATGTAGCGCTTCCAGGTGGGCGCGGAGATCGTGCCTCCGTAGATCCACTGGTTGTTGTAGTTCACGCCGTTGAGCGTGATGTCGTAGCCCTTCTCGTCCTGGTCGGGGTTGCCGAGCCACACCGCAGTGGTGAGCTGAGGCGTGTAGCCGACGAACCAGAGGTGGGCGTTGAGCTGCGAGGTTCCGGTCTTTCCTGCCGCCTGGCGACCGCCGGCGAGCTCGGCGCGCGTGCCGGAGCCGTACTCGATGACCTTGGACATCGCGAACTGCACTCCGACCGCGATCTCCTCGCTCAGCACCCTGTTGCAGTTCTGCACGGGTGGCACGATCTCCTCGCCGTCGGAACCGACCGGCACGTCGCCGTTCGCGTCGGTGATCGACAGGATCGCGTACGGCTCGCAGTGGACGCCGTCGTTCGCGTACGTCTGCATGACCGACGCCATCGTGAGCGGCGAGGCGTTCTGGGTTCCGAGCGTGATCGAGGGCAGGTACTCCATGTCCTTGCCATCGGCACGGTGGAAGCCGAGCTTCTCCGCGACGTCCACGACATCGCACAGGTCGAGCTGCGAGGACATGGCCACGTACGCGGTGTTGATGGAGTTCGCGGTCGCGTTGAGGACGGTCATGCTCGTGCCTCCGCGGCCACCGACGTTCGTCGGCTTCCAGGTGCCGGTGAGGTTCCCGTCGAGGCAGGAGGCGGTCCAGTCGGAGAGGTCGTACTCACGGATCGAGGCGCTCACCGTCTGGTTGAGGGAGCGTCCGGACTCGAGCCAGGTGGTGAGGATGATGGGCTTGAACGTCGAGCCTGGCGAGAAGCCGCGGGAACCGCCGTAGTCGCGGTCCGTGGCGTAGTTGATGGAGGTCGAGTTCGGAGCCTCATTGGTCGGGTCGAACTCGCGGGTCTGGCTCATGGCGAGGATCTGTCCCGTGGACGAGTCGAGCGAGACGAGCGCCATCGCCCAGCCGGACGGGTCGTCGTAAGGCAGGGACTTCTTGAGCTCCTGGTTGGCGATCCACTGCTTGGAGACGTCCAGAGTCGTGATGATGTCGAGGCCACCCGAGTACAGCAGGTCAGTGCCCTCGCCGCGGAAGGCCTCGTCCTGCTTGATGACCTTCGTCACGTAGTCGCAGAAGAACGGCGCGATGTCCGACGCGCGGCACGAGAACTTGGGGTACGAGATGTTCTTGTAGTCGTCGAACGTGGTCGCGACGTACTCGTCGTACTCGGCCGTGCTGATGAGCCCCTGCTGCTCCATGCGCAGCAGCACGATGTTGCGCCGGTCCATCGACTGCTCAGGGTTGCGGATCGGGTCCCACTTCGTGGGGTTCTGCGTGATGCCGGCGATCGTCGCGGCCTCGAGGGCGTTGAGCTCAGCAGCGGACTTGGAGAAGTAGTACTGCGCCGCGGCCTCGACGCCGTAGGTGTTGGTGCCGAACTGCGCGATGTTCAGGTACTGCTCGAGGATCTGCTCCTTGCCGCAGTCCACGCCGGGGTCCTCGGAGCAGACGGTCCCGTAGGTGTCGTTGACCTTCTCCTCATAGGCGAGGGCGAGGCGCCACTCACGGATCTTGCGCTCGACGGACGTCTCGGTCGCCGCGGCGATGGCCTCCTCGTCGCCCGAGTCGATGGCCTTCTGGAGGATGGTGTTCTTGACGAGCTGCTGGGTGAGGGTCGATCCACCCTGGGTGCCCTCGGTCGTGACCGTCGTGTAGACGGCTCGGAGGATTCCCTCGCCGTCCACACCGTTGTGCTCCCAGAATCGCTGGTCCTCGACCGCCACGACGGCCTTCTGGATCCATGGGGAGATGTCCTCGAGCGGCACGACGACGCGGTTCTGCGAGTAGAAGGTCGCGATGAGCTTCTGGCCCGTGCGGTCGTAGATGTTGGACTGCTGCGGGAGCGTCACCGACTCGAGCTCGCCTGGCAGCTCCTCGAAGAGGTCGGAGGCCCCTTCGGCCGAGTTTCCCGCGACGGTCACGACGGGGAGCGCGAGCCCCGCCACCAGGATTCCGCCGACGACGGAGAGCACGACGAAGGCGATCACGCCGCCGATGAGCTGCGCGAATGTCGCGCGCCCGTCCTGGCGCGCGCGTTCGGAGACGAAGAGACCCATGCACCAACCTTACGTTGCCCCCACAACGATCCACGCCTCGGATGTGTTGCACAGGGGATAGGCTCGAGCGCATGACCTCGTGGGAGTACGCAACAGTTCCGCTCATCGATCATGCCACCAAGCAGATCCTCGACCAGTGGGGCGAGGACGGCTGGGAGCTGGTCCAGGTGGTCACCGGACCGACCGGTGGCCTCGTCGCCTACATGAAGCGGCCGAAGGCCTGACCGTGAGCGCCAGCCAGCGTCTCGCAGCCCTCGGCCTCACCCTGCCCGAGGTGGCCATCCCGGTCGGCACCTATGTGCCGGCCCTGCGGCATGGCGACCTCGTCTACACGTCCGGCCAGCTCCCGTTCGTGGACGGCGCCCTGCTGGCGACGGGCCACGTGGGCCAGCGCTCTGACGATGTGACGCCTGAGCGCGCCGCCGAGTGTGCCCGCGCCGCGGCGCTCAATGCGCTCGCCGCGGCGGCGCAGGCTGCGGGCGGCCTCGACTCGATCGAGTCGGTCGTGAAGGTCACCGGCTTCGTCTCATCCGCGCCGGAGTTCACCCAGCAGCCCGCGATCCTCAACGCCGCGTCGGCGCTGATGGTCGACGTGTTCGGTGAGTCAGGTCGCCATGCCAGGTCGGCCGTCGGCGTGGCCGCGCTGCCGCTGGGCGCACCCGTGGAGGTCGAGATCGTGGTGGCGGTCCGCCACTAGCGCCCCGACCTCACCGGCCGCCCTCTGTCGAGGTGCGGTGGCGAGGCGCAGTCCAGCGAGAGGCGCAGTTCAGCGAGAACGGGCCCGACTCAGCGGGAGCGGGCGCGGAGCCTGTCGGGCTCGTACACCTCGACCGAGCCGATGTGGACGTCGATCCATCCACGCGACGCGAAGTCGGCGAGGGCCTTGTTGACCGTCTCGCGCGAGGCGCCCACGAGCTGGGCGAGCTCCTCCTGGGTGAGACCGTGACGCACGGTGACGTGTCCGCGCTCCATGCGACCGAAACGGTGTCCGAGGTCCAGGATCGCCTTGGCGACACGACCCGGCACGTCAGAGAAGACGAGGTCCGCCATCGTGTTCGTGGTGCGGCGGATGCGCTGGGCGAGCGCGCGCAGCAGGTGGCGGGACATGTCGAGGTGCTCGTCGAGCCACGCGTCGAGCGTCTCCTTCGGGAGCTCGTAGAGGACCGACTCCTCGACGACATGCGCACGCGACAGGCGGGGCCCCGGGTCGAAGACGGAAAGCTCCCCGACCATGTCGCCGACACCCTGGAGCCCGAGGAGGTTCTCGCGGCCGTCGCGCGCGGTGCGGGCGAGCTTCACCTTGCCCTTGACGATGATGTACATCGCGTGGCCTTCGTCGCCCTCGTTGAAGATCGTCTGGCCCTTGGAGTACTCGCGGCGGATCATCTGCGCGATCAGAGAGCGGGCGCTCGCCGAGTCCATCCCCCCGAACAGCGGGGACGAACGGAGCAGCTGCTCCTCACGCGGGGTGTGGGCCGAGCCCTGGGGTGCCTCAGGCATAGCGGCGCTCCGCGACATCGCGCCGGTGTGCCTCACCCATCGCCTTGACCATCAATGCCGTCACCGTCTCCAGGTTCTTCGCGACTCGTGCCTCATAGGACTCGAGCCGTGCGTCGAGATTGTCCAACTCCTCGATGCTACCGGGCGCGACGGCTCCTCTCTCGGGCCACACCGCATCGGCGAGTTCTCTTGAGCTCGGCGCGTCGGCGGCGAGGGCCTCCCAGAGGTCGTCCAGGTCGAGCTGCTCGACGCCTCCTGGGCGGGCGAGAGCAGCGATCGACAGCTCGCGACGGGCGGCGACGAGGCGCCTCCACCATCGGACGCGTGCCACCTCGCGGCGGATGTCGCGTCGCCGCTGTCGCAGCTCCGCGATCCGCTCTGCGGACGCCATGGTGCTCACGTCACCCCCTAGGGACTTCAAGGACGAGGTCTCGGCCGTTTCCTGACCACCCGTCTATCGGTCGCCGCACCGGTTCGCTTGAGGGTCGCCTAGGGTTGTCGCCATGCCTCGCCGCACGCCTCTCACTGTCGCCTCGTCGGGGGCCTCCGAGCCTCCTCTCGCGCTCGTCAGGAGGGCGCGGGCGATCAATCGGGCGCTTGCCGACGTGTACCCGGATGCGCACTGCGAGCTGGACTACGGGACTCCCTTCCAGCTGCTCGCGGCGACCGTCCTGTCCGCGCAGTGCACCGACGTGCGGGTCAACCAGGTGACCCCTGGACTCTTCGCGCGCTACCCGGACGCGACGGCGATGGCCGGCGCCGATCGGGACGAGCTGGAGGCACTGATCAAGCCGACCGGGTTCTACAGGGCGAAGGCGGAGTCGCTCCTGGGGCTCAGCCGCGACATCGTCGAGCGGTACGACGGCGCGGTGCCCGGCCGCCTGAAGGACCTGGTGACGCTGAGGGGCGTGGGACGGAAGACCGCGAACGTGGTGCTCGGCAACGCGTTCGACGTGCCGGGGATCACCGTCGACACCCACATGGGTCGGCTCGCGCGTCGGCTCGGGCTGACCGTGAACGAGGACCCGGTGGTCGTCGAGCGTGACCTGATGGCGCTGATCGAGCGACGCGAGTGGACGCTGTGGTCGCACCGGGTCATCTTCCACGGGCGCCGCCGGTGCACCGCGCGCAAACCCGACTGCGGGTCGTGCGAGATCGCTGCGCTGTGCCCCACGGCGCCGGGCGCGAAGGTGCGCAACGGCTCGTCCTAAGAGTCCGCTCCTCACCCCTGCGGCGATTCACCTCGGAGAGAGCCGGCGGCGCGGCCCCGCGTCGCGGGGCCGTCGGGCCGACGCTAGTGCTAGTCTTCCTTCTTGCTCGACTCGTCGACGCTGCCACCGATCTCGGCGGCGAGCTCGTGCGCGTCTCCCATGCGGTCGTGGCCGACGACGGGGTTCGAGCGGGACTCGTAGAGCTTCCGGTAGAACCTGTCGCGCCACGCAAGCATGGCCGACCCGATGATCGCGGCGAGCAGCGAGGCGGAGAGGACCGCCATCTTGACCTCGGCGACCCTCTCGCCGTCGAAGGCGAGGTCACCGATGAGCAGCGACACTGTGAACCCGATTCCGGCGAGGAACGAGACCCCGAGCACGTCGAGCCAGTTGAGCCCTCGGTCGAGCTTGGCATTCGTGAAGGTGGCGACGAGCCAGGTGGCCAGAAGGATTCCTAGCGGCTTGCCGATCACGAGGCCGACGACGACACCCTGAGCGACGGGGTCGGACACAGCAGTTGCGATCGCGTCGCCGGAGATCGCGATGCCTGCAGCGAACAGGGCGAAGACCGGGACGGCGAAGCCCGCCGACACGGGGCGCCACTTGTGCTCCCAGTGCTCGGCCAGCGCGTGCTTCTCGCCCTTGCCGCGCAGGGCGGGAACCATCATTCCGAGCGCGACGCCCGCGATGGTCGCGTGGATGCCCGACGCGTGCATGAACGCCCAGGCGGCGATCGCGATCGGCATGAGCAGCCACCAGTAGGTGATCCGCTTGTAGGCGAGGAACCCGAAGATCGCGATGCAGGCGACGGCGGCGGCGAGCCACTGGAAGTGGATCTCGTCCGTGAAGAAGACGGCGATGATGATGATCGCCAGCAGGTCGTCGACCACGGCGAGCGTCAGCAGGAACGCGCGCAGCGCGTTCGGAAGCCATCGACCCACCACGGAGAGGACAGCGACCGCGAAGGCGATGTCAGTCGCCGTCGGCACCGCCCAGCCGTCGAACGAGCCGTTGTCCTGCAGGTTGACCACCGTGTACAGGATGGCGGGCACGGCCATGCCGCCGACTGCGGCGACGATCGGCACGATCGCCGAGGAGGGCTTGCGCAGCTCGCCAGCGACGATCTCGCGCTTGAGCTCGAGTCCGACGACGAAGAAGAAGATGGCGAGGAGGCCATCCTTGGCCCAGTCCTCGACCGACAGGTTCAGGTGGAGCGCCTCAGGCCCGAAGTGGAAGTCCTTGATCGACTCGTACGAGTCCGCCCACATCGAGTTGGCCCAGACCAGAGCGACGACTGTGCCGATCAGCAGGAGGATTCCTCCCGCACGCTCGGTCCGAAGAATGTCGGCGAGGGTGCGCTCCGTCGACGGCGTGAGCCGTGAGAAGAGCCGTTCGGGCTTGTGCGACATGCAGTCAGTCTCCTCGTTGGGGAAGTCGGGGAACCGAGTCCAGAGTACTCAGCACCAGGGCGTGCCGACGTCCTGCTCGAGGATGAGATCAGGCTGCGGCGCTGCCTACCGCAACGCTACTTGGAGGCCGTCTGTTCCTTGTCCGCCGGGGCGGGGGCGGGCGGGTCGAAGCGGTAGCCGACGTTGCGGACGGTGCCGATCAGCTGCTCGTGCTCCGCACCGAGCTTGGCGCGCAAGCGCCGGACGTGGACGTCCACGGTGCGGGTGCCGCCGTAGTAGTCGAAGCCCCACACCTCCTGCAGGAGCTGGTCGCGCGTGTAGACGCGGCCGGGGTGCTGCATCAGGTACTTGAGGAGCTCGAACTCCTTGTAGGTGAGGTCGAGCGGCACTCCCTTGAGGCGCGCGGTGTAGCCGCCCACGTCCACGGTCAGCTCGCCCGAGGAGAACTCGGCGGCCTTCTCGAGGGGGTCCTGGGAGCTGGCGCGTCCCATGAGGAGGCGGATCCTGGCCTCGACCTCGGCCGGGGACGCGTCGGCGAGCACGACGTCGTCGGCTCCCCACTCGCTCGTGACGATCGACATGCCTCCGTCGCGAAGGACGAGCAGGAGGGGGACCGTGACACCGGTGACCTGGACGAGCTTGCAGTTGTTGCGTGCTTCAGCCAGGTCGTTCCGTGCATCGACCACGAGGACGTCGGCGTCCATCGCGTCGAGCATCGCGGCTGGTTCGGGCTCCACGACGCGGGTACGGTGGCTGAGGAGCGAGAGCGCAGGCAGGACCGCACCCGCCCCGTCTCCCGACGGAGTGAGGACAAGCAGGTCTGCCATCGCCACCTCCCGACTGGCTTTACTGTAGCGGCGCAGCGCGTGACAGACTAACCACCATGGCTCCGACCACCCGCGCGTCGATCACTGCCGTCGCCGCAGCGGTGGTGGCCGGCTCTGGCTACCTGGGCGCCCGCTACCTCGCGCTCGCCATCCTGGTGCTCGCCCTCGCGATGTCGATCGGCTGGTCCTCGCTGGTCCACATGGGCCGTCAGTGGACCACCACCGCCATCGTCGGCGGCGGCGGAGCGGTCGCGATCGTGGCGGTCGCGATCGGCCGCAACGAGCCCTATCTGCGGTACATCGTGATCGCGCTGGCCGCGATCACGATCGCGTCCCTCATCGCCGAGGTGTTCCTGCCGTCGCCGCGCGGCCACGTCCTGAACGCCGTCGCGGGCACCGCCGCCGGCGGCGCGATCGCGACGGCCGGCTCCGCGTGGATCGCGTCGGTCCGCACGCCCGGCTCCGAGGACCTCATCGTCGCCGGGGCCGTGACGCTCGCGATGGCGGCAGTGTTCTCCACGGCGACGCAGCGCCCAGGCGTGAACACGTTCCTCACCTTCCTGCTGGGAGCAGGCGCGGGCGCGGCGATGGGCCTCCTCTTCGTCTCGCTCAGCTGGTACGGCGGCGTGCTCGTCGGCCTCCTGACGGGCGCCACCGTCGTGCTGATGACGGAGCTGTACCGGCGCGAGCCCCGCACCCGCACGCGGTGGGCGGGAATAGCGTCGGCCATCGCGCCCGTTCTTATCGCCGGCGTGCTCGTCTATCTTGCGGGACGCCTGCTCATCGGTTGACGGAGGTCCCCCTTGCTCGTCCGCGTCCTCATCGTGCTCGCGCTGCTCGCGGTCGCGTCCCTCGCCTACTGGTGGTGGGCGCGTCGTCAGGGCCGTGTGACCCGCGTGGAGATCCCCGGCGCGCTCACACCGGCGGTGCTGGGAGCGCCGCGCGGCTACCGCGCCACCTTCGTGCAGTTCTCCACCCCGGTGTGCGCGAAGTGCCCTCCCACGCGGACGCTCCTGAAGCGCGTCGCCGAGGAGTACGAGGGCGTCTCCCACATCGGCATCGACGCGTCCGAGCGTCTCGACCTCGCTCGCGAGCTCGACATCATGCGCACGCCCACCACGCTCGTGCTCGACACGAACGGCGTCGTGGTCGCCCGCATCTCCGGCGCGCCCACCGAGGCTCAGGCGCGCGAGGCGATCGACGCGACGCCGCCCGCCGACTCCGAGTACGCCATCTGACCGGTCGGCGGCATCGACCTGGCGCCGGCACGCATACCTGCCAGGGCATGACGCCCTACCCACCTCTCCCCGTAGAATCTCCGCACGTGCCGTGAGGCACCCCGATCCCCCACCCCCGGAGGAATCCCCATGGCCAAGGACATCCGCATCGACCCGCGCGGCCCGCGCTTCGGCGCCGCCGTCACCCTCGTCGTCGCCGTCGCCACCATCGTGATCGGCGCCAACAGCGTCGGACTGGTGCTCGCCTTCCTGCTGGCCGCCCTGTTCCTCCCCGGCGCGATCGTCGGCCCCCAGGCCACCGTGCAGTCCGCGATCTTCCAGAAGTGGGTGCGTCCGCGCCTCGATCCCCCGGCCGAGACCGAGTCGTTCCGCGCCCCACGGTTCGCACAGCAGGTGGGGCTCGGCTTCTCGATCCTCGCCATCGTGTTCCTCGGGCTGAACGTGGTGCTCGGCTTCTACATCGCGATCGGCTTCGTGGTGCTCGCCTCGTTCCTCAACGCGGTGTTCGACTTCTGCATGGGCTGCGAGGTCTACCTGCTCGCGACGCGCGCGACCCGCCGCGCCTGACCCGGCCCTCCCTTTCGTCTTAGGATGACTGCATGACAGCGCTGGGGCTCATCTTCACCATCCTCGCGGTGCTCGGCTTCGCCGCCACCGCGTGGGTTGTCGGCATCGTCGCCTACCGTCTGCTGAAGGATGGAAATCGTTGACCTTCACTCTTCCTGACGGCCTCGCGCCCGAGGTCTACCCGCTTGCCTGGCTCGTCGGCGAATGGGAGGGCTCCGGAGAGCTCTCCTACCCCGGCATCGAGGCGTCGGCCTTCCGCCAGCGCGCCACCTTCGACCACGACGGCGGCCCGTACCTCACCTACTCCTCGTCGATCAGCCTCATGGGGCCCGACGGCGAGGCAGGCCAGGTGTGGCAGGTCGAGTCCGGCTTCTGGCGCGTCGCGCCGCAGGCGCCCGAGGGCGTCGAGCTGCAGGACTTCCAGCACCCGCTCGAGGTCATCATGACGGAGGCCTCCGGCGTGATCTCCGCCTACATGGGAGCTGTCGGCAACGGGCGCGTCGATCTGGCGACGCGCTTCATCGCGTCCACCGAGAGCGGCCCCGAGGTGCGCGGAGCCACCCGCATGTACGGCAACGTCAAGGGCGAGCTCATGTGGGCGTGGGACATGGCCGCGTTCGGCCAGGAGCTGCAGTCCTACGCCGCCGCACGCATGTCCCGGGTCGACGCGGAATCGTCCGACGAGTCCTGAGCGTTCCTCTCTCATGAGCACCACCACGACCAGCCCCCTTCTCGCGCGCCATGGCGCCGTCGAGGCGACCGGCCTGGATGCCGGCGTCGCCTGGCACTACGGCGATCCGACGGCGGAGCAGCGTGCGCTCGCACAGGGACGCGCCGTCGTCGACCAGTCTCACCTCGGCATCGTCACCGTCACCGGTCCCGACCGGCTGTCATGGCTGAACTCGCTGACCACGCAGGAGGTCACCTCTCTCGCCCCCGGCGTCTCGACCGAGCTGATGATCCTCAGCCCGCAGGGCCGGATCGAGCACGTCGCCTCCGCGGTGGACGACGGCGAGACGACGTGGCTGATCACCGAGACCCCCGAGGGCCTCTCGACCTTCCTGGACCGGATGCGCTTCATGCTGCGCGTCGAGGTGTCCGACGTCACCTCCGAGTGGGCGGCGCTCGGCGAGGCCGTGCGCGCGCCCGCCGCCGAGGGTGAGCCCGTCACATGGGTGGATCCGTGGCCCGACGTGGCCGCCGGAGGCACCACCTACGCAGCCGACACCTCGACCCATCCCGGCTCGATGCGTGCGTGGCGGCTCGTGATCGTCCCGCGCGCGTCGCTCGACTCCGAGGTCGACTCGCGGCTCGCCGCCGGCTGGACGCTCGCCGGCACCTGGGCCAGCGAGGCGCTCCGCATCGAGGCCTACCGCCCCCGCGCCGCCGCCGAGGTCGACGGCGCCACGCTCCCCCATGAGCTCGACTGGCTCCGCACCGCCGTGCACCTGCACAAGGGCTGCTACCGCGGCCAGGAGACGGTCGCGAAGGTCCACAACGTCGGGCGGCCGCCGCGTCGTCTCACGCTCCTGCACCTGGACGGGTCCGCCCACGCCCTGCCTGAGCTGGGCGCCGAGGTCATGATCGGCGAGGGCGACGACGCGAAGGTCGCCGGCCACGTCACCTCCGTCTCGCGCCACCACGAGCTCGGGCCCATCGCGCTGGCCATCCTCAAGCGCTCGACCGACCCGTCGGCCACCCTCGTCGTGCCGTCCGACGGCGGTCCTCTCAGCGCAGCCCAGGAGCTGATCGTGAACGCCGACGGCTTCAGCGCCGACCGCCCGCCCAAGGTGGGCCCCACCATGAAGGGCCTACTCATGGGCAAGGGCTGCGCCGCCGACGGCGGAGACATGCCCGCCTGACCGCCACCCGCGTCGTCCGGGTACCTGACGGTCTCCCTCCGGGTACCTGACGGTCTCCCTCCGGGCACGTGATGATCGCGCCCGACCCACCCCGACCGGGCGACCCCGCGTCGTTCCCCCCGGCGAGGCGCTGCGCTACCGTGGTGCGCGTCGCCCGCCGCCCGTCCCCACGAGGAGTCATACGTGTTCGGTTTCCTTCAGAGCTCAGTCGTGTTCGTCCTGTCGCTCGGCGCGCTCGTCGGCTCGATCTGGGCACTCGTGGACGCGGCGAAGTACTCCAACTCGGCGTACGTGGCCGCGGGCAAGCAGACCAAGACGATCTGGCTGGCGATCCTCGCCGTCGCGACGCTCATCGCGTTCATCTCCGTCCCGCCGCCCATCGGCCGCGGCGGCGGCATCATCGGCTTCCTGGGGATCATCTCGATCGGCGCCGTGATCGTGTACTTCGTCGAGGTGCGCGTGAAGGTCGCCCCTCACCACCGTCCGGGCTCCGGCCCCAAGGGCGGTACCTGGTGAGCCTCCGCTCCCTGGTCTCGGCGAGCGTCGCCCAGTGAGGGCGGTCCTCCAGCGCGCGTCCCGCGCGTCCGTCACGGTCGACGGTCGGGTCACCGCCTCCTTCGACCGTCAGGGCATCGTCGCGCTCGTAGGCGTCACCCACGACGACGGCGCCGAGCAGGTGGACCTGATCGCCCGCAAGATCGCCGACCTGCGCATCCTCGATGACGAGCGGTCCGTGCTCGACGAGAGTGCGCCGGTCATCGTCGTGTCGCAGTTCACCCTGTATGCGGACACGCGCAAGGGTCGCCGCCCCACCTGGAACCAGGCTGCACCAGGCCCTGTCGCCGAGCCTCTGGTCGACGCCGTCGTCGAGTCCCTGCGGGGCCGCGGGCTCGAGGTCGGGACCGGCGTCTTCGGCGCGGACATGAAGGTCGAGCTCGTCAACGACGGGCCGATCACGATCATCGTCGAAGCCTGAGCGTGATCCTCAACCTCCTGGTCCGCATTCGGCGCATTTGGGGCGCACGCCCCGCCGACCCAGTCTGAGGCGCCCGTCACACCCCGTGTTTCCTGCGGGTGAACAGCATCACGCCCCTGGCGAACATGGGCATTCGGTGCCCCCCTCGCTGGTTAGCCTGGAAGCGCTCCGGGACCAGTCTCGGCGCAGCCGGCCCCTCGCCACCGCGGGAGGAGCCGCGTATCCCGGCCTCGGCCGGACGACTCTTGGGAGGTACACATGTTCGAGCGGTTCACCGATCGAGCCCGTCGCGTCGTGGTGCTTGCGCAGGAAGAGGCGCGCATGCTCAACCACAACTACATCGGGACGGAGCACATCCTGCTCGGCCTGGTCCGTGAGGGCGAGGGCGTCGCAGCCAAGGCTCTCGAGGCCATGGACATCTCCCTCAACGGCGTCCGCGAGCAGGTGCAGGAGATCATCGGCGAGGGCTCGCACGCCCCCTCCGGCCACATCCCCTTCACGCCGCGCGCCAAGAAGGTCCTCGAGCTGTCGCTGCGTGAGGCGCTGCAGCTCGGACACAATTACATCGGCACCGAGCACATCCTGCTCGGCCTCATCCGCGAGGGCGAGGGCGTCGCAGCGCAGGTGCTGAACAAGCTCGGCGCCGACCTCGGCGGAGTGCGCCAGCAGGTCATCCAGCTGCTCTCCGGCTACGAAGGCAAGGAGCCCGCTGCCGCCGGCGCAGGCTCCGGTCCTGCCGAGGGCACGCCCGCCGGCTCGACCGTGCTCGACCAGTTCGGCCGCAACTACACGCAGGCCGCGCGCGAAGGAAAGCTCGACCCGGTCATCGGGCGCGAGATGATCCAGGAGCGCGTCATGCAGGTCCTGTCGCGCCGCACCAAGAACAACCCCGTCCTCATCGGCGAGCCCGGCGTCGGCAAGACCGCCGTCGTCGAGGGCCTCGCCCAAGCGATCGTGCGCGGCGACGTGCCCGAGACCCTCAAGGACAAGCACCTCTACACGCTCGACCTCGGCTCGCTGGTCGCCGGCTCCCGCTACCGCGGTGACTTCGAGGAGCGCCTCAAGAAGGTCCTCAAGGAGATCCGCACCCGCGGCGACATCATCCTGTTCATCGACGAGATCCACACCCTCGTCGGTGCCGGAGCCGCCGAGGGCGCGATCGACGCCGCCTCGATCCTCAAGCCCATGCTGGCCCGCGGCGAGCTGCAGACCATCGGCGCCACCACGCTCGACGAGTACCGCAAGCACGTCGAGAAGGACCCCGCGCTCGAGCGCCGCTTCCAGCCCATCCAGGTGCCGGAGCCGGAGCTGTCGCACGCCATCGAGATCCTCAAGGGCCTCCGCGACCGCTACGAGGCGTTCCACCGCGTCACCATCACCGACGACGCGATCGTCGCCGCCGCGCAGATGGCCGACCGCTACATCTCCGACCGCTTCCTGCCGGACAAGGCGATCGACCTCATCGACGAGGCAGGCGCACGCCTGCGCATCCGCCGCATGACGTCGCCGCCCGAGCTGCGCGACCTGGACGAGAAGATCGCGAACGTGCGTCGCGACAAGGAGTCCGCGATCGACGAGCAGGACTTCGAGAAGGCCGCGTCGCTGCGTGACGTGGAGCGTCGCCTCACCGAGGAGCGCTCCTCCAAGGAGGAGGCCTGGAAGTCCGGCGACCTCGACGTCGCCGCCGTCGTGGACGAGGACCTGATCGCCGAGGTCCTCTCGATGTCCACCGGCGTCCCGGTCACCCGCGTCTCGTCCGACGAGTCCGGCCGCCTCCTGCGCATGGAGGAGGAGCTGCACAAGCGCATCATCGGTCAGGAGCAGGCCATCAAGGTCCTCTCCCAGTCGATCCGCCGTACCCGTGCAGGCCTGAAGGACCCGAAGCGTCCCGGAGGCTCGTTCATCTTCGCCGGCCCGACCGGTGTCGGAAAGACCGAGCTCGCCAAGACGCTCGCCGAGTTCCTGTTCGGCGACGAGGACGCGCTGATCTCGCTCGACATGTCCGAGTACGGCGAGAAGCACACTGTGGCTCGACTGTTCGGTGCGCCTCCCGGCTACGTCGGCTTCGAGGAGGGCGGCCAGCTCACCGAGAAGGTCCGCCGCAAGCCGTTCTCCGTCGTCCTGTTCGACGAGGTGGAGAAGGCCCACCCGGACATCTTCAACTCGCTGCTGCAGATCCTCGAGGATGGAAAGCTCACCGACGCCCAGGGCCGTGAGGTGAACTTCAAGAACACCATCATCATCATGACCACCAACCTCGGTGCGGACGCGATCTCGCGCCGCCAGGCGACGGGCTTCTCGGTCCAGCGCGAGGGTGGCCAGACGTACGAGGAGATGCAGAGCCTGGTGAACACCAAGCTCAAGGAGCACTTCCGCCCCGAGTTCCTCAACCGTGTGGACAACACGGTGGTGTTCCCGCAGCTCAGCCAGGACGAGATCATCCAGATCGTGGACCTCATGGTCGCCCGCCTCGACGAGCGCATGAAGGACAAGGACATGGGCATCGTCCTCACCCCGGCGGCCAAGGCGCTGCTGGCGGAGAAGGGCTACGACCCGGTCCTCGGTGCCCGTCCTCTGCGTCGCGCCCTCCAGCGGGAGATCGAGGACACGCTGTCCGAGAAGATCCTGTTCGGCGAGCTCGTCTCGGGTCAGATCGTCCGCGTCGACGCGCAGGGCGAGGGCATCCTCGGCGAGTTCACCTTCGAGGGACTCGACAAGGACGACGTGACCGGCGAGCCGACCGCTGAGGCGATCGTCGGCTCCGCGCAGGACATGACCGACCACAAGGCCGAGGGCTCGGACGTCGAGTCGCACCGCGGAGACGCCTCCTAGCCTCTGGCTTCACCGCCAGGCTCCGGCTTCATGAAGGCCCGTCGCCCCTCAGGGGGTGGCGGGCCTTCGTCGTGCACGCGGGAGGGCGGGCCGCTACGTCGTTCAGCGACGCGATGCACCGCGGCCCGCCGATAGCGCGCCGCTTCCACAGAAACGGCGTCGCGTCGCGCTCGTCGCACACATTCGCGAAGTTCCACCACTCCTTGGCCCAACGTCTGCGCGCTGGCAGTACATGAGTGCCGGTTTCGCGTCGGTTCCCGGCACTCATGTACTGCCAGGAAGCATCGCGAGCAGGTAGCGGGGTGGGGTTGGGGCGGGCTCCCGTTCAGATGGCGGCGCGTGATTCCGCGGCCGACTTGATCTCGTTCAGGTCGGTCTGCATCGCCTTGCGCGTCGCGGAGGCACCCAGCGGCGCAGTCAGCTTCGCCATGAACCGTGAGAATCCTGAGGCGTCGGCGCTGGGGCTGCCGGTGAAGCGCATGGTGAGTCGCGTGCCGGAGGCCAACGGCTCCACAGTGAAGCCCGAGACGTAGTCCGCGCCGTGGCTGTGCGCGACGACGGTCGTCGACCTTGGCGCGTCGACCGAGGCGACCTCCATGTCCTCGGTCGCCTCCTTGCCGAACATCTTCCGCGTCTCACGCCAGCGCGTGCCCACCTCGTAGCCGTTTGGGCCGCCCAGCCTCTCCACCTTGAGGATCCCGGACATGACCTCCGAGGCTCCGTCCAGGTCCGTGATGATCGCCCACACCGTGTCGGCCGGGGCCTCGATGTCGACGGAGACGTCGACGCTCCACTCGTCCTTGGTCATGGTCCGCTCCCCTCGGGCCGCCCGGGGATGCGGCCCTCTCTCGGAACGTAGCACGCGGCCGCTGGCCCGGCTCAGCCGCGTCGGGCGTCGCAAAGCCCGGTTCAACCGCGTCGGAAGTCGCGGGGCCGCACGCCGACCACCCGCTGGAACGCGTCCGAGAGCGCGAACCCGTCGGCGTAGCCCACCGCGCGTGCGACGGAGTCGACCGTCGCGTCCGTGGAAGCGAGCAGCGATGCCGCCTCATCCATGCGCCACCGGGTGAGGGCGGCGCCCGGAGTCTGGCCGAAGAGCGCGGAGAAGCGCGCGGTGAACGCCGAGCGAGACATCCCCGCCCGCGCCGCCATGGATGCGACGGTCCAGTCGCCGGCGAGGTCAGAACGCACCGTCGCGGCCACCTCCCGCGTCATGCGATCCCCTGCACCTTCGGCAGGGAGCACCGTCGCAGTCCGCATCGCATCCAGCGCCACCAGCTCCGCGAGCCGCCGGAGCACGCCGTCGTCGTCGGCGACCGACGGGGACGCTGCCTCCTCCGCCAACGCGGCCGCATACCTGGACGCGGTCCGCAGGCCCGTGACCACCCGCAGGTCATCGCCGACGCGGGTGGCCGCGAGCGCCGCGAGCCGCGGGTCCTCGACGGAGGCGACGAGCAGGCGCACTCCGGCGTCGGCCCGGTGCCCCCACATGCGGATCCCGAGCGCCCACTCGTCCTTCAGGGGCCGGCCGTCGACGCTGTGGCAGACATGCTGGGCGTCGACCCGGGCGGCGAGCGCAGCCCCCGGGTCAGTGGCCAGCACGTACGGGGCGCGGCCCACCATCAGCAGCGCATCTCCGGGCGCCACCTCGGCATGCCGATCGCCGCGAGAGACGTGAAAGCCTCCGGTCTCGGCGACGAGGATCGTGAGGTCGCCGGCGTCGTGAAGCTCGAGCGCAGCAGGCGCGTCCAGGCACGCGCGGAGCACGAAGACGGGTGGGTCGCTCCACTCGTCGCCGGGCGCGGCATCAACGGGCGACATCCGCCCATTCTGTCGCGACACTCACCCATGGGAGAAGGGGCCGCGAGCGCGTGGACTGGTGGCACACAGGAAAGGACCACTCCCATGCAAGCTCTCACCACAGTCGCCCTCGGCACCGCGGCCGCGTTCGCTGCCGTCAACGCAGGTTCGTTCGCAGCGTTCTCCACCTTCGTCATGCCCGCGCTCAAGGACGTCGGCGCTCCAACGGGTTCGTCGGCGATGCGCGCGATCAACGTCACCGCGCCAAGGCCGTTCGCCCTGACCCTCCCGCTCGGCTTGCTCGCTGGCGCTGGCGCTGCCGTGCTCGCGTTCCGGTCGGGTCCGGATGCGGGCTGGTGGGCTTCGGTGGGCGCGGTCGGCGCCGTCGGCATGACCGCTATCACCGCGGCGGCCAACATCCCGCTCAACAACCGTCTGGAGCGGTGGACGCCCCGGGACGACGCCGAGTGGCGTGGCTGGGTGCGGCCGTGGACGCGCGCGAACTCAGCGCGCACGACGGTGGGCCTGGGATCCGTCGTCGCCTTCGTGGTGAGCGCGGCGCTGTCGTAGGCGCCGCGTGGTCTCGGCGCCGCGAAGCGCCCCAGTAGTCGTGGGGTGCGGGATTCGGCCCCGCTCTCAGCACTCAGGGACTACTGGGAGCATGGCTAGGCTGGCGGCATGACCCACGATCCGTATGTGGCCGACGCTGCCCGCTACGACACGATGACCTACCGCCGCTGCGGCCGTTCCGGCCTGCGCCTTCCGGGCGTCAGCCTCGGCCTGTGGCAGAACTTCGGCGACACCAAGCCGTACGAGACGATGCGCGCGATCGTCCTCGCCGCGTTCGACGCCGGCGTCACCCACTTCGACCTGGCGAACAACTACGGGCCGCCCCCGGGGAGCGCCGAGACCAACTTCGGGCGCATCGTCGCCGAGGACCTTAAGCCGTACCGCGACGAGATCATCATCAGCACCAAGGCCGGCTACACGATGTGGCCCGGCCCGTACGGCGACTTCGGTTCGCGCAAGTACCTGCTGTCCAGCCTGGACCAGTCGCTCGCGCGCATGGGCCTCGACTACGTGGACGTCTTCTACCACCACCGCCCCGATCCTGACACGCCCATCGAGGAGTCGATGATGGCGCTGGACCAGGCCGTGCGCTCCGGCAAGGCGCTGTACGCGGGCATCTCCAACTACGACGCGCACGGCACCCGCGAGGCCGCGCGGATCCTGCGCGAGCTCGGGACGCCGCTGCTGATCCACCAGCCTCGCTACAACATGTTCGACCGCCGGGTGGAGCAGGGCGGCCTGCTCGACGCGCTCGGCGACGTGGGTGCGGGAGCGATCGTCTTCTCACCGCTCGCGCAGGGCCTGCTCACCGACCGCTACCTGGGCGGCATCCCGTCGGGCTCGCGCGTCACGCACTCTGCGTTCCTGTCGGAGAAGAACATCACCGACCTGTACCTGGAGCGCGCGCAGGCGCTGAACGACATCGCGGTGGGCCGGGGCCAGACGCTCGCGCAGATGGCGCTCACCTGGGTGCTGCGCGACGAGCGGGTCACCTCGGCGCTCATCGGCGCCTCCTCGGTGGAACAGCTGCATGGGAACCTCGCCGCGCTCGACGCCCCGCCGCTCACCGCGGACGAGCTCAAAGCGATCGAGCCCCACGCCGTGCACGGGACGGAGTGGCTGTAGGCCGGCGCGGCTCGATCTGCGTGGCGGACGGTCACCAGACGTGGTGAGCGAACGGTTCAGTCTCACGAACGACAGACGCCCGCCAAAGCCGGACGACTCCGTAGTGCCGACGCTCTGCTTGCGGGCGCCAGCCTCGAGTTGAGCGGGCAACAGCGTCATGACTGACGTCCCAAGTCACCGACCTCAGGGGACGCGGTGACTAGTCATCGCCGAACATCTCCTGCGTCGAAGGGCCGTCCAACCGCATCGCGTCGAGACCGGCGATCCATGGCTCCATGCCGAGAAGAGACTTCAGGGCGTACTCGACAGCGGCCGCAGAGAACGAGGATCGCAGAGGAAGATGGGGGCCTCTTCGGGCGTGGCGGGACGCCTGCGCGTCATTGCCCAGTCCTCCAAGTGAAAGTTCCTCGGACCACCGACAGCGACCTTGAAAGCAGGTCTGGGGAGATCATCACGTGCGGACACGTTCCCGAGTACCTTCCAACGGCCGATCTCGACAAGCTCGGAGCCCGCAGATGCGGCCAGATGAAACTCTGCTGTCGCCACGATCTCTGCAAGGTCAACGATCTCGGACTCATCAGCAAACACGGCGTCGAACACCACCATGTAGATGCTGTCGAAAGGCCCAACCTCTACAGCTTGGCCGAGGCCGAGGCGGCCATCCCCGAGCGGGATCGTGAACGCGTCACCACGTTCGAGAGTCTTCACTGCCTTTCACTCCTCTCTCAGCTCCAGTTCGCCCCGAGCAAGATCCCGCGCTGAGGCCCGCAGGCAGGTCAGCGACGCGACCGACGCGGCCCTTGGACTCTCCGGTCACCGCTCTTGCCAGGCCCTGCCAGCAGCCGCTATCCGTGAGTCGGAAAGTCGATCACGTCGCCCTGCACAATGCCCTGACCGTCTACCCAGTACTCGCCCGACTCGAGCCTCGAGATCACGTCCTCGACGAAGGCATGGATGCTCGGCCACGCAATACGTGCACTCTCTTCAGGATCAGCGTCGAACCACACGACACGAAGCGCACCCGAGTCGAACTGGTCGTCTGCCAGTTCGACGACCAGGTCGCCCTTGTCCATGCGAAGCAGAGGAAACCACGTCGATCGCCAGCGCCGTTCGAAGAAGTCCGCCGTCTCGGAGTGCTGGCGCACGAGTTGCCGCTGGAGTCCGCGCTGCTGGACGCACCACCCGCTGAGGTTGGTCAGTGTGTTGAACTCCCCGCCGGGAACGATCTCGACCGCCAAGCGTGAAACGCCATCTGAATGTGCTCCGTCGTGCCAGCCGAACCACTCGATGATCTCGCCCGATGAGGCTAGGCCGAGCTCGGCCAGCACGGAGCGCACGTGGCTTTCCGGAAGGCCCGGACGCATGATCGGGATGATTGCCGCACCGGCCTCGGCAAGCAGGTGCTCCCAACGCCGAAGCGCGGCGACGAGGTCCCCGGTCACTTGTTGCACACGAAAGTGATCGTGGGCGCACTCGGCATGGGAGCGACCACGAACCTGTCACCGGCGACACTCCCGCATGCACTGTAGAAACCCGCCATGAATCCTCCCGGCTTCGACTGCTCCCGTCCCGGGACCCACCTGATCGATGCCCCCGGTCCGCCCTCTGCAGTGCTGGCAGAAGGGTACTCGTCGCACGACAGCTCGTCGCCGGCCGCGCCTGCGCATCGCGGTTCTGACCTGCACCAGCTGCGCGACTGCGTCTCGGACTTCGTGAGCGTCGTGTCACCCGACGCGTCAAGACTGAACGACGCCGAGTCGCCGCCATCGGTCGAGACCCCCGTCAGGCGACCGCCCGCGTCGTACGAGTACGAACCCCCACGGTCCACTCCCGCAAGCGACTCCTCGAACGCCTCGATCCGGCCCGCGTCGTCGCGCCCTAACCCCTGCTAAAGCACGTACAGGCCCCGCTCCGCGTCGGCTGCCCGCACCAGCCCGTCAGCCACGAGCGACTCCAGGCAGGAGTCGAGCTGGCCGGGCTCGATGTCCTCAAGCGCAGCGTGGCCGCTGATATTGACGGGCACATGGGCGGCGCGCAGGAGCGCCATGATGCGGCCGCGCACCTGACGGTCGGTGCCGTGCCAGGGCTGCACCCGCCGGGGTGCTGCCTCGAGCCCGGTGGCGCCTTCGGCGAGCCAGCGGCAGTCAGACGCGAGGGGGCACTCCCCGCAGCGGGGCGCGCGGGCAGTGCAGACGAGCGCGCCGAGCTCCATCGATCCGGCGGCCCACGCGACGGCCGCCTCGGGCGAGGCTGGCACAAGCTCCGCCGCATGCGCCCGCTCGCCGACCGTCTGGTGCAGCGCGGGCAGCGGGAGGCCGTTCCATGCGCGCCCGATCACGCGTCGCACGTTGGTGTCGAGCACCACCGACCGCTGCCCGAACGCGAAGGCAGCCACCGCGGCGGCGGTGTACGCGCCGATGCCTGGCAGGGCGAGCAGCGTGTCCTCGTCCGACGGCACCTCTCCCCCATGCCGCTCGACGAGCGCGACCGCGCACTCCCACAGCCGCTTGGCCCGTCGCGGATACCCGAGCCGACCCCACGCGCGCACGGCGTCGCCCTGCTCGGCGGCGGCCAGGTCGGCGGGCGTCGGCCAGCGAGCCATCCACTCGCGCCACACGGGTTCCACTCGGACGACCGGGGTCTGCTGGAGCATGATCTCGCTGACGAGGACGCCCCACGGCGAGCAGTCGGAGCGCCGCCACGGCAGGTCGCGTGCCTCCCTTGAGAACCAGGCGATGACCTCGTCGACCATCGATGCGTCGCGTGCGTGTTGCGGCGTGGTCGGCATGGCTTCATTGTTCCAGCCCCGTGCGTGACTACCGTGAAGTGACGAGGGAAGGAGGAGCCATGGACGGTGTGCGTCATCCCGTCGGACGGCAGTCCGCGAACGTGTACTGGCGACGGCGCCTCGTGGTGCTCCTGGGCCTGATCCTGGTGGTCGTGGTCGCGTGGTTCCTGATCACCTCTCCCAGCGGTGACGGCTCCGAGGAACCGGTCGCCGACTCCAGCATCTCCCCCGGAGCGACAGTGACCGCCGACGCTGCGGCGGACGGCGGCGACCCGAGCCGCGCCTGCGGCGTGGACGACGTGGAGATCACCGTCACGCCGAACCCGTTCAACGTGACGCTCGGCTCGATCCCCGCGTTCGACGTCTCGATCGCGCACGTGGGCAGCTCCTCGTGCCTGCTCTCGACGGGCGGCACCGACAGCGAGCTGCTGATCACCTCGGGCAGCACGCAGATCTACACGACCGCGGACTGCCCGTCGAATTCTCCGATCAACGAGCGCGACTTCCTGCTTTCGGGCGACACCACCGAGTCCTTCTCGGTCAACTGGAACGGCCAGTGGTCGGCGCCTGAGTGCGGTACCTCGACCAACTCGACGCAGGCGGGCTACTACTGGGCGACGCTCACTCTGCAGGGCATCGAGGCTGAGCCCGCGCAGTTCCAGCTCTCCGAGTAGCGTCACGTCGCCTTCGGGCGCACTCCACCGCGCCTCACGCGCAGCCGGCCGATGCGAGGCTCGCCTAGAACGGCGCCGGTTCCCTCTCACGGTCGTCGGCGGGCAGTGCTACGTGCACGGCCTCCGCGAGCGTGGACACCGCATGCAGCCTCACCCCGGCGGGGGCCTTGACGTTCGTCGCGCTGGCGGGCACAACGATGTCGCGAAACCCAAGGCGCCCCGCCTCGGCCACCCGCTGCGACAGCGCTGACACCGGCCGCACGGCCCCGGACAGCGCCACCTCTCCGACGGCAGCGAAGCCCTTGCGGACAGGGCGATCGAGACGCGCGGACGCTAGCGCAAGGGCGAGCGCCACGTCGGCCGCGGGCTCGGTGACCTTGGCGCCGCCGATCGTGGAGACGTAGACGTCGTCGGCGGCGACGGCGAGCCCTGCCCGTCGGTGAAGGACGGCGAGGATCATCGACACCCGCGCGCCGTCGATGCCGGACGTCGCACGGCGAGGGTTGCTGAGCGCGGAGGGCGCGACGAGCGCCTGGATCTCCGCGGGCAGGGGCCGCTTGCCGTCGAGCGTGATGGTGGCGCAGGTGCCGGGCACGTGCGCGCCGTCGTGGGACAGGAACAGCCCTGACGGGTCGGTGACCGACTCGATGCCGTCGTCCACGAGCTGGAAGCACCCGACCTCGTCCACCGACCCGAAGCGGTTCTTGATGGCGCGCAGCAGCCGCAGCGCGGAGTGCTGCTCGCCCTCGAACTGGCACACCACGTCGACCAGGTGCTCGACGAGCCGCGGACCGGCGACGGAGCCCTCCTTGGTCACGTGGCCCACGAGGACGGTGGGGATGCCTCGGGTCTTGGCGGCCTGGATAAGCGACTGCGCGACCTCACGCACCTGACCGACGCCACCCGCGGTGCCCTCGATCTCCGCGGAGGCGAGCGTCTGGATGGAGTCGACCATCATGAGGTGCGGCTCGGTGGAGTCGATGTGCGACAGCACGGCGCCCAGATCCGTCTCGGCCGCCAGCAGCACGCCACGCTCGAGCGCACCGATCCGCTCCGCGCGCAGTCGCACCTGGCCAGCTGACTCCTCGCCGGTGACGTAGAGGACCCGCTCCCCCGAGCGTGCGGCGCGCGCGGCGACATCAAGCAGCAGAGTGGACTTGCCAACTCCCGGCTCACCGGCGAGCAGGATCACCGCGCCCGGCACGAGCCCGCCGCCGAGCACGCGGTCGAACTCGCCCACGCCCGTGGCACGACGCTGCGACGACTCCGCAGAGACGTCAGGGATGGGGGTCGCAGCCGTGGTGGGTGCCGTCGCCTTGGTCGCTGGCCCTGCGGCCGAGGCCCCCGCCTCCACGACGGTGCCCCACGCCTGGCACTCGCCGCATCGTCCGACCCACTTGACGGCCGTCCAACCGCATTCAGTGCAGCGGTATCCGGGGGTGCTCTTGCTCTTCGCGGCCATGGCACACACGGTAGCCGCGGGGTGAGACATCCACGGCGTCGGCCCACCGGCACCCGGCACACCAGGCCACACGCCGCGACGCAACGGCTGCGGCGGAGCACGAAGCCCTAGGCTGGGGCCATGTCGGACACCACGTGGGGCGCCTCTCAGCCGACGCCGGACGAGCCGTCGGCCGGTGGGGCCA
Source organism: Demequina zhanjiangensis (assembly GCF_030418315.1). GTDB lineage: Bacteria > Actinomycetota > Actinomycetes > Actinomycetales > Demequinaceae > Demequina > Demequina zhanjiangensis. The sequence continues at coordinate 37,336 of NZ_JAUHPV010000009.1, forward strand.
GGGGCGAGACCGCCCCGACCAGGCCTTCCATGCCCGCGCCCTCGCGCGCAGCCGCTCCTACTCCGATCGAAGGGGACGTAGGCGAGATCGTGGAGGCGGTCACACCGCCCGAGAACGACGAGATCATGCCGACCACGGGCGGCATCCCGTTCGCTCCGGTGGCGGGCCGCCCCGTCTCGCCCTACGACCGCATCTCCCCTGCCGCGCAGGGCCCGGACGACGTGCACCTGCTGGGCGAGACCGCGATCGCGAACGCGTCCATGTCAGCCTCCGGCGCGCCGACCCCCATGGCGGGAGTGCCGATGCCTCACGCGCGGTCCGCCGGCTCGCCGAGCGCGGCCGCAACGCCGCCTGCGAGCTCCTTCGGCAACGATGACCAGTCGCCCACGCCGCGCTATGAGCCGCGGTACGAACCGCGCACGATCTTCGCTCCGGTCAACCCACCGACCACCGAGGCTGCGGGCGCGGACCAGCCCGACGCTTCCGAGGCTCCTCACGACATCGCCACGCACGAGGTGGCGGGCGCCGACGTCCCGATGGCCGTCGCGATCGCCGCGATGGTCGACGAGGAGGGCCGGGAGATCGAGCCCGAGTCGGCCGACGAGCCGGACGAGGCCTCGGACGACACTGCGGAGACGACGCGCGTCGCAGCACCCGCCGCGACGGACGACGAGGCTGACCACGACACCGAGCACGACGGTGCCGGCGACGGTGACGGCACCACCCCGTCGGACCCGGACGAGGAGGGACCGCGCAGGAACGTGGGCGCGATCGTCGGCCTCGTGGCGCTCGGCGTGGCCGTCTGGGCGGGTGCCGCCTTCGGCGCGGTGCAGCTGCTGGGCCCCGACCCCGTCGTCGTCCCCCCGGAGACGCACGTGACCGGTGAGCCCGGTCCAACGGTCTCGCCGATCGCGCTTGAAGACCCCACCGACTTCCTCGCGGCGATGCCGTCGACGGTCGGCTCGCTCGCGCTCACGGGCGTGGAGACCCTCGATCCGATCGAGGCCGGTGTGCCCGAGCGTGCGGCGGAGGTGTACGACCTCCAGTACAGCGATGGCACGACGATCGTGACGGTGCGGGCGATCCAGCACTATTCGGAGGATGCGGCCACGGCGGCGTACGAGACGCTCGCGGGCGACGCCTCCGACGTCGAGCCCGTCACGGACAGCGAGGGCACCGAGGTAGGTGAGCGTGCCGTCGTCGCCGGCGCGGAGGCTACGGCCGTCGTGTGGCGCAACAGCACCGCGGTCCTGGTGGCGGAGGGCCCGGAGGACGCGGTGCTGGAGCTGTACCGCCTGTTCGCGCTGTGACTCCCGCGCCGCGCGGACCTCGCGGAGCCGGCGCCGACACTCGCGCCGAGATCCTGTCCGCGGCGGCGAACGTCTTCATCCGCGACGGCTACTCCAGCTCGATGCGCGCGATCGCGCGGGCGGCTCACGTGGATCCCGCGCTGGTGCGGCACTGGTTCGGCTCCAAGACGCAGCTGTTCGTCGAGTCGCTGAGGCCCGCCCAGGCCGACGATCCTCGCATCACCCGGTTCGCGACGATCCCGGAGGAGGAGCTGGGCGCGGCGATCGTGGAGCAGTTCCTCACGCTGTGGGAGGACCCGGTCGACGGCGTGCGGCTGCGCACGATCCTGCGCACGGCGATCGCGTTCGACGAGGTGGCCGAGGCGATGCGGGGGGTGCTGTTCGACGAGGTCCTGCTGCACGTGCTCCTTCAGCGCGGCTACGAGGAGGGCGATGCGCGCCTGCGCGCGTCGCTCACGGCGTCGCAGATGATCGGGTTGGCCGTCGCGCGCCACGTCCTCGGCTTCGCCACACTGGAGGAGACGTCCCGTGACCGGCTGGTCGCGTTGTACGGGCCGACGCTGCAGCACTATCTGACGGGGGACCTCGGTCCGGTTGCATGATCCGTGGAAAGGAGCATAATTCCTCACATGGAGAATAATGCGATCGAGATCACGGGTCTGCGCGTGGTCCGCGGCCACAAGGAGGTCCTTCACGACCTCTCACTGACGGTGCCTCGCGGCGCCGTCGTCGGACTGCTCGGCCCCTCAGGCGGCGGCAAGTCCACCCTCATGCGCTCGATCGTCGGCGCCCAGATCGTCGCCGACGGCGACGTGAAGATCTTCGGACTCGACGCCGGCACTCCCCCGCTGCGGCACCGCGTCGGCTACGTCACCCAGGCGCCCTCGGTATACGGCGACCTGACCGTCCGCCAGAACCTCTCCTACTTCGGCGCCCTCGTCGGCGCCGACGCCGACAACGTCACCCACACCATCTCCAGCGTCGGCCTCGCGGACCAGGCCGACCAGGTGGTCGACACCCTCTCCGGCGGCCAGCGCTCACGCGTCTCGCTCGCCGCCGCCATCCTCGGCCACCCGGACCTGCTCGTGCTCGACGAGCCCACCGTCGGCCTCGATCCCGCCCTCCGCGACGACCTCTGGAAGCTCTTCCGACACTTCGCCGACCAGGGCACCACGATCCTCGTCTCGAGCCACGTCATGGACGAGGCCACCCGCTGCGACCGACTCCTCTTCCTCCGCGAGGGCCGCATCCTCGCCGACGGCACGCTCGAGGAGATCACCCAGGACACCGGGACGACGGACGCCGAGTCCGCCTTCCTCGCGCTCGCCCGTCGAGGGGAGGCGGCATGAACGCCCGGCTGACCGCGGCCACTGCACGCCGCGTCCTCCTGCAGCTCCGCGCCGACAAGCGCACGATCGCGATGCTGATCGTGCTCCCGATGCTCCTGCTCACCCTGCTGTGGTGGCTCTTCGGCGACACCATCGACCCGATGACGCAGGCCCCCATGTTCGACCCGCTGGGCGCACGGCTCATGGGCCTGTTCCCCATGCTGCTGATGTTCATCATCACCTCGGTCGCCACGCTCCGGGAGCGCACGTCCGGCACCATGGAGCGCCTCATGGCCTCCCCCATGCGCCGCGGCGACGTGGTGCTCGGCTACGCGATGGCGTTCGGCCTCGTCGCCGCCGTCCAGGGCACGCTGCTCACCCTCTACTCGGTGTACGTGCTCAGCCTCGACGTGCAAGGGCCAGTGTGGGCGCTCGTGCTCATCATCGTGCTCGACGCCCTGCTGGGCACCGCGCTCGGCCTCGCCGCCTCGTCGCTCGCACGGACCGAGTTCCAGGCCGTCCAGATGATGCCCGTGGTCCTGCTGCCGCAGCTGCTGATCGCGGGCCTCTTCATGGCTCGCGAGGACATGCCCGACGTCCTCTACTGGATCTCCACCGTGCTGCCGCTCAGCTACGCGATCGACGCGATCAACGACATCCTCGCCGACAACGCCGCGGGCATCTGGCCCGAGGTGCTGATCCTGATCGGCTTCATCGCCGGCTCGCTGATCCTGGGAGTGACGACGCTGCGTCGCCGCACCCCCTGACCAACCCCCACCCCAAGCCCGTCCCGCAACCCCCGGCGGGACGGGCCTTGTGGCGTCCGGAGCAGCTCGCGGGCCGCACGCCCCTCGTCAGGCATCGCCGATAGCCTTGACGCATGAGCGAGACGACCTTCCCCCGCGTCGCCGTCCTGGGCGGCGCCGGCACCATCGGCACCACTGTGATCGGCGCGATGCGAGGCGCGGGCTGGCCCGCTGATCGCATCGTGGCAGCCGGCCGTTCCGGCGACAGCCTCGACGCCGTCGCGGAGCAGTACGGCGTGGAGACCTCCACCGACGCCACGGCGGCAGTCCTCGGGGCCGACGTGGTGGTCACCTCGGTCAAGCCGCAGGACATGCGTGCGCTGCTCGCGCAGATCGCGCCCACCCTCCCGGCCGACGCACTGGTCCTCACCCCCGCCGCGGCGCTTCCCGCGTCGTTCTACGAGTCCCTGCTGGCCGACGGCGTCGCCGTGGTCCGCGCGATGCCCAACACGCCCGCACGCCTGGGCAAGGGCGCGATCTCCATCTCGCCGGGAACCCACGCGACCGACGCGCACATGGATCTGTCCGAGCGGATCCTGAGCGGCGCGGGACTGGTGGTCCGCGTGCCCGAGGAGCAGATCGACGGGGTGTCCGTCGTCTCCGGCTCCGGCCCCGCGTTCTTCTACGCCGTCGCCGAGGCCATGGCGGCCGCAGGCATGGCGAACGGGCTCGACAAGGAGCTCGCCGAGGCGCTCGCCGCGCAGACCCTGATCGGTGCGGGTGCACTGCTCGAGGAGTCGGGCGAGACCCCGGCCGAGCTGCGCGCGAAGGTCAGCTCCAAGGGCGGCACCACGCTCGCCGCGCTCGCCGCCATGGAGGCCGCAGGGCTTCAGGGCGTGTTCTCCGCGGGCGCCAACGCCGCGATCGCACGCGCGAAGGTGCTGGGCGAGGAGCTTCAGCAGGGCTGACGCGCACTCGCCGGTACGGGCGCACGCTCACCGGCGCGCACGCGGGCACCCTCACCAGGGTGACGGGCGAGCCTCGTCGCGCTCAGCGTCGTCCGGCAGGTGGGGAAGCTCGCCGCCATCGGCGCGAATGCACAGCCACCGCAGCTCGCTCGGGCTCTCCGGAAGGCAGCGCCACGTGCGCCACACGCCCTGGCCTACGCGGATGCAGGTCCCCGCGCGCACGTCGACCACCTGGTCGTCGAGACCCATCTGACCCTCGCCGCCCAGGAACACGTACAGCTCCTCGTCCGATGCGTGCGTGTGCCAGTACCCGGCCTCCTCGCCCGGGACCAGGGCGTTCGCCGTCATGCCGATGAACTGCATCGGCAGCTCGTGGTCCACCACTCGCCGTCCCTCGCGGGACCGGTCCGGCACGAAGCCGCCGTAGTGTGCGCGCCAGTCGTCGAGGGCGCCGAGCTCTGTCACCTGGTAGTCGCTCATGCGCCCATCCTGTCATCGACCTGCGAGGCCGCTCGGGTCCACGGCGCTGTCACCGGCACCAGTCGCAAGACGGGGCCTCAGCCGTCCAGCTCGGACATGAACTCGCTCACTCGCTCGTACATGTCGTGCGACGCGACGTCGTCGTACTCATGCCAGCCCTCGAAGCCGAACAGGTGGCCGTCGCCGGGATGCACGAACTCCTCGCACGCGTCCCCCGCGAGCGTGAGGAACGCGGCGTTGTCATCGGCATCCACCCAGGGATCACGCTCGGCGTAGTGGAGTTGCGCGACAAGGTCCGCCGGCCACTCGTCGATCTCGAACCATGCCGGTGAGATCGCCCCGTGCATGACGACGAGTCCCGTCGCGTCGGGCTCGGTGAGCGCGAGGATCTCCGCGACCGCACCGCCGAGCGAGAATCCGGCGTAGACCCGCGGTCCGTCGAGCGCGGCGGTGAGCGCCCGGGCGCGCGCGATCCAATGCTCCATGCCTTCGGAGTCCACGTGATCGACGGCGGTCTCCAGATCGCCGAAGGTGCGTCCGTCGAACAGGTCAGGGGTGTGGACGTCGTGGCCGTCGGCGCTCAGGATCTCGGCCCACTGCTGCACGTGACGTGTGAGGCCGAGCGCGGAATGCACAAGGACGATCTGGGTCATGGGCACCTCCCCGGGGAACACGGTTCACAGTAGGCGACGAGCGCTCACCGAGCACCTGGAACCGAGTTGACTCACTGACCGCATACCCCCACCGGAATACCGGTTCACTTCTCCACCGTCGGTGTGAACGCTTGACTTGGACGCTTTTGAGGACAAGTGTGAAAGTGGCGCGCGATGGGGGCTCGCCAAGGCCACACACACCGCTCCAAGGGGGAGAGACGTGTCGACGCATGTCGTCCTGGGCACCGGATCCGTCGGCGCCCCGCTTGCTCGCGAGCTCGCGCATCGCGGCCACAAGGTCGTCTGCATCAACCGGTCGGGTTCGCGCACGGGCCTGCCCGCGTCGGCGGAGCAGCGTGTGGGGGACATCTCCGATCCGGGCTTCGCGGCGGAGGCGCTTCGCGATGCGGACGTGGCCTATCAGTTGGCGCAGCCGCCGTATCACCGATGGCCCCAGGAGTTCCCGGCGCTCCAGGAGACGATCCTCAAGGCGGCCGAAGCCAACGGGACGCGGCTCGTGATCGGCGACAACCTGTACTGCTACGGCATGGTGGAGGGCCCGATCTCGGACTCGACCCCTGAGCACCCGGTGAGCACCAAGGGGGCGCTTCGCAAGTCGATGGCACAGGACGCGTTGGCGGCGCATGACCAGGGGCGCGTCCAGGTGGCCCTGACGCGCCCCTCGAACTACTTCGGCGGGGACTATGGGCTCACGCGGGAGCTGCTCGCCAGGCCCGCGATGGAGGGGCGGCGGATGGCGGTGCTCGGGCGGCTCGACCAGCCTCACGCATTCGCCTACGTGCCCGACGTCGCTCGTGCCATGGCAGATGTCGGCACCTCCGAGGATGGCTGGGGACGCTCGTGGGTCCTGCCCGCGATGGCGCCCCTCACGCAGGGCGAGCTGTGCGCGCGACTGTGGGCGGAGGCGGGACGGGACAGCCGCCCTCGCGTCGCGGCGCTGCGCGGGCTCACGATGCGGATGGTCGGCCTCTTCGCGCCACGCGTGAGGGAGAGCGTGGAGATGCTCTACGAGATGGAGCGGCCCTTCCTGGTGAACGCATCCGAGTTCGAGGAGAGGTTCGGCTGGACGGCGACGGGCCTTGACGACGCTGTGCGGCAGACGATGCGCGACTCACGTCCTCACGAGATCGTCGCATCCACCTAGCGGCTGAGGCGGGGGCCTCGCGGCGGCCCTGGCGGATGTGGCTCACCACCGCTACTCTCGATACCCACCCGGGTACCCCGGGATTGCACGATGAGGTGCAGAAGGAGGCTGACATGACCTCGTGGCGGATCCGCGACGCGCATGCGGAGGACCTGGAAGACGTGGTGCGGCTGTGGGAGCGGTCCCGCGCGGCAGGCGTGGAGCCCGTCTACGCCCTCGCCGAGGTGCTCACCTCGGCCCAGGAGGACATCGCCGTCGTCGCCTCGCTCGGCGAGGAGATCGTCGGCGCCGCAGTCGGCCGCCGTGCGCACAACCAGGCGTGGGTGGTCTTCCACGCAGTGGACGAGCAATGGCACGGTCACGGCATCGGCGCGGGCCTGCTGGGTGCGCTTGAGTCTCGCGTGGCCGAGCACGGGGTCACGATGCTGTCCGCCCTGGTTCCCGCCGAGCAGGACTACCTCGACGCCTACAGGGACGCCGGCTTCGGCGAGAAGAAGGCGGTGCGCTACCTGGAGCGTCGGCTGCCCGTGCAGCGAGAGGAACGAGGCCCGCTCGCCGAGCTGGGCGGTCGCGTGCTGCCTCGAGGGCTGTGGGACGCCGTAGGCGGCATGCGCCATGAGAAGGAGCTCCTGGAGAAGCGGCTCGTCCTCCCCCTCGCGCAACCCGACCTGGCGGACAGGTTCGGCGTGGACCCGCCGCGCGCAGTCGTGCTGTTCGGCCCTCCCGGCACCGGGAAGACGACGTTCGCCAAGGCGGTCGCGTCGCGGCTCGAGTGGTCCTTCGTCGAGGTCTTCCCGTCACGCCTGGCCGCCGACCCCAAGGGGCTCGCGGGAGCGCTGCGCGAGACGTTCACCCAGATCGACGAGCTGGAGCATGCCGTCGTGCTGATCGACGAGGTCGAGGAGATCGCCTCGCATCGCCGCGGCGATCCCCCGTCACCCCTCCAGGGCGTGACGAACGAGCTGCTCAAGATCATCCCTGCGTTCCGCGAGCGTCCGGACCGGCTGCTCGTCTGCGCCACGAACTTCATCCGCTCGCTCGACTCGGCGTTCCTGCGGCACGGACGATTCGACTACGTGATCCCGATCGGTCTGCCCGACGGTGAGGCGCGCGCCGCGATCTGGGAGCGCTTCATCCCGCCTGCCGCCGGCGACGTGGACCTTCCCGCGCTTGTGGCAGCGTCGGACGGCTTCACTCCCGCGGACATCGAGTTCGCCGCTCGCAGAGCATCGCAGTCCGCGCTGGAGAAGGCGGTGGGCCCGGAGGCCGGCACCGCGGCAGGGCCGACCACCACCGACTATCTCGAGGCGATCGGGTCGACCCGCGCCACGGTCGCTCCGGAGGTCGTCGCCGAGTTCCAGGAGGACATCGAGTCGGTGGCGCGACTCTAGGGCGCGCTACATGGAGGCGAGGAAGGCCAGCACGCGCTCGTGCATGAGCGCCGCCTGATACGAGTCGTAGTCCGGTGACTCCTCGAAGCCGAAGAGGTGGCCGGCTCCGTCGTACTTGAACTCCTCGAGAGCGTCGTCGGGCGCCATCCTCACGAAGGCCTGCACCTCCTCCGGCTCGCACCACGGGTCGTCGACGGCGTAGTGGAGCTGCCCGATGAGCCGCTCGCCCCACGCCGCGTCGAGGATCGACGACGGCGGCAGCGCGCCGTGCATGAGCACGACGCCGCGCGCGGCCGGGTCGGTCAGCGCCAGGATCTGGGCCACGGCCGCGCCGAGCGAGAACCCTACGTAGACGGGCATGCCTTCAAGGCCCTGCAGCTCGTCGCGCGCGATCGAGACGTATGCTGCCATCTCCCCGGAGTCTGCGCGCTCGACGCCTTCGGCCAGGTCGGTGTAGACGTCTCCGCCGTAGAGGTCGGGGGTGGCGACGTCGTGACCCTCGTCGCGCATCTCGTCGGCCCAGCGGAGGACGGTGTCGGTGAGGCCGAGCGCCGAGTGGACCAGGATGATCGCAGCCATGGGGACTCCCTTCCTTCCACCAACCTACGCGGGTGTGCCCTGGTTCGCCTGCGGTTCGGCGGGGGACACGAGCATCCAGTGGGTGCCGTACCGGTCGGTGACGGTCGCGTACTCGTCGCCCCAGAACATGCGGGTGGGACCGTAGGTCTCCACGGCACCTTCGGAGAGGGCGAAGTACAGGTGGTTGAGCTGGTCCACGTCGTCGCAGTTGAGGGTGACCTGGATCGCGTTTCCTGGCTTGACGACGCGGCCTCGGCTGACGAGGGCGTCGGAGCCCATCAGCAGGTGCCCTCCGAGGATCGGGATGGCGAGGTGCATCACCAGGTCCGCCTCCTCGGGCGGGACGGGGCCCTCCCCGTCCTCGGGCGGGATGTCGCCCATCCGCATGATCCGTGCGGGAAGCTGTGCGCCGAAGACCGAGGCGTAGAACGTGAACGCCTCCTCGCAGGTGCCGTCGAAGGTGAGGTAGGTGCTGACGCTCGCCATGTGGGTGCCTCTCCGCGGCGCCGCTTCGCGCCCTCGACCTCAGGCTAGTGCGGGGGCGCAGGGCCCGCGCGGCGGGGACGACGGGGCCGCCGCACCCCTCAGCGGATGCGGCGGCCCGGCTCGTGTCGCCTGCTAGGACGCGGAGAGCGTGCCCAGCTCGTCCCCGCCGGAGAGGGTTCCGCCGACGGTGAGCCCGTCGACCGTCTCCCCGCCCGTGACGGTGGCGTCGGCGTAGACCGTGTAGGTCTCGCCGGGGACGATCGCCTCGGTCGAGATCACGAGCGACGCCGACGACTTCGTGGTGGTGAAGGATGCGACAAGCTCCCCCTCCGGGTCCACGATCGACAGGACGGTGCCGACGGGAACCGTCGAGCCGAAGCTCATCGACAGGTAGCCCTGGTCGCCGCCGCTCGGCGACTGCGCCATGCCTGCGGATCCGGAGGCGGCGAGAGAGCCGCCCGTGATCTCGAACGTGCCGTTGAAGTCGAGCGCGCCGTTGCCGTTGCCCTCGGGCCCGTTGACGATGACGGTCCCGCCCGTCATCACGACGTTGCCGTTGGAGTCGAGTCCGTCGCCGTCAGCGTCGAGCACGTAGGTGCCGCCGCTGATGTAGACCTCGACGCCCTCCTGCGCGCTGTCACCGCCCATCGCGGCCGTCGTGGTGGATGCCGAGGAGATCAGGGCTGCCGTGGAGAAGGACGCAGTCGCGGCGGCCGTGCTCGCGTCCTCGGCGGTGCTCGTGTCGGAGGAGTCGCGACTGCCCGGGCCGCCGGCGCCTCCCCCAGGGCCTCCGCTCATGCCGCCGCCCATGTCTCCACCCATGCCTCCCATCTCGCCACCGGACCCTGAGCCGTCGGTGCCGTTGATGCCGTCATCGGAGGAGACGACCGTGACGTCGCCGGCGTCCAGGTAGATGAGGGCGCCCTCGATGCCTTCGTAGGAGTTCGTGATGTCGATCTCGGTGTCGCCGATGCGGACGAACACGCCCGACGTGAGACCGTCGTCCCCTGCGTCGATCGCGAGGCTGCCGCCATTGATCGTGATCTGGTTCGCGGCGTCCAGCCCGTCGACACCCGAGGTGATGTCGAAGGTGCCGTCCTCGATCCAGATGACTCCGACGTAGGCCTCGGGCTCGTCGGCGTCGGCCTCGTTGTCGGACTTCAGCGCGTCACCGGCTGCGTCGACGGTGACGTCGCCGTCGAGGACGACGAACGAGTCCTTGCCGCGGATTCCGTCGTCCGCGGCGGTGACGTCGTAGGTGCCGGAGACGATGACGAGCGAGTCCTTGGAGGTGATGCCGTCGTTGCGACCGCCGTCCACGATGAGGGTGCCCTCGCCGGCGAGGAACAGGTCGGCGGTGGAGAAGATCGCGGCGTTGCCCGTCTCCTCGTCGGTGTCGTCGTACGTGCCGCTGTCGGTCACGGTGCTCGTGGTGCCCGCCTCCGTGTAGAGCACGACGTTGTCGGCGTCGTCCACCTGGATGGCGGGCGCGTCGACGTTGGCGATCGTCGCATCATCCAAGACCAGGGTGACGTCACCGTCGGCCACGTTCACGACGATCTGGCCCTGCGTCAGGGTGCCGGTCAGCACGTAGGTGCCCGCCTCGGTGATCGTGACCATGTCGCCGGAGATGGCGACGCCGTCGCCATCGGAACCGGATGCGCCGTCGGCGAGGGTGACGGTGGTCGCGTTGGCGTAGTCGGGGCTCAGGTCCACCTCGGGGAGGTCGAGCTGCTCGTAGCTGGCTTCGCCGTTGGCTGTGGCCGAGGCGACGGTCTCTGTCGACGACTCGGAGGTCGTGACGTCGGAGGCGGAGTCGGTGCTCTCGGCATCGGCGGCGTCGGAGGTGCATGCGCTGAGGAGCAGCGCTCCGGTGGTGGCGAGGGTGGCGAAGGCCAGCGCGGGCCTGCGGGACAGCTTCATGGGGTTGCCTTTCGGGGATCAGCCTGCGAGCGCGGCGACGCCGTCGACATGACGGCGGAGGGTGCGCGCCCAGCGGTTGGCGGGGAGGTCGGGCCGCAGGGCGGCCATGGAGGTGCAGTACTTGCTGACTCGGGCGGGACGGATGCCGCGCGCCCAGAGGGCACGGTCGACTTCGCCGGCGTGGCGCTCGACCTTCGTCTCGACGATCAGCCTGTCGTCGTAGGAGACGGAGCGGCTCTCGGCGTCGCGTGCGGCCACGCCGGAGTCGACCGTCAAGCGGCCGTCGGGCGTGACGAGCGTCGTCCGCCGGTAGGTGGTGGTGAGCGATGGCCGCAGCGTCGCGCCGAGTCCCGTGAGGCGAGGGAAGCCGTCGACGAAGGCCGCGGCCTCCGGGGTGAGGCGATCGCCCGTCGCCCCCTCCTCGAGGAACATGCGCGTCTTCACGGTCGATCCCGAGGCGCTGCGCTCCTTGACCTCGATCGCGAGCCCGCCCGTGTCGACGTATCGGCGGGTGCGGACCTTCGTGCGCCGAGGACGGCGGTGCGCGGCGTCGCGGTACATGCGGAGGTCCGCGGTGTCGAAGTAGACGGACTCGTAGCGGAAGCTGCGCCGCCCATCGATCTGGAGCACTCGCAAGGGGAGGTCGAGGGACTCCATGACCTCCGCCCAGCGTGCCGGCTCGACAAGGTACTTGCGGTCGACGCGCGTGAGCATGGCCGCGGTCGCGTCCAGCTCGTCGAGGGTCACCGGCGGAAGCTGGGCGACGCGCGCCTCCCAGGCGTCGGGCGCCGTCATCGCAGCCCCGCCGGCGCGCTCTCGTGGAGGGGCTCCGTGGCGGCGAGGTCCGCCGCCTGCGCCGACGGCGAGAGCAAGGTGTAGCGGACCTCGCACGCCGTCGTCTCGGCGACGTAGTCGACCTTGCGGATGGCGATGCGGTGCACGTGCGCACCGAGCATCGCGCCCGCGAGCTCCGAGGCGACCTGCTCGTCGGCCACCGCACGGTCCAGCACGAGCTGGGTGAGACGGGTGCGCCCGAACAGCGCGGGGTGGTCGCCGATGAGGATGACGCCCAGCAGCACGATCATGAGCGTGAAGCTCACGGCCGCGTTGCCCGACGGGAAGCCGCCGAGCAGTCCGAGCGCGATCGCCGTGAAGTAGTAGGCGATCTCGTTGTGCTCCATCTCGGTGGAGCGCAGGCGGATGATCGAGAGGACGGCGAAGATGCCCATGCCGAAGCCGAGCGTGAGGTCGGCGGTCGCCATGGCGTAGGTGACCCCCATGACTCCCACGTTGATCGCAAGGAACGAGACGATGAGGTCCTTGCGCCTGTGGCGCGGGAAGTAGAGGCCGAAGACGAGTGCGGAGATCGCGACCAGGTCGGCGGCGATGTAGATGAAGACTGACATGACGGGTTCCCCCTGAGATGCGGACGAATGACGGGAGGGGCGACCGGCGTCGGGCCGTTCACCCTTCGTTCACACAGCGAACTCGTCGTGCCTGGGAAAGGCCTGAGAACCAGGGCAGAGACCCCGGGGATCGATCCCGACGGGCCTTCCGCCGCCCGATTTCGCCGGTTTCGGCGGGAACCTCCCCGCCGGTCTCAGCGTTCTTCATGCCCGTTCCCAGCGAACGTGGAGGCGTCTCTGTGAGACTGAAGCCATGTCACAGCGCCGCATCCTGGTTGTCGATGATGAGGACAACCTCCGCACCATGCTCGTCGCCGCCCTCAAGTACGAGGGCTACGACGTCTCGTTCGCACCCGACGGACAGACGGCGCTCAAGATGGTCCGCGAGTCAGCACCCGACCTCATCGTGCTCGACGTGATGATGCCCGACCTCGACGGCTTCGCGGTCTGCAAGCGCCTGCGCGACAGCGGCAACCGGACTCCCGTCATCTTCCTCACGGCGCGGGACTCCGCGACGGACAAGGTGCAGGGCCTCCAGCTCGGAGCCGACGACTACCTGTCGAAGCCGTTCGCGCTCGAGGAGCTGGTCGCACGCGTCGAGGCGGTGCTGCGTCGGGTCGACGCCTCGCCGGACGCGTCGGAGACGCTCACCATCGCCGACCTCCTGCTGGACGACGTGGCTCACCGCGTCACCCGCAACGGCGAGGAGATCCACCTGTCGCCCACCGAGTACAACCTCGTGAAGTACCTGCTCCAGAACACCGGCCGCGTACTGTCCCGCGGACAGCTGCTCCAGAACGTGTGGGGCTACTCGCCCGACGACGACCCGTCGGTGGTCGAGACGTACGTGGGCTACATCCGCCGCAAGGTGGACGCGTACGAGCCGAAGCTGATCCATACCGTCCGCGGGGTCGGCTACACGATGCGGGTGCAGCAGACGTGAGCGACGCACGTCCCGGGCTGTCCCTGAAGGCCCGACTCCTGATCGGCCTGTCGATCGTCGCGGCCATCGCCGTAGGCGTCGCGGCGACCGTCACGGTGACCACCCACAGCTATCTCGTGACTCAGCTCGAGGAGCGCCTCAAGTCGTACTCGGAGCCGTTCGAGCACCGAGGCGCGCCGATCGACGAGGTCGCCTCGGACATCGCCGATGCCTTGAAGGGCATCATCCCGCAGCTCCCGTCGAGCGACGACGACTCCGATGCATACGAGCGTCCGTCGGACGCGTACACCGGTCAGATCTCCTCCAAGGGCGGCATCTACCCGAACTACGTGGCGAACACGGGCGACAGCAGCTCGTCCGGACCGGACCTGCTGTCCATCAGCGGCTCCGATCTGCCCACCTCGGGCGACGTCTACCTCACCGTCGGCGCCGAGGAGGGGGACGACACCTTCCTGCTGCGGATCGAGTACGTGGAGAGCCCGTCGAGCAACGACTACTGGTGGGAGTACACGGCGCTGTCCAAGGAGGGCGTCAACGACGCCACCCAGCGGCTGATCGTGATCGAGGCGTTCGGGATCGGGGCGCTGCTCGCCGGTCTCGCGCTCGTGGGCCTGTGGGTGACCCGGCTGGGGATCTCGCCCATGCGCCGCATGGTCGACGCATCCAAGCAGATCGCGGAAGGCGACCTCTCGGTGCGCCTCGAGGGCGCATCGGCGGGCTCCGAGAGCCACGACCTCGCGCTGGCGCTCAACGCGATGATCGGGAGGCTGACGGCCTCCCTCGCAGAGCGGGAGCGATCCGAGGCGAAGCTGCGAGAGTTCGTCGCCGACGCGTCGCATGAGCTGCGCACCCCGCTCACCACCGTGCTCGGCTACGCGCAGCTGTACCGCAAGGGCGCGCTCGCGGACAAGGCTGACGTGGACGACGCATGGGAGCGGACCGAGGCGGAGGCGGGGCGTATGAAGCGCCTGGTCGAGGACATGCTCGAGCTCGCGAAGTACGACGCCCTGCCGGAGCTGCAGCGGGTGGAGACCGACCTGTCGGAGCTTGCGGCAGAGGTCGTCGGCGACTCGGCGGCCGCAGACCCCGACACCGAGTTCGCGCTCGAGACCGAGGGCCCGGCCCGTGCGGCGGTGGATCCTGACAAGGTGCGCCAGGCGGTCATCAACATCGTGCGCAATGCCGCGGTGCATGGCGGCGACCATGTGGTGGTGCGGGTGTCCTGCACGGACGGCGCAGTGCGTATCGCGGTGGAGGACGACGGTCCGGGCATGAGCCCGGAGATCGCGGCACGCGCCTCGGAGCGCTTCGTGCGTGGTGACACCTCACGGTCACGGGCGACGGGCGGCGCGGGCCTGGGGCTCGCGATCACGGCCGCGATCGTCGACGCGCACGGAGGCACGCTCTCGGTCGCGAGCGCGGAGGGGGACGGCACGACTGTGACGCTCACCCTGCCGCGTGCGGCACTGCCTGGCTCCCCGTCAGCCCCGACGGCGCAGTCCTCCGACTGACGCCGCGGGCCTGGCGGCCCGGGCCGTCAGTCGTCCTGGAGCATCGTCTCGAGGCGGGCGTAGCTGGTCTCCATGCCCTCGACCATCCCGGTGCCGAGGATCATGTCCTTGGTGGCCTCGTCTGGGTACTGGATGAGCAGCGTGATGAGGGTGCCGCCGTCGTCGTCGATCATCGTGAGGTCGTTCATGTTCTGGGGCCCGGGCACGCCGATCATGCGCTCGGTGGTGACGGCACGGCGCGGCGCGTCGACGTACAGCACCTCCCCTTCGAAGCCGAACGGCTCGCCCTCGGTGCCCGGCTCCGGGGCCCACGCCGTCCGGTGGGTGCCGCCAGGTTCGAGCGTCAACTCGCACTCGGTCATCCGCCACCCGTCCGGACCGAGCAGCCACTGCTTCTGCAGCTCCGGGGTCACGTACGCGTGCCATACGGTGTCGCGGTCCGCCTCGATCCAGCGGGAGATCCGCACGTGGACCTCGGAGAGCTCCTCGAGCAGCGTGCCCTTGCCCGCGGCGAACTCGCGCAGGCCCTCGAGGACGCGGTCGATCTGTCCCATCGCCATGACTGTGCCCTGCTCCATACCCATCTCGAGCAGCTGCTGGAGCTCCTCGAGCGAGTTGAACCAGGTGGTGGTGAGGAGCCTGCAGCCGTCGTCGGTGGACTCGAAGGCCATGGCGACGCGCATCGTGGGCATCTCTCCATTGGGGACACCTGCGTCGTCCGCGAAGCCGTCGATGACCTCGATCAGCTCGCCCGGCACCACGCGGGTGAACTCCCAGTAGCCGGCGGTGGTGGTGCCGTCGGGTCCTGTCATGGAGTAGTTCGCGACGCCACCGACCGTGACGTCGAGCCGGCTGAAGTGTGCGGGCCAGCCGGGCGGCCCCCAGAACAGCTCGAGCTGGCGGGGGTCCGTGTAGGCCTCCCAGAGCCGGGTGACGGGCACGGGGAAGTCGGCGGTGATCGTCATCGTGAGGGCGTCGAGGTCCTTCTCGACGTTGGTGATGGGCATGGTGCTCCTTCCGGGGGAGGCTTCAGGATGTGCGGGGATCGGCGGTCAGGACGACGTCGAGGGCGTCGATGCGGTGGCGCCAGACCTGCTCGAAGGCGTCGAGCAGCCGCTGCGCCTGGGCGAGCCGCTTGGGGTCGGCGCGGACGAGCCGCTTGCGACCGTCGGGGCGGCGTGTCACGAGTCCCGCCTCCTCGAGCACGGCGACGTGCTTGCTGACCGCCGCGAAGGACATGGAGTACTCGGCGGCGAGGTCGGTGACGGACTCGTCGCCGGCCAGGGTGCGGCGGACGATGTCGCGTCGCGTCGCATCGGCCAAGGCGTGGAACAGGCGGTCCACCTCGGCGTCGGAGAGCTCAGTTTGTACAACCATATGGTTGAACGATACGTCCTGCGAGCGCACTGCGCCACCGCAACGGCGCTCAGGCGTAGATGGCGTCGACGATCGCGCGTGCCGTAGGCCCGGTCTGCCCCTCGGGTGCCGTGTTCGTGAGGGCGACGCACGTGATGCCCGCCTCCGGGTCCACGAAGAACTGGTGGCCGTACACCCCGCCCCAGGCGAACGTGCCCGCAGATTGCGGCACACCTGCGGCCTCAGGGTCCACAAGCACCGCACCTCCCAGGCCGAAGCCCCAGCCAGGACCGTTCGCCTGCGCCTCGGCACCCACCTGCGCGCTCAGCATCGCGCGCGCCGACTCCTCCGACATGATCCCGCGCCCGCCCCGTCGGAGCGCCTCGAGCAGTGCGAGCACCTCGTCCGCCGTGCCGACCATGCCCGAGCCGCCGGAGGGGTAGAGCTGCGGGGAGAGTGCGCGGCTCGGAGAGAACACTGTGGACGTGCCGTCCTCGTACATCAGCGAGTACGGATCCGTCATCGGGATCGGCCCGGAGGCCTCGAGCGCATAAGGGACCGCGAGCCGCTCGGGGTCCTTGGCGACGAAGCCCAGGTCGCGCAGGCCGAGAGGCTCGATGACCGCATGTCGCATGATCTCGATCAGCGGCACACCCGAGGAGGCCTCGAGAAGGTGCCCGGCAACATCGAGGCTGAGCCCGTACTCCCAGCGCTCCCCCGGCGTGAAGTGAAGCGGCGCCTTCGCCAGCCGCGCGAGGTTCTCGTGCAGCGTCTCGACGGATGAGTCGAGGCCGTCGGAGACCCCGAGCGCGTGGTACGGGTGGCCGGGCCTCTTCGCGAACCCGTATCCCAGGCCGGAGGTGTGCGTGAGCAGGTGACGCAGCGTCATCTCCGGCTCGGAGCCGTCGGGCAGCCGCGGGTGGAAGCGCGTCAGCCACAGCGACGTGGGCTCGTCAAGGCCGACGATGTCCTCCTCCACCAGCCGCATCGCCGCCGCGGTGACGAACGTCTTGGTGATCGACGCGAGTCGGAACACGGTGTCGCGGGTCATCGAACTGCCGGACGCGCGGTCCCGCATGCCCGCCGCCCGCGCGTAGGCCACCTCGCCATCCACCGCGACGAGCACCACGGCGCCCACCAGCCTGTCGGCGGCGAGGGCGGTGTCGAGCACCGCATCGAGGCGGCTTGAGAGGCTGGTCACCCGTTCATGGTGTCACGAGGTGAACGCTTCGCGGAACGCCAAGGTCCCGTCAAGGGCCAGTAGGACGCGAGCAAGGGGCAGGTCAGCGCGCGAGCTCGCCGATCAGCTCGAGCTCGCGAGCGCGACCGAGGCCGGCAGTGCCGGGCCGACCCAGACCCAGCTCGCGCTCCTCGTCCAGCACGTCGGCGAGCGTCTCGGCGAGCGGCCTGCGCCGCCCACCCGTCGCAAGGTAGCGCGAGTCGGAGTGGTAGCCGCAGCGCGCCGGTCCTCCGTCGTCGTCCACCCACAGGCCCATCGAGCCGTCGCCCTTCCACTGGCGCACGCCATGCTCCTGCAGCCACGGGCCGGGCGCCTCGACCACGGGTCCAGCCGCACCCGCGACCTGGCGCGCCAGGTCGATCATGGCGCGCATCGACATCGCCTCGCCCACGGCGTTCACGGCGCCTCCCAGCCCAGACTCGATCGAGTCGAGCATCCACGCGACGAGGTCTCGCACGTCGATCACCTGGACCGGGACGGACGGCTCCGCCGGCACGAGCATCGGCCCGTCGCCGGCCTGCGCGGCCCGCCGGGGCCAGTACGCGAGCCTGTCCGTCGGGTCCCCGGGGCCACCGATCACGCCCGCGCGCACGAGCAACGCGTCGGGGTGGGACGCGAGGGTGTCCGCCTCGCAGCGCGCCTTGGCCGCGTCGTAGCGGGAGCCGTCCACTCGTTCGTCGATCGCGGCGGGCTCGCGCAGGGGCCCATCCTCGGAGATCGTCTCCCGCACGGGGGCGTAGGCGGCAACCGAGGAGACGTACGTCCAGTGCCGCGCCCGGCCCGCGAGCGCCTCGGCGGCCTCACGCACGTGCCTCGGCTGCCAGCTCACCTCCACGACCGCGTCCCAGTCCCGGTCCGCGACTGCGTCGTACGCGCCCGGCTCGTCCCGGTCTGCCACCACGAGCTCCGCACCCTCGGGCACCGCGCCCGAGACGCCGCGAGCCACGCACGTGACGTGATGCCCGCGCGCGAGCGCGGTGCGTGCGGTGAGGGCGCCCAGCCACGCGGTGCCGCCGAGGACGAGGATCTGCAGGGGTCGATCGGTCATGCCTCCAGGCTAGGCGCGCCCCCGGGACGTGGACGACGGCGCGAGGTGCCAGCAACGGCTTCAGTGGCCCATGAGCCCGTCCCTAGGCTGGCCGCGACGACAGGAGACCCATGGCGACCCGCTTGACCGCACGCGACACCGTGCTCGCCGTGCTGGTCGCGATCGGTTGGGGCGCGAACTTCGCCGTCATCCGTCTCGGCGTCGGAGAGATGCCTCCCCTGCTCCTCGCGTCGCTGCGATTCGTGGTGGTGTTCCTGATCGCGGCACCTTTCGTCCCACGCCGGGGGATCCCCTGGCGAAGCCTGATCCCGATCGGGCTCGCGATGGGAGTCGGGCAGTTCGGCTTCCTGTTCGTGGCGATCTCGCTGGGCATGCCGTCGGGCCTGGCAGCGACAGTGCTCCAGGTGCAGGTGGTCTTCACGACGCTGATGGCGGTGGCCTTCCTCGGCGAGCGGCTCTCCCCCAAGCGCATCGTGGGCCTCGCGATCGCCGTGTGCGGCATCGCCTTGATCGGCCTGGACATCGGCACGTCGGCGACGGTGGTCGGCTTCGTGATGACGATTGCCGCGGCCCTGTCGTGGGCCACTTCGAACGTGCTGACACGACGGCTCGGAGAGGCGAACGGGCTGTCACTCGTGGTCTGGACGACCGCGGTGCCGCCGATCCCGCTCATGGCGGCCTCGCTGCTGTTCGAAGGCCCCGACGCCGTGGGCACCGCCCTCACTCACCCCACGTGGGGAGGGGCATTCACCCTCGCCTACCTGGCGCTCGTCTCCACGATCTTCGGCTACGGGGTCTGGAACACCCTGCTGGGAAAGTACCCCGCGTCGACTGTCGCGCCGTTCTCGCTACTGGTGCCACCCGTCGGCCTGATCACGGGGTGGCTGACGTTCGGGGAGACCCCCGACGCTCCCTCCCTGATCGGCGCGGGGCTCGTGATCGCGGGGATCGCGGTGGCGAACCTCGCGTTCAGGCACCGTCGTCAGCGGACGACGCAGGGGGACACGCCAGAACCGGAGGCGACCCCGGCAGGCGTCTCGGCTCAGCCCTCGGCCTGAGCCACCTCGGCGCGCGTGCGAGCGTCGGGATCGCCCTCGATGCCGCGGTAGACCTCCAGCTTGAAGTCCAGGAACTCGAGCCGCTCGCGGTCGGCCGCCATGCGGTCCAGCAGCTCGTCCCGGTAGTGAGCAAGCACCTCGATGCGCTGCGGCACCGTGAGGTCACCCGCACGGCTCAACTCGACGAACTCCTTCATCTCGCGGATCGGCATCCCCGTGCCGCGCAGCAGCTGCAAGGTGCGCACCCACCCGAGATCCTCGTCGGTGTAGCGACGATGGCCGTTGGCCTCCTTCGCGACCGGTTCCAGCAGGCCCTCGCGCTCGTAGTAGCGCAGGGTGTGCTTGGACACCCCCATGCGCGCTGAGGCCTGGTCGATCGTGTAGCCGTCCACGGATCCACCGTACGTCGACGACGGCGGTGTTGACTTCGAGCGCGCTCGAACTTCTACCGTCCGAGGCATGGACACACAGGCAACCCGCACCGCCCGGGAGCTCGGCGGCACCTGGATCGCTCCGTTCGGCGTCGGCGCCATGCTGATGGGGACCAGCACCCCCGAAGGTGAGGCCCGCCGCATCCTGGACCACTTCGTGGGCGAGGTCGCACCACGATTCTCGGCGCCCGACGGCACGCCCGCCCGCGCCATGATCGACACCGCGGACTGCTACTGCTGGTGGGAGGCGCCGGGCACCGACGGAGGTCAGTCGGAGTCCTTGCTGGGCCGCTGGCTCGCGGAGACCGGCGCACGTGAGCGCGTCCACCTGGCCACGAAGGGCACGGCGCGGCTGCGCGAGTTCGACGGCGCGTTCCTCCCCGACGGCGATCCGGACTGGGCGTGGGCATACGACCACTTCGTCGGGGCCTCGCGCGAGGTGCTGATGACCTCCGTCGACGCGTCCCTGGAACGGCTCGGGACGGACCGGCTCGACCTGTACTACGTGCACGTCGACGACCGTTCCGTGCCTCTTGAGGAGAGCGTCGGCGCCTTGGCGGGCATGGTGGCCGACGGCAGGATCGGCGGCTACGCATGGTCCAACGCACCCGCGTGGCGGCTGGCGCTCGTGCAGGAGACGGCGCGCGCGCACGGGTGGCCCCTGCCGGCGACGATCCAGGAGGAGCACAGCTACCTGAGGCCGCGCGCCGGCCTGGAGAGGGTCGCCGTGATCGGCGCCGAGCACCTCGATCTCGCAAGAGCGAGCGCGATGCCGATCGTGGCGTACTCACCCGTGCTCAAGGGACTGTTCTCCGCGAAGGAGCGACGTGACCCGTCGTTCTGGGCGATGGCGAGCTATGCGGGACCGGACGCCGACGCGCGGCTCGCCACGATCGACGAGGTCGCCTCGCAGACGGGCGCGACCGGCAATCAGGTGGCGCTCGCCTGGCTCATGGCGCAGGAGTCGCCTCAGGTGGTGCCGCTGGTCGGTGCTCGTACGTGGGATCAGTACCTGGAGTGCGCTGAGGCGGTGGACGTGGTGCTGGACGCCGATCAGCTCGCGCTGCTGGACGCGGCGGGCGCCTGACGCTGAAGACCCTTCGCGTACCAGCGGTCGGCATGCGGCTCGCCGTTGAAGTCCGGCACCTGCAGGTAGCCGCGCGCCTCGTACATGCGGCAGGCGGGGCCGAGCGTCGAGTTCGTGTCGAGCCGGACCGTCGTCGCTCCGGACTCGCGGGCCCGTGCCTCGAGGGCGTCGAGGATCATCGCGCCCACGCCGAGGCCGCGCGCCGACGGTGCGACCCACATGCGCTTGAGGAAGGCCGGCTCACCCGGAGGCAGGGTGACACCGCCGCAGCCGATGGGCTGGCCGTGCAGGCGCACGGCGTAGAAGGCGCCTCGCGGCTCGGTGAGGTCCTCGACCCCCACGGCGACGGCCTTCGCAGGGTCGTAGCCGGCGTCGAACATCTCCTGCAGTTCTGCGTAGTACTGCTG
The DNA here is from genome assembly GCF_030418315.1 of Demequina zhanjiangensis. Lineage (GTDB taxonomy): Bacteria > Actinomycetota > Actinomycetes > Actinomycetales > Demequinaceae > Demequina > Demequina zhanjiangensis. Next base: position 58,852 of record NZ_JAUHPV010000009.1, read on the forward strand.
GACGCACCAGACGGCCTCGGGAGAGGCGGGGTCGATCTCCTCGACGCTGATGTGAGGGCGCGTCAGGAGATGGGTGACGGTCCGTGCGGCCGCGTCGAGCGCACGCTGGTCGTCAGCGTCAAGACCGGACAGGAGCACCCCCGTCGCCTCGTCGCTGGCCTCGTCGAGGCGGGCGGCCTCGTCGTCGCCTGCCGCGGTGCGGCGCACCACGCGCGCGCGTGCGTCGACGGGACTGGGACCCACCTCGACGAGCCCCTCGGACTCGAGGGCGCGGAGCAGGCGTGAGGCATAGCCGGAGTCCAAGCCGAGCCGCGAGCGCAGCGCCGCGATCTCCACGTCACCCTCACCGATCTCCCACAGGAGTCGGGAGGCGGCGAAGGGACGGCCGCGGTCCAGGAAGTCGCCCTGGAGCGCTCCCACCTCGCGGGTGACGACGCGTTGGAACTGCCGGAAGGACTGGATGAGACGGGGATCCACATCCCTGACTTTAGTCAGGCACGCGGCGCGCGACAACGCCTCAGGGCAGCTGAGCGATGAGGTCGAGCTCCTCGGCCCGGCTCAGGCCCGCCTTGCGCGGCCTGTCCAGTCCGAGGCCCCGCTCCCAGGCCAGGGTGTCTCGCAGCGTGTCCTCGAGCGGTCGCCACTGCCCGCCTGTCTCTCGATACCTGTCCGAGGCGTGCGCGCCGACGGGCGGGAAAGGGCCCGGCGGCACCCACATGGGCAGAGACGTGGGCCCCGACCAGCTCGAGACACGGCGCATCGCGAGCCACGGCGTCGTCGCCTCGCGCACGTCACCCTCGTGACCGGCCGCCGCCCGCGCCGCCTCGACCATCTCGCGGAACGGCACCTGCTCGCCGACCGCGTTGACGGGGCCGCGCACGTCACTCTCGCCCGCATCGAGGATCCAGGCGGCGAGGTCGCGCACGTCGAGCGACTGCGTGGGCGCCCCGTCGCGGGGCACGAGCATCGGCCCGTCGCCCGCGAGCGCAGCGCGTGCCGGCCAGTAGCCGAACCTGTCGGTCGGATCCCCCGGGCCCACGATCAACCCTGGGCGCGCGATCAGCGCGTGCGCGCCGAGCTCCCTGGTGGTGAGGTCCTCGCAGGTCACCTTCGCCTGGGGGTAGTGCGCGATCGTCGCCTCAGTCTCGGGGTGGAGCGCCTCCATCCGCGGCGAGGCCTCGGTGTTGGGGCTGCGATCCGCTCCGTAGACGGACACCGACGAGACGTACGTCCAGTGGTCGGCGACTCCCCCGAGCGCCTCCACCGCCTCCTGCACGAAGCGGGGCTGCCAGCTCACCTCCACCACGGCGTCGTACCGACGGTCGGCGACCGGGGCGTACGCGCCGGGCTGCGCACGGTCAGCCTCCACCAGCCGCGCCCCCTCAGGGACGACGCCGGACTCGCCGCGCGCAAGGCAGGTCACCTCCCAGCCGCGCTTCACAGCCTGCCGAGCCACCTCCGAGCCCAGCCATGCCGTACCACCCAGGACAAGCAGCGATCTGGTCATACGCCCAGCCTAGTGACGGCCCTCGGCAGACGCCCGATATCCTTGACGGACGTCAGGAATCTGATGACCCACCCTCGCGTTGAGAACCATGGAATGAATCGCACCTTCAGCTCGCTCGGCATCTTCAACTACCGCCTGTGGTTCGCAGGCGCGCTGGTGTCGAACATCGGCACCTGGATGCAGCGCATCGCGCAGGACTGGGTGGTGCTCACCGACCTCACCGACGACTCGGGCTTCGCCGTCGGAGTCACCACCGCGCTCCAGTTCCTCCCGTTCCTCATCCTCGGCCCCTGGACCGGCGTCATCGCGGACAGGGTGGACCACCGCAAGCTGCTGATCGCCACGCAGGCCGCCGGCGCCGCGCTCGGAGTCGGACTCGGCGCGATCGTCCTCAGCGGCCACGCCCAGCTGTGGCACGTCTACGCGTTCGCGCTGGGGCTGGGCGTCGTCACCGCGTTCGACAACCCCGCGCGCATGGCCTTCGTGTCCGACCTGGTGCCACCCGCCAACCTCGCGAACGCGATCGGCCTCAACTCCGCCTCATTCAACGCCGCCCGCCTCATCGGACCCGGACTCGCGGGCCTGCTGATCGCGTGGATCGGCTCCGGCTGGGTGTTCGTCCTCAACGGCTTCACCTTCCTCGCCACCATCGTCGCCCTCCTGCTCATGCGAGGAGGCGAGCTCCAGAAGCAGCATCGGGTTCCCCGCCAGCCCGGTCAGGTGATCGAGGGGGTGCGCTACGTGCGCGGCCGGCCTGACATCATCGCGATCCTCGTGGTCGTCGGAGTGGTGGGAGCGCTCGGCCTCAACTTCCAGCTCACCGCCGCGATGATGGCGCGCGTCGAGTTCGGCCGCGGGCCCGAGGATTACGGGATCATCGGATCGATCCTCGCCATCGGGTCGCTCGGCGGCGCGCTGCTGGCCGCGCGCAGGCGCCGTCCCACGATGAAGCTCGTCGTCATCGCCGCCTTCGGGTTCGGCATCGCCAACGCGATCCTCGCGCTCACCCCCAGCTACTGGACGTTCGCGCTCGCCGGCATCCCCGTCGGCTTCGCCGCGCTCACGATGATCACTGCCGCCAACGCCACGGTGCAGACCACCACGGAGCCGTCCATGCGCGGCCGCGTCATGGCGCTCTACATGATGGTCTTCCTGGGCGGCACCCCCGTCGGGTCGCCCATCGTCGGCTGGATCGGTGAGGAGTACGGACCGCGCTGGGCGATCGGCATCGGGGCGATCGCCTCGATCCTGGTGGCCGCGGGAGTCGGCTGGTGGGCCGCAAGGCACTGGAACGTCGTGGTCGAGCTCCAGGCCCGTCGGCCCTTCCTCAAGCTCGGACGTGGGACCCGCGTCGCCGAGGAACCCATCCAGGACGTCCAGTCCACCCAGGCCTGACCGCCACCTCGCACAGGGGCGACCGCGCCGTCGGTCGTCACACGGATCCCGCCGCGCGTCGGAAGACCCCGGACACGACGACGGGGCCGCGCGTGCCTCTCGGCAGACGGGCCCCGTGACGTCGAGGGTGAGGCTGAGGGTCAGCGCTCCACGGTGTGGTCGACGCGGTGGTCGTCGCGGACGGCACGCTCGTCGCGGACCTCGCGGTGCGTCGTGTTCGCGCGCTGGGCGTTGACGATCAGCGAGATCGCGATCGCCGCCACACCCGCACCCATGCAGATCCAGCCGACGACGCCGAGGTTCACCGCGTCGACGGAGGCGTTCAGAGCGAAGGTCAGAATCGCGCCGACGACGATCAGGAAGATGCCCGAACCGATGGCCATGATGAGCTCCTTGCTCCCCGTGATGTAGGGGTCTCGGACAGCTCCTCAACCTCGTGAGCCGAGGGCTGCCGACCGCTCCTGCAGTCACCAAGGCCAACCGGCTGTCGCATCCCAAACATTCCGAGAATCGCCCCGAAAGGCGATCTACCTGGGTCTTTGCAAGCGCGAGTTCGGGGAGGGCGAGATCAGCCCGCCAGGACCGAACCGACCCACGGCTCGTCCGCGGTGACCGCGCACGCCCAGGCCCTGTCGCCCTCCGACCAGCTCGCCTCCGTGGGGAAGTAGACCTGGACCTGCATGTCCCACGCCGCCGGATCGAGCGTCTCCAGGAGCGCAGCATCGGTGCACGTCTCCGTGGCCTCCCGCTGCACCGCGTCGTCCCCGGGGTACGACGCGCCGTCGAGCGTGCCGACGGCGAAGTGCTGGCCGTCATGCGGGTCGGCACAGGCGACCGCGTCGGCGTCGGTCGGGACCGCGGCGGGATCGCCGCCAGGGAGCGCGAAGCACTCACCCACCCTCGCGTCGGCCGCGGTCGGCGCAGGCTGGCCCGCGTGCGCGGCCCACGTGGACACGAGCGGCCATGCGACCAGGCCCCAGATCGCCACCGCCGCCACACCGAGCACGACGACGGCAGGACGGGCGCGACGCGGCTGCTGCACGTCAGGCAGGTCCAGGACCTCGTTCACCGCTCCACCTCCACCGGGTGCCCCTCGCACCGTAGACCTCGAAGCGAGAAGTGTCCCACCGTTCGGATACCTGGTGTGACGAAGTCGCCGCAACGCCGCCGGGCATTCAGGACGACCCGGACATCGCGGACCTCCGACGGCGTCTCCCGACGCCCCGACACTGCACCAGAATGGACGCATGGACTCTGTGCTCACGCTCGACAACGACATCTGGCGCGTCGGACTCGCGCCCACGCTGGGCGGCTCGATCGCCTCGGGCGCGGTGCAGCTCGACGGCACCTGGGTGGACGTCATGCGCCCCACCCCGGCGGACGCGACGATCGCGGGCCAGACCGCGTCCTTCCCGCTCGTGCCGTGGTCCAACCGCATCAGCGGACCCGTGCTGCGCTGGAAGGGCAAGGAGCACCCGCTGCGCGCCACCGGCAGCGACGGCACCGCCATCCACGGCGTCGGCCTGAAGCACGAGTGGACCGTCGCCGAGGCAGACGCGACGCACGCCGTCCTCACCCTCGACTCCCGCGAGCTCGAGGACCCGAACTTCCCGTGGCCGTTCACGACCACGTTCACCTACACGCTCGACGGCGCGACGCTCGTGGTCACCATGGCTGTCACCAACGTGTCCGACGAGGAGTTCCCCGCCGGCCTGGGCCACCACCCGTACTTCGAGCGTCAGCTCACGGCCGACGGCGAGGCTCTCGGCGACGAGGCCGAGCTGCAGATCCGCTGCGGCGCCGGCTACGAGCTCGTCAACTGCCTCCCGACCGGAGGGCCCGGCCCGATCCGCGCTGAAGCCGACTACCGCGACCGCCGCCCGCTCGGCCACGCGCACGTGGACGACTGCCTCACCGACCGCGTCTCCCCCGCCGCCGCGACCATCATCTGGCCCGGCGCCCTGCGCCTGCGCATGGAGGCCGAGGCATCACTCAGCCACATCGTCGTCTACGTGCCCGAAGGCAAGCCTTTCTTCGCCGTCGAGCCCGTCAGCCACGCCAACGACGCGCTGCGCCTGGCTGCTGAGGGAGTGCCCGGCGTGGGCGTCCGCACTCTCGCACCTGGGGAGACGTTCACCACCGAGTGGTCCCTCACCGCGACGCCCGCGAAGACCGGAGCGCCGCTGACACACTGACGCGTGCCGCGCACCAGGAGGCTCACCCTCCCAGCGCGCATCTCCGCTCTTGCCGGGCACGAGGATCTCCCGATCCCCGGAAGGGCGTGCGACCAGCGGCCGGAACCCACTACGATGGGAGGGCCGTCACGGCGCTGCGGGTGTAGTTCAATGGTAGAACTTCAGCTTCCCAAGCTGATAGCGCGGGTTCGATTCCCGTCACCCGCTCCATGCAGAAGGCCCCTCCGAGGAGGGGCCTTCGTCGTGTTCGGAGCAGCCGCCTAGCGCGCCTCGAGCACGTCGATGACGAACACCAGCGTCGAGCCGGCGGGGATCGGGCCCATGGGGCGGAAGCCGTAGCCGGACTCCGGCGGGACCACGAGCAGCAGCTTCGAGCCGACCGGCTGGCCGACGACGCCGTCCACCCAGCCGTCGATCAGCGCGCCGTAGGCGATCGGGAACGTGATGGACTCGCCGCGGTCGAACGACGAGTCGAACTTGGCGCCGTCCCACAGCCAGCCGCTGTAGTGGACGGTGATGTGCTGGCCCTCGACGACCGCGGGGCCGTCGCCGGACTCAAGGACCTCGACGACGAGGCCCTCCGGCATCTCGGTTCCGGTGAAGTCGATGGACGGCGCGCCGGTGGCGTCGCGGGTGATGACGGGCAGGGTCATGGCAGCTCCTTCGGTCGCTGGTGTCTGGGCCAGCCTAGGCGGATTGCGCGCTGGCATTCGTTCGGTGCCGAGATCACTGGGTTATTCAGCACTCAACGACTGCTAGGGCGCCTGGCGGTGACGAGCGGGCGCCCGCGCCACCCCCCGCAGCGCGTTCCGCCATGATGGGCCTATGCCAGACGAGAGCGCGAACGCCATGAAGCATCGGCCCTGGACAGCGTCCCTTCTCGCGGTCCTGACCGGGCTCAGCGCACTGCTTGACCTCAGTCTCGGGGTGTTCGCACTCGTCGACCTCGCCGACGACGGCTCGCATCTGGTCGACGCTCCGGAGACGATCGCGATCTGGCTCGTCGCACTCGGACTGCTGGTGGTCGCGATCAATCTCTGGCGCGGGTCGAACGGGGCGCGCGTGATCCTGACCGTGCTCCTGGGCGCACGGGTGGTGACAACCCTCTACGAGGCGATCGAGGGTGGCGGCGACACGACGACCGCGGCACTCTCGGCCCTCGGCAGCGCGACGATGCTCGCCCTCGCGTGGGCGCCGCCGACGACGCGCTGGTTCCAGAGCGACCGCGAGCGCGCGATCGCGAAGGCCTTGGGCGCCGAGCGTCACACCGTGCGTCGGCGGGTCCTGCGGGGTGTCGAGCTCGGAGTCACCGCGGTCGTGGTGTCGTGGACCATCACCCTGACCCCAGGCGTGCAGTCGGATTCGTGGGCGGCAACGCTTGGCGCAGCCATCCTGCTCGCCCTGGCGTCATGGGCGCTCCAACCGGTGTGGCTGCAGGTCGCGAGCCGGTTCGGCTGGGCCGGGGCCGTCTCCGCCGTGCTGTTCAGCAACGCCTCGGTCGTGGCGATCGCCTTGTGGATCGCCCCTGGCGTCGACGTCGCGAACCTGTGGTGGGCGATCGTCGCGTCGTGGATCCTGGCGATCTTCATGACGGTCGTCTCGTGGCTCTTCTCGGCGGGCTCCTACGACTACCTGCTGGTGCACGCGACTCGCATGAGCATCCGCGAGGACAAGCCCCAGGCGGAGGACGGCCACGAGGGTGTGCTGTTCGTCCAGCTCGACGGTGTCTCGGCGCCGCTGCTGGAGCAGGAGCTGCGGGCAGGCAACGTGCCCACGATCTCCCGCTGGATCCGCAGCGGCTCACACACGTGGACCGAGTGGACGGCGGGCATCCCCTCGACGACTCCCGCCAGCCAGTCCGGGATCCTGCAGGGCTCGAACGACGGGATCCCGATGTTCCGCTGGTGGGACCGCACCGCGGGGCGGCTGCTCACGGCGAACAAGCCGGAGGACGCGGCGGTCATCGAGTCCCGCGCGTCGAACGGGCGAGGCCTCCTGGCCGACGGCGGCGTCTCGATCTCCAACCTGTTCTCCGGCGATGCGGAGCGGTCCTACCTGACCATCAGCGGATTCGGGGAAGGCGCCGGCGCGGTCGGATCCTCACGTTCCTACGCGGCCTTCTTCACTCACCCGGCGGGGCTTGCGCGAGCGCTGCCGCGCACCCTCGGGGAGATGGCGAAGGAGGTGTGGCAGGGCCGACGGCAGGTGTGGCGTGGCATTGAGCCGCGCGTGGACCGCGAGGCGGACTACGTGGCTCTGCGCGGCGTCACGAATGCGCTGCTGCGCGACCTGAATGTGGCGCTCGTGATCGACGCGATGATGGACGGCGCGAAGTCGATCTACGTGGACTTCGTGGACTACGACGAGATCGCGCATCACGCCGGCGTCACCCGGCCGGAGTCGCTCGCCTCGCTCTACGGGATCGACCAGGTCCTGCACACGTTCGAGCGCCTGATCTCTCTCGGCATCGCACCACGCGACTACAGCATCGTCCTCGTGTCGGACCACGGGCAGAGCCAGGGCCCGACCTTCGCGCAGAGGTATGGCACGTCGCTCGAGGAGATCGTCCGCGAGCACACCGGGGGTCGGGCGCTGCGCGTCCCTGCGCACGACGAGGAGTCCGGCGGCCTCGCACGCCTGCTCGTCGACGAGATGGCCAGGCAGGGTTCGGTGTCAGGTCGCCTGGCGGGCCGCGCACTGGGTCGTGACGCCACGGCCGACGCTGCGACCACCATGGACGCGGCTCCTCCGTCGGTCGACGCGGCGGGGCCAGAGATCGTGGTGGTCGGTTCCGGCAACCTGGGCGGTGTGTGGTTCTCGGAGTCGCCCGCGCGCGTCTCGCTGACCGAGCTCGAGACACGCTTCCCCGGCCTCGTGGAGGCGCTCGCCACCCATCCCGGCGTCGGTTTCATCGTCGTGCACGCCGCGACCGGACCCGTCGCTATCGGTCCGCGCGGGCTTCACCGGCTCACCACCGGCGAGGTCGAGGGCGAGGATCCGCTGGCCGATTTCGGCCCGCATGCCCGCGCCGACATGCTGCGCGCCGCCAGCTTCACCGACGCCCCTGACATCTACCTCAACTCCGCCCACGACCCGGTCCTCGACGAGGTCTACGCGTTCGAGGAGCTCGTCGGCTGCCATGGCGGCCTCGGCGGCTGGCAGACGCGTGCACTCCTGTTGCACCCGACGGGGTGGGAGGTCGACCCGGAGCTGACCGACGATCTGGGCCAGCTCCACGGCGCGGAGACTCTTCACCGACAGCTCGTGGCGTGGCTCGAGCAGCGTGGGCATCGGACCTCGCTCCGGGACGCAGCCGACGCGTCGGACGCCTCCGAGGGCTGACCAGCGAGGCTCGGCAGGCACCACGCAGCGCCGCCACAGACGACGACGCCCGCCCTCGGCCTCAGGACCAGGGGCGGGCGTCGCGCTGTCCGCTCAGACGGGAAGCCGGTCGAACTTGTACAGGAACGCCGCCATCTGACCGCGCGTCACCTGGTCGGAGGGACCGAAGAGTCCGCTGCCGTAGCCGTTGGTGATGCCGGACTCTGCCAGCCACTCGATGTGCTTGAAGAAGGTGTGCGACCTCGGCACGTCCGGGAACGACGCACTCGACGGCGGCGAGTACGAGGGCGAGCCGGCCATCTTGTACAGGAACGCCGCCATCTGACCGCGCGTCACCTCGGAGTTCGGCGCGAAGCGCGTGCCGTCGCCCACACCCGACGTGATGCCCTCGTTCGCGAGCCACGTGATGTGCTTGTAGAACACGTTCGACGTGGACACGTCGGTGAAGGGAGACTTCGCCGGCGGCGTCCATGCCGGCGAGCCGGCCATCTTGTACAGGAACGCCGCCATCTGACCGCGGGTCACCGGGTCGGTCGGACCGAAGCTTCCGTTCGCGTAGCCCGAGGTGATGCCCTCGTTCGCGAGCCAGCTGATGTGCGTGTAGAAGACGCTCGACTTCGGCACGTCAGGGAACACGACGCTCGGCGGCTGCACGACGGGAGGCTCCACCACCGGCGGCTCCACCGTCTCCTCCTCAGGGTCGAGCACCGCGTCGATCCCGGTGGCGTCACCTGCGGTCACATCGACGGGCGTCGCCGAGCCCGCTGACGTGGCTCCGTCGTAGTACGAGAAGACCAGGCTTGCCGGGGGCAGCCCATCCCACCCGCACTCGCACCCATAGGGGTCGTAGAACGAGACGGTGTACGTACCGGGCGCGAGGCCCGTGATCTCGTACTCGCCGGTGATCGGATCGACGTCGTAGTCGCACCACTCGGCGTCGACGGCGCCGACCGCGCACACGATCAGGCTGCCGGCACGCATCTCCTCGACGCCGTCGGGCAGATCGATCGTGCCGGAGATCGTGCGGCCGTAGCCGAGGAGCGCGTCGATCCCGGTCGCCGATTCCGCCGACACGTCCACGGGCGTCGCCTCCTCCGAGAAGTACGTGTCGCCGTAGTACTCGGGGACCAGGTTCGGCTGGACGGACCGGCCCGCCTCGTCGTCCCAGTAGCTCGAGACCACGAACCGCACGTCGTAGGCGGCGGCCGCGAGTCCATCGATCTCGTATGCCCCGGTGTCGGCCGACACGTCCCAGGTGCACGCTTCGAGGACGCCGTCCAGGTAGGCGCACACGCCGAGGCTCTCGAACCACCGCGCGGGAGCGTCCTCGGGGATCGCTACCGTGCCGGAGATGGTCGTGCCGTAGGCGAGCGTCGCATCGACGCCAGCGGCGGAACCGGACGTGAGGTCGAGCACGGTCGCGTCGTCGCGCGACTGCACATCGTCGTAGTACTCCCCCGCAAGGTTCGGGAAGACCTCGTCGTCGATGTCGCCATCCCAGTAGGAGCCGACGTTGAACTCCACGATGTAGTGGCCAGCGGGCAGCTGCGAGAGCACGTACTCGCCCGACCCGTTGACCGTGTACGTGCAGTCGGGCCAGCTCTCGACAGCGTCAGCGTCGTAGGAGCAGACGGACACCGCGTCGAGCCACTCGACCGGCGCGCCATCGGGCAGCGTCACCGAACCGGAGATCGTCTGGCCGCGCTCAAGCGTCGCGTCGATGCCCGTAGCCGGGCCCGACGTGACATCCACCACGGTCGCCGCGTCCCATGTGGCGACGTCGTCGAAGTACTTGTGGACGAGGTTGGGCACGATCCAGTCGCCCTCCTCATCGTCCCAGTACTCCCCCGCCGAGAACGAGACCTTGTAGGTGCCCGGCTGCAGGCCCGTGATCTCGTAGGCGCCCGTCACCGGGTCCACGCCGTAGGCGCAGCCCCAGTCGTCGCCGTCGGCGCACACCTGGACCGCCTCGGCCCACGCCGCTGGCGCGTCCTCGGGGAGGGTGACCTGACCGGAGACGGTCGTGCCGTAGGCGAGCGTCGCGTCGATCCCGGAGACATCCGCTGCCGCGACCTCGACCATCGTCGCGTCGTCATAGAACACGGCATCGACGTAGTACTCACCCAGCAGGTTCGGCTTCAGGTAGTCCCCTGCGGCCTCGTCCCAGTACTCACCGATCCAGAAGCCCACCGCGTAGTCGCCGGGCACCAGTCCCTTGATCTCGTACGCGCCGGTCAGCGGATCCACGCCGTCGCTGCATTCGTAGGTCGCGCCGTCGGCGCACACCTCGACCGCATCGAACCAGGCGGCGGGAGCGTCCTCGGGCAGCGTCACAGTGCCCGAGATCGACTTGCCGAGGTCGAGCACCGCGGAGATGCCCGTCGCGTCCCCCGCCGTAGTGTCGACCATCGTCGCGTCGTCAGGGTTCACCGCGTCATCGAAGTACTCGGGGATGAGGTTCGGGCGCACGTCCTCGTCGCTCGACTCGTCCCAGTACCAGCCGACGTGGAACTCGACCGTGTACTCGCCGGCGGGGAGTCCGGATATCGAGTAGTCACCCGTGACCCTGTCGAACGTGCTCTCGCACCGGTGCACGTCGCCCGACGTCGCGCAGACTCCCAACGCGTCGAGCCACACGGCGGGCGCGCCCTCCGGAAGCTCGACGGTGCCGGAGATCGACGTGCCGCCCACGAGCGTCGCGTCGATCCCGCCCGCGTCACCCGACGTGAGGTCCACCCGCGTCGCATCGCTCCACGACAGGGCATCGTCGTAGTACTCCGGGACGAGGTTGGGCGTGACCCACTCCCCCGCCTCGTCGTCCCAGTAGTCGCCCACCAGGAACTCGACGACGTAGAAGCCCCCCGCAAGGCGATCGATCTGATACTCGCCGGTCTCACGGTCCACGTAGTCGGCACAGTTGCTGTCGTCCTCGTGGTACGCGCACACGGTGAGCGCGTCGAACCAGTCGGGAGTCGCCTCAGCGGGCAGCGTCACGGTGCCCGAGATGGCCAGGCCCGCGCTCAGCTGCGCGTCGATCCCGCTCGCATCGGCGGTGCTCACGTCCACGGGCGTCGCGTCATCCCACGAGCGCGCGTCGTCGTAGTACTCGGACACGAGGTTCGGTTGGACGAACCGCCCCTCCGCGTCGTCCCAGTAGCTGTACACGTCGAACGAGACCTCGTACTCGCCAGCCGCGAGCCCCGAGATCTCATAGTCCCCGGTCACCGGATCCACGCTCACGCACTCGCCGCCCGCGCACACCGAGACAGCGTCGAGCCACGCGCTCGGAGCTCCGTCAGGCAACGTCACCGTGCCCGCGATGGCGCGGCCGTACTCGAGAGCGGCGTCGATGCCGGTGACGTCACCGGCGCTGGTGTCGACCGTCGTGCCCTCCCACGACTCCGCGACGTCGTCGTAGTACTCGGAGACGAGGTTCGGGTAGACGAAGTCCCCAGCGGCGTCGTCCCAGTAGCCGTCCACCTCGAACCGCACCCAGTACTCGCCCGCCGGAAGGCCCACGATCTCGTATGCCCCGGTGGCCGGGTCGATGGTGTGGTCGCATGCACCGTCGACCCCGGACTCCGCACACACCTGGATCGCATCCCACCACTCGGCAGGCGCGTCCTCAGGGATGGACACCGTTCCGGAGATGGCCGTGCCGGACTCCAGCGCCGCGTCGACTCCGGAGACGTCAGTGGAGGTGATCTCCACGAGCGTGGCCGAGCCCCACGATCGGGTGTCGTCGTAGTACTCGGACATGAGGTTCGCGTGGACGTAGGCGTGCTCGGACTCGTCCCAGTAGTCGCCGACGGAGAACTGGACCCGATACTCGCCTGCAGGGAGCCCGTAGATCGCGTAGTGACCGGTCTCCGGGTCGACGTCGAACGCGCAGTTGTAGGCGTCGTTGCTCTCCGCGCACACCTGAATCGCGCCGAACCAGGCGGCGGGAGCCCCCTCGGGAAGGGTCACCGCCCCCGACAGGATGTGCGTCTCCTCAGCGCTCGCCTTCGTACCGAGCAGCACCGTCCCCATCGTGGCCAGCAGAAGGAGCAGCGCAGCTCCGATGGCCGCGAAAAATGGCATGCGAAAACGGCTCGCAGAAATCATTGAAATCCCCTCATCACACAAGTCACGACGCCTCGTGAAAGGCGCCGATCCCAGAATCCCCTCATGCCCCCGGGATGGACCCTACCAGCGCATTTCCCGCACCGACAGATCTCGCGTGCCCCCATTTCTGGTGGCACTCAAAACGGACAAAAGGAAAGGTGATGAAGAGGGCAAGGCTCGCTGAACCTGCCATTTTCCAGGGGTGACAGGTCAACAGCGCAGGTATTTCGCGGGACGCTCAACATGTTCAAGGCCTCGCCGAATTTCCCGACTGGAAACCCCGGAGGAAATCAGGGAACAAAGATGAACAATGAATTGCGAGGATCTCGCGACGACACCGAGTGCTATTTCCTCTCGGCATCCTCGGTCGGCTGAGCCGTGCTCCCGATCCGGCGCGAGCCCGCCCAGGCAACGATGGCGACCCCCACCACGATGAGCACGTCGCCCACCGAGAAGGTGTTGGCGAGCGGAAGCGGCTCGGGCCAAGCGAAGACGTCCCCGAGCCATGGGAGCACCGCGTCGTCGAGCACGCCCGAGTTGACGACCTGGCCCTCGTCGACGATGCCGGCGGCCTCCTGAGCCCACGCGCTCGCTGGCAGGACGCCGCCGTTGAGCGCGATCGTCACACCGTTGGACAGCGCGCCGGCCGCGACGACGAGAGTGCCGCGGACCGCCCGGTTGACCCACAGGAAGCCGATCGCGGCCACATAGGTGAGGATGTGCAGGACCGGCGCGAGACGCTCGGCGAACCCGAGCGAGAACAGCCCGATCTGCAGGAGCAGCGATACCCAGATGAGCCAGGCCCAGCGCCACCGATGCAGGATCAGCTCTGCGGGCCATCGCCCTGCGAACAGCGGGGAGAGCACCGCCAGCGCGGCTCCGACGAGCACCAGCATCGTCAGCAGTCCCGCAGCGACGAGCCCGAGGCGGACCGCTCACTGATCAACCGCTCGCTGATCTGAGCGGCGGACACGGGCCCGCTGAAGTGGTACCCCTGGCCGATCAGCGAGTCGAAGCCCGCGAGCACCTTCACGGTCCTCTCGTCCTCGATTCCCTCGGCCACCACGCGCACGCCGAGCGCGAGCGCAAGCTCGATGGTGGAGTTGACGATGATCAGGTCATGGGGATCGTCGTGGATGTTCATCACGAACGACCGGTCCACCTTCAGCTCGTCGATCTCGAGCCGGCGAAGGTAGCTGAGCGATGCGTTGCCGGTGCCATAGTCGTCGATGGCGACCTCCACCCCGATCGCACGGAGCGCCCTGATCACCACGTCCGCGCGCACGGCATCCGAGAGGATGCCCGTCTCCGTCACCTCCAGGACGAGGCGTGACGGCGGCACAGCATGCGCGTCGAGCGCGTTCGAGACCTGCTGCGGCAACGACAGGTCGGAGAGGTGACGCGCGGAGAGGTTGACCGCCATGCGCAGGTCGTACCCGTCGGCGTGCCACTGCGCGAGCTGCGCGAGCGCCTGATCGAGCACGTATGTCGTCAAGGGCAGGATCAGGCCGGAGTTCTCGGCGAGCGGGACGAAGTGGTCAGGACCGATCGGTCCGCGTCCCACGTGGTTCCACCGTACGAGCGCCTCGACCGCGACGGTCCGGCCCGAGCGCATGTCCACCTGGGGCTGGTAGACCACGTGCAGCTGGTCGTCCTCGAGCGCGGCACGCAGATCGGCGAGCAGCTGCAGCCTCTCGACCGAGTTGACGTCGTACTTCCGATCGAAGGTGCTGATCCTGTCGCGCTCGCGCTTCGCGTGGTAGAGCGCGATGTCGGCGTTCTTCATCAGAGTCTCGGCGTCGTCGCCATGGGCGGGCGCGACCGCGACACCGGCGCTCGCGCGCACGAGGAGCTCGAGCCCCTCCACCACCACGGGCGCGTCGAGCGAGGCGAGCAGCCCGTTCGCGGTGCGCTGAGCGTCCCGGATGTCGCCCTCGACCACCACGGCGAACTCGTCGCCGCCGAGCCTGTGCACCTCCGCGGGCGGGGCCGCTGCGACGAGTCGCTGCGCGACGTCGCGCAGGATGGTGTCTCCGACCGAGTGTCCAAGGGTGTCGTTGAAGTCCTTGAAGTGGTCGAGGTCGATGAGCACGAGCGCCGGACCGCCGGCGCCCGACCCCGGCGCTCGCTCGAAGGCCATCTCGAGCACGTTCTCCATCTGCGCACGGTTGCCGAGCCCGGTCAGCGAGTCGCTCATGGCCTCGCGCGCGTGGCGCGCGGCAGCCGCAGCGAAGAGGTGAGCTGCGATCACAGGTGGAGCCAGGAGGGCGAGCGCGAGGATGCCGTCGTCTGCCACGAGCGCTGCGATACCGCCGATGGGCAGCAGGACCATGTTGGTGGTGAGGATGTTCGCGGCGTCCGCCCCGAGGATGGCGAGGGGCGAGCGGCCAGTCGCGACGGCGACGACGGTGGCCACGAGCAGCCAGTTGACGGCGACCATGACCATGCCCGCGACGAGGAGCGGGAGGATGTGCGAGGTTCCGACCGTCGGGTGCCCCTCGAGAACGGGGACTCCTGCGATCATGCCGTAGACGACGCTCGCGACAGCGACGCTGAGGACGTACTGCGCGGTGTTGAAAAGCGACTTCTTGAGGTCTCGCCGGTTGACGAGATCATCGGTGACGCTCGCCGCGGCCTGCGCGAGGATGGCGATGCCGCCGCCGCCGACGGCGATGAGGGCGAGCACGAACGGCGTCGACATCGAGAGGTTCTGCGTCTGGCCGCGACCGACCGGGGTGTGGATCGGCTTGACCTCACCGATGATCGCCGCGATGGCGAGGATGGCGACCGGCCAGAAGGCGGCTCCGTCGAGTTCGGACCAGGGCGTCCGGACGAGCGCGAAGATCAGGGTCGCGAGACCGAGGGTCCAGATCGCGACGAGGTAGAGCGTGAGCCGTCGGGGGGACGGTGAAGCTGAGGTTTCTCCGTCCCCCTCCGACGAGTGGGAATCAGCCCCACTTCAGCCCAGCGCCGACGGTCGCGGCGACGGCGACCACGGTGGCCGTGCTCGCGGCGACGCGCACGACGGTGCTGTTCTGGAAGATGCTCCACTTGTTCATCGGATTCTCCTTCTGTCGGGAGCGACGACGAAGCGCCGGAACCCTGGTGGTGGGACCACCGTTCCGGTGCCGGAGCCTGCGCCATCGTCTCCGTGTTGCACGGCCGCCGGACTGCGGCCGTGCCTCATTTTTACGTATTCGGCGTTATCAGGCCAGAGACTGTGGCGAATCTGGCCTGGTGAACGGGGAACCCTGGACATTTCAGGCGTCTGAGCCGCATGCGCCGGTCTGGAAACCCGTGCTTCCGACGTACGAGACCACCTCGTCGTCGCCTCCGTCGTAGGAGAGCTCGACGCACCAGTCGATGCGCGAGTCCGCGATCAGGGTGGCCTGCCGCTCGCCGTCGAGCTGGGCGTCGACGGTGGCGTCGCCCACGGAGTAGGACCCGTCCTCCACGCCCACCTCAGGCGGGGCCAAGTCCGTCTCGAAGTGGGCGGCGACGGCGTTGCCGACCGCGGTGACGTCGGCCTGGGCCCGTGCGTCCGCGAGACCGCTGCTCTGCGAGGGCTGGATGACGGTGAGGTAGAGCGCGACTCCGGCGATGCTCGCGATGAGGCCGAGATAGCCGAGGATCGTGCCTGCGAGCCCGAGCGTGCGGGTGGCCCGAGGGTCGTCTGCGGATCGGCGGAGCGACAGGTGTCCGAGGACGATCGCGACGGGCGAGAGCAGCAGGATCCCCGTGATGACGGCCGCGAGGCCGAGGCCGTCCCTGGGCTGCCGGGGGTCGGCGTCCTGGTCGTCCATCTGTCCTCCTCGGCGTCGGCTGCACCCAGGCTAGTGCAGCCGCGGGGAGGTGTTGTGGAGTGTCCGGCGTGTCACACGAAGCGGCGCGGGGAGCTCGCTCTACCTTGGGTCTCAGGCCGCCTTCGGGGCGGTCCACGCAAGGCGAAGGCCCCCCGAAATTGGCGTTCGGGGGGCCTTGCCATGGCGTCGAGTTCTCGGCGCACGGCTCATGCCGATGCGCCGACGGCCGCGATTGACGATGCGGCTTCACCCTCCTGTCCCGAGGGTGACCTCTCGGCCGATGCCCGGGGTCCGTGTCCCCCTGCGCCGTCACCCGCAGTCCTTGGCCGACCCGCGCAGTCGCGAGCCGGCGTCGTGCCGGTTCCACGTTGTCCCAAGGCATCCGATCCAGGGTCCACCCGTCGATCCCGCGTCCCGTGCGTCCGTCCCGGCCGCGCGGCAACCTCCCGTTCCCGCGCGGCGCCGTGGCACCCCGGGGGCCCGAGTGACCCGGCGGCTTCGCAAGGAAGCCGTGACGCTGCCCTGTCGGACCGCGTCGGCCGAGTCTCGGCAGGCCCGTGTGCACGGGCCCCTGACCGGGAAGGAGCGGGAGGCGCACCGGTGGATCACCGACCGCCGAAGCCCCCTCTTCGACCAGATCGAGCGGGTGGAACCCCTTCTCGATGGGTCCAGTCGTACTCCGCCTCAGGCGCGCATGCAAGGCGAATCGGGGGTGGATTTCCATCCACCGCTCTCCCACAGGTTTCTCCACAGATGTGTGTGGGAGTTCACCGAGAGTTCACAGTGCTGTGGATGAAATCTGTGGACGAAGAGCCGACGCTCAGCGGTCCTTGTCGCCCTCGGCGATGCGCCCGAGCATGGCGTTGTAGCGCTTGAGCTCCGCGTCGTCGTCGCGATCCGCCTGACGGTCCCGGCGTCGACTCTCCTTCGCGTCGGCCCGACGCCATGCGACGGCCACCCCGATCGCGAGGGCGAGCACGGGCAGCTCTCCGATCCCCCATGCGATCTCGCCGCCCCACTGCTGGTCGGTGATCGCGTCGGGCCCCCATGGCCGGCCCATGAGCCCGAACCATTCGGGGACCAGGAGGACCTCCGAGGTGGCGAGGGACACTCCGAAGAAGGCATGGAAGGCCATGGTCGCGAACAGCAGCACCAGCCGCATGGGATGGCCCGGGCGTGTGGGGCCGGGATCGATTCCCACCAGCGCGTTCGCGAAGAAGTAACCGGCGAGCGTGAAGTGCAGGACCATCCACAGGTGTCCCACATGGTTGGACAGTGCGAACTCGAACAGCGGCGAGTAGTAGAAGACGACGAGTGAGCCGGCGAAGTTCACGGCGGCGACGATGGGGTTCGCGAAGAACCTGACCCAGCGCGACTCGACGAGACCGCGCAGCCATTCGCGTGGGCCTCGGGAACCGTCGGTGCGGGCAGGCAGCGCACGCAGCGCGAGCGTCACGGGCGCCGCGAGCGTCAACGGGATCGGTGCGACCATCACCAGCAGCATGTGCTGGATCATGTGCCCCGAGAACGTGACCATGCCGTAGATCGAGGGACCGCTCTGGGTGATCCACAGCATCGTCGAGATGCCCAGGATCCACGAGACGTCCCGGTACCAGGGCCACGCGTCGCCCCGTCGCCGCAGCCGAGCGGACCAGCGCAGGTAGAGGAAGCCCATCACCACGAGCACGAACGCGGACAGCACCTCGAGCCGCCACAGCGCGAACCAGGTCACGACGGTCGGTGCCGGGGGCAGCTCGTACCCGGTGAGCAGGAAGGCGGGCGTGGGGTCCGTCACGACGACGCTGGGCACCGGCGGCGCGGAGGAGGCGAGCATCGCGGCCAGCGCGGTCACGACGATCAGGGCCGCGGCGTCCACTGCCATCACTCTCACGAAGAGACGTCGGACCGCCGCATCCTTCATGCGCGGCAGCGTCGCACGGCGATGCCAGCCCGCGAGCGCCATCGCCGCTCCCATCGCGACGAGCTTGGCGAGCAGCAGGCGGCCGTACGTCGTGGTCACCAGGTCGGCAGGACCGGTCATGCGCAGGGCCGCGTTCAGGACGCCCGAGACCACGACGGCGACGGCGGCCCAGGCGGCGAGGCGGGACATGCGGCGGGCGACGTTCGGAGCGTCGTCCCCGAGTGAGGAGCCGAGCATGGACACGACCGCCACGATGCCGAGCCACACCGAGGCGCCCACCAGGTGAAGTGCGAGCGCGGAGACGGCCAGATGGTGATCGGTGGCACCTGCCGCATGTCCGGTGACGGCCTGCCACCCGACGCCCCAGGCGACCGGAGCCATCGCCCACGCCGCATGCACGGGGGTCCGGATGAGCGCGGCGGCCATGGACGCGAGGACCGCCGCGATCGCCATCTGGAGGTAGGCCTGGCCGAGGTCGATCCGGGTGATGAACTGGCCGAGCGTG
The DNA here is from genome assembly GCF_030418315.1 of Demequina zhanjiangensis. Lineage (GTDB taxonomy): Bacteria > Actinomycetota > Actinomycetes > Actinomycetales > Demequinaceae > Demequina > Demequina zhanjiangensis. The sequence goes on from NZ_JAUHPV010000009.1 coordinate 77,627, forward strand.
GCGCCGTAGGCCGGGTCGCCGAGCGGCACGAGCGTGATCACCGAAGCCTGGACCAGGAGGTATGCGACGGCGAGGACGGCCCACGCGCCCGAGGCGTACCTGCCGATCGTGGCCGCGCGTGCCGACGCCCTGCTGCCTGGCACGGTGAGCGCGATCACCACGGCGAAGGAGCCGACCGTCAGGGACAGCGCGATGTCTCGCAGCGCCGCGAGGACGGTCACGGCGGACTCGGGAGGCATGCAGTCAGCGTACGCGTGCGTGGAACCGGGGAGGACTCACGATTGGCGATATCCCTACCAATCAAGTAGACAGATCACCATGAGTTCGACCCCGGACACGGCTCAGGCCTTCGCGAAGCATGCCGCGAGCATCGCTCGCAGGGCCGGTGTCGTGCTGCTCGAGGCCCGCGAGGACGCGAAGGCGCAGGGCGTCTCAGGTCGCGCCCTGGGCGCTCTGGGAGACGCACGGGCGCAGGAGGCGATCGCCTCGTGGCTCGCCGACGAGGCTCCCGGCGACGCCGTCCTGAGCGAGGAGGCGAAGGACACCGCGGCGAGGCTCGACGCCGAACGCGTGTGGATCATCGATCCGCTCGACGGCACCCGCGAGTACTCCGAGGGCCGAGACGACTGGGCGGTGCACGTGGCCGTCTGGGAGGCCGGCGAGCTGATCGCAGGCGCCGTCGCGATCCCCGGCGAGGATCTGGTGCTCGACTCCGCGTCGATCACACCGCCGTCCGCCGCAGCGCCCGAGCAGTGGCGGATGGCGGTCAGCAGGTCGCGTCCGCCCGCCCTCGTGGAGCATCTGCGCGACTCTCTCGACCTCGCGGTGGTCCCCATGGGGTCCGCAGGGGTCAAGGTGTCGTCCGTCATCCGCGGACAGGCCGACGCCTACGTCCACGCCGGCGGCCAGTACGAGTGGGACTCGGCCGCGCCGGTGGCCGTCGCACGTGCCGCCGGTCTCCACACCAGCCGGATCGACGGCACGCCCCTCACGTACAATCGTCGAGACCCGTACCTGCCCGACCTTGTCGTGTGCCGTCCGGAGCTCGCGTCCCCCCTTCTCGCCGCGATCGCACAGGCGCCGTCGTTCGGAGATCACCAGTGACACATCCCCACTATCACCTCAGCGAGCTGGACGCCCTGGAGGCGGAGGCCATCCACATCATCCGTGAGGTGGTCGCCCAGATGGAGCGGCCCGCGCTGCTGTTCTCAGGCGGCAAGGACTCGATCGTGATGCTGCACGTCGCGATCCGCGCCTTCGCGCCCGCCCCGGTGCCCTTCCCCGTCGTCCACATCGACACCGGGCACAACTTCCCCGAGGTCCTCGAGTTCCGCGACCGGATGGTCCAGGACAACGGCCTGCAGCTGATCGTCGGCTCCGTCCAGGAGGCGATCGACCGTGGAGTGGTCCGCGAGGAGCCGAACGGCTCCCGCAACCGGATCCAGACGCCCGTCCTGCTCGACACCATCGAGAAGAACCGTTTCGACGCCTGCATGGGCGGCGCCCGCCGCGATGAGGAGAAGGCACGCGCCAAGGAGCGCGTGTTCTCCTTCCGTGACGAGTTCGGCCAGTGGGACCCCCGCAACCAGCGCCCCGAGCTGTGGAGCCTCTACAACGGCAAGGTCCACCCCGGCGAGTCCATCCGGGTGTTCCCGCTGTCCAACTGGACCGAGCTCGACATCTGGAACTACATCGCCGACCGTGAGGTCGAGGTGCCGTCGATCTACTTCGCCCACGAGCGCGAGGTGTTCGACCGGGGCGGCATGTGGATGGCCGCCAACGAGTTCGCGGTGCCGCGCGACGGCGACGAGGTGGTGACCAAGAAGGTCCGCTACCGCACCGTCGGAGACGCAACCCTCACGGCCGCGGTCGAGTCCGACGCCGACACCGTCGAGAAGATCGTCACCGAGATCGCCGCGACGCGGCTCACCGAGCGCGGCGCGACCCGCGGCGACGACCGCGTGTCCGAGGCCGCCATGGAGGACCGCAAGAAGGAGGGCTACTTCTGATGGATCTGCTCCGATTCGCCACGGCCGGCTCGGTCGACGACGGCAAGTCGACCCTCATCGGGCGGCTCCTGTACGACTCCAAGTCGATCTTCGAGGACCAGCTCGAGTCCGTCGAGGCCGCCTCCAAGGCGCGCGGCAACGAGTACACGGACCTCGCGCTCCTGACAGATGGCCTGCGCGCCGAGCGCGAGCAGGGCATCACGATCGACGTGGCGTACCGCTACTTCGCGACCCCTCGCCGCAAGTTCATCATCGCCGACACCCCGGGCCACGCGCAGTACACGCGCAACATGGTCACCGGTGCGTCCACCGCCGACCTCGCGATCATCCTCGTGGACGCTAGGAAGGGCCTGACCGAGCAGTCGCGCCGTCACGCCACCATCGCGTCGCTGCTGCGGGTCCCGCACCTGGTGCTCGCGGTCAACAAGATGGACCTGGTCGACTTCTCGCAGGACGTGTTCGAGCAGATCTACAAGGAGTTCTCGGACTTCGCAGCGAAGCTGAACGTTCCCGACCTCACCGCGATCCCCCTCTCCGCGCTCGAGGGCGACAACGTGGTCGAGCGGTCGGCGCGCACCCCCTGGTACCAGGGCACCTCGCTCCTGCATCACCTCGAGCACGTGCACATCGCCTCCGACCGCAACCTCCAGGACGTGCGCTTCCCCGTCCAGTACGTGGTCCGGCCCCAGCACTCGTCGGCGCGCGACTACCGCGGTCTGGCCGGCACCGTCGCGTCGGGCGTGATGAAGGTGGGTGACGAGGTGCTGGCCCTGCCGAGCGGCCTCAGCTCGCGCATCAAGGCGATCGACGGTCCCCACGGCTCCGTCACCGAGGCGTATCCGCCCATGGCGGTCACCGTGCGGCTCGAGGACGAGCTCGACATCTCTCGCGGCGATGTGCTGTGCCGTCCGGCCAACCACCCGCAGCCCACCCAGGACCTGGACCTGACCGTCTGCTGGATGGACGACCACCCGCTGGTCGTGGGCCAGAAGATCGGCGTGCTCCACACCACGCGGATGGCACGCGCGATCGTGAAGGACATCGCCTACGAGCTCGACGTCAACACCCTGCATCGCGAGCAGGGCATCCGCCAGCTGGGCCTCAACTCGATCGGCCGGGTCAAGCTGCGCGTCACGACGCCGCTCATGGTGGACGACTACGACGACAACCGCACCACCGGCGCGATGATCCTGATCGACGAGGCCACCAACGGCACCGTCGGCGCGGGCGTGGTGAGGGCCATCTGACCATGGGCGCCATGACGGCATCGCGCCGTCGGCCGCACCCGGGACGACGCTGATGGACCTCTTCCTCGCGGCGCTCGTCGTCGGCGTGGTCGTCGGCCTCACCGGCATGGGCGGCGGCGCGCTCATGACCCCGATCCTCGTGCTCGGGTTCGGCGTCGCGCCTCTCACGGCGGTGTCGAGCGACATCATCGCCAGCACCTTCATGAAGCCGGTCGGCTCGTGGGTGCATATCCGGCGCGGGACCGTGAACTGGCGGCTGGTGAGGCTGCTGGTCTACGGCTCCGTTCCCTCAGCCTTCCTCGGCGTGCTGCTCGTCCAGTGGCTGAGCCCCGACGAGGCGCTTCAGGACGTCATCAAGCGGGCGCTCGGCGTCGCGCTCATCCTCGCGGCAGCAGGTCTCGGGGTGCGCGCGTACATGCGCCTCAGGGAGCGCGCCGCGGTCCGCGACGGTTCTGCGGAGCCGCTGCCCACGGAGCGACCGGACCCGGAGCCGCGCGTGGTCGCGACCATCCTGGTCGGAGTGTTCGGCGGGCTGATCGTGGGCCTCACGTCGGTCGGCTCAGGCTCCCTCATGATCATCGCCCTCATGGCGCTCTACCCGACGCTGCGCGCCTCGCAGCTGGTGGGAACCGACCTGGTGCAGGCGGTGCCGCTCGTGCTGGCCGCGTCGGCGGGTCATCTCCTGTTCGGGGACGTCGACTGGGGGGTGGCGCTTCCCGTGATCCTCGGCTCCGTTCCGGGTGCGTTCCTCGGCGCGCAGATCTCGTCCCGCGTGGGCGGCGCACCTGTGCGACGCGCGCTCGCCTTCGTGCTCTTCGGCTCGGGACTCGCGATGATGGGAGTGCCGACCGGCGCGGTGCTCGTGTGCGTGCTCTCGGCGATGGCGCTCACGCCCGTCGTCTGGGTGGTGCTGCGCTACCGCCATGGATTCACGCCGTTCTGGTGGCAGGAACGGCGCTCCGGGCGGGAGGACGTGCCCGCAGTCGCGACCGAGCCGACCGAGAAGGAGGACCCGTGACCGAGCATCGGCTCACACCGCTCGAGCATCACGACCTCGAGCTGATGGTCGCGGGCGTCCTGCCCGCTCGGTTCGCGCTCCCCGAGTCCGCAGGCGACGCGCCGGTCGCGTCGCTGCGTCTCCCCGTCGGCTATGCCGGCGCCGTGGTGACCCTGCTCGACCGCGAGGCGACGCCCGTCGCGGTCGTCGACGTGGAAAGGACCGCGACCGGCGACGAGGGCGTCTGGGTGGCTGGAGAGGTCACGATGCTCCGTCCCCTCGCGACCTTCGACTTCGCCGACCTGCGGCCCGCCGACTCCGCCCCCGTCGTCGGCGCTCCGACGCTCCTCATCGGGGACAGCGCGTCCCTCCCCGAGGGAACCGGCCCGATCGTCGTGGTCGACCACGGCGACCCACGAGCGCTCGCCGATGCGGTCGCTCGCGTTCGGGCTGCAGGACGCGAGGTGCGTGTGCTTCCGGAGCCCTCGTTCGTCTCTGTGACAGGCGACGACCGGAACCTGTTGATCGGGCGGCTCGCCAGCGCCGCCTTCGGAGAGCTCAGCACCGTCGTGGTCTCGGAGCATCGCAAGGGAGATGGCCTCGTGGTCCTGCTCACCGGGCTGTCCGGGTCAGGAAAGTCCACGATCGCGAAGGAGCTCGCGCAGCTGCTGCGCCGGAGCACCGTTCAGCACGTCACGCTTCTCGACGGCGACGAGGTGAGGGCGATGCTCTCGAAGGGGCTCGGCTTCACACGCGAGGACAGGCTGCTGAACGTCCAGCGCATCGGCTGGGTCGCGGCCCTCATCGCGGAGCATGGCGGGGTCGCGATCGCCGCGCCGATCGCGCCCTACGCCGAGATGCGCGCGGAGATGCGGGAGCGCGTGGAGAAGGTGGGACGCTTCGTGCTCGTCCATGTCGCCACCCCGCTCGAGGTGTGCGAGGCCCGCGACCGCAAGGGCCTCTATGCGAAGGCACGCGCGGGCGAGATCGCGAACTTCACGGGGATCTCCGACCCGTACGACGAGCCGACCGACGCGGACGTCGTCATCACCGAGGACCAGTCGCCTCACGACGCGGCGCTCACGATCCTCGCCGCGCTGTCCGTCGTCGCACCCCTGCCGAGCGCATCCTCCTAGACGCGTCGACCCACGCGCGTCCGCGTAGCCGCGAACCTGCCTCCGGGTGCCGCTCGCCCGGTCCGCGAACCGGTTAGTCTCGAAGGCATGGCGGCCACCGAGACCTTCGCGGACAGGCTTCCCCCCGCGCTCGCAGTGAAGGGGCGGATGCCCGTCGTCATCAACAGCTTCGGGCGCTCAGGATCGACCGTGCTGTTCCGTGCGGTCTCCGAGTCCCACCTGCGGCCCTGGGCACGCACCCCAGCCCGCGTGCAGACGATGCGTGCGAACGCGTGGGACCTCTCCAAGGATCCTCTCGAGCCTCGCATGGTCTACAAGAGCCACGATCTGCCGCGCGACGAGATGGCCGGGCGGGCCAAGGTCGTGTACGTGTTCGGAGACCCCATCGCGGCCACACGGTCGGCGATCATGAAGGGCCAGAGCGAACCGCCTCGCTGGTTCGAGGCTCACTGCGCGCACCTGCACCAGCCCCTGGTGGAACCGGAGGCGCTCTACGAGACGGACGCGCTGAAGATCGGCGCCCATCTGCGGGCGTGGCTCGACGCGACCGCGCAGGACGTGGCCTTCGTCAGGTACGAAAGGCTCTGGGAGCGCATCGACGATGTGTCCAGCTTCCTCGGCTTCCGCGTGACCCTTCCCGAGTACAGGGCCAGGAGCGCGTCGGCCGAGGCCCCGCCAGACATCATGGTGCAGGCCTACGCGGAGGCGACCGCCCTGGTCGACGCGCTGCCGGACTTCGTGGTGAGCCGCCCGGGCTCCTCCGTCTCGGCCTAGCCCGCGCTCACCGGCCGAGGGCTGGGGCGAGCTCGTTGTCCACCATGACGAGCGCGGAGCCGATCGCCATGTGCATGTCCAGGTACTTGTACGTGCCGAGCCTTCCGCCGAACCACACGCCCCGCTCCCGGTCCGCGAGCGCGCGGTACGCGAGGAGGCGTTCACGGTCGGCGGGGGTGTTCACCGGGTAGTACGGCTCGTCGCCGCGAGACGCGAACCGCGAGTGCTCGCGGACGATCACGCTGCGGTCCGTCGGATAGCGGTCGGCTCGCTCCGGGTGGAAGTGCCGGAACTCGTGGATGCGCGTGTAGGGGACGTCGGCGTCGCCGTAGTTCATGACCGGGGTGCCTTGGAAGTCGCCGACGGGCACCACCTCGGTCTCGAAGTCGAGCGTGCGCCATCCGAGGTCGCCCTCGTCGTACCCGAAGTAGCGGTCGAGCGCACCGGTGAACACGACCGGCACCTGGCCGACGGTCGAGGCCTTGGTCCATGGCCCCTCGTCGGCGAGGAAGTCGGTTCCGAGCTCGAGCGTGATGCCGGGATGGTCGAGCATCCGCTCGATCCACGCCGTGTAGCCGTCGACCGGGAGGCCCTCCCACGTGTCGCTGAAGTACCTGTTGTCGTAGGTGTAGCGCACGGGGAGGCGGGAGATGATGTCCGGCGGCAGCTCGGTGGGGTCCGTCTGCCACTGCTTCGCGGTGTACCCCTTGATGAACGCCTCGTAGAGGGGCCGCCCGATCAGGCTGATCGCCTTGCGCTCGAGGTTGTCGACAGGGAGGCCCTCGAGCTCCCGGGACTGCTCCTCGACGAGACGCCTCGCGTCGTCGGGCCCGTATGCCGCGCGGAAGAACTGGTTGATGGTGCCCAGGTTGATGGGCATCGGGAAGACCTCGCCGCCCACGTTCGTGTACACGCGATGCACGTACGGGGTGAAGGCTGTGAAGCGGTTGACGTAGTCCCAGACGCGGGCGTTGGACGTGTGGAACAGGTGGGCGCCGTAGCGGTGCACCTCGATCCCCGTGTCGGCGTCCGCATAGGACCAGGCGTTGCCCCCGGGATGGTCGCGCTGGTCGATCACGGTCACCTGCATGCCGAAGCGCTCTGCGCACTCGCGCGCGACCGTGAGGCCGAAGAACCCTGAGCCCACGACGAGCAGATCTGTCATGGCCCGATTCTCCCAGATCGACTGGCGCAGGTCGCTCGGGCCGGCGCGATCAGGCCCTGTCGATCCACCTGCCGTGCGCGTGGGCCTTGGCGCGCACCTGCGCGGTGCTGCGCGTGAGCCCGGTGCGGATCGCGGTGTGCGTGGGGGCTCCGGCCGGCTCCATGGACACGCGTGCGGTGGGCCTCTTGCGGGAGAGGACGAGGCACGCAGCATCGAGGGCGACCTGCTGCTCGGGCGTGAGCTGGTACGCCATGACCGTGTGCATCACGACGACGGGGCCGGGCGGGAGCAGCCTGTCGAGCTGAGGCAGGAGGTCGATCGCGTCGCCCTCCATGAGGGCGACGGGGGTCTCCGCACGGATCTGCAATGCCTTGCGCAGCCTGTCGAGCCGTTCGATGTGCTCGGGCCACACGAGGGCCTCGAGCCACGCTGCCTGGTCGGGGTCGGAGGCGTCGATGGGTGCGAGGTCGAGTCCGGTGCGTGTGGCGATGGCGGGCGCGGCGTGCGGGAGGGCGAGGCCGCCCCGGTTCTCGCAGTGCAGGGTGAGCGAGGTCGACGCGGGCAGCCGTGCCTGCACGACCCCTGTCCCGTAGTCGTGGGCGAAGCGGTCCATGCACAGGTTGAGGCCCGCGGAGGTGCCGACGTCGACCAGGTGGACCGGCTCGCGCCACCGAGCGGCGGCCTCGGCGATCCATGGCATCACGGCGGCGCTGCGCCCTGCCTCGTTGGTCTGCGTGCGACGAGTGCGCCCGATCTCGATCAGCGCGTCGGCGTGCGTGAGCACGTAGCTCCGGAACGCCTCCCACAGCGCGTCGTCCGGCGTGAGGGCGGCGTCCCCGACCAGCACCGGGTACCAGGCTGCGAGCTCGCTGTCCGGCGTGAGGGCGAGTCTGACCCCGCCGAAGAGCAGGTTGAGGGGCGGGGTGCGGTCGATCTGGGCGACGACGCGAAGCATCGCGGGATCGTCCGCGATGCGCCGGGCCAGGAAGGAGTAGAGGGGCGAGTCGACGGCTGCCTCGGACCACCGGAGCACCGCCGCGGCGATGTCGCCGAGATCGGTGCGTGTGGCGGGGTCCCACGGGCTCGTACCCATGGCGCGAACGTACCAGCGTCCGGTCCGCGTCGCGGGGTGGAGCGAGATCCAGCAGCGGGTCTCGCATCCGCCGCTGACGTTCTCTAGGCTCGGGGTCATGACCAATGCAGCAGGCCTTGTCGCCGCCCAGCAGAAGATGAAGGAGGCCGGCGTCAGCCAGGCCGCCATCGACGTGTTCACGCACTACTACGGGGAGCTGGAGGCCGGCGCGACCGGCCTGATCCTCGAGGAGACCATCGAGCCCCTCACGGCACCGGCGAGGCTCGAGGACGTCACGGTGTCCGAGGAGGAGGCGCGCGAGGCGCTCGCGAAGACCGCGATCATCAAGCTCAACGGCGGCCTGGGCACCTCGATGGGCATGGATCGCGCGAAGTCGCTGCTGCCTGTCCGCGACGGCAAGAGCTTCCTCGACCTGATCGTGGGCCAGGTGCAGAAGGCGCGCGAAGCGTCGGGCGCGGACCTGCCGCTCGTGCTGATGAACAGCTTCCGTACGAGCGACGACTCGCTCGCCGAGCTGTCGAAGCATGAGGGTCTCGAGGTGGATGGCCTGCCTCTCGAGTTCCTGCAGAACAAGGAGCCGAAGCTCCTGGTGGATGGCCTGACGCCGGCGGAGTGGCCGCAGGATCCTGAGCTGGAGTGGTGCCCGCCGGGCCATGGCGACATCTACACGGCGATCCTCGCGTCGGGCACGCTGGACGCCCTGCTTGATGCCGGGTTCCGCTACGCGTGCGTCTCCAACTCCGACAACCTGGGCGCGGTGCCGAGCGCGCAGATCGCCGGCTGGTTCGCCCAGTCGGGTGCCCCGTATGCGGCCGAGCTGTGCACGCGCACGGCGATGGACCGCAAGGGTGGCCACCTGGCCGTCCGGAAGGCCGACGGCCAGCTGATCTTGCGCGACACCGCGCAGACGGCCGAGGACGAGATGCACTTCTTCACGGACGAGTTCCACCACCCGTTCTTCCACACGAACAACCTGTGGTGGGACCTGGAGAAGCTGAAGGCGGCGCTGACCGAGCGCGGCGCCGTGCTCGGCCTGCCCCTGATCCGCAACAAGAAGAACGTGGACCCCACGGACAAGGAGTCGCCGGAGGTCTTCCAGATCGAGACCGCCATGGGCGCTGCGATCGAGGTGTTCGAGGGCGCGACCGCGATCGTCGTGGGCCGCGACCGGTTCCTGCCGGTGAAGACCACGAACGAGCTGCTGCTGCTCCGTTCGGACGCGTACACGCTCGCGGACGACGGTGCCCTGCGGCTGGCGGTGAAGAAGGCGCCGATGATCGACCTGGACAGCGACTTCTACAAGACGGTCGAGGACTTCGACAGGCGCTTCCCCTATGGCGTGCCGTCGCTCAAGGAAGCGTCGTCGCTCACCGTGTACGGCGACTGGACCTTCGGCAAGAACGTCACGGTCATCGGCACCGTGGTGCTCGAGGACGACAACGGCGAGCCGAACCGCGTGCCTGACAACACCGTCCTGGAGGGCGGCTTCCTCGAGGGCTGACCCCACGCGAGACGGGCCCCGGCGATGCGCATCGTCGGGGCCCGTCTCCGTCCGGGCGGCAATCTGCGCGAAAAGTCCGCGTGAGACGATCGACGCGTGCTGACACTCACGGGAGCCCACCGCATCGTCGTCGACGCCGCCACCGAGCGTGAAGGCGACCTCCACCTGGTCGGCGGCAGCGTCGCCACCTCCGCGCCCGAGGAACGAGCGGTCGAGACGCTCGACGTCTCGGGCTGCGTGGTCACGCCGGGGCTCGTGAACGCGCACCACCACCTGCTGCAGAGCGCGTTCCGCACGCTCCCAGGCACCAGGGGCGTGCCGATGGCGCAGTGGCTTCAGGTGATGGCGGCGGCGTACGCCGCCCGCGGGATCGACCCCGAGCTCGCGCATCTGGCCGCGAGCGTCGGCGTCGCCGAGGGCCTCCTGAGCGGAGTCACGACCGTGGCCGACCACCACCTCACCTGGCCCGCAGGCGCCGACTACGTGGGCATCGCCCGCGCCACGGCCGAGGCGGCATCGTCCCTCGGTGGCAGGGTCGCGTTCGTGCGCGGCTCCGCCCGCGACGACCCTGAGTCGGCTGCCGAATCGGCAGCGGCCATCATCGAGGCCATGGTTCCCGGCGCGGCGGGCGGGGTCTCCAAGGACGGCATGCTGCAGGTGGCCGTGGGCCCTGCAGGGGTGCACTCGGACTCCGAGCAGACATTCAGGCTGATAAGCGAGGTCGCGGCCCGGTACGGGGTGCGGCGCAGGACACAGGCGAACGAGCAGGTGGATGTCGCGATCGCCGCCGAGCGCTATGGTCGCCGCCCGCTGGACCTGCTGGAGGAGTGGGGCTGGCTCGCTCCCGACGTGACGCTCGCGCACCTGTGCGGCGTCACCGAGGCGGAGATCGCCCGGCTCGCGGAAGCCGGCATCACCGCGACCCATGCTCCGGGCTGCGACCTGCCGATGGGCTGGGGAGTCGCGCCCGTCGGTGCGCTGCTCGACGCAGGCATCACCGTGGGACTGGGCACGTCGGGTGGAGGCTCGAACGACGCGGGGCACCTGCTGGCCGACGCGCGGCTGGCCATGCAGGTCTCCCCTCTGGCGGGGCGAGGGCTCACGGCGCGCGAGACGCTGCGGCTCGCGACAGAGGGAAGCGCGACCGGCCTGGGACGCTCGGAGCTCGGCCATCTGCGGCCCGGCGCCGCGGCCGACGTGTGCGTGTGGGACGTCTCCGGCGTGGCCGATGCAGGGGTCGCGGACCCGGTCGCGGGCCTGCTGTGGGCGTCGCCGGGGCGCCGCCCGAGGCACGTGATCGTGGGCGGCCGCGTCGTGGTGCGGGACTACGCGCTGGTGTCGGGTGACGAGCGGCAGATCGTGGAGGCTCTCGCGCGGCGGCTCGCAGCGTGAGTGACGGCGGCGAGGACGGCGCCTCCTACGTCGCCAGGCTGCGCGCGGCGGTGGGCACCGCGCCGCTGTGGCTGTCGTCGGTGACCGCGGTCGTCCTGGACTCGGCCGGGTCGCGGACGCTCCTCGTGCGGCGTGACCTCACCGGGCTCTGGGCCCCTCCTGCCGCAGTGCTGGGGCCGGGGGCGGTGCCGGCGAGGGTGGCCGCCGAGGCCGTGCACGAGGACGCGGGCGCGCAGGCCGAGGCGGAGGCGATCGTCGGAGTGCAGGCGACGCGCGAGATCACCTACGCGGACGGCTCACGCGCGTCGTACGTGAACCTCGTGATGAGGATGCGTAGCAGGGACGACGCTCACTCGGCCCACGCACGCTGGTTCCCTGTCGACAGCCTCCCCGAGCGCATGGGTGCCGATCACCGCGAGCGCGTCGCGATGGCCGTGGCACCTCCCGAGCGGATCGTCTAGAGCTCGAGGACGAGCCGCGGGCACGAGGCCCGGGAGACGCAGATCATCATGCGGTCGTTCATGTCCTGCTCGGCGGGGCTGAGGATCGAGTCGCGATGATCCACCTCTCCCTCCATCACCGGCGTCTCGCAGGTGCCGCACGTGCCCTCGCGGCATGAGGAGAGAACGAACACTCCCGCGGACTCGACGGCGTCGAGCACCGAGGTGTCGGGGTCCACCGTGACGGTGGTGCCGCTGATCGCGAGCTCGACCTCGAACGACTCGTGGAGCACCGGCTCGCCCACCTCGCGCGCCTCAAAACGCTCCACGTGGAGCGCCTCGGGGGCCCAGGTCCGCGCGGCCTGATCGAGCGCGTCGAGCATCCGCTGCGGTCCGCAGGCGAAGACCAGCTCGCCCGGTGCGGGGAAGAGCGCGTCGATGTCGAGCCGAGCGCCCTCGTCGGCAGCGTGCACACGCACCTTCGCGCCGTGGGTCTCGAGCTCGGGAAGGAACGCCATGGTCTCGCGGGAACGTCCCGCGTAGTCGAGCGTCCATCGCGCTCCCGCGGCGTCGGCGGCCGCGATCATCGGCAGCAGCGGCGTGATGCCGATGCCGCCGGCGAGGAAGCGGTAGCGGGGCGCGGCCGCGAGTGCGAAGTGGTTCCAGGGTCCGCGGACCTGGATCCGCGCGCCTTCGTGGAGGTTCTCGTGGATCCAGTGCGAGCCTCCCCTGCCGTCGTCCTCACGCAGGACCGCGATGGTCCAGGTCTCGGAGGTGGAGGCATCGCCGCAGAGGGAGTACTGACGCTCTGTACCGTCGGGGAGCACGACATCGAGGTGGGCGCCTGGCGCCCATGCGCCGAGGGGGCTGCCATCGGCCGCGGCGAGCTCGAAGGCGTCGACCTCGGAGGCGAGTCGGCGGCGGGCGACGACGACGGCGTCGCGAAGTGGCGGGGGCACTGTCACGAGTCCTCCTGGGGGGCGAGGTTCTTGACGAAGAGCTGGCGGAAGGGCTTGCCGTCGGCGGTCTTCCAGCGGTGCTTGGCGTTGCTGGGCACAAGGATGGCATCACCTGCTCGCAGCAGGTGGAGCTCGCCGTCCAGGTCGAGCCATGCGGTCCCCTCGAGGAGGTAGCAGAACTCCTCCTCGACGTGGCTGTAGTAGTCGCGGAACTCGGTGTCGACGATCAGCAGCTCGATGGGGTCGAAGCGGCCGAAGTCGCCGCGGAAGGTGTGAGCCTCGCCGTCGGCGACGCGGGCGGTGCCGTGCGTGGGGTTCTCATCGGAGTCGGCGACCATGGCGAAGAGCGCGAACTGCGTGGTGCCGAGGCCGCGCGCGATCGCGTCCAGCGAGGCGAAGCGGGCGCGTGCGCGGCCGCGTTCCACCTGGCTGAGGAACGGATGGGACAGGCCCGTGCGGGCGGCGAGCTGCTTGAGGGTGAGCCCCTGCTCGCGGCGCATCCGTCGGATGACGGTGCCGAGCCTCAGGGCCTGCTGATCGACCTCGTCAGCCATCCGTTTCTCCTTCCAGAAGTTTTCACATCGGGAAACGACCTGTTTACACCGACGAAATGGAGCAGTTGTAGCGTCAACAGTGTTGAGAGTATCAACACTCTCCCGGATCGAATCCGGAAGTCCCCCCGGCGACGCAGCCAAAGAACCTGAGGTATCCCCGTGCCTTCACGTGCCACCAGCGTGCTCCGCAACGCTACGCTCCGCGACGGAAGCGTCTGCGACATCGTCCTCGACGATGCCGTCGTCGCTGCCGTCCTGCCTGCCGGCGAGGGCGTCGCGGACACCGTGGTGGACCTCGAGGGACGGCTGCTCCTCACCGCCGGCGCCGACGCCCACGCGCACCTCGACAAGGCCTACACGTGGGACGCGATCAACCCGCCCTTCGGAGACCTGCTCGGCGCGATCGAGGCCTTCCACGACTTCCAGGAGAACCTCACCGAGGACGACATCTACGCCCGCGCCCGCCGCGCCGCGCTCGCCCTGCTCGCGAACGGCACCACCGCAGTGCGCAGCCACGTGAACCTGCTGCCAGGCGACCAGCCGTTCCGAGGCGTCGACGCGATGGTGCGGCTCAAGGCCGACCTGGCCGACGTCATGGACCTCCAGCTCGTCGCCCTCCCTCCCGTGGACATGGACGACGCGACGATCGAGCAGGCGCTCGACCGCGGGCTCGATCTGGTCGGAGGCGCCCCCCACCTCGCCGACGACGCGCTCGAGGACGTCCGCCGCCTGCTCGCCCTCGCGGAGCGCCGCGGCATCGGCGCCGACCTGCACACCGACGAGTCGCTCGACGGCCCGATCACGATCACCGAGTTCGCGCGCATCGCGGGCGCCTGGCCCGAGGACCGGATCCGCACCGCGGGCCACTGCGTGCGGCTCGGCACCCTCTCCCCCGAGGAGCTCGCGCCGATCGTCGAGGCCGTCGCCGAGGCGCGGCTCGGCGTCGTCTCACTCCCCATCACCAACCTGTACCTGCAGGGCTGGGAGCACGAGCACAGCACGCCCCGCGGGCTCACCGCGCTGCGCCCCCTGCTCGACGGCGGCGCCCTCGTCTCCGCCGGCGCCGACAACGTCCGCGACCCGTTCAACCCCATCGGCCGCTCCGACGCGCTCGAGACCGCAGCCCTGCTCGTCACGGCGGGGCACCTCTCGCTCGACGAGTCCTGGGACCTCTGCTCGAGCGCGGGACGCGCCGTCATGGGCCTGCCCGTCGCCGACGCCGTGCCGGGAGCCGCCGCCGAGTTCGTCGCGGTCGCCTCCGCGAACGTGGGCGAGGCCATCGCCGAGGCCCCCGCCGACCGCATCGTCATCCACCGCGGACGCGTCGTCGCCCGCACCAGCGTCACCCAGCAGATCCATCTTCCAACCCCGCACACCACCGCAGAAGGGGTGGCCCATGTCTGAACCGGCACCAGCGTCGACAGCGACCGAGCAGGGCGCCGCGCTGCTCGACTTCTCCGACGTCCAGCTCACCTATCCCGGCGGCACCACGGCGCTGTCGGGCGTGGACCTCAAGGTCAGGCGCGGAGAGTTCGTCTCCGTCGTCGGCCCGTCGGGCTGCGGCAAGTCCACCCTGCTGCGCATCGCCTCAGGACTCGAGACCGTCACCTCCGGAGACGCCCACGTCGCGACCGACCACGTCGGCTACGTCTTCCAGGATGCCACCCTTCTCCCCTGGCGCACCGTCCGCCAGAACGTCGAACTGCTCGCCGAGCTGCGCGACCACGGGAGGGCGGACCGCCGCGAGGCCGCGCAGAAGGCCATCGACATGGTCGGGCTCACCGGCTTCGAGGACCACCTCCCCCGCCAGCTGTCCGGCGGCATGCGGATGCGCGTCTCGCTCGCCCGCTCGCTCGTCATGGACCCCGAGCTGTTCCTCTTCGACGAGCCGTTCGGCGCGCTCGACGAGATCACCCGCGAGTACCTCAACGACGAGCTGCTGAGGCTCTTCGCGGAGCGCTCGTTCGCGGGCCTCTTCATCACCCACTCGGTGTCCGAGGCCGTCTACCTGTCCACGAAGGTGGTCGTCATGTCCGGCCGGCCCGGCAAGGTCGTCGGCTCCTTCGACATCCCCTGGGACATGCCCCGCGACCCCGAGATCCGCTACACCGCCGAGTACGCCGCGCTGGTCGGCGAGGTCTCCCACGCCCTCCGGGAAGGACACGACTCATGAGCGCACCCGAGCCCACCGCGGCCGCCACGCTTCGCCTCCCGATCCGCGGCGGAGTGCAGTACTGGGCGCCGCCGCTCACCGTCGCAGGCCTCATCATCGGCCTCTGGTACTTCGTCAGCTACGTGTTCCTCGACCCGTCGCGCTCCTACCTCCTGCCGCCTCCCCACGAGGTGATCGCCGCGTACTGGGATCCCGCCTTCGGCCCCGACATGTTCGAGGCGCTGTGGAACACCGCGATCGTCGCGCTCACAGGCCTCGCGATCGCGATCGTCCTCGGAGTGTCCTGGGCGATCACCATGAACCAGGCCGCCTGGGTCGAGCGCTCGCTCTACCCGTACGCCGTGATCCTCCAGACCATCCCGATCCTCGCGCTCGTCCCGCTGATCGGCTTCTGGTTCGGATTCGACTTCACCGCCCGAGTCATCGTCACGATCCTCATCGCGCTCTTCCCGATGGTGTCCAACACGCTGTTCGGGCTCAAGTCAGTGGAGCAGGGTCATCGCGAGCTGTTCATCCTCCAGCGCGCGAGCCAGTGGACGATCCTCCGCAAGCTCCAGTTCCCCGCCGCGCTGCCTGCGATCTTCACGGGCATGCGCATCTCTGCGGGCCTCGCCGTCGTCGGCGCGATCGTCGGCGATTTCTTCTTCCAGCGCGGCACACGCGGCATCGGCGGCCTGATCTCCCTGTATCAGGCCCGCCTCAACGCCGAGCCGCTGTTCGCCTCGATCCTGCTGGCCTCCGTGTTCGGCGTGATCGTCTTCTGGTTCTTCGGCTGGCTTGCCACGCGCATGATCGGTCGTTGGCACGGTCCCATCTAGACCGCATCACCCACCCACAAGGAGAGAATCGCCATGAGCAGTCCCCGCACCAAGGCGTTCGCAGCCTCCGGGCTCGTACTCGCCAGCCTCGCACTCGCCGCGTGCACGTCGACCGAGGCGGAGGAGCCCAGCGGCTCGTCCACCGCGTCGCCGTCAGGCGCGGCCACCGGCGCGATCGACCTCGCAGCCGCCAACTGCCCCGCCGACATCAAGATCCAGACCGACTGGAACCCTGAGGCGGAGCACGGCCACCTCTACGCGCTGCTCGGCGACGAGTACACGATCGACGACAACGAGAAGTCCGTCACCGGCCCCCTCATGGCGTCCGGCGAGCCCACGGGCGTGGACGTCACGATCCTCTCCGGCGGCCCCGCCACCGGCTTCACCCAGCCGAACGCGCAGATGTACAACGACCCGTCGATCTTCCTCGCATACGTGGGCACCGACGAGGCGATCGCCCACGCGGGCGACCTGCCCACCGTCGGCGTGTTCGCACCGCTCGAGAAGGACCCGCAGATGCTGATGTGGGACCCCGAGACCTACCCGGACGTCGAGTCGATCGCCGACCTGGGCGACGCGGGCGCGACCATCCGCGTCTTCCCCGGCGGCACCTACATCGACTACTTCGTGGGCGTGGGCATCCTGTCCGCCGACCAGATCGACACCACCTACGACGGCACCCCCGCGGTGTTCGTGTCCGAGGGCGGCGCGATCGCTCAGCAGGGCTTCGCCTCCGCTGAGCCGTTCATCTACGAGAACGAGGTCGCCGAGTGGGGCAAGCCGGTCGGCTACCAGCTGATCAACGACGCCGGCTACCCGAAGTACGCCGCGGTGCTCTCCGTCATCCCGGAGAACATCGACACCTACTCCGACTGCCTCACCGCGCTCGTGCCGGTGCTCCAGCAGGCTGAGCTCGACTACTTCGAGGACCCGTCGGCCACCAACGAGCTCGTCCTCGAGCTCGTCGAGGCCTACGACACCGGCTGGGTCTACTCCGCCGGCGTCGCGGAGTACTCGGTGGCCACGCTGCAGGCCGAGCTCGTGGGCAACGGCCACGACGACATCCTCGGCAACCTGGACCCGGCACGCGTCCAGGAGCTGTTCGACATCGTCGTCCCGATCTACTCGGAGCAGGGCTTCAACATCCCTGAGGACCTGACCCCCGAGGACATCTACACGAACGAGTTCATCGACGAGTCGCTCGGCTTCTAAGCCGCACGACTCCTGACGCGGTGGCGGGGGGCCCGCCACCCCCCGG